>OZ253581.1:1637500-4346423 GCA_965263055.1 Vicinamibacterales bacterium | reverse complement strand
GAGTCCATTGCGAAGCGTAGTATCGGAGACACTTCGTACGCAGCCGGCCATTCCCGGTATGTTTGACGAGACGGGAATAGATGATCGGGAGGAGAGGAGACAGTCGTGGCGAGAAGACACCGCTGAGAACATCAAGAATGCCCTTGGGCAGGTAAAGTACGAGAAACTGGATGACGATAGCTTCGTGAAGTTCAGGATAAGGGACAACTCCGTGGTGGTTAACAGGGAGCATCCTTTTGTCATCGAGCATTCTCATAGCAAGGCGGAAAAGGAACTGATCCGAACGATGGCAATGATCGGCCTGCTGGCTGATGTGTACGCGCTCGACATCGGTATTGATCCGGAGCTGCTCCATAGCGTGCGCGACTACAGGGACAAGCTCATGCGATTCCGGGCGTTGCAACGTCGTCAATCGGGTGTCCTCATCGCGCGATTGCTGAGAGACACACAACACGACAGCGGGAACAGCAAGCTCTTGGAGGCGGCTGTCTCGGACGCGCTGCGGTATCTGGACTTCGATGTTCGGGATCTCGGGCAGTCTGGTGAACCCGAGGGGATTGCGAAGGCGTTCGCGATGCCGACGAAGAGCCAACCGACGGCCGAGAATCCGCGTCCGCCGTTGTACAGCTTCTCGTTCGACGCCAAGTCGTCTAAACACAGCGTTGCGAAGACGGGGAACATCTCGCTCGATGCCGTGGTGGAGCACCGTGACCGATACAACGCCAACTACGCTCTGGTCGTCGCTCCCGGGTTTAGCGCCGGCGCGTTGGCGACTCGATGCAAGAAGCTGGGAGTCACTCCGATGACAACGAGCGATCTCGGAAGGCTGCTTGAGTATACCGTTGAGTACGGAGCCGTCCCTGTAACCACGTTTCGCGAGGTCTTCAAGTATTTCGATCCCCCAGACGTGTCGAATTGGGTGGAGGCCCTCGCCGACACAATGAAGGCGAACCGGAAGCTGACGATCGACGTATTCATCAGGGCGCTTGAGAATCTCAAAGGGAAGGTGCCGGATGCCTTGGCCGCCTCAACGATCGCGTACACCTGTCGAGAAACCCTAGGTGTGGTCGAGGTGCAGGAACCGGACGTAATTTCGGTCGCGAAGGGTCTTCAGGTGATCGTGCCTGACTTGGTAGGGGTCGACGACGACAAAATCGTGATCAACGCCAGCCCGTCCCACGTCGCCGCGGCGGTTAAGACCCAGATGGAGAAACTCCATACGGACGACGACGATGGCGGGTAGCTTCGACCCGTTGACGTTGAAGCCGATTCACCCGTTCCCGGCCAGAATGGCGCCTGGTCTCGTGCTGGAGAGGTTGGGCGAAATCGGGGAGAACAGTCGAGTGCTTGACCCGATGGCGGGATCGGGGGTCGTACTGAGACAGGCAATCGAGCTCGGGCACGAGGCAGTGGGGTTCGATCTGGACCCGCTGGCGGTGCTGATGGCGCGTGTTTGGACGACGCCAATCTCGGAGAAGAACCTGGACAGGTGGGCGGCCCGCGTAGTTCGAGAGGCCCGGGCAACGGACGCGAGTGCCGTCAGGCTGGATTGGATGGATGCCGAGGAAGAAACCCGATCATTCGTGGACTACTGGTTCGGGGCGTTGCAGCGTGCGGAGCTCAGGCAGATAGCGTTTGTGCTGAGCAGGCTCGGCCAAGGTCACCGCAGGGAAGACACCGCGTCGCTCGATCTCATCCGGTTGGCGTTGAGTCGGATCATCGTCACCAAGGAACCGCGTGCGTCGCTGGCCCGAGACACCTCCCACAGCCGGCCGCACAAGGTCCTGGAGGATTCCGACTTTCAGGTGTTTCCCGCGTTCGAACGCTCAATACGTTCGCTCCAAAGACGGGTTGCGGAGCATCCGCCGAGCGGTGCGGCGGATGTGGAGTCGGGCGACGCCCGCCGTTTGGAGGCCGTTGGCAACGGAACCGTCGACGCAGTCATTACTTCCCCTCCGTACCTGAACGCAATCGACTATCTGCGGGGTCACCGGTTGGCCTTGGTGTGGCTGGGATACGAACTCAAGCAGCTGCGGCGCATACGATCGAGCAGCATCGGTGCTGAGCGCGCCCCGGATGATCCCAATGTCAGTACATTGTTTTGGCGCATACGAGAGGCAATGGGAAGTCTGGAGGAGCTGCCGAACCGCTACCGCTTGATGATCGAACGGTACGCAGAAGATCTATACCGGATGACCTCGGAGATCGCGCGCGTGCTGCGTCCGGGGGGAACGGCGACGTTGGTTGTCGGAAACAGTTGCCTGAAGGGAACGTTCATAGAGAACGCGGCTGGGGTTACCGAAGCAGCAAGAATGGTAGGCCTCACGCCAACGAGCGTGTACGAACGTGCGCTGCCGGATAGCAGGCGCTATCTGCCGATCACGAAGGAAGGCCAGCTCGGGCGTAGAATGCGTACTGAGACGATCTGCAGTTTCGTTCGGTGATTCAGTCAGATCGTGGTCGCCTTTCCGGAACTCCTGGAGCCTGGCACCAACGAGGCGGTCTCGCCGGCCTAGTGAGATCCAGCCGTTGGGATTTCTGGCGATGCTTCGACATGCGGTTCGGGGCGAAGCCTCCGCAAATACGCTGGATGCCCCTAGATGCTCTTCTAGCGTGTTGACCTTGTCCGGAGGCTCCGGCTGACCCCGTGGGGCGCGGGCGGGTATCATCCGTGCGACCGTGAACGTCATCCACTATCCGGACGATCCGCCGCCGGCCGCCCGCTGGTCGCAGCCGGTTGTCGCGCTCGGCAACTTCGACGGCGTGCACCGCGGCCATGCGAAGATCCTGGAAGAGGTGCGCCGCCGCGCGGGGGCGCGCCGCTCGACGCCGACCGTCTTGACGTTCGATCCGCACCCGTCCCGGATCCTCCGGCCGGACCGGGTGGCGCCGCTCCTGATGACCACCGCGCAGAAGCTGGAGGCGTTCGAGGCAGCCGGCATGGCGGGAACCGCCATAGTCCGCTTCACGTCCGAACTGTCGCAGTGGGATCCGGAACGGTTCGTCCGAACGGTCCTGGTGGAGTGGCTCCAGGTGGGGGAGGTGTGCGTCGGCGCCAACTTCCTCTTCGGACGTAACCGGAGCGGAAGCTTCTCGTTGCTGCGCGAACTTGGCGCGCACTACGGGTTCGAGGCGGACAAGGTCGAGGCGGTTCGCTACAAGGATTTCGTCGTGAGCAGCACGCGGCTGCGACGATTGATCGCCGCCGGCCGCGTCGACGAAGCGGGCGCCCTGCTGGGACACCACTACACGGTGGACGGCAAGGTGGAGCGGGGTGACGGCCGGGGACGCGGCCACGGCATCCCGACGGCAAACCTCCGAACCGACAACGAACTGCTTCCCGCGGACGGCGTCTATGCGACGACCGCCGTGATTGACCGGCTGCTGCACCCGTCGGTGACGAACGTCGGCATCCGCCCGACGTTCGGGGCGGACGGGCCGCGGACGATCGAGACCCACCTGCTGGACGACGGCGCCCCGGTCGACCTCTACGACCGGCCGCTCCGCCTTGCATTCGTGCAGCGGCTACGGGACGAGCGGACGTTCGCCGACGCGGCGGCGCTTCGGCAACAGATCGATGACGACTGCGCGCGTGCGCGCAGTTTGTTCCAGCAGATTTCACTATGACCGCGACGCCGCTCCGCCTCTACAACACGCTCACTCGCCAGGTCGAACCATTCGCGCCCTTGCACGACGACACGGTCCGGATGTACGCGTGCGGCCTGACGGTCTACGCGCGGGGACACATCGGCAACTTCCGCACCTTTGTCAGCCTCGACCTGCTGCGCCGGACGCTCCGGCATGTCGCCGGCTACCGTATGGAGCAGGCGATCAACTTCACCGACGTCGACGACAAGACGATCGCCGGCGCCAGGAAAGCGGGAGAGGATCTGCGCGCCTACACGGACCGTTACATCGCCGCCTGGCGGGAAGATGCCGAAACGCTTGGCCTCGAACCGGTGGAGCAGAATCCTCGGGCGACCGACGACGTGAATCTTCGGGCGATGGGCGAGATGGTGCAGCAGCTCGAGTCGCGCGGGCACGCTTACCGGAGCGACGGCTCCATCTATTTCCGGATCGCATCGTTGCCGGGCTACGGCAAGCTGGCGCGGCTCGATCACGGAGGGATGCAGGACGGCGCCCGGATCGACAGCGACGAATACGCGAAGGAAACGGCCCGCGACTTCGTGCTCTGGAAGGCGTCCGCGCCGGACGAGCCGAGCTGGGACGTGGGCCTGGGACCGGGCCGTCCCGGCTGGCACATCGAATGCTCCGCAATGGCGCTTGGCCTGCTGGGCGGGCCGCCCATCGATATCCATGCCGGCGGCGTCGACCTCATCTTCCCGCACCACGAGAACGAGATCGCCCAGGCGGAGGGGGCCACGGGGCAGCCCTTTGCCCGGTGGTGGGTCCACGTCGAGCACCTGCTGCTCGGCCGGGACGTCAAGATGTCCAAGTCACTCGGTAACGTCCTGACGGTCCGCGACATCCTCGACCAGGGGCATCGCGCCTCCGCGCTTCGCTACGTCCTGCTGTCGAGCCATTACCGGAAGCAGCTTCGCTTCGACTGGAACAGCCTGGCACAGGCGGAAGAGGCGCTCCGCCGGTTGATGGACTGCCTCGCCCGGGTAGAAGCGGTGACCGCCCCGGGCGGGCACCCGGAAGTGGCAGGTATGCTGACCGCGGCCCGCCAGGGATTCGAGGCAAGGCTGCTCGACGACCTGAATCTTCCGGGAGCGCTCGGCTCGGTCTTCGAACTGGTCCGTGAGGTCAATGCGACCATCGATCGGGGTGCTCTGGGAACCGACGACGCGGTTCTGGTGCGCGAAGCCTTTGACCGGTTCGACGACGTGCTTGGGGTGATTGCCCTACGAAAAAGGGAAGAAGCTTCCCCGCCGGTCGATTCTGCCGAGATCGAAGGCCTGATCGAGGCGCGCCGTCAGGCGCGCCGGAACCGTGACTTCGCTGAGGCGGATCGGATCCGTGACGATCTCCAGGAGCGAGGGATAGTCCTGGAAGATTCGCCCGCTGGCACGCGATGGAAGCGGAGGTAGCCGCTGAAGGCTGCGTCCCCGGCGACGATCCCGTAGCCGTAGCGCGCCCGCTCGCCGAGCCTTGGCACGACTCTTGCGTTATCCCTCGGCGTCATGCCGGGATCGCACCAGGATCGCCTCGGCCGCCGGGGAGAAGACCTCGCCTGCGAGGAGTTGCGCCGTCGTGGCTACGCCATCCTGGCGCGTCGCTTCCGGACGCGGCATGGCGAAATCGACATTGTCGCCAGGGACGGCGACGTGCTGGTCTTCGTCGAGGTGAAGGCGCGCTCATCCGCCCGGTTCGGCGGGGCGCGCTCGGCCGTCACCTGGCCGAAGCAGCGAAAGATCATGATGATGGCACAGCGCTACATGAAGCGGGTCGGATGGTCGAAGCGCCCCTGCCGCTTCGACATCGTCGCGATTCGACAGTACAAGGATGGGCGGCCACCCGAGGTGGCGCTGATTCGTAACGCGTTCAGTGAGGAGGGAGCCTGGTAGCGAGCCCAGCGCCAAGCCCGGCCCTTCTTGCTGGCGGGACGCGGGTGTGGTACCTTGAATATTTGTGGCCTTGGGGCGAGCGGGAGTAACTCAGTGGTAGAGTGCGACCTTGCCAAGGTCGAAGTCGCGGGTTCGAATCCCGTTTCCCGCTCCATTTTTCGTCCCCCAATCAGCCTGCGCTTCCGACCCGACGGCGCCGTCGCCAAGTGGTAAGGCAGAGGTCTGCAAAACCTCCATCCCCGGTTCAAATCCGGGCGGCGCCTCCATTCCTGCTCTCGGGCTGACGATCTTCACGGCTCTTGCCCTGGCCGCTCCGGCCGCCGCACAGCCGGATTCCCGGCAGCTCGTCACCGAAGCGCAACGGTTGGTGGCATCTTCGAACGCCGAGCGGATTGCCGCGCTCGAGGCGATCCTCGACCGACGCGACTTGCCGTATGTGGCGCAGGAGTTCGCCGGCCCGGGCAGCCCGGACGACCCGCGACCCACCGGGCGCAACCTGGTCCTTGCCTTCGGCGCCGGCCTGCCGGAAGTCGTCGTCGGGACGCATGCGGATGCGGCGCGCCTCGAGAACGGTTCGCTCAGTCACGGCATGGTGGACAACGCCGCCGGTGTCGTTACGCTGCTCGAACTGGCCGAGTCGCTCCGCGACGATCCGCCCGCCCGTAAGGTACGCGTGGTCCTCTTCGACATGGAGGAGTTGGGTCTGCATGGATCGGCGGCGTTTACCTCGACGCTCGAGCCGTCGGCCGTGGCCGGCATGATCAACGTGGATATCGTCGGCTACGGCGACACCGTGCTGTTCGGGCCGGACGGGTCGGATCGCTCCGGACGGGCCGGAGTCGGCAATTCGGTGCTGATCCGGCACGTGCGGCAGGTCTGTGCTGTGCAGGCACTCGTCTGTGTCAGTACGCCGCGAATGCCGCCCAGTGACGACCGGAGCTTCACCGACGTCGGCATTCCTGCCGTTTCCCTGGCCCTGTTGCCGATGGCGGAGACGCACCAGCTCTGGCTCCGGCTAAACGCCGGCCAGGAAAGCGGCCTGCGGGACGGCTGGTTGCCCGGCGTGCTTCGCACCATTCATAGTAGCCGGGACACCGTCGACCGCCTGGAGCCCGAAACACTGTTTCGCGCGGCACGGCTTCTGACCCGGCTGGTTCGGGACGTCGCGGCGGACGGCGGCTGAATTCGCATATCACCCACGCAGCCAGGACGGTACTCGTGAGGTCACCGGCACGCGCGCGCATCGCGGCGTTGGCACTGTTCGCCATCAATCTGGCCTACTCCGTCGGCCTGTCTGTCACCATCAATCCCTACGTGGCGCTCAATCTGGCGCTGTTCCTGTTCCTGCCGTTCGGACTGCTCGTGCTACGGCCAACCGACCGGCATGCCTGGCTGCTCGCGCTGATGTGCAGCGGGTTCTTCGCCTTCGTCGGCGGGATCGCCACCGGCCTGCCTCCCGCCGCCACCGCGGCGATGGCGACCTACCGCTATGTGGTCATGACGATGTCGCCCGCGCTGTTCGCCTGGTTGTTCCTGGTGTTTCCGGCCCGGACCTCGCTCGATGAACGCGCGCCACGTCTCAAGTGGGGGATTGTCGCTGCGGGCGTCGTCCTCACGGCGATGTCAAACATCGGGCAGGTGTTGGTGGGCGCGCCGCTGCCAACGAACCCTGATGGAGCGTTGCGGCTGTCCGCCACGCTCGGGGGCCTGCGCCGTGTGCTCGATTTCGGGTACATCGCGGGAGCTTTCGGCACCGGGCTCTACGCCCTGATCTGGAACGCCACACGTTCCCCCCGACCCGGCGTCCGCCGCAAGATGACAGTGCTGGCGGCCGGCACGGCCCTCACCATTGTTCCCTGGGTGCTGATCGTGCTGATGGAACTGCTTCGCGTGGCGCCGCCGCAGTGGTTAGGGGTACTCGCTGTGCTGAACACGCCGTTGCTGCCGGCCGCCTTCGCGTATGCCGTCGTTCGTCATCGGGTCATGACGATCCCGGTGCTGCTGCGCCGTAGCGCCCGGTACCTTCTCGTGCAGCGGGGATTGGCGGTCGCGAGCGTGCTGGTGAGCATCGCGGTAGCGGTCACACTGGTCGCACTGGTGCAACGGCTGCTGCCGGAAGAGTCGGAGTTCGGCGTGCCGGGCGCCGTGGTCCTTGCTGTCCTGACCGGTGTCAGTCTGGCGCGCACCGGCACGCGCGTCGAACGCCAGGTGACCGGCCGGATCGACCGGCTGTTCTTCCGCGAGAGCTACGACGCGCGCAACGTGCTGGAGGCCCTTGCCGATCGGGCCGACGCCGCCGAGGGGCGGGAAGAGCTCGCGGCGATGCTGAAGACCGAAATCGACGCGGCGCTCCACCCGGCATCCCTCGCCATCTACCTGGAGGATCGGCAGGGCGACCTGGCGCTGATGGCCTCTGCGCCGGCCAACGAACATGCGCGCGCATGCCTGGATCCGGAGGCGAAGGTCTGGGCGAACCTCACCGCACGGCGGAAGCCACTGGTCCTGTCGGCTGCAAACGGGCCGTCGTCCCCGGATCCTGGCGGTGGAGATCGATCGGATGTGCGGCTCGCCGCCCTGTTCCGCCCCCTCGAAATCGAATGTCTGGCGCCGCTGGTGGCGCGGCGGAGCGACCGCCTTGTCGGCCTGATCGCGCTGGGACCGCGTCTGTCGGAAGAGCCTTACTCGCGGGAGGACCTCCAACTGCTCGACTCGATTGCCGATCATGCCGCGCTGACGGTCCAGAACATCGGCCTGAGCGAGGAGATGGCCGAGCGCCTGGAGGCGCAACGGAGCACCGAGTGGGAGATCGCGATCGCGCAGGATGTGCAGCGGCAGCTCCTTCCGGCGAAAGCGCCCGAGATGTCCGGCTTCGTCTGCGCCGGCCACTGCACCCAGGCGAAGTCGGTCGGTGGCGACTACTACGACTTCATTCCGACCGGGCCGGAGAGCGTGACACTGGTGCTGGCCGACGTCGCCGGCAAGGGAATTGCCGCGGCCCTGCTGATGGCCAACCTGCAGGCGACGCTCCGCGGGCACCACCATGCGCTGACCCGTGACGACCCGATCGGCCTGCTGGGACGGGTGAACCAGCAGTTCTTCGCAACGACACCCGGCAACCGGTACGCGACGCTGTTCCTCGCCAATTTCGACCGGTCGAGCGGCCGCCTGCTGTACGTCAACTGCGGCCATGTTCCGCCCCGCGTGACCCGGACCGATGGCGCTGTCGACAGGCTCGAGACGACCGGGTGGGCGATGGGCATGTTCGAGACCTGGATGGGTGAGGCCGGCTCCACGACGCTCCACCCGGGCGACACCCTGGTGGTCTGCTCCGACGGGGTGCCGGAGGCGATGAACGACGCCGACGAGGTCTTCGGCAACGACCGCTTCGACGCGGCGCTGCGCGCGAACGCCCACTTGCCGGTGCCCGAGCTGATCGCGGCCATAGAGGGGACCGTCCAGGCGTTCGCCGGCGACCGCCAGAGCGACGACCTGACCTTGCTCGTAGCGCGGGTTACGGCGTAACCCCGCGCTCCACGAGCGCGTCGAGCGCGATCCGGAACCAGATGGTGAACGCCTCGGGCCGCTCCGCGATGGAGCCGCGCACCTCGGCCACTGGCGCCCACTTCCAGTCGCCCACTTCGGCGGTGTCGGGCGCCGGTTCCCCGTTGTAGCGGCCGATTACGACATGGTCGTACTCGTGTTCCGTCAGCCCGTGATCCAGGTCCGTGCGATAGATGAAGCTGAAGGCTGTCTCGAGCGGGCAGTCGAGACCCATCTCCTCGCGCAGCCGCCGATGCGCGGCGTCGAGCACCGATTCACCCGGCCGCGGATGGCTGCAGCAGGTGTTCGACCAGAGCCCGCCTGAGTGGTACTTGCCCGCCGCTCGCTGCTGCAGCAGCATTCGGCCGGCGTCATCGAAGACGAAGACGGAGAAGGCGCGGTGGAGGATCCCCTCCCGGTGCGCCGCCATCTTCTCGACGACGCCCGTCTCTCGATCATCGGTGTCGACCGTCACGACTTCTTCCATCACGGGCTGAACCATGGCGCAATGACGCCAGCGTACAGCACGGCGCTACTGACGAGGCCGGCAGCCATGGCTGGAATCGCGATGAGTTTCTGCCCCGCCGGAAAGAAGCGCAAGAGCCAGATCCCGCTCAGGGCCAGGACCACGACACCGAAGCCGACGGGCCATGCAACCGGCACTCCCGTCAGGTAGCTGAATTGCAGCTCATCGAAGACCGCGGTGTCCGGGATGGGTCTGCCAAGCAGTTCGTCGACGATATGCCTGGCACCGGGCACGATGCGGTACTGCGAGAGGTATGCCCACGCGACGAGCACGGGATAGGGCTTCCATCGCACACATCCGTAGCAAGAGAGGGCAACAACGAGATACGTCACGATCGGGCCAGCCAGGTGCGCGAGGGCGACGGCTCGAATGGGGGCGATGGCCGCCGCGGCGGCCAAGTCGCCAGCGGCAATCGCCGTCCGGAACGGGATGTTGGTCCATCCGACCGCCATCGGATAGAAGCGTAGGTCGGGAACGTCGAGCAACCAGTACACGAGGTAGTGACCTGTCTCGTGGGGCAAAACCGCGAGCGGAGCAGCCGGAAGGCTCGCCAGAAACCATCGGATTGCCGTAGGCCAGGGACTCGCGGTTGCTGCGGGCGTCGTTTGTACCATCCGATTTCCTCCCCGTGGTGGCGTTAGTTCCCGAGCGCCATGCGGTTTGCGGCGCGTCCGGGACTGCTGTGACACAGGTACGACAGCAGCAGGTAAGCCTTGACATCGAAGACGCTATCGCCGTCGAGAACGAACTTCAGATGGTTGACGCGCCGCTCAATCAGGCTCCACCAGAGCTCGTGTGGCAAGACGGCCAGGGATCGTCCGGGCCAGGTCAGAAGGGCATCACGCTTCTCGTCAGTGCATGAGCCACACCTACTGAGCAGAGCGAGCAATTGCCGGTCGGCGCCGGCAATCCGCCCTCTGCGTTGAGCCCGGCGGGAAAACAGCCGTTCGAGGCCGACCCGAGGCAGAACGCCCTGTCCGGGACTGACGTCAAGATGAAGCATCGGTACGCGCCACTCGCCGTCTCGCGGATTCCGGAACGCGGCAAGTCGCATTGCCGTTTCCAAATGTCGTGGGCACGCCGCCGTGACGGCAGTGACGTACGACACGACTTCTGCCGCAGGCACGTTGGCAAGGCAAATACGAATGGTCGGCGTCGCGCGATGCGTCATCAAACCGATGTAGGCGACCGCGGCAGAGGGCGGGAGAGGCTCGATACAAATGCGCAGGCCGTCACGAACGTGGCGGGCTACATCGGCAGTCGTGATGGACTCGACAGCCGTCAACGCCTGGTCGAACCAGGTGGTCAGGCGTTGATCGCGCAGGGGCGCCAGCCTGACGAGGCTGATGAATATGCCGGGTTCCGGAGGAACATGCGTTCCACCGCGTGTCTTGAAGTCAAGGGCACCTGGATCAGCAGTGACGTCGTACTCCAACCAGATGTGATCGACGATTGCACGCAGCGAGGCACTGGCCATCCAGCGGTGGCAGAATGCCTGTAGCCGCGTCCACCAGTCGGGCGCTGGTCCGAGCGTGACACCGTCGTGCCGAGCGACGATGGCACCGCCGCGCGGATAGACCGCCAGAACGAGATCGACCTGCGGCGCCGAGTCCCGCAACCGGCATTCGAAGTAGATCATCTTGACCGCGGCAGCGGGCAGATGATCGATTGCCGCCCCCAGGCGGCTGAACGTGTCGTGCGTCACCAAGGGATGCGGCAGCCACGAACACACGGCCCGCAGCGTGGTGGCGAGCGAATGCATTGTGGTCGACTTGCGCCAGTGCCCCCCGGGGGGGGCTACCGACCCTTCCAGGTGTTGCCGCCCGTGGGGTCCCAGATCGTGGCCGGACCGCCAACGAAGATGCCACCAGCAACCGCTTCGAGTTCTTCCGCCGACAGCTCGCCCGCCGATGCAGGGTCGGGCAAGACAAACAGCACGTCGCAATCGCTGCTCTTCTCGATGAACTTCACCCGCAAGTTCTCCAGCAGGACGTAGTCAGCCATTGCCTGCAGGGTCGTTCGGGGATCAGTGAGCAGCCCCTTCCGGAAGTCGTCATCCACTGCCGCCCGTGCCAGCACCTCCTCGATCTGAGTCGTCACGTTGTCATTCGCCATCGTTTGCCTCCCTGAAATCCTTGTCTGCGATGCGTGCGCAGATGCGCTGCGCGGCGCCAACGGGTCGCCCGGCGGCCCCGACCACGCGGCCGGAGCCGTCGGGATCCATGTGAATTCCTCGATGTCTACTCGCCAGGACTGTAGGTCCAGCCGTTGCACAGGTTGATCGTGAGGTTACCGATCCCGCCCGCGACCGCCTCAAGTTCCTGATCGGTCAGCTCGTCCGAAGAGATCGGATCGGGCAGCACGAACATCGCGTCGCAGTCGCTGTCCTTCTCGATGAACTTCACCCGCAAGTTCTCCGGCATTGGCTCGCCAGCCATCCTCTCGAGGGTGGCGCGCGGGTTGGTCAGCAGTCCCGCGCGGAATTCACTGTCGAGGGCCGACTTCGACAGCACTTCCTGCACCCGGTCGTTCACGTTCTCAGTCATGTCATGCCTCCCTGTGATGATGAGTGGATTGCCGCGTCATGCGGCGTTCCGATGATCGCAACGAACGCAAGGTGCATGCCATGCAGGGCGCCACATCTATGCGATCGGCTTTGGCGACGCGCATCGGCGGTGACGGCAGTGTCCCGCGGACACTGGCGCGGGTGATGCGTCACACCGCAGTGATCGCGGGTTGCACCCTGGAACGGGGAATGAGCAGCCAGACCCGCAGACGAAGGGCTAGAGCTGTACGCAACCGCGGATCCCGGCCTGAGTAGCAGACATCGATCACAGCAGGTGCACCGGATCGAATTCTCCCCGGGAATCAAGCACCGAACATGGCAGCAGACCCGCCAAGGGCCGGTGCAACCCCGGTTAACCCACAAGCGTCAGAAAACCGACCTTCACCGCGAGATGGCCTTGGCAGCAGTGATGTGACGGCGATCGGCTGGCAGGGATATGCGGAGGAAAAAGACACAGGGACTGCCGCTGCTGTGAATTGCCGCAGGTGGCATGGCATTTGCACCGATGGTAGGCCGTGCATCGACGAGCCAGCCATCGAAACGCCTGCAGGCTGTTGCCCTCATTTCCGGCCGGTCACATCGTGTCGCGTACGGTGCTCGTGACACTCCTCCTGGGGTGGGGCCCCGGAGCATCCGGACAAACGGTGGCCAGCGGCATCAGCATCGGAGACGTGATGGCAACCGTCCTGGCCGAGAGCCCCGAGATCGAACAAAGCCGACTCGCCGTCGAGGCCGGCGCAGCCGACCGGATTGCCGCTAGCGGCCCTTTCGACTTTCGGATGCAAACGTCCGTTGTCGGCGGACGCGACAACTTCGAAGTGAGCGGCGAGCTCGCGCCGACCGGTAGTCTCACTACGATCGCGTCCGGGTCGAAGCGCTTCCGGTCGGGCATTGTCATTTCGACCGACCTTTCACTCGGTCGTTTCGGCGGCCTCCGCTCGTTGCCCCTTAATCAGGCGAACTCGTCCATTTCGATCCGATTCCCGCTGGCCGGCGGCCGCGATGGCGGGGCCGCCGCAGGCGCCGAACGCTCAGCGGAGCAGGAGTACCGGGCAGCTCTGCTGGAGCGCGGGCATGTATCGGCACTCGCAGTCCTGGACGCGGTCACCGCCTACTGGCGGTACGTTGCGGTGCGGGAAAGACTGGCAATCCATCATGCATCAGCCCTTGGCGCGGAATTCCTGGTCGAAGTTACCGACGCGCTGATTCGCGCGGACGAGCGCCCTCCCTCCGACCGCGACTTGATGACGAGCAACTTGGCCAACAAGCGGACCGCCGTGTCGACCTCCGAGCAGGCAGTAGTCGATGCGCGGTATGCCTTGGGAATCGCAATGGGACTGACGGCGGATCAGATTCTGGCGCTCGGTGCGCCGTCAACCACTTTTCCGGTTCCCGCATACGCAAGTCAAGGCGGAGTCGCCGGATCGGCTGCGGCACTGGCAGGCACTGCAGTAGGCACGCGACTTGACCTCGCGGCATCGCGCGCGCGGCGTGATGGCGCGCGGCTCGCTTGGCGGGGCGCGCTGCGCGACCTTCGGCCTCGTTGGGACATTGTCGCGAAGGTCGGCCGTACGAGCATTTCCCTCGGCCCGGATCTGGGAACGTTCCTCTCGCCGCTCGTCCGGGGCGCCGCAGGCCTCAACACTTTCGTGCAAGTCGAGTACGAGCCCGTTGTCACCAACAGTGTCGTCCGTGGGCTTGCTCTGCGAACGGAGATTCTGTACCGGTCGGCGGCGGTTGCCACGGACGACCTGACACGCCGAATCCGCGCGAACGTGCGGGTGGCAGCGGCGGCCTTCGATAATGCGGCCGGCGAGGTGGCCATCGCAGACGAGGCGGTCCGTCTCTCGGAGCGCTCGGTGGAAACTGAACAGGCAAAGCTTCGCCTCGGACTTGCCACGTTGTTCGACGCCATCCTGTCCACCGACACGCTCACGACCGCCCGGTTGCGTTTAACGGACGCTCGGTACCGGTACGCGGTTGCGCTCGCACGTCTCCGGTTCGAGACCGGCACGCTTCTAAGGCTGGATGCAGAGACCGTGTCCGCGGAGACGCCCCGCGTCCTGACGTTCGCACTCGAGGAGGAATCCCGATGAGCCAGGACCGCGTGTTTCGAAAGGTAGCGCTGGATCGTCTCGCCTCGCCCGAGCAACTCGACAAGTTGCTCCAGGTGACTCGGCCGCGCAGTTGGATAGCCCTGGCCGCGCTGGGGTGCCTGGTTGGATCCGCTGCTGTTTGGGGGTTTGAAGGCAGCATCCCTTCCAGGATTAGCGGCCAGGGCATTCTGCTCAAGAGCGGGGGCGTCCTGGAAATCGCCGCCGGGGCAGGCGGCCGAATCAGCGATGTCGCAGTGAACGTCGGTGATTTGGTCAGTGAGGGCCAGGTGGTGGCCCGGATTGCGCAGCCGGAGATCCTGAATCAGATCCGACAGGTGCGGCTGGCACTCGACAACCTTCAGTTGGCGCATCGGTTGACCACGGTGCACCGGCAGGAAGAGATCGAGTTGCAACTCTCCCAACTGGAACAACGCCGCAACGGACTAGAGCGGTCGGTCGCCGCTGCGTTGGCGAACCTTGCCTGGCTTCAGGACAAGATGGCCGCGCAGCAACAACTGGTCGACCAAGGACGGTTGACGCGGCAGGCGCTGATCGAAACGCGCCGACAGCGTGACGGAACCGAGGAAGAGATCCGCGCCAGACAGCACCAGTTGGCCGAACTCCAGATCCAGGAACTTGCGGCGCAGGCACAGAATGCACGCACTCTGCAAGCCAGCGAATATGAAGTCGCCCGCGCTCGTACGGAGCTGATCCAACTTGAGCGCGAGTTGAAGGAGATGTCCGAGGTGCTCTCGACTTTCTCCGGCCGGGTCATCGAAGTCATGACGGAGCAGGGTGATCTCGTCGCGCCGGCACAGCCACTGCTCCGACTGGACCGCACGGGGCGGACCGTTACCGGACTCGAGGCAGTCGTCTACGTACCCTCTGCGCACGGCAAGCGAATCCGAACTGGTATGGAGGTGCGAATCGCCCCTTCGTCCGTGGCGCCGGAGGAATACGGCTATCTGCTTGGCACGGTCACCTATGTCTCGGATTTCCCATCGACATCGCGGGCCATTCAACGAACATTGCGGAATCCGGAACTGGTGGCCGCACTAACGCAGGGCGACGCCCCGTACGAGATCCGTGTCGACTTGCATCTTGATCCAGCCACAGATAGCGGTTACCGCTGGTCGTCATCGGAAGGGCCGCCGATGGATATCCTGACCGGGACGCTGTGCGGCGCCCTGATCACGGTGGATCGACGGCGTCCGATCGACCTCGTCATCCCCCTGATCCGTGATCAGGTCGGAATGTAGCCATGACGCCGGTTCCTCGCTGGCTGCAGCAGACCGCAAATTCGTTCCGAACCGGTCTGGCTCTGGCAGCGCTGAGCGTACAGCAGGTCTGGGCCAGGGTGCCGGGGCGACGCCGGGCACGCGTTCCGACGGTGTTGCAGATGGAAGCGGTGGAATGCGGTGCGGCGGCGCTGGCCATGGTGCTCGCCTGGTTCGGCCGGTACGTTCCGCTGGAGGAATTGCGGGTCGCCTGTGGCGTCTCGCGTGACGGGAGCAAGGCGGCCAACATGGTGAAGGGGGCGAAGCGATACGGCCTCATCGCCAGGGGATTCCGGCGCGAGCCCAAGGACCTGCACCGGTCGCCCATCCCGATGATCGTCCATTGGAACTTCAACCACTTCGTCGTGCTCGAAGGTTTTGGGCGTAACCAGGTATTTCTGAACGATCCGGCGTCTGGTCCACGCACCGTGTCGTCCGAGGCGTTCGATCAGGCGTTCACCGGCGTCGCGATGACATTCGAGCGCGGTTCTCAATTCACGCGAGGTGGCGTGAAGCGGCGACTCATCACGGCACTTCGCCCGAGGCTCGACGGATCGTACATGGCGCTCGCTTATGTTGTCGGCACTGGACTGCTTTTGGTCGTGCCGGGCCTGGTCGTACCGACCTTTTCCAGGCTTTTCGTAGATGACGTTCTGGTCGGGGGCGCGACGGATCTCGCGCGGGCGCTCTTCCTGGGGATGGGCGTCACGGTAGCCGTTACCGGTGCGCTGACCTGGCTCCAGAACCGCCACCTGCTGAGGCTGGAGACAAAGTTCGCGGTGACGACGTCAAGCCAGTTTCTCTGGCATGTGATGCATCTGCCGATGCAGTTTTTCTCACAGCGCTATGCCGGCGACATCGGTTCGCGCGTAGCGATCAACGATCGGATCGCCTACCTGCTGTCGGGCGAACTGGCCGCCTCCTTCATCAGTGCCTGCATGGCGGTCTTCTACGCCGCACTGATGTGGCAGTACGACCGCGTGCTCAGTTTGGCCACACTGGCGACAGCCCTGCTGAACGTGGTGGCGCTGAAGTACTTCTCCTCCAGACGGGTCCACCTCAACCAGCAACTGCTTCACGAGCAGTCGCGCATGCTCGGCACCGCGATGAGTGGATTGCAAAGTGTCGAGACGCTCAAGGCGATGGGCGCCGAGTCGGACTTGTTCGCCAAATGGTCCGGCTACCAGGCGAAAGCGGTCGGCACGGAACAGCGACTCAGGGTACAGACCGAACTTCTGTCGGCGGTGCCGCGCCTGCTGATGCCGATCAGCACGGCGTGCATTCTGGGAATTGGCGGTCTGCGTGTAATGGACGGCGGCATCAGCATGGGAATGCTGATCGCCTTTCAGGCCTTGATGCTCGGCTTCATCACACCGGTCAACCGAATGGTAGATCTCGGCAGCACACTGCAGGAGGTCAGGGGAGATCTCGCACGCCTCGACGACGTGTTGTCCGCGACCATCGACGTCAGCCCATTGGAGAACGCGTCACAATCGACAGCAAGTGGACAGCCGGCGCTGTACCGGCGGGCACCCGCCATTCAGGCGAAGCTCTCTGGATATCTGGAGCTACGGGATGTCAGTTTCGGCTACAGCCCACTCGAGCCCCCGTTAGTCGATCGGTTCAACCTGGTGCTGCAACCGGGTCAGCGGATGGCACTCGTTGGTGGATCCGGTTGTGGAAAGACAACGATCGCGCGACTCGTCTGCGGTCTCTACCAGCCTTGGAGCGGTGAGGTTCTCTTCGACGGCCGAACGCGACAGGCGGTACCGCGACGGCTAATGGCGACATCGTTTGCCGTTGTCGATCAGGAGGTCTTCCTCTTCGAAGGATCCATTCGGGACAACCTGACACTCTGGGATGCAACCGTAGCCGAAGCGGACATGGTGCGCGCGGCGACTGACGCCTGTATGCACGAGGAGATCTCTTCACGGCCAGGCAACTACCACAGTGTCGTTGAAGAGGGCGGACGCAACTTCAGCGGCGGTCAGCGACAACGGCTCGAAATTGCGCGCGCACTTACCACCAACCCGACCGTGCTGGTGCTGGACGAAGCAACCAGCGCGCTCGACCCGACCACCGAGGCCCAGATCGACGACAACCTTCGACGGCGCGGCTGCACCTGCCTAATCGTTGCGCACCGCCTCAGCACAATTCGTGACTGCGACGAAATCATCGTGCTCGATCGGGGCGCGATCGCTCAACGCGGTTCGCACGAGGACCTCATGAACGCGGATGGCATCTACAGCCGGCTCATCGCGGCTGACTAGTGGCAACTCTGGTGGGACACACGGAGATGACGACGGAAGACACCCTTGATCGGGGAGCGATTCTGTTCTCCGAATGTGATTCCACATTCGATACGGGCGCCAATCGTCCGTTCCTGCTGAACGATGGCGCGGCTTGGCTCCTGCAGCGGGGGTGGGCGGATGTCTTCTGTAACCGCCACACGACCGATGGCAAGGTGGCAGGGCGTACGCATGTCGCCCGGATCGAGCAGGGACGGTGTCTCATTGCTGCGACTCCAACGAGCGGGAATGGCGGCGGGCCACGGGGCGAGCTGCAGGTGGTCCCGCGTCCTGGCACCACGCTGCGCCATTTGCCGGCCAAGGCTGTACGTGAGCGGTTTGCCGAACCGGAAGTACGTGGCGAAGCAGCTCAACTCATTGACGGATGGGTCGATGCGGTCTGTGACGGACTGACTGTCGACCCGAGGCCTCGTGACTGCCGTCCGATCAGACAAACGTCGACCGTCCGCCTCGATCAAGGGTCGGCGGCATCTCCCGCTTCGGGTGTCTCCTGGATCGCGCACCGCACGGGGCGATCGCGCCTGCTTGGGTATCCCGAGCTGATGATGGGGTCGGCTCTGATGCCGTGTACCCGGCGAACCTGGTTTGAAACGGACGCGCCCGTCGACGTCGCAGTGCTGAGCACGCAAACCGTCCTCGCGACGGACGATATCTGGGCGGCCCTTGCCACTCTCCACGTGATTGTCATCCAGTGCGCGCTCTTGCAGATGGAACGCGCGGCGGCAACCGAAGCGGCCCGTCAGACACGTCGGGCCGCAGGTCGCCGTCTCTTGCTGACCGACGCGTTCGCCGACCTGATTGCGACGCACGACGCGTCGGACACCCGGCCGCCCGCGCAAATGGGCGGTGTGGCGAGCACGGTGGTAGCGACAAGCGGTACGGGTGACGTGTCGTTTGCCAGGGCCTGCGACCTCGTTGGAGGCGAACTCGGCCTGCAGCTCACGCCGGCGCCAAGCGGCGACGCGGCTTCCCCAACCGACCCAGTGGCAGCAGCAGCGCGGGCGTCCGGCGTGCGGTTTCGACAGGTCCTGCTGGAAGAGGGTTGGTGGCGAAGTGACAGTGGCCCGCTCCTCGCAAGAACGGAGGGCGACGACGCCCAATGGGTAGCGTTGCTGCCAAAAGGACCCGGACGGTATTTTCTGCACGGTCCAGATGCCACCGACCCACCACAGCGCGTGACACCTGCCCTCGCCACGACGGTGGAACCGGTCGCATACATCTTTTACCGCTCGTTTCCATCGACGGGGCTCACATTTGGTGCAGTTCTTCGTTTCGGTATCCGCGGGTGCAGCCCGGATCTTGTGAGGATCTTCCTCCTAGGCCTGGCGGGCGGCGTGCTTGGCCTGATGACGCCAGTAGCCACCGGCGCGTTGTTTAACACGATCATCCCAAGCGCGGAGCGAGATCAATTGTGGCAGATAACAACCATTCTCCTTGCCTGCGCCGCGGCCACAGGGATGTTCGAACTGGGTCGTCGGCTGTCGCTGACGCGAGTCGATGGCCGGCTGGGTGCCACCGTCCAGGCGGCGGTCTGGGACCGGCTGCTGAATTTGCCCCTCAGCTTCTTCCGGCCGTACTCCGCCGGCGATCTGGCAGTTCGCGCGATGGGGATCGACACGATGCGGCGGACCCTTTCAGGAGCAGCCGTAACGGCAGCCCTAGGGGGCATGTTCTCGCTCTCCAATGTCGGTCTCCTCTTCTACTATGGAGACCACCTCGCGTGGTGGGCGATACTGCTGCTGACAGCAGTGGTCTGCGCGACACTGGTGGTGGGTTACGGACAACTTCGATTGCAGCGTCGGATCGTTCCACTCAGGGCCAGGACTTCCGGCCTCGTCCTGCAGTTGCTGACCGGCATCTCCAAGCTCCGCGTCGCTGCCGCCGAAGCGCATGCGTTTGCACAGTGGGCCAAACTGTTCAGCCAACAACGCCGCCTGCAGATCCGGTCGCGCACCGCCGGTAACTTCCTCGCCGTCTTTAACGCCATCCTTCCTACACTCGCCATCCTTGTGATCATGGCGGCAGCGACGGCCGGCGGAACCGTCATGCCTTCACTCCGGACCGGCGACTATCTCGCCTTTTCCGCAGCCTTTGGCACCTGCCTTGCGGCAATGTTCTCGCTGAGCAGCGCCGCAATGGAGGCGCTCGGTCTGGTACCGATCTACGAGGCCGCCAGGCCAATCCTGAACGCGGTGCCGGAGGCCACCGACGCCAAAGGCGATCCGGGATCGCTCAGAGGCCTGATTGAGGTGCAGCACATGACATTCGGCTACGGGCTCGACGCTCCGCCCACGTTGACTGATGTGTCACTTGCAGCACGGCCAGGCGAGTTTGTCGCGCTCGTCGGACCGTCTGGATCCGGAAAGTCTACGTTGCTCCGCCTGCTGCTCGGTTTCGAACAGCCGGACACTGGATCAGTCTACTTCGACGGTCAGGATTTCGCCGGTCTCGATGTGCGGGCGGTCCGCTCACAAATCGGCGTGGTTCTGCAATCGGGTCGGATCATGGCAGGAGATCTCTTCACCAACATTGTCGGTTCTGGGATGCACACTTCTGGACGAAGCCTGGACGGCAGCCCGCATGACCGGACTCGATGACGATATTCACGCGATGCCAATGGGAATGCATACCGTGGTCAGCGAGGGAGCCAACACTCTGTCCGGCGGGCAGCGCCAGCGGCTGCTAATTGCACGTGCCATCGTCAACCGGCCCCGCATGCTGTTCTTCGACGAAGCGACTAGCGCTCTCGACAACCGCACGCAGGCGATCGTCAGCGACAGTCTGGCCCGGCTGAATGCAACACGCATCGTTGTCGCCCACCGTCTCAGCACAATCGAGCATGCGGATCGGATCTACGTCATGGAACGCGGCCGGATTGTCCAGTACGGACGATACGCCGAACTCATCAACCAGGATGGACCGTTTGCCGAGCTGGCGAAACGGCAGATGGCCTGACATTGGCATATGCGTTACCTGACATGCAGCTGCGCCGGAGGCGGGGAATGAAACAGTGGAGGGTCAAGAGGGTGGGCTACGCGACCGTTCCGGCCACGCTGGTGTTCGTCGCGGCGCTGGGTGGATGTCAGGTGGAGGAGCTCGCGCGCGGAGAAGCACAGGCGCTCGCGGACGGTCCAATCACCATTGCCGCGGTTTGGCCATGGGAAACGAGAATGACCCTGCTCTACGGGGAGGGTTTGCAACTGGCGCTCGACGAAGTGAACGGCTCGGGCGGCCTCCTGGGCCGTCCCCTCACTGTGCTCCGGGAGGACGATCACGAATCGGTGGACCGAGGTCGTCTCGTCGCTCAGCGTCTCGCGCAGAACCACAACGTCGTCGCCGTCATCGGTCACATGCAGTCTTATGTCTCACTTCCGGCGGCGGCCATCTATGACCTTTCCGGCATAGTGCACATTGCGCCGACCGCGACCGATCCGAGTCTTACACAACAGGGCTATCCCCGGTTGTTTCGGATCACCTTCACGGATAGGGAAACCGGAACACAGATGGCCGATGTCGCCGCGGCTCGCGGCTATCACCGCCTTGCGATCTACTACATCCGGAACGCGTATGGACGAAGTCTGGCGAATGCGTTCGAAGAACGGGCGATCTGGCAAGGATTGGCCGTCGCGGACCGTCAATCGTACGACCCGAACACGACGACCGGCAATCGCGCTCTGGCGGACATTCTGGCTGCGTGGAGCGACTTGGCGCTCGACGCGATCTTCGTCGCCGGTGAACCACGACAGGCGGCGACGATGATCCGGGCGGCGCGCGCGCAGGGAATGATGGCAGCCATGCTTGGAGGCGATGCGCTTGGCACGGTCGACTTCATCGAGCGGGGTGGCGAGGCCGTCGAAGGGACGATACTCGCCACAGCATTTCACCCGGATGATCGGCGCGAAGAAGTTCAGCAGTTCACCGCGAAGTTCAGGCAGCGGTACGACGCGGCGCCGGATGCATCCGCTGCCCTCGCATACGACGCGGTCCACCTGATTGCGCGCGGCATCGAAATGGCGGAATCGACCGAGCCGGGTCGTGTGGCCGATGCGTTGCGGGGGGCCAGCAACTGGAGCGGTGTCACCGGTCGAGTGACTTTTACGGAGATGGGAGATCTCGTGGATCGATCGCTCGGCACGGTGGTTGTGCGGAACGGCGCCCTCAAGTGGTTGGGCGGGGCGCCCGGCAACCGAACGGAGAACGAGTGAAGTGCTCGCACGAATCGACGACCGCGTGTCTGTATTGAAAGGTGCGGGTGCATCCCCGGACGAGATCGACGAGTTGCTGCCTTACAACACCAACCATTTCGATTCAGCGGTACTCGACCAGAACACTCGCATGCCGCTCGACGACGAGCCGTTCGTAGAAGACTGGGAACGCTACTCCCGCGATGGAATGAAATCCCGCGCATGGGGCGTCCTCCGTGAGGCGCTACCGCAACTCCGCTTTCCGGTCGAGCGAGGCATCAGCAGCTCGCCGGTCTATCGGGCCTCCGTGTTGCGGCTCGAACCGGTGCCGTACGGTACGCCGCCGCTACGCCTGCACCGGCCGGAGGAGCTCCAGATCACGCTCCACCAGACACCGGCAGGCCGTTTGCCGGTACTGATAATTCCGCACAAGCCTGACTTTGTTCTGCTCACGCAGGCATTCACCGGATGGAACGAACCGATTCCGGTGCCGGACGCGCTGGGCGCGACGATGGTGGCTGGATATCCCAACGCGGACCGGATGCGTCGCCTGAAGGCGGAATGGCTGGCGGCGCATCCCTGTGCGACGGAAGTAGAGTGGCGGATCGCGTTTCAGTCGCTACGGTCCCGCAAAGAACTGTACCTGGATCGGTTCGTGTTGGCATCGACTGCACCTTACAGCGGCGTGCCGTCCCACCGGATCGGGATCGATGCGGCCACTTGGCGTCGGCTCTCGCTCGCCATCCGCATCGAACACGAGTCGGTTCACTACTTCACACGCCGCGTCTTCGGATCGATGCAGAACCGGTTGCTCGATGAGCTGATTGCTGACTATGCCGGCCTCGTCCATGCGACCGGACGATATCGCGCTGACTGGGCGCTGCGGTTCCTGGGTCTCGAAGCATTCCCCGCGTACCGCCGAGGCGCGCGGCTGGAGTACTACCGGGGCGACCCGCCACTCAGCGTTGGTGCGTTCCGCGTCCTGCAGGGTCTCGTCAAGCGGGCAGCACACAACCTGGAGACGTTCGACCGCGCAACGACTTCCACCCTGTGTCCATCGACGCGTCTCCGAAGAGTGGTCGCGCTTACCCGGCTGACGGTGGAGGACCTCGCTGCGACCGATGCCGCGCGGCGACTTCAGGTGGCGCTTGAGTCGGTCGAATCGTTGTTCATTCCGGATTAGCACACCCGATTGCACGACGCAGAGAGGTCGAGCGGCACGCGCCTCCGTGGAAAGGTAGCGTCCGAGAGTCGAAGCATGCCGACGGTATCGGTTTCATCTTCCAAGGCTCCCAATTACCGTACGGCGCGAATGGTACAATCGCGAAACGAGCCCCAGAGGCCGCGGCAGATGGACCCGCACGTCAGGAAATCCTGGCCGGCCGCTGACGGATGCCAATCGAAGGGGGGAGTCGTGAAAAAACTGATCGGTCTCGCAGCAGTCGTGCTGGCCGCAACAACGCCCGCGTGGGCGCAGGTGACGATTTCCGACTGGCGCGGGGCGTCACTGACGGTCGAAGCGGGGACGGTCGACAACGACGGGGTGCGGATTGCCTACCACACGGCGGGGGAGGGGCCGCTCGTCGTCTTTGTCCACAGCATCAGCGGTCCGTGGTTCGACTGGCGGCACCAGATGGTGGCGCTCGCGGCGGACTACCGCGTCGTCGCCATGTCGACCCGCGGGACCAACCGCAGCGACAAGCCGCAGGGCGTGGAGCATTACACGATGGCGAAGATCTCCTCGGACATCGACGCCCTCATCCGGCACTTCGGCGAAGAGCGGGCCATCATCATCGGACAGGACAGCGGCGGCCTCTATGCGTGGCACTTCGCCATGACACATCCGGAGCGGGTCGAGCGCCTCGTCTCGGTCGGCACGGTCCATCCGGAAGGCCTCATTCGCGAGCTGGCGGCGAACCCGGCGCAGCAGGAGGCGAGCACTTTCCAGCGTGGGATGCAGGAAAACCCCAATGCGGGAACGCAGTTCGGCCAGCGGATGCGGAACGCGCGACCGCGCCCGGGCGATTCGGACAACCTGGCGAGGCTGCGCAAGGAAGCGTACGAACGGCTCGACGGTGAATCCGTCGCCAACTTCTACCGGGCGAACTGGCCGCGGCCACCGTTCACGCCGGAGACGGAAGGGTTCGGTTTCCGGCCGGGCGAGTTCCCGCCGGTACAGGCGCCAA
The DNA here is from genome assembly GCA_965263055.1 of Vicinamibacterales bacterium. Classification (GTDB taxonomy): domain Bacteria; phylum Acidobacteriota; class Vicinamibacteria; order Vicinamibacterales; family UBA8438; genus VXRJ01. The sequence continues at coordinate 4,322,208 of OZ253581.1, read as the reverse complement.
CCCTGCTGATTTACGGCGAGGACAGCGGGCCGTTCACGAACGGCACGCTTGACGGCACGTGGCAGTGGGTCGATGGCCGGCTTACGATCCATGTGCTTCCGGGTGTCGGCCACGGGCCGCATACCGAAGTGCCCGATTTCGTCACACCCACCATCCTGGAGTGGCTGGCCTCCGAGTAGCGGCCGGCGCCTGCCGCACCGCCCTCGCGGCCTGCCTGCTCACCGCGGGACCGGGGCTCGCCGGGGCGCAGCCGCCGCCCGACGAAACGTGGCGGACGATCGACACGGCGCACTTCCGCATCACCTTTCCCGAACCGCTCGAGGCGCTCGGGCGGCGCGCCGCTGAACTGGCGGAACGGGCGCGCGCCAATCTGGACGCGGCGTTTCTTGAGGGGCCGCGCGGGCGAATCGACCTGGTTCTCACCGACCATGCCGATCTGTCCAACGGCACCGCCGCGGTCTGGCCGTCGAATCGGGTCGTGGCGTACATCCGTCCCCCCACCGACTCCCTCGCCCTCGGCTACTTCGACGACTACGTGGAGCTACTGATCGCCCACGAGCTGGCGCACATCCATCATCTCGACTACGCGGGCGGACTGGGACGGTTCTTCCGCTGGCTGTTCGGGCGGTCGCCGACGTTCCTCTCCTTTCCCGGCGCGATGGCGCCCGGCTGGGTGATCGAGGGGATCGGCACCTGGTACGAATCCGCGCTGACCGGCGCCGGCCGAGTACACGGAACGTTCCACGACATGGTGCTCCGGACCGCGGCGCTCGAGGGACGGTTCGAGACCCTCGGCCAAGCGGAGGGCAACTCGCCCGTCTGGCCGGCCGGCACGCGACGCTACGCGTACGGATCGCTCTTCATCGATTACCTCCTGGAGACCTACGGCCAGGACCGGATGGGAGCGTTCGCCCGGGGACTGGTAAGCCTGCGGAACCTGACGTACAACGGCGCGGCAACCCGCGTCTTCGGCGTGTCGCTGTCGGAGGCCTGGGCCACGTGGGCGGACGGGTGGCGGAGGGCGGCGGAGGGACTCGACGACGAACTGGCGCGGCACGGTCCGATTACCGAACCGGAACGGCTGACATACCGCGCGCGGTACGCCCAGCACCCGGTCGTATCGGCCGACGGCGCCGCGCTGATCTACGTCCGCTCCGACGGGCGCTCCGATCCGCGGCTGGTGTCCGAACGCCCGGCCGGCGGCGGCCGGCGGACCATCACGCGGACGAATCACGTGGCGACATTCGACCTGCTTCCGTCCGGTGCGATCGTCTTTGACCAACTGGAGTTCACCGATCCGTACCGCATCTTCAGCGACCTGTACGTCGTCGCGCCCGAGGGGTCGGTCCGCCGGGTGACGGAGGGCGCGCGCCTGACCGCGCCGTCGGCGGAGCCGGAGGGTGCATCGGTCGTTGCCGTATCGGAAGGGAAGGGGACACAGGGCCTGGTTCGCGTAATGCTGGCGGACGGCACGGTGACGGAGCTGGTGCCGCCGAGGCCGGAAGTCTACTGGGCCTATCCGTCGGTATCGCCCGACGGGCGCTGGATCGCGGCCACCCGGTGGGCCGATGGCCGGCACGACGTGGTGATTCTGGATGCCGCCGGCAACCTGCGGCATCAGGTGACCAGCGACCGCCCGCTCGACTTCGCGCCGGCGTGGAGCCCCGGCGGACGGCACCTCGTCTGGTCGTCGGACCGGACCGGGATTTCGAACATCTTCGCGGTGGCGATCGATCCGGCCACCGGCGCCCCGGGCGCGCCCGTCATGCTGACGAATGTCCGGACTGGCGCCCTTTTTTCGAGTGTCGATCCGTCGGGCGCCTGGCTCTACTTTTCCGGCTACCACGTCGACGGTTGGGAAGTGGAGCGGATCCCGTTCCGTCCGGAGGACGCGCCACCCGGCCCGGCGCGGGTGGCGCGGTTCGATTCCGCCGGGGCAGCGGCGGCGATCCGGCGTGGCTCCGCGACCTCATCGAGCCCCGCGGAGGCTTCGGATCCGGCGCCGCCGGCGCGCCCCTATGCACCGATGCAGACGCTCTGGCCTACCTGGTGGCTGCCGTCGCTGCGCGAGCCGGTGGCGGTTGCGGGATCGGCCGATGGCCGCGTGTCGCGGCGGGAACTGCTCGGCTGGTCGATCGGCGGCCAGACGGCAGGCGTCGACCTGGTGGGCCGGCACGTCTGGACTGCGGACGCGCGCGCCTTTACGTCGGGCGAAAAGGGCGAGGGACTGTTCTCTTACGACTATCGCGGCCTGGGCAATCCCACCCTCGGGTTCTTCCTGTCTCAGCAATGGCGCGACGATGGCTTCCGGGTCCATCCCCACCAGATCGACCACGACAGACTCGATCCGTACTACGTCCTGGCCCGGGAGCGGCGCGCTGCGGCGTCGGTCCGGCTCGACCGCCCCTCCTTTCGGACGCCCGTGTCGTTGACCCTGTCCGGCGGCCTGGTACGCCAGGATCGGGAGCTGCTCGACGACTCGCTCCGTCCGGCCCGCGGGTTGCGACTGCAACGACCGTCCAGCACACTGGGCGAGGCGGTAGTGTCGCTGCACGCCTCGACGGCCCGAACGCATGCGTTCCAGATGGGCAATGCGCGCGGCATGTCGGCATCGGTCCGGACGCGCATCCGCCGGGACCTGGACGTATCGCCGTCCCTGCGGGGCGACGCGGTGGGCGATCGGAGCGTCAACGATGTCATCGGCCGTCTGCGCGCCTACCTGCCGCTTCCCTGGCCTGGCCTTGCCGCGTCGGTGCTGGCGTTCCGGGCGACCGCCGGCGCCGCGCGCGGCCCGGGATCGGGCACCGGGTACTTCAGTGTCGGCGGATCGTCCATCGAGGTGCCGCCAGAGTTTTCGCTGCTCGGCATACCCGGCTCATCGGTCCTGTTTCCCGTGCGCGGCTACGCGACCGCCATGCGATCGGGGCGGCGTGCCTGGTCGACGTCGCTCGAGTACCGGATGCCGATCGCAACGGTCAACCGTGGGCCCGGCGCGTGGGCGATGCATCTCGACCGGATCCTTGGCTCCGTATTCGTGGATGCGGGCGACGCCTGGGGCACGGAGCCTGTCCCCGGCCACACCGCCGCTCGCGTCCTCCTGTCGGCCGGCGTCGAAGTGACCGGCGATCTGCTGCTGGCGTACTCTCCTGTGCGTCTCCGGGCCGGTGTCGCGTTCCCGTTAGTAGACGCCGCGGGCCCCCGCTACTACCTCCGCCTCGGCCTTCCGTTCTGACCGCGGGCTTCCCGGGGAACGTTGACACGCGAGAGGAGCGTCCGTATAAACGTCTGATGCTCCCGGTCACCATCGGACTGCTCGCGGCGGTCTTCCTGCTGCCCACTACCGCCGTGGCACAGGACACGGCAGCGGAACGTCGCCCCGGCGTTCCCGAGCGCCCGCTTCCAGACGAACCGGTTGTGCTCGACTCCGCCGAGTACGGGCAGATCCGCGTTTCGGTCGTCACCCGTGGCCTGGAACATCCCTGGGGCCTGGCGTTTTTGCCGGAGGGCGATTTGCTCGTCACCGAGCGGGTCGGCCGACTGCGGCGCATCGCGGCGGACGGGACGCTCGATCCAACCCCCATCGGCAACATTCCCGCGGTCCATCAGGAGGGGATCGCCGGCCTGCTGGATGTCGCGGTCCACCCCGAATTCGCAGAGAACCGTCTCGTCTATCTCACTTATTCGAAGCCGGCAGGGGAGAACCCGACGGTGGCGCTGGCTCGCGGCCGTCTCGACCGGCAGGCGCTCGCCGACGTCGAGGATCTGATCGTCGTCGATCCTCCCGGGAACGGCGGCTCGCGGCTGGCGTTCGGACCGGACGGGATGCTTTACATGACCGTCGGCGGCGCCTTCCGGATGAACCGTCCCCGCGCCCAGGATCCGAACGACCTGCTGGGCAAGGTGTTGCGCCTGCGGGACGACGGAACGGCACCGGACGACAACCCCTTCGCCGGTCGGGCAAACCACCGGTCGGAGGTGTACTCCCTGGGCCACCGGAACCAACTGGGTCTGGCGTTTCATCCCGAAACGGGGCAGCTCTGGGTGAGCGAGCACGCACCCCAGGGGGGCGACGAGGTGAACGTCATCGAGCCCGGCGGGAACTACGGTTGGCCCGTCGTCTCCTACAGCCGGGAGTATTCTGGCGATCGGATCTCTTTTTCTCCCTGGCAGGAAGGGATGGAGATCCCTGCAATTCTCTGGGTGCCGTCGATCGGACCTTCCGGGTTGACGTTCTATGATGGCGACCGCTTCCCCGACTGGCGGGGCAACCTGTTTTCCGGCTCGCTCCGGTTCGGGACCATTCCCCGCACCGGGCACCTCGAGCGGATCGTTCTGAACGAGGAGGGTGAGGAGCTGCGCCGGGAATGGCTCCTGATGGAGTTGCGGCAACGGATCCGGGACGTCCGGCAGGGGCCGGACGGCCTGCTGTACGTCCTGACCGACGCCGACGACGGCGCACTTCTCCGGATCGAACCGGCCGGCGGAGAACTGGTAGACGGAACTGGCGCGCGGTGAGATAATCGTCGGCACACGCTTGCGTTCTGGGACCGTCGGTGGCACCCTTGGCGGAGCGTGTTCCGCAGGAGGATCTGACATGAATCGCAATCTGAGTATCTGCAGTCTCGTAGCACTGCTGGCAGTCGCGGTGGCGTGCGGCGGCGGCGGCGGCGGCGAGATGGAGACGATGGACGCGGAACCGATGGCCGAGGCGCTGCCCCCCACCACCGGCGATGGCGCGCCGATGTTCGAAGTGGACCCGTTCTGGCCGATGCCGCTGCCGAACAACTGGTTGCTCGGTTCCACGATCGGGGTGGCGGTCGATGCGGACGACCATGTCTGGATCGTCCACCGGGGCAACCTGGCCAACAATGAGCAGCCGGCCGCGCTCGACCCGCCGCTGGCCGCCGAATGCTGCTTCGCGGCCCCGCCGATCCTGGAGTTCGATTCCGACGGGAACCTGATTCAGAATTGGGGCGGCCCGGGCGAGGGCTACGACTGGCCCGACTCGAACCACGGGATTGCGGTCGATCACATGAACAACATCTGGATCGGCGGCAACGGCGGCGCCGACTCTCACGCGTTGAAGTTCACCCACGCCGGTGAGTTCCTCCTGCAGATCGGCGAGCATGACCACGAAGGCCCCGACAGCATGTCGATGACGCGCTACTCGCAGGTTGCCAAGGTGTCGATTGACGCCGCGAACAACGAGGCATACCTGGCGGACGGCTATGGCAACAGCCGCGTCGCCGTGGTCGACATGGACACCGGCGAACTGAAGCGGTTCTGGGGCGCCTACGGGAACGAGCCGAACGACGAGGAGCTGCCGCGCTTCGATCCGGAGACGGCACCGGCGCACGGCGACGTCAACACCGAGGCGAACGCGAACGATTCGCAGTTCCGCAACCCCGTGCACTGTGCCGACCCGACCAACGACGGTCTGATCTACGCTTGCGACCGCCCGGGCAACCGGGTGCAGGTGTTCACCACGGAGGGCGAGTTCGTCGAGGAGATCTACCTCCAGACGAGGACGCTGGGCGCCGGGGCGGTCTGGGACCTCGCCTTCTCGAGCGATCCGGATCAGACGTTCGTGTACGTCGCGGACGGCATGAACGAGAAAGTGCACGTCCTGCGCCGCAATCCGTTGCAGTACATCTACAGCTTCGGCAACGGCGGCCGAATGGCTGGGCAGTTCTACGGGACCCACAGCATTGCGGTCGATTCCCAGGGGAACGTCTATACAACCGAGACCTACGAGGGGAAGCGGGTGCAGAAGTTCCGCTACATCGGCATGGGCAATCCGATGGGTGATGTCGGCGTGCTGCACCCCACCAACTAGGGCGCGGCCGGACGGAATATCTTGACGGGAGGCCGGGTGCCCGATCCTGGATCGTGGCATCCGGCCTTTTGACTTACCGTGATCAGACAGGACGGACGATGCGAATCATTGGTGGATGCGTAGTGATGGCCACTCTGCTCGTCACCGGCTGCGGCGCGCCGGAACCTCCCCCCGGCCCGCCGATCGACATGCGGCACAACACCCGCGATCTGATGGCCGGGATGATCGACGCCTCCGCCGACGCGCTCTGGGACTCGGTCGGCTCGGTGGTCGACGCGGAGGGGGAGACCTCCTGGGAACCGGAGACCGAAGAGGAGTGGCTCGCCGTCACCGGAGCCGCGATGACTCTTGTGGAATCAGGCAACCTGCTGATGCTCGGCACGCGCAAACGTGACGACGAGGGTTGGATCCAGTACTCCCAGGAGTTGATCGACGCTTCCGCGGTGGCCCTCGACGCGGCGCAGCGGCGTGACCCCCAGGCCATCTTCGACAGCGGGGAAATCGTCTATAACTCCTGCAACAACTGCCACAACCTCTACTGGGTGGGAGACGAAGAGCGCGGACGCACGGTCCGCTAGCGCTGTGCTCCCCGCTGCTTGGGGCCGGATTGAATCGCGGCTAGCCGGGTGGTGTCAGGTCGGCGATGCCCGGCACCGACTCTTCGGCACAGAGTTGCGCCTGGGCGTCGGACCCCAAGCTGGACGATGTGCTGCGCCGCGCGACGTTCAGGAGGTGGAGGCGATAGGCCGCCGGATCGCGTCCCGGGTGCCCGCAGACCATGACGGCATCCCCGCGCGTGAGCGCCGTGTCGTCGAGACCGGCGCGCGCCAGGCGGTCCGCCGCCCGCCACTCGACCGCCCACGTGCGCATCGTGCCGTCGCTGTCGGTCACGCGGAGATGCAGCAGAGAGTGGGGGTTGCCGAACAGGAACGCCTCCACTTCGCCCTCAAGAATAAGGGTCCGCTCCTCGTCGTAGACCTCGGAGATGGCGTGGTGGGCGCGTACCTGAAGGACTGCCAGTAGCAGGCCGGCGGCAATCAGCACGGGTAGCGCGAGCGGCTTCCGAATCATCGCGAAGCTCCTCACAATGATGATACTCCTGCTCGGCCGAGCGCGCACCTGACATTCCCCTGACATGGGTTTACCGCGGGCCGCGCCGCCGGTAAGCTCGGTACGCATGGCATCTGCGATGCGTCTGCTGGTGGTCGAGGACGAACCGAAGGTGGCCGACGCGCTCCGCACCGGCCTGGAGAGCGAGGGCTACGATGTCGCCGTCGAGACAAACGGGGACGCAGCATTCGCCCGCCTTGCGACGGACCACTTTGACCTGCTGCTGCTGGACCTGACGCTGCCGGGACGCGACGGTCTCGACGTGCTGGCCGCGGCGCGCCGGCTCGGGATCACGACGCCGGCCGTGGCACTGACCGCTCGCGACACCCTCGACGACCGCGTCGCCGGACTCGACGCCGGGGCTGACGACTACCTGGTGAAACCGTTCGCGTTCGCCGAGCTGCTGGCGCGCATCCGGGCGGTCGGTCGCCGGGGCCGCCCCGCGGAGATCGATCCGCTCACGATCGACACAATGACGATCGATATTCCGCGCCGCCGCGTGACCCGCGCCAGCCATGTGCTCGACCTGACCACTACCGAGTTCGCGCTGCTTGCCTGTCTCGCTCGGTATGCGCCCGGAGTCGTCTCACGCGCCATGCTGGTTCGTGAGGTCTGGCCGGACCAGACCCGGAGCGTGACGCTCGACAACGTGGTCGATGTCCATGTGTCACGTCTTCGCCGCAAGGTGGACACCGGGCATCCGGTAGCGCTGGTACGGACCGTACGCGGAATCGGACTGGCACTGCGGGCGGAGGAGTAAGCCGGGTGACATTCCGCGTCCGCCTGACGCTCTGGCACATGGCGGCAATGATGGTAGTGCTCGCCATCTACGCCGCCGCCGTTCTGACGCTCGTGACGCGTCAACTCTCGGGCACTCTCGATGCCCGCCTTCGCAGCGATTATCGCTGGGCGACCAGCATGGCGGAGCGTGCCCCGGACGGGTCGCTCACGTGGTTCGAGGGAGACCCGTGGAATGAGGAAAGCCCATGGCTCCAGGTCTGGACGCCGGACGGGCAGGAGGTCTTCCGGACGGCGGTTGCCTGGCGGTTGCCTGTGCCGGGAAGCGAGGCGCTCGTCGATGCCCCGGACGGACGGATCGTGGTGGTGGCGGCCGACCCGGCGCCATTCCGCATCCTGACCGACCGGACCGTCGTCGGAGGCGATCCGGTGGTGATCCAGGTGGGCCGTTCCGAGGCGCTGATGCATGAGGAGGTGAGCGACCTGGCGCTGTTGCTGGTTCTCGGTCTGCCGCTCAGCGTTGCCGGGGCGGGCTTGGGAGGCTACTGGCTCGCCCGCCGCGCGCTGGCGCCGATCGATCGGATGACCGCCCGTGCCCGCGACATCACCGCCCGCCGCCTGCACGACCGCCTGCCGGTCGATCACCCGAACGACGAGCTGGGCCGGCTGGCGATCGTCTTCAACGAGATGCTGGCACGGCTCGAGTCGTCGTTCGCCGAGATGCGCCGCTTCACGTCAAACGTCTCGCACGAGCTGCGCACACCGCTCACTGCCATCCGAAGCGTCGGCGAAGTGTCGCTGCGCGGTGGTCGCGACGCAGCCGCGTACCGCGCGACGATCGAGAGCATGCTGGAGGAGGCCGACCGGCTCGCCACGCTGGTCGAACGGCTTCTGACGGTCGCCCGCGCCGACCATGGCGACCGCCCGCGCGCCGACGAGGCAATCGATCTCGGAAGGCTGGCCGAAGCGGTGGTCGATCAGCTCGCCGTACTGGCGGAAGAGAAGCAGCAGTCCCTCACCGTCACCCGCAACGGCGAGAAACCCGTCTGCCGCGGTGACCGGATCGTGCTGCGCCAGGCGCTCGTCAACCTGGTGGACAACGCTATCCGCTACACGCCGCCGGGCGGCTCCATCGCGGTGCGCGTCGATGCTGCAAACGGCAAGACCGTCCTGGACGTGCTCGACACCGGACCGGGCGTGCCCGAAGGCGAGGCGGCGATGCTGTTCGACCGCCTCCACCACGATCCGGCTGACCGGAGCAACGGCGTTCCGCCGAAAGGGCTGGGGCTCGCCATCGCCCGGTGGGCCGTGGAGGCGCATCACGGGCGTTTGACCTACTCACGGACGGTAGCCGGAGAAACTGCGTTTCGCATCTCCATCCCCTCGACGTGATGTTGCGCCGCTGGCTGATCTGGACGCACCGTTACGCGGGAATTCCGCTCAGCGTGGTGTTCGTCGTCTGGTTCGTCTCGGGCATCGTGCTGATGTACACGGGCGACATGCCGCGCATCACATCGTTAGAGCGTATCGAACGGCTAGATCCGGCGAGGCCGCGACTCTCGCGGTGCGGAAGGCGCCGTTCGACACCGGGGCGCTCGTGTCGCGGCTGGCAGAGGCCGGAGGCGTTCCGGTGATCAATACGGAACGGCTGGAGTCGTAAGACGACTACTACTACGGCCGCCCGGAGGACGCGGTTCCGCTGCCGGTGGTTCGGGTCCGTTTCGCCGATCCGATGGCAACCTGGGTGTACGTCGACCCGGCGGCAGGACAGATCGTCCGGAGCGTGCATCGGTACAGCCGGGCAGAACGATGGCTCTTCAACGGCCTGCACAGCCTCGACTTTGCCTTTTGGTACAGTCGGCGGCCGCTGTGGGATATCGGCGTGATCCTCCTGAGTCTCGGCGGCATTGCGTCGAGCGGGATTGGGCTCTGGGTCGGCGCCGGACGGATACGCCGCGCTGTTGCGCGATGGCTGGCACCGGCGCGACGTGACGCCTCGGTTCAGGCGGCGCCGGCGACCGTTACGAGCCAGTCGCCGTCGATGCGGCGGACCGTGGAGCGGACGCCGTAGACCCTGGCGATGCGGTCGGCCGTCAGAGTCGCTTCCGGCGCGCCGTCCGCGACGATGCGGCCAGCCGCCATCCAGGCGAGGCGGTCAGCAAACTGGGCGGCAAGGCCAATGTCGTGCGTGACGACCACGACGCCACGGCCGGAGTCGGCGCTCGTGCGCAGCAGACGCATCACCTGGTGCTGGTGGAGCGGATCGAGCGCCGCCGTCGGTTCGTCCGCGATCAGCAACGGCGCCTCGGCGGCGATTGCCCGGGCCACGTGCACGCGCGCCAACTCGCCACCGGAGAGCGTAGTCGCGGCGCGGTTTGCCAGCGCCACAAGGTCGCAGACTGTCAGGGCGCGATCGACGGCGGCGGCGTCTACCGGACTCAGGCGCCCGAGTGCCACCCCATGCGCGAAGCGGCCGAGCGCCACCAGGTCACGGACTCGAATCGGCCAGGCGAGTGGACGGATCTGCGGCAGGTAGGCGATCCGGCGTGCCCGCTCGGCGACACTCAGTTGGGCCGGGTCGTCCCCACCGATTGCCGCGCTCCCGCCGGTGCGCGGCACAAGGCCCAGCAGGCCGCGCAACAGCGTGGTCTTACCGGCGCCGTTCGCGCCGAGCAGCGCAATCAGCTCTCCCGGGGCCACCCGGAGCGAAGCCTCGTCGACGATAGTCCGGCCACTGAGCGCGACGGTCAGTCCGCTGACGATCAGCTCACGCATGGCTCATGCTCCGGCGCGCGGCAATCCAGACGAAGAAGGGTGCGCCGATCAGTGCAGCCACGACGCCCAGACGCAGCTCCGCGCTGGTGGGTGCAATGCGGACACCGATGTCGGCCAGCACCAGGATCAATCCGGCGAGAAGCGCCGACGGCGCTAGCGTCCGGGCCGGGTCATGGTCGACGAACGGACGAACCAGGTGCGGCGCGACGATGCCGACGAAGCCGATCGCGCCGGCGACCGACACCGCGGCGCCGGTCGCCAGACCTGAGCCGACGACGACGAGGCGCCGTGCGCGCGGCAGGTCGACGCCGACACCCGCCGCCGCCTCTTCGCCGAGCGTGAGCGCGGAGAGACTGCGGCGCGACAGCGCCAGCAAAGCGAGACCGGCGATGCCGAACGGCGCGGCGAACGTCAGATCGGCGAAGCTCCGGTTGGCGACGGTGCCGAGCGTCCAGCTCAGCATGTCGGCGAGTGTGAAGGGATTCGGCGCGAAGTTCATCAGGAGCGACATCATTGCGCCAGCGAAGCTGGACAAACCGATCCCAACCAGGATCAGTGTCACCACCGAACCGACGCGGACAGCCGCCACCGTCAGCACTGCCGTCGCAGCGAGCGCCCCGGCGATTGCGGCGAGCGGCATCGTGATCGCGGCAACGTCGACGAGGCCGTAGTAGATGACGAAGGTCGCCCCAAGCGAAGCTGTGGCGGAGACGCCCAGCACGCCCGGCTCGGCCAACGGATTGCGAAACAGGCCTTGCATCGCCGCACCCGAGGCACCGAGTGCAACGCCTACGGCGAAGGCGGCAAGCGCGCGCGGCAGGCGGATTTCCCATACGACGATCTGGTCGCCGGGCGATCCGGCGCCAGCGAGCGCAGCGGCAACACGGCCGAAGCCGAGCGGCGTAGATCCAATCAGACACGCCGCAACGATGGCAGCGGCGGACGCCGCGGCGAGCCCCCAGAGGAGCGCGCGACCCGTCAACGTACCGACTCCACCAGCGCTTCGACGGCGTCGACCAGATACCAGCCGCCACAAACGACAGTCGCCCCGTCAATCGGCGTCATCGGCCCCTCTGCCACGCGGCGTGTCGCAACTGGATGACGAAACGGCGTCCAGGCGTCGAAATGACTCCGTTTCTGTTCGAACAGGCCGACCGCGTACCGACTCGGCTTCTCGTAGGCGAGACGTTCGAGCGGGAGCGACCGCCAGCCGGGTTGCCGCTGGAAGTTGTCGAAGCCTGCGGTCTCAATCAGTTCGTGGACGAAAGTGCCCGGTCCGGCGCTTACGCCCGCTGGCGAGAGGTAGAGGATATCCCCGTCCACGGATCGCGCGGCAGCTCTGGCACCTTCTAACCGCGCGTCCATCTCTGCCACGAGCGATTCACCACGCTCCGGGACGCCGAACGTGGCGGCCGCGCGTCGGACGGTAGCTCTAACGGCATCGATGTCCTGCATGAAGCCGAGCGCGAGAACCGGCACGCCGGCCTGCTGGAGGAAGAGCGTGGTGCGCGGGCCACCGCCATAACTCCGGACAACGAGATCCGGCTGGAGCGCCAGCACGTCCTCCATGCGCTGGCGGACCGTTGGCAGCCCCTCCGCGTCGTGGCGCAGGTACGAAAACGGCTCGCGGGCATCGGGTGACAGCGCCAGGATCCGATCCCGGTCGGCGAGACCGAGGACGTACTGATCGGCACAGTAGTCAAGGCTGACGATGCGGCGGGGAGGATGCGCCGGCGCGCCGGCAACCCGATCGGAGACCGGGACTGCCACGTCGGGCAGAGTAGTCGCCTCGTTGACCGCCGGCAGTCCGGGTCCTTCGGTCGCACAGCCGGCCAGCAGGCAACTCGCGGTAAACAGCAGCCAGAGACTGCGTGTGGGAGCGGGGTCGAGAACGCTCACCAATCCTCCTTGCTTCCCCATCGGAAGCAGTGCGAGGCGTGACCGGATCGGTCTCCTGGCTTACAGGCGTTGCCTACTCTCCGCGCCTTCCCGCCCGAGGGGCAGTGGCCACCGTGCGGATTTCGTACCTGCTTACAGTTGCGAGGGCAGCGTCGGTCTGATCACCGAACTTCCCGTCATCCGGTCACAACCGTGTTGCGCGCGCACTCTAGCACGCGGTCCAGAAGCGGCGCAATCTGCCGCAGCCCAAGGCGTGTCGGTGACCGCAACTCGGCGCTGCTCGTGAGCGCGCCGTCCCTTGCCATGCTGCTGCAATCGCCGCGCCCGGCCGGTGCCGCCCGCCTCGATTGACACCATTCTGCGGGGTCTGCTACGCTCCGCCGTTGCGATGACGTTCTTCGAGCGGCGGAGCGGTTCGCGCGAGAGCAGTGCCGAGAGCACCCTGTACGGGTATTGGTGGCGCTACTCGTTTCGGCTGCCCGCTGGGGGGGCTGTCATCCGAATCTGATTCAGCGACCACGGACGACACCACACAGCCTCTTCAGCCGGCAGGTTGAAGAGGCTTTTTTTGTGGCGTCCGGCGGGCGTGACGATGGCGAACGCCTGGATCTGCGCGACGGTGACCGGAGAGACGACGGCCGAGTTGCGTGCGCGCCGCGATGCGCAGGTGGGGGCCGACTTGGTGGAGTTGCGCCTCGATTCCGTTGATCGGCCCGACGTTGCCGGCGCGCTCGCCGGACGCCGGACGCCGGTGGTGGTCACCTGCCGGCCGATGCGCGAAGGGGGCGCCTTCAGCGGCAGCGAGGAGGAGCGTTGCGCGATCCTGCTGGAGGCGGCAACCCGGGGAGCCGAGTACGTCGATGTGGAGCATGACGCGCCGTTCGCCGGCAAACTGATCCGGCTGCGCCAGGGCCGGGGCGTAGTGGTGTCGCACCACGCGTTCGATCGCCTGCCAGTCGATCTTGCCGTGCGTTACCGCAAGATGCGCGCCACCGGCGCGGAAGTGGTGAAGCTGGCCGTCGCGGTCCGGAGCTTGAGCGAGGCGCTTGAGGTCGCGGGTGTCGCGAACCCCGCCGCTGGAGGGGGAAGCGGGCGCCATGTGCTCATCGCGATGGGTTCGGCTGGCGTCCCGTCCCGTCTGCTTGCCGGGCGGTTCGGATCGTGCTGGACGTACGCGGGCGACGGTGTCGCGCCGGGGCAGATTGACCTGGCGCGAATGCGTGATCAGTTCCGCGCCCGAGGCGTGACGTCGCGCACGACCATCTACGGTGTACTGGGCGCCCCGATCGGCCACTCCCTTTCCCCCGCCATGCACAACGCCGGTTTCCGGGCCGCTGGCATGGATGCGATCTACCTGCCGCTCGAGGCGGAGAGTGCCGATGATTTCGCCACCTTTGCCCGGACGGTCAACCTGCGTGGCGCCAGCGTGACCGCACCATTCAAGGAGGCAGTGGCGGAATTCGTAAGCGTCCGTGATGACGTGTCTTCAGCAGTCGGCGCCGTCAACACCCTTCGGATCGTCGACGGCCGCTGGGTCGGATGCAACACGGACGTTGCCGGTTTTCTCGCTCCCCTCGAGTGCCGGATGCGACTCACGGACGTGCGCGCCACGATCCTCGGCGCCGGAGGCGCGGCTCGAGCGGCAGCGCACGGACTCCGACAAGCGGGCGCTATCGTGACGGTCTGCGCGCGGCGGCGAGAACGGGCGGCCGAAGTGGCGCGCGCGATGGGCGTTGCGTCGGCGCCGTTGCCCCCGGGGCGTGGGTCGTGGGATCTGCTCGTCAACACGACACCGGTCGGAACATTTCCGAATGTCGACGCGAGCCCGCTCGCGGAGGGTCCGTTTGACGGCCAGATCGTCTACGACCTGGTTTACAACCCGGCAACGACACGGTTGCTGGCGGACGCCGCACGCGCCGGGTGCGGGACCATCGGCGGCCTCGCAATGCTGGTGGCGCAGGCGGAGGAGCAGTTCGCCTGGTGGACAGGGGAGCCCCCCCCCAGCGGACTGTTCAGGGCGGCCGCGGAGGCGGATCTGGCACGTCAGGCGGCCTCCGCGAACGGCCCGGCGGCCGTGTCGCGACAGGCAGGGACGGAGCCGTCGGATGACGACAGCGATCGGGCGGATGGCTGAACCGATGACGGAAGGCACGATCGAGACGACGTTCGAGCAGTTCGCCGGTTTCGCGGAGCAGGGAACCTTCATCCCGGTCTGCCGCGAGGTCCGGACGGACCTGTTGACACCCGTCTCCGCCTTTCTCTCGGTTGCGGAGCATGCTGACCACGCGTTCCTATTCGAGAGCATCGCGGGAGGAGAGCGGCTCGCACGCTACTCGTTTCTCGGAAAGGATCCATTCCTGGTGCTTCGATCCCGCGGCGGACGGACGCTCTGGCGCGAGGCAGGCCGAAACTGCGGGCGGACCGTCGAACGGCCGGAGCCTTTCATGGATGCGCTGCGCGACGTGATGGCGCACTACCGGGCACCGCGTGTGACATCGCTACCTCGTTTCACCGGCGGGGCCGTCGGCTACTTCGGCTACGACGCCGCCGCCTGGTTCGAGCCGAAGCTTGCTCAGGCCCGTGCCGCGCACTCGAAGCCGGTCGAGGCGGAGGGAGGGGGGGCAGCGGACGATGCGGCGTTCATGCTCTTCGACACGGTACTGGCGTTCGACCACGTAAAGCACCGGATGCTAATCGTCGCCAACGCGGCAGTCGAGGAAGGATGCGATCTCCGCGCGCGCTACGACCTGGCCGTCGCGAAGATCGACTGCCTCCGTGCGGAGCTGCAACGGCCAATTTCGGCGCCGCCCGCCGCACCCGACGCTCCGGTTGCCTTCAAGTCCAACACGACCCGCGAAGAGTTCGAACAGGCGGTTCGGACTGCCAAGGACTACATCACCGCGGGTGACATCTTTCAGGTCGTACTGTCGCAGCGTTTCGAAACACGGCTCGCTGCCGACCCGTTCGCAGTCTACCGCGCGCTCCGCTACGTCAATCCGTCCCCCTACATGTACTTCCTCCGTATGGGTGAGTTGTCGATCGTCGGATCGTCCCCCGAGATGCTCGTCCGGGTGGAAAACCGGCGCGTCGAGACGCATCCGATTGCGGGAACCCGCCCGCGCGGCGCCACGCTGGAGGCGGACGAAGCGCTTGCGGACGAGCTGATCGCGAACGAGAAGGAGCGCGCCGAGCACGTCATGCTGGTCGACCTGGGCCGAAACGATCTGGGCCGGGTATCGGCATTCGGTTCGGTCCAGGTACCGGTCTACATGACGCTGGAACGCTATTCGCACGTGATGCACTTGGTGTCCCGGGTCGTCGGCCGGCTGAGCGACGATCACGACGCCCTCGATGCGCTCGTTGCCTGCTTCCCGGCCGGCACGGTATCAGGTGCTCCGAAGATCCGTGCGATGGAGATCATCGAGGAACTCGAGCCGACACGGCGCGGTGCCTATGCCGGCGCGGTCGGTTACGTCGACTTCGCCGGCCATCTCGACTGCTGCATCACAATCCGGACGATCGTGATCCGCGACGGGCGCGCCTCCGTGCAGGCCGGCGCGGGCATCGTCGCCGATTCCGACCCATCCGCGGAGTACGAGGAGACTCGCGCGAAGGCGTCGGCGATGTTCCGGGCCCTCCGGATGGCGCAGGGCGACACGGGCGAAGAGGGAGGCGCATGACATGTTGTTGGTGATCGACAACTACGATTCGTTCACCTACAACCTGGTGCAGTACCTGGGTGAGCTGGGAGCCTCGCTCGCCGTGCGGCGGAACGACGCAATCACGCTGGGGGAGGTAGAGCAGATGTCGATCGACGGGATCGTGATCTCTCCCGGTCCAGGGCGCCCGGAACAGGCGGGCATCACGCTCGACCTGATCCGCGCGTGCGCGGGACGCATTCCGATTCTGGGTGTGTGTCTCGGCCATCAGGCCATTGGCCTGGCGTTCGGCGGTACGGTCGTCGCGGCACCCGCGCTGCTGCATGGCAAGACGTCAACGATCGAACACGACGGGAAGGGAGTATTCGCGGGCTTGACCGACCCGTTTCCGGCCGGGCGGTACCATTCGCTCGTGGTTGACGGCGACAGCCTGCCGGAGGTGTTGGTGGTGGCCGCGACGGCGCGGGAGGACGGTACCATCATGGCGCTGCGGCACCGGTCATGGCCGGTGCATGGCGTGCAGTTCCATCCCGAGTCGGTCCTGACCGGCAGGGGGCGTCACATTCTTCGCAACTTCCTTGAGTGTGCATCGTGACGGAAACGACACCGCGCGGAGCACCGGTGCGGGACGCCATCGAGACGCTGCTGCGCCGTGAGGACCTGATCGCCGAGCAGGCTGAAGCGGTGATGGGGGAGGTGATGTCGGGTGGGGCGACGCCGGCCCAGATCGCCGGATTCCTGGTCGCGCTCGCCATGAAGGGGGTCCGGCCGCCGGAGCTGGTCGGGCTCGCGCGGACGATGCGCCAGCATGCGGTGCGACTCCCGGCACCGCGCGAGGCGTGCTTCGATACCTGCGGCACTGGCGGGGACCGGTCGCATACGTTCAATGTCTCGTCGCTCGCGGCGATCGTGCTTGCGGGGTGTGGGATTGAAGTGGCGAAGCATGGCAATCGGTCGGTCTCGAGCCGGTGCGGCAGTGCGGACCTGTTCGAAGCGCTCGGCGTGAGAGTGGACGCCGGACCGGACGTCGTGGCCCGGTGTCTCGACGAGGCGAGCATCGGTTTTTTCTTCGCACCGATCTTCCATCCGTCCATGCGCCACGCCGGCCCGGTCCGGCGCGAGCTGGGGGTGCCCACCGCGTTCAATCTTCTGGGTCCTCTCACTAACCCGGCCGGCGCACGCCGGCAGGTGATAGGCGTGCCGCGACCGGAGTTTACGGACCTGGTGGCGCAGGCGCTGGTCGTGCTGGGGACGGAACGTGCCTGGGTAGTGTATGGCGCGGCCGGCCTCGACGAGGTGTCGACCGTTGGGCCGACGAAGGTGTGCGAGGTGCGGGCAGGGGAGGTTTCCGCCTTTTTCCTGTCGCCCGGTGACTTCGGCCTGCCCGAAGTGAGCCTGAGTCGCCTTCGCGTGGAAGGGCTCGACGAGAGTGTTGCCGTCGCGCGCGCCGTGCTGGACGGGGAGAAAGGACCGGCCCGCGACTTTGTTCTCGCGAACGCAGCCGCCGGCCTGCTGGTGGCCGACCGCGCAGACTCGCTCGAAGAGGCGATGGCGGCGGCGACGAGGGTGATCGATGAGGGAAAGGCGCACGCGGCACTCGCCACGATGGCGCGCGTCTCGCAGGAGGGCAGGGCGTGACGTACCGTCCCGACCTGCTGGAGACGATCGTCGCCGCGACGCGGCGCGCCCTCGTGGACCGGGCGGCGTCCGGGACGGCGGCCGAAGTGGAACGCGCCGCGCGAGACCGCCATCCGAAGGGCCGCGCGTTCACCGAGACGCTGCGCGCTGCGGGTCGCTGCCGCGTCATCGCGGAGTGCAAGCGCCGGTCGCCGTCGCGAGGCGTGATCCGCGAGGCGTACGATCCGGTGGCGATCGCGTCGGGGTACGCCGCAGCGGGTGCGGCAGCCATCTCGGTTCTGACCGAGCCGGCGTTCTTCGACGGCGCCCTCGAACATCTTGCTGCCATCCGCCGCGAGGTGCCCCTGCCGCTCCTCCGGAAGGACTTCATCGTCGACCGGCGCCAGCTCGTGGAGGCTCGTGCCGCGGGCGCGGATGCCGTGCTGATGATCGTAGCTGCACTCGACGATCGGACGCTGCGCGACCTGATGGACGTCGCTGACGACCTGGGACTTGCAAGCCTGACCGAAGTGCACGACCGTCGGGAACTCGACCGCGCGTTGGATGTCGGCGCCGACATCATCGGCGTCAACAACCGGAATCTTCGGACCCTCGAGATAGACCTTGATGCCTCACGCACACTGATCGAGTCGATCCCGGACGGCGTCATCGCGGTTGCGGAGAGCGGCCTGCGCGAGGCGGCGGATCTGGCGGTGCTGCGGCGGGCCGGGTACGACGCGTTCCTGGTCGGGGAGTCGCTGATGGAAAGATCCGATCCAGGAGTGTCGCTCGCCAACCTGTTGAACGAGGCGGGGGAAATCCGCCGGGGTCCGAGGCAGGCGCCGATTGGGGCAAGGGTGACGGCGTAATGGTGCACGTCAAGGTGTGCGGGATTGCGCGAGCGGATGATGCGGCTCTCGCCGCGGAGTTGGGCGCCTCGGCGGTCGGCTTCATTTTCTGGCCGCAGAGTCCCCGGTACATCGAGCCGTCGGCGGCGGCCGCGATTGCCCGGTCCCTGCCCGCGCATGTCGCGCCGGTCGGTGTGTTCGTCAATCCGACCCGTGACGAAGTACGTGAGATCGCGGCCGCGGTCGGTCTTGCTGCGGTGCAGTTGCACGGCGACGAACCGGCAGCCCTGTGCGAGGGGCTGCCGTACGAGATTTGGAAGGCGGTGCCCGTCGATTCGGATCGCGATCGCACGCGTGCCAGAGTGGATCAGGTGCCGGAGCAGGTGACCGTGCTTCTCGATGCCTCGGACCGCACACGTCGCGGCGGGACGGGTCAGACGATCGATTGGGCGATCGCCGCCACGATTGCGGCCGACCGCCGGGTCATACTGGCGGGCGGCCTGGCGCCCGAGAATGTCGGCGCGGCGCTCGGGGTGGTCCAGCCATATGGACTAGACGTCTCGTCGGGCGTCGAGGAGTCGCCCGGCCGAAAGGATCCCGGCAGGATGCGGGCCTTCTTTGACGCGGTGCGTGCCGCTGATCAGGTAGCCGGCGACGGTGTGCCGGCCGCGGCGTCGCACGCCCTGGAGAACCAGCGATGACGACACCGGTTTTCCACCGGCGTGACCCCGATGCACGGGGCTACTTCGGTCCCTACGGCGGCCGGTTCGTCCCGGAGACGCTCGTCGCCCCGGTTGAAGCGCTGGCTGCGGCATATGACGAGGCGCGCGCCGATCCGGCGTTCGGCAGGCTGCTCGGCGGCCTGCTCGAGCGCTATGTCGGCCGACCGACGCCGATCACCGAGGCGGCGCGCCTGCGTGCCGCGGTCGCGGCGGACGCGGGTGTGGCAACGGACAGCGTGGCGCGCATCCTGCTGAAGCGCGAGGACCTCGCGCATACAGGCGCCCACAAGATCAACAACGCGCTTGGTCAGGCGTTGCTCGCCGTCCGGATGGGGAAACGGCGCATCGTCGCGGAAACCGGCGCGGGACAGCATGGCGTCGCGACAGCGACGGCCTGCGCGCTGCTCGGTCTCGACTGCCAGGTCTACATGGGGACGGAAGACATGGCGCGACAGGCGCTCAACGTCTACCGGATGCGTTTGCTGGGTGCGGAAGTGACGGGGGTCGATGCCGGAAGCCGGACCTTGAAGGATGCCATCAACGAGGCGATGCGAGACTGGGTAACGAACGTGACCGACACGTACTACCTGCTCGGCTCGGTACTTGGCCCGCACCCGTACCCGTTGATGGTGCGAGAGTTCCAGTCGGTAATCGGCCGTGAGGCGCGCGACCAGTTCAAGACGCTGGCCGGCCGCAACCCCGACGCGGTGGTTGCCTGCGTGGGCGGCGGCAGCAACGCGCTAGGTATTTTCGACGGTTTCGTCGATGACGAGAGGGTTCGGCTGATCGGCGTCGAGGCGGGCGGGGAGTCGCTTGCGCCGGGCCGCCACGCCGCCCGCTTCGCCACCGGCATGGCAGGCGTGCTGCAGGGGACGCGCACGTTTGTCCTGCAGGACGACGACGGCAATGTCGAGCCGACCCATTCAATTGCGGCCGGTCTCGACTATGCCGCCGTCGGACCGGAACACGCGTGGTTGCGCGACCTGGGCCGCGCCGAGTACGACGCGGTACCGGACATCGATGCCCTTGCGGCTTTCCGGCAGTTGGGGCGAACGGAAGGCATCCTGCCGGCGCTCGAATCAGCGCACGCGGTGGCGTACGCCGGCCGCCTGGCAGTTGGTCTGGGGGGGGATCAGGTAATCCTCGTCAACCTGTCCGGAAGGGGCGACAAGGATGTCGAAACGGTCCGCGATCGTGAGGCGGACGACGGCGGAACCGGTGCGCGGAGCGTGAGCTGATGTCGCGTCTCGAAACGACGTTTGCCGCGTTGCGCCAGGAGGGCCGACCCGGCCTGGTGACGTACACGACAGCGGGCGACCCCGACCTGCCCTGCTCGGCTGCCATTCTCCGGGCGCTCGACGAGGCGGGCGCCGACATCCTGGAGGTGGGCGTCCCCTTCTCCGATCCGCTGGCCGATGGCCCGGTCATTCAGCGTGCTTCGGAGCGGGCGCTGGCCGCCGGCGCCACGCTACGCCGGACGCTCGATCTCGTGGCGGAGGTACGACCCGCGATCCGGGGGGGAATCGTGCTCTTCACCTACGCCAATCCGGTAATCCGAATGGGGCTCGAGGATTTTGTCGAACGAGCGTCTGCGGCGGGTGTGGATGGGGTGCTGATGCTCGATCTGCCGATAGAAGAGGCGGACGGTTTGCGGGCGGCGCTGGACGGAACGGAAATCGACCCGATTTTCCTGCTGTCACCGACGACAACCGACGAACGGATCCGGCGGGCGGGTGCACTGGGCAAGGGGTTTCTGTACGGTATCTCCCGCCTCGGCGTCACCGGCGCGAGGGATACGATTGCCGAGGGTGCAAAGGCGCTCGTCCAACGGATACGCGTGGCGTCCGACTTGCCGGTGGCGCTTGGCTTCGGGATTTCACGACCGGAGCAGGTGGCGGAGGTGAACCGCTGGGCAGACGCCGCGGTTGTTGGTAGCGCGCTGGTTGACGTGATCGCCCGTTCCTCACCGGATAGAGCGGCTTCGGAGGCGGCACGTTATGTCCGCTGGCTGCGGGGAACTGGCAGAACGGTGGCGGTGGCGAGCGGGGCTGAGGCGGCGAGCGCGGACGGGGAGTAGATGGAAAGCGCGGCAGCGCGCGGGAGCGAGAGGTTATGGGGGGAGACAAGACAGCGGCTCACGGGGCTCCGACGGCGTTCGATGCGAGCGACATCACTGCCGGGCTGGACGACTTCCGGGGACGGATCGACCGGCTCGACGAGCAAATCGTCCGGCTGCTGAACGCGCGAGCCACCTGCGCAAACGAGATCGGTTGGCTGAAGGGTCGAGCCGGCATGGAGATCTACGAACCGGCCCGCGAGCAGGCGGTGTTCGAACATGTCCGGCAAAAGAACCCCGGTCCGCTCGACGGCGACGCGGTGGCGCGGGTCTTCGAACGGATCATCGACGAGTCACGTCGCCTGGAGCGGCTGACGACGGAAGGACGCGAACGGTAAACAGCACGGCAACGGGGATGGAGGAGAAAGATCATGGTTGTGGTGATGGAAGAACGGGCATCGGAGGATCAGATTCAGCATGTCATCGCGACGCTGGTGGAGAAGGGGTTCGACGTGCACCGCTCGACCGGCGCGCTGAAGACCGTTCTGGGCGCGGTCGGCGGTAACCGGGAATTCGACTCCGGACTGCTGCAGGTGATGGAAGGCGTGCAGCAGGTGCTCCGAATCACGGAGCCGTACAAACTGGCGAGCCGAACCTTCAAGCCGGAACGGACAGTCGTCTCGATGGGTGACTTCCGGATCGGAGGCGACGAAGTGATTGTCATGGCGGGTCCCTGTTCGGCCGAGACCGAGGAGCAGGTGGAGGCGGCCGCCGCCACCGTCGCAAGCGCCGGGGCCAAGATGCTGCGCGGCGGCGCGTTCAAGCCGCGCAGCTCCCCCTACAGCTTCCAGGGCCTGGGCGAGGACGGCCTCAAGATGATGCGCGCGTCATGTGACCGGCACCGCCTGAAGCTGGTGACCGAGGTGATGGACGTCAGCCAGATCGAGCTGGTGGAGGACTACGCCGACATGCTGCAGGTGGGTGCCCGCAACATGCAGAACTATTCGCTGTTGCGGGAACTGGGCCGCCGACGTAAGCCGATCCTCCTGAAGCGGGGTATTTCGGCCACCATCGAGGAGTGGCTTCTCTCATCGGAGTACATCCTCTCGGGCGGTAACACCGACGTCGTGCTGTGCGAGCGGGGGATCCGCACGTTCGAGACCTATACGCGCAACACGCTCGACATCTCCGCCATTCCGGTGATCCACAAGCTGAGCCACCTGCCGATCATTGCGGACCCGAGCCATGGCACCGGGCTGCGGAACAAGGTGGCGCCAATGGCGCGGGCCGCGGTGGCGGCTGGAGCCGACGGGCTGATCATCGAGGTGCACCCCGACCCGGACAATGCGAGAAGCGACGGCGCGCAGTCGATGTTCCCCGCGCAATTCGAGCGGTTGATGGCGGAACTGCGGATCATCGCACCCGCCATTGGCCGGGGTATCTGCGTCGAGCCGGCCGCCCGCCGTGTTCCGGCGCGCGCGTGACGTGACTTCGGATCCCCAGACGATGTCCGACGACCCGCGCCGCCTGACGGTCGTGCAACCGGGGGCGGCAGGAACGATCCCGGCGACGGGGGAACCGCCGGTCTTCGAGAGGGTGGCCATCGTCGGCCTCGGTCTCATCGGCGGCTCGATCGCGCTCGCCGCACGCCAACTGTGGCCTGCCGGTCTGGTGATCGGTGTCGACGAAAAGACCGTTCTCGAGCGCGCCATGGTCCGCCACGCGATCGACGTGGCGGCGGACGACCCGGTGGTGATGGCCGAGGCGGACCTCGTGATTCTGGCAGCGCCGGTCCGCGACAACCTGACGATCCTGGCTGACCTCGAGCAGCACGTTCCCGGGCGCGCCGTCGTCACTGATGTCGGGAGTGCCAAGCGGGACATCGTCGCGGCGGCGCGCGCGCTACCGGCTCGCTTCACCTTCATCGGAGGGCATCCGCTCGGGGGCGCACCGCGGAGCGGGATCGATCAGGCACGGCCCGATCTTTTCCGGGCTCGTCCCTGGCTCTTTACGCCGGCGGACGACCGTCACCCCGAAAGCCTCGACCGCCTCCGCCGTTTCGTCACGGCGCTCGGCGCGACCCCGCACGTCGTCACCGCGGAGGCGCACGACCGGCTGATGGCGTTTCTGAGCCATCTGCCACAGTTGACCGCCAGTGCACTGATGCATGTCGTCGGGGAAGAAATCGGAGCGGAAGGGCTTTCACTGAGTGGCCGCGGCCTGGCCGACACGACACGCCTCGCGTCAAGCCCGGCCGACATTTGGCGGGACATCTGTGCGACGAACGCAGATGAGATTCGCATGGCGATCGATCGGTTGATTTCGGAACTCGAAGCGCTCCGTAACGGGTTGTCCGACGGCGACGCGATCGACCGCGTCTTCGAGTCGGCTGCAGCGTGGCGTGAGGTGGTGGTGGCAGGAGGTCCGCGAGCGGGAGGGCGGACCGAGGGCTGAACCGCGGCGCTACCGGAAGCGCTGGCCGCGCACCTCGATGCGAGTCCGGGCCGAGATCAGTAGATCGTCTTGTCGTCTCAGATTCAGCCGCACTTCGAAACGGCCTGCATACTCGAAGGTGTGGCGGACCGAAAAGCGCCGCCGGATCTGGCTGGCGCCCGGTTCGAACGGCTCGCAGTCAAGCGTGTTCTCCGAGGTCGTGTCATCTCCCCAGTCCCACTCGATGGTGGGGCAGTAGAGCTCCTCGTTGTCGTCGGGGCCGCCGCGAATCTCGGCGACGAAAAGGATGTCAGCACCCGCGAATGACACGCGCGGCGTGGCGCGGAGCCGGAGTTGGGGATCGTCGTCCCGGTCCTGGGCGATGGGGGTCACGACGCCAACGGCGCCGGCGAGCGTAACCGCGAGCATGAACGTGAGCAGCCGGTAGGCCATGTCTCATTCTATTCCGATTGGATACCGTCGATGTTCGCGCAGACCGGATGGCGTTCGGCGCCGATATAATTGGACCGATGTCCCCCCCGCTGCCGCCGGAGGTGATCGCCGGCACCTCGCTTCCGGCCGCGACCGAAGTGGATCTGCTGGCAGTCCCCGTTCTCGGCAATCCGGACACCGATTCGCTGGACGATCTGCCCGGTCTCGATCGTGCGGTGGGCGGCGCGGTCGCCCGAGCTCGTGCGTCGGGCGAGTTCCGCGCAAAGCGTCACGAGACGTGTGTCGTACATCTGCACGGCGACGCCTGGAAGACGTTGCGTGTCGTCCTGGTGGGCGCACCGGCAGCAACCGCCGGGACGACGCATGCCAACGCCAGTGAGGCGGATCGGTTGCGCGACGCCGCGGCCGTCGCTGGACGCCTCGCGCGCGCGTGTCGCCTGGGCCGGGTGGCATTCGTCTGTCGCGGTCCGGGGGACCGGGCGGCGCTGGCGCAGGCGGCAAGCGAAGGCCTCGTTCTTGGCAGCTACTGCGACACCCGCTACAAGTCTGAAGCTGACCCGGCCGGAGGAGCTAACGGCAGCGACCCCGGCGACGGCCCTCCCGCTTGCACGGTGCTGCAATCCGACGGAATGCGGGGGGATCAGCTACGAGATGCGGTCCGTCGCGGCGCGGTGCTTGGCGAGGCAACCAACGTGGCGCGCCGTCTTGCTAATGAACCTTCCAACATTCTGACGCCGCACGTCTTCGCCGAAGAAGCGGTTGCAGCGGTCGAGTCGTCCGGCATCAGTACGGAGGTGCTGGACGAGCATGCGATCGCAGATCTCGGAATGGGACTGTTTCTCGGCGTCGCCCAGGGAAGCCGCGAGCCGCCACGTCTGCTGGTGATGCGCTACGACCCGCCCGGCGCTCCGCCGTCACCGCTGCTCGCCCTCGTCGGCAAGGGCGTGACGTTCGACAGCGGGGGTATCTCGATCAAGCCCGCGGGCGGAATGGAATGGATGAAGAGCGACATGGCCGGGGGAGCGGCGGTCGTTGGCGCCATGCGTGCCATCGGCCGACTTGGCGCCCGGCGCCGCGTGCTCGGCGTGGTGCCGATGACCGAGAACATGCCCGGTGGCCGCGCCATCCGTCCAGGCGACATCCTGACCGGGGCGAGCGGCACTACCGTAGAGGTGATCAACACCGATGCCGAGGGGCGGCTGATTCTGGGGGACGCCATCTGGTACGCACGCCAGCAGGGAGCTACCCATCTCATCGATGTCGCAACCCTTACCGGCTCCTGCGTTGTTGCGCTGGGTCACGCCACGAGCGGACTGTTCGGACGGCCCGACGCCTGGTCTGCCGCTGTGCGCCGGGCCGCTGCGCGGGCGGGCGAAGCAGTCTGGCCGATGCCGCTGTACGAGGAGTACCGCGAGCAGCTCCGGTCGGAGATGGCCGACCTGATGAACGTCGGTGGCCGATCCGCCGGTGCCTGCACCGCTGCGTCGTTCCTCGAGGCGTTCACGGACGGCCTACCCTGGGCGCATCTCGATATCGCGGGGACCGCCTGGCACGAGAGAGCCCGCGACGACGCGGCCGCCGGCGCGACCGGCGTGATGGTCCGGACGCTCGCCACCCTGGCGAACGACAACGGCTCCTGGGAGGCATGATGCTCGCGCAACCGATGACGCCGGCCATCTACGAGATGGTGGAGCAGACGACGCCGCAAACCACCGTGGGCGACGTGCTGCTCGGGTCGTTCGCCTTCGTCGGTGTACTCGGACTCTGTGCACTTCTGCTTGGCCTCGCGATGGCAGGCGGCCTGATCCTGCTTCGCAAGGGCCGTGAGAATCCGGTCTCCGGGAGCGGCGGCGCCACCCGCCTCGGCATTTGACCCGACCAGCCGGCGGAACCGCCGTCACTGGCTCCTAGCGGAGTTGGGCGTCGATTCCGTCGAAGTAGTCCGACTTCACCAATACCTCGCGCGGCTTGCCGGCCGTCCCGGTGGAGACGAGACCGTCCGCTTCCATCATGTCAACCAGTCGCGCCGCCCGGCTGAAACCAATCCGGAGCCGCCGCTGCAGATAAGAAATCGACGCCTGACCGCTTGACACCACGATGCGGGCCGCCTGATCGAACAAGTCGTCGCGCTCCATCGGCACGGCTTCGGGCAGTGTTTCGTCCTCCGTGATCGATTCGTCATAGCCCGGCCCGCCCTGCTTTCGGAGGTAACTGCAAAAGCGGGCGGTCTCGCGCTCCGAGATGTACGGGCCGTGCAGCCGTTGGCTGCGGGACGTGGCGGGCGCCAGGAAGAGCATGTCTCCCTTGCCGAGCAACTGCTCGGCGCCGTTTGCGTCGAGGATGGTTCGCGAGTCAGTCTTCGACGACACACGGAATGCGATGCGCGACGGAAAGTTCGCCTTGATCAGTCCTGTGATGACATCGACCGACGGCCGCTGCGTCGCCAGGATCAGGTGGATGCCGACCGCGCGCGCCATCTGCGCCAGCCGTGCTATCGATTCCTCGACATCCTTGCTCGATACCATCATCAAGTCGGCCAGCTCATCTATTGCCACCACCAGGTAGGGAAGCGGCTTTGGCAAGCCATCGTCATCCTCCCCGTCCGCCTGCGTCGTCCTGGTCCTATCCTTCTCCTGCTGTTCCGCGCGCATCAGGCTAACGTTGCGGTTGTACTGATCGATATTCCGCACGCCCTCAGCGGCCAGTTGCCGGTAGCGCTCCTCCATCTCGCGCACCGCCCAGTGCAGTGCGTTGTTCGCTTGTTTCGGTTCGACGACGACCGGTGTCAGCAGGTGGGGAATGTCGGCATACATCCCCAGCTCGAGCCGCTTCGGATCGATCAGGATCAGACGCACCTCATCCGGCGTTGTCCGGTAGAGGATGCTGGTCAGCATCGCGTTGAGTGCGACCGACTTGCCGGTGCCGGTCGCGCCCGCGATCAGAAGGTGGGGCATCTTCGCAAGATCGGACACCACCGGCTCGCCATGGATGGTCTTGCCGAGCACCAGCGTCAGCTTCGACGTTGAGCGCCGGTACGGTTCCGACTCCAACATCTCCCGGAGCGAGATCTGATCGCGCTGCGGGTTCGGAATCTGAATGCCGACGGTGTTCTTGCCCGGTATCCGCTCGATCAGGACCGACTCGGCCTGCATTGCCAGACAGAGGTCATCCGCGAGGCCTGTTACCTTGCTGTACTTCACGCCGGGATCCGGACTGAACTCGAAGGTCGTGACGACCGGCCCAGGCTGAATCTGCGACACTGATCCCTCGACGGCGAACTCGCGGCACTTTTGTTCGAGCAGGCGCGCCTCTTCCATCAAACGACGCTCCTCCACCTTCTGCGCGCGCTTCGGCGCGTCAAGCAGGTTGATCGGCGGGGGCGTGTAGTCACCGCGCCTCAGCCCGACAGGACGGTCGGCTTCCAGCGGCAGCCGAGGATCCACGAGCGGCGTGGACTTCTTCGACGGCTTGATCGTCGGAGGCGCCGAAAGCGTAATCGTCCCGGCCGGATCACCGTCGCCGGGCAACGCGTCCGCAACCGGCAGTTCGTCCGCTTCTGACGACGCCCGCTCACGGCGCGCTTCGGCCGCTGTTTCGCTCTTCGCCAGGATCTCCATTCGCGCGGTGGACGCGCCCCTCTTCGCCAGATGCTTGTTCAGGACGTCCCTGCGCCGGGGCGCCTTGTCGCGTTCTGTCCGCCAGCGACGAATCCAACTGTTGACGTTCCTGGCGGCTTCGGCGGCCGTCCGCCCGGCCCGCGCAAATCCGCGACCGAGCGACGCTTGGGTCGACAGAGTGATCGAGAGGCAGAGCAGCGTCAGAACCACCACCAGAGAACCCGCGTGGTTGAAGTAGGCCGACAGTCCGGCGGCGAACAATCCACCCAGGATGCCGCCGGCGTCAAACGCCCTGCCGGTCGCCGGGGACGAACCGAGCGCCAGGCTCAGAAACGCCGATGTGCAGATGAACATCAATCCCAGGCCGACGGATCTCGTGTAACTGGCAGTGATTGGACGACACCAGAAAGCGTGCCAGCCCAGCGCGCCCAGTGTCACCGGAACGAGTATCGCGGCAAACCCGAGCAGCTGGTGAGAGAGCTCCGCCAGGAAGGCCCCCACCCGGCCCGCCAGGTTCGCGGGAACCATCTGACCACCCGTCTTGAAGAACCAGACGGGGTCCGCGGCATCGTAGGTCGCAATGGCAATCAGCCAGAACAGCGCCGCCCCGAACAGGGCAACACCGGTACCTTCACTGATGCGGCGCGACAGAACGTCTCCAGACACGATGTATCTCCACGCGACAGCCGGCGGAACACACCCACCGGATGAACTCATTACCTTCTATCGGCACGACCGTACTTTCGGATCAGGTGCAGGCTGCTGGGGGGGCCTGCAAAGGCGGGGCACCGTCCCCGGAGTATAACAGTTCAGCGGCGTGTGGCCGCCAGCGCCGCGTCCAGATCGATCAGTTCAGAAAGCGACAGGGTGCCGGGGCGTCGCGTCGGGTCGATGCCGGCCGCCTGGCAGATCCTGGCTGGATCGTGGTGGGTGCGGTCTTCGGCCGACGGCAGGGTGTTCACCAGTTGCTTGCGGCGTCGCGTGAACAGTTGCCGGACGAGCGCATCGAAGCGGGCAGGGTCGGGAGGCCTGCGCACCGGGTCGCGGAAGGCGAGCGTGACCACCGTCGAACGGACCCGCGGCGGCGGCCGGAACGCGCCGGGCGGCAACTGCAATGCGCGTCGTGCGGTGGCATGAAGCATGGTGAGGATCGCCAGTGGACCGTAATCGCTCGATCCCGGTCCGGCCACGACCCGATCCGCCACTTCGCGCTGCAGCATCAGAACGGCGTCGCGGAACCGGGCAGCGCGTGCGCCCCGAAGCACCATGGCGAGAATGGGCGACGAGACCGAATAGGGGAGGTTGCCCGCGATGCGCAGCGTCACGTCACGCGGCGCATTCCGGCGGAGCCGGCGAGCCCATTCGGTCAGATCGTGCGCCAGAATGTCCTGTTCGACGACCTCGACGGTCTCGGGAACAACATCCTGCAGGGCGTCCGCGAGTGCCGGATCGCGCTCGACCGCCACGATTCGCCCGGCCCGCGCGGCAAGCGGCAACGTCAGTGCGCCGCGTCCGGGGCCGATCTCCAGAATATGTTGGTGCGCCTCCGGTGCCATCGCATCGATCACCCTACCTACCCAGGCGGGCTCCAGGAAATGCTGGCCGAGGCGCCGACGCCGGTTACTGCTCCTCGGTATCGTCCACCTCGTCCGGGTCGAGGCCGCGCGCTTCGAACCACTGATCCCGCCACAGCGCTTCCGCTTCCTCAATCTCTTCCTCGCTCAGGCCAAAGTGATGGCCGAACTCGTGGATCACCGTCTCAACAATCATGTCCCGTACATCGTCCTCGTCCTCGGCGTCTTCCAGAATCGGCTCCCGGAAGATCGTGATCCGATCGGGCAGCATGCCACTCATGCTCCACTCACGTTCCGTCAGCGGTGTCCCTTCGTACAGTCCGTACAGGGTGTCGGGAGGCATGATCTGGAACTCGGCGAGCGTCTCTTCGGATGGACGGTCTTCCACCACAAGCACCACGTTCTCCATCAAGTGGCGCAACTCGCCCGGGATGCGCCGCTGAGCGTCCGCCACGAGTTCGCCGAACCGCGCGCTAGTCATTTACCGCCGCTCTGACCTCCGCCGGGGAGGTTCCACGCTGTAAGGCTTCGCAGCGTGCACGCAATCGGAACGCGCGCCGCAACGGTCGCAGAGCGGTCTCGGTCTACAGATGCGCCGGCCATGCAGGATCAGGGTATCCGATGCGAGGGTCCACTTGGTGCGCGGCAATAGCTGGCAGAGCGCTGCCTCCGCGGCAAGCGGATCGTCGGTTACGATCAGTCCGAGCCGCCGGCTGACACGCAGCACGTGCCGGTCGACGGGAAAGCCGGGGAGGCCGAACGCGTGTCCCAGCACCACGTTGGCCGTCTTCCGGCCCACGCCTGGCAGCCTGACGAGGTCGTCCATGGACGCCGGGACCTGACCGTCGTGGCGTTCGACCAGCGCACTCGCCATGCCGAGTAGCGATCGCGCCTTCGCGCGGTAGAAGCCAGTGGTCCGGATGAGTCGCTCGATTGTGGCCGGTCGAGCGCGTGAGAGGGCCGACGCGTCCGGGTAACGTCGAAACAGCACTGGGGTCACCTGGTTGACCCGCGCGTCGGTACACTGCGCAGAAAGGATCGTCGCCGTCAAGAGCTCAAACGGCGTCGAATAGTGCAGTTCCGTGTCGGCTCCCGGGTGGTGTCGCTCCAGCGCGCTCAGGATCCGTCGCGCCACCGTCTTGGACTCCCGTGTCGGCGGCGCCGGTACGGTAGCGCGTCTCTCAGTGGACGGCATCCTTCGGCGGCGTCACCTTGGGCGGCGCCTCGCTGAAGTTGTGCAGGTGGTTCTGCAGGGCGGCGATCAGGTTCGGGATGAAAGGCGCCGGCACCACAATTTGCGCACGGACCGGGGCCCGGAGCTGCTGGTTCGTCTCCGCCCTCCGAACGTCGCTCTCGGTCGGCGGCAGCACCTCGCAGAAAGTAAGCGTGAAGTCGTACGGCGTGTGGGATAGAGCACAGAAGTTCGAGTAGAAGCGGGGCGCGTCGCCGGGCGCGTCCGGCACGACGGTGAAGTTGATCTGCTTGCGTTCAGCCATGGTTCTCCTGTGTGGGAAGTCGACAGCGTGACGAATCATTGTGAGTATGTTCGCATGACGCCGATGACAACCCCCTGCACCTGCACGCGGCCGGCATCGAATATCTTCGCGCCATCCGCGGGCGTGGCCAACCGCAGATGAATGCGCTCGCCGTGCCGGTGGAAACGGCGAACCGTCACCGCCTTCCGGTCGATCAGGGCCAGCACCAGGTCCCCGTTTCGTAATGCTTTCCGTTCGGCGATGATGACGATATCACCGTCGCGGATCTGTTCATCGAGCAGCGTATCGCCCCGGACGGCGAGTGCGTAGGCGTCACGCGCGCGCGCCAGATCTTCCGGGACCGCCACCGTCTCGCGGGGAAGCACAGCATCGATCGGCCGGCCAGCGGCCAGATATCCGAGCAGAGGCACGTCGACAGCGCGGGCGCCGGTCCGTGCCGGCAGTAACTCGATCGACCGACTTCGGTTCCACGATCGCTTGATGAATCCCTTCTCCTGCAGGTTCGTCAGGTGCTTGTGCACGGTGGCGAGTGACGAAAGGCCGAACCGCCTGCCGACCTCCTCCAGGCTGGGCGGCCGGCCGTCACGCTCGATGCACTCCCGGAGGAAATCGAGGATCTGCCGTTGCCGACGGGTCAGTGTCGGTTGCACACGAGTCTCCTGTCGGAGTGTATCCCACACAAAGCGGGCCGTCCGGGGCGTGGTACAGTGTGGTGTGCCGTGGCTGATGGCGATGGCGGTGGCCGCGGGAATCGTGACCGGGGGACAGACCGGGCCGTCGCTCAGCGAGGCGGACGGGCGCGCGATGGAAGCGGCGTTCGAGCAGATCTTGCTCAACGCAGCGACTGAACATACAACCAGTACGCCGCGCACGGTAACAATCGCCCAGCGCTCCCTCAACGGGTGGTTCCGCTTTCAGGGCGCCGATGCCTTGCCGGCTGGCGTGGCCGATCCGGAGCTCGAATTCGAAGGGGAACGTCGGCTGATCGCTCGCGCGACAGTGGATCTGGACGGCCTTCGCGCACAGCAACCCAATCGCGACCTGTTCGATCCCCTTCGGTACCTGCAGGGCCGGCTGCCGGTCAGTGCCGTAGGGCTGGTACAAGCAGCAGACGGAACTATCCGCGTGGACTTCGAGTCGGTCGAAATAGGATCGGTGCCGGTGCCCGCTACGTTGGTGCACGAATTGGTCCGTTACTACACCCGCTCGGACACCCACCCCGATGGCATCGACCTGACGGAATCTTTCCGCCTGCCGTATAGCATCGAGGCGATCCGGATCGAGCCCCGCCAGATGGTGGTAGAGCAATAGGCGGGCGGTTAACCGAACAGCGCACAGATGCCGCGGCGGCCGACTGACCTGCTCGAAGCGCCGGTGACGGCACTCCGCGGCATCGGCCCGAGTCGCGTTGCGGACCTTGAGGCGGTCGGCATACGAACTGTCGAGGACCTCCTGCTCTCGCTGCCGCGCCGCTATGAGGACCGGGGACCAGTCCTCCCGATAACCGCGCTCAAGCCACAAACATCCGCTACCGTTGCCGGACACGTTGTCTCCTGCCGGCTTCGCCGCACTCGCCGTCTCCGGTTCACGATCGTCGAGTTGGTGATCGAAGACGCCAGCGGACGCGTCCGGGCCACATTCCTGAATCGGCCGTACCTGGCGAAGCACCTGCGGCCGGGGCAACGCGTGGCGCTGCATGGCCGATACGACCACGGTCGGGGTGGCCCGGAACTCACCAACCCGGATCACGAGGTCCTCGCGGAAGTACCCGACGGGGACCAGGCGATGGTGCGGGGCGTAGCCAAGCAGCCGGGCACCACGGGTCTCCACACGGGACGCATCGTGCCGGTCTATTCCGCGATCGGCGGGTGTTCGCCGCGGATGCGCCGACGCTGGACACATGACGCACTGGCGCAGTTGGTGTCGGAGGAGTCCCGTGGTGTCGACGCGCTACCGGATCCGTTGCCGGATGGGCTCCGGCGCGAGCACCGCTTCCCGCCCCGTGGCGAGGCGCTACGGATGGCGCATTTCCCACCGGGCGGCACGCCCCTCGAGACGCTCAACGCGTTCCGGACACCGGCGCAGGAAAGACTGATCTTCGAGGAATTCTTCGCCTTCCAGGTCGACCTGCTGCGGCGGCGGCATCTGGTGGCCCGGCGGGCAGCGTCCCGGCCGCTGACGATCGACGATCGGATGCGGCGCGCAGCACGCGAGATCCTGCCGTTCCGTCTGACCAACGATCAGCGGGCCGCACTGAAATCGATCGTCGACGACCTGCGGCGGCCCGCGCCGATGCACCGACTACTGCAGGGTGACGTGGGGTCGGGAAAGACTATCGTCGCACTCCTTGCGGCGCTGGTTGTAATGGAGAACGGACGCCAGGTGGCGTTGATGTCACCTACCGAGGTGCTCGCCGAGCAGCAGCATGCCAACGTGGCACGCGTGCTGGCGCCTTCACGCTTCACACCGCATCTGCTGACCGGCACACTTGCGCCGGCTGTCTGTCGCGAAACAATCGCGAACATTGCGAATGGGAGCGCGCGGCTCGTGGTCGGGACGCATGCGCTGGTCCAGGAAGGTGTCACGTTCCGCGACCTGGGATTCGCGGTCATCGACGAGCAGCATCGTTTCGGTGTTCTGCAACGCGCGGCGCTTGCCGCGAAAGGACTTCACCCCGACCTGCTGGTGATGACGGCGACGCCGATCCCGCGGACGTTAGCGATGACGGCGTATGGGGATCTCGATGTCTCGGAGCTGCGGGAGCGTCCGCCTGGACGCCGACCGGTCGCTACACGCCTCTGCGCGATGTCGCGCCGCGCCGAGGCGTACGACCGGGTGCGAACGGAACTGCGGGCAGGTCACCAGGCGTTCGTCGTTCATCCACTGGCGGAGGAGTCGGCGACGCTCGACCTTCAGGGCGCGACAACGCTCGCCACGGAGCTTGGCACCGTCGTTTTCCCGAATCATCGTGTCGGCCTCGTGCATGGAGGGCTGCCATCAACCGACCGGCAGCGCACGATGGCCGCGTTCGTCGCGGGGACGATTGACATCCTCGTAGCAACCACCGTGGTCGAGGTGGGCATCGACATCCAGAACGCCACAGTGATGGTGATCGAGCAGGCGGAACGCTTCGGTCTGGCACAGTTGCATCAGTTGCGCGGTCGCGTCGGGCGAGGCGAGGCGGCGTCAACCTGCATTCTCGTGCATGCGCCGAACCTGGGCGCTCGGGCGCAGGCCCGTCTCCAGACGCTTGCGGCGACTGGCGACGGCTTCGAGATCGCCGAGCGTGATCTGGAGTTGCGCGGCCCAGGCGACGTCCTCGGGACACGTCAGTCAGGCATGCCACTCTTCCGGGTTGGCGACATTGTTCGGGATCATCGGCTGATGGCGGACGCTCAACGCGCTGCGGCGGTCTGGGTCGCGGCACGCAAGAATGCCCACGAACCGCCTGCGTTCGCCACCGAAACGACCGTATCGGGCGCCTATGCGCATCATCGCGGGTGAACTGAAGGGCCGCCGCCTTCGTTCTCCCGCCTGGCCCGGCCTGCGTCCCACGTCCGATCGGCTGCGGGAGACACTCTTCGCGATACTCGGCGACAGTGTCAATGGCGCCAGAGTGCTCGACGGTTGCGCCGGAACCGGGGCCGTGGGTCTGGAGGCGATCAGCCGGGGGGCGGCTTCAGTCACGTTCATCGAGAGCGATCACCGGGCCAGCGCTCTAATCAGAACCAATCTGGGTTGTTGCGGCGTCGTCTCCCGCGGACGGATCGTCCGGGGGGCGCTGCCAGGAGCGCTCGACCGCGTGGCCGAGCCTGCCGCCTTCGACCTGGTGCTGCTCGATCCGCCGTACGGGTTTGATGACCGTACGATCGGTGCGATACTTGCCGCACTCGCCCGCCGGACGGTGCCAGGCGGCGTGCTGGTCATCGAGCGCCCGGCTCGCCGCGAACCGATCGTGGTGGAAGCGACGGGAAACGCCGTGCTGATCCATACGCGCCGCGTCAGAGCGGGAGACAGCGCGCTGGATCTCTACCGGTGCGGCGCGCAGGAGAGTCGCGGGGGGTGACAGACAGTAGGCGAACGATGTCAATTGCGAAACGAGACGGCATCGGCGCGGCGGGAGAGATGCCGGGGGGGCGCCCCCGGGTTGCCGTCTACCCCGGTTCGTTCGATCCGCTCACGAACGGCCACGTCGACATCATTCAGCGGGGCGCCCGGCTGTTCGATCGGATCGTCGTGTCGATCCTGGTGAACCTCGACAAGTCGCCCCTGTTCTCGATTGACGAGCGGGTGGAGATCGCCCGCGAAGTTTTTCGCGACCAGCCGACCGTCGAGGTGGAGACGTTCAACGGCCTGCTGGTCGACTACGCGGAGCGGCGCGGCGCCGACGTGATCGTCCGCGGGCTGCGCGCGATCTCGGACTTCGAGTACGAGATGCAGATGGCCTTGATGAACCGTCACCTGCACCAGTCAATCGAGACCGTCTTCATGATGCCGGACGAACGCTATACGTATCTCAGCTCACGTCTCGCGCGCGAAGTGTTCGCGCTGGGTGGATCGATCTCCGGACTGGTGCCGAAAGTGGTCGAGCGGCACCTCCGGCACAAGGTGGATCCGGCAACGTCCGGCGCCCGGATTCGGTCCGACCCCGCACGATGACAACCGCCACGACACCGCGCTTCGCGCGACGGCTGAGCCGAGTCGCGCCGTCAGCCACCCAAACAGTGCTGCAGGCGGCGGCCCAACTGCGGCGGGAGGGGGTCGACGTAGTCGACTTGGGAGCAGGCGAGCCCGATTTCCCGACTCCGGAACCCATCCGGGCCGCTGGTATCGCCGCAATCAATGAAGGTTTCACGAAGTACACACCGAGCCGCGGCATCCCGGAACTGCGCGAGGCCATCTGCGCCCGCTACCGCGCCGACTATGGAGTGACGTACGACCCGGACGAGGTGATCGTCAGCGCGGGCGGAAAGCAGGGGCTCTTCAACGTTGCGATGGTGCTCTTCGGCCCGGGTGACGAGGTGGTTACGCACGCGCCGTACTGGCCGTCCATCGTCGAGCAGATCAAGCTGGCCGAAGCTGAGCCGATCCTGGTCCGGACATCGGCGGAGGAGGGCTTTGCAGTAACCGCCGACCGCATTCTGGCCGCGGTGACGCCGCGGACGCGCGCCATCATCATCAACTCGCCCGGCAACCCCACCGGCGCACTTATCGCCGAATCGGAACTTGAGAAGATTGCGCGGGAGACGGCCTCGGCGGGAATCTGGTTGGTGATTGATCTCTGCTATGAGCACCTCATCTACGACGATGTGGCGCACAACCTGCCGAGGGTGGCTGCTGAGCATGCGCGCGCCAGGACGGTGCTGGTCGGCAGCGCGTCGAAGAGCTGGTCGATGACCGGCTGGCGCTGCGGCTGGGCGATCGGACCGGCGGCGTTGCTTGAGGCGGCCGATGTAGTGCAGGGCCATGCGACTACCAACGTCTCGTCGATTACCCAGCGGGCCGTTCTCGCCGCTCTGACTGGTCCGGATGACGATGTGCGGGCGATGCTCGACGAGTACCGAAGGCGGCGGGATCAGCTGATCGCCTGGCTGGCGGACGAGCCGCGCTACCGGGTCTGGCCGCCGGCCGGTGCGTTCTATCTTTTTCCGGACATCTCGGAGCTGCTGTCGCCCGACGGCATCCGGACATCGGCGGAGTTCGCAATGCGGCTGCTCGATGAGGCACACGTCGCGCTCACACCGGGGGAAGCGTTCGATGCACCCGGGTTCCTGCGTCTGTCGTACGCGGCGTCCAGCGAGCGTCTGGCGGCGGGAGCCGAGCGGTTGAAGCGGTTCGCAGCCAATCTTGGCTAGCGGTTGGCGATCAGCAGGACGTTCAGGAGGTAGCGTTGCGGGTCGGGTTCGAGGAGCGTCCGCAGGTTGAAGTTGCCGGCATTGACGTAGGGAATGTCGGCGATTTGCTTGAACGCAATGCCCCGCAAGGCCAGTGTCGCCGCGTCGTCCGCACGGAGCACAACGAGGACGCGTTCGGGGGAGCGGAGGAAGTCGCGCACCGCCTCGAGGTTGACCAGCTCTACGTGCGGCGTGCCGACGTAGTAGACCAGATTCCGATCGAAGACGCGGTACCGTCCGTACGGTTCGTCCGCCTGCCGCGCAGCTACTACCATCGAGGCCATCCGCTCCACCGGCGCGGGACCGGGACTGGCCAGTATCATGACGTGGGTCTCGATCGCGGCAACAGCGACCGCCGCCGCGATCGCATAGGGCACGGCGCGCAGATGGCGTGATTTCCACGTGACCCAGAGCGCGACCAGCGTGGCGATTCCGCCCGCCGTTGCGATGGCGCCCGCAACGCCATCAATCACCATGCCCGGCCGCTCGATCAGAATAGGACGCGCGTACCAGACCGTTGCGCCGATCAGGAAGACGACGATGCCGGCGGCGACGCCACTTGCCCCGTAGAGACGCCGGTCGGTCCGCGACGCATCAGGCCGCATCGCCTGTGTCATTGCACGGGCGATCAATACGGCGAGCGGAAGCAGCGTCGGAAGGACATAGCGGGGCTGCTTGCCGACCGACAGTGTGTAGAGAAGCAACGGCGCTGCTGCCCAGATCCCGAGGCGCACCGCACGTGTGTCGAACTCCCTGCGTCGCCACGCACGGCGCAACCCCGGAACCCAGAGCACCATGAACGGGGTCCAGGGAAGCATGCCACCGGCGACGATCGGCAGGTAGTACCAGACCGGACGTGGATCATTGTACCGGTCGGTGGCGAAGCGATCGAAGTTCTCGGCGAAGAAGAAGCGATCGAGATACGCGGCGCCATGCTCCACCGCCATTGCGCCGTACCAGGGCAGGGCTAGCAAGAGAAAGGCCGCAGTTGCGACCGCGATGTCGACCATCCGCGCGCGAGAGAGCGCGCCGCCACGCCATCGGTCGAAGGCCGCGGCCGGGGCGACCGCCAGGGCTACGAGCACCGGGCCGACCGGCCCTTTCATCAGAAACGCACCGGCGGCGGCTACACCGGCAACCAGCAGCCACGCCCGTCGGTGCCCGCCGCCCGCCGGTGAGCCATCGTCCTGGTCCGTCTCCTCGAGCAGCCCTGTCAGCGACGCCCAGGTGGAGAGTGAAATAAGGAATGCGAGTGGCAGATCAGGAAGCGATTGGCGCGCCATCGCGAGCGCCGCGAAGCCCGTAGCCGCAACGACACCAGCGATGAACGCCGTCGCCTCGCCGTAGTACCGTCGGGCGCATGCCCAGGCAAGCAACACCAGACCGAAACCGGCGAGCGCCGAGGGCAGCCGCGCCGCCCAGGGGGTTACGCCGGCAACCCAATACATGGCGCCGGCAAGCCAGTAATAGAGGACTGGCTTTTCGAAGCGGGGTTGGCCGTTGAAGTGCGGTGTCAGCCAGTCGCCCCGCTCGACCATCTCCCGGGCGCTCTCGGCATAGAAGGCCTCGTCCGAGTCGGTGAGCGCCGGGTGGCCCAAGCCTGCGAGAAACGTCAGTCCGCAGAGGCCGGCGAGAATGGCCGCGTGACGGAGCACCGTAGCGGATTATATGTCTCTCCCTTGCCGTCGGGTGGCGGAGTTGAGACACTGAGGGTATGCGCATAGCAGTGGTGGGGGCGTCGAGCGATCGGCGCAAATATGGCAACAAGGCGCTCCGGGCGCTGCTTGCGCAGGGGTACGACGTGGCGGCGATCAATCCAGGAAGCGCTGCAGCGGGCGAGTCAATCGAGGGAGTGCCGGCACATGCCTCGCTGCGGGACGTTCCGGGAGCGATCGACGTGGCAACCTTCTATGTGCCACCGGCGGTCGGGGAGCGCCTGCTCGGCGACGTCGCTGCGCGGGAGATCCCCGAGATCTGGCTGAACCCGGGCGCCGAGAGCGACGCGTTGCTGGCCCGAGCCCGCGAACTGGGTCTCGAAACCCACCTCCAGTGCAGCATCCTGGCGGTCGGCGATTCCCCCGCCAACTATAGCTAGCGCTGGTATGGAATGACCCGTTGTCAAGCCTCTCTGCCTTCGTTGCCCCGATCGCTACCGGTACGGCAGATCGTCACGCCGGAGCGGGCCGCCCAGACGACGACCGACGCCGGCGCGGCCGGGACTTGACAACGCCTCCAGCCGTTCCTATGCTACTTGACAACCTGCCGCCGGAATCCTCGCGGGCGGCGCTTTCCTGAACATCCGGCCGGCAACGGCCGCTTCACCATAACCGCTACCCGAAGGTTCATCCAAGAATGGCTGACAAGAAGAACCCATCCTCCGGAACCGCCGCCATCGCCGCGGCGGACGAACCGTCGCCGCTCGACGCCGATCTGGACGGCGTCGAGACCGAGGCGGAACCGTCCGGTAAACCCCGCGGCAAGGGACGGGGGAAGGCAACCCTCAAGATTGCCGACCTGAAGGAGATGGGCATCACGCCCCTTACCAAGGTGGCGCAGGACCTGCACGTACCGGGCGCTACCGGGATGAGGAAGCAGGAACTGATCTTCCAGATCTTGAAGGCGCAAACCGAGCAGAGCGGATTCATCTTCTCGGAAGGGGTGCTCGAGGTGCTACCGGACGGCTTTGGCTTTCTTC
The DNA here is from genome assembly GCA_965263055.1 of Vicinamibacterales bacterium. Taxonomy (GTDB): domain Bacteria; phylum Acidobacteriota; class Vicinamibacteria; order Vicinamibacterales; family UBA8438; genus VXRJ01. Next base: position 4,282,786 of record OZ253581.1, on the reverse strand, counting down.
GTGCACCCGACTACAACTACCTGCCCGGACCGGACGACATCTATGTCTCCCCTTCGCAGATCCGGAAGTTCGACCTGCAGACGGGTGATACCGTCTCGGGGCAAATCCGCCCGCCGAAGGAAGGTGAGCGCTACTTTGCCCTGATCAAGGTGGAGGCAGTCAACTTCGAATCTCCGGATCAGGCACGCGAGAAGATCTTCTTTGAGAACCTGACACCGCTCTATCCGCTGGAACGGGTGCAACTGGAGACCAAACCGGACAATCTGTCGGCGCGCGTCATGGACCTGATGACGCCGATCGGCAAGGGGCAACGCGGACTGATCGTCGCCGCACCGCGTACCGGCAAGACGATGCTGCTGCAGAACATCGCGCAAGCGATCGCGAAGAACCACTCGGAGGTGTACCTGATCGTCCTTCTCATCGACGAGCGACCGGAAGAGGTGACCGACATGCAGCGCTCGGTCGACGGCGAGGTGATTTCCTCGACGTTCGACGAGCCGGCGCAGCGCCATGTGCAAGTGGCCGAGATGGTGATCGAGAAGGCGAAGCGCCTGGTCGAGCACAAGAAGGACGTGTTTATCGTGCTCGACTCGATCACCCGGCTCGCCCGCGCGTACAACTCCGTGATTCCACCTTCCGGCAAGGTGCTGTCAGGCGGTCTCGACTCGAACGCCCTGCAGAAGCCGAAGCGGTTCTTCGGGGCAGCGCGCAACATCGAGGAGGGGGGCTCGCTTACCATCATGGCGACCGCGCTGGTCGACACCGGCTCGCGGATGGACGATGTCATCTTCGAGGAGTTCAAGGGGACCGGTAATATGGAAATCCACCTCGACCGGAAGCTGGTCGACAAGCGGGTTTTCCCAGCGATCGACATTCAGAAGAGCGGCACGCGAAAGGAAGAGCTGCTGCTGAGCAAAGAGGATCTGAACCGCGTTTGGGTGCTTCGCAAGGTGCTCCATCCGCTCCTGTCGGTCGAGGCGATGGAACTGCTGCTTGACAAGATGGCCAAGACCAAGTCGAACGCCGACTTTCTCGCGTCCATGCAAAGGATGGGATGACCATGCCGACCACGATAAGACTGCGCGACAACGGGCCCTGCGTCATTGACGGTGACGATGTCACTGTCGTGGACGCCGAAGGAAACCCCTACGAGATTGCCAGGCGACCGTTTTCGCTATGCCGCTGCGGGCACTCGGAAAACAAGCCATTCTGTGACGGTTCGCACAGGAGCGTAGGCTTCGAGTCCGCGCCGCGCGCCGGTTCGTAGTCCTCCGAAGAGTCCGCCGCAGGCTCCTACGCCTGCGTCGCACCGGCGGGCTTGGCCGGGACGGTGAAACTTAGCGCACCGCCAGCTATATCGACGAGGACCGTGTCGCCCTCGCCGAAGTCACCCTTGAGCAGCCGCTCGGCGAGCGGATCGAGCACGCGACGCTGAATCGCACGTCGCAGGGGGCGCGCTCCGTAAGCCGGATCGTACCCTTCGGCAATCAACTGATCCGTGGCGGCATCGGTCAGTTCCACGGCAACGCTACGATCCGCCAGGCGCCTTCCAAGCGCTGCCAGTTGAATGCCGGCGATCTCTCTCAGGTGGGCTCGTCCGAGCGTGTGGAAGACGATGATCTCGTCGACCCGGTTCAGAAACTCGGGCCGGAAGTGGGCACGCACGACATCATCGATCTGCCGCCGCGTCCTGTCGTCCAGGTCGCCGTCACTCTCCGCCGCGAGGCCGGTTCGCCCGGCGATCAGTTCGCTCCCAAGGTTGGAGGTCATGATGACCACCGCGTTTCGGAAATCGACCGTCCGTCCCTGCCCGTCGGTCAAACGCCCGTCGTCAAGCAGTTGCAGCAGGACGTTCAGAACGTCGGGGTGCGCCTTTTCCACCTCATCGAACAGCACTACGGCGTGCGGGCGGCGGCGGACCGCCTCGGTCAACTGGCCCGCCTCGTCGTAACCGACATACCCGGGCGGGGCGCCAACCAATCGGGAGACGGTGTGCTTCTCCCCGTACTCCGACATGTCAATCCGGATCATTGCCCGCTCGTCGTCGAAGAGGAACTCGGCGAGTGCGCGCGCCAACTCGGTCTTGCCAACACCGGTGGGTCCCAGAAAGATGAAGCTACCGAGCGGACGGTTTGGGTCCTGCAAGCCGGCCCGTGCGCGGCGAACTGCATTCGCCACCGCGTTGATGGCATCGTCCTGGCCGATGACCCGCTTGCGCAGGCGCCCTTCCATTCCGATCAGTTTCTCGACTTCCCCTTCGACCAACTTACTGACTGGAATATGCGTCCACTTGCTGACGACGGCGGCGATGTCCTCCTCGTCTACCTCCTCCTTCAGCATCCGCGGCGCCGCTCCGTCCTGTGGCGCATCCCGCCCTGACGCCAGGCGCCGCTCGAGTTCCGGAATGCGTCCGTACTGCAGCTCGGAAGCGCGCGCATAGTCCCCCTCGCGCTGCGCCCGCTCCACCTCCAGGCGGAGGCCTTCAAGCTCCTCCTGGAGTCTGCGGTCGGACTGAATCTGCGCCTTCTCGTATTCCCACTGCGCCCGCAACCGCTTCCTTTCGTCCTTCAGACCGGCCAGTTCACTCTCGAGACGGTCGAGTCGCGTCCGCGACGAGGCATCGGTCTCCCTGCGTAGCGCCTCCCGTTCGATCTCCAGCTGCATCAGGCGCCGTTCCACCTCGTCAAGTTCGACCGGCAGCGAATCGATCTCCATCCGGAGTTTCGACGCCGCCTCGTCAATCAGGTCGATCGCTTTGTCCGGAAGGAAACGGTCGCTGATGTAACGGTTCGAAAGAACTGCGGCGGAAACGAGCGCCGAATCCTTGAACCGGACGCCGTGATGAATCTCGTAGCGCTCGCGCAGACCGCGCAGGATGCTGACCGTGTCCTGGACCGTCGGTTCAGTCACCATGACCGGCTGAAACCTCCGCTCCAGGGCAGCGTCCTTCTCAATGTACTGACGGTACTCGTTCAGAGTCGTGGCGCCGATCGTGTGCAGCTCGCCTCGCGCGAGCAGCGGCTTCAACATGTTCGCCGCATCGATCGTGCCTTCGGCGGCGCCGGCACCCACCACCGTGTGCAACTCGTCGATGAAGAGAACAATGCGCCCTTCGGCGTCGGTGATCTCCTTCAGCACCGCCTTCAGGCGCTCCTCGAACTCGCCGCGGTACTTCGCTCCCGCGATGAGAGCTCCCATGTCGAGCGCCACCAGGCGCTTCTCCTTGAGGCCCTCAGGGACGTCGCCCCGGACGATCCGCTGCGCGAGTCCCTCGACGATGGCGGTCTTGCCGACACCCGGATCCCCGATCAGTACCGGGTTGTTCTTGGTTCGGCGCGACAGCACCTGGATGGCGCGGCGTATCTCCTCGTCTCGACCGATCACCGGATCGAGCTTCCCGCCGCGCGCCAAGTCGGTCAGATCGCGTGCGTAGCGCTCCAGTGCCGACTGCTGTTGTGCGTTTTGAGACGGCTGTTGTCCCTGTCCGTTCATGATTCGTCGTCAAGCAAACGCGCCAACGATTCGAACTGCTTCCGTGCCTCCGGCGTGAGGTTGCGCGGAAGCCTGACATGCGCCGTCGCGTACTGATCGCCGCGACCGTCGCCGTTCCTGAGCGAGGGCATCCCCTGGCCTCGGATGCGAAAGATCTGTCCTTCCTGCGTGCCGGCCGGCACCTTGAGCCGAACGGTGCGCCCCTCGATCGTCGGCACCTCCACCTCGCCTCCGAGCACCGCGGTGGCAAGCGGCATCGACACACGCGAGTAGAGGTCGCGCCCCTTTCGCGTGTAGATGGGGTGGGGTGCAATTTGCACACGCAGGTAGAGGTCACCCGGTGCAGCGCCCCCCGTACCTTGGCCACCTTCGCCGGCGACACGGACGCGCGAGCCGGAATCAACGCCCGCCGGGATTCGGACATCGACCGTTCGTTGGCCGGCATCGCCGCTCAGACTCAAGCGCTGGGTCACGCCCCTGAACGCCTGCTCGAGCGTCAATTCCATCGCATATTCGGTGTCGCGTCCCTTCCGGGCCGGTGCACTCCGCCGGTTGCCGGTGGAACCTCCGCCGGGAAAACCGGACCCGCCGCCGAAGAACGCCTGAAAGAAGTCGGAGAAGCGCTGGCCGCCGCTGCTGCCGGCGCCAAAGCCGCCGCCGACTCCACCGAACAGGTCGCGCAACTCTTCTTCGGAGATGGACCGGAGCCCGCCGCCACCGCCGTCGGCCGACGTCCATCTGAAGCCGCCCGGTCCGCTGGAGAACGGACTCTTCCCGGCCTCCTGCGCCCGCTCGTACTCCTTCCAGTTGGCGCCCAGCCCGTTGTACTTCTTCCGCGTCTCGGCATTGCCCAGCACCTCGTACGCTTCGTTCAGTGCTTTGAAGCGACGCTCGGCCTCTGGATCGTTCTGATTGACATCGGGGTGGTACCGGCGCGCCAGCTTCCGGAACGCCTTCTTGATGGCGTCCTGGGACGCTGACCGATCAACCCCGAGCGTCTTGTAGTAGTCCCTGAATTCCATCGTCGCCGTCCCAATTCCAGTATAGAGGTGCACTCGCGCGGACGGTGGTGGTATCACGCCCGGTCGAGTAGGCGGGAATCCTGCCGAGGACTGTTAGACTTCAGCGGGTACATTCCGGTTCGGCCGATGGCCCGCCCGCGATGCCGACTCCGCCGAGCGCTACCGACTCCGACTTCTTCACCTCCCGTTGGGGCGTAATCGTCGCCGGCATCGGCATGGCGGTCGGAGCGGGCAACCTCTGGCGCTTTCCCCGGATAGTGGCGCAAAACGGGGGCGGTGCATTCCTCATTCCCTGGCTGCTCTTCCTCTTCATCTGGTCGATCCCGCTCCTGATCGCCGAGTTCGGCCTGGGGCGCGGGGCGCGTCGCGGGCCGATCGGATCGTTCGCCGCGCTCATCAGCCGCCGCACCGCCTGGATGGGTGGTTTCGTCGTCGTCACCACCGTGATGATCATGTTCTACTACTCGGTCGTCACCGGGTGGGCGCTCAAGTACTTCACGGCGGCGCTTGCGGGCGACCTTGCCTCCGGCGCCGACACGGCGGCGTACTGGGAGCGGTACAGCGCATCGATCTGGCAGCCGATCCTGTTCCACGTTGCCGCCATCGCCGCCGCCGGCGCCGTTGTCGCGCGCGGCGTAACGCGTGGCATCGAACGAGCGAACCGGATCCTGATTCCGACGCTCTTCGTCCTGCTGCTGCTCGCCGTGGTGCGTGCGGTGACGCTACCGGGCGCGGGCGAGGGGCTGCGGTACCTTTTCGTTCCGGATCTGGCGCGGCTCGCCGACTACCGCACCTGGCTCGAGGCGCTGACGCAGTCCGCCTGGTCGACCGGCGCCGGCTGGGGTCTACTGCTCAGCTATGCGGTCTACGTCCGGCGCGACGATGACGTCGTTACAAACGCCGTCTCGATCGGCCTGGGGAACAACCTGGCGTCGATCCTTGCCGCGATGGCCATCCTGCCGGCGGTGTTCGCGATCCTGCCGACGACCGACGCGCTCGGCGCCATGGCGGCGGGAAACACCGGTCTGTCGTTCATCTGGATCCCGCAGGTGTTCGCCCGGATGCCGGCGGGGGAGATCTTCGGGCCGCTCTTTTTTCTCACGCTCTTTTTCGCGGCGCTCTCCTCGCTCATTGCTATGGTCGAGCTGGCGGTTCGCGTCCTGCTCGATGGTGGCTTGCCGCGCAGGCGGGCCGTCGGCCTGGTGGTGGCGGCTGCCGCAGTCTGCGGGATGCCGTCCGCCGCAAGCCTGCAAGTGTTCGAAAACCAGGACTGGGTCTGGGGACTGGCGCTGATGGTGAGCGGGTTGTTCATCGCCATCGCCGTGATTCGCTACGGCGCCGACCGCTTTCGCGCCGATCTGGTCAACACGAACGCTGCCGGCCGGCGCGCCGGACCGCTCTGGAGCTGGGTGCTCACATGGCTTGTGCCGATCGAGTTCGCCGTGATGTTTGCCTGGTGGATGTACCAGTCGGCGACTGTGTACGACCCGGAGGGATGGTGGCATCCGCTCCGGGTCTACAGCATCGGGACCTGCGTCGCGCAGTGGGGGATCGCGCTGGCCATCCTCCGGCTCGGCAACCGCCGCCTGGCGGCCGTCAGCCTTTCCTCACCCGACCGGGGCGAAACGCTATAATCGTTTGTTCCTTCCCGGCGCAATCCATGCGCCGGCAGGGACTTCAACGACACAAGGAGTAACGACGTGTATCCAGAGTTCTTCATTGCCCCCATGCGGGAGGAATTGACACGATTCGGGGTCAGGGAACTGCGAACGGCCGACGCGGTCGACGAAGCGGTTACCGGCACCGCCGGGACCCTGATGGTAGTGGTCAACTCGGTCTGCGGTTGTGCCGCCGGAAGAGCCCGTCCGGGCATTACGCTGGCGCTGCAACACGACACAAGGCCGGATGTCGTCGCCACCGTCTTCGCCGGCGCCGACATCCAGGCGACGGAACGTGCGCGCGGCTACTTTGCCGGCTATCCGCCCTCTTCGCCGGCCATCGCGCTGCTGCGCGGCGGCAGGCTGGTGTACATGATGGAGCGACACCAGATCGAGAATCAGGAAGCCGACGCGATAGCCCGTGACCTGACGGTCGCCTTCGACAAGCATTGCACGCCGGCCGGCGAGGCGGTCAGCTAACCATCAGCCAGCCATCTCACTCTTCCGGGCCGTACCGAACGGTAATCCAACCGGCTCGACGGCGGTTGCCTGCTCGCGCCGCTCGGGTGGCGGTGGCTCGATGCGGTCCGGCGGATCGGATGACACAATCGGGAGTGGGCGGCCGCCACGCACCCAGGCGTTGCTCGTCAATTCCGCCAACAGATCGAGGAACGCCGGATGGTCGTTTGCGGCTGCCGCGCGCTGCATCGGAAGATCCAGTGTGCGGCAGACTGCCGCCGCCTCGGTATCGAGGTCGTAGAGGACCTCGAGATGATCGGCGACGAAACCGATCGGCGCAATGATCGCTGCGGCTAGTCCGCGTCCGCGTTCGGCCCGCAGATAGTCGCAGACGTCCGGTTCGAGCCATGGATCCTCGGGGCGTCCGCTTCGGCTTTGGTACGTGAGCGCCCAGTCGGAGGCGTCGGAAGCCATGGCGACGAGGCGTGCGGACTCCAGTAGTTCTGCTTCGTAACGGCACGCATCCGCCATCGATTTCGGGATGCTGTGGGCGGTGAAGACAATCCGCGCGACGCGCTGCAATTCCGGCGGCAGTCTGCGCCGCGCATCGGCGACCCGTTCCGCATTGGCCGCAACGAAACCTGGGTGCGCGTGCCACCCGCCGGCATAGCTGACCTCGACGTCGGGGCGGCCCGTTGCGCGGAGCGATCGGCGCGCGTCGTCGACATTCTGGCGGTACTGGCCGCAACTCGAATAGCTGCGCTGCGCCGCCAGAATGATGCCGAGGGCGCGATGGACACCGGCGTCCGCCATCGCCGCAAGCGTCTCGTCCAGGAACGGATGCCAGTTGCGCATGCCGATCCATACCGGCAGGTCAGGGTTGGTTGCGGCAAGGCGGGCGCGGAGGCCTTCCGCCTGCCGGCAGGTAATCGCGGTGATGGGTGAGATGCCGCCGAACTGCTCGTAGTGATGCGCCACACTGTTGATCCGCTCGGAGGGTATGCGACGCCCACGGAGCACGTTGCGGAGGAAAGGGCGGATCTCGTCGGGACCTTCCGGGCCGCCGAAGCTGATCAGCAGGACCGCGTCGAAGGGGCGACCGACCAGTGCCACTACGCAAATGATAGCGGCAGGTGCACGCTGCCGGCGTGTTACGATGACCCCCTTCCCGGGAGGCGACCGAGATGCCCAGACTTGCCGCCAGCGTGGCGATGATGTTCAACGAGTGGGACCTGCTCGACCGTTTCGAGCAGGCGGCGCGCGTCGGTTTCGAGGGGGTGGAGATTCAGGCGCCGTACCGCGAATCCCCCCAGGACATCGCGGATCGGGTCCGGCAGAACAACCTGGTGGCGACCCTGATGAACGTACCGGTTGCTGCCGGAGCGATCCCTGGGCGGGAGCAGGAGTATCGTGACGGCCTGTCGCGTGCGTTCGAGTATGCCGAGGCGGCCGGCTGCGGACAGCTTCATTGTCTTGCCGGCGCGACCGACGACGCACGTGCGGAAGACACGTTCGTCGCCAACCTGGAATGGGCGTCCGAGCAGGCACGACCGCTCGGGATCCGGTTGCTACTCGAGCCGCTCAACACGCAGGACAACCCGGGCTACTTCCTGACCGGATCCGCGCAGGCCAGGCGGATTATCGAGCGGGCGGCCGCGGACAATGTTTTCCTGCAGTATGACTTCTACCACATGCAGATCATGGAGGGATACCTGGCCGAGACGGTCCGGGCGAACCTGGACATCATCAGTCACTTCCAGATCGGCGGTGTACCGGGTCGGCATGAGCCGGACGGGACACAAGAGATCAACTACCCGTACCTGTTCGGGGTGATCGACGAGATCGGCTTCGAAGGATGGGTCGGGTGCGAATATCGGCCGGCAGGGGAAACCATAGCCGGGCTGGAGTGGGCCCGACCGTACGGAATCAACCTCGGCTAGCCACCGCGACGCTTCGGCGACGACCCTCCAGGCCAGCGGCAAACCGGTTCACCACCTGCACGGGCCAGCCCCGCGGAGCGGCGGATCCTGGCCGCTTGATGTGGGGTAGAATGGAAACTTCCTTGGTCGGGGCGTGGCTCAGCCTGGTAGAGCACTCGGTTCGGGACCGAGGGGTCGGAGGTTCAAATCCTCTCGCCCCGACCATCCTTCACCTTCCGCCTGCGCGTCGCACACGCCGCAGAGACCCGCTGCCAGCGAAAGCGGTCGGTGAGCTTCCGTCCGGAATGGGCTACGGACCTTCGTTCGTCGTCACGTACTGCTGCGCTTCGTTGTAGCCCGGGTCGCTGGTGTCGCCGATCCAGAAGTCGGCCAGCGTCGCATAGTGCTCGCGAGCGGCCTCGCGGTCGCCCGTGGCGACGGCAGCGCGGCCAGCACCCAGAAGCGATCGCATCCGGTTCGGCATCCGGAGGAGAGACATCTCGAACTTTTCCAGCGCCTCGGCCGGACGGTTCAGTTCCAGCAGAACCTCGCCGTACAACTCGTATGGCGGCTTCACTGGGCTCGCCGCACCGTTGGGGGGACGGAGCGTCTCGACCATCTCAATCGCCTCATCCATCAATGCGATGGCTTCGTCGGCCTTCCCTTCGGCGGCCCGGATTGCCGCCGCGACCTCGCCGTAGGCGATTCGATTCTGGGCACCGTCCTGGTCCGCCATCGCCTTGAGCGCAGCTTCCGCGTCGCGCGCTGCTGCGAGATCGCCGGTCCGGACGCCGCTCAGGCCGGTCGCAAGCAGCTCGTGCATCGAGGAATTGCTCGTGACGGGCAGCACGCGCCACTCTTCGGTCTCCACCACATAACGGGCGTTCAACAGTGGCAGAGTGGAGACCCCACGCTGCTGTCCGTCGCTCTCGGCGATGAGGTTCCCAAGTCGCTCGATCCAAACGCGCGCCTTCTCATAGTCACCGCGCTGCAAGTCGCCGTACTGTCCCCAGTCGAGCGCGTGAACCGCATCGCCCACGCTGTCTCCCGGCTGCCAAAGGTCGATTGCCGCTTCGTACGCCGCCTGGTTGTGGTTGGAAACCAGGTCCCACATGCCGTGCTGAATGAAGATGTGCGTCGGCATGTGCCGCGCGTGCGCAACGGCGGGTGCGATCTCGGCGTAACGCCGCGCGGCAGGGAGCGCAAGCGGCGCATGGATCGGATCGTCGAAGGCGTGGATGGTGTAGTGCGGCGCGCCCGGATGATCCGGGTTCTTGTTGAAGACGCGCATAGCAATCGTCCCCGCGCGCACCTCAAGGCGTAGCGACTGATCCCCCAGCGCGCGCGATCCGGCCAGCATCGAGAGCGCATAGAAGGTGGCGACCTCGTCGTCATCGGGGTAGCGGTCGTAAAGTCGCTCCATCGCTTCCATGTAGCGGACCTGCCGTGCGGAGTACGTGCCCTCATCGGACCAGAGCTCCTCGACCGCTTCGAGGAAGCCTCGCTCGCGGTCCGTCGGCGCCTTGGCGGCGCGTTCCGCCCGGGTTGGAGCAAGGCGCCGCAGGACGGCGCGAGGGTTTTCCTCGTCGAGGCCGCGACCCGCGCCGAACAGAGGGTGGTTATAGCCGAGCGTCTCTCCCCAGTAAGCGAGGGCAAAGTCGGGCTCAATCTCCTGCGCCGCCTGGAATTGCTCGATCGCTTGCTTCCAGCCGAAGCTGTGCAGGATGGCTACGGCGCGCAGAAAATGATTCTGTGCCTCTTCCGAGCGGGCAGAGGTGGGAAAATCGAGCGAACCCACCTCGGTGAACTGCGCAGCGGCGGGAGCCGCGCCGCCGAACGCCAGCAGAAGCGCAACGACCAGAGTGGCCAGTCTATTGGGAGTCTGCATGATTGTTTCTCCGTAAAGAATGTCGCCTGAGAGTAGCACACGAATGTTGGGCCGGGCGAGGTTATAATCCGCCCGGTGGCCCACGGCGGCAACGCCAACCATGCGCATAGCACGTCGTTTCCTGGTGAGCGGTCGCGTGCAGCGGGTCGGTTTCCGCGCGTTCGTCGCGAACGCGGCGCGGCGCGAAGGGCTTCGCGGCTTCGTGCGAAACCTGGCGGACGGGCGCGTAGAAGCGGTAGGTGAAGGGGATCGGGAGGCGGTCGAGCGCTTTGTCCGCGCGTTACGCCAGGGCCCACCCTTTTCCAAGGTGATAGACGTGATCGTCGAGGAGCTTACGCCGCTGGACCTGACCGACGAATTCACCGTCCGCGCGTGACTGCCACGGCCGCTCCGGCAGCACCCCGCCGACGCACGGAGACTGTAGAGACCCCATGGACGCACTGAAGCAACTAATTCGAAATGTCCCCGACTTTCCCAAGCCGGGCATTCTCTTCAGGGACATCACGACGCTGCTCATGGATGGCGACGGGCTGCGCCGGGCGATTGACTGCCTGGCGGCGCCGTATAGCGACGCGGGCATCAAGAAGGTCGTCGGCATCGAGAGCCGTGGCTTTATCCTGGGGGCGGCGGTCGCGGACCGGTTGGGCGCCGGTTTTGCTCCGGTCCGCAAACCGGGCAAGCTGCCGGCCAAGTCGATCCGGAAGGAGTACGCGCTAGAGTATGGTAGTGACGCGCTGGAGATGCACGTTGACGCATTGCTGGGAGGAGAACGCGTGCTGATCGTCGACGATCTGCTCGCCACAGGCGGCACCGCCCGCGCGGCGGCGGACTTGGTCGGGGACCTTGGCGCGACGGTCCACGGGCTCGCGTTCCTGATCGAGCTCGACGACTTGCACGGCCGTGACCGGCTCGACGGTCACGATGTCTTCGCGGTCCTGCATTACTGATCCGCCCCGGGTGACGGTGTATGGACCTTACGCTGATCGTTGTCGCGGTAGTGCTCGCGGTGGTCACGGCGAGCGTGGCCGAACGGTACCGGCGCGAGCAGCGCCGGGAACATCACCAGCGGATTGTTGCGCTGCTGCTCACTACGATCACGCCGACGGTTGCTCGCGCCGAGCCGCGCGAGCTGCTGGCGTGGCGGAGTGCGGCGGAGGCCGTCCGGGAACTGTTTCCGGAGGCGGTCGCGACGATCGAAGCACGGACTGGTGAGCGGTTTCCATTCCCGCGCGCCGTCGTCGAAGATGCGCATGCGCGGTGGACGGCTGACTGGCTCGCGTGGGAGCGGCGGCATGACACTGAATACCGTGGGCGGGTAACGGCGTTGACAGCCGAGTTGACCGCGGTCGGACAGGATGGCGCCACGTCGGTGCGCGCGAAGCTGGACGCCCTGGAAGACGAGAAGCTGCAGCGTTACCAGCAGCGGTACGAGGAGTACGCACGGGTCGGGAGCGGGCTCATCGCGCTCGTTGAAGCGCTTCAGACGGCCGACTGAAGTCCTCTGCAGCGGCCTGTTGCGCGGCGATGGTACACTTGTGGACGCTATCGGGATGTGCGCGTGTAGCTCAGCTGGATAGAGCAGCCGCCTCCTAAGCGGCAGGCCCCCGGTTCGAATCCGGGCACGCGCGCCACCTACCTGTTTCATTCGTTCCCAAGCATTCCGACAATAGGTCGTAAACTCCAGCATTAGCAGGCGTTTACAGTCTTGACGGTTCCGTTAGATTCCCATAGACTCCCAGACCGAACGTGGGACTCACGTGGGACAAGGTCTCTCGCGTGGAACCCGTGGGGAGGCCGATTATGGAGCGGATGACTGTCGCGCGCGTGCGCTCGATCTCGGCGCCGGGCCGGTACGCTGCGGGGCCGACGTTGTATCTGAAGGTAGCGCCCGGCGGATCGAAGTCTTGGGTTCAGCGGCTCACCATCGGCGGCCGGCGCCACGACATCGGCCTGGGCGGATGGCCGCTCGTCACACTCGCGGAGGCGCGCGACCTGGCTTTCGAGAATCGCCGGCTCGCGCGCCGGGGCGGCGACCCGCTCGGAGACAAGCGCCGGGCGACAACGCCGACGTTCCGGGCAGCGTCCGCGCGGGCGCTGGAAGCGAACCGCGCGCGGTGGCGGAACGCCAAGACGGCCGACAACTGGATCGCGACGATGGAGAAGTACGCGTTTCCCAGGCTCGGCGATCGTCCCGTCAATCAGATCGACCGGGCAGATGTTCTGCGGGTGCTGACCCCCATTTGGACCGCCCGACCGGAGCTTGCCCGCAAGGTGCGCCAGCGAATCAAGGCGACTTTCTCCTGGGCGCAGGCGCACAACTACATCGAGCACAACCCGGCAGGCGAGGGCATCGACGGTGCGCTGCCGGCCATGCCGGCCGTCAGGACGCATTTTCGGGCGTTGCCATACATTGAGGTCGCCGCGGCTCTGGAGGCCGTTGAGGCGTCGCGAGCGTCGCTGCCGGTCAAGGCGTGTCTCCGGTTCGTCGTCCTGACAGCATGCCGGTCTGGTGAGGCTCGCGGGGCGACGTGGGGCGAGATCGACGTCGACAATCGAGTGTGGCGCATCCCGGCCGACCGGATGAAGGCGCAACGCGATCACCGCGTCCCGCTGACGGATGCGGCGCTCGCCGCGCTGGATCAGGTCCGATCGCTGCGGGATTCGAGCGACTTGATCTTCCCGTCGCCCGTGCGGCCGGGCAAGCCGCTGTCCGATATGGCGTTGACCAAGGCGCTCCGCGACTGCGGACTGTCGGGCCGGGCAACGGTTCACGGGTTCCGCTCGAGTTTCCGGGACTGGGCCAGCGAGCGCACCAGCGTGCCTCACGCGGTCGCGGAAAAGGCGCTCGCTCACCACGTCGGATCGGCCGTCGAGCGGAGCTACGCGCGGTCCGACCTGTTCGAGAAGCGCCGCGACCTGATGGCCGCGTGGGCGCAGTTCGTGACGGGCACCGGCGCGAAGGTGCTGCAGTTTCGTGGTTGAAGCGCGACGGGAACGCGTGGTATAGACTGAGAGAGAAGCGGCCGGGCAGCCGCAGCAAGAGCTCCCTTCAAGCTCGATCAAGCCCACTCAGACCAACCAGAGCCGTGTTTGAGGGAGGGAGCTATGTCTGCAGGCAATGAAGACCGGTTGTTGACACGAGCCCAGGTAGAGGCACGCACAGGCCTCGCGCGAAGCTCGCTTTACCGCGCGATGCGCGACGGCCGATTCCCGGCACCGTTGAGAGTCGGCCCTTCTTCCGTCCGATGGCCGGCGAGCGAAATCGAAGCGTGGATCGCCAGTCTTCCACGCAGCCACGGCGACGGCATTCGCAGGACCGGCGGCGGCTCTGCTGACCAGTCGGCCGCCTGATGCCACGACCGTCGCTCGCCGATGCGAGCGCTAGGCAGCCGGAGTTGCAGGGCGCACGAACCGCGTCCGGCAATCCTCCCTTCATGCGGCGCTGTCTGACGCTGGCGCTGCAACTGCGGGGGCTCACGTACCGCGAGCTGTTCGCGTACGCGGTCCTCGTGTCGCACTGCCGGGCCTTCGTCGACGGCGATCATGGGATCTGCACCTTGCTCTATTCGACTTGGGCGACGGAAGCGGGCGTCTTCCGCCCGCGGCCCGGCGAGGACGCGGACGCATCATCTCGCCGCATGGAGTCGGCGCGACGCGAGATGCGGGCGATCGCCAAACTGTTTGGCGTCAAGTACTTCTGCCGCTCAACGACAACTATTCTTGCCGGCTCGGACGGGTGCTCCCTGGGACCACGCACGCGGGTGGCCGGACGGGTGGCCCCGCTGGCGTTCAGGCCGTTCGCTGGGCGTTGCTGCGGGTTCTGAAGAAGCAGAAGACCAAACGGAGTGAACGTCCGCTTGGGGACGTTCACGTAGTGCGGTAGCCGAGCGCGCGGCTACCGAGGGATCGGCTGCTGGCCACTACGCGAGGAGCGGTGTGCCCGCCGAGGACGGCTGGACGGATCGTCGTCGGGGCCCGTGCCTGTATCCGTTGACGTTCGCCGGCGGCGTGGCGGGTCATGGCCGGGATGGAGATGACGCGCGAAAGAGCCTGCGGGAAGATGTGCGCCGTGAACGTCGCCGCCGAAGCGGTGATCGATTCCGGAGGGAAACGCTCAGGAGGTCGCAGGTCGGCGACGCCGCGGCAGCAACGGACCTGGTGGTCGTCCACGAGGCGCGGGCGGTGGTGACGGTGGCGGCGACGTCGGCCGCGACGGGTCCGTTCGAAAGCTCGGCACGTCGAACTCGAGCAGCACCGAGTGGTGCACCAGGCGGTCGATCGCCGCGGCGGTGGCCATCTGGTCGCGGAAGATCCGGTCCCACTGGCTGAAGACCAGGTTGCTGGTCACCATCACCGAGCGGCGCTCGTAGCGCTCGGCGAGCAGCGTGAACAACACCTCGGCTTCGTCGGGACTCTGCTGCACGTAGCCCAGATCGTCGAGCAGAATCGCCTCAAAGAGGTCGAGCTTGCGGAGTGCGCGGGGCAGGTCGAGGTCGCGTTTGGCGGCGAGCATTTCCTGGACCAGGGCGTAGGCCGGCACGCACAACACGCTGTGACCGGCCTCGACCAGGGCGTGCGCGACGGCGCTCAGCGCATGGCTCTTGCCGACACCCGGCAGACCGAAGGCGAGCACGTTGGTCGCTGTCTCGAGAAACGCCCCGGTGGCCAGCGTCCTCAACTGCTGCACGACCGGCGCCGGCAGCCTTCCGGTGTCGAGCGTCTCGAACGTCTTGCCGGGCGGCAGACGCGAGGTCCGTCGCAGCCGGGCAATCCGGCGCTGGCGTCGCGCCTCGGCTTCGGCCTCGAACACTTCCAGCAGCACCGGCAGCGTGTCGTAGTGTCCGGCCTGCGTCAGTCGCGGGACGAGCTCCTCGGCCGCCGTCGTCAGATTGAACTGTGTCAGCAGCGTCGTCACCTGCTCGCTCGGCACCGTCATCCGCGCAGACCTCCGGTCAACAGCGCGTCGTACCGCGCCAGATCCGGGCGCGGTATGTGCACCACCGGGACGGTCGGGACTGGCGGCCGCACCTCGGCCTGGACGCTGGCGTAGTCGCACGTGTCGCCGGCGTCGAGTCGAGCGCGAAGCGTCGCCTCGACCTGACGCTCGCTGGTCGTGGCGGCCAGGTGCAGCAGCCGCACATACTCGACGTCGGCCCGCTCGCCATGCGTCCGGCCTAGCGCGTCGTACACCGCGCGGAACGTCAGCGACGGGAACAGCTCCTCCCGGAAGCGATACCGTGCAAAGGCACCCGGCTTGCGGACCAAGCTCGCGATGATGTGGCGATAGTCGATCCGGTGGTCCGCCGCACCCCGCAGCCGCGGCATCGTGCACAGCACCCGGCCGCCGTAGAGAACCTCGACCGTCGACGGATGCTGCCGCGCCTCGACCGTGTGGCCGATCAACCGCGACGGCACCGAGTAGATCCGGCTGCCGATCCGAATCGTGCTCCACTTGCGCACCCGGCACTGGAACGTCGTGTACTCGGGGATGCGAGCCGTCGGCAACGGCTGCAGATACAAACGCTCCTCGGCCAACCGTGCCGCCGCCGGCCTATTCCGCTCCTCGTCGAGGACCGCCCGCACGAAGCGCAGGTACGCCGACTCGTCCGCGAAATCTCTGTCGCCCCGCAGCAGCAACGCTTGCTCGATGGCCGTCTTCGTCCGGAAGTGTGCCTGCTCGGCCACGCCGTTCTCGTGCGGTTTCCCCGGCTGGATCCGCGACGAGCGCAGCCCGTAGTGGTCCATCACCTGCTGAAACCGCGCCGTCAGCTGGCGCCCACCGCTACGCTTCAGCTCGTGCGTCGCCGCCGACAGGTTGTCGTGTCGCAGCACTGCCGGGACCGCGCCCAGCATCCACAACGCGCCCTGCAGGCCCGACACCAACGCCTCGAACGTCTCGCTCAGCGCCAGCCCCACATACGTCCACTTGCTGTAGCTCAGCACCCACTCGAACAGCAGATGCGGGAACGCCACGCCCCGTATCGTCACGCCCAGGTCGCTCGCGTCGGTGAAGTCGAACGCCGCTTCCCGACCCGGAACCGCCACCTGCTCGAAGTACACCTCGCGGTCCGGGCCGTACTGCACCCGCCAATCGCGGACCCGCCGCTGTAGCGTCCGTAGCTGCCCCGCCTGAAAGCGACCCGGATGCCGTCGGCACAGCACTTTGAACAGCGTCAGCGCCTGCAGCCGGCCGTCGGTATCGGCCACCAGCTGCGGCACGACCTCCGACTGCCACACATCGGCGAACGGGTCCTCCCGCGTCCGCCACGTCCGCGGCGCCTTCGCCGTCGACGGCAACGCCCCGCGCTGCCACGTGCGCGCCGTCCGCTCGCTCATCCCGGCCGCCGCCGCCGCTGCCGCCAATGTCTTTCCGGACATCCGTTTCTCGCGCAATCGCCGAACCTGTGCATTCGTGACCAACCCGTCCTCCGCAAGGAAAACGGACAGTCTCACACGCTGCCACCATCACCCATGAACCGGCCAATCCCGTCCTCGGCAACCGGCAAAAATAATTGTCGTTGATCACCAAACGGCTCAAGGAGGCAGGACTGCTCCTCGTGCGGATGAAGGGCGGGCGCGTGAGGCGGGCGTCGGATCTGCTCGTGTTCCCGCCTCAGATAGGGGTGAAACACCCCTCTCTAGACAGGGGCGAAACACCCCTCTCTACAGAAAGAGGATCCAAGAAAGGGTCCGGTACTAGTACTGCTGCTGCTACAAACGAGGGCGGCCAAGGGAAACAGCAGCAGCAGCAGCGACTGGACGGCTTGATCGCGTACATCGCCCCCCGCTATCGCGAGCTGTCACGCAAACGCCGGCCGGCGCCATCGCCGTGGCCCGAGGACTTGGTCCGCGCCGACTTCGCCGCCGGGAACGTCAGCATCGGAGACCTGCAGGATCTCGCCGACGCGTTGCGGGGCGGCTGCATTCCCGGTGAGGTCGTGGTGCGCGCCGCCGACCTGCAGCTCGACTCCGGAGACGGCGATGATGGACGCGCGCGGGCGCACGGCAAACCGTGCGAGGATAATCACACCATGACTGACAACGACATTAACGAGAAGCTGAGGGATTTCGCGGAACGGAACCTGGAAGGCGCCGAGCGAGACGCTGTGCTGTCCGCTACCGAGTTCTACGTCGCCGACGGGCTTGATTTCCCGCGCCCGATCGCGGAGCTCCCTGCGCCGGGTATACAGGTGGGCGTCGCCGCCGACGGTCACATCTCGTGGGTGAGCTGGCCACTGGAGGTAGCAGCAGCATAGGGCACTGGCTCGCGGGCGAACGGTGCGCCGTGCGACAATTGCTAGCCATGCCCATCGACACCGCCGCCGTGATCAAAGAGCTTCGCCGCCTTGTCTCCGGGGAGGTGTGGCACAAGACAGTTTTCACGGTGACAAGGGACGACGACGATATCACCGTCACGATCTACGATGGCGGTCCAGAGCAACCGAACGCTCGCTACTACGCCAAGGCCGAATCGTCCGACCGGTCAGATGGTCGGAAGTGGACCGTCGGGAATCCGAGCGAGTCAGTTCTCGGCGCCCTGCAAGCCGTGCACTGGAACGAAGTCGCGTGACGGGGACCCCTGGGACGATCCAGGCCGGCCCCGCTGCGGGAGCTTAACTCGCAATTATCAGTCAATTAGATCGCCACGAGGTGCAGCTTCCGCCTGGTGCTTGTCACCGTTTTGAAGTGCCGAGCCCATACGCAGATCGTCGCGCAATCCCAGTAGTGGTTGCGGCCTCCGGGTAGGATCGGCTCCCACCGTAGAGCACCACCGCGCGCTACAAGCGCTTCAGCGCAGCACAGTTCCTCGACGTCGGCGCGGGCGATGTTCTGCGGCAGATGGACGCGGTGGGCGCCTACCCTTCCGGCCCACCACGCGCAGACGTTTTCCTTCCCCATCGTGGCGATCCCGCTCGACGGGATCGGGCGGGCGATGGGCGCTCCACGTCCTGCTCGACCGAGGACCGGACACCACGCCCGGCGGCGCCGACATTGTTCTCGGACTGTGCTGGTCAGGTGGCCGGCGTCCACGCCGACGATGGAGATCCTCATCCCGCCGAAGGTCTGGTCCAGGTGGCGCTCGACGATCTGCCACGGCGCGTCGTCTCTCGGGTCTCCGAGGTGGACGGCGAGGTCGAACACGAACACGTCATTGCTGCCACGGCTGAACCCGGCGACGACGCTGATCAACCGATCGTCCTGAACGTCGATCGCGGCGACCGTCTGCTCGAGCTCCCGTAGATCGAAGGCGCGTTCGCGGCGCGCGTACAACTGATCGGCATCTGCGGCTCCGGACTTCGACGGCCGTCCCAAGACCAAATTCCGCCACGAGGCAACTGCTCGTGCATCGCCTCGTTCTCCTCGTCTACGCGCTTTCCGCCAGCTCTTCGCGACCTGATGCAGCGACGACCTGGCGCTGTCAAGCCTGCTGGCGGAGAACGATGCGGTGTCTTCGTCTACGGCGTCCGGGCGCTGCGCCACCCACCGGCCGCGGCGCAACATCTTCAGGCGGGCGCGTTCGTCGTGTGCTTGGTCGCAGTTTGCACACGTGATCATCGGTTTCTCGTGGCGCTCGACGCCGATGACCTGCTCCCACAGGAACGGCGTCATCGCGTGACAACTGGGGCACGGGTATTCCATGCGGCGCTGGTCGCCGTCTCGGAACAATTGGGTTATCCCGTCTCCGTCCTGCACCGGGCTGGAGAGTGCGACGATCACCGCGTCATCACCCCAATCTGCCGTTCGTGCTTCGATCAGCGCGAGCGGTGCGCCTTCGCCAGAACGAACGGCGCGCGGCCATCTGCTCACCTCGTCGCAGACTGCGGTCTGCACAGTCCGAGAGCTCAACTGCGACGCGGACCCAGCGGTCGCGATTGACAACCATCCGCCGGCGGCCGTCTCCCGAAGTGCTGCGGATGATCGTGCACCTGGACCGGACCGAGCCGAACAGAACGCGCTAGCGATCTCCGGACTGGACTCGAGGATCCGATCTATCCGGCGACGTAGATCCTTTCCGCCGTGATCGGTAGAGCCGACGCACAGAACGCCACGGCCATCTATCGCTGCACGCAGTCCTACCGGCAAGGTGATTGCCGTCTTTCCGATCTGGCTGGCCATCATGAGGGCGAACGTAGTCCTCGGCTCGTTGTCGACGGCGTCGAGAATCCCACGTTGCCACGGCTCTAGCGTGAGCCTTTTCCCGGAGCCTGGGCCGTCCGTGGCGATGCAGAACTTCCTGACCCACGCCGCCGTCGTCATGCGTCTACGAGTCATACCGGCGTATCAGCGGCCATGTGCGGAGATTATCGGGGCTTTGGCAGGCGACCACTGCATAGACCGACCGAGTCCGTTACAGGCGACGCTAGACGCCTTCACGGAGTTTATAATCTGCACACAATCATGTTATAACTATGAGTTATGACAAAGCGCCAAGAGATTGAGATCCGGTTGTCCGAATGCCGTCAGCGTCTCAACGAGCTGTTGGGGATCGAGACCCGGACCGACGAACAGAACACGGAGATGGAGACGTTGACCGCCGAGGTCAGCGCGAAAGAGCCCGAGCTGCGGGCAGCCATCGCCGCCGAGCCGGACGCCGAGCGCCTGGCCCGCGAGGCCGCCGCGGCCGGCGGCGCGGTCGACTCCGAAACGCGCGAGAGGCTCGAGCTCCGCGGTCGGGCCACGCTCGGCGGGTTCCTGCAGGCGGCGCTGCAGGGCCGCCTGCCGGGCGGCGTCGAGGCCGAGTACGCCGCGGCGTGCAAGGTCACGGACGGCATTCCGCTCGACCTGTTCGAACGGGACCGGCCGACCGAGACGCGCGAGGTCGAGCACCGAGCGGACGCGGTGTCGCCGGCACCGATGGCTGGCCAGGGCGCAACCCTGGCGCCGGTGCAGCCGTTCGTCTTCGCCGACTCCATCGCCCCCCGCCTCGGGATCCAGATGCCGCAAGTCGGGAGCGGCAACTACAGCGAGGCGACGATCTCGACGGCGTTGACTGCGGCGGCGAAGGCCAAAGGTGGCACGCAGGAGAGCACGGCCGCGGCCCTGACGACGGTGACCGCCTCGCCGCGGCGCATCTCGGCGCGTCTCTCCGTCGCGATGGAAGACGTGGCGCAGATCGGCGTCGGCAACTTCGAGGCGGCGCTGCGCGAGAACGCGCGAGGGGTGCTGAGCGACGCATACGACACGCAGTGCATCAACGGCAACGGCACGGCGCCGAACGTCAACGGTCTCGTCAACCAATTGACCGACCCGACGAACCCGACGTCGGTGGCTGACTTCGATGACTTCGTGGAGGCCTTCGCCGATCAGATCGACGGGTTGTGGGCGTCCACGCTACGCGAGGTGTCCATCCTGGCGAACGTCGATTCCTACAAGCTCAGTGCGAAGAAGTTCCGCGACCGCGTGATCGACACCGGGCAGCGCGGCGGCGTCTCGCTGGGTGACGAGTCGGCCGCATCGTACCTGGCGCGCACGATGGGCGGTTGGTCGACCAACAAGCGGATGCCGGCGACGGCGAGCAATATCGCGCGCGGCATCGTCTACCGCAAGGGCCGGCCGGGGTTGAAGACGGCCTCGCACCCGGTGTGGGCGAACGTCGCGATCGACGACATCTACTCGGATTCCAGCAGCGGAACGCGGCACTTCTCGCTGCACGTGCTGTGCGGGTCCAAGGTGCTGCTTGTGCAGCCGGACGCGTACGACCTGGTCGAGTTCAAGGTCGCGTAACGGTTCGCCCGGCCGCGGGTTGCTCCCCGCGGTCCCTGCAAAGGCCGGCGTCGCCGCTGTGCCATCGGCGGCGGCGCCGGGGCGATTCAAGACAATGAGTGAACGGCTCACCTTCGTGGTCGAGTGTCGGTCCTCCGAAGACGGGCCGATGCTTCACGGCGTCATCCTCCAGGAGGGTCGGGCCGCTGCCGGCGGCCGGGCGGAAGTCTTCGCCCCTGGCGCCCTGGTCTGGCCGAACGACGGCATCGGCATCCTGACGGAGCATCGCGGCGCCGTCGAGGCGCGCGCCGTGCCGACCCGCGAGCCGAACGGGGAGATCCGAATCTCGACGCCGGCAACGCCGGCGATCGTCCGGGCCGTCGATCAGGGCAAGCAACACATGAGCGTCGAGTTTCACGCTGTCTGGGAACACCGGACCGCGGCCGGCGTCCGCGAGATCGAGCTGGCGCTCTTGGACGCAGCGGCGCTGACCGACAAGCCCGAATACGAGCAGACCCGCGCCGAGCTGCGGGAGCGGCAACAGGTGCGGGTGTGGCTGTAACCGAGGCGCAGGCGCAAGCCGCGTCGACAGCCATCGTCAACAACTACGCCCCCGATGCGCCCGGCGACGTTCAGACCGCGGCCATCGAGCTGCTCGTGAAGTCGATCCGCTCCGACCCGCTCGTCGCCAGCGTCGGGTTTGCAGACCAGAAGGTGGACTATGCCGGCCTGGGTGCCAACCTGATCCGCCGCTGCGGCGCGTCGAGCATCCTGGCCCCGTGGCGTCGGCCTCGGGCACGCGTCATCGAGGCCGCGCCATGATCTCGCTCGGTGTCAGTCGCGGGCCGGCACCGGAGACGCGCTCCTACACGACGGCCGTGGTCAACGCGATCGAGTCCGCCGCGGCGGGCACTGGTGGAGGCGTAGCATCAGCTACGGCCGCCGTCGAAGCCTCTTCCGGGCTGTGGTCGAGGGCTTTGGCCTTGGCCACCGTCGAGCCGCAGAATCGCCGCACGGCGGCTCTCACGCCCTCACTGCTCGCGATGATCGGCCGGGCGCTGTGCCGCTCCGGAGAGATCGTCTTCGACCTGGCGGTGTCCGACGGCCGACTGATGCTCCTGCCGGCGAGCGCCGCCTACGTGACGACCGGGACCGGCGACCGCCGGACCTGGATCTACACGGTGACCGTCGATGGGCCGGGATCCACCATGACGGTCTACCGTGCCCGATCCGGCGTCGCCCACCTGCAGTACGCGGTCGACCCGGTACGGCCGTGGCGAGGACGGCCACCGTGGGCGTCCGCGTCGCTATCGGGCGCGCTGCTCGCCGGACTCGAGCGCCAGCTCGCCGGCGAGGCGGGCGGTAAATCGGGCTACGTCATGTCGACGCCGGACGTGGGAGACCGCGGGCAGGACGCCGACGCCGACGACGAGGACGACCCACTCGTCTCGCTCCGGCGAGACCTGGCCGCGGCGGGCGGAGGGACGGTGCTTGCGCCGGCGCAGACCGGCGGCTACGGCGCCGGGCCTGGAGTGGCGCCACAGCGCGAGTACACGCCTCATCGTTTCGGGATCGCACCTCCGGAATCGACCGTCGAACTCCGACGCGACGTAGGACGCGACGTGCTGGCGGCGTGCGGCATCCCTCCGGTGCTGGCGAATCACGCGGCGGCGGGCACGTCGATGCGAGAAGCATGGCGGCAGATGACAGTCGGCACCATTGAGCCGGTGGCCGCGATGATCGGTGACCAGTTGAGCGAGGCCCTAGGCGAGCGCGTCACGTTGAAGATGCCGCGGGCGGCCGACGTCGCAACACTGGCGCGGGCCATGCAATCGCTCACGGGCGCCGGCATGGAACTCAACCAGGCCCGCGAGCTCGTCGGGCTCTGATGTGTTCCCCAGTAGGGCGCCGCGGCGGCCCCTCATCAGGCTCTCCCGCCCGTGATACGATTGCCACAGGAAACTATGGTTAAGTCTGTACTCCAAGGTGAGTTCGAGTACTACCTTGAGCACCAAGCTGAGTTGGCAGAGCAGTACCAAGACCGTTTCATCGTTATCAAGGGCGGCAAGGTCCTTGGCGACTACGAGACGGCCGCAGAAGCCGTGCGCGCAACGGTCCAGACGCACGAACCCGGTACCTTCCTCGTCCAGCGCTGCAACGCTGACCCTGAGAGCACCACGCAGACCTTCCATTCGCGAGTGAGCTTTGCGTAGCCCCTCGCGATCCAAAGTTTCTGGATTCACCGCGCGCGCAGCAGGCCGGGCTCGAGTGTTGGTCACCCCTGTGGGGATCGCGAACATCGAGCCGCTGAGAAAACCGGACGTCGAGGCGCGACGCTACATAGCGATCTGGGACACTGGCGCCTCCGGTACAGTGGTCACGCGGAAGGTAGTGAAGGAGTGCGGCCTGATTCCGACATCCCAGACGAAAATCGTCGGCGTGAACAGCAGCCGACTCTCGGACGTTTACTTGGTCGACATCCACCTGCCCAACCAAGTCATCGTCCAGGAGCACCGAGTCGCTGAAGCGGAAGCGCTGGCTGGCGACGATGCCCAAGTGCTGATCGGAATGGACATCATTGGCCTTGGCGACTTCGCAGTGAGCAATTTCCGGGACAGGACGTCGTTCACGTTTCGAATCCCATCCTTGGAGGAGATCGATTTCGTTCCTTCCGGCCCGCCCAGCGTAGGGAGGAACGACCCATGCCCCTGTGGCAGCGGTAAGAAGTTCAAGAAGTGCCACGGGCAGTGATGAGCGGCCCGATTGGTGTCGGCCGCCCGGTGGACGAAGAATCCCGCGTAGAACCGCCGGCGGTAGCCGGTTCAGGCGGGATCCGCTTCTACTGCGCCGCCAGCCATCGGTCGTTTCCGCCGGTGGCTACCGACGATCCCGACATTCTGGCCTCGGCGTTGCGGGAACGCGAAGAGCACCAGGAGAAGTGCGCGGCGGCCGACCGATGAAGCGGGACATGGATCTATGCCGCCGGATTCTGTTTGAGGTGGAAAAGTGGCCAACCACGCTCGAACCGAGGCAGGTGGAGATCGACAGGTACTCGGAAGACGAAGTGGGCTATCACGCGTGGCTGCTTGCTCAAGAAGGCCTCATAGAAGCACTCGACTTAACGCGGGATGGTTCTTCAGTCCACGTCTACGCACCGCGTTGCCTTACCTACAAGGGCCACGATTTTCTGGAGCATGCGCGGGACGAGAGCCGTTGGAACGAGGCGAAGGAGCAGATCCTCAGCCACGGGGGAGCGCTGACCACTCGGGTGCTTCAGACGGTCTTGGAGAGACTCCTGCTGTCGGGAATGTTCGGCTCCTAACGCGTGGGTATGGACGTGGGACAGTGGGAGCCAGCCATACCGTAAGTAGCTGAATTAAATACGCTTACGAAGCACGTCCGAATCCGGGCACGCGCGCCACTGCCAGACGGTCCATTCCAGACGCGGGGGTTACTGATCCGGTGCGTCCCGCGGCGTCGATATGTCCCGGTCGGCATAGTGATTCCAGCCGAACGCTTCCTTGATCGCCATCGACAGGTCGAAGCCGTGCTGCACGGACACCGGCACGGTCAGGTTGAAGTCGAAGGGAAAGATGCTGTGCCCTTCGTACTCCTCGTTCCATGATCCGACTATGAACACGGGGGCAGGCAGTTGTGGCGTGCCCAGGAATGCACCCCAATCGTTCTCGATGTATTCGCGCAGATGGACGTCACGCAGCAGTTTGAGGAAGTCGGTGTAGGGCCCGCGTCCGATCTGGAGTGTCGGAAAACCCGGTTTGGCGAACCCGGGCGCAAGGTTGGGAATCACCATGACGCGGCGCCCGGTGAACACGTTCCTGATGGAGCGCATCGTCGCGTAGTTGACCCGCAGGATCGTGAGCAGATTCTCGATGTAGCGACGCGTTACCGGAACCACCACCGGCACCTGGGTCGGCTTGAGCGCGGCATGGTGATACACATAAATGGCATCGAAGTTGGTAGAGCGCAGCCTTCTGTCCTCGCTGAAGTCACGCGTCGAAGCCAGGTGCACTTCGTCACCGACGAGGTACGGGTACGCGCCGAAAATGTCGCGGAACCGGTTCCGCAGCATTTCGATCCCCTCCCTGATCGCTCGGTAGGCGCTCTCGTAGGCAGGAATCGTCCCCCAGGTGTGCGAGCCGAAGATGAAGACGACCGGCCGGCCGTCGAGCGCGAAGATCCGGACCGGAGTCTTGTCGCGCACGTGCACCAGGAAGCGAGCCATCTCTTCGAAGTCGTCCCGCAAAAGTTCGACGACGCCCGGTGTTCGGAAGTCAAGACGCTCGGTCGGATCGCGAGAGTTGTGCAGGTTGGCGATCGTGTTCTCGTAAATCAGGCAGGCGTGGCGGGTTTCGGCATTCCGCGCGCGCAAGTACCCCTGGCGGTAATTCTCCTGGTTCGAGTGGTTGTCGGGATCGCGCGACGGAATCCAGCTCAACGCGTCCACGCTCACTCCGAACTCGTTCTTCAGCTCGTTGAACGTCGTCTCGACCACCGGATCCGAGGAGAGGTAGTTCCCGCCAAGAAAGCGGGCTGTCTGGAGCGCCACCGCCCGCGTTGTCGACTTGTACCAGCCGTAGTGCCAAGCTACCGTGATCGGCCGCGCATCCGTCGGCAAGCCGCTGACGTACCGTTGCACCGAGTGGTCGATTGCGTCGACCGAGGAGGCATCGATGACGCCTCGTCCGAAGACATCAGCCCGCGGGTCGAAGCCGTAGGCGGGTTGCAGCCTGTGGCCGCGGCGCGCGAAGAGTACCGCTGCGGCGAGATCCTTGTCGGGAGGACCAACCGCACCGTCGCCATCGACGTCCGCGACCCAGGAGGGGAGCAGCACCGGGGATTGAGCCCTCGCCGGGCCTCCCGGAGAAGCGGTGGCCGCCAGCGCGGCACCCGCCGTCGCCATGAACTGCCGCCGGGTGGCGGCCCGGGTCTTTTCTGACCGTGCCATCGGAAGTCAATACCCGCCCGACTCGATGCTATCCGGATTGCTCCGGCCCGTGGTTGCCACGGTTGCCACAGGAGAGCTTACAAGTAGGCCCAATGTCCGGGCTCGTGTCAAGCCCGGGCCGCGCGGTTCTGGTAGCCTTGCTCACCGCCTGCGAGAGCGGTGGACCGGTACGCGGCAGCGGGATGACCACGGCGGTTGGCCTCCCGTTCACTTGAGCGCACCATACCACCGCGCGCGAATCGCGTGATGCCCGGGGGCTTCGTTCACCAGATCGACCCGATCCTGTTCCCCGTGGACGGCGTGTACCTGTGGTGGTACGGCCTCGGCTTTGCACTCGGGTTCGTCGAGTTGCACTTCTTCGTCATGCGTAGCCGCACCCGGCTGAATCTCTCGCGACGGTCGGTCTGGAACCTGAGCCTTCTGATGACGATGGGTGTCCTGGTGGGCGGCCGCGCCGTAGAGGTGGCGTTCGACGAGTGGTTCTTCTACCGGGATCATCCGGAACTTCTGCCGTGGTTCTGGCTGGGAGGCATGGCGACGCATGGGCTGATGGCGGGCGGCTTCCTTGCTGCCTGGAGTTTCGCGCGGTGGCGGCATTTGCCGTTCCATCACCTTGCCGACGTGCTGGTCATTCCGGCGGCGTTCCTGCTGGGCATGGGGCGGATCGGCAACTTCATCGACGGCCAGATCGTCGGTTCCCTGACCGACGTCTGGTGGGGCGTGCAGTTCCCCGACGCCGACGGATACCGGCACCCGGTGGTGCTGTACGACGGCGCGAAGAACATGCTGCTGATGGCTTATCTGCTGTACGTCCGGCGAACCAGCCGAACGCCCGGGGCCGTCGCTTCCCGCTTCGTTTTCTGGTACGCCGCACCCAGGATCGTGATTGACCTGTTCCGCGACTATCCGACGCACCGCCTGGCGCTGGGCACCGGCCAGACCCTCAACATCGTGATGGCGCTGGTCGGACTGATGCTGTTGTACCGATCGCGCCTTCGCCGGACGGGTCGCCTGCCCCGCCTTTCAGCCCCGTCCGACGCCTCGAGTCCACGCGGTGCGGCTCCCACGATAGGACAGCGTCTGGCGTTCTCGCTGCTACTGTCATTCTGCCTGACCATCCCGAGCAACTGGACGCAGAACATCCCGGAACGGTACGGCGACCGACACCCCGGTCTGGTTCACTCACGGCTCTATCCCGACATCGATACGACACCGCCGTAGCGCGTTAATCTGTTAAGCTAGCGGGTCGGAGAGACGGTCGCGCGCCCGCATGGACGCACGCCGCAACTCGCATCATGAAGCGATCAGAACGGCATCATCTGAAGCAAAACCCACTCGCGAGCTTTCTCGCGGAGTTGTCCGAGACCGACTGGGTGAACACGCGCGCGGTCGCCGGGGGCGCGGTCGTGGTTGGCGCGCTCGTTGTCGCCGGCGCCGTCTTCGGCTGGCAGCAGTACCGTTCGTCAAGAGCGAGTGCGCTCCTCGCCGCGGCGATGGCGATTGTCGATACGCCAGTCGTCGCAACGGAGACTGCCGACGATACGGGCGGGGTGGCGTCGATGGCCGACGCCGGTATGCCAACCGAATTCCCGTCCGTCGCCGCCAAGCTCGAGACCGCCGTTCCGCGACTGCTCGAGGCGGCGGACGCTTACCCGAGCCTGTCGCAGGGCATCGTCGCCAGATACCAGGCTGCGGTGGCGCTCGGCGTCCTCGACCGGACCGGCGAAGCGGATACGCAGTACCAGCGGGTCATGGAGCTGGCCGGAGAGGGAGTGTACGCCCGAATGGCCCGTCTCGGCCGCGCCGAGGCGCTACTGGCGGCAGGCGACTATGACGGCGCCATCACGCTGCTGGCCGAGGCGTCTGCCGCGTCGGCGACCGACAGCGCGGGACTGCCGCGCGATGCTCTGCTGATGCGTCTCGGTCAGGCGTACGCGTTGGCGGGACAGTCGGCCGAGGCGACGTCCACCTTTCGGCAGTTGATCGATGAGTTTCCCGCCTCGGGGTACCGCTTCGAGGCTCAGCGCGAACTCGATACCCTTCCGCTGCAGGGCGACGGATAACGCCCTCGCTTTGCCCGCCGCCCCAGCGACGCATCCGGGCAGTTTCACCGTCGGCCTGGTGCAGATGAGGTGGCCCGGATCCATAGCCGGCGCGCATGATGCGGCCGAGGCGGGCATCCGCGAAGCGGCCGGGCAGGGGGCCCGGATCGTCTGCCTGCAGGAACTCTTCGCGTCCCCCTACTTCTGCCAGCTGGAAGATGCCGCATGCTTCGATCTGGCCGAGCGTTGGCCGGGTCCGACTGCCGAACGGTTCGCCGCTGTCGCGCGCGAACTCGAGGTAGTGCTGGTCGTCCCGGTCTTCGAACGGCGGACCGCCGGGCTGTACCACAACACGGCGGCGGTCATCGATGCATCGGGCGAACTGCTCGGGAGGTATCGGAAGATGCACATCCCGGACGACCCCCAGTTCTACGAGAAGTTCTATTTCACGCCGGGCGATCTGGGTTACCCGGTGTTCGAGACGCGCTATGTACGCCTCGGTGTGCTGATCTGCTGGGATCAGTGGTACCCAGAAGCGGCGCGTCTGATGGCACTGGGCGGAGCGGAGTTGATTTGTTACCCGACGGCCATCGGATGGCCCGCCGCCGGACCTGGACCGGACGGCGAGTCGGAACGCGACGCCTGGCGCACGGTGCAAAGGGCGCACGCCGTGACGAACGGTGTCTGGGTAGCTTCGGTGAATCGGGTCGGCATCGAGCCCTCCGCGACGGGTGGCCTGCGGTTCTGGGGCGGCTCCTTCATCTGCGATCCGGCGGGGCGGGTCGTGGCGGAGGCTGCGGAGGAAGCCACGGTTGTCGTCGCGCGATGCGAGCGGAGCTTGGTAGAACAACAGCGCCGCGCCTGGCCGTTCCTGCGCGACCGGCGGATCGATACCTACGCGCCGTTGAGCCGACGGTTTCTTGACGGCAACGGATGAGCGCACGGCTCGTTGACGTCAGGATGCCGGCGGAGTGGGAACCACACGCGGCCACCTGGCTCGTCTGGCCCCACAACCGCGACGACTGGCGGGTTAAGACCGCCGCGGTCGAGTGGTGCTACGTCGAGATGATTCGCTACCTGGTTCGGGGCGAGCGCGTAGCGCTGGTCTGCCAGGATCCTCGCGTCCGTCAGCGCGCGTGGAATCGCCTCGAGCGATGTGGCGTCGAGGTGGAGCGGGTCGACTTCCACCTGATCCCGACCAACCGTTCGTGGATTCGCGACAGCGGGCCAGTCTTCGTCGTGCGCGGCGCGGAATCGCGGAAGACCGTTCTGGTAACCGACTGGCGGTTCACGGGGTGGTCGCGGTACCGTGCGCACGCGCTCGACGACACGCTGCCGCGGCGTATCGCACAGCATCTCGGAATGGAACGGATCGACGTCCGCGAGGGAGCGTCCCGTGTCGTGCTTGAGGGGGGGAGCATCGACGTCAACGGCGAAGGGTCGCTGCTGACGACCGAGACCTGTCTGCTTGGCCATGTGCAGGCGCGCAATCCTGGGCTGTCGCGCGCAACGCTGGAGCGGGTGCTTGCCCGGACACTTGGTGTCGAGCAAGTGCTATGGCTCCCTGGAGGCGTCGGGGAAGCGGCGCTGGCTGGCGACGACACGCATGGGCACGTCGATAACCTGGCGCGCTTTGTCGGACCGACAACCGTATTGGCAGCCGAAACGCGTTATCGGGATGATCCGCGTTACCCGGTGCTCGCGGCGAACCTGGCGCGGCTTCGGTCGATGCGCACGGCGCGAGGAAGAGCGATCGACGTGATCCCGATCCGGATGCCGCGGCCAATCGTCTTCGAGGGGGAGCCGCTGCCAGCAAGCTACCTCAACTTCTACATCGCCAACGATGTGGTTCTGGTACCGACGTTCAACGACTCGTCGGATCGTGATGCACTCGATACGCTCGCCCACTTTTTCCCCAAGAGGGAAGTGGTAGGCGTTCACGCCGTTGACCTGGTCGTCGGGCTGGGCGCCATCCACTGCGTCACGCAACAGCAACCCACCGGCCGGGCAGGTCCATGACCGACGCGGTTCTCAGCCTTCCGTGGCCGCATCACCGTCGAAGCGGTCGACCGGCACCGGCCGGCCGTCCACGACGAGTGTGCGATCCTCAAGCTCGAACGCCGGTGGCCGGCGCTCCGTGAGACGGCGAGCCGCCGACGCCGCCAGCGCCGTTGCGAGAAGCGGGAGGGCGATTGTCGCATCGGCCGACACCGTCACGCGCTCCGCGTCTCCGGCCAGCTTTCCCCAGCTCTCCGCTTCGTCGAGCGTCGATCCGCTTGCGCCCCCGAAGTGCGGCACATCGGTCACCACCTGCAGCGCGTAGCGGTGCCCCGGGATGCCATCGCAGTAGAACGCCGCCTGCACACTCGCCTGGTTGATGAAATTCTTCGGCGTGCCACCCCCCAGAACCACCGACGCCGTCCTCGGTCTGCGGATCACCAGATTGGCCGACTCGATGATGTCACCGATCACGTCGACTTGACCCGCGCTGTCGGCGTCGTGGCGCGCCTGCGACAATCCCATCCCGAGCGAGGAGTCCGCGATCGCGGGACAGAAAACAGGTACGTTCGCCCGATAGGCCGCGGTCAGGATGCCGTCCGCTTCGGTCTCTGTCCAGAGTCGTTCGCCGAGACGGTACAGAAACTCCCGTGTCGTGTACGGCCTCGGCTCGAGAGTCCCGGCGAACCGGGCAATCCAGATGTCGTTCCTGACGAACTCATCCTCGTCGACGAACGTGTCGTACACCCGGTCGATGTGCGCTTCGGCCAAGGCCCGATCGTCGGCACGGGGCGAGCCGAGGAAGTGGCGCTGGCCGCGCGTCTCGTGCAGATCGTGGTAGAGGTTCGCGCCGGTCGATACGACGCAGTCCACCGCACGCCGACGGATCAACTCGGCAACGATCAGGCGCAGGCCGCCCGCACTCAATGCGCCGGCAACTCCCAGGAAGATCAAGAGATCGTCGCCGAGCATCCGCTGCCAGACGCGGTGTGCGGCGGCGAGATTCCGTCCCTGGAACGAGATCCGCTCCATCCGACGCAGCACTTCCTCCACCGGCACACCCGCCTCCACCCGGAACGGTTCGACCGGCGTCTCAAGAAACCGTGACTTCTGTGACTTCGTCATGGAGCAGCGGACCGGTGTCGTCGTTCTCTGTCACGGACGGCGTCCGGACGTCGGACGTACAGTGGCTGGATGGCGTGCGGCTCAACCGCCTGGTCAGCCCCTTCAACGGCAAGGCGGATCATCGCGGGAGCGAGCAGCAGCGGCGCCTCCTCCAGCGTTGCCCGTGCCCCAAACCGCGCGTCGAGCAGATCGCGGGTTGCCGCGATACCGTCGCCCATCACGGTGACCGGGTGATTTGCCAGGAGCGGCGCCCAGTTGTCGAGGAGTGAAGCGGCCGGACCGACACATGGCTCGTCGAGGGGGGTCCGTCCGTCGGCCCCGTAGAGGCCGCCGAAGATCTCCCGGCGCTGACCATCCAACCAGGCAATGATACGCCGGCTGGCGGTATCTCCTTGCGAGTCGGTATCGGCCGCAATCCGCGCCACGATGGCGAGCGTCGACAGCGGCACGACCGGACGCTGTCTCACCAGTGCAAGCGCCTGCACCGTCGCGATGCCGACACGCAGGCCGGTGAACGACCCAGGACCGACCGCGACGGCATAGTAGTCAATGTCGGACAACGCAACGCCCGCGGCGCCGGCCAGCCCAATCAGGTCGGTGGGTAGCCGCTCGCCATGCGTCCGCGTCGGATCGCCCTCGATGGAGGCAACCACGCTGCCGTCATGGGCAATTGCCGCGCTGCCGCCTCTCGTGCTCGTGTCCAGCGCCAGGATCCACATAATCGGCCCCCAACGGTGGCGATGCTACCATCGGCAAGATGACCTCCTCACCCAAGACGCTGACGGAGGCCCGCCGAAATGCCACTCCCGCGATGCGTCAGTACCTCGACGCAAAGGCCCAGCATCCGGACGCCCTGATCCTTTTCCGGATGGGCGACTTCTACGAGCTCTTCTTCGACGACGCCGTGACAGCGGCGCGCGAACTCGAACTGACGTTGACGTCGCGCTCGAAGAATGCCGCGGGGGGCGAGATTCCGATGTGCGGTGTGCCACACCACGCAATCAACAGCTATCTGATCCGACTCGTCAGGAAGGGCTACCGCGTCGCGCTCTGCGAGCAGATGGAAGATCCCAGGAAGGCGAAGGGTCTGGTCCGCCGGGAGGTGGTGAGAGTCGTGTCGCCCGGCACGTTGACGGACGCCGGGTACCTGGAATCACGCGAGCCGGCATTCCTGGTGGCAATCGCGTCGGTGGATTCGGGAAGCGACCCGAAGGCCACACCGGTCTACGGCTTGGCGACGGCTGATCTGTCGACTGGCGAGTTCTGCGTCTCGCAACATGAAGGCGCCTCCGCCGCGGGGTCTGTTGCAGACGAACTCGCATCACTCCGTCCGCGCGAGTTGCTGCTGCCTTCCGAGAATGGCTCGACACCCAGCATGCCCGGGCTGGACGCCGGCGTCCACGTCACGGGCGTCGCGCCCTGGACGTTCGACCTGGCGCACGCGACTCGTGCCCTGACCGAGCAACTGGGCACCGTGTCGCTCGACGGCTTCGGCCTTGCCCCGGATCGGCACGCGGCCGCGATCCGCGCGGCGGGCGCGCTTGTCCACTACATGCGCGAGACGCAGAAAGCGGAGCTTGCGCACTTCGCGACGCTGGAATTCCGTCCCGAAGCAGACTGCCTGTTGTTGGATGCGGCGACGTTCGAACACCTTGAGATCCTCCAGAGCGCCGACGACGGGCGTGCGGGATCGTTGGCCGCCCAACTGGATCTGACCGTCACGGCAATGGGAGGACGTCTCCTCCGGGCGTGGCTGCGGCGGCCACTCGCCAGACGCGATCCGATTCGCGATCGGCTCGACGCTGTGGAGGAATTCGCCGCCGGTACAACGCTCCGGTCACGTTTCCGGACGGCATTGAAGAGCGTGCAGGATCTCGAGCGGCTCATCTCCCGCGTCGCGCTCGGCAGCGCGGGTCCGCGGGAGCTGCTGGCTCTGGGTCGTTCGGTCGCTGCCGTTCCGGACCTCCTGCCGCTTGTGGCGGTGTTGCGTGCACCGCTTGCAGTGACCCTCGCCGGCGAACTGGACGAACTGGCGGACGTGCGTGACCGCATCCTTTCGACCCTGGCCGACAATCCGCCGGCACTCGCGCGTGACGGCGGCGCGATCCGCAACGGCGTGGATCCCGAGTTGGATGCGCTGCGCAACATCAGTGGCGACGCGAAGCACGCCATCGCCGCAATGGAGACTTCCGAGCGGCAACGGACCGGTATCGGGAATCTGAAAGTCCGGTTCAATCGGGTCTTCGGCTACTACATCGAAGTGTCCAAGTCGAACCTGGGCGCGGTGCCTGACG
This sequence comes from Vicinamibacterales bacterium, assembly GCA_965263055.1. Taxonomy (GTDB): domain Bacteria; phylum Acidobacteriota; class Vicinamibacteria; order Vicinamibacterales; family UBA8438; genus VXRJ01. The sequence continues at coordinate 4,249,219 of OZ253581.1, read as the reverse complement.
ACTACATCCGAAAGCAGACAGTGGCGACCGGCGAGCGGTTCAGCACACCGGCCCTGAAGGAGTACGAGCACAAAGTGCTCACCGCCGATGAACGGATCCTGGAGCGTGAGCAGGCACTGGTCGAAGCGCTTCGCCTCGCCGTTCTGGCCGAAGCGGAACGAGTACAGCGAACCGCGCGCGCGCTCGCGGGACTGGACGTCCTCGCGTCGTTCGCCGAGATCGGCACCCGGCGCGACTACGTCAAGCCGGCGATCACCGACGACGGCGAACTGGCCATCACCGACGGGCGCCACCCGGTGGTGGAGCGGACCGTCGATGGCTTCGTGCCCAACGATCTCCGCCTGAACGATTCCGATCACCAGGTGGTGGTACTGACAGGACCCAACATGGGCGGCAAGTCAACCTACTTGCGGCAGGCAGCCCTCGTGGTGCTGATGGCGCAAGCGGGTTCATTCGTCCCGGCTGATGCGGCGTCGCTGCCGGTGACGGACCGGATCTTTGCGCGGATCGGCGCCTCCGACAACATCGCACGCGGCCAGTCCACCTTCATGCTCGAGATGCAGGAGACAGCAAAGATCCTCCACCAGGCAACCTCCCGGAGCCTGGTACTTCTCGACGAGATTGGCCGGGGTACGGCCACATTCGACGGCCTGAGCATTGCCTGGGCAGTGGCGGAACATCTGGCGAGCAGCCCGCGCGCCCGGCCGCGCACGCTGTTCGCCACCCACTACCACGAACTGACCGATCTCGCCGACACGCACGCCGGAGTCGTCAACTACCACGTCGCGGCGCGCGAATGGAAGGACGGCATCGTCTTCCTCCGAAAGGTGGAGGCGGGACGGTCCGACCGAAGCTACGGCATTCATGTCGCCCGCCTGGCCGGACTCCCTCCCCAGACGGTGGCCCGTGCCCGAACCATTCTGGCGGGCCTCGAGCGGGACGAGCTGTCGCGCGGCGGACGGCCGTCGTTCAGCGGCGCGTCGATCACCAGCGACCACAGTCACCCCCAGCTGGCTCTGTTCGAACGGCCGGCTCCACCCCCCGCCGAAGGAGAAGTGGCGGAACGGATTCGTGCCGTGGATCTGGACCGGACGACGCCTCGGGAAGCCCATGCGTTGGTAGCCGACCTGCAGCGGCTCCTCGGGGCCGACGACTATGCCCGGCGCGGCTGATCGGCCGACTCACGGCGGTGCCGGCGCGGTTGAAACGGTCCAGATCGTGTGATAGGTTGCAGGCGAAATGCGGAGCCGGCGATCGGTCCCACACCACGGAACCCCGAGCAGGAGGCGCCATGACGCGAGAGCATCACGCCCGTGAAGTGTTGCTCCAGGAGGACGACGAATACCGTCGTCTGGCCGAACAGCACCAAGAACTCGAATCCCGCCTCGATGAGCTGCTCGGCAACCCTTACCCCTCCGGCGCCGATGACTTCGAGCGAATCACTCTCAAGAAACAGAAGCTGCAGGTAAAGGATCGCATGGAGCGGATCCGCCGCCGCCATCTGTGACCATCGATCGCGCCGGACTACCGTTCATAGCGTTCCCCGCCGGCGCCGGTGCCGCGCTCTGGCTAGCCGGCCTGACCGCACCGGGTGTTGTACTCCTGCTTCTCGCCGGATTGATCACCTTGTTCTTCCGCGATCCGGACCGATTCGTGCCGTCCGGCGTCGATCCCGAAGCAGTGCTGGCGCCGGCGGACGGCAAGGTGCTGCATGCGGGGGATCCCGATCCGGAAGCTGCGCCCGAGGGCGCCTGGTGGCAAGTGAGCATCTTCCTGTCGCTGTTCGACGTCCATGTGAACCGCGTGCCGATCGGCGGCCGGGTCGTTTCCGTCACCCACCGCCGCGGGCGGTTCTTGCCGGCGTTCCATCAGCGTGCCGCCGACCGCAATGAGCGGACCGAAGTGTTGGTCGATCATGACGGCCAGTCGTTAATCTTCCGCCAGGTCGTGGGAGTCCTGGCGCGGCGTGTCGTCTGCCGCATCGAGCCGGGCGGGGAAGTGGCACAGGGGGAACGGTTCGGTATTATGAAGTTCGGATCGCGCATGGACATTTTCGTCCCCCGCTCAGCGACGCTCGCAGTGGCGGTCGGGCAGACGGTGCGGGGCGGCGAGACCGTCCTGGCTCGGCTCGCACCTGGCGGCGGAAGGACGTAACGATGACTCCGGTCCTGACGATGTTCAAGCGGCCGCCGAGACAACGGCGGCGAGGGGTGTACCTCCTTCCGAGTCTCTTCACTGTCGCCAACATGTTCTGCGGCTGGTCCTGCATTGTCTTTACCCTCAGAGGGGACTACGTAACGGCGGCGCCCTACGTCGGCATTGCGATGGTGCTGGATCTCCTCGACGGCCGAATCGCGCGGGCCACCGGGTCGACAAGCGAGTTCGGCACGGAGTTCGACTCGCTGGCCGATGTCATCTCGTTCGGAATCGCGCCGGCGGTGCTGTTGTTCGCCTGGGGGCTCGAACCCCTCGGACGGGTCGGCTGGGCAGTGGCGTTCCTCTGGCTTACCGCCGCCGCAGTGCGCCTCGCCCGGTTCAACATTCGGGGACACGAAGGCGACAGGCGGTACTTCATTGGCCTACCCACTCCTGCGGCGGCCGGCGTGCCGGCGGCGACCGTCTTTGCCTGGCCGCTCGGTTTCGGGGAACCAGCGACCGCTCTTGCGGCGCTGTCGATCGTTCTGATCCCGGCAGTTCTCATGGTGAGCCGTTTACGGTTCCGGAGTTTCGGCGCCTTGATCCCGGGGCGGCGCCGCTCCTATCTGACGCCGGTAGTCATCGGTGCCGTCATCGCCGCCATCGCGGCGCAGCCGGAAGCAGTCCTGCTGCTGATGAGCTACAGCTATGTCGCCTCCGGCGTGATCGGCGCCATCTGGAACCGTTCCCGCCACTCCCACCGGGACGACGCCGCACCCAAGACGGTCTCGGATCGGCAGCATCGCCCGGCCTAGAAGCAGCGCTACGCGCGCTGGGAAACACCGCTCGGTGCCCGCGGCGGACTCCCGGTGCCATCGCACGACGCCGTGTCCGGCACATCCAGTCGGAATTGCAGCGTAACGGTTGTCCCCGCGCCCTTTGCGCTGGTGACGCTGATGGTTCCACCGTTCAGCTCCACGTTGCGTTTCGCGATTGCCATCCCGAGGCCCGTACCGGAAGTCCGTGTCGAAAAGTACGGCTCGAAGATCCGGCCGAGTGTCGCCTTGTCGAGACCGACGCCATCATCCTGGACCGCCAGCGTGAGTTCGCTCTCATCCGCGGACGCCGAAATCGTGAGCGTTCCCTCTCCCGGCATCGCGTGGAGCGCGTTCTCAATCACGTTGCCGAGCGCACGGGCGACCAGTGTCCGGTCAATCACGAGACTTGGCAGCGTCGAGGGCACGTCGACCCGCACGCGTATCCGTTCCTGGAGACCGATGCGGTACGGCTCGACCACATCCGCCATCAGCCCCGATGGCGACGTCGGCTCCCGCACGACCGTCGGCGAGCTGGCGTAGTTTGAGAAATCCGACGAGATCCGGCGCAGGATCCGTACCTGTTTCAGGATCGAGTCGATACAGTCGCGCATCACAGGGCCCAACGGCTCGCCACGGTCGCGGTGAACGCGTAGCAGGTGTTCGGCCGAGAGCTGCACCGGCGTCAGCGGGTTCTTGATGTCGTGAGCCACCTGCCGGGCCATTTCCGCCCACGCCTCCAGGCGGTTGGTTCTTTCGAGCTGTCGGCGCTGTTCCGCCAGATCCTGTGCCATCCGGTTGAACGACCCAACCAGGCGTGCCAGCTCGTCAGCCGATCGGGTCGCCACGCGGGCGTCGAAGTCGCCTCGCGCGATGCGGTGCGTTGCGCGGGTCAGCCGCTGAACGGGATCCGCAATTCGTTCGGCCATGTAGAAGCCGCTCGCCGCACCGAGAAGTATGAGCAGGGTTACACCCAGCAGGATGCCCCGGTCGAGATCGGTGATCTGCTGTTCGATCGCCCGTTGCTGAGACGCGAGCGGGATGGCGAGGATGGCGTCGGGACCGACAGAGCGAATGGGCACTGCCGCTACCAGGTACGGCTGCGGGCCGATCCGATCTTCGGCGACGAAGCTGGGTGCCCCAGCGAGCGCAATTGCGCTGTAGACCGGTGCAGGTGTTCGGGCCGGCAGCAGGCCGGAGGCGAAGAGGTCGCGCTGGCTCGTCGCGAGCAATTGCTCGCCAGCGTAGACGTGAACATCCTGATCGAGGATCTGGCTGACAAAAATCAGCAGATCGTCCGTCACTACGGGTGCGGCGTCGCCGCCCGCCTGCTCCAGTTCGTCGATCACCCGCTGCGCAGTGATCGCCGTCTGCGCCGCGCCCGCCTCGATGTCCGCCCGGAGTTCCGCGGTGAAGTAGTTCCGGATGATCGCCGCCAGCACGAGGACCGGCGCCACCGCGATTACCACGAACGCCAGAAAAAGCCGGCGATAGAAGCTGACCCGCAGTTCGCGGACCAACTCGCGCCCCAGGCGGTACCTTTCGCGTGTGAAGGGCTGGGCCAGCGTCAGGACAATAAGCCAGACCGTGAACGCGGTCCCCATGATTGCCACGATCTCGGCCAGCCGGGCTGCATGGTCGAACATCGATAGACGTGGATGCCCCACTGCGTAGATGCCGCTTCGGTCGTTCGAGATGTAGACATCCGACACGCGCCCGCCGGCACGCAGCGTCGTCCAGAACGGCTCACGGGAGGCGTAGATCCGATCAAACAGCCCCTCGTCGATCGTCCAGGCGCCGGTTCCCGACGTGAAGATCGGCGACCGGCCCCAGCCGTAGATCGCAAGGGCGATGTCAGTGTCCAGGCGGACCGTCGTGACCGTCTCCGTGGAGGGTCCGCGGAGCAGTTCGTGGTAAGGGCTCGCCGAAGGAATGAATGGGAGCGATTGATAGTCGAGAGGGACATGCACGACCACGGAGCCGACGAGGCGCTGGCCCTCCACTTCCAATCCGCCACCGTCCGGCAGCCCGCAGAGCGCCCGCTCGGCATGGAGCAGCCGGCGCTCCTGCGATCCGAACGGAGAAACCTCACCATAGACGGTCCATTCGCACGAGGTGGCCTGAAATGACTGCGCGGTTACCGTGTACTCCGGGAAGTTCAACGCGAAGCGGCTGGCGAGCGTTCCCGCCGCGTCGTACAGCTCGATCGCCGACGATAGTCGCTGATCAGCCAGGTCGGTCTGCCGCCACAGGGCGAACGCAGCGTCCGGGGTCGGGCCATTCGCCGAAACGGGTACCGGCGCCGGTCTCTCGCTGAGGTACAGATCGATGTCGCCGCGTGCCCGCGACACAGACTCGAGGAGCGTCTCCGGGTAGCGGGCCGTCGCGGGCGCGAACTCCGTCTCGATGAATGTTTGGCGTGCGGTATCGCGGTAATGCACCATCCACGGGTAGGCAACGAGCGCAGGCAGGACGAAGCAGGCAAACAGGATCGTCAAGCGGGCCGACTCCGATCCGTGCCGCAGTCGGGGGCGCAACCGCGGCGACAGCAGAGCGATCCCGACGGCGGCGCCGACTACCGTCAGAAAAGGACCACTCGGCACGGGCAACACGAGCAGGATCGCGAGAGCGGGGAAGATCCATGCGGCGACCCCGGCCGTGCCGAGGCGGAAGCGGCGACGGTTCCAGCGCGCGTCGGCCAGCACCAACGCCTGCGCGCCGAACCAGATCGCCGACGAAGCACCAACGAGCAGGCCAAGCAGAAGCCCGAGCCGCGTCGGGTTCCACGGATCGAGCGACGTATCGAGCAGGTTGACGAGCGCCCCCGTGGCATTGCGGCTCAGGATCGCGTCGCAACCGGCTAGCCAGAGTCCGGTCACGGTGCCGGCGCTCAGGTGGCCGAGCAGCATCACGCCGCGGGACGAACGAGGCCGCGTCCGCCAAGCGAAGCGCACGCTGTCAACGAACCTTACGGTGGTTCCCGCAACCGCGACGCCAAGCAGGGCGAGAAGCAGCACGTCGACGAACGATCGGATTACGATTCGGCCGGCAAATGGACCCTCCGTGACTGGCTCTGCGGGGCCTCCCACATGCCATAAGAGGAAAGTCGCCAGCGTCAGCCCGGCTGCGCCGAATATCGTCCCGGCAAGCATCTTCCGCCGGTCGGCGCGACGGGGGGATAGCGCAACCGCTGGCAACGTCGCCAGCAGCAGCATCACTGCGAGGAAACCGACCAGGAGGCGGCGCACCGTCTGCCGCCAACGCGTGCGAGCGGCTTCGAGGTCCGCGGTGGCCACCTCGGCGTCGAGTAACGGCGAGGCATCAGGCGCGAATAGAACGAACCGGTTCGATCCGGCAGCAGCAGTTCCCATCGCGGCTCCAACCGCGCCCGCCTGCAGGCTGATGGGCGCAAGCGGCGAATCGATCAGCGATGGTCCGCGTGCTGGCGGGAAACCACCGGACGGAAACAACGCCCGTTCGGCTGCTACCGAACCGATTCGGCGTCCAGGCACGGCGGCGTCGGCTGGCGCGCGGACAGGTTCGACATGGACGACACGCAGGCCGGCCGCCCCAGAGGTGACGAACAGCGCCGCGTCCCCCAGAATCCGCTCGCGCGGGAGTTCCGACGGCTGTCCGCTCCAGGCGAGGGGTGTGCCGCTGGCGTCATAGATTGTGACGTCGAGACCGCTCGGACCGACGGACGCCACGAGGTCGAACAAGGACGCCGACGCCACTGCGGGGCTGGCGAGGCGCTGTGTCACTTCGGGATGGCGCGCCACCCCGTCGGCGCTGACTGCAAGCTCGGCGGCGAGTCGTCCGAATCGGGCACGTACCTGGCGCTCCACCCGGTTGAGCGTGTCGTCGACGGACGCGCCGAATCGGAACGTTTCCGCTACCCATCCGGCTCCGAGGAGCAAGAGCGCGCCGGCGATCACCGCCGTCACGGCTCGCCGCCGGAAACCGAAGGGGTTGATCATCGGGGCATCGGCGGTGATGGCAGGCGTAGCGGGTGCCACTCAGTCATCAGCGTCGGGGAGAGCCGATCCGGAAGCGGCAGGAGAGGATGGGGCGGGAACGAAATTGCGATCCGTGGCGGTCCCGCCGGCGCAGTCAGCGCGATGAGGCGGCCGTCGGTCGTGATCAAAGCCAGGTGAGGCGGGGGCAGCAACTCTCCATCTCCCGCCGGGTCGGGCGCCGGGATGAGGTACGGAGGCGCCGCCAGCTCGCCCGGCGCGTCGTAACGGCCCGCCGGCACGCCGGTCTCGGCGTCGAAGAAGAGCGCCGACTCCGACACGCCGGTCACCAGCAGGAGCGTTCCGGCCAGGATCGGTCCGCTAGTCGGCCGGTGTTCCAGGAACCGGCGCCAGCGGCGCGCGCCGTTTCGGCGGTCGAGTGCGCGCAACACGTTGTCGCGCGCCGTAAAGTACACCCGCGTGTCATCTGTCACCGGGGTACCGACTATGTCGCCACCCGTGCGCCAGTACCAGTCGGTGTCGCCGTCAGCGAGTGCGAGCCGGTACAGGTGGCGATCGGTCGAACCTACAAAGACGGCATCGCTTGGCAGGATCCCGCGTGGTCGTCCCCCCAACGAACTTTCCCACAGGACGTCTCCCGTGACGAGCGCCAGCGCGACCACACGACCGTCGTCGAGCGGCAGGTAGAGCCGGTCACCTGCAATGCTTGGCCGAACGGTCGGGGTCGCGCCGAAATGCTGCCGCCATACCGCGCTCCCGTCTCGGCCCCGCAGCGCAAACAGATCACCGCCGGCGGTTGCCGCTATCAGCCATTCACCCACGAACAAGAGCGGTCCGGCGATGGAAGCCTCAAACGATCGGGTCCACTGTGGTACGCCATCCATCGTGCGGCGGGCTGTCAATCGAGCCCCGTCGGCGACCACCACCAGTTGCTCACCGATCACCGGCGGCTGATCCGCCGGCTGCTCCACCGACCAGACGGCCCTTCCGGAACGGAGTTCAATCGCGGTTAGCCGTCCATTGCGCAACGCAACGTACGCGGTCCGGGAGTCCCATGTGGGCGGGTGGAGCGGACCGGCGTCAAGATCAACGGTCCAGGCGACATCGACGGGCAACAGCGGTCGATGTGCCGCGAATTCCTCAGCGACGCTCTGCGCCTGGCCGGCCGCAGCGTGCGGGGCGACGCCAACACACCACAGTCCCAGACCCGCAGCAACAAACGCGCGGATGCGCGCATAGCTGGCGCAACCGGCAGCCATCCCGTTATAATACCGGGAGTCGCGAGGCGTCTTGGCCCGGTATTCCTTCCTTCCAGGGCTTTCGCGCCGCCGCCCTGAACAGGTGAGCCATCAGACCATACTGGTTCTCGACTTCGGATCCCAATACACCCAACTGATCGCCAGACGTCTCCGCGAACTGTCGGTCTACTCCGAGGTCGTTCCCTTCGATACGGACGCCGCGACCCTCCGCGAGCGAGGCGCAGCCGGAGTGATTCTGTCCGGGGGACCGTCGAGCCTGTCGGACGAAGGGGCGCCGCTGGTCGATCCGGCAATCTTCAATAGCGGATTGCCGGTGCTGGGCATCTGCTACGGGATGCAGGCGATGACGGACGCGCTGGGCGGCGGTGTCGTAGCAGCGCCGGAGCGGGAGTACGGAGATGCCACGGTCACGCTACGAGAGCGCGATGGCTTGTTCGACGGCGTGCCGGGAACACTTCGCGTCTGGGCAAGTCACGGCGACCGGGTAAGCGAGGCGCCGGCCGGCTTCACCGTGACCGCGACCAGCCCGAACGCGCCGGTGGCGGCGATGGCGAACCCTCAGCGGCGACTCTACGGACTGCTGTTCCATCCGGAGGTGGTCCATACCGATCATGGCGCGCAAATCCTGGGGAACTTCGCGGGCCGCGTCTGCGGTTGCGCCGGCGACTGGACGATGGCGTCGTTCATCGAGGAGGCGACCGAACGGATCCTTGCGCAGGTCGGACCGGACGGACGCGTCGTCTGCGGATTGAGCGGCGGGGTCGATTCGACGGTCGCCGCCCTGCTGATCCACCGTGCCATCGGCGACCGCCTCACCTGTATCTTTGTCGACAATGGCCTGCTGCGCCTCAACGAAGCGCAGCAGGTGGAAGAGCGCTTCACCACGCGGATGCATCTGCCGCTCGTTTGTGAGGATGCATCCGCAACGTTCCTCGCGGCGCTCGAAGGGGTCACCGATCCGGAGGCAAAACGGAAGATCATCGGCCAGACTTTCATCGACGTCTTTGAGGCAGTCGCGGGTCGAATCGGCCGGTTCGATTTCCTGGCACAGGGAACGCTCTATCCCGACGTCATCGAGAGCGTGTCGGTAGTCGGCCCATCGTCGGCGATCAAGAGCCATCACAACGTCGGCGGCCTTCCCGAACGCCTCCGATTCAAGCTTGTAGAGCCTCTACGCGAACTGTTCAAGGACGAGGTGCGCGCGCTGGGAGAGGAGTTGGGACTGGAAGCCGACTTCGTCTGGCGTCAGCCGTTTCCCGGTCCGGGCCTCGCCGTCCGGATACTGGGGGAGGTGACACAGGATCGCCTTGACCTCCTACGGCGCGCCGACGCCATAGTCGGGGACCAAATCAGGCGGGCCGGGCTGTACCGGAAGATCTGGCAATCCTTTGCCGTGCTGCTGCCGGTGCAGAGCGTCGGTGTGATGGGAGACGGCCGGACCTACGAATACACGGCGGCTGTCCGCGCCGTGGAGAGCCGCGACGGGATGACCGCGGACTGGGCCCGCCTCCCACACGATCTGCTAGCGGCGATCTCTTCACGCATAGTGAACGAAGTGCGTGGCATCAACCGCGTTGTCTACGACGTCAGTTCCAAGCCCCCTTCCACAATCGAGTGGGAATAGCACGGGGTACAGGGAGGAGTAATCGGGTCATGGCAGACTTCGTTCACCTCCATCTGCACACCGAGTTTTCTCTCCTCGACGGCGCCTGCCGGATTGGCGAGATGCTTGACCGCGTGGCGGAGCTGCAGATGCCGGCGGTGGCCGTGACCGAGCACGGGAACCTTTTTTCGGCCGTCACCTTTCACGATGCGGCACGCGAGCGGGGGATCAAGCCAATCATCGGGTGCGAGGTGTACGTCGCCCCTAGAGACCGGCGCGACCGGACCGGGCAGCCCGGCGACACCGCAAATCACCTGGTGCTGCTCGCGTCGAACGAGACCGGCTACCACAACCTGATCAAGCTGGTGTCATCCGGCTACACCGACGGCTTCTATTACAAGCCGCGGATCGATAAGGATCTGCTTGCCCGGCACGCCGGTGGCCTGATCGGCCTGAGCAGTTGCCTCAAGGGAGAAGTGGCGCAACGCCTGACCCGCCAGCAGGAGGGGGAGGCACGAGCGGCGGCCGCCACTTTCCGCGACATCCTGGGGGCGAAGAACTTCTACCTGGAGATGCAGTACCAGGGGATCCCCGATCAACAGGTGGTCAACCGGGGACTGCAACCGATCGCGACAGACCTGAACCTGCCGCTCGTCTGCACGAATGACGTTCACTACCTCAAGCAGGCGGACTTTGAACCGCACGACGTCCTGCTCTGCATCGGCACAGGCAAGAACGTCGAAGACGCGAATCGCCTCCGCTACCACGGCGATCAGTTTTTCCTGAAGACGCCCGAGGAGATGGCGGCAGTCTTTGGCGACTTCCCGCAGGCGCTGCGGAACACCGTGGCGATCGCCGAGCGGTGCGACGTTGAGATCGCGAAGAACGTCTACCACCTGCCGCACTTCGACGTGCCGGAACCGTTTGCAGGCCCGGACGACTACTTCGCACAGGTGGCGCGCGAAGGATTCATTGAGCGACGGGAACGGCTGGAAGATCTCGCGGCGCGCGGCCTCCTCAAGCACCGTCTTGACGATTACATGGAACGGCTCGACTACGAGATCGGCGTGATCCAGAACATGGGTTTCGCCGGCTACTTCCTGATCGTCTGGGACTTCATACGGTACGCACGGGAACAGGGGGTGCCGGTCGGCCCGGGACGCGGATCGGCGGCGGGCAGCCTGGTCGCCTACTCGCTTCGGATCACCGATATCGATCCGCTGGAGTACGACCTGATCTTCGAGCGGTTCCTCAACCCGGAACGCATCTCGCTCCCTGACATCGATATCGACTTCTGCGAACGGCGCCGTGGCGAAATCATCGACTACGTCACCCGGAAGTACGGCCGGGAGAACGTCGCGCAGATCATCACGTTCGGGACGATGAAGGCGCGTGCGGTCGTGCGGGACGTCGGTCGCGTGCAGGGGCTCTCCTACGCCGAGGCGGATCGCGTCGCGAAGCAGATTCCGTCTACGCTCGACATGACCCTCGAGAAAGCGCTCAACGAGAACCCAATGCTCCGTGAGATGGAGCAGGGCGATCCGAAGGTGCAGAACCTGCTCAGGGTGGCGCGGCGCCTCGAGGGGGTGACGCGGCACGCCTCCGTCCACGCCGCCGGGGTCGTGATCGCCCCGGATGCGATCTCCCAGTTCGCACCGCTGTACAGGAGCCAGAAGGACGAGATAACAACGCAATGGGGTTGGAAGGAGATCGAGCGGGTCGGGCTGCTCAAGATGGACTTCCTCGGCCTGAGCACGCTGACGCTCCTGCACGACGCGGTGGAGATGATCGAGCGAACGACAGGTACCCGGATCGTCCTCGACGCGCTCCCGCTCGATGACACATCCACCTATCGGTTGTTCGCCGAGGCGCAGACGAACGGCATCTTCCAGTTCGAGAGTTCCGGGATGCGGGAAGTGCTGCGCAAGGCAAGGCCGCAGCGGTTCGACGATCTGATCGCGCTGAACGCCCTCTACCGGCCCGGGCCGCTGGGCGGAGGCGTCATCGACGACTACATCCGGCAGAAGGAGGGCACGCAGAAGATCAAGCATCCCACCCCGGAGCTCGAACCGATTCTGCGCGAGACCTATGGCGTGATCGCCTACCAGGAGCAGGTGATGCGGATCGCCGGCGAACTGGCCGGCTTCTCCATGGGCCAAGCGGACATCCTCCGAAAGGCGATGGGGAAGAAGAACGAAGCGGTCATGGAAGGGCAGCGCGAGCCGTTCCTGCAAGGGGCGATGGAGGAGGGGCTGCCGCACGACACGGCGAAGGTGCTCTTCGACCGGATCAAGCATTTCGCCGGGTACGGCTTCAACAAGAGCCACTCGACTGCCTATGCGCTCCTGGCGTACCAGACGGCGTACCTCAAGGTGCATTACCCGGCGCACTTCATGGCGGCGCTGTTGACCATCGAGCGGCAGAACACGGACAAGGTGGCGTTGTACGTTGCCGAGTGCCGCGACCTCGGCGTGACGGTCCTGCCGCCGGACATCAACGTAAGCGAGTGGCCGTTCAGCGTGACGGCAAAGGGGATCCGGTTCGGTCTTTGCGCCGTGAAGAACGTGGGTGGCGGTGCGGTCGAGGCAATCCTCCAGGCACGGCAACGCGGGCGTTTCACCTCACTCCATCACTTCTGCGAAGAGGTGAGCCTCAAGCAGGTGAACAGGAAGGCAGTCGAATGCCTGGTGAAGGCAGGTGCGTTCAACTCCTGTCTGGCAGAGGCGGAACACACGACCGCAAACGGCGCCAGCACGCGGCAGTGGGGTGCACAACTCCTCGCCGCGATTGACCGTGCGCTCGACCAGGGCGCCCGGCGGCAACAGGATCGCGCCCAGGGTCAACATGACCTGTTCGGCGACGGTGACGGAAGCGTTGTGGGAGAAGCGGCGTGGCGTCTGCCCACCGCATCGCCCTGGACGGAGCCGGAACAGCTTGCCTGCGAAAAGGAGGCCCTTGGCTTCTATCTGAGCGGCCACCCGATCGACCGGTTTCGAGACGATCTCGCCCGGGCGGATGTCCGGGCAATCGATGCGCTCGACAACCCGATGAAGTCTGTTCGCGTCGGGGGGATCATTGCCGCGATACGTCGCCTGAAGACCAAGAAGGGCGATCCGATGGCGGTGATCACGGTCGAAGACCGCGGCGGTCGGATCGAGGGGGTGGTCTTCCCGGAGGCCTTCCGGAGATACGGCCGGATGCTCGACCCCGACCGGCTGGTCGTGGTGGAGGGGAAGCTGGAGATGGACGACGATGCTCCCCGACTCACCGTGAACGAGGTGAAGGCGCTCGATACGGTGCTGGGGGAGGCGGGCCGCTTCCTGGCAATCCGCATGGCGTCGCCCCCCGCCGACAAGGCGACCTTCGTTGCGCTGGCCGAAGTGTTCGGGCGTCACTACGGCAGCGGCAAGGTGGCAATCGATATGGAGCTTCGCGACCAGGCGCCGCCGGTGCGGGTCCGCGCGGAGTTGAGCCGGGCACGCATCAATCCATCCGAGGCGCTGGTCGCTGATGTCGAGGCTGTCTGCGGCAAGGGGACCGTCTCCTGGTAGCAACGCGGTGAACAACAGCCCCGACTCGAACGGCGACGGCAACCTACCGATCTGGCGGTATCTCCCACCGGCCGACCGGCTATCTGCGAGGCGGATCGAGGAGGAGCTCGGCATCCATCCCGTTGTGGCGCAGCTCCTGGTGCAGCGAGGCCTCGGCGATCCCGGCGCCGCCGAACGCTTCCTTTGTCCGAGCCTGGATCAGTTGCATGACCCCTCCGCGCTGAATGACCTCGACCGCGCCGTCGATCGACTGCAGGGGGCAATCGCCCGGCACGAACCGATCGCGATCCATGGGGACTACGACGCTGACGGCATCAGCGCTACTGTCATGCTGCGCCGCGTGCTGGAGCTGCTGGGCGCCGACGTCACGCATTTCATCCCCGAACGGCTGACCGACGGCTACGGCCTCCAGCCAGAGACCATCGACCGGCTGAAGGCCGACGGCCGACGCGTGGTCGTGACCGTCGACTGCGGCATCCGGAGTGAAGCGGCGGCGGAACGGGCGCGCGCACTCGGCATCGACCTTATCGTCACCGATCACCACGAGCCGGGCACGACGCTGCCACCGGCTTTCGCCGTGGTAAACCCACGCCGCGCCGACAGCGCCTATCCCGACCAGAACCTGGCGGGCGTCGGCGTTGCCTTCAAGGTGGCGCAATCGCTCTGCCAGCGAACGGATCATGCAGCGTGGCTGCCGGGTTTGAGCAAGCTGGCGGCGATCGGAACCCTCGCCGATGCAGTGCCGCTTCTTGGTGAGAACCGGATCCTCGCCAAGATAGGACTGGAGCAACTCTCGCGCGGACCGAACACGGTCGGGTTGCAGGCACTCCTTGAGGCGAGCGGTCTGACAGGGAAAGCAATCGACAGCGAGGCGGTCGCGTTCCGCCTCGCGCCCCGAATCAACGCAGCGGGCCGGATGCGATCTCCCGAGATTGCAACGAGACTGCTGCTCGCGACGGGAGCCGAGGCGTCAGCAGAAGCGAAGCGGCTGGCCGGAACGCTCGATGAAGAGAACACGCGGCGCCGCTCCGAAGAGACGGCGATTGCCACCGAGGCTCGACGGACGGTCGAGAAGGATCCGGAGCTGTCGGCCGAACGCCTGCTCGTCGTCTGGGGTGAGGACTGGCATCGTGGCGTTATCGGCATCGTGGCGTCGAAGATGGTCGAGACCTTCGGGCGGCCGGCCATCGTGCTGTCCGTCGATGGCGCGGTGGCGCATGGTTCTGGGCGCAGCCTGCCCGGCTTCGATCTGCTTCGGGCACTCGAAAGTTGCGCCGATCTGTTCACCCGCTTCGGCGGTCACCGCCAGGCGGCCGGCATGGAGATCCCGGCCGAGCGGCTGCCGTCGCTACGCCGGCGCCTTGCCGCGTACGCTGCCGAATGGATGGACCCGGAGACGCTCGTCCCGTCGTTGACGGTCGACGCGCCACTACCGCTCGACGCGATCGGCAGTGCATTCATAACCAGCCTGGCAGCCATGGAGCCCTTCGGCCGGGGGAACCCCCGGCCGGTCTTCTGGACCGAGGGCGTCGACGTTGTAGAGGGGCCGCGACGGCTGAAGGAACAGCACCTGCAGATGACGCTCCGTCAGGGTACGGCGCGGTTCCGGGCGGTCGCTTGGCGTGCGGCCGACCGGATTGACCGCTACACCGATCGGGGTCGCGGCCTCAATCTCGTCTTCTCGCTGAGTCAGAACCGTTTCCAGGGAGCCACCTACACCGAACTGACAATTGCTGATGCAAGGCCCGCCCGATAGAGTGAGTACGGAAGCGGAAACCTGAGATGTGGCAACGGCCTCTGCGGGCGGCGTTGGCTCTCTGCGTAGTGGGGTTCGGTGTTGTCGTCGGGCTGGGGGTTCGTGAGCGCACCGCGCCTGAGGCAACTATTGCGCTCTACGGCGCCGACCCGGACGCCATCCTCCAGAGTCGCGGCGCTCGCATCACGCTCGGCGACGGGACGGTCATCGAGGCGGATCAGCAGTTCGCCTATGCCGACGGCCGGTCGCGCCTGGTGACGGTGGAGGTGGCGGTACCTGAAGACGACGACCGGATCGGCCTGCGGATCCGGGGGGGCGAGGCAACCGGCAGCCAGGACGAGGGTCATTGGACACTGTCAGTCCACGTGGAGATCGAGACTGACGACGGGTTGACCGCCGCTACGGACGAAGCGTCGTACGACGATGGCGAAGGCATCGTCCGGATGCCGGGACCCGCTCGCTTCGAGCAGGGCTGGATGACATTGACGGGCGGCGAATCGCGCTACGACCGTCGCCACGGCTTGCTGCATCTCGATCGACAGGCACGGGTGCAGTTGCGGACAGGTGACAACGACGAGGGCGAGACCAGGATCGAAGCGGCCAGCGCCCTCATCGCTCGGGCGGACGGCTACATGCGTTTCGAAGGAAATGTTGCGATCGATACGGGGTACGAGCGGATGGACGCAGACGAGGTGATGGTGACGTTCGACCCTGAGGAGTCCCGCCTCGACCGTGTCGATCTCACAGGTGATGCGCGAATCGAGGGGCGCGACCCGACGCCGGGCGGTCTTCGCGCGCTGACGGCCCAGGCGATCACGGTGTCGTATCTCGATGGTGCGATTGACAGGGCAGTAGTCCGTGGCGGTGGACGTGTCGCACTGTACGGCGCCACACGCGACGAGGGTGCTGCGATTGGTGGCGGGACGGTCGACCTCCGTTTCGGTGGCGACACCGACGCCGGCGGCGTCGATCACGTGGCCGCCCGGGACGGCGTCACACTCGACTTGCCTGCGGCAGATGGACGGGGGCGCCGGGTTCGCGCGGATGCCCTCGACCTGGGACTGGCCGAATCAGCGAACCAGGTGACGATGGTCCATTTCGATGGCGCTGTTGAGTTCCGCGAACAGGTCGATACGGGATCAGACACCCCAACCGAACGGATCGTACGGGCGGAACGACTCGCCGCGGCGCTGCACGATGACGTAACGCGTCTGGGTGAAGCCCGCTTCGACGGCGGGGTCACGCTTGAAGCAGGCGCAGTCAAGGGAGTGGCGGACGCGGCAACGTACATGCCGGACGCGGCAACGCTCGTCCTTCATACCGCGGAGGCTGGCAACCCGCCTCGCGTCGTGGACCACTGGGGTTCTATTCAGGGCGCGACAGTGACGGTCCGTCTCGACGGCCCCGACGTCGAAGCGGTCGAGACCGTCCGCGGCATCCTGGAGTTGGACGGGAACCGTGCCGATGATGGCCTCACACGGCCCGGCCTGTTCGACGAAGGATCACCGATCTACGCGACCGCGGAACGGTTTGCCTACGTTGCCGAGTCGTCGCGTGCAACGTACGCCGGCGGCGCGCGCCTCTGGCAGGGAGAAACCGAGATCCGTGCCGGGACGATCACGCTGCATGAAGCTAGCGGCAACCTGGAGGCGGTAGAAGACGTTACGACGCGGACCACCATGGTGCGGCAGGATCACGACACGGGCGAGGCAGCGCCAACCACCGCCGTCTCTCGCGGCGCGGCATTCCGGTATGACAACAGTGCTCGTCAGGTCAGCTACCTCGGTGAGGCAACGCTGGACAGCGGTGGCATCGACCTCGCGGCCGGAACGATTGTGCTCCGCCTGGCTGACGATGCCCGGACCCTGGAAGGAATAGAGACAGCCGACGACGTCCAGCTCCGGCTCGATGATCGCCGGGCGGCCGGCGAGACGCTGGCCTACGAAGACGCCGGTGGCCGGTACGACATGACCGGGGCGCCGGTCCGAATCATCGAGGAGATGGGCGGCGGCTGCCGGGAGACGACCGGACGCGCCGTCACCTTTTACGTCACCGGCGACGCGGTCATCGTGGACGGAGGGGCGGAGGCGCGCACCGCATCCTCCACCAGTCCGTGCCAGCCGTTCTGAGCGGGCGCCCGTCCGTCCATGGCTTCTCTCAAGACTTCAGACCTCACCAAGTCCTACGGCCGGCGCACCGTCGTGAGCGGCGTCAGCCTTGAGGTGCGTCCGGGCGAGGTAGTGGGACTACTTGGCCCGAACGGTGCCGGCAAGACCACCACCTTCCATCTGGTCGTTGGCCTCACTCCTCCCGACTCGGGACGCGTGCTACTCAATGGCGAGGACATCACCAGTCATCCGATGTACTTGCGGGCAAAGCGGGGGATTGGTTACCTGCCGCAGGAGCCTTCCGTCTTCCGCGGTCTGACCGTCGAGCAGAACATCCTGGCGATCCTGGAGACGCTGAAGCTGCCCCGGGCGGAACGCCGTCGCCGGGCCGACGACTTGCTGGCGGAGTTGAAACTGACACCCCTCGCCAAGGCGCGGGCGCACTCGCTCTCCGGGGGAGAGCGCCGGCGGGTGGAGATCACGCGGGCGCTGGTGATGTCTCCCGCATTCATTCTGCTCGACGAACCGTTCGCCGGAATTGATCCGATTGCCGTGGCAGACATCCAGGGGATCATCTTCCACCTCAGGGAGCGGGGCATCGGCGTGCTCATGACCGATCACAACGTCCGGGAGACGCTCAAGATTACCGACCGCGCGTACATCATCCATGACGGTCATGTGTTCAGGAGTGGGGCGCCGGACGAACTAGCGTGCGACGACGCGGTGAAGCGGATCTTCCTGGGCACCGACTTCCGGCTTGATTGACCGCCGGCGCGCGGCGGTCGGCGGAACGGCGGCGAGCGCAACCTTTTGGACTAAGATCGAAGGAAGCGGATCGGACCCAGCGGCTACTGGATCAGGCGCTCGATGGCCATTCAGCAAAGACTCCAGGCGCGGCTCTCACAGAGGCTTGTCCTGACACCGTCGCTGCAGCAGGCGATCAAGCTGTTGCCGATGTCGACGCTTGAGTTGGCCGATCTTCTCAACCAGGAGGTGGTCGAGAACCCCCTGCTTGAGGAGGTGCCGGAGGAAGACGCGGCAACGGCGGAAACCGCTGACATGAACACGGCGTCGGAAAACGACGCCACCGCTGATTCGGATGCCGTCGACGGTTCGGCTGTCGACCATGCCGTGGACGAGGCGAATGCCGACGCACCCGATCCCACGAATCTCTCGACTGCCTCGGACAACATTACCGAAGCACCCGAGGGGGTAACGTCTCCGGAGGAAGCCCCCTGGGACGACTCTGATTACGAGTACTTCTTCGGCGACTATCTGGACGACGGCTACCGATCGCGGACACCCACCGAGATTCCGGAGCTGCCGCCGATCGAGAACACTCTCGCGACTAAAGGGTCACTGTCGGACCATCTGCGTTGGCAGCTCTTGATGCAGACCGATGACGATCGTCTCCGGGAGATCGGGCTGGCGATCATCGGCAACCTGAACGAGGACGGCTACCTCGGCGCGTCAATAAACGAGCTGGCCGCGATGGGGGCCTGGCCACACGACGAGGTCAAGCGGGCGCTCGCGCTGGTGCAGACTTTCGATCCCACTGGTGTCGCTGCGCGGAACCTGCAGGAATGTCTGTTGCTGCAGATCGACCGGCTCGGACTGACTGACACACCGAGTGAAGCGATCGTTCGTGACCATCTCGTCTTGCTTCAGAACCATCAGTTGCCCGACCTTGCAAAACGGCTCGGTCTCACCCTTGCCGCGCTCCGCAAGCATATGGAAGTGCTGCAACGGCTTGATCCGAAGCCGGGCGCCAGTCTCAACCCGGTTCGATCGCAGTACGTGATCCCCGACGTTTCCGTTGTCAAGGTGGATGGTGATTTTGTCGCGGTACTGAATGAAGACGGCATGCCGCAACTGCGCATCAGCCCGGTCTACCGGCGCATGATGAACAAACAGAACGAAGACTCGGAGGAGACCCGCGCGTACGTCCGGGAGAAGTTCAAGTCGGCGATCTGGCTGATCCGGTCAATCGATCAGAGGCAGAAGACCGTTCAGCGTGTGGCGACCAGCATCATCGGCTTCCAGCGCGCTTTCTTCGAGCATGGCGTCGAGTACCTCCGGCCAATGGTGTTGCGCGAAGTGGCGGATGACATCGGAATGCACGAGTCGACGGTCAGCCGCGTGGTCACCAACAAGTACATGCATACTCCCCAGGGCGTGCTCGAGATGAAGTTCTTCTTCAGCTCCGGCGTCCATACCGCGTTCGGCGAGAACGTCTCGTCAGTGGCCATCAAGCGGCGGATCCGCAAGATGATCCAGGAAGAAGATGCACGCAAGCCGATGAGTGATTCCCGCATCGTGCAGCGGCTGGAGGAAGAGGAGGGATTGAAGCTAGCCCGGCGCACGATCGCCAAATACCGCGAGGAAATGAAGATCCCCACGTCGAGCCGCCGGAAGGCCCACTACTGACATGACGAGCGGAACGAACGTCCCGGCGGGCAAGAAGACGCTCCGCGTCGACAAACCCTGGGGCCACGAACTGATCTGGGCGCAAACCGACCGCTACGTGGGCAAGGTAATCCATGTCCGGGCGGGCCACGCCCTCAGCCTGCAGTATCACGACCGGAAGGAGGAAACCATCCTCCTCTGGCGGGGACGCCTGCACTTTGAACTCGGGACGGCAGAACATCGCCGAGCGTGGGAAATGCAGCCCGGTGAGTCCGTGCACATCACTCCCGGGCTGGTGCACAGGATGACCGCCATCGAGGACAGCGATCTCTTTGAGGTCTCGACGCCGGAATTGGACGACGTCGTTCGTCTCGACGATCGCTATGGTCGGACCGGCACATCCGATCCGTAAGGGCACCCGCGCTAGAACGGGATGTCGTCGTCGGCCAGATCGACGCTGCCGGCGCCCCGCTCCGGCGTGGCTGCCGCCGGTGCCTGCTCGTCGTGCCGATCCTGGCGGCTCTCGCCGTCGCGCCGGCTGCCGAGCAGCACGACATCGGCGGCCCGCACATCGAGCGAGTACCGCGCCTTGCCGTCGCGGTCCTCGTAGTCCCGAACCCGCAGCCGCCCGTCGACGTAGACGCGCTGCCCCTTCGTCAGGTAGTCCTTGATCCGTTCGCCACGCTTGCCCCAGAAATCAACCCGGAACCACTGGGTATGCTCTTCGCGCTCGCCCCGGTTGTTCCGTACCTCCGTCGTGGCCACGCTGAACGTGACGACTCCGTCACCGCCCGGCGTGTACCGCTGCTCGGCGTCCCGGCCGAGATTGCCGACAATACTGATCTTGCAGAGACTCGCCATGATGTGCTGTACCCCCGCGCGCCTGCGCTCGCCCGTGTGTGCCGTCTGTTGAGTGTTCTGTCCTTCTATATCTGAAAGCCGATCGGCTACGGCTGGGGTTGACCAAGCCGATCGAGTGCCTGTTGGGCAAGCGCCGCCATGGTGCTTTCCGGGTAGTTGACAACGACCAGTTCGAACGCCTGGCGCGCGCGATCCGGATCGTCGAGCCGTTCGAGCGCCAAGCCCCGCTTGTAGGAGGCTTCCGGGACAACGTCGCCGCTGGCGTAATTCAGTAACACCCGCTCGAAGGCGTCGACCGCCTCCTCGAAACGACTCTCCGCAAAATACGTCTGGCCGATGTAGAACGCTGCGTCGTCAGCGAAGTCGGACTGCGGTACAGTCTCGATGTACGCCTCGAATCCCTGCACGGCAAGTGCCCACTGACCATTCGTGTAGTCGGCCCAGGCGGTGTCGTACAGCCGTTGTGGCGACATTCCGACGCCCGGGGTGAGACCGGTGACCGGCGGAGGCAACGCTTCGGCCGGACTGGAGTCGGAAACAGCATCAGCGCCAGCAGCCCCCGGGGCAGTTGCACCGGGCGGCGGCGCGAGCGGCAGCCCCGTCTCCGGATCGACTGACAGTATCACCGTAGGCCGCGGCATCGGCGGGATCGCTTCGCGGAGGGCATCGATCTCCTGCGAAAGCGACGCGATCCGGACATTCGACTCATCTACCTTCTCGCGGACGACGCGGACGCCGGTCGCGACGTTCTCGGTGGTCAGTTGGTGATCGGCGAACGCGCGACGCATGGCGTCCCCGATCGCTTCCTGGCCTGTAACGAGCTCATCGATGCGGGCATCAAGCGCGTTCATCATCAGATGGAGCCGAAGCGCATGCTCCTGCAGCATCCGGATGTCGGCCATCAACTGCTCGTGCTCGCGGTCGGCGGCCGTGGCGAATGCCGGGAGTGCAAGAATCACTGCGAGCATCAAGCCCGCAACTGCGTTGAAGGGGCGTCTCATGACAATCCTCCGGAGGGGGTGCTCCAATTACTCTACTCCGGCTAGACACCGAACGCCAGAGTCGGTACAAGCCGTAGCGCGGACAACGGCGAACAGCGCCTGGGCTGCCCGGTTCACCGGGCCGTAACGACGAAGTGCGCGCGACGGTTCGCTGCCCACGCCCCTTCGCTCTCTCCGGGTGCGAACGGAAACTCCTCGCCGTAGCTGATCGTCCTGACGCGCTTCGCGTCGACTCCAAGGCTCACCAGGTGATCGCGCACCACGAGCGCGCGCCTTTCGCCCAAGGCGAGGTTGTACTCCGGCGTGCCGCGTGAATCACAGTGTCCTTCGATAGTGATCGACCAGTTGGCGTACCACTCGAGTGTCGTCACATTGGCCTGAATTGCTGCCAACGCATCCGTGTCCAGCTCGATGCCGTCGTATCCGAAGAATACCGGCTCCAACGGTGACGCGCGGTTAATCTCCTCAAGCGTCCGCGTGGAGAACTCGTCATCCTCCAGCGCAGGAGGCGCAGGAAGCGGCGGGATCCGGGCCGGCGGCGGCGCCGGCCGGGGCGGCACCGGGTCCGCATCAACCGGCGGCGGCACCGGTGGAACGGCGGCCGGGACCGGGATGTTGGTGCGGACACAGGCCGAGGCACAGACGAGAATCACCGTCGCGAGAACAACACGGTACGCCGTCCGCTCAACGTTGTGCATCTTCATCAGTCCTTCGTCCCTCCTCTCCCTGTCACCGGGACCAATTTGGCATCTCGTTGTTGCCCGCGTGCGTGACGCGGCGCAGCCCGCGTCCGTCCCGTCCAATCTGCCAAATCTGCTTGTCGCCGGAACCGCGGGTCGATGAGAACACGATGTGCCGGCCGTTGGCGGAGTAGCTGGGGCTCTCGTTGGTGCCGAGGCCAAAGGTTAACTGGCGCACGTCGTTGGTTGCGAGATCGACGGTCTTGATGTCGAAGCCGGGACCGGTGCGCGACGCATACGCAATCTCGTTGTACGGGCTGGGCGACCACGTGGGCCGGTCGCAGTACGACTCGAAAGTGATGCGACGGAGGCCGGTCCCGTCGACTCCAATGACGTAGATCTGCGGGGAACCGGTCCGATCGGAAGTGAATGCAATCTGGAGGCCGACTGGTGACCAGGTCGGGCTGGCATCGATCCCCGGATGCGTGGTCAGACGGCGAAGGCCGGTGCCGTCCACGTTCATCACGTAGATCTCCGGGTTGCCGTCGCGGTTCGACATGAAGGTCATCTGCGTGCCGTCCGAAGAGTACGCAGGCAGGAAGTTGTGCGCCTCGTCGTTTCCGGCCGCCGGCGTCTCAAGGCGCCCCTCGTAGAGGTGGGAAACAACGATGTCCGGAAGACCGCTCCGGTACGAGGTGTACGCCACCGCGCGGCCATCCGGCGCCCACGTCGGACTAACGTTGAGGGTGCGGCCTACCGTCACACGCCGGACGTTCGCACCATCGTAGTCGGCGACGTAGATCTCCTTCGTCTGCCGATCAGGCACAAGGCCCAGAACCGACTGGCTGTCACGGTCGGACGTGAAGGTGATTCGGCTTTGAGCCACGCCCTGCAGACCTCGCTGTCGCCGATGAATCTCGTCCGAGAAGGCGTGCCCATAGGCCCGAACGTTGAGCAGGCTGCCGGTGTAACGTTCACCCACGGCGGACTCGTAGGTCCGCGTGTTGAAGAGCCTGGCGTCCACCTCCACCCGGTCGTCGCCCAGACGACGGACCGAGCAACTGACAACGCCGTCGGCGCCCAGCTCGCGCCACGCGTCGAATGGCAAATCAGTCAGCGTGCGAGCAACCGGAATCGAACCGTACGTATCGCGCGCAATCATCCGGAATTCCCGCTCGAACTCCAGGTCGTCCCAGAGCACCTGCGCCACGATCCGCGCGGCGTCGACCGTTTCCCGATCGCTCGTCAGCGTCAGGCAGTCGGGAACCGCGAAACGCGGCTGCGCGCCGATCCGGCCGCCGATCCGGAGATCCACCTCGGACTGTTGGTTCTGATACGTGGGAGGCGGCGCCGCGAGCAGCCAGGTGCCGGCGATCGACACCGCCAAGAGGAATGCGATCGGCAACGGGCGGGCAATCTGCATCATGACTGGTACTCGAACGTGAGGCGGACGGTCAGAACCTCTTCCGGGAACCGGACCGGCAGGGGAGGCATCGTCGCGGCGAGCAGCACGGCCCGCTGCGCGCTCAGATCGAGGGCGACATGACCACTGCGGCGAGCCACCTGCACGTCGCCAATCGCTCCACTCCGCTGAATGACGAACCGGATGACGACGATGCCGGGTACCGGCTGATTGTTGTCCCACTGCCGTCGGATCAGCTCGATCATCGTGGCGAGATACTCCGGACAGCAGAAGTCGCCCACGTCGAGCTCGAGGCCGCCGCCCCCGAGGCCGCCGGCCGACAATCCGTCACCCAGTCCCTGGACGCCGGTATCGGCCATCGCGGTGCCCTCGAGCACCTCGGGTCCCCGCGTCGGCGTTCGTCCACGCGCCTCCTCCGGTTCCGTCGTCGTCTCGACCTCCGGTTCGGGGCGCCTGCGCGTTTCGGCTTCGGGCACCGGCAGGATCATCTCCGGTGGCGCGGGCGACGGCGGTTGAATCCACTCCGGGCGGCGCGCTTCGGCGAGCGGCGTCACCTGCTGAATCGGCCGGCCACCAAGGGGCGTCAACCCGCCCTCACCCGGTCCCTCCGGGCCACCCAAGCGGAGCGTCATCACGTTCACGTCAACCTCATCGTTCCCCGCGGCAAGCCACGACGACGGCGTGACAAGCACCACCGCGATCAGCAGGGCGTGCGCCCCGGCCGAAAGTGCGAACGGCGACCGCAACTCGCCCGGCGGCCGCGCGCGTTCCCCGATGACTTGCGACGTCGCGTCCTGCACCCTGTTTCCCCGTTACCACGGACTACTGAATGCGGGGCAGGTCGAGCACGAGGCCCACTTCCTGCACACCCCCCGCCTTCAGGTAATCCATGACCGAAACCAGCTCCCCATAAGTTATGTCCTGATCGCCACGCAGGAAGACCGCCTTGTCGCTACGCGTCGCCATCTCGTCGCGCAGAAGGTCGGCCAGTACATCGATCCGTACGTTGTCGTCACCCAGTTGCACGATACCGTCTGACCGGTAGTCGAGCGGCACCGTTACGAACAGGCGCTCGGAAACCAGCGGCTCCGCCCGGCGCGCCTCGGGCAACTGAACATCGAGGCCACGCTGCATCATGGGCGCGGTCACCATGAAGATGACCAGCATTACCAGCATCACGTCAACAAGGGGAACGACATTGATCTCAGAAAGCGAGGTGGCGGTCCGTCGTCTCCGCCGCCGGCCGCCAGCGCCTCCAATGCCGTCCGCCGTCTGAACCTTGGGCATTCCTGGTGGAAGTCAGGCGGAGAAGTGCCGCTCCGCGATGTTCAGAAACTCCAGCGAAAAGTCGTCGATCGCCGAGGCGGTCAGTTTCACCTTGTTGGTCAGATGATTGTAGAAGTAAACCGCCGGGATGGCCGCGAACAGTCCAGCCAGCGTGGCGACCAGCGCTTCGGCAATCCCGGGCGCCACCGCCGCCAGATTGGTCGATCCGGTTTCCCCGATCCCCTGGAAGGCGATGATGATGCCCCAGACGGTTCCAAACAGGCCTATGAATGGCGTAATGCTCGCCGTCGTCGCCAACACCGGCACGTGGCGTTCCAGTCTCGTCACCTCCAGGTTCGATGCGCGGAGCAGCGCGCGGTCCAGCGCTTCGAAGCTCCGGAGCGACGGCTGCACGCCGCCTTCCGACCCGGTGCCGTCCGGCTGCCGGAGCTGCGTATTCAACTCGACATAGCCAGCCTGGAACACACCGGTCAGGGGACTGGCGGCAAGCGACTTGCAGACCGACTGCACGTCGGAGAACTTTCGGCTCTTTCGGAAGACCTGCACGAACGCACTGGTCTGCGACTCCACGCGGCGAAACTGCCACAGCTTGAACAGGATGATGCCCCACGAGGCCACAGAGAACATCAGCAGCGCCGCAAGCACCACTTGCGACAACGGCGAAGACTGCGTGACCAGGCCGATGAAGCCGCCGCCGAACGAGCCGGAGGACTCGGTTCCGACTCCCGCATTCGGTTGCAGCGCGAGCGCCTGAGCAAAAGGAAGAATGCCTGCACCTCTGCCGAACAGCCCCTGCAGCCCTTCGAGCCACTCCGTCATCGCGGGCGCCTGAAGGATCACAAAGGCATTGTATCCAAGGATACGCACCTCAGTTCTCCCGTCTATGCTGACACTGGCGCGCCGCTGGGAAGGCGCAAACTTGGGAGGTAGCGTAGCCCGTCCCTGTGCCGATTGTCAAACCGTGCAATCCTGGTTGCGTGCGCCCGAGCGACGTGGCACGCACCCCGATCTTCGCGTTGTCTGATGATAGGATCACTGTTTCCCTCCCATGATCCGCTTTCTGGGGATTCGCGACCTCGCCATTGTCGACTCGCTCGAATGTGAATTCGAAACGGGATTCAACGTCCTGACAGGGGAGACGGGCGCTGGCAAGTCGATTGTCGTCGGAGCACTGGGACTCCTGCTGGGCGAGAGGAGCAGCGCCGGCGCCGTCAGGACCGGTGCGGAACGCGCGGTGGTGCAGGCGGCGTTCGAAACCAACGTCGGTGACGAGAAGATTGTCCGCCGTGAAGTGCCCGCGAATGGCCGCGGCCGAATCTTCATCGATGATGCGCTGAGCTCTGCCGCCGCGCTCAAGGCGCTCGGCTCCACATTGGTCGACATTCATGGCCAGCACGCACACCAGGCGCTTCTCGATCCCCGTAACCACCTGGGGCTGCTGGATGCCTATGGCGGATGTCGAACTGGCGCCGAGTTGACCAAGGCGGTGAAGGCAGGCTACGAGCAGTGGCGCGAGGCGACGTACCGGCTGGCCGACGCGGAGCGGCGTGCCGGTGACCGGGCGGAACGCGTCGACGCGCACCGCTTCGCGCTGGCGGAGATCGATCGCGTTGCACCGAGGCCGGGCGAAGATGGACACCTCCTGATCGAGCGGAACCGCCTGGCGAACGCGGAAAGGCTGCAGTCACTCGCCAGCGGCGCCTACACCGCACTCTACGAGCAGGATGACTCGATCATCTCGATGCTCACTGCGATCTGGCGTCAGGTGGAGGAGCTGGCGCGGCTCGAGCCATCGTTCGCACCCTATCTGGAAGCGCGCGATACCATCGATTCGACGCTCGACGAACTGGCTCGGGCTCTCCGTTCGTGCGCTGCCGACATCGAGACAACGCCCGATCGTCTCGCGCAGGTGGAGTCGCGTCTGGCCGACATCGAACGCCTGGCGAGGAAGTACGGCGGCAGTCTTGACGTGATCCTGGAGCGTCGTCGAACGATTGTGGCCGAACTCGACAGCTCCGGTGACGACGCCGCGCGCCGAGCCGAGTTGACGGTCGCTCTGGAAGCGGCGCGCAACGCCTACCTGGCGGCGGCGGGGGAGCTGTCAGCCAGACGCGCCCGCTGGGCCGCCGATCTGGCGCCGGCGCTCGAAACGGAGCTGAAGAATCTCGCAATCGCCAACGGCCGGTTCGAGGTGCGGTTGGAGACCGGGCTCGCCGAAGCGCGCTGGAGCGCGCGCGGAACTGACGAAGCCGAACTCTTCTTCACCGCCAACCCGGGCGAGGATCTCCAGCCGCTCTCGAACGTCGCATCGGGCGGCGAGCTGTCGCGCGTGATGCTGGCGCTCAAGACGCTCGCGACGACCGACGAAACGGGCAAGACACTGGTCTTCGACGAAGTGGATGCCGGTATTGGAGGTGACGCCGCCTACCGGGTAGGCGAACGTCTCCGTGCTCTGGGAGAGCGCTTCCAGGTGCTCTGTGTCACGCATGCGCCGCAATTGGCCGCGCACGCCACGACCCACTTCCATGTAGCGAAGGAAGTGCAGGGGGGGCGGACCCGAACCCGCATCGAGCGGCTCGCCGATGACCGACGCGCGGCGGAGCTGGCAAGACTGATGACTGGGCAACCGGGCGGGGCAGCCCTGGCAGGGGCGAAGGAACTGCTGGCGCGCGCCGCGGTTGGGGCGAAAGCGAATACCGAATACGTGGGCGAAAGGCGAAAGTCCGGCGCCGCCGGTTGACACGGTCCGTCTGTCCCCCAGCCGACAGTCGGAGTAGGCTCACGATCAGCGATGAGAAGGACCTATAGCATCGAGACGTTCGGATGTCAGATGAACGTCCACGACAGCGAGCGCCTTGCAGGACTGCTGCACCAGGCGGGCTATGAGCTGGCGCCGTCGGTTGACGGGGTAGACCTGGTGGTCGTGAACACCTGCAGCGTGCGCGAGCGGGCATCGGAGAAGCTGTTCGCGCGCCTTGACCGCTACCGTCACGTCAGCGTGGAGGCGCGGCCGATCATCGCAGTCACCGGCTGCGTGGCGCAGCAGGAAGGGAATCAGCTCCTCGACCGGGCGCCAATGATCGATGTCGTCATTGGGACCCGCGCACTCGCCCGATTGCCGAGCGCCGTCGAGGCTGCCCGTCGCAGCCGCGTCCCCCAGATCGACATCCACCCGTACGAAAACGTCTCGTTTCCGCTCGGCGTTGCAATTAGAAGTGATCCGGTCAAGGCGTTCGTCACCATTATCGAGGGATGTAACGACTTCTGCGCCTTTTGCGTCGTCCCGTACACGCGCGGCCACGAGCGGATGCGGCCGGCCGCGGAGATTGTTGCGGAGGTCACCGAAGCTGCCGCCTCCGGACGCCGCGAAGTACATCTGCTGGGGCAGATCGTGAACCACTATCAGGCGCCGGACCGTCGTGACTGCGACTTCGCCCGCCTGTTGGAACTTGTGCAGGATGTCGAGGGAATCGATCGCATCCGGTTCGCCAGCCCGCATCCTCGCCACGTCACCCGGCGGCTGATCGAGGCCCTCCGCGATCTGCCGAAGGTCTGCAAGCACCTGCACCTGCCGGCGCAGTCGGGTTCCACCCGGATCCTGGGACTGATGCGCCGCCGCCATACTCGGGAGCGCTACTTCGAGCTGATCGATGAAGTCCGTGCCGCAGTGCCGGAGATTGCACTTTCGACCGATATTATTGTCGGGTTCCCGGGGGAGACGGTGGAAGACTTCGAGCAGACGCTCAGCCTTGCGGAGCGGGTCCGCTACCACGGGATGTTCTCATTCAAGTATTCCGAGCGGCCGAACACGCTGGCGCGCCGCCGGATGCCGGAAACCGTTCCGGAGGGGGAGAAGGGGCGGCGCCTGACGGTATTGCAGCAGACACAACAGGACATTCAGCGGTCGCTCCACGAAGCGATGGTAGGCAGACGGGTGACGGTCCTGGCCGACGGGCCAAGCCGCCGGCGGGAACGGCCGAACGAGTACACGGGCCGCACCAGCGGCAACACCGCTGTCAACTTCGAAGCGGCACCGGACTGTCTCGGACGGCTCCTGGACATCGACGTCCGGCGGGCCGGTCCGAACAGCGTCTGGGGCGAGGTGAGTTGATGCAAATCGAGATGACCATCAAGGGGCTCATGGTCGATCCCATTACCAGCATACCAATCGTCATCCTGCGGGACGACGCGGGAGATCGCGTGCTGCCGATCTGGGTGGGCGTATTCGAGGCGAACGCGATCGCGATTCAGATCGAGAACATCACGACGCCGCGGCCCATGACCCATGATCTCCTGGGCAACATCATCGCCGGGCTGGACGGCCAGGTGGAAAAGATCGTCGTCGCCGACCTGAAGGAGAATACCTTTTACGCCCTGATCTACGTTCGCATACGTGGCGACGTCGTCGCCGTCGACGCCCGGCCGAGCGACGCCATCGCCCTGGCGCTCCGCGTGAGCGCCCCGATCTTCGTCGAAGACAAAGTCATGAACAACGCAAGAAACCTCGAGTTCACTTCGGGCAAGAACGACACTGAACGACTTACCCGCTGGCTAGAGAGCCTCGATCCCGAGGACCTCGGCAAGTACAAGATGTGACGATTGTCGGCCGGCCGACAATCGCAACATCCCGCAGCAATTGCGGGCCTCTCTTGAGTTCATGCAACTCCCGCCCGGCGCGGTTTCTTGACACGATTCGGCGCCGCTCCTAGAATCACGCATCCTGCGATTGCCGCGGTCGAAAGTCCCGCGTCCATCCGTGCTTCGGCGAACCGACCCATGATCGTCGCCATAGCCAACCAGAAGGGTGGAGTGGGGAAGACCACCACCTCCATCAACCTCGCTGCGGCGCTCGCCTTGCGCGGCAAGCCAACGCTGCTGATCGACCTGGATCCGCAGGCGAACAGCACCATGTCCGTCGTTCAGCTCGAACCGGAACGTCGCTCTGTCTACGACGCGATCGCGGACGGCAGGTGCGGCCTGGCGGACATCATCGTTCCAGCGGACCAGGAGAACCTGTCGTTAGCACCGGCACGCATCGCACTCGCCAAGATCGAGTCACAGTTGGTTGGTGAACTCGACGCGCACTTCCGCCTGAAGGATCAGATCGCTACGGTTCGCGACCGTTACGCGTTCATGGTGGTGGACTGCCCGCCAACGCTCGGTCTGCTGACCGTCAACGCGCTCGTGGCGGCGACGCACCTGCTAATCCCCATTCAGTCATCCTACTTCGCCCTGGAAGGAACGGACGACCTTCTCGAGACGGTGGAGAAAGTGCGGCAACGCGCCAACCCCAACCTGAGCATCCTAGGCGCGCTGATCACGATGCATGACCGACGCACTTCGCTCGCACGGGATACGCGCGATCAGATCCAGAAGGTATTTGGGGACAAGGTCTTCCGTACCGTAATAGCGAGGAATGTCCGACTCGAAGAGAGTCCGGCCTACAGGGAGTCGATCTTCAAGTTCGCACCTCATTCGACCGGTGCAAGGGACTATTACAGCCTGTGCGAGGAGGTGATGGACCGTGCCTAGACGAGGTTTGCCGACAACGATTCAGATGCGACACCAAGAGCATTACGTCGAGACCCTCGCGGCTTCAGCCGGCGAACCAATCGGGCGGATGCTGCCGATCGACCGGATAGACCCGAACCCGGATCAGCCACGCCAACAGATGGGAGATCTGTCGGAGCTGATGGCGTCAATCACCGAGAAGGGAATCCTCGAACCACTCATCGTCCGCGAGCGAGAGGGCCGCTTCCGGATCATCGCCGGCGAGCGACGGTACCAGGCAGCCGTTCAGGTAGGGTTGACCGAACTCCCGGTGATCATCCGAAAGGCGGACGACGCGGAAACGGTCGAGATCGCCCTGATCGAGAACCTCCAGCGAAAGGATCTGACGCCCTTCGAAGAAACGGAGGCCCTGCACGCGCTGGCGCAAAGGTTCGGCCACACCCACGCTGAACTGGCACACCGCCTCGGCAAGTCCCGCACGTCGATCACGGAAACACTGACGCTGCAGTCGATGCCGGACGAAGTCAAGCAGTTGTGCCAGTTGGGAAACATCACGTCAAAATCGTTGTTGCTGGAAGTCGTTCGGCAACGCACGCCCGAGGCGATGACCGCGCTCGTCGCCCAGCTGTCACGGGACGGCGCCGTCACCCGCCAGCGGGCGCGCGCCGCGCGCCGGAGGCAGATCCGGAGGCCCAAGCCGTTTGTCTACAGTTATGCGGCTCCCAACAAGACGTTCAATCTTCGCCTGGCGTTCCGGAAGTCAAGCGTCCCGCGCCGGGAATTGATCGATGCGGTACAACAGATCCTTGAACAATTGCGGCAACAGGAGGAGTGAGAGAACGAGTCTTCGGAAGCCGCCAGGGTGCCGCTTGTTGGCGGTGCAGCGACCCATAAGTTAACATAACATACATTATCGGACGTTGGCTCAGCCAACATCTGATCAGGTTTGGGGTCCGCGCTTGTGTCGGATCGAGGCGCTACGCTTGGCCCGCCACGTGACCGGCCGATAGGATCGGTGGAGATCGAAGTTTCGCCATGTTTCGCATCACCAGCCGGTACATCGTTCGGGAAGTTGTCCCGCCTTTTCTGCTGTCGCTGCTGGTGTTCACGTTCCTGCTCCTGCTGCCACCGATTCGTGACCGGGCGGAGGAGTTGATCGGGATCGGCATAGCCCCAGGCGAGATCGGCCGGATGCTGGCGCTCCTGGTTCCGCAGTCGCTCGGGATAACCATCCCGATGGGACTCCTGCTGGGTGTCCTGATAGCCCTCGGACGGCTCTCCAGTGATCACGAGACGGTGGCGATGCAGGCATGCGGCATCAGCTTCGGCCGGATCCTCGCGCCACTCCTCCTCTTCGCGACAATCGCGGCGGCAGTGAACTGCTGGATCATGGTCGACGTCGTCCCTCGGGCGAACCATTCATTCCGCGAACTGGTCTTCCGGGTGATGGCGAATCGAGCCGAAGGCGAGGTCAAACCGAGGGTTTTCCACGTCGACGACTTCCCCAACTTCGTGCTGTACGTTCAGGAGGCTTCCCAGACGGGCGGTGGCTGGTCGAATGTCTTCCTGGCAGACGTTCAGGAGCCGAACCGGCCGGACATTTACGTGGCGGAACGGGGGCAGGTCGTTGTCGACGCGGAACGCCAGACAGTCGATGTCGCGCTATCGCGTGGAACACGGCACCATGTCGATCCGGCACAACCGGAAGGCTATGAGCGGCACGCGTTTGAGGATCTGCTGATTCAGATCGACGCAACCTCGCGGTTCCCGGTCGGTGGCCTGCAGGAAGGCTACTCGGAGATGACGATCCCGGAGCTACGGGAGCGAGCCGCGGAGATGCAGGCTGACGGGCTCTCCCCTCACTGGCCGGTCATGTACCTCCACCAGAAGTTTTCCATCCCGGTGGCCTGCTTCGTCTTCGTCCTGCTGGGCGCCGCGTTCGGGATCAGCAACCGGAGGGATGGGCGCCTCGCCAGTTTCGCACTCGGTATCGGCGTGATCTTTGCCTATTGGATCGTGATGTACACGGGGGAGGCGATGGCGATGGGCCAGCGCGTCTCGCCTCATCTGGCGCGATGGCTGCCCAACATAGTCCTGGGGATCGCGGGTATCGTGCTGGTCTGGTGGCGCACCGGCCGGGCCGACCGGCGCCTGCCGGGTGTCGCGCTGGCGGCACGTCTACTCCCCCGTCGGACGGCTGGCGCGGAAACCGCGAGGGAATCGGCGACGGCCGACCGGGCGAGCGCGCCGGGCGGCAACGGAGAAACCCTGGTCACCGTCCCGACCGGATCGGCCACGATCGGCGTCAGCATCCTCGACTGGTACGTAACGCGGATGTACCTCCGGTGGGTCGGCCTGGCATTCATCGGCCTGCTCGGCATCTTCTACATCACGACGTTCATCGAACTCTCCGACAACCTGTTCAAGGAGCAAGCAAGCGGCCTGATGCTGCTGGAGTATCTCTGGTACGCCACGCCGCAGTTCGTCTACTACGTTCTGCCTATAGCGGGGCTCGTTGCGACCCTCGTGACGATCGGCGTTCTGACCCGGACGAGCGAGCTGACCGTCATGAAGGCATGCGGCATCAGCCTGTACCGGGTAGCGCTACCGATCCTCGCCTTCAGCCTGATCTGGAGCGGCTGCCTGTTCATGATGGCCGAGACGGTCCTCGCCAGAGCGAACCGGCATGCGGAAGCGCTCAACCAGCAGATCCGGACCGGGCGCGTCCAGATGTTCGACCCGTTGAACCGCCGGTGGCTGGTAGACGATGACGGCGACATCTACCACTACCTCCACTTCGATCCGGATCGGCAGGAGGTGGGAGCGCTGTCGATCTTCGAGTTCGAGGGGCGCCCCTGGTCACTCACGCGGCGGACTTTCGTAGCCGCGGCGACGTTCGGCGGAAGCGGCGAGACAGCTGGGGTCTGGGAGGGCCGCGACGTGTGGGAGCGGGACTTCTCCGTCGCGATGTCGGACGGCACGGCCTACCGGCGCGACGCCGACCGTTTGCTGCCGACGGTTGCGCCACCGGAGGTGTTCGCGGCGGAGCTGCCGGAGGCCGAACTGATGAGCTTTCGGGAACTGCAGCAATACATCGACGAACTGCGAACACGCGGCTTCGATGTAGTGGGCCTGGTGGTGGCGCTTCACCGGAAGGCGTCATTTCCCTTCGTCACGGTGATCCTGACGCTGATCGCGATTCCGTTCGCAGTCACCACCGGGCGACGCGGCACCCTGTACGGCGTCGGGGTCGGCATCGCCCTCGCGTTCACCTACTGGATCGTCGTGAGCATCTTCGCGGCCTTCGGCAGCGCCGGCATTCTCACGCCGATCATTGCGGCGTGGGCGCCCAACGCCTTTTTCGGAGCGTCTGCCGGCTATTTCCTCTTCGCCGTTCGCACCTGACGGGATCGAGGGTCTACGGCGCAATCAGGCGCGGGGCGGTAATCGTCAGGACGCCACGCGTGCCGGGGAAGGTGTTGACCGTGTCGATAACGATCAGGAGGCTGTCGATGGTTGTTGTGGCCGGTTGCGCCGCCAGGTCCGGCGTCACCGGGACAAGTTGATCGAGCGGGATCGTCACGGGCCGCCGCTCGGGATCGGCGTAGAATGAGCGGCGCCAGCGGTCACCCGCGCCGCCCGCCGGATCACCACGCCGCACCTGCAGCGAGAGCCGCATGGGGCCCGACGCTTCAGCTTCGAAACGAACCGCGGTCGCTCCGGCCAGTTCCCCTGGCTCGAGGGCATGCACGGCGGCGGCGTACGTCTCCGCATCGGATCCCAGCTCGAACGTCAACCGGACCTGCGCGCCGGGGGTTTCCGTTCCTGGCCAGAGCACGTCCGACGTCATGGAAACCTCGGCATCGCTCTGCTCCACCCGCCATTCGCGGGCAAGCTGTCGACCCGGTACGGGTACCGAAGGATCGTCTACGGACACCCCAGCCGAGAGGGGTGACTCCTCCGCTGGCGTATCCATTCCCACTTGCGGCAGCTCCCCCCCGACGTAGATCGGGTTGCTCACAATCCAGGGGACGGGTGGATTGCCGGGGCCGCCGGGCAGGAACACTTCGACGCGGTAGGCGGTCCACTCGTTGGGTGCCACCGGCGTGCGGTACGACAGTGACGGACCTGGCTGTCCCGCTACCACCGGCTCGCCGTTGCGCCGGAGCGTGAATGTCGCGTCGTCCGGACCAGCCACCCGCGCGGTGAGCGTGACCGATGCTTCTCCCGCGGTCCACTCCCCCATCCGAATGCGTCGCCCGCCTGTACTCCGGCCGGTCCAGCCGAACCGGGCCGGGGCGCCGATGGCGTTGACCGCCGTATAGACCCTTCCGTCGCGGAGCGACGACAGGATCGCCGCGGCGTCCGCCGGCGCGCGCCCGATGAGAGGCCGATCCAGCTCGACCTGCACCGACAGTGTGCGGAAGACCGGTTCGTAGCCTGGCAACCGAAGGTCGTCGTTCTCACTGTCGTCCGGCCCCACCCCTTCCCCGTGGTATTCCTCGTCGTCCGTTCCCATCGGCAGGCGCGCGTGTGCGTCAACCGCACCGAGACCGACGACGCGCCGGTCGGACGCGAGCTCGTCCCAGAGCGCCAACGCGGCCTCGGGACGTGCGAGCATCAAGGCGAGGCTTTCCGCGGGCCGGATCCAGTAGCCGAACAGGACGCGCAGCAGCGACCTCCAGTTCTCGTCGCGCCAAGCGCTGTCGCCATTGATCCATTCCACCGCGTCCACCTGCAGCGACGGGTCGGACCAGGCCAGCGCCGGTCTGGGCGACGTCGGATGTGCCGCGATTCCAATCCCGCCAAGGCGGCGGACATCCTCTATGACGCCGCGTGCATCGCCGCCGAGAGGGTACGGGACCGAGTCGAGACCCACCGCCGCGTAGTGACCTCCGTCGGTGCTGATTTCGACACCATCGATTATCAGCACGCCTTCGTAGTACGCCGGCTGCGCGATCGTGGTACCGTCGCCGTGGTCGGTCAGGATGACAAAGTCGAGGCTGGCCGCCGCGGCTGCCGCTGCGATATCCGGCACCGTCCCGCTGCCGTCCGAGCGACGGCTGTGGACGTGGTACACGCCGCGCGCCGTCCGGGCAAAACGGTCCGCCGTGCCATCCGTTCCACCCGGGCCGGCTCGCAACGCCGACGACATCTCGACGACCCGCGCTGCGGGAGGCAACAGCAGGCTGACGGCGACGCCGGCAGCCGCCGCAAGGGCGACTGTCGTGATGAGAGGCTGGAACCGCCCAGCTCGCCGTTCCATGAGCGATATCCCGGGGCGCTGATCCTACTGGGGGTCGCGCCCTCCGGTGCAGGCCTCCGCGGTCTGGGGGTTCAGGAGTGGACCGCCGCCGCCTCGCGTTCGGGCGCGCCGGCCGCCGCGCGCAGAGCATCCGCCTTGTCGGTCCGCTCCCAGGTGAAGCCGGGCTCCGAGCGTCCGAAATGGCCGAACGCCGCCGCTGAACGGTAGATCGGCCTGCGCAGGTCGAGTGTCTCCATGATCTCCCGCGGTTTCAGTGCAAAGTGCGCCCGCACGAGGTCGCCGAGCTGTTCGTCTGTAATGCCGGTTGTGCCGGTGTCGAACGTCTCGACAAGTACCGAGACCGGATCGGCTACGCCGATCGCATACGCCAGCTGCACCTGCACACGGTCGGCGAGGCCCGCCGCAACACAGTTCTTCGCGATGTAGCGCGCCATGTACGCAGCCGAACGGTCCACCTTCGTCGGATCCTTTCCCGAGAACGCGCCGCCGCCGTGGGGAGCCATGCCGCCGTAGGTGTCGACTATGATCTTCCGCCCAGTCAGGCCGCAGTCGCCGTGCGGTCCGCCGGTGACGAACCGGCCGGTCGGATTCACATGGACGATCGTCCGATCGTCCAGCAGATCCGCGGGTAACGTCGAACGGACGACCGCTTCCTCGATCTCCGCGCGCAACTGCTCGGTCGACACCTTGTCGCTGTGCTGACTCGACACGACGACTGTATGGATCCGCTGCGGCTCGTCACCGTTGTACTCGACGGTGACCTGAGATTTCCCATCCGGCCGGAGATACTCAAGCACGCCATCGCGCCTCGCCTTCGACAGCGCCCGCACCAGGCGGTGCGCCAACGCGATGGGGAGTGGCATCCGCTCCGGCGTCTCCGTACAGGCATAGCCGAACATCAACCCCTGATCGCCCGCGCCACCCGGGTCGACTCCCATCGCAATGTCGGGCGACTGGCTGTGCAGCCTCACCTGCACCTCGCAGCTATCGGCGTCGAAGCCGAACGCCGCATCGGTGTAGCCGACGTCGCGGACTGCGTCGCGCGCAACAGCCTCGTAGTCGACCTCGGCACTGGTGGTGATCTCCCCCGCCAGAACGATCAGGTTGGTCGTCAGGAGCGACTCGCAAGCCACGCGCCCGGTGGGGTCCTGGGCGAGGATCGCGTCGAGGACGCCGTCCGAGACCTGATCGGCGATCTTGTCCGGATGTCCTTCGGTGACCGACTCGGAAGTGAACAGGTAGTGGCCGGTTCGGTGCATGGGTCGTGGTTCTCCTTCACTCACTATCGCGCGGGCGCGGCGGGCGAGACGCGCTCACGGCAACCGCAGAGGGTACAGTCTTTACGCCACCCGATCAACGCTAGTCACGCCCGCGGATGAAACATCTCGTAGACCGCCTTGAGTCGCGCGTCCAGAACATGCGTGTAAATCTGCGTCGTCGACAGGTCGGCATGTCCGAGCAGCGTCTGGATCGATCGGAGATCCGCCCCCCGCTCCAGGAGATGCGTGGCGAACGAATGCCGGAGCACATGGGGACTCAGGTCCCGCGGCAGCCCCGCCCGCTGGCCGTATTGTTTCAGTTTCTTCCAGAAACCGACCCGGCTCAAGTTTCCGCCCCCCCGGGCGTTGACGAACAGCCAGGGCGATGTCCGCCCCTTGAGCAGCACCGGCCGGGCATCCTTCTGGTAGTGCGTCACCCACTCGACTGCAGGTCCGCCCATCGGCACCAGGCGTTCCTTGTTTCCCTTGCCAAGGCAGGTGAGATACCCGTGCTGCAGGTTCAGGTCGCCGGGGCGAAGCGACAACAGTTCCGAGACGCGGAGACCGGTTGCGTACAGGAGTTCGATCAGCGCCCGGTCGCGGAGGCCGGCCGGCGTGCCGGTATCAGGCTGGGCGATCAAGGTGTCAATCGCCTCGAACGAAAGCGCCAACGGCAGCGCCGGCCACGACCGCGGGGCCCGCACATCTTCGGCCGGGTTCTCGTCAATCCGGCCGTCGGTCACGAGGAAGCGGTAGAAGCTGCGGACGCCGGCGATCGTACGGGCAACCGAGCGGGGCGCCAGGCCGAGCGTCATCCGCTCGCGGATGAACGCTTCCAGGTCCTGCCGGCGAAGACGATCGATTCCCTTACGCCGGCCGTCGGCATAGGCTGTGAGTGCTGCCAGGTCCCGGCGGTAGCTCGCGAGGGTATGAGGTGACAGCCGACGGACGCCTTTCAGGTCGTCGAGCCAGGCTTCAACCAACTCCCGGGCTCGGTCGGCACGAGACCAGCGTTGTATACTGGGCAAAGTCGAACAACCAGATTCGCACCACTCTACAGGGGTTCCGACAGATGGCTCAACAATTCATACGGGTTGTCGCCATCGGCCTTGCGCTTGGTTTGCCGCTGGCCGGCTGCGCCGCCCGAAACGCGTCCGTCTTGCCCGTTGCCGCGGAGCCAGCCGACTTGCCCACTCAGCTTGCCGAGTACGTTCGAGCGCAGACGGCGCTGGCGGCCGATGACTTCGAAGGTGCCCAAACCGCGCTTGCCGGCCTCATGGCCATTGCGGATCCGACCATTCGACCGCTGGCGGAAGTGGCGGCGGATGCGGAAGACATCACGACGATGCGGAGCGACTTCAAGCCGCTGTCCGAGTTTCTGGCGGCAATGGAGCTGCCGCAGGGCTATGCGCGCGCGTACTGTCCGATGTACGACGGCGGATCGAACTGGGTACAGGAGGACGGCCCGGTCCGCAATCCGTACTACGGATCGGAAATGCTTACCTGTGGCGTAGTCGACGCGGCACCGGGCGCACACATGAACCACGACCCGCAGTATGGCGGACGAGTCTTCATGGCGCCCGACAGCTTTCACCATGTCGAGGGCGTTTACCCCGAGCCGGCGGTCTTCCGGCTCTATGCGACCGACAACTACCGCGAGCCGGTCGACGTCACCTTCTGGATGGGACGGGTCGTCCTCGAGGAGGAGTACGACGCGGAAAGTGACGAGTTCGTTGACGTCCGAGCAGCCGTGCTGCTGCCGTCGCCCGACGGTGCGTACCTCGAGGCGGAAGTGGGAGATCAGCCCTTTCCTGCCGAGATGATCACCAAGATTCGGATCGTCGAGGACTTCCCGGAAGACCGGTTCGACTTCATCTTCAGCGAGTTCTCCTCCACCGAGCCGGACATCGTCGACACTTCTCCGGCGGCCGCGGTGCCCGACACGCTGCCGCTGGCCGAGCGGATCCGCCCGCGGATCCCGGAACTGACAAGCGACATCGTGCAGGGGATCAGCGATCGGAACGACGAGATTGCCAATCTGGTGGCGACCGGCGGATTCACGGAGATCTTCATTCCCGCGCTGCAGTCGAAGGAGCTGGCGCTCGCGCTGCACGACCGGGCAGGGGATCTGTCGGCGCAGGACCGCAACATGGTTCGGATCGCCGTTCGAAGCCTCGTCCGCGCCGCCTGGCTGCTCGATTGGTACGGCGACCTGGGCAACAGGCAGCAGGTGAACGAAGCGCACGATGTTTTCAACGAAGCGGTCGATCTCATTGCCGAGATCTACGGGAGTGTGGAACCGTGACATCGAGACATCGGGTGTTCCGCCCCGCGTTCGTGCGCATTGTGGCCGGCGCACTGCTCGCCGTGGCGATCGTGTTGACCGGAAGCTCCCCGACAGAGACGCATACGCCGATCGCCTCCCGCTGGAACTACAACGAGCACCTCTTCCCGATTTTCCGCGACAACTGCGGCGCCTGTCACCGCGAGGGAGGCATCGCACCGATGTCGCTCGTCACCTACAACGAGGCTTTCCCCTGGGCGCAGTCGATCCGCGAGGAGGTGCTCGGTCTTCGGATGCCGCCCTGGAACGCGGAGGACGGCTTCGGCGACTTCCGGAACGGTCACGCTCTCCCCGCCAAGGAGATGGACATGATCCTGGAGTGGTCGAGCGGCGGCTATCCGCAGGGGCCGCGCAACATGCCGCCCGACCCGGTCACCGCCCCCACGGACTGGCCTCTGGGTGCACCCGACCTGCAGCTCGAGATACCGGATCCGTTCACCCTCGATGTCGGGACCACCGACACGGTGCGCTACTTCGTGGTGCCCTCCGGCAGTGACGCCGACCGCCTCGTGAGCGGCGCCGACGTTATGCCGGGCGCCAGCGCGGTCGTCCGGGACGTGGCGATCTACATCGACACCTCGGGCGCGGCGCGCGCGCTCGACGAGGCTGACCCCGAGCCCGGCTTTGCCGAGCCCGACGGCAACGACTTCCGCACCGCCGCGCCGGTGGCACTCTGGTCGCCCGGCCGGCCGAGTGTCGTTCTGGAAGACACTGCTCACCGGATGCCAGCAGGCGCCGATGTCGTCGTGCGGGTCCATTACAGGAAGACCTGGATCACGGAGGGACAGGAGTTCATGGACCAGAGCCGCATCGGCCTCTACTTCGCCGAGGGCGACGCCGCCGCCATTGAATCGATAGTGATCGCATCACCGGCCGACGACACAGGGCAGACCATCAGCTTCAGCCAGGCAATCGATGGCGACATGCAAGTGCTCGCCATATTGCCGGAGATCGAGATCGAGGCGAAGGATGTCCAGGTCGTGGCGGTGACCCCTGATGGTTCTCGAGTGCCGATGCTGTTCCTGCGCGAGCCGGATACGGCTTGGCCCACCCGCTACTGGTTCGATGCGCCGATCACCCTGCCGCGCGGGACCACTATCGAGGTGGAGGCGGTCATCCACCCGGGCGCCGACCATACGCCGGGACGGTCGCTGTTCGGCGCCGACACGGCGGCGCCAATCCGCCTGATGATGGACTATGCGAGCGGCGCTGCCGTCGCCAACTGACTCCCCGGGTGCGCCGGCATCCGCGTCGGCGTACTCGCCGCAATCACGAGTCCCGCTCCATGCGGCGCGGCCATGATGCGACCGATCGCGCTCGTCGCGACCCTGTGCGTGGTCGCGTGTACGGAACGCGACACACCTCTGGCCGCCCCCACCCTCTCCATCGCCGTCGTTGACGCCACCGTCTGGACCGGTGATCCGGATCGGCCCCTGGTCGAAGCGATCGGCGTAGCCGGAGACCGGATCGTGGCACTGGGAGCGAGTCACGCGATCCGCGCGCTGGCGACCGACGGCGTCGTCATCGACGCGAACGGCGCCAGCGTCGTGCCCGGCTTCATCGATGCGCATGTCCATATGCTCGACGCCGGTCAGCGACTGCTGGCAAACGCTACGGGTGACAACCTCTCACTGGACGACGACTTCTGGCCGGTAGCGGCCGAGCCGCCGCCCGCGCGTACGCCGGCCGAGCACGACGCCGCAATGGACGCCGCGCTCGCCCACCTGGCCGAACGGGGCGTTACGTCGGTCCACCACATGGGAAGCTGGAGCGACCTCGAGGCATTCGAACGGGCTCGAGAATCCGGACGCCTGACGGCGCGGGTGTACGCCGCGGCGCCGCTGCCCACCTGGCGGCGGCTGCGTGACGCAATCGCGGATGGCCGTTTCGGCGGCGCCGACGGTCGGGGAGACGCCTGGCTCCGCGTCGGTGCCCTGAAGGGAGTGGTGGACGGCACTGTCGAAACCGAAACCGCCGCGCTCGACCTCCCCTACCCCAACACGGCGAACGATCGCGGGTTGATGCTCTACGACCTCGATCGGCTGAGTAGGCAGGTCGATGCAGCCGACGCGGCAGAGCTCCAGGTAGCGCTTCACGCAGTCGGCAGCCGCGCCAACCACCTGGCCCTCGACGCCTACGAGCGCGTGATCACCGCAAATGGCCCGCGCGACCGCCGTTTCCGGATCGAGCATGCACAACACCTCCGCCCGGACGACATCGCGCGCTTCGCCGAACTAGGCGTGATCGCCAGCATGCAGCCGGCTGAGATAGGCGACGCCGGCCCGCGGATTGAAGCCGCCCTGGGCGGCGACGCACTGGCCGAACCGTTTCCCGTCCGATCTCTCCTGGACGCCGGCGCGTTGGTAGCGTTCGGGACGAACTGGGGGTTCGCACCGGCTGGTCCCGCCCTTGGCCTGTATGGCGCCGTGACGAGGCGGTCGCTTG
Organism: Vicinamibacterales bacterium; assembly: GCA_965263055.1. Classification (GTDB taxonomy): domain Bacteria; phylum Acidobacteriota; class Vicinamibacteria; order Vicinamibacterales; family UBA8438; genus VXRJ01. Next base: position 4,207,534 of record OZ253581.1, on the reverse strand, counting down.
AAGCGCTCTCTCAGAGAAGCTGGACCCCGGCCGAACGGATCACAATCGCCCGCGCCCTCGACGCCTACACCGTAGCCGGTGCCTACGCCTCGTTCGAGGAAGAGATCAAGGGACGTCTCGCCATCGGGCAACTGGCAGACTTCGCGCTGCTCGACCTGGCGCTGCTCTCCGCGCCGTCGCCGGATATCCGCTTCGCTTCGGTGGTCGTTACGGTCGTCGGCGGCAGGATCGTCTACGACGCGCGCTAACTCAGCAGACCGTCAACCTTCATCAACTCGGCGTTCAGGATCGCCGCGCCGGCCGCACCGCGGATGGTGTTGTGGCCGAGCGCGACGAACTTCCAGTCGAGGACCGGACAGGAACGGAGGCGGCCGACGGTGACGGCCATGCCCCGCTCGCAATCGACGTCGAGTCGGGGCTGCGGACGGTCCGGGTCGCCGGTGTAGTGAATCGGGCGCGCCGGCGCCGTCGGCAGCCCTTCCTTCTGCGGGCGCCCCGCAAACGCCTGAAAAGCGTCGATCAGGTCCTGCTCCGTGGGCAACCCCTCGAACTCGACCGAAACCAGCATGGTGTGGCCGTTCAGAACGGGCACGCGTGTCGTCGTTGCGCTCACCACCATCGGGTGGGGGTCGACCGCGCCGCCGTTGAGCGTGCCGAGAATCTTCTGCGTTTCCGTCTCCATCTTCTCCTCCTCGCCCCGGATGTGCGGGAGGATGTTCCCCGTAATGTCGAGCGACGCGACCCCCGGGTAGCCGGCGCCGGAGACCGCCTGCAGCGTGGAGACGGTTACGCGTGTTGGCTTGAACGGCCGGAGTGGCGCCAGCGCGAGCGTCAGGACGATGGTCGAGCAGTTGGGATTGGTGACAATGCGCCCCGGCCACCCTCGCTCACGCGCTTGCACGCCGAGCAGCGCCAAATGGTCGGCGTTGATTTCCGGAATGAGCAGCGGCACGTCCGTCTCCATCCGGTAGTTCCGCGCGTTGCTCACTACCGTGTGCCCCGCTTGGGCAAACGCCCGCTCCACCTCGCCCGCTACGGACGAGTCGAGACCCGAAAAGACGAGGTTCGGCACGCCGTTGCCTGGTTCGCAGCGCTGCACGGTCATCCCGGCAACGAAGTCCGGCCGCGCCGTCGGCAGACGCCAGGGGGTGGCGTCGGCGTAGGTCTTGCCGGCCGAGCGCTCGCTTGCACCGATCCAGGTCGTCTCGAACCAGGGATGGTCTTCCAGCCCCGCGATGAACTCCTGCCCCACCGTTCCGGTGGCGCCAAGCACGCCCACCGGCATCCGTTCGCTCATCTCACCTCCGGCGGCGCTGCTGCATCCGCTGTGGCGGTCTCACCCGGCGGGAAGAACTCGTCATGCACCGCCCTCACCGCCCGTTCCGCCTCGGCGGCGTCGATCACGCAGGCGATCTTCATCTCCGACGAGCTGATGCAGTCGATGTTGATCCCCTCCCGCGCCAGCACGGCGAACATCCGTGCCGCGAGACTGGGCGTCGACGCCAGCCGCGACCCGACGATGGAGATCTTCGCCACATCGGCCTCCACCTCGCCCGATTTCGCCAGGCCGCGGGCCATCCAGTCGTCGATCAGGAGATGCGTCGCGTCGACGTAATCCGTATCGAGAACGAACGTGATTCGCCCGATTCCGGCCGCACTCGCACTCTGAATAATCAGCCGGACGTTGATCGACTGCGCCGCCAGGTCCTGGAACACCTCCGCCGCGAGGCCCGGCCGATCCGGCACATCAATCAACGTCACCTTGGCGATCTTCGTCTCCCTGTTCACTCCGACGACCTCCGCCTGTTCCATCACCATCTCGTCTGCTCCACGGATCCAGGTGCCGTCTCCATCATGGAAACTGGACCGCACGTGGATCGGAATCCGGTAGGCCATGCATACCTCTGCGGCGCGGGGATGCAGAACCTTGGCGCCGCTCGAAGCCATCTCGATCGCTTCCTCGTAGCTCATCTCGGCCCAGCGCGTCGCGTGCGGCACGACACGCGGGTCGGCGGACAGAACGCCGTCTACGTCCGTGCAGATTTCGCACACCGCGGCGCCCACCGCCGCCGCCACCGCCGCGCCGGTGATGTCGCTTCCACCTCGGCCCAGGGTGGTCACTTCCTGATCGCGTGTAATCCCCTGAAAGCCGGTGATGATCACGACACGTCCCTGCTCGAATTCGGCGTTGATCCGTGCCGTATCGATAGACTCGATCCGGGCGATGTTGTAAGCGTCGTCGGTACGGATGCCGCACTGCGACGCGGTAAGCGAGACCGCTGGGAGCCCCCGGTTCTGCAACGCCAGGCCGAGGAGCGAGACGGACACCTGCTCACCCGTTGCCAGCAGGAGGTCCATCTCTCGCCCGCGCGGATCGGACGACACCTGGTGCGCCAGTGCAATCAGTTCGTCCGTGGCCTTTCCCATCGCCGAGAGGACCACCGCCAGCCGTGGCGTCTTCTTCCGCAAGCTCGCCACACGGTCTGCAATCTTGCTGATGTGATCCGCCGTGGCGACGGAGGTGCCGCCGTACTTCTGGACGACGACCGGCACCGCCGCGCCGGTGCCGGTCATCGTGCAGCCCCCACCGCGCCGCTGGCCAGCTTCGCCGCTGCCAGTTGCGACGTCAACTGGTGGAGGAACAGCCCGACATCGGTCACGATCCCAGCCGTCTGTGACGACCCGCGGTCGGACAGCTTCGTCACCACCGCCGGGTTGATGTCGACGCAGACGACGCGCACGCTCGACGGCAGCATGTTGCCGACACCGATGCTATGGAGCATCGTCGAGAGCATCACCACGAGGCTGACGCCGCGGAGCGACGCGGCGTAGCGGTCCTGCGCCTCGATCAGGTCCATTACCGTGTCGGAGAGCGGCCCGTCATCCCGGATGCTGCCCGCCAGAACGTAGTCGACATTGTGGCGGATTGCCTCGTACATGATGCCGGAACGGAGCACCCCCTGCTCCACCGCCGGCCGCAGGCCGCCGGCGCGGTTCATCGAGTTGATGGCGCGCATGTGGTTCCGGTGACCTTCCTTGACGGCGATTCCCGCAGTGAGGTCGATGCCGAGCGACGTGCCGAAGAGCGCGTGCTCGACGTCATGAACCGCCAGTGCGTTCCCAGCCAGAATGACGTCGACGTAGCCCTGCCGGATCAGCTCGGCGAAGTACTCGGCGCCGCCGCTGTGGACCACGACCGGTCCGGCAACGAAGGCGATCTTCCCGCCTGCCACTTTCGTCTCGCGCAACATTCCCACGACGCGGGCCACCGCCACCTCGACACGCCGCTCGGTCGAGACGTCACTCGTCATGAAGGCGAACCCGAGCCGATCGCGCTCCCGGAACTCGGGCGACACCCGTACGCCGACGACCTCGCAGACCACTTGTTCGCCGGCGCGGACATCGCGGAGCTTGCGGCACTCGGCGCGGCCGTCCGCGACGACGATTACCGCGTCCATACGCTGGTGTGACACCTCCATCCAGTCACCGCCATGATGGACGTAGGTCCGGTGGTTGGTCGTTGAGTAGAAGTCGTCCGGCACGCACCCGTCCGCCTCTGCCGGCTCGAGCCTGGCGTCCCGCCTGGCCGTCGGATGGCACCCGAGCGGCACCAGGTCCGAGAGCAGCTCGGGCAACCCCGCCGGACTCGGCGCCGTCACCTTCAACTGGAGGTGCGAGATCTCTTCGTTCGTCCGTCCCAGATCGAAACGGAGCACCTCAAACGACGCGCCGTGCTCGATTACCCTGTCGAACACCTCCTGGAGCAGGTTTGAGTCGACCAGGTGGCCCTCCGCCTCGACGATCTCGCTCCGTTTCGCGGGCGGCGCTTCGGTCTCAGTCACTACCGCCCCGTCTCTCCGGCCGCGCCCACCCTGGCGCCGCGAGCCGCATCGCTCTCGGTCATGAACTGTTCGAACTCCGCGAGTGAGCGGCCGAGCGCAGTTGGCGCATCGACCAGCGACGACATGACATCGGCTGTCTTGTAGCCGTTGCCGGTAATGCAAACGACCGTGCTCTCGTCGCGCGGAATCACTCCCTGCTCGAACAGTTTGCGCGTCACGGCGAGGGTCGTTCCGCCCGCCGGCTCGGTGAAGATGCCCTCCGTTCGGGCCAGGAGACCAATCGCGTCAAGGATCTCGTCGTCGGTGGCCGAGGCGCCGCTGCCACCCGATTCCCGTACGGTCCGCAGGACGTGGTAGCCGTCGGCCGGAGCGCCGATGGCGATTGACTTCGCGATCGTGTCGGGACGGACCGGCTCGGGATAGTCGAGCCCCGTTTCGAGCGCGTGGATCACCGGGGCGCAGCCCGCCGCCTGGGCCGCGTGGATCCTGGGCGGTGTTCCATCCACCAGCTCGGCGTCCAGCAGATCGCGAAAGCCGCGGCCGATTCGCGGCAGCAGCGTCCCGCCCGCCACCGGACAGACCAGGTGCCGCGGGAAACGCCAGCCGAGCTGCTCGACGATCTCGAAGCCCATCGTCTTCGCGCCCTCGGCGTAGTACGCGCGCAGGTTGATGTTGGCAAACGCCCAGCCATACCTGTCCCCCACCTGGGTGCAGAGACGGTTGACGTCGTCGTAGTTGCCGTCGATCGCAACCACGTGGGGCCCGCTCACCGCCGACCCCAGGATCTTTGCAGGCTCGAGCGTCCGCGGAATGAAGACGTAGCAGTCGAGGCCGAGTCGCGCCGCGTGCGCCGCGACGCTGTTCGCGAGGTTGCCGGTCGAGGCGCAGCCAAACACCTCCGCTCCCAGCTCGCAGGCGCGCGTCGCCGCCACGGGGACGACGCGGTCCTTGTAAGACAACGTAGGGTGATTGACGGAGTCGTCCTTCAGATAGAGCTCGCGCACGCCCAGCTCCGCCGCCAGGCGCCCGGCCCGTACCAGCGGCGTGAATCCGGACGCCAGGCCGGTCCGCGGCTCACCGACGATCGGAAGGAACTCGCGGTAGCGCCAAAGGCTGGGAGGCCGCCCGGCGATCGTTTCGCGCGAGACATTGCGCCGGATGGCGTCGCGATCGTAGGTCGCTTCGAGCGGGCCTAGGCATTCCGGGCAGACATAGAAAGCCTCGGCTGGAAACGGCGCCTGGCACATCGAGCATTGCAGGCCGGTCAGGTAGCTCATCGCCGGTCTCCGGGAGTCAGGATTGGCATCCAGAGGGGCGGGCGCGCATGAAAGTCGAGCGCGGCGATTTCTGCAAGCGCCGACCGCACGACATCGGTCCGGCATGGCTCGAGCGTCACGACGAACGGCAGCTCCGACTTCGCGTAGCCCGGTTCCTGCAGCACCGAGTCGAAGTTCAATTGATGGCGGAGGCACACTTCTGCGATCGCCGCGATGATGCCAGGGCGATCCACGACGACGAAGCGAAGGTACTGCGGCGCAACGAAGTTCTCCTCGATCTCCGCTCGCGGTGGCGGGGGTGTTCGCAGGGGCGGAGTCTCGTTTCCGATCCGCGCAATCGCTTCAAGGTCAGAAACCACCGCCACCGCCGTCGGATTCCCACCGGCGCCGAAGCCTCGAAACGCGGTCTCGCCGCCGTGCGAGCCTTCGACCACAACGACGTTCTGGCTTCCCTCCGCGCGCGCCATCGACGATCGGATCGGCACGAGCATGGGCTGCACCGATGCGGTCACGCGGTCGTCGGCCGCGCCGTTCACCAGTTCGGCTCGCGATACCTGGCGGATCGTGCTGTCAAGGCGCCGCGCGTAGACAAAGTCGATCGGCTCGACCGGCCGGATCGATCGGCGCGGAATCGCATTGGCGTCAAGGCGGCGTCCGAGACCGACGGCGGCGAGGATCGCCAGTTTTGCCCCCGCGTCCTCCCCGTCGACATCCGCCGTCGGATCGGCCTCGGCGTAGCCCTTCTCCTGGGCCTCGGCAAGCACGGCGTCGAACGATAGCGCCGGATCCGCCTCCATCCGGGTCAGGATGTAGTTGCAGGTGCCGTTCAGGACCCCCGCGACGCGGCAGAGACGATCGCCGGCCAGCCCCTCGCGCACCGCTCGGATGATCGGCACGCCGCCGGCGACCGCAGCCTCGAACAACAGGTGCCGCCGGTGCTCCACCGCCACATCGAGCAGCTCGGCGCCGGTTTCCGCAATCACCTGCTTGTTGGCCGTGACTACCGACTTTCTCGCCTCGAGCGCCTGCCGGATCCAGCGGGCGGCAGGATCTGTACCACCGATCAACTCGACGACGATGTTGGCGTCGGAGGCGAGCACTTCGGCGAAGTCGGAAGTCCAGACGACGTCGTTCGGTGTCCACGCCGCCGACCGCCGCTTCCGTTCCACGTCGCGGTTGCAGACATGCGTCAGCCGGAGCGGTCGACCGTCCCCTTGGCAGAGGATCCTCGCGACCGACTGGCCAACCGTCCCGAATCCGACGAGTGCCACCTTCAACACAGGACAACCGTGCCGTCAACGCCTGTCGACAAGCACCCTCAGCGGCCGGAAAACGACCGGCGGCGCCAGAAAGACTGCCGTCATCGCCAGAAGAACTGCTGTCATCACCAAAAAAAATAGCCACCAACCGGCTGCGGATGATGGCCCTTAGAGCGTCGGTCGTGCCGCTGGCGTCATCCGCTGCCTGTGCGCCCCGTCATCGGGGTGCCCGGAGTGGCCGTGGTCTTCATGCGGCCAGTCGTCATGACCTTATGGCGATGCACTTTCTGCGGCTCCACCCCTCAGCGAATTAACCGTGCTTTATACTCCGGCCGCCGGCCGTGCGTCAAACCGACGCCGCCCGCACCGGGGCTTCACGACGGGCTGCCAGATGCCTCTGTTGGACTTCGCGGTCGTCATCCTCTATCTCGCCCTCTCCCTCTGGTACGCCCGCCGGCTGCGGAGCGGCCGCGGCGTGCGCGACTATTTCCTCACCGGTCGCGAGGCGCCGTGGTGGGCGATCATGGCGTCGATCGTCGCCACCGAGACCAGCACGGTGACCGTCGTCAGCGTGCCGGGTTACGCCTTTGCCGGCGATCTGACGTTTCTGCAGCTGGCGCTTGGATACGTCGCCGGGCGGTTGCTGGTCGCCACGTTCCTGCTTCCTGCCTTCTTCAGCCGCGATCTTCTCTCCGCGTACCAACTGCTCGCGGAGCGGATGGGGCGTGGCATGGGACGTGCGGCGGCGGTGGTTTTCCTGGCGACGCGGAACATTGCCGACGGCCTGCGGCTCTTCGCGACGGCGGTCGTGCTGGCTGCGATGGTCGCGGTCGCCGCCGAGTCGACCAACGCTGCGGCGCCCTCCCAGGCCGTTGTCCTTGGACTCGCCATCGGGGCCATTGCGGCCGTGACGCTCGCCTACACGTGGCTTGGCGGCATGCGGGCCGTGATCTGGATGGACGTTGTGCAGCTCGGACTCTACCTGGCGGGGGCGATGGTAGCGGCGACAATACTGGTGGCCCGTCTGCCGGAGGGATTGGCGGGTGCCTGGACGGCGGCCGCGGCGGCCGGCAAGTTGACGCTCTTCGATTTCGCCTGGGATCTGACCCGGGACTACACCTTCTGGTCGGGCGTCATCGGCGGCGCGGTCTTCACGGCCGCGACGCACGGCGCGGACCAGATGTTCGTGCAACGCTATCTTTGCAGCCGGTCGCTTCGCGAGGCGCGTCTGGCCCTGGTGCTGAGCGGTGTCTTCGTCCTGGTGCAATTCGCTTTGTTCCTCGGCATCGGTCTGTTGCTCTGGGCGTTCTACGAGACCGCTGCGCCGCCGGGAGCCCTGGCAACAATCACGGTAGAGGGTACGGTTCGGGCCGATCAGGTCTTTCCCCGGTTCCTGATGATGCATTTGCCGACCGGCCTCCGCGGGCTGGTGCTGGCCGCGATTCTGGCCGCGGCTATGTCGACGCTCTCGTCGTCGCTCAACTCGTCGGCGGCATCGACTATTGGCGACTTTTATCTCGACCGCCAGCGCGGTCCGGACGACGACGCGCGCATGCTGCGGGCGTCACGCATCGCCACCCTGGCGTGGGCCGTCGCGCAGGTCCTGGTCGCGCTCCTGGCGGTCCGCCTGTCGCAGCGCGTGATCGACGACGTCCTGCGCGTGCAGTTCTTCGCCGGCGGATTGATGCTCGGCCTGTTCGTCCTGAGCGCGATACTGGCTCGGCCGACGGTCCGGGCGGGCGCCACGGGGCTGGCGGCGGGACTGGTCACACTGACCACCGTCACCCTCTTCACGGGACTGTCATGGCAGTGGTACGTCCTGGTGGGCGTCGCGGCGACGGTGGGAGCCGGCGTGCTCGCGCAGCGCATGAACCGCGACGAAGCATCCGTATGACCGGCTTTTCTCACGCGGAAACACTGTTGCGGGACGCCATCGCCGGGGACGTCGCTCCTGGCGCCATCGCTGAAGTGGGGACCATGGACGGTCCGATCTGGAGCTGCGCTGCCGGACAACTCACCACCGACCCGGAGAGTCCGGCCGTCACGGCAGAGACGATCTTCGACTTGGCGTCGCTCACGAAGGTGGTGGCGACTACGACAATCGCCATGCAGCAGGTCGATGCGCGCGTAACGCCGCTCGACCTCCCGGTCGCCGATGCGCTCTGCGGTTGGCGTGGAGACGACCGCGAGCTCGTCACCGTGTGCGACCTGCTGGCGCACAGTTCCGGTCTGACGGCGCATCTGCCCTTCTATCGCGACCACGTGGGGCGGGCGGAGTTCGAGGCGGCGATCTGCCGGCTGCCACTCGAATACGCCCCAGGGAGCCGGTCGGTTTACAGCGACCTCGGCTTCATATTGCTCGGCTTCATTCTGTCGGATCGGCATCCGAATGGGGCCAGCCTGGGAAAACAGTTCGACCGTCTCGTTGCGGCGCGCGGCTGGGGTGAGATTGGCTACCACCCTCCCGCTCCCTGTCGTCCCCGCACCGCGCCGACCGAGCTGGACCCCTGGCGCGGCCGGACGCTTGTCGCGCAAGTCCACGACGAGAACGCCTGGGCGCTGGGTGGAGCGGCGGGACACGCCGGCCTCTTCGGCACCGCGCCCGCGGTCGGCGCGTTCGCGCGCGATATCCTCCGCGCGTTCAACGGCGACACCGCGGTCGCCTCGGCCGCGACCTTCGACAGTTTCCGCCGGCGCACCGACGTTCCGGGCAGTTCGCGTGCGCTCGGCTGGGATACGATGCGACCCACGTCGTCCTGTGGCAATCGCCTCTCCCCCCGCTCCATTGGCCATACCGGATTCACGGGTACGTCACTCTGGATCGATCCTGACGCTGGCCTCTCGATTGTCCTGCTCACCAACCGCGTCCACCCGTCCCGGAGGAATGAAGCGATCCTGCAATTCCGACCCGTTTTCCACTCGGCCATCCACGCGGCGGTGACGCGCGGATGATTCTGACCCCGCTCGACTGGACGCTGCTCGCCGCGACGCTGGCGCTCCCGATCACGGTAGGCGTCATCGCCGGGCGGGGGTCGGGACGGAGCCTGGCGGACTACTTCCTTTCCGGTCGCAACCTGCCCTGGTGGATCGCCGGAACGTCGATGGTGGCGACGACGTTCGCGGCCGACACGCCGCTCGCGGTAACCGGCCTGGTGGCTGCGAACGGGATCGCCGGTAACTGGCTCTGGTGGAACGCCGCCCTCGGCAGCATGTTGACCGTCGTCTGTTTCGCGCGGCTCTGGCGGCGCGCCGGCATCCTGACCGACGTCGAGTTCGTGGAGATCCGCTACACCGGCCGCTCGGCGGCGCTGCTGCGCGGTCTGCGCGCGATCTGGCTCGGCCTCCCGGTCAACTGCCTGGTGATCGGCTGGGTCAACCTGGCGTTGGCGAAGGTGCTGTCGATTGCGTTGGGCTGGGATCGACTGACTGCGGTGCTGATCGGCCTGGCGGCAACCGGCGCGTACGCCTCGCTTGCCGGCCTCCGGGGGGTCGTCGCGGCTGACGTCGTGCAGTTCGTCGTGGCGATGGTGGGAGCGGTGGCGCTGGCGTACTACGCACTAGGGACGCCCGCGGTGGGAGGTCTGGACGGCCTGCGCGAGGCGCTGCCGGACTCGACGTTCCGCCTGCTGCCGGCGGTTGGCGGGTCCGGGGTGTCGCTCACGGCAGGGACGCTGCTACTGCCTCTCAGCGCGTTCTTCGCGTACCTCGGCGTGCAGTGGTGGGCGAGCTGGTATCCGGGACAGGAACCGGGCGGCGGCGGGTACGTCGCCCAGCGGATGCTGTCGACCCGAGACGAACGCCATGCTGTACTGGCGACTCTCTGGTTCACCCTGGCGCACTACTGCCTGCGCCCCTGGCCCTGGGTCGTGGCGGCGCTCGCCTCGCTCGTCCTCTATCCCGGCTTGGCCGATCCCGAAGCGGGTTACATCATGCTGATGCGCGATCACCTCCCCGCCGGCTGGCGAGGGCTGGTGGTGGGCGCCTTCTTCGCAGCGTACATGTCGACGGTCTCGACGCAATTGAACTGGGGAACGTCGTACCTGGTGCACGACGCGTACCGGCGATTCGTGCGGCCGGATGCGACGGAGACGCACCTGGTGACGGTCTCGCGACTGACGACGATTGGCGTGATGATCGCGAGCGGGGCGGTAACGTTCTGGCTCGACTCCGTCCGCCAGGCCTGGGAGTTCATGCTGGAGGCGTCGGCCGGCCTTGGCCTGGTGCTGATCCTCCGGTGGTACTGGTGGCGGGTGACTGCGCTGTCGGAAATCGTGGCGCTCTTCGCGTCGGCCGCCGGCTTCGTCCTGCTTCGGACGCTGACCGACATCCCGTTCCCCGACTCGCTCCTCTATCTGGTCCCGTGGACCACCGGCTGGTGGGTCGTGGTTACGCTCGCGACATCACCCGATCCGCGCCCCCACCTGATCGCGTTTTACCGGCGCGCCCGCCCCGCCGGCCCCGGATGGCGTTCGATTGCCGCCGCTGCCGGCGAGGCGGCACCTGAACCGATCGCGCCGCTCCTGCGCCGTTGGGTGGCTGGTTCTGCGGCGGTCTACGCGACGCTCGCGGCGACGCACCAGTGGCTGTTCGGGACGCGCGCAGTGGCCATCGGCCTTTTCGTAGCCGGCGCCGCAGTGACTGCTTGGCTGGCGCGCGATCTGACGGCTGCTACCGCTCGGCGTCGGGTAACGTGACGCGGATCGACATCGCCGCGCCATCGCGGACGATGTCGAGAGTGACTGAGGTGCCCGCGTCGACCGAGCGAAGATGGCGCCGAAGCTGATAACTGCTGTCGATCGCGGTGTCATCGATCGTCTTGATCACGTCGCCCGCGCGCAGGCCGGCCTCCGCCGCCGGAGTCGACGCCTCGACGTGGGTCACCAGAAGGTCCCGATCGACACCGAAGTAGTCGGCCAGTTGCCCGTCGATGACGCGGACGCGAATCCCGAGACGGCCCGGCGTCGAATCGAATCGCAGCAGGGCGTCGCCGACAACTTCGGGCAACTCCCATTGCTCCAGGCGCTCGGACAAGTCCCCGAGCCGCAGCTCGAGGTCATCGAAGTCGAACTCTCCGTCCGGACTGGCAAACTTCCAGGCCTGCCGGCGGCCGTCGGGATGCTCGGCCGTCGTCAGCGTCAGCATCTCGCTTTCGCCGTCGCGCAACACGTCGAGCGTCACCTCCCTGCCAATCGGCGTTTCCCGGACAAGGCGAGCCAGATTCCGGCTGCCGCGGACCCGCTCGCCGTCGAACTGGACGACGGCATCTCCTTCACGGAGGCCAGCCTGGGCGGCAGGACTCCCGCCCGTGACGGCGGTCACCGTAGCGCCGGCGCCGGGAGCGTCGGTGTCGCGAGTCCCGATGCCGATCCAGCTCGCGTCACGGGCATGGGACAGGAACTCCGGCAGGACGAAGCGGACGTTGTTGCCACGCAGCTCGAGCTCCCTCTCGGTCTGGGCCGCTCCGGGAGCGGCCCAGACGGTCACAATCAGGACCGCTGCGATCGCGCCGATGTACGTTCTGTATCTCGCCGCTCGCACGGTGCGCCTCCTTTCGGGTTCCATATCGTTGAGACGCACGAACCGCCACGTTGGTCTGCCGGCAGGACGCCGTACGCCGCGGGAACCCCTTTTCGCCCGGCCTACGGCGAACGCGGGTCGGCTGCCGTGTCGGCGGCTTCGCCGACGACGAAACGCCATTCGTCGTAACGCGCGGCGCCGTTGTACTGAGCGATAGACGGTGCGGTGCTCCGGCTCGCCACCCCGGCTATACCCCCTTCGACGCCTCCCGGGTCGTCAGCGGTCTCACGCTCTCCACTCACGCCGGCACCCACTCCGCCCGTCCGTTCGGCACCGCCGGGCAGTGCCCCCTCGCCACCGACACCCACCGCAGCCAGCTCCGATTGCGGGATCAGACGGAATTCACCATCTTCAGTCATCGGGTCGCGGTACGCGCGCCGGAGGAATCGCCCCTCGACCAGCGTGTCGAGATCAGGAGGGAACGCGCCTGGCAACTGCCGCTGGTAGAGCGTGATGGCGCGCGCATATTGCTCACCCCGAAAGATCAGTTCCGCTTCGCGCTCACGCTGGGCGGCATGTCGCCACGCGGGCAGCGCGATCGACAGCATCACGCTGATGACAGCCAGGCTGACCAGGAGCGCCGCCATCGCAAACCCGGCTTCCGCCGCGCGGCCGATGGCGGCGTCCGTCCCTGCGTGCCCGGATTGGCCTCCGCTACCACTCCGCATAGCTGGTTCCGTCCAGCGCCACTGCCTCCGATCCGCTCTTGACGTCATAAACTCCACGCCCGAACGGGTCGGCCGGATCGGAGGCGGCATACTCCAATTCCCACGTCTCCGTTGATCCCGTAAACGGATCGACTGGGATGGCGCGCAGATAGCCAGTGCTCACAAGCGATTCGAGCGCCGCGGGGTACGCGCCCCGGTCAGCGTAGTGCTGATCGATCGCGTCGCGCATCCGGAAGAGATCCTCCTTCAGCACCGCCTCTCGAGCGCGGGTCACGGCGCTCTGGTAGCCGACCAGTGCGATGGTCGAAAGCACCGTGATGAGCGAGATGACGATCGTCAACTCGATCAGTGTCCATCCGTTGCCGTGGTGCGCGCGACGGCTCATCATCGTGCCGACATCACCAATCGCGGTAGCGTGTCCCGTCAAGCGCGGTGCCGGGTGCGCGCGAGTAGATGTCGTAGACGTTTTGCCCGCCCCAGGTTGGCGTGTCCGGATCGTCCTGGTACGATCGTAGGCCCCAGCCCGCCTCGCGGGTGATCGGATCGATCGGGATCCGTCGAAGGAACCGCAGCACCTCGCCCGCGTTCTCGTCAAGCGGCTCGACCCCGTCGACCAGCGTCTGGAGGTCGGGCGGATAACCCTGGTTCCGCGGATCCAAATCAGGCCCACCGATCACGCCCAGATCGACAGCGTCCTTGTAGTTGTCGATCGCCACGCGCACTTCGCGCAGTGCGCGGCGTAATTCGGTCTCGCGCTCCCGCTGCACCGTTACGCGGGCAAGCGGCGCCGCGGCCGACGCCAGGATCAGCAGGATGACGCTGACGATCAGCAGTTCGACGAACGAGTAGCCACGCTCGTTACGGTTCCGCGGGAGTCGCATTGCCATTCCCTGCCGCCGTTGCGTCCCAGTAATACGTCGCCAGGCCGAGCGTCAGCACCTGCATCCCCTCCGCGTCTTCGCCGCCGCTCAGCAGGATCTCTTCGATCACGAGGAAGTCGGGCAATGCCTCCACCGCGGCAATGAACTGCCGCAGGTCGCGATAGGCACCCTGAACCACCATGGAGACGCGCAGCCGTTCAAGGTTGCTCGCCTCGTGCGTGTCGACGTCCGACGCCCGTCGCTCCATCACCAGGCCATGCGCCTCGACGAGCGCTCCCAATCTGGCGAACGCGATCGCCCGGGCCGCCGCCAGGTCGACCGGCAACAGGGTACGCCGGAACGCGTGGAGGTCGGTATCGACACGCGTCAGCCCATCGGCCGCCGCACTGCTCCTCGCGAGCCGCTGCTCGGCCGTTTCGAGTGCACCCACCGCCGCGGATGCGCGCCGTTCGGCGTCAGCCAGCTTCAGCGTCCATGGATAGACCGCGAACGCCCACAACCCGGCGTCGAGTGCCAGGATGATTGCCACCGCGGACACCGCCACGCGCTTTTCCGCCAGCATGCGGCTGCCGAAAGCCCAGGCCGAACCGGTCATGACCGTCCCTCCGCGTCCCCGTCCGTCGTGGCTGCGCTGTCCGCTGTCGCAGCGGCAGCGTCCGGGGCAACGTGCCCGCGCACCTGCGCCCGGTAGGTTCCTTCCTCCCCGAGTTCCGCCTGGCGGACCAGCACCCCCACGAACGCGCCTGTCGCTTCCAGCCGTTCGATGAACCGATCGATCTCCTCCAGATTCCGCGCCACCACACCCAGGTCGAGCGCCAGCGCGCCATCGGCCGCGTCCGGGCGGACCGCCGTCAACATCACTCCCGACGCAGCGTCTCGTCAATCAGATCAAAGAAGCCGGTCCAGGAAAAGCTGCGCTGCGCAATCAAACGGTCCACCTCGGCTGCGGCGGAGGCAATTGCCTCGACCTGCTCCCCCGTGAGGCCCTGTTCGAGGGCCGTGCTCCGGCCGGTGACCGCCGACGCGTCGCGTTCCGCAACCTCCGCCTCCCGAGTCAACCGGTCGGTCGCGCGGGAAAGTTCCACCAGGCGCACCGCGCCAAACGTCAGGACCACAAGCCCAGCCAGACCGATCAGCGCCAGCCCCAAGTGGATTGCCCGCTCGTTGTAGAAGGGACGCGTCGCCAGGTTCGTCGTCAGCATGGATCGTTCCGTTACACCACCGGCGTCTCCGCGGATCGTGGACGATCGCGCAGAAGGATCCCGATCGGCGCGGCCAACATGTCCAAGCGTGCCGTCCCGCCCGCACCCCGGTCAACCAGAACCGGCGCCAGCCGATTGGCGAGGCGTTCGACCGGGAGCTCCGGCAACCGCTCCGCGACAATGGCGTCGACGTGGCCTTCCCCCTCGATCAGCGCACGCGTGAGGCCACGGCCCCCGAGACGATCCTGGTAGTACATCGCCGTCTGGTGCACAAGGTCCTCGATGCGTCCCGCGTCGGCCGGCATGTGACGGAAGAAGAGGAGCCGGTCGCTGCGAACAATCGCTATCGAGCCGGCGCCGCCCGCGGCTTCCACGAGCATCCAGTCGCTCCCGTCGTCACCCGCACCGTGCGCCAGCGCCGCGTTGACAAGGTTTATGCAAGCCAGGTCGACGACGCCCGCGCGTGCCGACGCCATGTCGCAGGCCCTCTCGTATTCCGTCACGACATCGCGCCGAACCAGCACCACAGCGAACGACTGTTCCCCCTCGTCGCTCCGGACACCGGGCGTCCAGGCGACTTGTGCCTCGTCCAGACGGAACGGCGCCGAACTCCCCACCTGCCATCGGATTAGCTCGTCGAGGTCAGCCACGCGGGCCGGCGGCTCGTCGAAACGGACAATAGATACCTTCGCCGCGCCGTCCGGCATCACCAGGGCGACGCGCGACGGACGGCGCGGCAACTGCCCCAGCACCTCGTCGACCGCCCGGGTTACGGCATCCGGATCCCGGATGTTCCGACCGGTGATCGATGGCGTCACTACACCGTCCGGGAGTCCGACGCGAGCGTACCCCATGAGCTGCGGCGGACCGCCGCCGCGGGCCAGCTGTACCGCACAGACGTGGTCGGCGGCGATCGACACCGCCGACGATGGCCCCGGCGATACCACCAGCGCCTGCAGTAACCGGCCGAACGCTCCCAATTCAGGCAACGAAAGTCACCTTGTTGATCTCGCGGAGGGTTGTTCGACCCGCGAGCACCTGCTCGACCGCTGATTCGCGCAGGAAGCGCATCCCGCTCGCGCGGACTGCCGCCTTGATCTCCGATGCAGGCCGCTGCTCCAGAATCATCTCGCGCAGATCGTCGGTCAGATCCAGCAACTCGCCAATAGCCGTCCGCCCCCGGTAGCCGGTGCCGCCGCACTCGATGCAGCCCGCCCCCTCATATAGAGTGTGCCTTGCGGAGACGGCCGGATCGATCGCCGACTCGCGGAGAGCGGTGTCGGCCACCTTCACCGGCCGGCGGCAGTCGCGGCAAAGGGTCCGCACCAGACGCTGAGCCAGGACGCAATTGAGCGCGGAGACGAACTGGTACGGCTCCACGCCCATGTTGAGAAAGCGACCGAGCACGTCTATCACGTTGTTAGCATGCACTGTCGTAAAGACCAGGTGGCCGGTCAGCGCCGACTGAATCGCGATCTGCGCCGTCTCCGGGTCGCGGATCTCTCCCACCATGATCTTGTCCGGGTCGTGCCGCAGGATTGACCGCAGTCCGCGTGCGAACGTCAACCCCTTCCGCTCGTTGATCGGGATCTGCGTGATTCCCTTGAGCTGGTACTCAACGGGATCCTCAATCGTAACAATCTTGTCCTCCGGCGAAGCGATCTCCGAAAGTGCGGCATAGAGAGTCGTCGTCTTGCCGCTCCCGGTCGGGCCGGTCACGAGCACCATCCCGTACGGCTCCGCGATAGCGCGGCGGAACCGCCGGAGCAAATCCTCGCGGAAGCCGAGGATGTCGAGGCGTAACTCGCGGAACTGCTCGCTGATGGACGTCTTGTCGAGAATCCGGATCACCGCGTCCTCGCCATGGATGCTCGGCATGATCGAGACGCGGAAGTCGATGGTCTTGCCGGGCAGCCTCAGCTTGAATCGCCCGTCCTGCGGCACCCGTTTCTCGGCGATGTCCAGCTCGGCCATCACCTTGATGCGGGAGAGAACCGCACCATGAAACTGCCGGTCGATCGGCCGCATCGCCGGTTGCAGGACACCATCGACCCGGTACTTGACGTACACGGCGTCATCCTGCGTCTCTACATGGATGTCGCTCGCGCGCCGCTGAATCGCCGTGTAAATGATCGAATCGACCAGCTTGATCACCGGCGAGAGATCGCTGGTGAGCCTCTCAACGGTCAGCGCCTCGTCCCCACCGTCGTCTTCGTGAAGCAGTTGCAGGCTAAAACTCTCGGTCGCCTCATCGAGTACGCGCTGTGAACTCTCACTCCGCGCCAGGATCGCGTCGATCGCCGAAGGCGTGCCAACCGTCACGATGACCGGCGTGCCCAGCAGAAGGGATACTTCGTCGATCATCGGCAGGTCGGTCGGATCCGAGACGACGATCTCGAGAGCCTCGCCGTCGCGTCGGCGCGGGACGAAGCGGTAGCGAAGCATCAGGTCTGCCGGGATCGACCGAAGGAGCTCCGGATCGATGACGAACGCACCCATGTCGACATAGGCGAGCCGATAGCGCGCCGCCAGTTCGCGCCCGCGCTCCTCCTCGGCCGCCGCGTCGACGGTCGTGTTCTCCGGGATGGCGTTCGCGGCGGTGTCGGTTTCAGCCATCAGACAATCGTCCCTAACCGCAGCAGCGGCATGTACAAGGCCAGCAGCAGCCCCGCGATCACGAGCCCCATCACCACCAGCAGCAGCGGCTCGATAAGCGTTAGAAACCGGGCGAGCGTCGTCTCGATCTCCTCGTCGAAGAAGTCAGCTACCGCGTTCAGCATCTCGCCCAAAGCACCGGTTGACTCTCCCACCTCCACCATTTCGATCGCGACGGTAGGGAACGCGCCACGCGCGTCCATCGACGCAGCGAGCGGCTGCCCCGCCTTGACTTCGTTCGCCACCGTGACGAGCTGCTGCGCCATATGACGGTTACCCACCGCGTGCGCCGTCACGTCGAGCGCCTGTACCAGCGGAATGCCGCCACCCAACAGCGTCGCCAGCGTCCGCGCCATCTGCGACGTCGCGAATTTCGTCGCCACACCGCCGGCGAACGGCACGCGGAGAAGCAGCCGATCGAACTGGGAGCGGCGACCTCGCTGCCGCGACCACATCCAGGCAGCCGCGCCCGTGGCCGCACCCGCAAGGAGAATCAGCCAGCCGTAGCTGACGGCAAGAGCTGAGACGCCGGTCAGCACGCGCGTCGCCAACGGCAACGTGGCACCCATGCCCTCGTAGAAGCTGACGAACTCCGGAACGACACGCAGCATGATGATCGCCGTCACGCCGGCCGAAAGCGCGAGCAGGATCGCCGGGTAGATGAGTGCGGACAACGTGCGCTGGCGCACCCCGCTGATCACCCGCGCGTAGTCGACGTAGCGCCGGAGCGTTGCTTCGAGACTGCCGCTCTGTTCACCGGCAAGGACGGAGGCGGAGTAAACGCCCGGCACCAGGTCGCCATGGCTTGCGAACGCTTCCGAGAGCGCAGCGCCCCCCTGCACCTGCTCGTACACGTCGTCCAGGATTGCCTTGAGCGCGGGCGCGTGGATCCGCCGGCGCAGGATGTCGAGCGACTGCACAAGCGGCATCCCGGCACGGAGCAGAACCGCCAATTCCTGATTGAAGACAGTGAACTCGCGCGTACCGGGCCGCCGGCCCACGGCACCAGGGCGGTGAACTGCCTGGAGCAACTGTGCTGACAGCCCGAGAGCGCCAGTGCGGCGCAGCGAAAAGACGTACAGCCCCTTCTGCTCCAGGTCAGCGCGCAGTCGCGCCTCGCTGTCGGCGACGCAGACTCGTTCCAGAATCCGGCCGTCGGCGGTTCCCAGTCGGCAGCGGAACTCCATACCCCGTGCTGCGGCCGGGTCGGACCCGACATCGCAACGGTAACTCTCTCAGATTATCGGCGGGCTGCGGCTGCGGCGACAACCGGGCCATCACTAGTTGGCAGTCTCGCCCTCCGCAGCATCGCGGTGGGCATCGAACAAGGCAAGCACCCGCCCGACGAAATAGCGGGTCTCTCGGTACGGGGGCACACCGTTGAATTGGCGAACTGCTGCTTCACCGGCGTTGTAGGCGGCGAGCGCGCCACGGGTTCCGAACTTGTCCAGCAGGCTCCGGAGATAGCGGGTGCCGGCATCGATGTTGGTAGCCGGGTCGTACGGGTCGTCTACGCCCAGATCTTCCACGGTGGCAGGCATCAACTGCATCAGACCGAGCGCCCCCTGGGACGAGATCGCATCGGCACGGTAGGCCGATTCGGTCTCGATCACCGCGTGCACCAGCAGCGGGTCGACGCCGTGCCGCTGCGCGGCGGCCAAGACGATCTCCGCGTAGGGCCGAGCCGGGAGCGCCGGGCCGGCGCTGGCCGTTGAATCCAGCTGCGGGAGGCCTGCCGCATCAGTCTCTATCCGGTCGATCAGGTCGGGGGTGACCGCCAACTCGCCGCCATCACGAAGCTGGAGAATCATCGCATCGCCAACGGTGGTGCGGCCCGTGGTCGACAGCACCTGCCCGTTGCTGAAGATCACCCGTTCGGCAGCGACCGGCGCCTCGACCGTGCGGCTGGGCCAGGCGGCCAGCACAAGGGCACAGCAGACACACCTTGCCAACGTCTTCCTCAGGTCAGGCATCCCAACAGGGTACCATGGCAGGGCAAACTTGGCCAAGCGCACTCGGCGCAGGCCCGCTGGTACCCGCAACTAGCGGCTGGCGCGGTGCCCTTCTAGATCGGTTCGACGTAGACGGTCAGGACACGTACGGCCAGTTCGCGCGTGTCGTCCCCCGCACCCAACTCGGAGGGGACGAAGGTCTGATCAACGAGCAGCTCCAGTCGGACCACGTCGTCGGATCCGAGTTCGGTCGCCGTGAGCGTCCGGTCAATGATCACCAGCTCGGAGGTACTAAGAGACAGTTCCTCCAGCACCTCCTCGCCAATACGGAGACTGAACTGCTGTGGTGTATCGAACACATCGGGTCGTCCTGCCACCTCCAGCATCAGGCGCGCGTCGCCCCTGGGATTCTGGAAAGAGACCACGGCGTGGCCGGTAGACCAGCGCCAGGATGCCTGGCCGTTCCGCTGAAATTCGACCCCGTGCCAGCCTTCCTCGTAGACCAGGAAGCTGCTCTCGTGTTGCGGCGTGAACGTGATGGAGGCGGTGCGGTAGGCGTTCTGGCCGATATGGTCACCTGCGAGCGCCAACCGCTCACCGGTCGACGCCAGGTACAACCCGACCGCAACCTCTCCTTCACCGATGTACGGATAGAGCGGCACCATGATCCGGCGCGAGTACACGATGGCTTGCCCCGGCTCCCACTCGCTCGTCGGCGTCGCCGGCGGATGATCGTCATTCCAGATCCGCTCGCCGTTGTTGTCGAGCACATGGACGAAGACGGTGTAGTCCTCCGTCATCGGCACGAGGTCCGGCGAGACATCGAAGCGGAACGTCATTTCCAGGGGTCCGCCGATCGGCACGCTCGCCCGGTCCAGGCGCAGGTTGACGGTCGCCACCGGTGGACCGGACGCTCCGCCGCCACAGCCGGCGGCGGTCAGCAACGCCGCCGCCAGCACGGCCACCGCGACGACCGTGGGCAGGGTCCGTAACTCGTGGATGAATTGGTGAGACATTAACCGCGCAGTGTACCATAGGCCGCATGACACTGGAAGCGCTCGGCATGATCGAAACCAAGGGGCTCGTCGGATCGATCGAGGCAGCCGACGCGATGGTGAAGGCGGCGAACGTAATCCTGATCGGCAAGGAATACATTGGCGCCGGCTACGTCACCGTCATGGTACGGGGCGATGTCGGTGCGGTGAAGGCGGCCACGGACGCCGGCGCGGCGGCGGCACGTCGCGTCGGCGAACTGATTTCGGTCCATGTCATCCCGCGTCCGCACACCGAGGTGGAGAAGATCCTGCCGCAGGTGACCGCGGCCGCCCGGTAGTCGGTGTCTGCTTCGCCCGACTCCAGCCAGTCCCCGGAGCGTGATCCCGGGGCCGTCGAAGCACGACACCTGGCCGAGCGGGCCTACGAAGCGCTCCCCCGTCTGGCGGAGCTGACGCAGGATCAAGTCGACGCCATCGTTGACGCGATGGCGGCCGCGGCCGCCGTCGAGGCGGAGGCGCTAGCTGCCGCGGCGGTCGGGGAGACTGGTTACGGTGTCATCGCCGACAAGATCCAGAAGAACCTTTTCGCCGCACGTGACATCCACCGGTTCATACGACCCATGCGCACGGTCGGCGTGATCCGCCGTCTGGACCGGCAGCGCGTCGTCGAGATCGCCGAGCCTTTCGGCGTCGTTGCGGCCATCGTGCCATCGACGAATCCTACCTCCACGGCGATCTATAAGCTGCTCATTGCGATAAAGGCACGCTGCCCGATAGTGCTGAGCCCGCACCCGGCGGCCGCCGGATGCGTCAACCGGACCGCCACGCTGATGGAACGCGCGGCGCGCGACGCCGGCATGCCCGCCGGCGGCATCGGTTGTCTGTCGGAAATATCGATAGAAGCGACGCAGGAACTGATGAAGCATCGTCGCGTCGCGGTGATCCTCGCAACCGGCGGCATGGGCCTGGTGCGGGCCGCCTACTCCGCCGGCAAGCCGGCGTACGGCGTCGGCCCGGGCAACGCACCCGCGTACATAGAACGAACCGCCGACATCGGGAAGGCGGTCGCCGACATCGTTACCGGCAAGACGTTCGACAACGGCCTGCTCTGCTCGTCGGAGAACGCAGTGGTGGTGGACGCCGCGATCCACGGCAAGGTGCGCCGCGCGTTCGAAGCCGAGGGGGGCTACTTCCTGCGTCCCCGAGAGGCAGCGGCGCTAGCGGATCTACTGGTAACGCCGCAGCGGCTGCCGAACCCGGAGTGCGTCGGTCGCGACGCCGGGACAATCGCCGGAAAGGCGGGCCTGACCGTGCCGCGCGGCACGCGCGTGCTGATCGCACCGCTCGACGGCGTCGGGCGGGACTATCCGCTCTCGATCGAGAAGCTCTGTCCGGTGCTCGCCTACTACGTCGTTGACGACTGGCGCGCGGGCTGCGAGCGGTGCAAGGAGATCCTCCGGTACGGCGGAATGGGCCACACGATGTCGATCCACTCGCGGGACGATGCGGTGATTCTGGAGTTCGGCCTGAAGAAACCGGCGTTCCGGATCGTGGTGAACACGCCGACGACGCTCGGGGCGATCGGCATGACGACCGGCCTCGATCCCTCCATGACGCTCGGGTGCGGAGGTTGGGGGGGGAACATCACGTCTGACAACATCTCGCCGCGGCATTTGCTGAACATCAAGCGCCTGGCGTACGAAACCCGCCCCGCGCCTCGGTCGGGGGAGGCGATTGGGACGCCGGCGGGGCCGCCTGTGCCGGCCAGTGCGCCGCCACCGGACGGGAACGGTACGCTCGCCGACGGACCGGCGGGGTCGCGGGCACCGGGCGGGCTCGCGGCGCGCGTCGTTGCGGATCGAGTCGACGCCTTGTTGACGAAACGCGATGGTGCGGTGTCGGGCGACTCACCGATCGCGCCCCCTCCGCCGGAGAGCGAGGCAGTACCGTTCGTTTGCGAGGACGATGTGCGCGCCGCCTTGCGCGAGTCACGGAGGATCGTCATCGGCGCGCGCACCATCGTCACCCCTTCTGCGCGCGACCTGGCGGAACCCCACGGAGTCTTCATCGAGACGGGTGACGCGCGGAGTGAACCCTGAATCCGCGCGGGCCTTGGCGCATTCCGCGCGCGACGTCAGAAGCGGTGCTTCAGAAGCGTCCAGACCGCCTGGAAGAAGTCCTTCCAGGAGATCTTCTTCCCCTCCGCAAAACTCCGCCCCTGGTACCGGATTGGCACCTCGTGAATCGGGATCCCGCGCTTCAGGATCTTGGCGGTAATCTCCGGCTCGAAATCGAAACTGTTCGACACGGTCTCGATCTGCTGCAGTAACGTCCGGTCAATCAGCTTGTAGCACGTCTCCATGTCGGTAAGCGACGAGCCGTAACAGCAGTTGGTAAGCCAGGTCAGCAGGCGGTTCCCGACGCGGTGACGGATCGCCATAGCCGGGCGCCCGGCCGCTAGACGCGAGCCGTACACCACCTGCGCCCTCTCCCTGACCGCAGCGTCGAGCAGCCCAGCGTAGTCGGCCGGATCGTACTCGAGGTCGGCATCCTGCACGATCACGTAGTCGCCGGTGGCGCGAGCGAAACCGGCCCTGAGCGCCGCACCCTTCCCCTGGTTGGCGGGTTGCAGGAGCAGCGTCATCCCGTCTCCCTCGCGCGCCGCCCGCTCCCGCAGCAACTCGCGCGTCCCGTCGGTGGAGCCGTCGTCCACGACGATCACCTCGGCATCCGGATCGGCCGCCTCGACGCGGTCAAGCAATTCGATGATCGTGGCCCGTTCGTTGTAGACGGGGATCACAATGGAAAGGCGCATGGCGGCGGAGTGTCGAACGTCGCGCATCATACCGAAACTCACTCCCCAATCGCCGCACGTGGAACAGATTTTGCACGCCTGCGAGCCATGCTCGCCAGGCTCCGTTCCGCTGCCATTTTCGGCATCGACGCCTCGCTGGTCGACATCCAGGTGGATGTTGGGGATACCGGACTCCCCACCTTCGCCATCGTCGGTCTCCCCGATTCCACCGTCCGAGAGAGCCGCGTGCGGATCCGGAGCGCACTCGAGAATGCGAACTACGAATTCCCGGTCCGCCGGATCATCGTCAATCTTGCGCCGGCCGACACACGGAAGAGCGGCGCATCGTTCGACCTGCCGATCGCCCTCGGTCTGCTGACCGCGATTGGCTTTCTTCCGACGTGCGGGCTCGAGAAGACCCTGATCGTCGGAGAACTGTCGCTCGACGGGCGCGTCCAGACATCGCACGGTGTGCTTCCAGTCGCGTTGCTGGCGGCCCGGTTCGGCTACCGCCTGGTACTGCCCGCCGCCAACGTCCGGGAGGCACGGATCGTCGACGGTGTCGAGTTGATCCCCGCCCGGACGCTGGTGCAAATCATCCGGGATCTCCTGCACGGCACGCGGACTGCCGGTCCACTGCCCGTCGACGTCCCGTGCCGCCGTGACGGCCCCGAGCTCGATCTGTCGGATGTCCATGGACAGGCGGGGGCACGGCGCGGGGCAGAGATCGCCGCCGCCGGGAGACACAACCTGTTGATGGTCGGACCGCCCGGCGCTGGCAAGACGCTGCTCGCGCGGCGCATACCCGGCCTGCTGCCCCCTCCAACATTCGCGGAGGCAAGCGTATCGACATCAATCCACTCGGTCGCCGGGCTGCTCAATCCGTCGGACGGCCTGTTGACCGAACGACCGTTCCGGGCGCCACACCACACCGCTTCAGTCGCCGCACTGGTTGGCGGGGGCCGCGATCCGCGACCGGGTGAACTAAGCCTTGCGCACACCGGCGTGCTGTTCCTCGACGAGATGGCAGAATTCGACCGGCGCGCACTCGAGGCGCTGCGCGCGCCTCTCGAGGAAGGCATGGTTCGCATCGCGCGTGCGTCCCGGACCGTACGGTTTCCCGCCCGATTCCTCCTGATCGGCGCGATGAACCCCTGTCCCTGTGGCTACGCCGGCGAACTGTCTGGACGTTGCCTCTGCAACTCGTCCGAGTTGCGGCACTATCGCGCTCGGATCTCTGGACCGTTGCGCGATCGAATCGATCTGACGATCCGAGTGGACCCGGTACCCTTCGAGGCGCTCGCGAGTAATAAGGCCGGCGAATCGTCCGCGGCGGTCCGCGCCCGGGTGCAACAGGCGCGCGAGCGGCAGGCGGCGCGTGATCGAACCGGAACCGGACGGACGAACGCCGACTTGTCCGGCGACGCACTCAAGCAGCATTGCGTTCTCGATCCCGCCAGTCTCGCCCTGGTCGAACGGGCAATGACCCGATTGGGTCTGACCGGGCGCGGCTTCGATCGCCTGCGCCGTGTTGCCCGGACCATCGCGGATCTCGAAGGCACCGACGCCATCCGGCGGTCTCACGTCACCGAGGCTCTTCACTACCGGGGGATCGACTGAAGCGTCAGTTTCACGAACAGACAGTTTGTGCTAGAGTGCGCAAGCTCACCCAGGCTTACGTTGCACGTCGGGAATGGTGCATGCGATCGAAGCGCTACACAATAGTCGTCGCCGATCGGGAGACCGGTGAGGTCCGCCGTGGGACGGTGGCCGTCCGTCCGGCGGTAACGGCGCTTGTGCTCCTGGCGCTCATGCCGGCCGCCTGGCTTGGTGTGTCCCGCTGGGGGGCGCAGACCGAGATCGGCCACCTTCGCACCGAGAACGCCCGACTTCACGTCGAAAGCGCAAGCTATCGCTCCAGCGCCGCCGACCTTGCGGGTCAGATCGGGTCACTTCGAAACGCGATCGAAAGACTCGCGTCTCGTGATGGCATGGATGCCCGGGTGCAACAGGTTCTCGATCGACTGCCGCCGACGGCGACGTTCGAAGCTACAGCTACGCTGCCCGCACCCGGTCCAACATTCGATCGGCTCCGCACGCTTCTTGACTCGCTGGACCGAGAACTGTCTGGAATCCGGCATAGTGTTGCGCTGCGAGAGACACTCGCTGCGGCAACTCCCACCATATGGCCTGCCGACGGCTGGATTTCAAGCAGCTACGGCTACCGGAGCGATCCGTTCACCGGGAAACGGGAATTCCATCCTGCCCTGGATATTTCGACTCGTGCCGGCGAACCGGTCCTTGCCACGGCGAGCGGCCTGATCGCCACCGCACACCGCCAGGGCAACTACGGCAACATGGTCGAGATCAAGCATGGCTTCGATCTTGCCACCCGGTACGGCCACCTGTCGGCGTTCGCCGTCGGCGTCGGCGACACCGTCGAGCGAGGTGACATCATCGGGTACGCGGGTGCTACCGGACGTGCCACCGGCTACCATGTCCACTACGAAGTCTCCGTCAACGGCCAGAACATCAACCCGCTCCGCCTGCTGACCGAAACCGACCCGATCTCCGCGAATTGACCGCCCCGCGCCGCGCGCGCCCGATGTGATGCTGGACACCGTCCTGGCGAAGGTCTTCGGCACACAGAACCAGCGGGACCTCAAGCGCATCCAGCCTTTCGTCGCCCGGATCGGAGAACGCGAGCCCGATATGCGGGCATGCTCCGACGCCGAGTTGCGCAGGCACACCACCGCTTTCCGCGAACAGATCGACCGGGGGGCGACGATCGACGACCTGCTCGTCGACGCCTTCGCGGTGGTGCGCGAGGCGGGCCGGCGGGTGCTCGCGATGCGCCATTTCGACGTGCAGTTGATTGGCGGCATCATGCTGCACCGCGGCAAGATCGCCGAAATGAAGACCGGTGAGGGAAAGACGCTGGTTGCCACCCTCGCCGCCTACCTCAACGCGCTTGACCGCGGCGGAGTGCATGTCGTCACGGTGAACGACTACCTGGCCCGACGTGACGCGGAGTGGATGGGACGGATCTACCGCTTTCTCGGAATGTCGGTAGGCGTCGTCCAGCACGACCTCCGGGACAGCGAGCGGCGTGAGGCGTACGAGTCGGACATCACGTACGGCACGAACAATGAGTTCGGCTTCGACTACCTCCGGGACAACATGAAGTTCGACCTGTCGCAGTTCGTGCAGCGGGGCCACCGCTACGCGATCGTCGACGAGGTGGACAGCATCCTGATCGACGAGGCGCGCACGCCCCTGATCATCTCCGGGCCTGCGCAGCAGTCGACGGAGCTCTACTACGAGGTGGACCGGATCATCCCGCGCCTCAAGCCGGGCGCGGTCACCCAGGGCAACGTCCCGGCGGAGCGCCGGGAGGAACTCGAGGACACAGGCGACTTCCTGACCGACGAGAAGCACAAGACCGTGACGCTGACCGAGAGCGGCATGGCCATCTGCGAGAAGCTGCTCGGCCACCGCCTGCAGCCGGGTGGTCTGTACGACCCGGTCAACATGCCCCTTCTGCATCACATCAACCAGGCGCTCCGCGCGCACACGCTGTACGAGCGTGATGTCGCCTACATGGTGAAGGACGGCCAGGTGGTGATCGTCGACGAGTTCACCGGCCGACTGATGCCGGGACGCCGCTGGAGCGACGGTCTCCACCAGGCTGTCGAAGCGAAGGAGAAGGTGAAGATCGAGCGGGAGAACCAGACGCTCGCCACCGTTACCTTCCAGAACTACTTCCGCAAGTACGACAAGCTGGCCGGCATGACCGGCACGGCCGAGACCGAAGCGACCGAATTCGCGAAGATCTATGAGCTGGATGTCTTTTCGGTCCCGACCAACCGGCCGCTAGTCCGGATCGAGGAACCGGATCTGATCTACCGAACGTCGCGGGAGAAGTACAACGCCATCGTCGACGACATCATCGCCACGCAGGGGGCGGGCCGCCCGGTCCTCGCCGGGACGGTGTCGATTGAGAAGTCGGAGCGGCTTTCCGACCTGTTGAAGCGGCGCGGTGTCAAGCACACGGTGCTCAACGCGAAGTACCACGACAAGGAGGCGGAGATCGTCGCACAGGCGGGTCGCGAAGGGACTGTCACGATCGCGACCAACATGGCCGGCCGCGGCACCGACATTCTGCTCGGGGGCAACCCGGAGCACATGGCGCGACGGCAGGCGCTCTCGGAGGGGGTGGCCGAGCGGCTGCCCGCGGGTGAGCAGAAGTTCGTCGACGACGACGAGTTCGCCTACTTCTCGCACGACGGCTTCTACAGGGTGCCGCGAGCCGACTGGGAACGGATCTTCACGCAAGCCAAGGCGGAGACCGAGGCCGAGCACACGCGTGTCGTCGCGGCGGGCGGACTCCACATCATTGCCACCGAGCGGCATGAAGCGCGGCGGATCGACAATCAGCTACGGGGCCGCGCCGGCCGGCAGGGCGATCCGGGATCGTCCCGGTTCTATCTGTCGCTCGAGGACGATCTGATGCGCATCTTCGGCTCGGACCGGATCCAGGGCCTGATGGATCGTCTTGGCATGGAGGAAGGGGTGCCGATCGAGCACGGCATGGTGACCAAGGCGATTGAGCGCGCACAGAAGCAGGTCGAGGGGCAGCACTTCTCCGTTCGCAAGCACCTGCTTGAGTACGACGACGTGATGAACAAGCAGCGCGAAAACGTCTACGCACTGCGGCGGGAGTTGCTCGAGAACCAAATTCGACTCGATGAAGACGACGAGCCCATCGACGCGCACGCTTACCTGCTGACGCTCGCCGAGGGCCTGACAGACGACATCGTCGACGAGTGCTGCGGCCGGGATACGGATCCGGAAGAATGGGACCTTCCGGCCGTCGAGCAAAAGGGCGTCGATCTGTTTGGTCTCGACGAGGAGACGAGGGAGACGATCGACCTGAGCGACAGGAGCCCGGACGAAATGCGCGATGCGCTCTGGGGTGCCGCACGAGCGGCGTACGAATTGAAGTCCCAGACGATCGACGAAGCCATCATGCACCGTGTCGAACGTGACGTGATGCTACAGGTGGTGGACACGCAGTGGAAGGACCACCTGTATGGTCTCGACCACTTGAAGGAGGGAATCAGTCTCCGAGGCTACGGTCAGCGCAACCCGCTCGTGGAATACAAGCGCGAGAGCTTCGCGATGTTCCAGGCGATGAAGGAGCGGATTGACGAGGAGACGATCCGCTACCTCTGGCGGATCCGGCCGGTCGTGCGCGAGCCGGACAGACCGGACGGCGGCATGCCGCCACCGATACCTGCACGTCAGGCGACGCCGCTCTCGTTCAACGATCCCGGCGCGGCGGAGCCGGCGTTCGCCGGTGCGGGAGCCGCCATCGGCGTAGGTGGCCCTGGCGGCGGTGGGCCCCGCCCGGCGCGGGTCGGTGGCGACGACGCGGCGGTGGTGACGGTGCGGCGCGATTCGCCGAAGGTGGGACGGAACGATCCGTGCCCCTGCGGCAGCGGAAAGAAGTACAAGAAGTGTCACGGGGCTTGACGGGGGATCCTGAAGTGGCAACGCACATTGAAACCGCAACCGCAACGGCGATGGGAACGACCACCTCGTTCGAGATGGGGCTGACGTTCGACGACGTTCTGCTGAAACCGCGTCACTCCGCCACGCTGCCGAGCGCGGTCGACATCTCCACTCGCCTGACGCGCAATATCGCGCTCAACCTGCCGCTGGTCAGCGCCGCAATGGACACTGTCACCGAAGCGCCGATGGCGATCGCGATGGCCCAACTCGGCGGCATCGGCATCATCCACAAGAACCTCGATGTCGTCCAGCAGGCGTCCGAGGTGGACCGCGTGAAGCGGTCTGAGAGCGGGATGATCGTCAACCCGATCACCCTCTCGCCTCGCGCGCACATCTACCAGGCGCTCGAGTTGATGAAGAAGTACCGGATCTCGGGCGTGCCGATTACTGAGGACGGACGGAACGAGGGGCGCCTGGTCGGGATCCTTACGAACCGCGACCTCCGTTTCCTGCGTGACGTCGAGTCGCCGATAGCGGAGGTGATGACGCGTGAAAACCTCATCACCGTGCCGGTCGGCACGACGCTGGCCCAGGCCGAGGAGATCCTGCATCGCCACCGCGTCGAGAAACTCCTCGTCGTCGACAGCGACTTCAACCTGCGTGGACTGATAACCGTCAAGGACGTCCAGAAGGCGATCAAGTACCCCCAGGCAAGCAAGGACGTACTCGGCCGCTTGCGGGTGGGCGCGGCGGTCGGGATCGGGCAGGACGCCATCGCGCGGGCGGAGGCGCTCGCCGCGGCCCATGTCGACGTCCTCGTACTGGACAGCGCCCATGGCCACTCGCAGAACGTGATCGACGCGGCGAAGCGACTCCGGCGGGCGTTTCCAGACCTTGACCTGATCGCTGGCAACGTGGCGACGGCGGAAGGAACACGGGCTCTGATCGATGCAGGCGTGGACGCTGTAAAGGTGGGGATCGGTTCCGGTTCCATCTGCACCACGCGAATCATCGCGGGTATCGGGGTGCCTATGGTGACGGCCGTACTCGACTGCGCTCGCGCGGCGGCTGCCGCGGACGTCCCAATCATTGCCGACGGCGGCATCCGCTACTCCGGGGACATCACGAAGGCGCTCGCCTGCGGCGCGAGCACGGTCATGATGGGCAGCCTGTTCGCCGGCACTGACGAGAGCCCCGGCGAATTGATCCTGTACCAGGGGCGCAGTTTCAAGGAGTACCGCGGCATGGGCTCGATCGGCGCCATGCGCCACGGCAGCCGGGACCGCTACTTCCAGGAGGAGTTCGACCTGAACGTCGCGACCGAGGATCGCGGCGAGAAACTCGTGCCGGAAGGCATCGAGGGACGCGTACCGTACAAGGGAACGGTCGCGACGATGGTCCACCAGCTCGTGGGCGGCCTGCGCGCCGGCATGGGCTATTGCGGGGCGCCGACCCTTGACCTGCTGCAGCACGACGCCGAGTTCGTACGGATCACGCCGGCCGGCGCGCACGAGAGCCACGTCCACGACGTCGTGATCACGAAGGAAGCCCCCAACTATCAGGCCAAGAATTGAGCGCCGGAGGCGCGGCCTCGGAGGAGTGACCGCGGGCTCCTGATCAGCCGCTGACAGTCACCGTTCGGTCGTCACCGCCGCAATCCTCGATGACGACCTGGATCGCGTCGGCCGGGGCCGAGCGCAAGCGGTCCGCCCACTCCACCGCGACGATCGCGTCGCCGGCCGCCAGCTCGAGCAGTTGCGGCTCGAATGCCGCCGTCTCCGACCCACTCAACCGATAAAGATCGACATGGTGGATCGTGCGTCGCCCGACGTACTCCTGTGCCAGCACGAACGTCGGGCTACTCACCTCATCTGGGGATCCGCCGACGCCCTCCACCAGGCCGCGAACGAAGGCGGTCTTGCCAGCACCCAACTCCCCATACAGAAGGACCGTCACCGGAACGCCGGCGTCGAGGGATGCCGCCAGGTCGTGCGCAATTCGGTGGGTGTCCTCCTCGGAATGGCTCTCGTGGGTCACCACGCCTTGATCGCCTCCCCCCGTTGCAGCATCGCCGCCGCCAGACCTAGCCGCGCGGCGATGTCACCGGCGATTACGCCCGCCTGCCCCATGTCGCGTGCCGCAAGGTCGCCCGCCAGGCCGTGCAGGTGAACAGCGAGAGCGACCGCATCCGGCAGATGTTTCATCTGACCGATCCAGCCCGCGATCGCCCCGGTCAGCACGTCGCCGCTCCCGCCGGTTGCCATCCCCGGGTTGCCGGTCGCGTTGATCCGGACCGTCCCGTCCGGCGAGGCAATCACCGTCCTTGCCCCCTTCAGAACGACTGTCAGCTCGTGCTCCTGAGCGAACGACCTTGCGATACCAATCCGATCCCGCGCGATCGCCCCGCTCGTGGTGCCCGCGAGCCGCGCCATTTCCCCGGCATGCGGCGTGATCACGATCGGATTGTCCGGCCCGCCGCGGAGGCGCTTCGGCGCCTCGGCGCAAGCATTGAGAGCGTCGGCGTCCAGCACCAGCGGCGCCGAACTCTCCCGATCGATCAGCGTCTGGACCAACTTCACGGCTCCCTTGCCGGTACCGAGTCCCGGACCGGCCGCGACCACATCCCACGGCTTGGCCAGCAGCTCGGCGAGACCCTTGCGGACAATCGCACCGTCACGCTCGGGCAACGGGTACGTCATGTACTCCGGCACGCGGGCGACAAGCTCAAGGCATGACGCCGGGGTCGCCACCGTCACCAGGCCCGCCCCCGCCCGTAACGCACCCAGGCCGGCCAGTTGGGCCGCGCCGGTCTTCCCACGCGAACCGGCGACGATCACCAGGCGGCCGAGCATTCCCTTGTGGACGCCGGCACGGCGTCTGGGCATGCGACGCCGGAGTTCCGATCCGGTCAGCAGGTCGATCCGGGGACCGGCAAGGGCGTCGATGAGATCGGGCGGGATCCCGATGTCGGCTACCGCAAGCTCGCCGGGCGCATCCGGGTGAAGCAGCGGAGCCAGCTTCGGAGCGGCAAGCGCAACGGTGAGCGTCGCCCGGACCGCGGGGGCCCGTTCGCGTGCCTCCGCGGCGCCGTCCCTGTCCGCCGCCACGGTTTGCGCCTGCTCCAGCAGGCCGGACGGCACGTCTATCGACACAACGGGCCGATCCGCCGCGTTGACATCCGTCGCTACGCGGGCCAACGTGCCGGCAAGCGGCCGGTTCAGGCCGGTGCCGACCAGGGCATCGACAATCAACGACGACGATATGAGTCGCTCCACCATCCCGTCCCAAGCGGTCTCATCCGGCGCCTCGGCGATCGTCACGCCGGCGCTTCGCGCCCGTTCGAGCATCTCGCGCGCGTCGCCCTCAATCTCCTCGAGCCGTCCAATCAACACCCCCGCGACGTCGCGCAAACCTCGCGTCTGCAGGATCCGGGCGACTACCCAGCCGTCTCCGCCGTTGTTGCCCCGTCCACAAAGCACCGTCACCGGCCCGCCGTCGAGCCCCTCCGACAATTGCGTCTCGGTCGCCGCTACGACTTCGCGGCCCGCCCGTTCCATCAGTTCGATCGATGGCACCCCCTGCTCGTCGATCGTCCGCCGGTCCACCTCGCGCATCTGCGCCGCCGTCAGCACCCGCATGACGCGATCCTATCCGGTCAGCGATAATCAGCAGGTACGTCACCACCGCATGAAGATCGCAGTCAACGTCAACGGTCGGATCAGCGACGGGCGTGCGGCGACCGTACCGGCCCTCGACTACGGCTTCCTGTTCGGCGATGGCGTCTACGAGACGCTCCGAACCTACGATCGGCGCCCTTTTCTGTTCGACCGGCACCTCGCTCGGTTTCGCGCGTCGGCCGAGCAACTGACGCTGCCGATGCCGCTCGATGACGCTACATGGGAGGCGTGGCTCGCCGAGACGATGGCGGCCCTTGACCACGATGGCGAGGTGACGATACGGCTGCTCCTGACCCGTGGTGTGGGAGACTTCACGTACGATCCGGCCGCCTGCCCCTCCCCCACCGCCGTGATCATTGTCCGGCCGGTCACCGAGGTGCCGGCGGTTCAATTCGAGCAGGGGATCGCGATCCGTATCGCGTCCGTTATCCGGAACCATCCGCGCGCACTCAGCCCGCGAATCAAGTCGAACAACCTGCTGAACAACATCCTGGCGATGCAGGAGGCGATCCGCGCAGGGGCAAGCGAGGCCCTACTGCTCAACGATCGGGGCGAGCTGACGGAGTGCGCGCAGTCCAACATCTTCCTCGTCCTGGACGGCGTCGCATTGACCCCACCACTCGACGCGGGCTTGCTCGAGGGTGTCACGCGCAACTTTCTCTTCGAGGTGGGCGAGGCGGCGAAGGTGCTGGTACGCGAGCAGACGCTGCGGCTGGAGCACCTCGCAATCGCCGACGAACTGTTCATCACGAGCACCACGCGCGAGGTGCTCGGCGTCACGCGTGTCGACGAGGCCGTGTACGGTCACGGGCGTCCCGGCCCGATCACCCGCACACTCGCAGCCGAATTCCGCCGTCTGGCCCAGGGTCGATTCCAGGGGGAGGCTTGACCCTGACGGGTGCGCGGCGCCGGCCTGACTCGTTCCGTCAGCCCGCGGGATGCGGCTGCTCCCATGCCTCCACGGGCGGACAGGCGCACACCAGGTTCCGGTCGCCCCGGGCGTCGTCGATTCGGCTTACGGGTGGCCAGAACTTGTGGGCCCCAACCCACGGCACCGGGTAAGCCGCCTGCTGCCGCGAGTACGGATGGGTCCAATCGTCCGACGCGACATCCGCCGCCGGATGCGGCGCGTTCACCAGCACGTTGTCTTCCCGGTCCGCGCGACCGTCCGTAATCGCTTCGATCTCGTCGCGGATGGCAAGCATCGCCGCACAGAAGCGGTCGAGCTCGTCAAGCGGCTCGCTCTCGGTCGGCTCCACCATCAGCGTTCCGGGCACCGGGAACGAGACGGTCGGCGCGTGGAAGCCATAGTCCATAAGCCGCTTCGCCACATCCTGCGCTGTCACGCCGCTCGACTCGCGCAACGGACGCAGATCGAAGATCAACTCGTGCGCCACCCGGCCGTTCGGGCGCGCATAGAGGACGTCATACGCTGACTCGAGGCGCGACTTGATGTAGTTCGCGTTAAGCAGCGCGTAGCGGGCTGCGTCCGCCACGCCATCGCGGCCCAGCATCCGGATGTAGGCGTACGAGATCAGCAGAATGCTCGCGCTCCCCCACGGTGCCGCGGCGATTGGCGCGATGCCGCCATCCGCATCTTCCGCGGCCAGCGGGTGGCGCGGCAGGTACGGCGCCAGGTGCCTCGCGACGGCTATCGGCCCCATGCCGGGTCCGCCGCCGCCATGCGGTATGGCGAACGTCTTGTGCAGGTTGAGATGGCAGACGTCGGCACCGATCCGCGCCGGGGAGGTCAGGCCCACCTGAGCGTTCAGGTTGGCGCCATCCATGTAGACCTGTCCGCCCTCCCGGTGAATGCTGTTGCAGATCTCACGGATCGGTTCTTCGAAGACACCGTGGGTGGAGGGATACGTGATCATCAACGCACTCAGGTGACGACCGTGCCGCGCGGCCTGCTCTTGCAGATGTTCGAGATCAACGTTGCCGTTGTCGTCACACCGGACGATCACCGGGTGGAGTCCCGCCATGGCCGCGCTCGCCGGATTGGTGCCGTGAGCAGAAGACGGGATAAGGACGACGTTCCGTCGGGATTCGCCCTGCGCCCGATGGTACGCCCGGATAGCAAGAAGGCCGGCGAATTCCCCCTGCGCGCCGGAGTTGGGCTGTAGCGAGACCGCGTCGAAACCGGTAATCGCGCAGAGCATTGTTTCCAGCTCGTCGACGATCTGGCCGTAGCCGGCCGCCTGCGGCGCAGGTGCGTACGGATGCACGCGGCCGAACGCCGGCCAGGTGACCGGCAGCATCTCCGCGGCCGCGTTCAGCTTCATGGTGCAGGAGCCGAGCGGAATCATGGACGTGTCGAGACCGATGTCCTTCCGCTCGAGTCGCTTCAGGTAACGCATCATCTGCAACTCGGCGTGGTGGCTGTTGAAGACGGGATGCGTCAGGAATGGCGTGGTTCGCCGCAGCGCCGCGGGCCATTCCGGTGGCGGCTCCTCCCCCACCCCGTCGCTCTCGACACCCCGACCCGCTTCCCTTCCGGCCGCGCTGGAGAAGCAGTCGACGATGGCTGCGACATCTGCTCGGCTAACCGTCTCGTCAAGCGCGATCCCAACGTCGCCGTCTCCGTGATACCGGAAGTTGATTCGCGCCGCCTCCGCCGCCGCGCGCACACGCGCGGCCTTGTCGCTCCCACCCGGATCGATCCGGAGCGTGTCGAAGAAGGCGTCATTGCGCTGGGAGAAGCCGAGCGACGCGAGCCGGTCCGCCAGCCCGCGCGTCAGGCCATGAACGCGCCGCGCGAGCCGGCGCAGGCCTTCCGGTCCGTGCCAGGCGGCGTACATGCCCGCGACGTTCGCGAGGAGAGCCTGCGCCGTGCAGATGTTCGACGTCGCCCGCTCACGGCGGATGTGCTGCTCGCGCGTCTGGAGCGCCATCCGGTACGCCGTCCGTCCGCGCGAATCGACCGAAACGCCTATCAGCCGCCCCGGCATCTGCCGCGCATGGCGCTCCTGCGTCGCGAAGAACGCCGCGTGCGGTCCGCCACCGCCGACCGGCACACCGAAGCGCTGCGCGCTCCCGACGACGACGTCAGCGCCTGACTCGCCAGGCGGGGTCAGAAGCGTCAATGCCAGCAGGTCGGAGGCTACCGCCGCCAGCGCTCCCGCCTCGTGCGCCCACTCGGTCACCCGCCGCAGGTCGCGCAGTCGGCCTGACTCATCGGGCGACTGCACGAGAATGCCGAACACACCGCCCGCGCCCGCCTCCTCTGCCGCAGCCGTGTCGAGTCGGTCGACATCGAACAGCTCCACGCGGATGCCGAGCGGTTCGGCGCGACCACGGACAACGGCGATGGTCTGCGGGAAACAGTCCTCCGACACCAGGAATCGGTTCGCCCCCGGCCGGCGCCGTGCCTGAAGCCGATGCAACATCGCCATCGCCTCCGCCGCGGCGGTCGCCTCATCCAGCAATGACGCGTTCGCCACCTCCATGCCGGTCAGGTCCTCGACCATCGTCTGAAACGTCAGGAGCGCCTCGAGGCGTCCCTGCGCCACCTCGGCCTGGTACGGCGTGTACGGCGTGTACCAGCCTGGCTGCTCCAGCATGTTGCGCAGCAGCACCGGTGGCGTCACGGTCCCGTAGTAGCCCAGGCCGATGTAGGACCGCCAACTCTCGTTGCGCTCGGCGATGCCACGCATCCGTTCAAGAAACTCTGCCTCCGATTCCGCTGGCGGCAGGTCGAGCGGGGCTTCCAGCCGGATCCCGGGCGGCACCACCTCGTCGATCAGGGCGTCGAGCGACGGTGCGCCGACCGCCGGCAGCATCACTTCCAAGTCGGACGGGCGCGGGCCGATGTGACGGGCAGCGAACATCACGCGACGCCGATCAGCGAGCGGTAGCCGTCAGTGTCCAGGAGGTCGTCCACCTCCGAAGCGTCATCCACGGCAATCGCAATCATCCACGCGCCATGCGGATCCTGGTTGACCAACTCGGGTTGATCCCGGAGGGCGCCGTTCACCTCGACGACGCGGCCGCTCATCGGCGCATACAGGTCGGACACCGCCTTGACCGATTCGATCGAACCGAACTGCTCGCCCTTCGTCAGCGCGCTGCCCGCCTCCGGCAGATCAACGAAGACGACGTCACCCAATTGTTGCTGCGCGTAGTCGGTGACACCGATGCGTCCGGTCTCACCCTCGATCCGGATCCATTCATGGTCCTTCGTGTAGCGCAGGTCGGTCGGATAACTCATTGTGGCCTCCGATAGAACGGCATCCGGACCACGCGCGCGCGCAGGCGCGTGCCCCGGACGTCGATCAGCAGTTCTGTATCGCGCTTCGCCACCGCCGCCGGAACGTACGCCATGCCGATCGCCTTCCTGAGGTGCGGCGTCAAAGTCCCGCTGGTCACCTGGCCGATCGCCGCGTCCGCAGCACCCGCGTCAATGGCGTAGACGTCACAGCCGTGGCGCGCGATCCCGCGGTCGATCATTTCGAAACCGGCGAGACGGCGCGCCGGCCCCGCCTCCCGTTCGGCGGCGAGTGCGTCGCGTCCAATGAACGGGCCCTTCTCCCAGTTAACCAGCCAACCCAGACCCGCTTCAAGCAGCGTCGTGGTCCGGTCCATATCCTGTCCATGAAGGCGCATGCCGGCTTCGAGCCGCAGCGTGTCGCGGGCACCCAGACCCGCGGGAACCAGGCCATGTCCTTCACCCGCTGCCAGGACGCTGTTCCACGCCGCCTCGGCTGCCGCCGGGGGAACCAGGAGTTCAAACCCGTCCTCGCCGGTGTAACCGGTGCGCGCAATCGTCGCGCGAGCGTTTCCCACCTCGCCGGTCGCGAACGCAAAGGCCGGAATCGTCTGCAGTTCCACGCCAGTAAGCGGCTGCAGGATCGCCTCGGCGCGCGGTCCCTGCAGCGCGATCAACGCGTAGCGGGCGCTCGTATCGATCACGACGGCGTCAGCCGGCTCGCTCCCGCTGCCGGCCCGAAGGGCGTCCCTCATCCACCGCAGGTCGGTATCGACGTTGGCGGCGTTCACGACCAGGAGGAAGTGGTCAGGCGCCAACCGGTATACCAGCAGATCGTCAACCACCGTCCCTTCCGGTGTCGTGAGCGCCGAATACTGCGCCTGTCCCACCTCCAGCCGACCTGGGTCGTTTGCGGTGAATCGCTGCAGCGCGGCAAGCGCATCCGTGCCGGCCAGCTCCAGCTCCCCCATGTGGCTGACGTCGAACAAACCGGCCGCTGTCCGTACCGCCTCATGTTCCGCCGCGATTCCGGCATATTGGAGCGGCATTTCCCAGCCGCCGAACGGCACCATCCGGGCTCCCAGCGCGACGTGGCGCGCGTAGAGAGGTGTCTTCCGCGGGGTGTCGGCCGGCGTCCAAGCCATCGGCGTGGGAAGGGTCCGCTGCACGCGGTTGCGGGCCGCGCGACGGACGGCGTAACCCTACTACGCGCCCGCTACCCGGTCAAGAATTCCGCCGTCGGAGTATCATGAAGGGTGTCCCCTAGACTCCGGTCGCGTGTAAACGCTCGGCAGGCGGAAGCCCTCTTAGAGAGCAACAGGCCGTGACTGCATCTGTGTCGACCATGACAAACGTCAACGTCCCGGCCGCCGACCTCCGCGCCGCCGCCGATGCGGAGGTGGTGGCGGAAGTAAAGACGTTTCTCGCCTCGGACAACCGCGCCGCCGCAGGTGAGCGCTTCGCCGAACTGATTGATCGTCATCAGCGGCGCGCGACAAGGATCGCCTACTACTACCTTCGGGATCCGGCGGAAGTGGACGAAGCCGTGCAGGATGCGTTTCTCAAGGCGTTCACCCACCTGCCGTCGTTCCGCGAACAGTTGCTTTTCGAGCTCTGGCTTACACGGATCCTGATGAACGGCTGCTTCGATCGCCTCAAGGCCCGCTCGCGGCGCCTACGCTGGATGGTGCCGGTCGATGAGACCGCGCAGGAACACCAGGACTGGCTCGCGCGGCAACCGGCGGCTGGATTGTCGCCCGAAGCGGCACTGCTTGAGGCGGAACGGCGCACCGAACTGCTCGCGGCGGTCGACCGTCTGCCCCAACGGCAGCGCGCCGTCGTGGTGCTGAGCCAGTTCGAGGGACACGCGACCCGCGATGTGGCCGCAATGCTCGAATTGAGGGAGGCGACCGTCCGGGTCCACCTGTTCCGGGCGATCCGGACGCTCCGCCGGCATCTTGCTGGCGCCAGGTGGCTGGCGGAACCGCCGGCCCCCAGGATCGGGGAGGCGAAGGCGTGAGGCACCTGGCAGTCCGGCCGCATCTCGGAGAGTGGTCGAGTTGGTTGAGGCGTCTCTGTCCCTCGCGGCATCTGACGGAACAGGAACTGGCCGCGATGGCCGTCGAGAACGACGTGGCAGCCGACCCGGTGATGGCCGCGGTTGCCGCACATCTGGCGATCTGTTCCGACTGTGCCGCGCGGCAATCCGAGACCCGGCTGGTCCTCGGGCGTCTTGCCGACGCGGCGGAAGCGGTATTCGATGAGGAAACGCCGTCACACCGCTTCGCCAGGCAACGCCGCCGCATCCTGAGCCGGATCGAAGGGATCCTTGGTCCCCATCCGGCACGTATCCTCCGCTTCCCGACGATCGAACCGCGGGGGATCCGGCACCCCTCGAGTGCCTATCGCTGGTTCGCCGCCACGGTGGCAACGGGCTTGCTGATCGGGATGGCATTGGTTCATCCCGGCGGTGTGCCGCTCTCTGAAGCGGACGGCGCCCCGGCGATCGCCGGCAACCGCGCCCCGGCGCCGGGTCCCGTGCCGGCACCCGACACGCCCCCTGCCTCGCAGGCGGATGAACAGTTCATGCGCGAGCTGGAAGCAGCACTCACCGCCAGCCGGGTCGAACCGCTTGCCGCGCTCGACGAAATGACGCCCCGGCTACGTGCAGCCTCGACCGACGTTCGCTGAAGCTGCCACACCCGTGCCGACCACCTTCCAGTGACCACTATTTTCCGCAAGGGCCTCGACGCGAAGCACTTGGTCGCCGACGAACTGGCACGCGATTATCACAGCCAGTTTATCGACCGGATGCGGGCAGACGGGCATACTCACCACGACGGGCGCGTAACGATCCACCTGGCGCAGGAATTCGGCTTCTGCTACGGCGTCGACCGGGCCGTCGATTACGCCTACCAGACCAGACGCCGGTTTCCCGATCGGAAGGTGTACCTGACCGGCGAGATCATCCACAACCCGCAGGTCAACGGGCGGTTGCGGGAAGCCGGCATCCGGTTCCTCAGCGACGACGGTGAGTCCATCGACACCATCGGCCCGGACGACGTGGTCATTCTGCCGGCGTTCGGAGTCACAGTTGGTGACCTCATCAAGCTGGATCGGCGCGGCTGCACCCTGGTCGACACGACCTGCGGCTCGGTCCTGAACGTCTGGAAGAACGTCCGCCGCTATACACGGGACGGCTACACGTCCGTCATTCACGGCAAGATCGGCCACGAGGAGACTCAGGCTACCGCCTCGCAGGCAGGGCTGGCTCCGGGTGGCCGCTACGCCGTCGTGCGCGACGAGGCGGAGTCCGCGCTCCTTTGCGACCGCATCCGGGGCAACGTGACGCCAGAGGCGTTCATGGAGCGGCTTGGCCATGCCTGCTCGCCGGACTTAGACCCGGAGCGTGACCTCTGCCGGGTGGGTCTGGCGAACCAGACGACGATGCTGATGAGCGAATCGCTCGCGGTGGGTGAGATGGTGCGCCGGGCGATGATCGACCGGTACGGCGAAGCGGCACTCGACGAACACTACCGCGCGTTCGACACCATATGCAGCGCGACCCAGGACCGACAGGATGCAGTCCTCGCGCTGCTCGACGACGAACGACTCGACCTGGCGATCGTCATCGGCGGGTACAACAGCAGCAACACACGGAATCTGGCCCGCATCTGCACGGACCGGGTTCCGACCTATCACATCGCCGACCCTGCCTGTCTGGAGTCGGCATCCCGCGTGCGGCACCTTCCGGCAGGGCGCACACTCACCCACCCGACGGAAGCAGCGGCGTACGACTGGCTACCGCCGCACGGGCCGCTTGCCATCGGCGTCACCGCCGGCGCATCCACCCCCGACACCGTCGTTGGTGAAGTGATAGAACGGATCGTAGAACTGGCCTGAGGAGAACCAGCCATGCGGAACCGACCGGTACGTATCGTCTCCTGCCTCCCGCTGGTCATCATGTGGACGATGGCCATCGGATCCCCGGGGTCGGCCGAGGCGCAACGCTACAAGTGGTGGCAATCCGCGGAGGTAGAGGGCGCGATCGGGCTCACCCCGGATCAGGGCGCCCGGATCGAAGCGATCTTCCAGGAGCTCCGACCAACCTTGCGCGAACAGATGCAGGGCCTCGGTCGGGAAGAAGAGAAGTTGAGTCAGCTCATGCACGCCATGGTGGCCGAGGAGTGGGAGGTTGCGCTTCAGATCGACCAGGTGGAGGCGGCGCGCAGCGCGCTCAGCAAGACCCGCACTCTGATGCTCTACCGGATGCACAAGGTGCTGACGCAACCGCAGATCGAGGCGCTGCACGACCTGTGGGAGCGGCGCGAGAGCCGCGGATCGCCGTCGCGCGAATCCGGCCGGCGCTAGCTGCCCGAACCGGGCCGGCGGCTTTCGCGTCTATTCGAATATCCCGGAAAGAAAGCCGCCACGAAGCAGGTCAAAGTAGCCGGGGCGGGAGGAAATGCCTTGACCACTCAAGTCCGTCGTCTTTGTAGCGTCTGCATCGCCGCCGCGGCCCTCGCCGAGCCCGTGGCGCACGCCCAGATTCTTGTTCCCACCGGGTTGGTCGATCCGGAAACCATAACTGCGGCGCGCCGGAGCGGCCGACAGGATCCGTCGTCCGGCCGCTACGACCTCACCCTCGACGATGCCATCGAGCGGGCGCTCGAGCGCAACCTCGACATCGCCGTGCAGCGGATCAATCCGCTCGTGCAGGACTTGGCGGTGGTGACCGCGAACTCTGCCTACCTGCCACTCGCTTCGTCCAGTTTCAGCCTGAACCAGTCCACTTTTCCCAACCGGACACTGTTCGACGGGGGCGGCCTGGCCGGCAACTCTGTCATTACCGACCGTGGCAACTACGACTTCGGGATCAACCAGCAGGTCAAATGGGGCGGCGGGCAGTACAGCCTCTCCTGGGACAGCAACCGCTCCGAGTCGACCAACGTCTTCAACAGCTTCAATCCGAGCTACTCCGCCAACATGAACCTGTCCTACACGCAGCCGCTGCTGCGGGGGTTCCGGACGGATCAGCGCCGAACGCAACTCGTCGTCTCGCAGATCAGCCGCGACATTTCCGACATCACTCTGGAGCAGACAGTCATCAACACGCTGGCCGACGTGCGGTCCCGGTACTGGGACCTCGTCTATGCAAACGCTTCCGTGGCGGTGCAAGAACAGGCGCTTGCGCTGGCCGAGCAACTCGTAAGAGACAACCGCATCCGGGTCGAGATCGGAACCCTGGCCCCGATCGACGTCGTGCAGGCGCAGTCCGAGGCGGCCGGGCGGCGGCAGGCTCTAGCGCAGGCGATACAGGTGTTGCGGACCGCCGAACTGGCATTGAAGCAGTTGATCGTCGGGGGAACGTCGGATGAACTCTGGAACGCCGAACTGAACCCGGTCGATCAACCTCAGGTCGAGACGACACCGATCGACCTCGAGGCGGCGATCGGCGGCGCGCTCGATCGACGAACTGATGTCGAACGCGTCCGGCGGCAGCTCGACATCAATGACGCCAATGTGGAGAGCCTGCGCAACGCCACTCTTCCCGCACTCGACCTGATCGGCTCCTATCAGTTGACGGGACAGGGAGGGCCGCAGGTGATCCGGGACAACATCTTCGGCGGAAGAGTGTCGAGGGAGATCCCCGGTGGCTACACCGACGCCCTCGGCAGCATCCTTGCCAACGATTACCCCTTTTGGAGCGTCTCGCTCCAGATGAGCTACCCGTTGGGCCAGAGCGCCGACAAGGTGGCGTATGAGCGGGCGCGTCTGCAGTTACAGCAGACCACCGCGCAGATCCGTCAGATCGAGTTGCAGATTGCGAGCGAGGTCACGAATGCCGCGTTCCAGATCGACGCCATTCAGGGCCGGATCGAGGCGGCGACCGCAGCGCGCGAGCTGGCCGAGGAGCAACTGCGCGCCGAGGAGAGCCGGTTCGAGGTGGGGTTGTCGACCAACTTTTTCGTTGTGCAGGCTCAGCGCGATCTGGCGACCGCGCAGGACAACGAGCTGCGAGCCATCCTCGACTTTCAGCTGGCCCTGATCGAGTTCGAGCGGGCGCAGCGGTCTTCGCTTGGGGCGACCGGAGTCACGGTCATCGGCGGCGGCGGGTAGTCGGCTTGGAAAAAACGGACCTGCGCGGAACGCACGGAGCAACAAACCATGAAGAAGCTGTTTGTCGTCATCCTCCTGCTCGGGGGCGCGTCGGTGGCCTACGGCTACTACTATGGTTTCCGGACCATCGAGTTTGTGCCGGAGGTGACTACGACCCGCGTGAACACGGGCGACGTGGTCGACACGGTAGGCGCGACCGGCGCGCTTGAGGCAGTTACGACGGTACAGGTAGGCAGCCAGGTCTCCGGCATCATCCAGGAACTGAACGTCGACTTCAATTCGATCGTCCGGGAAGGCGACGTCATCATGCGGCTTGACCCATCACTGTTCGAGACGCAGATCGAGCAGTCGCGAGCCAACCTGCTGCGGGCCGAGGCCGATGGCGAGCGGCTGCACGTCTCGGTCGACGACGCGCGGACTCAGCTGCGTCGCGCACGCGAGCTTGCGGATGCCAATCTGATCTCGCCGACCGAGCTTGATGCGGCTGAGGTCGCGGTTCGCTCCGCCGAGGCGCAACTGAAATCGTCCGAGGCGCAGGTGACGCAGGCGCAGGCCTCACTGAACCAGACCGAGGTGAACCTGGAGCACACCGTCATACGCGCACCGATAGACGGCATTGTTACTTCCCGTCTGGTCGATGTCGGGCAGACCGTCGCGGCGAGCTTTCAGGCCCCGGAGTTGTTCGTGATCGCGGCGGACCTGACGAAGATGCGAGTGATCGCCGACATCGACGAGTCAGACGTCGGGCGTATCCGACCGAACCAGCGAGTCACCTTCACGGTCGACGCCTATCCCGGGGAGCTGTTCGAGGGAACCGTGTCGCAGATCCGTCTCGAACCGATGCTGACGCAGAACGTCGTTACCTACGCCACGGTGATCGACGCTCCCAACCCCGAACTGAAGCTGAAACCCGGCATGACGGCGACCGTGACCGTCGAAGTGGCACGGCGCAACCAGGTTCCGCGCGTGGCGAACGCGGCGATCCG
The DNA here is from genome assembly GCA_965263055.1 of Vicinamibacterales bacterium. Lineage (GTDB taxonomy): Bacteria > Acidobacteriota > Vicinamibacteria > Vicinamibacterales > UBA8438 > VXRJ01. The sequence continues at coordinate 4,163,928 of OZ253581.1, read as the reverse complement.
CTTCCGGCCGACGCCGGCAATGTTCGCGGCATTGAATCAGCCGGTCCCGCCCGAAACGCGGGGGGACCGTCCGGCCGACGCAATGACGTCAGCCGGGACCGGCGGCCCGGGTGCGCCCGCCGCCGCGGCGGCGGACGCCGCGGGTGCGGGAGGCGGCGAGCCGGGAGGCCCCGGCGGGGTCGGCGGCTTCGGCGGCCAGGGTGGTCCGCCGAGCGAGCAACAGCGCCAGCAAATGCGTGAGCGCATGCAACAGATGTCACCGGAAGAACGGGAGCAGTTCCGTGCGGAGAGGGGCCGCGCCGGCGCGGGTGGTCCGGGCGGGCTGGGCCGTCCTCGCGCCGCCGGTGGTCCCGGCGGATTCGGCCGTGGCGGCGGCGCGGCGCCTGAGGCGCGGCAGCCGACTACCGCGTCGGCGGCGGATTCCGTCCCGACAGTCGACCGGGGCGCCACGACGATCGATGCTCTCTTCGCGCCGCTGGAAGTGGCCGAGCGGCGCGCGCGCGTCTGGCTGTTGAACGACGCCGGACAGCTCCAGGGGGTTGACGTCCGTCTCGGAGTGACCGACGGCACGGCGAGCGAACTCATCGAGGTGCTCGATGGCGGTGCGTCCATAACCGACGGCGCACTGCTCGTTACCAACGTCAGCACACCCGAGGCAGGCGCGAGAGCGCCCTCCGGGATCGCCAGCTCGCCGCTGATGCCGCAGTTTCCATTCGGGCGCCGAGGGCGATAGCAAACCGATGCCAATCATTGCGGTCCAGGATCTGACGAAGACCTACGAGATGGGCGACATCGACGTGCATGCTCTGCGCGGTGTCACCCTTTCCATCGAAGCTGGCGAGTTCGTCGCCGTTACCGGCCCCTCCGGTTCCGGCAAGTCGACCTTCATGCACATCCTCGGCTGCCTGGACCGGCCAACCAGCGGTCGGTACCTGCTGGATGACCGGGATGTCTCACGTCTCTCCCGCGATCAACTTGCCGAGGTACGCAACCGGAAGATCGGCTTCGTGTTTCAGGGCTTCAACCTGCTGGCTCGAACCACGGCCCTCGACAACGTGGAGCTGCCGCTCCTCTATGGCGGATCCCGGCTGGGCGGCTCGAAGCGGCGGCAACGCGCCGAGGAGATGCTTTCTGCGGTCGGCCTTGCCGACCGGATGAGCCATCTCCCGAATCAACTTTCGGGCGGCCAGCAACAGCGGGTGGCGATCGCCCGCGCCCTGGTGAACCGGCCGGCCATCCTGCTGGCTGACGAGCCGACCGGCAACCTCGATTCGCATACCAGCGTGGAAGTAATGGAGATATTCCAGCGGCTCAATGAGGAAGACGGGATCACGGTACTCTTGATCACGCACGAATCGGACATAGCCGAGTATGGGAAGCGGATAATCCGTTTTCACGATGGTGTAGTCGCGTCGGATGAGTTCAACGTCCAGCAGCGGGCTGAGAGCCGCATGACCGGTGAGCCGGTCGGCACCGAGAGCCCGGCGGTGGCCGCTTCGTAACGGAGGAGCCAGACATGTCTATCTTCATGGTGCTCCGCGTCGCGCTCAAGGCGCTTGGCCGGAACAAGATGCGAACGAGTCTGACGATGCTCGGGATGATCATCGGCGTAGCCGCCGTCATCACGATGGTGGGACTCGGCCGGGGCGCTCAGGACGAAATCGAGCAGCAGATCCGCTCCGCCGGGACAAACATGATCAACATCCGCGCCGGCAACTTCAACCGCGGCGGCGTCAGCATGGGGATGGGCCAGTCGCCCCGGCTGAAGGCATCCGATGTCGACGCCATCCGCGAGCAGGTTCCTGACGCGGTCTATCTGGCAGCGGGCGTCCGGACACGCGACCAGGTGATCGCCGACGGACAGAACTGGAATACCAACATCCAGGGCACGGACGTCGAGTTCCCGCAAATCCGTTTCTGGGACATCGAGTACGGCGATTTCTTCACATCAACCCATGTCCAGAGCGCCGCCAAGGTTGCGGTTCTCGGCTCGGTGGTGCGCGACAACCTGTTCGGCGAGGGCGTCGACCCGGTCGGCATACGGGTCCGAATCCGGAATCAGTCGTTCCAGGTGATTGGCGTTCTGGAACCGAAGGGATCCGGCCAGTTCGGAGAGGATCAGGACGACTCCGTCTTCGCTCCGTATACGACTGTCAACAAGAAACTGCGGGGCCGTGACGGTACGAACATCTCGGAGATTGTCATATCCGCCGCGGATGCCGACCGGATCAACGTCGTGGCGGAGGAGATCGCAGCGGTGCTACGCGTGGAGCACGAGTTGCAACCGGGCCAGGATGACGACTTCCTGGTCCGGACCCAGGAAGACATGACCAGCATGCGGACCCAGACTACGCAGACCATGACCGGCCTCCTGGCAAGCATCGCCGGCGTTTCACTGATTGTCGGCGGCATCGGCATCATGAACATCATGCTGGTCTCGGTCACCGAGCGGACGCGCGAAATCGGGCTCCGGATGGCGGTCGGCGCCAAGGGACGCGACGTCCTGCTTCAGTTCCTGGTCGAGGCGATCGTCCTGAGCCTGGTGGGCGGGTTGGTCGGCGTCGGCCTCGGGTTCGGCCTCTCCGAAGGATTGACGCAGTTCCTCGCCTGGCCGACGGCGATTCCACCCGACGCGGTGATCATCGCGGTCAGCTTCGCCGCGACGACAGGCATCTTCTTCGGGTTCTACCCTGCCCGGAAGGCGGCGCAGCTCGACCCGATCGAGTCGCTCCGTTTCGAATAGCGCCGCCACGGAACGCTCGCACGGTAAGATCGATACTTGAAGGAGGGCCAGCACTCATGCGTTTCCTTGATCCGTGGGCCAACTGCGTTCTGGCCACGCTCCGCATTGTTGCGGGGTATGGCTTCATGCTCCACGGCTTCCAGAAGCTCTTCGGCGTCCTGGGAGGCACGCAACAGGAACTCCTGTCACTGCTCGGGATTGCCGGCGCGATCGAGTTGGTTGGCGGGCTACTGATCGCGATCGGGTTGTTCACCCGGCCGGTGGCGTTTCTCTGCAGCGGAGAGATGGCCGCCGCCTACTTCATCGGTCACGTAGCCCGCTCCGGAGCGTTCTTCTTCCCCGTGGTGAACGACGGCGAACGGGCGGTGCTCTACTGTTTCCTCTTCCTCTACATCGCCTCGCGCGGCCCGGGCGAGTGGAGCGTCGACGGCCTCCTCGGCAAGGGCTGATCGGGGCCGTCCAGGTCGGCCAGCAGCTCGCGTACGGTTCGGCCGCTCGTCGGATCGACCAGATCCGGTGCGACGCCTGCCAGCGGCTCGAGTACGAACCGCCGCGCGCGGAACCGCGGATGCGGCAACACGAGGTCCGGTTCGCACATCACCAGGCTCCCCATCAGGATCAGGTCGAGGTCGAGCGTCCGAGGCGCATCGGCATGCGGCCGCGTCCGGCCGCGTGCATCTTCGATCGCCTGCAGCTCGTTCAGCAGCGCCGTCGGCTCGGCGCTGCTCCAGCCGACCGCGACTCCGTTGAGGTAGTCGGGCTGCGGGCCGAGCGCGGGATCCCCAACGAAGACGGACTCCATGAACGGGGAAACCTGCAAGGGCTCCAGGAGCGTCTCGAGGCGGGAGACGGCATACGCGAGATGGGCGCGGCAGTCACCGAGGTTGCTGCCCAGCGCGACGACGGTCAGGCGCGTTGCCGTTCCTTGCAGCTGATGCAGACGCGCGTCCATGGAATGGCGTCCAGTCGGGCGGAGGCGATGGGCTCACCGCAGTCGCGGCAGATGCCGTAGTTCCCCTCATCCATGCGGCACAACGCCTCTTCGATCGCGTTCAGGATCTTCGCGTCGGTCTGCTTCAGCTTGAGCTGAATGTGCACCTCGTTGTTGCCGTTGGCCTGATCGGCCATGTCGCCCTGGCGGGTGTTGTTCTCCATCGGCGTGGTGTGCGTGTGCACCCCGCGCTCGTTCAGGATTTCGCTCCGCTTGCTGAGTAACGCGTCCCGGTAGAACTCGTCGGCGGCCTGCTCCATGGCCAGCCCTCCTTGCGGGCCGTTCGAGAACCCGCTCACCCGAACAATGTATCACGGCGCCGCCGGTCGTTACTCGCCACGCAACGTCAGCAGCGGCTTCTGCCTCAGGACGCCCGCGCTGGCGCCGACACCCACCACCAGTACCGCCGCCGCGGTGAGCACCAGGCCAACCACATTGATCATCGGCGCCGGCGTCCAGGCCACTTCGAGAACCTGTCGCGTGAGCACCCACGTGAGGCCGAGCGCGCCGGCCGATCCGATCAGGCCGGCAAGCAGGCCGAGCACGCCGTACTCCAGGACGTACATCGACGTCAGCGCGCGCGTGTTGGCGCCGAGGGTGCGGAAAACGGCGGCGTCGTAGAGTCTCTGGAACCGCGTCATCGCCACCGAACCGACGAGGATCAAAACGCCGGCAAAGAGCGCGATCGCCCCTACCACCGTCACGGCGAGCGTTACGTAGTCCAGCACACGGCGGAACGTCCTGAGAATCTCCACGCCGTCGATCACCGAGACATTGGGAAACTGATTGACCAGTTCCCGCTGCATGGCGGCGCGCGGCTCCGTTCCGGCGGGGCCGCGCAGGAACGCTATGTACGAATGCGGTGCGTCACCGAAGGCGCCGGGACGGAATACAAAGATGAAGCCGCCGCTTCTCGAATCGTCCCAATCGACCTCCCGGACACTGGTGACACGCGCTTCGATGGGGCGGCCCAGCAGGTCGAAACGGATCGTATCGCCCAGGCGGACCCCACGCTCGATCACGCTGTCCTCGACCGACACCTCCACCGGTCCTTCCGGATCCAGGAGCGGTGTCTCATCCCAGAACCCGCCCGCCACTACCCGCTCGTTCTCGGAGGTCCGTGAGCGGTAGGTGATGGTGTACTCACGGCCGAGCCCCGCGCGGCGGATGGCTCGGCGCCCTTCAATGCGGGTCTGCGGGCCGCTGACGCTGGTTACGCGGGCTCGCAGCACGGGAATCAGCTCGGGCGTCGGATCGGTGCCGTCCGGGCCGAGCGCAGCCGTCTCAAGTACCCGAGTGACGCCAGGCACCTGATCCTGCTGAATGTCGATGAGAAACATGTCTGGCATGTCGTCTCGCAACTCGAGCGAGAAGGCGGTCAACAGGTTCTCCTGCACGGCATGGACGCCGATGATGAAGAAGCTCCCGAGACCCACCGCGAGCAGCACGACGCGCGTCTGATTGCCCGGCCGCCGAAGGCTGCGCGCCGCGTGCCGCAACGGGAACCAGGTCGAAGTCTCGAGCGGGCGGACGGCGCGCACGAGGCCGCGGCCGACTACGTGCAAAACAGCCGCCACCACGATGAATCCGCCCGCCACCCACGCACCCACTTCGAGGGAGGCGGCCTGCCACGCCGCTGCCAGGACAAGGCCCGCCACGGCGACTCCGATCGCAGCCAGACGCAGGGGATCACGACCCGACGCACTTGGCATCTCGCCCGGACGAAGCAGCAGCAACGGCTTCGCGTGCCGTGTCTCGAGAAGCGGCACCAACGCAAACAGCATCGCGACAATCACGCCGACCGCAACGCCCTGCAGAACGGCCGACAACGTCAACCCCGTCGTGATTCTGTCGGATCCGGCGATCACCATCGCCTGCTCGGTGAGCGAAGCAGGGAGCGACCAGATCGTGGCTTGCGCCAGGCCGACTCCCAGGAGCGCCCCCCCGAGGCCGAGTACCGCCACCTGCACGACGTAGACCGCCAGTACGCGGCCGTGGGTCGCACCGAGACACTTCAGGACGGCAGCGCTCCGAAGCCGCTGTTGCACGAAAACCCGCGTCACGCTCCAGACCCCGATACCCCCGAGGATGACGACTACGAAGCCGATCATGCTGAGGTAGTTCTCCGCGCGGCCGAAATTCCGCTCGATCCGGTCCTCCGTTCGCCGGTACGACCCGACTCGGGCGTAGGCCTCCCGCAGGTCTTCGCGCAGAGTCTCAACCAGCGGTTCGATCGCCGGTTCCGGGACACGCATCAGGATCTGCCGCTCCGCCCGACTGGCGAAACTGACGAGGCCGGTTGCCTCCAGCGCAGCGAGATCGATCAGGACGCGCGGACCGAAGCTGAAGCCCCCCAACTGGCGTCCCGGCTCGCTGACGATCGCGTCCCGAATCGTGAAGCTCCGATCGCCAATCACGATCCTGTCGCCCACCTCGAGGTCCAGTTGCGGCAGCAGTTCGCGCCCCACGAGGACGCCGTCATCTCGCAGCAGCGCCGAGGAGTAGTCGTCACCGCTCACGAGCGCGAACCGCCCGTAGAAAGGGAAGACGGCCTCGACGCCCCGCACTTCCACCAGCTTGGTCTGCAGCCCCTGCCCCTCCGGCAAACGCGCCACGGTGATCGTGTCGACCGTCTCCGTCGTGGCCGATCCGTCAATGGCGTCGGCGCGCGCTTCAATCTGTGCACGCACTCCGTCGCTCCAGGGCTGGTCGGTCCGGACGTAGACATCGCCCCCGGTCAGGCTGCGTGCCTCACCGGCGAGCGCGGTCCGGACGTTCTGGACGAGCGAGCGGAGCGCGACGATGCCGCCGACACCGATCGCGACGCAAAGAAAGAAAAAGATGAGCCGGCGCCATGACGCGCGTAACTCGCGAACCGCCATACGAAGGATGAAACGCATGCTGCTGGAGCGCTAGGCGCCGGCGGGGGCTGGTGCCGGCATCGAATCGGGTTCGGGATCACGCACGGTGGTTCGTCCGTCCAGCATCGCCAGCGTAACGTCGGTTCGGGCGGCGAGGTCCCGGTCGTGCGTCACCAGGACGATCGTCGTTCCGCGCGAGCGATTCACCTCGATCAGCAGGTCGACCACATGCCGCCCGTTCTTGCTGTCGAGGTTGCCGGTCGGCTCGTCCGCCAGAAGGATGGGTGGATCGTTCGCCAGCGCCCGCGCTATGGCAACCCGCTGCTGCTCACCTCCCGAGAGTTGCGACGGGTAATGGTGCCCGCGGTCGGTGAGGCCCACCTCCTCAAGCAACACCCGCCCCTTGGCGAACGCGTCGGCGACACCCGCGATCTCGAGCGGCACCACAACGTTCTCGAGCGCGCTTAGCGCCGGCAGAAGATGAAAGAACTGGAAGACGAAGCCGATCCGCGCGCCGCGGAAGCGCGCCAGGCGATCTTCGCCGAGCGACGTGATCGTCGTGCCATCGATCACGATCTCGCCCGTCGATGGCGTGTCCAGACCGGCAATCAGACCGAGCAGGGTCGACTTGCCGCTCCCCGAGGGCCCGACGACCGAGAGCGCCTGCCCCGCCGGCACGGCCAGGTCGAGTGGATGCAGGATCGTGAGCGGCTGGCCGCCGCTACTGACCGTCTTGGAAACACCGCGCAACTCGATCATTGGCGGGATCACCGAACGCCCTCGCTCGATACTGCCTGTACGTCGGCGATTTCCGCGAGCAGAGGCTCCAGCGTCGTCCAGAGATACGCGGCAACCCGCTCCGCTCCAGCGTCGTTCGGATGGATCCCGTCCCGCTGGTTCAGGTCGGGATCGCCCGCCACCCCTTCCAGCAAGAACGGAATCAGCACGATATCGCGCGTCTCCGACAGTGTCTGAAACACATCTCGAAACTGAGAGGTATAGATTACGCCGAAGTTCGGCGGCGCCTCCATGCCAGCCAGCACCACCTCGATCCCGCGCCCCACGGCGCCATCGATGATCGCCGCCAGATTGTCATGCATCTGTTCAACCGGCAGCCCCCGCAATCCGTCGTTGCCGCCGAGCGCGACCACCAAGAGGCGGACGTCGCCATCGATCGACCAGTCGAGCCGTCGCAGTCCACCTGCCGTCGTATCACCGGAGACCCCGTGCGACGCAATCTCGATCGGCCACCCGGCGGCGTCGACGCGCGCCTGCAGCCGCGCCGGAAATGCCTCATGCTCCGGCAGGCCGAGTCCGGCAGTGAGCGAGTCGCCAAGGATCACCACGCGGGCGCGAGGGCCGGCGAACGGCTCGGCCGTGGGCCGCGGCTGCGCGTCGATCGTGTCAGGCGCCGTTCGGAACGCCGACGGATCAACACTGTCCGGAGGGCTCGGTCCGCAGGCGGCCATGACCGCCACGAGCGACATCACCGGGATTGAGCGCATCCCTTTCATTCTACTGTTCCGAACGTCACGCCTGCGGCTCCGCGCCGCGCGTTCCCCCCAAGGGCGCACCCCCCAAGGGCGCACCCCGCAACGATTTCAGGTAGCATGGACCGCCCGATGAGAACAGTGACAGTACGCCTCGGGTGCGCCGTTGTCTGTGCCACGGCGGCGTGCACCGTACCCGAGGGAACTGCGATCGCGGGCGGATCGATGACCATACGCGGCCTCACCGCGATCGAAGGAATTGCCGTCGGCCACTACACCCTCGACGCCAGGCCGACGGGCTGCACCGTGATCCTGACCGAGGCGGGCGCCACGGCGACGGTCGACGTCCGGGGCGCCTCCCCCGGTACGCGCGAGACGGCGCTGCTCCATCCAACGAACCGCGTGCAGCAGGTGCACGCCGTCGTGCTGTCCGGCGGCAGCGCGTTCGGTCTCGCCGCCGCCGACGGCGTCATGCGTTACCTCGACGAACGGGGGATCGGCTTTCCAACCGGTGGCGGCCCGGTGCCGATCGTTCCCGCGGCGATCCTGTACGACCTGACCATCGGCGACGGATCGATCCGGCCGGACGCGGAGTGCGGCTACCGCGCGGCGCAGGCGGCCACGACAACGGGCATCGAAGAGGGAAGCGTCGGCGCCGGCGCCGGCGCCACCGTCGGCAAGCTGGGTGGCCCCGGCCGAGCCATGAAGGGGGGCATCGGCACCGCGCTCGTCGAGCTTCCGGACGGAACGCAGGTGGCGGCGCTGATGGCAGTCAACGCGGTCGGAGATGTCCACGATCCCGAGACCGGCGAGCTCGTCGCCGGCGTCCGGACCGAGGACGGCCGCGCGCTCGAGGGGATCGGGGCCCTGTTCCGTCAGCCACCCGACGTACCCCGCGGGCAGAACACGACGATCGGTGTCGTGGCGACCAACGTACCGCTCACGAAGGCGCAGCTCGGCATCGTCGCCCGGATGGCGCACGACGGCCTGGCGCGCGCCATCCGGCCGGCCCACACGCCGATGGACGGCGACACGATCTTTGCCCTCTCGACCGGTACGGCGGATGACGTGACGCCGGATACCGCCCTCCTCCGGGTCGGCGCGCTGGCGGCGAACGTGACCGCCGAGGCGATCGTCCGGGCGGTGCGCGAGGCGACCGGCATCCCGGGCTACCCGGCGGTGGGAGAGCTCTCGAACGACGCGCAGGAGAACAGACAATGAATGCTGTCGTGCTTGCGGCAATCGGCCTCGTGGCGCTCTTCGCCGGCTACCGCTTCTACTCGCGGTTCATGGCCGAGAAGATCTATCAGCTCGACCCGAACTTCGAGACGCCGTCGCACGCGATGCGCGACGACATTGACTACGTTCCGACAAACCGCATCGTTCTCTGGGGTCACCATTTCACGGCAGTGGCGGGCGCCGCGCCGATCATCGGCCCGAGCATCGCCGTGGTTTGGGGCTGGCTGCCCGCCTTCCTCTGGGTGGTGATCGGCACGATGTTCTTTGCCGGCGTGCATGACTTCGGCGCCATCTGGGCGAGCGTCCGGAACAAGGGCCTGTCGGTCGGCTCGCTCACCGGCGAGGTCGTGAGCCACCGGGCGCGCAATCTCTTCATGATCGTCGTCTTCTTCCTGCTCCTGATGGTGAACGCGGTCTTCGCCGTCGTCATCGCCGGCGCGTTCATCGACACGCCGGCGAGCGTCATTCCCGCCTGGACCGCGGTCGTCGTGGCGGTCGGCATCGGCATCCTGCTCTACAAGGTAGGCGTCGGGATCACCTGGCCGACGGTCGTCGGGACGATCATCCTGTACGCGGTCATCTACCTGGGCGAACTCTTGCCGGTCACCCTGACCGAGGCGGCAGGCGTTGCGCCGGCCGCGCAGTGGATCCTCATCCTGTTTGCCTACGCCGCGGTGGCGTCGATGCTCCCGGTCTGGCTGCTGCTCCAACCGCGCGACTACATCAACGGCATTCAGCTCTTCGTCGGCCTCGGCATCCTGTACGGCGCGGTCTTCATCGCCGCCCCGGCGGTGGTCGCGCCGGCGATCAATCCGAACGTCCCGCCGGCGACGCCGCCGATCATGCCGCTGCTGTTCGTCACGATTGCCTGCGGCGCGATCTCGGGCTTCCATGGTCTGGTCAGCTCCGGCACCACGTCGAAACAGCTCGACAAGGAGACCGACGCGCGCTTCGTCGGCTACTTCGGATCGCTCGGTGAAGGCGCACTCGCGATCGTGGCGATCATCGCGGTCACGGCCGGCTTCTCGATGACCGAGTGGCAGTCGGCCTACACCAACGCGGAGAGCTTCAGCGCGGTGGGCGGCGTCAGCGCCTTCGTCGAGGGCGGCTCGCGAATCGCCGCCGCGGGCCTGGGCCTGCCCATCGGCTTCGCAGAGACGCTGCTCGCGGTCATGGCGGTGCTGTTCGCGGGAACCACGATGGACGCCGGGGTCCGGCTTCAGCGCTACATCGTGCAGGAATGGGGGGCGATCTACAACATCCCGCCGCTCCAGAACGGCTACGTCGCCACCGTCATCGCCGTGGGCGCCTGCCTGGCGCTCGCGTTCGGTGCGGGGGGCGCGGACGGGAGCGGCGGTATGGTCATCTGGCCGCTGTTCGGCACGACGAACCAGTTGCTTGCCGGGCTGACGCTGCTCGTCATCAGCGTCATGCTCGTCAAGCTGGGTCGGTCGGCGCGCTACACGCTGATCCCGATGGTCTTTGTCACGACGATGGCGCTGCTCTCCGCGCTTTACCAACTCAGCAGCCTCTACACCGAGGGGAACTACCTGCTCGTCGCGATCGACGTGGTGATCATCATCACGGCGATCTTCGTCATGCTCGAAGCAGCCTCCGCCCTGATGCGCGAGCGGCGCGCGGCGGCGGGCATGGCGGCGTCGTAGCAGAGGCCGCGCCGCGACAGCCGCAACCCAGGGTCAGTCACGCAATGAGCGGGCCGCGCCGCGAGACGCTTCGAACGCTGCTGCACGAGTTCTATATGGCGCCCTATCGCGGCGCCGTGGCGCGGGCGCGCCGCGATGAGGACGACCTCTTCATGTTGTTCGTCTTTGCCGAGTTGATGGGGGTACCGAACCCGGCGACGTACTACACGCTGGAACTACAGCCGATCCTGCTCGAGCGGTTCCATGACTGGCACACCCGCATGGGCCTGGAGCACTCGCCGCTCGACCACTTCCGCTGCTGTTGACAGGCGCAGCTTGCGCCGGCACATGTGAATCCACTTGCGTGCCGGTGCTGTCGCAGGACGCTCCGTGTCCGCCGGCGCGGCTCGGCCCATGCTGTATGCTCGGCGCCGGGCCGACCTGATGCCGTACGACCCGCTGGCGCACCAGCTTCTCTTCGTCGGGGGCAAGGGGGGCGTCGGAAAGACGACGACGGCGGCGGCCATCGCCCTGGCCGCGGCGGAACAGGGGCGGCGCTGCCTGGTCGTGTCGACCGATCCGGCGCACTCGCTCGGCGACATCTTCGAACGAGCCATCGGCGATCGCGAAACGGCGATCGCGCCCAACCTGACCGGTCTCGAGATCGACCCGGACGCCGCCGCCACGGCGCACGTTGACACCGTGACGACACAGATGAAGCGGCTGGTCCATCCGCGACTGTACGACGAGATCGCCCGGCAGATGGCGCTCGCCCGCGAGGCGCCGGGCGCGGTCGAGGCGGCGCTGCTCGAACGGGTGGCCACCCTGATGGGAGAAGCGGGCGCGCGCTTCGATCTGGTGGTGTTCGACACGGCACCCAGCGGCCATACCGTGCGGTTGCTCTCGCTGCCGGAGGTGATGGCGGCCTGGATGGACGGCCTGCTACGCCATCGCGAACGCTCGTCGCGCCTTGGCGCGATGCTGGGACATCTCGGCGGCGGTCGGGGGCAGGGGGACGATCTGTCGTTGATCGATCAGGCCACGGATCATTCCCCCGACAGTCCGGAGGCGCGGATCACCGCGCTGCTGCAGGCGCGCCGGCGGACGTTCGCGCGGGCGCGCGAGCGGCTGCTCGACACCGAGCGGACCGCGTTCCTGCTGGTGGTCAACCCGGACCGCCTCTCGATCCTGGAAAGCCGGCGGATTGTCGATACGCTGGAACGATTCGACCTGCCGGTCGCCGCGCTGATCGTCAACCGCGTCCTCTCCGAGACGGCCGACGCCTCGGGGTCGTTCATCGAGGATCGGCGAACGCAGGAGCAGGCGTACCTGCGTGAGATTGCCGGCACGTTCGGGGCGCTTCCGCGCATCGTGATCCCGCTCGGTCCGCGTGACGTGCACGGGATGGACGCCCTGCGCGAGGTGGGCGCGCACCTGTGCACGACCTGAGGTCGATGCAGGATCGGATGCCGGCCTCGAGGCCGGCGCACCATTGGGAGGCCGCCTTGACCGTGCGTACCCGGACGGTCGCATCATGACGGTCTCCCCTATCGCCGCCGCCGCCGTCTGCCTCGCCGCGTACGTCGTGGCGTACCGCGTCTACGCCCGATTTCTTGCCGACCGCGTCTTCGCAATCGATCCGACGCGACCGACGCCCGCCGTTACCCAGACCGACGGAATCGATTACGTGCCGGCGAACCGGTTCGTCCTGTTCGGCCATCAGTACGCATCGATCACCGGCCTGTCGCCGATGCTCGGTCCGGCGATCGCCGTCATCTGGGGCTGGCTGCCGGCGATGATCTGGGTGGTCGCCGGCGCCATCTTCGTCGGCGCGGTGCAGGACTTCGGCGCCCTCGTCGTCTCGATCCGCGCGCGCGGCATGTCCCTCGGCCAGGTGACCGGCAACCTGGTCGGACGCCGCGGCAAGACCCTCTTCCACCTGGTGATCTTCTTCCTGATCGCGTTGGCCATGGGGGTCTTCGTCCACGTGATTGCGCTGCTCTTCTCCGCCGACTTCTATCCGGAGTCGGTCCTCCCGAGCGGCCTCCTCATTGGGATTGCGATCGCAATGGGGATCGCTGTCTACCGGGCCGGCGCGAGCGTCCGGACGCTGACCGTCATCGGTCTGCTCCTCGCACCGGCACTGATCCTGCTGGGCGTCGAGTACCCGGTTGTCGGCCCGTCGGTCACGCAGTGGAAGTGGCTGCTCCTCGCGTATGCGTTCGCCGCGAGCGTGCTGCCGGTCTGGCTGCTCCTGCAGCCGCGCGACTACATCAACAGCCTGCTGCTGTACGTCGGCGTCGGTGCAATGTACGTCGGCTTCGTCCTGACCAATCCGTCGTTCGTCGCGCCGGCGGTCGACCTCGATCCACCCGGCGCGCCGCCGATCGTGCCGTTCGTCTTCGTCGTCATCGCGTGCGGCGCGGCGAGCGGTTTCCACGCCCTCGTTTCATCGGGCACGAGCGCGAAGCAGCTTGCAAGCGAGGGGGACGCGCGCTTCATCGGCTACGGCGCGATGATCGGCGAATCGCTCCTGGGCCTGATGGCGATCCTCGCGTGCACCGCCGGCTTTGTCTCGCGGGAGGCGTGGGCCGCGCGCTACGTCAGTTGGCAGGCGGCCGACTCATTGGGGAACAACATCGCCGCCTTCGTGCAGGGCGCAACCCACTTCCTCGGGGCGCTCGGGTTCCCCGAGGCGATGGCCGGCACGTTCGTCGCGGTCCTGGTGGTCTCGTTCGCCCTGACGTCGCTGGATTCAGCCACCCGCCTGCTTCGCTACAACATCTCGGAGATGGGCGAGACGCTCGGCGTCGGCGCGCTCGCCAACCGCTACGCCGCCTCCGCCATCGCCGTTGCCGCTATCTGGGCGTTCGCGTTCATCCGGGTGGACGGCGAATACGCCGGGCTCATCCTCTGGCAATTGTTCGGCACGACGAACCAGCTCCTCGCCGGCCTCGCGCTCCTCGCCGTCACGATGTACCTGCTGCGCCGCGGTCGGCCGGTCGCGTACACCGGCGCCCCGATGCTGTTCATGCTGGCGTCGACGCTTACGGTGATGGGCGTGAACCTGGTCGGCTTCTGGACGGCACGTCAGTGGCTCCTCTTCGCCACCGGCGCGACCATCTTCACGCTCGCACTCTGGCTCGCGGCCGAAACCGCGATCGCCGTCCGCCGGTTCCGGCGGCATCCGGTGATCGAGGGCCGGGATGTCGAGCTTCGTGACCGATGACTGGCTCCCGAAGACAACTGCCGTACGGTGAGTTGGACGACGCTGGTCCGCCAGGGTGACCGAAGGCGCCGAGGCGCAGCGGGAACAGCGTCAGAAACGTCCGACAGGTCGGTCGAGTCCTTGACGTCAAGCGATCCGAAGGCAGGCGAGTTCCAGTATGCCGCTAACGCGTCTCGAGGATCATCACGTGGCGGTCCTCCCCCTGGCGCTCGCTGTCACCCACCACCACCAGCACCAGACCGTCATGAGCGGCAATGTCGCGGGCCGGGCGCGGCGTGGCGAAGGCGCCCGCCGCAACCGGGTCGGCAGGATCCGACAGATCCACGACCTGAACGCCCGCCCGTGTGTCAGCGATATAAGCCAACTCCCCGTCAACGGATACGCTGACGGCGCTCCCCGGCGTCTCGAACGACGTCAGCCTGACGGGCGCCGACGGGTCGGACACGTCGTACACCTGCAGATCACCGCCGCCGGCGCCGACGATCAACGTGGGGCGTCCCCCGGTCCCTACCGACACCTCGATGTCGCGCGGCGCCGCCGGTGCGTGCACGAGACCCACCGGCTCCGGCATGCCGGAGCGCGAGAGATCGAAGACGTATAGGCCGGAGGGAGAATCGGTGGCATAGGCGATCGTTCCCGCCGTCACCACGTCACGCGCGTAGCCGTCCAGGAAGTACGAACCAATTCCCGCAGGCGCCGTCTCGTCCGAGATGTCCACCAGGACGAAGCCCTCCATGTGGTCGATGACGCCCACCTTGCCGGAGGCGACAGCGCCGATCTTCGCCTGCCCGAGCGTCTGGTGTCGGCTGAGCAGCGTCGGACCGTCCGGATCGCTGATGTCGATGATGCCTAGGCCGAAAAAGTTTGCGCCGACGTAGGCCCGGTCGCCGGCCAGCCGGAAGCCCCAGATTTCCTGCGGGAAGTTGTGCGACCCGCGTGCGACCGGATTCGCCGGGTCCGACAGGTCGTGGATGGTGAACGTATGGCCGCCCGCCACATACCCGACGCCGTCGCGCACGCGGACCAGGTTCGCCGGCCCCGGGATCTCTCCTACCTCGGCCAGCGTCACGCCCTGCGCCCCAGGGCCCGCCGCCGGCCACGCGGCCGCGAGCCACAGCGCCGCGACAATCGACGCCGCGCTCCGTACGCTTCGCACGGCTCTTGCGCTACAGGGCGTCATGGCTCCGCTCCGACCGCTTCGGCGCCGCCGTTCGCAATGCGGTACAGCTTCGACTGAGTCCTGATGAAGAGGCTGCCGCGCGCAATGGCCGGCGTCGCGAGAGTCATCTCGTTCAGTGCGTTCTTGTGCAGGATGGTGAACTCCCGCCCTGCATCGACGACGTAGGTTTCCCCGTCCTCGCTCAGCAGGAAGAGCTTCCCGTTATACGCCCACGGTGAGGCGGTGAAGCCGTTGCCAATCTCGAGCCGTTGCCGCCCGTAGATTTCTTCCCCGGTGCGCGCATCGTGCGCAACAAGGAAGCCGCGATCGAGCAGCGTGTAATAGATGTCGCCGTAGACGATTGCGGTGGTGTTGTACGTCCCGAGCAGCGGATACGACCAGGCGACGTCGTCCGACGAAGTGAGCGGTCCGGGGAACCCGGACGTGATGCCGTTCCGCATCTGCTCCGCAGTGAAGATCGAAATGTCGCCCGACGCGCCGGGCCTGACGGCATATACCGGCCGCAGTCCGCCGCCCGGATAGCCGGAACTGATGTAGACCAGACCGTGCGCGGTGAACGGTGTCGGGATGGTGAGGCCCGACATGCCGTGCAGCTCCCACAGTAGTTCGCCGCCGAGCGTGTAAGAACGGACCCCTTGCGTGCCGGCGGTCACCAGTTCGGTCCGGAGGTCATGCTCCCAGACGAACGGTGTCGACCAGTTCTGGCCTCGCTCGTCCCGGTCGACGTGCCACAGCTCGTCGCCACTCTCCTTGTTGAACGCGGCGACGAACGAGCGGGTGGTGTTGTCGTTGACGATGAACAGCCGGTCGTCGTGCAGGACAGGTGACGCGCCGGTCCCCATCTCCAGCGTCGTGTTGTACGCCTCCAGTTCGCGCGTCCAGACCGTCTCGCCGCTCATGTTGAAGGCGGCGAGCTGGCCGATTGCGCCGAAATAAACATAGATCCGGCGGCCATCGGTCACCGGCGTCTCGGAGGCGAAACTGTTCTTGAGATGCCGCTTCTCCGGTGGCGCGGCCGCGTATAGCTCACGCTGCCAGCGGACGGCGCCGGTGTAGAAGTCGATCGCATAAAGCATCCAGCGATGCTTGTTCTCGGACGCTGTCGATCCGTTCTCCATTCCCGGGTCGTAGAGTCCCCTTATTGGCGCCGGCTCGTCTCCCGCACTGATGGCGGTGGTGACGAAGACGAGGTCGCCCGCCACTACCGGCGAGCTCCAGGCAAGCCCCGGGATATCGACCCTCCAGACGACGTTCTCGGTCGCGCTCCAATGCTCCGGCAGGTTCGGGTCGTCCGGCACGACGCCGGCCGCCGGTCCGCGAAACTGCAGCCAGCTATCCTGCGCGGCGGCCGCCGGAACCAGTAGCAGGCCGGCCAGCAGCGGAATGATCCGTGCGGCGACGGTCCAGTGCATCAGTCTCCTCCCTCGTACGGAACGGTCGCGAGAAAGTACTATTCCTAGACTGCACGCCCACCGATGCGTCTGTCAAGAATCCGCGATTCGGGGCATAATGAGCAGAAGTACCATGCCATCTGTCGGGAGGAATCGGATGCTCAACCGGCCCGTCGCATTGACCATCGTTGCCGTTCTTGCAGCCGCCACAATGACGGCGCCGCCTCCGGCCAGCGGCCAGGCGACCGGCAGTGCCTGGCAGGCGCCGCGCACCGCGGACGGCCGTCCCGACCTACAGGGAGTCTGGGACTTCCGGAGCCTGACGCCGCTCGAGCGCCCGACGTCGGTGGCCGATCGGGAGACCTTCAGCGAGGAGGAGGCGGCCCAGTTCACCCAGGAGCGCCTCGCCGCCCTCGACAAGGATCAACCGGGCGAGAACGGTCGAGTTCCGCTCTCGGGCGCCTACAACGACTTCTGGTGGGACTACGGGCGGCAACTCACCGATGACCTCCGGACGTCACTCGTCGTCGATCCGCCGAACGGGCGGGTGCCGGCGCTCACCCCGGCTGCGCGCGCACGCGGCGCCGTGCGGCGCGAGGCGCGCGGCCGCGACGCCCATCGCCCGGAGGATCGGGGCGCGTTCGAGCGGTGCATCCTGGGCTTCAACGCGGGACCGCCGATGAACCCGAGCGCCTACAACAACAACATGCAGTTCTTCCAGACGGCCGACTACGTCGTCATCCTGAACGAGATGGTGCACGACGCGCGGATCGTCCCGCTCGACGGGTCCGGCCACCTGCCGGACGGCGTGCGGCAGTGGCGGGGTGACTCGCGAGGGCACTGGGAGGGTGACACACTGGTGATCGAGACCCGGAACTTCACCGACAAGACCTCGTTCCGCGGGAGCGGACCGAAACTACGCCTGTTCGAACGGTTCACGCGGGTCGCCGACGACACGCTGCTCTACGGGTACACCGTCACGGATCCCGAATCGTTCGAGCGCGACTGGTCAGTCGCCGTGCCGATGCGGAAGAACGATCTGCGGATCTTCGAGTACGCCTGCCACGAAGGCAACTACGGGATGCTGAACCTGATGGCGAGCGCGCGCGCCGAGGACGCGCGCAAGGGATCGAAGTAAGGCGACTCGGGGCTTCCGCCGCGCAGCGCCGAATGGAGAGACCCGGACACGGACACCGAAACCCAAGGAGTTGAACCGATGCGGACCACCGCTATGCGCCGATACTTCCTGGTCGCCCTGATCGCCGCCGGCTGCGCTCTCACCGTTGCGCCAGCCGCCATGGCGCAGGTCGACCGCATCATCGACCCGAACTGGAGCGTACCGCGCCTCCCTGACGGGTCGCCCGACCTCGAGGGCCTCTGGGGCAACAAGACCATTACGCCGATGGAGCGCCCCGAAGGCGCCGGCGCCTTCCTGACCGACGAGCAGATGGCGGAGCGGAACCGCCAGCGCGCAGTGCGCCTGCAGCAGCAGGACGAAGCGCCGCCGCGGCGTTACGAGGCAGGAGGCAACGTCGGCGGCTATGGCAGCTACTGGCTCGATGCCGGCGACACGGTGCTCCAGACCGGGCAGACGTCGCTCGTCGTTGACCCGGCCGACGGCCGCGCGCCGGTCCGGCAGTGGGCGCTCAGCGCGAAGGCGTACAACCTGGCCCACAACGGCGACCACTATCAGCACATGAGCGTCTGGGACCGCTGCCTCTCGCGCGGCGTGCCCGGATCGATGCTCCCGGCGGGCTACAACAATGCCTACCGGATCGTGCAGACCCCCGGCTACGTCACGATTCAGCACGAGATGATCCATGACGTCCGTATCATCCCGGTCGTCGACAGCCCGGCGGACCGGGTTTTCATCCACGACAACATCCGCCAGTGGATGGGTGACGCCCGCGCGTGGTGGGAGGACGACACGCTGGTCGTCGAAACGAAGAACTTTCACAACCGCGGCTGGATCGCGTCGAGCGCCGCGGGGGCAAGACTGAAGGGAATCCTGACCAGCGGGGCGCTGCATGTTGTCGAGCGCTACCAGCGCGTCGCCGAGGGCACGATTCTCTGGAGCGTCACGATCACCGACCCGAACGTCTATACGCGGCCCTGGACGATCCAGATGCCGCTGACGGCGGAGCCGGACTACGAGATCTTCGAGTACGCCTGCCACGAGGGGAACTACGCGGTCCCGAACGCATTGAGCGGCCAGCGGGTGATCGATGCGCGTGGCGATGCGTCCACCGAGGAACCGTAACCGCGGGAGGAATTGAATGCTGCGCATCGCATTGAACCGTTCCCTCGCGCCGCTTCTCGTTGCGTTCGGCGCTCTCGTCGCGCCCGCCGGGGCGCTTGACGGCGCGATATTCAATGTCGTCGAGCACCGCGACCTGGACTACATCGCCACTGAGGACTACGCCGACAACAAGGACAAGCTCGATCTGTTCATGCCCGAGGGGCTGACCAACGCACCGGTTGTCGTCTACTTCCACGGCGGCGCGCTGCAGAACGGCACGAAGACAATCGGCGAGGGCTTGGGCAAGCAGCTCGCCGCGCGCGGCATCGGCCTGGTCACGGCGAACTACCGCCTCTCCCCCAACGTGATGCATCCCGCCCACGTGGAGGACGCAGCGGCCGCATTCGCCTGGACCAAACGGAACATCCCAAGCTACGGCGGCGACCCGAACCGAGTGTTCGTCTCGGGACACTCGGCCGGTGCGTACCTCGCGGCGTTGGTAGCGCTTGACCCGCGCTACCTGGAGGCTCACAACCTGCGGCTCTCCGACATCCGGGGTGTGATCCCGATCAGTCCCTTCCTCTTTGTGGAGGACCCGGACGTCGCGCCCAGTCGACCGAAGACGGTCTGGGGAACCGACGAGGCGGTCTGGCTCGACGCATCGGTCACTCCCTACATCGGGGCCAACAAGCCACCCATGCTCTTCATCTACGCCGACGGCGACGACGCCTGGCGCCGCGAGCAGAATCAGAGGCTCGCCGCTCAGTTGAACGATGCCGGCAGCGAGGCGGCGGTGATCGAGATCGCGGCCCGAACACACGGCAGCGTCAACTCGAACATGGGCGAGGATCTCGACACCGGGATGCTGAAAATCGTATCTTTCGTTGAAGCGCGTTAACCCGCAACCACGTCGTGAATCGATTTCACGGGAGGTGAAGTGATGAGGCGAGTCCTGACCACCGCGGCGATGCTGATCGCTATCGCTGCGCTTGCCGCCGGAACGGCGGTTGCGCAGAACGGGGACGGTTCCTGGACGGCGCCGAAGACCCCGTTCGGACACCCCGACCTGCAAGGAGTCTGGGCGAACAACAACGCGACGCCGCTGCAGCGGCCCGAAGTACTGGGCGACCGCGAGTTCCTGACCGACGAGGAGCTGGCCGCGCTGCAATCGCGCGCTAATGAGCTATTCGCCCTCGACGGCGGCGACGCCGCGTTCGGCGACAGCGTGTTCACAGCGGCGCTGAACGACGCGAAAGATTTCACGTCGCGCGACCGCGCCACCGGGAACTACAACCAGTTCTGGCTGGTCGAACGCGACTGGAACAATCGCACCTCGCTCGTTATCGACCCGCCCAATGGCCGGCTGCCGGAGACGACGCAGGCGGCCAAGATGCGGGCCGCCGACCGCAGCACGCGGCGGGGACGGCACGCCGCGTGGACCGATGATCGGAGCCTGGGCGAGCGCTGTGTCAGCTTCGGCGCGCCGCGGCTCGGGGCGGGCTACAACAGCTACTACCAGCTCTTCCAGACGCCGGATCATGTGGTCGTCCTGATGGAGATGGCGCACGACGCGCGGATCATCCCGCTTGACGGCCGGCCGCACGTCGACGATGACATCCGGCAGTGGCTGGGCGATTCCAGAGGCTACTGGGACGGCGACACGCTGGTAGTCGAAACGCGCAACTACTCGCCCCTTGCCAACTTCCAGGGCGCCGCCGAGCACGTGGAGATCACGGAACGCTTCACGCGCGTCAGCGAGGACGTGCTGCAGTACGAGATAACGGCCAACGACCCGACCACCTGGGCGCGTCCCTGGACCGCAATGATCCCGCTCCGCAGCAGTCCCGACTCGCTGTACGAGTACGCCTGCCACGAGGGCAACATCGGCATGGAGGGCATTCTGGCCGGCGCGCGCACCAAGGAGGCGGAGGAAGCGGCAGCCCGCTGACGCCGCTCGCCGGCGAACCGGTTGCTTGACGGCCGTGTCCGGTCGAGGAGGTTGGGGATGCGTAGAGTACCGATTTATCTTGCGTGCACGCTCGTCGCCGCCCTGCTGGTCGCGCCGGCCGTCGCGGCCGCGCAGTCAGCGCCACGCACCGCCGACGGCCATCCGGATCTCCAGGGGATCTGGGGAAACAACAGCGTCACGCCACTTGAGCGGCCCGAGCCGCTGGCCGACCGCGAGGCGCTGACGGACGAGGAACTGGCGCGCGTCGAAGCGAGAGCGAACGAACTGTTCGCCCGAGACGCGGGCGACGCGGTCTTCGGCGATCAGTTCTTCAACGTGGCGGTGAGCGACGCCGAGAGCTTCACGTCGAGTGACGGCGGCACCGGTAACTACAACCAGTTCTGGCTGGTGGAGCGGGAATTCGACAACCGGACGTCGCTCATCGTCGACCCGCCGAACGGCCGGCTGCCCGAACCCACCTCCGCGTCCAGACTGGCATTCGAGACCGCAATCGCCAATCGGGGCCGGCCCGCCGCCTGGACGGTGGACCGGCGCCTGAGCGAGCGCTGCATCACCTTCGGCCTTCCCAACCTGCTGGCCGGTTACAACAGTTACTACCAGATCTTCCAGACCGCCGACCATGTCGTGATCGAGCAGGAACTGATCCACACCACCCGGATCATTCCCATCGATAACCGCGCCCACGTCCACGACAGCATCCGGCAGTGGCATGGAGACTCGGTCGGCCGCTGGGAAGGCGACACGCTGGTGGTCGAGACGAAGAACTTCTCGCCGCAGAGCGACTTCCGGGGCGCGCGAGAACACCTGAGGCTGACCGAACGGTTCACGCGGGTCGGACCGGACGAGTTGCGCTACGAGTTCACGGCAAACGACCCGACCGTCTGGACCGCTCCCTGGACTGCCGTGATGCTCTGGAAGCGAACGGACGAACTGATCTTCGAGTACGCCTGCCACGAAGGAAACATCGGCATGGAAGGCATACTTGCGGGTGCGCGCGCCGACGAGAAGAAGGGGGCTGGGCGCTAGGCAGCCGCCACACTGCGAGTCCTTGCAGGGAGGGCGAACCATCGTAGTTCACCGGCAGGCGCGGCGAATTGGCCTGCGCGCATCCGCCTTGGCGTGCGCGGTGGCGCTTCTCGTCGCGGCGACTCTGGAGGCGCAGTCGAACGGCAGCTACGCGGCGCCCCGCACCGCGTGGGGCGTTCCCGATCTGCAGGGCATCTGGACGAACGCGACACTAACGCCGGTCGAGCGGCCGCAGTCGATGACCGGCCAGGCGCTGACTGCCGAGGAAGCGGCCGAGTTCGAGGCACGCTCGGCCGAGGCACGCGCCGCATCCGATACCTTCATCCCGGGCAACGTCGGCGCCTACAACCAATTCTGGATGGACGGCGGCAAGGTAGTGACCGGCGACCGCCGGACATCGCTCATCATCGACCCGCCCGACGGCCGGATCCCCTGGACACCGGAGGGGCGCGAGCGGTTCGAGAGCGACTCGTCGCGGTACGGCGTCGGCCCCTTCAACTCGTGGGTCGACGCCGACACGGGCGAGCGCTGCCTGACCGACGGCCTCCCCTTCGTCCCGCTGCAGGGCTACAACATGAACTACCACATCCTGCAGGGGCCCGGATGGGTGGCGATGCTGAACGAGATGTTCCACGAGTACCGCCTGATCCCCACCGACGGCCGGTCCCACGTCCCGGCCCACGTGGGCCAATGGCTGGGCGATGCGCGCGGGCGGTGGGAGGGCGAGACCCTCGTGGTTGAAACCACCAGCTTCGCCGACAAGGGGCACTACCTCTGGCGCGCGACCTGGCGCGGGGCGCGGCCCACCCTCCATCTGGTGGAGCGATTCACCCGTGTGGATGAGACGACGCTGGACTACGAGTTCACGATGACCGACCCGGCGATGTTCACCAGTCCCTGGGCGGCGCTCGTCCCGATGACCACCGACCATGCCTCGCGCGGCGTCACCTCCGGTCCGATGTTCGAGTACGCCTGCCACGAAGGAAACTACGGTCTGCTCAACATCCTTCGAGGCGCGCGGGCGGAGGAAGCGGAACAGTAGACCGCGTGGTAGTATCCGGCGGCACGCGCCCGAGTCTGAGAAGAAACCGCACATGACCAAACGATTCGCGCTGACCGTTGTGGCGGCGGTCGGCGCGCTTTCGCTCGTGCCGCTGACAGCCGGCGCGCAGCAACCGGAGGTGACGCGGACGCCGGATGGCCAACCGGACATCTCGGGCATATTCACGTTCCGGACGCTTACCCCGCTGCAGAGACCTACGGCGCTCGACGGCCAGGAAACGCTCGATCCCGAGGCGGCGGCGCAATTCGAGGCGTCGGAACGGATCCGGCTCAACCGTGACCTTTTCGATCCGGAAACGGGGGCGCCAGGTGCCGGTTACCAGTCGCGAGCTGAAGGCGGCGTCCTCTCCTACAACGAGTTCTGGTACGAGAGGGGCGTCGAGCTGACGGCCGACAACCGCACGTCGCTGGTCCTCGATCCACCGAACGGCCGGATCCCGTACAAGCCCGAGCACCAGCAGGCGTCCCGCATCCGCGGACTCAACCTCCGGAACGGCTTCGCCGATTCCTACACCGACCGGAGCTTGGCGGACCGCTGCATCCTGGGTTTCAATGCGGGCCCTCCGATGGTGTCGAGCGCCTACAACAACAACGTGCAGATCTTCCAGATCCCCGGCTACGTCGTGATCCTCAACGAGATGGTGCACAACGCGCGGATCATTCCGTTCGGTGACGACGACGATCGTCATGGTCTGCCGCAGTGGTCGGGCGACTCGCGCGGCCGCTGGGAGGGCGAAACCTTTGTCGTCGAGACGAAGAACTTCCTCCGCGAGACCAGCCTGGGCGGCTCGTCGAAGGACACGATAGTCGTGGAGCGCTTCCACCGCGTGGATCCCGACACGGTGATGTACGAGTTCACGGTCGAGGATCCGAACAACTTCACCCGGTCGTGGACGGCGCTGATGCCGTTGCGGCGGACCGATGGTACGCTCTTCGAGTATGCCTGCCACGAAGGCAACATCGGGATGCACGGCATCATGGCGGGTGCCCGTCAGAAGAACACGCAGAAGGTGACGTCGCTCCCGCAGTAGCGGTCGCGGCAGGGATTTCGCGAGCAACGGCCCGTCTCAGCGCGCTGGGGCGGGCCGTTTGTCTGTCGTTGGGCACACTTGAACGGCGGTGACACCGGGTACCGCGGTCGGAAGGAAGACGAACCATGCGTAGCTGGTTGCCATTCGTGATCATGACGGTGCTGAGCTGGGGCACCTATATTCCGACACTCCACCGCGGCACGACGGCGCTGGGCGGGAGCGGGATCCACGCATTTCTGATGGTAGGCGTCGCCTACCTTCTGGTCGCCATCGCGGTGCCGGGCGTCATGGTGCTGCGTGCCGGATCATGGAGCACCTTCACGCCGAACGGCATGGCGTTCACGCTGGCGGCCGGCACGCTGGGCGCAGTCGGCGCGCTGGGTATCGTGCTCGCGCTGGTGAACGGCGGCCGGCCAAACGTCGTGCCGCCGCTGGTGTTCGCCGGCGCGCCGGTCGTCAGCGTCTTCGTCGCCATGCTCTACAACCCGCCGCAACAGAGCCCCTCCCCTGCCTTCTTTCTCGGTATCCTGATGGCGGCCGCCGGTGCGTTCCTGGTTCTCGCCTACCGTCCGCACTAGGAGCCCGTGGTGAAACCCCGCGTAGCACCGAGAGCGGTGAGGTGCCCGCCTGACAAGGCGCGACGAGGGAGCATATTGGCCATATGCGACCGAGGAGCAACGCCGTTCAGGCGGGATGCATCGCCGCTCGAATGTAGTGGGGGTTTCACCACGGGCTCCTAGACGCCAATGGTGCCGGCGTGAGCCGGCCTGAGAGATGGGAAGAGTCTCCCGGCGCGCGTTGCTGCGGTTTCTAGCCGCCCCCGTCCTGCTCCCTTCCGGGGCGTTCGCACAACCAGCGGGGGCGATCGTTCACCGGACGCCCCGCCCGCTCGCGGCTGGCGCCGTCACGCACGACTGGCCGTCGTTCCTCGGGCCAACGCACAACAGCGTGTCGAACGAAACGCGCCTCAGCCGCCAGCTCCCGCCGCCGCTCGTCTGGGAACTGCCGACGGGCACCGGTTACGCCTCTCCCACCATCGCCGGAAACCGCCTGGTCTACCTCCACCGGATCGGCGACGAGGAGGTGGTCGAATGCCTCCATCCCGAGACCGGCGCGATTCACTGGCGCCTCCGGTACCCCACCGCTTACCGCGACCGGTACGGCTACAACAACGGCCCGCGCACCAGCCCGGTGATCGACGCCGCGGCGGGCCTCGTCTGCACGGTTGGCGCAGAAGGCCGGATGCACGCGATCGAGCTTTCGACCGGCCGTGTCGTCTGGCGGCGCGACCTGCGGGTCGACTACGGGGTGACGCAGGACTTCTTCGGCACTGCCTCGACGCCCCTGATCCACGACGGCCGGCTGATCGTCAACGTCGGCGCTCCGGACGGACCCACCGTGGCAGCCTTCGATCTGCCGAGCGGGGACGAGGTGTGGCGTGCCGGCACTGACTGGGGCGCAAGCTACGCCTCGCCAATCCCAGCGGTAGTCCACGGAGAGCAGCGTGTCTTCGTCTTCGCTGGCGGCGAGTCGCAGC
Organism: Vicinamibacterales bacterium; assembly: GCA_965263055.1. Taxonomy (GTDB): domain Bacteria; phylum Acidobacteriota; class Vicinamibacteria; order Vicinamibacterales; family UBA8438; genus VXRJ01. Next base: position 4,138,297 of record OZ253581.1, on the reverse strand, counting down.
CTCCCTCGGGCGGCCTCCTTTCGATCGATCCGGCAACCGGTGCGGTCGACTTCGCATTCTCTTGGCGGAGCCGGACGCACGAATCGGTCAACGCCGCCTGCCCCGTCATCTTCGACAACCAGGTATTCATCACCGCCAGCTACCGGGCCGGCGGCGCGCTGATCACCATTAATCCGGACTTCACGCACGAGGTTGCCTGGACGACGCAGGAGTTCGCGCTCCACTACAACACCCCGATCCACCGCGACGGCTATTTGTACGGCTTCGACGGCCGGAACATGGGGGACGCTTCGCTCGCCTGCGTCGAGGCAGCGACCGGCGAGATCGTCTGGCGCGAAGTGCCGGAGTGGCAGGAGACGGTCGTGCAGGGCGACCGCGAGCGACAGCTCCTGATAGGTACTGCGCGGGGATCACTTCTCGCGGCGGACGGGCAGTTCCTCTGTCTAGGCGAACTCGGCCACCTGCTCTGGATGGACCTGACGCCAGCAGGCTACCGTGAGGTGTCGCGGGCCTGGCTGTTCGCTGGGCGCGAGTCCTGGAACCTGCCGGTCCTCTCCCGCGGCCTGCTCTACGTCACGCAGAACACCCGCGATCTGCTGACCGGCGTTCTCCCGCGCCTCTGCTGCTACGACCTGCGGGCCTAGAAGGGCTCGGCGTCAGCGGTCGCCGTCGACGCGCTGCGTGTCCTTGAGCCGGGCGCCCGCCATGATGCCGTCCATGCCGATGTTGCCCTCGTGGCAGGCGTACTCGAAGAGCGGGCCGTCGGTCCGGCGAAGCGGCATCATCGCGGTCCAGGGGGCGGTGAGGTTGGCCGGATCCTCGACCGTGAACTCGTACATCACCGTATCGGCATCGACGCGGCGGAAGCGCTCGATGACGTGCGTGTCTTTCGACGAGCCGCGAAGGCTGGTCTCCGTGATGAAGTTGTACGTCTCGACCACCAGCGTCTCGGCTTCCCAGTGGCCGCGGGACTCACCCGACCACTGCCGCAGGCCGAGGCGCGGTGTGTCGTCGATCGGAATGATCCGCGCGTTGTGCACCATCTCGTTCAGAATGATGACGTAACCCGGCGTCTGCAGGATGTGGACGTTGTTGTTGTACGAGCCGGCAGTCATCGGCGGCCCCGCATTGAAGCCGAGGATGCACCTGTCGGAAAGGCTCCGGTCGGTGTAATGGTCGGCAAAGCCGTTTCGGAGGTTGAGCTGGCGGAGCCGCCGCGCTTCCCGATGCTCGTCGGTGTAGGGGATGCGGCCGTCCGGCGGATCGACAACGAGCGATGTGCGCTTGTCGGCCGTCAACTCGATTCCCCGCTCGTACCAGAACTCGTTGTACGAGAGAACGCCCCCTTCGGCGCGCGACTGGTAGCCGGCGCTCGGCGCACCAGTCTCCGGATCGAACAGGTCGCGGTTGAGCCGGATCCGCTCGGACGCCTCGAACTGCGCCGCCTCCTCCGGGCTGAGCGCCTCCTTCCCCACCAGCGCCTCGGGCCGCTCAAGCGGCGTCAGGGTCCGGAACGTGAACACGCCGGAGAGGTCCGGCTGACCGTCCGGCGTGCGCATTGCCGCGCCGTCCCCGTTCGACTGGGCCAGCGCCGGCGGCGCCAGCGCGCAAAGAGTGAGAGCCACGAAGAGCGCTGCGGATCGCTTGGTCATCGGATCTGCCTCCCCCCGGGACGCTCCCGGATCGGGCGATTTTACCACGCCCCCACAGCGTTCCTCCTCGAACCTCAGGTGCCCTCCTGCGAGGCGAAGGCGCAGTCGCGCAGTCCATTGCACGGCGGTGCGCGTACACTGTGGTTCGTGACGCTGGCTAGTTGGACCGCGTCGTGGTTGCGGCCGTACCGCGGACGGGTCGGACTGATTCTGCTGCTGTCGGTGGCGGAGATCGGTCTAGCGGCGCTGGCGCCGTGGGCCCTGAAGCTGATTATCGACTCGGTGCTCGGCGGGGCGCCGCTTCCGCCGCAGCTTCTCGCCATCCTGCCGGGGCTTGCGGCGGCAGGGGCGGTTGCGCTGCTCGTGCTCTTTGCCGCATCCGGCCTGACGCTGCAGGTGGCCGGCGAGGTAGTCCGCCTGACCCATACGCAACTGGAAACGGAGATGGGACAGCGCGTCGTGCACGATCTGCGAACGCGTCTCCTTGACCATCTTCAGGCGCTGCCGCTTGGGCATCACCTGAAGCACCGGACGGCGGATGCGGTCTACCGGCTCGACGCCGACACCTACTGCATCAACGACCTGGTGACGGGCGGGGCCTTCCCGATTGCGCTCGCCGGGCTGCACCTGACGGTGATGTTCAGCGTCCTGCTCGCGGTCGATCCAACACTCGCCGTCCTGTCGCTCGGCGTGGCGCCGTTCCTCTACCTGTCGCTCCGCCACCATGCAACGACGCTGATCGAGCGGGCCGAACAGGTAAAGATGCAGGAAGCCGGTCTTGTGGAACGGGCCTACGAGACACTCCGCTCCATTGCCGCGGTGAAGAGTTTCGTGCGCGAAAGGCACGAGCTGCGCCGCTACGCCAACGCCGGGCAGGAAACGATGCAGGCCCGCGTTAGCCTCACCTGGCAGGAATCGCTCTTCTCATTGGCCGTGACCGCGATCACGCTGGCGGGAACGGCGGTGATCCTGGTGGTCGGCGGACTGCATGTCCTTGACGGCACGTTGACGATCGGAACCCTGTTGGTGGTGATCGCCTATCTGGCCGCGGTATACGACCCGGTCAGCGCGATCGCGCACACCGTCGGTACGCTGCAGTCAGCCGTCGTGAGCGCGCGGCGCGTGCGCGAACTCTTTGCCCTGCGTCCGGAAGTGCCCGAGGCGCACGGCGCAATCGACGCGTCGGAGATCGCCGGCGCCATCCGCTTCGACGGCGTCAGCTTCTCGTACGACGGCGACCGGCAGGTGCTCGACAGCGTGACATTCGCGGCACGCCCGGGCGATATCGTCGCGATAGTCGGGCCGACCGGCGCCGGGAAGACCACACTCGTCAATCTGGTCCCGCGCCTGTTCGATCCGACATCCGGACACGTCCTGATCGACGAACGCGATGCATCGGATTACGGGCTGCGGTCGCTGCGCGAACGGATTGCGCTGGCGCCACAGGATCCGGTGCTGTTCGCCGACACGATAGGCAACAATATCCGCTACGGACGCCCGGGCGCGACGGACGCGGAGGTGGAGGCGGCGGCGCGGGCGGCCCAAATCGACACGTTCATCGCCAGCCTCCCCGCCGGCTACGAGACGCCGGTAGACGAGGCGGGGGCGACGCTCTCCGGCGGCGAGCGGCAGCGTCTCGGCGTCGCGCGCGCCCTGGTGAAGGAGGCGCCGATCCTGATCCTGGACGAGCCGGCATCTTCGATCGACGCCATCGCGGAGGCGGGGCTCTTCGACGCGATCCGGGAGGGGCGGACGGGCCGGACGACTCTGGTTATCGCCCACCGGCTCGCCACCGTGCGCGACGCGACGCGGATCCTGCTCCTCGACGGTGGTCGGAACGCGGCGGTCGGAACGCACGGCGAACTGATCGAGACCAGCCCGCTCTACCGCCAGATGTGGGAGCGATTTTCACGGTCCGGGGGTGCGCCCGCCGGTCTGGCCACCGGCGCATCAGCCCGATGAAAATCCTGTTCGCCGGCATCATCGGCCGGTATCCGTTCGGGGGCGTCACGTGGTGCTCGCTGATGTACCTGCTCGGCCTCCGCGCGCTCGGCCACGAGGTGTGCTACCTGGAAGACACCGGCGAGTGCATCTACGACGCCGATGCCGACGCCATATCGCTGGATCCGGCGTACGGCACCCGCTACATCCATGACGCCCTCGCTCCGTTCGGCCTCGGTGATCGCTGGTGCTTCGTCAACTACGACGAGACGTGCCACGGCTGGACGCGCGCGCAACTCCGCGCGTTCTGCCGCGACGCCGATCTCTTCCTCGACCTGTCGGGGGGTTCGTGGTTCTGGCGCGACGAGTACCGCGCGATTCCGCATCGCGCCTTCATTGATTCCGACCCGGTTTTCACGCAACTCGCCCTTGCCAAGGGCGTGCCGTGGTATGTCGACTTCTTCCGGGAATTCGATCACCTCTTCACCTTTGGCGCGAACATTGGGGCGGCGGGTGCGGCAGTGGACGTCCCTACCGACCCGTTCACTTGGGAGCACACCTGGCAACCGGTCGCAACCCGCCTCTGGCAGACCGATCGGCCACCGGTGCGCGATCGCTTCACGACGGTGATGACCTGGAAGACGGAGAGTTTCGCGGACGTTGACGGCAACAAGGATCGCGAGTTCGTCCGCTTCATCGACCTGCCGGCGCGCACCACGGCGCGCTTCGAGATCGCCGTGAATGGCCCGCACGACCTGCTGCGTGCACATGGCTGGTCGCCCCTCGATGCGATGCAGGTGTCGCGGAACGCGCCCGCCTATCGATCGTTCATCCAGGGATCGAAGGCGGAGTTCGGCGTCGCGAAGCATGCCTACGTCCGGCATCGCTCCGGCTGGTTCAGCGACCGGACCGCCTGCTACCTGGCCGCAGGACGTCCGGCGGTGGTGCAGGAGACCGGCTGGTCGGATCACCTGCCGGCCGGGCAGGGGCTCCTCCCCTTCTCCACCATCGAGGAAGCGGCCGACGCCGTGGAGCGTGTCGAACGCGACTATGCGGCGCACGCGGCACGGGCCCGGGAGATCGCGGTGGAATGCTTCGACGCGGCGCGTGTGCTACCGGCGCTCCTTGAGCGCGCCTGCGCATGAACGGGACGGACCGCCCGGTGCGGTTCGCGTGAAGTACGATGCACCGAGAGCGAGGGACGCTGATGCAGAATCGACGATTCCTGTTTCTCTTCGCCCTGATCCTCCTGGCGGCGCCGCTCGCCGCCCAGCAGGAAGAACGATTCGACCTTCTCATTCGCGGCGGCCGGATTGTCGACGGGTCCGGAAACCCCTGGGTCCGCGCCGACGTGGCGGTGCGCGGGGACCGGATAGCGCGCATCGGCCCGCTGCAGGACGCGACGGCGGATCGCGTCATAGACGCCGACGGGCTGGTGGTGGCGCCCGGCTTCGTCGATCCGCACACGCACGCGGTGCGCGGCATCTTCGACGTGCCGACGGCGGACAACTATCTGCTGCAGGGCGTTACGACGGTCACTGAGGGCAACGACGGCAGTTCGCCGTGGCCTATAGGCGAGCATCTGGCGCGGATCGCGGAGACCCGCATCAGCCCGAACTGGGGAGTCTTCGCCGGCCAGGGGACGATTCGCCGCACCGTGACGGGGAGCGACGACCGCGATCCGACGCGGGAAGAGCTCGACCGGATGCGGACGCTCGTCGGCGAGGCGATGGAAGAGGGTGCCTTCGGTCTCTCCACGGGCCTTTTCTACGTCCCGGGCAGCTTCACGTCGACCGAGGAGATCATCGAGCTGTCAAGGGTAGCGGCCGGTTACGGCGGCATCTACATCTCGCACATGCGCGACGAGGCACTCGCGTTGCTCGACTCGGTCCGGGAGACGATCCGCATCGGCGAGGAAGCGAGGATCCCGGTGCAGATGACTCACCACAAGGCCATCAGCCGCGACATGTGGGGCCGGAGCGCCGACAGCCTCGCCCTGGTGGACGCCGCGCGGGCGCGTGGAATCGACATCACCATCGATCAGTATCCCTACACCGCCTCTCAGACGGGAATCACCGCGGTCGTGCCGCAGTGGGCGCAGGCGGGCAGCACGGAGGAGTTGATCGAACGGCTGCGGGACCCGGAAACGCGCCGCCGCATCCGGGAAGAGATCGTCTATCGGATCGAGCATGACCGCGGCGGCGGGGATCCGGCGAACATCGTCATCGGACTCTGCGAATGGGACCGGTCGCTCGAGGGCAAGAGCCTCGCGGACATCCTGGCCGAGCGCGGCGTCGAGGTCACCGTCGCAAACGCCGCCGACCTGGTCATGGAAATCGTCGAGAGCGGCGGCGCCCGGGCCATCTACCACGCGATGGACGAGGGAGACGTCGAGCGCATCATGCAGCACCCGGCCACTGCCATCGGCTCCGACGGCGGCGTGTCGGTCTTCGGCGCCAGCGTGCCCCACCCGCGCGAGTACGGCACATTCGCGCGCGTCCTCGGCCGTTACGTGCGGGAGCGCGGTGTCCTGACGCTGGAAGAGGCGGTCCGCAAGATGAGCAGCGCCACCGCCCAGCGCCTCGGCCTGCAGGACCGCGGCCTGCTGCGCGAGGGCTTCTTTGCCGACATCGCGGTGTTCGATCCCGAACGCGTCATAGACCGCGCGACGTTTCCGGAACCGCACCAGTACGCCGAGGGCATCGAGTACGTGATCGTCAACGGCACGCTGGTCGTCGACGGCGGCGAACATACAGGCGCGCGTCCCGGACGCGTGCTCTACGGACCCGGGCGCCGCTAGGAGCTTGCGCCGTAGAAGTTTCGCACCAGCGAGACTTCCAACGCGCCCGTCAGGGCGCGCTACCGCGGCTCGAGTTGCGGGTAGTCGATGCCGAGTTGCTCCAGGTACGTGTCGTAGCGCTCGGGGTCGTAATAGAGCTCTTCGAGCTGCGGCTTGAATTGCTCCATGATGTCCCGGTTCAGCCAGATCGCCGGCTCGTCCTCGGGGCGCAGGAACGTCGTGTACTGGCGGTCCCTGGTCTGGACGTTGTCGTAGTAGTCCCGCGCCTGCTGCACGAGCTCCGGCTGGAGGAGGAAGTCGAGCAGGGTCAGCGCCTGCACCCTCGCCCCGGCCGCCGCACCCTTGTGGGCGATCGGCGTGGCCATGGCGATCCCCTTGTTCCAGTTGTGGCCCGCTCCGCCCGCGATATTGGACGGGAACCGCAGCGTGGCGGTCGGCACCACCCACGAGATATCGCCGATGTCGTCGGAACCGCCGCCGCGCCGCTGGTTGTCCGGAATGCGCTCGGCGCCGTCCAGCTCCTCCGCCACCTCGGTCAGCAGGCCCTGCTCCTCGACTCCCAGCATCTTCTGGACGGCGCGGGCGAACCGCTGATCGTCCTCCGACCAGTCAGGCATCCCGACCCGCTGTATGTTGGTGTACATCGTCTCCGCGATCACCCGGTTCAGGTGCTGCGGCCATGCCACCCCGAGCACGCGCGAAGAGACCGTGGTGTCGGTCATCTTCGCTGCCCCTTCGGCGATGGCGTCCCCGATCCGCCACATCCGCATGATGTTGTCGTAGTCGCTCTCGCGGAAGAAGTACCAGACGCTCGCGGTCGGCGGCACCACGTTCGGCTGGTCGCCGCCATCGGTGATGACGTAGTGCGTGCGCTGCTGGATTCGCAGGTGCTCGCGCCGGAAGTTCCAGCCGATGTTCATCAGTTCGACCGCGTCCAGCGCGCTCCGTCCGTTCCACGGATCGGAGGCGCCGTGCGCCGATTCCCCTTCGAAGGTGTACTCCACCGAGACCAGACCGTTGCCCCGGCTGTCGCCCCAGGTGGTGGTCAGCCCGCTGCTGACGTGGCTGTAGAGCACCAGGTCGACGTCGTCGAAGACGCCAGCCTGGACGAAGTGCGCCTTGCCACCGAGCTGCTCCTCGGCGATGCCGGGCCAGATCACGAGAGTGCCGGCAATCCCCTCCCGCTCCATAATCTCCTTCACCGCGAGCGCCGCGGCAATGTTCACCGCCTGACCGGAGTTGTGACCCTCTCCGTGCCCCGGCGCCCCTTCGATCATCGGCTCGCGGTACGCCACGCCGGGCATCTGTGACGACTTCGGGATGCCGTCAACATCGCTGCCAAGCGCGATCACCGGGCGTCCCGAACCCCACCGGGCCACCCAGCCGCTCGGGATCCCCGCCGTTCCCAGCTCGATCTCGAAACCCTCCTCCTTGAGGATCTCCGTGATGTAGCGCTGGCTCTCGAACTCCTGGAACCCGAGCTCGGCGAAGCTGAACAGGCTGTCGACCATCCGCTGGACGAAGTCGCGGCGGCCGTCGACCCTTTCAAGCACCTCAGCCTTGAGCCGTTCCAGCCGGTCGTCGGTCTCCGACTGCAACTCGGCGGCAGAATGCGGTTCGGCCGCCGTCAGGCTGACCACACCCGGGACGGAGACGACAACGACGACAACGACGACGGTGGTGATCGATCTCAGGAAGGTGGAGGGCACGATGGTTCTCCCCGACGCCCGGCGGTGCGAGGGCGTCATTCCGACGACAGCACTTCGGACCTGCGCTGCACGAACGCCTCAAGACCCAATCATAGCCATTCGACGCCCGGGACCGCTACACAGGTAGAATCGGGCGGTCCGATACATCGAGTTGTGTCGGACACCCCGGACCATCTGAGGAGCCGCCATGAATCGACACGTTTCCGCGGCCCTGCTCGCTCTGCTTGCCGCCGGCGTGCCTTGACAGGTCCCGCGCAACATGAGCGGCACGGAGCGCCCACTACGCATCGCGCTGGTTGCGCCAGTGGCGCAGCAGATTCCGCCGGAACGCTCCGGGTCCATCGAATCAGTCACTGCCCTGCTGGCTTCAGGCCTGGTGGCGCGCGGCCATGACGTCACGCTCTACGCCGCCGGATCGTCCGATACGCCGGCCAGACTGCACGCCACCTTCCCGCGCGGCTACCACGAGGACGACGCGCTCTGGCCGTGGGAACTGTGCGAGCTGTTCAACGTCGCCGCGGCAGTCGAACAGGCACAGCACGCCGCGCGGTTCGACCTGATCCACGCCCAGGCGGAGTACGCGCCGATCGCCCTCGCGTTCGCCCGCGTGGCGCCGGTCCCGATCGTACAGACCGTCCATCATTGGCCGAGCGCACCCGAGGTGGCGCTCTGGTCGCGCTACCCGGAAGCGCCCTTCATCGCCATCTCCGACGCGCAGGCGCGGCAATTGCGGGGACTGAACGTCGCCGGGGTCGTCCACCATGCAGTCGACGTCGATGCGCTGCCGTTCGGCGCGACGCCGGAAGACTACGTGCTGTTCCTCGGACGGTTCGCCGAGGGCAAGGGCGTCCTCGAAGCGATAGCAATCGCCCGGCGTGCGGGGCAGCGGCTGATCCTGGCCGCGCGGGAAAACGACTACTACCGCGAACGCGTTGCGCCCCATGTCGACGGCGAGCATGTCCTCTATCAGGGCGAAGTGGATCGCGCCGGTGCCGCGTCCCTGCTCGGAGGCGCGCGTGCCCTGCTCTACCCCGTCACGGCGGACGAGCCGTTCGGCCTGGTCGTCGCCGAAGCGATGGCCTGCGGCACGCCGGTCGCCGCGCTCGACCGCGGCGCCGTGCCCGAACTGATCGACGGCGGCGTAACCGGCGCGGTGCTGCAGACGCCGGAACGACTGGCGGACGCGCTTCCCGCCGTCATGGCCCTGGACCGGTCGGACGTGCGCGCACGCGCCGTAGAGCGTTTCCATCCCGACCGCATGGTCGAACGTTACCTCACCCACTACGCCAGGCTGGCGGCCGACGCGGGGCGATCGTGATCGGGCAGGATCTCCGCGGCGGGTCGCTGATGGCGATCTTCGCGCACCCGGACGACGAGTCGCTCGCGGCGGGCGGACTGATCGCTTCGTGCGCGGCGGCCGGTTCGACGGTGACTCTCGTCGTGGCGACGCGAGGTGAAGCCGGACCGGGAGCGCTCCGCGGACGGCTCGCCGAGGTCCGGACCCGCGAGATGGAAGCGGCGGCGCGAGTGCTCGGCACGTCAGAGCTGGTGTGGCTCGACTACCCGGATGGCCTGTTGCCGTCGGTGGACGCCCGGCAACTGGAGGCGGATATCATCCGGGCCATTGCCGCGCGCCGGCCGGAGCGGGTGGTAACGTTCGACCGTGATGGGCTCTACTGGCACCCGGACCATGTGGCGCTCCATGAGCGAGTCACGGTGGCGGTCATGAAGATGGGCGGCGACGCGCCGGCCCTCTGGTATGCGACGCTGCCGCCGGGAGCGATGCGCGCCGTGGCGGACCATGCAGCGGCGGAGGGAGTGTCCCCCGCGCCGATTCTCGGAATCGACGATCCGGACGCCTTCGGAGCGGAAGCGCCGCCGGCGACGATCGCACTGGACGTCACCCGCTACGCCGCACGGAAGCTGGCTGCTCTTGCCTGCCACGCCACGCAGTTCCGGGGTTCCGCGCTCGCCGCGATCACGCCGGCCGACGCGCCACGCCTCCTCGGCCTGGAACAGTACAGACATGCCTCTGACCATGCTTGATCGTCTGCGGTGTCCGTTCTGCGGGACGCGGTTCGCGCCCGTCGACAACCGTGCACTACGCGTTGAAGGCAAGTGGGTGGACGAGGGCGTAATCGGGTGCGAATGCAGCGCGTTTCCGGTGGTTGCCGGCATACCCGTAGTGATCGCGGACGATGCGACCCGGGAGGCGATGCATACGCTGGAGGCGGGGCACCGCGCCGAAGCACTGCATATGCTGCTCGGCCTCTCGGACGATGCGGCGCGGGTGGAAGCGTTCCGCCGACTCACGGGCGCCGGGCGGGCCCCGACCTACCGCGAGCTACTCCCGGTCCTCTCGCGCGACGCGGAGGCGGACTGGTTTCTCTATCGTTTCTCCGACCCGACGTTCCTGATCGCCGAGGCGCTTCTGGACGCCCTGGCGCAGGTCAACCGACCGCGCGGCCGAGTGCTCGACATCTGCGGCGGATCGGGCCACCTGACGCGCGTCCTGATGCAGCAGCCGGGCAGGGACGGCGTCGTCCTGGCGGATCTGTGCTTCTGGAAGCTCTGGCTCGCCGCGCGGATAATGGCGCCGGGATGCGTCGCCGTCTGCTCCGACGCGAACAATCCGCTGCCGTTCGACGACGCGCAGTTCAACACCGTGCTCCTGAGCGACGCATTCCCCTACATCTGGCAGAAACGGATGCTGGCACGCGAGATGCAGCGGGTGGCGTCACCCGACGGCGTCATTGTCCTGCCCCACCTCCACAACGCGTTGGGCGAGAACTACACCACCGGCGACGCGCTGACGCCCGCGGCGTACCGCGATCTCTTCATGCCGTCCGGAGCACGGCTCTTCGACGAGCGTCCGATACTGGACGGAATCCTCGACCATCGTATCGTCGACCTGACCGGCGAGACGGAGCCCGCGGCGCTGGGCGACACACCGTCGCTGACGCTCGTCGCGAGCCGCAACCCCGGCCTGTTCCAGTGCCGCGACGTGCCCGATCGTCTGGACGTGAGCGGCTCGCTCAAGATCAATCCGCTCTACCGGATCGAACGCACCGGCGGCAACCGCACGCATCTCACCCTGCGGTTCCCGACACCCGAGTACGAGGATGAGTTCGCGGTCTCGAAGCGGTACCTGCCGTCCGAGGTTGCATTGAACGCCGATCTGACCCGGCGGATCCTCCGGGAAGCATTCGGCGAGGACTACGCCCGCCTCCGTCGAAGCCGCGTGCTCCTTGACGTTCCGGTGAATTACTGCTGAGCGCCGCTCAGGGGTCACCGAAGGCGTCGAGCAGAATTGGCAGCAGGCCGTGCATGGTGGTAACGGCCGTCCCTCCGGGGGCGAGGCCGGCGTGGAAGCGTTGGGAGACCAGGCGATCGAGCAGCACCTCGCGGCTGGCGATCACATGCACCGGGACGTCCCACGACGCACCGGCGCCGCTCACCAGCGCCGGAGGCTGGTGGTCGCCCACCAGGATGAACACCAGGTCCCGGTCGGCGCGCAACCGGAGGTAGCCGCCGATCATCGCATGGGCATAGCGGAGCGCCTGCACATAGCTCGGTCCCAGGTTCATCCAGTCGGGCGTCTCCGCCCAGGCGGCGTCGAGCGCCTCCGGGTCGTACGGCTGCGGCGTCAGCACGCGTCCCCAGTCCGCCTGGTACGGCGGCGCCGGCGTAAACGGGGCGTGGGTGCTGATGGTCGGGAAGAGAACGAACCGCGGCGCGGGGTGGCGCGGCGCGATCTCATGGCGGTCGAGCAGGGCGAGCGCGTACTGGTCCGTAACGGACCACCAGCCGAACGGGGGGCCCTGGTAGCCGAGGCGGTCGTAGTCGTACACGTCGTCGTAACCGTAGAACGCCCCTTCGGGCCAGGCGACGAGCATCCCGGGCACGAGCGCTACCGCGTGGTAGCCGCCCCGCTGAAAGAGCGTCACCAGCGTGTCGCGTTCCTGCGCCAGCAGACGCGCGTTCGTCCGGTTGTCCCGCACCTCGGTGCCGGAAAGCAGGCTCAGGTGGGCCAGCCACGATTCGCCGCCGAAGGTGGGGGATTCCACCAGGGCCGACACCACCTGGCGGCCGGTAGCCTCGATCTCTTCGGCCAGGTGGGTTCGGCTCGCGGCGAGCGGCTCCGCCAGCGCCGGCGACTCCCAACTGACGGCGCCGTACGATTCCATGAAAACCAGAAAGACATCCGCACCGGCAACCCGCGCGAGGTCGGACCGGATTACCGGCGGCGGACCGAGCGCGTCAATCCCGGCGCCGCTCGCTTCGTACGCCACCTCGTACGCCTCGCGCGCATACGCCGGCGCGATCGGATCCGAGAAGCGGAGGCGATCCGCCAGCCGCCAGCCCGTCCCCTGTTCCAGGCCCCAGAGGGCGACCACAACCCCCGCCGCGATGGCGAGCCAGCGCCGCGCGGACGGATCGGCGGCGGTGTGCGCGAGCCGTCCGAGGCACCAGCGCGACTGCGCGTACAGCACCAGCGGTGACGCGACCGCCACCACGACCCCGGCCGCGACGGCCCAAGACTCCGCCACCGCCGTGAACATCGCGCCGACGCTCGGCATGTGGCGCACGTCCCAGTACAGGTTGACTTCCCGCCCGTAGAGCGCTTCCGACGTCACACCGATATAGCGCCCGACGATCAGCAGCGTCCAGCCGACTGCCAGCAGGCGCAGCGCGACCCCGGACGGACGGCCGGCGCGCCATCCCCATAGGACGAGACCGAGCGTCACCAGCGCCAATTCCACCGACAACTCCGCCGTCGGCCGGACGGACAGGGTCGGCCAGACATTCCTGAACGTCACGGTGAGATTGAGCAGGGCCAGCGAGGCGACGGGTGCGATCCAGGCCACCAGCGCCCCCCTGCTACCGCGTCAGCGAGAACGGCAGGCGGTGGCCGCCGATGGCCAGCGCCAGCAGGCTGCCGATCACCGGCGGACCGTAGCCGTTCGTCAGATAGCCGGCGGTAAAGATCAGTCCGCTCGCGAAATGAAAGTTTAGAATCATCGCCAGCGCCAGCGTCGCGGTCAGGCGGATGCGGAAACCCGCCATCAGCGCGGCGCCGGCCAGCATCTCGGCGATGGGCACGACGCGGGAAAAAAACGGCGCGCCCGGGATGGCAACGGTCTCCAGATACCAGAGGCTGGCGCCGGAAGTGAGGTCTCGCCAGGCGAACAGCTCTGCCAGCAGCGGATCGGGGTCGTTCAGCCAGGCCATCTTGTCGTTGCCCATCAGCACGAGGAAGAGTCCGATGACGAGCGACAGCGCCCGCAACCCGGCCGCGCCGTCGCGCCTGCCGTCACCAGGGCCGCCAACGCGATACATTCTTTTCAACATCGCATCCGCATTGTAACTGCCGCGCCTTTCGCCCAGAATCGAAAACATGGCATCCCTCGTAAGCCGCGTCAGCCTGCCCTGGGGCCTCGGGCGGTCGCTGGTCATTTATCACGGCATCCCGGGACGCCAGCGGCGGCTGCGGCGGCTTTACCGCAATTTTGTCCACCCGGGCCACCTGGCGTTCGACCTAGGTGCGCATGTCGGCAACCGGACCCGCGCACTGCGTGCGCTCGGCTGCCGGGTCGTCGCGGTGGAACCGCACCCCGACTGCGCCCGCCTGCTCCGCGCCTGCTTCGACGACACGGACCGGCTCTCGCGTGGCCGCAGGGTGCGCGCGCATCCCGCCGCCGGCCATGTCGCGGTCCTCGAGATGGCCGTTGCCGCGACCGCGGGGCCGGTGACGCTGGCGATTAGCGAACAACACCCGACCCTCACCACGACGTCGGCCGCCTGGCGGGAGACGCGGACGACCGATCCGTTGTTCGCGCGCATCCGCTGGAACGCCCGGGCCACCGTGGAGGCGACAACGCTCGATTGTCTTATCGCACGGTTCGGCCTCCCCGCCTTCGTGAAGATCGACGTGGAGGGTTCGGAATCGGAAGTCCTGGCGGGACTGAACCACCCAATCCCCTGCCTCTCGTTCGAGTACCTCCCCTCTGCACTGAGTGATGTCCAACTCTGCCTGGAGCGCCTTGGCACGCTCGGTCACTATCTTTACAACTGGTCGTCCGGCGAGTCGTACACGCTGACATCCACCCCATGGCTCACGGCCGGCGAGCTGGCGAAAGCGCTGGAGAGTCCCGAGGCCCAGCGCCGCTCGGGCGACGTCTACGCCGTGCTGGAAGATCGGTGACAGCCGTCCCGCCGTTCGACGCTGGAGCGATCCGGCAATACTACGACCGTCACACCCGCCGCTTTCTTGCCTGGGGTCAGGGCGGAAACGTCGGCGCGATCCATCGCGCCGTGTGGGGACCAGGGGTTGCCACGCGCGAGCATGCGTTCCGGTACGTCGAGGATCGGATCGCCGATCAGTTGCAGGCGCTGGCGCCGAGGGACGGCAACGTCGCCGTGATCGACCTTGGCTGCGGCATCGGCGCGACGCTCTGTTCGCTCGCGGAACGCTTTCCAGAGCTCCGCGGAGTTGGCGTTACGCTCAGTCCCGTGCAGGCACGGGAGGCCCGCACCCGGATTGAACGACAGGGCTTCACGGATCGGATCCGGTGTGTCGAGGGCGACTTCTGCGACCTCTCCCTCGACCTGTCGCTACCGCCGTCGGCCGGCCGCGCCCACGCGGATCTGATTTACGCCATCGAGTCGTTCGTTCACGGCGCCAACCCGGCATTCTTCTTCATTCAGTGCGCGCGGCGGCTTCGACCCGGCGGAAGCCTGATGATCTGCGACGACATGCGCCGGCCGGGGAGGGACTCGCGGGCCGCGGGCCGCACAATTGAACGTTTCCGGCGCGGCTGGCGGATCAATACCCTGATCGATCGCGACAACCTGCGGAGACTCGCCGCCGGGGGCGGCTTCGCCCACGAGTCGACCGTCGATCTCACGCCGCACCTGGAACTGCGCCGTCCGCGCGACCGGGCAATCGCGTTGCTCGCCAGCGTCGTGCACTGGCTGCCGCTCGACCGCCCCCTCGGCCACCTGACGGGCGGCGCCGCCCTCGCCAGTTGCCTGCGGCGCGGATGGATCGCCTACGATCTCGCGCGCTTCACACACCGCGATGACTGAGACGCCGCCGAGAACGTGGGACCGGATGACACCGAAAGAACGGCGGGCGGTAGCCGGCCGCGACCCGGTGGCGATCCTGCCGCTCGGCGCAACGGAGCAGCATGGTCCGCACCTGCCGCTCTCGACCGACAGCGACATCAACCGCGGATTGCTGAAACACGCGCTCCTGAGGGTCCCGCCCGGGATACCGGTCGCCGTCTGCGCGCCGATCGACATCGGTGCCAGCGACGAGCATCTTGAAGCTCCGACAGACCCCAAGCAGTTTCGGGAAACCGTGTCGATCGGCGCCGACGGCCTGAAGTCCCTCATCCTGCGGGAGGGCCGGAAACTGACGCGCGCCGGCGTTCGGCGGCTGGTCCTCCACAACACCCACGGTGGGAACCGCCATGCCATGGCGATCGCGGCGCTGGAGTTGCGCCTCCGCGAGCGGATGCTGGTGGTGTCGGCGAGCTGGTTCCGGTTTGACCGCCCGAACGGTGTCGTCTTGCCGGAATCGGAGTGGCGCCACGGGCTTCATGGGGGAGCCGTCGAGACGGCCATGATGCTCCATCTCCGCCCGGACCTTGTCCGGACCCCATCGATTCGACGCTTCGCGTCGTTCGGCGAGGAACTCGAGCTGACCGGCTCGACGATCGGTCCGGCGGGCACGGCGCCGTTCGCCTGGAGGGCGCGCGATCTCAATCCGGACGGCGTCGTCGGAGACGCGACGCTCGCCAATGCGGAGATGGGAAGGCGACTCGTGGAGTACTACGGCGACACGCTCGCCGCCGTCATCCGCGACGCCAGGGCGTTCCCCCTCGACCGTCTGGTCTGACCGGCCCCGCCGACGGCCGGCGGGCCGTCCGTTTCGGCGGAATCGCCGCGTCGGCGCCCGCCAGCATGTCGTGCAGCCAGTGGCCCGCCCGCTCCACCTTCGCCTTGACGTACGACTGGTTGTGCCGGTTGAGCGTGCCGTAGAGCGGCATGCGCCCCGCAACCTCGATACCCGCCTCGCCCAGCGCGCTCACCTTGCCCGGGTTGTTCGTCAGCAGTTGCACCCGCTTGACGCCCAGCGCGCGGAGCATTTCGATCGCCGCGCCGTAACATCGCTCGTCGGCGCCGAAGCCGAGCGTGCCGTCGGCGTCGATCGTGTCGAGCCCTTCCTCCTGCAGCCGGTAGGCGCGGAGCTTGTTTGCCAGACCGATGTCGCGCCCTTCCTGAGACATGTAGAGGAGCACGCCTCCCCCCTGCTGCGCGAAATAGCGGACCGCGCCCCGAAGTTGCTCGCCGCAGTCGCACCGGAGACTGCCGAACAGATCGCCTGTCAGGCAGGCGGAATGGAGTCGCACCGGGGTCGGGTCCGGCCACGATCCGGACGCACCGAAGAGGATGGCGACGTGATCAAGCAGGCCATTCGCCTCGCGGAAGAAGACGAACCGGGCATCCTCCGCCTCCGCAAGGGGTACCGGTCCGTCACTGACACGTGTCACGCGGACACCCTTGGCGGACGCGAGCGCCTCGATCTGATCGGTCGTCACCGTAAGCGACACGCCCCGGTCGATCGCCGTCCGGAGCCCCTCCGAGCGGTCCGGGTCGGCCGCCGCGCTCACCACGGCTGGCAGCAGGCGACCGAGACGGGCCAGACGCACCCCCCCCGCCTCCACCGCCGATGCCGCGCGAAGGTCGAACTCGTCCGGACCGAACATCCCGTGCGCGCTCGCCAGGCGAACGATCTGATCCGGATTCTCGCCGTTCAGCGCCAGGCTGATCGGCATCGCGCCCCGCGGAGCGGCTCGGCGCTCCTCGTCCGGGGACGAGGACGCCAGCCCCATGGACGCGGCCCGCTCCCCGGTGACCGCAAGGCGGATCGGCCCCTGGCGGCGCAGCGTATCCAGCGCGGCCCCCGCCAGACCGTCGACGGCGGCGACCAACGCGCCCGTTTCGTCCGACGCGACCGCCCCGCTCGACGGGACGACATAAACCGGCCGCCCCTGCCGGAGGTCGAAAAGTCCGCGTTCCGCCTGGTACATGACGATAGTTCGCTACTGTAGTCTCAGTCCTGACTAGCCGTGACGACCACCCAAGAGCCTACACCGACCTTCGACGACATTGTCGCATGGCGCCTCGTCCGGTCCGTCCACCCGGGCGCGGCTGGCCGTACATGTATCTATCATGATTCCGTGCCTTCGGTCTGGGTGCAAGTCCGCCCGGACGGCAGGTGGGAGTCCTCGCACGCGCCAACCGCCGAAGCGCGTCTGATTCTCGATCTGTTCCTGCCGTTGCAGCTTCAGCCGGACCTGGTGGTCGCGCAGGCGGGGCAAAGCCTCGACGGACGGATCGCGACTGAGGCGGGACACTCACACTACGTTACCGGGCCGGAGGACATCCGCCGGCTTCACCGGCTCCGGTCGCTTGTCGACGCCGTCGTCGTCGGCGCCGGCACCGTCGCCAGCGACAACCCTCGCCTGACGGTCCGGGAAGTGGATGGAGACAACCCGGCGCGGGTGGTAATCGACCCGGAGGGCCGGCTCGACCCGAACCGCCAGCTCTTTACCGACGGCGCCGCGCCGACGCTGATCATCCGCCGCGACGGCGCCCGCGCGAACCCCATGGGCGGCGTCGACACGATCGCGCTGCCGGCCAATGACAATCACACGATCGAACCGCATGCCATCGTGCAGGCGCTCCGCGCGCGGGATCTCCGCCGCCTGTTGATCGAAGGGGGCGGACTCACCCTCTCCCGCTTCCTCGACGCCAGCCTGGTCAACCGCCTCCATGTCACGGTCGCCCCGATGCTGATCGGTTCCGGACGCCCCGCCTTCAAGCTCGCGCCGATTGCCACGCTGGACGACGCCCTTCGGCCCCCGTCCCGCACGTTCCACCTGGGGAACGACGTGTTGTTCGACCTGGACCTCACACGCCGGTAACCGTCCGGCCGCCGCGAACTATGCGGGCGGGAGGGCAAGCAAGTCCGTGTGCCCGACAATCAGGCTGAAACGGCCGCGGCCGACCGTATCGGCGCGGCGGGCGGCCCAGGCGCGAACCCGGTCGGCTTCACCGGTCTGTTCGATGGCCGCCTCGACCCATCCATCAAGCAGCCGGCGGATCAGTTCTGCATCCTCCGGACCGAGGCGCCACGGGCTCCGCAACAGCCAGGCGCGGTAGCCGGCCTGACGAAAGAACATCTCACCATGGAGTCCCGCCATCGAGCCGAGCGCGCGGCCGAACCCCTTGTCGCGGCGCTGGTGATCGTTCACCGCGCGCCGGATCCAGCCGTCGTCGTCATCGTCCGGCTCATCGTGCGCCAGCCACTCGATGATCCCGTCGTAGTTGAGGGCGAAAAGCGCGGCGGCGCCTGACAACCGGCACGCATCGACCACGGAGGCGAGCCAGTCCTTCGACACCAGGTCCAGCAACGCCGACGCCGTCACGAGGTGCGCGCCCGTGGCGTGAACGACCGTTAGTCCTGTGCTGACCAGGTCTCCCGTCAACGTCGCCACCCGTAGGTCGTGGGGCGGCCAGTCGGGCGGCTTGACCCGCGCCAGCAGCTCGGGATCGTGATCGAACAGCGTCCATTGCTGCGGCCCGGGCAAACGGGGTGCGAGGTAGCGCAGGTTCGATCCGGCGCCACTACCGAGATCGATGATGTTCGACCAGCCATGTTTCCGCCATGCCTGCGCCAGCAGTTGCATTGCCGCCGCGGGGCGGGACCGGTGATCCACAGGCTCCCGCAACGCCAGCCAGTCGGCATCGAACACCCCGTGCTTCAACGTTCTCCCCCCTACGACACAGCGGATGCCCGCGGGGCCAGTTCCAGCAGACACCGCTCGAACGCTCCGGCCGCGGCGTCCCAGTCTGCCAACCCGGCCGCATGACGCCGCGCCGCCGCCGCGAGAGCGGCACGCCGCACGTCGTCTTCCAGCAGCGTCGCCAGCGCATGAGCCAACGCGCAGTCGTCTCCGGGTGGCACCAGCAGCGCGGCATCGGCGGGCACCGTGTCCGGGATCGCACCGCCGGTGGTGCTTACGATTGGCAATCCGCGCGCCAGGGCTTCGGTCAGTACCATGCCGTATCCCTCGTAATGTGAGGGGAGGACGAAGATCGAAGAGCCGTCGAAGAGAGCGCCAAGCGTCCCGTCGTCGCACTCTCCCACGAACCGAATCCGTTCGGCCAGACCGGTACGGGCAACCGCAGCCAGTACTTCCTGAACGAATCCGGCCGCGCGATCGAGGCTCCCGGCGCAGATGCATTCCCACGTCCGATCCCGCAAGCGCGCGAGCGACCGCACCAGGACGTCATGTCCCTTCCGCGGAGTCACGGACGCAACCACCAGCAGCCGGGGGGGAACGCCGGGAGCCGGCCCCGCCGCCGGCGCCGACGCTTCGGTTCCCGGACGGACGACCCGCAGGCGGGCGGGATCGACGCGATACGCGTCGACCAGGGTTCGCCCGGTGAAGGCGCTGGTCACAATCACTCCCCGCGCGGCGGCCAGTGCGCGCGTCTCCAGCATCGCCAGCCGGCGGCGGGCAGACGCATCGAGCCCGGTTTCCTCGGCGACCGGATGGTGCACGAGCGCGACGATCCGCAGCCGATCCCCGTGCCGGGCGACTGGCTCCGGCAAGCCCGCCATCGCGAGGCCATCGATGACGACGAGCGAATCGTCAGGCTGTCGTTCCAGTTCAGCGGACAGACTGGCACACGCGACATCGTCGGGATCCGGAAACGTCCCATGCAGGCCCAGCCGGTCGGCCCGCCAGCCCCGCAGCTCGAGTCCGTCCAGCATTCGGTTGTCGTATCGATAGCCGCCCGTGCGTTGATTGAGGGGGTGCGGCGCCAACAACGAGAGCTGTTTCACACCGCTCCCTCGTAGCAGCCCCAGGCGACGTGGGACTCGTGGAGCGTCACCTTGATCCCGGCTATGCCCTCGCTGCCCGCGCCGAGGTCACCGGCGCGGGCCGCGGCAACGAGTCTGTCGAAGATGACCTTCGCGAGCACCTCGGTCGACGTGTTACGGCCGGCGAACGCGGGAGCCTCGTCCAGGTTGCGGTAGTTGAACTCCGCCAGAATCGCCTTCAGCAACTCCGCGGCGCGGCCGATGTCGACAACGATGCCGTCCGGGCCGAGATCCGGACGGGCGAACGTCGCATCGACGACGTAGGTCGCGCCGTGCAGGCGCTGCGCGGGGCCGAACTGTTCACCCCGGAAGCTGTGCGCAATCATGAAGTGGTCGCGGACGTTCAGGCTGTACATCGGTTCCGTCTCCGGCTTTCACGCGCCGCCGTAGCGGACACGGTGGCAGAGCGCATTATCGGGCGCGGCGGTCAGGGCCGCCATCACCTGGGGCAATTCCTCGAACCGGCTCTCGCCGGTTATGAGCGCGTCGAGGCGATCATCCGCGAGGAGCGCGAGTGCGAAGCGGAGACGCCGTTCGCACGTCCACTCGGCGGCCCGGACGGGCGCGACACGCCCCACCTGGCTGCTTCGAATCGTCAGCCGCCGCGCATGAAACGCCTCTCCCAGCGGCAGTGTCACCTCGCGCGTCCCGAACCAGCTCGCCTCGACGATGGTCGCCTCCTCCGCCGCCACCTCCAGCGCCGCGCGAAGTCCCTCGGGCGCACCGCTAGCGTGGATCACGAGTTCGGCCGTCGCCGCGGGCGGCGGGTCGGGACGCCATTCAAGGCCGAGCGCATCCGCCACCGCCTCGCGGGACCGGTTCGGATCGACGACCGTCACCGACGTTCCTTCGACCTCGCGGCAGCGCGTGGCGGCGAGGAGGCCGACGACCCCCCCGCCAATCACTACTATCCGATTGCCCGCGGCCGGACCCGCATCCCACACGACGTTGACCGCCGTCTCCATATTGGCGGCGAGCACCGCGCGCTCCGCCGGCACATCGCCCGGTACCGGATGGACCGCCTCCGCCGGCACGATGTAGCGATCCTGGTGGGGGTACAAGGAGAACACGATCCTCCCCACCAGGGCATCCGGCCCCTCCTCCACCACGCCGACACTGCTGTAGCCGGACGTCACGGGCCCCGGATAGTCTCCCTGCTGAAACGGCGCGCGCATCGTCTCGTACTGGGACGGCGGCACGCCTCCCCGGAAGACGAGCGTCTCCGTGCCGCGGCTGATCCCGCTGCACAGCGCGCGGATCAGCACGTCCCCGGCTTGCCTCCGCCGGAGATCGACGCGCACAATCTCCCCATGGCCGGGCTTGTCGATCACGAACTGCCGGGCGGTTCTGGCGGCGGCCATCGTGCGGGAAGTATGGAGCCGGGCCGGCGCGGAGTCCAGACAACGCGGCGCCCGCACGCCGACGGATCGCCACTCATCCACTCCATCGACCAGTCCAGCATCCTGCGCCGCGCCGGCGGCGATCTGCTGGCCGGCCTCGCGCCGCTTCTGTCGGGCGCGCTCGGCGCCTGGTACCTGTTCCGCCTGCCGGCCGTCTATTTCGCCGATGTCCTCGGACTCTACGCGCTGCTCGCAGCCCTGCTGGTCTACACGCTTCCGGACCGCCTCCCGCCACCGGGCATCGGCCTGGCCAACCGTGTCACCCTTTTCCGCGCAACCCTCGTCCTGCCGATCTGCGCGCTCGCCCTCGGCTCGCCGGTGCCCGGCGCCGCGGCCCGTTGGTGGATCGTCGTCTTCGGCACCGTCGCGATGGCGCTCGACGGCGTCGACGGCCTGGTGGCGCGGCGGAGCCGCGGCGTCACGCGGTTCGGCGCCCGCTTCGACATGGAACTGGACGCCTTTCTCCTGCTGACCCTCTCCGTGCTGGTCTGGTGGATCGGCCAGGCGGGTGCCTGGGTCATCCTGATCGGCCTGCTCCGCTACGTCTTCGTCGCCGCCGGCTGGATCTGGCGCGACCTGGCCGCCGATCTCCCTACCAGCCTCCGCCGGAAGGCGACCTGCGTCGTCCAGGGCGTGGTACTCCTTACCTGTCTCGGCCCGATCATTCCGGCATCGGTCGCCGGGCCAATGGCCGCGGTCGCGCTCGGCCTGTTGTTGTGGTCCTTCGGCGTCGATGTCCGCTGGCTCCGGAAGGCGGCCGGTCGCCTGGCACTCGTTGCCGCCGTTCTGGTCGCCGCCGGCTGCGGCCGCACCTGGTCCGAGAACGAGGCGCGCCCTACCGTCGAGGAGTTGACCACGCGCGCCGAGCAGGGAGACAACGACGCGCTCTTCGATCTCGGGACGCGGCATCACAGCGCCGTCGGGGTGGAACGCGACAACATAAGCGCCTACATGTGGTACGCGCTCGCCGAGGAATTCCTGACGACGGAAGAACGCTACGAGGCGGCGCGGATGCAACTGGTGCTCGATCCCGACATGTTCCGGCACGAGATCGACGAGGCGCACCGGCTCGCCCGGATCTGGAAGGCGGAGCATCGGCCGGCGTCCCGCTGACCGGCAGTTGCACGCGCGCCACGTGCACGATCCGGTTGGAGAAGTAGGGATGCTCGCGGACTTTGTCGTTGCGATCGGCGACCGCCCGTTCATCATCGAGACAGGCAGAAGTCCGGCCCGTGCAGCCAGCAAGCCGGCTCCTTCTCGTGTGGGTCTCGTCGAAGACGGCGCACCCCCATGAAGTCGAAGCCGTGCATCGCCTGTCCGAGCGCCGGCTCGAGGCCCGGGCCCACGAACTCCTCTCGCGGAACCGTGGCGAACGCGCGTGCGAGCGCGGGGGTCGTCAACCCGCAGGTGGCTTCGATCTCCTCCGCGTAGAACTCCCGAGGGGTCATTCCGTTCTCCTCTCAGGGCGACCCCGCGCCGGTTCCGGGCCCCGGAACGCACCTGCCGCCGGCCAGCGCGATGACGCCGGCCACGCGGGCCACGGGCGGCTTCGTGCGGCATGCGTCGGAGGTTCTTCGAGCGCATACATCGGCGGCGTACCCTTGCTCCGGGGGATGAACCGGACCTCGCCCGCCGCGACCAGCCGCTTGAGCGTCCCATGAATCGAGGCGAGCGGGTTCGCATGGTCGGACAGGTCGCGTCCGAGAATCTCGAGCTCCTCCCTCACGCGGCGCGCGCTCAACGCCTCACCGCGGTGACGGCAGAGGATCAGTCGGCATGCGTCCGTCAACCCGAAGCCCACCGTCGGCTCGAAGCCACACAGGCCGCCGGGCTACCCCGGCCCGTGCGGCCGTGCTACGTTGACGCCGTGTCGCGCGCCCCCGCTCCGAGCTCGCCCGCGCCCCGTCCCGCCGACGAGGAAGTGATCGCCGGTTCGGTGGAACGCCTAACCTTCCACAATCCGGAGAACGGCTTTTCGGTCCTGCGGGTGCAGGCACGGGGACGCCGCGGCCTGATCACCGTGGTGGGACACGCCGCCGCGATATCGCCCGGCGAATGGATCAACGCCTCCGGGAGCTGGATCCACGATCGGACGTACGGCCCGCAGTTTCGCGCCCGCTTCCTGCAGGCCTCCGAACCCACTTCGAACGACGGAATCCGAAGATATCTTGCCTCCGGCCTGATCCACGGGATTGGTCCGGTCTACGCCAAGAAGCTGGTGGACGCGTTCGGCGCCGCGATCTTCGACGTGATCGACAACGAACCGGACCGCCTCCGAGAGGTCGACGGGATTGGCGCCATCCGCGCCGCGCGGATTTGCGACGCGTGGGCCGATCAGAAATCGGTCCGCGAGATCATGGTCTTTCTGCACGAGCATGGCGTCGGCACGGCCCGGGCGGTGCGAATCTACAAGACCTACGGCGCCGATGCGGTGCGCGTGATGTCGGAAAACCCGTACCAGCTCGCGCGCGACATCCGCGGCATCGGCTTCCGGACCGCCGACGCGCTGGCGATGCGCCTCGGCATCGAGAAGACGGCGATGATCCGAATCCGGGCCGGCGTCGGCTTCGCGCTCCTCGAAGCGATGTCGGACGGTCACTGCGGCCTGCCGGCGGAAGAGCTTCTGGCGAAGGCGTCCGAGCTGCTCGAAGCCCCGACGGAACTGATCGAGCCGGCGATTGAACACGAGCTGGCGGACCGGACGATCGTCGCCGATACGGTGCGCGGCACCGACTGCCTCTTTCTCGCGACGCTGCACCGGGCGGAGCAGGCAATCGCCCGGCGGGTACGCGCGATCGCCGCCGGGCCGCTCCCCTGGAGGGAAATCGATCCCGCCGCGGCGCTCCGTCAGGTCGAGGCGCGGACCGGCCTGAAGCTCGCGCGACTCCAGGCAGAAGCGATCCGCCGCGCCCTGGCGTCGAAGATGCTGGTGATGACCGGCGGCCCCGGCGTCGGCAAGACGACGGTCGTCAATGCCCTCCTCGCGATCCTCGCACCCCGGGGTGTCGGCACCACGCTCTGCGCGCCGACCGGGCGCGCGGCGCGGCGCCTGAGCGAGACGACGGGCCTGCCGGCCAAGACGATCCACCGGCTGCTCGAAGTCGACCCGGCCACCGGTCGCTTCCAGCGCGACGAGGAACGCCCCATCTCCACCGACCTGATCGTCGTGGACGAGGCGTCCATGGTCGATGTCCCGCTGATGCATGCCCTGCTCCGCGCCGTGCCCGACGGCGCCGCGGTCCTGATTGTCGGCGACATCGATCAGCTTCCGTCGGTCGGACCCGGCCAGGTGCTCAGCGACCTCATTGCCTCCGGCGCCGTGCCGGTAGTGCGCCTCACGGAGGTGTTCCGACAGGCGGCGGGCAGCCGAATCATCACGAACGCGCATCGCGTGAACGCGGGCGAGCTGCCCCGGCTGGGCAGGCCGGAAGGGGAAACCGACTTCTACTTCGTTCCCGCCGACGACGCCGTCGCGTCCGCGGCACGCGTGCGCGAACTGGTGACGGTGCGGATCCCTCGGCGCTTCGGCCTCGACCCGATCGACGACATTCAGGTGCTCTGTCCCATGAACCGGGGCGGGGCGGGCGCGCGGGCACTGAACCTGGAGCTCCAGGCAGCGCTCAACCCGGCCGGCGGGCGCCCGGCCGTCGAACGCTTCGGCTGGACACTCGCCGCCGGCGATAAGGTGATGCAGACCGAGAACGACTACGACCGCGACGTCTACAACGGCGACATCGGCCGCGTGGAGGCGGTCGACCCGGAGCTGGGCGAGCTGCGCGTCCGCTTCGACGGACGGCCGGTGACGTACGGCTTCGGCGAGTTGGATGCCCTGGTGCCGGCGTATGCCACGACGATCCACAAGAGTCAGGGATCCGAGTACCCCGCCGTCGTCATACCGATCGTGATGCAGCACTACATCATGCTGCAGCGGAACCTGCTCTACACCGGCATCACCCGCGGCCGGCGGCTCGTCGTCCTCGTCGGCCAGCCGAAGGCGGTCGCAGTGGCCGTGCGGACCGTCTCCGGCCGCCGCCGATGGTCCAGGCTGGCCGAGTGGCTGCTGCCAGCCCGAGAGTCCCGTTAAGGCGCACGCAGGTTCGGGGCGACCTGAAGCACGAGCCGTGACGGGTGGCCGGCATCGTGCAGCACCTGCTGACTGGCGGGCGTCATCTCGGCGCCCTCGCCGAACGGCGCGGCGGTGTTCAGGTTCCGGTCGAAGTGCGGGAAGTTGGACGAGCTGATCTCGAGCCGGATCCGGTGCCCCCGCCGGAAGACGGTGGCGGTGTTACCCAGGTCGATCACGTAGTCGTGCACGGCGCCCGGCGTGATCCACGATGCCCGGTCGTCGGCGTTCCGGTACCGCGCGCGGATGATCCCCTCCGAGACGTTGTGGGCGTAGCCGTCCACGTGCACGTCGACCAGCTTGGCGGTGAAGTCGGTGTCGGGGGCGGACGACGCCGCCCAGAGCTCCACCCGCACCGGCCCGATCACCGTCACGTCGTCGTCCAGCGGCGGGCTGGTGTACACCAGCACGTCGTCACGCTGCTCCACCTCACGCTGATCGAAGGCCCCCGACGCCACCGGGTCGTTCCGGCAGCACATGTTGCCACCGACAGTGGGGACCGGGTCGGCGGGATCGTAGGTGTACCGGTCGGCACGTCCCCCGGGACCGTCCGCCGAGAGCACGCCGTCGCCGCCGGCGGTGTTGGCGCGGCCGCCGCTCCCCAGGTAGTAGCTCGTCTCGACCGCGTCCGACAGCGGAAACGCGTCGGCCTCGGTCCAGAATCCGCCGCCGGTGGTGCCCTCGTCCGGCGGCAGCATCACGAACAGCCGCACCGCCGGGTCGTCGGCGACGCCGTTGTCGATCCCCTTCAGCCAGTAGTCGAACCAGCGCGCCCACGCCTCGTTGAGGCTGAACGCGTTGTCGGGACCGAAATCGATCTCGCCCGCCGTCGTGTCGGACGGGCAGGCGTGGCAGAGCGCCCGCATGACCAGTTGGGTGCCGGTCCGGGCCGCTTCCGATCCGCCCGCGGCGCGCATCCCCATGAAGTTGCGGACGGTGCCCTGCTGGAAGACGTCGTACCAGCCGCCCGTGATGAGAGCCGGCACCTGGATGCGCGGGTACTTCGTCTCGACATCCAGGTCGGCCCAGTAGTCGTCGTAGCCGGGCCGCGCCAGCCATTCGCCGTAGTACGGGGCGATATCGGCGTCGTGCCGGAACGGGGCGAAATCGCTCAGGGGCAACTGCCAGACCCAGTCGTCGAGCAGCTTCTCGCGACCTTCGCTGACGAACGCCGCGACCTCCGCCTGCACCTCTTCCGCGGAGGCGCCGGCCGCCTCGAGCCGCCGTTGCAGGGTATCGGGCGCCAGTATGTCGGCGACCCAGCTCTGTGCGAACCAGAGGTCGAGCGCGCCACCCTGGTACGTCCAGCCATCGAGGTAGTTCGAGGAGCTGTAGTGCGGCGCGATCGCCACCAGGTGCGGCGGCTGCTCCACCGCCGCCTGCCACTGGGTCAGGCCGACGTACGAGCCGCCGATCATCCCCACCTTGCCGTTCGACCAGGGCTGGACGGCGGCCCATTCGACCGCGTCGTAGCCGTCGGCGGCCTCCTGGCGCATCGGGTCGAACTCGCCCTCGGAGCGATACCGCCCGCGCGTGTCCTGATTGACCATCGCGTAGCCGCGCTCCGCGAAGTACCGGCCGGTGGCCGAATCGCAGTCGCTTGCGGCGGCGGGCGACCGGCGGTTGTAGGGCGTTCGCTGCAGGATGACGGGGAACGGCTCGTCGCCCGCTGGCAGATACACCTCGGTTGCAAGGTGGATGCCGTCCCGCATCGGCGCCTGCTCGATCCGGCAACCCACGCCGCCGGCATCGCCGGCCAAGACCGTCTGATCCGCCGAGCCGCCACACGCAACCACCATCAGGCTGGCGCCGGCCGCCGCCGCGGCAACTGCGCCGCCTGTAACCAGCTTTCTTCTCATGGTCTCCCCCTCTGCCCGAACACGTACAGTATGCCCCCAAGTACCGGCGAGACATACACATTCCCTGCAACGCCCGGGTGCTACCATTGGGAGACGTGTCGTCTTCGACTGTGCCTGACGCGGACCGTCCGGAAACGCCCCCCGCGCCCGTCGCGCCCTCGGCGGCGCCGGCGGGCGACACGAACACGACGGCCGAGACCCGGTCCCCATTCCCCTTCGCCTTCCCCTGGTCGTCCGAGGCGGGCGCCATCACCACGACGATGGCGGGGGTGGCGCTCCTCGCCCTGTTGCGCACCTTCCGCCGCGGCCAGCCGGACCCCGAGCCGGCCGATGCCGACGCGGACCTGGCGGCGCTGGATGCGCTCGCGATGCCGCCGAGTCCAGCCGCGGAGGGGAAGAGCGAATCGGTCGACGACCGGCGCGCCGAGGCGCAGCTCGGCGGCGGCCAGGAACGAGTCGACGCGCAGCATGCGCGGGGCAAGCTGACCGCCCGCGAGCGAATCGACCTGGTGATTGACGACGGCACGTTCGAAGAGCTGGGCCCATACATCAAGCACCGCCACGACGCCTTCGGACTCGACCGCCAGCGCCACGCCGGCGACGGGGTCGTGACCGGCTTCGGGCGGATCGACGACAGGCGCGTCGCCCTCTACGCGCAGGACTTCACGGTGCTGGGGGGATCGTTCTCCGAGACGCAGGCGCTCAAGGTGGGACGGCTGCTCGAGGCGGCAACCGCAAGCGGCCTGCCGGTCATTGCGCTGTTCGATTCGGTCGGCGCGCGGATCCAGGAGGGCGTATGGAGCCTGGCCGGCTTCGGAGACCTCTTCTGGCGCAACACGCAGGCAAGCGGCGTGGTGCCGCAGATCAGCGTGATGCTGGGACCGTGCGCCGGCGGCGCGGTCTACTCCCCCGGCCTGACCGACTTCGTGATCATGGCTCGCGGCAGCAGTTACATGTTCATCACGGGCCCGGACGTCATCCGAACCGTGACCGGCGAAGAGGTGGATGCCGAGACGCTCGGCGGCGCCGAGACGCACGCCGCCACATCGGGCGTCGCCCACCTCGTGGCGGACGACGAGGAGGCCGCGTTCGCGCTGACGCGGAAGCTCCTCGGCTACCTCCCGTCGAACAACGCGGAAGACCCACCGGCGGCCGAGCCGGACGATGCGTTCGAGCCGGATGTCGCGGCGCTCGACGATCTGATCCCGGCATCGGCCGAAGTGGCTTACGACGTGCGCGAAGCGATCGAGCTCATCGCCGACCGCGGTTCGTTCCTCGAGGTGCATGCCGACTTCGCCCCGAACGCCGTCGTCGGCTTCGCGCGAATCGAAGGACGCGTCGTGGCGGTGATCGCGAATCAGCCGTCGCACCTTGCCGGCGTGCTCGACATCAATGCGTCCGACAAGATCGCGCGCTTCATCCGCTTCGCCGACGCGTTCAACATTCCCCTCGTGACGCTGGTCGACTGCCCGGGGTTCCTGCCGGGGGCCAGCCAGGAACAGCAGGGGATCATCCGGCACGGTGCGAAGATCGTCTATGCCTACGCCGAGGCGACCGTGCCGAAGGTGTCGGTGGTGCTGCGGAAGGCGTACGGCGGCGCCTACATCGTGATGAGCAGCAAGATGATCCGGACCGATATCTGCCTCGCTTGGCCGACCGCGGAAGTGGCGGTGATGGGGGCCGAGGGAGCGGTCAACATCCTGTATGCGCGCCAACTGAGGAAGGCGGCGACGGACTCCGAGCGGGAGACGCAGCGCGCCACGCTCAAGGACGAGTTCGAGAAGCAGTTCCACTCCCCCTTCGTCGCTGCCGCGGCGGGGCACATCGACGACGTGATCCACCCGCGCGAGACCCGCGCCCGGATCGCCGGCGCGCTCGCCTATCTCCGCGACAAGCAGACGCAGACGCCGCCCAAGAAGCATGGCAACATCCCGCTCTGAGACGGGCCGGACGCCTGCCTGGCGACAGACCCGATGACACCCGCGCTAGACGTCGTCCTGCAAATCGCTGCCACCGGATCCGGCCTGCTGTTCGCGGCCCTCGCCGGCTTGATCGGATTGATGTACCTGCTGACGTCGACCCGGTTGTTCGGCGGATCGGACATTGCCGGCGAGACGCAGGAGCTGCCGGCAGCGGAAGAGGAAGAGGATACGGCCGGCGACACGGAGACGAACGACGCCGCGGCCGAAGCGGACCGCCGGCGGCGGGCGGCCGCGCTGGCCGTCTCCGTGGCGGTGGCGTGCGCCCGGGCCGGACGGACCGCGCACCGCGCCGTTGCGGCCGCCAACGGAGCGCCATCCGAGTGGCGGCGGACCGGCCACATGCGGCGCCTCTCGCAGCCGCGGCGGCGGACGGGTACGGGGGCATGACACGCTACCGCGTCACCGTCGACGGCCGCACCTACGACGTCGATGTCGACGATCCGCGCGCGCGCCCGGTGGTCGCCAGCGTCTCCGGCACCCCGTACAGCGTCGACGTCGACGTCGACCCGGCCCCGGCCGAAACGTCAGCCGGAGACGACTCTGGCGACGACGCCGGGCAGTCCGCTGGTGAGGACCACGCCTCCGAAGACGGGTCGGCCTCCGCGAATAGAGAGCCCCGCACCATGAACGCCCCGATCCCCGGCGTGGTAGCCAAGGTGACAGCACGACGCGGGCGGATGGTCGCGCACGGCGACGAGTTGCTGACGATCGAAGCGATGAAGATGTTCAACGTGATGCGCTCCCCCTGGACGGGCAGGGTGCAGGCCGTCCACGTCAAGGATGGGGATCAGGTGGTGCAGGGGCAGCCCCTCGTCACGGTGACGCCCCGCTGAGCCGCCGTGCCCGAGATCCTCGCCCTCGACCCCGGCGTCCTGCTGATGTTCGCCGTGGGCGGCGTCCTCATCTACCTCGCCATCGCGAAGGAGTACGAGCCGACCCTGCTTCTGCCGATCGGCTTCGGCGTCCTGCTCGGCAACCTTCCCAATTCGCCGATGAACGAGCCCGGCGGGATGCTGCACATCCTGAACGAGTTCGGCATCCAGACGGAGCTGTTCCCGCTGTTCATCTTCATCGGCATTGGCGCGATGATGGACTTCCGTCCGCTCCTCTCGCAGCCGTACTTCGCCATCCTCGGCGCAGCGGGCCAGCTCGGCATCTTCGGGACGCTCATCCTCGCCACGCTGCTCGGCTTTCCTCTCAACCAGGCGGCATCGATCGCGGTGATCGGCGCCATCGACGGGCCGACCAGCATCTATGTCTCGTCGCTCCTCGCACCGGAGCTGCTCGCGCCCATCGCGGTGACCGCCTACTCGTACATGAGCCTCGTGCCGATCATTCAGCCGCCGATCATGCGGCTGCTGACGACCCGGAAGGAGCGGCGCATCCGGATGGAGTACGCCCCCCGCCCGGTGCCGCGCCTGGCGGTGATCCTCTTCCCCACCACCGTGACCGTCGTCGTCGGCCTGCTCGTCCCGGAGTCGGCGCCGCTCGTCGCCACGCTCATGCTGGGCAACCTGCTGAAGGAATCGGGTGTCGTCGCACAGTTGACGAAATCGGCGTCGAACGAGCTGACGAACCTCTCCACCCTCTTCCTCAGCCTGACCATTGGCAGCCTGATGCAGGCGGAGACCTTCCTGCAAACGCAGACGCTCCTCATCCTGCTGCTCGGCCTCGGCGCGTTCGTTCTCGACACGGTGGCTGGGGTCTGCTTCGGGAAGATTCTCGCCGTGGTGACCGGCGGCCGCGTGAACCCGCTGGTGGGCGCGGCGGGCATCAGCGCCTTCCCGATGAGCGGCCGCCTCGTCCAGCGCGTCGCCCAGGAGGAGGATTTCACCAACCACGTCCTGATGCACGCGATGGGCGCCAACACCGCCGGCCAGCTCGGATCGGTGATCGCCGGCGGCGTGCTGCTCGCGCTGGTCAGCAACGTCCTCGGGTAGGACGGCTGCGTCAGGCCAGCTCGACGGGTTCACCCGTGTAGAACGCGGTCGTGCGTCGTGCCGCGGCACCCGCGGTGTCAGGATCCGTCCCCGCCGCGACCGCTGCCCGTCCCCATCCCTTGCTACTGCCGGTGAGGAGCGCCTTGCCGTCGCGCGAAGCGGCAAAGTCAGCTTCGTCCGGCTTTGGCGCCGTCGGCTGCGCGAGATGGAGTGCGAGCCCCAGAAGGCCCATCTCCCAGCCGACGCCCACCGCGCCCGGTCCGTACTCGTCCCAATGCTCCGAAAGCTGCGCCGTGTGCGTCAGCGTCAACCGCGCACGGCCGGCTCCGTCATCGGCGACACGCACCTCTACCCAACTGACGTCGCCGCCGAACTCCCAGGTGATCGCGAAATGTGACGGCCGTTCGCATGCCGTGATCACGCCGCCCGCGTTGCCTTCCAACTGGTAAGAGCCGCCAGGTTCGAGCTCACCGCTGACCGGCAGAAACCAGTGCGGAATACGCTCGGCGTTCGTCACGGCGTCCCACAGGTCCTCAATCGCTGTCGCGTAACTGCGGGACAGCGTGACCGCGCGCGCCGGTTGTCCATCCCGCTCCGGCGACGACACGGAGCGCTCTACGGCGCCGAGGTGACCCTCGACATCAAATTCCATAGGAGTCAGCCACCTGCGGTCCTGGTCAGGCGTGATCGGATCTCCTCGAACACCCGATCCTGGGGAGTCGTCCGACCCGCTGTCACGTCCGCTTCTCCTTGCGCCAGAAGCTTCAGCATGAGCAGCGCGTTCTTGATGGCGGTGGGCATGCGCATCACCTCGAGATCAGGCCGAATACGGGTCCGATCGTAGCGCAGTGGCCACCGGCATCGTTCGCACCTGAGAGAATGAACGGATGTCTACCCTTGGGGCGAGCGGATCGGATCCCCGTCACGTCTACGAAGAACGACGGGCCGCGCGCCGGGCCACGCACGCGGCGGCCGACCGGCGGCACCACGCCATCGGGACGCTCCGGCTGGTCGTGGTGGGCATCGCCGGCGCGCTGGGAATCGGCATCGTCGCCGGGGCGGGATACTCCGGCTGGTGGCTGCTGGCGCCGCTGGCCGGAGTCTTCTGGCTGGGAGTGCGGCTCGACCGCATCGAGGCGGAACGGGCGCGCCTGGAACGGGCCATCGCGTTCTACGAGCGCGGCCTTGCGCGGCTGGACGACGCCTGGGCGGGAACCGGCGACCGCGGGAACGCGTTCGCCGACCCGAAGCACCTCTATGCCGCCGATCTCGACCTCTTCGGCAACGGGTCGCTGTTCCAGCGCCTTTGCGCGGCGCGGACACGGCGCGGCATGGCCATGCTCGCCACATGGTTGCTGTCGCCGGCCCCGCCCGGCGTGATCCGCGAGCGGCAGACCGCCGTCGACGAGGTCACCCCCAACCTCGATCTGCGGGAGGCCCTGGCAGTGCTGGGCGACGACACCCGAGCCGCCGTCGATGCACGGGCGCTGGCGGCCTGGGGTACGGCGCCGCCCGCCTTCGACTCGCCGCCCGTGCTCGCGGCGGGACGCATCGCGTCGGTCGCCGGGGCCCTGGCTCTGGCGGCGGGGGTCGCCTACGCGCTGGCGGCGGGCCGCTCGCTGGATCTGAGCGACGGCGTCCGGTCGCTGGTCGGCTGGTATTTCGTTGCCGCCGTGGTCGGGGTGGCGATCGTGCAATTGCGCATCCGACCGGCCGCGGCCCGCGTCTTCAAGGAGGTCGACCACGCGGCGCGGGACATAGAGCTGCTCGGCGCCGTGCTCGGCCGGCTCGAAGCCGAGCGCTTTCGCGCGCCGCGCCTCGCCGAACTTCGCGCCCGGCTCGACGTCGACAGGCAGCCGCCGTCACGGCAGGTGGCGCGCCTGACCCGCCTGATGGAGCAGGTCGACTCGCGCCACAACGCCTTCGCGCGACTCATCGGTTTCTTCCTGGTCTGGGACGTGCACCTCGCGCACGCCGTCGAGCGCTGGCGCCTCGCCTCAGGCCCGAAGGTCGGCGTGTGGCTCGAGACGGTCGGTGAGCTGGAAGCCCTGGCGTCGCTGGCCGGTTATCGATTCGAGCGGCCGGACGACGTCTGGCCCGAGGTCGTGGACGGCGCGCCCCAATTCGAGGCGGACGCCCTCGCCCATCCGCTGCTGACCGCGGAGGCCGTCGCGAACGACGTCCGGCTGGGCAATCGGCCGCAGCTGCTGGTTCTGAGCGGATCGAATATGTCGGGCAAGAGCACCCTGCTCCGCACCATCGGCGTCAACGCGGCCCTCGCCCAGGCGGGAGCGCCGGTGCGGGCGCGGCGGCTACGAATGTCGCCGCTGGCGGTAGGAGCGTCGATTCGGATCATCGACTCGCTGCAGGACGGCAGCTCCCGGTTCCATGCCGAGATCTTGCGGCTGCGGGCCATCCTGGCGAGGACGCGCGGGGAGGGACCGGGCGGGGACGGCGCGCCCGCCGACGCGACGCCGGTCCTCTTCCTGATCGACGAGTGCCTGCACGGCACGAATTCGCACGACCGGCGGATCGGCGCCGACGCCGTCGTCGGAAGCCTGGTGAAGGGGGGCGCGATCGGTCTCGTGACGACGCACGACCTGGCCCTCACGGCGATCGCCGATGTTCTCGGCCCGCGCGCCGAGAACGTCCACTTCACGGATCACCTGACGAACGGCAAGCTCCGCTTCGACTACCGGTTGCGGCCGGGCGTGGTCGGGAAGGGCAACGCCATCGAGCTGATGCGATCCGTCGGCTTCGAGATCCCGATGGCTTCGACGGGAACGACGGCCGAGTGAGGTCTGCGGACCGTCAGGACGCACGGCGCGATCTGGGGTTTGCACTACGCCGCCATCCAGGTCTCGACGGTCAGACAGGGCACGCGTTGGCACTCAGATGTGCATGAGGACTTACTTCGAGACGGTCAGCACGACGCCCGCGCTCGTCGCGACGCTGCTGTCGACACTGATTCTCGTCGTTGCGGTGTTTCCGGCTCTTCCCATCGGCGGCGATATGCTCGACGTGAAGCCGGGCTACACCTACCCGGAGGCCGTTGCAGCCCTCCAGAGCTACGGCGAGCAGGGGCGACGCGTGTACGCCTGGTCCAGCGCCACCCTCGACACGTTGCTCCCCGCCGTTTACGCCAGCCTGCTGGCCGGACTCGTCTATCGCTTCCGGCCGACGGAACGCCTGTGGACGCTCGCGTATCTGCCGATCGGCGCGGGCGCGCTCGACCTGTGCGAGAACATCCAGATCATTTTCCTGCTGGTTCTTTATCCCGAGGAGGTGTCTGCCCCCCAGGTGGCGAGCGCGTCGCTGTTCACCCTGTTGAAGGGTTACGGGGTGTCGATCTGCGTGGTGATGGCGGCGACCCTTGCGGCCGTGTCCGCCGCGCGCTCCGCGCTGAACCGGCTCTCCCGAAGCTAAGAGGGCGGGCGACGCATCAGAACGTCACGTTCAGTGCGCGAGCCGATCGCGGCGGAGCGGGCGCCCGCCAGGATGTTCGGCAGCCCGTAGTTCCCCTCGTGGCAGGCGTACTCGAAGATGTCGCCGCCGAGCGGCACCATCGGGATCTCCACGGTCCACGGGCGCTCGTAGCTGGCCGGGTCGGTCAGCGTGAAGCGGTAATCGATCCGGTCGCCGGCGACGCGCGTGAACCGCTCGACGACGCGGGCCTCCGCGCTCGCCGCGTGCACGAGGTTCCGCACGCGCTCGTCGCCTCCTGGGGTCAGGTTGGTCGTCTCGACGACGAGTGTCTTGCCCTCCCAGTGCGCGCGCGAGTCGCCCAGCCACTGGCCGAGCTGCGAGAAGCCGGGCACCATGGCGCCGGGCATGCCGCGCGTGATGCAGCGATCGTAGAGGTTCAGGTCCTCCCAGGTCTCGAACTCCGTGCCGTCGCGCATGGACGCGAACGCCGCGTCGCTCTCGCGCACGCGGTCCGTCTTCGCGGGGTATCTGCCGTTGGGCGGATCGACGATGAGCGACGTCCGGTCGCTCCGCAGGCCGCGGTCGAACCACCGCCCAATGGGCCATGTAATCCTCGGACGGCTCGCCGAATGCTCGAACGAAGTCGTGGAATAACGACCCCCGGACTGACCTCCGCGGTGGTCAATTCGTGCCTCTCCGGGAGACGGTTCGCGGGTTGGCTGCCGGGAAAACCGCTTGCTTTCCCTTTCTCCGAGTGTCTGGCACGATTCTTGCTTAAAACTTGAGGTAGCGCGTGCAACCAACGAGTCCGGCAAGACGCACGCGCAGAAAGGACACTCACGATGGACACTCTGTTGACTACTCGACGAATCGCTCTGCCACTGCTGGCACTCGCGGTGACAGCACTGTCGGTGTCACCGGCCACCGCCGACGGGTCGAAGTACGATCTGTTCCAGCGAGTTCAGGAGCAGGTACTCCGGTACTCGTTCTTCACGGTGTTCGACAACGTCAACGTGGAGATCGCCGACGAGGGGCACGTTGTGCTCACCGGCCACCTTACCGCGGGACACAAGTCGAAGGCCATCGAGAAGCGCGTCGACGCCCTCGCCGGCGTGACGGCGGTGACCAACGAGATCGCCGTGCTCCCGGTGTCGCAGTTCGACAACCAGTTGCGGTACGCCATTGCCCGCGCGATCTACGGGAATCCCAACTTCTGGCCCTACGCGGCGAGCGCAAATCCGTCGATCCACATCGTGGTGAATCGCGGGCATGTGACGCTCACCGGCGTCGTCAACAGCGAGGCCGACCGGCGATTGGCGCGCGCGTACGCGGGGCAGTTCGACGCCTTCTCGATCACCAACGAGCTCCGGCTGCCGCACGAGGTGACCGCGCAGCTCGAAGCGCTCGAATAGGCGAGGGGTTCACACAAAGGGGTAATAGGCGGCCGCCACGCTTGGCGACCGCCTATTATCCCATGCTGCATCGGAGGTCGAACGGCGTCGAGGATCTGGATTCCCAGGCTCGCTCGCCCGTCGCCGCGCCGAGCGCCAAGACGTAGTCGTCGCCGCTCGTGTCAACGCCATCGAGCTGATGCGATCCGTCGGCTTCGAGATCCCGACAGCTTCCACCGGAACGAAGGCTGAATGAACGTCTGCGGACGACGAGGACACCCGGCGCGACCTGTGGCTTGGACTATGCCGTCATCCAGGTCTCGACAGACAGATCGGGTACGCGCCGGAACTCAGCGAGGTTGTGCGTGACCAGTGGCACGTCCCGGGCCAGGGCGTGGGCGGCAATCCACAGATCGTTCGGACCGATCGGCTGGCCGACGGAACGAAGATGCGCTCGGAGTTGGCCGTATTGTCGCGCGACCTCCGCGTCGAGGTCGATTACCTGGACGGCCGCCAGCAGGTCTCTCAGGCCAGCGCGATTCTCCTCGATGCGACTCGACCTCGACACGCCCCACTCCAGTTCTCCCAATACGATGATTGAGATCCCGCAGTCACGGAGCGGCAGCCTCGGTACAAAGCCGGCCGGCCGCTTCCTTGCGAAGATGCAGGTGTCCGTGCCGAGCATGGCCTTCAATCGAAGGGCTCCCTCTCTTCGAGCGGCAAGTGGGTGTTGCGCAGTTCATCCATCGCCTCGAAGAAGTCGTCCGTGAAGCCCGCGCCGTTCTTGGAGTAGTCGTCCCAGTCGTTGAAAATCGGACTCAGCACGACATTACGGCCTTCACGCCGAATCAGCACACGGTCAGTGTCGAAGCGAAATTCCTTTGGCAGCCGCACGGCCTGTGACCGCCCGGTCATAAAGACCCGTGCGATCTTGCGATCATCGTGTTGCTCCCGAATAGCTACCCGCGCAGATGCGACTGACTTGGTCATCGCGTCTCCTCCAGGCG
Organism: Vicinamibacterales bacterium; assembly: GCA_965263055.1. Classification (GTDB taxonomy): domain Bacteria; phylum Acidobacteriota; class Vicinamibacteria; order Vicinamibacterales; family UBA8438; genus VXRJ01. Next base: position 4,101,105 of record OZ253581.1, on the reverse strand, counting down.
GAAGTTGGTGACGTGGAAGTGATATATCTTTATGAAGCATATCATGGTATTCGCCGCTCGTCGGCATCTGTTCAGCGACGCGGACCGATATGGCCCGGACGTTGAGTCGCGCCACGTCGGGTGACACCGGCCGAACGCTGGCGTCAGCCGCTCTGAGATTTGCTCGAAGTGCCCCCGTCGTCCGGATCAACCGCAACTTCCCGGCCGAGAGAGGTAGTTACAGACCGCCCGATCGGGCCGTTTCCGGCCCCGACTGCGGCCGGCCTCCCCCCCTCTTGTGGTTCACGAGCCTCGAGCCGCGGCGCTGACGCAGGATGAACGCGCCAAGCGCGGCGAACGCGGGTTCTGGACGCCGGGCGCCGGCTTCCGCGGGGTACGGCCCCGCGGCCTCATTAACTCGCTTGTTTTAGAGCCGTGACAGGAGCCGGTCGTAGGCGGCGTGGGAGCCGATCCAAAACCAGACGATCGCCTCGTCCTTCAGGACGCCCACGGCCCGATAGCCTTGGCTCACGCGGACGGCGTAGATCGGCTCGGTCTGGTGAACCCTCTTGAAGCGAAGACCGGGGTGACCGGGATTGCCCTGAAACAGCTGATAGGCTTGCCGGGCTTGGCTTTGAATGTCGGATGGCAACTGGGCGAAGCACTCGTGGAAGCGTCTGGTGCGGCGGGACTTCACAGCCGGTCGGGGTCGAGCGGCTCAGTTCGGCCGACCAGATCCTCCGCGAGAGCCTCCCGAGCGAGATTGGCGAGCTGCCGCTGTGAGGTCTCGAACGACCGGGACCAGTGCCGCTCGGACTCGAGCTCGTCCATCAGCCATCGCGCGAAGGCGTCCTGCTCGTCGTCGGGCAACCGGGTGGCCTTCGCGAACGCCTCCTCAAGTAGGTCTGTCACAAGCGCCACCTCCTGAGACGAGTGTATCGCGTCAGAGAGCGCGCAGATCGTGGGATTCCTCCGGGAGGCCGATGCCTGGCTGCCGGTGAAGGACCTGTGCCGGCGGCATGGGTTCTCGGAAGCCAGGTACTCTGCAGGGCGTGAGTGATCTACGGGCGACCTCTTTCGAGGCCGCAGTGGGCGCGGCGGGAGCTGGAGGGAACCGACCACGACTGACAAACAACAAGGCTGGAACGATGCACTCAACATCGTTATCGAGCGGTTCAATGATTTCGCTCGGAAGAAGGATCTAGTCTAGCCCTCCAACGGACTTGTGGGCGCCCGCAGGGCGTCCACAGGCCGGGCACCGTCCACAGGGTCCGCCTGGTGAAGACGTTCGAACTCGAGCGGCGACCTGATACTGTCTTTCTTCGACAGCCCCTGGGCGGTGCGGCGGGCGACGTCATCAATGGTCGGCTGGTGCCAGCGCATGCGGACGATCACGATTCGATAGAGCGTCGCGTTGGCTTGCCGGTGGCCTCCGCGGAACAGCCGGTGCCGGTTCGTGACTCCGCTCGAGGCTGGTATCGGACAGGCGCCACAGAGTTTCGCAAACGCGGCGTCGGACCGGATCCCTGAAGGGTTGTCGCCCGCGACGATCATCATCTCGGCGCGTGCGTCTGGACCGATCCCGAAAGCCTCACGCAGCGTCGGCGCGGCGGCCCGAGTGATGCTGTCAAGCGCCTTGTCATGGGCGGAGACTTCGGCCGCGAGCGTGAGCCAGCGTGTCGCGAGTGGGCACTCTTCGGGACGGCGGTCGCGATCCCGGCGAGTACCGACCGCGCGGCCATCTCGGCGTCGATCGTGTCACTCTTCCCGGTGTTCCGTCGCGTTCGCCGGTCGCAATGATTGACTTCGACGACCCGGCCGGCGTGGCGGCGAACGACACTCGCCAACCCGCATCTCGACCCGCCTGCGTGACCCAGTTCCGGATGGCCTGGGCCGACGGCTCAAACTCCCGAGCCAAGTCCTCCGGCGTACGTCCGGCTCGAACACGCTCGACCATCTGCTGTCTGAACACCGCCGGATACGGCGGTCTCGTCTTCGGCATTTGTCGACACCCCTCCTCCCAAGAGAATAGGTGTCCACGAAACCGGGGCAACTTCGGTTCCAGCCCGCTTGGCGCATCGCGGTGCAGTTGGGATATTCCCGGACCGGCGGGTGGTCCGCGGCTGGGGGCTGGTAATGTGGCAGGAGATGCGCGTCGACGAGCAGCCCGCCAACATCCGGTGGATCGCGTTCGCCTCTCGCTGGTCGATCGTCAATGACGCTGCGGTTGTATTGCGTCCTGCTCGACCCCCAGCCGACGCCCGACACCTCCTGTGCCCGCGCCGGGGGCCGCTCGAAAGGAGCCGCTAGAGGCCGGCGCCGGTGTCCTTCAGAATCCGCCACACCTTTTCGGGCGTGATCGGAATGTCGATGTGCTGCACGCCGAGATGCGCCAATGCATCCACGACGGCGTTGGCGATCGCCGGCGGCGCGCCCACGGTGGCCGACTCGCCGACGCCCTTCGCGCCCAGCGGATGGTGCGGCGACGGGGTCACGGTCTTGTCGGTCTCCCACTTGGGGGTCTCCATGGCCGTGGGGACCAGGTAGTCCATGAAGCTCCCGCCCTGAATGTTGCCGTTCTCGTCGTAGCTGATCTCCTCGAGCAGCGCGGGCGCCATGCCCATCGTGAGGCCGCCGTGAATCTGCCCGTCGACGATCATCGGATTGATGATGTTGCCGCAGTCGTCCACCGCCACGAACCGGCGTATCTTCACTTCTCCCGTGCCGCGGTCGATGTCGACGACGCAGATGTAGCTGCCGAAGGGGAACGTCAGGTTCGGCGGATCGTAGTACGAGACCGCCTCCAGGCCGCCCTCCATACCGGGCGGGTGGTTGGTGTAGGCGGCGAACGCGATCTCCTGGATCGTCTTCGACTTCTGCGGCGCCCCCTTGACCGAGAAGGCGCCCGGCGTCCATTCCAGGTCGTCCTCGCTCACCTCCAGCAGGTAGGCGGCAATCTTCTTCGCCTTGTCACGGACCTTGCGCGCCGCCATCGCCCCGGCCGCGCCGGCCGTCGGCGTCGAGCGGCTGGCGTACGTGCCCAGCCCGTAGGGCGCGGTGTCGGTGTCGCCCTCTTCGACCTGGATGTGGGCGGCGGGAATGCCCAGCTCTTCGGCCAGTATTTGCGCGTACGTGGTCTCGTGGCCCTGGCCTTGCGACTTCGTGCCGAAGCGGGCGGTCGCCTTGCCGGTGGGATGGACGCGGATCTCGCACGAGTCGAACATCTTGAGCCCGAGGATGTCGAAGTGCTTCGAGGGCCCGGCGCCGACGATCTCCGTGAAGCTCGAGATGCCGATGCCCATCAGCTCGCCCCGCTCCCGCTTCTCCGCCTGCTCCTTCCGCAACTCGGCGTAGCCGATCCGGTCCATCGCCTTCTCGAGGGCGCCGTGGTAGTCGCCGCTGTCGTACTCCCACCCCAACACCGACGTGTAAGGGAACTTGTCCGCGGGGATGAAGTTCTTGAGGCGCAGCGCGGCCGGGTCCATGTCGAGCTTCTGGGCCATGATGTCGGTCAGCCGCTCGATGGTGTGGACCGCCTCGGTCACGCGGAACGAGCAGCGGTAGGCGATACCGCCCGGCGGCTTGTTCGTGTACACGCCGTCCACCTCGGCGAAGGCGTGCTTCAGGTCGTACGACCCGGTGACGATCGAGAACAGGCCGGCGGGAAACTTCGACGGGTTCGCCGCGGCGTCCGTATAGCCGTGGTCGGCCAGCGTCTTGATCTTCAGCGCGGTGAGCGTGCCGTCCTTCGTGGCCCCGAGCTCGGCCGTCAGGTGGTAGTCCCGCGCGAAGGAGTCGGCCTGCAGGTTCTCCATCCGGTCTTCGATCCACTTGACGGGCTTGCCTATCACGACCGACGCGGCGATCGCGATCACGTACCCCGGATAGACGGGTACCTTGCCGCCGAACCCGCCGCCGATGTCCGGGGAGATGACCTGGATCTTCTCTTCCGACAGCCCGACGTGCCCGGCCACCAGGGCCAGCACCGTGCGAACGGCATGCGGCGCCTGGGTGGTCATGTAGACCTTGAGCTTCCCCATCACGCGATCGAAATCCGCGACGCAGCCGCAGGTCTCTATGGACGCGACGTGGATGCGCGGAATGTACAGATCCTGCTTGACGACGACGTCGGCGTCGGCGAGGGCGCGCTCCGTCGCGGCCCGGTCGCCCACTTCCCAGTGGAAGATGTGGTTGTCCTTCTTGCCCTCCTTGTCCGTGCGCAGCACCGGCGCGTCCGGCTCCAGCGCCTTGAACGGATCGACGACGACCGGCAGCGGGTCGTACTCCACCTCCACCGCCTCGACCCCGTCGGCCGCCGCGTAGCGGTCCGTCGCGATCACCCCCGCCACTTCCTGCGCCTGGTACATGACCTTCTCGGTCGGCAGCACCATCTGGGTGTCGGACATCAGGGTCGGCATCCAGTGCAGGTTGTACTGCTTGAGGGTCTCGCCGGTGATGACGGCGAGCACCCCGGGGATCTTGAGCGCCTTCTCCGTGTTGATGGACGTGATCCGGGCGTGCGCGAACGGGCTGCGGACGATGTCCAGGTAGAGCATGCCCGGAAGCTGAATGTCGTCCACGAAGTTGCCTTGGCCGCGGATGAAGCGCGGATCCTCCTTGCGCTTCATCGAGTGGCCCATGCCGCCCACTTCCGCCGTCGTCTGGGGTGCCATGCTTTCTCCCCTAGCGCAGCTTGTCGGCCGCGTATTCGATCGACTTGACGATGTTCACGTAGCCGGTGCAGCGACACAGGTTCCCGGAAATCGCCTGCCGGATCTCCGCCTCGCTCGGATTCGGGGTCCGCTGGAGCAGGGCGGACCCGGTCATCAGCATGCCCGGCGTGCAGAAGCCGCATTGCAGCCCGTGTTCCTGATGGAACCCTTCCTGGAGCGGATGCAGCGATCCGTTCTGCTCCAGGCCCTCCACCGTCATCAGTTCCCGGCCATCGGCCTGCACGGCAAGCACGGTGCACGACTTGACGGGCTCGCCGTCCAGCAACACCGTGCACGCGCCGCAGTGCGTCGTGTCGCATCCGATATGGGTCCCGGTCAGGCGCAGCACGTCGCGAAGCCAGTGCACGAGCAGGAGGCGCGACTCGACCGCGGCTTCCTGCGGCGCCCCGTTCACGGTGATCCGAACGTCGTGTGTCGCCATGCCTACTGCCCTCCCGCCCGCTGCACCGCCCGGTTGATCGCCCGGCCGGTCAGCACGCGCGCCATGTCGCGCTTGTACTCCGTCGACCCGCGCCGGTCGGCGCTCGGTGACACGGCGTCCGCGGCCAGCCGTGCGGCTTCGGCGACGACCTCCGCGTCCGGCTGTCGCCCCAGGAGATACGCTTCTGCCGCTGTCGCCTTGATCGGCGTCGGCCCGGCGTTGGTGAGGCCGATCCCGATCCGCGTCATCTCGCCCTGCCCGCCGAGCGTGACCTGCGCCGCCGTGGCGGCGGTGGCGAAGTCCCCCACCTTGCGCTCGAGCTTGACGTAGGCGCCGCCGCTGTGCGGTGGAGGGATGGGGATCCTGATTTCGATGAGGATCTCCGCCGGCGCGAGCGCCGTGGCGAAGAGCCCCGTGAAGAAGCGCGTAATCGGGATGGTGCGCTCGCCGTCGGGACCTCGCGCCACCACGTCCGCCTCGAGCGCGAGCATCGTCGCCGGGTGGTCGTTCGCCGGGTCGCCGTGCGCCAGGTTACCGCCCACCGTGGCGCGGTTGCGCACCAGCGGGTCGGCAATGACGGCGGCGGTGTCCAGCAGGATCGGGTACTTTTCGCGAACGAGATCCGAACGTTCCAGATCCGCTTCGCGCGTAGCGCCGCCGATTCTCAGGTAGCCGTCCGCCTCCGTGATGCCCGAGAGCCCCGGGATGCGCCCGATGTCCACCAGGTGGCCGGCGTCACCGAGCCGGAGCTTGAGCAGGGGCAGGAGGCTCTGGCCGCCGGACAGCACCTTCGCCTCGTCGCCGTGACGTTCGAGCAGCGCCACCGCTTCCTCAAGCGTGCCCGGTGCGTGGTAGTCGAATGCCGACGGAATCATTGGGACGCTCCTTTATCCGCTCCATGGCGGAAGCAGCCCGTGGCAAGAGTCCAGCCGCGTGGGGCTCAAGCGAGCACCGATGGCCCGGCCGGTGACAGGACCCGAGCCCTCCCGCGGAGAACTCACGACGGCCGCCAGTATACCAGCCACAGAATCGCAGCCACCACGAGGACGACGGCCAGCCAGAAGCCCGGCCGCCGCACGACTCGACCAAGCGCTCGCCCGCCGACCTTGGCGCCGAGAGACACCGCGTCGATCGCGTCGCCGTCGGGAGATCCCGCCCCCGGGGGGTCCGCGACCGGCCGGTCGGCCGCCGACTCCAGCGCGGCCCGCATCGCATCGGTGAACTGCCGGAACATCTGGTCGCTCAGGTCCTGGATCATCCCCCGGCCGAACTGCGCCAGGATGCCGGTGACGTTCACGGTCGACGTCACGGTCACTTCGGTTTCGGAGGGGCCGCGCTCGATGATGCGACTCGTCATGCGCATGTCGGCTCCGCCCTTGCCGCGCACGTCCTGGCCGGCCGCGGCGATCTCCGCCACGCCCTCCTCCTGGTCCAGCCGCTCGAAGCGCACCGTGCCCTTGTAACGGGCCGAGACCGGCCCCACCTTGACGGCGATCGTCCCGGCGTGCGTCCGCTCGTCGATTTGTCCGGTGATCGCGGCGCCGGGCAGGCAACCCGCCACCTTGGACGGATCGGTGAGAAACGCCCACACCTCCCGCGGGGCGGCGTTGATGACGAAGCGCTTCTCTATCGGGATACCCACGTCAGGCCGCCAGGAGCGGCAGCAGCCGCTCGAGTGACTCCAGATTGTGCGCCGGCACGAAATGCTCGACGAACGGAAGGGCGGCCTGCATCCCGCGCGCCTCCGGCCGGTAGCGCGGGTCGCCGAGCAGCGGGTTCAGCCAGATCACCTTCCGCGCCTTTGCCTGGATGGCGCGCATTGCCCCGGCCAGCACCGCGGGACCGTCCAGGTCCAGCCCGTCGCTGAGCACCACGACGACGGTCTTCGCGCTCACGAGCGTATCCAGATGCCGCGTGACGAACTCGTCCAGACTCGCGCCGATGCGGGTTCCGCCGGACCAGTCGGGCACGCCGGCGGCCAGACGATCCAGGGTGGGACCGATCTTCCCGGGTGTCAGCCACGGCGTCAACCGGGTCAGCGAGGTGTTGAACGCGAAGACCTCGCACCGTCGCACCACGCGCGTGAGGGACAGGGCGAAGGTCAGCAGAAACCGGGTGTGCGGGTCCATCGAACCGCTGGTGTCGCAGAGCAGCACCACGTCCGGCTTCTCCACGGCGCGGGCCCGCCGCGCCAGCGAGAGGAACTCACCTCCGGTCCCGACCGCGCGGCGGAAGCTGCGTCGCAGATCCACCTGGCCCCGAGCGCGGACCGGAACCAGGCGGCGGCTCGGCCGGCATCTCAGCCGGCGCGCCGCCCGCGCGAGCAGCCGCTCCATGGCGGGCAGGTCGTCCGCGCACCAGTCGTCGAACGGCTTGCGGCGCAGAAGCACGTCGGAGGAATAGCCCGGCAGATCGCCGCCGGCCGCTTCGCGTTCGCGCTCACCCGCGGGCGGCGCGATTGCCTGGAGCCAACGCCATTGGGGGACCGGCCCGCTCCGGGCGGAACGCGGCCGCGCCGCGTGATCCGGCGGCTTGGCCGGCCGCTCCAATGGTGTGGCCGGCGCGGCCTCGGCGGCCCAGAAGCCGCGAAACAGCTCGTCGAACGTGTCCCAGTCGGACCGTCGGACCTTCAGCGCGGTGCGCAGCGCATAGCGGACTTCATCCCGGTCGGCGAGATCCACCAGCAGGAGCGCGGCCGCGCCGTCGATCTCGTCGCTCAGGCACACGCCGACGCCGCGTTCCCGCAGCCGACCCGCGAAGCGGGCCAGCCGTTCCACGACGTCGCGGTCATCCATCGGCGCCGCTCGGTGATCGCGCGGCGGCGAGCAGCGACTCGACGTCGTGCGCGGTCAGGTCCTGCACGTCGTGGTGATCCTTCAGGATGCACCCGAGCGTCTCCTCCACCACGTCGACGTCGAGATGATCGTGCCCCAGGGCCATCAACGCCTGCGTCCAGTCCAGCGTCTCGGCGACGCCCGGCGCCTTGTGGAGACGGCGTCCGCGGAACGCCTGCATGACCGCTGCTATGTCCTGGGCCAACCCGTCCATGACCCCCGGCACCTTGGAGCGGATGATGCGAACCTCCTTCTCCAGGGACGGGTGCTCGACGTAGAGGTAGAAGCACCGGCGGCGCAGCGCGTCGCCGATCTCGCGCGTGCGGTTCGACGTCAGCACGGCGTACGGCACGTGCGTGGCGGCGATGGGGCCGAGCTCGGGAATCGTTACCTGGAAGTCGGAGAGGATTTCCAGCAGGAAGGCCTCGAAGCCGTCGTCGGCCCGATCGATTTCGTCGATCAGCAGGACCGGCGAAGCGTCGCGGCGGGTGATGGCGCGCAGCAGCGGGCGTTCCAGCAGGCAGTCGCGGCTGAAGATCATCTGCTCGGTCTGTGCCGGTTCCCGGCCCTCCGTGCCCGCGATGCGGAGGCGCAGCATCTGCCGCTGGTAGTTCCACTCGTACAGGGCCGTGTTGACGTCGATCCCCTCGTAGCACTGCAGCCTGATCAGTTCCGTGTCCAGGATCCGGGCCAGCACCTTGGCGATCTCGGTCTTGCCCACGCCGGCGTCCCCCTCGATGAGGAGCGGCTTGCGCAGCGCGCGAGCCAGGAAGACCGCGGTGGCGATGGCCGGCTCGGCGATGTACCCCGCTCGCTCCATCGCCGCCTGCATCGCCTGCACCTCCGGCCTCACGCTACCCCTCCTGCACCGCCGCCGCGGCGTACGTGTGCGGCTCCGCCAGGAACCGATCGCGGCAGTGCGCGCCGCAGAAGTAGTAGGTCCGCCCGCCGGCGTCGGCCTGGTGGGAGGCAGCCGCGACGGCAACGGACATCCCGCACACCGGGTCGCGCTCGGTGTCCGCAACGACCGTGGCGGGAGCCGGAGCCCGAGCGGGTCGGCGAGCCCGCGCGCGCCGGGTGATCTCGGCGAGGATGCTCAGTGCAATCTCCTCGGGCGTCTCCGCGCCGATGTCGAGGCCGGCCGGATTGGCGATCCGGTCGAGCTGTTCCGGCGTCGCGCCTTGTGCGGTCAGCGTCTCGCGTATGTGTCCGAACCGCTTGCGGCTGGCCACCACGCCGACGTACGCCGGCTTCATTTGACTGGCCGCCCATGCCGCCTCCTCGTCCCGCTGGCCGAGCGTCGCGACGACGGCGAAGCAGCGGCCGGCCTCCTGTTCGGAACCAGGGGGCTCGATCGACGCGTCGCTGGTCACCAGGCGGCTCACGTCCGGGAACAGCGTCTCGCTGGCTTCCGGATCGACCGCTTCCACGCGGTAGCCGAGCACGGTCGCCAGGCGCGCCAGCGCCTGCGCCGTGGGCGAAACCCCGAAAATCAGCAGCCGCCGCGCCGGCAGCAGTGGCTCGATGTAGATCTCCACGCTTCCCCCGCTGTGGCAGGCCATCGGAAACAACGTCAGTCCGGGTCGAGTACTCGGCATCGAGTCGGCGTCGCGGACGATCCCGATCAGCCGCGGCGCCCCGTCGGCGAGGGCTGCGAGCGCCTCACGGATCACGGTCGGCCGCGTGCAGCTTCCGCCCAACCAGCCCTGGAATTCCCCGTCCGGGGTCACGATAGCGGTGTCACCGACCCGGGCCGAGCTCGGCGGCTCGCGGCGGACCACCGTGGCCAGCGCGAACGCCTCGCTGCGACCGGCGAGATCGGAGGCAAGCTGCAGGATGTCGGTGCGCATCGATGTCATCCCGTTGCGAGTTCGGCCTTGATCCGCTCGTAGTCCTCGGGAACGTCGATGTCCTGGAGCGCCGCCGCCGGCCAGGCGACCGCGACCGCCTCGTGGCGATGCCGCCGCACGACCTGGCGCCCGCATCCTTCTCCGGTCATGCGCTGGAGCTCGGGGAACAGCGCGCGGTCGTACAGCATCGGCGGCGCGTTGACGTCCCCGTAGGCGGAGATGACGAGCGGGGCCGTGCTCTCCCGGTACCGCGTGACGAGCCCTGCGACCATGCGGCTCGTGACGAACGGCATGTCCGCCAGCATCACGACCGCCGCCCGGGCGCGTTCCGGCACGTGGGAGATGCCGGTCCGTAGCGACCGGTTGATCCCCTCGGCGTGGTCGGCATTGACGACCGGCATGCACGACAGTCCCGAGAGCTCCGTGCGGGCGCGCTCCCCTTCGTGGCCCACGACCACGATGACTGGATCGAGACCGGCGCCGATCGCGCGGCGCACGACCCGTCTCAGCAGCGTCTCGCCGTCGAGCTCGAAGAACAGCTTGTTGCGTCCCATGCGGGTCGAGCTGCCGGCGGCAAGCACGACGCCGGCCACCGCGCCGCTGCGTTCAGCCGGCATGGATGACGCCGTCCTTCTCGCGCAGGTGGCGCGGCGCGCTCGACGCACGGACGGCCAGGAGCTCCGCCAGGATGCTGACGGCCACCTGTTCCGGTCCGTCCGCACCCAGATCGAGACCGACCGGAGCGAAGAGCCGGTCGGTCCCCGTCGCGTCGATCTGTTCGAGTATTTCGTCTGTTCGGGCGCGCGGGCCGAGCAGGCCGATGTAGGGGGCGTCGGTCCGGAGCAGGCGCCGGACCCACTCCCGGTCGTGGGCGAACGAGTGTGTCATGACCACCAGATGGGTGCGCGGACCGAGCGGAAGTCCTTCCAGGCCGTCGGCGGGTCTCCGGTCGATGCGCTCCGCGTCCGGAAAGCGTTCTCGAGACAGGTAGGCGGGACGGTGATCGATGACGGTCACGCGGAAGCCGACCTGTGACGCATAGGCCGAGAGGGAAATCGCGTCGTCGCCGGCGCCGCAGATGACGAGCCGCGGCGGCGGGACGTGAACCTCCGTGAAGACGCCGGTCGATTCGATGTCGTAGCACTGCGATTCGCCGGCCGCGAGGAGCGCGTCCGCCCGTTGCGCTATCTCACGATCCAGGCCGGGGGTTCCCGTCGAGCCGGCCAGCGGGCCGTCCCCCGCCACCAGCATCAGGCCCCGGGCGGCGGCGGGACCGCGGACGAGGGTGGACACGGCGAACGGCGCATCTCCCGCAAGCAGCGTCCGCACATGGCGCGCCACGTCCAGCGTGTCTTCGGATGTGACCGGCTGAACGAAGATGTCGACCGATCCGTTACAGCCCAGGCCGAGACCCCACACGGTGCGGTCGTCGTCGCCGGTCTCGTAGTGGCGGAGCCGGGGCGCCCCCTCGCGCATCACGGTCATGGCAATCTCGCGCACGTCCGCTTCGAGGCATCCACCGCTCACGCCCCCCCGAGTTGCGCCGCTCTCTTCCACGAGCAGCTTGGCGCCGGGGCGCCGATACGCGGATCCGTTGATCCGCACGACGGTCGCCATCGCCGCGCGCTGGCCGGTCGCCGCCAGCTCGGTAATGCGGCCCACGATATGCGACGTTTCCTGCCAGTGCTTCATGGTGGATCGGTCGCACCGGGGCAGCCTACCCCGATTCTACATTGGCGGCACGCGACACCCACATCGATCACCTGCTCGGCGAACTGCGGGTCGTGACTGAGCGTGAAGGTCTTGAGCCGATGCGGCGTGACGTCGGCGGCCTGCCAGACCTGCCGCACCTGCCACTGGGTGACACCGGCGTAGCGAGCCATCAGCCGCGTGCTCCAATGGGTAGCCTCCACCGGACACTAGCACCAACCGCGCCTACGCCGGCGCCCGCGGCCAGCTCGAGGACGCGGCTCTGGCCGCCTACGTCGCCGCGCTCCACGACGCGGGGCGCGCCGCCAGCAGCGCTGCGATGGCGGTCGCCGCGGCAAATCCGTGACGACCAAGACACGGAAGGAATGCGGCCGCAGATTGCCCGGGAGCCCCGCCGTCCGGAGCCGGCGTTTCAGCTGGCTGCGCACCGCGTTTCTTGCAGCAAGAAGACAATAGCCGTAACCTTGATGTGTGTCTGGCAGCAAGGAGATCGAGACAGCCGTTGCTCAGCTCTCGGCCGAAGAACTCGCCGCGTTCAGGGCGTGGTTCATGGAATTCGATGCAGCGGAATGGGACACACAGTTCGAGCAGGATGCATCAGCCGGCCGGCTGGACGCGCTGGCAGACGAAGCCCTTGACGACCTCCGGCAGGGACGTACTCGCGATCGGTGAGACATCGCGCGTCGCCCAGGTTCTGGCGTTGCTATCGGGAGCTGCCGGAGCAAGTCCAACGCCTCGCGGACGAGTGCTACGACCGGCTTCGTGACAATCCACGGCATCCCTCGTTGCACCTCAAGAAGGTCGATCGTTTCTGGTCTGTTCGCATCGGTCGCCGCCATCGCGCGCTCGGGGTCGAAGCGGGTGACGGCATCGTGTGGTTTTGGATTGGCTCGCACACGCAGTACGACCGGCTCGTCGATCGAAGTTAACCGCCTCTCCGTTCGTGTACCGCACCCGGTTTCTTGGACACACGTTTACGCTACGCGGCATGGCGTAGCTCGTATTCCTCGCGCGCTTCGAGCGGCGTGCGATACGCCAGCTTCTCGAGGCGCCAGCATTGGTTGTAGCGTTCGACGAACTCGGCGACGGCCGCGCGCACGTCGGCGAGATGTCGAAAGACACGGCCGTAGACGGCTTGCTCCTTGAGCGTGCGATTCCAGCGCTCGATGCCAGCCCAGGCACTCGGCGTTCCAGTGGTCCACCGCCGCGAAGGTCCAGACCCAGCCGTCGTCCGCGGTGAACACCCGCACGCCGTCGGTGCCCCACATGACGTCGGGCGCCGACGTGACAATCGTGCCGTCGTGCGCGTTCATCTCACCCTGCCGCCCGCAGTGTGGCGAGAGTAGCCCCTGCGCGCGCATCACCCGCAACACCCGCGTCCGGGAGACTCGGATCCGGTCGAGGATCCGCAGCCGCGCGTGGACCGTGCGATGGCCCTCGCCCTGGAACGGGGAGCGGGCCAGGTCGCGGCGAATGGCCGCCAGCGGCTGCAGTCGCTGCGCGCGAAGATCCGGCAAGCGGAGGCAATCGTCGAGGAGCAGGGGCAGCGGGAGTGGGTCATGCTCGTGCCGGCCGGCCGTCTCGACGCCCGCGATGGCCGGCGCTGGCGGCTGACGGACGCTGGCGGCGTGGTCGCCGCCACGCGCGCACGCGCCGGCAGCACGGACTTGGCGATCGACTTCGAGCACCAGACCAAGTACTCCCGCGAGAACGGACAGCCGGCGCCGGCTGCCGGATGGATTACCGAGTTGCAGGCCCGCGCCGGCGCGGTATGGGGACGCATCCGATGGACCGACCGGGCGGCGTCGATGCTACGGGCGCGCGAGTGCCGCTACCTCAGTCCCGCGTTCATGCATCGGCCGGACGGCGTTGTGACGTGCTTATCCGGGGCCGCGCTGACGAACAGTCCCGCGCTCGACCTGCCGGGTCTGGCGTGAGAGGAGGCCGGTCGGGGTGCGGCGACTGCCTGTTCCAGACGCGATTCGGCTCGCGATTGACCGCACGGGACCGGACCTGGAGGAGTCGCTCCGCTTCGCGCTCGCCCGCGAGATCTGCCGCGCCATCCAGGGCCGCACGGTGCCCTACGATGCCGTCGTCGAGACGAGGCGGCAACGCCGCGCCCGCGACGCGCGGATTCGCGCGCTGTGCGACGGGACCAACGCCGCCACGTTGGCTGAGCGATTCGCGCTCTCGAAACGGCACATCAACCGCATCGTCGGCGTCCGCCAGCGTTCGCTGTAGGGCGTTCGGGAGGCGTCCGCCGCGGCGGTTGCTGGGCCTCCCCACGGCGCGGGCTTCGTGGGTTCGCACGCGCCTAGTCAGTCCGGGTCGGGTGTGCTGTACCGAATCGGCGTCGCGGACGATCCCGATCAGCCGCGGCGCCCCGTCTACCAGCCCACCGTGCCCCGGCCGATGGCTCCGTTGCTTGCGCCGTCGACCAGCGGACTCTCGCGGCGCTGCGCGTCGATGCCCAGCTCGAAGGTCAGGCTCTCCCGGTTCAGCACCCCGAGACCGTAGCCGAGCCGGTAGTCCCGCCCGTGCTCGGACGTGCTGACCCCGACCCGCGGCGTGCCGACGAAGCGGCTGCCCACCGGCAGCCCGTAGCCGACCTCGCCATCGAGGCGGTTGCCCGACGCGACGCCGCCGGACGCCAGCCCCGCCATCGTCTGCCGGCCCCACAGCGCCTCGGCCCCGCTCGTCGCCTGCCCGCCCCACGACGGCGCCACCCGCGCCACAAAGCCCAGCGGCGTCGACGGCGTCGGGTTGTAGCTCAGCGAGACCGCCATGCCCCGCTCGCGGAACCCCTCGGCCTGGTGCAGCACCAGCATCCGCACCCGCAGGTCGACGGCCAGCCCCGACGATGCATCCGACACAATCAGGCCGGCGCCGACGTCCATGCCGGCGCCGGTCTCGGCGTCCCCGCCGTCGTGCCGCAGCCCCACCTCGACGCTCGGCGTAAGCGACAGCCGGCCGGCGAGCGTGAAGGCGCGCGAGCCTTCAAGCCCCGTGCGGAAGCGGGTCACCGCCGTGTCGGTCGCCTGCAGGCGCCCCGCCGGGCCGTCCACGCCGTCGATCGACGTCCCGACCCACAACGCATCGGCCTTGAACGCCAGCGCGAAGCCGCCCGAGCCCCCGGCCACCAGCTCGCCCCGCGTCCCCGCCGCCGCCATCGCCATCGACAGGCCCGACTCCAGGGCCGGACCGCCCTGCGGCGTCAGCAGCAGCCCGCCCGACCCGTAGCCGGCCACGCCCCACACCGTGACGCGGTCGGTCGCCTGGTAGCCGAGCCACGGGTACAGGCCCGTCACCGACGACGCCACCTGGCCGCCGGCGACCCCGGTGTACTCGCCCAGGCCCCGGCTGTGCGACAGCGACAGGCCCGTCACCAGCGGCCCCGTCGCGTAGTCGGCCCCGACCATCGTCGTGCGCACGTCGCCGCCCAGCGACAGCGCGCCCTCGCGCCCGGAGAAGCGCGACCGCGCCCCGCGGCTCCAGAACGAGAGGATGCCGCCGTGGCCCGTCTCGCGACCCAGCTCGAAGGCCGAGCCGGTCAGCACGTCGCCGCCGCCGAGGCCCATCCGCACGAGTCCGCCGCCATTGAACTGGCTGTCCGGGCGGGACCCGCCGCCCAGCGGGCCGGCGACCATGCCCATCGGACCCGACGCCGCGGCCAGGCGCCCGTCGCCAGCCAGCCCCGACATCCCGAGCGGCGCCGTCCCGGTCGCCGGCGCGCCGGACAGCGGACCGCCGGCGCCCGCGCCCATCGGCCCCGCGCCGGCCGCCCCGCCGAGCTGGCGCAGGAAGTTGAGCGCGATGTCGCGCTCCATGCCGCGCCGCAGCTCCCGGCCCGCGAACCGGCCCCGGAAGCCCGGCGCGCGCGGCGCCGCCAGCCGCTCCTCCACGTGCTCCACCACGTGCACCGCCGCCGTCCGCCCGAACCGCGCCAGCAGCGCCCGCGGCATCGAATCGTGGTTCGCGATCGTCCCGGTGGCCTCGCCGTCGGCCAACCGTCCCCCCGAGGGGTTCGACAGCCGCAGCGTCAGCGTCTCCTCGCCCTCGTCGTGGGCGTCGTCGAGCACCGCCACCTCAATCGTCTTCGACGACTCGCCCGCCCGGAACTTCAGCGTCCCGCTCGTGGCCGTATAGTCGTCGCCCGCGTGCGCGCTGCCGTCCGCCGTCGCGTAGTCCACCGTCAACGCGACGCTCGCCGCGCGGCTGAGCGTGACGGCGAAGGCCAGCAGGGCGCCTGAGTTCTCGTTCACCCGCGCATCGGCCACCGCGATGCCCACCGGGCCGGCCACCGTCGCCGACAGCGCATGCGACAGCGGCCGGCCGTCGTCGGTGCAGATCGCCCCGCTCGCGTCGCAGTCCGTCGTCTCCGGCAGCCGGACCGTCACCGCCTCGTGCGAGTCCGGCTCGATGGTGATCTTCCACCGGTCGCGGCGGCCGTCGACCCGGCGCGCCTGTGTGACCTCACCGCCCGTCACCGTGAACGACGCGTCGCGCACCGTCGTGTAGCTGATATTGATCCCCTCGCTGAACGCCACCCGGAAGCTGAACGACCCCTGGCCGCGGTGCTCTGCCGGCATGCCCTCGAACGACGCCGTCAGCGGCTCCGGCGCCGCGGCGACGG
This sequence comes from Vicinamibacterales bacterium, assembly GCA_965263055.1. Taxonomy (GTDB): domain Bacteria; phylum Acidobacteriota; class Vicinamibacteria; order Vicinamibacterales; family UBA8438; genus VXRJ01. The sequence continues at coordinate 4,084,945 of OZ253581.1, read as the reverse complement.
CATCGGTCGCCGCGCTGGTGAGGCGCTCCTCGTGGCCGGCGTCGTCGGTGAAGCTGACCCGGACCTGTAGCCGCGTGCCCTCGTCGGCCGCCACCGGCGTGTAGGTCGAGCGGGTCGCCCCGCCAATGTCGGCGCTCGTGCGGATCCACTGGTAGGCAAAGCGCGCGGTGTCCAGCCCGTCGGCGTCGGCGATGCCCGACGTCGAGGCGGTCAGCGCCTCCCCGACCTGCGGCGTCCCACCGATGGTCGGCGCACCCACGGCCGCCGTGTTGCTCTCCGGCTCGTCCGCCGGGCCGGCCACCGTCGCCGAGGGGCTGTTGCTCAGCCGCCGGCGGTTCTCCCCCGTGGTGCAGATCGCCCCGGAGACCTCGCATTCGCGCCCCGCCGGCAGCGTGATCGTCACGTCTCCGTCCGAGTCGGGCGCGACCGTGATCTCCCACCGGTCGTGGCGCCCGTCCACTCCGCGCACCCCGGTCACGGCGCCCCCGCTCACCGTGAACGCATCGTCGCGCAGCGCCTGGTAGTCGATGCCGATGTCCTCGCTGAAGGCGACATCGAAGCGGAACGCGCGCTCGCCGTCATGCGCCTCCGGCACCCCCTCGAAGCTCGCCGTCAGCGCCTGGTCCTCCTGCGTCTGGCTCTCGGGACCCGGGCCGTTCACGATGGCCGACGCCCCGGTCGACAGGGCTCGGCCGTCCGAGGTGCAGACCGCGCCGTCCGCCTCGCACTCCGCCGCCGGGGCCAGCGTGATCGACAGCGCCTCGCGGCTGTCCGGCGCGACCGTGATCGACCACACGCCGCTCTCCCCGTCGACCCGGGCCGCGCCGGTCACGGCGCCGCCCGCCACCGTCAGGACGCGCGTCCGCATGGCCTCGGGCGTGACCGCGACCGCCTCGCTGAACGCGATGCGGAAGCTGAACGCGGTCTCCCCGTCGTGCGCCTCCGGCAGCTCCTCGAACGCCGCCGTCAGCGGATCGGCCGTGCGGCTGGTGTCGCTCTCCAGCACCCGCACCGTCACCGTCGGGATCGGCCGGTCATACGTCACCGCAACGGACGTGTGGGTCAGCGTCGCCGTCGCGCCGGCCGCCGATGCCGGGGCGTCCACCGTCACCGTCTGGCGCCGGAACCAGTTCTCCTTCGTGAACTGCAGCGTCGTCGGCGCCGCGACCACCCCGTCCGTGTCCGAACTCACCGTCAACCTCGGCAGGCTTGCCGTCCCGACGTAGGCCGGCGTGTGCGTCAGGCGCACCTGATACGTCGTCGTGCCCCCCGCCGCGACCTCCAGGGTCACGTCGCCCTCGCCGCCCGCCACCTGGTACCCTCTGCGGCCCGCCGGGTCCACCAGCAGCTTCGTCAGATTCGGCAGCGCCTCGAACTCGTCGTAGGGCAACGAGCTCAGCCGCGGGTTCTTCTGTAGTTCCAGTGTCTCCAGAGCGAGCAGGTCGGAGAACACCCCGGCTGGCAGCGAGCGAAGCTGGTTGTTGTCCAGCTCCAGCGTGTCCAGCGCCGCCAGCCCGTCGAACACCCCGGCCGGCAGCGAGCGAAGCCCGGTCTCCCTCAGGTACAGCCCCTCGAGGTTCACCAGCCCCTCGAAGTCGCCGCTCTGCAGGCGGATCCTGAACGCCGACTCCGTGCTCGGGTTGCGGCCCAGGTCGAGCGACTCCAGCTGCGCCAGATGCGTCTCGTTCACGTCGCCGCAGCCGCCCTTGAAGCTGTGCCGGTTCTTCAGCAGCACCAGGATGCGGTCGCGGACGCGCCGCGTGCGGTTGCAGATGCTGTCGATGCTGACCAGGTCGTCGTCGAGAATGGTCAGGGTCACGTCGCCGGGGCCCGTCACGCCCTCGATGGACGCCGAGCCGGACACCGTCACGACGTCGGTTGGCTCAGGGACATCGTCGTTAACCAGCCTGATCGTCACCGTCCCGGTGCTCGCGGTCGCGTTCGCGGCAAAGCGCAGCTCCCGGTTCGTACTCAGCTTGAAGTCGTCGTCCGTCGCCGGGGCCACCGGACTCGCCGACACCGTCACCGTGAAGGCGGTCGCCGAGGCCGGCGACACCGTCGCCGACACCGTCACCGCGCCCGCGTCCTCGCCGCTCAGATGCAGCGTCACCGCCACCGTCTCCGCGTTGGTGCTGACCGCGTCCGAGGGGTCCGACCACTCGCTGTCCGTCTCGCCGTTCACCGCCTGCACCCGCGCCTGATGGGGCGTGTCCGCCGTCAGCCCGGTGAGGGTCGTGGTGACCGCCGTGCCGGGGTGCGAGAAGTTCAGCCACGTGCCGCTCGTGCCCTGGCGAAACTGCACGTTGTAGTCGGTGATGTCCGGGCCGTCGTTCAGGTCCGGCTTCACCCAGGTCGCGGTCAGGGTCGTCGACGAGCCCGAGACCGCCGCCAGCGTCGGCTTGGCCGGTGTGTCCGGCTGCTCGTCCGCATTCTTCACCGTCACCGTGATGGTCTGGGTCGACGTCAGCTCCCGGTCGCCCGTGCTGCCGGTCGCCTGCACCTCCACCAGATAGGCGTTGTCGGTGTCCGCGTCCTTCGGGTCCTCGTAGTTGGGCGCCGCCTGGAACGTCAGCACGCCCGACGTCGAGCCGATAGAGAACAGCGCCTGGTCCGGGCCGCCGCTGAGCGCGTAGTCGGTGATGTCGTCGCCCGTGTCGCTGTCCGACGCCGCCACCGTGCCCACCGCCGTCTGGTTCTCCGCCGGGGTGAAGGTCGTTGAAGACGTGAACACCGGGGCGTTGTTGGAGGCCGAATTCGTGGGCACCGCGACCGAGGGGTCCGACCAGGCGCTCGGCGTCTCGCCGTTGAGCGCCTGCACCCGCACCTGGTACTCCGTGTTCGCCGTCAGCCCGGTGATCGTCGTCGTGGTCCCGGTGCCGCTGTGCGTGACGTTCTCCCAGTCGCCGCTCGTGCCCTCGCGGTACTCCACGGTGTAGCCGGTGATGGCCGGGCCGCCGTTGCGCGCCGGCTCGGTCCAGGTCACGTCCAGGCTGTCGGTCGTGCCCGAGGTCGCCGACACCGTCGGCTTCGCCGGTGTGTCCGGCTGCTCGTCCTCGTCCGTGACGGTGATCTCCACGTCGATGGTGGCGCTCGCCGTGCCGTCCGACGCCCTCACCGTCACCGAGTAGGACGATTCCTCCTCGTGGTCGTAGGTCACTCCCGTCTTGGTCCGGATCTGGCCCGACGTGGAGACGATGTCGAACGACGCCACGTCCGTGCCCTCCAGGGTGTATGTCAGCGTGTCGCCGGGGTCGGCGTCCGTCGCCGTCACCGCCGCGCCAACGTCGACGCCCGCGGCGCTGTTCTCGGCCACCCCGCGCGTCGGCGCCGTCTCGGAGAACACCGGGGCGTTGTTGGCGGCCGAATTCGTGGGCACCGCGACCGAGGGGTCCGACCAGGCGCTCGGCGTCTCGCCGTTGAGCGCCTGCACCTGCACGTGATATTCCGTGCTCGCCGTCAGCCCGGTGATCGTCGTCGTGGTCGCCGCGCCCGTGTGCGTCCAGTCCACCCACGTGAGGCTCGAGACCACGCGGTACTGCACGCCGTAGCCGATGATGGCCGGGCCGCCGTTCCGCCCCGGCGCGGTCCAGGTCACGTCCAGGCTGTCGGTCGTGCCCGAGGTCGCCATCACCGTCGGCGTCGCCGGTGTGTCCGGCTGCTCGTCCGCGTCCGTCACCGTCACCGTGATCGTCTGGGTCCCCGTCTGCTCCCGGTCGCCCGTGCCGCTGGTCGCCTGCACCGTCACCTCGTAGGCGTTGTCGGCACCCTGGTCCTGCGCGTCCTCGAAGTTCGGCGCATCGTCGAACGTCAGCGCCCCCGACGTCGGCCCGATCGAGAAGAACCCCGCATCCGCGCCGCCGCTGAGCGCGTAGCCGGTGATGTCGTCGCCCGCGTCGTTGTCGGACGCCACCACCGTGCCCACCGCCGTCTGGTTCTCCGCCGGGGTGAAGGTCGTTGAAGACGTGAACGACGGGGCGGCGTTGGCGGCCGTCGTGCCGCTGCCCGAAGCGGACCAGCCGCTCGTGCCCTCGTCGTTCGTGGCCCGCACCTGCACGTCGTAGGACGTGTACTCCTGCAGGCTCCCGATCGTCGTCGACCGAGCCGTGATCGTCGTGTTCATCACCACGACCCACGTGCCCTGCGGCGAGGTCGTCCGGTAGCGGTAGTCGTAGTCCGTGATCTCCGGGCCGTCGTTGTCCGGCGCCGACCAGGTCACGTTCAGGCTCGTCACCGACGCCGCCGACACCGACGGCGCACCCGGCGCGTCCGGCGCCTCGGTGTCGTCGTTGGCCACCGCCGGGAAGGTGATCGACACGGTGGCGGGGTTGCCGGCGCGGTCGGTCACCGTCACCGTGGCGTCGGCGGTGTTCGCGTCGGCCGTGTCCGGGGTGCCGCTGATCGCGCCCGTCGTGCTGTCGATGCCGAGCCCCGACGGCAGACCCGTGGCGCCGTAGGAGGCGATGTCGATGGCGGTGGTGCTCGGCGTCATGGCCCCGATGGCCACCCCCACCTTCAGGGTGCCCGGCGCCGTGTAACTCGCCGCCGGGGCGGTCAGGTCCACCGCCAGCGTGCGCATCACGTCGCTGGGGGAGGTGAACCCGGTCTTCGAGGCGGACACCGTCACCGCCACGCTGGCGCCGGTGAGGTAGGCCGCGTCCGCGGGCACGTCCACCGACCAGGCGCCGGCGGCGGCCGAGGTCGCGGTCAACTCCGTCCCGCCGACCGTCACCGTCACCGACACCCCCGCCTCCGAGCCGGTGTCGCCCGAGATCGTGAACCCGGCGGCCTTCTCGGCGATATTCACCGTGTTGTCGGTGGCGATGGTGTCAAGGTTCAGTGCCAGGGCGCCGGCCGCCTGCACCGTGACGGTGAACGCCGCGGTGGCCTCGTTGTAGTCGGCGGTGCCTGCCGCGGTGGCGGTGATCTCGCAGGCGCCCACCCCCATCAGCGTCAAGGCGCCGGTGGACGCGTCCACCGTGCACACCGTGGTCGGCGTGGCCGAGTACGACAGGGTGGTCTGGACCCCGCCCGGCGCCGTCACCGCCGGGGCGGTCCCGCCGAAGGCGACCGAGGCGGAGCTGTAGGCGAACCCCGTGAGCGTCTGGGCCCCCTTGGCCACCGCCGGGAAGGTGATCGACACGTCCACGGTGTTGCCGGCGGTGTCGGTCACCGTCACCGCCGCGCTGGCGGTGTTGGGGTCGGCGGTGTCCGGCGTCCCGCCGATGACTCCGGTGCCGGTGTCGATGCCCAGCCCCGGCGGCAGGCCCGTGGCGCTGTAGGAGGCGATGTCGGTGGCGGTGGTGCTCGGCGTCATGGCGCCGATGGCCACCCCCACCTGCAGGGTGCCCGGCGCCGTGTAGCTCGCCGCCGGGGCGGTCAGGTCCACCGCGAGGGTGCGCGTCACGTCGCTCGGCGGCGTGTACCCGGTCTTGCTCGCGCTCACCGTCACCGTAACGCTGGCGCCGGTGATGTAGGTCGCGTTCGCCGGCACACCCACCGACCAGGCGCCGGCGGCGGCCGAGGTCGCGGTCAGCGGCGTGCTGCCCACCGTCACGGTGACACTCACCCCGCTCTCGGTGCCGGTGTCGCCCGAGATCGTGACCCCGGCGGCCTTCTCGGCGATATTCACCGTGTTGTCGGTGGCGATCGCGTCGAGGTTCAGCGCCAGGGCGCCGGCCGCCTGCACCGTGACGGTGAACGCCGCGGTGGCCTCGTTGTAGTCGGCGCTCGACGCCGCGGTGGCGGTGATCTCGCAGGCGCCCACCCCCACGAGCGTCAAGGCGCCGGTGGACGCGTCCACCGTGCACACCGTGGCCGGCGTAGCCGAGTACGACAGGGTGGTCTGCACCCCGCCCGGCGCCGTCACCGTCGGGGCGGTCCCGCTGAAGGCGACCGAGGCGGAACTGTAGGCGAACCCCGTCAGCGTCTGGGCCCCCTTGGCCACCGCCGGGAAGGTGATCGACACGTCCACGGTGTTGCCGGCGGTGTCGGTCACCGTCACCGCCGCGCTGGCGGTGTTGGGGTCGGCGGTGTCCGGCGTCCCGCTGACGACCCCTGTGCCGGCGTCGATGCCCAGCCCCGACGGCAGGCCCGTGGCGCTGTAGGAGGCGATGTCGGTGGCGGTGGTGCTCGGCGTCATGGCGCCGATGGCCACCCCCACCTGCAGCGACGAGGGCGCCGTGTAAGTCGCCGAAGGCGCCGTCAGGTCCACCGCGAGGGTGCGCGTCACGTCGCTCGGCGGCGTGTACCCGGTCTTGCTCGCGCTCACCGTCACCGTAACGCTGGCGCCGGTGATGTAGGTCGCGTTCGCCGGCACACCCACCGACCAGGCGCCGGCGGCGGCCGAGGTCGCGGTCAGCGGCGTGCTGCCCACCGTCACGGTGACACTCACCCCGCTCTCGGTGCCGGTGTCGCCCGAGATCGTGACCCCGGCGGCCTTCTCGGCGATATTCACCGTGTCGTCACCGGCGATGGTGTCGAGGTTCAGCGCCAGGGCGCCCGCCGCCGCCACCGTGACGGTGAACGCCGCGGTGGCCTCGTTGTAGTTGGCGGCGCCTGCCGCGGTGGCGGTGATGTTGCAGGCGCCCACCCCCATCAGCGTCAAGGCGCCGGTGGACGCGTCCACCGTGCACACCGTGGTCGGCGTGGCCGAGTACGACAGGGTGGTCTGGACCCCGCCCGGCGCCGTCACCGCCGGGGCGGTCCCGCCGAAGGCGACCGAGGCGGAACTGTAGGCGAACCCCGTCAGCGTCTGGGCCCCCTTGGCCACCGCCGGGAAAGTGATCGACACGTCCACGCTGTTGCCGGCGGTGTCCTTCACCGTCACCGTGGCGTCGGCGGTGTTCGCGTCGGCCGCGTCCGGGGTGCCGCTGATCACTCCAGTGCCGGTGTCGATGCCCAGCCCCGACGGCAGGCCCGTGGCGCTGTAGGAGGCGATGTCGGTGTCCGTGGTGCTCGGCGTCATGGCGCTGACGGCCACCCCCACCTTCAGCGTGCCCGGCGCCGTGTAGCTCGCCGTCGGGGCGGTCAGGTCCACCGCCAGCGTGCGCATCACGTCGCTGGGGGAGGTGAACCCGGTCTTCGAGGCGCTCACCGTCACCGTAACGCTGGCGCCGGTGATGTAGGTCGCGTTCGCCGGCACGTCCACCGACCAGGCGCCAGCGGCGGCCGAGGTCGCCGTCAACTCCGTCCCGCCGACCGTCACCGTCACCGACACCCCCTCCTCCGAGCCGGTGTCGCCGCTGATCGCGAACCCGGCCGCCTTCTCGGCGATATTCACCGTGTCGTCACCGGCGATGGTGTCGAGGTTCAGCGCCAGGGCGCCGGCCGCCGCCACCGTGACGGTGAACGCCGCGGTGGCCTCGTTGTAGTTGGCGCTCGACGCCGCGGTGGCGGTGATCTCGCAGCTTCCCACTTCCTCGAGCGTCAGGGCGCCCGTGGACGAGTTGACCGTGCACACGTCCGAGGGCGTGGCCGAGTACGACAGGGTGGTCTGGACCCCACTCGGCGCCGTCACCGCCGGGGCGGTCCCGCCGAAGGTGACCGAGGCGGAGCTGTAGACGAACCCCGTCAGCGTCTGGGCCCCCTTGGCCACCGCCGGGAAAGTGATCGACACGTCCACGCTGTTGCCGGCGGTGTCCTTCACGGTCACCGTGGCGCTCGCGGTGTTCGTGTCGGCGGTGTCCGGCGTGCCGCCGATGACTCCGGCGCCGGTGTCGATGCCGAGCCCCGGCGGCAGGCCCGTGGCGCTGTATTCGGCGATGTCCGTGTCCGTGGTGCTCGGCGTCATGGCGCTGACGACCACCCCCACCTTCAGCGTCTCGGCGGCGTGTAGCTCGCCGAAGGCGCCGTCAGGTCCACCGCGAGGGCGCGCGTCACGTCGCTCGGCGGCGTATACCCGGTCTTGCTCGCGCTCACCGTCACCGTAACGCTGGCGCCGGTGATGTAGGTCGCGTTCGCCGGCACGTCCACCGACCAGGCGCCAGCGGCGGCCGAGGTCGCGGTCAACTCCGTCCCGCCGACCGTCACCGTCACCGACACCCCCGCCTCCGAGCCGGTGTCGCCCGAGATCGTGAACCCGGCGGCCTTCTCGGCGATGTTCACCGTGTTGTCGATGGCGATCGCGTCAAGATTCAGCGCCAGGGCGCCGGCCGCCTGCACCGTGACGGTGAACGCCGCGGTGGCCTCGTTGTAGTCGGCGCTCGACGCCGCGGTGGCGGTGATCTCGCAGGCGCCCACCCCCACCAGCGTCAAGGCGCCGGTGGACGCGTCCACCGTGCACACCGTGGTCGGCGTGGCCGAGTACGACAGGGTGGTCTGGACCCCGCCCGGCGCCGTCACCGCCGGGGCGGTCCCGCCGAAGGCGACCGAGGCGGAACTGTAGACGAACCCCGTCAGCGTCTGGGCCCCCTTGGCCACCGCGGGGAAGGTGATCGACACGTCCACGGTGTTGCCGGCGGTGTCCTTCACCGTCACCGCCGCGCTGGCGGTGTTGGGGTCGGCGGTGTCCGGCGTCCCGCTGATCACCCCGGTCGTGGTGTCGATGCCCAGCCCCGACGGCAGGCCCGTGGCGCTGTAGGAGGCGATGTCGGTGGCAGTGGTGCTCGGCGTCATGGCGCCGATGGCCACCCCCACCTTCAGCGTGCTCGGCGGCGTGTAGCTCGCCGAAGGCGCCGTCAGGTCCACCGCGAGGGCGCGCGTCACGTCGCTCGGCGGCGTATACCCGGTCTTGCTCGCGCTCACCGTCACCGTAACGCTGGCGCCGGTGATGTAGGTCGCGTTCGCCGGCACGTCCACCGACCAGGCGCCAGCGGCGGCCGAGGTCGCGGTCAACTCCGTCCCGCCGACCGTCACCGTCACCGACACCCCCGCCTCCGAGCCGGTGTCGCCCGAGATCGTGAACCCGGCGGCCTTCTCGGCGATGTTCACCGTGTTGTCGATGGCGATCGCGTCAAGATTCAGCGCCAGGGCGCCGGCCGCCTGCACCGTGACGGTGAACGCCGCGGTGGCCTCGTTGTAGTCGGCGCTCGACGCCGCGGTGGCGGTGATCTCGCAGGCGCCCACCCCCACCAGCGTCAAGGCGCCGGTGGACGCGTCCACCGTGCACACCGTGGTCGGCGTGGCCGAGTACGACAGGGTGGTCTGGACCCCGCCCGGCGCCGTCACCGCCGGGGCGGTCCCGCCGAAGGCGACCGAGGCGGAACTGTAGACGAACCCCGTCAGCGTCTGGGCCCCCTTGGCCACCGCGGGGAAGGTGATCGAGGCGTCGGCGGCGTTGCCGGCGGTGTCCTTCACGGTCACCGTGGCGCTCGCCGTGCTCGTGTCGGCGGTGTCCGGCGTCCCGCTGATCGCGCCTGTCGTGGCGTCGATGCCCAGCCCCGACGGCAGGCCCGTCGCGCTGTAGGAGGCGATGTCGGTGGCGGTGGTGCTCGGCGTCATGGCGCTGACGGCCACCCCCACCTGCAGCGACGAAGGCGCCGTGTAGGTCGCCGAAGGCGCCGTCAGGTCCACCGCCAGCGCGCGCGTCACGTCGCTGGGGGAGGTGAACCCGGTCTTCGAGGCGGACACCGTCACCGTAACGCTGGCGCCGGTGATGTAGGTCGCGTTCGCCGGCACGTCCACCGACCAGGCGCCGGCGCTGCCGGAAGTCGCCGTCAGCGGCGACTCCGTACCGATGGTGACGCTCACCGACACCCCCGCCTCCGAGCCGGTGTCGCCGCTGATCGCGAATCCGGCGGCCTTCTCGGCGATGTTCACCGTGTCGTCACCGGCGATGGTGTCAAGGTTCAGCGCCAGGGCGCCGGCCGCCTGCACCGTGACGGTGAACGCCGCGGTGGCCTCGTTGTAGTTGGCGCTCGACGCCGCGGTGGCGGTGATCTCGCAGGCGCCCACCCCCACCAGCGTCAAGGCGCCGGTGGACGCGTCCACCGTGCACACCGTGGTCGGCGTGGCCGAGTACGACAGGGTGGTCTGGACCCCGCCCGGCGCCGTCACCGCCGGGGCGGTGTCGCCGAAAGTGACCGAGGCGGAGCTGTAGACGAACCCCGTCAGCATCTGGGCCCCCTTGGCCACCGCGGGGAAGGCGATCGACACGGTGGCGGGGTTGCCGGCGGTGTCGGTCACCGTCACCGTGGCGTCGGCGGTGTTCGCGTCGGCGGTGTCCGGCGTGCCGCTGATCGCGCCTGTCGTGCTGTCGATGCCGAGCCCCGGCGGCAGGCCCGTGGCGCTGTATTCGGCGATGTCGGTGGCGGTGGTGCTCGGCGTCATGGCGCTGACGGCCACCCCCACCTTCAGCGACGAAGGCGCCGTGTAGCTCGCCGCCGGCGCCGCGAGGTCCACCTCGAGCGTGCGCGCAACCTCGCTCGGAGCCGTGAACCCGGTCTTGGCGGCGCTCACTGTCACCGCCACGCTGGCGCCGGTGATGTAGGCCGCGTTCGCCGGCACGTCCACCGACCAGGCGCCGCCGCTGCCGGAAGTCGCCGTCAGCGGCGACTCCGTACCGATGGTGACGCTCACCGTCACCCCCGCCTCCGAGCCGGTGTCGCCGCTGATCACGAACCCGGCGGCCTTCTCGGCGATGTTCACCGTGTCGTCACCGGCGATGGTGTCGAGGTTCAGCGCCAGCACCTCGGCCGACTGCACCGTGACGGTGAACGCCGCAGTGGCCTCGTTGTAGTTGGCGGCGCCTGCCGCGGTGGCGGTGATCTCGCAGGCGCCCACCCCCACCAGCGTCAGGGCGCCGGTGGACGCGTCGACCGTGCACACGTCCGAGGGCGTGGCCGAATAGGTCAGCGTGGTCTGTACCCCGCCCGGCGCCGTCACCGTCGGGGCGGTCCCGACGAAAGTGACCGTGGCGGAGCTGTAGGCGAACCCCGTCAGCGTCTGGTCCGCCTTGGCCACCGCGGGGAAGGTGATCGACACGTCGGCGGTGTTGCCGGCGGTGTCGGTCACCGTCACCGTGGCGTCGGCGGTGTTCGCGTCGGCGGTGTCCGGGGTGCCGCTGATCGCGCCTGTCGTGCTGTCGATGCCCAGCCCCGACGGCAGGCCCGTGGCGCTGTATTCGGCGATGTCGGTGGCGGTGGTGCTCGGCGTCATGGCGCCGACGGCCACCCCCACCTGCAGCGTGCCCGGCGCCGTGTAACTCGCCGTCGGCGCCGCGAGGTCCACCTCGAGCGTGCGCGCAACCTCGCTCGGAGCCGTGAACCCGGTCTTGGCGGCGCTCACGGTCACCGCCACGCTCGTGCCGGTGATGTAGGCCGCGTCCGCGGGCACGTCCACCGACCAGGCGCCGCCGGCGGCCGAGGTCGCCGTCAACTCCGTCCCGCCGACCGTCACCGTCACCGTCGCCCCCGCCTCCGAGCCGGTGTCGCCGCTGATCGTGAACCCGGCCGCCTTCTCGGCGATGTTCACCGTGTCGTCACCGGCGATGGCGTCGACGTTCAGCGCCAGGGCGGCGGTCGTCGCTGCCGGTCCTCCACCCAGTTCGTTCACCGCCCGCACCTGGAAGGTGTGGGCAAGACCGATCGTCAGGTTGACCACCGTGAAGCTGGCGGCATTATCCCCGTCGGCCGCGCTGTCGGGGATGTCCGTCCAGTTTTCGGGGTAGCTCGGTCCGGTCCGGTACCGGTACTGGTGCTTGGCGATGGCGCTGCCGCCGTCGCCGCCCATCGTCCATGCCAGCTCCACCTGGCCGGTACCGGCCGTCGCCGTCAGATCCGTCGGCGCGGCGGGCACCGTGACGACCGCGGTGCGCTGGAACGTCAGCGTCGCGATCGGTTCGGCCGAGAACTTCCCCTTGCCGAGCAGACTCCCGATCCGCTCGTGTGGATCGGTGTCGTCGTTGGTCGTCGAGAACCCGGTTCCTTCCTCGGTGCCGGCGTCGAAGGGGTGAAGCTCCACGGTGCGCGACTCGCGCCAGCCGCCCAGGTTGTCGAGCATCGACAGCCCGGAGACGCCCACGAACCAGTCCGGGCTGGGCGCGACCATCGTCAGCAGGGTGACCCGGGGGTGATCGGTGGTGAGCGTCACCCCCGTCAGGCTCTCCGAGGCAGTCGCGAGAATGGAGTTGTTCGCGCCCTCCAGGACGCTCAGGTGATTGTCCCCGGCGGCGGCGATCTCCGCCTTGAGCGTGGTCGTGCCGCCTGTTTCCGCCATCGATTCGATGCCCGGGCTTGCCGTTCGAAATGCATCCTCCACGAAGACCACGTCCGCGTTGTGCACACCACCCACCAGGCGCGAGAAGTGCGCGCCGCTCGGTACGCCGTCGGGCGTGGCCTCGGTGGTCCACTGGCCCTCGAAGGTCACGGTGTAGACGGCGCGGGAATGGGTCGCGACCGCCGGGTCCGGCGGGCTTGGCGTCAACGAGTAGTCGATCGGCAACAGCCCGGCCACCGGTTTGGCGTCGTCCATGCGCGGCGTTGCGAACGTCCAGCCCAAGCTGTTCCTCGCCCGCAATTGGAACTCGTAGGCCTGGCCGTTCTGCATGCCCTCGGTCACCGTGAAACTCTCGCCGTTCGGGCCGCCGGTCGTGCTCTCGGGAATGCTCGTCCACGCCGTCCAGGGTGAGATGCCGATGTATAGCTCCCTTGACCGATACTCGTGCCCGATGATCGGGCTGCCGCCGTCGAAAATCGGCGCCCGCCAGCGCAGCCGCACCGCGCCGTCGAGGGCATCGGCCCAGAAGTTCGTCGGCGGCGACGGCTCCCTCGGTTCGTCGGAGGGATCAATCGACGCGGGGCCCGCGATCCGCCCCACGAGCGCGGTCGTGAGCGGAACGTTGCTCGAGCTGCAGATGTCGGCATCCGTGTTGCAGCCGGAAGGGCTGGGCAGGGTGATGACCACGTCGTCGTTGCTCTTCGGCGTCGCCGTGTAGTCCCAGAGGTCCGAGCGGCCGTCCACCCGGGTGACGGTGTTCCCTGTCAAGTCGACGCTCAGTTGCACGCCCTGCTCAAGCGTTCGGACCGTAGAGATGTCGGCGCTGAAGTGGATACGCACCGTGAACGCGGTCACTCCGTTGTGCCTTTCCGGAATCTCATCGAACCACGCCGTGAAGGTCGGCGCGTCGGCGTCCAGGATCGTCAGCCTCCGCGCGGCCGGCGCCACGATGCCGGCCGCGCTGACGCTTCCGGACACGGTCACCCGCAGGTTCTCCGTCTGGTCGTCGTTGTTGACGGCGGTGACCGTCACGATTCCCGTGCTCTCCGTCGCGTTCGCGGCGAAACTGAGCGTCGTGTTCGTGCTGAGGCTGAAGTCCGACGCCGTCGCCGGGTCCACCGGCGACGCCGACACCGTGACGTCGAAGGCGGTGTCCGACGCCCGCGACACGGTTGCCGTCACGGTGCTCGTGCCGCCGTTCTCGGCGATGGCCCCGGGGGTCAGGACGAGGCTCACCGCCGCCCGCTCGTCGTCCAGAATCAGGAGGGTGACGTCGTCCGGGTCGGCGATGCTGTCGTTGCCGGTGACGCTCCCCGACACCGTCACCTGTTTGTCCGCCGCCTTCACGTCGTTGTCGACGGCGGCGACCGTCACGGTTCCCGTGCTCTTCGTCGCGTTCGCGGCGAAACTGAGCGTCGTGTTCGTGCTCAGCCTGAAGTCCGACGCCATCGCCGGGTCCACCGGCGCCGCCGACACCGTGACGGTGAAAGCGGTGGCCGACGCCGGCGACACGGTTGCCGTCACGGTGGTGGCGGCGCCGTTCTCCGCGACCGCAGCCGGCTCAAGCCCCAGGAAAACCGACGGGGCGGCGCCCAGCACCCGGCCGTTTACCCGCAACTGCATCACCTTCGGCGTGGTGATCCAGCTCGTGCTCACCGTCTTCTCACGCAGATCGTTGCCGATGGACCAGCCCGCGAGGGAGTTGCCGTCTTCCGCTGTCTCGTCGGCGTCACCGAGGATCCTCACGTTGAACATCGAACTCCCAAACCCCGTGACCTGCAGGTAGTACGGGGTCTCCTTCGCCAGCAGGGCGCCCGGCGGGGCGGAGAAGTAGGTCAGCCGCCCGTTCGTCAGCCCGCCGCGGCCTGTGAGCGGAAACAGCACGCTGCCCGGCTCGCCGTCGTCTGTAGCCGACAGCAGGCTCACCACGGCCATGTCCCCCACGCCGGCATCTGAAAAATGAATGCCGATCTCGTCGAGCTTGTAGCCCGTCGCGTTGGTGCCGGTCCGGAAGGACTGGGCGAAGACGAATCCACTGGCAGGATCTACGGGGAGAGCGCCATTGCTCAGCGCCTTGGTGACGTTGCCGACCAGCTTCCGGCCCGACGGCACGCCGAAGAACCCGATCGTTTGGGCAAGTTCGGCGGCCAGCGGTTCGTCGAACGTGTTGCAGATGCCCCGGTTCGAGCTGCAGCGGGACGAGACCGGCAGCGTGATCGTCACGCCGGCCTCGCCCGACGGAATCACGGCGTAGTCGAACAGGTCGGAGCGGCCGTCCACGCGGTCGACACCGGTGTTTCGGGCGCCGGTCAACTGCACGCCCTGCTCGACCGCGTCGAGCGATGCGATGTCGGCGCTGAAGCCGATGCGGACGGAGAACGACGTCCCGTCGTGGGTTGCGGGAATCGTCTCGAACCGCGCCGTGAAGGCCGCCTGGGTCGTGGCAGACGCGCTGGCGGCGCTGCTCGAGACGCTGCCGGTGGCGGCGCGCAGCTCGAAGTCGTAGGCGGTGCCGGGGCTCAGGCCGGTCACGGTGTAGCCCTTCTCATTGGCCTGCCCCGGGGCGCTGTTCGGAATCGTCTCCCAGGTGTCGGGCAACGCATCGTCGCCGGCCCGGTAGCGGACCTCGTGCGCGGTGATGATGGCGCCGTCCGACGGCTCGTCCCAGGACAGTTTCGCCTTCGTGCTTCCGGCGCTCACCGCGAACCCGGTCGGCACCGCCAGCCCTGCGTCGTCATCGAGGATGGTCAGGGTCCGCTCGGCCGGGGCCGGGACGTAGTCCGGCGCCGTGACCATGCCCGACACTTCCACCTGCTTGTCGGCCGCGGCCACGTCGTTGTTCGCGGCCGTGATCGTCACGTCGCCGGTGCTCGTCCTGCGGCCGGCACGGATCGTGAGCGTCGTGTTCGAGCTCAGGGCGAAGTCCGACGAGGTCGCCGGCGACACCGCCGACGCCGACACCACCACCGTCACGGCCTCGTGCCACGTCTTGTTCAGGGCCGCCGTGACCGTGCTCGCGCCGCCGTCCTCGGAGATTTCCGCCGGCGTCAGCTTCAGGCTCACCGTCGGCCGGTAGGGGACGCTACGCACGAGCGCATTTGTCAGCGGTTCGCCCAAAGTGCTGCAGATTTTCCCTGTCCCGCAACTGGTAGCGCGGGGGATATTGATTGTGACAGCCCGGGTTCGCGATCGTGGGTGGGGCACGAAGTGCCACAACTCGGGCCGTTCGTCCTGCTCCGCGACGTCTTGGCTACTGCTGTTACCGAAGAACACCCCCCTCCGCAGGACTTCCTTTTCGACGCCGGCGGTGAACTCGACCTCGATCGTGAACGGGCCGCCGGTGTGGTACTTGTTTTCGGTGTTGAATCGGGCGGTGAAGGCCGGCAGCGTCGTGGCCGCCACCGTGGCGGCGTCGCCGTCGCCGGCGCCGTTCACGGCCTGCAACTCGAAGTCATAGTCCGTATCGGCGGTCAAGCCGGACAGGATGTAGCCGCTCGCGTTGTCGCCGCCGGAACCGCTGTCGGGGATCTCCTGCCAGCGGGAAAATCCGGCGCCGGCCCGGAAACGCACCTCGTGCTGGGTGATGCCCGCGGGCGGGTCGTCCCAGGACAGCTTCGCCTTGATGCTCCCGGGCGCCACCGCGAAGCCGGTCGGCGCCGCGGGGGCCAGGTCCTGGGCGGCGACCGGGGCGACCGGCAGGACGGCGGCGGCGGCGAGCAGGAACGCCGCGGCGAGGCGGCCGACACGCAGCATGGGAGCGCGGACGAGGCGCCGGCGGCCGCCCTCCACCCGGGTGTTGCCGGCGTCCTGGTCCTGCGGGTCCTCGAAGTTGGGCGCTGCGTCGAACGTCAGCGCCCCCGACGTCGCCCCGATCAAGAAGAACCCCACATCCGCGCCGCCGGTGATCGCGTAGCCCGTGACGAGGTCGCCGGCGTCGCGTTCGATGGGCTCGACAACGTCACCGTGAAGGTCCCGTCATCGCCCTCGTTGCCCATTAAAGAAGTTGTCAGTAGCCAGCACCACCGCAGAGGTCGTTTCTTTCGTGAGCGTGGTATCCACCAGGGGGGTGAAGGACATCGTTCCCACCGCAAAGCTGAGGGGAGGCGTGAGAGGCGTACAGGTCGATATGGGAAGCCCGCTGCTGTTGGTCCCGCACACCTTCGCCGTCAAACCGGTGCTGCTTGCAGAGACGACGTCGACGCCGGTCAGGATGTACCCGGACGGGTTCGAACCGGTGGTGAATACTTGCGCTCGTCGATTGTGCAACTGGGTACTGTCTGCACGTTGACCGACGTTGCTGACCAGGTCGATGATGGTCTGCGCCTCGGCGGTCGCTGGGAGGGCGAGGACGCCGGTAAGCGCGAGCAGCGCCGCGGCGGCCAGCGCCCGGGCGGAGCCGACGAGCGCGCGCCGCGTGCAGGCTGAAGGTAATGCAATTCCGCGCCGTTCTTGCCATTGCCGCCGACGTCCATATATTCAGCCCTCCACTTCGCTGAAACTAGCGCCGCAGGGCCGTACAGGCAGAGGGGTCCCGCGGCGACCGCAACGGCGGACCCTAACGGAACGTAATTACAAAAACAATAGTCGTAATTTATTACGCCTATGACGTAACAGTGTTATTCAACAAGGACTTGGCGGGAATCGACGGGAACTCGCTGCAATAATGCGTGCGAAGGGGTTCTTGAGCCGCCGGCGGGTGGTCCAATAGTGGCTAATGTATATTGTTCCTATGGACAAACTGTATTTGTTCTATGTCCATGTCCGGCAGATCCGGCGGCTTCCAAGGTAAAATGATCATGGCATTCGGATGGACCGATCCCGGCCCGTCCATAGTCCGACCGATCGCATAGCCGAGCACGCGGCGCGACCAGGCGTCGAGGATCAGCGCGACATAGACGCATCCGGACGCTACGGCGACGTAGGTGATGTCGCCGTTCCAGAGTTGGTTGGGGCCGTCGGGCACGACGTCCCGGGCGAGATTGAGGAACACCGGCAGGTCGTGGCCGCTGTCGGTCGTTGCGACGAAACGCCTGCGGGCGTCCCATCAGGACGCATCCGATGGACCGAGCGGGCGGCGTCGATGCTACGGGCGCGCAAGTACCGCTACTTCAGTCCCGCGTTCATGCATCGGCCGGACGGCGTTGTGACGTGCTTGTCCGGGGCCGCGCTGACGAACAGTCCCGCGCTCGACCTGCCGGGTCTGGCGTGAGAGGAGGCCGGTCGGGGTGCGGCGACTGCCTGTTCCAGACGCGATTCGGCTCGCGATTGACCGCACGGGACCGGACCTGGAGGAGTCGCTCCGCTTCGCGCTCGCCCGCGAGATCTGCCGCGCCATCCAGGGCCGCACGGTGCCCTACGATGCCGTCGCCGAGTTCGTCGAACGCTACAACCAGTGCTGGCGCCTCGAGAAGCTGGCGTATCGCACGCCGCTCGAAGCGCGCGAGGAATACGAGCTACGCCACGCTCCGGTTCCGAAACGCCGCCTCGACCAACGCCCGCGCTCTCGGCTTCACAGGCTCCTCCGGGAACAACTCCCGGTAGATCCGGATCGCGTCCTCCGGACCCTTCAGCCCCAGGTGCTTGCACAGCACCCCAATGTCCTCCCGGTCCTGGTCCCGCGCCGCCAGCACCTTCATCGCCAACAGGTGCTTGGCCGACGCGCCGGTGACTGTCAGGTTCGCCGACTGGTACAGCGTTTCCGCCCGCGTGTCCGCCGCGCGCGGGATCGCCGTCGTCGCCTGCTCGTTGAGCCACGCGTCCACCAGCCCGTGCCGCCGGCCGACCGTCCGAACGGCCTCCGTCAGTCGGGAGTGCCCCGCGTCGATCCGCGCATCCACGTCCCTCGTCGTCCGTTCCCGGCTGTACGCCAAACTCATCGCCGCGCCGCCAACGATGTAGATCTGCGCCCGCGTCCCCCGGAACTGAAGCTCCCTCGACACCTCATCGAACAACTCCAGAAGTCTCTGGCGGTCAAGCGATGATCCACTCATACCGTTCTCCACCCCGCCGGTCGAGATCCCGCGGGTCCGGGATCGCCCCGTGCCGCAGGAACGCGGCCGGCGCGAACAGCAACGACTCCATTCGGATCTCCCGTATCGGTGACAGCACCCAGGTGCTGTCGAGGAACCGTTCCGGCTCGTCTACCCATGCCGGCGGCGCGTGCCCGTGCAGCCACGCCACGTGCTCCACCATCGCCGCGATCAGCGCGTCCCACTTCGTGCGCGTCAGCGGCACCCGCTTCGCCAGCGCCGCCCGCTGTTCGGCCGCGCTCAGCGCATGGAACTCCCGCGGCAGACCGTGCACGATCATCCGCGCGACATCCCCCTCCGGCCAGCCGGCCGCGATCCCTTCGATGTACCACGACAACGAGAACCCGCGGCCGGTTCCGGTCATGCCCCCCAGGGCCTCATCCATCGTTTCCTCCTCCCACAGATGCCCAACCCATTTATTGCCCCGACCCGAGGCCGCCGCCGCGCCCGTCGCCTGGCCCGCACCAGACCCCCAAGCACCGCGCCTACCGCCGGCTCGGCGCGGGGTCGTAGCGAACCTCAAACCCCAGCGACTCCAGTTTCGCAACGGCCATGTGGGACGTGGTTGAGTCGTTGGGGAGAACTCCAGCCGCTGTCAGCACGAGCGGTCGGACTGGCAACTCTCGCTCCTCTACAATTACCGTCCACTTCGGCAACTTCTTGTCCCAATGGAAGCTCCTTGCGGTCGAGATAATCTGCTCACTGGTCAAGGCATTCACTGGTCTGCTGGCCATCTTAAGTACCTCCTATAATTATTATTACAATTATCTTAGGTCCACGTCAAGCCGTGGATCGCCGTTGTGAGTCGCGCTGCAGCCGCCGAACAGGTCGATGGCGGACTGGCCCACCAGGTCCGTGTCCTGCCGCTCGTGTTGCCTCATTTCAGAATGTTACCTGCCGTGCCTCACAAAGATCGTACCGACGACTTGCCGCCGAGATTCTGGCTTGGACCGCCGTAATGCCCGTTCCTCGTGCCCCCGGCGCGAACATCCCTGGGTGCTCCCGTCGCAGACGCTCGAACAGCTCCTTCGCCGTCCGATGCGGTTCGGCTTCCAGCCACTGCACGACGCGGGGCCAGGTCGTCTCGAACGGGTCCCGCCGGGTGCGCCAGTGTCGTGGCGGTCGCTTGCGAGGACGGTGCGTCGGCCGTACCTCGCCGGCACGCCACGCGAGCGCAAGACTCCTCAGGAATCCGTCGAGGTCGGCATCGCGTTGCGGCATCGGATGGACGGTCGCGCCCGCGGCCAGACCGGCCAGGTGATGCTGAACCGCTCGAATCTCGTCCAACAACCCGAGCGGGTCCACCGCGTCGACCACCAGCTGTGAAACCGCGGATTCCCGCCGCGCCCCCAACGGACTACAAATGGGGCTCCTCACCGCGCCGGCAAATGCCGTCCCCCAACGGGCGGTGGTCCGATCCATGTCTCATAAATACGCCTGTTTCCCTCCAAGTGAAACGCTACAATACATGGACCGCTTCTTAGCAAGCAAGGGAGGCACATGCCTGCACTAGGTAAACCACTACCGACCGAGACGCAGATCGCGCGCCAGGTCGAGCGATTTCTGGCTGAACGAATCCCATCCGGCTGGTCACTCCGAGCCCGGACCGAAGCGCCGGCCGGTCGCTATCGCGTGGACCTGCCGGTGGACATCGTGTCACCCTCGGGCGAGAGCACGGTCCTTGCCGTCGAGATCAAGCGAACTCTGGAACCACGTGATGTCGTCCAGGCAGTCGACCAGATCTCAAGGATCACGGCCGGCGCGTTGCCTCGTACCGTCCCTGTCGTGGCGGCCGCCTACCTTTCCCCTCGCGCTCGTGCCCTGCTTTGTGACCGCCGTGTCGGCTACGTCGACACCACAGGCAATGTTCGGATCGAGGTCTCTAAGCCGGGCCTGTTCATTTCTACCGACGGAGCCGACCACGACCCCTGGCCAAGGGATCACAAGCTCCGGTCCCTGCGGGGTCGGGGTGCTGCCCGAGCCATGAGGGCCCTCATCGATACGACTCCCCCTTACGGTGTCCGTGAGTTGGCCCAGTCGACCGGGGCCTCCGCGGCGACCCTTTCCCGTGTGCTGGAGTTGCTCGAACGGGAGGCAATCGTGACCCGTGTGCGCGGGGCCGTATCGACAGTCGACTGGCGGGGAGCCATCCGACGGTGGACCGAGGACTACGATCAGACCGATTCCAACACACCAACGACGGTTCTCGAACCACGGGGCCTCGCGGCCCTCGAGAAGAAGCTCCGTGCGACGAAATCCCAGTACGCCGCCACCGGCGCTTTCGCCGCCCAGCGATTCGATCCCATCGCGCCTGCAAGGCTGGCGGCCATCTACGTCACCGACGCACCAAGGTCCATCGACCGCCTGGAGCTTCGTGAGACCGAAGCCGGCGCCAACGTGGTGCTGCTCGAACCTCTCGATTCCGTCGTGTTCGATCGACCGGTCGACCGCGACGGCCTCCGTTGCGTCGCTCCCAGCCAACTCGCCGTGGACCTGCTGACCGGGCCGGGTCGGGAACCGTCACAGGGCGAACAGATGCTGCAATGGATGGACAAGAACGAGCATGTCTGGCGGTCCTGACCCCCTGTACGTTCGCGCCGGCACCGCGTTGCTCGACCCCGCCGACGCGCTCGCCGACCAGCTCGATGCCGTCGTGCTTGTCGGTGCTCAGGCCATCTATCTCCATACCGACGCCGCCGACTTCGCTACTGCCGAGTACACCACCGACGCCGACTTCTGCGTCGCGCCAGCCTAGCTAGTCAGTCCGGGTCGGGTGTGCTGTACCGAATCGACGTCGCGGACGATCCCGATCAGCCGCGGCGCCCCGTCTACCAGCCCACCGTGCCCCGGCCGATGGCTCCGTTGCTTGCGCCGTCGACCAGCGGACTCTCGCGGCGCTGCGCGTCGATGCCCAGCTCGAAGGTCAGGCTCTCCCGGTTCACCACCCCGAGACCGTAGCCGAGCCGGTAGTCCCGCCCGTACTCGGACGTGCTGAAGCCGACCCGCGGCGTGCCCACGAAGCGGCTGCCCACCGGCAGCCCGTAGCCGACCTCGCCATCGAGGCGGTTGCCCTGCGCGACGCCGCCGGGCGCCATCCCTCCCATCGTCTGCCGGCCCCACAGCGCCTCGGCGCCGCTCGTCGCCTGCCCGCCCCACGACGGCGCCACCCGCGCCATAAAGCCCAGCGGCGTCGACGGCGTCGGGTTGTAGCTCAGCGACAGCGCCACGCCCCGCTCGGAGAACCCCTCGGCCTGGTGCAGCAGCAGCGTCCGCACGCGCACGTCCACCGCCAGCCCGGACCCCGCATCCGACACGATCAGGCCCAGGCCAACGTCCATGCCGGCGCCGGTCTCGGCGTCCCCGCCGTCGTGCCGCAGCCCCACCTCGACGCTCGGCTTGAGCGACAGCCGGCCCGCGAGCGTGTAGGCGCGCGAGCCCTCGAGCCCCGTCCGGAAGCGGGTCACCGCCGCCGCGGTCGCCGCCAGGCGCCCCGCCGGGCCGTCGACGCCGTCGATCGACGTGCCGACCCAGAGGGCATCGGCCTTGAACGCCAGCGCGAAACCGCCCGCACCGCCGGCGACCAGCTCGCCCCGCGTCCCCGCCGCCGCCATCGCCATCGACAGGCCGCTCTCCAGCGCCGGCCCGCCTTCGGGCGTCAGCAGCAGCCCGCCGGCGCCGTACCCCGCCACGCCCCAGACCGTGATGCGGTCGGTCGCCTTGTAGCCGAGCCACGGGTAGAGGCCCGTCACCGACGAGGCCACCTGGCCACCGGCGACCCCGGCGTACTCGCCCAGGCCGCGGCTGTGCGACAGCGACAGGCCCGTCACGACCGGCCCCTTCGCGTAGTCGGCCCCGAACATCGTCGTGCGCACGTCGCCGCCCAGCGACAGCGCGCCCTCGCGGCCGGCGAAGCGCGACTGCGCCCCGCGGCTCCAGAACGAGAGGATGCCGCCGTGGCCCGTCTCGCGACCCAGCGCGAAGTCCGAGCCGGTCAGCACGTCACCGCCGCCGAGGCCCATCCGCAAGAGTCCGCCGCCATCGAACCGGCCGTCCGGCCCGGCCGGGCCGCCCATCGGGCCGGCCGCCATGCCCATCGCACCGCGCGCGCCGCCCATCGGCATCGCGCCGCCCATCCGACCCGACGCCGCGGCCAGATGCCCGCCACCGGCAGGCCCCGGCATCCCGAGCGGCGCCGTCCCGGCCGCCGGTGCGCCGGACAACGGACCGCCGGCGCCCGCGCCCAGCGGACCCGCGCCGGCCGTCCCGCCGAGCTGGCGCAGGAAGTTGAGCGCGATGTCGCGCTCCATCCCCCGCCGCAGCTCGCGGCCCGCGAACCGGCCCCGGAAGCCCGGCTCGCGCGGCGCCTGGAGCCGCTCTTCCACGTGCTCGACCACGTGCAGCGCCGCCGTCCGCCCGAACCGCGCCAGCAGCGCCCGCGGCAGCGGGTCCGAGTTCTCGATCGTCCCGGTGGCCTCGCCGTCGGCCAGCCGGCCCCCCGAGGGGTTCGACAGCGTCAGCGTCAGCGTTTCCTCGCCCTCGTCGTGCGCGTCGTCGAGCACCGCCACCTCGATCGTCTGCGACGACTCGCCCGCCGCGAACGTCAGCGTGCCGCTCGCCGCCCGGTAGTCGTCACCCGCGTGCGCGCTGCCGTCCGCCGTCGCGTAGTCGACCGTCAGCGCGGCGCTCGCCGCGCGGCTCAGCGTCACCGCGAACGCCAGCGCCACGCCGTCGCCTTCCTCCACCCGCGCGTCGGCCACGGAGATCCCCACCGGGCCGGCCACCGTCGCCGACAGCGAATGCGACAGCGGCCGGCCGTCGCTGGTGCAGATCGCCCCGCCCGCGTCGCAGTCGGTCGTCTCCGGCAGCCGGACGGTCAGCGCCTCGTGCGAGGCCGGCGCGATGGTGATCTTCCACAGGTCGCGGCGGCCGTCGACCCGCCGCGCGGCCGTAACTTCGCCGCCCGTCACCGTGAACGACGCGTCGCGCACCGTCTTGTAGCTGATATTGATCCCGTCGCTGAACGCCACTCGGAAGCTGAACGACCCCTGCCCGGCGTGCTCGGCCGGCATGCCCTCGAAGCTCGCCGTCAGCGGCTCCGGCCGCGCCGCGACGGCATCGGTCGCCGCGCTGGTGAGGCTCTCCGCGTTGCCGGCGTCGTCGGTGAAGCTGACCCGGACCTTCAGCCGCTTGCCTTCGTCGGCGTCCACCGCCGTGTAGGTCGCGCCGGTCGCCCCCTGGATGTCGGTGTCCGTGCGGATCCACTGGTAGCCGAAGCGTGCGTCGTCCAGCCCGTCGGCGTCGGAGATGCCCGACGTCGAGGCGCTCAGCGCCTCCCCGACCTGCGGCGTCCCGCCGATCGCCGGCGTCCCTGTCGCCGCCGTGTTGCTCTCCGGCACGGCGTCGACAGGGCCGGAGACCGTCGCCGTCGGCGTGTTGGCGAGCTGCCGCCGGTTCTCGCCCCGGGTGCAGATCGCCCCGGAGACCGCGCACTCGCGCCCGCCCGGCAGCGCGATCGCCACGTCTCCGTCCGAGTCGGGCTCGACCGTGATTTGCCACAGGTCGTGGCGCCCCTCCACCCGCCGCGCCGCAGTCACCTCGCCCCCGTCCACCGTAAACGAGGCGTCGCGCATCGACCGGAAGCTGATCCCGATGTCCTCGCTGAACGCCACCCGGAAGTGGAACGTGTCCTCCCCGTCATGCGCCTCCGGCACGCCTTGCAGCTCCGCCGTCAGCGCCGGCTCGGTCTCGGGACCCGGGCCGGGCACGATGTGCGCCGGCACCGCCGACAGGGTTCTGCCGTCCGATGTGCAGACCGCGCCCTCCGCCTCGCAATCCTCCGTCCGGGCCAGAGTGATCGACAGATCCTCGCGGCTGTCCGGCGTGACCGTGATCTCCCACACGCCGCTCTCCCCGTCGACGCGGGCCGCGCCGGTCACCGCGCCGCCCGCCGCCGTCAAGACGCGCGTGCGCATCGCCTCGGGCGTGACCGCGACCGCCTCGCTGAACGCGAGGCGGAAGCTGAACGCGGTCTCCCCGTCGTGCGCCTCCGGCAGGCCTTGCAGCTCCGCCGTCAGCGCCGGCTCGGTCTCGGGACCCGGGCCGGGCACGATGTGCGCCGGCGCCGCCGACAGGGTTCTGCCGTCCGATGTGCAGACCGCGCCCTCCGCCTCGCAATCCTCCGTCAGGGCCAGAGTGATCGACAGATCCTCGCGGCTGTCCGGCGTGACCGTGATCTCCCACACGCCGCTCTCCCCGTCGACGCGGGCCGCGCCGGTCACCGCGCCGCCCGCCACCGTCAAGGCGCGCGTGCGCATCGCCTCGGGCGTGACCGCGACCGCCTCGCTGAACGCGAGGCGGAAGCTGAACGCGGTCTCCCCGTCATGCGCCTCCGGCAGGCCCTCGAACGCCGCCGTCAGCGGATCGTACGAGCGGCCGGCGTCGCTCTCCAGCTCGTTCCAGCAGCTTACCCCCGCATCCTCGCCGTGGTTGGAGTTGTGCAGCCCCCAGCCCGCGAACCCGCAGTGGGCCATCGGCGCCGGCAGCGCGCCCACCGCCAGATCGAGGTCGCCCGCCGCGCACGTCATGTCGTCGACCCAGATGGGTTCCGGTTCGTCCGGCGGGTAGGTGCTGCCCACCGGGTAGTAGGTCATCCGCGACTCGGACGGTTGGCTATCCACCCCCGACCGGCCGTAGCCCGACGCGTATTCGCCGGCGGTGTAGCCCATGGCCTTGCAGAACAGGGCGGGGGCATTGTTGGCGACGACACCATACGTGTAGGTGCCCAATGGGTCGCCGTTCGTATCCAGGTCCTCGATGAACCTGTAGGTCGTGGACCGCGAGAAGCCGTCGCTGGACACCGTGCCCCAGCGTTCGGCGTGGAATATCTCGGCGCGTCCCTTGACCCCCACATGCCCATCCGGGTGCGTGTACGGTTCCTCGTCCGTCAAGCGCAGAGCGCCCTCGACGCCCGGCTCCCGTTCCAGCGCGTCCGGCACCTCCACCGGCAACCCCGACGCGGCCTTGACGTATTCGTAGCCCCTATGACCGGTGGGCAGCGACGGCAGAGGCGTGCCGAGATCCACCGTGACGTCGCCGGTCTCCTCGGTGCGGATCACGCTCACCGGGGCGCCCGCCACCGAGCCCTTCGCCACCTGCAGCCCCCTTGCGCCGGACGCGAGCGTGCCGTTCTCCACGCTCACCGGCAGGATCAGGTCCGACGGCGCCCCCGCGAGCACCTTCGCCCGTACCTGGCCGTCCTCCACCTTCTCCAGGGTCACCGTGAGCGGCAGCGGGTCGGTGGAGTTGCCCCTCAAATCGAGGCTTGTCAGCGCCGTCAGGCCGGAGAACAGCCCGTCGGGAAGCGAGGTCAGCTCGTTGTCGTTCAGATAAAGCTGCTCCAGCGCCGTCAGGCCGGAGAACACCCCGTCGGGAAACGAGGTCGAGGTCAGAGCGTTGTTGTCCAGCAAGAGTATCTCCAGCTTCGACAGCCCGGAGAACAGCCCCGCGGGAACCCTGAACCCGTTGTTGGAAAAATTGAGGTACACGAGCTCCGACAGCCCGGAGAGCAGCCCCGCAGGAAGCGAGGTTATGCCCGCGCTGGCCGCCTCGAGTCTCGTCAGACTCGTGAGCCCGGAGAACAGCTCCGCCGGAAGCGCACCGAGTTGGTTGCCGCTCAGGTTGATGCGCGTCAGCGCCGTCAGCCCGGAGAACGCGTCCGCGGGCAGCGAGGTCACCCCGCTCGTGTCCAGCACGATCTCCGTCAGACTCGTGAGCCCGGAGAACAGCTTCGCCGGCAGCGCGCCGACCTGGTTGCCGGCCAGGTCAATGTACGTCACCGCCGTCAGGCCGGCGAAGTCGCCCGCCTTCAGCGACGTGATGCTCTTGCCCTCCATAACCAGCCTCGGCACCGTCTCCAGGTCCGCGACGGTCACTGCCGCGCAGTCATCCACGCCGGAGAGCTGCCTCAGGATTTCGTCCTGCACCTGCTGCGTGCGGTCGCAGATGCCGGGCGTCGGCGTCACCGGACCCGCCATAGCCTCGGCGCCGTCGCCGTCGGCGCTCACCACGCGGAGCTGGAAGGTGTGGGGCACCTCGTTGGTGAGGTCTGGCACCGTGAACGAGGCCTCGTTCGCGCCGCCGACCGCGCTGTTCGCAATCGCCGTCCAGGTCCCGTAGCTCCCGTCCGTCTTGAACTGGTACTCGTGGCGCGTGACGCCAGAATCCGACGCCGGCGCGTCCCAGGAGAGCGCCACCTTCGCGTCGCCGGCCGGCCTGGCCATGAAATTGGTCGGCGCGGGCGGGCCCGGGGGCGCCTCGCGGCTCACCGTCACCTTGTAGATCTGGGTGGTGGTGGTGTCCTGGGCCGTCACCTTCACCTGGATGACGGTGTCGCCCACAGCCACCGCCACCTGCTGGCCGGTCACCCCGGTGTCGGCGTCCTCGAGCGTCACGTTGGACGACGCGTCCAGATATTCGATCGTCGCGCCGGAATCGTTCGGCGTCGGCGTCACCGTCACCTCGGTGACGGCGGTCGCCACCGACGCCATGTAGGCGATGGTGCTCGATGCGAAACCCGGCATCAGCGTCACGTCCATGTTGCCGTCGTTGACGACCAGATCGCTCAGCGTCGCGTCCGTCGAGGCGTCCGCCGCCGCCCGCTTCACCGTCACCATGTAGGTCTGGGTGGCGTTGCCGTCCTCGGCCGTCACCTTCACCTTGATGACGGTGTCGCCCTCCGCCACCGCCACCTGATGGCCGGTATCCGTGGTGTTGGCGTCGGTGAGCGTCGCGTCGCTCTCGTCCAGATATTCGATCGTCGCGTTGGTGTCGTTCTTCGTCGGCGTCACCGTCACCTCGGCGACGGTGCTCACCACCGACGCCGTGTAGGTGTACTTGCCCGATGCGAAGGTCGGCGTCAGCGTCAGGTCCGCGTTGCCGTCGTTGACGACCAGAGCGCTCAGCGTCGCGTCCGTCGAGATCACCGCCTCGCGCAGCCGCAGCGTGACTTCGCTCGTCGACGACCAGTCCAGGCCGGAATTCAGCCATTGGTAGGTATGGGTAGAAGTTGGACCGGTCGCATCGCTGAACGCGAACGAGGCGCTGCTGCCGTCGACATGCAGCACCAACTTTGCCTTGTCGGCAGCGGTGAGAGCGCTGGTCAGGCTGAGGTACAAGATGCCCGCATTGCTGGTCCCCAGCTTTCCAGTGTAAATCAGATCAATCGTGTAAGGGTTCGTTCCGACACTGAACCCGGTGTCGGACAGGGCACCTGTATCGGTTGCGGCATCCACGAATCCGTATGCAGCGATCGATCCAAATGCTTCGAACCCCCCCACCGTGACCACGCCGCACCAGAGGTCGCCGGTGTTCAGCGTGCAGGTCGGGGTCATGGCCGCCGCCCGGGTCACCGTCACCATGTAGGTCTGGGTGGCGTTGGTGTCCTCGGCCGTCACCTTCACCTTGATGACGTTGTCGCCCTCCGCCAGCGTCACCTGATGGCCGTCCACCCCGGTGTCCGCGTCGGTGATCGTCGCGTCGTCCCCGTCCAGATAGGCCACCGTCGCGCCGGTATCGTTCGTCGTCGGCGTCACCGTCACCTCGGCGACGTCGCTCGCCACCATCGCCGTGTAGGTCTTGGTGCCCGACGCGAAGGTCACCAGGTCCGTGCCGCCGGCGGTCACCGTCAGCCCGCTCAGCGTCGCGTCCGACGAGGCTGCGGGCACACTCAGATACAGCGTGCGGGTCGCATAGGTCGACCAGTCGGCGCCGGGCGCCGACCAGCTGTAGGAGGTAAGTGTGGCATTGTAGGATGCCGGGCTGAGCGTGAAGTCTGAGTCGCACACGTGCAGCGTCAGGCCGGCCCGGTCGGCGGCCGCAAGGCTGGAGTCAAGGACAATACCGAACTGTTCTGCTCCGGCAATTCCAGTATCTGAAACCGCTATCCTCGTGAACGTGTAGCTGTTGGTCGCGCCGGTGAGATCGACATCGAAACCCGTGTCGGACAGCGCACCGATCGGGGGCGAGCTGGTCGAGTTAAACCCCCAACCGGTGGCGGTCGTCCCCACGGTCAGCGTGGCGGTCCAGATCTGCTGCTGGCCGGTGAGGTCCGGCGCCGTGCAGGTCACGGCCGCCGTGTCGTCGTTGGTGATGGTGCCCTTCGCCGTCGCGGCCGAAATCACGGCGTTCATCACGTTCGACAGCGTCACCGTGAAGGTCTCGTCCGGCTCGACGATCGAGTCGTCGACCACCACGACCGGTTGGCTAACCGTAAGGACTCCCGGATCGAAGGTCAGCCCCAACGCAGCAAACCCGGAGAAATCCGCGGGCGATTCCGCCGTGTCGCCGGTCTCGGCCGACGCTGTGAAAGACACCGTCACCGTCTTGCCGCTCTCGGCCGACAGCGTCACCACGAATTCCGCTAAAAGGGATGCCTCCGACGTCGAGACATCCGCCACGCTCAGCGACGGCGGGTCGTCGTCGTCGGTGATCGTGCCCGTCGCGGTCGGGTCCGTCGCCAGTTGCGCGTTCGACGACACCTCCGACAGCGTCACCGTGAACGTCTCGTCATGCTCGTCCGTGGTGTCCTGCGCCGCCGTCACCGTGAACGTTCCCGCCGTGTCGCCGCCCCCGATGGTCAGCATCCCCGTCATCGACACGAGATCCGCCGCCGCCGCGTCCTTCTCGTTGCTCCCGAACGACGCCGTCCAGGTCGCCGTCACGTCGTCCGTGACCGCTTCCGACAGCGTGACCGGGAAGGTCATGGTGCCGCCCTCGGTCGCCGAGGCATCCCCGACGCTCAGCTCCGGGGTGGACGGCGTCCCGCCCCCCACCACCGTGCCCTTGATGGCGATGAGGAGCGCCCGGCCGTTACTACCTGCTTGCCATGCGCTGACGGAATCGCTGTACCAGTCGTACTGGTTCTCAATACTCCACCCGGGTTGGGATATTGGCTCGTCATCCAAGAGCGTGTTTTCGAGAGAATGGTTCTCTAGTCCAAACACCACCGCGTAGGTCTGCCCTTGCGCGAGCGTGATACCCGCCGGGGCGGGTAACGATAGCGTTCCCCCCTCATAGGGGACCGAAACCGTTAAAGCCGTACAGTTCGACGTGGGAAACCCGCTGGCGTTGGTCTCGCACACCCGCGCCGTAAAGGGGGTGCTGGTCGCAGAGACGGGATTGACATTGACGACGTCGACGGCGGTAAGGGTGTACCCGGACGGGTTCGAACCGGCGGTGAATCGCTGCGACCAGTCCGCGCCGCCGCCTAGTGTATGTCCGGTTGAATGACCGATGTTGCTGACCAGGGTGGTCTGCGCCTCGGCGGTCGCCGGGAGGGCGAGGCCGCCGCAGAGCGCGAGCAGCGCCGCGGCGGCCAGCGCCCGGGCGGGGCGGACGAGCCCGCGCCGCGCGCCGGCGAGGCGCGCGAAACCCGCCGGCCGGCCGGCGGCGGATGCGGTCTGAGAAGAGGGACGGCCGCCCCGGCGGGGCGGCAACAGGTCAGTTGGCGGGGAGATGCTCGACACTGGACGGCTCCTGTTAATTGCTTAATTGCCCGCAGTTGAAGGCCTAACTAATGCAACTCGAAGTTCACTGGAACTGGCGCCGCAGGGCCGTACAGGCATGAGGGTCCCGCGGCGTTCACAACGGGGAACCTTACTGGAATGTAATTACAGAATCAATAGTCTTAATGTATTACGCCTATGACGTAAAAGCGTTATTTCATAAGGACGTGGCGGGAATCGACGGAAAATAGCTGCAATAATGCGCGCGAAGGGGTTCTTGAGCCGCCGGCGGGTGGTCCAATATTGACTAATGTATATTGTCCCTATGGCCTAACTAAATTTGTCCTATGTCCATGTCCGGCAGATCCGGCGGCTTCCCTTGGGCGAAAGGACTTGCCGTCGGCGTGCAAATATGCGAAGAAATATCCGCGTATCGTCATTGCGCCCCGTCCGGAGGTCGTCCAGCGTGCTGTTCCCGCCCCCGCTCGATAGCCTGCGCTTCTTCACGTTCCGCCCGCTGGCCGGCGCAACATGGGAAAGCCACGGGGAACCGGGCCGGTGACGGCGAGCGGTTGGCCCCCGCCCCGCACAGCGCCGGGGCGGCCCGATCTTCCGGAAATCGTCCTGCACCTGGGCGCCCACAGGACCGGCTCGACGCGCCTGCAGTACGTTCTCGACGCGAATCGGGATGCGCTGGCGACGAACGCAACGGTGGCATTGACCCCGCCGCGCCCCGGGAAGCGGGTCTCGCCCACCATTCGCGACGTTCTCGCACTGGTCCCGACCGGGCGTTCCCGGCCGCTCCGGCACTATCTGGGGCTGCGCAAGGCGCGCGCCATGCTTCGGGACCTGGTTGCAGACAGACCGCCGGGTACTCCGCCGCGCAGGATCATCCTGTCGGACGAGAACATGCTCGGCCCCGGTTTCCGGACCGACGGCTTCGGGCTCTACCCGTGCGCGTATCCGCGCCTCGCCGCACTGCGCAGGCTCCTGGGCCGTCCGCCCTCCGCGGTGCATCTGACGCTTCGGGCCTACGATGCGTTCCTGGTCTCCGTGTACGCCATGGCGGCCGTCTACCGGCGCGACGTACCGCCCTTCGACGACATCCGGGAGACATTGCTCGCCGTCCACCGGGGCTGGCTGCACGTCGTCGACGACGTGGCCCGCGCGTTTCCGGGAACGGCGGTCAAGCTGACCCGGGTCGAGCGTGACCCGATGGAGAACCGCGTACGGGATCTCGTGGGGCCGGAGCTCCCGGAGAGGTTCCGGTTCGATGGCGAGGAACGGCCGAATACGGCGCCGACCGTCGAGGCCATGGCGGCAGCGGCCGGCGCGAGAGGACGGATGTCGCCGGACGATCTGGTGGCGCGGTACGCCCACGGCGCCAGGTTCGATCCGCTGACCGAAGAAGAACGCTCGAGACTGGCGCGGCGCTACGTGACGGACCTGGAGTCTCTGCAGAGCGCCGGGCTCACCGGCTGCCAATGATGCCGCGCATCGCGGCGATGCGCTCGTCCCGGACGTGCTCGTCGGGATCAACGGGGACAACACGGCGCGGGTACTTCCAGCCGGTGTTCAAGGCGCGAA
The DNA here is from genome assembly GCA_965263055.1 of Vicinamibacterales bacterium. GTDB lineage: Bacteria > Acidobacteriota > Vicinamibacteria > Vicinamibacterales > UBA8438 > VXRJ01. The sequence continues at coordinate 4,053,675 of OZ253581.1, read as the reverse complement.
AGTGAAAGAAGAACAGCGTGGGTTCGTCGCTTGCGGTGGTGTCGCCTGGTCCATGCCCACCCGCCAGGCGTGTTACCCAGGCCGCGATTCGCCGGACGCCGGCCAGAAAGCGCCCCGGGTCAACCCCGAAGACACGCAGGGCGCGCTTTACGACGGTGCGGATGATCCGCGAAATCCAGCGTTTGCGCGGGACGACGCCGTGGACATCGTTGAACGCCGTTCCCGCCACCCCATAGACGTATTTGCCACCTTTGAATTCCAGGCTTGCGGATCGGAACGGCGAGTCGAAGCAGCGTCTCGGGCTGTTGTCGACGGCCAGCGGGACGATGTACGAGGGCAGGTCGACGTGCGGCTTGGGCATTCGGTCGAGGTACGACGCGAGCGATTGGGAGCCGGCGTTGAAGAGATACTCGTCGACGTCCAGATTGATGCACCAGTCCGTGTACGGGCCGAAAAAGAGCCGGCAGTGATTCAACGCAACGGTCTGGGCGAACTTCAACCCATGCTGCAGCGGCGGCCCGTACACGTAGTCCCAGTCGACGACAATGAACTCTGGACCCTTCACACGCCGCGCCAGCTCCGTATAGACGCCGTCCCGGTCCGCACTGCCGTTGTCGTAGAACACGAACCGGCCGACACCGTGCACCCGGTGGTGCCAGGTACACCAGTCATCCAGCCATTGCGGTTCGTTGTCCTTGTTCAGGGTGGCCAGCGTCAACGCCGCGTGCGGGCGCACTGATCTCGGCAGACGGACCCGGACGTCAATCCCGAATTCGGGAAAGTCGACCTGCAAGTCCACATTCGGGTTGTCCGCCAAGTCGGCATCGGACGCGCCGAGGACGCGGAGGATGGACGCGCGCCCTGGACCCCACGGCATCTCTTCGACAACGAACCGTCTTCGCCGGCCGAGGAGCCTCACGGCGCGTGGGTACCCGAAGTCGAGAAACGGCGGACCGATGCAGACCACTTCGTTTCGGTTCGCCGGCCGGAAGACATCGTAAAAAATCGTCGTCCTGTCACAGCGCGCGCGGATCTCGTCGCTGATCTCGTGTCCGGCGAACGACCGCTCCACGCGCACCCCGGCCGGTACGCAAACCGCCTGTGGCGTGTATGTCGCAGGGACTTGCGGCGGAATCGCCGGTACGACCGCATCCTGGTGTGCCATGACACCTCACATCGGTCGGTGAATCAGCGTGGCCAGCATGCGGGTGGCGAGCCTCCAGTGCCTGAACCTCCGACACATGCCGATCGGGTCCAGCCGGAAGGCGGTCGCCAGCGAGGCGAGTGCGGCGCGGCGGCTGCCGTACGGCAGCTCGTACCGGGCCAGCCACAGGTGCACCCTGGCATGCGCGGCCGGCCGTTCGCGGAGGTCGCGCGCGAATCGGGCGAGATGGGCTCGGACCATGCCGGCATAGGCGGCGAGGTTCCCGGGGTTCCGGTCGGTCATTTGGCCGCGCGCATGCCGGTACGTCAGCAGCGCGACCTGCGGCACGAAGTCCACGTGCCAGCCCCGGGCGCAGATCCGGCTGATGAAGTCCACGTCATTTGCCTGCTGGAGTCGTTCATCGAATCCCCCGACCGAATGGGCGGTCGACCCGCGCACCAGCCACGAAGATGGCGATGTCGGTACGTGCAGCGCCAGCACGTGCTCCAGGATGTCTCCGCGCAGCGTCATTTGCGTGGTTCCGATTCGCTCCCGGCTCGCTTCGTCCAGCTTGTCGTACCAGCAGTACACGAGCCCGACCCTGGGCGGGGCCGCGTCGAGAAGCGCCACCTGCGCCGCCAGCTTGGCCGGCAGCCACTGGTCGTCGTCGTCCAGAAAGGCGACAGATTCGCCGCGGGCGTGCTCGATCCCGGTGTTCAACGCCTTCGACTGGCCGAAGTTGCGTTCGTGGCGAAACGACCGAATGCGGGCGTCGGCGAATCGGGCGATCACCGCCGGTGTCTCGTCCGTGGAATGATCGTCGACGATGAGCAGCTCGAAGTCCGTCCAGGTCTGGGCGAGGACGCTGCCGACGGCGCGCGGAAGCCATTCCGCGCGGTTGCGGGTCGGAATGACGACGCTGACCCTGGGGGGCTTGCCTCCTGCCCGCTCAGGCATCGTCCCGCCCCGCGTCGAGCCCGTCCGGGCGCGGCGCATTCTCGATTCCCGCGAGCGCCGGGCGCCAGCCCCGATGCACGGCCTCCGCCCCGACCAGGAACTCGGTATCGTCCGCCTCCCAGGTATGCCGGTCGCCGTGGCGGATCATCAGGTAGCCGGCATCGTGGGTGCGGTAGACGCCGCCGCCCGCGCGCAGCACGTCATGGACCAGCGCCTCGTCTTCATGGCTCGGGATCCGGCGCCACCCACCCGCGCGCTCAAGGTCCTCGCGCCCGATCAGCATCGTGCCGCCGGTGATCGAGGACGACCACGTCTCGCTCGGCACGCGGCGGCGGCGCACGGTGCGGTCTCCGCGGGCCAGATAGACGGTGGCGGGGAACTTCCCGACCAGCGCCGCGCCGGAATATTCGCGCGCGAGCGCGAGGTCCCAGAGATGCTCGGGGCCGTAGAGGTCGTCGTCGTCCATCTTGGCGAGCAGGACGCCGCTCGCCGCGTCCGCCGCCGCGTTCAGCACCGAGCCGAGGGGCCGGCTCGCGTCGAGGCGCAGCCGCTTCACCGGATGGGCGCAGCCGGCGATGGCGCGCTCCACCGCGTCCGCCGCGAATCCGGGCCCGTGCAGCGCCAGCACCAGCTCGAGGCGCGGGTAGCTTTGGCGCGCGACATTGGCCAGCGCCGCCGCCAGATGCCCCGGCCGGCAGGTCGCGAGCAGCACCGAGATGCGCGCGAGCTGGGGCGGGTCGGCGAGCGCGGCCGCGCACACCTGCCGGGCACGGGCGCGCAGCGAATGGCTGCGCAGCGCCGCCCGCCGCATGGCGATGCTGAGCGCCTCGCGCGCGGAGGCGCCGGCGCCGCGGATCTCTTCGGTCATGAGCCCGTGCAGCTCCGCGCCGAGCAGCGCCGGAAGCGCCGGGTCGCGGTCGGCGAGGTGCACCGGCACCCCGCGCGCGGCAAGCCGGGCCAGCGTGCCGGCGCGCTCGGCGGCGCCCGCGTGAAACGCCGCCACGTCCTCGAGGTGGTGGCAGTGCCGCAGCGCGTCCCGGTCCTCGGCCCGCACCGCGCGGTGCGCGCGCACCCCGGGCGGGAGCAGGCGCGGCGGCCCGAGCGCCGCGACGCGCGGCTCGACGTCGCGCACCCAACCGATCGGGTTGTCGAGCGCCGGATCCAGGGCCGGCGCCGCGAGCGCGGGGGTCTCGCAGAGTACGACGGCCGGCGCCCCGATGCCCGCCGCCTGCGCCGGCGTGTCGGCGAGCACCACGTCGACATGCGCGGCGTCGATTTGCCCGCCATCAAAGGCGTGGGCGACCCGCGAGGAGGCCGCGAACACCGCCCGGGCGCGGCCGCCGAGCGCCGCGATCCGCGCCCCCAGCGGCGGATCGGGCCGTGCCCTGGCCCGGCTCGCCGACGCGGCCGGGCCCGCCGCCACGGCCGGTGCTGCGCCGCCGTCCTGGCGCAGCCACCAGCGAAGCCCTGCGGCGAGCCACCGCGCGAACCGCCAGCCGGTGCGAAGCCCGCGCACGTGCCGCGCCTCCGCCCACACCCGCGCCGCCACGGCGCGGACGCCCCGGGGGCTTCGCGCCCGCCCGGCGCGCCGGGCGACCGGGAGGGCGCGGCCGAGCGCGAGCCGCGCGGTCGGGATCCTGCGCGTCTCGCCGTAGTCGGCGGCGCTCCCACCCACGCGCCGGGCGCGGTGGAGTGCCCACCCGCGCGTGATCGACGCCTGCGCGCCGTCGCCGAGGACGGCGGTCGCGGTCGCGGCGTCCCCGAGCGCCGAACGCAGCCCGCGCACCAGCCCGGGGCCCGGCCTGGCGGCGGCGGGCAGGGCGATGTGGAAGGGGGAGACCGGGAAGGCGTCGAGCGCGGCGCCCGCGGCCGCGACGCGCACCCGCGGGTCCGGCCCCAACGCCTCCTCCAGCGCGCACCGGTCGTCCGGGTCTCCAGGGGCCTCGATGCAGACCGCGAGGTCACCTTCCGGATCGGCGAGCAGCGCCTCGGCCGATTCGACCAGCCGCCCGAGCGGCGCATCGCCGGCCTCGATGGCGACGACGTGCCGCGGCACCGAGTAGCTGCGCCCGGGCGCCGCGCGCCGAAAGCCGGGGACCGCGACGAGGTGCGCGAGCTTGGCGCCCTGAAGCTGCTGGTCCCGTTCCTTCCCGGCCCGGCCCGCGGCCCAGCGCCCCTGGTGCCAGCCGCAGGCGTCGCGCGCCGGCACCAGCAGCCCGCCCCGCATCTGCACCCGGTAGCCGAACTCGGTGTCCTCGCCGCCATAGCGGGCGAACGACTCGTCGAAGCCCCCCACCTCGTCGAAGAAAACCCTGGAGATCCCGAGATTGCCGCTGTCCACGGCCCGGAAGACATCGTCGTGCCCCGAGGTGAGGTCCGCGGTGCGGGCCATGTGGCGCTCCAGCCAGGACGCGTCGAAGGGCCGGCCGGCGAACAGGTCCGTGAGCGACGCCGGCCGGTCGCGGACCGCGGCGGGATCCATCCCCTCGACCGACCCATAGGCGCAGAAGCCGAGCGTCAGCGCATCCGAGACCGCGTGGTGCCAGCGGGCGTGGGCCGCGAGCAGCCCGGTTTCCGCGATCACGTCGCCGTCGAGAAACACGAGGATGTCGTGCAACGCCGCGCGCGCCCCGGCGTTCCTGGCCCGCGCCGCCCCGAACCCGCGCCGCTCCTGGCGCACCGTCCGCACGGACAGCGCTGTCGAGGCGGGCACGCGCAGCGGCGGAGAGGAACCGTCGTCGACGACGACGACCTCGAACAGCGCGCGCGGATAGTCCTGCCCCTCGAGCCCCGCGAGGGTGAGCGCGAGCGCCCCCGGCGCCTCGAAGCAGGGCACGACGACGCTGATCGCAAGCGCCGGCCTGAACGCCGCCGGCCCCGGCACGGCGACCCGGCGCCAGTCGTTGCCGCGCACCGTGGCGGGGCCCGGCCGGACGGCGGATGCGGCCTCACGGACCGGTTTCGATATCACGGACACGCGAGACTTCCTGCCATGCGTCGGACCCCGGGCGCCCCACCGTCAGGGCGCGGCGGGCGGCGCGCCCGGACGACGGGCGCAGCGTCGTGCACACGCAGGCCGCGAACAGCCTGAGGTCCAGCCACGGACCCATCCGCGCGATGTAGAGATTGTCGTAGCGCAGCTTGTGCCGCGCACGGACGGGGTGGCCGCCCCGCCACTGGGCAAGCCCCGCGATCCCCGGACGCACCCGCAGCCGGCTCTCGAAGCCCGGCACCGTCCTGCCGATCCGCGCGGCCAGCGCCGGACGCTCGGGACGCGGCCCGACCAGACTCATCTCGCCCCGCAGCACGTTGACGAGCTGCGGCAGCTCGTCGAGATGGTATCGGCGCAGCACCCGGCCGATCGCAGTGCTGCGCGCGTCGCGCCACCCCGCCCATGTCGGTCCGGTGCGCTCCTCGGCGTTCTCGACCATGGTGCGGAACTTGAGCATCCGGAACACCCGTCCGTCCCGTCCCAGCCGCGGCTGGCGGTAGAGCACGGGACCTCCGCCCTCGATGCGGATCGCCAGCGCGATTGCCACCCCGAGCGCCAGCCACAGCGGCCCCGCCAGCACCAGCGCCAGCGCCACCAGCGCGCGATCGAACGGGCGCTTGTAGCGTTCGCGGCCCGTCACCGTGCCGGCTCCCCTGCGCCGTCCAGGCCGTTCTCGCCCGCCGGCGGCGCGGGCGCCGGCCACTCGGCCCAGGCGCTGCATTCGCGGGCGTGTCGGCAGGCCCTGACGCGGTAGGGCCGCTCTCCGGGCGAGCGACCCTCGGGCAGGACGAACGAGGTCCGCGCCGGGTCGTAGACGTGCAGGAGGGCGCGCCAGAAGCCGGCCCGGCGGGACTCCTGCACGGCGAGGTATCCCGCGCCTTCGGGCCACCGCCAGCGCAGCTCGTGGCTGCCGTCGTCGAGCCTTTTCGATGCGAGGCCGTCCGGCGGGCGCAGCGCGACCGGAAACACCGCACGGTTGGGAGCGAGCTCCCGCGCGCGTTCGAGGAAGCGCCGTGCCGGCGCCGCGTACTCCGGATCGGTGGCGGCGGCGGCGCGATACATCCGCGCCAGACTCTGCTGGATGCGCCAACTCCGCGGCTCCGTGCGCACCACCTCCGCCGCCTCGCGCGACGCCCAGTCGAGCAGGTCCCGGGCGCCGGGGCCGTTCTCGGCCCGGAGCCGCGGCCAGTTCTGGCCGAGCGCGTTGAACAGCACCCACCGCCAGGTGTTGGCGAGCGGCCGGAAGCCCTCGATGCCGCCCGCCATGGCGCTCCACGACCCCTGTTGCGTCGGCAGATGCCGCACATCCGCGGCCGCGCGAATCCCCTGATGCACCAGCAGTCCGCCGACCGCGAGCGCGACCGCCGCCGCCCCGAGCGCGATCCGCGCGCGCCGTCCCCCCAACAGCGCCGCGTACCGCGCCGACAACCGCGCGGGCAGCCGGGGACGATGCGACTCTCCAAAGGCCCTCGCCTCCAGCCCCGCGGCGAAGCCGAGCAGCAGGATGGTCTGCAGCCAGCCGGCGGGCGTATCGAACAGGAACTGGCTCTGCGCCAGCGTGCCCACCAGCGCCCCGCCGGCGCCCAGCGCCAGCGCCCGGTCCCCGGCCTCCATCCCCCGTGCGCCCCGCCACACGGCCAGCAACGCCAGCGCCCACAGCCCGAGATACGTCGCGACACCCGCCGCCCCCGTGGTCGCGGCGACCTCGACCAGCTTGCCGTGGGCCTGGTCGTGCGGCTGCGTGACCGCCGCGTAGCCCGATGCGAAGCGGCCGAAGACCGCCGCGAAGTTCTCCGGCCCCCACCCCAGCACCGGGCGCGCGGCGAATCCCTCGAGACCCGCCTCCCAGACGGCGAGCCGGCTCTGAACGCTGGGACGCTGCAGGTGTACGCCGGCCACGTAGCGCGCGGCCGGGTCCGTGATCCCGGGTAGCATCATGCGGTCGGGGTGGAAGAAACTGATCCCGGCCCCAATGGCCAGTACCGCGAGCGCCGCCAGCACGCCCACCGCGATCCGGCGCGCGCGCCGTCGTGCCAGGAATGCGGTGGCGACGACGACAGAGACGACGGCGGCGAACAGGCCCGCGAACCCGCCGACCGATCCGGCGAGCGCCAGCGCCCAGAGCTGCAGCCCGGCGGCCACCACCCAGGCGAGCCCGGCCAACCGTCCCGGCGCGGGGCGGGCGACGCGTTCCGCGGGGGCCGTCTCCCGACGGTTCGCGCGCCGCCGCCGCCCCGCCCGCGCCTGCGGGGCGGCGGCGGACGTTGCGGGCGGCGCGGGGGTCAGCCAGGCCCGCGCGGCGAGCCCCAGCGCGAGCATCAGGTTCGCGAGCATGTAGGCGCCGAGGTAGGTCGGATTGCCGAGCGGGCCGCTCATGCGCGGCAGGTGCTGCTCGGGCACCGTGACGTAGAAGGGAACGGCCAGCTCATGGTGCCGGGCGATGACCAGGCAGGCCATCGCCGCCCCGGCGCCCGCGCTCGCCACCAGCAGCCGCCGCCAGGCTCGGTCGGTGCGCAGCACCGACACCAGCACCACCGCGAGCGCCATCCAGTGCGCGCCGTCCACCACGCCCTGCATGCGCTCGTAGCTCGACCACAGGCTGCGCTGGAAGCTCGCCCCGAAACAGGCCGCGAGCAGCGAGACGGCGAAGCCGGCGGCGAGCGCCACCAGCACCCAGGACCGCCGCGGGCGGCAGGCCGGATTGGCGAGCGCCAGCACCGCCCACAGCGCGAACACCACCGCGATGACCGAGCGCGACCACACGGCCTTCCCGACCACGAACGGGAAGATGGTTCCCTGCGACACGACGAACGGCGTCAGCAGCAGCAGCCCGATGCCGGCGAGAACGCCGAACCGCAACCACGTCTCCCATGCCGGCGCGCGCACCGTCACCGCCGTTTCCCGCCCGCACCGCCCGGCGCCCCCGCGAAGAACCCGGCCGCCCAGGCAAGATGGATGGTTGCCGCCACCACCGGCAGCAGCACCGCTTCGGCGCATCGCCGGCGCAGCCCGATCGCCGCGGACGCGCCGATGAGCAGCAGCCCGTAGCCGGCGGGACAGACCGCCGCCGCGCCCATGAGCAACGTCCCGGTCCCCGGCGCGGCCCCGCCAGCCAGCCCCCCGGCCACGGCAAGCGCGGCCGAGGCCGCCAGCGCCGCCAGCAGCAGCGGCGCCGCCGCCTGCCGGAGCTTGAGCGAGCGGGGATGGCGCCCGAGCACGACCCGCTTCCAGCGGCCGTAGTCGAAGTACTGCCGGGCCAGCGCCCGCAGGCTCCCGCGCGGCCGGTAGGCCACGACCAGCGCCGGGTCGAACCACACCGTCCCGCCGCGCGCGCGCAGCCGCCAGTTGAGCTCGTAGTCCTCGTTGCGAAGGAGGCTCTCGTCGAAGCCCCCCGCGGCGTCCACCGCCTCGCGCCGGTATACGCCCGGGAACACCGTCTCGACCGGACCCTCGGCGCCGCCGATGCGGTAGCGGGCGCCGCCCGCGCCGAGCGGCGTGCTCGTCGCCAGCGCCACCGCCCGTTCGAAGAACGAGAACCCCACCGGGTTGACGCGCCCGCCCACATTGGCCGCCCCGGTGCGCAGCAGCGTCGCAACCGCACGCGTGAGGTACCCCTGCGGCAGCTCCGCCCGCGCGTCGCAGCGCGCGATGACCGGATGGCGGGCCGCGCGCAACGCGACGTTCAATCCGCAGGCGATCTCGCGCCCGGGGTTGGGAACCAGCCGCACTTCGGGAAAACGCCGCCGCACGAGCGCGCCCGTCCCGGCGCCCTCCGAGCCGTCCGCGACGATCACCTCGAACCCACCGGCGTAGTCCTGGGCCAGCACCGATTCGAGCGCCCGCGCCAGCGTCGCCTCGGCATCGCGCGCGGGGACGATCACCGAGACCGGCGGCGTTCGGCCCGCGTTCAGGTCGCCGGATTCCGCGCTCCCCCCGGACCGCGCCGCACGAGGCCCGTATACTGTTGCGGCCGGACCGGGTTGCGCGCCGCGCGGGATGCCTGTACCGGTTTCAGCCGAGCAGCCCCGCAGGTCACTGGACCGAGCCCGCCCATGCGCGACGATCCCGAGCGTGTCACGGACACCGTGCACTCCGATCCGCACGACGCGGCGCGTCGGCTCGGGCGCATCCTCGGGCTCGCGCGCCGTTGCAGCCGGCTGCCGGCCCGCGCACCCGCATGCCCCCGGGCCGCCGACGGCAGTGACTGAGCCGCACCCGCCGCCCCTGACCGTACGGACCGTGCATGCGCTGCGCCGCTCCGCGCTCACCGCCGTCGTCGGGGCGCTGCTCTCCGTGGCCATCCTCGCGGTCCTCTCGCGCCTGCTCACGCCGCGCGACTTCGGGGTCGTCGGGATCGCCATGATCTTCGTCGGCGTGATCGACGCCACCGGCAGGCTCGGCATCGGACCGGCGATCGTGCAGCGCCCCGGACTGACCGAGCGGCACGTCGCGACCGGCTTCGTCCTGTCGGCAGCCCTCGGCGCCGTACTGAGCGCGGCGGTGTGGTTCGCGTCCCCGGCGGTCGGTCGGTTCTTCGCCGACCCCGAGGCGCCGGCGATTCTCGGAGGGCTGTCAGCGATCTTCGTCATCACCGGCCTCGGCGAGGTTTCCCAGCACCTGCTGCGCCGCCAACTCCGCTTCGGCCGGCTCATGCTCGCCAGCCTGGTGTCGCAGGCTGCCGGCTACGGGCTGGTCGCGATCGCGCTGGCGATGCAAGGCTTTGGCCCCTGGTCGCTGGTGGGCGGGCTTCTCGCGCGCCGCGCGCTGTTCACGGCGGTGGCCCTCACCAGCCAGCCGCCACCCCTGCGCGCGACGCTCTCGCTGCATGCGGCCGCGCAGCTGCTCCGGATCGGCGCGGGGTTCTCCGTCTCCGCCCTGATGGCCGCAGTCGCCGGACACGGCGCCCGCTTCGCCATCGCAAGCGGCCTCGGCGCGGCGCCGCTGGGACACTACACCCAGGCATGGCGCGTGGCCGGGGCGCCGAACCGTCTCGACAACGTGCTGCACAGCGTGCTGTTTCCGGCGATGGCCGAACGCCAGGAACGTATCGACCGTCTTCGCCCCGTGTATCTGCACGGCATGGAGATCACGTCGCTGCTGGCCATACCCGCGAGCGTCCTGATGGTGCTGTGCGCTCCCGAGATCATCGCCGTGCTGTTCGGCCCGCAGTGGGACGCCGCCGTTCCCGTGCTGAAGATCCTGGCCGCCGGCACCGTCTTTCATGCCTGCAATATCATCGACGTCACCACGATACGGGCCCTCGGAGCGGTCTATCGCGAGGCCTGGCGAAAGGCGCTGTTCGCCCTGCTCATGGTGTTCGGTGTCTGGCTGGGCGTGCGCTGGGGGCTCGCCGGGGCCGCCGCCGCGATCGTCGCCGCGCGCATCCTCCTGCACCTGCTGCTCACGCACCTCGCCCTGGCCCTGCTCGGCCTGCGCGGGCGGCGCCTGCTCCGATGCCACGCGCCTGCCCTGTGGGCGGCGGCCTGGTCCGCCGCCGCGCTGTGGGTCGCCACCGGCCTTGCCGACCGGGCCGCGCTCCCCGCGGCGGCGACGCTCGCCATCGGGTTCGCGGCCTGGTCCGCCGCCGCCGCCGCCGCCGTCTGCGTCGCACCGGCCTTCGCTCGCCCGCGGTCCGTGCCGTGGCTCCTCGCCCACCTGCCGTTCACGGAACTCGGAGCCACCGGCCGGCTCCTGCGCGTCGTGCTCGAACGCCTGGACCCCTGCCCGGCATCCCGGAGCGGGTGAGCCCCGGCGCGCCGTAAAATAAGTGTGCGCCAGCACTATTTACCAGCGGACCCTAGTGCGTTGCTACCGTCTGGTCAATACAACGACTTTATTATTCATATGCGATATATATATTAGGCCACAGGACCGATCTGGATGGCGAGACACTCCCCCGCCAAGCGTTCGGAACGCCTCCTGGGCCGCCCACACCGGTGACAGAATAGAGATAGTTCCCTTATGCCGATGACTAACTAGTATTTGTCCGTAAATGCCGGCCGACCGGAACCTCTGCGGCCCGCCGGCCCGTTGCGAGCTGCCGGACCGCACTCCGTCTCCATTGGCTTCGCCGTAACTAGCCGGCTTGCCGCCGGCGGGTATGGTGTGCGATGCCATAATGGCGTATTGTCATAAGCGCCCCGTCCGGAGGTTCCATAGCGTTGCTACTCCTGCCCCCGCTCGAAAGCCTGCGCTTCTTCGAGGCCGCGGCCCGCCACCAGGGCTTCGCCCGCGCCGCCGAGGAGCTTGGCGTCACCCCGGCCGCCGTCGCGCACCGCGTCCGCCTGCTGGAGAAGCATCTCGACGTGCCGCTGTTCGACCGCGGCCATCGCGGCGTGCGCCTCAATGACCGCGGACAGGCCTATCTGAAAGAGGTGCAGCGCATCCTCGCCGAGGTCCACGGCGTTTCCGAGCGCCAGCGCCGCTGGCCCCGCCGCGTCCGCATCGTCTCGGTTGAGGCAGTCGCCGAGAAGTGGCTCGTGCCCCGGCTCGCCATCTTCAAGGCGGCGCACCCCGGCGTCGCCATCGAGCTGGAGACCAACCATCGGGGCGTCGACCCCGACTGCCGCGACTTCGACGCCTGGTTCGCCTACACCGGCGAGACCGCGGCGCCGCGCCCGATGACGAGCCGCGAGGACACCCTGCTCGAGGAGACGCTCTACGAGGAGGAGCTGCTGCCGGTGTGCAGCCCGGTGCTGCTCGCCGCGCGCGGCCGGCCCCACGGCCCGGCCGACCTCGGCGACTGGCCGCTGCTCTACGACCTGGGATGGGACGCCGACTGGTCGTACTGGTTCGCCCGCCAGGGTCAGTCCACGCCGGACCTGTCGCGGGCCTCGGGCTTCCGCCTCTACAGCATGCTGGTCCAGGCCGCCGTGCACGGGATCGGCGCCGCCATCGGCCGTCCGATGCTCATCGCGCGCGAGTTGGAGAGCAGGACCCTGGTCCCCGTCTTCGATCGCCAGGCCGAGGCGCCGGAGCGCTGCTGCCTCATCACCACGGCAGCCGCCCGGCAGCGGCCCGAGGTGCGGGCGTTCCGGGAATGGATCCTGGACGAGGCCAGGGCCGCGGCCCGGACCGCGCCTGATCTCGTCGCGCGACAGCCGTGAGCCGGCGCCGGCCGGCCAGCCTGCTGTCGCGCGGGCGGAACCTCGCGTGGGCGAGTCCGTGGCTCGCAGCAGCCTGGGGTGGCGTGCTCCTGCTGCTCGGCCCGGTCAGTCCACTGCTGGGACCGCCGGACGGGCTCCTGACAGGATCCTCGCACAGCTTTTCCTATGGCTGCCGGCCGGGCTCATCGTCACGATCGTCATCTGCGGGTTTGCCGGGGTTCGAAACGGGAATGACGCGGGTTCTGGATGCTCCCATCGGCCTCCGCATGTTCCAGGTCGTTACCGCCGGCGTCGTAGAGGACACCCTGTTCATCGGGTACGCCTACACGCGGCTCGCGCGCCTCACCCGTAGCGGCTCGGAATACCGGTCATGAGCGGTCGGTCTGTCGTATTCTCTAGCGACGGGCGGCATCGTCAGCACGGTGCGCAGTGGCACCAGAAAGGCAATCGGATCGATGATGTTGAAGCACAGCAGCACACGTCTCGTGGGGGTTCTCTGTTTCGCGTTACTGACCACCGCGTGCGGCGACGATTCCAGTCCGACGGCGCCGACTCCGGCGGTGACACTAACAGGCACATGGGCGGGGACGTTCGCGGGCAACCTGGTCTCAGGTGACGGCCAGATGATGCTCACTCAGGAAGGCGTTAACGTGACTGGAGAATGGTCTGCGCCGATACCGGAACTGCTCCTTGCCCAGGCGCCCCCGGGGGTCGACCTGGCGGGGGTCGACCTGGCCGGGCCGGTGACGGGAACGGTTGCCGGCACTACGGCGACGCTGTCGTTCGGTTTCCTGGAGGTGTTCTCAATCTTCTTGGGCAACCCGGAGTGTGGGCTCAACGTGACTGTCACTTCCTTCGACGCAACGTCGTTGGAAGGGACCTACGCGACCAACGACTCGTGCCAGCCGATCGTGGATCAGGGGACGCTGGCCTTCACGCGTTAGTAAGCATCGGCGTCGAGCGGGGCTGGCGTTCGAACTGGGAGACAGTCGATGCGACATTCAGCCACAGCAGTCTTCATCCTGTCGGTATCGTGGACCGTTCAGGCCGCAGCGCAGTCCGGTGGAGTTACCGGCGGCGTCCTCGACGAGACCAGCGCGGTGCTCCCGGGCGCGGCGGTCAGCTTGAACGGCCCGGAGGGGATCCGCGTCACGCAGTCCGACCGCAATGGAGAATACGCGTTCGTTGGCGTTCCTGCCGGTGTCTATACCGTGACGGTGCTGCTGTCCGGTTTCTCCGCTGCGACGGTGGAAGATGTCGTCGTCACCGAGGCCACCGTCGACTTGCCCACCATCACACTGTCACTCGCGAACTTCGGCGATACACTGGTCGTCACGGCGTCACGGACCGCGGTCCGGCTCGTCGATGCGCCGGTGACGACCTCGGTGGTCACGGGAGAATCCCTGCAGACGACGGCCAGCTCGAACATCGGCGACGTCCTCCGCTCGGTGCCCGGCGTCAACGTGATTCAGCTCTCGGCGCGCGACGTGCAGGTAACCAGCCGGCAGTCCACCGGGGCGGTGGCCAACTCGCAGCTCGTGCTGATGGACGGCCGCAGCATCTACCTGGACTTCTTCGGCCTGGTCATGTGGGATCTGCTGCCGGCCAACCAGAGCGACATCGAGCAGATCGAGGTGGTGCGCGGGCCGGCGTCTGCCACCTGGGGCGCCAACGCGATGACCGGCGCCGTCAACATCGTCACGAAGCCACCGCGGCAGTCGGTGGGGACGACGGTGACGATGAGCGCCGGCTGGATTGACCGGGAAGCCGGATCGACGGTCGGGCAGGGCACCGGCTCGCTGTTCGGAACGAACGCGACGGTCACCAGGGCGCCGACCGACCGGCTGGCCTACCGCATCAGCGCCGGGTACTTCAGGTCCGATGCCTTCCCCCGTCCGACGGGCCGGATTCCGGTCATCGACGACCCGCGGCTGCCGGGAGGCACCGTGGGCGGCGCGCAGTATCCCCTGGACCGCGCCGGTGCGTTCGACGGGGCGTTCGCGAACCGGGGCACGAGCCAGCCGAAGTTCGACGTGCGCGTGGATCAGGAGTTGCGGGACGGCCGGATCTCCTACTCCGGGGGAGTGGCCGGCACCGAGGGGCTCGTCCACACCGGAGTCGGTCCGTTCGATGTCCAGCGCGGGTCGTACATGGGTTACGCCAAGGTGGGGTATACGCGAGGTGACTTGCGAGCCCAGGTGTTCACGAACTTCCTGGACGGCGACGCGCCGAATCTCCTGCTGCCGGATCCGAGCACCGGCGAGGCGGTGCGTCTCGGGTTCAAGCAGCAGACGTTCGACGGGGAGATCGGCCACTCGACCTTCGTCGGGGGGCGGAATTTCCTGACGTACGGCGGCAACGTGCGCCACAACAACTTCGAAATCAGCATCGCGCCAGCGGCAGACAACCGTCTCGAGTTCGGCGCCTACCTGCAGGACGAGATCTTCTTCGATCGGTTCCGCCTGGTATTGGGCGGGAGGGTCGACAAGTTCGGCAATCTGGACAAGCCGGTCTTCTCACCCCGGCTGTCGTTCGTGATGAAGCCGGGCGACGACCACTCCGTGACGCTCTCGTACAACCGGGCGTTCCGGTCCCCGTCGATGGTCAACAACTTCCTGGACATGAGCGTCGTCCAGCCCATCGATCTGAGCCCGCTGGCGGCGTTTCGATCCCTCCTTCCCTTTCTGCTCCCGGCCGACCTGCCGCCGGCGGCCGCCGAGGGGGCTTTGCGGCAGTTGGAGCAGCAGCTCGACCGGACCATCGCAGAGCCGTTTCCGCTGGTCGTCCGTGTGGCCGGCAGCGACGT
This sequence comes from Vicinamibacterales bacterium, assembly GCA_965263055.1. Taxonomy (GTDB): domain Bacteria; phylum Acidobacteriota; class Vicinamibacteria; order Vicinamibacterales; family UBA8438; genus VXRJ01. The sequence goes on along the minus strand of OZ253581.1, from coordinate 4,038,670 downwards.
GCCGGTCGGTGCCGAGCCGCGCCCCGGGATCACGGAGGAGTCGCTGACGGCGTACGAGTTGCGCTACACAGGAACCTTCGGACGAAGGACGACAGCCGGAGCCGCTGTCTACCTCAACCGCCTGGATGACTCTATCAACCTCGCGCAACTGCCCCTGACTGCCGACCCCTACACGGCAGCGAACCCACCACCGGGATGGCTGCTCCCGCCGCAGGTGCTGTCGTTCCTGTCGCTGGCCGGGGCCGCCCTGCCGCGGACGGCGCTCACGTACGTCAACCTGGGACCGACGCGGCAGCTCGGTACCGAGTTTTGGGTGGACCAGCGTATCTCACGGTCAGCGTCCGCCTGGTTCAACTACTCGTGGCAGGGCGATCCAGAGGTTCTGGAGGCGGATAGCCCTTTCCCACCGACGGAACTCACCCTGCCACCGACCCACCGGATCAACGTCGGTGTTTCCCTGGACGGGTCGCGATTCCTCGGGAGCGCGTCCGTGAGCGCCGCAACCGCCGCGTTCTGGTCGGACGTGCTTACGCCGGAGTATCACGGCTACTCGAACGGCTACTCGATGGTGAACGGCAGCTTCGGGGTGAAGTGGAGTGGCGGCGCCGTCACGACGCTGGTCAAGGTGACAAACCTCTTCAACGAGAGCATCCAGCAGCACATCTTCGGCGACATCCTGCGGCGCACCGTCACCGCCGAGGTGCGGTTCAGCAATTAGCACGGCGGCCCGAGCCGGGTCGGTCAATCCAGATCCGCGAACACCGGCGCGTGATCGGACGCCGTGTTGCCTTCCTTCTTCTTGCGGTACTCGCGATCGATCTCCACGCGGCGCACCCGCGAGACCACGGCGGGGGTACCCAGGAGCAGGTCGATGCGCAGCCCCAGGCCGCGGTGAAAGGACCCGCCCCGGTAGTCCCACCAGGAGAACTTCTGCTCCTCCGGGTACAGGTGGCGAAACAGGTCCGTGAGCCCCAGATCGAGGAGGGACCGGTACCGGGATCGCTCCTCGGTAGTGCAGAAGAACGAACCGTCGGCGGCGGCGCCCTGCCAGCAGTCCAGCGCCGCCGGCACGATGTTGAAATCTCCGCCGATGACGAACGCGGCATCCCGGTCGACGCCGACGAGGTAGTCGCGTAGCGCTTCGAACCAGGCGAGCTTCAAGGGGAAGTCGGGATGGTCGAGGGTCTTGCCGTTCGGGCAGTACACCGTGGCGAAGTGGAGGCCGGCGACCCGCACGCGGAGCAGGCGCGCTCCGTCGTTCTCGCGGCCGGGCAGTCCCCGCGTCTCGACCTCCGCCGGTGTGCGGCTGAGCACCGCTACGCCGTTCCAGCCCTTCTCGCCGTGGACGACGGCGTGATAGCCCAGGGCCTGGAAGTCGTCGTACGGGAACTCGTCGTCGGTCACCTTCACTTCCTGCAGGCCCACCACGTCGGGCTCGCGGCTCTTCAGCCAGTGCGCGATGAAGTCCATGCGCGCCCGCAAGCCGTTGACGTTCCAGGTGGCGATGCGCATGACTTGCCAGTATCGGCGCTGACGATTTCCGCGACATCGCGCTCGGGCGCGGTGCTGCTGGCGTGGCAGGCGGTCGTGAAGATGCCCCCGAAGCGACCTAAGGCAAAGCGTAGGTGACTATCTGATCCGTCGCGGCGATCACGACGTACTGGCGGCCGCCCGCCTGGTAGGTCATCGGGTTGGCGTTGCCGCGTCCCGGCAGTTCGTCCATCCACAGCTCGTGGCCGGTCGCGACGTCGAGCGCCCGGAAGCGGTTGTCGTCCGTCGCCGCGATGAACAGCAAGCCGCTGCCGGTGACGATCGCCCCCGCGCGGCCCGGCCGGCCGGTCCGCTGGCGGTCCGCCGGCAGGATGTCCGTCACACCGACCCGCTCCTGCCAGACGATATCGCCGGTCGCCGTATCGACCGCGATCAACTGTCCCCAGGGCGGCGCCTGGCACGGCATCCGGACGCCGTCGAGGTTCACCTCGAAGGCGGCCGGCCGCGGCGTCTCCTTCCGGTAGGGCGACGGCGCGTCGGGGTCCTCTTCGTCCACCATCCAGCCGAGGGCGCCGACGTCCATCGTGAAGACGAACGCGTAGCGCGTCGCCGGATCGAACGCGACGCCGCCCCAGTTCGGACCGCCGACCCCACCCGGGAAGTTGAGCGTCGTGCGCGGCGGCCCGCCCGCGGCCCGGTACGCCCAGGAGGTGAACGGTCCCTCGCTGACGATCTCGCCGAGGCTGTCGACCAGCGCCGCGCACGCCTCGGCATGGTCGGCCGACGTCGCCTCCGCGGTCACCAGGTCCGTCGCCGCGTAGCGCACGCGCCCCATCGCCGGCGGCTTCACCGGGATGGGCTGCGTCGCGGCGGTCGCCTCGCCCGGCACGTCACTCTGAGCCACCGCCTGCTCCTCGACGCCGTAGATCGGCTCCCCCGTCTCGCGGTTGAGAATGTAGAGGTAGCCCGACTTCGTCGTCACGCCGAGGGCCGGCGTCACCGTGCCGTCCGCCGAGGCGATGTCGAACAGCGTGGGGGGCGCCGGCGGATCGGCGTCCCACAGATCGTGATGAATCGTCTGGAAGTGCCAGCGGTAGGCGCCCGTCTGCAGGTCGACGGCAACCACCGCGTTGCCGTAGAGGTTGGCGCCGGCCCGGTCGCCGCCGTAGTAGCCCGGAATCGGCGACGCCAGCGGCAGATAGAGGAGGCTTCGTTCGTCGTCCACCGTGAAGAAGAACGGCCAGGCGTTCGCGCCGAGGCGGTCCTGCCAACTGTCGCCGGCCCAGGTGTCGTCCCCCGGCTGCCCCGGTTGCGCCACCGAGGCGAACTCCCACCGCTTCGCGCCCGTCCGCGCGTCGAACGCCCGCGCGTTGCCGATGCCGCCCATCGTTCCGGCCGGCGTGTTGGCGCCCACCACGATGACGTCGTCGTGCACCAGCGGCACCGAGTTGTACGGCACGCCGATATCGACCGCGCCGCCCTCCCCGAAGCCGTCCGCCGGCTCGCCGGTCGCCGCATCGAGCGCGACAAGCGTCGTGCCGCCCGCGGTGAAGATGATCCGGGGTGCGAGCGTCCCGTCACCCGGCCACCAGGCGACGCCGCGGCGCGAGGGCGCGCCGGCGGTGGTCATGTGCCGCCACTGCTCTTCCCCGGTCGCCGGATCGAGCGCGACGACGCGGTCCGGCGCCGGGAGGTACATCACGCCATCGACCACGATCGGCGTCACTTGCGAGTTGGGGCCGCGGTCGTCCGGGCCGCGGTTCTCGCGGTTCAGGTCGTGGGTCCAGGCGCGGGCAAGGCTGCCGACGTTCGTGGACGTGATCTCATCGAGCGGCGAATAGCCGGTTCCCGAGGGGGCGCCGCGGTACATCGGCCAGTCGCCCGCATCGAGCGCCGCCGTCGAGGCGGACAGCAACGCGGGCGCCGCGGTGTCGCCGGCCGGCGGCTCGGAGGTCCCGCCGCCGCACTGCGCAAGAACCAGGGCCATCAGGACGCAGGCGAATCGGGTCAGTCGCATCGGTCGCATGGCGCGTCATTCCTCCTGCCGGAACCGCAAGGTGAGAGGCGTATTGTATGCTACGGAAAATCCCTTTGAACCCCACTTTTGGGGAGGAGTTGACCATGCGCCAGCATCGCCAGACGCGTATCGCGCTTCCGCTTGCCGTCGCCTTTGCCGCCCTTGCGGCGGTTCCGCTCGCCGGACAGCTCTCCGGCGGGTTCGAGTTGACGGTGACGCCCGACCGGCTGATCAACGCGCAGAACGAGCCGCAGAACTGGCTGCTGATGAACGGCGACTACGGCTCGCAGCGCTACTCGAAGCTGCAGCAGATCAACCGGGACAACGTCGGCAACCTCCGGATGGTCTGGGCCCTCGCGTTGGGCGGCATGCTCGGCACCGGCGCCAATGGCCCGGAGAACGAGGTCAACCCGCTGATCGACAACGGCTTCATGTACACCACCGACGGCTGGGGCACCGTCTACAAGATCGACGCGCGCAACCACGATCACGCGAGGTTCGTCTGGACCACCGACCCCGGGGTCGATCAGGAGGAGAACCGTCCCCGCTCGCGCGGCATCGCGCTCTGGGAGAACAAGGTGATCCAGAACCTGCAGGACGGCCGGGTACTGGCGATCGACCGTGACGACGGCGAGATCCTCTGGGATGTCGAGGTGGCCGGAGTGACCGAGTTCGGCCGGCGCGAGCGGTTCCTGACCGCGCCGATCGTCGCCGACGGCAAGGTGCTGGTGCAGAACGGCGCGGGCGACGGCGGGACCCGCGGCTGGGTGGCGGCGCTCGACGTCAACACCGGCGAGGAGCTGTGGCGGTGGTACACCGTGCCGGCGCCGGGCGAGCCGGGCAGCGAGACGTGGAAGGACGACCACAACGCCTGGAAGACGGGAGGCGGGGGCGTCTGGCAGACCGGCTCCTATGACCCGGAGCGCAACCTCTACATCTTCGGCACCGGCAATCCATACCCGATCTACGACCCGGAGTTCCGGCCCGGCGACAATCTCTACACCAACTCGGCGGTGGCCCTCGACGTGGCAACCGGCGAACGGCGGTGGCACTTCCAGTACACGCCGAACGACTCCTGGGATTACGACGAGGTGGGCGTGCACATGCTGTACGACACCGTGGTGGACGGCGAGGAACGCAACGTCGTGGCGCACTTCGGGCGCAACGGCTTCTTCTATTCGATCGACCGCGACACGGGAGCGTTCATCAAGGGCCACCAGTACGTCAACGAGCTCAACTGGACCGCCGGCCTCGACCCGGAGACCGGCATGCCGCTCGAGTACGACTCGAGCCTCGATATCCAGATCTACAACGAGGAAGCGCGCGCACTGCGGGTCGACCGCGACGAGATGAAGCGCGCCTGCCCCACCTGGCACGGCGGCGTCGCGCACCAGCCGACCGCGTACAACCCGGAAAAGGGGATCGCCTACGGCGTCGGCACCGAGGGCTGCTTCTCCCAGACCGGCGCGGCGGTCGCCTCGGCCGGTCCCGAGGGGAACGTCGACAACGCGGCGAGTGAGCGTCGCCAGTGGACCAGCGACCTCTACTACGGCGCGATCACGGCGGTCGCCGTCGACTCGCACGAAGTGATCGCGAAGGCGGTGACCGCGATCGAAGTCCGCTCCGGCGCCATTGCTACCGCCGGCGGTCTGGTCTTCACCGCCCTGCAGGATGGCTGGGTGGTCGCCTACAACGACGAGACGCTGCAGGAGCTGTGGCGCTTCAACGTCGGCACGCCGCTCAAGGGCGCGCCGGTCACCTACTCGATCGGGCCGCGCCAGTACCTGGCGGTGCAGGCGAGCGGCCGGCACCTCCACCCCGTCAACTACGACAACCTGGAGAACTCCAGCTACCTGTTCGTCTTCGCCCTCGACGAGTAGCGACGACGGCCGGTGCGCCGGCGTCCACGCCGGCTCTTGCGGCCTTCGGCAGCCCGTTCATGAGTCGGGACTACTGCCTCATACCGTTATCGCGTCTTTCAGGAAGCGTCTGATGCGGTCGCGGTTCGCCGTCAGGCTGGAAAACTGCTTCTCGCATACGTCGGTGAAGCGCGCAAGCACCTTACGGTTGATCGATTCCTGATCCTCGAAAACGGCCAGGGACCGGAACGAAAGCCCCCACTTCTCGAACTGGAGCAGCGCGATGGTCGCGTCTCGCGTTCGGCCGTCGCTGCCGAGCGCGTGGACGAACAGCGGCCGCGGCATACCGTTCACCCGGCAGTCAACCTCATAGATCCCATTGGGATCATGCGTGGGGTCGTTCCAGACGAAACTCATCCGTTCTTCCGGCAGCGTCTCGCTCAGGAGGGTCCGAAAATCCTCCATGAAGGTCGACTTGACTCGTTCTCGCGACAGGTAGGACACGTCGGAAATCCTGAGCAGCGCCTGCACGAACGAATACAGCGCGTCCCCGTAGCGCGAATCCGGCACGTCGAGCACCAGCTCCCCGTCGCGATCCTGGATCCGAAACATGGACAAGGCGTTCGAGATGATCTTCTGGCGTGTCCCCTTGTGCAGGTCCCTCTCGTCAACGTCGTACGTGAGGTGCATGTAGGTATGCGCTTCGTCGGAGAGCACCCACCGCGGGCCGTCCTTCCGGAGGACGATAGCCAAGTGATCACCGTCGTCGAACAGGAAGGGCGTCAGGACACGGAATCGGTCCACGCCTTCCGCCGCAAGCCGGATCTGCGCCGACACCTTGTCGCGAAAATCCTGTTCGACAGACTCGACAGTCATCTCGGATTCTCCACATGGTCGAAGAGATCGCCCTGGGACTTCGTGAGGTGTCGGTGTAGATCACGGCCATCGGCTACTGCAACTCATCCGCTGAATCGACGCGCTGCCCGGCGAGTGCCGGTGCCGGCGCCAAACAGCTGAGCATTGCAGTGGACAGGCCGCCACGGTCCATGGAGACGGGCCGAACTTACCGCGGAAATTCCTCCTGGCACGCCTCGGTGTCCTCGTCCCAGAACTCGATGCACTCGTCGCGGTTCATCTCCCCCTGGCCAATCACCTTCGCCATGAGGTAATCGGCGAGCCGCTGCACCTCCCGGTCCTGCAACGTCGCCGGCGGCGCGAACAAGCGCAGCCCCATCCGCTCCAGGTCCACCGCCGTCCGCCCCAGGCACCGGTCGTCCTGATACGCCCGCCGGTCGTACGCCGGCATGTCGCGCCCCGGCAACCCGCACTTGATGACGAACATCACCTGATCCCGGTCGAGCGTGCTCAGCCGCAGGTTCGCCCCATCCGGCATCTGGTTGTTCATCTTCCGGCCGTCGCCGGCCCAGCCGTGACACGCCTGGCAGTTCCCCTTACTTTGGTACAGCCGCCCCCCGGCCGCCACGGTATCGGTCTGGGCCTCGGCGGCGCCGGCCATGATCAGCACGCCAAACGCCGCGATCATGCCGAACATCTTCACGCGCACGTCATTTCTCCTGCCCGAGACCCGAGGCTACCACAGGCCTCTCCCCCGGATGCGCCCGGGTCACCTCACCGATGCACCGGACCCGGACGCCGGGAAGGCGCAGTTTTTTCCAGGCGCGGTCGGCCGTCAGAACCGGGATCCCGAGTTGTTGCGCCGTTGCCAGGCAGGCGCGGCCACCAAGTCCGATACCGTGGCGGCGCGTGCGGCTCCGGTGCTCCCCACTCAGGACTGCGGTCGCCGTGTCGAACGGGACGATCTCCAGGTCGAAGCCGTCGATCACACCCGCGACCTCGCGCCTGGTCCAGCCGTCCTCGTCGAGTCGCGCCACTACCTCGCCGACGTTCACCGCCGACATCACCGTCCGGCCGCGCAGCGCCTCGTGCACCTCCTCGGCGCCCGCTTCTTCGTAGATCACCGCCAGCAGCGCCGACGCGTCGAGCAGGACCTTTTCCGCCTTCGCCGCGGCTTCTTCCGTCATCGCTCCACCTCCCCGCGCCGGTCGGCGATGAACTGATCGACGACGCCCTCGGCCGGCTTCCGTCGCTTCCCCCGGCGCCGCGCGATCGCCTGCGCCTGCCCCACCGCGGCGTCCATGGTCCGGACGACGACCCCGTCGCCGTCCAGGCCGACCATCAGGGACTGCGCCCCGGTGATACCCAGCGCCCGCCGGAAGGCGATCGGCAGCACCAACCGCCCCGCCTCGTCTATCGGCGCGCGTTCCCAGGTGATGGTAGATGTAGCAGGCATTGCCAAGTTCCTCCCCGATACCGTAATACTACTATAATACCACCTATTATAAATTATGTCATTTATGCCGTTCTATGGTATGGATACAGATTTACGGTATAATAACAAATGTATACCATTACACCACCCGCGGCACCTCGCGGTCGCCCACCGATGCGCCGGCAGCCTACCCGACCCTTCGCATCGCGTTAGTACGGGCGTAGGCCGGGGGCCGCGTATACTGCCGACCGTCGATGCGGTTGTCCCCCGGCACACCCTGCTACCGCTTCTCCGATTTCACCCTGTCCCCCGCCCGCAGGACGCTTGTCCGCGACGGGCGGGAGCTGCCGCTGATTCCACGCTACTTCGACCTGCTCGTCCTGCTCATCGAGCGGCGGAACGAGGCGGTGTCGAGGCATGAGATCCTCGACGCGGTCTGGAGCGACGTGGTGGTCACCGACGGTGCTCTGAGCCAGGCAGTCCGCATCCTCCGACGCACGCTGGGCGACGATCCGCGTGAGCCGACCTTCATCCGTACGGTGCAGCGGCACGGCTACCGCTTCGTCTGCGACGACGTGGTCGAGGCGCCGGACGAGGGACGGCCGGAGCGCGTGCGGGCCGCCACGGCGGAGCTCGACGCGAACGCCTCCTTCGACCAGGCCCTCGAGACGTTGCTCGACGACGATTCCGACGACGCCGAAGGAACGGACGTTCGTCGGCGACAGGCCGCCGAGACCCTGCACCAGTTGGGCACGGCGGAAGCTCTCGACCGGCTGAACCGCAGAAAGGGGCACGCCGTGGCCCGCGCCTACTTGCGCGAGACCCGCTGGGACGTGCCCGGTGCGGGATCGGTTCCGCTGTTCGGACATCCAGGTTGGCTTGCGGCCGCGAGAATTCTGTTCGTGCTTCGCATCCAACGCGTGGCCCGGCTCGCCGGGCGCCGGTGGATGGCCGCGGCAGCCGGTGGGGCGGCAACCGGGGCGATCGCCGGTTGCCTCGGCGGCCTCGTCCTCCGCTTCGGACCCGGGTCGACGGCGGGCAACGGCGTGCTGCCGATGCTGCCGCTTCTCGGAACGGCGACCGGCGGTGTGGCGGCCGCGGGGATCGGGGCCGGTCTGGCCGCCGCGGAAGCCGCCTTTCGCGCGCGGCGGCCCCTGGCGCTGACCGCGGCCGGGGCGTTGAGCGGTCTGGCGGTCGGCGCGACCGCCCACTTCCTGGGACTCCTCGTGCTCGAGGGTCTGTTCGGTCGCGATCTCTCGCCGCTGACCGGCGCCGTCGAAGGCCTGGTCCTCGGCGGAGCGATAGGGTTGGGTTACGGGGTGGCCACGCCGACCGCAGAGGGCGGCATGGCCACCCCGCATGGGCTCGCCCGAGTCCGCGTCGCTCTTCTGACGGGGCTCGCCTGCGCGCTGGCCGCCGGGATGCTCGGTTGGAGCGGCCGCTTCCTGGGGGCGATGAGCCTCGACTTCATGGCGCAGAGCTTCCCCGGCTCGCAGGTCGGTCTCGCGCCCTTGGCCCGCCTGCTTGGCGAGCAGGAGCCGGGGGTCGTGACCCGGGTTGCGATCAGCGTCTTCGAGGGCCTGATGTTCGGCTCGGGCCTGGCCGCCGGGCTGACGAAAAGGCCCCGCTGAGCCCGTTCAGGCCCCTGCCGGAGCGGCGCTTACCAGCGGGGCTCGCGCCGCTTGCGGCCATAGCCGCTGTCCATGGAGCCCGGCCCGGAACCTGATCCCATGGAAGGACGCGGAGCGCGCGGACGGGCTTCGTTCACGGCCAGACGGCGGCCCTGGAACTCGCTCTGATCCAGACTGTCGATCGCCTTCTGGCCGTCCTCGTCACTAACCATCTCGATGAACGCGAAGCCGCGCGGGCGGCCCGTGTCCCGATCGGTCACCACATGCACGGACTCGATCTCGCCTATCTGGGAGAACAGGTCCCGCAGTTCGGTCTCGCCAGCGGAAAACGGAATATTCCCAACGTACAGTCGTCGACTCATTCACGGACTCCTTCTCTCCAATACGCCAAGCCGAGCGCGGCAGCATTCATCGCTGCGGAATCACCTGAGACGGAGGGGCGAGGCTAATGGGTCTCGTCGGCTCTCGATGTGGGTGAAGCGAGCAGGCTGGCGGCCACGAACGAACCAGCGTACCTTGAGACGCTGCGGATTGCAAAGGCATTCTCGCGGCGGCGCCCCCTTTTGCGGCAAGCAGCTCAACCAGCCTCGAATTCGTGCGGCATCATCGGCGCATTCAACGTAGCCTGGCAGCCTGTGGCGAAAGTCGGTCTTTGCCGGGATCGACAGGACCGATCCTCTGTACTACACTGAGGCCCATGCATCCGAACATCCGGAAACGGCTGCTCGTGCAGGTCGCCGGCTGCACCTTCGGGTTGCTGCGGCTGATGGATGACTTGGGCGCCTAGATTTCAAGGTTGACGATGAGACGCTTGTTAGTGGTGTCGAAGTGGATCGCCCTGCTGTCGCTCGTTGCGGCCCCTGCCCTTTGGTGGTTCGCCCAACCGTCCGTGGGATCCGCCATCTCCTGGCTGGACCGGAGCCTGCGGGAGTTCTGGAGCCGCCCTTACTCGGGCCTTGGGAGCTTCGGGCTGACCGTGACCTTCGTGATCAGGACGGTGGTCTTCCTGGCGGTCCTTTGGTTCGTCACACGGATCGTGAGCACGCTCGTCCGCACGCGGATCCTGGACAAGACCGAGCTCGACGAAGGACAGAAGTTCTCTTTGCAGCGGGTTGTGACCTACTTGCTCTTCAGCATCGGCGCCCTGACCGGGCTGCACGCACTGGGCGTCGACTTGAGCAGCGTCACGGTGTTCAGCGGGGCACTCGGAATCGGCCTCGGCCTTGGCTTTCAGACAATCGCCAAGAATTTCGCCTCGGGACTGATTCTACTTGTCGAGCAGCCTGTCAAAGTCGGTGACCGGGTGGAGGTGGGCAACCTGCTGGGAGACATCGTGCACATCGGCTCGCGAGGGACCTGGATCCGGACGAACGAGAATGTCGTGATGATCGTTCCGAACTCCGAATTCATCGAGGGACGGGTGACGAACTGGACCGCGAACGACCGGAGCGTTCGTATCAACGTGCCGTTGGGCGTCTCGTACGACAGCGATCCCGAACACGTACGCTCCGTCCTGTTGAGAGTCGCGCGGGACCACGCGGACGTCCTCGACACGCCGCCATCGGATGTCGTCTTCACGGGATTCGGCGACAGTTCCCTCGATTTCGAGCTGCGTGTGTGGACAACCAAACAGGTCACGACGCCCAAGGTCATCGCGAGCGACCTTTACTTCGAATTGTTCTCCGCTTTCAAAGAGGAAGGCATCGAGATTCCGTTTCCGCAGCGTGACCTGCACCTGCGGTCGGGGTCGCAAACCGTTCCGGCCTTGCCTGACGCCGCAAGTAGCGGTGCCGGGACGCAACGCGACCCTGACGCACTTCCAAGGGGCTGACGGCTAATGAGGTTCGCGCGGAAGCAAGCGGCGGCGACCGCGCATTCCTGGGATCAGAAGAACCGCAGCGAGTAGCCCATCCGGACCCCGCGGCCCACCTCCGGGGCCAGATCCTTGATGAACGGACGAACCGGCTGTCGCCCTGCCGGATGTTCAGGATCCGCAGGTTGTCCACAATCTCGTTGGTCAGGTCTCCGAAGATGAAGTTGTCGATGCCGTATACGTAGAAGTTCGCCTCCCCCTGGACGCGGCCGAGGCGTTGCCGGAAGCTCACGTCGAGGCCGCGCATCGTCTCCGCCTCGAGATCCGGCCTGCCGATCTCGAAGTTCCCCAGGTGCGGGCCGAAGTTGTAGAGCTCCTCGGCCGCCGGCACGCGATGCGAGTGGGTGAAGTTGGCCACGATCGCGGAGCCGGCGCCGAGATCCGCGTGCATGCCGATGGACGCCGACGCCGCGAGGAACTGCCGGTCGCGGGGGTCGGGCGCCACCAGCACATGCTCTTCCCCCTCGTCGTCGTGGTCGTCGTCCTGTCCGGGAAGTACGGGGCGCCCGGCCGCGTCGTAGTCGGTGCGCTCGAGGCGGCCGCCGACCTGCAGGCGATAGCGCCCGAAGGTCAGCTCCTCGTAGCCGAAGGTCGAGAGCGCGACTTGCTGCGTGCGTGGCGAGAGAGCCTCGGCGCCCATCGCGGCGAAGTTGCGGAACCGCAACTCCGAGCCGAAGCGTCCGGTGAGGTGCTCCTGCTGGCGCTGATAGACCAGGGTGCGCGTGATGCAGGTCCGGTTGTCGAAGCGCGTATCGACGCTCTCGACGCCGATGTCGAGCCGGGCAACGCGGCGTTGGGAAGCGAGGTCAATCTCGATCTGGTCGTCGTTCTCGTGCCCGTGGGCTTCGTGATCGGGCTCGTCCCCGTGGGAGTGAAAACGGTCCTCGAAGGGCAGGCCGAAGCGGCTTTCCTCCAGCGTGAGGCTGAGGCTCGTGAAGAAGCTGTCGCCGAAGTAGCCGAGCCCGGTGCGGCCGCTCGAGAGCTCGGTGGCCGAGTTGAAGACGCTCCCCTCCGGCGTGTCGTAGTCGCCCGCCTGCCGGTAGGCGCCGCTGCCCCAGTAGAGAAGGTTGCCGCGGGAATGCTGCAGGTTGGCGTACGTGCCGACCTGCCCGTTCGCACTGGCGGCATCGGCGCCCAACCCCCCGCGCGTGCCGTCGAGCAGCGTGTCACCGTAGCTCTCGGGCGGTGTGAGCAGGTTGCGATAGGCCGCGTGCGGCGTGATCACGTTGATGAGGCCGACGATGTTCGACCCGTAGAGCAGCGTGGCCGGTCCCCGCCGAACCCGCGGACGATCGGCCGGCTCGACCCGGGTCCGAAGCTGCGATTCGCGATGCCCGGCTCGTCCTCGAGCGCCTCGCCGATGCTGCCGGGCGCATCCCTGGCAATCTCGAAGGAGTCGAGCGTCGTGACGACATTGAACGCCCGGAGCGTCGCCTCGGCCCCCACCGACACTTCGGCGGTGACGGTCACCTCCTCGCGCAGCGGCGACAGGCTGAGCGCGAAATCGACGCTGGCCGTCTCGCCGGCGGCCATAGTCACCGCCTCCTGGACGGTGGTGAGGTGCTCGCGCTGCGCCGTGACCACGTACGCGCCGGGCGGGAGGTTCGTGAACTCGAAGGCCCCATTGTCGGTGAACGTGAATCCGCCCGTTCCGAGAATCAGGATGACCGCGCCATCGACCGGTTCTCCGTTCTCCACCAGGGTCACGGTGCCGCGCAACGTGCCGGTCTCCCGCACGGGCAGACGGCACAGTCGCCGGCTCCCGGCTGGCGCTCAAGTCCGGACCGCACCGTGGGACGGCGCAGTCTTCGAGGGCCGAGTTCCGGGCGGAGTTCCGGCGTGAGGAACTGCCCGGGATCCGTGCGACGCCTTGGATCCCCGGCCAAGCGGATGGAGAGGATGTGTTGCAACCTTCAAAAAGCGACAAGAGCGCGATCGGTCGAGTCGACCCGGCTTCGTCTCATGCCGCCACTTCGAACAGCTTGTTGATGAACTGAATCTGTCCTTGACTCGTGACGTGACTTGGGTGTAGTAAAACTGTGTCAAGAGTTCATTCCCCCAAGTCGATGGGCCAGTCACACAGGAGAAATGAGATGCGCAGACGATTTCTCGAGTTCATCGGTGTGCTGGCGGCGGTCATTGTCGTGACCGTTCTCCTAAAGTTCGCGCCGGTCGCGGGTCAGGCCCAGACGGCTCCGGGCCAGGCGGGGGGGACCCCGGCGGTCGCGACCGCGTGGGGCGAGCCGGACCTGCAGGGTATCTGGACCACAAACTACGACACACCCTTACAGCGACCCGCTCGGTTTGCCGACAAGGAGTTTTTCACGGACGAGGAACGAGCCGAGCTCGACCTGGAACGAGCGGACATCAATTATCGCAGCCCGCGGGCGGAGCGCGGGAGCGAACAGGACGTCGGTGGTGCATACGACCGGTCGACCTTTTTCACTTACAAGCATACCGGCCGGCGCACGTCGCTGATCGTGGATCCGGCGGATGGGAGAGTTCCTCCGCTCACGCCTGAGGCACAGGAGCGGCGGGACGACATACGCGAGTATCAGCTCGCGCTCCTGCAAGCCACAGACACCTGCAGGAACAACATGCCCCAATGCGCGGGTGGGCAATACGGGCCGCCGTCACCGAGGCGTGCCGAGACGCCTCCGCACTACCTGGCCCGCGCCGTGAATCGCTCCGATGGTCCAGAGGATCGAAGCTTGGGAGAGCGGTGTATGTCGGCTCGCCTGCCCGACTTTGGCAGCATCGCTGGTTTCTTCCTCCAGATTGTGCAATCGCCCGGCACCGTGTCGATCTTTTACGACACAGGGCAGGGACAAGGGTGGCAGCGCGTCATCCCTGTGACCGAGCGTCCGCATCTGCCCCCACACGTGCGCCAGTGGTGGGGAGACTCGCGCGGCCGATGGGAGGGCGAGACGTTAGTGGTCGACGTCACGAATTTCAGCTCCAAGACGGACGTGCAGGGATCGCGCGAGAACCTACATATCGTCGAGCGCTGGACACGCCGTGACGCGGAGACGATCGAGTATGTCGTCCAGATGGAGGATCCGACGACGTGGACGCGACCGTGGACTGTCGCGCTCGAGCTGACCCAACAGAGTAACGAAGCGAATCGGATCTACAAAGAGCCCCGGTGTCACGAGGGGAACTACGGCCTGCCGGGGTTGCTCGCTGGCGCGCGCGTGCAAGAGCGGGCGTTTGCCGAAGGCCGGGGTCCGCATCCAGCCACCACGTGCACGGCTGGATGCGGTTCCGGGTTTGATGGCGAGAACCGTGACCCGCTCCGTTAACGGGAAGACGACACAGGGCTGGTAGCCTGAAGACATCATGAAGAAGGCGCTGGCCCTGATTTCGCAATACGTCCTGACCGGCTTTAATACTACGTAGTTACTACTAGTTCTCAACTCGCGATGCCCTCGACGTTTCCCACATTTGGAACGGGAATCTGCGTCGTGGCTGACACGATGGTAATCCATTCAGCCTGTTGCCGGTCTTCGCAGCCGCTGATGACGTGGCCACGGTACCGCTCGCCTGTCAGTTGCTCGACCAGGCGAGGGATCCGGATCAACCACAACTTCCGGAGCGTGAGGGTTAGTTACAACTGGCCGTCTGACGCTCTCAGTTGTCATCACGGTTCTTCGTCGTAGATACTCCGCACGCAGGTCGTCGCCTGTCGGCGAGGACCAACATCCAAGGGGCCACTTTCTCCAGGGCCGTGAAAGGACAACGTGATGCGTCAGATAGTTGTGATTACCGTTATGGCCGGGCTGCTCCTCTCCGCACTGCCGGCGCAGGCCGGCCCTCTCCGTGAGGCGGTAACCCTGCGCGCGGCAACCGCCGCGGGCGAGTTGCAGGCGGGATCGTCGCCGCAGCGGCGCCGGTCGGTCGGCCGCACGGTGGGCGGCATCCTCCTCATGGCGGTGGGCACCCCCATCCTGCTTTACAGCCTGGGGCGCGACGAGTCGTTGGGGGGGCCGGTGGCCTTGGGCGGCGCCCTGGTGGTCTCCGGGGCGTTGCTCGCCAGTGTGTGGGCGGACGTGCCCGTCGCGAACAGCCTGGACTTTCGTGTAACGCCGCACCGCGTCCAGGTCAGCAAGGCGTTCGGGTTTTAGGTCGGCGCGCGGGTGCCGCCGCTCTCAGCGGCCCTCAGAGCCGGTTTCCGGGTGGGGGCCCGGCCCCGTCCAGAGAATCGCCGCTGCGGTCTTCAACGAGGCCGCGGGCAACTCCCCGCGGATGACTTGCGCGGAGAAAGAAACCACAGGGGAGAGGATTTCCGCCCTTGTGGTGCCTCAGGGGCCGACCACCTGCCCGCGCGCCCCGGCGAGGATAGGCCACCCAATCGTCCATCAGCCCACGCCGGCGCTCGAACAGGTCCGACCGCGCATAGGCGGCCTCGTGTGTGGACGCCTCCACAAATGCAAGCTTTTTCGCCGCTTCAGGAATTCGTGTGGGCAGCGAGCGCGTCCGGGTAGAGGTCGAGCCCTCCCAGATGGAAGTAGATGGCGTTGCGGAACGGCTCGCGGTTGCGATACCCGCAGGCCTGCCGCTTGATCCACTGGATCTTGGCGTTGATGCTCTCTGAGCGCGCGTTCGTGACGTTGGTCAGAACCGCATTGATCACGCGATGCGTGCCATACGGTTGGCCAGCGCCACGCGATGCCGGTGCCTCACTCCCCGCCGTGGCTCCGTTTCCAGTCGCCGCTCATCCAGACCGGCAAGAACTGCCGACCTCCAACTTGCCTCCGGTTTCGGTTGGTTGTGCAAGCGGCCGCAGGCTGTATCATGCCGGCTGGAGGCGAGTGATGCGGTTCCGACGCTATTTGTTGACGGTGGTACTCGGGATCGGGCTGAGCGGGTGCCAGGGCGCCGTTCAGCCGGGGCTGGAGGAATCCGCGTCGGTGCCGCTGGCGCATTCGCGCGTCACTCGGCTCGACATCACCAGCCATGAGCCGGCGTTCGGCGGCCGGTCGTTCGGGGCGGTCGGCGCGTACGAGATCCTGCTCGGGACCGCCACGGCCGTCGCCGATCCGCACGCTCCCCTGAACGCCGGGATCGTGGACCTCGAGAACGCGCCGCGCAACACGGACGGCCTGGTCGAGTACACCTTCGAGTTCGACATGCTCAAGCCGGTCGACATCACCCGGGGCAACGGCGTCCTGGTCTACGAGATCAACAACCGCGGGCGCAACATCGTCTTCGGGTACTTTCATGAGGCGGGGCGGGGTTACGCGGCCGAGAACGCCGGCAACGAATTCCTCATGAACCAGGGCTACACGTACGTGTCGAGCGGCTGGCTGGACGGTGCGCCGGGCAGCGGCAACCCGCGTCCGGTACTGGCCAGTCTGCCGCCGGCCATGGACGACAGCCGGACGATTACCGGCACGTCGATGGAGGAGTGGCAGGACCCGGACAGCGCCGCGTTCGGGCGGTTGACGTATCCGGCGGTGACGCTCGAGAAGACCGCCGCAACCCTCACGCATCGCCAGCTCCAGAACGATCCGCGCCGGACCGTGCCGGCCGACCAGTGGTACTACGTCGACGACATGACGGTCGCTGTCACGCCCCCCGCGGGAACCGATGCGGGGACCATCTACGAATTCGTGTATCAGGTCCAGAATCCGATCGTCCTGGGCCTGGGCTTCAGCGCCATGCGCGACTTCGTTGCGTTTGCGCGGCATAGTCCCGCCGACGATCAGGGCGCCCCGAACCCGCTCTTCGTGGACGGCATGCCGGTGCTGGACCACGTGGTGGCCGTCGGTTCCTCGCAGAGCGGCCGGATGGTCAGGGACTTCGTCTACCAGGGTTTCAACGAGGATACGGACGGCCGCCGCGTGTTCGACGGGATGACGCCGTACGTCGCCGGCGCCCGCCGCACGTTCGTCAACGCCCGTTTCGCGCAGACGGGCCGCTATACGCGCCAGCACGAAGATCACAACTACCCGATGGACGAGTTCCCGTTCACGTTCGCGACGACGACCGATCCGCTGACGGGCAGGACCGACGGGCTGCTGGCCGCCTGCACGGCCTCGAGCACCTGCCCGAACATCATCCAGGTGGACGCCGACTCCGAGTACTACGGCGCCCATGCATCGCTCATCCTGACCGACACATCCGGCCAGCCGCTGGAGCTGCCGCCGAACGTGCGCTACTGGATGCTCGCGACCGCGCATCTGCAGGGCAACGCCGGGTGCCGCGACCCGGCCAACCCGGTGCAGCCGTGGCCGTACTACCGGGCGGCGTTCGACGCGATGGTGCAGTGGGTGCGGGACGGCGTCGGGCCGCCGGCGACGCGCGCGCCGTCTGTGGCCGACGGCACGGCGGTGACCGTTGAAGAGCAGGGCGAGCAGTATCCGACCATCCCGGACCGTCCGTACAACGGCACGATCAGCGAGCTCGGCGTGCGCGACTTCTCCGTCTGGCCGCCGAAGGAGAGCGAGGAGCAGTACCCGTTGTTCGTGCCGAGCCTGGACGCCGACGGCAATCTCGTGGCGGGCGTGATGGTGCCGGAGGTCGCCGCCCCGCTCTCCACGATGGGCAAGGCCATTCGCGCGGCAGGCTTCGCCGAGGGTGACCTGTGCGGCGTGAACGGCTCCACGATTGCGTTCCCCGGCACGAAGGAGGAGCGGATGGAGCTGGGCGATTCGCGCCTGTCCCTGGAGGAGCGCTATCCCGGCGGAGAGGCGGAGTACGTGAAGCGCTACGGTGAAGCGGCGGACGCGCTCGTCGCCGAACGCTATCTGCTGCCCGCTGACGCGGAAACGCTCAAGATGTCCGCGGCGGCCGCCTGGGTCGCGGCAAACGCCCCGCCCGACGAAGAACAGTAGCGCGCGCGCCCCTATGCCGGGATGCCGCCCTTGACGAACACGCCGCCCTTCACGGTCGCCACGTTCACGAACTGGCGGCTCAACTCGCGCGTCTGGGAATCGTTGCGCCTTCCGTCAGCGAACGTGAAACGCCCCTCCTCCAGGTCCAGAACGGCCACGTCGGCCGGGGAACCGGGCTCCAGCGACCCAACCTTCTCAGGATAGTTGAGCATCGCCGCGGGCGTGGCGGTGACGCACTCGATTACCTGCTCGAGACCCATACCCAGGTGCAGGTACTGCGACATCGGCAGCAGCACGCTCGCGGGGGTCCCGTCCGGATTGCGCGCCACGTCGGTCGAAATCGCATCGGGGAACCAACCCTGGCGCATCGCTTTCTCGGAGACCTCCCACGCATGGTGCGTCGTGCCGAGCTGACCGTCGGTGTAGATGCCGCGATCCTTGAGCTCGAGAATCTGCGGGAGCACCTGGTCGGCCTGGGTTGTCCCGCTGCCGAAGACGTTGGCGTAGTTCCGTGACGGCGGGTTGAAGGGATGCGTGAGAATGTCGCCGCTCTTCAGGATGGCGAGCAGGTCCGGTTCGGTAGACCAGTGCATCATGATCGGGATGCCCATCTCGTCGGCGAGCTCCCGCGCCGTCGTCATGACCGAGATGTCGTGCTCCAGATCCTCGTGCCGGCCGCGCACGCGCACCTTGAGGCCCAGGATCAGGTCGCGGTGCTCCTCGATGACCGCGCGGGCGGCGCTGACGTCGATCAGGCGGGGGTCGAGATAGATTTCGTCGGTGCAGCAGCCGGCCGTCGAGATATTCAAGAGCGCGTAGATCCGCGTGCGCGCCCCCTCGATGACGAACTTCCGGAAGCCCGGGAACATCGGTGCACCGGTGGACCCGCTATCGACGATCGTCGTGACGCCCGCCTCGATCCCGACGCGATCCGAATTGACGCCGAGCGGCGTGCCGTACTCGTACACATGCGAGTGCATGTCGATCAACCCCGGCGTGACGATCTTGTCCGTGGCGTCGAACGCGCTGCGAGCCTGCGCGTGCGGGATGTTCTCGGCGATCCGGGCGACCCGACCGTGCAGGATCGCGACATCGCGTACGGCGGACAGATCCTGCCCCGGGTCGATCACCCGGCCGCCCGCAATCAGGAGATCGTAGGACCCCTGGGGCGCCGCGCCCTGGGCGGCGGCGGCAACCGCCGGAGCGGAGATCGAAAGCGAAGTCGACGACAGCGAGCCCAACGCCGGGAAAACCGCTGCCGCTCCGAGCCGACCGAGAAATGCTCGCCGACTTGACTTGGACATGATGCCTCCACGCCTACGCGTATCCTGGCAGGCGCTTACCGAATGAACCGGCGATCCAGGCGGTTGCCGTCTGCGTGTCGTCCTGGCGCCGCGGTCCGCACGAAGGCGGCCGAGAGGGCCTTTTCGGGATGGCGCCCGCGGCGTTTGGTTCTGTGGGGTGTGGTGGCGGTTTCGATTACAGCATCGCTTGCCACATTACATGCAGGAATGGAGCGTGTTTCACGGAGTTTCAAGGTTGACAGCTATTCCTGAACGGCTCTGGACGACTGCTGGGAATGGTTGTCTACTCAGGTGTACGTCGTCAAGTGAGTGTGGACCACAGGGGCCGTTAAGCTGGAGACACCTCCCGCCGTTGTGCCGCTGGATGCGGCGTCCTCAGGGTGGCCGCCGGGCGGCGGCGCCCCATTACGATTATCGCCCCTTCATCATCGCCGACTCCGACACGGGGCACGGCGGTGATCCGCACGTCCGCAATCTGATCCGGCGCTTCGTGGAGGTCGGGGTCCCCGGCTACCACATCGAGGATCAGCGCCCCGGGACCAAGAAGTGCGGCCACCAGGGGGGGGGGAAGGTGCTGGTGCCGGAGGACGAGCAGATCAAGCGGCTGAACGCTGCGCGCTTCCAGCTCGACATCATGCGAGTCCCGGGCATCATCGTGGCCCGGACCGACGCCGAGGCCGCCAGCCTCATCGAGGGGAATGGGGACGAACGGGATCAACCGTTCATCCTCGGCGCCACCGACCTCGCGGTGCCGCCCTACAAGTTGTGCTACCTGGCTCTTCTCAAGCGCCTGCACGACGTGGGCGTCGAGGCGCTCAACGGCCACCAGCTCTACGCGGTCTCGGACGCGGAGTACGACATCGCGTTCGCGTGGTTCGATCACGTCGGTCTGGAATCGTTCCTCCGGGCAAAGGCCGAGGCCTTCCTGCAGGATGGGCATACAGCCGTCGACCGTCTGCTCGACGAGGTGGCGAACCGGTTCCTGGAGACGTGGGAGGACGCGGCCGGCCTCAACACGTATGCCGAGGCCGTCGCCGAAGTCATCGAGTTCCGCTCGGCGCGGGGCGAGCGCGTCGGCATGACCGCCGACGAATGGCGGAAGTTCGCCGGGACGGCCTCTCTGTACCGGGTGAAGGAGAACGCCGGGGCGCTCGACATCGACATCGACTGGGACTGCGAGTTGCCGAGGACGCCCGAAGGCTACTACCAGGTACGGGGCGGAATCCCGTATGCGGTCGCCAAGTCGCTGGCCGCGGCACCGTTCGCGGACCTGTTGTGGATGGAGACGAAGACGGCGAAGCTCGACGACGCGCGGGAGTTCGCCGAGGCGATTCACGCGGTGTACCCGGACAAGATGCTGTCCTACAACCTGTCCCCGTCGTTCAACTGGGACACGACCGGCATGTCTGATGACGAGATGCGGGAGTTTCCGGAAGAGCTCGCCAAGCTGGGATTCGTGTTCAACTTCATCACCTACGGCGGTCACCAGATCGACGGCATGGCAGCCGAGGAGTTTGGCAGGGCACTGAAGGAGGACGGCATGCTGGCGCTGGCACGGCTCCAGCGCAAGATCCGGCTCGTCGACTCACCGTACCGGACGCCGCAAACGCTCGCAGGCGGTCCACGGCTCGATGCGGCGCTCGCGGCATCCTCGGGACGGACCGCGACCACCAGGGCGATGGGCAAGAGCTCCACACAACATCAGCACCTGGTCCAGACCGAGGTGCCGCGCTCGCTCCTGGTGGAATGGCTCGGCATGTGGTGCGAGCACTACGGACTCCCGGGCGGCCTGCAGGTAGAGCTGAAACCCTATCGATCCGGATCCGAGCTCCTCGAGCTCGGCATCACCGGGGAGGGGGGCGCGCAGCTCGCCAACATCATCTTCGCGCTCGTGTTGGACCGGAAGGGACGCCGCATCCTGACGGTGCATGATCAGAACACCTTCGACGAGCCGGTTCGCTACCTCGAGCTCGCCGGCGGTGCGCCAGAATGCCATGCCCCGGGCGCGCCGCCCGGTTCGCCCGGTCGCACGGGTTGTCGTCTCGCAGGGCCACTGCAATGGCCCACTCCAGCACCGCGTGGAGGCGTTGCCGGACGGCCTTGGCAGCGCGACGGCGCCGAGTCCGAGTTCGCGGCGTCGTCCGCGGATGACGAGCCGCTCGCTCCGGCCGCAGTCCCGGAAATGATGGGACGTTAAGCAGCGTGAGTCGTCAGATCCCAGTAAGTCATTCATAAAATTATACTTACAGACAACACGGCGGCGGTACTTCCCCCGTTGATTACCACTTTCCATGCGGGAATCCAGAGGACGATCTGAGCCGCCTCCAGACCGCACGGCTCATCGTGGTGAGCGTCCAACCGCCGCTGCGCCGGCGCTGCAAGGGGCGAGGCCACTCGTTAGTGAGTCCGCACAGGAGCACCGTCATCGCGCTGGTAGCGCCGGAAGTGTCAGCCTCCGGAGGCTCTCGAACTCGACTGCGGCTGCCTTGGCCCGTTCCGTTTCCCCGCACGCAGGATGAGCGGATGGAGCTGGGCGATGCGCGGCTCTCCCTGGAGGAGCGCTATCCCGGCGGCGAGGCGGAGTACGTGAAGCGCTACGGTGAAGCGGCGGACGCGCTCGTCGCCGAGCGGTATCTGCTGCCCGCCGACGCCGAGACGCTCAAGACGTCCGCCGCCGCCGCGTGGGCTGCGGCCAACGCCCCGCCGGACGACGAGCAGTAGCGCGCGTTCGTTGGCGCTGGCGCTCAAGCTGGCCGGTCGTGCGCGGCACTGGCCGCGCAATTGGGCCCGTTCAACTCGTTGCCGGGGCCGTTTCGTCAGTCGTGCGCTGCTCACCAGTGGGCGTTCGCCTCCGGCGCGCCTGCGCCAGTTCGTAGCTCGCCTGCATGCGCATCCAGTGGTCGGCAGTCCCCCAGCCAATGCCTTCAAGCGCCAGGGCCATGTTCGCGGACACGCCGGCCCTGCCGTTCAGCACACGAGACAGTGTCCCACGCTCGCAGCGCAGCCGGTACGCTGTCTCACCGACCGTCCAGCCGGTCTCTTCCATGCTCTCGCGGATCAATTCCCCCAGGTGCGGGGGATTCAGCATAGGGCGCACACGTTCGTGATCGCTCCTGTCCATGATCGATGCTCCCCTCACCGTCAGTGATAGTCGATCAGATTCACGTCAACGACCTCATGGTCCTCGAAACGAAACACGACGCGCCAATTGCCCGATACACGCACGCTCCACACGCCGGCCCAATCTCCCTTGAGGGGGTGAAGCCGGAAGCCGGGAGCATCCGCACTGGCTGGACCTGTCGCCTCCTGCAACCGGAACAGAATCCGCAGGTCCGCGCCTTCCATCGTCGGCGACGCGAGGTTCTCCCACCGGTAGCCCGCCGGTATCGGCTGGCACTCATCCGTGAGCCGTTCGCGCTCGTCCGCCATCTTCAGGAACAGCAGGAATGTGAGTTGCTCCAGGTAGTCCTGGTAGGACAGTCTGTCGTCGCGCACGACGTGGCAGTACGACCAGAGCTTCTGGACGATCCGGTTCGCGGTGTCGTTCATGGGTCGAAATGTCTCAACCGAGTTACCCCAGCGCAGCGATCCCGGTTCGAGCCGCCGGAACGTCCGCCATGGTGCTGCGCATCACGACATGCGCGTGGCCGCGGGTACTTCGTCCTCAATCACACGACCTTTCTCGCGATCGACCGTAGCGATGTCGTAGGCGGTCTGCAGGGTCATCCAGAATTCGGGACCGGTTCCCAAGTAGCGCCCAAGTCGCACCGCCGTCTCGGCCGTCACCGCACGGTCACCCCGCAGGATCGCCGTGATCCGATTCGCAGGAACACGAATGCTGAGCGCCAGCCGATGGGCGCTCATTCCCCTCGCATCGAGCTCCGCACGCAGCATCACACCCGGATGTGTTTTAGCTCGTCCCATGACTCGTTCCCCTGGTCTATCCGCGGTGGTAGTCCTCGATCTGCACGGCGTGCGCGTCGCCATCGCCGAATCTGAATGTCACCCGCCAACGTCCGTTCACGGTCATGGCCCACTGCCCCTGTCGCGGTCCGGTCAACGGGTGAAGCCGAACCGCCCGCAAGACACGCAACGGCGTGAGCGACATCGCGGCGTCGAGTGCATCGAGGAGCATTAAGGCCCGATCGTAGTCGAGCCCCCGGAAGCCTCGCCGACGTCCATCCTCGAACAAGCGCCGGGTCTTCCCGTCTCCGAACGACCGGATCACGACGGGATTATAGGACGGTTCGTGTAATACGTCACACGTAAAGCTCCCGACGCTGGATCGCGGTCGGCATCAAGGCAGCGCGAAGACGAACACGCCGTTGCCGCCGGCGGGACGGCGTTCCTCCGGCATCAGATCGTTCGGGATCATGCCGCCCCAACTGGCGCCGCCGCTGCCGACCGGTACCGCCAGGTACTGGCGGCCATCGACGGCGTAGGTGATCGGGAAGCCCTGCACGGATGTCGGCAGGCGCGTCTGCCAGAGGGTGTCACCCGTTTCCACGTCGAAGGCATACAGGTAGCGGTCCCAGCTTCCGGCGAACACGACGCCGCCATCGGTCGTCAGCGCGGCGCTGTTGATGGGCGTCTTGAACCGGCGCCGCCAGCGAACGTCGCCGGTCCGCATGTCCATCGCCAGGAACTCACCCAGTTGCTCCGGGCTGTCGGGGTGGAAGTGGTTCGTCCGCCGTACCGGACCGGTTCCGCCGCCACCCGCCACCTGCTCGACCGGTCCGAAGATGGCGGTTTCACAGTTCAGGTTGATCGGGACA
Organism: Vicinamibacterales bacterium; assembly: GCA_965263055.1. Classification (GTDB taxonomy): domain Bacteria; phylum Acidobacteriota; class Vicinamibacteria; order Vicinamibacterales; family UBA8438; genus VXRJ01. Next base: position 4,014,594 of record OZ253581.1, on the reverse strand, counting down.
AAGAAGGTCTCGAGCTCCGGGTGATACGACATCGCACGCCAGCTCTTGAAGCCTGCCGTGCTGGGGCACCAGAAGATCTCTTCGTACAGCGTCGGGATCATCCCTTCGCGGTAGCTGACCGCACCGGTCCCCGGATCGACGTCCGCGAACGTCTGGTACCCGAGGTCGTGCGCGCTGCGGAAGCTGCCGGTCTCGAGGTCCAGTTCCCAGAGCACCGCCATCTTCCCCATCGTGAAAACCGACCGCCGGCCGTCGTACTCGACGATGATCCGCTCGAACACTTCGTCCATGTCGAGCGTCTCGCCGGGCAGGTGCTGGTAGTACCACTTCATCTCGCCGGTGTCCGGGTCGAGCGCCAGCGTCGAGTTGGTGTAGAGCGCGTCGCCGTCGGTTCCCCGCGCCGCGCGCGCCCACGGCTTCGCCTGCGACGTCCCATGGAAGAGCGTCCGGGTGACCGGGTCGTAACTGCCGGGAATCCACGAATCGCTCCCGGCCCGGAACATCACCGGCAGGTCGCCCCAGGAGTCGCCGCCGCGCTCGCCCGGCAAGGCGATGGTCGACGTGCGCCAGATCTCGCGGCCGGTCCGCGCGTCGAGGCCGATGATGTAGCACGCCTCCTCGCGGTACCGGCCGCAGCCGGTCAGGCCGGAGATCACCTTGCCGTCGGCGATGATTGATCCGCTCGAGAACTGGAATCCGACGTCGCTGCCGACGTCGGTGTCCCAGACGACGGCGCCCGTCCGGGCATCGAGCGCGATGACGTGCGCGTCGGCCGTGTTCAGGTAGATCTTGTCCTCGTAGATGGCGATGTTCCGGTGGGCGCGGCCGGGCGGCGGTCCGCCGAAGCTGCCCTCCGGCGGCTCGGCGCCGCGCCGGTACTCCCAGATGAAGTCGCCGGTCGCCGCGTCGAGCGCCTGCACCATCTCGCCCGGGTTGGCGACGTAGAGGACACCGTCATGCACCAGCGGCGTCGTCTGTTGCGACCCCTCAGCGAGGGCCCAGCTCCAGGCGAGCTGCAGGCTGTCGACGTTGACCGCCGTGATCTGATCGAGCGGGCTGTGCCCCTGACCGTCAAGCGTCCGCCGCCAACTGAGCCAGTCCTCGTCCGGTGGATCCTGCAGCATGGCATCCGTCACCGGCGTGTAGTTCTCCACCTGCGCCACGCCGGATGTCCCGGCCAGGCCCATACCGAGAAGAATGACGAGGGCCGCGACGACGAATGGAATCTGCCTGGACACGGTACACCTCCCACTGCAAGTGCCAACTAACCGCCATCGGCGGGCGAAATAGTGCCGTACATCATGCCGCCGTACTCGCCGTGGTCCCAGGTGCCGGCATAGCGGTCGTCGTAGAAGACGACCCGCGCCCCGAACTCATCCCCCAAACCCGGGATTTCGAAGTCGGTAATGCTCACCATCGGCGTGTCGCCGGCCCAGACGATTGGAACGACCACGGGCAGCGTGGCGTCCACACTGCCATAAGTGAGATGGACATCGAAGCGCCAGCGATCCCCGTCGAGCTTCGTCGCGCTCGCGATCTCGTACCGCTCCGGCAGGCCGTCGCGCCGCTCCCGCCCCTCGATCGTAAAGTGTCCCGTCAGCACGACGTTCTGCATCCGCTCGGCGAACGCCCGCTCGCGCGCGTCCAGCGACTCGAGAGGCGCCGCCTGACCCACCCCGGAAACGCCAAGCAACCAGCCGACACCGAGACCGGCGATCAGCCCGACGGCCAAGCCGAGCGCGATACGCAGGCTCCCCTTCTTCTGCATTGGTACATCCTACTGGACACCGGTCGGACGCGCGGCATCACTCGGCGCGGCCGGTCGCCTGCCAGCGCAGCCAATGGTCCGCGAGCACGAGCGCCACCATCGCCTCGGCCATCGGGACGAAACGTGGCAGCAGGCAGGGATCGTGCCGGCCCGTGGTGCTGATCGTCGTTGCCGCGCCCGACGACGTCACCGTCTCCTGCAACTGCGGCAGGCTGCTGGTGGGCTTGACCGCCGCCCGCAGCACGATGGGCATTCCGCTCGAGATGCCCCCCAGCATCCCGCCGTGGCGGTTCGTGCGCGTCGCGATTCGGCGGTCATCACCGGCGTAGAAGGTGTCGTTGTTCTCCATGCCGGTCAGCGTCGCGCAACCGAAACCGACGCCGTACTCCACGCCGAGAACCGCCGGCAGGCTGAATAGCGCCTTGCCGAGATCCGCCTTCAGCTTGTCGAACACCGGTTCGCCGAGGCCGGCGGGCACGCCGGTAGCCACCACCTCGGCGACGCCGCCTATCGAGTTCCGCTCCGACCGCATCCGCTCTATCAGGCTGACCATCCGCGCCGCCGCCGCCGGATCGGGACAGCGCACGACGTTCACCGCGCCGTCCGGCAACTGTTCGACGTCGTTCAGCATCACCGCGGCCGGGTCGGGGATCGTCGCAACGACATCGCCCACCTGCCGGACGTAGCCGACGATCCGCGCGCCGCAGCGCTCTGCCAGCAGCTTCTTCGCGATAGCGCCCGCCGCGACGCGGACGGTCGTCTCACGCGCGCTGGACCGGCCGCCGCCGCGGTAGTCGCGGAAACCGTACTTGGCGTCGTAGCCATGGTCCGCGTGGCCGGGACGGTACTTCGCCTTGATGGCCGAATAGTCGCGGCTGCGCTGATCGCGGTTGCGGATGAGAATGGCGATGCTGGCGCCGGTCGTCCGCCCCTCGAAGACGCCGGACAGGATTTCCGGAACGTCCGCCTCGTCACGCTGCGAGACGATCGCGCTCTGGCCCGGCCGGCGCCGCGCAAGGTCCGGAACGAGATCGTCCTCGCTCAACGCCAGGCCGGGCGGACAGCCGTCGATGATGACGACGTATGCCGGGCCGTGCGACTCCCCCGCCGTCGTAATGCGGAACGCCTGCCCGAAACTATTCCCTGGCACCCTTGGATTGTACCGGCTGGGCGGGCGGCGGCGCCGACTGCCCCTCGAACGGTTCCTTCCTTCTGGTCCGCCAGCGTGTCAGCAGGATCAGGATGATCGTCAGCAGGATCTCGTCCACAAACGGGATCGGATCCGGGATCAACCAACTGAGAAGCGTGACTGCCGTCACCAGCGCGAGGAGTTGCCACGATCGCAGCCGCATCAGCACCGGTGGCAGCCGGTGGAGCAACGGAAGCAGGAGTCTCGCAAACCAGCGCATCATTCACCTCCGGCTCCGCCGCCGCGGCATGGCGCCCGCGAGCCGCTGCCTAGGAGCCCGTGGTGAAACCCCGCGTAGCACCGAGAGCGGTGAGGCGCCCGCCTGACAAGGCGCGACGAGGGAGCATATTGGCCATAGGCGACCGAGGAGCAACGCCGTTCAGGCGGGATGCATCGCCGCTCGAATGTAGTGGGGGTTTCACCACGGGCTCCTAGAGGTGCGTCCGGAAGAAGGCGAGCGTCCGCGCCCAGCACTCGGCGGCGTACTCCGCGTGGTACACCTCCCGGCGCGTGTCGTTGAAGAAGGCGTGGTCGGCGCCGTCGAAGATGGTGATTTCCACGCTCTTCCCCGCTGCTCTCAGATCTCCTTCCAGCTTGCGCGCCACCTCCGGAGTGACGAACCCATCTTTCTCGGCGAAGAAGCCCAGCACCGGCGCCTGCAGGCCGGTGAGGTCGGGCGTGACGTTCGGGTGGATGCCGTAGAAGTCGACGCAGGCTCCCACTCTGGAATTCGCGCAGGCGGCGAAGAGTGAAAGCTGTCCTCCCATGCAGAAACCAACCGTCCCGACTCGATCGCCAACCGTCCCCGGACGCCCCGACAGAAAGTCGACGGCGCCGCGCAGGTCCCGCTCCGCCTGTTCGATGTTGAGCGCCATCATCAGCTTGCCGGCATCGTCCGGACCGGACGCCGTCTCGCCGTGATAGAGGTCGGGTGCAAGCGCGGCGAAACCCTCCGCGGCGAAGCGGTCCACCACGTCCTTGACGTGATCGACCAGCCCCCACCATTCCTGTATCACGATGACGCCGGGGCCCCTCCCGGAAGCCGGCGCCGCCAGATAGCCGGACGACGGCTTCCCGTTCGCAGGAAACTCCACTATCTCGCCCATCGTCATTCCTCGGTCGTCGCCTCCACCGCGCCCGCCGCGACAGTCACTTCCGAGAGGCCCTGCGCGCGATTCTCGAACGGCTCGGCAGTGAGCGGAGCGTACAGTTCCAGGCTCGACTGCAGCAGCGTGCCCTCATGCAACGCACGTACCTCGTCCTCGTTCAGGCCGGCGCGGTGGATCATCCAGTCCTTGTAGTCGGCCGGCGCCGGGACCGCAGTCGACCACTCGGGGCCGGGACCGCCCAGGACGAAGCGATCCGGCTGTAACCGCTCCTCGATGGTGCCCACCATCCGGCCGTCCACCCAGAAATGGGTGATGCCGCGCGCCACATGATGGGTGAGAGTGACCGTGTGCCATTGTCCGTCAGCGCTCGGCGCGGGCGTCGAGACCGAATTGCCGTTCGCCGACGTATAAATCCAGCGCCCGTTCTGAATCGCGATCGACCCATTGAACCGGCGGCCCGTCGGAGTCAACCTCATCGCCTCGAAGTCGAGCGACGCCCGCCGGTACGGCACCGTGACCCAGGCGACCTCGTCGGCGATCGTTTCGCCGCCGAGGCTCGCCACCGTACCTTCCCCCTCGGCGCGCAGCGAGAAGGTCAGGCCGAACGAGCGCATCGTGTCGTCGACGTCGAGGGTGAGCGGCGATCGCTCGCTGCCCCGGATCCGCGCGAACCCAGGCGCGTCTGTCTTCCGCGGCATCGGCTTGCCGGCGGCAAGCGCGTCGAACAGCGTCGGCACAAACGCATGGAACATCTCCGTATGACCCGCCGCATTCGGATGGATCGGCTCCGGGAAGAAGCCGCGCGCCCAACGGCCATAGCCGTCGTCGATGGCGCCGAGGAGGTTGATGCTCGGCACGTCCCAGGTGTTGATCAGAAGGTTCATCCTGCGCGTCCTCGCGTACTCCGCCTCCGTGAAGTCGCCGCGCGCGTAAGTGTTGCCGACAATCGGGATGATGCCGTTGTCCCGCGCCCGTTGAATCAGGCGCTGCATGCCGTCGGCCCACTGCTGCGCCACGGCGTCCTGCGCCTCTTGCGACGCGGCGCAGCGGGATGATTCCTGCCCGGGTGGGCAACGCATGATCCCCTCGTTGCCGAGCGAGAGAGCGATGACGACGTAACCTGGTTCGACCGGCGTCAGGTAACGCGTATCGGGATCGGCGGTGCCTTCCGGCTCGAACCGGGGGGTGATGGTTACCGTGCTGTCACCGCCGCGGGATACATTGATCACCTCCCAGCCACGCGGCTCGAGCAGATCGCGCAGGCGGCCGGTGTAGCCCCCCTGGTTCGTTTCGTCACCGGTCCCGTTCGGAACCGAAGAACCCCACAGGGCAATCCGCTTCGGGCGGTCCCCGGCGCCCTGTGCATCGGCGGCCGGCGCCCCGATCACGAGGATCAACGCCGCGGTGATTCCGATCACACCCACACGGTCGAGCAGAAGACGGCAACGGCATGCAGGCATCGTCATGATCAATCCTTTCCACCACGCAGCATGTTTGATTCTACTGCGGGCCCTGGGGTAGTCGGGCGGTCACCCCGCCGGCCGCATCGAGGAACGTTACGCTCGAATTGCCGTCGGGCGCGACACCCACGACCATCCGGACTCGGGCGGCGTCCGACAGGTTGAGTACCGTTGCTCCCTGCGCCACGGTCAACAACGCCCGCTGGCGGCCCTCTGTGTTGAGGCGCAATTCCGGGCGGTTGCCGTCCGAGACGCTCAACGATGCCGCCTCGTTTCCCGCGCCGTCCGACAGCACGAGACCCGGCCAACCCTCGGAGTTCAGGTGCAACAGGAGCCGGCTCCGCCCCCCTTCGCTCAGGGCCAGGATCGGCCGGCCCTGCACGTCGCCGATCATCCCTTGACCCGCGCCCTCTTCGCCCACGATGAGGACGGTGTCTTCGCCCTGCACCGACGCCAGCAGGCGCGTTTCTCCGCCCGGGCCATGCAGCTCCAGCACCGGCGTGCCGTCCGCCTGCACGGCGACAAGGCTTCGCACGCTGCCCGCCCCGTCGAAGAGCGCGAGCGACGCGCGGCCGGCTTGGTCGCTTCCCGCCAGGACGCCGCGCAGATTGCCGGCCCCATCCACCAGGTTCACCTGGGTCGTCGTCACGACATCCGGCACCTGCGCGTCGACGCGGCGGCCCATCAGCAGGCTGCCGAGCATTCCTCCAAGCAGGGAGGCGCCAATCATCGCCGCCGCCAGCAGCCGGCGGGCGCCGGACGCGCGGCGTCGTTTCCGGTGGCGACGCTTGTGATGTTCGTATCGTTCAGGCGGCTCGACGGACTGCTGCATCTCGTTTGCTCCCTACGGACGCGCCGGTTCACCCCTCGGTGGGCGTGAACCGGCGTCCGCGTGTTTCGGGTCCCATCAGAAGCTGAGCGAGTATTAGGAGAACATAAACGTTCCTATAATCAAACTTCGCCGCGGGCCGTTCCAGGACCGGCCCCAACAGGAGACTGGCCATGACATGGAATCGAGTTGCAGCTTTCACTCTGGCGGCTACATGCGCGGCGGCACTGGCCTCGTGCGGCGCCCCGGCGGACGAGGCACCGGCTGGGCCCCTCGTCTCGCTCTCGGCGGATACGCCGGTCAGCGTGACGGGAGGTGAAATTCAAGGCGGGGCAAGCACGGTCAATCCGGACGTGATGGCGTTCAAGAGGATTCCGTTCGCGGCGCCGCCGGTGGGGGATCTGCGCTGGCAGCCGCCGGCGCCGATTGTTTCCTGGACCGGCGTGCGCGACGGGACCAAGGCCGGCCCGATTTGCGTGCAGAACGGCGGTCAGAACGTCGCGCAGGACGAAGATTGCCTCTTCCTGAACATCTGGGCGCCGCGCGAGACAACTGAACCGCGGCCCGTCCTCTTCTGGATTCATGGCGGCGGCTACACCGGCGGCTCCGGCTCGAGCGCCATCTACGACGGCACGCCGCTTGCGGCCGACGGCGCCGTGGTGGTGACGATCAATTACCGGCTGAACGTCTTCGGCTTTCTGGCGCACCCGGCACTCTCCGATGAATCGCCGCACGGCGCGAGTGGCAACTACGGACTGCTCGACATGACGGCGGCACTGGAGTGGGTGCGTGACAACATCGCGACGTTCGGCGGCGACCCGGACCGCGTGATGATCTTTGGCGAGTCAGCCGGCGGCGGTGCAGTGATGTCGGTGATGCTGATGCCGCAGGGCGAAGGCCTCTACCACCGCGCCGTTGCGCAAAGCAACTACGTTCGCGGATGGGAGCGCCCGCTCGACGAGGCGGCTCGCGGCTGGGAACCGGCCGAGGCCCAGGGTGTCCGCATCGGCGACGCGCTCGGCGCAAGCAGCGACGATGCGGCGGAGCAACTCGTCACGATGCGTGCCGCCACCGCGGCTGACTTGCTCGCGGCGTCGAACCGCGACGCCGGCAGCACCTTCCGCAACACCGGCAACGTCTGGGCGCCGATCGTCGACGGTTGGTCGATCCCCGACGACCCGCTCGCCATGTACGAGGCGGGCCGTCAGCACGACGTCCCGCTGATTACCGGCCTGATGGGCAACGAGGGCTCGCTCTTCACGGGGAACCTGGACATTACGGATACCGAGTCGTTCGAGACGTACGTGCGCGACGTCTACCCCGACCATGCCGACGCGATGCTGGCCCACTACGCAGTCGATTCACCCGAGTCGGCCAAGGCGGGAATCGAGAAGCTGATTCACGATTTCTTCTTCGCGGGGCCAGTTCGTGCCCAAGCCGAGGCCCACGCGAAGAAGATGTCCCCTGTCTGGCTCTACCACTTTACCCATGCACCACCCACCGCATGGGGTGAGACACTCGGCGCCCACCACGCCGCCGAGCTGGTGTTCGTCTTCGGCACGCTGACCCGAACGGACGACGGTGGTGAACGGCCGCTAGGCCTCGGCACCATGGGAGACTTCACCGAAGCGGACTTCCGGCTCTCCGAGACCGTCCGGAGCTACTGGATCCAGTTTGCCGCCACCGGCAATCCCAATCGTCCCGATCTACCGGAATGGCCCGCGTTCAATCTGGAATCGAACGAACACCTGGTGCTCAATACGGCCGTCGCCCCCAACTCGGATCTGGACGTAGCCGGCGCGGCGTTGTGGAACACACAGGAATCCGAACGCCGTGAGGCCAACTAGCAGCGAGACTTGCCAAGGCCGCTCACACGCTGACTGCGACCAGGCTCCCGCGACAGCGACGAGGTTGATGCACCCTTCAGTCGAGGAGGGCCAACGCCCACCCGACCATCAACCTGCCGAAACCGGTCGCGTATCCGACCAGGAACCACGCCGCGAACCAGGCGACCGCCAGGAAGTGTTTCCTCACTGCGCTTTCTATCGGATCAGCAGCGGTGCACATCCAGAGGCAGGTCTGCCAAGTTCGACCTTTACGGCAATTGTCTCTATAGTTGGTGCGCGCTGGAGCAGCTCAACTGACCCGGCTGTGAGCCGGATCCGGAGCGAGTCTCCAGTGGACCACTAGAAAGAGAGACGTGTGATGGCTGTGAAGTTCTTCCGCCAGTCGTCGTTGCCGGGGCGGATCGTCCCCGTCCTGTTCCTTGCCAGCCTGGCGCTCGTCGGCTCGGCTGCGCCGGCCGTCGCCAGGTGATCGATCACCTGACGAAGGGCTTCGCGCATGCGCGGGAGCAGATCGAGGCGCTCGACTCGGCCAGCCTGACCGCGAGCCGCACGTTGTTTGGACAGGAGCGCTCGACGCCGGGGGTGATCCTCTTCATCGCGGGCGACATGCACGAGCACCTCGGCCAGCTCATCGCCTATGCGCGGACGAATATGATCGTTCCGCCGTGGAGCCAGTGAGGGACACGCTAACCATCCGAGGAACAGGTTCCGTCCGGCTGGCGGTCGTGGTGCTGGCGGCAGCCGTCACTGGCTGCGCCGCACCCGGCCCGCCCGAATCGCTTGACGAACTCGCGGACCGGGCCCTGGCTCAGATCGACGGCGAGATCGAGCTCCCGGGCCTGAGGGAGTCGGTCGAGGTGATCCGGGACGAGTGGGGCGTCCCGCACATCTTCGCCGGTAACGACGAGGATCTCTTCTTTGCCCAGGGCTACGTCATGGCCCAGGACCGGCTCTGGCAGATGGAGATGTGGCGCCGGTGGCGCGAGGGCCGGCTCGCTGAGATCTTCGGACCGGAAGCGCTCGACTATGACCGGCGCACCCGGCTGATGATGTTCCGCGGACCGTGGGACGAGACCGAGTGGACGAGCTACCACCCTGACGCGGAGCGCCTCTTCACCGCGCATGCCAACGGGGTGAACGCGTACATCGAGCAGAACCGGGACAACCTCCCCGTCGAGTTTCAGCTCACCGGCATCGAGCCGGATCCATGGACCGCCAGGACAGTGGTGCTGCGGTGGGCCGCTCTCGCGGTCCCGAGCGTCCGCGGGCATGCCATCAACGAAATGCAGCTCGCGATGAACGTCGCCCGCTACGGCGTCGAAGAGGCCAACCGGCGCGCCGCGCCGGACCCCTGGGACGATCTGGTAGTGCCCGACGGCCTCGATGTCAGCACCATCACCGAGGGAATCCTCGACGCGATGCGCGCCGGGGACGGCGATCCTTTCGTGGCCGGAAGACTCCCGGCGTTGGAGGTCGTCGAGCCCCATCGGGGCCTCATTAGCGACGTGCGGACGACTCAGGTCTCACCGCGCGTCATCGCGACGGAGGGGAGCAACAACTGGGTGATGAGCGGCGCGCGCGCGCCGACGGGCGTGCCGATCCTGGCCAACGATCCGCACCGGCGCATCGAGATGCCCGCCCTCCGGTACTTCGTGCACCTCGTCGCTCCCGGCTGGAACGTGATCGGGGGCGGGGAGCCGCCGTTCGCCGGTGTCGACGCGGGCAACAACGAACGCATGGCGTGGGGCTTCACGTTTGCCGGGACGGATATGGTCGACGTCTACGTCGAAGAGCTGCACCCCGAGGATCCGAATCTCGTCCGGTGGCAGGACGGCTGGGAGCCCTTGCGGATCATCGAGGAGGAAGTTCCCGTCAAGGGCCAGGCGCCGGAACCGATCGTGCTCAAGTTCAGCCGGCACGGCCCAGTCTTCTACGAGGACCTGGAGAATCGTCGCGCCTACGCCGTGCGGTCAGTCGTGCAGGAGCCGGGGACCGCCGCCTACAAGGGCAGCTTCCAACTCGCGCAGGCCGAGAGTTGCGCGGACTTCTTCGACCGGGCGATGCACTGGCTCGTGCCGACCCACAGCCTCATCTGCGGGGACATCGACGGCAACATTGCGCTGCAGGTGACTGGGCTCACTCCCGACCGCGACGGCTGGAACGGCCGCCTGCCGGTTCCCGGCACCGGCGAGTACGAGTGGCGTGGCTTTCGCACTGATCTCCCGCGCGAGTTCAATCCGGAGCGGGGCTACATCACCACCGCCAACAACAACGTCCATCCCCCGAACTACGAGGGACGTCCAGTGTTCTACCACTCGTCGAGGGGCGTGGCGACATCGCGGATCACCCGCCTCCACCAGATCCTGGGGTCGGACGAGCGACTGTCCGTCGAGGATCACATGCGGATTCAACACGACGTCCACTCGCTCGCGGCCGAGCGGGACATCCCGGCTTTCCGGGGGTGGACCTCCGACGATGCGGACGTCGAGTGGGCGCGAGGCCTGATCGCGGCGTGGGACGCCGAGCTGACGAAGGACAGCACCGCGGCGGCGCTCTACGTGCGCTGGAACAACGAGGTGGACGGACGAGCGCAGGATCCGGCGACCCCGGAGGCCGAACGCCGCCCGCTGATCGAAGAAGGACTGAAGGCGGCGCTGGATCGGCTGACCGTGGAGCTCGGCCCCGACCGTGCCGAGTGGCGGCACGGGCGGGTGCATGCCAGCGAGCTGCCGCACATGCTGGCCTCGGCATTCGACCTGCCCAACGTCGAGCGTCCGGGAGGATTCGGGACGGTCAACGCCACGGGGGCCAACTTCCGGCGAATCATCGACCTGGCCGACCTCGACCGCTCCGTAGCCAGCAACTCCCCGGGTCAGTCAGCGCAGCCGGGGAGCCCGTACTACGGCAATCTTGTCGAGAATCTCGGCAACGGCGATTACTTCCCGCTCCTCTACACGCGCGGTGCGGTTGAGGAACGCGCGGCCCATCGCCTCATGCTGCTGCCCGCGGATCGCTGAAACCGAAGACCCGGGCCAGCGTTGACGCCGGGCGCGCACGTCATAGGCCAGCCTGCTCCTTCACGTATCGCGCCACCTGTTCGTGCGTGGCCCACCAGATGTTGCCTGCCTGCTGGATATGGGCGATCAGCTCTTCGAGAATGACGATGCGGGAGCGATGGCCAATGATGTGGGGATGGGTGGTGAGGAGGAACATGGTCCCCTCCTCGTACGCCTTGTCGAACTCGTCGATATAGACCTGGAGCAGTTCCCGGGGCGGCGTGTAGCTGTTCCCCCTCGGGTTCATGAGGGGCGCGTCGTCGAGGATCCACTCGACCGGGAGCTCGACCATCCCCGTCGGTTCGCCGTTCTGCAACAGTTCATAGGGACGGTCGTCGGCCATCAGTGAGCTGTCGTAAAGGAAACCGAGGCCCCGGATGATGTCGAGCGTGTTGGGGCTGAAGTTCCAGCTCGGGGCCCGGTAGCCGACGGGGCGGCGGCCAGTCACCCCTTCCAGGTAGTTCGTGGCGCGGATCACCAGCTCGCGTTCCGTTTCGGCGTCGAGGGCGCTGTTCCGTTCGTGGATCCAGCCGTGGACGCCGAACTCGTGGCGTCCCGACGCCTGAATGATGTCGACCATCTCGGGAGCGACGACCAGGCTGACCGCCGGAATGAAGAATGACGCCGGGATCTCGTGACGATCCATCAGGTCGACCACACGCCGGAGGCCGACCCGGGCGCCATATTCGCCCTGCGACATGGCGCCGAGCGACGGCTCCAGGTTGCGGCCGAGCGTGATCGTGTCGTTGTCGACGTCGAACGAAATCAGCACGGCGACGCGTGCGCCGTTGGGCCAGGTTGTCGGTTGCAGGCTGCGGCCGGCGCGGACGCGACCGGCTATTTCCCGGATTTCGTCGAGGCTGAGATAGACGCCGGGCTGATCGATCTGGGTCTGCGCCGTCGCCTGCGTGTCAAGCCCGAGGCTGACCGCCAGGAGCAACAGCAGCGTCGCGATGGTCAGCAAAGTGCGAGCGAGGTTCGGAAGCATGGTGTCGTCCTCACATCGGGTGCAGGATCTGCAGCACTTCGTAAATGCGGACGATCGCTCTCGGGTCGACCCTGCCCACGCGGTCCCCATAGTGGGACGCGTGGGCGCTCAGGTCGATCCGGCCGACCGCATCCTCCGCCGACACCCCGTCGGCCCGAAGCTTGCTTGCCTGAACCCAGAGATCGCGCAAGTAGGCCTGAAGATGGTCGATCTGCTCGCGCTCCTGGAACGGAGCGCCATGGCCGGGAACGATCGTGTCGAACTCGAGAGCCTTCAGGCGATCCAGGCTGGCGGGCCACTCGTGGACGAAGCCATCACCCATGTACGGCAGGCCGTTCGCCCCGGGACTGCCGACGAAGAAGTCACCCGTAAAGACGATCCGCTCCTCCGGGAGGAAGACCAGCGTGTCGCCGGCGGTGTGGCCGCGGCCCGGATGGTGGAGCTGAATCTCGCGGCCTCCCTTCACGATCGTCATCGTGTCGTTGTAAGTGACGTTGGGCGGCTTCACGCGCGTCTCCCCCAGTGCGTTCACGTGCGCTTGAGTGATGCGGAGACTGAGTTCGAACTGTGACCGCTCGCCGGCGTCGGTCGCCGAGGCGATCTGTCCCTTCAACTGCTCCACCTGCTGCCGCGCGCGCTCGGTGAAGCTGCGGTTCGTGCGCTGGCCGGGCGAATCGGCGAGAAACTGTGTCCGGACGTAGTCGTGGCCGATGATCTCGACGTCATCGAAGATCTGATTGCCGTGCGCGTGGTCGAAGTGGAAATGCGTATTGAAGACGTAGCGGATCGGCAGGTCCGTGATCTCCTCGGCGATCTCCGCCACCAGCTTGCCGGCGGCAGCGGGTGTCACGCTCGTGTCGACGAGCATCGCGTGGTCGTCGTTCACGATCACCAGCGAGTTGCTCATCGTCGTCATCGCGCCGGTGCCGGTGGCGAACCAGACGCCGTCGGTCAGTTCTTCGAAGCGGTACGCGCGCGTTCCGTCGGTCGGATCGGTCTCCTGCGCGGCCACCGCCACGACTGCCGCCAAGGCCAGCACGAGCGCCGCCGCACGCGCCAGATCCCGCCGTCCGTTCAACCAGTTCCGCATTGTCGTCCGCTCCTGTTCCTTGTTCCGCGGGGCCGCCGCCGTTCCCGTCGTCACTCCACGACGGCTCGGCCGGTGATCTCCGGATGGTGGTGCTCGATGTAAAGGTACCCGCGGTATACGCCGCTCCGATCCGCGCGCTCCAGATCATGGTCCCGCACATGAATGGTCAGCCTGCGTGGCAGTTTCGCCTCGTAGCAGTTGTCGCGCCGCGCGGTGTCAAGATGCCGGACGATCATCTGCTGCTCTGGCGTATGGCGGTAGCGCGCACGGACCGTCAGTCCTGCCGCGTCGGTACCGGCGCCGTCCGTGCCGACGTCGCTGTAGGCGCCGCCGAAGAAGTTGTCGAGTGGCGACGGGTCATGCGTGACGCGGCGCAGGGCGCGCCGGCTCACGGTCGCAATGTCCCCCTCCATCGCCGCGGCCAGGCGCTCGGCATCGACGCAGGCGCCGCGAACGCACTCGGAGTGCGGCTCCGGCGGCAACCTCGGTTCCGCCTCGACCTCGTGCGCCCAGGCTCCGCCAACCTGCCGCTGCAACTCGCGGAGCGCCGCCGTCGGCTGGCCGAAGAACGCAACGCCCGTCGCCCGGCTGACGACATAACAGTCGTTCGGGTGCAGGGTGGCCACTTCGACGCCGAGAGAATCGGCGGGCAGCACCCAGTGGTACAGGTCCGGCGGCTGCTGCGCGCGGGTCTGCTGCGCCGCTGAAGTGACTGCGCCAGCCGCGAGGACGGTCACGGCCGCGGTTGCGAGTGACCAGGCCAGCGTGGAAGCCGGCGCAGGTCCAGCCGCGAACCGGCGGCGCGCGCGGCTGCGGTCCATGCCGGCATTCTAGCAGTCCTCGCCGAGATCCCACGGCGTCGCGGGACCCGGCGGCGCAGTCATCTGACGGGGAGCGACCGACGGTTTGCCATCGCCTGAGCGCGGAAACGCTGCGATATGATGGGGCTCAGACGAATCCCATCACGAGAGTGAGGTACCCGATGCCTGGTCGCACCCGCATCCGCCGCCCGATCCTTATGGTGATAGCCCTTGCGGCCATCGCCGCCGCCGCCGCCGGGCGCCCCGCGGCAGCGCAGCAGGGCGCGCCCGCCAACGGCGAGTGGCCCACGTACGGGGGCGATCTCGGCGGGACGAAGTACTCCCCGCTGACGCAGATCGACCGGAGCAACTTCGGCGACCTGGAAATCGCGTGGCGGTGGCTCTCCGCCGACGCCTTGCTGAGCATCGACACGCCGGGCGGCGGCGAGTGGTGGGCGCCGGCGGAGGTGATCTTCGAAGAGCTGCTGCGCCGCGATCCGAACCGCTGGCGCGACGCCCAGCCCCCCTATCTCACCAACCTGAAGGCGACGCCACTGATGGTCGGCGGCCGGCTGTTCATCAACATGCCGACGTCGCAGATAGCGTCGATCGATGCGGTGACAGGCGAGACGCTCTGGGTCTACAACCCGAAGACCTACGAGGAAGGGACGACGACGATGAGCGCGCGGTGGAATCAGCGCGGCGTCGCCTACTGGTCCGACGGCCCGGCGCGCGAAGACGAGCGGATCTTCGCGGGCACCGGCAACGGCCACCTGATCTGCGTCGACGCGAAGACCGGCGAGCCGTGCGCCGACTTCGGCGACAACGGCCGCATTGACCTGACCGAGGGAATCCCGCGCGCGGCGCGCGGCGACCGTGACTGGCTGAACGCGCTGCTCTACTCGGTGCAGTCGCCTCCGCTCGTGGTGGGCGACACGATCATCACCCCGTCGTCCATTTCGTCCTACAACATCACCCGCGAGGCGCCGCCCGGCTGGATGCGTGGCTTCGATCCGCGGAGCGGCCGGATGAAGTGGATGTTCCACACCATTCCGCAGGGAGACGAGTTCGGCAACGACACCTGGGAGGGCGATTCCTGGCGCGTCACCGGGAAGGTGGGCGTCTGGTCGCTGATGAGCGCCGACCCGGAGCTGGGCCTCATCTATCTCCCCACCAACACGCCGGCGCCCGACTATTACGGCGGCCACCGGCTGGGCGACAACCTGTTCGCCGAGAGCATCGTCGCGATCGACATCGAGACGGGCGAGCGCGAGTGGCACTTCCAGGGGGTGCACCACGGCCTCTGGGACTGGGACTTCCCCGCCGCGCCCAACCTGGTCGACATCGTTGTTGACGGCCAGCCGGTGAAGGCACTGGCGCAGGTGAGCAAGCAGGGCTTCACTTACGTCTTCAACCGCGAGACGGGCGAGCCGATCTGGCCGATCGAGGAGCGGCCGGTGCCGACCGATACCGACATTCCCGGCGAGCGGCCCTCGCCGACGCAGCCGTTCCCGACCCGGCCTGCGCCGTTCGAGTACCAGGGCGCAGTGATCGACGACCTGGTGGACTTCACTCCGGAGATCCGGCAGATGGCGGTGGAGGCGGTCGCGGACTACCGGCTCGGTCCGATCTTCACGCCCCAGATGTGGGACGGCACGATTCAGCGGCCCAGCAGCGGCGGCGGCGCCAACTGGTCCGGCGCGGCGTTCGACCCGGAGACCGGCGTCCTCTATGTCCCCTCCCGCAATGCCTACTCGGTCCGGCAGTACCGCGAGCCGACACCGGGTGAGCCGGCGACGCTCGCCGTCATCGAGCGGCGCGGCGAAGGCGTGACACGGCCGCAGATGCCGCAGGGACTCCCCCTCTTCAAGCCTCCCTACTCGCGGATGACCGCGATCGACCTGAGCACCGGCGACCATGCCTGGATGAAGCCGACCGGCAACGGTGACCGGATCCGGAACCACCCGTTGCTGCGCGACCTCGACCTGCCGCCGCTCGGCGGCGACGCCAGCCGCGCCGGCCCCCTGCTGACTCCGGACATCCTGATCTACGCCCTGACCACTGGCGGGACGAACGACGGTCCGCGGCTGTTGGCGTTCGACAAGGCAACCGGCGACGAACTGGCGTCGGTAGATCTGCCGGGCGGGGCCATCGGCACGCCGATGACGTACATGGTGGACGGTCGGCAGTACGTCGCGCTGACGGTGGGCGGGGGGAGCATCCCGGAACTGATCGCGCTCGCGCTGCCGCAGTAGAATGCAGCGTCGGACGACCCGACGCCCGGACGCCGGACGAACCTCTGGAGTGACGCCGATGACGAAGACGAGCGGGCCGGAAGAGGTCGGCCGCCGGGAGTTCCTCAGGACCTCCGCGGCCGGTGCCGCGGGGATGGCGGGCGGTGCCGGTGCAGCCGGCGCGCAGCAACCGGAGAGCCACGATCACGACCACCAGGTGGTTCCGGATGACATCGCGCTGCGGGTGCGGGCGCTGGAGTCGATCCTGATCGACAAGAACATGATCGACCCGGCCGACCTCGACGAGGTAGTCGACACCTACGAGAACCGAATCGGTCCGCGGAACGGCGCGCAGGTGGTGGCCCGCGCCTGGGCCGACCCGGACTTCAAGGCGCGGCTGCTGGCCGACGGCACTGCCGCCATCGGCGAGATGGGCTACCTCGGGGCGCAGGGCGAGCACATGGTGGTGGTGGAAAACACGCCCGATGTGCACAACCTGGTCGTCTGCACGCTCTGTTCCTGCTACCCCTGGCCAACCCTCGGGCTGCCTCCGGTCTGGTACAAGTCAGCCGCGTACCGCGCGCGGGCGGTCATTGAACCACGAGCCGTGCTGCAGGAGTTCGGGGTCGACCTGCCGGGCGACGTCGAGGTGCGCGTCTGGGACAGCACCGCCGACATCCGGTACCTCGTGCTGCCGGAGCGCCCGGCCGACACGGAGGGAATGAGCGAGGAACAGCTCACGGACCTCGTGACGCGCGATGCCATGATCGGCGTCGCCAAAGTGACGGCCCAGTAGCAGGATCGGAGACTGCGGATGAATGGCATCCACGACATGGGCGGAATGGACGGCATGGGCCCGGTCGTCCGCGAGGAGAACGAGCCCGTCTTCCACGAGCCGTGGGAGGGCCGTGTCTACGGTCTGGGTCGCGCCATCAGCCGCTGGGGGCGCGGCCGCAACTGGGGCGGCCTTCGGTTCGGTCTCGAGAATCTGCCGCCGGCCGACTACCTGCGCATGTCGTACTACGAACGGTGGTTCACGGTGCGCGTCAACCGGTTGCTGTCGAGCGGCCTGGTTACCCAGGCGGAGCTCGACAGTGGCTACGCGGATCCGGACGCGCCGCCACCCGAACTGTTGCCGGCAACGCAGGCCGAGACCGAGTCACTTGGCTCAGGCCTCCTCGACGTCGAGGTGAACGCGCAGTTCAGCGTGAACGACGCGATCCGGGGGCGCAACATGCACCCCCGCGGCCACACGCGCATGCCGCGCTACACCCGCGGCCGTCGCGGCGTGGTGATCCGGGACAATGGTGTCTACGCCCTGCAGGACACCGACGAGCAGGGCCAGCGGCTTGGCAACATCCCGCAGCACGTCTACACCGTCCGGTTCGATGCGCGGGAACTGTGGGGCGAGCGCGCCGCCGCGCGCGATTCGGTCTACGTCGACATGTGGGAGGAGTACCTTGAGCCGGCATGATCCGGCGGTGCCGCCGGCCGGACGGGTCGACGCCGATCGTCTGGCGGCGCTCCCGCCGCTGCCGCGGGACGAGGAAGGACCGGTGTTCAACGCGCCGTGGCAGGCACAGGCGTTTGCCCTCGCGGTCAAGCTGTCCGAGGCGGGTCACTTCACCTGGAAGGAGTGGGCGGAGACCCTGGCAGCGGAGCTGCAGGCGGCGGCCGACCGCGGCGAACCGGACGACGGCTCGCACTACTACCACCACTGGGTTGCCGCACTCGAACGGCTCGCCACACGCAAGGGCCTGACCGACATGTCCGCGCTCCTTGACCGCAAGGGGGCGTGGGCGGACGCCTATCGGCACACGCCACACGGCAAGCCGGTGGAGTTGCGGAACACTGGAACGTCCGCGTGAACCCGCCGTTCGATCCCGCGAACCGCGAATTCACCACGTTGTTGAAGATTGCGAACGCGTCGCTCAACACCTCTGACCGGCCGGCCGAGAAGCGTACCATGAGAGCGCGGCGTTGGCGGTAGGCCGCGGGAGCCTCGATGGCCGGGGAATGGCAGAGGACACTAGGAGTCTGCGCCGCAGGACGTTTGCGGCACGAAATGGGTCGTCAGCCCACGACCTGAGTCATGTGTCCGGGCAGTCTTGCCGGTCTGCAGAGCGGGGTAGATTTCGGTCAGGTGGCGAATAAAGGACGCAACTCGGCCCTCGCGGGCCGCATGGCCCGCCAGAGACCGCGGTGCGCGTCGATTTGCCGCCGTTGCGAACCTCATTCCCCGTGTCCTACGCCGCCTGCAGCACGTGCAGGCGCTTGACGTTCAACGCCAGGCACACCAGGTCCCACTCGCACCGCACCTTCGCCAGTCCGCGCAGGCTGAAGCGCCGGAAGCCCAGCACGTGCTTGATCCAGCCGTGGGGAGCCTCCGACAGCCACTTGCGCTCCGCATACGCCGTCCGGCCCGCCGGCGTCGCCAGCTTCTCCACCATGCGACCCGTCGCCGGATGTTTCTCCAGATCACGGGCGGCCGTCTGCTTGCCCTCCCGGCCCGGCGCCACATACCCGTCAACGCCCCGCTTTTCCAGGTCCTTCAGGTCCCGCTCGTTGCAGTACCCCGCATCGGCCAGCACCGTCTCCGGCTGCGCGTCGAACATTTCCTGTACCGCGTCGAGCAACACCGGCAACTCACCCTGGTCGCTCGCGTTCGCCGTCAGATCCGTCGCCACCACCAACTGGTGCTCCGCGTCCACCGCCGCCTGCGCGTTGTAGCACTGCTGGAACCCCTCACTGCTCGTCTTCATGATCGAGCTCTCAGGGTCCGTGAAGTTGCTCTGCGCCTTCTCGTCCGGCTCGCCATACGCCCGCGTGTACGGCGGACCGCCCTTCGGGTTCCGGTCCTGACCCGGCTGCCGACCCCGCGCGTCGTCCGCCGCCCGTTGCTTCGCTTCCAGACGCGCCTTCGCCGCGCGAATCGCGGCCAGACGCGCTTCCCGCCGGCGCAACTCCGCCGGCAGATCATCGCCCCGAACCTCCGCCCCCAAGCGTGCGTCCTCGGCCTCGTCAACCGCATCCGCTTGGCGCAACAGCGCCTCGACCTCGCTTTCCAGGCGCTGTTCCTCTGCCTGCATCCGGTCGTAGCTCATCGCCTTGTGCTTGCTCGCGTTCGCACGCACCTTCGTCCCGTCTACCGACAGCTTCCCAAAGCGCGCCAGACCCAACTCCTGCGCCAGACGGACCACCTCCACGAACAGCGCCTGGAAATCCGCCAGGTGCCGACGCCGAAACTCGCACAGCGTCCGGTGTTGCGGAAAGTTCCCCGCCGCCAGCACCCGGAACGCCACGTCCTCTTCCAGCTTCCGCGCAACCCGGCGCGACGAGAACACCCCCGTCGCGTAGGCGTAGAGCAGCACCTTCACCATCATCCGAGGCTCATACGGCGCGTTGCGACGGCCGTCTCCCTCATACAGGGCGTAGAACGCCGTCAGGTCCAGACCGTCCACCAGGTCGCTGACGTGGTGCGCCAAATGGCCCTCGGGCAGCCACTCCCGCACGTCGGGCGGCAACAGCAGCGACTGATCCGGCGCGTAGCGGCGGAATGTGGTCGACATCAAGTCCTTTCGTCGTCCGTTCTCGCGCCTACGATTGTCGCATCTGTTTTTCTGCGGCGCAGACTCCTAGTGGTCCGTCACGTCATAATCTTCGGATATACGGACTTGAGTTTACAGCGCGCATCGTCGACCTTCATCTGCCAGTCCACGCCGCGTTGCCTGCCATTGACGTCGGTGGACCACGCCGACACTTCGTCGTGGAGCGTCTTGAGTTCGCCGATGCGACGCCGACGAAGGCATTGGCGCGTCATCGAGCTCAGTTCGTTCTCCGCGATGTTCAGCCAACTCCCGTGTTTCGGCGTGTGGCAGAACTCGATGCGACGAACCAGTTGCCGTGCCCGGGTCGGCTCGAACACTGCGTAGAAGGCGCCCTTCGTGTGCGTGTTGAGGTTGTCGCACACCAAGGCGATCTTCTCACAGTCGGCGTAGCGTCCTTCCAACAGGCCGGCGACCTCCACCGCCCAGTCCGCCTTCGTACGCCGGGCCCGGGCCGTCGCCTGCCGCCAACCCGCCAGCGGTTCGCTGAACAGGAAGACCGAGGCCGTGCCGGCCCGTTCGTACTCGTAGTCGACACGCCGCGGACGGTTCTTCGTGGCCGCCATCGGCGCGCGGGTTTCCTTGACCAACTGCACCGGCTGCTCGTCCATGCACACGACGGGACAATCCGGATCGTAGGGTTTCTGATACAGGTCCAGGACCTGTTCCATGTTCGCCACGAACTCGGCATCGGCCTGTGGCGGGATCACCCAGTACTGGATTTTCCGCTGCGTCATGCCGTTTTTTTCAGCGTCCGCCGGATGGTTTCGTGGCTGATCGACTCGACGATCGCCAACTCGACGACCCGGCGCGCCAGCAGGCGCAACGACCAGTTCGCGTAGCCCTTCGGGGGTGGCCCCAGACGCAGGGCGATGACCTGCGCCTCCTGTTCGCCGTCGAGCAGTTTGGGAACCGGGGGCGACGCCCGCCGCTTTCGTTCCAGCGCCCGCTCGAACCCGTCCTGCACGCAGCGTTGGCGAATGTTCTCGACGGTCTTGGTGCGGCACGAAAAGGCCTCGGCGACCCGCTGGTCGGTCCACGCCGGCCCGTCCGCATCGGCCTTCAAGAGAATCTGCGCGCGGCGCACTTTCTCGCTGCTCCCGTTGAGCTTGCGGACCGTCTGTTGACAGACCTCGCGTTCCTGGGCTGTGAGTCGAACGATGTGCCTCTTTTGCGGCATGGAAACTCTCTCGGTTCGAGACGAGCTCCCCAATAGTCCTAATGTTTATTGATGGCACAGCACTAGTGGTAGAAACATTCACCGGAGTGGCGCTACAATAGCCACATCTACAGACTCGGAGGAACCCACCGGCAAGGTCGGCGATGGCAGCGTCGGGGGCGGGCACGCGACGCGCGACTGAATCGATCTCGCCCGCAGGGGCAGGATCCTGGGGACGTCAACGGAGTCAACCATGAGACCAATGCGATGGACCACCGCTCTCGTTGCCGTAGCGTGCGTCTGCTGGGGGGAGGTGCCGGCCCGTGGCCAGGCGCCGGTGTCACCGCCCGCCGTTCCCGACATGGCCGGCAGAATCATGACGGTGACCGGGCCGATTGACCCGGATGAGCTCGGCCAGACAATCATGCACGAGCACATCTTCATCGACTTCACCGTGATGGACGACACGCCCGAGCGGTGGAGCGCCGCCGGACGGGTCAAGCCGGTTGGCGCCACAGCCGTTGGGCTCTACCAGGCACCCCTCACGATGGACATCCTCGGCGCCGTCATGCTGGGCGCGGTCAATCGTGACAACTGGCTCCTGACCGACGAGCGGAGGGCGATCGACGAGGTCCTCGAGTTCAAACGCCGTGGGGGTGGTGCGATCGTCGACACGACGAGCATCGGGCTCAAACGCGATCCGCTCGCCCTGCGCCGTGTCGCCGAGGCCACCGACCTCCATGTCGTCATGGGCGCGGCCTGGTATCGGAAGGGCTGGCACTCGAAGGATCTGGACGGTCGCTCGATCGAAGGCCTGACCGAAGAGATTGTGCGCGACATCACCGTGGGAGTGGGCGACACCGGAATACGGTCGGGCATCATCGGGGAGGTTGGGACCGAGGGCAACCCGTTCGTCCCGAACGAGATCAAAGTCATTCAGGCATCGGGCCGAGCCAGCCGGATCACCGGTGCCGCTGTCACACTGCATACATCAGCGGGCCGGCGCCAACAGCCGAGAATCCTCGACATGCTCGAGGCCGAAGGGGCGGACTTGAGCCGGGTCGTGGTCGGCCACTCCAATTCGCTCGCCTCCGACCTCGCGTTCATGGAGCGGTTGCTCGCCCGCGGCGTGTACATCCAGTTCGACACCCTTGGTCGTCAGCCGACCGTGCGACGGTCGGTCAACGACACCGATGTCGCGCACGGCATCGTGAGCTTGATCGAAGCGGGGCACGTCGACCGCATCCTGCTCTCGCAGGATGTGTGTACGAAGGCCCAGCTGAAGGCGTACGGGGGGACCGGCTTCTCCTTTATTCAGGAGCAGTTCATCCCGTACTTGAAGCAGCTCGGTGTTACCGACGCACAGCTCCAGACCATCATGGTGGAAAACCCGAAACGGGTGCTGACCTTCGCGGCGCCGGGCTCCGCCGACGTGGGTGGTCGCGACTGAACCTGACACACATGTGCGATGCGAATCGCCGTGCGTTGAACGACGCGCGTTATTCTGGATGGGGGTTGTCATGAGATTTGCCGTTGGCTTTGCGTCGGCTGTCACCGTGTCGCTCGTCGCCCTCGCGCTCTCGCAGGTAAGCCCGACCGCGCGAACCACCCAGACTGCCACGACGGCCGGGGTCCCCAATATGGCCGGTCAGATCCTGACCGTGGCGGGACCGATGGATCCCGAGGATCTCGGTCAGACGATCATGCACGAGCACGTCTTCATCGACTTCCAGAACCCGGTGGCGCGGACGACCATTTCGCGGGCGACTGACATCGGCCTGCATCTTGCGCCTGTCGGCTTGGACATCTTGAGTGACGTGCGCTTTCGCAGGATCCCGAATCGCGACAATCTCTATCTGACGGATCTCGACGAGGCCATCGACGAGGTCATGGAGTTCAAGCGGCGCGGTGGTCAGGCGATCGTTGACGTGACGAGCATCGGCCTGGGCCGCGACCCGCACGCCCTGCAGCAGGTGTCCCAGGCCTCGGGCCTCTCCATCGTCATGGGCGCCGGTTGGTACCAGAAGCAGTTTCACCCGGCCGACATGGACGACCGCACCATCGAAGAGCTGACCGATGTGATTGTGCGCGACATCACCGTGGGCGCTGAGGGCACGTCGATCCGGGCTGGCATCATTGGAGAGGTCGGGATCAACGGTAACCCGCTGACCGCGAACGAGATGAAAAGCATCCGCGCGTCGGCCCGGGCAAGCCGAATCACGGGCGCCGCCATCTCATTCCACCGGGGCGGGAACGGTGAAGAGAAGTTCGCGGTGCTCGAGGCGGTGGCGGAAGAAGGTGCAGACTTGCAGCGGGTGATCATGGGTCACAGCAATAGCATCGCGGACGACCTGCCGTTCATGAAGCGGCTCCTCGAGCGTGGCGTGTTCATCCAGTTCGACACGCTCGGGCGACCCAACGGGAGACTTGGCGGCGTCGACGACGCGAAAGTGGCGCGAGGCATCGTCGAGCTCATCGAGGCCGGCTACGCCGATCGCATTCTGCTTTCCCAGGATGTGTGCAACAAGATCCATTTGAAGAGGTACGGCGGCACGGGCTTTTCGTACGTCTTGGAGAGCTTTCTGCCGGTGCTACGAGACCTGGGCGTCGAGGAGGAGGACATCCACAAGATGATGGTCGGGAATCCCCGCCGCTCGCTGACCTTCGCGCCGCCAGATCCGATGCCGACATCCTCAGCTTCTTCCCGTCTGTGAGGGGGCTCGTATACGGGTCGCCGGCGCGACATCGGACACGTCAGACTGCGGGCCGGAGAGGTCGTCATCGACAGTCTGGAAACGCGGGACGGCGACGACAAGGTCGACGACACCTTACGCGGTAGTGGCCCGTCCCGCATGGCTGGAAGTAATTCCACTTCGGCGTCGATGGATCGGGTGCGATCGTCGCCCACGTCCTGACCGACCGAAGTGCCGACGACGCAACGACCGCGCTCACGCTCCGCGCGACGGCCTGCCGCTCGCTGTCGTCGGTGTCGGAATCTCGCGACGAAGGTAGTCGTCGTCGCACGGGCCGCAGTCGAGAAACACACGTAGGACGTCGGCGCCACTCGGCTGGGCCGGTTCCGCCGCTTCAGAGAACGCTGTGGACCGGACGCCGTGGGCCACCGCCGGGCCGGGCAACGCAAGGAGCGAGGCGACGACGAACCACGCGGAATAGGCGACAACCGGATGGAGCGCCGGAAGACGCATCAAGCGGGCACTGTACTCTTTCAGCATGTCGGCCCTGCCCGCCGCCGGTGCGATTGCGCCCGCGTTCACGCTGCGCGATGCGGGGGGCGCCGCCCATGCGTTTGCTGCCGGCGAGGACGCGGCACCGGCAACTCTCTTGTTCTTCTTCAAGCACGACTGCGCGACGTGCGACCTGACCGCGCCGGTGATCGAACGGATTCATCGCGGACTGGGGAGTGCGGGGCTGCGCCTGATCGGCATCTCGCAGGATGACGTGCAACTGACCGGCGGGTTCGCCAAACGTCACGGCCTGACGTTCCCCTGCGCGCTCGACGCGGAACTGGCGGTATCGGAGACCTACGGCTTCGACGCGGTTCCGGCACTGGTGCTCGCCGCTCCGGACGGCGCGGTGCTGGCAAGCAGCGAAGGCTGGGCCAAGGCCGAAGTCACAGAGCTCGTTGCGCAAGCGGCTGAGCGCTGCGGCGCCAATCCGCCCGCCATTGACTCGCCGGATGCTCCTCCGCTGCCGGTGATGCGGCCCGGTTGCGGATCGCGAGTCCACGATCCGGACATCGCGCGGAGGCTCGCGGCGAAGCGGGGCGGGAATGCGCTCGCGGCGCGGCGCATCCGCGTGCCGTCCGGCCTCGACGCGTTCGAGTTCCTCGACGAACAGGGGTTGACCGACGGCCTGCCGGTGGTCCCGCCAACCGAGGCGCGGGTTGCAAGGATGCTGGAGGGAACCTCGCTCGCGCCGGGTGAGGTCGTGGCCGAAGTGCCCCCCAACCTGGCGCCGGCAACCGTCGAGAAGATCGCGATCAACGCCGTGATGGCGGGCTGCCGCCCCGACTACCTCCCAGTGGTGATCGCCGCGGTCGGGGCGGCCTGCGACCATGCCTTCAACCTGCACGGCGTCCTGGCCACCACCTACTTCGTCGGGCCTCTGATCATCGTCAACGGTCCGATCCGACAGCGCATCGGCCTGAACTGCGGTCGTAACGTCTTCGGCCAGGGCTCGCGCGCGAATGCAACCATCGGCCGGGCGTTGCAGTTGGTCGTCCGCAACGTCGGCGGCGGCCGGCCCGGCGAAGTGGACATGGCAACGCTCGGCCAGCCCGGCAAGTACACCGCCTGCATGGGCGAGAACGAAGAACTGAGTTGCTGGGAACCGCTGCACGTCGAGCGCGGTTTCGACTGCGACCAGAGCACCGTGACGGTGTTCGCGGCCGAAGCGCCACGCGCCATCCGCGATCAACTCTCACGCAGCGCGCGATCCCTCGCCACGAGCATGGGGATGTCGATGGAGGCTATCGCCCACGTCAAGCTGCACCGCATCGATCAGGCGCTGCTTGTCGTCTCGCCGGAACATGCAAGAACGTTCGAACGGGACGGCTACACCAAGCAGCAGCTTCGCGAGCGGATCCAGGAGGTCACGTCGAGGCCTCTGCGCGAGCTGATCCCGAACGAGGATTGCCAGAAAGGGATGATCCCGAGAAACATCCCGAGGGAGTGGCTCGACGAGACCGGCCATCCACTCGCAGAGGCCCTGGACAACCCCCTACCCAAATTCCAGTCCCCCGACCACATCCTGATCGTCGTCGCCGGCGGCACCGCCGGCAAGTTCTCCGCCGCCGTGGGCGGCTGGGCCAGCGGCGGCCTCGGCTCCAGGGCGGTGACGAAGGCCATCGACGATTAGCGCCTCAGCCGACCGGTGCGCCGGTCTCCAGACCGGCACAACCACAGAGTCCGGAACCGCTACTCGTAGTACGCGGGCGCGGTGTCGAGCTCCTGGAAGAGCGCGAGGTCGTGCTCGATCCAGAACATCGCCCCCATCTCCTCGACGAAGGCCTCGATCCGCTCCATCGACGCCAACGTTGTTTCCCGGTCGAAGTTGAAGGCCGGCACGCGGCGATCCGCGCGGCTCAGGCGGAAGTGGTAGAGATCACCCGAGAGCACGAGGGGTCCGGTAACGGCCAGATCGAGGAAGAGCACCTGGTGGCCCGGCGTGTGACCTGGCGCCGGGAGGAGTCTCACCCGGCCGTCGCCGAAAACGTCGTGGTCGCCGTCCAGGGTGATGCGCTCTGCGTCGCGCAGGTTCTCGTAAAGCTCCGTCCGCGCCGCGTCGCCGGACCCGCCGAACATCGCCTCGTACTCGAGCCCCTGCACCAGCCAGGTGGCGCCTTCGACCTCGTTGGCCACTCCGACATGGTCGTAGTGCATGTGGGAGAAGGCGACGTAGTCGAGCGAGCGGAGATCGAAGCCGAGATCGAGTTCCGCCAACTGGCTGGCCAACGTCCGGTCGAGCCGGTTGTTGCCCTGCCAGCCTTCCGCCTCGGCCGTCGACGAGGGGAGGCCGCCGTCCCACAGCATCCGGCCGTTCGGATGCTCCACAACGTAGCAGGGCACGATCAGCTCGCGCACGTCCGTCTCGTCATCGTCGATGCCGAAGCGGACCACGGTGTCGTACCGGATGTGGCCGCAGTTGAAGACGTAGAGCTTGAGCGGCGGCGACGCGGACTGTTCCGGTGGCGCAGGCTCCGACTGCTCCGGCGGCGCGGGCGCCGAGCAGGCGCTGCCAGCGACTGCTCCGGTCAGGACGGTCGCGATGACAAAGAGTCTTCTAAGTCTGGCCATGTTCGTACCATCCCTGCTGTTCACCGTCTACTCACCGCCTAGGATGACACAGTCGGTTTGTTCCTGAAGACCGCCCTGTTCACGGTGGTTCGGGAGCGGAACCCCCGCGCCGATCGACGCGCCGAAGCCCGCGCACCCGCGGGCGGACCGTGTGCTACAGTGGCGCTCCCCGGCGTGAGGGCGCATGAATGGGCGAGTCGCTTGTCATTCTCGATCCGACGGACGAGCGGGAGCCCATGGAGCGGCGGCTGGCGGGACGGCCGTCCGCGCTGGCCGGGCCGGTAGGGATTGTCGACATATCCAAGCCGCGGGGCGACGTCTTCTGCGACGAGCTGGAGGCGTTGCTGCGGGAACGGTGGCCCGGGATCGACGTCATTCGGCTTCGCAAGCCGACCTTTACCCGGCCGGCGCCGGAGGACCTCCGGGAGGAAGTCGCCGAGAAGTGCCGGACGGTCATTCAGGCGCTCGCCGATTGAGGATCGTGCACGTCGTGTAGTGTGCACGACCTCGTCGACTACGAAGCACTTGGAATTCCAACCGTGATGGTGGCGTCGTCGGAGTTCGTCTCGGCCGCCAGGTTGCAATCAAACGCGCTCGGGATGCCGGATATCGCGGAGCGCGCGGTCTACGTCCCGCACCCAATTCAGGACGCGACGGACGACGAGATGCGCGAGAGGGCACGCGCGGCGTTCGACGCAATCATCGGCGCCGTCACCACGTGACGCCGACCCGGGCGTCGCCGCCCGCACGCAGCGAGCGGCTGTGCTGACTGACGGCGCCGCGCTATAGAGAGGACGCAGCAAATCATGCCCGGGACCGTCAACGTCGAACGCCGCGGTGACGTCGCCATCCTGAGCCTCGACAACCCACCGGTCAACAGCCTCAGTTGGGCGATGCGCGGCCTGCTGGGCGAGCGCGTCGACGAAGTGCTGGCGGACGACGCCGTCCGCGCCATCGTCGTCGCCGGCGCCGGGCGGATGTTTTGCGGCGGCGCCGACATCCGCGAGTTCAGCGCGCCGCCGCCACCGAACGCACCCAACCTGCCCGCCATCCTCGACCGGATCGAAGCATCGCCGAAACCGGTGGTCGCCGGGATCCATTTCGTCGCCGCCGGCGGCGGCCTGGAGCTGGCCCTTGCCTGCCACGTGCGCCTCGCCGCGCACGGAACGCGCCTCGGCCTGACCGAGGTCTCGCTCGGGATTGTTCCCGGCGCCGGCGGCACGCAGCGGCTACCGCGGCTGATCGGCGTGCAGGCAGCGCTCGACGTGATCGTCGGGGCGAGACTGCATCCGATCGAACGCGCCATCGAATACGGCTTCGTCGACGCGTGCGTCGAGGGCGAGCTGGTCGACGCCGCCGTCACCCACGCGCGCCAACTGGCCGACGACGGCACGCCGCTCCGCCGTGCGTCGCAGATGGAGGAACACCTCGACGCGGTTCGCGATCAACCCGACTTCTTCAGGCACTACCGAGAGCGGATGGATCACCGGACGCGCGGCTTCCAGGCGCCGTACGCCGCGGTCGACTGCGTCGAAACGGCGCTTCACTTCCCCTACGCCGACGCGCTGAAACACGAACGGGCCGTCTTCTCCCGGCTGCGCAACTCCGATCAGTCGAAAGCGCAGCGCCATGCCTTCTTCGCCGAACGCGAGGTGGCCCGCATCCCGGATGTCCCCAAGGAAACGCCCGTGCGCACCATCGACCGCGCGGCCGTGATCGGCTGCGGAACGATGGGGGGCGGCGTCGCGATGAGCCTGGCGAACGCCGGTATCCCGGTGACGGTGATCGAGTCGTCGCAGGAGGCGCTCGATCGCGGGATGGAGACAGTCCGCAGGAACTACGCACGGACCGTCCGGCGCGGACGGATGACCGAGACGGAAATGCAGGAACGCCTCGCGCGGATCGCGCCGGCCCTCGACACCAGCGCGATTGACGGCGCCGACATCGTGATCGAAGCGGTCTTCGAGGAACTGCCACTCAAGCAGGAGGTGTTCCGGACGATTGACGCGACCGCGAGACCGGACGCCATTCTGGCGACGAATACGTCGTCGCTCGACATCGACGCGATCGCCGGTGTCACGACGCGTCCGGCCCGCGTGATCGGGACGCACTTCTTCAGTCCGGCGCACGTGATGCGCCTGGTCGAGACGGTCCGCGGGGCCGCGACCTCGCCCGAGACGATCGCCACGGCGATGACGCTGGCGAAACGCCTCGGCAAGGTGGCGGTCGTTGTCGGCAACTGCGACAGCTTCGTCGGCAACCGGATGATGTACGCCTACCGCCGTCAGGCCGACTTCCTGCTGGAGGAGGGCGCGTCGCCGCAGCAGATCGACCGGGTAATCCGCGAGTTCGGCCTCCCGATGGGACCGTACGAGATGGCGGATCTCGCTGGCCTCGACGTGAGTTGGCACATTCGCAAGCGGCAGGCGGCGGATCGGCCGGGGCACCTGCGGTACTCGCCGATCGCCGACCGGATCTGCAAGCTGGGCCGCTTCGGCCAGAAGTCGCATGCCGGCTGGTATCGCTACGAACCCGGGCACCGCACACCGATTCCGGATCCGGCGATCGGCGATGTGATCGCACAGGTCTCGGCAGATCTCGGGGTGGAGCGCCGCACGGTGCACGACGCCGAGATCGTGCCGCGCTGCCTCTATCCGCTCGTCAACGAAGGCGCGAAGATCCTGGAGGAGGGCCTGGTGCTGCGCGCGAGCGACATCGACGTCATCTGGATGCTCGGGTACGGCTTCCCGCGGTACCGAGGCGGGCCGATGTTCTGGGCCGACCTGGTGGGTCTCGGGGCGATCCACGAGTCGATGCAACGCCTGCACGACGCACATGGCGACTGGCTGACACCGGCCCCGCTCCTGGAACGCCTGGCCCGCGAAGGCAAGACATTCGGGGACTGGACATCCACCATCTTTCGGTTTCCGACGTCTTCCCGTGGTGTCCCATGAACGTCCACGTAACTTTCTCTAGCAAAAAGGGGTTATTGTCCTAGAGTGCCTCACATCGTTCCGGCGCTTTCACCCGAATCCTAATGTTATCTGTATACAGACCTGTGGGTGCACATCACGTGGTCTCGTCGATGACAGACACCCCTCCGCGGCCGTCGCGCCGCCTGACGCATCGCTTGAGTGCCGTGTTCGTGCGCACCGCCCCGCCCGGCTTCTACTGTGTCCGATGTGAATGTCTTGTAAGTCATTGACACATATGCACCTTAAAGCATTCCTGGGTTCTTGTTCCCCTCGCTCCATCCCTCGTTCTGCATCGGATTCCAGCGGACCCAGTGCACCGTCCTCGAATGAATTGGGATCGGAGACCGCAACAGGTGGGGTTCCCCACGGGCACCTCGGATGGGCCGTCTGCGCGGCGAGCGGGCGGAGTCGGACGGCGGATCCGACGCGGCGACGTCGGTCCGCATCGTGAACGAGGATGTGCTCTTGAACACCGTGCCAGCGGAGCTCGCCCTGTCCGCAAGACGCGGACCTTGACGACGAGTGCCGCGAGGCCACTCAGCGCCGTGATGTCCTGGAACGTGGCGTCCATCGCGTGGCGCTGGGGGTCGTCCAGCGTCAGCCACGCCGCCCACAGCGCGTCGGGCTAGCGCGGCTCCTCCACTGGCGTTTCGGCCTGACGGGTGACGAGCCGGCCGGCGGGGCGGACGCGTGCGCCTATGGCCGGACGCCGGCGTCCGGCCGGGAACGGACCGGCATCGACCACGATGGGAACTCACGCTGCTCCGGAGCCGTGGCGCACGTAAGCCGAGCCAACGGCGGTCAGCGCAGCAGATCCCGCATCATTGCGCTGATGGTTCCTGCCGAGTCGGCCACGTTGAACGGGAAGCAGGCCATCTCCAGATCGTGATCATCGGCGAATCGGACGTTGAGCGTCTCGTGAAACACCGTCGTCCTTGGCTAAACCAGGACCACGCGCCGGCAGCCGTATCTCTTCCCGTAGGCGAAGCGTTGGTACGCGTCGTCCTGACTGACGCCGTGGTTCGGTGCGGCGGGGTCGAGGTGTTGCCACTTCGCATCCAGGATGAATCGGATCTGCCCGCGCTCGCTCAGGACGACATCCGGCTCTAGCCGAAAGGCGTGCGTGCCGGCGCCGTCCGTCGCCAGATGCGGCAGTCGCCGGGCCGCGCGCCGGTCTACGACTCAGTCATTCCGGTGTCCTCAGCCGCCCGTCCGCCGTGTGACTCAGGGACCATACGACGCGGTAGAGCCGCGCCCGGTCCGCGTCCACGTTGACCGCTACCAACTCATGATCGCCAGGGCGGGATATGCCGCACGCCACGGCCGCGCCGCGAGTCGCATGCGTGACGTGACACAGGTCGAACCGAGACACCAGCGCGCCAGGGCGAGCCGACTTCCGGCAGATGGCCCAGGAGAGCATCAGCGCCCCTTCCCCTCGGCAACTGATCCACAACCCAGAACTACCGGGATCTTGCTCCTGCCGCGGACCACCCGTACTCCTGCAAGCGTGCCCGTGCTGCCTTTCTGTCGTCATCAGTGAAGAGCGGATTCCACGTGGGTTCAAGGAGGATGACTGCCTCCACCGTGTATGCTCGGTGCCCTTCGGCCCAGAGGTCCGTGTACGTGTCCGACGGTCTCGGGGCACGGATCAGATAGATTGCTGCACCAACAGCCCCCCGCCGGGCAAGCAAGCCGCGGAATCTTGGCACTCGGCGCCTCAGGACGACTTCAGCGTCCTCAGCAAGCCTCGAAGTCCTGGGTCAGCTGTCCGATCGTCGTGCGGCCTCCCGGCAACTGCACCATCTACCCTTGTTGCCCCGCCCTCCCGGCGACATCGTGCTCAACGCCCGCCGTACCGCCTTGGCCATGATCGTATCCGGACAGGTCGAGGTGGCCAAGGTCTTGGTTCGGATGCAGGCGTCCGGCCCGAGTACGGACCGGTACGATCACAGGATCCTCAGCCGAACGCACGAGCGTGTCAGACACCTCCAGCCATGAACACGGAGATCGAGCCGCTGAACGGAGAGCAGCACAAGCGGCAGAGACGGCCGCGAGCGTGAGCACGGTAGCGGGATCGAGGTGATGGAGGCGCGGAGATTCGAGGCGGCGGGCTCCGGACTGGGACCGGAAGGCTACTCGGACAACGGCGGCAGTCCGGCCTGCGCCGGCTCCCGGTTGATCATCGCTTTCAATTCCTTGCCGGGCTTGAAGTAAGCGACACGTTTCGACGGCACGTCCACCCGGTCGCCGGTCCTGGGGTTGCGGCCCTTGCGCGGCTCGCGCCGCCGCAGGCGGAAGCTGCCGAAGCCGCGGATCTCGACCTTGTCTCCCGTGTGCAGCGCCTCCACGATGCTGCCGAACACGGTGTCGACGACGATTGTCGCGCGTGTCTTGGTGAGGTCCGCGACGCGGACCACCTCCTCGACAAGCGCCGCCTTCGTCACGCGGTCGTCAGTCACTGGCTGCCCGTCGTCAGCGGGACGCTCTGGCAGGCCCCAACCGCGGGCATCGTCGCCGGGACCACAGTGTCGCGCGGAAGTCGCCCGTCAACAACCTGCACGGAGCGATGATAGCAGCGACGAAGACAGCTCACGCGGCGGGTGTCTGGCGCTGGAGAGCGGACCGCCACGGCCACAAGGGCCGCGCGAACCGTGCACTCCACCAGCCGCACCATGCCGAACACACCAGCGTTTCCGACGCCGTTCAGAATGGACGGATCGACGAGGCGCGAGACGACGACTCAACAGGCGGTATCACGGCGCGGCAGGGTCACAAACAGGGCGTGAGCAGCAGGGCCACGAGGAGAGTGATCACGCACAGGACGAAGAACGGGATCAAGCAGGCGGCGACGAGAAGGGCACGTGGCGCGGAGCAGAGATCACACCCATCCGAAACCAGGAGAGTGCCGCTCCAGAGGTGCAACACCCCTCCTCGCTACCAGTCGCAGGAAGTGTAGCCGATCCTGTCGCACCCTACGATCGGTATAACCCCTTACAACACTGAGGCTTAAGTACCGTTACCCACGAATCCGGCGACCGCTGCACGATCATGATGCAGGAACCGGGAGCGACCCATCCGAAAACCTTCGGTTTCCGGCCCCCGCACGTGTTCCTCCGTCACACCTGCCGGGTCGGGTCGCTCCCGCCCAAAAATTGTCCCTCGCGGGAAGGCTGATCACGGTCCCGTCCTGGGCCGTTCGACGACGAACCGGTCGAGTGTCAGGGACCGGGCGGCGGCGGAGGCCAACCACCGCGCGAGGTTCTCGAGGCGGCGCTGGCGTAGGTGGGGCCGACTGGCGAGGTATCCGCCGTGCGCAGCGAGGACTGCTTCGGCAGCCCCCCGGCACGGAATCTGCCACAGGAAGTCAAGCGCACTGTCTGTCAGTTGAAATCCTCCGGCCATCGTTCGCGTGCCAGCCTCTCTGTGTACCGCACCCGGTTTCTTGGACACACGTTTGCGCTACGCGGCTTGACGTAGCTTGTACTCCTCGCGCGCTTCGAGTGGCGTGCGATAGGAGAGCTTCTCGAGGCGCCAGCACTGGTTGTAGCGTTCGACGAACGCGGCGACGGCGGCGCGTACTTCGGCGAGGTTGTGAAAGACCCGGCCGTAGATCGCTTGCTCCTTGAGCGTGCGATTCCAGCGCTCGACGACCCCGTTGGTTTCCGGTTCTTCAAGCAGGCCGAAGCTGGGGTGGATGCCCCAGTAGCGGACCTGGTTGAGGAAGTGGTCTGACAGATACTGGCTGCCGTGGTCCATCCGTAGCGCCAGGCCGCGGGCCACGTCCGCCTCGACCGAGCCGTAGAGTCGCCCGAGCCCTTGCGCGATCGGCTCAAGGGCGGCAAAACGGCTCCCCACCTTGCACACATGCCAGCCCACGCACTCGGCGTTCCAGTGGTCCACCGCCGCGAAGGTCCAGACCCAGCCGTCCTCCGCGGTGAACACCCGCACGCCGTCGGTGCCCCACATCACCTGAGGCGCCGAGGTGACAATGGTCCCGTCGTGCGCTTTCGGGTCACCCTGTCGCCCGCGGTGGGGCGAGAGCAGCCCATGCGCGCGCATCACACGCAACACCCGCGTCCGGGAGACCCGGATCCGGTCGAGGATCCGCAGCCGCGCGTGGACCGTGCGATGGCCCTCGCCCTGGAACGGGGAGCGGGCCAGGGCGCTGCGAATGACCGCCAGCAGCTGCGCCTCCGACAGTGCGGGCGTCGGCCCGCGGCGCCCCGGGCCATCACCCCGCTCTGGGCGCCGCACACGAGCCCGCCGCGCGTAGAACGCCGAGCGCGACCTCTCCCACGTTCGACACACCCGCTCGAGACCGTAGCGCCGCGCCGTCGTCGCGGAGGTCGTTGCGCTCATCTTCGCGACCTCCGCGTCGCTACAGGGAGGCGACGCTCCGCTGCGCGGGCACGCTCCCGCAACAGCTCGATCTCCATCGACAGCTCCCCAATGTGTCGCTTGGCCGCATCCAGCTCGGCGGCCAGCGGTTCACCGGCCTGCGCCTTCAGACCCAGCTCGAGACCGGCCAGCGCACGGGCCTTCCACGCCTCCAGGCGATAGAGCTCTACCCCGACTTCACGCGAGACCGTGTCCCGCGACTCGCCGCGCAGCAGCCGCAGAACCACGTCCCGTTTGCGGCTCGCGCTCCACCGCTGCCCGGGCGCCAAGGCTCCCGCCCCAACCGCCGCGCCGTCGGCGCCGCCTCCGCTCGCCCTCCGGGCTCCCTCCGTCCGCGCCGATCCCGCTCCCTTCACTCGCCTCGACCCAACCATGCCCCCACCTCCTTCGACATCGGATTCTCCCTTAATCCGTGTCCAAGAAAACCGGGGGCGCCATATTACATGGCGCATTGGTTCGCCTCGTTACATCCGCCGTTCTGAGGCGGATTTCAGAGAACCTCGAACAACGGTTGCGGACCGATCAGGATCGGCCCGCCGACCGTCGTCGCTGGGTATCCCTCCCCGCTGACCGTACCCTGATCCGAGCGCCCGCGCATGATCTCGTGTCGACACCACCGGGCACGAGCGACACCAGAGGCTGACGGCCCGCCGCGATGACGAGGATGGCGCTGGTCCAGTCCTTGCCCGTTGCAGAATGATGGGGTAACGTCCACACCTCGACTTGAGCCAGACTGCCAAACGCCGCCATCGATTCAGGGAGCTTCGCCGATGCCCCTTTTTGCCGTCTCACCAACGAACCTTCGCGCCGTACCACAGCGACCATTCCCTTCTGAGAAAGCGCTGCAGCGCCTCATCGAATCGAACCTGGATGTTGTTTTCAAGTGTCGGCTGGTTGCGACGGAGTTCTCGACAGGCGCGCAGCACGCCGGTCGGATCGACACGTTGGCCCTGTCAGAAGACAACAACCCCGTCATCATCGAATACAAGAACGTCGAGTCATCGGACCTGATCACGCAGAGCTTGTTCTACTTGGCGTGGATCCACGACCACAAGGGAGACTTCCAGGTCGCAGCTCAGGTCGCACTTGGCGAGAAGATCCAAGTCGATTGGTCAGCAGTGAGAGTGATCTGCATCGCGCCAAACTACCGGAAGTATGACTTGCACGCCGTCCGCGTCATGGGCGCCGGGCTCGAACTGTGGACCTATCGCCTGTTCGAGAACGATGTGATCTACCTGGAGGAAGTATTTCAGAAGTCAGATCCCGGCGTGGGCGCACCAGACGGAGCAAAGAATCCCGTCATGGTTGCGGCGGGGAAGAAGGCGGCTCTTGCCCGCGCGACAGGCTCCTACACATTCGACCAGCACGTGAAGGGTAAGCCCCAGGGTATTCAGGAGCTCGCACTGGCAGTCAACGATTGCGTAACCGGCCTCGACGCCTCGATCCAAGTCGTCCCCAAGAAGCGATACGTGGCCTACAAGACTTCTCAAAATATCGTCTGCCTCGAAGTGCAACGGAAGAAGTTGTACTTGTTCCTGAAGCTCGATCCCAAGCGCACCGCCGGTCCAAAGGGTCTCAGTAGAGACGTGTCACAAGTCGGCCATTTTGGAACCGGCGATTTGGAAATCACCATCACGAGTCAGTCAGACCTCGATCTGGCGAAGCCGTTCATTAAGAGAGCTTACGAAGCAGTGGGAGGCTAGCTCGTAGCCTGCCTGCATGCGCATCCAGTGGTCGGCGGTGCCCCAGTCTATGCCCTCCAGCGCCAGAGCCATATTCGCAGACACCCCCGCCTTGCCGTTCAGCACGCGAGACAACTGGACCGTCACAATGGAACTCCCGGTGAAATACTAAGTCCTATCTACAAATCGTCTCTTCGGCTGGGCGGATTCACGATCTCGCCAGTGCCGAACTCCGTCCGATAGCGCTCTGGAAAATCGGCTCGCTGCTCCAGTGCTGCTACCAAGTGCCGGCCGTGCCAGATGGCCATAAGTGACGCCCCACGAAAACGTGTCCGTGCCGCCGCTACCGCTTCCGTCTCGTTACTTTCATCCGGAAACAGGAATTGCGTGCCCGTCCCGTTGGGATGACTGACTTCAGAGAGCAGGTCATAGGTTCGAATGACCGACACTGTTTCGCCGAAGCTCTCGTCGACATCCTCTCCACGGGCTTTCAGCACTTCCATAAAGCGTGTGAACACTCCGTACTTGCTATCAAGATACTCGATATGGGCGGCATCAACCTTATCGAGGTGGCGCATTGCATCCATGACGTGGACCGGCTCGATCTTCTGCCCTCTGACGCCCGCATAGAACCGGGCTAGCTTGGATTCCAAGCGATCATGATCTTTCGCCGCAATCAGCTCCCCCATGTCATGCAAATAGAGGCATCCCATCGCAACCGTTTCGATAAGCGCTCGCCCGAGTACAGCAGCCGGTATGATGTGGTTCCTTGCAAGTAGTAAGCATATCGCATCGGTAAGGTCGACACAGCGGCGCGCATAGCTGTGCGCCAGCTCCATCATCGAGAAGAGAGGGGTTCCTTTCGGATCGAACGAAATATCGATCGGCTTTTCTGCCCAGGATCGAAGGTCCTGCTCCACCTGCTCGATGCGGGCAGCTGTTAAAGGCGTCTTTTCGATCGGGCTCTTATCAGTCATCATCGCATGACATGAATTATGGTTCGGGGATGCCCATATCCAGCTTCGTGCCCTGGATCCAAGATTTCCATTCTATATCCTGACAAGGACGGAGTCCATGGTAAGACCAAGGAAGTACTCACCGGAAGTTCCGGAACGGGCTGTTCGGCTTGTGTTCGATCACCAGCACCAGCACGACTCGCGATGGGCCGCGATTCGGTCGGCGGCCTCTTCGAGGAGGTCGTCGTGTCGGTGACCGGCACCGCCATCGAGGCGCCGTCCATCAACATGCCCCACGCGGTGACCGTGGTCAGCCGCGAGACGCTTGAGCAGCAAGGGGCGACGCGGCTCGTCGATCTCTTCAAGAATCTCAGCGTCAGCCACGACTCGTCGGTCATCGTGCCGAACGTCCGCGTCTCTCGCGTCTCTGGCGTGATGATGTGCACCACGACCGTTGTGCTTTGTGCAACACGCCCACGCCGGCGCAACGCGCCCGTACCACCTCCACGCTCATACGGCTCCCCCTTTCAAGCGTGGCCGAAGCGCCGGGCGGTTATTCGAATCAATGAATCTGTCCCGCCGTGCCCCTCGCTATCGAGGGCGACAATCATGGTTTATTATGCACTTTACCAATAGTTAGAATGCGACTACTATTCTGTCGTGCTCGATGGTTGCTCGTCCTTCTCGCCCGACACTTCGCTGACCAGCGTGTCTATCTCGCGCATGGTGCGCTTTCCGAACACCCGCTCCATGACCTCATGGTCGGAGCGGTCCGTGAGGTTCTTCGGGAGCTTCCGCTTCTTCTTGGGCTTGTCAGGCATCGCCCTTGCCCTCGTCTTGATACGGAACGACGACACGGACTCGAACGCCGCCCTTCATGGGTCCCGGGGACCACCTGCTCCAGACTGCTAGGGTGTGCTCACCGTCCCGTTTCTCACGGTGGCGCTGGGGTACCCAGCGGTTCAACTTGGGGCCGAGGGTGCGCGGCAGCGTGACGTTCTAAGGACGGCGGGCTCTCGCCCGCCCGGGCAACCGCGACCATGGAGGGGAACGGACGGGAAACATCGACCACGGACCGCGGGACAGGAGCATTGGGGTTGCGGAAAGAGCGCGCGAGCATCAGGACACGGGAGAAGGGGCCAGTGCAGAGAGAAAGTTCAAGGTCACCGAGGGGAGCCACGAGCGTCAGGTGAGAATCAGGGGCGAAATTACAGGATTAGGGCCGCAAGAGCCTGTAACAGGGATGACGTGATCAAATTACAGCCCGGTCACACCTCCAGTCACACCCCCGATCACACTGTCCCCTCTCTAAACCCTTGAGTCCATTGACCCACACGCACAACCACGAGCCACTATTGGGGCCAGGAAAGGGGTCAGGGGAAAGACGGGGAGCGACCCACCGGAAACCTGGCGGTTTTCGGTCCCGGTACGTGTTCCTCCGTCACACCTGCCGCGCCGGGTCGCTCCCCTGTGAAGGTGTCCCTGCGGAAGGCTTCACGGCGGCCAGTGCGGGCGGCTGGCCGCCACGCGGTATACTGTTTCGGTCGCCCGGTGACGTGCCGCGGGCGATGTTGGGACCATGCTCGCGCTCACTTGCGCACCGTCACGGGAGCCGTTGAAGACGCGAGACGACCGACAGGCGGCCAAGTAGCTCTGATGTTCGATTCACTCACCATCGCCCGTCAGTTGACCGAGGCCGGCATTGAACGCACGCAGGCCGACGTGCTCGCGGACGCCATCCGCCAAGCAGCCGAGCATGGCGAGCACGTGACGCCGGAGACGCTGCGCGCCGAAGTCGCCATGCTGCACGGTGCGATCAACTCACTCCGCGCAGACATCTACCGTGCGATGCTCTTGCAGGCCGGCGCGATCGTGGGCGCTGTCGTCGCCATCCTCCGGCTGCTCGGCTGACTCTTCACAGCCGCACGGGCCGAGACGGAATGCCGTTGCCCCGTGCGGTGCCGCCGGTCAGCCGTCTGATTCATGGCCGGGCACATGAGCCAAACGACAGAAGCCTTCTCCCGCGTCAAGATCGACGCTCTTCTCAAGGACGCCGGCTGGAATCTCACGGACGGCGTGAGCGTCCTGTTCGAGCACGCGCTGCCGGACGGCTCGCGGGCCGACTACACACTCTGCGACCGTTCCGGGCGGCCACTTGCGGCGGTCGAGGCCAAGCGCGCCAGCGTCAATCCCGCTGAGGCGCGGGATCAGGGACGCCACTACGCCGAGCAACTCGGCGTGCCGTTCGTTTTCCTGTCGAACGGCGAGGAGGTCTGGTTCCTGGACCGCGAGACCGACGCCCACGTACGGAAGATCGCCACCTTCTACTCCCGGGACGACCTGGAGCGGCGAATCGCCGCCCGCAGGAATCGGCTCGAACTGTCCGGCATCGAGATCGACCGGCGGATCGTCGATCGCGACTACCAGATCGCATGCATCGAGGCCCTATCCGACGAAGTGTCGCACGGCCGCCGCAAGCTGCTCGTGGAGATGGCGACGGGGACCGGCAAGACCCGGACGGCGGCGGCGTTCGTCAAGCGCCTGTTCGAGGCCGGCATCGTGACCCGCATCCTGTTCCTCGTGGACCGTATCGCGCTGGCTGGGCAGGCCGAGGACGCCTTCAAAGACCATTTGCGCGACTACCCCTGCCACGTGCTCCGGCCCGGCCGCAGCTTCGACCGATCGAAGCGGATCACCATCGCGACGTTGCAGACGATGATCACGGAGTACCGCGACCTGTCGTCGGGCTACTTCGACCTCGTGATCACCGACGAGTGCCACCGCTCGATCTACGGCAAGTGGAGCGGGACGCTCCGGCACTTCGACGGCATCCAGATCGGCCTGACCGCGACACCCTGCACCGCCGAGGCGGACATGTTGCCGGACGCCGAGGACGGCCACTTCGTACGCGACACGCTGCGGTTCTTCGAACTTGAGAAGCCGACCTTCCGCTACACGCTTCGCGAGGCCATCGGCGACGGGCACCTGGTCCCGTACCGCATCTACAAGGCGATGACGGTCAAGACGGCCGCCGAGGACAGGTTCGAGGTGGCGCGTAAGGATCTCGACTGGACGGCGATGGACCCGACGGCGCGGGCCCAACTCGAGACGCTGTTCGAGCAGTCCGACCCCATCACAGTGGACCCGCGCGCGCTGGAGCGGACGTTCACGATCCCGGAGCGCAACCGCGCCATCGTGCGGGAATTCCGCGACGCCCACGAGAAGGGATTCATGGGGAAGGACGGCGTCCGGCGCTGGCCGACATGGGGCAAGACCATCGTCTTCGCGGTGACGAAACGCCACGCCGAGACGCTGGCGGCGATGCTCGACGAGCACTTCGCCGACCTGAAGCCGCATCCCGCGACGCGCTACGCGGACTTCGTGGTCAGCGATGTCGGCGGCGGCCCGGCCCCGGACGCGAGCGCCATCATCAAGCGGTTCAAGGAAGAGGAGTTTCCGAAGATCCTGGTCAGCGTCAACATGCTCGATACCGGCTTCGACTGCCCGGAGGTCGTCAGTCTGGTCATGGCGCGGTTCACGAGGAGCGCCATCCTCTACCGGCAGATGCGCGGACGCGGTACGCGCAAGGCGCCGCACATCGGGAAGACCGACTTCACGATCTTCGACTTCGTGGGCGTGACGGACTTCCACGGCGACGACGATGGGGATGTCGGCGGCGGCGAAGCGCCGGGACCGAAGCCGCCCGGCCCGGTCGAGCCACGCATGCTACTAACCCTCGACGTGGACGACCAGATCGACCCCGCCAGCCGTGACTGGCTGACGCTCGACGAGAACGGCCGGATCGTGCGAACGGCGGAGCATGAGACCCTCGCGGCCGAGGTCGGCCTGCGTTTCGAGTCGTGGCGCGGCGGCCAGCGGTTCGACGCGGAGCAGGCGCGCTGGGCCGGCTTGATCGGCAGCAGGATCCGGGCCGACGCGATGAGCATGGACGGCTTCGGCGACTACGACTTCGACGAGCATCCCTTCAAGGGGCTTGGCGGCTACGATCAGGCGCGGCGAGTGTTCGGCGGGCAGTCCGCCCTCGACCGGCTGATCGCCACGTTCAACGCGGCCGTGTTCCGGCAGGCCGGCGCAACCGATGCTCCGAGCGGCGACGACCGGGCCGCGCCGTGAAGCCTCTGCCATGCCACTGACCCCGGAACTCCGCCGCGCCATCGACCGGATTCGCGACTATCTCTTCGCCGGGGGCTATCCGGATCCGGCCCAGAACGCCGAGCAACTGAGCTTCCTGATCTACTTCTACATGTTCGAGGCGGCCGATGCGGCGCGGGTCCGCGCTGCACGCCGTCCCGGAGCCAAGCCGTACGCCGGCGCGTTCGCGGGCGAATGGCCCCTGCGGAACCTGCGTAACGCTCGCGAACCGGGTACGGAGACGGTCCCGTGCGAGACGCTGCGTTGGTCCGACTGGGCGAACGCGCTTAACGGCCAGCGGCTCGTGTCGTGGGTACGGGAGGAGGTCTTTCCGTTCCACGCCGGGATCGCGGCCGAGGGCGTCACCGACTTCATGGCGGACGCGCGGCTGGTAATCGACGAACCGACGGTGCTCTCGCAGGTCGTCAGCCACGTGAACGATCTGCACCTCGAACAGGTGGATGCCGACACCAAGGGCGACCTGTTCGAGCACGT
This sequence comes from Vicinamibacterales bacterium, assembly GCA_965263055.1. Classification (GTDB taxonomy): domain Bacteria; phylum Acidobacteriota; class Vicinamibacteria; order Vicinamibacterales; family UBA8438; genus VXRJ01. Next base: position 3,972,986 of record OZ253581.1, on the reverse strand, counting down.
GCTGCGCCAGATCCGGCAGGCGGGCGAGTTGGGGCAATTCCGCACGCCGCGCCACGTCATCCGCGCCCTGGTGCAGCTTGTCGATCCCCAGTTGGGCGAAACAGTCCACGACCCGGCCGCCGGCACGGCGGGGTTCCTGGTCGGCGCGTACGACCACATCCGGCTCGCGAACTCGTCGCCCGCCGGCATTGAGGAGGTCGACGCGGACGGCAAGACCGTTCGGCGCGGCCTCGGCGACACGTTGAGTCGCGCCGCCGTGCGCCGGTTGCACGAGGCGACACTGTTCGGCAACGACGTGGACCCGCGGATGGTCCGGCTCGCCACGATGAACCTGTCCCTGCGCGGGCTGGACTGGGTGCGTATTCTCCGACGGGACGCGCTGACCCGCTCGCTGGACCGCACGGCGAAGGCGGAACTCGGCCTGCCGGTGCTGGGGTTCGATGTCGTGCTCGCCAATCCGCCCTTTTCCGGGCGGTTGGATCCGGACCGGATCGTCGAGGACGTGAAGGTCGGCAGGACGCGGCAGACCGAACTGCTGTTCCTGCAGTACATGCTGAACCACCTGCAGGACGGTGGGCGGTGCGGCGTCGTAGTGCCCGAGGGCGTCCTGTTCGGCTCGACCGGCGCGCATCGCGAGTTGCGCCGCAAGCTCGTGGAGACCAACCGCGTAGAGGCGGTGCTGTCGCTCCCCGGCGGGGTGTTCAACCCCTATTCCGGCGTCAAGACGTCGGTGCTGGTCTTCCGCAAGGGCGGGGCGACCGAGCGGGTGATGTTCCTCCACGCCGACAACGACGGGTTCAAGCTTGACGCCAACCATGACACGCCGATCGACGACGACGACCTGCCTGGCCTGGTCTCGGCGTTCCGAGACCGCGAGGCCCGATGGGCGGCCTGGAGAGCCCGCGACCGGGAGACGGACTGGACTGAGAACTGGTGGTTCGCCGAGGCGGACGAGATCCGGGCGGCCGACTTCAACCTGAGCGCCGGGCGGCATCGGCCGCAGAGTCGGACGACGGTGGAACACCGCGACCCGCTGGAGATCCTCGACGAAGTGAAAGCCATCGAGAACGAGATCCTCGGGGAGATCGACGACTTGGCCGCCGCCGTGCGCGAGGTGACCAAGTGACCGTCGCGACACTTGGTGATGCTGTCGAACTCGCCTACGGGAAAAGCCTGCCCGTGCGAGCACGGCGGGATGGGCCGATCCCCGTTTATGGATCAAACGGCGTCGTCGGCTTTCATGATGAGGCTCTTGTCCGTGAACCGACGGTCATCGTCGGGAGGAAGGGTTCGGTCGGTGCGATCCGGTTGGTCTCGGGTCCATCATTTCCGATTGACACGACGTACTTCGTCCGTGCTAAACCGGGCATCGACATCGACATTCGCTACGCGGCGTATGCTCTGAAGCACATGGACCTGTCACGCTTGCGGACCGAAACCGGCGTGCCGGGCCTAAATCGTGAGGACGCCTATCGGGAACCATTCCTCCTCCCGCCAGTCGCGGCGCAGCGGCGGATCGTGGAGATCCTGGACCGGGCCGCGCGGATCGAGGCCTTGCGAAGGCGCGCCGCCGAGCGGTTGCGGGAGTTCGTGCCGGCGCTGTTCGTCAAGATGTTTGGCGATCCGGTCACAAATCCGATGGAGTGGCATTCCGAAAAGCTGCATTCCCTCGGCACCCTGGACCGTGGCCGTTCACGTCATCGCCCACGTAATGCGCCACATCTATATGGTGGTCCGTACCCGTTCGTGCAAACCGGGGATATCGCCAATTCCCGCGGGCTGGTGACGCGGCACTCGCAAACCTATTCTGATGCTGGTCTAAGTCAGAGCAAAATGTGGCCTTCTGGAACGCTCTGCATCACCATTGCAGCAAATATTGCTATGACCGGGATTCTCACGTTCGATTCCTGTTTCCCCGACAGTATCGTGGGCTTCCAGCCGGGTAAGGCCGTTACGGTGGAGTACGTTCAAACGACCGTTGACCTCATGCAGAAACAACTCGAGGAAGAAGCGCCCAGAGCTGCCCAGCGGAACATCAACCTCGGGGTTCTAAGAGATCTCACCATTCCCACTCCTCCGCTTGATCTTCAACGCCGATTCGCCAACATCGTCGATTCGGCGTGTGCGATTGTTCGCGTTCGTGAGTCTGGCAAGAGAACCGCGGCAGCTCTGACAGGGTCCCTCATGTCCAGGTTGTTGCGGAGCGACGTGTCACCGTCCGAGACCCACCGTGCTTGAGATCGCGACGCATGTGGCTTTTCGCGCACTACGACCAAGTACTTACAGAATGGGAACAATGCACGCTTGCACATTAGAGCCGTTGGCAATTGGTATCGTAAGCACTGTCGTCGGAGGTTTGCTTCTTGCTCTACTTTTCTTCCTAATGAAAGAGAAGTTGTGTCCACTCCCGGACATCGTCGGCCGGTGGCATTTCGAGATGCAAACTGAGAATACGTCATATAGGCCATTTCAGGACATGATCCTGGGTTACGTGGCCATGCTTTGGCGAGAAGGTCACGTGGTTCATGGCACTGTGGAGAAAATCCACGAGAAGTCGTCCACCGGTGAACGAGAATACGTCGGCAAGGATAGAACGCGAGGAGAAATCCGTGGATACATAGACAAGAATTATCTGGGCAAGGATCGCGTGTTTCTCCACATAATCGAGGCTGGCGAACGTCGTGACTCGACGTACTTCCATGAGCTGACCTTCGGGTCTAAGGGTTGCATGATCGGGACATTCGCTTCAACGGTAGCGGAGCAAGATGGTGCGGTTCTATGGCGGAGAGAGTCCTGATAGCGCCCTTGGCGTTGCTATCGGCGCCCTTTGTCTGGCTCGCGAGGGGGGCTGAGGAATGGAACACGTTCGGCATTCGTTCGGATATCGAGAAGTGCCTCGATGTAGTAGACTCCCATGGCGTTTCGCTACCTAGTGCATTTGCAATCTCCCTAATCACCGCGGAGGATCATCGAAACGCCCTCCATCCGGGGGTCGATCCCATCGCGATGCTGAGAGCGATGTACGTCCGCTGCCGCTTTGGCGACGTGCAGGGCGCGAGCACGGTCGAGCAACAGTTCGTAAGGGTCGTATCTGGACGGTATGAGCGGACTTTGGCCCGGAAGGCATATGAGCAGGCGCTTGCCATTTGCGTCTCGCGTCGCAGAGGGAAAGTGCAGATTGCGAACGCATATCTAACGATAGCCTATTATGGTTCGGGGATGGTTGGGATAGATGGTCTGCGGGCAAGACTTGGAGCCGACTTACGGTCGGCTGATTCTTATGGTATCAGAGCGATGATAGCTAGGCTCAAGTATCCGGAACCGTCGCGGCCGACGGAGGCGTGGCGAACGAAAGTGGGGGCACGAGTGGCCTATATTGGACGCCGGGCCGCATGGCTAGAGAGGGCCGACCCCCTTTGGAAGGCCGACCGTGTGCACGGCAAGCGTGTATCCGTCCTAGGAAATTGATATCGCACGCTCGTGGAGTCGCGAAGACTTCTCAGCCATCCGCAGACCAAGGCGTCAAGGGTTGACAACTAACCACTGCTCATGTTCCCACTTCTTGCCTTTGGTTGGACCTCGAAGGGATCGCCCGCGTACTTGTCACCAACAGAATCTTTGCATATAGGCGTAAGCGTGACAGCGGCTTTGCTCCGGCGGTGTTCGTACAAGGCTGCTTGAAGTGCAGGCAAATGGTAGTGGACAGCAGCCTCTTCGCCATCCCTGAGCGTTGCTGGAAGTTGTGTATCGTAGGTATCCGTAGCTATCTTCGGATAGTGGCTACCGTCGGGCAGCTCCAGCTCGATGCTGTTCACTCTGACGCTGCGCCGCCCGGTGTTGGTCACGTAAACGGTCACTAGGTCGCCACGGTCGATACCGTCGTCGTAAACGGGGATTCCGCGCACAGCGCGCACGCGTAGCATGCGGCGCTCCGCCATCGTGTTGCGCCGCTGTGTGCTCCATGCGTTGTAGGTCGATAGGATGGCTCCGTAGACGGCGAGTATCGGGACCAGCCACGCTAGGATTTCGTCCACTTGGCCTCCGCTACCACAGGATCCGTATACGCGACCGGCGTCAAGCGAGGGAGCCTCGCGACGGATGCGTGCGCGTGTCGTTGTTCCCGGGACCAGGCGATATCAATCTGTCAGCCACGTGTTTCTCGTTCGGCGGCGGGTGCTCCGGCAGGCTCATCTGCGTCCTGCAGAGTAGACTTCGTCCCGCGGCGTGAATCAGGAGTGGCCAAGCTAGGAGGTTGCGGGTCCGGGTTGCGGTCGTTCGGGTCATGGTTCGGAACGAGATCCTACTAGAGCTTCCCGAACGCCAGCAGGGGATGTCCCGGCCGCTGTTGGAATTCGGCGGCGGCTCGGGTGAGATTCTACGCGACCTGCTCCACCTCCGTAGCGTCTCCGAGGCCGAGGTGCTGATCTCGGGCGCGGAGAGCCGCGACCAGCTGCGGCATATCAGCATGTCCCTTCAGGCGCCGGAACCCCTTGGCCGCTTCGAGGACGCCGGCGGCGACCCAGCGCAACATCATCTGGCCGCCCCGCCAGCGCTTCACGTTGCGTTTGACGTGGCGGGTCCTGCTGATGAGGCTCTCGACGGCGTTGGTCGTGGCCAGCGAGCGCTGAAGACGCGGCGAGAGGCCAAGCGTCAGCACGGTCACCGTCTCCTCAAGCCCTTCGCGCACACTGGCCGCCGCGCAGGGATGCTCCTGGTCGAGACGGCGGGCGAGGTGTCGCAGCAACCGCGTCGCGGTCTTGACATCCTCGCTCTGATAGGCGCGCTTGAGGGTCGCCAGTACCCAGGGCCGCTGACGCTCCGGCAGATGGTCGAGGATGTTGCGGGTCTTGTGGATCTGGCAGCGCTGCACCAGCGCGGCACGACCGAACACCGCCGTGACCGCCGCCCGCAGCGCCTTCGACCCATCGAGCATCACGAGGATGCTCCGATCGGTGCGCAGGCCACGACTCTGGAGGTTGGCGAGCAGGCTCTGACAGACGGTCGCGTTCTCCGTCGAACCTTCCCAGAGCCCGAGGGCGTGCTTCGTGCCGTCGACGCCGACCCCCAACGCGACGACCACACGGTGCTCGCCGATGTGGACACCGTCGAGCAGGAGACCGACCAGATCCAGCTCGTCGAGGGGCGTCGCCTGCCACGCGGCCAGCTGCGAGGCGGTCTTGGCGACAAACCGGCGGCTGACGGCGCTCTTACTCACGCTGCGGCTGGGGATGGCGGCCGGGAGCGGCTCCAGACTTCGGGCATAGCCGCGGGTGCTCACGCCGACCAACAGCTGCTCGACGGTGCGCCGCCGCAGTGGATCGGTCTGGGCCATCGTCAGGAAGGTCGGGAGCGGCACCTCCTGACGCCCCGAGCGGACCCGGGGGCGGCGGATCGATACCTTCCGCCCCCCGAGGACGACGGTACTGGCCACCGTCCCGGCCCGCGACGCCGTGCGGTCGGCCTGGTGCGCGTAGCGCGGCCCGCAGATCGCCGTCCGATCCTCTTCGAGCATGGCGTCCAGGACCTGCAATCCCGACCGCACCGCAAGGTCGAACAGCTCCGCTTCGGTGTCAATCAGCAACTCGACGAGCGGCAGCCGACGCGTGGTCGGAGATTCAACACCGGCGGTCGGACGGATTGTGCGAGACTTCTTCATGGCGGCTCCTTTGCTGTGAGGCGTTTCGCCTCGGGTTGCCCACCACTCGTGTATCACGAGCAGTGAGGAGCCGCCGCTTCAATTTTCAACAGTCAGTGGGACATCCCCCGCGGAGCAGGCACGGAAATGCGTGGTCCTTAAGTGGTTCAGGCCGGGCGAGCGGGATGGCGCTCTGCGCCGAGATGCACGAGGGGTGGCTCGAAGATCACCGCTACCTGAAATATGAACTTCCTCAAAGAGCAGAAAAAGGACCTGCTGCACGTCGCAGCCTGAAGGACATCGACCTCAGCCATGACACCGAATTTGCACAACTTGACGTACACAACCCTGTTTCTTTCGGTCGTCGTCGCTGCCCCGGCCGGGCAGGAAGCGGATTGGCGCACGTACCTGGGTGATGGCGGCCGCCGTCACTACTCGCCGCTCGATGAGATCACGCGCGAGAACGTGCAACGGCTGGAGGTCGCGTGGCGCTACGACTCCGGCGCGCTACGCGACGGCACGTCCCTCATGTACACCAGTCCGCTCATCGTGGACGGCGTCCTCTACGGGCTCTCGCCGCGCCTCGTGGCGTTCGCCCTGAACGCGGCGACCGGGGAAGAGCGGTGGCGCTACGACGCCGATCTTGGACAGACCCATCAGCGGGGCCTGATGTGGTGCGAGTGGGGCGCGGACAGGCGGCTGTTCTATACGGCCGGACACCACCTGATAGCGCTTGATCCCTCCAGTGGCCGCCCGGTTCCGACGTTTGGCGACAACGGCGCGCTCGACCTGATGCCTGAAGGTCGGTCCGGGCCGCTCACGGTCACGGTCCCCGGCATCGTCTTCGAGGATCTGATCATCCTTGGCTTCACGACGAGCGAGGATCGCAATGCGCTGCCAGGCTCGATCTCCGCCTACAGCGCCATCGACGGTTCACTGGTGTGGCGCTTCCACAGCATCCCGAGCCCGGATGACCTGGCGGCTAACACCTGGGCCGACGGCGCGCTGGCGATCGCCGGCGGCGCGAACGTCTGGACCGGCATGGCCCTCGATATCGATCGTGAGTTGCTGTTCGCACCGACCGGTTCCGCTACCCCTGATTTCGACGGCCGCACGCGACAGGGCAGCAATCTCTACGCCAACACGCTCCTGGCGCTGGACGTGCGGACCGGCGCCCTGCGGTGGCACTACCAGGTGGTGCGACACGACCTGTGGGATCGCGATCTCCCTGCGCCACCGACACTGGTGCAACTGGAGCGTGATGGCGCATTGATCGACGCCGTCGCCGTGCCGACGAAATCGGGGCAGCTCTTTGTCTTCGACCGCGAGACTGGCGAACCGCTCTTCGAGATCACCGAGGCAGAAGCGGCGCAAAGCCGTATTCGGGGAGAGGGTGTCGTACCCGTCCAACCGCAATCGGCAATCGCCTTTACGCGTCAGCAGTTCGAACTGACAACGCGCAGTCCGGAGGCGCGCGCGTACGTCGGTGAGATCGTCTCGCGCCTCGACCGGCGCCGCCTGGCGCCGCCCAGCCTCGAGGGCAGCCTGATCTATCCCGCCTACGCCGGCGGTGCGAACTGGGGGGGCGCCGCATTCGACCCTGCCACGAACCGCGTGATCGTCAACGCGCAGGAGGTCGGCGGCATCGTCCAAGTCCACCGCGCCCGCAGTTCGGATGCCGACTACTCGCTGGTTGACCGGGTCCCGATCCGCGATCAGGACGGCCTGCCCGGCAACACGCCGCCCTGGGGAACCCTGACCTCCATCGATCTGGCGACGGGAGGATTCGACTGGCAGGTGCCTCTGGGCGACTATCCATCGCTGGAGGGCAAGGGCTATGGCGCCGAGAGCTACGGCGGACCCGTCGTCACGGCGGGCGGCCTGATCTTTGTCGCGGCGACTCCGGACGCGAAGCTGCGCGGGTTCGACACCCGCGACGGCGCGCTGCTCTGGCAGGGTGACCTGCCGGCCGGCGGTTTCTCGACGCCCGCTGTCTACCGCGCGGGGGGCCGGCAGTTCGTCGTCATTGCCGCCGGCGGCGGGCGGATGGGCCCCCCGTCGAGTGCCGAATACCTGGCGTTTGCTCTCCCGATCGAAGTGGTCCCACCTGCACCCCGGACCAGGACAAGGTAACGGCGCCGTGGAGCCCTCTCTGAATCTCGGCCTGTGACCACCGTCCCCTCGACCAACCGGACCATGTTGACGGGCGTTCTTGCGCTGCTCGCAATCGTTGGGCTGACGGGGCTCAACGACTTCCAGATACGTTGATCGAACCCTACGGTGACTGATTCGCTTGTCGAGATCGTGTCGGCCGAGACGGCCATCGGCCGCCCGATGGCCACAGCGCGCCGCCTGGTCGAAACCTCCATCAGCGCCAACACCCACCGCGGCTGCGCCGGCGCGCTCCAGCGGCTCGACACCTGGCTAGACGGCCGCCCGCCTGAGGACGCAAGCCTCGCCGTCTACGTCGCCGAGCTGCACGATGCAGGGTGCGCGCCCTCGAGCGCCTCGATGACGGTCGCCGCGGCCCGCGGCGTGGCCGTTGCTGAAGGACCGAAGCGTCGGTAGACTCTTGACGGGAGGTGATTGGTGTCCAGAGTTCCTATCGCTGCCGTCGTAGTCGCTGGCGTCGTAGTCGCTGGCGGGGCTGCGATTTGGATCAGCAATTACCTTGACGCGGAGGCGGATCGACGTGCGATTGAGATTGATGCTGAGCGGCAACAGCGTATCAACGCCCTCCCAGAGTGCGAAGAACCTCCTACCCCGGAAGAACCTCCTACCCTAGAAGAAGAAATCGCAGCGGCACGGGAACGTTTGGAGAAATTCGGTTACACCAACATAACGCCGCAACAACTTGAGTGGGAGGTCTCCCGAGGGCGACCGAGCCAGATGGAGCAGGCACTAGGCCGGTCGGCTTTCCCGCCGCTCCCACTACCTTGCCGCTAGCAGGCCGAGGCTCTCCGCCCCGGGACCGACCCATGCGACACTGGATTCTCGCCACCCTTCTGGCCGGGGCTCTCGCGGCAGCAGGCGCTTGCGACGACAAGCAGCAGCCCACCGCGACAGCGCCGACTGCGCCAACGACGACGACGCCGACCACGCCGACCACGACACCGCAGACCGGGGAGTGGCGCGGGCTGACCATCGCGCCGGAGGACCGTTGCTCGCCGTACGATGCTGACGACTACAGCTACCCGCAGTCGGTCGAGGACGACATCGTCCGCGACCTGGGCAGCATCTATAGCCCGTACACCTGCGAGACCTTCGACTCCGACACGCAGACCGACATCGAGCACATCGTGGCCCGGTCCGAGGCGCACGACTCGGGCTTGTGCGGGGCTGACGACGCCACGCGGACGCAGTTCGCACGCGACCTGCTGAACCTGACCCTGGCGTCGCCCTCGCTGAACCGCTCGCAGAAGAGCGACAAGGACGCGGCCGAGTGGATGCCGGACCAGAACCGCTGCTGGTTCGCGCAGACCATCGTGGACGTCCGGCTGGAGTACGGGCTGACTATCGATCAGGCCGAGGCGGACGCCATCGACCGGATGCTGGCGGGCTGCACGTCCACCGCGATCTCCTGCAACATCACTCAGCCGCCTCCCCCTCCCGCGGCCAACCATCCGCCGGTCGAGACCTTCGCGAACTGCACGGCGCTGCGCGAGGCGGGCTGGAACAGGGGCGTCAACCGGAACGGCGGCACGTATCGCGACGAGTGGGACGACGCCGAGCGCCGGACCTACAATCTTAACGAGTCGAAGGATCGCGACAACGACGGGCACGCGTGCGAGAGCTAGCAGCCAGGATCACCGCCGACCGGACGTTCAACCTCTTCATCCAAGCGCTGATTGTCTTGGCGCTCGTCAGCTTCTCTATCGACACGCTGCCCGACCTGCGGCCCACTTCCCGGCAGGCCCTGGCAACCGTTGAGCTGCTGATCGTCGCCGTGTTCTCGGTGGAGTACGTGCTGCGGCTGGTTGCGTCGAGGCCGATGCAGTCCTACGCCTTCAGCTTCTTCGGCATCATCGATCTCGCGGCCATCCTGCCCTTCTATCTGGCGGCGGGCATCGATCTCCAGTCCCTGCGTGCAGTGCGCCTCCTTCGGCTGTTCCGCGCCCTCAAGCTCGTCCACTACAGCGCGGCGCTCACGCGCATCAAGCGTGCGTTCGTGATCGCCAGGGAGGAGCTGGTCCTGTTCGCCTGCGCGACGATGCTGATCCTGTACTTCGCGGCGGTCGGTATCTACTACTTCGAGAACGAGGCGCAGCCGGAGTCCTTTGCGTCTGTCTTCGACGGCCTCTGGTGGGCGGTGGTCACCTTGACGACGGTGGGCTATGGTGACGTGTTCCCGGTGACGGCGGGCGGCAGGTTCTTCACGTTCATCGTGCTGATCACCGGCCTAGGCGTGGTCGCCGTGCCGACGGGGTTGATAGCGAGCGCCTTGTCCAAAGCGCGAGAGGAGGAGAGGCGGGAGCTGGAGGGTACAGAATGATCAGGGGACTACTCAAGATCGCGCTCGGCATCATCGTGGGCTTGGTGGCGCTGTTCGTGCTCGCCTCCGTCTACAACTCGTTCTACTTCTCCAGTGAACCGCTCCTGATGACCGCGGAGCACGTTGAGCCGTGGCCGTTTCAGGCAGACACTGTGGAGGTCACGTGTTGCTACTCCGGCCAAGTGTCGATCCTTCTTCCCGGCAGCGGACAAAACTACTCGTTCAATGGGGGGCGGTGGGCTGACCGCTTCCCAGTAACGAGGATCGGGAAAGAGAGGCTGACCCTGGAAGACTTCGAGCCGGCCCGACTGGCGGCGGAGAAGCTGGCGAGCGAACGATGGCCGGAGGAGTTCGACTGAGGAGGAGCACCATGACGGTAGCGGAGTTGATCGAACGGTTGCAGGAGCAGCCGCAGCACCTGGAGGTCGTGATCCCGGATCGGGGCCACGAACGCGCGTCGCACCAGCCCTGCACCACGGCGTCGGTCAGGGCGGCGTGTCCCCGCGGCGGGCTCGGCGGATGGGATCTCGACGAGGTGGAGGCCCGCACGCTGGTCTGGCAGCCGGGCGACGAGCCGGGCGTGGTCGTTGTGCTCGGCGATTAGTGCGGTCGGGAAGTCGCGTAGGCCGCGCTCCTTCTGACGACCATCTATTCGTCCGGCGAACCCAGTACCACTCGCCGACCGGACTGTCGCGCCACAATCTTCGCCATCGCCTCGACCGCTCGCCTCGCGTCCATTGCGAGCACGTCCGCGCTGAGAGCGTTCTCCTCGGTGACCCGAGCGATCATCGTCGTCCGACGTTTGTACGCGCGGAAGTGGGCGCGCGAGTTTCTCAGGCGGCCCAGCTCGCGGAACGCGCGGTAGTCGGCCTCGGACAGCACTCCGTCTTCGTAGGCCCTCTGCAGCACCTCTTCCAGGCGCGCCTTCTTCGCAGCTTCCCAGCCCGCCGCATAGAGTTGGGCCGCCAGTTCCCTCTCGACGTACGCCAAACACAGCAGCACGACTGCCATGTTCGAGCCGTCTACGTAGCAGCGCCTGATCTCCGTGAAGCAGATCAGGGACTCCTCGCCTCCCAGGAAACTGAGACCGTCCGGGGGCACAGGCAATATGTCCAACAGGTCGCGCAGGCGGTTTGCCCGGATCGCGCGACTACTCGCGTCGTCTGCCTCCAGCCGGGCAGTCAACTCCTCAAGACCCGAGACCATCGCCCATCAGCCCCGGTGTCAATACGGATCGGCTGTTCGATCGGCATCGTCAGTCCCTGCTCGCGAGCGGTGTGGTAGCCGGTGTGGTATTGGCAAAGCCAGACTAGCCGCTAAAGTATTGAATATATCGGACTTACGCGACGAATGGTGGCGCGCCCGGCATCCACCATCTTTCGGTTTCCGACGTCTTCCCGTGGTGTCCCACGAACGTCCACGTAACTTTCTCTTTTCCCAACGCGAATGCACTATGCCGGTATAAGCCCCAGGTGTCTTTACATTGGCCGCCGCTTGGCGGGAAGCGCACGGCGAGCCGGTAAACGCGCCCTGCCAAGGGTTGTGGCAATCGATCGGCTGCCACGCTGCGGCATCTGCCAGCGGGCAACGGTTACGCAGGAACCATACACCTCCAAGTAATACTCCAACGGGGCTCAACAGAATTAGATGTGGATGCCGAAACGGATACCTTCCGAATGCTATGGAACCACTCGTACTGCACAGCCGGTGGCATAACAAGCAAAGAGCGGCGAGGCAAGACGATACTATGCGACGGCTTGACTTTCTTTTTCATTGCGAACACCCGTTCGCCGCCCATGGAAACGGCGGCAGTGGGTTCGGAATGGTCGATAACCTTCTTTCCGTCCATATGCCAATCGATCCAGTCGTCACGGGTCTCATAAAGGTTGATCAGCATTGTGTCAGGAGATCGAGATCCCCGCCACGCTGAATCCGCAGCAATGCGTTCAGCAAGCCGCTGCATCCATGGGAGCCAAGGCACCTGTTTATCAACAGCATTGCCATAGCGGTATTCGCGGCCGTCGACTTGAGAACAGCAAGTAGCACGAGGACGGAGGGACGTCCGACCATAGATCTTCACCACGGCGCGCTCAGGGCGCGTCGCTTTACAGCGCTCTATAAGGGATCGCTCTTCTTCTAGCGGAAGCCACTCGAGAACCAAGCGAACGCCAGTAATGGATGAGAACTCTTCTACAGTCATAATCAGCGCTCTCCTTAAACGGCCTCCAAAGGGAGAGGCTGCGGCTCCGAGAGGTTGCGCTTCAATACCACAGTTCTGCTTCTCTCAGCCTGCGTCGTGATACCAAAGCCGCCACGAGAACCGCGACCCGAACGAGGGGGTGGGGGGTCAAAGACGAAGCAACCCCGACCCCGAAGCTCCGCGAGAGCCCTAGTCCAATTGGCGGATGTCCAGCAAAAGCGTGTTTGCTCGCCCTTAAGCCAGTCAGCGATCTCACCGAGAGAATGACGACGGCCATCGCCCCACTCGTGCAGCAAAGCACCCGGTAGATCGTCCTCCAACAAACTGAGTTGACGACCGGAGGGGTCTTGATACTGGTACTGGGCGCCCGCAACGGGATCCACCTCCCAAAATGCCTGTTTCAAAACATTGCAACCCTCCAAGGCGTGGCCCATGTAGAGAAGCGTATACTCATGATGGTCGGCAAGCGATAGTTCATCTTTACGAAGAATGTCGAAAGTTACAACATGCTTAGCGCCGCATGTTTTTGCTATATCCCGAGCTCGGGAAATAACGCGGCGACGTCTCTCGGAAGGCGTCCCCGGACGCTCCAGCGCAGGCCAACCATCGGGACCAAACAATCGGTCCATATGCTGACGCTTGTCAGCATTCTGCCCAAACCGAATAATGCTACGGACCATCAAAGACCAAAGCGCTGAGTTACCAGGACGGTTGTACATATGACGCCTGAATATCTCGGGTACCGACGCTTGCCACCCGAAACCGTCGAGAAGCAAGAACGTGTTCTTACCCCAACGCTGTTGATATTGGTCCCATGCATCTCGAAAAGAAAGGTTGAGCGTACGCACTCTCACTCGTGGATGCTCGATTGTATGGCGCGCGACGGCCTCATCCAGGCTGCTAACAGTTTCCGGATTGCGTTCAACAGCCCAGAAAAGGATGTCTGGGCCATCGGCGTCTACAGAAGCTGCGTCTACAAGACCTTGCAGTGCCTGGACCGGAGAACCCAAGACGCCATTGTCGTACTCGCCGGGGCCAGCGAAGGCGTCTACATAATGGATTTCGTAGGGACCTCGCAGTGTTCCACGATTGCGGATCTTTTTGAGCTGCCGGCCGAGTATAACACCCCATAGCTCGGCATGTTTCCGGACGATCGTTTCCTTAGCATCCGTATGAGGACGCGCCGACCAGTTGGCGACGGAACCTTCCGTGGCGTGCCGTGTGTTGACCGTCATAACTCCATAACCGGGATTTCCGTTTTGCCTGCCCAAGATGGCCCCTTATACACGCGAAAGCCCGCAGCGCCCACGAGAATCTTCTTCATCGTACAATCGTCCAGGTTCTGAGGCCGTCACTCAACCCGCGCTGATGTGCAGCGGGCTGGAGGTCCGTGCTTCCAGGGCATTCCTTTTAGACACCGCTCCTCGCTTGTGTCCTCGCGTTGCCAAGCCGGCGTCCTTGCACTCGCCGCGCGTCAACCTGCCGGGACCGGTAGCGCCCAGATCCGCTGAAGCATCGCCCCGAACAGGTGTCGGGTCAAGTGACTCTCCGCCAGCAGCAGCCAGTAACAGCGGGCGTGTTTCACCAGCCGGCCACCAGTTTTAACAAGGCGCTGCTGGAGACTGGTCAGCGACCAGGTGTCGATCCGCTTCGGGAGCACCAGCCGCCGCCAGAGGTTCCCGAGAGTGTAGGCCAGTACGCTCAGTTGCAAGCGGACCTCGTTCGCCCGGAACCGATGACACGACAGGCGCGTCCAATGCGCGGCCTGCTTGCCTTCCTTGATCCATTGCTCCGCCGTCCCGCGCTTATTGTAAAACCGCACGACGGCACGATTCTGGAGCGGGAGATTCGTGACGATGAAGCCGACGCGGGGGAACAGCTCGCCGACGTGGTGCTCGACTTTTGCCACGACCCGTCGGGGCGTGGTCCAGCTGTTCGCCTGATAGCGAACACTCTTGTACCGGACCAATGGCGTGTGGCTTGGCCGTCCCGCCGGACGAAGCAGGATGTCTTCGATCTCTCGCTCCAAGCTCTTGTTCGCGGGTATCCGGATCGCGTACTGGACGCCGCGTGCCTCCAGCGCCTCGTAGATCGCCGGCCGCGCGAAGGCGGCGTCGGCGCGGAAGGCCACGCGTTTGCCCTGCGCCTGCTGTCGTTCAATCTCAGGCACCAGCAGCTCGTCCCAGTCGTCCGCGCTGGAGACGTTGCCCGGTCGCAGCTTGGCCGCCAGGCAGTCCCCGTCGTCATTGAACAGAAACAGTGGGTGATAGCAGACCGTCTCGAAGTGCCCGTTGCAGGCACTGCCTTCCTGCTGCCCATGCACCGGGCTCTCGCTGGAGTCCATGTCGAGCACGACACGATCGGCGTGGTCGAACGTCTCAGCCTGTCCGACCAGGTCGCGATTCACGGCCATCAACCCGACGAGGTTCTCTTCACGGGTCAGCAGCTCGGTCTCGAACCAATGGAGCGTGGAGGTTAGGGCCGCACTCCGGTCCCACCGCGTCGGCGATCCGATCAGACGAAACGTCGGATCAGTCGACAGACGCTGCGCGTCGTTGAGGTCTTCGTAGCCCGCCAAGCGGCTGTACACCGACTGCCGCAGGAGATCGGGTACCCGGAACTGTGTGTTCAATCCGTGGCGGGAGTCGCGCAGGTGCGCGGCGATGAGCCTCGCAAGGCCAAGACGTTCATCCAACTCACGCACCAGAATTAAGCCGGCGTCGGATGTGATGCGCGCCCCCTGAAACGCGACCTTCAGAAATCCGTTGAACGTGAACTGAAAGGGCGCGGTTTGTAATTCACCCACTGGGTGTCACCCTCCGTGGCCTCGTTTTTCTCGAGAAACCCGCGAAAATCAAGGCGTGACGACTGATCGAATGGGCAAAAGTACCATAGCCAAATCGGAAATCCGGGTCAAGAAGCGATGGATGTACTCGTCGATGAGACGTGACTTGTAGGCAGTCCAGAGGGGCGCGGCGATGTTAGGTGGCCGGTTGCGCGCCTGAGCTCTGGGCCGTGCAGGCCCAGGGCTATCGAATAGCGCGAGCTGAGTACCCACGCGGCAGTTCGTCCCACGTTCGACCGTCGAGGAGCCGACCAGCGCGCGTCTTGTTCATTCGAACGAACGACGTTACGGCTTGTTTGGACTCGATGGTGCAGGTCTCCAGCGGGTACCAGTTGCCCCACTGCTTGAAGTGGAAGGCAACACCAGCCCTCACGCATTGATCTCGGAGGGCACGAACCCAGTCCGGGTGCGTCGGTCGGGCTTGACCGCCGCTTTCCCCTCCCGCGATGACCCAATGCAATTCGCCGATGTACTCCGCCAAGTTGACGGAACCCAGGAGCGGCTCGCAACTGAGGAACCGGTACCGGCAGGGAACATCCAGCAAGGACAGGATACGCCGGTCAGCGAAGTGCTGGTTCTCGACCGTCGTTCCCAGCCAGACATGAGGGGGCCATTTGGACCAGGGCGCCAGTCGCCGGGCCAGATGCGGCCTTTTCGTGAGCAGGAGCCAGTCGAGATTCGTCGTGCGCTCGATGAGCGGCCAAAGTCGCTTCCGAAGTCGGTCGAGGGCAGGGTCCCACTCGAACACGTCCGCCATGGATGCGCAGAACACACGCGCCCGCCGTCCAGAGCGCGCCGCTTCCTGGTCCCAGCGGTTCGGTTGGTTCCAGTAGTTGTCGCTGAGTTGCCGCCGCGGAACATCGGCGCCCCACACATCGTGGCCAGTACGCTTGGCCCAGGTTTCCGCGTAGCAGTGGGCGCACGCAGGAGAAACCTTGGTGCAACCCCACCACGGGTTGAACGTATGGCCCGTCCATTCGATCGCTGAATCTCTTGCCATACGTGTGGTGTAGCGCCGACTCAGCGTAGCACGGTCGCGACAAGCTAAGCGGACCACCTGCCGCCGTCCGGTGTCCTGGCCGCGCTTGTAGGGTGGCCACACGCGGCCGCCGCGCAGCCTTCGAGGACCGCTTCGCGCTCCGGCGGGCTGGCGCGGCGATTGGGCCAAGAACCGCGCCCCCAAATCATCCGACGCGTACCAGGACGGCGAGGAGGCATTCATCGGAGAGAGGTTCGCAGTTCGTCGATCTCTTGCGATTGGCGCTCCATCCAGTCGGTCTGTTCTCGGTACCTCTCTAGCAGGCGGTCGTAGGACATCACGTTGATGTGGTCTCTCTCGAAGTCGCGAAGGTGGCGCTTCCCGCGCTCACCGCGCCGCATCTCGCGACGGCCAATGACAACGCAAGCGCCGCATTCAGCCACGATACCCCAACACCCGGTCTCCTCTCGGAAGGAAAGGGCGTGGATGCCGAGCCACGCTCGCCAGTCCCTGATCTGCTCTACGGCGTGGTGTAGAGGCTGTCGGATACCGCCGTCCTGTCTCAGCGGACTCGCCTTCGGGCTCTCCAACTCGACCAGCATCCACACAGGTCCCACCGAATCTCTCATCCCAATGAGAAAATCCGGGACGTACTTCGCTCCAAAGCGTGGACGGTCCAACACCCATGCTTCTCGTCGCTGGCCGATCACGCCCAGAACGAGGACATGCGGATGTTGAGCCAAGAAGGTCTGCAGCGGATGTTCGTCAGTGGCCTCAGCGAGCACTGCCTCAAGCTGTTGGACGTGACTTGCATCGAATCGGTCCCAATCGACTCTGTATTGGGCGAGTTTCGCAGGTGGATCGTCGAAGGCTTGTCCCTCGATTCTCGGGAGCCATTCTGGGCCGACCATCCCGGTCATGCTATATCAGCGGGCGTGGGACCGCCGCGGGCGCCGGCGATCGGCTACCGCTCACCGTCGTTTGACCCGCGCCCCATCTGTAACTCGGGCGCTGAAACACAGACAGAGCGCGGTCATTCGGCTGCCGGCACTGCCCGAAAACGGCCGACCGCGCCCTTCCAGGCGCCGGCGATCCCCCTAACGCGGGAAGGTCTGCTGCCAATAATGGTCAGGAACCGGAAGGCCCTGTTTTCCCAGCCACTCCGCCATCGACCGGAAGACCTCGTCCCCGGCCTTCATGCCCGCGTACTTCCGTATCTCGTGAATGCACTCCCCGTGTTGGTAGGCGCGGACGATGTACCGCAACGATGCGCTTTCGTGGTCTACTTGCACTTCCACGCGGATTGGGGCGTCTGTGGTCATTGCGTCGGGAGTATAGGCGGAACGTCGGTGCTGGTTCCGGCGCTCCCCCTGCCCCGGCTGCCCGCGGCGGTTCGAGAGCGGATCACCTGCCGCCGTCCGGTGTTGATAAACGACAATTATTTTTGCCGAGCGGCAACAGTAGTTGACGCTGAACAATGCCGGCAGTCGTTGTTTTCGCCCGGCGAAAGAGTGCACAGCTGACGAATCAAGGACACGACGAGGCCATGACAAAGGAAAGCGCGTTCAAGAGCTGGCTCGAGCAAGGCGGGGCTCAGACTGTCGCCGGACGGAACTCCCGTGTTTACGCCATCCAGACGATCGGACGGAAACTGGAAGAGCTCGGAATGCCGTTCCGGGATCTCGACGCAGCCTGGAAAGCGGACCGTTTTGAGTCGCTACGTGAACGGCTGCGCCGGATGCGGGTGGATGCCCGCGATGGGGGACAGGACTACCGGATTCTGATGCCGGACTCCGAGAACCCCCACAAGCGGCTTTCGAACTGGGGCAGCTGGCTACGGCAATATGGGCGGTTCCTCGCCGGCGACGAACCGGGATCAGCCAAAGACGCCGACCGCATCCGGCAGTATGTCCTCGAATACTATATCGAGCCCGCCCGGGAGGAAGGGCGGGAACAGGCCGAAGTTCTCGTGAGCGACGTGAACACGGCGCTCCGACTGAAGGCGGCATGGCCGAATATCTGCCAGGCTCTTGCCGGACCCAAGTTCCAGAAACTGGCGCAGGTTCCACGGCCCGAGCAGATCGGCGCCGATGCAAGCTCAGCTACGGTCTTTCGGTTCGATCTGAGGGATCATCGAGTCGACAGCTCGGCTCTCAACCAG
Source organism: Vicinamibacterales bacterium (assembly GCA_965263055.1). GTDB lineage: Bacteria > Acidobacteriota > Vicinamibacteria > Vicinamibacterales > UBA8438 > VXRJ01. The sequence continues at coordinate 3,954,674 of OZ253581.1, read as the reverse complement.
TTGCGCAAACGGTTCCTCGCTGTCTGTCCGGATTTCAAGAGCTTTGTCGATCCGGGAACGGGATGGGCCAAGAGGGAGAAGGCCTACAAGGTGGCGGCTTCCGAACGGGTGCGGGCCGCAGTTGGAGAAGGTGGAGACGACCAGGCCCTTGGAAAGGCCGTTTTCAAGATACTCAAGACCGCAGCGAAGGACGGCCCCTTCGTACGATGGCAGACCGAGGACTCGATCGCCAAGCAGCATCCCAAACTGCTCGGTGAGTTCTATGCAGTCATCGGGCGGTTGATCCGGTCCGGCCAAGCCGCAGAAGAAGTCCTGTCGCAGGCGTTTGATACGCTCGACGACCTCAAGGAGCGAGGCGCCGCATCGCTGACCTATGGCGAGCGCCTCAACATCCTGTTTTCTGCGCTGTCCATGGTGCGCCCCGGCGAGGCGGCTCCCCTCAAGATCACGCGGATCAACGAGGCCTGGGACAAGCTCACGGGAGAGGAGCTGTTCGTCCAAGCCACGGCGGACATCGCATCAGATTATCGCCGCTTCGCGGACGTCTTCTCCGAGCTCTGCGGCGTAATGCGCGACGACTGGCAGTGGCAGCCCCAGGACTGGCTGGACATACAGGGATTCCTCTGGATCGCCCTCGACACCGAGCCGATCGTGACAGATGCATCCCTCGTCACCAACCTCATCCTCTACGGACCGCCCGGCACCGGCAAGACGTTTTCCACTGCTGCCAAGGCGGTCAGGCTTTGCGGAGAGCCGGTGCCCGAGGATCGCGAGGCCCTGATGCAAACCTATCAGCGGCTCCTCGCGGCGGGACGGATCGAGTTCGTCACCTTTCACCAGTCGATGTCCTACGAGGATTTCGTGGAAGGCCGACAGCCGATGACCGGATCGGACGAAGACGGCGACACCTCCTCCGCTGGCTTCCGGTTGGAAACCGTTCCCGGCATCTTTCGGCGCATCGCGAAACGTGCCGAGACGAGCCGGGGCCGGTCGACCGACGGTGACGCGATCACCGTCGCAGGCCGGCAGGTGTTCAAGATGTCGATCGGCGAGGCGAACAACCCTGAAGATGCGCATCTCTTCGAAGAGGCCATCGCAGGCAGTCACGCGCTACTCGGTTGGGACGACATCGATTGGAGTGATGACAAGTACGCCGAGCGGGAAGCGATCATCGAGGTCTGCAAGACCACGGGGCACTACCAAACCGACGTCGATGCCCGGTCGGGAGCGGTCCAGATGCCGTTCATCTTCCGCAACTGGGTGCGCGAGGGCGACATCGTGATCGTGTCGAAGGGCAACTCGCTGTTTCGGGCGATCGGGGAATTCACTGGCGACTACGAATTCCACCCCCGGCCAGAGGGGGGCTATGCCCATAGACGCTCCGTACGCTGGCACTGGACTGACCGAGGAGGCGTGCCCGTCAGCGAGATCTACACGCGACGCTTCATGCAGAAATCGATCTACCTGCTCTATGACACGGAGCTCAACATCCCGGCGCTCGAGCGCTACTTGAACAGCCAGCAAACGGAGGGCCCGGCGGAGCCGGAACCCTTCGTCTTGATCATCGACGAGATCAACCGCGCCAACATCTCGAACGTCTTCGGAGAGCTGATCACGCTCCTCGAACCGGACAAGCGCCTCGGCCAGCCGAACGCGCTGAAGGTCCGCCTACCTTATTCCGGCGACAACTTCGGCGTACCCTCGAACCTGCACATCTTGGCCACGATGAACACCGCGGACCGGTCGATCGCGTTGCTGGATACGGCGTTGCGCCGCCGCTTCACCTTTCGCGAGATGATGCCCGATCCATCCCTACTGGCCGGGGCAGCCGAGAGATGCGGGCTCGACCTGCCGCGAATCCTCAACGCCCTCAACGAGCGGATCGAGTACCTCTATGACCGCGAACACCGGATCGGGCATGCCTACTTCACCGGCTGCACATCGCGGGCCGATGTGGACGCTGTCATGCGGGACAGAGTGATCCCGCTGCTGGCCGAATACTTCTTTGAGGACTCGAAGAAGATCGCGGCTGTGCTGGGCGACGCGGCCTCGCATGATGGGCCGATAAAGGGCGGATTTCTCAAGCGCTCGGTACTCAAGGCACCGCCTGGGATCGAGGATGGCGATGACCTGCGCCGGTTCCGCTGGGAGGTCCGTTCCGAAGACGACGGCTTCGATTACACGGGGCTGACCGAAGCATGATCCGCCGTACCATCCGCGAATGGGAGCGTATCAGCTATGGCACGGACGAGACTGCGATCCCGGCGTCGCAGGCAGATCAGCTCGCGGCGGAGGCGCGGGCATCGGCCTTCTCGGGGCTCGGCGGCGAAGGGGTGCTGGAACACGGCCGAAAAGGGTTACGCGCCCGTGGCGTGGTGGGGGTGATCGCCACGCCCGGCTGCCAGCTTGAAATTCTGCCGAAGATCGAAGGCGCAGGCGAAAGCGCCGTGGACCACGCCACGCTGCGCCATCGGCTAATCCACATGCTGGCCATGGCGCGGGACATCCGCATCGATGCCAGGGCAATTACGCAGCTCGGCTGGCAGCGCGACACGATCCTGGAACTGTTGATCCGGCTCTACTGCAGCAAGCTCGCCGACGCGGTGCGCCAGGGCATACCGCAGCAGTACACCGACCAGGAAGACGACCTCCCCACGCTGCGCGGGCGTCTCGATGTGACGCGGCAATTCTCGACCCTCGCGGTCTCGCCGCAGAGGCTGGCCTGCCGGTTCGACGCGCGCTCGCCCGACATTGCGCTCAATCAGGTCATGCGGGCGGCCATCGGCAAACTCTCCCGTCTTGCCCAGGCTCCGGATAACCAGCGCGCTTTGCGCGAGCTGAGCTTCGCTTACGCGGACATCTCGGAGGTGTCCCCGGGCGCCTTGCGCTGGGATCTGATCGTGCTCGACCGGACGAACACGCGATGGCGAGAGCTACTGTCGCTGGCCCGCCTCTTTCTGGGTGACCGCCACCAGCAGACGAGCGCCGGCCCTATCGACGGCCACGCCCTGCTGTTCGAGATGAACATTCTCTTTGAGGAATACGTGGCGCGACTGCTTGCCCGTGCGCTCGCGGGCACTGACCTGAGTGTTTCAGCGCAAGGCGGGCACCGCGACTGCCTCTTCGAGGGAGAGACGGGACGGTTCCGGACACGTCCCGACCTGATCGTCCGGCGGGGCAGCCGGATCGCCATGATCATCGACACGAAGTGGAAGCGCATCACGCGGATCGACGATCCCAAACAGGGCGTGAGCCAAGCCGATGTCTACCAGCTGATGGCCTACGGCCGGCTCTACGAGTGTCCGTATGTCGTGCTGCTCTATCCCCATCACGGCGGGCTGCCGCCCGATCCGATCCTGCAGCGGTATTCGATCGCGATGCCGGGGGCACATGAGAGCCTCTTCGTGACAACGCTCGACGTCACCGGACCGCACCAGAAGCACGAGACCGCCCTCAGAGACCTGATCTTGGATCGCCTGAATACCGCCACTGCCGCTTGAGCGGCAAGGACTTTGTCGTTTGCTGCCCCGAGCAGAGTCCGCGCTCCGGGATCGTGAGTCATTCCGGGGCCGGGCTCTCAATGGCTTTGACCGGATGATGCACGTCGCCGACGACGATGGCCGGGCCGTCCCCCGTAGGCGAAAGCGGCCACGTCGGAAGGCGGGTGCGGAGCCCCACGGTGACGCCCATCCGGGCGAACCAGATCCGTGATGAGCCGAGAAGGAACTGGCCGGCCAGCAGCGCGGCCACGCCGGGTGCCACGTAGTACCACGCGACGACGGCGGCGTACACGTTCGGCGTGTGGTAGCGGGACGAGCACCGCCAGGGGATCGGCCTCGGGAAATGCGCCGGGCCACGTCCAGGCGCACGCGGCGCTCGCGCCGCCGATGACGAGAAACGCGCGGAGCAGTCGGTCAAGCATCGCGCCGCTCGTCTCGGCTCGTCGTCCGGCCCGCGTGCGGGCCGGGGAGCCTTCCTGCAAGGATACATACAGACGGGAGCGACCTCCCCGAAGGCGAGGGGGGGGCTGACACGGTGCCTGACACCGTGGCTGACACCCCCCCTTCGCCGTGCCGCGCCAGCGGCACAAAAGGGGGGGTCGCTCCCGTCACGTCCCTCTCCGCTGGCGCGGTTCGGGTCGGCCGGTCTTAGGACGAAAAGCCGAACAACGACAGCGACAAATGGAAGGGGGGGATGGGACACCCCCCCTGCTGTTTTTGGGACACCCCCCCCTGTGTCCGTGTCAGATTTTGCTCGCCCCAGGCATCGCCCTGCGCGTCGACCCCGGAACGGTCCAGAGGACGGGGCACCATCAGATAGCCACCTCGGGGGTCGTCAGCCGGACGGTGGGCCAGATCGTGAAGCGGTCAATCGCCCCTCGCGCGGTCGCCTTGGTGGGCGTGCCGTCGGGGAGTTGTTGCAAGAAGACGAGACGATCGGCCGCCTTGTCGAACCCGCCGGCCGCGCGCAAGAGTTCACGATTGCCGGCGGTAATCGCCTTCTCAAGCCGGGCGATTTCCTGGCGGATGTCCGGGTCGGCCTTGGTCGGCCCGACCGGGTCCGCCGCGCCCTGGCCGTCGCCGTTCTGGGTCCAGTGTTTCAGCACGGGCGCGGCGCGTTCCGCGGCGTCAACACCCGTGCCGACGGCGACAACGTGCACGGCGAACGTCCGCGCCCGGAGCGCGGCCCACAGGGGCGCGTGGGCCACGCCCCACGCACGCAGCTCGCTATCGGTGGACTGCCCGGCGTCCACATATACGAACGTCGCCGCCCGCTCGTCTATGGCGATCGGAAGTTTCAGCGCAAAGTAGCGCGGCTGGCCCTTCTCACCCTCACCATATTTCCGGTACGGCAACACGGCCCGGTCGATGCCGAGCGCCTCGAACCGCCGAACTTTATCGGCCTCCGTCGGGAGCCATCCGAGGGTCGGCCGCTCGATGAGGTAATCGAGCGAGAGCAACCGGCGCATGAGGATGGGCGTGGTCGCGTTCTTGCCCCGACGGTGCCGCACGTCGGGGATCCCCAGCGCCCGATAGAGGGCTTTCCCGGTGAGCAGGACGGCGCGCGCGCCGCCGGGGAAGATGGCCCGCTCGTCCTCGATGGCGAGCTGCTTGTCGATGAGGTGGTGCACGAACACGCGCGCCGCTTCGCGGTTCGCGCCGTCGAAAAAATGGCACCATTGCGACCGCGTAAAGACGCCGGTATGCAGCGCGACGAGCGCGATCCATTCGGCCTTTCGGCCGCTCCATCCGAGGGGTGCAAGACAGCGCGCGCGGTCCTGCAACGTTGGGACCGTGACGGGGCGCGGTGTCTCCGGGGCGGGGCTCGTCGTCATCCGGTCACCAGCGCGCGATCCCCGCGCACGTACGTGATGAGAATCCCCATCGGATGCACGATCATCAGCTCGGGATCGACCGTCTCGAAGAACGTGACGTGGAGTGAGCGCGTCCAGCGGTCGCGGCCCACGTCCGCGCCGCCACCGGTGCGCGCGTTGACGGTCGGCAGTCCCACGATCGTGTGCGGCATCGTCACCCTCCTCGCCGTGCAACGGAACTCCCAGGTGTGAAACGACGCTCGGGGTCAGTGAGCAGACGTACTCCCGATGGCAGCGGGAGTCGGGCGGGCTCCGTGTGTTCCACTGAGATAGGCGGCCCAATCGTCCATCAGCCGGCGCCGCCGCTCGAACAGATCCGACCTCGCGTACGCAGCCTCGACCTTATTCTGGACCACGTGCGCGAGCGCCGCCTCGACGACCTCGCGCGGGTGATTGGTCTCCTCGGCCGTCCAGTCCCGGAAGCTCGAACGAAAGCCGTGCGGGACGCCGCCGATCGCCAGGTCCTTGAGCAGCCCCGACAGCGCCATATCGGCCAGCCGCTTCCCGCGCCCGCTCGGGAACACCAGCGCATGGCCGTCGCCGAGCGCGCGCGCCGCGTCGAGGATCTGGGCGGCACGCCGGCACAGGGGAACCCGGTGTTCCCGCTTGGCCTTCGTGCGCGTGGCCGGGATGGTCCAGACGTGGTGCTCCGCGTCGACCTCGGCCCACTGCGCCCCGCGGACCTCACCGGATCGCGCCGCCGTGAGCACGAGGAACTCGAAGGCGAGCGTCACCACGGGCGGAGCCCCCGACGCCTGCACCGCGCCGATGGCCGCCGCCACGTCGCGATGGGGCAGCGCCCGCATGTGCTGGACCAGATGCTGCTGCGGGCCCAGGACCGGCCCGATGCGGTCGCATGGGTTGTCGGCTCGCAGGTCCATCGCCACGGCCCATTCCATCACCGTGCTGATGCGTTCGCGCACCCGCCGCGCCGTCGCCGGGCGGACATGCCAGACGGGCCGCAGCGTCTCGATCACGTCGGCGCTCGTCACCGCGGAGACCGGCAGCTGACCAATGCGCGGGAACGCGAACCGCGTCATGCTCGACATCCAATCCTTGCCGTACTTCGGATTGCGCCAGCCGGGCTGCATCTGGGTCCAGACCTGCTCGGCGGCGGCGGCGAAGGTCGGCGTGCGCTGGAGACGGCGCCTCTCGGCGAGCGGGTCGCCACCGGCGCGGGCGAGCTTGCGGTTGGCGAAGGCAAGCGCGCGGGCCTCCTTGAGCGAGACGAGCGGGAAGCCGCCGAGCCCGAGTTCGCGGCGGCGTCCGCGGATGGCGATCCGCTGGACCCAACTCCGGCTGCCGGACGGCTGGACGTCGAGGTACAAGCCCTGGCCGTCGCAATACCGGCCGACCGCGGCGACGGTGCGGACGAAGGCGGTCGAGAGGGCGTGTTCGGGCTGGCGCGTGGGGGGGTGAGTCGGCAGCATCCTTTCCACCGGTATTTCCACCGTTATGAGGTGGAACGTAGTGGATGTTATAGGTCGCTCTGGCTCGTGTCAAGCCAAGACAAACTGTCATAACTAACTATAAATGAGATAGTTATAGACGCCATGGGACGTTATTGGACGACTCACGCTGAAGCGCCATGGTGGATACTGTGACGGCCACGGGCTGAACTTGCGCGTCGACCCCTCCGGGGCGCGGCGGTGGGTGCAACGGCTGGTCATCCGGGGCCGGCCCCGGATGCTCGGGCTTGGCGGCTACCCGCTGGTGTCGCTGGCCGAGCAGCGCCACGCCCAGCACGTGCCCACGGTCGAGGAGGCCGCCGCCGCGGTGCTGGAGCAGCAGCGCTCCGGCTGGCGGCACGCGCGGTACGAGCGGGACTGGCCGCGCAGTCTGCGCGCCTATGCGTTCCCGCGCATCGGGGCGGTGCCCGTGTCCGACGTGACGACGGCCGACGTGCTGGCGATTCTGACCCCGATCTGGCACGACAAGCCGGAGACCGCGCGGCGGGTACGGCAACGGATCGGCGCCGTGATGAAGTGGGCGGTGGCGATGGGCTACCGGCCGGACAACCCGGCGGGCGACGCCCTCGGGCAGGTGCTCGGGCGGCAGCGGGCCGTCGTCCAACACATGCGGGCGCTGCCCCACGGTGAAGTGGCGGACGCGCTCGCGACCGTGCGAACCTCCCGGGCGTTGGTCACCACCAAGGATGCGTTCGAGCTCTTGGTGCTGACGGCGGCGCGGTCCGGCGAGGTGCGCCTGGCGACGTGGGATGAGATGGACCTGAACGCTGGCGTGTGGATCATCCCCGCCGCGCGCATGAAGGCCAAGCGAGATCACCGTGTGCCGTTCTCCGGGCGGGCCCTCGAGATCCTGCACGACGCACGGAGACGCAGTGATGGTACGGGCTTGGTGTTCCGCAGTCCACGCGGGAAGCCGCTGTCTGACATGACGCTATCGAAATTGATCAAAGAACTCGGCATCGCCGCCGTGCCGCATGGGTTCCGGTCGAGCTTCCGGGACTGGGCCGCGGAGCAAACGAATACGCCTCGTGAGGTGGTCGAAGCCGCGCTCGCCCATACGGTGCGCAACGCCACCGAGGCGGCCTACGCGCGCAGTGATCTCTTCGAGCGTCGGCGGCGGCTGATGAACGACTGGGCGGAGTACCTCACTGCTCAAAGCTCGTAGTCGACACGGCGGGGGGAGTGCCGATACCGCCCACTCTCATCGACAGGATCGGGATGCTTCCGGCGCCATGCGGACAGGTGGGGTCGAGCAGCCGTACACACTCCGATCCAGTCTTTCTGCGGCTGAACGCAGGTCTCCACCGCTCACGATGTTGTGCGGGGATGTCCTTGTACCGCACCCGGTTTCTTGGACACACGTTTGCGCTACGCGGCATGGCGTAGCTGCCGTAGTGTCGCCGGAGTCCTTGCGCGACCGGCTCGAGGGCCGCGAAACGGGTTCCCCACCTTGCACACGTGCCAGCCCACGCACTCGGCGTTCCAGTGGTCCACCGCCGCGAAGGTCCAGACCCAGCCGTCGTCGGCCGTGAACACCCGCACGCCGTCGGTACCCCACATGACGTCGGGCGCCGAGGTGACAATCGTGCCGTCGTGCGCTTTCATCTCACCCTGCCGCCCGCGGTGCGGCGAGAGTAGCCCCTGCGCGCGCATCACCCGCAACACCCGCGTCCGCGAGACCCGGATGTCGTCGAGGATCCGCAGCCGCGCGTGGACCTTGCGATGGCCCTCGCCCTGGAACGGAGAGCGGACCAGGTCGCTGCGAATGGCCGCCAACAGTTGCGCATCCGACAGTGCGGGCGTCGGCCCACGGCGCCCCGGGCCAGCACCCCGCGCTGGGCGCCGCACACGAGCCCGCCGCGCGTAGAGCGCCGAGCGCGACCGCTCCCACGTTCGACACACCCGCTCGAGACCGTAGCGCCGCCCCGTCGTCGCGGAGGTCGTTGCGCTCATCGTCGCGACCTCCGCGTCGCTAAAGGGAGGCGACGCTCCGATGCGCGGGCACGCTCCCGCAGTAGCTCAATCTCCATCGACAGCTCGCCAATGTGGCGCTTGGCCGCATCCAGCTCGGCGGCCAGCGGCTCACCGGCCTGCGCCTTCAGACCCAGCTCGAGACCGGCCAGCGCACGGGCCTTCCATGCCTCCAGGCGATAGACCTCCAAACCGACTTCTCGCGAGACCGCATCAAGCGACTCGCCGCGCAGCAGCCGCAACACCACGTCCCGTTTCCGGCTTGCGCTCCACCGCTGGCCGGGCGCCAAGGCCCCCGACCCAACCATGCCCCACCTCCTTCGACATCGGATTGTCCCTTAATCCGTGTCCAAGAAAACTGGGGGCGCCTCAAACCGAAGACGTACTCGTAGATCTGAGCTTCGTATTCCCGCGGACAGCACAGCTCATACCCCGATTCGGCAGCGATCCGGAGCGTTGTGTGCGCGAACAGTTCCGGCACGTCCGATTGCATGCGCGCGAAGCTCTGCGAGCGGCGCAGGATGTCCGCATACTCTGCGCGGGTCGCGAATCGGTCGTGGCGTTGCCGGGCACGCTGTGCCATCTGTTGCCCCGTGACCTCGAAATCCTCAGGAGCGCGGCCCGGGGGACAGACTGGAGGGTCGAACAGCACGAGGGCCGAGAACGCGGACTCCGCGATCCCATGGAGCAGCGCCGTCAGCGCCGAAAGTGAATGAAAGATGCCAATTTTCGGTTTTTCACCAAACCGCGCGTCGATCGCCTGCGCGAGGTATTGACTGTCGCGCACGAACGTCGGAATGTTGTGCACTCGGCGGTCGCCGACGGGGTTCCAGCCATGGCTACGGAAATCGTAGAGGATGATGTCGTAGCGATCCGTGAACAGCGACCAGAACGGATAGTACAGATCGGCCGCGAGGCCGTTGCCATGGCTGAGAACCAGACGTGGACCCGCGGCGTTGCCGTGCCGCCGGAGCATGATGAGCGCGCCGTCGGCCATGCGAACCTCCGCCGTGGCCCGCGGTGTGGGTGGATTCCAAAGATCCATGCCTGTTAAATGATCTGACGGCGACCTGGACCATTTACGAGGTCATCGTAACCTGTGCGGCGCAGCGTGCCAGCATCAGCATCGCGGCGGGCGGCGACGCGCGGGCGCGACGGTTGCGACAGTTGCCGTCAGGACCTCGAACCGGCTTTCGCTTCTGACGCCGCAGCCTTCGTGCGGATAGGTGTGCACGGTCTCAACGGACAGCGTGGCGTCATCCGCACGCCAGCCGATACGGGTCATCGGTTCTGCCGTCCTGTGTGGCGCTCCGTAGTGGAAGGCGAGCTGATCGGCGCACGAGAAGGGGCCGCGCAGCCGATCGGTCCCGTCGAGCTGGAACAGCGACAGACGGCAGTCATACCTCAGCGTGTCGATCGTCCGAGCGACCGACCACTCCGTACTGGCGTTCCGCTGCTCCAGCACGCGTGTATCGAGCTTGCCGGCCGCACAGGTCAGCAGCTCGGTCAACGCCGCATCTCCGAGCTCGACAAGCACCGCGTGACTCGTGCCCAACACGCAGAACGTCACTACGCGGTCTTGCCACGGAATGCGGCGTGAGCCGTATACCCGCAAGTGATCCAGACGCGCGCGCCCGTCAAGCAGAAAGTAGCGCAGCGTTGCCGCGCTGTGGATCACCGCCGCCGGTACCGCGCCCGTCACGATTGAAGGACCACCGAACCACCTGACTGGAGTGAACGTACCGTGAGACCGACGCCAGACGAGCCATCGCCGCCGTGCGACCGGTTGACCCTGGTCCGCTCGACGCGCAAGATCATAACCTGATGGACGACCCGCGCACAGCGCCGACGGACCACACCAGCGCCAAGACCCACGCCCTCCTGATCGCCGTCTTCACCATCGCCACGTGCGGGCTCATCTACGAACTGCTGGCCGGCACCATCGCCAGCTACCTCCTGGGCGACAGCGTGACGCAATTTTCGACGATTATCGGCGTCTATCTGTTCGCCATGGGGGTCGGATCGTTCCTGTCGCGCTACTTCCGGCGCGATCTGGTCGCGCGTTTCATCGAGATCGAGATCCTGGTGGGCGTGATCGGCGGCATCTCCTCGCCCGTACTGTTCTTCGCGTTCGGCGAGACCGACAGTTTCCGGGTGGTGCTCTACGGCTGGGTGATGGCAACCGGTGTGCTGGTCGGTCTGGAGATCCCGTTTCTGATCCGCATCCTGGAAGATCAGTTCCCACTGCATGATCTGGTGTCGAAAGTACTGTCGCTCGACTACCTCGGCGCGCTCGCGGCGTCACTGCTCTTTCCGTTCTGGCTCCTGCCGCGGGTCGGGTTGATGCGGTCGTCGTTCGTGTTCGGTGTGTTCAACGTACTGGTGGCGGTCTGGACCTGCCACCTCTTCCGCCGTCAGCACCGGCGGCCGTGGCTCACGGTTCAGGCCTACGCCGCGCTCGTCCTGCTGCTTGCTGGCGCCGTCTTCTCGGACGCGCTGATGGAACGGTCCGAGCGGCGACTGTACGCCGACCCGGTCATCCTGTCCCGCTCGTCCCCCTATCAGCGCATTGTCCTGACTCGGGCGAACCGCGACGTGCGTCTGTTCCTCAATGGCGACCTGCAGTTCTCATCGCTCGACGAGTACCGCTACCACGAGGCGCTCGTTCATCCGGGTCTGGCCGCGGTGGCGATGCCCCGCCAAGCCCTGGTGCTGGGCGGCGGTGACGGGATGGCGGTTCGCGAGATCCTCAGGGACGACCGTGTCGAGCGCATCACCCTGGTGGACCTCGACCCGTTGATGACAGAGATCTTCGGCGCGCATGACGCGTTTGCCGCGCTCAACGACCACGCGCTGCGCTCGCCGCGGGTCGAGGTGATCAACGCCGATGCGTTCGTCTGGCTCGAAGAGGACGCCGGTCTCTATGACTTCATCGTCGTCGACTTCCCCGACCCGTCGAACTACTCGCTCGGCAAGCTGTACACCACCACCTTCTATCGCCGGCTCGCGCCGCACTTGAACCGCGGCGGCATCGCGGCAATCCAGAGCACCTCGCCGTTGGTGTCGCGGGAGGCGTTCTGGTGCATCGTCGAGACCGTGCGCGCGGCCGGCCTGCACGCGGCGCCCTACCATGCGGCGATCCCGTCGTTTGGCGAATGGGGCTTCGTGGTCGCGTCCCGTGAACCGTTTCAGATTCCAGACCGTTTCCCCGCCGCGCTGCGATTCCTGACGCCGGCCATCGTCCGGTCGCTTTTCGAATTTCCGCCCGACATGGACGTGGTGCCGGTCGAGGTGAATCAGCTCAACAACCAGATCCTGGTGCAGTACCACATGGACGGATGGGACCACTACACGCGTTAACAGCCCGTGGTGAAACCCCGCGTTGCACCGAGATTGGCGCTGCGCCCGCGTGGCAAGGCGCGACGAGGGAGCAAATTGGGGGCATTCGTGACTGAGGAGCAACGCCGCCACGCGGGATGCAGCGTGAAACCGCAGAATTCCGCGGGGAAGCGCAGAATTCCGCGGGGATCGAATGGGTGGGGCTTTCACCACGGGCTGTTAAGGCGCGGTCTGACCCGTCGGGACCTCCTGCGGGTCGGTCCCGCCGCGGCGGCGGCGGTGGCGTTCGGCTGTCTGCCTCGCACGGCGCCGCCGGCCGGTGGGGCACACGACACCGGCCGCATCAGCGGCGCGATCGTCGGCGCATCGCACCAGACCGGCCACCGCCTGCGGGGCGGCGCCTTCCCCGAACCGCGACAGACCCGCGAGATGCCGGTGGTCATCGTGGGCGCCGGCATTGCCGGTCTGTCGGCGGGCTGGAAGCTTGCCAAGAGCGGCTTTCACGACTTTACGCTGCTGGAGCTGGAACCGGAGGCGGGGGGCAATGCGCGGTGGGGACAGAATCAGGTCTCCGCCTACCCATGGGGAGCCCACTATCTGCCGGTGCCCGGCGCCGCGGCGACCGCGGTTCGCGAGCTGTTGGACGAAATGGGTCTAGTGCAGGCCTACGCACCGGACGGCGAACCGATCTATGACCCGCGGCATCTCTGCCACGCCCCGCAGGAACGGCTGTTCATCGATGGCGGCTGGCGTGAGGAGATTTCGGCGCAGAACCTGCTGGACCCGGACGGCACCGGCAACGTCCCGGAACTCAACGCATTCGAGGCCGAGATCCGGCGATATCGCACCTATCGCGACGCGCGCGGCCGCCCGGCGTTCGCCCTGCCGCGCGCCGCGAGCACCAGCGATGCGGAGATCGTCGCACTCGACCAGCTTTCGATGCGCGAGTACTTCGACCGGGCCGGATGGTCCTCGGCGCGGTTGCGCTGGTATGTCGACTACTGTTGCCGCGATGACTACGGCTGCACGCTCGAGACCACCTCGGCCTGGGCCGGCTGGCACTACTTCTGTTCGCGCCCCGAAAACGGCCAGTACCTGACGTGGCCAGAGGGTAACGGCCGCATCGTTCGCCATTTCATGGAGCGCCTGGCGCCGCATGTCAGCACCGGCATGCTGGTCCACCGCCTGCGTCGCACCGCCGGCGCGGGACGCGATACGTCGCTGGATGGCGGCGTCGATGTAGACGTGGTCGACACCGGCAACGACACCGCGCTGCGGTATCGGGCGCGTCACGTCATCTACGCTCTGCCCCGTTTCACCGCGCGGCACATTATCGCGGACTACCCGCTCCCCGACGAAGGGTCTGCCGCGTTCACTTACTGTCCATGGATGGTGGCGAATCTCACCGTCGACCGCCTGCCCGCGGGCGCCGCCTGGGACAACGTGCTCTACGACAGTCCGTCACTGGGCTACGTGGTCGCGACCCACCAGAATCTGCAGATCGCACCGGGACCGAGCGTGCTGACCTATTACCTGCCGCTGACCCCTCCGAACCCGGAGGTCGCGCGCGCCTGGATGATCGAGCGAAGCTGGAGCGACTGGGTCTCGCTGATCTTCGCCGACCTCACGCAGGCCCATCCCGACATCGAGTCCTTCGTGTCGCACATCGACGTCATGCTCTGGGGACACGCGATGATCCGGCCCGTGCCAGGCTTTCTGTGGGGTGACGCCCGCCGCCTGGCCGCCGAGCGCCACGGCGCCATCCGCTTCGCCCACTCCGACATGAGCGGCCTCTCGCTCTTCGAGGAGGCCCAGTATCACGGCGTGCGGGCGGCCGAGGCGGTCATGCGGGACCTGGACCACCCACACCGCAGTTCGCTGCCGCCCGAGACAAGCGCGTAACTGCCACTTCCGGCCTATGCCGCCGCGATCCCCATCTTCTTCTTCAGCGCGGCCAGAGACTCGGCTCCGGCGCTACTCGAGGGAGCAGCCAGCGCCTTGTCGATGTCTTCGTCGATGTTGCCACCGACATCGGCGAGCTGGTCGTAGGCCTCGGCGAGCGACTCCTCCTCCTCGACCTTCTGCTTCATCTTCTCCAGCATCGCCACGGTGCCGCCCGCGTCGGCGCCCGCCAACTGCTGGTTGATCTTGCGCATTGACGACGCGGTGCGCGCCCGGGCCTTCAGGGTGACCGCTTCGTTCTCGTATTTGCCGATCTGCCGCTTGAGATCCTCGACCTTGGCCTGCAACTGGTCGGCCATCTGCTGCTGCGACTTGTGATCGGTAGTCAGGCTGGCGGCCTGCTGCAGCGATTCGTCCTTCTTCTCCAGCGCCGACGTAGCGAGCCGCTCGGCATCGCCCGCATCCATCTCGCCCCCCTCCATCCGTTTGAGCAGCATCATCGCCTTGCGCTCGTAGTCGGCCGCCCGCTTCTTGTGGTCTTGTCCCTCCTTCTTCAGACGGATGGCCAACGACTTCACCTGGGCGAGACTGACCATCGCCGCCTGGAGATTCTGCTTGAGATCGCGGATGCCCTGTTCGGTCATCTTGATCGGATCTTCCAGACCGTCCAGCGCGGCGTGGGCGTTCGATTCGGCGACCTTGAACATCCTGCGAAAGATACTGGCCATGACTGTGTCTCCTTCCAACGACGAGGTCTATTTCTTCAGGTAGGTAAGCAGTTCGGCGCCGTACTCCGCCAGCGCCAGAGACAGGGACCGGATCGAGCCCTCGAGCTCGTTGAGGTCAAGATGGGCAATCTGGAGGGTGTCGCGAAAGAAAATGCGCCCGGCCGTCTCGTCGAGCACAAACGCGCCGTGCACGAGGGTGTTGTTCATCTGCAGGAGCCGGATGAAGAGATCGCCAGGTTCCGCCGGCACTTCGGCTATCAACTGTTCGAGCACCACGATGGGCGGCTCGCAATCGATGACCAGTTGCTTGATACCGCTGTCTTCGTCGTCCACGACGACCAGTTCCTCGGGCTCGTTCTCCGCGACAATCGTAAGATCGAGGTCGAGCAGGTAGCCCTTGACTCGATCGAGATGCTCAGACATCCAATTACGCCTCCTTGCGTTTCCGTCCCCTGCGCGACACCGCGCTGACCCGCGACGGATCCCACTGTTTGTTTACGATTCCGGGCAGCATACTGTTCGTGACGGCCACCATGTTCGTCAGTGGACTCTTTCGTTAGTTTACGATGCAGGCGGCCGACCTGTTCGTCACATTCGCCATCTTTATCGTGTGCACGGTCTCACCCCGCTAGTCGCCCGCCGAGACGACCACCAGCCGAGCATGGCTATCTACGACGAGGTCGGCGTCCGGATTCGTCACCACCTTCCCGCTCCCATGCTGCAGAATCGCCAGCGCGATCATGCCCTGCTCGCGCTTCAGACTGGAGAACAGGTCGAGAAAGGTCCGTCCCGCGAATTCCGCAGGCACCTGGATGGTGATGAGGTCGTGACCGGCCTGCGCGCTCAGGAGTTCACGCAATACGGCGGAGATGCCGTGGTCCAGGGTCGCGGTCGAGATGACGCGGCTGCTGAACTCGGCGCCAACGATGATCTCGTCGGCACCCGCGCGCTCGCAGTGGCTGACGTTGTCCTCGCTGGCCAGTTCCACGATGGAGTACACGCCCGGGTTGAGACTCTCCACCGTCAGAACCGACAACACCGCCTTGGCATCCCGCGCACCGTGATCGAGGGACCGGTCGCCGACCATGACCACGGTGGCCGCCTTCTCGATGCCGGCCCGTTTCAACGTCTCCTCGGACAAGCCGCCACGCACGAAAAAGAGATATTCGTCCACGACCGGCTTTTCGTCGATGTCGGCCAGCAGCACGATCGGGGCGCTGGCCGCGCGCCGGTCGGCCCTGAGATCCTTGAGCACTTCCTTCGTCCGGTCGTTCCATTCGCACAGGATGATGTGCCCCTCGAGGTCGTACGAGCCCATACCTCGCTCCTTCCGCAGTCGCTTCTCGACGAAAACACCGGCGATGGTTGCCGTGAACATCCCGAGCACACCGATTCCGAAGAACATGAGCACGACACCGATTAGCCGGCCACCGAGCGACGTCGGAGAAATATCTCCGAACCCGACGGTGGTCAGAGTGACGATGGCCCACCAAACGGCGTCGGGGAACGACCGGTTTTCCTCGAAATAGGTGAGGCCGGCAGCCCCGACCAGAACCAGTGCGACGATAACCCCCATCAGGCGCAACAGGTTCTCACGGTGCACGAATGCCAGCAGGGCCAGCACAGGATGCGCCACCCTGGTTCTGAAAACATTCATGTTCAATACAGACCCCAGTCGCCGTCACGATAGTAGTAGAAGACAGCGAAGTTGGTCTCGTCGCTCACCTCGACGATGTCGTCGAAGCCCTTTCCGAAGTGCAGCATGCTCACCATCGCGTCACGGTTGAGAAAGCGCGTGCCCAGCGTCTCGAAACTCAACGCCGCGAGGCGCCGGTCGAGCCAGTCACCCGCCGGCGCGGCGTCCCCGCCGCCGCGCATGCCCAGCACCCAGCCCCACTCGCCCATCGTCGGCACGTGATTGTGGTATCGCGCCGTGGCGAACCCGGCCGCCGCCATCGTCGCGCCAACGGAGAGGAACGCGCGACGGGTGAAGAACGGACTCGTCGCCTGGGTCGCGAGGACACCCCCCGGCGAGAGATGTCGGCGCGCGAGGCGATAGAACTCGAGGCCGTAGAGCCGGGCCAGGTCGATGGTCCGCGGGTCGGGGAGATCGACCAGGATGACATCCCAGAAACGGTTGTCGGCATCGCGCAGGTAGGTGTAGGCATCGCGGTGCACGACCGACACACGCGGGTCGTCGAAGGCGCGCCGGTTCAACCCGACAAGCACGTCGTGCGAGCGCGCCAGCGTGGTCATGGCCGGGTCGATGTCAACCAGGGTGACGTCGACGACGTCAGGGTGCCGCAGCACCTCGCGCAGCGCCAGTCCGTCGCCGCCTCCGAGCACCAGGATGTGACGCCGGGCGGCGCTCGCGAGCATCGCCGGGTGCACGAGCGGCTCGTGATACCGCTCTTCGTCGTAGGAGCTGAACTGCGTGTGACCATCGAGATACAGCCAGTGGTGGTCCCTGAACTGGGTCATCACGATGCGCTGGTAGCGAGTCTGGTCCTGATAGATCACCTGGTCGCGATACTTGCGTTGCTCGCCGAACAGCACGATCGGCTCGGCCAGCCAGACCAGCGCGGTCAGGAACAGCGCCACCCCGACGAACGACGCGGTCAGGACGCGACGCCACGCGAACGCCTGGCGATGACGCGCGAACAGCGCCCCGGCCACGACGAGGTTGATGGCGCCCAGCGCGATCGGCGTGTAGGTCAGCCCCAGCAACGGCAACCCCACGAACGCAAACAGCACGCCGCCCAGCAAGGCCCCGTAGTAGTCGTATTCGAGCACCGAGCTGATATTTACCCGAAGCTCGTCGAACACCTGGTTGAGCCGGGTCGCGAGCGGGATCTCGATGCCGATCAGCAGACCGATGGTGAAGGAGATGCCGTAGATGATTGGTGCCAGGCTCGTCGTCCAGCCGGACAGAAAATAGGCCAGTGTGGCGCTCATGGCGCAGACGACGGACAACAGCAGTTCCACGGTGACGAACGCATCGAGGACCGACCCGCGTACGACCCGGCTGAGCCGGCTCCCGACACCCATCGCGAAGAGCATCAGCGACACGGTGAGGGTCCACTGCAGCACCGCGTTCCCGAGGAGGTAGCTGGCCAGCGTCGCCATGACGTACTCGGCGACGATGCCGGCCAGACCGGTCGCGAAAATACAGGCCTTGAGCGCCAGGGCCTGGGACGGATCCAGGCGGCCCTGACGAGCGGTGGTGGGTGTCGTCATGCGTCGCGTGGCGGCTGGACCTCTGCCCCCATACCCTCATCCGGACGGCATGAGGCCCAGGAACCTGCGCCGTTACAACGTCAAGCCGATCAGCATCGACGCCGCGAGATAGGTGACCGCCTCGATGACCCCGGCGCCCAGGTTGGGCCGATCCTTGACCAGTTCGCTGCTCAAGTTCGCCCCCGGCAAAAGCACTTTGTCGGCCACCAGCCTGACCAGCGGCAGGAGGATCAACCCGACGATGGTGTAATACCCGAACCCGGTCAGACTCTCCGTCCACGAGACGAAATCGCCGTCGCCGGCCAGTCGGATGACGTTGCCGAATCCGATCAGGACCCCGGCGAACGCCACTCCGACCGCGACGTTTTCCTGCTCGATCTGATCGCGCAGGTCATAGGACGTGATTCGGTCGTACAGCAGCCCGGCAATGACCAGCGCCGCCAGCCCCAGGATCCAGAACACCAGGCCGGGAAGCAACCCGCCTTCGCC
The DNA here is from genome assembly GCA_965263055.1 of Vicinamibacterales bacterium. Lineage (GTDB taxonomy): Bacteria > Acidobacteriota > Vicinamibacteria > Vicinamibacterales > UBA8438 > VXRJ01. The sequence goes on along the minus strand of OZ253581.1, from coordinate 3,936,165 downwards.
CGACATCGCTCCGGCCGTGATCAGGCCGACCGCGATGTAGTTGCCCCCTTCGACCGCCCCCATGCCGGCATTGCGGTCCTCGACGATCTCCCGCTCGTTGTCGAACTTCGAGAAGACGATCGTGTCGTTTACCCAGGCCGAGAGATTGAGCAGCACGATTCCCAACAGCCCGAAAATCACGAGACCGATGACGTCGTCAACCACACTGAAGGAGGCCGGCCCGGACACCACGCCCCCCAGGACGATCGCCAGACCGAGATAGTAGCCGGCGACGGCGAGGGCCACCGCCAGGTTGTCCTTCTCGACAAGCTCGGTCCGGAGCACGAAGCCGCGGTGAATCGTGTCGTAGACCCACTTGCCAATCACGAGAAGGACAAGAACGACCGCCAGATAGATGAACCCCGTCAGAATCTGATCCACCGGCATGATTCACTCCTTCGGGCGGGCGGCCAGGCTACTTGCCGCCGAACCGCGAGCCCCCCGCCATCCGACTGTTCACGCGTTGACCGAACGACCGGCTCTGCGCCGACTGTCGAGCTTGCTGCCGGCGGAAGAAGTCGGGGTTGGTCTGTCTCGTCACCGACCCGTTCGTGCCATACGCACCGCCGGGACCGTAGTAGGTTCGACCACCGGAGCGCGCGTCCCGATACCCGTTCCAGTCGTTCCGGTAGATGGGGCGGCTGAAGCCCCCGATCATGTGACTCAGGAGCGCGTATTGGCCATAGAACACCCAGAATGAACGCCCGCCCCCATCGTCGCGCCATTGACCATACCGCTCGTTGCCCACCTGCTGGTAACCGGGCGGGTGCTGATTTTGATCGACAATCCCGTCGGGACCCTTCGACAGAATCACCATGCCGAGATGCGGCTGATACCGTTCGTAGGTGCGGCGACCCACCTGTTGCCAGTCGAGAATGGAGTCGCGGTAGACCAGGTCCTCGGACCCCGCCTCCGGCTGGCCGATGACCACCCCGTATTGATGGTAGTACCCCTCCTCCCGCATATCCTGCAGGGTGACCGAGTACTCCGGACTCGGCTCGAGTTCGCGTTGCAGCCGCTCGAGCGGCGTCTCGGTAGCACACGCCGCGGCGCCAAGCAGCGCGGGCGCGAGGACGACACCGAGACCCATCCGTCGCAGAACCGTCACCATTGGCGCCTCCCTCCCGTGTTGCGAGACCGCTGACGACTCACTCGATTGCTCCCGGCAGCACGTGGGTGAACTGATAGTCGTGCACGACACGACCGGCCGCGGCGGCGAACCCGGTCTCGCTGAACTGCTCGATACCTACGAAATTCGTCTCCGCCTCGTCCACGAATTCCCAGCGGATCAGATTCTCCCCGGGACCGTTCCCGTCGGGAAACATCTGACCGGCATAGGAGGCGTCGAGGTGGTAGGCCGTGCCCTCGAAGACGATGTGCGACGGTGGATCCTCGTGATCGAGGATGTGCCGCCGAATGTCGCCGTCGATGTCGCCGATGGAGATCTTTCTCGAGAACGACCAGCCGCCGTCGGCCAGTTCCAGGTAGCGCTGCTCCCCGGCCGCGGAAAGCTCCCACTCTTCGATGCTATCGTCCTGGCCTGAGAACGCGTAGCGGCAATAGCCGGTGACCTGCCACGTCTGCAGGTCGTAGTCCACGAGATAGCCGACCTTGAGCTTCTCCAACACCAGATCGGCAAGCGGATCGAGTGCCTCCTCCGCCTTCTTCCTGCCGAACATCCGATCCATCACACCCATGACTCTCTCACCCGCAGAACCTGCGCCACGCGTTCAGCACAGCATACTCGTGTCCGTGCCGAAAGTCCGGCGGGGCCTTGCTACCGGCGCCGGTTCAGTTCGTCCATGAAGTCCGGAGAGCGTTCTTTTGGTTCGTTCCGGCGACGAAACAGTGCGCGAGCGCCCCACTTCATGAACACGAACGCCGCCGCCGCCAGCCCGAACAGCAGAAAGATGGAGCCGCCGAAGACAATCCACAATCGTGTCTTCGAGATCGCCAGCGCGAGGGCGAAACTGACGGCGATCAGCGTCATCAGACCGGAGAGCCGGTGAAATCCGGGCACCGCGTCGAAGTCGACGTTCCGGCCGACGAGGATCAACGTCACGACCATCGAGACGACGGGCAGCAGATACACCACTGCATTGACCTCGAGCAGGCTGGCCGACGTAAAGAAGAGCGTGTAGCCGGTCACCACGGCCGCGAACAATCCGGGCACGCAGGTGACGTACACGAGTGCGGCGTAGAGGTAGTTCCACGGTGGCGCCCCGCCGCGCTGACGGTCGTGGAATCGTCCCGCCGTCCATGTGACGACCGGTGCCGAGACAAAGACCCCTACAAGGATCCAGGGGTATCGCCCGGCGAATTGAAGCAACTCCTGAACAGTCATGTGCGGCTCCCGGACACCTTCGATCAGGCGACCGCGGGTGCGCTGAATTGCGCGTCGTAGAGCGCCACGTACGCCCCGCCCGCCCGCGACAGCTCCTCGTGCGTGCCACGTTCCACGATGCGCCCCGCCTCCATCACCAGAATCAAGTCCGCGTCGCGGATCGTGGACAGTCGGTGCGCGATCACGAAGCTGGTCCGGTCGGTGCGCAACGCCGCCATCGCGTGCTGCAGCAGCAGTTCGGTACGCGTGTCGACCGAACTCGTCGCTTCGTCCAGGATCAACAGGGCGGGGTCGGCGAGAAACGCCCGGGCAATCATAATCAATTGGCGCTCGCCGGCGCTGAGGTTGCCGCCCGCCTCGTCGACCACGGTGTCGTACCCGTCGGGCAGACTGCGGACGAACCGGTGCACGAACGTGGCCCGCGCTGTCTCGAGAATCTCCGTTTCGGACGCCCCCGGGCGGCCGTACGCGATGTTGTCGCGAATCGTCCCCTCGAAGAGCCAAGTGTCCTGCAGCACCATGCCCACCTGCCGGCGCAGATCGGCCCGACGCATCTGCGCGACGTCCACGCCGTCGAGCGTAATGCGGCCCGCGTCGATATCGTAGAACCTCATCACCAGATTGACCAGGGTAGTCTTGCCCGCTCCGGTGGGCCCGACAATGGCCACCGTGTGACCGGGGTCGGCCAGCAGCGACAGATCCGTGATGAGCGGCGTGTTCGGATCGTAACGGAATGACACCTTCTCGAACTCGACACGACCCCGCCGCTCGATCGGCATCTCCGGGACGGCGCTGTCGGCGGGCTCTTCCCCGGCGTCGAGCAGCTCGAACACCCGCTCGGCCGAGGCCACACCCGATTGCAGCAGATTGACCATCGAGGCCACCTGGGTCAGCGGATGTGTGAACTGCCGCGAGTATTGAATGAACGCCTGCACGGCCCCCAGGCTCATCGTACCGGCCGCCACCCGCAACCCGCCGACGACCGCGATCGCCACGTAGTTCAGGTTGCCGATGAACATCATCATCGGCATGATCAGCCCCGAGACGAACTGCGCGCCGAAACTGGCCTTGAACAGCTCTTCGTTCTCGGCGCCGAACCGCGCTTCGACGTCGCGCCGGCGACCGAACACCTTGGTCAATTCGTGTCCGGTGAACGCCTCCTCGATCTGCGCGTTTAGCGCGCCTGTACTCCGCCACTGCGACACGAACAGCGCCTGCGAGCGCTTCATGACCAGACCGGCCAGCGCCATGCTCACCGGGATGGTGACCAGGGCAATCAGCGCGAGGGTCGGAGAGATATAGAGCATCATCCCGACCACACTGATCACCGTGAGCAGCGAACTCAGAAGCTGACTCATGGTCTGGGCCAGACTCTGCGAGACGCTGTCGATGTCGTTGGTAACCCGGCTGAGCAGCTCACCCCGTGGCTGCCGGTCGAAGTACCCGAGCGGCAGGCGGTTGATCTTGTCTTCGACCTCGGCCCGCATACGGTACACCGTGCCCTGAACCACATCGTTGACCAGGTAGCCCTGCAACCAGCTCAGTAGCGACCCGCCCACGTAAAGGGCGAGCACGAGCAGCAGCACCTGGCCCACCGCCGCGAAATCGATCCCCTGTCCCGGAACGATGTTGTCCATCGCCGCCAGCATGTCCACCACCCGGGCGTCACCGGACGCCCGGACCGTGTCGACCGCCTGCGCCTGCGTCACACCGGCCGGCAACTGCTTGCCGAACAGACCCGCGAAGATCAAATCGGTGGCCCGGCCGAGAATCCGGGGTCCGACCGCGAACAGGGCCACACTGACCACCGCCAGCGCCACGACGGCGGCGACCTTCGCGCGCTCGGGACGCATCCGCGCCAGCATCCGTTTCGCCGAGGGCCCGAAGTGCCATCGACTTCTGGGCGACCATGCCGCCGCTCAGCGGCCCGCGGCCCGGTCCTCCCGGCTGGACGCGCTCGGTCTGCTGCAGCGTGCGGGGCGGAGGCGTCCCTGAAGCGCTCATGCCCGCTCCTCCGCACCAAGCTGCGAGTCGACGATCTCCAGATACGTCGCACAACCGGCCAGCAACTCCTCGTGCCGGCCGAGCCCGACCACCACCCCGCCGTCGAGCACGATGATCTGGTCGGCATCGAGAATCGTCGACACCCGTTGTGCGACGACGACGACCGCGGCCTCGCGGGTGACCGGCCTCAACGCCTGCCGCAGCCGCCGGTCCGTGGCGAGATCGAGCGCGGAGAACGAGTCGTCGAAGAGATAGATCTCGGGGTCGCTGATCAGCGCGCGCGCGATCGCCACGCGCTGCCGCTGCCCCCCGGACAGGTTCGTCCCACCCTGAGCGATCGGCGCCTCGAGACCGTCGGGCATCTCCCTGACGAATTCGCGGGCCTGCGCGGTCTCGAGCGCCGCCCACATCTCCTCCTCGGTCGCATCCGGTTTGCCGTAGCGCAGATTCGAGGCGAGGGTGCCCGAGAACAGATACCCCTCCTGTGGTACCAGTCCGATCCGGCTCCACAACTGCTCGGGGTCAAGCCGGCGCACGTCCACGCCGTCGACGCAGACCTCGCCGTCCGTCACGTCGAACAGCCGCGGCACCAGACGCAGCAGCGTGCTCTTGCCGGCGCCGGTCGAGCCGATGATGGCGGTGGTCTGCCCCGGTTCCGCCGCGAAGCTGACCCCCCGCAGGACCGGCGCGCTCGCGCCGGGGTAACTGAACTCCACGGCGGAAAACCGCAACGTCGCCCGCCCCTGAATCCCGGTCACCGGCGCCGGCGGCGGGGCCACGGACGACTCGGTGTCGAGTACCTCGGCGATGCGGTCGGCGCAGACCGCGGCGCGCGGCAACAGCACGAGCATGAACGTCGCCATCATGACCGCGACCAGGATCTGAATCAGATAGGCGAGAAAGGCGGTCAACGAGCCCACCTGCATCTGGCCCGCGTCCACCCGTTGCCCGCCGAACCAGAGCACGGCGACACTGGACACGTTGAGGATCAGGAGTACCAGCGGAAAGGTCATCGCCATCCAGCGGCCCACCCGGCATCCACCATCTTTCGGTTTCCGACGTCTTCCCGTGGTGTCCCATGAACGTCCACGTAACTTTCTCTAGCAACGAGGGGTTATTGTCCGATGGTGCCTCACATCGTCTCGGCGCTTCCGCTCGCATCAGGATTTCATCTGTATACAGAACTGTGGACAGAACTCACGTGGTCTCGTCGATGACAGACACCCCTCCGCAGCCGTCGCGCCGCCTGACGCATCGCTTGAGTGCCGTGTTCGTGCGCACCGCCCCGCCCGGCTTCTACTGTGACGGCCACGGGCTGAACTTGCGCGTCGACCCGTCCGGGGCGCGGCGGTGGGTGCAACGGCTGGTCATTCGAGGCCGGCCCCGGATGCTCGGGCTCGGCGGCTACCCGCTGGTGTCGCTGACCGAGGCGCGCGACGTGGCGTTCGCCCACCGCAAGCAGGCGCGGGCGGGCGGGGATCCGCTGACCGAGAAGCGCCACGCCCAGCACGTGCCCACGGTCGAGGAGGCCGCCGCCGCGGTGCTGGAGCAGCAGCGCTCCGGCTGGCGGCACGCGCGGTACGAGCGGGACTGGCCGCGCAGTCTGCGCGCCTATGCGTTCCCGCGCATCGGGGCGGTGCCCGTGTCCGACGTGACCACGGCCGACGTGCTGGCGATCCTGACCCCGATCTGGCACGACAAGCCGGAGACCGCGCGGCGGGTACGGCAACGGATCGGCGCCGTGATGAAGTGGGCGGTGGCGATGGGCTACCGGCCGGACAACCCGGCGGGCGACGCCCTCGGGCAGGTGCTCGGGCGGCAGCGGGCCGTCGTCCAACACATGCGGGCGCTGCCCCACGGTGCGGTGGCGGACGCCCTCGCGACCGTGCGAACCTCCCGGGCGTTGGTCACCACCAAGGATGCGTTCGAGCTCTTAGTGCTGACGGTGGCGCGGTCCGGCGAGGTACGCCTGGCGACGTGGAATGAGCTGGACCTGGACGCGGCCGTGTGGACCATCCCCGCCGCGCGCATGAAGGCGAAGCGGGATCACCGCGTGCCGCTCTCCGGGCGGGCCCTCGAGATCCTGCACGACGCACGGAGACGCAGTGACGGCACGGGCTTGGTGTTCCGTAGTCCACGCGGGAAGCCGCTCTCTGACATGACGCTGTCGAAATTGATCAAAGAACTCGGCATCGCCGCCGTGCCGCATGGGTTCCGGTCGAGCTTCCGGGACTGGGCCGCGGAGCAAACGAATACGCCTCGTGAGGTGGTCGAAGCCGCGCTCGCCCATACGGTGCGCAACCCGACAGAGGCGGCCTACGCCCGCAGTGATCTCTTCGAACGTCGGCGCCGCCTGATGGACGACTGGGCGGCTTATCTCAACGGGCAGCCGTAGGCGGACCCACTCTCTCCGCCATTTATTTAGGGGCTGTCCTATTTAACGACGCTTCTGGCGCCGCAACACCCATCGTTTCAACTGTTTACGGAGCTCTTCGTGATCCCCGCCGTTGAACCGCCATTCGCACTCCTTCAGGAAGCCGTAGAACCGCTCCGGCGGGATGCCGTTGAACCGCCGCAGGTGCCGCTTCGCCTGGCTCCAGAAGTTCTCGATACCGTTGATGTGGCCGCGGCCCACAGCGAAGTTCTCGGCGTGGTTGATCCGCACATGCCGGAAGTCCGCCACGTCGAGCGGGTCGTAGCTGAGGAAGCCGTCCGTGTAGACGATGCTGTCGGGCTTCACCCACCGCTTGACCAGCGGCGTGAGGGTCACGGCCCGCACATCCGGGACCGGCACCGTGTACACGCGTCCGCCCCGTTTCAACAGGCCAAACACCGCAATCTTGCCCGCTGCGCCGCGACCGCGTCGTCCCCTCCGGACCCCGCCGAAGTAGCTCTCGTCCACCTCGACTTCACCGTCCACCGGCACCATGTTCTCCATCTCCTCGGCGATGACATGCCGGAGTCTGGCCATGATCCGGTTTGGTGGACATCTTCCGAAAGGGGAATACGATGTCGACGATGACGGACACGCAGGGCAGGCGGACGCGGCGGAGCTTCACGGATGACTACAAGACGGGGGCGGTACGACTGGTCCTCGATGAGGGCAAAACGGTCGCGTCCGCGGCGCGCGATCTGGGCTTGACGGAGTCGTCGCTCCGCAACTGGGTCGAGCGGGCCCGCGCGGATCGGACGAAGGGCAAGACCGGCCTCACGACGGCGGAGCGTGAGGAACTGGCGCGGCTGCGCAAGGACGTGCGCGAGCTGCGCATGGAGCGCGACGTCCTAAAAAAAGCCGCGGCCTTCTTCGCGAGGGACCACCTGTGAAATTCGCGTGGATCCAGACGGAGAAGGCCAGCTATCCCCTCACGAAACTGTGTCGCTGGCTGGGCGTCACGCCGAGTGGCTTCTACGCCTGGCGGCAGCGCCCGGCATCGACGCACGCGCGGGAGGACCGCCGCCTGAAGGTGCTGGTCCAGGCGTCATTCGCCGAGAGCAAGCAGCGGTATGGCAGTCCCCGTATTCACGCGGATCTGATCGAGCAAGACGAGCAGGTCAGCCGGAAGCGCGTGATCCGGTTGATGCAGGAAGACGGCCTGAAGGCGCGCACCCGCAAACGGTTCACGTTGACCACGATGAGCGATCACGACCAGCCGGTGGCCGCGAATCTCCTCGACCGGCAGTTCGAAGCCGCTGCGCCTCGGAGACCAGGCGGAACAGCGCGCCGTCTCCGTCGAAGCTCCATGGCCGGCCGACCTCGACGATCTCGAGCCGGGGTTCGTCGTGACGGTACAAGAGCTCATTGGCGACCTTCCCCGTCGGTGTCTTGTACGTCAGCTCGAGCGCTTCGGAGCCGAGCCACTGCACGCTGACCACCGTGACAAGGCCGTCGGACAGGATGCCGCGCACCGCGGCGTTGGCCTGGAGATCTTCCAGCTTCATGCGCTGCTCCTGGTCCCCGTGCATATTCGACAACCCGATGCGCTCCTCGGAGGAGTCCACTCCGTGGCCTGAAGCAGTGTCGATCTCAACTTGTCACCATCCCGACAACCACGTTCCTTCGGTCAGGCTTTTTGGTATGTGGTCGCATGCCATGCCGAATCAGGCCCCCTGTTCCCCGACGACGTCAACGGCATCAGGACGTCGGGCCCGAGTTCGCCTTCAGGTTCGGTTGCCGCTTCACTGCAGCCGTTCAGCGATCCACAACTTGATGAGCGCCTGGCGGGTCACGCCAAGGTGCCGCGCCTGACGGTCCAGCCCGGCCACCACCCATGCCGGGAAGTCCACATTCACCCTCTTTGCCTGCTCGTTCGGGCGCTTGGCGTTCGACCAGTCGACATGGCCGCTCACATCCGCTCCCGCATCAAATGTCCTGTCGAACTCACTGGCTTTCATAGTGATCGATCTCCTGTTTCCGGGCGCGCCGCACCGAGATGATCCGCACAGTGTCCCCACGATGAGCACAGACGGCGGCCCAGTGGTGTTCGCCAATCTTTCCGATCACCAGAAAGCGCGGCTCGTCATCGGTTTTTGCCGGTGCTTCCAGCATCCGAGCATCTTTCCAAAGCACCTGGACTTCGTCGAAGTCGATGCCATGCTTGGCCTTGTTCGTGGCGCTTTTGGCTGTATCGTACTCAAAAAGCATACTATTCTAGTATATAAAATATACTACTTCTATAAATAACCGCCCTACCGTGCCAGAGATGTCATCGTGCTCGGCTACATCCGTCCGCTTTGCGGTACACGTCTAAGGCTTGGCTCTGGCCGTTCAGCCTCCATGAGTATTGGCCACCACCGAGGTTCGGGTTGTGTGCGGAAGGGGGCGAAATCCTACGTGAAGCCAGTGTCCGCCGGCATCATGGTCCAGAGCGCTCCGCTTCAGGTGGCGAGGACCTTCTCGCCTTGCTCGCGCAACTCGCCCTGCGGCCCGACGTGCCGGTAGAGCGTCACGGGCCGGATCCCGAGTTCGTGGCAGAGTGCGGACACGGAGGTGTCACGGTGCGCCATCGCGGCCTGGGCCAGCCGCACCTGGGCTTTCGACAGCGCGAACGTCCTGCCGCCGTGGCGGCCGCGCGCCCGCGCCGCCGTGAGCCCGGCCAGGGTGCGTTCGCGGATCAGCTCCCGCTCGAACTCGGCCAGCGCCGCGAAGATGCCGAACACGAGGCGGCCGGCCGACGTGGTGGTGTCGATCCGCGCGCCTTGCCCGGTGAGTACCCGCAAGCCCACGCCGCGGGTCGACAGGTCCTGCACGGTGTTGACCAGGTGAACGAGGGTGCGGCCGAGGCGGTCGAGCTTCCAGACGACGAGCACGTCGCCCGTCCGGAGCGCGCGCACACAGCTGTCGAGTCCCGGGCGGTCGTTGCGGACGCCGGACGCGAAGTCGTGGTAGACGTGGACGGCGTCGACGCCCGCGGCCCGCAGCGCGTCGCGCTGCAAGTCCAGCGACTGGGAGCCGTCCGCCTTCGAGACGCGGGCGTAGCTGGCTACTCATCCTCGATGATTTCAACCCCTTGACCCATGTGTGCTGCGTGACATGAGCGAGCCGCCCGCGTTTGAGCGCGTCCTGGCGTTGTTGTACGACGCCATGCTCGACGAGACCCACTGGCCGGCCACCTCGGCCCTGATGGACGAGACCTGCGGCGGCGTGGGCAACGTCCTTCTGGTCGCCGAAGGCCCGCCCGACGACATCCGGGTGCTCTTCGTCGGGCTCTACTCCCGGGGGCAGCGCCGCACCGATCTGGAGCGTGAGCACCTCGAGTTCTACGATCCCATCGACGAACGCGTACCGCGTGTGCGGCGGCCTCGCTGGGCGGTCCGGTTGGCGGCCTCATTCTTTTTCTTCTCCAACGCCGAACATTTCCTCAACACTACCAATCCTGTTAGTGACTGAAAGATATCGAACGCCCTAGCCTTTAGCCTTGTTGCAATGTTGGCCGACAGTCGGCGTGAGCCTGTAGAGATCGTGCAGCGTAGCCTGCAGGCGGACCACACGACCCTCTGGCGCTGGGTCCAGCGCTACGGTCCCGAACTGGCGGAAGGCCGCGCCGTCCTCTCACGTCCACCCATCAGCGTGTCGATGAGACCGCCGCCATAGACGAAAGCGGGCAACCTGATGTCGTCCCGGACGGCGATGGCTACGGGCGCGGACGGCGGCGCGTCATCGGTGGATGGCTGCGAGTCCGTCTGGAACGGTCGAGCACTGATCTGCCGGCCACCGCCACCGCGACCCACGTCGAAGATCTGCCGCCAATGCTGGCGCCGACGGCCCCTTCGTGACTTCGACAAGCGACGACTCTGCCGACGGTGCGTCCGGTTGCGTAACAGTGCGCGTCTTCGGGAATACCGTGAAACAGCACGGGCACGGGGATTCTGTCAGGTGTGTCTGAAGCGCCCGGCTGCGGGCGGTCTGACGATCTGTGAAGGATGCCAACAGCGCAGTCGGGAGCAGAATGTCAAGCGCCGGCAGCGCCTCGGCGGTCAAGGCCGGTGCGTCAGTTGCACGGCGAGGCTCCCACCGGGGTGGAAGGCTGCAAGATGCAGAGCCTGTGTGGACTCTTCGCGAAGGAGGATGGCCGAGTTGCGGCAGGGCCGGCTCGCCGCGGGGTTGTGTCGCGCCTGTGGCACGAGACCCCGAGCCGTGCTTGTCCGGGGTGAACTGGCCACGCGATGCCGGCACTGTCTGGACCGGATGGCCGAACGCAAGCGGACGCGCGCAGCACGGCACGCGCGGCTTGGTGAAGCCGGCGCGTGATTGGCGGTTAAGCGTCGACGCAAGCGGCTGACGCCGGCGCGGAGCGCGACGTCGGCCGCAGGTCCTGTCGGCGACCATTGTGGTCGCTAGAGGAATCGATGGAGTTAGCCTGATGCTGAACGTTGGTTGCCCGGCCTCGGGCTGGATCTTCTCCAACTCACGAAGGTCCTCGCTCCGTGACTCGGAGCGCGCTGGACCGTGCTGCCGCTCGGAGGTGTCGTTGTCGATGAGTGCACCCGTATGACCGGTGTGTTCTGCCGGACATGAGCGAGCCGCCCGCGTTCGAGCGCATCCTGGCGTCGTTGTACGACGCCATGCTCGACGATGCCCGCTGGCCGGCCGCCTCGGCGCTGATCGACGAGGCCTGTGGCATCACGGGCAACGACCTCATGGTCGGCGAAGGCCCGACGGACGACGTCCGGGCTCGCTTCGTCGGGGCCTACTACCGGGGGCAGCGCCGCGAAGACCTGGAGCGCGAGTACCTCCAGCACTACCACCCCACCGACGAACGGGTGCCGCGGTTCCGGCAACTGCCCGACAGTCGTCTGGTGCACGTCACCGAGCTGTACACGGCCGAGGAGCTGAAGACCTCGCCCACCTACAACGAGGCGCTGGTCCGGGCCGGCCGGCAGGACGGCCTGAACACGCGTCTCGACGGGCCGGCCGGCTCCCACATCACCTGGGGCCTCGGCGACCCCGTCGACTCGGCGGGCTGGGGGGCGTCGCGGATCGCCATGGTCACGGAGCTCCTGCCCCATATCCGACAGTTCGTCCGCGTCCGGCAGGCGCTGGTCCGCGCCGACGCGCGGCACGCGACCGTGACGGCCCTGCTCGACAACCCTCGGATCGGCGTCCTCCACCTGGACCGGCGCGGGCGGATCCTGGCGGTGAATGACCGCGCCCGGAGCCTCCTCCGACACGGTGAGGCGGTATCGGACGAGGAGGGGGTGTTGCAGGCCCGCGCGCCGGACGACCAGGTCCGTCTGGCGCGGCTGGTGGCTGAGGCGCTGCCGACCTCCGGTGCAGTCGCGGTCAGTGGGTCGATGCTGCTGGGCCGCTCGTCCGGGGTGCCGCCGTTCGTGGTGCACGTCAAACCCGTGGGGGTCCCGCAACCGGACTACGGCGCGCGGCACGTCGCGGCGCTGGTCCTGATGGTCGAGGCGGGGCGCCATCCGCGTCTCGATCCCGACGTGGTTGCCAGGACGCTGGGGCTGACGCCGGCCGAGAGTCAGGTGGCGGTCCGGTTGGCCGACGGCACACCCGTGCGCGACATCGCCCGGGTGACGGGGCTCACGGAAGGCGCCATCTACTGGCACCTGAAGCAGATCTACCGGAAACTGCCGATCTCCCGGCAGGTGGACCTGGTGCGGTTGGTGCTGTCGATCGCCGAGTTCGGGTAACCGCGACGCGGCCGGCGTCCTCGCTGGGCGGGCCGGTGGCCCGGCCGCGGGCTGGATCTTCTCCAACTCACGACTATTTCCCCGTCACTGCCAATCCTGGTAGTTACTGGAAGGTGTTGAACGCGCTAGCGTTAGCCGTGTTGAACACGTTGGCCGCTGGCGGCGGGCAGCCTGCAGAGATCCTGTACGTGCTCGCGACGGACGCGCAAGCGTTCGCCGACTTCGAGATGACTAACCAGGAGTTCGTTGACGCCTGCGTGATCGTCGTCAATGACAATCGAATCGAGGTTCGGCTAGCCGACGGCTAGTTGAGCCGAGCAGAATTGAGGAGAAAAAACGATGAGAATTGCAGCTTCCGTCTTGTTCCTGTTCCTGACCCTCGCCACAACCGCAGGCGCTCAGTCGCCTGCCGTTCGTGTGTTCCTCACGGACAACCTCGCGTCCATGACGGACAACCTCTCGTTGGCAGTCAGAGAAGGCGGCGGCTTGGGCGTTGCCGACGGGTGGGGCATCGCCGAGTGGGCCTTCCGGGAGTTCGCGGGTCGCGATGAGTGTCAAGGGTTGACGGTCACCAGCCAACCGTGGAGAGCGCACTTCACCATCTCGACCCCTCGGAACCAGGGCCAGGGAGGTGACGCGATTTTGGATTTCGATCTCGGCAGCGGCAACCTTGTCGCCGTGCTCGACGGTTGGGGCGACATGCTCTATGCGGGATCCACGCGACAGTTCGCGAATGCCCTGAACGACGCCTGTGAAGCCATCGACCAGCACGTCACGGGCGGAGCCGAGTTGATCACCATTGGTGAGGCCGGTGGCCGCTGAAGGGCACCCGCCTTGACGTGCCACATGAGGGTGCTGGTCGGGTCGGAGCGACCTCCTGCCTCGCTGCTTCCGGGCCGTACCGAACGGCAGTGTCGCCGGGCTCCTTTGTCTTTTTTCGCCCGCCACGCCCACCGCAGGGGACGCGCCCCGCTGGTCAGGGCGTTGTCCGCGGATCAGGACGAGGCGTTGTAGCAGGGGGCGAGTCCGAGTACGACACTGGATCATCGCCACCATTCTGATCGCGGCTCTCGCCGCATCTGCGTGCGGCGACGACGAGCCGACGACACCCACCGCTCCGACACCCTCGACGCCGACGACGACGACACCCACGCCGGTCACCGAGCTGGAGGCCGTGTCCCTGAGCGTAGACGGGCCTGGGTCTCTACAGGTCGGCCAGACGGCTACCTACGAGGCCGTGGTCACCCTCTCGGATGGATCGACGACGACCGCCACCGACGCCGAGTGGGTATCGAGCAACGCGACGGTTGCCACCGTAGACAGCAATGGGCGCGTTACGGGTCGGCAGGCGGGTGGCTTCGATCTGCGGGCGACTGCTGAGGGGGTCACCGGGCGCATGACGGGGATCCGGGTCGAGCCGCCGCCCGGACCGGCAACCAGCTTCGGAGCCGGAACGTGGATCGTGAACGAGGATATCGAGCCGGGGCGTTACTACACGAACCCGTCTAGCGGGTGCTTCTGGGAACGCCTCAGCGGTCTCGGTGGAACGATCGACGACACAATCACCAACGCATTCATCGTGTTCAACTCGGGGCAGGAGATCGTGGATATCGCCAGCAGCGACAGGGCGTTCAAGCCGGACGCCGAGTGCGGCAGGTGGGATAGGAGTCCAGAACCTGGACCGTCCTCGGGGACGATCACGCCGGGGCGGTGGCTGGTCGGACGGCAGATCCAGCCGGGCGACTATGAGACCAATGCGTCGCCCGGATGCTACTGGGAGCGCCTCCGCAATTTCAGCGGGCTAATAATCAGTGGCGTAATCGCCAACGACTTCGTCGCCGACGGCGGCAGGGTGATCGTCTCGATCAGATCGTCGGACGTAGGTTTCTACGCGGACGATAGCTGCGGGAGCTGGAGCAACCGCGGCGGATCATCGAACAACCTAGCCGAGCCTGGAGCCACCGATAGCTTCCAGATCGAGCAGAATTACCGGCGACACCGCGCCGAGATGGGACGGTAGCGGCCATCGGCCCCCCTTGCAAGCGGCTCGGGCTTCGGCCCGAGCCGCTTGCCTTGTCACACCCGCCTACAAGGGGCCTTGAGGTCAACACCCCGACCGAGGTAGCCTCCCAGGCGCTTTCGGACTACTGACCGTGATCCGGTCTTCCGGGCCGAGAGAGGTAGTTACAACCGACCTGCGAGCTCCTGAGCGTCTCCGGTCCGGAAGCGATCACGGCTTCGACCGAGACGTTCACGGCGCACATCTTCTCGCGGGCTCGCGTAGCAACCACCAGCCCCTCCCTTCGGAAGCCGCGCGCTCGGCTACCGCACTCCGTGAACGTCCCCAAGCGGACGTTCACGCCGTTTGGTCTTCTGCGTCTTCAGCACCCGCAGCAACGCCCACCGAACGGTGCGTCGTCGAACGAGCAGCCGTCCGAACCGGCAAGAATAGTTGACGTTGAGCGGCAGAAGTACTTGACGCCAAACAGAGCGCGTCCTGGCGTTGTTGTACGACGCCATGCTCGACGAGACCCACTGGCCGGCCACCTCGGCCCTGATGGACGAGACCTGCGGCGGCGTGGGCAACGTCCTTCTGGTCGCCGAAGGCCCGCCCGACGACATCCGGGTGCTCTTCGTCGGGCTCTACTACCGCGGGCAGCGCCGCCTCGATCTGGAGCGTGAGTACCTCGACATCTACCATCCCATCAACGAAGCCATCCCGCGGCAGCGGCAACGGCCCGCCGGGCAGCTGGTGCCGATCTCCCGGCAGGTGGACCTGGTGCGGTTGGTGCTGTCGATCGCCGAGTTCGGGTAACCGCGACGCGGCCGGCGTCCTCGCTGGGCGGGCCGGTTGGCGGCCGCATTCGTTGGATCGTCTCGTGAAAATCTCAGGCGCGATGGGTCGGCCGGCGCGGGGGTGCTACCGCGGGAAGCCGAGGTCGTGTCCGTGGTCTCGGAGTGCGGGGAGCCGCGGCGGTTGCTCGCGGCCGGGCTCGCGGAGGTAGTCGCGGAAGCTCTGCAGCCGCGGCAGGCTTTCGCGGTCCTTCGCGCGATTCGTGGCTTGCTTGCTCGCAATGATGTCGTCGATCGAACAGACGGGGCAGCCGTTGATGTCAGCACCGCGCCGCCAAGCGTCCTCGAAGCGTTCGATGCCGTCTGGCGCAAAGACCAGGTCAACGTCGAACGGTCCGTTCTTCAACTGCACGAAGTCCTTGCCTCGCCGGATCTCGGCGGTCTGCTGGGGTGTCAGCTCGAAGCCCAGCTCATGGAGGGCTGCGACCGCGGCGGCACCGTTCTGGAGCGTCTTCTGCATGAACAGGTCGGCGTCCTGTGTGGTGTCGGGGAAGCCGTGGAGGATCGCGCCGGTCTTGCCGATGAACAGGTAGGTGACGCCGTGGCGCTGCAGAGCGTCTCGTAGCTCCTCGACCTGGGGGGCGCTAATCGGTCCCATAGCCTAGCCAGTCGGGTAGGTTCTCGTTGCACCAATGGCGGTACTCCGCCGTGCTCTCCCACGAGCGGTACGGCTCGTCGTCGAGGACCGGCTTGTACGTGTGGATGAACGCGTACCGCATGCGGACGTGGAACGGCCGCGCCGCTGCGGCGTCGAATTCGTCTCGCCATTCCTGCGGGATGGGTGCTCGGTCCATGCCCGTTATTGTGCCTCAAGCGGAATAGGCGCGGGCTCGAGGAACTCAGCCGCAAGACATTATGTCGAGGCGGCGACGGCGCGGCGGTGGGGCGGGCCGGTTGGCGGCCTCGTTCTGTGTCTTCTCCAACTCCCACATATTTCCTCAACACTACCAATCCTGTCAGTTCCTAGAAGGTATCGAACGCTCTAGCCTTAGTCGTGTTGCAACGGTGGCGGATAGCGGCGGGCGGCCGGCAGTCATGAAGCTGGCACGCCGGCCGGCGATCTTCAAGAGTCGACACAGCGATCCGGAGTTGATTCTGTGCGCCGAGCGCGGGTATCTGCAGTCCGCACTCCCGTTCCGCGAGGCCGCCGCGCGGCTCCGCGCGCGCGGCCTGCAGGCGGACCACACGACCCTCTGGCGCTGGGTCCAGCGCTACGGTCCCGAACTGCAGGCGCAGCCGCGCCGTCCTCGCCCGCCAGATCAGACGTCCTGGCATGTCGATGAGACCACCGTGCGTGTCAAGGGCCGGTGGTGTTACCTCTACCGCGCCCTCGACGCCACCGGCACCCCGATCGATTTCGTGCTCTCGGAGGTGCGCGATGCCGCGGCGGCCACACGCCTGTTGTGCACGGCGCTGACGGATCCGTCGGCAACAGCGTCAGGGCCTCACCACGCTGGTCGGGGTGGCCGCCGGAGACGGCGCGCGGTTGCGGCGACGCATCGCGCACCGGCCGCGTTGTGAACGCGGCGCGCCCCATCCCGCCACTGCGTGCAGTGGAACAGCAGGGTCTGTCGTACAGGGCCGGAGGCTTGTTCGGCATGCACCCACACGGAACGTGTGACACAGGTGACGACGCCGGCAGCCATGCGACCGCGCGAACGCACGCCGCCCCGGGGCGGCCGGGGCGTGGGCGCCTCCGGTCCCGCCCGGCGCGCGCCGCTACCGTGCTCCTCGCGGCCGTCGCCGCGTTCCTGGCCCTGCCGCTGCAGGCGCAGGCGCAGGCCACCGGCATCTGCGGGCGCACGGCTGCGGTGCGCACCGGGATCCTTGGCAGAATCTCCGGCGTCAGTAACTGCGCCAA
Organism: Vicinamibacterales bacterium; assembly: GCA_965263055.1. Classification (GTDB taxonomy): domain Bacteria; phylum Acidobacteriota; class Vicinamibacteria; order Vicinamibacterales; family UBA8438; genus VXRJ01. The sequence continues at coordinate 3,918,916 of OZ253581.1, read as the reverse complement.
TGTCACCGACGCCCATCTCGCCGCCATCACCGGCACGCTGAGTCTGAACGGCAAAAACATCCCCGCCCTCGCGGCGGGGGATTTCGACGGGCTGACCGCGCTGACGAATCTGCAGCTGATCACCAACTCTCTGTCCACGCTTCCCGCCGGGGTGTTCGACGAGCTGACCGCGCTGACGACGCTGAGTCTGCAGGGCAATCCCGGGGCGCCCTTCTCGCCCACCGCGGATGCCCTGCCCGATGACGGAACGGTTCCCGCCGCCGGGGGCGATGTGACGCTCGACGGCAGCGGCAGCGGCAGCGGCGGGCCGTGGGGCACGAATGTGACCTATAGCTGGGCGGCGGGCGGGGCGCCGGTGACGTTCGACGACGCCGCGAGCGCCACGCCGGTGGTGACGATCCCGGCGCTGGCGGCGGGCAGCGAGCTTACCTTCACCCTCACCGTGACCGGGCGCGCCACCAACGCCTCCAACGGCTCCGCCCCCGACACCGACATCGCCACGGTGACGGTGTTCGACCCCACCGCCGGCATCTGCGGGCGCACGGAGCAGGTGCGCGACGCGATCGTTGGCGAAATCTCCGGCGCCGCCAGCTGCGCCGATGTCATCGACGCCCATCTCGCCGCCATCACCCATGAACCGGCCAATCCCGTCCTCGGCAACCGGCAAAAATAATTGTCGTTGATCAGCCCGCGCCCGAGGCGCGGCGGTTCCGCGGCTGGGCCGTGCCGCGGCCGGCCGACAACGAGGGCCACGAGCTGCCCGCGCTCGCCCCCGCCGCCTTGAGCGGCGATCTCCCGCCCCTCGATGCACTCATCGAGGGCGGCAAGGTGCTGGCCCTCAATATGCCCGCCGGCACCAACCCCGCGCTCGCCCGGGCGATCGGCGTGATGCTGAAAAATGCGTGGCTCCAATCGCTGCTCCGCCGGCCGGCGACGATGCAGGCCGAGCCCGAACGCTACATGCGGCCGGCCGTCTTTACTCTGCGACGAGTATCAGGCGTTCGCCAGCGTCGGCGAGGACGACCCGAGCGGCGACGAGAAAGCCTTTGCGCTCACCCGGCAATGCCGCGTCATCCCCATCGTCGCGACGCAGTCCATCAGTTCGTTGCGGTCCGTACTGGGCAGTTCCGAGGCGTGGCGGACGCTCCTGCAAACGCTCCGCACGCGGATCTTTTTGAGCTTGAGCGACGAGGCCAGCGCCGAAATCGCCTCGACGCTCTGTGGGCAGGTCCACAAGCTCAAAGCCACCTACGCGATCAACGAAACCTCTCGGCAGAGCGGGATCAATTTTCTGTTCGCCCAGGCTGGCGGCGGGCGCGGCAGCGTCGGGGCGAGCAAGAGTTTCACGGACCACCGCGAGGCGGTGTTTCAGCCGCGCGACTTCGCGCTCCTCGGCAACTGTCAGGCGATCTGTCTCCCGTACGACGGCGTGCAGTCACTCCCGCCCCGGCGCGTGTACCTCAAGCCCCACTATCTGCCGGCTGACCTTCCCTGCTGGCACGCGAAACGGACCGGCCAGCTATGACCGGCGACGGGCTGGACCTGCTGAAACCCTTCTTGCCTGGCCTTGAGGCCGCGCTCGACGATCCCGACGTGAGCGAAATCATGATCAACGGGCCGGGCAACGTCGGGCTCGAAGGCCACGGCCGGCTCCGGCCGATTGCCGCGCCCGCGCTCGACGCGGCGGCGCTGGAGCGGGCGGCGATCCATATCGCCCGGCCCTTGGGCCTGGACCCGGCCACGACGCCGATCCTCGATGCGCGCCTGGACGACGGCTCGCGCGTGGCCATCTGCGTCCCGCCGGCCAGCCCGTCCGTCGCCATCACCATCCGGCGGTTTGGCAACCGATCCTTTTCGGCGGCGCAGCTGGTCGCACAAGGCACGCTGCCCGCGCACATCCGCGACGAGGCCGAGCGGGTGTTGCACACCCGCCGGAATATCCTCGTGAGCGGCGGCACCGGGAGCGGCAAGACGACGCTGCTCAACGCGCTCATTGCCCTCATCCCCGACGACGAGCGGATCGTCGCCATCGAGGACACCGTGGAGCTCCGCATCGACTCCCCGAACTGCGTCCGGTTCGAGGCGCGCGGGTTACAGCAGGGAGCGGTCACGATCCGCGACCTCGTGCGCCACGCCTTACGGCACCGGCCCGATCACATCGTCGTCGGCGAGGTGCGCGGCGGCGAAACGGCCGACCTGTTGCAAGCCCTCAACACCGGACACGGCGGCTCGCTCACCACCGTCCATGCGACAACGCCGAAAGCGCCCTGTCCCGCTTGGCGAGCTGCGCGATGCAGGGCGGCGGCGATCTCCCGTGGGACGTGACCTGCCGGGGCGTGGTGGACGGGATCGCCATGGTGATCCACATGACGCGCCGCGAGGGGCGGCGATTCGTGGAAGAAGCCGGCGTGGTGCACGGCTACGACGCCGGGACCAATACATGGGACATCCACCGACTCGACCGCGTGCCCGTCTGAGGCCGAGCCGCACGCCTCCTCACCCTCGCCGTCCTCGCCACGCGGCTGACCGGCGGACCTGCGCACCAGCGCGCGCCCCCCACACCCCGAACCAGGAGACCCACCCCATGACCGACCTCAAGACCACAGCAGCGGACAAACTGCGTACGCGGGCGGCCAAGAGCCTGGACGCCATGCGCGCCGCCATCACGCGCGCGGACGCCGCGCGGTCCGACGCCGCGCACCAGGCGCGCGCCGCGCACGTCGTCGACGCGGCGCAGACCGCCGCCACGAACCATCTCGCGGCCGCCGACGCGTGGGAGGCGCTGGCGACCCACGCGGCGACACAGGCGAGCGACTGCCGACGCGGGGCCGCGCTGGCCGACCGCACCCGGCACCGCTGGGCGCGCGAGGCGTCGGCGGGGCCGACGTGGCGGCGAGCTGCCGGCGTTCTTCGCCTACGCGGACACGCTCGGCTCCTGGATCACCAAGGCGCCCTGGGCGCCGGCGGGCTGACGGGGAGGCGGCCCCGGCGCCCCCGTCTGGCGCCGGGGCATGAGTGGCGCGGGACCGAGGTCGGACGAGGCCCGGGCCTCGTCCAGGATCCATGCCCGGAACGCCCGCACCTCGGGCCGCTGCCGGGCGGCCGCCGTGGTGATCAGGCAGCAACGTTCGGGCGCCTCGGCCCGGCGGTCGAAGAGCGGGACCAGCGTCCGGCTCTCCAGCTCCCGCGCGATCAGCATCGGGCGTCCGATGGCGGCGCCGAGCCCGGTCACCGCGGCCTGGACCAGCACACGCGCTTGACCGTCTGCAACACACAGAATCCGACACGGCATACGACACACGGCGGGGCTCCTCTGACGGCGCCCGTGACGGTGTGTCGCAAACGGCCGTTTACGACACAGGCTGATCGGCTCCGCCCGCGTCTCGACAGCCGACCGCTCCCAGTCGCTGGCCGTGCCGTGCGACGCGCTGCAGGCCCCGGCCCCCCGGGACCTGTCATCACCTTCGGGGTTGCCCGCCAGTCCGCCAATGCCCCTCTATATGGAGGGGGACAGAAGGCGGTCGATTGCGTACCCTTCCATATTGAGGGGGGCACGCACGGTCATGAGCGAACACGACGTGTTCGATCGAGTCCTGGCCGCGGTGCACGCCGCCACGCTCGACGAGACCCGCTGGCCGGCCACCTCGGCCCTGATCGACGAGGCCTGCGGCCTGACCGGTAATGGCCTCATGGTCGGTGAAGGCCCGACGAACGACGTCCGGGCGCTCTTCGTCGGGCTCTACTATCGGGGGCAGCGCCGCGACGACCTGGAGCGCGAGTACCTCACCACCTACCATCCCATCGACGAACGGGTGCCGCGCTTCCGGCACCTGCCGGCCCGGCGCCTGGTGCACATCACCGACCTGTACACGGCCGAGGAGTTGAAGACCTCCCGGACCTACAACGAGATCCTGCGCCGGGCCGGGATGCAGGACGGCCTGAACGTCCAGCTCCCCGGGCTGGCCGGCTCCCACATCGGCTGGGGCCTGAACGATCCCGTCGACGCGGCGGGCTGGGGGTCGTCCCGGATCACGATGGTCGAGCGGCTGCTGCCCCATATCCAGCAGTTCGTCCGCGTCCGGCAAGTGCTGGCGGGCGCCGGCGCTCTGGGCGCGTCGCTCGCCGACCTGCTCGCCACCACCGGGCTGGGCATCATCCAGTTGGACGGGCGCGGGCGGATCGCGGCGGCGAACGACCCGGCCCTGGCCCTGCTGCGCACCGGCGAGGGCCTGGTCGACACGGGCGGGGTCCTGGGCGCGGCCGTCCCGGCGGACGACGCCGTGCTGCAGGGCCTGTTGACACGCGCCCTGCCGCCGTTCGGTGGGCAGGGCGCCGGCGGATCGATGACGGTGCGGCGCGCGGCGGACGCCCAGCCGCTCGTGGTGCACCTCCTGCCGATCGGGCGGCCGGAGCCGGCCGTCTGCACCTGGCCGGGGGCCGCGGTGGTGGTGGTGGTCGACCCGACGCGCCGGCCGCGGCTCGATCCGGCGCTGGTGGCGGCGGGCCTGGGCCTCACCCCGATGGAGAGCCGGGTGGCGGTGCTGTTGACCGAGGGCAAGAGCCTGCGTGAGGTCGCCGCGGCGACGGGGCGCAAGGACACCACGATCCGGTGGCACCTGCGGCAAATCTTCGCCAAGCGCGGCATCGCCCGGCAGGCGGAGCTGGTGCGGCTGGTGCTGTCGCTGGCGGGCGTGGCGCACGTCCGGCGGTAAGACCCGCGACGGCATTCCTCGCATTTTCTTCGGTAATTCTCGCTAAACCCCTCCATATGGTGGGCGCTAAGACCGCGCTCGGGTCTGTACATTCAAATCGGCACGTCGACGCGCGGATCCTCGGGTGTCGGACACCAACGACTGGCGGATTGAGGCGAATCGAGGTGGACCGTGATGGTAGAGGTGGCATGTCCGACAACCCGGCAGGGTTTGGCCGCGGAAGCTGCAGGCGGTGGAGATAAGCGGTCGGTATGGTAGTGAACGTAACACTTCCTGCAGCGTCCGGCGGCGATCCGCCGTTGACCTACCTACACCTGACTTTCACCACAGCCTGTCAGGCACGCCTACTACCTCGCGATCGAAGGTGGCCGGAATGCGACGACGGGGCGGTCCGTGACTGACGTCGGGCCATCCAATCGCGCCGACGTCGAGCGGGCGTTCTTCCGGGCCATGACGGACCTGATGCCGCCCGATGCATCGCTCCGTGATGCGGCGCGGGCCATCGAGCAATCTGCCGTGGACCTGTTCGGAGACGGCAGTACGACGCATACGCCGATCAATCGGGCCGTGCAAGCGGTCGGCCTATAAGGACTATTGATGGTGCAGGCCGGCGGCGGCGGAGACCAAGGATGGATCTGCAGTTCACCAAAGGAGAACGAGAAATGCAACGACTAATGTCACTGGCAGCGGCGTCCGTCCTGTTGTGGGGCCTTGCCGATACCCACGGACTGGCCACTGAACAGCAACAGGACCAGCAGCCGGCGCTGGATGGCCTCCGCGAAGGTATCCAAATGGTCGAGGACGGCGATTACGCGGCGGCCATCGAGGTGCTCGAAGCGGCGTTGATCGAGTTGGAGGCCGACCGCGCGGCGCCCAGCGAGATGGCGAGGTCCTACTTTTATGCCGGGGTCGCACGCGTGTTCATCGTCGGGGACGACGAGGCCAGGTTTGCGTTCCATGAAGCGCAACAGCACGATCCGCAGTTCCGACCAACGGCGGACCAATTCCCGAGGCGGGTGATCAGACTGTGGGAAGAGGCGAGCACCATGGAGGTGGAGGCCGAGTCGCTGGCCGGCGGTGAAGCGGCTGGTACTCTGACCGTGATCACAGAACCAGCGGCTGCAACCGTGTACGTGGCCGGCCGGCCACGTGGTGAAACGCCGGTCGAGGTTGTTGGGCTGTCGGCAGGAGATCAGCGCGTCACCATCGTCAAGGATGGGTACATCAACAACAGTCGCGTGTTGGCGCTGGCTCCGAACTCGGCTGAGCGGCTGAGCGTCGAGTTGACTGCGGCGGCGGCCGAGGGATCGGCGGCGGCGCTGCAGGAAGACTCCGAGGAGGGCGGCGGCAGCGGATGGTGGAAGTGGGCCGCGCTCGCTGGCGGCGGCGGCGCCGCCGCGTTCCTCCTCTTGCCAAAGAACAAGCCGCCGGTTGCTGGAGCGACCGTCTCGCCAACGGGCTCCGGCATGGCTGGGGTAACGAACTATCGCTTCGACGGAAGCACCTCGTCGGACCCGGACAACGACTCACTCACCTACTCATGGAACTTCGGGGATGGTAGCAGCGGATCCGGGGTCAACGCCAGGCATGTCTACGGCTCTCCCGGCAATTACAGCGTCACCCTGACAGTGAGTGACGACAAGGAACAGGCAACTACCACCAGATCTGTCACGGTTGCTCGGAATCTCGACGGCGGAGTGTTCGTCTCGGGGAGCCTTGCCATCACTTCTGGCAGTAGCGTCCTCGGTCGTTTTCGAGCAACAATGCGTTTGACCCAGAACGGGACGACGCTAAACGGAAGTTTCGTAGCGGTCGGCGATATTACGGGTACAATCCCCGGCAGTGGCAGCATCAGCAGTTCCAGTGACTTTGTCTGCCCCTGTAACGTCAATCTGTCCGGCGGCAATGGAGGGTTCCGCTTTGCTGGAACCGTGGACAACGGTGCAAACATCCTTGAAGGAAACGTGACCATCAGGGTCGCCACCTCTCGAGGGACGGCCACCGTGACTATTCGCAACGCCTCATTTACGCGGCAATAACACAGGGCATGGTGACCCTTTTTTCGGACATGCGTCATAGATGGGATGGTATTTGTTAAGCCTTTGCCGAACGAGAAACCGGAGGTCCATTGACTAGCGACGGTGCTGGCGCCAAGGATGGCAATGCTCGATAGCACGCGCTTCCTTGAACCATCAGGAGGATCATGCACATGCGTTTCCGCGCCCGCACCATCGTTGGATTCTCGCTGCTGGTCCTAGCCGCGTCAGTCACTCCGCGCGCGCAGGAGCCAGCGCCGCTGCTGTCCCTCGCCGAGGCGGTCCGGCTCGCGCTCGCGAACAACGAGCGGGTGCTTGGCTCCCGGGAGAGCATCGATCAGGCGCGGCTCGGCGTGAATCTGGCGGCGTCGGCGTTCGGCACGAAGGTCACGCCCAACGTGCTCGGGTCCTTCGGCCAGTCGGATGTGCGCAACCAGACCTACGGCGTCGGGGCGTCGCGGCGGTTCACGACCGGGACAGAGGTCCGGATGGACGTCGGCGCGGCGACCTTCCGCAACCAGCTCGGGAACTTCTACGCCACCGATACGACGCTGTTGGTGAGCCAGTCGCTCCTCCGGGGCTTCGGGCCGACGATTGGCCGGCGCCCGCTCGAACGCGCCGACTACCAGGTGGCGAACGCGGAACGGCAACACGCGCTGACGGAGCAGCAGCTCGCGGTCGAGGTGGCCGGCGTCTACTACCGCCTGATCGCCCAGCGCGAACTGGCGGTCGCTGCGCGGACAGCGCTGGAGAATTCCGAGCGGCTGCTCGCGGCGTCCGAGGCGAAGCTGCGGGCAAACCTCGTGTCGCAGCTCGACGTGTTCAGGGCGCGGCAACTCGTCGCGGAGGCCTCGGGACAGCTCTTCGATGTCGAGGGCGCGATCGAGGACATGAAGGATCAGTTGCGCTTCCTGATGGCGCGGGACGCCTACCACGACTTCCGTGTCGCCTCCGAGATCACCGCGAGCCCCGATCCGGTGACGGTACAGACGGCCGTCGAATTGGCCTTGGGGAACCGGATCGAGCTAAGTGACTCCGACGCGGCCGTGGAGGACGCGGAGCGTGACGTCCGTTTCGCGCGTCATCAGTTGCTGCCGCAGCTCGACGTCAGCCTGGCGTTGACACGCCGCGAGACCGCCGACGGCCTCCGGGACGCGTTCGGTCTCACTGGGTTCGAGCCGGTCCCGTTCTTCTCCGTCTCGACGCCTCTCGACCGGACCCGCGAGCAGACCGGTCTGCAAACCGCGGTCATCGAGCGCGACCGCCGGGTGCGCGCGCGCGACACGCTACGGCGGCGCATCGCGCAGGAGGCCCGGCGTGCGGTCCGCCTGCAGCAGCGCCTCGCGAACCGGCTCGCGAGCACCGAGGTGAGCGTGGAATTCGCGGAGCGGGAGGTGGAGCTCGCGACACTCCGCTTCCAGCGCGGCCTATCGAACAACCTCGATGTCGTCAACGCACAGGCCAACATGCTGAGCGCAACCAGCCGGCGACTGGCGGTACTCGCGGATCTCGCGGTAGCCCGACTCGATCTGCGCGCCACGCTCGGTACGCTCGACGTACGCCGGGACGTGAGGTAGGCCGCCATGTCCAGAACCTGGAAGCTGACGTTCACCATTGTTGGCCTTGCGATGCTCGGTGCGACCGGTCTGTTCACCGTCTGGCGCACGCCTGCCGGTGCGGCGGACACCGTATGGACCGTGCAGCGGGGCGCGCTCGTGGCCGCGCTGATCGAGCCGGGCAGGCTCCGCGCCGCCCGCTCGATTTCGTATCGGTCACCCGTCAACGGTCGGGAGGCGGAGATCGTCCACCTCGTTCCGGAGGGGCTTCGCGTCGGCCAGGGCGACCTCCTCGTGCGCCTCGAAACGCGGGACCTGGGCGTGGAGCGTCAGCGTGCCGTCGATGACGTTCATGATGCGGAGCTCGCGCTGCAAGTCGCGGAGCTGGAGCTGCTCGAAGCCACGGCCGGACTCGAGTCGACGGTCGACGGCGAGGGCTCCCTGACCATTGACGAGACCCGAACCAATCTAGCGCTCGCGGAACGGAGGGTTGAGCGGCTGCGCCGCGAGGTGGAGAACCTGGAGCCGCTGCTCGACCAGGGATTCATCACCGGCGACGAGCTCGAACGCTCGCGGGACGAGCTCGATTCCGCCGCGGCGGATCTCGCCATCGCGCGCCGAAGGGCCAACGTGCTGGTAGAGCAGACGTACCCCGTCGCTACGCGGCGCGCCGAGCTGCAGTTGGCCCAGAAGCGCGCGCAGCGGCAGGCGGTCGAGCGGCGGCTGGTTGCCGCGCGCCGGCGGGTGGCGGAGATGACCGACCTGATCGAGCGCTGCACGATCTACGCGGACGGCCCCGGCCTGGTCGTCTACGAGGAGTTCATGGCCTCGTCGCCGCGCCGGAAGGTCCGGCCCGGCGACCGGGTAACGCCGAGCCAGGGGATCATACGGGTCGTGGACGTGAGCCGCATGCTCGTCGACGCCTCGGTCCCGGAGCGGTCGATCCATCGCGTGCACCCTGGCCAGCCGGTGACGGTCGGGCTCGAAGCGTTCCCCGACCTGCGGTTGGCCGGGCGAATCACGACCGTCGGTGCCCTCGCTGGCACGACGTTCGGCCAGGAGTTCGAAGGTAGACGGTTCGACGTCACCGTCGAGCTCGATCCGACCGACGCGGAGTTGCGCCCGGAGATGACGGCGCGCGTCGACATCCTCGTGGGAGAGCGCGAGGACGTGGTGCGGCTGCCGGTCAACGCGATCTTCGAGAACGACGGCATGACGGTGGTCAACGTGTTGCGCGGCGGGCGCGTCGAGTCGCGGCAGGTCGAGCTCGGCGAACAGAACCACCGATTCGTCGAGGTGCTGGCGGGCGTCGCGGCGGGCGATCGGGTATTGCTCGTCGGCGACACGCCGAACGCCGGCGACGTTCCGCCGGCAAGCGGGGAAATCGACACACTGGACATCGATTTCGGCAAGCTGCTCGGCGGAAATGAAGATGCCAGATTTGGATCGGCGCGCTGAAACCTGGAGGACGACGGGTTTCCCAAGTAGGAAACGTCGCCCCGCTGCCGGCGGGGCGAGACAATCCGATGCCTGATCTTCCGACCTTCATCGGGCGCTACCGCGTCGTCGAACGGTTGAGCAGCGGCGGGATGGGTGTGCTGTACCTGGCCCGTGACCCGGCCATCGACAGAACCGTCGCGATCAAGGTGGCTCGCGTCCACAGCGTCGAGTTGCGGCAGCGCTTCCTGCGCGAGGCGCGCGCCACCGGGCGCCTGAACCACCGGAACATCGTCACGATCTTCGACGTCGGCGAGCACGACGGCGAGCCGTTCATCGCCATGGAGTACGTGCCCGGCCGGACGCTCGCCGAGATCGTCCGCCGGAACACGCCGCTGCCGCTCCTGCGACGGCTTCGGATGCTGCGCGAACTGTGCGACGGCCTTGCGTACGCGCACAGCCAGAGCATCATCCACCGTGACATCAAGCCCGCGAATCTGATCTCCCGTGAAGACTCCGGCGCGCTCACGATTCTCGATTTCGGCATTGCGCGGCTGTCGGAGGCCCTGACGATCGGTGCCGCCATGATCGGCACGCCCAATTACATGGCGCCCGAGCAGATTGACGGCGCGCACGTCGATCATCGGTGCGACATCTTCGCAGTCGGCCTGGTCTTCTACGAGTTGCTGTCGTATCGACGCGTGTTCGGCGGCGACTCCCCGACCGCGGTGATCTACAAGGTCGTGCACGAGCAGCCGGTCCCACTCGCCGAGGTCGTACCGGATCTGGACTCGGGCCTGATCAGGGCCGTCGACCGGGCGCTTGCGAAGCGGGCCGACGACCGCTACCAGCATCTGAGCGAGCTCATCGCCGATCTCGACGCCGCCATCGCGCGCATCAAGGAAGAGGATCGCGAGCCGGAATCGACGATTCTGGTGCGGCGCGCAGACGAGATGCCGGCGCACTCCTCGTCCGCGAGCGGGACCCCGACGAGACGGGCGGAGCTCATCGCGCGGCGCGAAGCCCAGTTGGCGGTCCATCTCGACGCGGCGAACGCGGCGCTCGAGAACGAGCGCTGCGATGCCGCCCAGGGGGCGGCTGATCAGGCCGCGCTTCTCGACCCGGACGACGATCGCGTGCTGCAGATGCTCGATCGTATCGCGACCGTCCGTGTCGCGCTGCAGGTCGACGAGCACCTTTCCAACGCGCGGGGCCACTTGAAGGAGCTGGCGCTGACGCAAGCATCCGAGAGCGTCGACCTGGCGTTGCAGTTGCAGCCGGAGTCTCCAGCGGCGCTGCAGCTCAGCCGCGATATCGAGTCACGCCGGGCGATCAACCGGTGGCTGGAGGAGGCCGAGCAGCAACTCGCGTCAGGGGAGTTCGTCGACGCGATCCGGTCGGCGCACGAGGTCCTGACGATCGATCCGGCGCACGAGGCAGCCCTGCGGTTGAAGGACCGTATCAACACCGCCGCACGCGACCACCGGGCCCGGGCCGCGGTGGACAAGGCCCGCCGGAAGCGCACCGCTGGCGAGCTCGCCGCCGCGCAGAAGATTCTCGCAGGCTTCGATGAACCGCACGACCTGGTCGCCGCCGAGCTCGCCAGCGTCAAGAAGGAAATTCGCGAGTTGTTCGAATCGTCCGTAGAAGAGGTGCGAGACGGGTTGGAGCACGGCAACCTGCAAGACGCGCAAAGCCGGATGCGGAAGGTGCTCCAGGTGCTCGGCGAGGGCGCCGAACCGGCACAGCCATCGATCCCGCGCCAGCCGCCGGCGGATCCGTCGCCGCTGCCGGATCGATCACTCCTTCCGGCGCGCCCGGTTGACACGACGGCGCATGAGGCGGCCGACGACGACGCACCGGAACGTGGAGACGAACGGAAGCGACTGAAGCTCGTCGCCACGCTCAGCGTTGCGGTCGCGGTCATCGCGATCGCCGTATCGATAGGGATGGGGCTGGCCTCACGCAGCACGAGCGGGCAGGAGTCCGGCTTCGCCGCGAATCGAGATGCCGTTCCCGGCGTGAGCGACAGCGGCGCAACGTCACCGGATGGGTCGGAGGCTCCAGTACCCTCGCCCGGCGAAATCGATCCCGAGCCCGACGAAGAAGAGGCCGGAACCAGTCAGGAGACTCCCGCCGAGCCGGATCGTCCGGAGCCGGCTCCGCCTCCGGCGCCGGCTCCGGCTCCGCCGCGATCACGGTCTCCGCGGCCCGCCTCGCCTCCGCCGGCGTCTTCCGGACCGGATGTCGACGCACTGCTGGCTGATGCGGTGGCGGCGGAGGCGGCCGGAGAGGTGGATGGAACGCTGGACCTGTATGCCGGCGTGCTCCGCCGCGACCCGGACAACCGGACGGCGCTGACCGGACGGGAGAGGGTTCAGGCCACGTTGGTACGGGAACACCTGCAGGAGGGCAACGCGGCGTTCACGGCCGGACGATACGACGACGCCCGGCGTCTCTTCCAGGACGCGGTCGAGTTGAACGGCTCGCCGGCGGCCGCCGAGGGGCTGCGACGCGTGGACAACGCCGAGGCGTTGCTCTGTGGTGACGCCACCGCTTGCGGGACGCTCGTCGTCAGGGTCGCGCCCGCCGCGGAGATCATCGTCGACGACCGCTCCCTGGGCACGATGGCCGTGCTGGAGTTGCGGCTGCCCGTGGGACGTCATCGCATCCGGCTGGAAACCGACGAATGGCGGTTTCCGAGGACTGTGGAGATCGTCGCCAGCGAAACCGCGGAAATCGTCGTCGATCTGGAGGAGGACGGGTTCCCCAAGTGACGAGTCTCCCCGGACACCCGCTTCGAACGTGTGGGCGTCCAGCGGCCTTCGGAGTTAATCCAGCGTTGCCGGCAGCCGGACGAGAGCCCGTTCACGCCAGGAGGTACGAATAGCGATGCTGCGGGCACGGTTCTTCTGCAGGACGGGTGAGCTGGCCGGGACCGAACACTGGATCGGCGCCGAGGCGACGATCGGCCGTGGCCCGGAGAACACCATCGTGCTGCCCGCCGGAGTCGTCTCGAAGCGGCACGCACACATCGTTTTCGATCCGGCCGCCGATGCGTACTGGATTCAGGATTTGAGCAGCCGGAACGGCACCCTCCTCGACGGCGCACCCGTCGAGGACCGTGCCTATCTGAGCGCACTCCACGTGATCACCATCGGCGAGCGACACGACTTCATTTTCGTCGTGCCGTCTGATCGCGCGGTCGGCGCGACTGTCGACGGCAGGTCGGGCGACGGGGCATCGCAGTCGGCGACGGCGCATGACCCGGCACCGGGGTTGCGTGTTCCCCGCGTGACCGACACACCCGGCGCGGGCGAGCCGGATGAACCCGGAACCGTCTATGGACCGCCTTCGGTGCTCCGAGCGCCGCCTTTGGTGGGAACAACCGTACCGGACCGCGCCGAGGCCGGTGGCGGCACACCGCCGGACCCGGCGACCGTGCTGGACGCGCCATCGCTCGTGGCCGCGCCGCCGCTGGCCGGCGGGTCCGACGAGCACGCGCCGGAAGGCGGCCCCTCGGCGCCGGCCACGGTGATGGACCCGGCTTCCGCGCTGTCTGCGCCACCGCTGACCGACGCGCCGTCCATGGATCGTGAGCCGGCGAAGGCGCCGCGCCTCGGGATGGTGGTCGCGCTGCCCGATGGCGCGCGTCGGCGGATCTCCCTGCCCGATGGGCGCTACATCGTCGGGCGCAGTCACCAATGCGACATCTGGATCGACGACCGGACGCTGTCGCGCGAGCACGCGGTGTTTGTGGTGCGGGCCGGTGCGGTGACGGTGGAGGACCTTAGCAGCAGTAACGGCACGTTCCTCGACGGCTGGCCTGTGAGGGCTTCAGCGCCCGTGCACATCGGCCAACCGGTGACGCTCGGCGATCGGATCACGGCGGTAGTAATCCGGACGGATCAGTCTTGACGACGGGGAGAACGGAGTCCCATGCTTAAATCGCCTGACCTCACGAAGCTACGGCTGCGGTGGCTGGGAACGCCCCGTGCGCTGGTCACCGTTGCCGCCGGTGCGTTGGCGGCCTCGATCACGATGGTAGCCGCCGAAGAGTTGCCTCCGCCAGCGCAGCCCGCCGGTGACCCCGATCACGCCGCGCTGTTCGCGGAGGAGCGGTTTCCGTCAGCGACCACCTGCGCGGCGTGCCACGCGGAGATCTATCGCGAGTGGTCCGTCTCATCGCACGCCTATGCGCAGCTCAGCCCGGTTTTCAACGCGATGCAGGCCAAGGTCACCAAGCTGACGAACGGCACCAACGGCGACTTCTGCATCCGGTGTCACACCCCGGTCGGGATGAACCTGGAAGAGCCGACGTTCATGTCGAACCTCGATCGGCACCCGACTTCGCGCGAAGGAGTCACCTGCATCGTCTGTCACCGGCAGGATCAGGCGTTCGGCAAGATCAGCGGGCGCCTGCCGCTGGTCGAGGGCAGCCTGTACGAGCCGGTGTTCGGCCCGAGCGGGAACGACGAGCTGCAACGGGCGATTGAGAGCGGCGAGTTCAACCTGCAGACCGACCCGGAACGGGCGGGCCGGGCCGTGCACGCCGAGGCGCGCGAGTTCTTTCAGCTCCCGAAGTCGGGGTTCTGCGGGTCGTGCCACGACGTCAATCTGGTCAACGGGTTCCGCCTGGAGGAAGCGTTCAGCGAGTACAAGAGCTCCCCGGCCTCGGGCAATGGCGCCAGTTGCCAGGACTGCCACATGGGATCCGAGCCGGGCGTCCCGTCGGGGTATGCGATGGGGCCCGCCGCGCGGGTGGGCAACCGGGCGACGCGGCCGCGTAAGCGGACCAACCACATGTTCGCGGGTCCGGACTACTCGATCGTGCATCCGGGCATCTTTCCGCACAACACCGAGGCGCAGGAGCTGGCAACGTTGCGCGAATGGTTGACCTTCGACTACGAGGCGGGCTGGGGCACCGACGCCTTCGAGGACACGGCGCCGGAGGGCTACGAGTTTCCGCCGCGGTGGGTCGAGCCGGATGATCGGTACGACGCGGCCGACCTCATCCGCGACAATCTCGACCTGCTGGACGAGCTCGGACGACAGCGCCGGCAATTGCTCCGGGCCGGCTATCAACTCGGCGACGTCGTCGTCGAACGGGCCGCCGCGGACGGCATCTCCTTCGAGGTGGAATTCAGGAACGGCACCGACGGCCACAACGTGCCGACCGGGTTCGACGCCGAGCGCGTGGTCTGGCTGCACGTGACCGTGACCGACGCCACGGGGCACGTGGTATTCGAGTCGGGCGATCTGGATCCGAACGGCGACGTCCGTGACAGCCACTCGGTCTACGTTCACGACGGTGCGCTGCCGGCCGATGACCAGCTCTTCAGCTTGCAGTCACGCTTCCTCGTCAACATGGTCCGCGGCGGCGAGCGCGAGCAGGTACTGGTAGTGCCCTACTCGCCGAGTCCGCTCCCATTCCTGCGGCCGTCGACCAATTCTACGATTCTCACCGGCCGGCCGGTCGACGCCCGCAAGCACCGGCGCACGATTCCGCCGCTGAGGAGCAAGTGGGCCTCTTACGAGGTCGACCGCGACGCCCTGGCGGGAACCACCGGCCCCTACTACGCCACCATTCGGATCAAGGCGGGCATGGTGCCGGTCAACCTCGTGCACGAAGTCGCGGACATGGGTTTCGACTATGGCATGACCGAGCGCGAGGTCGCGGAGGCGGTGGTCGCGGGCCATGTCCTCGTCCGCGAACGCGCCGTGAACCTGTCCGCCGGCGGCGCGGAGACGGAATCCCCTCCCGCCCCGCAACCGGCAACGGGCCGTGACGACGGCGGCCACGGCGACGGTGATCACGATGGTGAGGCCGGGAGCGAGCTCTCCGACGAGTACATCCCGCTCCAACTGGACACTTTCCCGAACCGCCCCAAACCGCTCGTGGAGCTCGGCCCGCCGTTTCTCGGAACTGGACGGATTGGGCGCGGGTTCACGCTGCCGGGCGGCGCGGTCTGGCGCCCGTCCTTCATCCTTTTCGGCGCGCTGCGAAGCGGCGTGGGCACGATCGACGATGGGAAGACGCGCTCCACCGAGTGGGCCAACCGGATCGATCTGTTCGGTAATCTCGCGCTCACTGGCAGCGAGCGATTCGTGTTCGGCTTGCGTCCCGCCGACCAGACTGACCCGACCGGCCTGCGCCGATTCAGCGGCTACTCCAGCGGAGGGGCCGGCGGGGGGTTCAGCCAGCAATTCAACTTCGACTGGGACACAGTGACCCACCTGTTCTTCGAAGGGGACTTCGGCGAGCTGTTTCCCAACCTGGATCGAGACGACCGGCGCGGGCTGGATCTGGGGCTGTCGGTCGGCCGCCAGCCGATCAGCTTCCAGGACGGACTCCTCATCAACGACTTCATCGATGCGGCCGGCGTAACCCGCAACAGCCTGCGAGGCGGTCCCGTCAACCTGCGGTTCACCGGGCTGTACGCGTGGAACCAGATCGACCGTCCAACTCTATTGACGCGCCTCGACGCCGACACGCCTCCGGACTCCCCGCTCGGCAGCGTCGAACGCAACGGCGCGCAGTTGGTGGGCGGGTTTACAGAGGTGGACTGGCGTTCGACCACGGCCGCCTTCGACGCCATCTACGTCCGCGGCGGCGAGTTCGAGAACAGTCTCGGCCGGCTGCGAGCCGGTGACGGACTGTACGCGGGCGTCAGCTTCGTCGGTCGCCCGGGGGCGGGGGCATTCAACACCGCCGTACGCGTGCTGATGTCTCTGCCGATCGGGGGCGGGACACCGGATGGCGACCAGTTCGTGATCGGCGATCCCGCGAGCCGGGGGACGCTGTTGTTCACCGAGCTCTCCTGGACGCCGCACCACACCGACAACTACTTCTATGCCAACGGCTTCTACGCCCATGGCGACTACCGGGCGGCGGCCCTCGACCCGATGATCCCCGGACCACTAGCGCGCGCTGGCATCCTGTTCGACGGTCCCGGTCTCGGCAGTGCGCCCGGCGCGCTGGCGCCGACCGCCAGCGACGTCACCGGCGGGGCGTTCGGCCACCAGGTGTTCTCCGCCGACACACGCCGGCAGTTGCTGCTGGAAGGCGCGGTGCGGTACTCGACCGCGGCGTGCGCGAGTGCGCTCGCGATCTGCGAACCGCACGCCGTCGCCGGCGGCTTGCGCTACCAGGTGGCCGTCGGCCGGCGCAACGTGCTGGTGTTCGACGCCTTCGCGGCGCGCGACACCCTGCGCGCCGCGGGGTCGGACGGCGGCAGCCGGCTTCGCGTAGGGGGACGCGCCGAGATCGTCGTCAAATTCTAGCCGGGGAGGAACGCAGATCCGATGCCTTCATCGAGGACAACGGCGCAATCCAGGTCGACGACCGCCCTGGTGCATCGTGCACGCTTCCTGGTTCTTGCGGCGTACTGTCTGGCGTCGTTCGCGCCGGGACCGGCGCGCGCGCAGGAACCGACGGAGGCCGAACGGGTCGACACGCTACGCGCGGCGCTGACGCATACGGCCGAGCGGGTCCTGCTGCCGGAGCGTTGCGGCGAGTGTCACGCCGCCGAGTTCGACGTGTGGGAAACGACCGAGCACGCCACGGGGTTCGACACGCTGCACCGCAGCGAGCGGGCGAAGGAGATATATCTCAGCCTCGGCCTTCGGTTGATCAAGCGCGGGACCGACGAGACGACGCCGGCCTGTCTGAGCTGTCACTACACGCCGGTTCTGCGGCGCGGTCAACTGCGGGCCGGCGCTGGCGTCACCTGCGAGTCGTGCCATGGCCCCGCCCGGGAATGGATCGCCATCCACAACAACTACGGAGTGGCCGAATCCGACTTTCAGGAGGCGGCGCGGCTGGAAACCGCCGCGCACCGGGCGCAGCGGATCGCGGACAGCACGACGGCCGGCATGCGGCGGCCCTCGCAGATTTACGAGGTGGCCGCCAATTGCTTCGGCTGCCACACGGTGCCGAACGAGGAGCTCGTCAACCGCGCCGGGCACTCTACCGGCAGCGACTTCGAGCTGGTTGAATGGAGCGGCCGGATCCGGCACAACTTTCTCGAATCGTACAAGACCGCTGATGGACGGACGAACGCCGAGCCCCCACGAACCTGGAAGCGGATCCTGTACGTCGTTGGCCGGACGCTGGATCTGGAGTACGCCCTGCGCGGCGTCGCCGCCGCCACCGAGGACGATCTCTACGTGGCCGCCATGAGCGACCGTGCCGGCGCCGCGGTCGACGAGCTGTTCGCGATCAACGACCGTCTCGATATTCCGGCGGTTCAGGCCATCATCGCGATATCGGAATCGGTCGATCTGACCATCGCCAACCGCGCGGCGTTGCTCGCGGCAGCTACCTCTGTCCAGACAGCAACCAAGGCGTTCATCGCGAACGCCGACGGCGACGCGCTTGTAGCAATAGACTCACTCTGGGATCCGGACCTGGAAGAAACGGCGCCGCCGTCCAGCGTGGTGACCGACGTCGCCATCGTCCCGGACGCACTGAGGCTGATCACCAGCGCCTCAGTGCCGGTGCTCGAAGCGGCCGGCGGCGGTCCATCTAATGCGGCGGCCGTGAGCATCGAGGCGGCGGCAGGCGCCGGGGCGAGCCCGCAGGGCGAACCCGCCGCGGCGCGGGGCGCGGATGCGGTGCGGGCGGAGAACCAGCCGGCGGTACGAGCGCCCGTCCCCCCCCCGGCGCCCGTCATCACGCGCACGCGGCCGCCATGGCGGGACCCGCCGGCGCACGATTTCGTCAAGGTCCCCTGCGGCCGCTGTCACAACGCCCAGGAAAAATGGTGGCGCCGGGATCCGCACTCCCAGAGCGCCGCCATGCTTCGCAACGGTGAACCGCAGGCGTTGGAGATCGCCCGCGCCTATGGCGTCGCCGCTGACGATCTCGCGCGGGGCACGCAAACCTGCATGTGGTGCCATGGGACGATCGTGTCTGACCCCTCGCGCAAGGTGCGAGCGGGCGTCGGCTGCCAGCGGTGCCACGGTCCGGGGGCGGACTATCTCGAGCCGCACGAGACGGCGAGCCACGCGGAGTCGGTGGCGCTCGGGCTCACCGACCTGTCTGACCCAGCGGTCCAGGCGACAACCTGCGCCGGCTGCCACTACGTTACCGATCCGGGGTTGGTTGCGGCAGGACATCCGGTGGGCGCCGGGTTCGACATCCTGGAGCGCACGGAGCAAATCGTGCACTGGGGTGACGCGTTCGGCCGCGATCCGAAACGTCGCGATGCGGACGCGCTGGCGGAGGCCCATGCGCGCGTCATCGCCGATCGAGGCCCGGCTCCCGAGAGCACGCCCGGCTTGGCCAGCGTGTCATCTCCCGAGGGCCCCGCCACGGTGCCGGCCGGCGGGCGCGGTGCGGACACTCCCGCTTCGAACGCCGCTGCCGTCGCGCCGGCCGCGTCGCGCCCAAGGGCTGGCACTCGCCCGGCGGCAGCCACGGACGTGGGGCGAAGCGGGCCGCCCGCCGCGGCCATCAGCCGCCCGCCGCGCTCCGGTCCGGCGGGAAATCGCACGCGGGCCGCCCCGACTTCTCCGGTCCGTGCCCCGGAGCTCGGCGACTTGGCGGTGGACGACAATTCATCGGTCGAGCAGACACTGGAATCCCTGCGGCGGCGGATCGAGGAGCTCTATCGGGCTCTCGGCCGTCCGGCCGTGCGATGAGACGGGAGTTCACCGTGGATCAGGGCACCATCGTTCGCCGCATGGAGCAACATCGGGACCGGTGGAGTTTGTTCGGAGCGGAGACAGGGATCCGCGACTTGTCCACGTACCTGACCGCGAGCGACCTGAAACAGTACGACGTGTTCCGGGGTTTCAAGGATCAGCTCCTCGAGACGATCAGTCCCGATGTCTCCGTCGCCGTCTGGAACGAAGGGACGGTGTTGTTCGAAGCTGGCAGCTACGTCGACCTCGCCTTCTTTCTCGTCGAGGGAACCGTTGCCGCTTCGCTCGACGCCGAGCCCGATCCGGACGCCGCGCCCAACGCGGAGGCCCCCCGACACCCGGACCCGCAGGCCGAGACGGTCTTCCTGTCGACGATGGACTTCGATCTGGAGGCCCAATCCGAGGTTGTCGAGCTCGGCCCGGGCGAGTGCTTCGGCGAGATTGGCGCCTTGAACGGCTGGCCGCAGTCGGTCACCGTCAAGACCCTTTCCGAATGCCGCATCGTCCAGATCCGCCTGCCGGCCCTGCGCCTGATGAAGCGGCAGTCTGGCGCGTTCAGGCAGCGCATCGACAGCGTCTACCGGCGCCGCGCGCTGTTGCCGCAGCTACGGGCCTGCGCACTGTTTCGCGGCTGTTCGCAGCCCGTCCTGTCCGATCTGGCCGAACGGGTCGAGCTCGTCTCCTGCAAGCCGGGAGACACGGTGATGGAGGAAGGCGCGCCCGTCGGGGCGCTCCACCTGGTCCGGTCCGGCTTCATGCGCGTGTCGCAACGGGTCGGACAGGGATCGGCCGCGGTGTCGTATCTCTCCAAGGGAATGACCTTCGGCGAGATCGAGCTGCTCATCGACGAACTGGATGGCGCCCGATTCTCGGTGTCGTCGGTTGGATACGGCGAGCTGGTCACCATCGCCGGAGACGACCTGCGGCGCGTGCTCCGGATGCACCCCGACGTCGAGGAAGCGCTTTGGCGTCAGGTGGTCGCCCGGATCAAGGAGACGGGATCCGCTCGCAAAGACCCCGCGCAATCGGCCCTGCTCGAGTTCGCGCTCGACAAGGGACTGGTCGAGGGGAACAGCATCCTCGTCATGGACCTCGACGCCTGCACGCGCTGTGACGATTGCGTGCGCGCCTGCGCCGACACGCATGGCGGGCGGCCGCGCTTTGTGCGCGAAGGCGACCGGTACGGTCATCTGCTGATCGCGAAGTCCTGTTATCACTGCCAGGATCCGGTGTGCCTGATCGGCTGTCCGACCGGAGCAATTCGCCGGGCCAACGTAGGTGACGTGGTCGAGATCAAGGAACAGATCTGCATCGGCTGCGGCACGTGCCATCAGAACTGTCCTTACGACGCCATCGTGATGCACGACACCGGCGAGACCTGGCCCGACAACGCGTTGCCGCGATCGCTGCGCGGCTCTCCGCGCGCCGTCGCCAGCAAGTGCGACCTCTGCTACACCTCGCCGGCCGGTCCGGCGTGCGTCCGGAACTGTCCACACCACTGCGCGTTCCGCGTCGGTTCGACCGACGAGCTCGAGGCTCTTCAAGGGAGACTACGGTCATGATCCGGTCCCTGATCACCCCGCCCCGGCTGGTACAGTCGGCGGCGTGGTGGCGCGCGTTCCTGGCCGGTGTCCTGTTGTGCGCGGCAGCGGTCGTGGTCGATCGAGTGTTCGGTGCGCCGGGTGGGGCCTCTGCCTGGACGATAGCCTACGGGATCGCCGCGGCGGCGCTGCTCGTCGCCGCCCTGGCCTACAGCGGGCGTCGGCGGGCGCCGCGTCGCGGGCCGGCGGCCCTCTGGCATTGGGTGCAACTTCACGTCTACGGCGGCACACTGTTCCTGCTGCTGCTGTTGATGCACAGCGGCGGGCGACTGCCGGCAGGGACGCTGGCATGGGGCCTCTGGTTCGCCAGCGTGTGGGTCGTGGCCACCGGCCTGGTCGGGGTTCTCATCCAGAAATGGGCGCCGGCAGTGCTGACCTCCGGGTTGACGACAGAGGTGCACTACGACCGGATCCCTGAACTCGTCCGCGCGGTTCGCGAGAAGGTCGAGCGGCTGGCCGCCACCGGCGGGGAGTCCGTTCGGACCGTCTACGACACGCACCTGGCGCCGGCTCTGGCGGCGCCGCACGCGCGGTTGATCTACTTCGTCGACATCACCGGCGGCGTTCAATCGCGCATGCGGCGTCTGGACCATGCCCGGCGGTTGCTCCAGGGCGAGGATGCGAAGCGCGTCGAGCAGATACAGGTGCTCGTCCGCACGAAGTTCGAGATGGACGCGCACTACACAGTGCAACGGGCGCTCCGTTGGTGGCTCTACGCGCATGCGCCGGCGGCGATCGCTCTGGTGGTGCTCGTCCTGTTTCACGTGTTCGCGGTGCTCCGCTATTGACCAGGCCATGACAGACCGCCAGTCCAAGGGCACGTTTGGCGACGCCGACCTGCCGGTCGCCAAGAAGTACGTCCGCCCGCCGGGCCGGAACCGGATCATCTGGATCGGCGCCGCGCTGGGCGGGCTGGCCGGGATCGTTCTCGCGTTGAACCTGGGATTCGGGACGGGCAATCTCGTGGCGAACGGCCCGCTGTCGTCGGCGCATGCGATGCTGGACAACAACTGCGCCGCGTGTCACACGCCGTTCCGGGAGGTCAGCAGCGAAAAGTGCTCGCTCTGCCACGAGCGGCACACCGACGCTCTGGGGGCGTACACCTTCAACGCCCACTACGTATACACGTCGCGCGACCGGACCCGCGCGTTCGGCCGCGAATTCGAAGTGTCGTGCGCCGCCTGTCACGACGAGCATCGCGGCCGGCGACCCGACTCGCGGGTGACGGTCGCGAACGCCCGGTGTGAGAGTTGTCACGCGATCGGCGACTTCAGCCGCGGGCACCCGGAGTTCGACTTCGCCGCCGAAGCGATACCCGACGACGCCGGCCTCGCGTTCACACACGTCAGGCACGTCGAATTCGTCCTGGACGATCGCGGCGCCGACGACCCGGAGGTCGCCTGCCTGGCGTGTCACGCTCCGACTGCCGATGCGCGCGGATTCCAGCCGATCGCGTTCGATGTCGCTTGTGGCGACTGCCACCTCAACGGGGACGTCGAGTCGGTCGAGTTGCCGGTCCAGTCCGCCGGCACGGCGATAGTCCGCGACAGCGGCGACGGCGTGGCGCTGACGCTCGGCGTCGAGACGCTCGACACCGTGCGCGCGCGGTTGGGACCGGGTGAACAGTGGGCCCGGCGGATGAGTACCGCACCGTTCGATGTCGACGGCGGCCTCGTCGTCAAGACCGACGTTACGCACGCCGACCCGTGGATCCTCCACAACCTGAGGCGCCTGCGGCGAGCGATCTACCCGTCGGGAGGCTTGGCCGACCTCCTGGTGGTCTCGGCCGACGTCGCCCCGGCGGACGAGACGGAGCTCTACGCCGAGGCGCTGGCGACGCTTCGGGCCGAGGCGGACGGGCTGCGCGGCCAGGACGAAGAGTGGGTCCAGGTGGCACTGCTGGAGCTCGACCGGGTCATGGGCATGCTCGAGGCGCGGATCGGCGATCCGAATACCACGCTCAACGACACGCGGTTCCGGTTCGGGATGCGCGATTCCCGGCTGAGCGACGCGCAGCTCCACGATATCGACGCGTTCGCGGCGGAGGTTACCGAGCCGTGCGTCTCGTGTCATACCGTCGAGCGCGCGACGATCGGCCGCGTGCGGCAGGCGCAGTCCGTGCTCCGGCGGGCGCGGTTCAATCATCGCGCTCACGTGATTCAGCGGGGTTGTCTCGATTGTCATACGGACATTCCGTTCGCCGAGCTCCTTGGCGCCGAGGGACCGATCGACCCGGCGCTCGACAACGCGGCGATCCAGAACGTGCCGGCGATCGACACCTGCCGGTCGTGCCACGCGCCCGACCTGGTGTCGGACGCGTGCGTGACGTGTCACGACTTCCACCCGAGCAGGAGCGCCCGGTCTCGCCTTCAGCCTTGATTGGAACCCGATGTCCGAATCGAACGAGGTCCTGCCGGACGGCCGTCTCGTCCTCGACACGCCGGTCCCTCTCCCGGACGTGCTCGATGCCCTGATTGTCGGCGCGGGGCCGGCGGGCACGGGGGCCGCGTTTCGGGCGAAGGAGCTGGGGCTGACGGCGCTGGTGATCGAGATCGACGACGTGCTGAAGCGCATCCGGGACTACGACAGCGCGAAGCCGATCAAGCCGGACTTCGGCGCCGCTAGACAGATGGGGTTTCCGAAGGGGGGCGCCCTCATCGAGGAGCTGCATTTCTTCGCCGACGTGAAGGGCGCCGATCTGTGCAACGCCTGGAAGACCCTTTACCGTCGCCACAACGTGCCGGTCCAGGTTGGCATCGAGGTCGTCGGGTTGGAGCCGGGCGACCAGGGCCTCTGGCGGGCCCACGTGCGCAACCATCGAGCCGGAACGGACGGCGTCATCTGTGCTTGGCACGTCGTGCTCGCGCTCGGCGCCGGTTCACCGCGACGGCTCGACGTCCCGGGCGACGTGCGGGCGATCACCCATCGGCTAGCCAGCGCCGATCGCTACGTCAGCAAGCCGGCCTGCGTGATTGGCGGCGGCGTGGCGGCCATTGAGGCGATGATCGCGATTTCCGCCGCCAAGGCGGCGGCGGTGGACGACACGCCGGTGTACTGGTCGCATCGCGGCAACACGATGCCGGTGCCGCCAAAGGCATTGTCGGCTGCGTTCGACGAAGCGATGTCGATCAACCGCAACGTACGCTTCCTTCCCGGCAGCGAGGCGTCCGAGGTCGTTGAAACCAAGGCGGGTCCGGTGCTGCGCCTGCGGGTCGGGGCACCGCAGGCCGATGGACCGCCGGTCGACACAGCGGTGATGGAGTTCGACGCTGCACGGGTGGTCGCGTGTATCGGCCAGGAAATAGACTGGTCGCTCATCAAGCGTATCGGCATCCACCCTATGACCGGCGGATCGCGGGTCCGCAAGACGTTCCTGCTCAACGCGCTGCTCGAGAGCCGGCAACCGAACGTCTATGTCATCGGCGACACGCTCAACACCGCCTACCTCCGATGTGACGACTTCGATGGCGATCCCTCGGGGTACCGTGAAGTGAAGCATCGCGGCAACATCAAGGCTTCGCTGATCGACGGCGTTACCGTGGCCGAGGCGATCGCCCAGCGGCTGGCGGGCAACGCCGAGGTTCGCTTCGAATTGGAAGTCGTGGGCGCGCCCGCGGCGCGCCGCCCGCCGGACGCCGGCGCCGGTGATCGAGGCAGACGGTTGCTTCCACCGCCCGCGGCGCTCGTCCGTCTGATCGATAGCGAGGTCGAGGCGGAGTTGTTTGAGCTCGCGGCCGATCGTGACAGCACGATCGGCAAGCGGGGAAGCGACATCTGTTTCCCGGACGATTCCAGTTTGGCCGACCGGCACGCGGCGATCGTCCCGGGACCCGACGGCTACCGTGTACGTGACGAGGACTCGCCTGCCGGCGTGTTCCTGCACGTGACGGAGGGGCGTGGACGGGTCGTCGCCCCTGGAACAGTCGCACGCATCGGCAGCCAGTGGATCGTCTTCGGCTCGAAGGACGATCCGCTGCTGCTGACCCACCACGATGCGCACGGAAGGCTGGCCGGACGCCACCGGTTGCGGGAAGGAACGCAGCTCATCGGACGCGCCGCTCCGGACATCGAGCTGGCCCGAGACGATACCCGTCTTTCGCGTCGCCACGTCTCGGTCGTAGTCACCGGCACGCAGGTGTTCGTCCGGGATCTCAACAGCGTGAACGGCATCTACCTGAAGGTCGCCGACACTCTCCTTCTCGAGGAGGGTGACATCGTCCGGGTCGGTCACCAGTCGCTACGGTTCGGCCCGCTCGATCGGCCGTTCCACTCGCTGGTCTTTTCCACTCGTGTCGGTATCGCCCGGCCGCTGGCGCGGTCCGCACCGGTCGAGGACGGCGCGGCGGTCGCCGGGGAACGCGTCGTGACGTTCCGGAACCGGCGGCAGTCGTGTCCGTTCACCGAAGGCCAAACGCTGTGCGAGGTCGCCGAAACGAACAGCGTCGAGATCACCGCGGACTGCCATGCCGGGATCTGCGGCAGCGATCCGGTACGGATTGTTTCCGGCGAGGCGCACGTGAATCCTATGAGCGCTGCAGAACGAGGGACGCTTGAGGACATCTGCGGCGTGGAGCCCGGCGCGCACCGGCTCGCGTGCATGACGCGGCCGACCGGGCCGGTGGTCGTCGAGATCGTAGACGGATAGAGACGCAAGGGAACCGAGGCGGTTTCTTATCTTATTGGGTCGACCGCGTCGGTTGACGCTCGGTGCTGGGGCGCGGATCGCGTTCCTATTCGTACCGGATCGCGTCGACCGGTTGCAGTCTGGCCGCTTGGGAGGCGGGATAGATCCCGAACACGAGCCCCACGAGCACCGAGACGCCGAAGCCGAGCGCAACCGAGAAGAAGGACACGCTGGTGTTCCACGCCGCGTACGCGGTGATCGCGTACGAAGCGGCGACGCCCGTCGTGATGCCGATGCCGCCGCCGGCCATCGTCATGATGAGGCTCTCGGTCAGAAACTGCATGACGATGCCGCGTCGCGTCGCGCCGACTACGCGCCGTAGGCCGATCTCCCGCGTCCGTTCGAGTACGGACGTGAGCATGATGTTCATGATGCCGATGCCGCCGACCAGCAGGGAGAGTACCGCGACGCTGCTGACCACGACGTTGAAGGTTCGCTGCGTGCGAACGCGCTGATTCAACAGGTCCCGCGGCACGACGATGTCGAGCGCAAGCGGCGCCCCGTGTGCGCGGGCGAGGATGCGCTGGATGGAGCCCGCAACGGTCGCCACGTCGTCGCCGTCGGCGACCCGAATCCAGACCTCGTCGATCGGTTGAGTCGGATCCACCGCCGGACTCGTGGGGAGCACGTCGCCGATGGAACCGATCACCACATTGTCGAGGTCGCGAGATGCCGCGATGCGTCCGGCGCGTCCGCCGGTCGAGCGCGGGGCCAGCACGCCGACGACCTCGCACCAGAGCCGATCGACACGCACCTGTTGGCCGACCGGATCGCGGTACCCGAACAGAATGCTCCCGAGCCGGGCACCCAGCACGCAGACGGGCGCGTGCGTCCGCCGATCGAGAGGCACCAGGAACCGCCCGCGCGCGACCTCCAGGTCGAGCACCGTCGCGTACTCCGGGGCGACGCCCAGAAAGGAAGCGCGGCGCGTGCCGAGCGGGCCGGACGCGACGACGAAGCGCTCCACCAGTGGATTGACCGAGACGATCCGCGGCAGCAGGTCACCCAGTAGCCGCGCGTCGTGCAAACGGAGGCCCGCATCGCTACCGAAACCCTGGTTCCGGACGATGACGTTGTTGATGCCCAGCTGCTCGACTTGGCGCAGGACATCCTCGCGAGCCCCTTCACCGACCGAGAACATGGCAATGACCGCGGCGACGCCGAGCACTATGCCGAGCGTACTCAGCGCGGTGCGCAGACGGTAGCGGCCGAGCGCCTCGATGCTGATGTCGAGAATCTCGCTGGCGTATCCAGGAAGCAGCCTGTGCCGCCAGATGCGTGCGGCGTTACCGCCCATGGACTCACCGGCGCGCCGTTACGGCGCTGTCTTGCCGATTGGCCAGGACGGTCGCCGCAGGTAGTCGACGCCCGGTACCTGCCTCATCGCCGCCTGTCATTTTTGGCATCGTATCACGGCAGCGTCAGCCAGTCTGGACAGGTGCTCAAGGCCGACAGCGGCCCGGCGCGTCTCGCCGCGCGGGAGTTCAGCGCGTTGCCGGACGGCATGCGGGCGATGACCGACTGGTTTCGAGGCGCGGCGTAACCGGCCTCGAGGCCGGTGTTGAACGGGTCGTCACCCCCACGCCGTAGAGGCTCGCGAACAGCCCGGAGCCGGTGACGCCCCGGTCCTCCGTCAGCGAGCCCGCCTCGCTGCTGGTCGAGAAATCGATGTCCGCGGGGTCAATGGAGACACCGGCGAAGCGCATGAAATCCGGCATGGAGCATCGAGTTCCTCTGTCCGAAGCCGCCCTGTCGGCGCTGGAGCGGATCCTGCCGCTGCGCGACGGCTCCGACCTGGTGTTCCCGTCGGTGCGCGGCGGCGAGCTGTCCAACATGACTCTGACGAAGGCCCCGCGGACCGCCGGCATCGATGCCGTCCCGCACGGTTTCCATACGTCGTTCAGAACCTGGGCCAGCGAACAGACCAGCGTACCGCACGCCGTCGCGGAGGTCGCGTTCCCACCAGGATGGCGCGCCGTCAGCGTGCCGTCTTCCGGTCCGAACAGCGGCGATTCAACGAGGCGGTCCTGTGAGAATCCCGTAGACCCTGATTGCAGGCCACCGTTGACGGCGACGAATCCACGGGTGGTCTGGGCGGTCGCTGTCCCACAGAGGGCCAGCACGAGCAGGGCGAGCAGGGTGCTGTGTCTGATCATTGCACAGTCTCCGGAAGGCCAACGGCGACGTGTATGGGCATAGATTCTCCTCGTCATGATTTGTGATCCGGAATCGACTACGGGCCGACCGCGTCGAGCGCCTGATAGACCGCCCGCTGGGTCGCGCTGCCGACGCCGAACAGATCGACCGCCGACTGGCGGATCACGGCGTCGGTGATCTGGAAGTTCGTTTGGGATGGCATCAGGGCGGTCATCGCCCGGAAGAAGACCCGTTCCATCTGGTGCCGGTTGGCGGCGCCCACCCCTTGGACGGTCCGTCTGGTCGTCTCGTTCCGTCCCCCTTCGATGGCGAGATAGAACGCGTGACTCAGAATGGTGGAGTTCCAGTGCACACCGCCGCCGTCACTGCCCGGGAGATAGACGATCGTCCGGCCATCCACGGAACCGATGTTCGAAAAGAAGTACCGACCGTTGTCCTCAAAGACGCCGACGATAAACTGGACCAGGCGGCTGTATGCATCCGGGTAGAGGATGGAGATCGCCCGCGGGTTCTCCAGCGATCGGATCGGCTGCCCCGTGTCCTCGCCCATCACGTAGTCCGCGCGGAGCGGGCCGGCGCCAGGCGCGTGCACCGAGAACTCGACGGCCGTGCCGATGATGTCCGAGAATGCTTCGTTGACGGCGCCCCCATGGTTCGCCCACAGCACGAACCGGCCATCCTCGCACGCGAACCGAAAGCGCCGGTTGGCGAATGGTCCGGTTCTATAGACCAAGGACTCGCCACAACGGAATGTCCGACCGTCGAGTGTGAAGGCCGTAGGTCCCGGGTTTCCCCACGCGTTATTCAGCAACCGATCGCCGGTACGCCGGGATACCGAGAAATGCGTGACGCCGTGCATCACCTCGTGGGCGACGACATCGGCCGAGACGATCGGCGTTCCGTCATCCCACGCGCCAAACGCGAGCGCGCCAGTCCCTTCCGGGCCAAACGGGGGAGGATAGAAGAACGCGTTGTTCTCGCCTGCGCGGCCGATATTGACCATGCTGAGAATCCGACCATCCAGCCCGGTCATGCCGCGCCACCCCTGCTGTGCGAAGAGGTAGTCGTAGGTGAAGCCCCCATAGGCATGCGCGCCGACCACCGCCCGGTCGCGCCAGTCGTTATCAGCGTCCCACGCGACGTCGCTCGCCACCCACCGCGCGCCCCTCGGATCGAGCAGGCTGTCCACGTGCGCGTCGGCGTGGCGCAGGTCGAGCGTGACGATCTCGGCGGGGCGAAGCCGGTCGTACGTCTGGAAGCCCCCGCCGGCCGGAGAGACGCTTACCTTCTTGAGGTCATTTTGGATGCCGACGCCGCTGCCCACCGCACCCTGCTCGTCCACCTCGTTCTCCACATGCACGATCGCGCCGCTGTGAGCGTCGAGGAAGTAGGTGCGGAAGTCGCGCATCGTTGCGCGGTAGGCGAGGACGTAGGTGTCGAAGGGGGTTGGCAAGATCATCAGCGTTGGCGGATCATCGGTTGCCGGGCCGGCGCCTGCCTGCTGTTCTACTAGGGCGAGCGCCTCGTTCTGGGCGAGCTGAGGCGTAATGTCGAGGTCGATCCCCTGATAGATCGTGCCGAAGATCGAAACGGTCAGCCCATTGGCGAGTTGCCGGGAGATGCCCCCGCCATACACCGGCACGCCCGCGTGGTACTGCTTAAAGGCTTCATGGACGCGTTCCGAAAGCGATACGTCGGGCTGCCGTGACGCCAGCACCAGCGCATCGGTCCGTACCAGCGCGTCGATCTGCGCGTCGAGGCGGCGCAACTCCGACACGTCAGTCGTGGCCGACATCGCCATGATATTCAGCGCCAGCCGGCTGGCCGGTTCCTGCCCGGCCACCGTGACGAGGCCAGCCCCGGTCAGCGTAACGGCCAGCGCCGTCGTTGTAAGTGTTCGCATTTAGAGATACATCTCCCTTTGGTTTCCTCCGCTCCTACTCCGCGACGATGTGTCAGAAACGGAGACGCAGGCCGCCGGATGTCTGTAGACCTCCAGTGTCGATGGCGACGCCGCCCCCATCCTGCGAGTCCAGGTCGACCGAGCCGCGGCTGAATCGGACCATGCCGCCGACCCCGACCCAATTGGAGAAGTAGAAGGCGACGTCGGCGCCGACGTGAAAGCCGGTCGTCGCGGCCGACTGCGGCTGCCGGCTTGCCCCGGCGAACGTCGCGTCGTTGTACGGGTAGGTCTGATCGAAAGTCACGCCGGTCACCAGCTCCTGCGTGACGTTGAAGAACGTCGGCCCGCCAAACAGGGCGATGTCGACCGACCGGCCGGCCGGAATCACCCAGAAGGCCTGTATGTGCACGGCCATTTCCTGGCGGGCGAGCCCCGCTGCGGTCCCGCTGATCTGACGCGACCTGTCGAAGAGGAATGGGTGCGGAATCCGCCCGGTGATTCCGGCGTCTTCCTCGTGGGAGAACTGCGACACGGCGGCGCCGACCGCCAAGTGGCGCCAGATGCGAACGCCGCCACTCACGTCGAGCAGGGTGTCGCCGCCGCCACGGTAGCGCGTATCGAAATCGCCCTCTTCGGGACCGAACAGCGGATGACTGAAGGCAATGTTGTCCGAGAAATCGGCCGACGCTGCCTGGAGCCCGCCGTTGATGGTGATGAACCCGCGTGCCTCGGACGGCTGGGCCGCAGCTGGGCGGACGGTGCCGGCGGACCCGCCAACGCACAACATCGCGAGCGCCACGGAAACGCGGAACGGGCGTGAACAACGACGCATGGACATGGGTTTTCTCATCATGGTCCTAGGTGGTGAGGCCTACAGGCCGACGGCGCGTAGCGCCTGATCGATCGTTCGGTGGGTGGTGCTGCCAGTGCCGAACAGGTCGACCGCCGCCTGGCGAATAACCGCCCCTGTGATCGAGAAGTCCGGGTGGGCCGGCATCAATTCCGTGATGGCACGGAAGTACACCTGTTCGACCTCTCTCGCCGCCTGCCGCCCTACACCCGTGACGCTTCGCCCGGTCGTCGCGTTCCGGCCGCCTTCGATGGCGAGATAGAACGCGTGACTGAGAATCGTCGAGTTCCAGTGAGCGCCACCTACATCCGTGGACGGCAGCTCCCCGGCGAACCGGTTGTTCACGAAGGCCAGCGGGATCCACCGCGCGACCCGTCCGTCGAAGCCGACCAGAAACTCGAGCGCACCCTGCGCGGCGTCCGGGTAGCGAACCCTCGCGCCGCCAATGGTCCGGGAGCGCGGATTCGCCAGTGACCGGGTCGGGCCGTCCGGGATATCCTCGCCGATCAGATAGTCGGCCGGGAGCGGGACCGACCCAGCGTCGTGGTGGAAGAACTCGACCGCGGTCGCGAAGATGTCCGAGAAGGCTTCGTTGACGGCCCGTCCCTGGTTCGAGAACAGCACGAACCGGCCGTCCTCGCAGACCGCGGGCAGCTCGAGGCCGTCGGCGTAGCGAAACCGGAACGTGTCGCAGGTGAACATGCGTCCGCGATGCCTGAAGCTTCGAAGGTTCGGCCGCCGGACATTCAGGGTATCGAGAAGGCCCCGCGTGGACCCCGTCCGGCCGTTCACGGCGAAGAACGTCACGCCGTGCATCAGCTCATGGGCGACGAGATCTTCGGCGACCAGCGGCGTCCCATCCGGCGCCTCGCCGAAGACGTAGGCTCCGGCACCTTCCGGTCCGAAGGGCGGCCGGAGGAAGAAAGAACCTGGAACGCCGTTGTTGACCAGCCCCACCACGCGGCCGTTCTTACCGTCGATGCCGGCGTAGCCGTGCGCCAGAGCGAAGTAGTCGTAGGTCCAACCCGCGTGGACATGAGCGTCGACGACCGCCGGGTCGTCCCACGTATTGTCGGCGTCGCTCGCCACGTCGCCGCTGACCCAGCGCACCCCGCCACGAGCGGGTTCCAGCAGGTGCTCCAGCCGTTGCCCATCGTGGCGCACGTCGAGCGTCAGGGTCTCCCCCGGCCGGAGTCTGTCGAGTGCCTGAAACGTCCCGTCGGCGCGCGTAGCGCTGACCTTCTTGCGATGACCTCGGATCCCGACGCCGCTCCCGACCGCGCTCTGCGCCTGCGCCTCGGTGACGTCGAACACGATGCGGCCGGTGTGCGCGTTCACGAAATAGGTCCGGGCGTTGTTCAGGGTTGCCTGCCAGGTCAGGGCATACGAGCCGTCCGGCAGCGGAAAGACCACCAGCAAGGGCAGTTGGCCGAGGACGAGGGAAGTCCCGGTCTCCGCCTCAAGCCGCGCGGCGGCCTCCTCGGCGGAGATGCTCGGGATCGTCTCGACGTCTATCGAACGGTGCACGGTGCCGAAAATGGAGACGGTCACGCCGCGGTCGAGCTGCCGGGACACGCCGCCGCCGTGAACCGGAACCCCCAGGTGGTATTGCGTGAAGCTCTCGTGCGTACGCCCTGGCACCTGGCGGTCCGTCCGGTGGCCTCGGAGCACCAGCGCGTCCGTCCGCGCCATGGCGTCGACCCACGCGTCCCACCGGCGCAGGCCGGCGATATCGGCCGTCTCCGACGCGGCAATCGACGCCACGCTTCCGCGAACAACCGGCGGCAAAGCCATTCCGTTCGCCGCCGGAGAACCCGCGTGACCAGGCTGAGCCGACGCGCTGGTCAGCGTCCGGGGCGGTGTAAGGCCGACGAACTGCGTAACGGTGAACGTGGCGTTCCCGACCGTGATGGTGCCGACGCGTGTCGCGGCACCGGTGTGCTCCTCGACGTGATACTGGACGACTCCGGTACCCGTGCCGCTCGCCTGGGTCACCCGGAGAAACCCGTCATTCGTGCTCGCGTTCCAGGAACAGAGGGAGCTGTTCGCGACGACTTCGAACTCGAACGGTCCACCTCCGGGCTCCAGCACGTAGTGGTACGCCGGTCTCAGCGTGAAGCTGCACAGGAATCGCGTCGGGCGGAAGTTCGCCACCGTTCGGCGGGTGTTGTTGAGGGCTCGCCGCGCGTCTGACGGTCCGGTCACGCTGTCGTCTCGATGGTCGCCGGGAACGCCCAACCGATCGCCCGCGTAGGTCTGGTTCGGATTTGCGAAGCGGAGGATCTTTTCACAACGAAAACCAGCGTCTACGCACTGTTTGACATAGGCCATGATCGTGCGCCAGCGGGTGGACTCCGGCGCGCCAGATGCGAATGCCCGCTGGTTCACATAGCCGAAGCCGTATGGATGCACCACACGACTCTTGTCCTCCACGACATACCGGTCGTGGCTGAGCGACATGTTGTGGCCAAGCTCGTGCGCGAAGGTGCGACCGCCGCAGCGATAGTCGGTGACGGCGAAGCCGTAACTCTCGAAGTCACCCGTCAGCCTGACTGACGGGATCCACGCGATCCCGCAAACGTCGAAATTCCCTCCGTGGTCCCTGTCGACGATGAGGTGAACCAAGTCGGCGCCGGTCCGGTCGCGTATCCCGTGTACGCCGTCCATATGACCATCCGTCCGATCAGTTAAACGGTCCAAGTCATCGTCTCCACTCGACGCCTCGGAGTAGCCCACGAGTTCCCTCGCCACCAGTCTCACCCGCTGAATCACACCACTGGCCGCATAGGCCTGGTTGGTCTCGGCGACCATGAGATCGATCACGGCCTCGATCCCGGTGGATCCGCCCGCCGAGCGCTGGGCGGCCGGGGTATGGAAAACCGCCACGTCAATCACGGATCCGTCATCGTCGGCGGCGGTCGAGGGATCTTCACCCGGTCCTCTGGTCTCCGGCGGCGCGGGGCTCAACGGCTCGCCGCCCGGGGGTAACGTCGAGGGATCGATCTGGCGGATGACGTGCAGGCCGTTGCCGGCCGGGCGGATCCGATAGGTTGCACCCGGAGTTAGGACCGTGCCCGCGACGACCGAGCCGTTGACTACCAGGGTCATCGATCCCAACGCGACGCCGTCCAGGCGGCCGAAGAGAGCGTAACCGCCGGAATAAGTCGGCGCCGTTCGCTCGACGATTCCGAAAAACACGACGTCGTCGAACAGGTTCAGCACCAAGGGCGGGTTCGTCGCCGACTCGGCGGCAGTTTGCGCCGCGGCCAGCGCTTCAAGGTCGATCTCCGTCAGGCGGCTCCGCAGAACCGTGACGCCGGAAGGCGTGCTCTCATCGGCGGTCTCGGACGGCAGGAACACCCCCTGTCCCTGGGCGGAGGCATAAGGACCACCGCCCGCAAGTACGGCAGACACAACCCCGATCAGTGCGGCGGTTCGAGCAATCCGACTCGTTGCTCCACGACACGGTGCAGCCTTCATGTCTTTCATGAACCTCTTGCGAAAACCGGTGATCAGCATCCGAACTCCTGAGAATCAAAGATCCTAGTCGCCCCATGCACATGGAGGGCTACGACCAGACAAACCAGACGCTAGTCGTCCGAGAGGATATCGTCCAGTGTA
Organism: Vicinamibacterales bacterium; assembly: GCA_965263055.1. Classification (GTDB taxonomy): domain Bacteria; phylum Acidobacteriota; class Vicinamibacteria; order Vicinamibacterales; family UBA8438; genus VXRJ01. The sequence goes on along the minus strand of OZ253581.1, from coordinate 3,884,711 downwards.
AACGATTGCAAAACTATGCGTTCTATGCCATAGGCATAATACAAATACCCCAATTGGCGTCCGCCCATCCCCGCGCGCACGGGACGACCGCGTACGGCTTGTACCGCACCCGGTTTCTTGGACACACGTTTACGCTACGCGGCATGGCGTAGCTCGTATTCCTCGCGCGCTTCGAGCGGCGTGCGATACGCCAGCTTCTCGAGGCGCCAGCACTGGTTGTAGCGTTCGACGAACTCGGCGACGGCCGCGCGCACCTGGGCGAGGTTTCGAAAGACACGGCCGTAGACGACTTGCTCCTTGAGCGTGCGATTCCAGCGCTCGACGACCCCGTTGGTTTCGGGGTTCCCCACCTTGCACACATGCCAGCCCAGGCACTCGGCGTTCCAGTGGTCCACCGCCGCGAAGGTCCAGACCCTGCCGTCGTGCGCGTTCATCTCACCCTGCCGCCCGCGGTGGGGCGAGAGCAGCCCCTGCGTGCGCATCACGCGCAACACCCGCGTCCGGGAGACTCGGATCCGGTCGAGGATCCGCAGCCGCGCGTGGACCTTGCGATGGCCCTCACCCTGGAACGGTGATCGGGCCAGGTCCGTGCGAATGGCCGCCAGCAACTGCGCATCCGACAGCGCGGGTGTCGGCCCGCGGCGCGCCGGGCGCGCACCCCGCGCTGGGCGCTGCACACGCGCCCGCCGCGCGTAGAGCGCCGAGCGCGACCGCTCCCACGTGCGACACACCCGCTTGAGACCATAGCGCCGTCCCGTTGTCGCGGAGGTCGTTGCGCTCATCGTCGCGACCTCCGCGTCGCTGTCAACGGTCATTCAAATTTCCCCCACCAGCGGTCATTGAAAATTCCCCCACCCCTGGTTGATAAAACGATGAGATGAGCGCCTGTGGTCGCTGTGGCCAGGCCGTCTGCGGCCTGTCCAAGTCGTTGTGGGCGCGTCTGCGCGTCCACAACGACGGCAGCGTCCACGGGCCTTCCACGCCTCCAGGCGATAGACCTCCACACCGACTTCTCGCGAGACCGCATCAAGCGACTCGCCGCGCAGCAGCCGCAGAACCACGTCCCGTTTCCGGCTCGCGCTCCACCGCTGCCCCGGCGCCAAGGCACCCGCCCCAACCATGTCCCCCACCTCCTTCGACATCGGATTCTCCCTTAATCCGTGTCCAAGAAAACCGGGGGCGCCATAGGCAGCGGACGGGGCGCAACGGGTCCTTACCGCGTAGAGTGGCCGAGACCTACGGTCGAAGCTCGACAAACCCGGCGGCCTCGAAGTCTCCATCGAAGGCGAGCGCGTTATGGATGCGGTTGGCCCGCATGAACGCGAAGCTGGTGGCGTCCACGAACGAGAACTCCCGCTCGTCGTGACGACGCAACCATCGGATGGCCGTTCGCTCGATGTCCTGGTCGATCCAGGCGACCTGTATCCTGCGGCTCCCATCGAGCATTTCCAGAAACGTCAGGGCAGAGCGATGGCCTGCCTTGCGGCGCAAATAGGTCCAGGTCTCGCCGCGGACCTGACTCGAGGTCACGAGGTTCTGGTTGGCATGCAGGAGATTGAGTTGCCTGGCCGCGTCGTGATTGCCGTCACGGCTGTTGCGGAGGGCGACCCAGAACGAAGTGTCTACGAAGATCATCGATAGACGACATCGTCCACCGGCTCTGGATCGAAGGCGTCCCCACCGACCCACCGGCCCAGCGGATCGTCTTCCAGCGCCGGTAGTGACGCGATGTTGCTCCGCACGAATCGGCGGATGAGTGCGGCCTTCGAGGAGCCCTCCTCGCGGGCCTGACGCTCGAGTGCCTCGTCCAGTTCCTCGTCGATCATGATCTGCAGGCGCTTCATGAGTGAATGATACATCACAAGAGCTACCTATGTGTAACGCTGGTGGTCCGTGTTCCGATCGACGGTGGCCGCGCCACTACCGCACGGTATGATGCGGCCGTGAGGGTCGAACTCGCCTACGGTCGGGGGCGGATGCCGGCCGACTTCCCCGACCGCCGTACGACGGTGATCGAGCCGTCCTACCTCAATGGCCTGCCGGATGAGGCGGGCGCCATCCGCCACGCGCTCCGCGTGCCGACCGGGGCGCCGCCCCTCGCCTCGCTCGTCAAGCCGGACCAGACGGTCGCGATCTCGGTCTGCGACATCACGCGCCCGATGCCGAGCGAGCGGCTGCTGCCGGTGCTGCTGGATGAACTGTCACACGTGCCTGACGATCGGATCGTCATTTTGATCGCGGCCGGCACGCACCGTGCCAATACGCGCGACGAGCTGATCGAAATGCTGGGCGAGCCGGTCGTCGACCGCTACCCCATCGTCAACCACAGTGCGTTCGACGACGACATGCTGGTCCACCTGGGCGAGGTGGAACCGCATGTTCCGGTCTGGCTGAACCGGCACTGGGTGGATGCGGATATCCGGATCACCACCGGCTTCGTCGAGCCGCACTTCTTCGCCGGCTTCAGCGGGGGGCCGAAGCTGGTGGCGCCGGGGCTGGCCGGCTTCCGGACGACGATGCGACTGCACGACGCCGAAATGATCGCCAGCCCGAATGCACGCTGGGGAATGACCGTGGGAAACCCGATCCACGACGCCATCCGCCGGATCGCCGCCAAGGTAGGCGTCCACTTCAGCGTCGATGTCGCGATCAACCGCGACCGTGCGATCACGTCCGTCGCCGCCGGCGAGATCTTCGCCGTCCACAAGGCGATGACGGCGCGCGTGCGCGAGAGCGCGATGCAGGAGTTCGACGCGCCGTTCGACGTCGTCGTCACCACCAACAGCGGCTACCCGCTCGATCAGAATCTCTACCAGAGCGTCAAGGGGATGTCGGCCGCGGCGCAGGTGGTGAAGCGGGGCGGCGCCATCGTTTGCGCCGCCGAGTGCGCCGACGGGCTGCCGTCGCACGGGGATTACAAGGCTATCCTCGAGGCGCGCGACTCCCCCGAGGCGCTGCTCGAGATGATCCGCGCGCCGGGCCACAACCGGCACGATCAGTGGGAAGTGCAGATCCAGGCGCAGATTCAGCAACGCGCCCAGGTCTTCCTGAAGTCCGACGGCCTGTCGCCGGACGATGTCCGTGCGGCACACCTCACGCCGATCAACGATGTGGAGGCGACGGCGCGCGAGCAACTCGACCGCGCCGGGCCGGACGCGCGGCTCTGCGTTCTGCCGGAGGGACCGCAGACGATCCCGTATCTGGCCGGTTGACCGGGTGGCTCGGGCTTAGGCGCCGGCGCCGCTCGGCAACCGTTAGAACGGGCGGATGATCGCCATGATGACCGCCACGACGACCGTGGCGGCCGTGACCCAGCGAAGCGCTGCGACGTTCCCGGGTCGGCGGAACGCGAGCGGCACGATCATCGCGAGCACGACCCAGCAGGCGATCTTCACGATCACCCACCCCTCCCAGGGCATCTGCTGCATGCCATGGATGCCGAAGCCGGTCACGAAGACGATAAGCGCCATGATGCCGGAACGCATCAGGAGCGGGCGGCGGTGCTCCGGCAGCGGCGCGGCGAGCGCGGCGTACGACGCACCGATCAAGAACATCGCCGCAGCGATGTGAAAGACGATAAACCAGAGATACATCCGGACCGCGACTCCCTTCTACTGCCTACCGCGAACCACCTGGGCCGGCGGAGTAACTCAGTTCGGGGTCATACCGCAGAACGTTCCGCTCCACGGTAAGCAGCACCCCCGACAGCCGAGACGCCACTTCATCGGCCTGCTCCCCGAAGGTGCGGGCCAGGATGCCCGGTTCGTCCAGCTCGGCAAAGCTGCGGTGGTTCTGGACCAGCTGCCAGGTGGACGGGCCGGGACCGAAGTAGCGCTCGTAGACGCCGAAAACGACGTTCGCGTTCTCGAACTGCGGCACGTTGTCCCGCAGGAACTCCTGCCAGTCGCCAACCCGCCCGGGCGCCACCTGCACCGTGGTGACGCGCGCAAGCGACAGGCCGCTCACGTCCTCGGACTCGACGCTCAACTCCGCATGGTACCGGATGGCGTAGCTCTGACGGCCGGACAGCGTCTGGCGCACGCGATCAAGGATCCGCGCAAAGCGGTCCGGGTCCAGGGCGCGCGCGAGCGGTCCGCCGATGTCGAAGTCGGCCATGCTGGAGATCGGCGTAACAAACAGCCGCTCGTAGGTGTCGCCGAATTCGGCCGTGCTCCAGGCTGACCGCCAGGGCACCCCCGCGCGCCGGAGCGCCGGGTTTATGTCTTCAAGCTGTATCTCGATGTACTCGTCCAGTTCGCGGGGAAGGATTTGCACGATGTCCACCCGCATCCAGGTTCCTGCTTCGGCTTCCTGTGCCTGGACGCCAGACGGAACGCCGGCCAGCAGCGACGCAGCGGCAGCCATCGCGACGCCGGCAATCACGATCTTCCGAATCCCTCTTGCTCTCATGGCAACCTCCCCGGACTCCCGGCCGGACCGGCATCAGCCCTACTCTACCATCACGTATCGGCCGGATCGGAGCGGGGCGCCAGCAACACCGCCGAGAAGCGGGCTACCCCGCGCGCGCGTCGGCGATCGCCTGCCGCTCGTCGACGCGCCAGAGCAGCAGGCCGCCCACGATGAAAAAGACGATCAGGCTGGCGACGCCGACGCGTTGGCTGTAGAGGTCGCTCAGCACACCGAGCAGCGCCGGTCCCATGAACGATGTCACCTTGCCCGAGAAGGCGAAGAAGCCGAAGAACTCCGACTCGTGCTTCGGCGGCACGAAGCGCGCCATGAGGGACCGGCTGGCCGCCTGGTTCGGGCCGGCGAAGATGCCGACGAGCACTGCCGCTACCCAGAACCAGGTCTGGTTGGGCGCCGCCGCCGCGACGATGGTCGCCACCGCGAGCGCCGCCACGCTCAGCCCAACCGTCGCGCGGCCGCCAATCAGATCGTCGAGAAAACCGAACGCGAGCGCCCCCAGACCGGCGCCGATGTTGATCACGATGCCGAACGTCACCAGTTCCGCGAACGTGAAACCGAACGTCCCGACCGCGTAGATTCCGCCGAACGCGAAGATCGTCACCAGACCGTCGTTGTAGAAGAGGCGGGCCAGCAGGAACCTCACCACCTGTCGGTACCGTCGGAGGTGGCGTGCGGTCACCGTCAGGTCACTGAAGGCGCGCCGGATGCTGACGCCGCCCGGGATCCAGTCGTCCTTCAGGAAGACGAAGGCCGGGATGCTGAACAGCAGGAACCAGCCGGCGACCAGCAGGTTCGTGGCGCGCAGGTTGAAGCCGTCGTCCGTCGAAATGCCGAAGCGCGGCGTCTCCGGGACGAAGACGACAAGCGCCGCCACCAGGGCCAGCAGGCCGCCGGCGTAGCCGAGACCCCAGCCGTAGCCGGAGAGGCGCCCAATCCGATCCGCCGGCGCGATCGACGGCAGGAACGCGTTGTAGAAGACCAGCCCTAGTTCGAACGCAACATTCGCGACGACGAAGATCCCGAGAGCGAGCACGACGCTGTTGGGCATCCCCGGCGTCACGAACGTCAGCGCCGCCGTCGTGACGACGCAGACGAGGGAGCAGAGCATCAAGTATTTTCTCCGGTCGCCCCGGTCGGCCAGCGCGCCCGCAATCGGCGCCAGCGCCGCGATGGCGAGTGCGCTCACCATGATCGCTCGCGACCAGAGAGCGGTCCCCCGGCCCGGATCGTCGGCGAAGGCGGCCGTGAAATAAGCGGAATAGATGAAGGTGACGACGAGCGTCGTGAACGCGGAGTTGGCCCAGTCGTAAAGGCACCAGGACCACACGGCGGCGCGGCCGGCGGCGGATCTGGATGGGGACGCCGCGGCCGATGGAGTGGATGGAGGCGACGGCGGCGGCGCTGGGGCGGTCACGTTCCAATAAGATAAGGCCAACCGGAAGGATCACGCCATGCCACTCTACGTCCTTGTCGCCCGCGACCTCCCCGGCCTCGAACGCCGCCAGCAGGTCCGTCCCGCGCACCTCGAACATATGGACGGACTGGAGGCCGCGGGACGGGTTCGCTACGGCGGTCCGCTCCTGAACAAGGACAGGGAGATGGTGGGCAGCCTGATCATCCTGGAGGCGGAGAACCTCGAGGAAGCGAAGGCGACCTATGGGCGGGATCCGTACGTGACGCAGGAGGTATTCGATCACTACGACGTGATCGAAACCCTGCAGGTCTATCCGAAGCCGTAGTCACACCCCGGCCCGTCAGCGCAGCACGTCGGTGAAACGCGGCCGGTCCGGTTCGAGTTCCGTGCCGATCGAGTTAAGTGCAATAGACACCATCCGGTAACCGGCGACAGTGATCACGACGTCGATCAGCTCCGGGGTACCGTAACTTTCCGACAGCGTCTGCCAGGTTGCGTCGCTGATGGTGTCGTCTCGGTACAGCTCGTCGGTCGCACGGACCAGCGCTGCCTCCAACGGATCCCAGCCGAGCGCGGCGGCCCCCGCCACGATGCGCCGGATCTCGTCGTCGCTCATCCCGATGCGGCGCGCGGCGCGGACATGCTGCGCCCACTCGTACTCGGAGCCGCAAAGCCACCCAATCCGGAGGATCAGGATCTCGCGGGCGCGAGCCGACAGTGTTGAGCCGAGGCGGATGTAGGCGGACTGCACGGCGCGCGGCCGGTAGAAGACGGGGTGCCGCGCCAGCGTCGCATACAGGTTGAGTACCGGGCCACCCTCCCCTCCCGGGTCGAGCAGCTCGCGCACCTCGTCTGTCCACTCGTCGCGCGGGATCGGATCGAGTTGGGGCGCGGTGAGCAGAAACAGGGGCGGTCCGGCCGACCCCATCGTCCGCGCAACGTCGGTGGGGAACCGGTCGCTGAACCGCGGGTCCGGCTCGACGCCCAGGCTGTTGGCAAGCATCGACAGCAGAATGTACTCAGCACCAGTGAAGATCACATCGATCATCTGTTCCGTGTTATAGCGGTCCGCCAACACGGCCCAGGTATCGTCCTGCATCATCGCATAGCGGTACAACTGATCGGCTACGAGGATCATCGCTCGGTCCCGGGGGCCCCATCCGGTAGCCGGGCCCTCGGCGATTCGGCGCAGATCGGCGTTCCCGAGGCCGTAGGTGCGCGCCTCGTCCGCCAGTTCCGCCCACAGCGCCTCCGACCGGCAGAGCCACGCCACGCGCAGGCCAACCAGGAGTCCGTCCACTATCGGCACCGTGGAGCGCTGCCGCAGGAATCGCGCAAGCGGGCCCAGGCCGTGCAGCGACGGCGGATGCTGCGCCAACGTCCGGAGCAACGTGGTAGCGTCGTCCGGATCGACACCCCAGGTCTCGATGCCGGCCCGGACGTCGTCGGTCCAGGCGTCGTCCCCCGGGCCGACCGGCGGGACGCGGCCCTGCCCTGCCGCCGTGTCCGCCGCGGTCAGGACGACCAGCAGGACGCCCGCCGCCACGATTGCAGCTTTCAACATGGGACCATCATACGCCGCCAGGAAGAGCTGTCTCGCCGGCCGGGCGCAGCGGGGGTATCCCCATGGACACTGCTAGAATCAGCCTTCCCGATGACGGACCTGGACCTCACCTCACTCTTCTCGCTCGACGGCAAGGTGGCGCTGGTGACCGGCGGATCCCGCGGGATCGGCCGGATGATGGCGGAAGGACTGGTCCGGGCCGGCGCGTCGGTCTATCTCACGGCGCGGAAGTCGGGCGCGTGCGCACGTGCCGCCGCGGAAATGTCGGTGCTCGGCCGGTGCGAAGCGCTGCCGGCGAACGTCGCGACCGCCGACGGTCGCGCCGCGCTGCTGGAAGCGTTCCGTGCGCGCGAGGATAGCCTTCACATCCTGATCAACAACGCCGGCGCCGCGTGGGGCGCGCCGTACGCGGACTATCCCGAGTCGGCGTTCGACAAGCTGCTGGACCTGAACGTGAAGACGCCGTTCCTGCTGACGCGCGACCTGACACCGCTGCTCGAGCGGGCGGCAACCGCAGACGATCCCGCCCGTGTCATCATCGTGGGATCCATCGACGGCATCCATGTCCCGCAACTGCTCGAGACAGGAACGTTCGCCTACTCGGCGAGCAAGGCGGCGGTGCATCATCTGACGAAGGCGCTTGCAGTCGAACTCGGTCCCCGCCGCATCACCGTGAACGCAGTCGCCCCGGGCTTCTTCGAGAGCAGGATGACCGCAGGGATCCTGGAGACCCACGGCCGGAACATCGTCGACGCCTGCCCGCTCGGCCGGATCGGCCGGCTGGAAGACATGGCGGGAATCGCCATCTACCTGGCCTCGGCTGCCGGCGCCTACACGAACGGCGCCGTCATCCCCGTCGACGGCGGAACGCATCTCACTCGCCGAGGCGCGCCCGAACGGTCCGCGGTAATCGACAACTGATTGGCCCGGGAGTCGATTCATGATCTACAAGAGCCCCTTCCCCGACATCGAGATTCCGAACCGGCCGCTGCACGACATCCTGCTGGAGCCTGTCGATCAATGGCCCGACAAGCCTGCCCTTATCGACGGCCCGTCGGGACGCACGATCACCTACGCGCAGTTGCGCGCCACGGTGCGTGCCGTGGCAGGCGGCCTGGCCGCGCGCGGATTCTCCAAGGGCGACATCTTCGCCATCTTCAGTCCGAACCTGCCGGAGTACGCCGCCGCCTTCTTCGGCGTATCGATGGCGGGAGGTGCGGTGACGACGATGAATCCGCTCTACACCGCCGAGGAGGTGCACCGGCAACTGACCGACTCCGGCGCGAAGTTCCTGCTGACGATTCCGCAGTTCCTCGAGTCGGCAAGGGAAGGCGCCAAGGAGACGAACGTCGAGGAGATATTCGTCTTCGGCGAGGCGGAAGGGGCAACGCCGTTCGTGGCGCTGCTGGCCGGCGGCGATCCGCCAGCGATTGAGTTCGACCCGCGCGAGGATCTCGTCGCGCTGCCGTACTCGAGCGGTACCACCGGCATGCCGAAGGGCGTCATGCTGACGCACTTCAACCTGGTGGCCAACCTGACGCAGATCGATGCCGTGGAGGGGATCGACTCGAACGCCGTTCTGATCGGAATCCTGCCCTTCTACCACATCTACGGCATGACGGTGATCATGAACGCCGCGGTGCGCGCCGGCGCGACCATCGTCACGATGCCCCGCTTCGACCTCGAGCAGTTCCTTGGCCTGATCCAGGAGTACAGGGTGACAACCGGCTACCTGGTGCCGCCCATCGTCCTCGCGCTTGCGAAGCATCCGGCTGTCGATCAGTTCGACATCTCGTCGCTCCGCAATGTCATGTCGGGCGCCGCGCCGCTGCCGGAGTCGGTCGCCACCGGCGCCGCGGCCCGAAACAACATGCTGGTCCGCCAAGGCTACGGTCTGACCGAGTCGAGCCCGGTGACCCACACCAATCCAACCAGCCGCGAACTGCGGATCACGTCGGTCGGCACCTCGCTTCCGAACACCGACTGGCGGATCGTCGACATTGACACGGGTCATGACGCCACCGAGGGCGAGCTGGGCGAAGTCTGGGTCCGCGGCCCGCAAGTGATGAAGGGTTATCTCAACAACGAGGAGGCGACCCGCGACATGATCGACGCCGACGGCTGGCTCCACACCGGCGACATCGGCAAGGCGGACGCCGACGGCTATCTCTACGTCGTCGACCGCCTGAAGGAACTGATCAAGTACAAGGGCTTCCCGATCGCTCCGGCGGAGCTGGAGGCAGCGGTCCAGTCGCATCCTGCCGTCGCCGACGCCGCGGTCATCCCGAGTCCGGACGACGAAGCGGGCGAGGTCCCCAAGGCCTTCGTCGTCCTCCGTCCGGATGCGCAGGCGACAGCGGACGACATCATGGCCCACGTCGCCCAGCACGTCGCCCCGCACAAGAAGGTCCGCAAGGTGGAGTTCGTCGACGCGATTCCCAAGGTCCCCTCCGGAAAGATCCTCAGGAGGCAACTCGTGGAACGCGAACGGGCCCGAACCTGACGCGCCGGGCACCGGCGTGCGGAAGCGCTACTCCGGCGCCGGGAGGTAGGCGAGCCGGTCACCACGGTACGATCCGAGCCACAGTTCGTCCCCGATCCGAATTGCGGTGGTTGACGCGATGAAGCCGTCCATGGCGGGATGCACGAAGATCCGTTCGAACTCGAGGGTCTCCGGATCGATGGCCGCGACGTTGCTCGTCTCCAACGTCGGCTCCCGTGGATTGGTGATCGAGTTGCCGTCCCTGTCGGTGTGACCGGCGGCAAAGATGACGGAGCCGTCAAGCGCCATCCGCAGGTTGTCGGGCCGGAACCCGAGCTGGATGACGTCCTTCTCCACCGGGGTGACGCCGCGCGACAGGCGCGTCAGTTTCTCCTCGGCCCAGCCGGCGATGTAGAGCACCTCCCCGTCCCCAGACACCTCGATCCCGTTAGCCGCGGTGTCCTCGCTTCCCGGAATCACCTCCCAACCGCTGTCGACATGCCACTCCCACACGCCGATCGCCGCGTTCGTCGTGGCAAAGCCGCCTTCCGGAAGGGCGACGACCGAGTTGAGATTGGCGCCCTCCGGCGCCACCGCGCACCCGACCCAGGCGAGGGTCGGCGGTCCTTCCCCGGCTTCGACTTCGAAGAACTCGATTGACTCCCGGGGGCCGTGGTGGACAACGAGCAGGGTGTGGGTGTTGTCCGACCCCGACTCGAAGTAGAGCCCGTGCAGCCGGGAGACGTCGGGGTTGGCGAGATCGAGCGGACCGGGACAATCTGGATAGGTCTCGGCGTCGAGTCGCTGCTCACTGTCCGGCGTCGGAAACAGCACAGTCGAAGTCTTGTCGGCCACGTTCAGCAGGTGGAGCCGGCCACCCTCCCGGGCGCCGGATGTAATCGCCCACTCCGCCCCGGGGATGACCGCGATGTCCTCGGGGCTGACCATGTCACAAATGAACTGAACCTCTCCGACCGGGTCGCAGGGATGCTCGTCCGTGACCGCGAACTGCGGCGGCTCCGGGGCTGCGTCGGCGGCAGGTTCCGGCTCAGGCTCCGGCTCCATACTCGACCCTCCGCATCCGACCGCCACGATCGTGACCAACCCGAGTGCCGCCAGCCTCGTCGCGCTCATGACGTTCTCCTCCCGGATCCAGATGGCGACAGAATACCATCAGGCTGCTTGCCGTCGAACGGCGTGGTTCCGTTCACCAGTCTGGCTGCGATCGTGGACAGTCCCAGTCGGTGATCCGTCGGGTGGATCCAGCGCACGGTGGCTTCGCGGACCACGGATGGCCTCGCCTTCAGACGGACGTAGACCGGCTCGATATCGAGGTCGTAGTGCGTGAATCCATGCCGGATGATGTCGGCCGGCTGGACCCGATCGATGAGATTCGGACTGATGCCGGCCTTATCGAGAAATGCGCTGACGGACTGGCTGGCATCCCGTTCGGGCGGCGACCAGAGACCTCCCCAGATTCCGCGCGGCGGCCGTTGCTCCACGAGACAGGCGCCGTCGGGATCGACCACTACGAAGAACCGGCTCCGCTCCTGGCGGCGTTCCCGGCGCGGCGCCCTCTCGGGATACCGCTCGACCTCCCCCGCCGCGTGCGCCTGGCAGGCGGTGCGGACAGGACAGTCGCCACAGCGCGGCCGGCTCCGAAGGCAGACCGTTGCACCCAGGTCCATGATGGCCTGGGTGTAGTCCGCCACGCGCTCGGCTGGAGTATGGGATTCCGCCAGCCGCCATAGGACGTTCAGCGTCGCCGTCGAAGACACCGCGCCGGCGACGCAGTGGCGGCGCGCCAACACCCGCTTGACGTTGGCGTCCAGAATGGCTGCCCTCCGGCCGTAACCCTGAGCGGCGATCGCCGCCGCGGTTGAGCGGCCAATGCCCGGCAGCCGCTCGAGTGCCGCCACGCTGTCGGGTATCACCCCGTCGTGGTCCCGGACGATCCTGCGGGCCGCGCGATGCAGGTTGCGTGCCCGCGCGTAGTAGCCCAGGCCGCTCCACAGGTGCAGGACCTCGTCGAGGTCGGCCTCGGCCAAGGTGTCCACGTTCGGGAAGCGGGCCAGGAACCGCTCAAAGTAAGGAAAGACCGTGCGCACCTGGGTCTGCTGCAGCATGATCTCCGACACCCAGGTGCGGTAGGGCGTGCGTTCCTGCTGCCAGGGCATGTCCTTGCGGCCGTGCGTGTCCCACCAGGCAAGGAGGCGAGCTGCAAAGGAAGGCATGTCCTGTCGAGCCTGAGCCGTCGCGAAGCACTCAGGAATCTGGAGCGCTCCGGACCTCCTGGTGCATCCGCGCCTCGTAGACCTTGACGATCGCGCTCTTCGGCTCGTCGCCGAATCCCATCTCGATGGCTGCACGGTAGGCCGAGACCATTGCCTCGACCAGCGGCAGGGAAGCATCGAGCTCCGCCGCCGCCTCCTGGATGTTCACGATGTCCTTGTAGGCCGCCTGTAACGAGAAGTCGCCGTCGAACCGACGTTCCAGGATGCGCGGAACGAAGTGCTGGCTCGCGAAGCTGCGGGCGTTGCCGGTGGTGAGGACTTCCGCGAGCTGTTCGGGTTGCAGTCCGGCCCTCACGGCGAAGGGCAGGATGTCGCAAAACGCGGCGATGTTGACATCGTAGACGATGTTGCTGACCGCCTTCATGAACTGACCCATGCCGATGTCGCCGCAATGGACAATGAACTCCCCCATGACGTCGAGATACGGCCTGGCCCGGGCGAACAGCTCCGCGCTACCGCCGAACATCATCGTGAGAGTCCCCCGCCCGGCACGCACGGGCATCCCGGAAACCGGGCAATCGGCGTAGGCCAGTCCGGCGTCCCCGGCCCGCTCCGCCAGGCGCCGGGCCGCGCGGTGGTTCATCGTCGTGGTGTCCACGACGGCCGCGGTTCCGCCGCCGCGAACCAACCCGCGCGCGCCGAAGAGCACCTCGCCCGCTTCCTTGTCGGTGGGCACGCAGAGGAAGATCAGCTCGGCCCGCTCGGCCAACTCCGCCGGATCCGCCGCAGCGGAGGCGCCCTCTTCGGTCAGGGACCGCACCAGTTCCGGCAGCAGGTCCCACACGACGAGCGGAACGTCCGCCTTCACCAGGTTCCGGGCCATTCCGGAACCCATGTGGCCGAGTCCGATGAACCCGACGGTTCGGCCGTCCATGCGCGCGGAGAATAGCACCATTGACGGCGGCGCGGGCGGGCTTGCACCTGGTCGCATCCGGGTCCATGATCGGCAATTACGTCGCGTCGGTGTACCCGGAGCAGGGCGGCGAGGCGCGCGGCGCCGCGGGGCCGTCGTTCGTGCGCCGGGAACGGAAGTAGCGCGTGCGTCCGGACGACAAGATCATCGTCTTCGCGAGGCAGGCCACGCGGCTCATTGCCGTGCTCGTGTTGTTGGCCTTGCCGCCCGCGGGCGCGGCCCGGCTGGCGGCGGCGTCACAGGAACGCCAAATCACTGCGGACGCCGCCATGCCGGCCCTTGAAATCGATGGCCCGCCCGCCCCGGCGCCACCGGCCACCATCACCCGGGACGCCAACGGCCGGGCGACGGTCCGCGCCGTCCGACTCGATGCCCCCCTGCGACTGGATGGCGTGCTGGACGAACCGATCTACGCCAGCGTCGAGCCGTTCGGCGACTTCATCCAGCAGGCCCCCGACGAGGGAGCCCCGGCCTCGGAGCCCACCGACACCTGGATCTTCTTCGACGATGAGTCGATCTACGTGGCGGCGCGCGTGTTCGAGTCGGTTCCCGAGTCGGAGTGGATCGCCAACGAGATGCAGCGAGACTCGTTTCAGCTCATCAACAACGACGGGTTCATCGTCGTGTTCGACACGTTCTACGACCGCAGGAACGGCTTCGGCTTCAGGGTCAATCCCATTGGCGGGTTCAGCGATCGCCAGATCACCGACGAGGGGAACCCGAACTCCGACTGGAATCCCGTCTGGGATGTGCGCACCGGGCGCTTCGATGGCGGCTGGACCGTCGAAATGGCGGTTCCGTTCAAGTCGCTCCGCTTCCCCCGCGGGAGATCGCAGTTGTGGGGCATCCAGGTGGGCCGGGATATACGTGCGCACGTTGAAGAGGCGTACCTCACGGCAGTACCGATTTCGGCCGGGCCGGGACAGTTCCGGGTGTCGGCGGCAGGCACCCTCGTTGGTCTGCAGGTGCCTGAGGGCAACCGCGCTTTCGAGATCAAGCCCTACGCCATTGCCTCGCTCGCCACCGACCGGACGGTAGTACCGCCGATCTCCAATGCCGGCGACGGGCGCGTCGGCGGCGACGTCAAGTACGGGCTTACCGAGAATTTGACCGCGGACTTCACCTGGAACACCGATTTCGCGCAGGTCGAGGTGGACGAGCAGCAGATCAACCTGACGCGGTTCAGCCTGTTCTTCCCGGAGAAACGCGAGTTCTTCCTGGAGAGCCAGGGGATCTTCGACTTCGGACGGTCGGCCGGCTTCGGCGGCCTCGGCGGATCGTCGCGCGGAGGTTTCGGAGGACCGGGCTCCTTCGGAGGCGGAGACGTCCCAACCATCTTCTTCAGCCGGCGGATCGGCCTGGACGAGAGACGAACCGTGCCGATTCTGGGCGGCGGACGCCTGACCGGCAAGGTCGGGGATTTCAGCGTCGGCGCCATCAACATTCAGACGGATGACTCTCAAGCCACCGGCGCCATCGCGACCAACTTCACCGTGCTCCGCGTCAAGCGGGACATCCTCCGCCGGAGTCGTGTCGGCGCCATCTTCACAAACCGATCGGTGTCGCTGGAGGGCGATGGCGCGAACCAGGCGTATGGCTTCGACGGGGCGTTCTCGTTCTACGACAACGTGAACATCTACGGCTACTACGCCCGCACGAACACGCCAGGCCTGGAAGACGATGCCGAGAGCTACCAGGCGGCGTTTTCCTATGAAGGCGACCGCTACGGCCTCGTCGTCGACCATCTGCTCGTCGGCAGGAACTTCAAGCCCGAGGTGGGCTTCCTGCGCCGGACGGACTTTCGGCGCACCTACGTGTACGGGCAGTTCAGCCCGCGGCCGCGGGGTATCGAGGCGGTTCGCCAGTTCACCTGGGGGGCGGGCCTCGACTACATCCTGAACGGCGCGGGGCAGCTCGAGACCCGGATCCTGCAGGGGCAGTTTCAAACCGACTTCGAGAACAGCGACACCCTGAGCGCTGACGTTCAACAGGACTACGAGTTCCTCGTCGAGCCGTTCGAGATTACCGACGACGTGATCATCCCGGTCGGGCGCTACGAGTTTCGGGACTTCCAGGTGTCGTATCGCATGGGACCGCAGCGCCGACTGGCGGGCAGCTTCTCGTTGCAGCATGGCGAGTTCTTCGACGGCGACATCACCGCCGTCGGGTATTCGCGCGGCCGCATCGAGGTCACGCGACAGCTCGCGGTAGAGCCGAGTATCTCACTCAATCGGATCACGCTCCCGCAAAAGAGCTTCACCGCCAGGGTAGCCGCCACGCGGCTCACCTACACCTTCACGCCCCGGATGTTCGCCAGCGCGCTGCTGCAGTACAACTCGACCGACAACGTGCTCAACACGAACGTGCGATTGCGCTGGGAGTATCAGCCGGGGAGCGAGCTGTTCGTCGTGTACAACGACCAGCGGGACACCTGGCTGAACCGCGGCTTCCCGCTGCTCGAGAACCGTGCCTTCGTCGTGAAATTCACGCGGTTGTTCCGTTTCTGAACCGGGGTGCCGGCGATGCCACGATCATCCGACCCGTTCTCAAGGAGAGTTTCGATGCGCAACCTCCGATCCGTGACCTCCGCGTTCTCGATCCACATGCTTCTTGTAGCGGCACTTGCCGCATTCCCCGCCGGCGTCGCCGCGCAGGAAGAAGAAAGCGACGAACCGGACGACTCCGGCAGCGAAGATCTCCCCCTCGAGGTCGACCGCTGGGTACCCATCGACCTGACCGAGGGAAGCTGGATCTCGCTCGACGTGAGTCCCGACGGCGAGACCATCGTCTTCGACTACCTCGGAGACCTGTTCACGCTGCCGATCGCCGGGGGCGCCGCGACTCAGCTCACGTCGGGTATGGCTTTCGACGCGCAGCCGCGGTTCTCCCCCGACGGGTCGCGCATCGTTTACACGTCGGACGCCGACGGCGGACAGAACATCTGGCTCCTCTCCCTCGACGACTCCGGGAAGGAGCAGATCTCCAGGGGCGGCTCGAACCGCGCCGAGTCGCCCGAGTGGATGCCGGACGGCGACTACGTCGTCGCTTCAATCGGCGACTTCCGGGGCCGCGGGCTGCCGAAGCTCAAGCTGTTCCACGTTGACGGCGGAAGCGGGATCCAGCCGGTGTCGGAGCCCGACGACTTCAAGATGCTCGGAGCCGCGGTGTCGCCCGACGGGCGCTACATCTGGTACTCGAGGCGCAACGGCGACTGGACCTACAACGCGCAGTTTCCCCAGTACCAACTGGAGGCCTACGATACCGAGTCGGGCGAGCGCTACACCAAGTCGTCGCGCTACGGCTCGGGGATCCGGCCCACACTGTCGCCCGATGGCCGCTGGCTGGTGTTCGGCACCCGGCACGACGACCACACCGGGCTGGTGTTGCGTGAATTGGAAACCGGCGAGGAGCGCTGGCTCGCCTACCCGGTTCAGCACGACGATCAGGAATCACGGGCGACCCTGGACCTGCTGCCGGGCATGTCGTTCACCCCCGACTCCGCCCACGTCATCGCGTCCTACGGCGGGAAGATCTGGAAGCTGCCGATTGCGGGCGGAAAGGCGGAGGAGATCCCGTTCCGCGTGCAGTTCGACCTGGCGCTCGGGCCGCGGGTCGATTTCGACTACCCCATCGAGGACACTCCGACCCTCACGGTCCGCCAGATCCGCGACGCCGCGCCCTCCCCGGAGGGCGACCGCCTGGCGTTCACCGCCCTGGACCGCCTCTGGGTGTCGCTGGCGGACGGCTCGGACCCCGAGCGGCTCACGGCGGCCAACATGTCGGAGCACTTCCCGGCGTGGTCTCCGGACGGTGACTGGATCGCCTATTCCACCTGGGACGGCAACGCCGGCCACCTTTACAAGGCGCGCGCCGACGGCAGCGGCGCTCCGGTGCGCCTGACCCGTGACGCCGCCGCCTACTTCTCGCCCGCGTGGGGACCGGACGACCGGATCGTGGCCCTGCGGGGACCGGTCCGCGCCTACGAGACGCAGGGCGAGGGCGGCGCGCCGGGCACGGAAATCGTCTGGGTACCGGCGAACCCGGAGGGCGACGCCGGCGGACCACCGACACTCATCGCACCGACCGACCGGCGCTCGAACCCGCACTTCGTCGAGGGCTCCGACCGGATCTACCTGTTCCGCGCGCCGGACGCGCTGATCTCGATGCGCTGGGATGGCACGGACGAAGAGGAGCACCTCGAGGTGCGCGGCCCCACGCTGAGCGGGTCCAGCGACGGACTGGCCCCGACGACCATCGAGATGGCGCCACGCGGCGATCAGGCGCTCGTCGAGCTGCAGCGGCAGATCTACACAGTGACCGTGCCGCGCCTCGGTGTGACCCCGACAATCAACCTGTCCAACCCCGACAACGCCGCCTTCCCGTCCCGCCAGATAACCAGCATCGGCGGCGAGTTCCCCGCTTGGGGGGCCGATGGACGGACTGTGCACTGGTCGCTCGGCAATGCGCACTTCCTGTACGACCTCGACGAGGCGCGGGCCTACGAGGAACTGGCGGAGGCCGAGGAGGACGAAGACGAGCCGGACGAGCCGGACGAGCCGGACGAGGAGGACGACTCCGAGGAGGAGGAGGAGGAGGAGGACGAGGGCTACCGGGCGGTCGAGCACCGGGTGGTGATTACGGCGACACGCGACATCCCGACCGGCCTCGCGGTGCTGCGGGGCGGGCGCGCCATCACCATGAACGGCGACGAGGTGATCGACGACGCCGACATCGTCATCCGAAACAACCGCATCGAAGCGGTCGGACCCCGTGGCTCGGTCGAGATCCCGGATGGCGCGCAGGCGATCGACATCAGCGGACGGACCGTCGTCCCCGGCTACGTGGACACCCACGCGCATCTGCGGGCCCGGGACGAGCTGCACAGAACGGACGTCTGGCCCTACCTCGCCAACCTCGCCTACGGGGTGACGACGACGCGTGATCCGCAGACCGGCAACACTGAGGTGCTGTCCTATTCGGACATGGTGCGGAGTGGCGAGGTGCTCGGGCCGAGGGTCTACTCCACCGGCCCCGGCGTCTTCTGGCAGGACGGCATCGACACCGCCAGGGAGGCCAGGGACACCCTCAAGCGCTACACGGACTACTACGACACGAAGACGATCAAGATGTACGTGGCGGCGGCGCGCAAGGGGCGCCAGCACATCATCATGGCGGCTCGCGAGCTGGGGCTCATGCCGACCACCGAAGGTGCGCTCAACATCCGGCAAAACCTCACCGAGACGCTGGACGGCTACCCCGGACTGGAGCACTCGATCCCGATCTTCCCAGTCTACGGCGACTACGTGAAGCTGTTCGCGGAGACCGGCCGGGTCTACACGCCGACGCTTCTCGTCTCCTACGGCGGGCCATGGGCTGAGAACTACTTCTACAGCCGTGAGAATCCGCACGACGACCCGAAGCTGCGCCGCTTCATCCCGCACGACGAGATCGACGCCCGCACGTTGCGGCGCGGGCAGTGGTTCCGCGGCGATCAGCACGTCTTCTCACGGCACGGGGAGTTCGTGAAGGACCTCGTCGAGGGCGGTGGGAAGGCAGGAGTCGGCAGCCACGGCCAACTCCAGGGCCTGGGCTACCACTGGGAGCTGTGGGCGATGGCGTCGGCGGGGATGAAGGAGCACGATGCGCTGCGCATGGCGACGATCTTCGGCGCGGAAGCCATCGGCCTGGAGGGCGACGTCGGTTCGATCGAGGCAGGTAAGCTGGCCGACCTCGTCATCCTGACTGCGAACCCGCTCGACGACCTCCGAAACACGAAAGCCGTCGAGCAAGTCATGCTGAACGGCCGGCTCTACGACGGCGACACGTTGGACGAGGTCTACCCGCGCCAGCGTCCGCTGGAGCCCCTGTGGTGGTGGGATGACGAGCCGGAGGAGGTGCCCGGGGTCGCGCCGTAGCGGCCCCTACTCCCCGCATGACACTGCTCGCCCACCGATGATCGGAAGCGACTCAGCGGCGTACCGCGCCTCTTCTCAGAACGTGGCGATCGGGTTGATCGGCGACCCGGTGCCGCGCGTGGGCAGCGGCGCCGCCGTCAACAGGAACTCGTAGCGATTCAGCGAGGCCGCCACTTCCGCCACCGCCTCCAGGTCGAGGTTGTCGAATAGTGGCATCCCCAGATAGATGAGCGCAAACCGGTGGAGCGGCCGCGGACCGAGGTCCTCCGGCACCGTGACCGCCGCGTCCGCATCGGCCGGCGCCATGTCTTGCGCCGCCTCGCCACCCAGCAGCGCGATGTCCCGCTCCTTCAGCCACGGAATGACCGAAGCGTGCAGGCCAGCCGCCTCGCGGGCGACGTCCCAGGGGCCCACCTCGGCGCGCCGGGCCCAGCGGCCGGTGCGGATCACCACCGCGTCGCCGGAAGATACCGCTACCCCCGTGGCCGCCTCCCACGCCTCCAGGTCTTCGATGTAGATCGGCGTTCCGGGCTCCAGGTACGGCACGTTCCGGAACCGCGCCATGTCGATGAGCACTCCGCGCGTCACGATCCCGGACTTCGCGTTGTGCACCGTGTTCCGCGAGTGACCGCCCTGCGCCGCGACCACCTCAGGATCCGGTTGGTAGTCGTTGTAGGTGACCCCGGCGCCGATGAAGTTGTGGTTCAGAAAATCGAGATGCGTGTGTATGAACCCGTGGTACGAAACGCGAATTTCGTCCGCCGTGATCCCGAGCGGGATCACCTGATACGGTCGCGGGCCGTCGATCGTCGCTTCCGTCTCGGCGTCGTGCGCGAGCGAGACGGAGGTGCCCTCCCGCACGAGGCCGGCGGCCTGCCTTCGCTTCTCCGGCGTGATCAGATTCAGGGTGCCGATCTCGTCTTCGGCGCCCCATCGCCCCCAGTTCGTCAGCTCCCGTTTCCACCGCTCGACGTCCGCCCGCGTGACCGTTCGCCCGTCTCCGGGTTGAGCCGGTTGCTGCCCGAAGGCCTCGGAGCCGACGGTATGCGCAAGCAGCAGCACGCCGAGAACGCCCGCCAGTGTGACGGCGCCGGCCAGACGTCGCATGTTTGTCTCCATCGGTCTTCTCCCGGATGTTCGCGTTCCCGTACCTCTGCATCGCGAGACTCACTCGGCGTTTCTCGCTCTCCCCTCGTACCACGCCTTCGACGCACCGGCGGGCGCATTGGCCGCGATGTGATCCGCCATGCGCCGCACGAGCTCCGCGTTAGTGAACGGCGACCAGAGGTGGCCCTTCATCGGGCGGCCGTGGACGATCTCGCCGCCATAGTGCGGATCCGTGGTCCCTTCGAGGAACTGCTCCAGGAGGTACACGGCGTAGGGCAGGTAGAACTGATCCATCTCGGGGTTGTAGATCCGGATCTTCCCCACCAGATCCGGGCCGATGCGGGACCAGTTCTCCTCCAGGTAGTGCCGGAGGTCGTACCCGCTATCCCGCATGTAGAACGCTACCTCGCGGTCGATCACGCCAGTCTCCAGGTCCCATAGCCGTCTCGGATAGCCATCCTCGCCGACCGGCCCGTACGCCGCGTTCCAGGCGTCGATCTGCCCGCCGGATCGGCCGCGCGAGCCCTGCGCCCTCTCCAGTTGGCTCAACTGACGCACGCTGCCGACCGGCTGTCCCTCGATCGTGCGTTGGAACATCCGCTCGGGAGCGCCCGGGACCGCGTTGGGAACCAGGAACGCGCTCTCGTCTTCGTAGATGTCGATCAACTGGTAGCGCCGGAAGTCGACGGGATCGGGATAGAACGTCCAGGTTCCGCCGTAGAACGTCGGGAAGTGGATCTGCGAGGCGAGGGAAATCCAGCCACCGGTGGAGCCGCCGGTGAGCACGCGGGCGTACGGCTCGCCGATCATCCGGAAGTTCTCCTCGAGGTACGGGATCAGCTCCTCGTGGATTGCATCGCCGTAGGGACCGTTGTTCGCCGAGTTGAGGCCGTAGGAGTCGTCGAAGAAGGGCGTCGGATGCTGAATCGTCACCGCGATCACGCGCGGGAAGTCGTCGTCGGTCCACGCCCGCTGGAAGTCGTATCCCGACTCGCGCATCCCGCCCGCCTCGCGCATCATCTGGGCGAAGAGCTGCGGGCCACCCGACGGAGGCTCCGCCGTGAACCCGAAGGCGGGTTCCAGCTTGAAGTGGTCCGCTTCGAAGACGACCGGGTAGCGCAACTCCGGATGCTCGTCGTAGCCCCGGGGCAGCAGGACGACGGCCCCCAGATACAGGGGGTGTCCCCACCATTCGCTCAGGATGCGGCTCTGGATCTTCACGCGCCGGACCCACTCGGTGTCCGGCGCCGTCTCGATGGGTGGAATCACGTCGGCGAGTTCGAGGCGGATCGGCGTCTCCGCTGCCGGGTCCACTGTCACGCGCTGCGGGGCGCTGACGAGGTTGCCCGGCGAGAACGCCCAGCTCTGGCCTTCCCACTGATCCTGCGGCGCCCAGATGACATGGCCGTCCTGGCGGCGGTACTCCGTGTAGACATGAACCAGCGCCTGCACCCAGTAGTCGCCGGGCGGGAGCTGCCTCAGACGTGCGTAGGGATAGCCATCCGCCGCGGCATCGATGACCATCGCTTCGCCCGGGACGATGCCGTCCACGTCGGCCGCGAAGAAAGGCACCCGGCCGTCGCGTTGCCGCGCGGAGTTGTAGGCTGCTATCCGGGGCTCCGGTTCCTCCGTCGGGCTGAGGCCCAGGAAGAGCCGCCCGGTCAGCGGACCTTCATGGACGTCGGCGGCGTAGCTGACCTCGATGCGGAGCCGCGCCGGCGTCCCACCCTCGATTGCCTGATCACGGGACGCCGGGGCGCACGCGGTCAGGGCCAGGACGGTGGTCAGGAGTCCGTGGCGAAGAATGCCAGTCTTGAGGACGCCGTCCGGTTGGCGACCTGCCGGAGCGCGTGACCGCCCCCGAACTGCCGGGTCCCCTCGGGTTGGCGTTCGCCCGGGCCCTGGGCGAGATCGAGACGGCGCTGACCTGAGGATGCGGAACAGGAGCGGTGACCTCCCCGTGCGAAGGTCGTGTATAGCACAAAGGCATAAAATTACAGGGCATCGATCGCGGTCGGAGGCTACCGCCGTCGCTGAGCGTTAGTTCAAGGGAGGACGCAACATGCACCGACACACCTACTGGTCAGGCGGCGGGCGGGCAGCGGCGCGCGCGCTGTTGCTACTCGTCGGGATCGGAATGGCAACAACACACGCGCAAGAGCCGGACCTCGTATCCCTACAGGCGGATCCTGCCCAGTGGGTCATGGCCAACGGCAATTACGCGGCCTGGAACTACAGTCCGCTGGACCAGATCACACGGGACAACATTTCCGGCCTGTCACTCGCCTGGACTCTCCCGATCCCGATCATGGACGCGCATCAGGCGGCGCCGCTTGTCGTGGGTGACACCATGTACGTCGTGACTCCCAAGCCGAATCGGCTGTACGCGATCGATCTCGCGCGCGACGGGTTCATCAAGTGGGAGTACCGCGCCGAACATGAGGAACTCGAGCTGGCCACCGAGCGTGCCTGCTGCGGGGCGAAGACGCGGGGCCTCGGCTACGCCGAAGGCAAGATCTTCTTCAACACGCTCGACGGCCAGGCCACCGCCCTCGACGCGTCCACCGGCGACGTGGTCTGGCAGGACGACCCCACGGATTACTCGATCTCGGAGGTTCGGACGGGCGCACCGCTGATCGTGGGTCGAAACGTGATCTTCGGCGTTTCGGGCGGAGACCGCGGCATCCGCGGGCACGTCACCGCCTACGACATAGACACCGGCGAAATGACGTGGCGCTACTACAACCTCGGCCCCAACGAGGATTTGGGCATCGGTCCCCGATTCCAGCCCTTCTACGCCGACGACAAGATCGAGAACCCGGCGCTCGATTCCTGGTTCGGCGACTCCTGGCAGCTTGGCGGGGGGGCCGTATGGGGCTGGTTCAGCTACGACCCCGAACTGAACTATTTCTACTACGGCACCGGCAACTGCGGTCCGTGGAACCCCGACTATCGCCGTGAGTGGGGCGTTATCGGTCTCGACGAGCACGGCGGAGTGTCCGAGTACCGCAACAACTACTGCGCCTCGTTGCTGGCCCGTGACGCAACGACCGGGGAGTTGATCTGGGCGTACAACGTCACGCCGCAGGATCAGTGGGATCTGGACGAGGTCAGCGCCGCCGTGCTCGTGGACGTGGAAATGGGTGGCGAGACGCGCCGCGCGCTGATCCGCGCCTCACGCAACGGCTTCTTCTACGTGCTCGACCGCGCCACGGGCGAGCTGCTGGCCGAGCCCTGGGCCTTCGCACCGAACGACATCATCAGCAGCGTCGACATGGAGACCGGCCGGCCGAGCTACAACCTCGACAAGATCCAGTTCACGGAACTTGCAGACCGACAGCGGTACGTGCCGGAGGCCGAGAATACCAACGTCCCCTGGTGTCCCGGCATCTCGGCTCGCAACTGGCAGAACGACGCGTACTCGCCACTCACCGGACTGCTCTACACCTCCACGTCGAACCGGTGCGGCGCAATGCGTGTCGTCGAGGGCGAGTACGTGCCGGGAGGTCGATACAGTCTCCGCGCGAGCGGGGGGCCGCCGGAGCCATCGCCCATGGGTGATCACGCCAACGAGCTGCAGGCCAACGATCCGGTCTCGGGCCGCACCGTCTGGCGCGTGGAATGGCCGACCGCCAACTACACGCCGGTAATGGCCACCGCCGGCGACCTGGTCTTCCAGGGAGGCTCCGACCAGGGGGTGTTCCGCGCCTTCGACGCCCGTACCGGTGACATCGTCTGGACGTTCCGGACCGGGACCGCTTTCCAGAGCTCGGCCATATCGTACCTGGGACCCGACGGCCGGCAGTACGTAGCGATCGTCGGGAGCAGCCCGGCAACCGATCCACAGGTCGCGCTCGACGCCCCGGAGGACGCCGTCACCCGGTTCCGGCTCGCGGGCACGGTACTCTACGTCTTCGCGCTGCCGGAGGGCTCAGCCGGGTAAGCCCCGCCCCGGGTCTCCGGCACCAGGTTCGGGGCCCGTCGGATTCGCGACGACCGTCTCGGGATTGAGGTATAACCGACCGGGTGAACGTTCGACTCACGACGCTCCTCCACGACATCCTGACCAGCCGGGTCTACGATGTCGCTCGCGAAACCCCGGTCGATCTGGCGGCAGCGTTGTCGAGCCGCCTCGGCAACCCCGTGCTGCTCAAGCGCGAGGACCTGCAACCGGTGTTCAGCTTCAAGCTGCGGGGCGCGTACAACAAGATCGCCAACCTGGACGAGGCCGAGCGCGCGCGCGGCATCATCACCGCCAGCGCCGGCAACCACTCGCAGGGCGTGGCCTACTCCGCGCGGAAGCTGGGGCTGCGCGCCGTCATCGTGATGCCCCAGACGACCCCCCGCATCAAGGTGGACGCGGTGGACGCTCTCGGCGCCGAAGTGGTGCTGTTCGGCGACAACTATCCGGAGGCGCAGGAGCATTGCGACCGGCTGGTGGCCGAGACCGGCATGACCTTCATCCACCCGTTCGACGACCCGCTCGTGATCGCGGGCCAGGGAACGATCGGCGCCGAGATACTGCAGCACACGCGCCAGCCGGCCGCCGTGTTCGTGCCCGTCGGTGGAGGCGGGCTGATCGCGGGCATCGCCGGCTACATCAAGTCGCTCCAGTCGACGGTGAAGGTGATTGGCGTCGAGCCGTTCGAGGCCGACGCGATGTACCGGTCGCTTCTCGAGGGCCGCCGCGTGGAGCTTGACCACGTGGGCATCTTCGCCGACGGTGTGGCCGTCCGGCGCGTCGGCGCCCTGACGTTCAAGATCGCGAAGGACACGGTGGACGAGATCGTACGGGTGAGCAACGACGAGACCTGCGCGGCAATCAAGGACATCTTCGACGACACGCGCACGGTGATGGAGCCAGCCGGCGCGCTTGCCGTGGCGGGGCTCAAGCGGTGGGTGGCTCGCGAGGGCGCGCGCGACCAGACGCTGGTGGCCATCACCAGCGGCGCCAACATCAACTTCGACCGCCTGCGCTTCGTGGCCGAACGCGCCGAGGTCGGCGAGGCGCGCGAGGCGCTGCTGGCCGTGACCATTCCCGAGCGCCGCGGCGCGTTTCGAGAGTTCTGCGCCACGATCGGCCGGCGCGTCGTCAGCGAGTTCAACTACCGCCTCAGCGACCGGAAGGTCGCACACATCTTCGTGGGGCTGGCCGTCCAGTCACGTCAGGACGCCAGCGAGGTGGCTCGGGCGCTCTCGGCCAAGGGTTATGAAGTCGTGGACCTCACGGACAACGAAATGGCGAAGCTCCACGTCCGTCACATGGTGGGCGGACGCGCCTCGGAAGTGCACGATGAACGGCTGTGCCGGTTCGAATTCCCCGAGCGGCCAGGCGCTTTGGTCAACTTTCTCGACAACCTGGCCAACCGGTGGAACATCAGCCTGTTCCACTACCGGAACCACGGCGCCGACTTCGGCCGCGTGCTGGCCGGGCTCGAGGTGCCCGACACGGAGCTGCCCGACTTCCAGGCGTTTCTGGAAGCGCTCGGCTACGCATACACGGTCGAGACCGACAATCCGGCGTACACATTCTTCCTGCAGCACTGAGTGGCCGCGAACGCGGCGCGGGCATGCGCGATGCCGGCCGCCGGGTCGCCCGTCGCTTCGACCACGACGTCCACGTCATCCTCGCCGATAGCGCTCGCCGCGTCGGCCGTGAACCGCGTCGCCGCGATACGTGCGTCGCTCCAGCCAACGGCGCGGCAGGCGGCCCGGGGGCGGTCCGGATCGAGGTCCGCGATCCCGCATCGTGTGCCGGGACTGATCGCCGCCGCCGGGTGCGGCGTCATTGGGCTACCGGCTACCCCGAGAACCGGTCACCGCCTGCCACGGCACGTTCAGTCGCTCGACGGTGACCGTAGCGCCGCGACTCACAAGGCCTTGGGGATCGGTCGCGCCGCGACCCAGATCACGATGGCAGCGGCAGCGACGTGCTGCACCATCAAGGTGAGTACGGCCGGAACCGTGGCGCCCGGAAACGCCTCGCCGCCGCTCTCGGTGAGTAACCAGAAGTCCGGGAACAGCGAGACCAGCAGGGCGGCGACGGCGATCCGCCGAAACAGCGGGACCGGACGCTCGGACAATCTATCGACTATGACGGCCACCACCAGCCCGGCCCCGACGCCGACGACCGTCAGGAACATGGTCGATCCCGTCACCGCCAACGGCTGAAACTCGACTGGAATATCGAAGGCCGAGAGCGCCACCGCCCGCACCGCGAGGGTGGCCGCCAGCGCTCCGAGAATCGTTCGAAGCCATATCCTCCAGGCCCGAGGTCCCGCCGCCGCCAATCGATCCGCGCTCATGGGCCATCCTCCCCTTGCGCGGCGCTCCGACAGGCCGCCGGTGCGCCGGCCGTTCGTAGCCGTTTCAGTGGTGTGCGCGCTCGTGCCGGTGGTCATGGCGGGTCTGGTGGAAAACGACGTGTACCAGAGATCCGCCGACGAACGCCTGATAGAGCCCGATGCCCTCGCCGTCACCGACGACCTCTCCGCCGAGTGCGTAGCCGACAACCGTCGCGGCGGCGATGAAACCGATGCCGAGCAGGCCCCCAACGAAGCCATGACGCGGTCTTAGTATCCACCATATTGCGAGCCCCACCGGAATCCGGTGCAGAATCACCGGGGCGGCAATGACGGCTCCTTCCGGTGCAAGCGCCACGCCTTCCAGTAGTGCGTGCAATCCGAGGCCGGAGAGCCCCGCCAGCAGCGCCAGATTGTCGGTATGCGCCGCCAGCGTATGCGAAGCGCGCTCAATGAGAGCGGGCGTGCCGATCCCGAGGGCAATGACCACGAGGGTCAGCGCGCCGTGTTCGGCCCAGGCCTGCGGCAGCACCTGCCAAGCCACCAGCGCCGGGACGACGATGAACATGAAGCCGTCGACGAAGCGGACGGCACGTGCGTTGCCGTGGAGCCATCCGTAGAGGAAAGCGCCGACGAATGGCGCGGCAAGTGCTCCGGCAAGCTGGAGCATGGTGATGGACGCGGATGCCGGCGACGCGCAGCCCTCGATGCCGGCCCGCGTGTCAAGCCAGGGCCGGACGCTCGCGGGCGTGCGGGCGGTCTACCTGATGGTGCTCGGTGCAGCCCTCCAGCGACTGCTCCACCTGGATGGTGATGTGCTGGATTCCGAAGTCGTCGGAGGCGACCTTCCGCAAGCGACGCAGCACGGTTTCGAGCTGCTCGGCTGGATGTTCGCGATCGATCAGCACGTGCGCGGCGAGTGCGTCGTACCCCTGGGCAATGGTCCAGACGTGAATGTCGTGAATCACGACGACGCCCTCCACCTCTTCCATCTTGCTGCAGAGACGATACACGTCGATATGCTCGGGTACGCCTTCGAGCAGGACGTGGACCACCTTGGCGAGAAGGCGCCAGGTGCTGAGCACGATGAGAACGGCGATGATGACGCTGACGATGGGGTCGGCGAGCGTCCACCCGAAGGCCCAGACGAGAGCACCTGAAATCACGACGCCGACGGAGCCTAGCAAGTCCGCTATCACGTGCTGGAAGGCACCTTCGACATTGAGGCTGTGCCCGGCCGAGCGGTGGAGGATCCAGGCCGCCAGGACGTTGACGAAGAGGCCGATGGTGCCGACGGACAGCATCAGCACGCCTCGGACTTCAGGCGCCTCCTGAATTCGATGGAAGGCCTCGACCACCACCCAGCCGGCAATGAGCCAAAGCGTGAGCGCATTCACCAGGGCCGCCAGAATCTCCAGGCGGTGAAAGCCGAAGGTGCGCTCCGCGGACGCTTTTCTAACGGCGAAATGCATGGCGACCAGCGCGAGACCGATGGACGCCGCGTCGGTCAGCATGTGCCCGGCGTCGGCGAGAAGCGCCAGGCTGCCGGACAGGATGCCGCCGATGACCTCGGCGAACATGTAGCCGGTAATCAGGACGATCGCGAACGTCAGGTCCCGCTTGCCTGCGTGGCGCAGTTCGGCCGAATGGTCGTGCCCTCCAAAGCCGTGATGGCGATGGGCGTGATCGTGCCCGTCGTCATCGGCGTGGGCGTGCGCTTCCTCGCCGGGCTGGTGGTCGGAACTCATGTCGCCAAGCCGCCCCTCTTGCGCGCTGGTCGATAGGCCGCCAGTGTATTTCGGATTGTGGTCGGTCGCCACCCGCGCGCCAATCGCTTGCGGGAACCTACTCTGAGCCCGCCGGCATGGCGGTCGCCGTGACGATCCCTCCGCAAACGCGACGTGCGGTGCATCCGGCCGTCACTCGAACACGTTGATCAGGGCATAGGTGATCGAGCCGCCCTCGGAGACGACCACCTGGTGCCACGACCGCGCGGGCACGTGAAGGATGTCGCCCTCGGTGGCCTCGAACGCCTGCGCGCCTTCGAGTTGCGGCCGCTGCTCTTCGGGAAGTCGCCCCTCGACCCAGTTCACCCGCTCGCCACCCATCAGTACGGTGCCGGCGCCTTTCAGGATGACGTAGATGTCCCACTTCGTGGTGTGGATCTCCGGCTGCGTGTAGCCGGCGCGGTGAATGATCTGCACGCTGTGCGGCCTATGGTCGGCTCGGGGCAGCGCGGTCACGACCGTGAACGGCGTGCCCCAGATGCCCTCGCCGTTGCGGAGGGCTTCATCGAGCTCGCCCTGAAAGCCGGCGACGGCCTCGCCGTCCCAGTGGATGAACTCGTCGGGGCGAGGCTCGTTCGGGACATCCCCGAAGGGGTCCTGTGCCGTCGCGGCCGCGGGCAGCGCGAGACACGCGAGTACGATGAGAAAGCCTGCACGGCGCATGTGTCACCTCCGGTGGCGAGAGTGATGGTTCGATCAGGGCACGGTGTCGAAGCGGATGTTGAACCAGGTGATGCCATTCGTCTCGCGGATGCCGTGCGGCACACCCGCGGGGATGAAGATCAGGTCGCCCGCACCGATTACCCGCTCTTCGCCGCCCTGGATCGCAGCGCCGCCCTGCCCGTCGACGGGCTCGCCGTCCTCGTCGACGATCTGTCCGCCGGTGACGAGCGTCCCCGAACCCTCCCGGATCACGTAAACGTCGGTCGTGCGAGGGTGCATCAGCGCCGTCTCGCCGCCCCGGATACGCCGGATGTTGACGTTGTAGCTCCCACCCTCCAGCAGCCGGACGGTGGTGCGCTGATCGGCGTCCATCTCCCGCACGATCCCCTCGAGTTCGGCCAGCGGGAAGTCGGCCGCGCGGTCGGTCGGAGCCTGCTGGCGAACCAGCACCTGGGCCCCGACGGCGAAACCGCTTCCGAACGCAACGAGAAGGACGACGCCGACCACCAGGAACGTACGGATGCTCATGACCACTCTCCTCTGACAGGGACGCGACGTGCGTCCAACGAAAGTGCGCCGCCGGATCCCTTCGGTTCCGGACGTTAGCACGAACATCGACGGGCAACCTCCCGGTCAAGGGTGCCCCCACCCGGTCGTGCCATGTAGAGTCCTGACTCATGAGAGGACTCGATCATGGATGAAGGCTACGACTGGCTGAAGAGCGTCGCCGATCACATGAAGCGAGACGTGGCCAAGGGCGCGGCGCCCGGGACAGAGCGCTTGACGGTACGCAAGCTGCTCGAGAAGTTCGGTTTTCAGCGCCGAGGCGATCGGATCAACAACCACATCCGAAACGAGCTGGATAGGCTCGGTCTGCGCACTGATCAGGACATTACGGTCGTGTGGCTCGACTCGTCGATCACGATCGAGCTCGACTCCGAAGCCTCAGCCGCGTCCGAGACGCCCCGGACATCCGATCCCACGTACCGGGTCTCGATGATCCCGGCCGCGAACCGCAAACCCGCCAGCGTCAAGCCCGAGAACTCCCTAGAGGAAGCGACCACCGTCATGCAGATGAACGGCTATTCCCGGCTGCCCGTCATGAAGAACGAGCGGGACGTCGCCGGAATGGTCACCTGGGAGTCAATCGGCACGCGACTGGCGCTCGGGCGCGACTGCACCTACGTGCGCCAGTGCATGGAGCCCGCCGAAGTGATTCCTGGCACGACGAGGCTGTTCGACGCCATCGGAATCGTCACGAAGCACGGATACGTGCTGGTGCGCGGCGTGGACCGGACCATCACCGGCATCGTGACGGTGACGGACCTGACCGACCAGCTTGGCCAGTTCGCCGCGCCGTTCCTGTTCGTCGGCGAGATCGAAGGACATCTGCGGAACCTCATCCACGGCAAGTTCACCCTCGATCAGTTGAACGCGGCGTCCCTTCGGCAGGAGCCCGTGGAGGGCTCATCCGATCTGACGTTCGGCGGCTTCTGCCGGCTGCTGGAGAACACCGCAAACTGGGAACGGCTTGATCTCGCGATCGACCGGGCGGAGTTCATCAAGCGCCTCAATTCCGTCAGGGAAATGCGGAATGACGTGGTGCATTTCAATCCCGACGGGATTGGCGAGGATCGCCGCAAGACGCTGCGCAGCGTCGCCCGCTTCTTTGACAAGCTCGCGCGCACGATGGCCGCGTAGCGCGGGGGCGCAAGCGCGCAACGCCCCTCGTCCGTGACCGGCCGTACCGGACTCGAAAGGAGCCGGAAACCGATGAAGGTGATTACGTGGAACGTCAACAAAGCCAGCCTGTCTCGCGACGGCGTATGGACGATGCTGGAACAAGAAGATGCGGACATCGTGCTGCTTCAGGAAGTGACCAGGATTCCTGACGAGATTCTGCGGCGCTACAACTGCCATGCGATATTTCCGCGGTTCTTTGGGGGCCACAACGCACGATTCCAGACGGTAGTTCTCTCGAAATGGAAGATGAACAAGGCGCCGTTTCTAGCTTCCGAACTCGCGGGAGTCAACAAGATACACAGCACGCGCTATGGATGGATCCATGAGTGCGAGGTTGTCGACGACCCAGGAACGCGATACCGTGTCGTTTCCGTTCACTCGCCCGCTTTCGCTGTTCCCCGGAAGGAGATCGACAACGCTGACTTCGAGGCCATCAAGCTGAAGAACAATCCGAAGCTATGGTTCACCGAGATCCTCTGGTCGTTGTTACGGAACGCGAACCTCGGCGATGATACGAACTGGATCGTCGGTGGCGACTTTAACAGCTCGGTCAGATTCGACAGGCCGCAGAACAAAGGCAACCAGGAGAATATCGACAGGTTGAACGCCCTCGGATTAACGGATTGCCTCTCGCACCACAACAAGGAACAGCCCGTGCCGACGTTTCAGCACACGAGCAAGAAGGTGCAAGACCAGCTCGACTACCTCTACGTGAACGCGCCGCTACTCAAGCGCCTGAAGAACGCGCGCGTGCCGGGCCGCGAGGAAGTGTTCGACGTGAGTCCGCGAGTGAGCGATCACCTTCCGATAGTGTGCGAATTCCACTGAGGCCGGGCGGGATAGGCTTGCATCGGCTTGAAGACGGACGGGGTGGTCAATCGAGGCGGTTCGCCGGCAAGGCGTCAATTCGCTACGCCGCCATCGTACGGATGCCGTAGAGCGGTATTCGGGCATCCCGGGTGACCACCACAAGCCCCTCCACCTGCGCCTGAGCGACCAGCATCCGGTCGAACGGATCGCCGTGATGGGGCGGAAGCGCGCCGGCCCGCTCTGCGTCCAGGAACGTCAGATGCAGCGGCAGGAAACCCTGCTGCCTGATGCCCGCTTCCAGGTCGTCCGGCGCTTCAAGCTTGCCGAGCGCCCGCTTGACAGCGATCTCCCAGCCGCTGACCGCGCTGACAAAGACGTCGTTCTGCGCATCCTCCAGCGCCTCCCGCGTCTCGCCTCTCAGCTTCAGCGGCTCGGTCAACGACCACAGCACCACATGGGTGTCCAGGAGCAGCCGCACGCCTATTCCTCTTCGTCCGGGAACATCTTCGAGTTCCAGAACGCCTCGATGACCTCCGGCGGCGTCTCGTCGAAGTCCGGAGCAATCCAGATCTGGCCTTCCAGCCCCCCGAGTTTGCGCCTGGCCTTTCGTTCCCGGTACGGCACCAGCCGCAGATACGGCTCGCCGGCCCTGGCGATTACGACATCCTCGCCTTCCCAGGCCGCCTTGGCGAGCCGCGAGAGCTGCGACTTGGCTTCGTGCATGTTCACCTTCATCGATCGGCCTCCAAGGTGTGTAGCTAAGTCGGACTAAGTCTCTCGCGCCCGCCGCGTTGTGTCAACCCTCCGGCACTTCGGGCTGGATCTGCCGCCCCAGCCGGGTCAGGCGGTACCGCTGATTCCTCGCGCTAGGCGCGTCGGGGCGGGTCATCTCCACATACCCGCTCTGCAAGGCGGGCAACAAGTAGCGCTGCCGGAACGACTTGCGGTCGCTGAGTCCGAGCGCGTGCAGAATGTCCTGCCGGGACATCTCTCCCACCAGCACGGACAACAGGCGTCTGACTTGGGGGGTTACATGAGGGGCTTCCTGGGGGGTCCGGACAGCTGCCAAAATCGCGTCCAGCATGAAGGCGATAAACGCCGTGCTCTCACCCTCCGCCGAGCTCTGCCGGATGGCCTGGTAGTAGTCGCCCTGCCGGGCGCGGACGAGGCTCTCGACGGGAACCTGGGCGAACAGCGGCTTCCAGCGAGTGAGGATCAGGGTTTGCCACAGCCGACCCATGCGGCCGTTGCCGTCCTCGAAGGGATGAATGAACTCGAACGCGTAGTGGAAGACGGAGCTCGCGATCAGCGGATGCTCCCTGGTGCCGCCGAGCCGCGCGAGCAGGTCGGCCATGAGCCGTGGCACGCGCTCGGCGGGTGGGCCGACGTGGTGAACGCGTTCGTGGCCCATCACGGCCACGTCGCCGCCACGATAGCGGCCCGGCGCGTCCACCAGACCGGTCATCAGGATCGCGTGGCCGGTCAGCAGGTCCACCTCGCTGGACGGGTTCCACTGTTCATATTGGTCGTAGGCCTTGATGGCGTTTCGCGCTTCCTGAATGTCCCTCAACGGGGCGACAACCGGCCTGCCGTCGAGAATCGTGGAGATTTGCTCCTCGCTGAGGATGTTGCCCTCGATCGCCAACGAACCCTGGACCGTCCGGATACGGTTGAGGCGGCGCAAACGCAGATCCTGCGAGACACCGGCCGCCTCGGCCTGACCAATCGCTTCACCGATCTGCTCGATACGGGACAGCATGTCCGGCGTGATCGAGTAAGGCGGCCTCGTCGTCATCTCCCCAAGCGTTACGAAGTTCCCCGGGATCCTCACCGCCGGGATGGCCGCCTCGGCGTGCAAGTGTGTGCGTCGTAGCATAGCGGAACCCGGTCAACGACCTGTGGCGGCCGAACGTTCGGGTAAGCTGACCGTTCGTGAGACGAACCGGAAGATGGCGCTGACGATTACGCAAGTCGACGCGTTTGCCAGCGAGCCGTTCGGAGGCAACCCGGCTGCGGTCTGCCTGCTGCCCGAACCGGCTGATGCCGCCTGGATGCAGCGGGTGGCGCGCGAGATGAACCTGTCGGAAACGGCGTTTCTGGTGCGCCGGGACGACGGCGCGTTCGACCTCCGCTGGTTTACGCCCGGGGTGGAGGTCGACCTCTGCGGCCATGCCACGCTGGCAAGCGCCCACGTGCTGTGGGAATCGGGACACCTGGCGCCGGACGCGCCGGCCGTTTTCCATACGCTCTCCGGCCGATTGTCGGCGGTCCGGCGGGACAGGTGGATCGAGATGGACTTTCCGGCGGAGCCGGACGAATCAGTGTCGGGTCCGGACTGGCTGGCCGACGCGCTCGGGGCCGAGCCAATCTACGTCGGGCGAAACCGCCTCGACTACCTTGTCGAAGTCGCCGCGGAGGCGACGGTTCGGCGTCTGGCCCCGGACCTTCGGCAGATCGCGAAGCTCGGCCCACGCGGTGTCATCGTTACCGCCCGCGCCGACACCGACGGGTTTGATTTCGTATCGCGCTTCTTTGCGCCGTGTACCGGCATCGACGAAGATCCGGCGACCGGATCCGCCCACTGCTGCCTGGGACCCTACTGGCAGCGGAAGCTCGGCCAGGACGCGTTCACGGCGTGGCAGGCGTCGGCGCGGGGCGGACTGATCAAGGTGGCCGTCCGCGGAGACCGCGTCACTCTGTCAGGCGAGGCGGTCACAGTGCTGCGCGGCGAGCTGCTGGCCTGAGACACCAGGAACAGCGGGTCAGTCGAACCCCAGGGTCGTAGAATGAGGCCATGTCTGAACTGCGCCTTCGTCCCGAGCTCGCCAAGCTGACCGCTCCCCTGCTCGCGGTGCCGACTGGTCTCTTGCTGGCAGTGCTGACCGGTCTCCTTCTCACCACGCCGATCGAGGCCCAGGACACAACGCAACCGCGACCGAAGGTCGCCCCGAGCGGGCGGGTGACGACGAGTGTGACGTTCGATGGGCGCGTGCTGCGCAACGGCGGCTGGTTCACCTTCACGCCGTCGCATTCGGGCCCCTCGCGGATCACCATCGACTACGGCCAGCCGCATGCGCGCGGCCGCGCGATCTTCGGGGGACTGGTGCCCTACGGCGAGGCCTGGCGCCTGGGAGCGAACTGGGCGACGCGGCTGACGGTGGACTTCGATGTCCGCTTCGGCGATCTGGACGTGCCGCGGGGAGAGTACACGCTCTTCATGCTCCCCCGCGAGGAGAGCGGCGAGCTGATTGTCAGCCGCCAGACCCGGCAGTGGGGCACGGACTACGACCCGTCCTACGACTTCGGCAGAGCACCGCTGGGCCGCCGGCCGCTGGCGGAGAAGATCGAGAGCCTTGCCATCACGCTGGAGCCGGACCTGCCGGCGGAAGAGGGAGCCATTCCGTCCGGGAGGCTCCGCATCGCCTGGGGTGAAACGGAGTACTTCACCGACTGGCGGATGCTCTGGCCGTAGGTTCAGACCGCTCGCGCCGGATCGTTCACGCGGTCTCAGTGAGCCGCTAGAATCGGATCGGACCTGCCGCGATGTCCGAATTTCGCCCGCCGACCATCTGGCGCCGACGCCCCTTCCTCGTCGTCGGCCTGTCGGCCGTCATCGTGGTCCTGCTCGCATACGCCGGCATCGCCCTGCTCGCCGCCGAAACGCTTACGAAGCCGCGCCGCCGGGCCCTGGAGTCGTCACCCGCGGTCTTCGATCTGGCGTACGAGGATGTGACGTTCACCAGCACCGGCGACGGCATTCCATTGCGCGGCTGGTTCCTCCCCGCCGCGGGGAGCGACCGCGTGGTCGTCATTACCCACGGCCGCAACTCGACCCGGACCGGCGACGACGGCGAGCTGGTGCCGCACGCCGCGGCGCTCGTCGGCGCCGGCTTCAACGCCCTGCTGTTCGACTTCCGCGCGCACGGCGAGTCGGGCGGCGTGCGCTACACCCTGGGTTGGGCCGAGCAACGCGATCTGCTGGGCGCGATCGATTACCTCAAGGAGCGGGGATTCAGACCGGACCGGATGGGATTCTGGGCCCACTCGATGGGCGCCGCTACCGTCCTGCTGGCATCCGCAGCGTCGACCGACGTGCGCAACATTGTGGCCGACAGCAGCTTCGCCCGCCTCGACGATCTCCTCGCCCGGCAACTGCCCGTTGCGAGCGGCCTGCCCGGTTTCTTCAACCCGCCGATCCTTTTCTTCGCGCGGACGGCGTTCGATGCGGATACGTCCGTCGTCAACCCGGTGGAGGTCGTGGCGGATCTGCCCCCCGACTCGCTGTTCATCATCCATGCGGAGACGGATCGGTTCATCCCGGTCGACCATGCCCGGCGCATCGCCGCCGCGGCCGGATCCGCCGTCTACGACCTCTGGATCTTCCCGGGCTCATCCCACGACCGGGTGTCGGTCGACGCGCCGGACGAGTACCGAGAGCGCGCGCTGACGTTCTTCGACGAGAAGCTGCGACCGATGGCTCCCGAGCATCGGCAATGACTTCGACGGGCATCACCGCGCCATGGCGTCGAGTCCGAAGCCGATGGCGCGCGTGAGCTGCGACAGCTCGTCGGCGCCGATCACGTACGGTGGCATCAGATAGATCAGGTCGTTGAAGGGTCGGATCCAGACCCCCGCGTCGACGAAGATCCGCTGGAGCGCCGCCACTGGCACGGCGGCACGCGTCTGGACGACGCCGATCGCCCCGAGCACACGTACGTCGGCGACCATGGGATGAGCCGCGTAGGGCGCTAGCTCCTTCGCCAACTGAGACTCGATGGCCGCGATCCGGCGCTGCCACGGCCCTTCGAGCAGCAGTCGGATGCTCCGCTTCGAGACGGCGCAAGCGAGCGGGTTGGCCATGAAAGTTGGGCCGTGCATCAGCACGCCGCCGTCAGCGGAAACCCCGCGGGCAACGCGCGAGGTGGCGAGCGTCGCCGCCTGGCTCAGGTACCCGCCGGTCATCGCCTTGCCGAGACAGAGGATGTCCGGCTCGACGCCGGCGTGCTCGCAGGCGAACATCCGGCCGGTGCGCCCGAAACCGGTGGCGATCTCGTCCAGGACCAGGAGCACGTCCAGCCGGTCGCAGAGGGCCTTGACGTGACGGAGGTACTCAGCGTCATAGAACCACATGCCGCCGGCCCCCTGCACGATCGGTTCGAGCACGACGGCAGCAATTTCGCGGTGGTATTCCTCGAGGAGGCGCCGAATCTCTGCCTCGTCGTCCGGGTGCAGCGGCTCTCCGGGACGGGTCCGGGGCCGGTCCGCGAAGAGGTGATCGGGCAGCAGGGCGCGGAAGCGTTCGTGCATGCCGGTGACGGGATCGCACACGCTCATCGCGCCGAAGGTGTCGCCGTGGTACCCGCCCCGAATCGTCGCGAAACGCTGTTTCTCCGAGCGTCCCTGCGCGTTCCAGTACTGGATCGCCATCTTGAGGCCCACTTCCACCGCGACCGAGCCGGAATCGCAGAAGAACACGTGCTGCAGGCCGGCGGGCGTCAGATCGATCAGCAACCGCGCCAATTCGATGGCCGGTTCGTGAGTGAGGCCTCCGAACATGACGTGCGCCGTATCGTCGAGCTGCGCCCGCACCGCTGCATTGAGAGCGGGATGGTTGTAGCCGTGGATGGCGCACCACCACGACGCCATGCCGTCGATCAGCTCGCGGCCGTCGGCGAGCCGGATGCGCACGCCCTCGGCGGAGACCGCGTGGTACACCGGCAGCGGATCGACCATCGACGTGTAGGGGTGCCAGATGTGCCGCCGGTCGAACGCGAGGGAATCGGTCACGGGGCTAAGGTAGAATCCTACTAGCAGGATGTCGAAACGTCCCCGTTGGATGGTCGCGGTCTTTCTCGCCGGCGCCGGCCTGGCCAGCGTCGGACTGATTGTCACCAGCGCCCAACAGCCGCCCAACGAGCAACCGGGGACGCACGGCCGCCACATGGAGCATCGTTTCGATGATCCGGAGCGCTACGCCCGGTCGTTCGACGATCCGGCCCGCGACGAGTGGCAGATGCCGGGGCGGGTCATCGCCGCGCTGAACGTTGCCGAGGGAGAAGCGGTGGCTGACATCGGCGCGGGCACCGGCTACTTCACGCTACGTCTCGCCGAGCAGACGCCCGCGCGGGCCGTCTACGCGGTCGATATCGAGCCCGCAATGGTCCACCACGTGCGGGAGCGCGCAGAAGCGGCGGGCCTGGATCAGGTGATTGGCGTCGTCGCCGACGCCGATTCACCGAACCTCCCGGAGGCGGTGGACGTGGTGCTGATCGTCAACACGTTCCACCACATCCCCAACCGCGTCGCCTACTTCACGGCGCTGCGGGATCGCCTGGCACCGGGGGCGCGGCTGGCGATCGTCGACTATCAGAAAGGGTCGCCGGGCGGAGGCCCGCCTGACGACTTCCGGTTCACGGTTGACGAAATCAGCAGCGAGCTGGAGCAGGCCGGCTACGCGCTGCAGTCGCAACACGACTTTCTACCGCGCCAGAACTTCCTGATCTACGGCGCGACCGGGTAGGCAGCCCGCCGGCGAGGCTACTGCTCGGCCAGCGGCAGGAAGATAGAGATACGGTCTTCGGTACCGACAGCCCGGGAGATGTGGCCCTGCCCGGTGGTGTCCTCGGCAAGGAGGATGTGGCCCGGGTGGAGACGGATGACGGATCCGTCGCCGATCTCGACTTCGCTCTCCCCCGCCAGCGTGATGACGTACTGGCGGCGCGGCGCCGTGTGCCAGTCGATGAAGTAGTCACGCGAAGTGCGGCGGAACTGGACGCTGGTGACGTCGACGGGATCCGAGAGCTCGGTGGCGCCGCGCTGCGTGTTGAGCGGGACGTCGTACTCCTCGGCGTGCGTCTGGCCGTCGTCGCCGGTGTAGATGCGGGTGACGCGGATCGGAGTGCGTTCCTGCGCCTGTAGTGCATCATCGCCGAACCAGCCGGAACCGTCCGCCGCGACGAGACCGAGCAGGAAGCCGGCGGCGAGACAGAGCGCCGGCAGCCAGGTGAGCTTGAACGCGCGTTGGATCGAGGTCGTAGTCATAAAGTCCTTCTCCTGCCGTGCGAGACGGTCCTGCCCAGGAATGCTACCGGAGATCCCGGTAGAACACGCGAATGTCCTCCGTCAGCAGGTCCGGCTGCTCCAGGGCGGCGAAGTGCCCTCCCTCGGGCATTTCGGTCCAATGCACCAGGTTGTACGCCGCCTCGGCCCACGCGCGGGGCGGGATCGTTATTTCCTTCGGGAAGATGGCGCCGCCGACCGGTGTCTCGATGTAGCCGGTGCCGCGGCGCGGCGCGCGGCGCGACTCGTAGTAGATGCGCGTCGACGACGTGATCGTCTGCGTCACCCAGTAGATGGTGATGTTCGTCAGCAGCTCGTCCTTCGTGAAGCGGCTCTCGACGTCGCCGTTGCAGTCGCACCACGTGTGGAACTTCTCGACGATCCAGGCGGCGAGGCCCGCCGGCGAGTCGTTCAGCCCGTAGCCGAGCGTTTGCGGCTTCGTCCCCTGAACGTTGCTGTAGCCCCGTTCGTCGGCGAAGAACTCCTGGCGCTCACGCGTCCGGGCCAGCTCTTCCGGTGGCACGCCCGCCTCCGGGTCGTCCACGGCGGGCTGCGGCGCCGACACCATGTTCAAGTGGACGCCGACGACCCGGTCCGGGTGGTGGATCGCCTGCCAGCGGCTGATGCTGCTCCCCCAGTCGCCCCCCTGCGCGCCCCACTGGTCGTAACCTAGCCGCGCCATCAGCTTGCCGAACAGCTCCGCCATTTTCTCCGGGTGGTAGCCGCGCTCGGTCGGCTTATCGGAGAAGCCGTAGCCCGGGATCGACGGTGTGATCACATGGAAGGCGTCCGACGCGTCGCCGCCGTACGCGGTCGGGTCGGTGAGCGGCCCGATGATCTTGTGGAACTCCATGATCGAGCCGGGCCAGCCGTGCGTGATGAGAAGCGGGAGCGCATCTTCGTGCGGCGACCGCTGATGGATGAAATGGATGTCGAGACCGTCGATGGTCGTGCGGTACTGATCGAACTGATTCAGCATCGCTTCCTGCGCACGCCAGTCGAATTCGTCGCGCCAGTACACGAGCAGCTCGTCCAGATAGGCGCGCTCGGTGCCGTAGTCCCAGCCCGTGCCGGGCAACTGATCCGGGAGGCGCGTGCGGCGCAGGCGCGCGCGGAGGTCGTCGAGCACTGCTTCGGGGACATCGATCGTAAAGGGGCGGATCGCTTCCGGATCGCCGGTGGTGTTGGCCGGGAGCTCCATCGCCCGCGGAGGACCGGAACCAGCGGCGGGTGTCGCCGGCGGTTCAGTGGAGCATGCCGTGGCGCTTGCCGCGATGAGAAGAATGGCGGTCTGGAGGCCGGCCCACCGATTGGCGCACCAAGGTTGTCGGTTCATGAGCTTCATGGTCCTGGAAGGATGCCTTCCGTGGAGAGGGTGATGCGGTAAAGGCCGGTTCGCGCGGTCATGTACAGCGTACGACCGTCGTCGCCCCAACCTACGTTCGCCGGAACCTCGTCCGGCATGATCGTGCCGAGGTGGCTGCCGTCGAGCCCGAAGACCCAGACGCCTCCCGGGCCGGTGGCGAAGAGGTGGCCGGCGCGGTCCACCTTCATGCCGTCCGCCGCCCCTTCGGCTGTCTGATCGTTGACATCGTAGAAGATGCGGCCGTTGCTCGCGCCGTTCTCATCCAGGTCGTACGCGAACCAGACCATTTGGTCCGCGTCGGAGTTGGCGACAAACAGGA
Source organism: Vicinamibacterales bacterium (assembly GCA_965263055.1). Lineage (GTDB taxonomy): Bacteria > Acidobacteriota > Vicinamibacteria > Vicinamibacterales > UBA8438 > VXRJ01. The sequence continues at coordinate 3,844,545 of OZ253581.1, read as the reverse complement.
CTGATTCGTCCGGCGAGAGGGCGATGCCGTTCGGGCGGCTCTGATCGCGCACCAGCAGCTCCAACTCGCCGTCCGGATGCAGCCGGTAGATGCCGTTGAACTCGAGCTCACGAAGAGGCGATTGCTCCAGGCCTTCCAGGCCGTAGGGCGGATCGCTGAAGTAGAGCGAGCCATCCGAGCCGTACGTTGCGTCGTTCGGACTGTTGAGCCGGTTTCCCTCGTAGCTGTCCACCAGTGTCGTCCGGGTGCCATCCGATTCGAGCCGTGAGATGCGCCGATTGCCATGCTCGCAGATGACAAGCCGGCCTTCGGGGTCGAGTGTGAGACCGTTCGACGAGAGCGACCGGAGCCCCTCGGGGTCGCCTTCGAAGACCGGATCGATGAAGGGGCTCGCGCCCGCCTCCTCCGACCACTGGTGGATGGCGTTGGCCCGGACGTCGGAGAAAAGGAGACGCGATTCGGCGCGGATCCAGACCGGTCCCTCGGTAAACACGAACCCGTCCGCCAGCTTCTCGATCTGCGCGCTCGTCGGCACCAGTGCGTCGAGACGCGGGTCGATCCGCAGGATGGTGCCGGCTCCTGCCGGTTCGGGCGTCGGCGCGGCGTCGGTCGCCTCCTCCATCGCCGGTTCGGGTTCGCCGCCGGGTTCTCCGCCACAGGCCGCGCCCGCCGCCAGGATCAACGCCAGCAGCGCTGCGGGCAGCGCCGTCTCCAACGCCATGCTGTCGTCTCGCATGTTCTTCACCCGCGTCTATCCGTTGCCGTCCTCCGCTGCGCTTGCTACCGCGCGCCGGAGTGCCGGCACCAACTGTCGCTCAATCAGCGCATCGAGATCCCGCCGGTGCGTCCGCCGCCCGTCGCCCGGATTGGGTGACGAGGTGGCGACGATCACGCTGTCCAGATCCGGAATGATGTAGATGAACTGTCCGCCGTAACCCCACGCGTAGTACGTCGGATGGCCGGCCAGCAGCCGCATCCACCAGCCGTACCCGTACTGCCGCCGGCTGTAGCGCGACGCGGTCCGCGGCGTGAACGACTTCTCCACCCACTCGCGCGTGACCACCTCGAACCCTTCAATCGATCCGCCGCGCCGGTAGAGGTCGCCCAGCGCCATCATCGCGCGCGGCGTCAACGTCATCTCGTTGCCGCCGAAGTAGATCCCCTGCGGGTCGCGCAGCCATGCCGGCAGCGTGATGCCGAGCGGACGGGCGAGGTAGCGCTGCCCGTACTCCAGCGTGCTCATGCCGGTGGCGCGCGTCAGGATTGCCGAGAGGAGGTGCGTGCTCCCCGTGCTGTAAATCATCCGGCCGCCGGGACGGTCTGCCATCGGCCGCGTCAGTGCGTGCCGCACCCAGTTGCCGCTCTGGACCCACCGGCCGTAGTTCCGGTTCGAGGTGGTCTCGAGGCCGGATCGCATCGTGAGCAGATCCTCGACCGTGATCGACCGCCGGAGATCCTCGGCGTCGGCCAGTTCCTCCGGGAAGAAATCGGTGATCGGCTGATCGACAGACTCGATGTCGCCCCGGTTGATGGCGATGCCTACCAGGATCGAGATGATCGATTTCGACGCCGACTTCAGGTTGGCGACGCTCCGTTCACTCGCACCGTTGAAATAGTGCTCCTCGATCAGCTCACCGCCGATTGAGACAAGCAGGCCCCGGAGGCGGGGCAACACCCCCGCGCGATCGACGATCGCATCCCGCGCGTCCGCCGGTAAGGCCGGGGCGGCTGGAGCCGGCCGGGTTCCGGAGGCCGAGACCACAAGACCGCCAACGGCGAGGGCGGCCAGCAGTGCCGCTGCACGGAGCGCGGAACCTTGCGCCATAGGCATGAACCGAGAAGGGCCGATTATATCCCCGCCCCGGCGGATCGCGGCTACGACGAACGGCCGCCCGGGGCGGAGGAACCGGCGAGCCGCTGGTACACGTCCAGGGCGCGGCGGGCCATTACCTCGGCGGTATGGTGCTCGCGCGTGGCGGCGGCGCCGCGCGCGGCAAGCTCGCGCCGGGCGCCGTCGTCGCCGTGAAGACGCTGCAGCGTCGCCGTCAGCGCGTCGAGGTTGTCGGGCGGTATCAGGACGCCGCCGCCGGTGCGTTCGATCAGTTCGATGTAGGTGCCGCGGCGGGCGGCGACGACCGGCGTGCCGCACGCCATCGCTTCGATCAGCGACAGGCCCTTCGGGTCGTCGTACAGGGCGGGGACGGCAAACAGATCAAGTCCCCGAAGGAACGCCACCTTGTCATCGAGTTCCAGCACCCCGCGGTAGTGCACCTCGTTGCCGAGACCGCGGTCTCGCGCCGCACCAAGGATGCCGTCCAGGTACCCGCGGTGTTCCCGGCCGACCCAGCCGGCCAGTTCCAGGCGGCTTCCCTCCAGTCCGCCGCCAGCGCGCAGCCGGTGGTAGGCGTCGGCCAGCAGATGCACCCCCTTCTCCGGCGCGATGCGGCCCAGATAGCCAATGGTGAAGGGCGTATCGTCCCGGTCGCTTCGATCCTGTGGCTGGTAGTTGTCGGCGGTGATACCGAGCGGGACTACATCGATCTTCGCGCCGGGGATCTGCAGATACTGCGCCATGTGGCCGGCGTAGTAGTCGCTGACTGCGATGAACCGGTCGACCGACCGCGCATGCTGCCGGATCAACGCCAGGGCGCGGCTATGGTACGGCTCGACCAGGTGATCGAGGAAGATGTCCTCCCCCTGCAGCGTGCAGCAGATGGGACAGCCGAACGCATCGCGCAACTCCGGAGCGAGCGAGATCAGCAGCGAGTAGGAGATATCGACGACATCGGGGCGCGGTTCGTCACGGAGCCAGTACAGCAGCTTGTCGAACTCCTTCCGCTGGTGGCCGTTGCGACCCTCGAGCATGGAGACGGTCAGCGCGCCGAGCGCCTCCGGCTGCGTCGGCATTCCCAGCTTCGACACGAGCCCCAGCAGCCAGCGCGACTCCCAGAGGCGATCTATCAGCCACGGCGTGCCGCGAAAGAAACCGGCCTGCTGCTCCAGGAAGACGCTGACGCCGCCGAAGAAGATGCGGCGACCGGTGGAGGCGCTCGGCTCGTCCGTCCGCGGCGGCGTGTAGAGCGGCACGAGGATCGGCTCGTGGCCCAGGCGGGTGAGCCCTCGCGCCAGCGTGTTGTCGCGGATGCAACTGCCGCAATACATGCCGCCGGCACCCGCGGTCAGACTCAATATACGCATAGTAAGAGTATTGCGATGTTACCTTAATATGGACACCGTCCAGCAGCACGTATATTAACTGTTTACGCGTCTCCTTTAATATGCACTGCGCGCGCGAGACATCCGCGGCGAAGGACCTACCCCGCGGCGATGCAGTAGAGGAACTGGTCGCCTCGCATGTAGATCTCGTCACCCACCACCGCAGCGGACGCATCGATCACATCGTCCAGCATGTTAGTCGCCAGCACCTGCATCTCCGGGCCGGTAGCGAGCACCAGCGTCGTCCCGTCGCGGCTCGTGATGTAGAGCCGACCGTTCGCCACCACCGGCGAAGCGTAGATCTCGCGAATGCCGGGCAGACGCACGGGACCGTAGAGCGGGCGTCCCGTAGCGGCATCGTGCGCCGACAGGATCCCGCGGTTGCTCTTCGTGAAATAGAGAATGCCGTTGTGCAGGACGGGCGACGGGACGTAGGGCGTGTCCCGGTCGAGCGACCAGGCAATCGCATCACTACCGGTGATGTCGCCCCGGGCGCGGGAGAGGTCGACGGCGTAGAGCCGGTTCCCCCCGTAGCCGCTCATCAGGTAGACCATCCCATCGCCCGCGACCGGCGACGGGATGGCGTTCTCCGTGACGCCTTCCCCTTCCCAAAGCAGCGCACCGGTCTCGGCCGAGTAACTCCGGATCCGGTCGGTCGCACTAGTCACCACCTGCACCTGCCCGTCCTGTTCGACGACGATGGGCGTCGTCCAGGTGGTCTCTTCGTCGCGGTCGACGCGCCAGCGCTCGGCGCCGGTCCGCTTGTCGAGCGCCGTTATGAACGATGGCCCCTGATGATCCCAAAGGACAATGATTGAATCGCCGTGCAGCACCGGCGACGCACCCTCACCGAATCCGAGGCGGATCAGCATGTCGCCGAAGTCGCGGTCCCACAGCGGCGTGCCGTCCATGTCGAAGCAATAGAGGCCGCGCGACCCGAAGAACGCGCATGCCACCTCCCCGTCGGCCACCGCGGAGGCGGATGCCCAACTGTTCGTGTTGTGACGGCCCTCGTGCGGCTGCTGCGTAGTCGCGGTCCGCTCCCAGGCGACAGAGCCGTCGCGGCGGTTTATTGCGACCATGACGAAGTGGAGCACTTCGTCCGAGCCGGTGGTTCCCATGAAGCGGTTGCGAATACGGCCGAAGAAGCCGGCCGTGTTCTCTCCCTCTCCCGCCGGCACCGCGGTCAGGACGAAAACATGGTCGCCCCAGACGACTGGCGAGGCGGAGCCGTGGCCGGGGATCGGCACCTTCCAGCGGATGTTCTCCGTCTCGCTCCAGCTGAGCGGAGGGTTTCCCGACGGGGCGACGCCGGTCGCCAGTGGCCCGCGCCACTGCGGCCAGTCGTTCCCCTCGGGCGCCTGGGCGAAGGGAGTCGCGGCGACGAGAACTACAAGGAGACCGACGCCGGCGAGACGCCGGCGCACCACTGGGCGCACGGAGAGAAGAAGAGGCATCATGCCATCATAGCCGGACGCCACGAGCCATCGGGGGGTGGGATACAATCCGGCCATGTTGATCACCACTACACAATCATCGTTGTCTGCCTTGATGCTCGTTGCCTTCGTCGTCGTCGCGATGGCGGCCGCCGCTGCGGCGCAGAGGACCATTCCGGCCCCGGAAGATGTCGCCGCACCGCCGGCCGACGCCGAGACCATGGCCTCCGGCCTCGCCTCCAGGGTGATTCAGGCGGGCACCGGCAGTCAGAACCCGGGGGCCACGTCCACGGTGACGGTCCACTACACCGGCTGGCACACCAACGGCGAGATGTTCGACAGTTCGATTACGCGGGGCGCGCCGGCATCGTTTCCCCTCAACCGGGTGATCGCGGGCTGGACCGAAGGGCTGCAATTGATGGTGCCGGGTGAGAAGCGCCGGTTCTGGATCCCGGAGGATCTCGCCTACGGCGGCCGCTCCGGCTACCCCGCCGGCCTGCTGGTGTTCGACGTCGAGTTGATCTCGATTCAGTAGCCGCGCCAACGCACGGCAACCGAGGACGACGTGCGGAAGATGCGAGAGACTGCGGTGGTCGGCGCGCTACTCGGCCTCACGGCGGGCGGCGCGCTTGCCACCGCGCAGGACAACGTGAGCGTCGAGGATTACGAGGACGCGATGCAGGAGCTCCGCTTCCTGATCTCCGACGCCACGCTCCACCTCGAAGCAAGTTACTGGGGCGACCTGGGCGAGGACACCGACAAGATGCGGACCGAGTTCGCGAAGGTGGTGGCGTTCTGGGAGGCGCAGGGCCAGGCGGAGGCGGTCGAGCTGGCGGGGAACGCCATCGAAGTGGCGCGCGCCATTGCACGGGCGTCGGGAGCGGAAGACCGGAACGCGGCGACGGCGGGAATCGAGCAGTTGCGGGGCGCGTGCGCGGCGTGCCACGACCAGTTCCGGGAGGAAACGGCGGACGGGTTCCGGATCAGACCGTCGGCGCTGCAATAGCGTCCGCGCGCGGTTGCGCCCGGCGTACACAAGAAGAGCCGGCCCGCCAAGCGCGGACCGGCTCTTCTTGTGTCGTGGGGCCGGAACGGACTAGTTGGTCGGCCAGAGGACGCCCTGGCTGTTTTCGCCCTCTGCGCCCGCGGGGACCGGGCCGATCCCCCTGTAAACGAACTTCTGCACGCGCGTTCCCTCGTAGGTCTCGGTCGTATAGATGTTGCCGTCGGAGTCGACCGCGATGCTGTGGACCGCGAAGAACATCCCGGGCTGACGCCCTCCGTCCCCGAACGCCGTCAGCACTTCCATCGTCGCCCGCTCGATGATGTAGACCTTCATGTTCTGCCCGTCGGCCAGGTAGAGGTAGGTCTGCTCCGGGTCGGGCGAGAAGTCGATGTCCCAGGTGGAGCCCTGCGACCGGGTGTGGGTCGCGACGAAGTACTCGTCAACGAAAGTGCCGTCCGTCTGGAAGACCTGAATCCGGTCGTCCGCGCGGTCGCAGACGTAGACCAGACCGTCGTTCGAGATCTCGCCGCAGTGGACCGGGCCGCGGAACTGCTGCGCCGGCTCGCCGCCCGGCTCATACCGCCCGCCGAAATCGTAGTCGTCGTCCGGCTCGTTCCCGTAGGCGCCCCAGTAACGCTTCAGCTCGCCGCTGTCGACGTCCACGACGGCCACCCGCTTGTTGAAGTAACCGTCGGCGAAGTACGCCTCGTTCGCGTCCGGGTCGATCCCGATCTTGGCGACGCGGCCGAAGCTGTCGCTCGCGTGGCTGTCACGCTCGAAGATCCGGCGGCCATCCTCCTCGCCCACCAGGCGCGCGTTGTGGGTGCCGACCGACATCAGGAAATCGCCGCTGCGCGTGAACTTCAGCACGTGCGAGTCGCCCTGGCCATTGCCGCCAATCCAGACGTTGTCCATGTGATCGATGGTGATACCGTGGTTCGACTCCGGCCAGACGTAGTCGCCGGTCTCCGTGCCGGGGCCACCCCAACTGTCGACCAGCTCGCCTTCCTGGTTGAAGACCAGGACGGGCGGACCGGGCTGGCAGCACTCGCTCACCGGCGGGTCGGCCATCATGCCGATCTCGGTGTTGAGCACGAACTGATCCGGCGTGTTGCGATGAACCACCCAGATAAGGTCCTGGGAATCGACATCGACGCCGATGGTGGCGCCCATCAACCAATGGTTCGGCAAGTTGTTCGGCCAGGTGGGATCCACCTCGAACATCGGCGCCTGCCTCGCGTTCGGATCGGCCGGCGGCATGTCCGCCATTTCTTCCTCGCCGCCGCCGGCAGCGCCGCCACAGGCAACCGCCACGGCGCCCACGAGCGCCACCACCAGAAGAAGTGCGTACTTCCGACTCATTGTGTCCTCCCAGAAACTTGCGCCAGCCCGAGCGTCACCGCCCAGGATGGGCACATTGCGCTCCACGTTAACCGGCGACAGTATACTTGCAAATCGCCCAGGCGGCGCAAGGAAGTGCGCGTGCGCTGCGGGACGAACAATCTCACGATGGCGACATGACGGTGGCGACCCGACACGGACCCTGGATTGTCGCAGCTGCGGCCGCCGCCCTGCTGGTGACGGCTCCCGCGGTCCCGACCGCCCACGACATCCCGACCGACGTCACCGTTCGGGCCTTCGTGAAACCCGAGGGAGATCGGCTGCGGATGCTGATCCGCGTCCCGCTCGAGGCGATGCTCGACGTCAACTTCCCCTTGTACGGCCCCGGCTACCTCGACCTCGAGCCGGCCCGGCGGCTCCTGCCGGACGCGGCCATGCTCTGGCTGGGACAGGAAATCGAGATCTACGAGGACGGCAATCGCCTGGCGGAACCGCGGATCGAGGCAATCCGGCTGTCGATCCCCTCCGACCGATCGTTCGACGAGTACGAGACCGCCGTGGAGCATGTCACGACCGGGCCGCGGCTTCCGCCGACGACGCAGATCATCTGGCGGCAGACGATGCTCGATGTCCTGCTCGACTACGACACGGTGTCGGATCAGTCCGGCTTCGCGATCCGCCCGGGGGTGGAACGACTGGGGCTGCGGGTCGTCTCGGTCATCCGGTTCATCACTCCGTCGGGGGCGGAACGGGCGTTCGAACTTCGGGGAGACCCGGGCATCGTCACCCTCGACCCCCGCTGGCACCAGGCCGCCTGGCGCTTCGTCGTCTCCGGCTTCGAGCACATCCTGGACGGGACCGACCACCTGCTGTTTCTCCTCTGCCTGGTGGTACCGTTCCGCCGCCTCCGGGCGCTCGTGCCAATCGTCACCGGCTTCACCGTCGCGCATTCGGTGACGCTGATCGCCTCCGCCTACGACATGGCCCCCGACACGCTCTGGTTCCCGCCGGCGGTCGAAACGCTCATCGCACTCTCGATCCTCTACATGGCGTTCGAGAACATCGTCGCGGCGGACGCGGGCCAGGCAGGACGCATCCGGCGCCGGTGGGTGGTGGCCTTCGGGTTCGGCCTGATCCACGGCTTCGGCTTCTCGTTCGCCCTGCGCGAGACGCTGCAGTTCGCCGGCTCGCACCTCTTGACGTCGCTGCTGTCGTTCAACATCGGCGTCGAGCTGGGCCAATTGCTGGTGATCGCGCTCGCCGTGCCGGCGTTGGAAGTGCTCTTCCGGTTCGTCGTCACCGAGCGAATGGGGACGATCCTGATTTCGGTCCTCGTGGCGCACACAAGCTGGCACTGGATGACGGAACGTTACGACACGCTCAGCCAGTACCCGCTCACCTGGGGCGCGGTGTTGAGCGCTCTCCTGGTGGGAATCATCCCGTGGCTGATCGCGATGATGCTGGCCGCTGCGATCGCGTGGTACGGTTTGCGCTATGTTCGTCGGCAGGGGCCGGCAGGTGAAGCGGCGGCCAAGTAGGAATCGTCCCTACGAGTAAGGCAGGAGGAGTCCTTGCGCACCCTCACGTTTGTCGCCATCGTCACCGTCACCACGCTGGCAACGCTGGGCGCGCCTTCGGAGGCATCCGCACAGGACCCCGCGGGACCGCAGGACCCATCTGGCCAGCCGCCGCTCGTATTGGAAGGTATCGACGCCGGCGGCGAACTGCCGCCCGCCGAGCAGTATCGCGTCGAGCCGGTGCGCGTCGACGGCAAACCGTCCATCGACGGCCGTCTCGACGAGGAGGAATGGCTCCTCGCCGCGGTGATCGACGACTTCGTGCAGCAGGAACCGTCCGAAGGTGATCCGGCGACCGAGCGGACCGTCGTCCGGCTGATGTACGACGCCGAGATGCTCTACGTCGGCGTCGAGGCGTACGACGACGACCCGAACGGCCTCGTGGCGACCGAGAAGCGGCGCGACTCCCCTCGACTGATGGACGAGGACAACTTCCAGATCATCCTCGACACGTTCCGCGACCGCCGCTCCGGCTACATGTTCATCACCAACCCGCTCGGCGCCAAGCTGGAGCAGCAGGTAGCCGAAGAGGGCGAGGGCGGCCGCCGTGGGAACAGTTCCAACATCAACCTGAACTGGGACGGCGTCTGGGATGTCGCCGCGCGGAGAACGCCCGAAGGTTGGGTGGCGGAAATCGGCATCCCCATGGTGACGCTTCGCTTCCCGCGCATGGAACAGCAAGTCTGGGGCGTCAATTTCATGCGGAACATCCGCCGGAAGAACGAGCAGGTCTTCTGGGCGCCGATTCCGAAGGCGTACAGCCTGACCCGGGTCAGCCTGGCGGGGACGATGAGCGGGATCACGCAGGTAAACCGCGGGCTCGACCTGCGCATGACCCCCTACGTGCTGGCCGGCCGCAGCCAGTCCCGGAGCGACGCGAACATCAGTCTCGCCGGTAGCGGCCTGGGCGACGCCGGGCTGGACGTCAAGTACGGCCTCGGCTCCGGGTTGAACCTCGACCTGACGTTCAGGACCGACTTCGCTCAGGTGGAGGTGGACGAGCAGCAGGTGAATCTGACCCGGTTCCCCCTCTTGTTCCCGGAGAAGCGCGACTTCTTCCTGGAGAACTCGGGCATGTTCAGTGTCAGGACACAAGGGAACAACCGAGCCGCCGACCTCTTCTTCACCCGGCGAATCGGCCTGTCGAAGAAAACCAGGCAGGCGATCCCTATCGTCGGCGGCGCGCGGCTGACCGGGAAGGTGGACCGGAACAACATCGCGGCGCTCAACATCCAGACCCAGGCCCACGGAGCCGGCGGCGCCGAGAACTTCTTCGTCGGCCGCTATAGCCGCGACATTTTCGCCCGGTCGAAGATCGGCGGCATCGTCGTCAACAAGGAGACCGTGGGCGGCGACCACTACAACCGGACGTTTGCCGTCGACACGACGCTCGCCCCCCATCCCAACCTGTCGATATCGGCGTTTCTCGCCAAGACGGAAACGCCCCCCGCCAAGACGGAAACGCCCGAGATTACCGGCAACGACATGGCGGGCTACTTCACCGTGGTCTGGCTAAGCCCCTCCTGGCGAATCTACGGCGAGTACACCGACATTCAGGACAACTTCAACGCCGAGGTGGGTTTCGTTCCACGCGTGGGCATCCGGAGGTCGAAGTTCCATGGCGAGTGGGATCCGCGGCCCGGCCGCTGGGGCATCCGGCAGTTCGACCCGATGTGGAACATCGAGTACACGACGGATCAGAACAACCGGCTCGTCACGCGGCGCATGCACCACATGATCGGCACCTACTTCGAGGACGGGTCGTCGCTCACCGTCATCTACAACGACCGTTTCGAACAGCTCGATGAGCCGTGGGAAATCCACCGCGACATCAGGGATCCGGCGAACAACGTCACGATTCCGGTCGGCCCGTACCACTTCGGGCAGTGGAATTTCCGATACCGGAGCGACCCCTCGAAGCGCGTCTACACCCAGCTTGGCTACTCGCCGCAGACCTTCTACGACGGCACGGAGGTCGACACGACCGCGTCGGTCGGCATCCGCTTCACGCAGTCGCTCGCTACCGAGCTGCGCTTTGAGCGGAACGACGTCGATCTGAAGGGAGGAGCCTTCGTCGTGGACCTCGCCGCGCTGACGTTCGACTGGGCAGTCTCGCCCAACGTGACGCTCCGGACGCTGTCCCAGTACGTCTCGACCACCGGCCAGTTGAGCAACAGCATCCGTTTCAACTGGATCTACAGCCCGGGCAGCGACATTTACATTGCCTACGACGAGCTGCGGCTCGACTACCAGCCGACGGTCGGCGGGATCCGGCGCTACTCGCCCTGGATTCGCAACCGGCAGCTCGCGATCAAGATGACCTACCTCTTGTCGCGGTAGCTACCGGCGGGGCATCCGGATCCATTTCTGCGTTGAGCGGCTGCTCTTTACGGCCGTCTCGATGAAGATCATTCCGCGGAGACCGTCGTCCACGGTCGGGAAATCGCGGGCGAGGGGATCGGGCGCCTCCCCCGCGAGGCCGGCGCGGATCGTGTCGCACACGTTGGCGTAGATGGCCGCGAACGCCTCGAGAAACGCCTCCGGGTGCCCTGCCGGCAGGCGGGTCGCCCGGGCCGCGGCGGGGCTCGCTGCCGCGACGTTCGGGTCGCCGCGCCGCCAGATCGTTTCCGGGCCGTCGAGCGCGGTGACCTCCAGCGTTTCGGGCGTCTCCTGCCGCCAGCGGAGGCCGCCCCTCTCGCCGTAGACCCGGAGCGCGAGGCCGTTCGCCTCTCCCACCGAAACCTGGCTGGCCAGCAGGACGCCGCGCGCGCCGCCGGCGAAGCGGAGCAAGACGCTCGCGTCGTCGTCGAGGCGGCGGCCGCGCACGAACGCGGTGAGGTCGGCGGAAAGCGCCTCGATGCGGAGGCCGGTCACGTATTCCGCCAGGTTCTCGGCATGAGTTCCGATGTCGCCCAGGCAGCCGGCGGCGCCGCTTCGCTTCGGGTCGGTCCGCCACGCCGCCTGCTTCTGCCCGTTCCGTTCGATCGGCGTCGCGAGCCAGCCCTGCGGGTACTCGACCACGACCTTTCGGACGCGCCCCAACCGGTCGCCGCGCACCAGTTCGCGCGCCAGCTTCACGATCGGGTAGCCGGTGTAGTTGTGCGTCAGCGCAAAGACGCACTCGGATTTCGAGACGAGCCGGCGTAGCTGCCGCGCCTCGGCGGCGTCGAACGTCATCGGCTTGTCGCACGCCACGTGGATGCCCGCCGCCAGCAACGCCTTCGCGATCGGGAAGTGAAGGTGGTTGGGCGTGACGACGGCAACGAGGTCGACGCGTTCCCCCTCCGGCAACCGCCGCTCTTCCGCGATCAGATGCTCGACCGAGTCGTAGACGCGCGACGGATCGAGCAACAGCTCGCGGCCCTTGGCGCGCGACCGGCGCGGACTGGACGAGAACGCCCCGGCGACGAACTCCACGCCGCCGGCGAGCAGCGCGGCGCGGCGGTGGACGTCGCCGATGAAGGCGCCGGGGCCACCGCCCACCATGCCGAGCTTCAGCGTCCGGGCGATCGTCGCCGCCATCGGCTCAGCCGTCCTGCCGGCTGGAGTTGCGCGGATCGTCGCTCCGCCGATCGAAGGCGGCGTCGAAGGCCAGGTCCGACGGCACGAAGTCGATCGATCGGACGAACTCGCACGACTCGCGCGCCCCATGCTCCCGGTCCATGCCCGAGTCCTCCCACTCGACCGAGAGCGGACCGGTGTAGCCGATCCGGTTGAGGGCGCGGATGATCCCCTCAAAGTCGATATCGCCCCGGCCGACCGAGCGGAAGTCCCAACCGCGGCCCGGCGCGCCGAAGTCGAGATGCGACGAAAGGATGCCGCTTCGGCCGTCGAGGGTGACGGCGGCGTCCTTCATGTGAACGTGGTGGATCCGGTCGGAAAACTCCTCGAGGAAACGGACCGGATCGACCCCCTGCCACTCCAGGTGGCTCGGGTCGAAGTTGAAGCCGAACGCCTCGCGCCGGCCGATCGCGTCGAGGGTGCGATGGGCGGTGACGAGGTCGAAAGCTACCTCCGTCGGGTGCACCTCGAGCGCGAAACGGACGCCGTTCTCCTCAAAGGCATCGAGGATCGGATGCCACAGCTCGGCGAACCGCTCGTAGCCGGCGGCGATCGTCGCCGCGCTGACGGGCGGGAACGAATACAGAAGGTGCCAGATGGGAGAGCCGGTGAAGCCGCAGACGACCGGGACGCCGAAGCGGCGCGCGGCCCGCGCCGCGTTCTTCATGGTTTCCACCGCCCAGGCGCGCTTCCCTTCCGGGTCGCCGGCAACACCGGGCGGAGCGAACGCGTCCGACCGCTCGTCGTTCGGATCGCAGACGAGCTGGCCCGCCAGGTGATGCGAGAGCGCCCAGCAACCGAGGCCTGATGCCTCGAGCAGGGCGCGGCGCTCGGCGCAGTAGTCGTCGTCGACGGCGCCGCGATCGACATCGAAGTGATCGCCCCAGCAGGCGAGCTCCAGGCCGTCGTAGCCGAAGCCGGCCGCCTTCGGGGCAAGCTCCGCCAGCGGCAGGTCTGCCCATTGCCCGGTGAACAAGGTGACTGCGCGCGCCATCGTTTGGGTGGTCAACCGGTGTCGAGTATAGTGGCGGCGAAGGTTGTTCGATGGCTGAATTGACCCGACGCGAGGCGATCGGGATGGCGGGGGCGGCAGCCGTCGGCGCCGCGATCATCCGTTCCCTGCCCGCGAGCGCCGCGGCCGGCGCACTCCGCCAGTCGGTCTGCCGCTGGTGCTTCAGCGACATCCCGCTCCGGGACTTCTTCGATCAGGTGCGCGCGACCGGGCTTGCCGCGGTCGACCTGCTCGAGGAGGAGGAATGGGCGGTCGCGCGCGGGCACGGCCTCGCCTGCTCCACCGGCTACGGCGGTGGAGGCACCATCTCCGACGGCCTGAACGACCCGGCGAACCATAACGCTATCGTCCGCAACCTGGAGCGAAGCCTGCCGGCGGCGGCGCGAGCCGGTGTGCCGAACGTCATCGCCTTCTTCGGCAACCGGCGCGGCATGAGCGACGCCGAGGGGATCGACCACTGCGTGGCGGCCCTTGGGCGCGTAGCACCGGTCGCGGAGAGCGAGGATGTGACCGTCGTCGTAGAGCTGCTCAACAGCCGGGTCGACCATCCCGACTATCAGGGAGACCGGACGCGGTTCGGCGTCGAGGTGGTGAAGCGGGTCGCTTCGCCCCGCATCAAGCTGCTCTACGACATCTACCACATGCAGGTGATGGAGGGGAACGTCATCCAGACGATCCGTGACAACCATCAGCACATCGGCCACTACCACACGGCGGGCGTGCCGGGTCGCCACGAGCTGGACCGGCAGCAGGAGCTGCACTGGCCCGCCATCGCCCGGGCGATCGCCGAGACCGGTTTCCGCGGCTACCTGGCGCACGAGTTCATACCGACGCGCGATCCGATGACGTCGTTGCGCGAGGCGGTCGCGAGCTGCAGTGTCTGACCAGGACGAGACGATGCCCCATATCACCCGTCGCGAATGGCACCGTCTCGCGTTGGGCGGCGGGCTCGCCGCGGCGACGGCGGGGTGGCTTCCCGCCGGCGCGCGGCGCGCTTTCGCCGCGCAGTCGACCTTCGCCGGCGTGCGGATCGGCCTGCAGAGCTACAGCTTCCGCGACATGAGCCTGGATGAAGGGATCGCGGCGATGAACGACCTCGGCATCACGAGCTGCGAACTGTGGGAGGTGCACGTCGAGCCGCGCGAGTTGCGCCAGCCGGAAAACCGGGAGCGGTTGCGGCGCTGGCGCACGACGATTTCCCTCGACTACTTCGAGGAGATCGGCGCGCGGTTTACGGAGGCGGGCATCGAGCTGAACTCCTACAACCTCAGCTTCAAGGACCATTTCTCGGACGCCGAGATCGATCGCGGCTTCGAGATGGCCCGCGCACTCGGCGCCCCCGCGATCACCGCCTCCGCCAACATGAACACCGTGCCGCGAATTGCGGGCTACGCGGAGCGGCACGGCATGCCGGTCGCGATGCACAACCACTCGCGGGTCGACCCCAACGAGTTCTCCAGCCCGGACGACTTTGCCCGCGCGATCGAGATGGGTGGCGCGGCGCCGATCGCGGTCAATCTGGACATCGGCCACTTCGTCGCCGCCAACCACGATCCGATCGCGTTCCTGCGGGAACACCACCAGCGTATCGTCACCCTCCACCTGAAGGACCGGAAGCGCAATCAGGGCTCCAACACGCCGTGGGGCGAGGGAGACACGCCGATCCGCGAAACGCTCCATCTGCTGCGCGACGAGGGATGGGCGATACCGGCGAACATCGAGTACGAGTACGACGGCGGGGACACGCTGACCGAGCTGCGTCGCTGCCTCGACTACTGCCGCGAGGCGCTCGATGACGGCAATGCCTGGCTTCCGCTGTTCGACGGCCGCTCACTGGAAGCATGGCGCGGCTACAAGCAGGAGACGATGCCCGACGGCTGGCAGGTGGTGAACGGCACGCTGGCGCGCGTCGGTCAGGCGGGCGACATCATCACGAGGGAGCAGTTCGAGAACTTTGAGCTCCGCTTCGACTGGCAGGTGGAGACCGGCGGCAACAGCGGCATCTTCTTCGGCGTCACCGAGGAGGTAGACGGTCCGGTCTGGCACTCCGGGCCGGAATACCAGGTACTGCACAACGCCGGGCACCAGGACGGCGCCGATCCGATCACTTCCGCCGGCAGCAACTACGCGGTCCATCCGCCGTCGGCCGACGTCACCCGCCCCGCCGGCGAGTGGAACCGCGCGCGGCTCATCGTCAACCGCGGGCGGGTCGAACACTGGATGAACGGCGCGCAGTTACTGGCATACGAGTTGGGGAGCGCCGACTGGCAGTCGCGCGTCGCCGCCAGCAAGCACGCGGACCTGCCGAGCTACGGCCGCGTCCAGCGGGGCCACATCGCGATCCAGGACCATGGCGACCCGGTCCGTTTCCGGAACATCTTCATCCGTCCCATCAACTGAGTCGCCCGCGCAGCCCGGCGGCAACCCGACGTACCAGACGCGCAGATGACTCCGGCAATCCGGCTGAAGCTCTCGGTGATGATGTTCCTCCAGTACATAGTCTGGGGGGCCTGGTTCGTGCCGATCGGTACCTACCTGGGAGAGACGCTCGGCTTCCCCGGCGAACAGATCGGCCTGGTGGTCGGCACCACGGCGATCGGCGCGATCGTCTCGCCCTTCTTCGTCGGCATGGTGGCGGATCGCTACTTCGCGACCGAGCGGCTGCTGGCCGTGGTGCACCTGCTGGGCGGCGCCGTGCTTTACGCGGCGTCGCTGCAGACGTCTTTCGGCGCGATGTACGTCGTGCTGCTCGCCTACTCGCTCCTGTACATGCCGACCCTGGCCCTCACGAACTCGATCTCGTTCCGGCAGATGACCGATCCCGGCCGCGAGTTCCCGGGGGTGCGCGTGCTCGGCACGATCGGCTGGATCGTCGCGGGGCTCGTCGTCGGCTTTCTCGGTCTGGAAGCGACGGCGCGGCCGATGCAGATCGGCGCCGCGGTCTCCGTCGTCCTGGGGCTCTACTGCCTTGTGCTGCCGCACACGCCGCCGGCGAAGGTCGCCGATCGCGTGACGGCGCACAACGTGCTGGGGCTCGACGCGCTCCGGCTGCTCCGCGAGCGCGCGTTCGCGGTGTTCGTCCTCGGCTCGTTCCTAATCTGCATCCCGCTGCAGTTCTACTACGCATTCACGAACCTCTTCCTCAACGAGCTCGGCGTCGAGAACGCGGCCGGCAAGATGACGCTGGGCCAGATGTCGGAGATCGGCTTCATGCTGCTGATGCCCTGGTTCCTTGTCCGCTTCGGCGTCAAGAACCTGCTGCTGATCGGCATGCTCGCCTGGGCGGCGCGCTACGTCCTCTTCGCGTACGGCGATCCGGGGGGCGGCATGTGGATGCTCTATGGCGGCATTCTGCTCCACGGCATCTGCTACGACTTCTTCTTCGTCACCGGGCAGATCTACGTCGACCGCAAGGCGCCCGCAGATCTGCGCGCGGCAGCCCAGGGGTTCATTACGCTAATCACCTACGGCGTCGGCGGCTTCATCGGCACCTGGCTCTCCGGCCGGATCGTCGATGCCTACGCTACGACCGGCGGCAGCCACGCCTGGCCCGAGATCTGGCCCATTCCCGCCGCCTGGGCCGCCGTGGTCCTGGTTCTCTTCGCCCTCTTCTTCACATACCGGGAGACGCCGGGCGAGACGACCCGTGCGTAGCCGCCGCCCGGGCGGGGATGGTTGCATGAACGGTGACGACTGGGCGATCATGGCCGTGACCGGTCGTCGGATGACCGTGTGGGGCGGGAGGGTCAGATGAGTAACCGACGTCTTGCGGCGTTCGCCGCGGTGTTGGCGGCCGGAATGCTGGCGCAGCCCTCACCGGTAGTGGGACAGACCCAGGCGCAGGATGCGGACGCGGCGGCGGCCTACGAGCCGCCGAGGATGCCGGACGGGCGACCCGACCTGCAAGGGTTCTGGACCACCCAGACATTTACCCCGCTGGAGCGGCCGGAGTATCTGGGGGACAAGGCATTCTTCACCGAGGAGGAGGCGGCGGCGCTCCAGGCGCAGTTGACCGCCGAGGGGGTCGACCCGCTGGCGGGCGCTCCCATCAACATCGAGGATCCGGAGGCACGCGACGAGGCCCTGTACCAGGTCAACCGCGACCGGACCGGATACGTCCACTACGACAACGAACTCTGGCTCCGCACGCCGGTTCCGAAGGGCATCTCGACGCGGCGGACATCGCTCGTGGTCGACCCGCCGAACGGACAGATCCCGCCAACGAACGGGCAGGCGCGACAGCGTGCCGCCGACCGGCGCGCGGCCCGCGAGGGGCGCGGTACGTTCGACGGCCACGAGCTGCGGCCGCTTGCCGAACGGTGCCTCGTCTGGCCGCACAACGGGCCGCCGATGCTGCCGCCGCCCTACAACGACATCCACCAGATCTTCCAGACCCGGGACCACGTGGTGATCTTCACCGAACTGAACACCAACCCGCCGCGGATTATCCCCGTCAATGGGCTGCCGCCGATGTCCGACAAGATCCGGCAGCACCCGGGCGACTCGCGCGGCCGTTGGGAGGGCGACACGCTCGTGGTGGAGACGACGCACTACAACGACAAGGTGAGATGGCGCGGTTCGAGCGATCAGTTGCACGCCGTCGAGCGGTTCACGCGGATCTCCGACACCGAGATCCGCTACGAGTGGACGGCGAGCGACCCCGCCACCTGGGACGTGCCGTGGAGTGTCGAGCTCCCGATGCTGGCGACCGAGGGCCCGATGTACGAGTACGCCTGCCACGAAGGGAACCACGACGTCCGGAACATCCTGGAGATCTACCGCAACATCGAAGCGCAGGAAGCGGCAGGAGTCCGGTGAAAACCGCGACAGTAGCCCGGAAGATAGCCATAGTGTTGGCAAGCAGCGACGGCACGCGCCTCCGGCCGCTGATCGAACGCCGTGTTGGCCACTACGTTGCCAAGCAGTACTGCACGTTTACCGGGACGCGCTCGATGCTGGACCATACGCTCGACCGCGCCGCATGTCTCTGCGACCGAAGCCGCATTCTGACCGTCGTGGGTCGCGACCATCGGAAGGTGCTGGACGGCCGCACGCCTCACCGGACTGACGGCAGGTTCATTGAGGAGCCGCGCGATTTGGACACGGGAGCCAGCTTGTTGCTCGGCCTGGTCCACGCCATGCACCGCGATCCGAACGCCACGGTGGTCGTCTTCCCGTCGGATCAGTTCGTCCATCCGGAGGGGCGGTTCCTGACTCGAATGGAAGCGGCGGTTCAGGACGCCGAACGCCTCAAGGACCGGATCCTTCTTCTGGGCGCCTGGCCAGCCGATCTCGAAGGAGCATACGGGTGGATCGTTCCCGGGAAAGAACTCGAACGCCACTCGATGCGCCGCGTCTTCGAGGTGGAATCGTTTGTCGAGAAGCCGAAGCTCGCGAGCGCGGCCCGGCTCTACCGGGAGGGCGCCTTGTGGAACACGCTGATCATGGCGGCGCGCGCCCGCACACTGTGGGATCTTGCCTGTGAGCGGCTATCCGATCTGGCTTCGTTCTTCGCGGTGCTGCAACCCGCCATCGGGACCTCCCGTGAAGCGCAGGTACTCGACGAGCTATACGCAGAGATGCCGAGGGTGAACTTTTCGACGGCCGTCCTTACGCGCCCGTTCGATCGCGTTGCTGTACAGCCGCTCCATGACGTCTTGTGGAGCGATTGGGAGCAGCCCGACCGTATCGTGGAGTCCCTTCTGGCGATAGGCAAGCCGGGCGTCCTCGATGTCCGGGCTTCGGACTAAGCGCCGGCGCTGGCGAGAACGTGAATCACTGCCGGCCAATGGCCGAGCGGCCCCGGCGCAGAACGTACTTCTGAATCTTGCCGGTCGCCGTCTTCGGCAACTGATCGACGAACGTAACGTGGCGCGGCGCCTTGAAGTGCGCCATCTCTTCGCGCGCCCAGACGATCAGTGCCTCCGCCGTGACCGACGCGCCGGTCGCGAGCACGACGAAGGCGTGCGGGGTTTCGCCCCACTGCGGGTCCGGCACGCCGACGACGGCTACTTCGAGCACCGCCGGGTGGCGCATCAGCACCCCCTCCACCTCCACCGAGGAAATGTTTTCGCCGCCGCTGATGATGACGTCCTTGAAGCGGTCGCGGATCTCGACGTAGCCGTCGGGATGCACCACGGCGGCGTCGCCGCTGTGAAACCAGCCGTCACGCATCGCGGTAGCGGTCGCCTCCGGGTCGTCATAGTAACCCGCCATGACGACGTTGCCGCGGACGATGATTTCACCCAGCGCCGTTGCATCGCGTGGAACGTCCTGCCCCGCGTCGTCCACAACCCGCAACTCGCCGGAGGTGATCAGCTCCACCCCCTGACGCGCCTTGATGATGGCGCGTTCCTCAAGCGCCAGCCCAGCGTGTTCCGGGCGCGGCTCACAGACGGTGATAAGCGGCGCGGTCTCGGTCAGCCCGTAGACATGCTGCAGCGTCCACCCCAGCTCGCCTTCGATCCGCTGAATCGTTGCCGCCGCCGGGGGAGCCCCCGCCGTCAGCACGCGCACGCCCTCGGGTGCCGCCGCCCGCGCGTCGGGAGGCGCGTTCGCCAACATGATCAGCACCGTCGGCGCCGCACACAGGTGGGTTACCGACTCGTCGCGCATCAATCCGAAGACCCTTGCCGGATCGACCGCCCTCAGGCAGACATGCGTGCCGCCGGCCGCGGTGACGATCCAGGTGAACGTCCACCCGTTCGCATGAAACATCGGGAGCGTCCAGAGGTACCGGGCGCCGACCGTCATCGGCCAGTGGACAAGCGAGCCCACCGCGTTCATGTACGCGTTCCGGTGGGTGATCATCACCCCCTTGGGGCGCGATGTCGTACCGCTCGTGTAGTTGATCGTCAGCAGGTCGCGTTCGCCAATCGGGGGCGCGTCGAAACGCGGCGCCTCGGCGTCGACGAGCGCCGCGTAGTCGAGCCACCCGTCCTGCGCCCCCTCGAGGGCGACGCACTGCTCCACCGTCGGGCAGTCTTGCCGGATCGCTTCGATCGCCTCCACGTGGTCGGCGGCGGCGCAGACCACCTTCGCCCCGCTGTGGCGGATGATGTACGCGATCTCGTCCGGCACAAGGCGGAAGTTGATCGGAACCAGCACCGCGCCGATCTGCGGCACCCCATAGAAAGACTCGAGCTGCGCATGCGTGTTCGGCGAGATGTAGGCGACTCGGTCGCCCCTGCTGACGCCGAGACGCTGCAGTGCCGCAGACCAGCGGTCACACCGGTCGAAGAACTCCGCGTAGGTGAGCCGCAGCGTTCCATCGACGACCGCCTCGCGGTCAGCGTACAGACTGCGAGCACGACGCTTAAACTCCAGCGGCGTCAGTGGTGTTTCCACGGGTGATCGGCAGAAGCCGGCCGCACCTATGGGCGACGCGCGACTACTTCAGGTGCGAGTAGTCGGTCGGGCTCATGTAGTAGACGACCGACTGAACGGGCACGTTGTACTTCGCGCGCAGCGCCGCCCAATCCGGATCGTCGCGGAACTTGGCCCACACGTCCTGACGATGCTCCCAGTCGCGGTACGCCAGCATCCAGACCAGCGTGTCCGACTTCTGGAGGTCCTGCCAGACGGCGACCACCTCGGCGCCATGCTTCTCGAAAATCGCGACTTCCTGCTCGCGGAACCGCTGGTGGAGGTTGTCGATAGCCCCCTCCGAGTCGCCCTCGCCGATGCGCGCCTTGTCCACGGTGTACATCCGCAGCTCGAAGCAGCGCGAGTCGCTGCCGACGTTGTTAGAGAGGTCCGACGGCAACTGCCCCTTCGGACCGCACGGCCCCTCGAACCCCTGGGCGCTGGCCAGACCGACGAAACCGAAGCTGATCATGACGGCAAGCACGAAAGCACGCATCACTGAACCTCCTTCGTCGCCACACGGCGACAGGGATATCCTCAACTGGCAGGACATTGTATGGCAGCCCAGCGGGCCTAGTCACGGTCCGCGGCGTCAGCGGAGACAGAATCGGGTAGGCCGATCCGGTTCCAGAAGACCGAGGTCTGGCTCTCGCGCCCCTCGGCGTCGGTCGCCACGGGTGGCTGCAGTACGAGCTGGCCGTCGCGGAACGCAAAGGCGCGGCGCGCGTCGGTTCCCACCTGGCTCGGGTTGAGGTGTCCGGCGCGGTGATGCACGACGACTCCCTCATCCGCCTCCAGGCTGAACGGACCGAAGTAACTGAGGTAAGTTCCCATCGCCACCTCCGCCTCCGGCGCCGTCGGGCGCGCCCCTTCGTAACGCTGGCGATCAGGGCGCATCAACTGCACCGCCATCTGGCCCGAGGGCATGTACGCCAGGTAGCCATCGGCGTACTGCTCGACCGGCAGGTCGATTCCGTCGAGCGACTGCCGATCGAACCGGTCAATCGCCCAGAAGCCGTAGAACGGCACCGCGTCAGGCTCCGATCCCGTCGCCGGCGGTACCGGATCCCAGAAATGCCGCAACTGAATGCCGGTCGTGCCGTAAGCGCACCCGTTGCCCGTGACATACGAGTCGGGACACTGCAGGCCGGGGGTCAGGATCAACTGATCGCCCGAGAACTCGTAGAACGACTCCAGGTCGGTGCCGGTGAAACGCGGGTTGAGGCTGCCGGCGATCCGGTGCGTGACGTATCCCTCCGCCTCGTGCACCACGAAGGTACCGAAGTCCGCCTCATACCCTTCGACGGCGGACTGGACGTCATCCGCCGGGCGATCCGCCTGCTGCATGATCAACCCGACCCGCTCACCGTCGTACATCAGGTAGCCGAGCACCTCGGCCAGACCGATCGTCGGGTGCACGAGGTCGGAGAGCGGATCGCCGCGCTGATCGTACCGTTCGGTGCGCGACAAGCTCCACGTGCCAGTGAACTGCTGGCGCGGATCGGCCGTCTCGGCTGCCGGGCCCGTAGCATCGGGGCCGCCGCCCGAATCCGCCGTCCCGCAACCGGCGGCAACCATCGCGACAACCGCCGCCAGCGCGGCGCCCGCAACCCCGCGCCATCGTTCAATCGCCATCGTCATCCTTCCGTGGGCATGCGAGAAGTGAAGTATCGCACAGGGGTAGCGGACGGTTCACGGCCCGACACGGAGGCGGGGACCGCGGATGATACGATGCAGCGCGCAGCCCGATCCGCATCGACTGATCGCACGGAGGAAATGGCATGACGTTTGTTTCGAGCCTGGAGCCAACCGCCGTATGGACGCAGTTCGACACGATCCTCACCATCCCGCGCGCGTCGAAGGACGAGGCGCGGATGCGGCAGCACGTGGTCGCGACCACTGCCCGACTGGGCCTCGACCACGCGGTGGACACCGCCGGCAATGTCGTCGTCCGCAAGCCGGGAAGCGCGGGTCAGGAGGCGGCGCAGGTGACGATCCTGCAGTCGCACCTCGACATGGTGCAGGAGAAGAACAGCGACGTCCCGTTCGACTTTGGAACCGATGCGATCGTGCCGCAGCGGCAGGGCGAGTACATCACGGCTACCGGCACCACCCTCGGCTCGGACAACGGCATCGGGGTCGCGGCAATGCTCGCCGTCATGGAAGCGACGGACCTGACCCACGGGCCGCTGGAGTTCCTCTTCACGATCGACGAGGAAACCGGCCTGACCGGCGCCGCGCAGCTCGACGCCGCGCTGCTGGCCGGGCGCCGGCTGCTGAACCTCGACTCCGAAGAGGAGGGAATCGTCTACGTCGGCTGCGCCGGCGGCGGTGACACCCGCCTGACGCTCACCTCGGCGACGGCTGCCGCCGGCGCCAACGACCGGCGCGCCGCGTTCGCACTCACCGGCCTGAAGGGGGGCCACTCCGGCTGCGACATCCATCTGCAGCGTGGCAACGCCGTCGGCCTGCTGGCACGCGCGCTCTGGTCGGCGTACCAGGCGACGCCGTTCCGCCTAGCCCGTGTCGAGGGTGGCAGCGCCCACAACGCGATCCCGCGCGAAGCGTTCGCGACGGTGGTGGCCGAAGGAGGCGTCCTCGATCAGGTGATCGCGGGGGTCCGGTCGGAGATCGAAGCGATTCAGGCGGAATTCCGTCCCGCCGATCCCGGTATCGAGCTCTCGGTCGGCGGCTCCGCGGAGTCAACCGGCGACGGCGAGCCGTGGGCCGCGGAGACAACCGCTACGGTGCTCCGTCTCCTGACCAGCCTGCCGCACGGCGTCGAGGCGATGAGCTACGACATCCCCGACCTGGTGGAAACGAGCAACAACCTCGCCACCGTTACCGGCGCCAATGGCTCCATCGTGATCACCACCAGCACGCGCTCGTCGATCGACGCGGCCCTCGATGCGCTGCGGCGCCGTATCCGCGCCACCGGCGAGCTGGCGGGGGCGCGGGTGGAAGAGGGAAACGCCTATCCGGGCTGGAAGCCGAACCTCGACTCGCCCCTGCTCGACGTAGTCAAGCGGGTTCACGCCCACGTGTTGGGCAACGAGCCGGATGTCAAGGCGATTCACGCCGGACTGGAATGCGGCATCATCGGCAAGAAGACGCCCGGCATCGACATGATCTCGTTCGGTCCGACCATCGAGTTTCCCCACTCCCCCGACGAACGGGTCCACGTCGACTCGGTCGGCCGCTTCTACCGGCTGCTGACCGCGACGCTCGCGGCATTGGTGCGGCAGGACGCCGTCAGCTAGGAGCCCGTGGTGAAACCCCGCGTAGCACCGAGAGCGGTGAGGCACCCGCCTGACAAGGCGCGACGAGGGAGCATATCGGCCATATGCGACCGAGGAGCAACGCCGTTCAGGCGGGATGCCTCGCCGCTCGAATGTAGTGGGGGTTTCACCACGGGCTCCTAGTCCACCGGGTTGCCGCGCACGTCAGTCAGCGTGCGGTAGCCGTCCGCCCGGTCGCGCGCGACGTGGGCGTCGCGGTAGAAGCCGGCAGTGTGGACGGTGATCGTCACCTCCGACGCTCCCGCGTTCTCCCAGTACCAGCCATGGACGCCCGTGAACGGCGCGATGTAGCTGCCGTCCGCGGCATCGCTCTCGCGCGCATCAAAGCTCTCGGCGTAGCCGGGCGGGGCGCCGTCCGGCGCGCTGTGGAAGTTGTACTCGACCGGGCCGGTGGCGCGCCACGTGTAGAGCATCGCGGCGCCCTCCTCGAGGCGGTAGGTGTACTCCACCCAAGCACCTGGTGGGAGCGGCAGCTCTACCGTATCGAGCCGGTACTCGTCCTCCTCTGCCGTGATCGCGGCCACCTGCGCAAGTGCGAGCAGGCCGAACAGCTCGCCGGTGCCGAGTGGATCGACGCCGTACTCCGCCGGCAAAACGGCTCCGGCGAAGACCAGGCCCGCGATCAGCAGCGACGCCAGCGCGGCGAGGCCGAGCCGTCGGATCGAGACGAGAGGGGGCGCGGTGTCAGGCATTGTCGGAACGCGCCGGGCCGGCATCAAGGGTAGAAGACGTAGCCAAACAACTGCTGCGCCGTCAGGACAAAGCCGCCACCCATCAGGACGGCGTTCGTCACGAACGCGTGCCGCACGAAGCTGGGGCGCATCCGCCAGGCGGTGATCCCCACGAGCACGGCCGTGAGGGCCAGGACCTGGCCGATCTCGACGCCGAGGTTGAAGCTGAGAATGTTCGCTATGAGTCCGTTGTCCGCTACCGTGAACTCCTGCAGCTTGGTCGCGAGGCCGAGGCCGTGGAACAGGCCGAAAACGAGAACCGCCATCTTCGCGTTGGGCTGCACCCCCAGAACCCGCTCGAAGCCGCCCATGTTCTCGAACGCCTTGTAGCAGACCGACAGCCCGATGATGGCGTCGATGACGTAGGCGTTCACCTCCAGGCCGCCCAGCACCCCGAGCAGCAGCGTGATGCTGTGGCCCAGCGTGAACAGGCTGACATACAGGACGACATCGCGCAGCCGGTAAAGGAAAAAGATGACTCCGACCAGGAAAAGCAGATGGTCGTAGCCGGTCACCATGTGCTTCGCGCCGAGGTACATGAACGGCGCCGGCACCGGCCCGTCCACTCCCTGGACGAACGCGGCGTTCTGCGTGTCCATCGGGTGCGCCGTTGCCCCGGCCGGCAACAGCGCCAGCAACGCCGCCACGAGCAGGGCCGCGGCGGCGGCCCGGCTCACGCCGGCCCCGGAACGACGCACCGCCGGACGCCGCAAGCTGCGCCTACCCACCGCTCGTTTCGGTTGGGCGCCCTCCCCGATACGTCCGCCAACGTCCAGAAACGCCGTATTCATTGGGGCTTCCGAAGCCTCGGATTCCACGGGCATCCACCAAGTCACCGTCTTGTTACTCCCGTAGGCTGTCAACTAGGCAGTGCTCGGGCTGCCAACGTCCGCCCCCCCGCACGGTGGCCGGCCTCGACTACGCGTGAACCGAGGACGTTGACGAACATCCCGCGACCGCAGCCGTTCAAATATAGCGGGTTCGTCAAGAGTGACCTTGCCCCCTGAAACCGTTCCAGCCCGAACGATAGGATTCGGGCGCAGCGATCAGGAGGCACGATGCCAAGGAAGCGCTACAGCACAGAACAGATCGTCACGAAGCTCCGTCAGGCCGAGGTAGAGCTCGGCCGGGGGCTGCGCACGCCCCAGGTCTGCAAGAAGCTGGGTATCAGCGAGCAGACGTACTACCGCTGGCGGAAGGAGTACGGCGGCTTGGGTCTGGACCAGGCCAAGCGGTTAAAGGCACTCGAGCAAGAGGACCTGCGGCTGAAGAAGCTGGTGGCCGACCAGGCCCTGGACAACGCGATCCTCAAAGAGGTGGCCTCGGGAAACTTCTGAGCCCGCCCCGGAGACGCCGGGCCGTGAACCCTGTCTGCACGCGGCTGGGCGTTTCGGAGCGGCGGGCCTGCCGAGTCATGGGACACGCCCGGTCGACCCACCGGCATCTGGCGCGCTTACCGGATGACGAACCACGGTTGGTCAGCCGCATGATCGAACGCGCGACGACGTATGGGCGGTATGGGTATCGACGGATCACGGGGCTATTGCGTGGGGAAGGCTGGACGGTGCATCACAAACGCGTCGAGCGCCTCTGGCGGCGCGAGGGCCTCACAGTGCCGCAGAACCAGCCGACACGAGGCCGGTTGTGGCTGGCTGACGGGTCCTGCATGCGCCGTCGTCCCGAGTATCGCCATCACGTCTGGGCGTACGACTTCGTGGCGGACCGCACGCACGACGGCCGCCCGCTGAAGATCTTGACCGTCGTCGATGAGTACTCGCGGGAGTGCTTGGCGATCGTTGTGGCACGCCGAATGCGGTCGACCGATGTGCTCGAGACGCTCGCGGCCCTGTTTATGACATACGGCGTTCCGGCGCACATCCGGTCTGACAACGGATCGGAATTCACGGCGGCACTCGTCCGCCGGTGGCTTGAGGCCCTCGACGTCCAGACGTTGTTCATCGAACCGGGCAGCCCGTGGGAGAACGGCTACGTCGAATCCTTCAACGGCAAGTTGCGGGATGAACTGTTGGACCGCGAGATCTTCTACACCCTCACGGAAGCCAAGGTCTTGATCGAGCGGTGGCGCCGGGAGTACAACACGGTGCGACCGCACAGTGCGCCAGGCTATCGTCCGCCCGCGCCCGAGGCGGTCAGACCGGTCTCAATTGGCGGGTTCAACGGATTCAATATGAGTGCAGCTCTCTCATAAGAACTGGCACCACCATGGGGAGCGGGTCACAGTCGCGCAGCCAGTCGAGCGCGTTGGACTCGAGCTGAACGAGCGCCGGCGCCGGCAGAGATCGGCCGCGGCCACGTCGCCTCGGGCCGGCTGCGTCTTGAGACTCAGGATATAATCCATGAGCCGCTCGATGGTCGCGTACCCCATGTGCCGCATCTCGTCGGCCGTGAATTCCAGGGTGGCAGGGTCCGTGGACATGGGTGGCGGCTCTCAAACGGGGAACGCTCGCATCGTGCGCTCGCTCGGGCGTAGTGCAGGTCGTTGCCGCCGCGACCTCAGTGGCGGTTCTCCGTCGCGACCCGAGTTGACCGAGATCGGCGGCTTGTCTTGCACCACCGGTTCGGCATGGAGTTTTCCTGGATGAGACTGTCGACCTTGAACTTCCTCTCCTTCGAGAGCCGCGCCAGAGACTCGGCCGCACCTCTGTGGTTTGCCGTATTAATCGCCCTGCAACTGGTCACCCTCTTTGCGTTCGTGCGGTATTTCTTCAGGTCGACCTGGGACCAGCAGCTGTCATCGGGCATCTGGGCGATCGTTCTCACGGGCCTCCTCTGCAGTCTGCTGCTCTGCTTTGGAGAGTATTTCTTCCACCGCTACCTGCTCCATATGGAGACCGTGAGGTTCCTCCGCGCCTTCTGCACCAGTCACCTCGCGCACCACAAGCTGACCGCGATCGCCTTCGATGACGGGAAGAAGACCGTTCGGAGCAAGTATCCGATCTGCGACGTCGCGCACGACGACCAGGCCACGTTCCCGCCCTGGGGGTTGATTCCCGCCTTTGCGGCGTTCACGCCGTTCTTCGCGCCTTTCGCATTCTCGTTCCCACGAATCCCGATACTCATTGGCGGGTACGCCGCCATTGCCATGGCCCTGTTTCTGTACGAAACGATCCACGTCGCGCATCACCTGCCATACGATGCCTGGTGGAAGCCGAAACTGAACAACCGGATGTTCGGCCGGGTGTGGCGTGCGGCCTACGGATTCCATCAAGCCCATCACGCGAACTACCGGTGCAACCTGAACGTGGCCGGGTTCTTCGGTATCCCGGTCGCGGACCTGGTGTTTGGCACGTACAAACAGCCGGACCAACTCCTTCTGGATGGTGCGCCAGCCACGAAAGAGGATGCCCGCAAGCTCACCCCTCAGCCCCGCTGGCCGATCGCCTGGCTCGACCGCGTGGTCTTCAAGAGACGGCGATGGATGTCAAAAAGAAACTGAGACGGGCGCGGAAGGCGCAGTTCCTCGCCAGCCTCGACCGTCCGAATATCGCCGCCAACCGCATCGAGACTGTGTGCGCCACGCGGATCGGGACGCGGGCCGACGGGCCGAAGGCCTGACGACCGCCCCTTGCACGGCAGGGAAGAACAACCGTGCAACCAACGCCGGCATCAGGTGCCGCAGCAGGCCGAACTTCCCGAAGTCTCCGACGTCGAACGCGTAGATGTCCTGCGATGGTCGCCCTCGTCGTCGCCCCATCAGCGGCTCCATGGTGCAGGTCGTTGCCGCCCGAACCCCAGTGGCGGTCGCGGCACCGCAGGCCTCTCCGGCGGCCAGTCTCGCGCAATTCAGCCGTGCATGCGAGGGTGCACCGGATATACAGGACCACGTACCACGTGCGCCATGGGCCAGCATACTGGCGGGCCCTCGCGGGGCGGGGCGCTGTGACTTGCCGGCTCCGAGCCAAGGCGCTACAGGCGTGGAGACCATCACCGTCGGGATGGCAGGCGGACCGCGGACGTGCTCGAACCTGGCGATCGAGACAGCCGTAACCTGCTCTGCGCGAGGGGCTCGAGGAGACGTTGACTGTGCAGGCCTTGGCGATCACCGGCGGTGTGTGGGGTCAAACCATTGTGGACCGCTTGAGGCGGTGAGATAAGAGAGGCTTTGCTGCCTGGGGAGGAGGGCCCCATGAGTCATGCAAAGTCGCCGGAGAAGGTCGTTCAGGAGATTCGCCGGAAGACCCGCCGGCAGTTCTCGGCGGAAGAGAAGCATCGCGGCGCTGTGCCGTCGCGAAGGGCTGAACCCGAATCTCTACTACCGGTGGAGCAAGGAGTTTCTCGAAGTTTCCTCCCGAATCTGTAGGCTGTCAGTTAGGCTGTCAACGGCGTCTGCCAAGTTCCGTAGGATAGCGTTTCGTCCAATGATTACAGGGGTCTCTAGGCAGGCCTGGACCATCCGACCACCGAGTTGCGGTAGTGGTTGGATCGGCGGCCGCGGAGAGATCCTCCGTACCGATGGTCATGTTCCTATTCCTCGTTCGTGGGGCGGACGCCCTTCTGACCGATCGTATTCCGAAGCACGCCGACTCCCTCCAGCTCCACCTCGACGATGTCGCCCGGCTGCATCGCCGAGGTGGCCCCCGGCGTGCCGGTAAAGATCATATCCCCCGGCTCGAGCGTGACGTACCGGCTGACGTAGCTCACCAGCGTGGACGAATCGAACAGCAGGTCGCGTGTCCGCTGCGACTGCTTCACCTCGCCGTTAACCCGAGTCTGCAACAGCAGATCGTTGTAGTCCACCCCCCGCGCCATCACCGGACCGACCGGCCCGAAGGTGTCGGCACCCTTGGCGCGGAACCACTGCAGGTCGTTGCTCTGCCACACCCGCTCGCTGATGTCGTTGCCGGGAGCAACCGCGAAGATGTGGTCGGGCGCCTCCTCGACCGAGACGTTACGGGCCGTCTTGCCGATGATCAGCACCATCTCTCCCTCGAAGTGGAGGTTTGTGGCGTCCTCGTAGTAGATGACGGTCGCCTCGTGCGGAACTAGCGACGTGGCGTGCTTGTCGAAGAGTCCGGGGTACTCCGCCGGCGCCGCCGGGCCGAGATGGCTGCGGTAATTGAGGCCGGCCGCCACTACCTTCGTCGGTTCGCTCGGCACGAGCAGCTTGACCTCGTCGAGCGACACCGTCGCGCCGGTCCGCTCGGGCGACTCGAAGATGTTGCCGCGAAGCTGGTGGA
This sequence comes from Vicinamibacterales bacterium, assembly GCA_965263055.1. Taxonomy (GTDB): domain Bacteria; phylum Acidobacteriota; class Vicinamibacteria; order Vicinamibacterales; family UBA8438; genus VXRJ01. The sequence continues at coordinate 3,814,803 of OZ253581.1, read as the reverse complement.
TCGTCTCGCCTTCGAGCACGCCGTACGACACGCTGCCGTTGTGCTCGTAGCGGACGTACTTCGTCACTTCCTGGGCGGATGCCACCGCGCCGGCCGTCAGCATGGCCACTGCGACGAGCGCGGCCACAACACCAATGCGCTTCATCGTCCTACCTCCTCGATCGAGCCCGACTGCTCGTGGGGTACGCCCGGGATGTAGCACCCGATGGCGCGGGTCTCCGTGAAGGGCACCGACCCGCCGGCGGCGATCCGGTCGAGCGGCGCGACGCGAGCGCCGCCGCCAGCCGCAAGCACGCTTGGCGTCGAAGGGTCATGATCCTGTAAGACTAGCACGCGCCATGCTATTCTGCCGACGGAAACGGTATCCCGCACGTCGGGGCCGCGGCAGGTCGCCCCCGACGCCGGCCGAGCACGATGTCCAGCACCGAGAGTCTTCTGCCGCGCGATCAGGCGCACCTCATCCACCCGCTGCACGACCCCACTCTCCACCGGGAAGGGAGGGTCTGGGTGAAGGGCGACGGGGCTGTCCTGACCGACGCGGACGGGCGGGAGTACCTCGACGGCCTGGCGGGACTCTGGAACGTCACCGCGGGTCATGGCCGGACGGAACTGGCCGACGCGATGCGCGAGCAGGCGGCCAGCCTCGCTTACGTCTCCGGCTACGCCGGCAGCTCCAACCCGCGCGCCATCGAGTTGGCCGAGCAACTCTCCGCGATCTGCTATCCATCCATCAGCCACTTCTTCTTCACGAGCGGTGGCGGCGAAGCGACCGACAGCGCCATCAAGACGGCGCGCGCCTTCTGGAAGCTGCGCGGCCGGTCGTCGAAAACGAAGGTGATCTCGCGCCTCGACGGCTACCACGGCGTCACCCTGGCGGCGATGAGCGCTACCGGCATCAGCCGCTACTGGCCGCAGTTCGAGCCGCGTGTTCCGGGCTTCGTCCACATTTCCGCCCCGGATCCGTACCGCTACGAGGCGCCCGACGGTTCGAGCGTCGGGATCGCCGCCGCCAACGAACTCGAACGGGCCATCCAACGCGAGGGGGCCGACACCGTCGCGCTCTTCATCGCCGAACCGGTGCAGGGGGCGGGCGGCGTCATCGTTCCGCCGGACGACTACTTCCCGCGCATCCGCGAGATCTGCGACCGGTACGACGTGCTGCTCGCCGCCGACGAGGTGATCACCGGCTTTGGCCGGACCGGCCACCTCTTCGCGCTCGACCACTGGGGAATCGAGCCCGACATTGTGCAGTTCGCCAAGGCGATCACCTCCGGCTACTTCCCGTTCGGCGGCATTGGCATCAGCGACGCGATCACCGAGACCATCGAGGCAGCGGGCGAGCCCTGGATGCACGCCTACACCTACAGCGCACACCCGGTCGGCTGCGCCGTCGCGCTCCGCATGCTCCGGATCATCGAAGAGGAACGCTTCCCCGAGCAGGCGGCGGTGAAGGGCAAGGCGCTGCTCCGCGGACTGAACGACGCGCTGGCCGATCACCCGCATGTCGGAAACATCCGGGGCATGGGGCTGATGTGCGCCGTCGAGCTGGTGGAAGACCGCGCGACGAAACGCCCGTTCGCCCCTGGCCGCGGCATCGGCGGCGCCCTGCTCCGCGAGACGGCGGCGCGGGGCCTGGTGAGCCGGGTCAAGGGCGACATCTACCTGCTCGCCCCGCCGATCGTCACCACCGACGTTCAGCTCGCACGGATGGTGGAGATCCTCGCCGAATCGGTCCGCACCGTCGCGGACTGACCGCGTAGTACGATGCGGTCGATGACGACCGCCGCCGCCCGCCATTCGCTTGCCGGTGCGCTTGCCCCGCGGCTGGCCCAGCGGGAAGCGCAAGCCATCCGCCGGCGTCTCCGGCCACTGGCGCAAACCGTCGGGACCCATGTCGAACTCGAAGGCCGGCGGCTGCTGCAGTGCTGCTCGAACGACTATCTCGGCCTCGCGTCCCACCCGGCCGTGACGCGGGCCGCCGCCGGGGCGGTCACGGCGTACGGCGCGGGAGCAGGATCCGCGCGGCTCGTCGCGGGCACGTCGACGCTGCACGCCGCGCTGGAAAACGATCTCGCGCACCTGAAGGGAACCGAGGCCGCCCTCGTCTTCTCCTCCGGCTACCACGTCAACGCCGGTCTCCTTCCGGCGCTCGCGGGTGACGGTGACCTCATCCTCAGCGACGCGCTCAACCATGCCAGCCTGATCGATGGCTGCCGCCTGTCGCGGGCGGGGGTCCGGGTGTACCGGCATGCCGACGCCGGCCATCTCGAGGAGCTGCTCCGAGACTCCAGCCGCTTCCGCCACCGGTTCGTCGTTACCGAGTCGGTGTTCGCCATGGATGGCGACCTCGCGCCGCTTGACGAGATCGTGGCGGTGGCGCGGCGTCACGACGCCTGGTTGGTTGTCGACGAGGCGCATGCGACCGGGGTCTTCGGTCCGACCGGCGGCGGCCTGGTGGAACAGCTCGACCTGACGGATGCCGTCGACGCGCAGATCGGCACCCTCAGCAAGGCGCTCGGTTCGCTCGGCGGCTTCGTCGCCGGATCGCACGGGCTGATCGACTGGGTGCTGAACGCCGCGCGGACGTTCGTCTATACGACCGCGCTCCCGCCGGCGGTCGTGGCGGCGGGACGGGCGGCGATCGCTGTGATGCGCGCCGAGCCGGAGCGGCGCAAGCGCCTGTGGTCCAACGCGGCGGCGCTACGGGGATCACTGGAACGCGCCGGCTTCCGCCTCGCCGACAGCGCGTCGCCAATCCTGCCGGTGCTGGTGGGCGACGCGGATGATGCGGTGCGGCTGGCCGACGCGCTGCTCGAACGGGGCGTTCTGGTCCCCGCGATCCGTCCACCGACCGTGCCGGAGGGAACGGCACGGTTGCGCGTCACCCCGATGGCGACGCACACGGACGCGGACCTCGAGGAAGCGGCGGCAGCGTTCGCCGCCGCGGGGCGGGCGACCGGGCTGCTCGGATGAGCTTCTTTATCACCGGGACCGACACCGGTGTCGGCAAGACGTTCGTGGCGTGCGGCATCGCCGCCGCGCTCCGCGCCCGCGGCCTGCGGGTCGGCGTCATGAAACCGGTCGAGACCGGCTGCGGCCCCGCCGGAGCGCGGCGCCCGGCCGACGCGAACGCGCTCCGCCATGCCGCCGGCAGCGCGCTCGACCTCGGCAGGATCTGCCCCTGGCAGCTCCAGGCGCCGCTCGCGCCCGACGTCGCGGCGCGCCTGGAGGGCGACCGCGTCGACCCCGCCCGGATCGTCTCGATTTACCAGGAGATCGAGCGCGCACACGACATCACGCTGGTCGAAGGGGCCGGCGGACTCCTCGTCCCCATCGACGGCCGCTACACGATGGCGGACCTGGCGCGCGATCTTGCCCTTCCGCTGCTCGTCGTCGTCGACTCGAAGCTGGGCGCGATTAGCCACACGCTCCTGACGCTGGAGGCAGCCGCGGCGCGCGGCCTGACGGTGATCGGCTACATCCTGAACCGCGCCGCGCCGGACGACGACGCAGCTACGGTGACCAATGCCGATCTGCTCGCGCGCTGCACCGATGTCCCCTGTCTCGGTACGCTCGCCTGGAGGCCGGCCACCGATCCCGGAGCGGTGATGGAGGACGCGCTGGACCTGAATCGCCTGCTGGCTTGCGAGCGACAGACCGGGCGGCCGGGAGCCGGCAGCTAGGCGCCGTGCAGGCCGAGGCGCCGGAGCAACGCCGCGTCGGCATCCGGTTCGGGGTTCGGCGTCGTGAGCAGGCGGTCACCAAGAAAGATGGAGTTCGCACCCGCCAGGAAGCACAGCGCCTGGGTCACGTCGCCCATCTCCATCCGGCCGGCGCTCAGCCGCACCTTCGCATCCGGCATCAGAATGCGCGCCGTCGCAATCACCCGGACCACCTCGTCCCAGGGCACGGGCGGCTGATCGGCGAGCGGTGTCCCGTCGACCGGCACCAGCGTGTTGACCGGCACGCTCTCGGGGTAAGGCTCCTGGCGCGCGAGCTCCCACAGCAGATCGATCCGATCCGCGTGCGTCTCGCCCATGCCGAGGATGCCGCCGCAGCAGACCTTGATGCCGGCGTGCCGCACCGCACGCAGGGTGGCGAGGCGGTCGTCGTAGGTACGTGTCGTGATGATCGATCCGTAAAAACCGCGCCCGCTGTCGAGGTTGTGGTTGTAGTAGTCGAGGCCGGCATCGCGCAACCGGTCCGCCTGGCCGCGATCGAGCATGCCGAGGGTAGCGCAGGTCTCGAGTCCCTCGGACTTCACCGCGCCGATCATCGCGAGCACCCGATCGAACGCGGGGCCATCGGACGCCTCGCGCCACGCGGCGCCGATGCAGAACCGGTCGGCGCCCCCCGCGCGGGCCCGCGCCGCCGTCTCGGCCACCTCGTCGACCGGCATCAGGCCGGACGGCTCTACGCCGGTGTCGTAGTGGGCCGACTGCGGGCAATAGGCGCAATCCTCCGGACAGCCGCCGGTCTCTACGCTCAGCAGCGATGCGCACTGCACCGCATCCGGATCGTGATGCTGCCGGTGCACGGTCGCCGCCTCGTAGACCAGGTCGAGGAGACCGCGGCCGTAGATCGCCGCCACGTCGTCGCGCGCCACGCGGTCGTTCGTCATTACTAAGTCTGACGGATTATAGAGGGTCGCCCTTCAATCCCTATAATTACACTCAAGATGTTCGACCGACTGTCTCCCGAGACCCTGACGACGCTTGAACGGGCGCTCTCCGCGCGGTTCGGTGATCTGGCCGGCGCCGGCCTGAATCTCGATCTGACGCGCGGCAAGCCGAGCCCGCAGCAGGTGGCGCTATCCGACCCCCTCGACCTCGCCCTCGGCGGCGACTACCGCCTCGAAGACGGCACCGACGTCCGGAACTACGGCGGATTGACCGGCATTCCGGAGGCGCGGCGCCTCGGCGCGGAAATGCTGGGCGTCAGCCCGGATTCCGTGATCGCCGGCGGCAACTCCAGCCTGTCGCTGATGTACCAGTACGTGCTGAATGCCTGGCTGAACGGTCCCGTCGGCCCAGGCAGCGCCTGGCGCGCGGAGGCGTCGCCGCTCCGGTTCCTCTGCGTCGTGCCGGGCTACGACCGCCACTTCACGATCACCCAGAGCCTCGGTTTCGTGCTGGTGTCCGTACCAATCGGGGACGACGGCCCCGACATGGACATGGTGGAGACGCTCGTCGCGGAGGATCCGCGCATCAAGGGAATCTGGTGCGTCCCCAAATACTCCAACCCGACCGGCTGCGTCTATTCGGACGCGGTGGTCGACCGATTCGCGCAGCTCGCTCGCCGCGCCGGCCCCCACTTCCGGATCCTGTGGGACAACGCGTACGCGGTGCACGACCTCGATGACGACCCGCCGGAGCTGGCCAACCTGATGGAGCGCGCGCAGGCGGCAGGCACCGAAGACAGCGTCGTGATTTTCACCTCGACGTCAAAGATCACGCGCGCCGGCGCCGGCATCTCGTTCGTCGCGATGTCGCCCGCCAATCTCGCCTCGTTCACCGCGGCGCTCGGCACCCAGACAATCGGTCCCGACAAGGTGAACCAGTTGCGGCACGTCCGCTATCTCAGGAACCTCGCTGGCATCCGGAGCCTGATGCGCCGGCACGCGGCAATCCTCCGGCCGAAGTTCGAGCGGGTGCTCCGGCATCTCGACGATGGCCTGGCGGGGGACGGCGTCGGATCGTGGAGCCAACCGCGCGGCGGGTACTTCCTCTCGTTCGATGCGCCGCCCGGCACCGCCGCCGCCATCGTCGAGCTGACGGGACGGGCGGGCGTAAAGCTGACGCCGGCCGGCGCGACGTTTCCCTACGGACGCGATCCGGACGACACGAACATCCGTCTCGCGCCCACTTACCCGTCAATCGAAGAACTGGATCAGGCGATGCCGGTCTTCGTCACCGCGGCGGCGTTGACCGCCGCCAGGCACCGGCTCGAGCTCGGCGCCGCACCCGCCTGAACGGAGGCCCGCCGCGCCGGAGTAGCATGTATAGATGATGGTGACCCGGACACTCGCGGGACTGATCATTCTCGCCGGCCTTACGATACCCGGGGGCGCCGCGGGCCAGACCGACGGCGGCGGCTGGACGCTGGGCCCGCCCGACCTGGTGGTGGAAATGCCGGCTGCTTACGCACTCGCACCTGGCGACGGCGTAGTCTTGCGGAACTTCGTTCTGCCGGTGGACCTACCCGACCAACGGTGGATCCGGGCGTTCGACCTGCAGCCTGACGCGAACGCCCGCGAAGCCGTTCTGCGGGCGAGCGTGCTGCTCGATGGCGCCGGGGCCGGCCGCGGGCGCGACGAGGAGGACAGCGGCGTCGGCTACGGAGGGAGCCTCGCCGACCATGGCCTGCTCCCGGCAGGCCACGTGCTCACCTGGTCGGCGGCGCGCGGCGTCATCCCGCCGGTCGAGGGACTGGCCTGGCCTCTCCCGCCCGGCACCGACCTGCTCGTGCAGCTCGAAATGCAGGCGGGCGGCACAGCGGTCGACGTGCAGGTAGCGGTGGGCCTTTACTTCGCCGAGGGCGCCCCCACGTTCGCCACGTTCACGTTACCGATGGAACCGGCGGCGCTCGACATCCCGGCCGGGGCGGCTGCCCACGCGGCGGTGGATCGCTATCGCCTGCCGATCGCCGTTGATCTGATCGGCGCCTACCCGCAGATGGGGCCGCTCGGGCACCAGATTCACCTGACGGCGACGCTCCCGGACGGCATTGAGACCGATCTGCTGCAGATCGATGAATGGGAACCGGACGAACTCGTGGGCAATCGGTACGTCGCCCCGATCCACCTGCCGGCCGAGACGCTGCTGCACGCACGGTTCACGTTCGACAATTCGGCCGGCAACCCGCGCAACCCGTCGGACCCGCCGCAACGCGCCGGTTTCGTCACCGCCAGTCCCGACACCGCGGCCTCGCGCGAGCGCGGCGAAGTAGTGTTGCAGGTGCTGCCGGTCCTGCCGGCCGACATCGCGACGCTCGCGCAAAACCTTGGCCTGAAACGGGCGCGCAACAACCTGCTCAACCTGCAGGCGCGGCTTCGCTTCGCTCCGGACGATTACCGGAGCCACACCATGCTGGCGGCCCGCTACATCGACCTAGGCCAGGTCGAGCTGGCGCGGACGCATCTGGAAGAGGCGATGGCGCTGGAACCCGACCATCCCGAGGCGCACTTCAATCTCGGATCCCTGCTGTACGCCGAAGGCGACAGCACCGGAGCCATCGGCGCCTTCCGCAAGGCGGTGGAGTTGCGTCCCGAGTACGCCGATGCTCACAACAACCTGGGAGCGCTGCTCGCCGCGACCGGCGCGCTGTCGGACGCCGTGGTCTACTACCGTCTCGCGTTGCGGTTCAGCCCGCGGGAAGCGAGCGCGCACTTCAACCTGGGAAACGCCCTCTTCATGATGGGAAACCCGGAAGAGGCAATCGAACACTTCCGGGAAGCGCTCGCCACCGCGCCGAACGATCCGACCGTGAACGTCAGCCTGGCGCGTGCGTTGGTGAACGACAGCGAGCTGGCGGAGGCGACAACGCACTACGAACGGGCGCTGGAGTTTGCCCCCGATCTGCCGATCGCCTTGGTGGGTCTGGCGTGGATCCGGGCCACATCGCCGTACGAGTCGCTCCGGCGGGCAGATCAGGCGCTCCTGCTAGCCCAGCGCGCCATTGCCGTGGCGGGCAACGATCACCCGGAAGTGCTCGACACGCTCGCCGCCGCCTATGCCGCGAACGGCCGGTTCGATGACGCCGTCTCAACGGCGCGCCGCGCGGCGGGCGCAGCACGAACCAATCCGGCGTTCGAGGCCCTTGCCAACGGTATCGAAGGCCGCATCCGGCTCTACCTGTCATACCGTCCGTTCCGGACACCGTTGCCGGACGAGCCGTAGCGTGGCGCGGTCGCCACGGTGCGCGGCCGTCAACGGTAGAGCGGGTTCGGATGGTCGAATCGGCAGCCGGCGTCCCACGCCGATCGCTGATTGCCGTGCGCGGGGATGCCCCCGGCGTCCTTGATCATCCGCGCCACATGCAGCAGGTTCCAGGCCATGAAGGTCGTATTCCGGTTGGTGAAGTCGTTCTCCGGGCCGCCCGATCCCTCGTCAAGGTAAGACGGCCCGGGGCCCGCCTCGCCCAACCAGCCCGCGTCCGCCTGCGGCGGAATGACGTAGCCAAGGTGCTGCAGCGAATAGAGGATGTTCATCGCGCAGTGCTTGGCGCCATCCTCGTTGCCAGTAATGAGACAGCCGCCGACACGCCCGTAGTAGGCATACTGGCCCGCATCGTTGAGCTGGCCCGATGCGGCGTAGAGGCGCTCGATGACGCGGGTCGCCACCGACGTCTTCTCTCCCAGCCAGATGCTGGTGCCGATCACCAGGATGTCGGCCGCCATTACCCGCTCGAGCAGCACGGGCCAATCGTCCCGCTCCGCGCCGTGCTCGCGCATGTCGGGATAGACACCGGGGGCGAGCGTGTAGTCGACCGGCCGGATGACCTCGGCCGCAACGCCGTTCTTCTCCATGATGGCGCGGGCAATCCGTATCAGGCCTTCGGTGTGCGACAGCTCCGGGCTCCGCTTCAGCGTGCAGTTGAGAAAGATCGCCCGCAGGTCCGAGAAATCCCACCGGCTCTCGGAGCACAACCGTTCCTGCCGTTCGTTCAACATCGACTCCCCCACGCTCACGGCCTGTGCTCGACGACGTGCTCGACTTCGACCGCGCGCATCCCCGCGCGCTCCGTGACGTTGTCGCCTGCGAGGTGCTCGCCGAACGCTCCGTAGCGCGCCATTACCTCATCCGGCTGGGACGGCAGCGGAAACTGCACGACGATCCGCACCCTGCCTCTTGGCCAGCGGAACGTGTTGATGCGCGTCCAGAACTGGTTGTCCTGCACCGCGGCGCGTCCCGATTCCATCAGGTTCTGCGCCGGCCACTCCTCCACCGGCAGCGTCTCCACCACCTCGTGCGTTATCCGATAGTTGACGTACGCGCCGTCCGGCAGATCGGTCGCACCCTCTATCCAGAGCTGCCGCCATTCGGACCGATGGGTCACTTCCAACTGCACCGTTTCGGTCCCGTCCGCAACCGCACCGTCCATCGCGGAACCGCCGGCACCGCCCGCCGGACCACACCCGGCAGCAACCATCACCAGCACGGCGGGCACGAAAAACCGCTGCATTGCCAACATCTCTGGATTATATCGAGCTAAACCGAACCGCCGGCGGGCTGCGCGCGGGACTATCATGGGAATTCACCGCCCCATGCCCATCTGTTTCAACCACACGATCGTCCACAGCCGCTCGAAACAGGCGTCGGCGCGCTTTCTGACGGAGATTCTCGGCCTTCCGGCGCCGAAATCCTTCGGGCATTTCCTCGTCGTCGATCTCGACAACGGGGTGTCGCTCGACTTCGTCGATGTCGGTGGCGAGGAGTTCGAGACCCAGCACTACGCGTTTCTGATCGACGAAGAGCACTTCGACCGGATCTACGGGCGCATTCGCGAGCGCGGCCTCGACCACTGGGCCGATCCGGGCAAGAGGCAGCGCGGCTTCAACCGCAACGACGGCGGTCGCGGCGTGTACTTCGAGGATCAGGACGGTCACCTCCTGGAGGTGCTCACCAAGCCGTACGGCAGTGGGTGACCAGCCCGTGGCTCACCGCAACCACGCGACGATGGCGTCCTGGACGGTCGAGTGAGTTTCCGCTTCCGTCGCGGCGTTCTTCCCCCGCACCCTTAGCGAGTGATCCCCGCCGTCGACGACGAAGAGCTCGGCGCCGGAGCAGCCGGCGAGCACCGGCCGGAGTTCGTCGGGTGTGCCGAACGCGTCGCGGCTGCCCTGCACGAACAGCATCGGGACGTCGATTGACGGCAGGTGCGCGTCACGTAGCCTGTCCGGGCGGCCGGGCGGATGCAGGGGATAGCCGAGCAGCACCAGGCCGTCGACGCCGAGTGAGACTTCGGTGCCGGCGTCGCGGGCGACCACCTGGGAAGCGATACGCCCGCCCATCGATTTGCCGCCGATGAACAGCCGATGGCTGGTGTCCGGCTGCCGCTCCCGCACCTCGGCGATCACGGCGCGATAGCACGCTTCAAGACGGGGGGCGGGGTCCGGAACGCGGCGGCGCCGTTCCATGTAGAGAAAGTTGAAGGTGACGACGTGAACGCCGCGGCTCGACAGGCCTCGGGCGAACGCGGTCATGAAGGGATGGGTCTGCGGGGCGCCGGCCCCGTGCGCGAGGATGAGCGTCGCACCGATCGCAGCTGCAGCTCCCGCCGCCGGAGGGTAGTCGAGCGCGCTGACGGGGTCGGAACCATCGAGGGCAGTGCTGAAGGGTGTCGCCATCAGAGTAGATCCACCAGATAGCGTCCTGCCGCGGCACGGAAGTCGTCGGTCCATTCGTGGCCGCCATCGAAGACGAGCGGGGTGACCGGAACGCGGGCGCCTTGCAGGAACGTGATGTCGGCGTCCATTTTTTCCTGGGTGTACCATCTATCCTGCCGGCCCCGGCCGATCAGAACGGGCGGCCACTTGAGGTCCGGGGCGGTCTGAAGCTCGGGCGGCACGTCGCCGGCCAGTGCGATCACGCCGCGGCATGGGTATCCGGCGCGCAGCGCCGCGCGGTAGGCCATGGCGACGCCCTGCGAGAAGCCGCAGCAGACGAGCGGAGCGGCGGTCTCGTACTCGCTCCGAACGGCCCTCACGACGTCGCGGACATAGGAGAGGTTGTCGGCGATGGCCAGCTCGCGATCCTGGCGGGTCATCCAGCTCCCGACGACGTGCCGCCCACTCTCGCTGTAGTACCGGTGGAGCGCCTGCACCGCGACCCGGATCCAGCCCTCGCTGCCAGGGATGCGTTCGAGTTCCATGAGGTGGCGCTCGGCGGGCTCGCCGTAGCCGTGGAAACCGACGAGCACCGGCGCCGGTCCCGGGCGCGTGGCCGACACCACGAGGTAACGGCCGTGTGTCGTCGCGGCGATCGTATGAGGCGTCGGGAAGCTCGGCGCCGCGCCGTCAGCGGGACTGGTGGCCACGGGGCTGTATTCTATTGACGAGTCATGAGCGGAGGAGGAATGGATGCCGCAGATTGCGTTCGATGAGTTGCCGGGCGATGCCCGTGTCTGGATTTTCTCGGCGGCACGGAATCTGACCGAGCCGGAACGGACACGCCTGCTGTCCGAGGTCGATGCCTTCATCGATCAATGGGGAGCGCACGCGGTGCCGCTGACCGCCGGCCGCGATCTCGTATACGGCCAGTTCCTCTTCATCGCGGTGGATCAGCGGGCCGCGGGTCCGTCCGGCTGCTCCGTCGACGCGCTCGTCCGGCAAATGAAGGCGCTCCAGCAAGAGATCGGCGTAGAGCTGGTCAACCATGCGCCGGTGCTGTTCCGGCAGGGCGAGGCAATCGCCCGGGTGCCGCGCGAGGCGTTCGCCCAGCTTGCGGAGGCGGGCGACGTGGGTCTCGACACAACCGTTTTCAACAATACGCTGACGAGCCTGGGCGACGTGCGCGCGGGGCGTTGGGAAGTGCCGGCAGCCGACTCGTGGCACGCGCGGGCCTTCTTCTGATCGCGGCCGCTGCCGTGCGCGGACGCGCGACGGCGCCTACAGGCGCGTGAACTCGTACAGGTAGAGCAGTCCTGCCGCCACCAGATACAACGTGGCGCTGAAGGCGATGTTGCTTCGCGCGATTCGCCAGTTGTCGGCACCGTAGCGGGTGGCGAGCACCACGTTCACACCGGACAGTGGGTTGACGGCGCAGCCCAGGCCCCAGCCCATCGCGAACGTCGTCGCGAGCAGCGTCGGGTCGAGTTCAATCGTCTCCACCAGCCCCACCGTGATGCCCATCGTCACCGCGGGGTGAATGCAGACCAGCGACGTCACGATAAAGACCAGCACCAGGAGGCTCGCGTGGAAGGCATCCAGGTGAGGAAACAGCAGCCAGTCGCCCGAACTCGCCGCGGCGGCCACGACGCCTGCCGCCAGCACTCCGGCGCCGAGGAACAGCGCCAGTTCGCCACCCATCTGGGGGGCGCGCTCCCGTACGTATTCCGCGAGCGCCGGACGCAGACTGCGCACGCCCCTGCGCTTCATCAGGACGGCCAGGACGACTGCCGGGGTGACCATGGTGATCAGGGCGAGCACCGAGTAGCCGGGCATCACCGTGGTAGCGACGAGTACGGCGGCGCCGAGGGTCAGTGGCACCTTCAGATCCTCCGGACGCAGCGGGTACCCGCGGAAGCTCTCGACGTTCTGGGCTCGGCCGCTCGCCGCGTACCAATAGAGGAGCAGGAAGGCGGTTGCAGCCAGCGGAAGCCCGAACAGCATCATCACCACCGGGCTCGACCCGGGCGTGTAGGAGAGCGCCAAAGCAACGCCGCCGATGAACGGCGAGTAGAAGGCGACGGCGCTGAACGCCCGGCTGAAGAGTTGCGCCTGATTGAACCGGAGCGGCTGCACCCGTGCCAGCCGGTCGGCCATGATAACGATGGCGGAGATGTTGATGATCGACCCGAACGCGTGCACCCCCACCATGCTCTGGAGGTAGGCGCCCAGACCGCGCGGTAGCTCTGGTTCGTCCTCGCGCGGCGGCCGGTTGAGGAGGCGCAGGAGGGTGACGGACGCCAACATCGACAGAATCGGCTGGTTCTGGCCTAGAAGACGTTCGAAGCGCAGCGGCGCCCCCCGGCTTGCGCCCCAGACAAGGGCGGCCAGGCCCGCCGCGATCAATATCAGCGCCTGAAGCTGCTGCCGCCGACCGATCCCGGGCCAGAGCAGCACCAACGCTACCCACGCCAGCACCGCCGCCGACAGCTCCGGCAGCGCCGGCCATACTGCACCGGCAATCGTGAGGGCCAGCATGCCGGCGATCACCGCCCCCGCTACCTGCTGCGCGAGGGCAGCCGGCGCCGCCTCCCGGCGCCACCAGGTCCCGATCCGTTGCGTCGTGACGGTCAGGGCTTAATCCAGATCGGTCACGACCAGGCGCGCTCCTGGAGGGTGGCCGGCAGACCGGGCCGCGGCTCCACGCCGGCACGAACGGCTTCCCAGGTAGACGAGCGGCAGTTGGTCGGGGCGCCGAGGTTCGAACTCGGGACCTCCTGCTCCCAAAGCAGGCGCGCTACCAGGCTGCGCCACGCCCCGTCAATCGCATCCAGCGTACCACACGGCGATCACCCGCCGAGAAGGCGAGCGGTGTACTCGCGGATGCGTTTCGCATTGGCGCCGACGTCGCTGCGGCCCACTCTCGACTTGGAACGGACATCGATGCGGCTGCCGGCGCCGTCGGCGCGGACCCGGATGACGACGTCGTCCTTGAAGCCGTACCAGAAGGTCGTGTCGGTCGCTTCTATACGGCCCGCCGCGGCATCGTCAGCCACCAGATCCCACCCCATCGCCTCGGCCGCGGCCAGTGCCTGCGCGAACGCTTCGGCGGGAGGCGCGTCCAGCGTCACCCCACGGAGATCCGGGTACCCCTCCTGCTGCTGCTCGGCAACCGCCGGGTCGTACTCCGGTGGGTTCGGCGCGTCGGCCCGGAGCGGAAGAATGGCGACGAATGACGGGGGTTCGTCAGTGTCGGTCGTGATGTCGTGAATCGGCGGGACCGACCCGGCAGTCGCCAGCTGCTGTGCCGGGATCATGTAGCAGACGGCTCCCAATGCGGCAGCCACCAGGGCGGCCACGACGTTCTGCCAGTGCAGGCGCCGGAAGGCAACCCAGATCGCCGCGATCAACGCGATGCCCACCGCGCCGGCCGAGATGCGGGCGCCCCAACGGAGGACGGTGAAGGAGCCGCCCAGCTCGAGCAGGCCGGTGCGGTAGCCCAGGGCGGCGGCGAGCACGAGCACTGCGCCGACGGCGACTGCGCCGGTTCCGGCGCAGACAACGGGCGACCAGGTGCGGGACGTGGTTCCGGTCATGCGGGTCATGCTGCCTCTCTCCAGAGATTGGGATGCGGGCGACGAACCGGTCGGGGGGACCGAAAGAATCGGCAGGTCACTCGACGGCCGGGACGTTCGTCACGACCAACTACACGTCTTCCTTCAGCGTCACTGCGTCGAGGAACGGCATCATCCCGCGCAGCTCTGCCCCGACCTTCTCGATCTGGTGGGCCTGCTCCCGCCGGCGCTGGGCCATGAACCAGGACCGGCCCGCCTTGTCCTCGGCGATCCAGTTGCCGGCGTAAGTGCCGTCCTGGATGTCCTTCAGGATCTGCTGCATCGCCTGGCGCGTCTCGTCGGTCACGACGCGCGGGCCGCCGGTGTAGTCGCCATGCTCGGCAGTGTCACTTACCGAGTAGCGCATGTAGTTGAGGCCTCCCCGGTAGAAGAGATCGACGATGAGCTTCAACTCGTGCATGCACTCGAAGTAGGCCACCTCCGGCTGGTAGCCGGCGTTGACGAGCGTCTCGAAGCCCGCCTTCACGAGCGCGCTGACGCCGCCGCAGAGCACCGCCTGCTCGCCGAACAGGTCGGTCTCGGTCTCCTCCGCGAACGTGGTCTCGATGACGCCGGCGCGCGTCAGCCCTAGCGCCTTCGCGTAGGACAGCGCGAGCGCCTTGGCGCTGCCCGTCGCATCCTGCTCGACCGCGATCAGGGCCGGCGTGCCGCCCCCCTCGAGAAACACCTCGCGCACGCGATGGCCGGGCGCCTTCGGGGCGATCAGCGTGACGTCCACGTCGGGCGGCGGCTGAATCGTCTTGAAGCGGATGTTGAACCCGTGCGCGAACATCAGCATCTTGCCTGCGTCGAGATGCGGCGCCACCTGCTCGGCGTAGATGCCCCCCTGCGTCGTGTCGGGCGTCAGCAGCATGATGACGTCGGCCCACGCCGCCGCCTCGCTCCCCGACACCACAGTCAGACCTTCCGCTTCCGCCTTCGCCTTCGACCGGCTTCCCTCGTGGAGCGCGACGCGGACGTCGACGCCGCTTTCCTTGAGGTTGAGCGCGTGCGCATGCCCCTGCGATCCGTAGCCGAAGACCGCCACTTTCCGCCCCTGGATCAACCCCAGATCGGCGGAGTCGTCGTAGTAGATCGTTGCCATTTCGTCAGTGTCCTCTCACAGTAGTGGTGTGCTGAAACGGCCCTGGACGGGCCGGCGAACGGAAAGTCTATACCGAGTAGGAGACGCTGGCGTCGTCCGTCTCGCGCGGCGATGCAGGCCGCCGCGACGGCAGGTCGGCCGGATCGATCATGACGCTGTGCGCGCCCCGCACCATCGCCACCCGGCCGGTCCGGACAATCTCCAGGATGCCGTAAGGACGGAGCACCTCCAGCAGGCCGTCGATCTTATCCTCGGTGCCGGTGGTCTCGATCACCACGGCGTCCGGCGCCACGTCCACCAGCCGCGCCCGGAAGGCGTCGGCAAGCTGCATCACGTGCGTCCGCGTCTCGGCGGTGGCCCGTACCTTCACCATCGCCAGTTCGCGGAAAATCACCGGGCCGTCGGTAACGTCATGCACCCGCAGCACGTTCACCAGCTTGTAGAGGTTCGCCTCGAGGCGGCGCCCGCCGATCGGGTCGGTGCCCACGACGATCGTCATCCGCGAGACGCCGGGCGCCTCGGTATGGCCGACCGTCAGGGACTCGATGTTGAACACGCGGCGCCGAAAGAGCGAGGCGACCCGGTTCAGCACACCCGGCTTGTCCTCGACGTAAACGACGAACGTGCGGCGTGCCTCTGCGACCATTGTCTCTCCTGCCTCCCGCTACTCGTCGTCCGCCGTCTCGACGATCGGCGCCGGGCTCGGCCGCCGGATCATGTCGTGCAGGTCGGCACCGGCCGGCACCATCGGGTAGACGGTGTCCTCCTGCTCCACGTGGAAGTTGATCACCACCGTCCGCTCGTCGGCGCGCGCTCGCTCGACGGCCGGCTCCACCCCGCCGCGCGTCCTTACGGTTGACCCGCCCAGACCGAAGCACTCGGCCAGTTTCGCGAAGTCGGGACTCAGCAGCGGCGTCGCCGCATAGCGACGCTCGTAAAAGAACTCCTGCCATTGCCGCACCATGCCGAGGTAGCCGTTGTTGATGATTGCCACGTTGATCTTGATCCGCTCCTGCGCGATGGTGGCGAGTTCGGCCATCGTCATCTGAAAGCCGCCGTCGCCCGCCACCACCCACACCTCGGCGTCCGGCTTGGCCAGCTTGGCGCCGACCGCGGCCGGCAGCGCGAACCCCATCGTCCCGAGGCCGCCGGAGGTGATGAGCGTCCGCGGCTCGTTGTGGTGGTAGTACTGCGCCTCCCACATCTGGTGCTGGCCGACATCGGTGACGACGATCGCCTTGCCGTCGGTCATCCGCCAGATGTCATTGATGACGTGCGCGGCATAGAGGTGTCCGCTATCGGGCAGATTCTGGATGTCGCGGACCGCGACGTCCCCCTTCATCTCCCGAATTGTCTCCAGCCACGTCGCGTGGTCGTTCGTCTCGATCATCGGACCGAGGTCATCGAGCACCGCGGAAAGGTCGCCGGCCAGGGCGACATCCACCTTGACGTTCTTGTGGAACTCCGCCGGGTCGATGTCGACGTGCACCTTGCGCGCATTGGGCGCGTAGGTCCGGACGTTGCCAGTCACCCGGTCGTCGAAGCGCATGCCGAGCGCGAGCAGCAGATCCGCCTCCTGGATCGCGGCATTCACCCACGACTCGCCATGCATCCCCATCATCCCCATGTTGAGCGGATGCTGCGCGGGAACGCCGCCAATGCCGAGCAACGTCATCGCGATCGGGATGTTCGCCCGCTCGGCCAGCTCGCGCACCTGATTCATCGCGCCGGAGAGAAGCACGCCATGTCCCGCCAGGATCACCGGCCGCTTCGCCCGGTTCACCAGGTCGGCCGCCTCCTGGAACTCCGCGGCCGACCCGCGCAGGTTGGGCCGATAGCCGGGCAGCTTCACGTCATCCGGCCCGAACTGCAGCTCGGTCGACGCCTGCTGCGCGTCCTTCGTGATGTCGACGAGCACGGGGCCGGGGCGACCGGAGCGGGCGACGTACATCGCCTCGTGGATTACGGGCGCGATCTCGTCGACGTGCGACACGAGGTAGTTGTGCTTCGTGATGGGTAGTGTGACGCCGGTGACGTCGGTCTCCTGGAACGCGTCGGACCCGATCAGCCGACTCCCCACCTGGCCGGTAATGCAGAGGATGGGCGACGAGTCGAGCATCGCTGTCGCGATCCCGGTCACCATGTTGGTGGCGCCCGGGCCGGAGGTGGCAACCGCGACGCCCACCTCACCGCTCGCCCGGGCGTAGCCATCCGCCATGTGGGTCGCCCCCTGCTCGTGCCGGACCAGGACGTGGCGGATCGGGTACTCCAACAGCGCGTCGTAGGCGGGCAGGATCGCCCCGCCCGGGTAGCCGAAGACGGTGGAGACACCTTCGCGCACCAGCGCCTCCCAGATGATCTGCGCGCCCGTTCTCATCGAAGACATGTCATGCCTCTATCTCATCGCCCGTCGATCCGATCCCACCGACGACACTTTCGTCCCGTCGTTCAGTTCGTCACCGCACCCGTAGCGGCCGAGGAAACAAGCCGCGTGTACTTTGCCATCACGCCACTCCGGAAGCGGGGCTCGGGCGGCCGCCAGACCGCAAGGCGCGATTCGAGCTCCGAGTCGTCCACTTCGAGCCGCAGCGTACGGTTCCGCTCGTCGAACAGGATCGTGTCGCCTTCCCGCACGACGGCAATCGGACCGCCTGCCGCCGCTTCCGGCGCCACATGGCCCGCCATCATGCCACGCGTCGCGCCCGAGAACCGCCCGTCCGTCAGGAGCGCCACCGATTCCCCCAGCCCGGCGCCGACGATGGCCGCCGTCACTCCGAGCATCTCGCGCATCCCCGGCCCCCCTTTGGGACCCTCGTACCGGATCACCATCACATCGCCCGGCTGAATCCGACCCGCCTCGACCGCTTCGAACGCCGCCTCCTCGCTGTCGAAGACGCGGGCCGGCCCGCGGTGAGTCTGCGGCTCGTGTCCCGCCACCTTCACCACGCAACCTTCGGGCGCCAGGTTCCCCTTCAGAATGACGAGCCCCCCCGTAGGGGTTATCGGATCGGCAACCGGACGGACCACCTCCTGGCCGTCCGTCTCGATCGCGGCCCGCGCGGCATCGCCGATCGTCCGGCCAGTCACCGTGAGGGCGTCCTCGTTGAGCAGACCGGCCTCCTGCAGCCGCTTTGCCACCAGGCCGATACCGCCCGCGCGGTAAAGGTCGGTCGCCACGAAGCGTCCCCCCGGCTTCAGATCCGCCAGCAGCGGCGTTCGCTCGCTCACCTTGTCGAAGTCTTCGATCCGGAGTTCGATCTCCGCCTCGTGCGCTATCGCGAGGAGGTGGAGCACGGCATTGGTCGATCCGCCGGTCGCCGCGACGGCAGCGATTGCGTTGTCGAGCGACTGCCGCGTCACGATCCGCCGCGGGCGCAGATCCTTCGCCACCAGGTCCATTACCAACTCGCCCGCGCGGCGCGCCGCATCCGCTTTCTCCGCCGCCATCGCCGGCACGCCGTTCGCGCTCATCGGCGAGACACCGAGCAACGCGCAGACAGTCGACATCGTGTTGGCCGTGAACTGACCCCCGCACGCACCTGGTCCGGGACAGGCGACGTCCTCGAGCGCGGAGAGCTGCGCGTCGGTCATCCGGCCCGCCGCGTGGGCGCCAACCGCCTCGAAGACGTCCTGAATCGTGACGTCACGCCCGTCGTACTGTCCCGGCGCGATCGATCCGCCGTAGAGCACGAGGCCCGGGATGTCGAGGCGGACGAGCGCCATCACGCCGCCCGGGATCGTCTTGTCGCAACCCACCAGGATGACGATGCCGTCGAACAGGTTGCCGCGCGCCACGAGTTCGATGGAGTCGGCCACCACCTCGCGGCTCACGAGCGACATTTTCATCCCCTCGCTTCCCATCGTGATGCCGTCGGAGATGGAAACCGTGTTGAACTCCATCGGGGTCCCGCCCGCCGCGCGTATGCCTTCCTTGACCTGTACGGCGAGATCGCGCAGGTGGTAGTTGCACGGACCGATCTCGGTCCAGGTATTCGCCACCCCAATGATGGGCCGGGCGAGATCGGCATCCCTGAAACCGACCGCCTTCAGCATGGCGCGGGCCGGCGCCCGGCTTGGGCCGTCGGTGATCGCCGCGCTGCGTCGCTCGCTTGCCATCTCTTCCCTCTACAGCAAAAAAGCCATCACCCGTTAACGGATGATGGCCTCTCCAGGTTGCGGTCGGTGTGGATCAGGACATCATCCCGTTGCGGCCGGCGCAATCGCGCCGGCCACGCGAACGATGACGACGACAAGACGTTCCCACCTGGTGATCATAGATCCTGCCGGACGGGATCTATCCGTCACTCTGTGCATTCTACACCCTCCGCGGCGCCGGAGCGTCAAGTCGGAAGGACGCCGGAAGGCAGCCACCCGGACGTGTTGTATCATTCCGCTCGATGTTCAAGCTGGTGACAACCGTCCGGGGCGGCACCGTGAATCTGGCCGCAGCCTGGGCGAAGTATCCCTCCGCGGACGAAGCCCGCAACGCGGCCAAGGCCGTTATGCGCGAGCATCAGCGGGTGATTCGCGTCATGATCGTCGAGGAGCCCGACCGTTTCGTCGAGTGGCTCGACCGCTCCTGATCGACTCGCACCCTCATCCGCCCGTCCGTCATTCGGGCCGGATCGTGACCCCGGCGCCGATCCAGAGCAGCGGCACCCGCGCGCCGCTTGCCCGCCCCCCTTTGAACTCGATGAAGAAGCCGTTCTCGTGGTCGACGCCCATCAGATAGTTCCAACTGCCGCTGACGTCGGTGATGTCCAGATTCACAGACTTCGCGATGTTCACGCTCGGCCCAAGCCCCTGCCGAATGCGCCATCCCGTCGCGCCCAGCGTCAACCGGAAGACGAAGTCGGCCCTGATCGCCGCCGTCCGCCACCCGCCTCCGAAGGCGCCGTCGATGCCCGGCCGGATGACAAACTGATTGGAGCCGATCGGAAACTCGATGTGCGAGCCGACGTAGATCTGTTCCGGATCGAACGCCGCACCGGCCTGGAAGCCGACTCCCTGCGCGGCTGCCGCAACCGGCAGCAGACAGGCGACGGCGGTGCAGATGACAAGGAAATTCTTCATGCCGGCTGCCAGAATACTCTGCCGGCTCGCCTTCCGGCGGCGCTGGCGGTACGCTTAATCCTGTGTCATCGTTCGCGCCGGCTGCACCGTCAACCGTCGCCCCGACCGTAGGGCAAGTCGCCACGACGTCCGCTTGCACCGCCATCGTCCCGTGGCCGCTCTGGGCGGTCGCGTTTGCGTCCACCAGCGTCATCGTAGGGGGGATATGGGACATCTCGTGGCACCGCACGATCGGCCGGGACTCGTTCTGGACGCCGGCCCACCTGGCGATCTATCTCGGCGGCATCGTCGCTGGCCTGTCTTGCGGCTGGCTCGTGCTCCACACCACGTTCGCCCGTAGCGCGCTCGCCGAGCGTGCCGCCGGGGTGACGTTCTGGAGATTCCGCGGCCCGTTGGGCGCCTGGGTCTGCATCTGGGGGTCACTGGCGATGATTGTCTCGGCCCCGTTCGACGACTGGTGGCACAACGCCTACGGACTCGACGTGGAAATCCTGAGCCCGCCCCATGTCGTGCTCGCCCTCGGGATCTACGGCATCGGCATCGGCGCCATGCTGATGGCGCTCGCCCGGCAGAACGGCGCCCCGGCGACGGATCGCGTGCTGCAACTGCTGTTCGTCTATGCCGGCGGACTGGCGATCGCCATGGTGGTGACGCTCTTCACCGAGCACCTCATGATGCCGAACGGCCACCATTCCGCGCCGTTCTTCTTCGCGAGCGCCGCCATCTTTCCCTTCCTGCTGGCCGGCATCGCGCGGGGCGCGGCGTCGCGCTGGGGCGCCACCAGCGCGGCGGGCGTCTACATGGGAGTGACGCTCCTGATGATCTGGATCCTGCAGCTCTTTCCGGCCCGACCGATGCTGGCGCCGATTCTGCGGCAGGTGGATCACATGGTGCCGCCGGCATTTCCGGTCCTGCTGGTCGCGCCGGCGGTCGTCATCGACATCATCGTCAATCGGATGCCGGCCGGAGCAGGACGCGTTCGCCAGGCGTTGATCGGGGGCGCCGCCGGGTTGGCCGCCATGCTCGCCCTGGCCGCCGTCCAGTGGCCATTCGCGGCGTTTCTTCTCACAGAGCCGGCCCGGAACTTCTTCTTTGCCGCCGATCAGTTCGGTTTCGACGTCGCACCCGGTCCCTTCCAGTACGAGTTCTGGGGCGCTCCGATGACGGCGGGCGCGACGGGCTGGACGGCGCTGATCGCGGTGTTCTCGGCGGTAGCCGGCCTCTTGTGGGGCAACTGGATGGCGCGGGTCCGGAGGTAGCGTGAGCGCCCGGCGCCGACTTGCACTACCGGCGGGCGGTGGCATTTGGACGTGTGCGCCCGCCGTGCACCTTCTTGCGGGCCTGCTGATCGCCGCTGCCGCAACCACCGTCTCCGGACACGTCGGGACCTCGAACGCCTACTTCGACGGCGCCGCCGGTCCCTACGGTGTCCGCGTCATCGTGCGGACCCCCGGCGTGATTCCCGGTCTGGCGCAAGCGTCGATCCGCATTCCGAGCGGGGAAGACATCGAGCGTGTGACCGTCCGCCCGCTCCGATCGGACGTCGGACTGGATGGCGCGCCGCCCCCCGATACCGCCTTCCCGGTCCCGGGTGAAACCGGACTCTACCGCGCCGAACTCTGGCTCATGACCGCCGGCTCCTACAGCATCGAGGTGACGGTAGCCGGTTCCAGGGGTGCGGGGACCGTCTTCGTGCCGGTGCTGGCCGTCGCCGAGCGGCTGCTGCCGATGAATCCGGCCGTCGGCGTCGGACTGGCCGCTGCGGCGCTTTTCCTGTTCGCCGGCGCCGTGACCATCGTCGGCGCTGCGATTCGCGAGAGCGTGCTGGAACCCGGTCGCGTTCCGGACACCAGGCGCCGGTGGCGAGCACGCATCGCGATGACGCTGTTCGCCCTGCTGCTCGGGGGCGTCCTCGGAGGGGGGTGGATCTGGTGGGACGCGGTCGACGCCGCCTATCAGAGCCGGATCTACCGACCGTGGAACACCACGGCACAAGTGGCACGCGCGGAAGACAGCGTACTTCTGACGCTGGCGATCGACGACCCGGAATGGAGCGCCCGCGAGAACGAGCCCGGCGCCGGACTCCTGCCCGATCACGGCAAGCTGATGCACATGTTCCTGGTGCGGTCGGACGATCTGTCGGCATTCGCGCACGTGCACCCGGTGCGGATCAGCCCCGACGCGTTCCGTGTCGTGCTCCCGCCGCTACCGGCCGCCGAGTACGGCATCTATGCCGACATCGTGCACGAGAGCGGCTTCGCGCCCACCCTGGTGAACCGTGTCGACCTGCCGCCCCCCGCGGTGTCCTCGACCGGCGCTGAGGCTGCAGGCGCCGAGCCGCCGGACGTCCAGGCGCCGGACCCGGATGACTCGTGGGCCGCGTTGCTCCCACACGGTGAGTCCGGATCCACGCGCTACGCGCTGCCGAGCGGCCGCACGATGCGCTGGGAACGCGACGGCTTGCCCGGTGTCGACGAGGAGACCACCCTGAGCTTCGTCGTGACCGAGGCCGACGGATCGCCGTCGCCGCTACAGCCCTACATGGGGATGCTCAGCCACGCGGCGGTATTCCGGGACGACGGCTCGCTGTTCGTGCACCTGCATCCGGCCGGCAGCATCAACCTGACCGCACAGCGACGTTTCGCACAGGCGGAAGGTGAGTTGGCCGCGGAGGGATCGGCACTGGCGTCCGAGCACGCCGCGGGTATGCATCAGGCGTCTCCGGGAGACGGCTCGGTGACGTTTCCGTTCGTCTTTCCAGAACCCGGCGACTACCGCATCGTCGTCCAGGTGAAGATCGGCAGCACGGTCGAGACGGCCGCCTTCGACGTAACGATTGGAGGCTGACGCCATCCAGATCGGATGGTGGGTGTCATCCGGCGTCAGCAGCCCGTCGATCGAGTGGTTGGCCTCGTCCCAACGACGACGACGGAGTGACGGTGCTCAGTCGATGAGCAGCGGCGGCATCGGGCAGCCGAGCGACGCCGACATCGCTCTGAGCAACTCCGCCTCCGTGGCGGTTGCCGTGTGGTCGGCGGCGATGCAGGCGACGGCCGCCCGCAGCAGCTGGCGTTTCACCTTGGGGGCCGCCTTCTCGAGCGCACCGAGCGCGGCGTCGAGCGCTGTGAACTTCAGGTCGTCCACTGGACGAAGGCGCGCGTTCGGCAGTTCCAGAATGCGCTTCGCATGCTCGAACCCGTGTCGGGCCGACTCCAGGTCGCGGTGCCCGGCGTAGGCGAGCATCGAGAGCAGCAGCTCGCTGTGCGCCCGAACCGAGGCAACCGTGCGGTAGCGGACGCGCGGCGGACTCCGCTTCACGAAGTGCGCCTCGAGTTCGTGCAGCAGAATCCGGTGCAGCGACCACTCGAAGAGGTCGATCTCGTTGTCGGCCTCGACGAGCGCGGCAACGTTCTGCTTGAAGAGGTCGTACTGCGCCGGCACCAGGCTGCGCAGCGCCGGCAGCGAGATATCGAGCAGCGGCAGGCGCGCCCGCATGTCGAGTTGCTCGACGAGCGGCATCAGCCGGCGTGTTTCCTCGTACACCCCTGGGTCGGCCGCCTCCTGCAGGTGAGCGAGTTGGCGCTGTCGAGGCGCGGCCTCATGGTCGAGCAACAGCGCGTAGACGAGGGCGCGCGCGCCGTACGGTTCGTGAGCGGCGCTGACGAGCTGCGCCGGCAGGCTCTTGACGAGCCGCGCGGCGTACTGGAGATGCGCCTCACCTGCCGGCTGCCCCACCTGGTCGACGGTTGGGGACCCTGAGGATGCGGCACTGCCGGCAAACGCGGAGGCGCCGGCTGCAGCCGGCTGTGTACTCGCGACTGCCTTCCCCTCAGGCAGCGCGCCGTCCCAGGATGGATCGATCCGGCGAATCCGCTCGTCCAGTGGCGGATGCGTCGAAAAAAATCCGCTGAACCCCTTCGTGGCGCGGCCGAAGAACAGGTGGCTCGCCTCCGGCGCGTTCGGGCTCTGGATGCCCGAGCCGGTCGTCGCACCGCCGATCCGCTTCAGCGCATTCGCGATTCCCGCTGGGTGTCGCGTGAACTGTACCGCCGACGCGTCGGCGAGGAACTCGCGCTGGCGACTGACCGCCGCCTTGATCAGATTACCGAACAGTGTGCCGAACAGGCCGACGGCCATGAGGCCGGCACCGAGCGCCAGCATGGGAAGCGGAGAACTCTCCTGACGGGAACGGCTCCGCCCAACGCCGGAGAACGCGGCCATGCGCAGGACAAAGTAGCCAAGAATGCCGATGATCAGGATGCCGTGGAGAAGGCCGATCAAACGGATATTGAGCCGCATGTCGCCATTCAGAATGTGGCTGAACTCGTGGGCGATCACCCCTTGGAGCTCGTCGCGCGTGAACGTGTCGGCCGCCCCGCGCGTGACGCCAATCACCGCGTCGCTGGGCGTGAACCCGGCGGCGAAGGCGTTGATCCCCGCTTCGTTGTCCAGCAGATAGACCGGCGGCGTCGGCGCACCCGACGCGATCGCCATCTCCTGGACGACGTTCAGGAGCTGTTGTTCGGACGGGACCGCGCTGTCCGGATTGATGAGGCGGCCGCCGAGCTGCTCCGCGACCACCTGGCCACCGCCCCTCAGCTGCGCGATCTTGAAGAGACTGCCCCCTCCCGCCACGATGAGCGTGCCGAAGACCGCCAGGCTGAGCACCCGCGGATCGGCGGCCAGGGCCCAGTCGATAGCCCCGGTCTCGGGATTCCGACCGAGGTAGCCCATCGTGGCCGCGAGGAGGAGATCGATCGACACGATCAGCGCCAGCACCGCGAGCGCGAACAGGATCACCAGCCGGGTCGTATTGCGCCGGGCGGCGTCCTGGCGCTCGAAGAAGTCGGTGGCCATGCGTCCTAGAACGACACTGTCGGCGGCTCTGCGATCTGCTCGCTGTCGAATTCAAGCATCGCCGCGTCGTTCCCGTGACCGAACATCCCGGCCAACCCGACGGTCGGGAATGTCTGCTTGTAGGTGTTGTACTGCGTCACGCTGTCGTTGAACGCCTGCCTCGCGAACGCGACCTTGTTTTCGGTCGACCGTAGCTCCTCGCTGAGCTGCATCATGTTCTGGTTGGCCTTGAGATCCGGGTAGCTCTCCGCGAGCGCGAACAGGCGTCCGACGGTACCGCTGAGCACACCCTCGGCCGCCGCCAGTCCGGCGATCGCGTCGGCGTTCCCGGGATCCTGCGCCGCCTGCTCGAGGCCGCCGGCGGCCTGGTTCCTCGCCTGGATCACGGCTTCGAGCGTCTCGCGCTCGTGTTTCATATAGCCCTTGGCGATTTCGACCAGGTTGGGGATGAGGTCGTGACGCCGCTTGAGCTGGACCTCGATCTGGGCGAACGCGTTCTTGTACCGGTTCCGGTACGTCACGAGCTTGTTGTAGATGCCCGTCACCATCGCAACGAGGCCGACACCCCCGAGAGCAAGTGCGAGCAGCGTGATCACAACCGCGGACATGGAAATTCTCCAGTCCACGCGCCGAGACGGCGCGTGGACGCGTTAGACGCCAGCGTTGGCCGCGCCGGCGTGGGACACACGGGACCTTGTCTCTTCGTCGCGTGCAGCGTGTGGATCCGTTTCCGGTGCGGGCTGGCGCGTTCTCGCGACCATGATACCGGTTGTTGAGCTGAGCCCGCTCACGCTGAGCGGTTGCGCTTCCGCGCTCGGGGTGTACGCACCCCCGCCGCCCGACGATGTTGTTGCCTGGGAAGTGCTATATCTTGGGAGCCCGTGGCAAGAGCCCCGCGCATCGCGTTTACTCTTATGATTGGGAAAAGGCTGGAGATGCGCCGGGAGGCTGCTCATGATGCGCCAACAAGGAGATCACACCATGTCCATTTCACGCTTCGCCCTGCTGCTCGTCGCCGTGTTGAGCCTGGCAACCGCCGGGACCCCGACGGCGGCTCAGTCGACGGCAATGACCGGCGTCACACCCCAGTTCGAGCACATCGGAAAGCTGGCGTTCGGGCCCGACGGCGTGATATTCGCGGCCGACGGCCAGGACGTGTCGATCACCGCCCTGCAGCTGGCCGAGCAGATGGCCGGCGGCGTGCCCGGCACGAAGGACGTGCCCGCTGTCGACCAGATGATCGCCGGGCTGCTCGGCATTGACGCCGGCAACCTGCTCATCACCGACATGGTGGTAGACCCCAAGACGAGCAATACATACATCTCCGTGATGCGCGGGATGGGCGCCGGCGCGATGCCGGTCCTCCTGCGCGTGGACGGCGCGGGCGAGATCGACGTCATCTCGTTCGATGGGGTCCGCTATACACGGATCGGGGTGCCCAATCCGCCGCCGCCCGAGACGCCGCTGGTGCTCTCGAACGGGAGAGAGGTCCCGGTGAGCAACTACCCCGACACCGTCGATCCCCAGGGGCTGTTTGGCGTCCAGACCATCACCCACATGGCCTTCGTCGATGGCCGCCTGTATGTCGCGGGCCTGTCGAACGAAGAGTTCGCGTCCAAGATGCGCGTTATCCCGTATCCGTTCAGGACAGTGGACCAGGGAACGAGCGTCGAGATCTACCATGGATCCCACGGGCAGATGGAGACGTTCTCGCCCGTGTTCACGTTCGTGCCGTATGAAATCGATGGCGAACCTTCGATCGTCGCCAGCTATCTGTGCACGCCGCTCGTCACGTTCCCGCTCGCGGCGCTGGAGGCGGGCAGCAAGATACAGGGAAGGACAATCGCCGAATTCGGGAACCGCAACCGCCCGATCGACATGATCGTCTACGAGAAGGACGGGCAGGACTACATCCTGCTGTCGAACAACCAGCGCGGCGTGATGAAGGTGCCGACGGAGCCGTTTGCCAAGGCTGCACCGATCACGGAACCTGTCCCCGACACGGGCGGCGTGCCGTTCGAGACCATCGCGTCCATGCAGGGCGTGCGACAGCTCGATCTGCTGAATTCCTCGCAGGCCATGCTGCTCGTCGACGCCGCTGGCGGCGGACTGAACCTCGAAGCGGCCGCTCTGCCATAGGAGCAAATGCGCTACACGGCGAGGGCCGCGGCCATGGCCGCGGCCCTCGCGCTCGCGCCGGCGTGCTCGCAGACGAGCGGGCAGGTTCCCGGCCCCGTTGACGGCGAACCCCGTATTCGCCTGGGCGCCGCGCCATCCGGGCAACGGACGGTCGACATCGAGGGACTGCCGGCCAAGGACCTCGCGCATCTCGAACAGACTCCGCCGGCACGCGACGGGTGGCAGGCACTCCTGCGCGTCCACGTCGCCCGCACCGCCCCGACCTCCGCGGACCTTCCGCCCGTGATCGGGACCTACGGCGTGCGCGACGGCGCGTTGCGCTTCACGCCGCAGTTTCCCTTCGATCCCGGTCAGCGTTACGAGGTCGTTTTCGATCCGTCGTCCCTGCCATCCGTGCGACGCGGTTCCGTACCTGCGCCGCTGCGCCCGCTCAACACGACGATCGAAATCCCGGCTCCGGTCCGTACCGCGTCAACCCGGGTAGTCGCGGTCTATCCGACGGCTCCCGAGGTGCCGGCGAACCACCTCCGGTTGTACATCGCCTTCTCCGCGCCCATGGGTCTGGGAGAAGGCGCCTCGCACATACGCCTTCTCGACGAGCACGGTCGCGCACTTGCCGATCCATTTCTGCCTCTGGACGTCGACTTATGGAACGCGGACCGCACGCGGTTCACCGTTCTGTACGACCCGGGGCGCGTCAAGCGCGGCATCCTCCCGAACGAGGAGTTGGGCCGCCCGCTTGCGGCGGGCCGGACGTACACGCTCGTGATCGATGCGGACTGGCGCGACGACGCCGGGCAGCCCCTCGTCGCGCCGTTCCGCCGCGAGTTCCGGGTGGGGCCGCCCCGAGAACGTGCCATCGATCCCGCCGACTGGCGGCTGGAGATTCCGGTCCACGGGACGCGGGATCCGCTCGCGGTGAACTTCCCCGCCCCACTCGACTACGGCCTGCTGCAACGCGCGCTCCGGGTGGCGACCGAGTCGGGGCAGCCGTTGGATGGGACGATCCGCGTAGAGGAGGCCGAGACGCGCTGGGTCTTCACGCCGCGCACGCAGTGGGAGCCGGGCCTGTATCAGCTTGTTGCGGCAGAGACGCTCGAAGACGTCGCCGGCAACCGCATCGGACGGCCATTCGAGGTCGACGGGACCGGCGGAACGGGTTCGCAGCGCGCCAGGGGCGCCGTGGTGCCCTTTCAGATCCAGCGTTCGAACGCCGCGCGGTAACCTGCCGCCAGCCTCGGGGCGGTCAGCTAACCTGACAGTATCGCCGTGACTGTGGCTGGGAGATCTGGCGCTTCCACATGCGACTTGACCATCTCATCACCTGAGCGGCAGAAGGAAACGGACAATGGCCCGGATCACGTCGTCCCCCGCGAGCAATTCGTCGGCGTTGTGATCGGCTTCCGGAACGACGACAAGCCTCTTTCGGGCTGAAGCCGCCTCGTACAAGCGTCGACTCTGCTGGATGGGGACAACTCGATCGTGCTGGCCCGCGATGACAAGCAGCGGCGATCGGATCCGGTGAATCCGATCGATCGACGGGAACGTGTCCCGCAGCAGCAGCCGCACCGGCAGAAACGGATAATGATACTGTCCAACGTCTGCCATCGAGGTGAACGGCGATCGCAGGATGAGGGCAGCAGGCGGGTGTTCGACGGCCAAGCCGACAGCCACGGCCGCCCCCAGCGACTCGCCGAAGTACACAAGGCGCGACCCGTCGACATCGGAGCGACCCAGCAAATGCGCCCGGGCGGCACGACCATCTGCAGCGAGACCGTTCTCCGTTGGGGACCCGGGATTGCCGCCGTAGCCCCGGTAGTCGAAGAGCAGAACCTGCAATCCGTGTCTATGCAACGCCGCCGCCAGTGGCCCCCGGTACCCTCGATTGCCGGCGTTCCCATTGAAAACCAGGACGGTGAGCCGTGGTAAGGGCCCCGACGCCGCCAGGAACCAGCCGCTCAGCTTGAGCCCGTCGGCCGTCTCGAAGGCTACAGGCTCAACAGGCGTCAACCCGATTTCAGCGGGCGTCAGCAGGTGAGCGGTTGGGAAGTACATCAACCCGCGCTGCAACGCCCAAAACAACGCCAGGACAGCGCCGATCACGGTAACGAAGACGGCCGCAGCGATCATTGCGTGACGCATCGCTCCACGCGCTCCGGCACATTGCGTCCGGTCATCACACCTGGAATCTCCCTACTTTGACGACTCCGTGCGGCCCAGGTTCTCGCCTCGACGCAGGACAAGAAAGTAGACACCCGCATTGACGGCGACGACGGCGCCACCCAGGAAGAGCTGAAGCTCGCGCGTGAGTTCGTCCGGGTACACCAGCGGGACGAGGTATCGCTCGATGAAGCTCACCGAGTAACCCTCCCCGCCACCAGCTCGGCGAAGCATGTTCTCGAGAGGAGTCAAGGGACACACCCATCCAAATAACTCGACGGCGGCGCCCCACGCCACGGCAGGAAGATGCGCCAAAGGCATCCAGCGCCAGCGGAAGGCAAGCAGGCCGCCAAAGAGTACGAACACAATGAACTCGACGTGCACGAGGATGACGAGATCGGCGAGAACTGTCATGCGCGGTCGGCGGCTGGTGCCGCGACACTCCAGAGCCCGGTCGGCGCGATGCGTCGATAGATCATAGGTCCCTTAATACTGAAGGCCGAGATGAGCCTGCTGTACAGATTGGCCCTGCGTGTGGGTTGAGAGTTGGAGCGTTGCCCGGAGGCGCGTGCCAAAGCCGCACAGACCCTCACCAAGGCGCAGTGTGTCGCCCGGGATAGCTGCCGGTACAGCCTCAACTTGACAATACCGTCACGAGCGCTGCCCCCCTCTCCCTTGACACGCGTACACCGACCGATCATCGTGACACGACCGTTGGCGAGCGGATCCGCGGAGCCCCCTTCGGCCACCAGCAGCGATGCGCGCGGATCCCGTTCAAGATTCTTGGTGTGCTCGGCGAGCCGGCTAATCAGGAAGATCGGCGCTCCGTCGTCTAAGGCGACGGTCACGAACGAGCCGTAGGGGTAGCCGGCCGGCTCCAGAGCAAGGGTACACAGCGTGCCGGTCGAGATCTGCGCGACCAGCGTGCGCGCCCGCTCGGCGTGCGTTGGCGTCGGAACATTCAGATCGTATAGAGGCTCCGGCGCATCGCCCGACGGCCGAGCGTGTGCATCTTCGCTCATGGTTCTCCCAGACGAAACTCGCGAGCCGTCATCGGCAGCACCTGCAGAGGTACAGTCAAGTTTAAGGGTCCGCGTCGGGCGGGGTCACCATTATTACGGATCCAGTTGGTCTCGCCCGCCTGGTTCGCGTCTTGCTGCGGCGGACGGTGACTTCCGACCGCCGCATCCCGCCCATAAACAGCAGCCCGGCGATCACGGCGTCCAGACGGCCGCGCGCGGCGGCGACCTGGTCGGACTCGAGGCCCCGCCGCGGCGCTGCGGAAGGTGGCACGTGGCGAGCGCGGCCGCGCTCGCCGGCCGGGTCCGCCTGGCCGGCGAGCCTGGCCCGGAACCGCGCCGCCGCGACCGCCATCGCTGGCGCCGCGTTGACCAGAGGGTCGAGGGTTACTCGGCCGAGAGCCCAGC
Organism: Vicinamibacterales bacterium; assembly: GCA_965263055.1. Taxonomy (GTDB): domain Bacteria; phylum Acidobacteriota; class Vicinamibacteria; order Vicinamibacterales; family UBA8438; genus VXRJ01. The sequence continues at coordinate 3,784,101 of OZ253581.1, read as the reverse complement.
TAGCGACGTGGGAATCGCCAACTCATTCTCGACGATTGTCGGGGCGTACTTGGGCTGGCATCCCCGCAGCGAAGGGGTGGGGGGTTCGCCGCGCTATGCAGTCGTCGGTGGCGGTCGCTCAAGACGCGCGCCCGTTGCGTGCTAACGTTCGGGCGCGCGGGCCCGAGCGATCTACGACGTAGTCTTCGCCGCCGGCGCGCGCTGCGCCATGTGCTCCTGCATCTGTCGGGTGAGATGCGGCACCAGACCGATCATGCGCTGAAGCAGCATCAGTTGACCGCGGTGGTGCATCTCGTGCTCCTTTGGCGACAGGAGCATCTCGAAACGCGTCTTGGTCGCAGGCTCCGCGCCGAGGGGCATCGCGACGGGTTCCGCAAGAAACTCATCCGACAGGCCCTCGAGGAACGACGCGAAAGCCTCTCCCTGTGATTTGAGGTAGGCGATCGTTTCTGCTTTGGTCCGCGGCTTGGCCTCTTCCGCGCTGAACTTCTGGAACAGCTCCATGAAGTTCACGTCCTTGAGGTCGGTGACCTTGTTGCGCTGGATGTAGTCCTGAAACCCGGTGCTCACCGCGATGTGGACCAGGGTGGCGCCGATGCTGCGCGTGTCGGGACTCGCCTGGACTCCGTACTTGTCCCCCGGAATGTCGTCGGCGGTCTGAATGGTGTTGCCGCGAACCTGGCGAAAACTTCGTGCCAAGTCCTTGCCTCCGTAGTGCGTCATTGCGATGTTTCCTCCGATTTCGATATCAGGCCGGGATTTCCATTTTGGCCGTCCGGGTCGGCACCGTTATACACTAAACGCCCTTCCGCGTGGGCCGGATGTGTTCGTGGCCCATTCTTCAGGCTCCCGACACCGTCAGCGGGGTTCACATTGCGGTCGTACGTGCCGGAAGCACCTGATTCCGTGACATTCGTCGGACACCTCTCCCGTGTTGCGTGGAGTCAGAATCTCGGGCACGAGGGTGTACTGACCACGTTCACCAGCTACGGAGCGGTCGGCAATCATCGGCAGCGCGAGATCATCGGAAGCATTGGGACGCGTCCCCATTCACAGCTACCAACGGCTGACGAGATGGCCAAGGCCGTCGCGCTTCTCAACGGTACCGGACGCATTGACCAAGAGAGCCTATAGTGAACACATGCAAGATCGATACGCTGGGGATGTCGGGGACTTCGGGAAGTTCGCACTGCTCCGCGCTCTCTGTGGAGGCAGGTCCCGCGGTGTCTGCTGGTACCGCACGGACGCCGCTGAAGAAAAGAACAACGACGGTCGGCACTTGGACTACCTCCGAAAGAACGAGCGGTTCGAGTACCTGGACCCTTGGTCTTCAACGGCCTGAAGAGAGTCGTCGATTCGTTTAGGGTCGATCCACGTCGGCGATCAGTAGCCCACCTTGAGAAGTTGGGACTGCTTCCGGATACGGCTCGTTTTCATAAGGCTCTGTGCCCGGCAGGCGCGGCGAACAGTGACCAGCGCCGAGCATGGGCGACGGGGATGACTGAGGTTATGGACGGCGCTCAGCTCGTCTTCCTTGACCCGGACAATGGACTGGAAACCACGTCGCCTAATGTGTCGTGCGTAACGTGCTTGTACTAATAGGCGCAGTCTTGGTACTCGGGGGGGCTCGCGGCCCGGTTCGCGGAGGTAGTCGCGGAAGCTCCGGAGCCGCGGCAGGGTTTCGCGGTCCTTCGCGCGGTTCGAGGCCTGCTTGCTCGCAATGATGTCCTCGATGGAGCAGACGGGGCACCCGTTGATGTCGGCGCCGCGCCGCCAGGCGTCCTCGAAGCGTTCGATGCCGTCTGGCGCGAAAACCAGGTCACCGTCGAACGGTCCGTTCTTCAACTGGACGAAGTCCTTCCCGCGCCGGATCTCGCTCGTCAGCCGGTCAGGGCGCTCGCCGACGCGCCGATCACCGGGCTCGCGCGCGGCCGCGTGGCGTGCGTTCCTGGAGCCGCCGCTACCAGCGCACCGTGGCCCGCGCGAGCGCGCCGTGATCCGTGCCGCCCTGCAGGGGGCTCTGCCGGCGCTGCGCATCGACGCCGAGGTCGAACGCGCGATCCGCGCCGCCCAGCAGGCCGAGGCAGCAGCCCAGGCGGTAGCCGCGCCCGTACTCCGAGGTCGTAAAGCCGACCCGCGGCGTCCCGACGAAGCGGCTCCCGAGCGGAAGCCCGTAGCCGACCGTCCTGGGCTACCGAGCGAAGTGGGCGGGGGACGGCAGACCTGATGCTTTACTGGGCCATCTGTCGGAAGCCGGCTCGCCTTGGCGCGCTGGTGTCGCGGTTCGACCTGTGTCACCTACACGAAACCCGCGGCGCGGCCGTGGCGTGCGGCATATCCCGTCCTGGCGATCCTGAGTTGGTAGCGGTCACAGTGTCGGACCAGTCGAGGCTCTACCGCGTGGCCTGGTCACTGAGTCACATGTCCGACGGGCGGCTGAGGAAACCGGAAAAGGTGAGAGACTGATGTCGATTGCAGCTGACAAGCTGTTCGGATGTTCGGGAATCACGCCCGGTGACGCGGTCCGCATCGAGCGGGGAGTGAGCGCCTCGCCTTCCTTCAGGATGCCAACGATCTGACTCTCCGTGAACCGGGACTTCCGCATGGCGACTCCTTCCAGAGCGCCCGAGAGTCCAACATTCTATGGTCCGGCAGCAGGGGAAGCGTACCAATTCCCAACGCGATATCTGGTTTTGCACTTCGGATGAATCCTCGACTTCATGGCGAGATGGTGCACCGCCGGCCGTCAATGAGACGAGCGGATCGGCGATCGCCTATCGGAGCGCGGCGGAGGAGCCGTGCACCAACGCCCCGCCGTCAGCGCGGGTAGGCATCTCGTTCCAGGTACGCCCGTCGAGCTCGCGTCCGGTTCTGCTCTTGAAGACGCCGCCCCACTGCTTGAAGAAAAACGCGACACCCGCTGCCGTGCACTGATCGCGGATGTCAAGAATCCAGGATCGTTCCATGGGCCGGGCTCCAGGCCCAGACTCGCCGCCGACGATGACCCAATGGATCCCACGCAGATCGAGATCGGGAAGCGGACCCAGGAGTGGCTCCAGCGAGAGCAATTTCACTAGCGCATCGGTTTCTCGCAGGTGCTCGATGCGAAAAGTAAATCTGGAATTCTCGACGCTGACTCCCATCCAGAGGTGAGGTGCCCACGGCAGCGTGCGATGCAGCTCGGCGAGCCGCTCGGAGCGCTTGGTGAGTATCTGATACTCATGCCAGTCCGCTTGGCGCATGACACCGAAGACGCGCTGAATGAATTCGTCCGGAACCCGTGCATGAAAGAGATCGCTCATCGAGTTCACGAAGATGCGCCGCGGCTTCCGCCACCGGAGCGGCAGGTCCAGCATTTGGTAGTGCAAGGTAAGGTCGAAACCACGGGTGTAGTTGCGCTGCCCCATCGCCTGCAGCCGCCAGGCCATCCGCTCGGCATAGCAGTGTGCGCAGCCGGGACTCACTTTGTCGCACCCGGTGACCGGATTCCATGTGGACTCGGTCCACTCGATTGGAGAGTTGGTCGCCATCAAGCGGTTCCCCTGGCGCCGTAGGTATCGAAGATGTCCTTCACGATCCTCGCGCCTGTCTTGTTTTGGGAGGCGAAGTACAGATAGTAGACGACAGCGCCCGTAGGCGGGATGAACTGTTGGACCGCGAGATCTTCTACACCCTCACGGAAGCCAGGGTCTTGATCGAGCGGTGGCGCCGGGAGTACAACACGGTGCGACCGCACAGTGCGCTAGCAGGCCGTGGTTAAAGGGGGATCGACATGATCGATCCGACGTACTAAACTCCCGGCATGGCCATGAGTCGTCGCAAGGACCGCGCGCGAACGCCGGGGTTGTGGGTTGCCCCGAATGCGTTGCCCCGGACTGGTGGGCACCCGTTCTATCAGCGACTGAATCAGGTGCTCGACCAGCACGGGTTTGACGCCTTCGTGGAAGCGCAATGCGCTACGTTCTACGCCCCGATCGGCCGTCCAAGCCTGCTGCCGGGGACCTACTTCCGGCTGCTCTTGATCGGGTACTTCGAAGGCATTGATTCGGAGCGCGGCATCGCGTGGCGGACCGCCGATTCGCTGGCGCTCCGCGGGTTCCTGGGGCTGGGCCTCGACGAGCCGACGCCGGAGCATTCGACGATCTCGCGGACGCGGCGCCTGCTCGATCTGGAAACCCACCGCGCCGTCTTCACGTGGATCCTGCAGGTGTTGGCGACGGCCGATCTCGTCAAGGGCACCACGATCGGGATCGACGCGACGACGCTCGAAGCTAACGCTGCCTTGCGGAGCATCGTGCGGCGCGACTCGGGCGAGACGTATCAGGAGTTTCTGACGCGGCTCGCGCAGGCGTCGGGTATCGAGACGCCGACGCGCGCATCACCAAGATGAAGGACGGGCACACGCATCTCGCGCATAAGGCCGAGCACGCGGTTGACGTGGAGACGGGCGCCATTGTGGGTGTCACCGTCCAGGGTACCGATCAGGGCGATACGACCACGATCGCCGACACGGTCACCGCCGCGGCTGAGGATCTCGAAGCGGTGGCGGCCGTCACCGACGGCGAGACCGCGGTCATCGACGAGGTGGTGGCCGATCAGGACTCCCCACCATTTGTCAAGCCGTGGATTGCCCATACGGACGATGGTCGAACCTAGCCCCGCACACCCCGGACCATCGGTCCTCGCGCGGGATGTGACTGCACTTCCACTTCGGTGAGCGCCTCGCCAAGAATATATTGTCTCTACCGTCCCGATCTGCTAGGATTAGCACTCGCCTACCCCGAGTGCTAGCAGACTGCCGGCGAACGTGTCTCGGCTGTTTTCTCTCCCTCGTCCTGTCAACAACGTGAAGGAGCATGACGTTTATGCCTATCAAGATTCGCCCACTCCATGACCGACTGATCGTTGAACGTATTGAGGACACGGAACACATGGTTGGCGGCATCATCATTCCCGACACGGCGAAGGAAAAGCCCCAACAGGGCAAGGTCCTGGCCGTCGGTAAAGGCAAGGTGCAGGAAGACGGCACGCTCATCCCGGTCGACGTCAAGGCCGGCGACAAGGTGCTCTTTGGCAAGTACTCTGGTCAGGAGATCAAGCTCGACGGCACCGAGTACTTCATCATGCGCGAGGATGAAGTGCTCGGAGTCATCGAAGAAGGCCAGTAGTAGCCACTGCCTCGAGCACCCACACAGGTGTCTCCACATTGGCAAGGCACGTAACTGAACAGGCGATTGGAGTTTCAAGAGATGGCCAAGCAGATTGTGTACGGTGAAGAAGCACGACGGATGATCCTCGAAGGCGTTAACAAGCTCGCCAACGCGGTCAAGGTCACACTCGGCCCGAAGGGTCGCAATGTGGTGCTGGATAAGAAGTTCGGATCCCCGACGATCACGAAAGATGGTGTAACGGTCGCCAAAGAGATCGATCTCAAGGATCCGTTTGAAAACATGGGCGCCCAGATGGTCCGAGAGGTTGCGAGCAAGACATCCGACATCGCCGGTGACGGCACCACGACCGCCACGGTCCTAGCGCAGGCCATTTACCGCGAGGGCGCCAAGAACGTCACTGCCGGTGCGAATCCGATGGAGATCAAGCGTGGCATCGAGATCGCGGTCGAGGCGATGGTCGGCGCGCTGCAGAAGATGTCGACGCCGGTCAGCGGCGACATGATTGCGCAGGTCGGGACGATCTCGGCCAACACCGACCAGATGATCGGCACGATCATCGCCGAAGCGATGGACAAGGTTGGAAAAGACGGCGTCATCACGGTCGAGGAGGCCAGGACGCTTGAGACGTCTTTGGATGTCGTCGAAGGGATGCAGTTCGATCGCGGCTATCTCTCGCCGTATTTCGTGACCGACTCCGAGCGGATGAAGGTCGTGCTTGAGAATCCGTTCATCCTGATTCACGAAAAGAAGATCAGCTCCATGAAGGATCTGCTGCCACTGCTGGAGAAGGCGGCCAAGTCGAGCCGTCCCTTGCTGGTCATCGCCGAGGACATCGACGGTGAGGCGCTGGCCACCCTCGTGGTCAACAAGTTACGCGGCACGCTGCATGTCGCGGCGGTCAAGGCCCCGGGCTTTGGGGACCGCCGCAAGGCCATGCTCGAGGATGTCGCCATCCTCACCAACGGAAAGGCCATCACGGAAGACCTGGGCCTCAAGCTCGAGAACCTCCAGTTCGAGGATCTGGGTACAGCGAAGAAGGTAACGATCGACAAGGACAACACGACGATCATCGAAGGCGCAGGCACACAGGAGGCCCTCGAAGGCCGCGTCAAACAACTCCGCGCGCAGGTCGAAGACACGACGTCGGACTATGACCGCGAGAAGCTTCAGGAGCGACTCGCGAAACTCGTGGGCGGCGTAGCCGTGATCAAGGTCGGTGCGGCCACGGAAACGGAAATGAAGGAAAAGAAGGCCCGTGTCGAGGACGCCATGCACGCCACAAAAGCGGCGGTCGAGGAAGGGATCGTGCCCGGCGGCGGCGTGGCCATGTTGCGTGCCGTCAAAGTACTCGACAAGCTCAAGGTGAACGACGACCAACAGCTCGGCGTCAACATCATCCGTCGCGCCCTTGAGGAGCCGATGCGGTGGATCGCGCAGAACGCCGGATTCGAGGGCTCGATTGTTGTGCAGAAGGTGCGTGACGCCAAAGACAGCGACGAGGGGTTCAATGCCCAGACCGAGACGTATGAGAACCTCGTCAAGGCCGGTGTCATCGACCCCACCAAGGTGGTGCGCTCGGCGCTCCAGAACGCCAGCTCCATCGCGTCGCTCCTGCTGACGACCGAAGCGCTGATCGCGGAAATCCCCGACGAGAAGAGTGCGGCTCCAGCCGGTGGCGCTACGGGCATGGGCGGGATGGGAGACATGTACTAAAGACGTCGGCGGAAGGCAGACGTCTGAATAGCACCGTAAGTCCCGTCGGGTAAACATACCCGACGGGACTTTCTGTTAAGGAACTACATACAATCCTAGTAGCTTTATATGTAGTTCCCTTCTGTTACGGTCGGATAGATCAGGGCCTAAATACCACTATGTGGGACCATTTCAGTCAACAAGAAAGGACTCGCCCATTGCGACGTTAGAGTATGTCGCTCCGCCAGTACAACACGTCGTCGCTGTTCAACTGTACCCGCCCGACCTTGGGTCCGAGACCCCGCATCATGACCTCCGCCGACGGCTTAACCGACACGACCGTGACCTGTGGAGGCACAAAACCGGGCGGCAGCCATGCATGGATCATCGGCCGTCGCTCCGCGGGTTCCCGGGCGATCAGTGCCTGCAGGATGGCCCCGACACGAGCACCAGAATGGTCCCGATCACCACATTCCTCGATCATCCACGCGCGTCCGACAATGCTGATGACAACATAGGCAGCAGCCGTGATTCCTTCTTCGGCGATGACAAACCGCAGTTGCCGCGTGCCCGTCGGCGCGAGTCCCGCGAGTAATCGCTTCCTCGTGATCGCATACTTCACCAGGTCGAGGTCTCGGTCAACGTGGAATCGGAACTGACCGGCCTGGACCCGTCCCATGGCTACGACCGCTGCGAGATCTCGGTTGTCGCCATCACGCACCAGCATCATCGGAGCGCCGTAGCGGGACGGTTCCTTCACCTTCAGCTCGACCTCCATCATGGGCATGACGTCGAAGCCGTCTGGCACATGAGCCCCCGAGTCCGGCGGCCAGAAAACGAGTGCCAGGTCCGCGCCGTTCCGCCCCGCTTCATCGACCAGTTGCTCGACGAGCACCCGCGCATGACTGCGGTCGCGGAGCGCCGGGTCGCCAAACACCGTGCCGACGCCGCAGATTCGCACGGGACATTGATCCAGCACTCCCATGAGATCGTAGCGTTGCGCGCTGGCGAGTACGTCGGAACCGTCCATCAGGGCCATGCGGTGCTGATGCGTCTGACCCCAGCTCGTCTTGCTCAGTGCGTTGTTGAATTTCCGCAACGCGGCGGGCGTGAGACAATGGCCTTCGGCCGTCGTCTCAAGAATGCGGTCGAGAATTATGCCCTCTGCTGGCACTATGTAGGAGCCAGAATTCCTCACGTGTCGCCACGGAAATAGCGTTCCCTGGCGCCGGTTGGCCGCAGAATCGCATAAGCGGTTGTCGGAGGGGGATACGTGGTCCAGAAGTGGCGGCCACACGTCAGGCAGATCCAGAACTGTTCAGGTGTCCACGCGCTCCCGGGGCCAGGATCTGTGAGGTCCATCACCGCGCCACAACGCTGGCAACGCATCTTAAGGTCGATATCAGCCACTCACCCTAGTGTTAGTCTTTCTCGCGTTCTGCCCGTCCCTGGGATTGCGCATACTACCCGAGGCGCGGTCGGCCCAACTTCCAGGTTCCCAGAGCCGGCGGTGGACAGCGCGTGTGGTGGCCATGATCCGATTCAGTGGACGGTTTCGTTGAGTTGATCGTTCTTCGTTGTCTGTTCTTTTCTCATTGAAGACGACAACGGGTGTGTAGCCTGTGGGAAACCGCGTCCTTGGCGGTTTTCCATAGGCTCCACGCCCTCTTCGTTCGCGCGTCGTTCAAATGCCGCTGGACTGATCTGGCCAAGCGTCGAGTGCCGGCGTCGTTGGTTATAGAACACTTCGATGTAGTCGAACAACTCCATCTTCGCGTCTCCGTACGTGTCGAACCGATTGGCGAGCTCACTCTTCACGGTGGAGAAGAAGCTCTCCATGACGGCGTTGTCATGGCAGTTACCCCGGCGGCTCATGCTGCAGACGATCCCGCGCGCATCCAGGAGCGCCTGGTAGTCCGCGCTCGCGTACGTGCAGCCCTGGTCGGAGTGGTGCAACAGGCCGATCTCCGGGCACCGTCGTTTCAGCGCCATCTCCAGCGCCTTGATGGTCAGGTGGCGATCGTTGACGGCGCTCACGGCCCAGCCGACCACAAACCGCTAGAACAGGTCGAGGACGACGGCGAGATAGAGCTTGCCGCTCGAGCCGATGACAAACTCGGTCGTGTCCCCGACCCAGCGCTGATTCGGCGCGGCGGCTTCGAACTGCCGGTCGAGGAGATTCGCGGCCACCGGCTGGTCGTGATCGCTCATCGTGGTCAACGTGAACCGTTTGCGGGTGCGCGCCTTCAGGCCGTCTTCCTGCATCAACCGGATCACGCGCTTCCGGCTGACCTGCTCGTCTTGCTCGATCAGATCCGCGTGAATACGGGGACTGCCGTACCGCTGCTTGCTCTCGGCGAATGACGCCTGGACCAGCACCTTCAGGCGGCGGTCCTCCCGCGCGTGCGTCGATGCCGGGCGCTGCCGCCAGGCGTAGAAGCCACTCGGCGTGACGCCCAGCCAGCGACACAGTTTCGTGAGGGGATAGCTGGCCTTCTCCGTCTGGATCCACGCGAATTTCACAGGTGGTCCCTCGCGAAGAAGGCCGCGGCTTTTTTTAGGACGTCGCGCTCCATGCGCAGCTCGCGCACGTCCTTGCGCAGCCGCGCCAGTTCCTCACGCTCCGCCGTCGTGAGGCCGGTCTTGCCCTTCGTCCGATCCGCGCGGGCCCGCTCGACCCAGTTGCGGAGCGACGACTCCGTCAAGCCCAGATCGCGCGCCGCGGACGCGACCGTTTTGCCCTCATCGAGGACCAGTCGTACCGCCCCCGTCTTGTAGTCATCCGTGAAGCTCCGCCGCGTCCGCCTGCCCTGCGTGTCCGTCATCGTCGACATCGTATTCCCCTTTCGGAAGATGTCCACCAAACCGGATCATGGCCATATACCTTCTTTAACGCGCAGGTCGAGGCGGGCAATGTTGCAGAAGTAACCAGCGTGGGCGATTCGATTCGCGGCACCTTCAAGGCACCGGTCACCTATTTGCCCCCGACCTCGCCGGAGCTAACGGCCACTCCACCGGCGTCCCCTCCCGGCGACCAGCCGGAGGCGCGCACCTTGCTGGAGTTCACGACGCAGCGGCCGACCTTCGCAGACCAGGATCTGGAGCGGCGCCTTGAGGCGCAAGGGGTGGTCATCCAGGCCGTCGCGGAGAACACGTCCTCCTGGTTCACGGTCTTGGTCGGCTTTGGGCCCCACGTTCGACGATGTGGCGGGGATCGACGAGGCCGAGGCTGAGCTGCTCAAGATCGTCGACTTCCTTCAAGAACCCTACCAAATACCAGCGGCTCGGTGGCAGTGTGCCCAAGGGCGTGCTGCTAATCGGTGCGCCCGGAACCGGCAAGACACTCCTGGCGCGGGCGGTTGCCGGGCAGGCGGGCGTCCCCTTCTTCAGCCTCAGCGCGTCCGAGTTTATCGAGATGATCGTCGGCGTCGGCGCCTCCCGGGTGCGCGACCTGTTCAAGCAGGCGCGGGCGGCGCCCCCCGCCATCATCTTCATCGACGAGCTGGACGCCATCGGCCGCACGCGAGGCACTGGCGCCCGACTCGGCGGCCACGACGAGCGCGAACAGACCTTGAACCAGATCCTGACCGAGATGGACGGCTTCGACTCCCGCGAAGGGGTCATTCTCCTGGCCGCCACGAATCGTGCCGACGTGCTCGATCAGGCGCTCTTGCGACCGGGGCGCTTCGACCGCCGCATCGTGGTCCAGCGTCCCGATCGCGCCGGCCGCGCCGCGATTCTGAAGGTGCACACCAAGACCGTGCCCTTGGCGCCGGACGTCTCGCTCGAGAGGCTTGCCGCGGAGACGCCAGGGCTGGTTGGTGCCGAGGCGTTTGCGGAGGCGCTCCAGAAGATCACGTTGGGGCCGGCGCGAAATATTCTGCTCAATCCAGCAGACCGGGAGCGCACCGCCTACCACGAGGCGGGACACGCACTGCTCGCGCTGGTGGTACCAGACAGCGACCCGGTGCACCGCGTCTCGATCGTGCCACGCGGCATGGCGTTGGGCGCGACGTATCAGCTCCCCGTCGACGATCGGACGAGCTACGCCGAGGACTATCTACGGGCGCGCATCACCTGCGCGCTCGGCGGCCGTGCGGCCGAGCAGCTGGTTTACGGCGTGGTCACGACCGGCGCCGAAAACGACCTCCAGCAGGTCACGGAGATCGCCCGTCACATGGTGTTGCGCTGGGGGATGAGTGAGACGCCCGGCCCGGTCAGCTTTGTCGCGCCCCAAGATGACGGCTTGCCGCCGGCCTTCCAGCACCAGCCGTACAGCGAGGCCACCGCTGAGCTGATCGACGCCGAGGTTCGCCGCATTATCGAGAAATGTCAGGATGACGCGGACCGACGGTTGGCCAAGCACCGCGACAAACTGGACGCACTCGCCCACGCTCTCCTCAAGGCTGAATCGCTCAACGAGACGGAGATCCGGGACGTCGTCGGTCTGGCCGAACCCCCAAGCCAAGAGGACGCGGAAGAGACGATAACCACGACCGGTGCTGACGAGGACGTGGAGTCCTGGGAAAACGAAGGGGAATACGTGCCTGGTAACGAGCGGGAAAGCGTGGGGGAACGACGAAGGACCCTGGGAAGGATAGAAGCCACGAACGGTCCGGGAGCGGTCCCTCGTGGCATCGAAGCGGCGCGCCGCTAGAATCATGTAATGAGGTGTGTGAACACAGTCTCGGTGGTGAACGGTGTGACTCCTGGCTGGAAGTAGGGCGTCGCAGGCATGCAGGTGGGCGGCCTCAGGCGTATCGTGATTCCTCCGGCACTGGCCTACGGCTTGGTGCCATTGGAGAATGTGCCTGCGTATTCCACGCTGATCTTCGAGGTCCTCGTGCAGAGCATTGAAATAGTGGCAGGATCACGTTCTGGTGAAGGCCTCCGAAATCAGGCTCTCAACATGTTCACCGAACCGGCCGCACGACGATCGCAGCCAGCGCATGCGGACGCCGAGCCGGGTCGAGGTGGGGACCTAGCCGGCGCACCATATCGATCCACCCGGCGTCGTTCCCCTTGCCGCCGGTGACACGCCGTGCGCCAAGCGGCCGGCGATGGAGCGCTATGGCCCAGTCGGGCCGAGTCTTACCCGTCGAGTCGATCGCCGCCATCTCGAATACCGAGCCGTTCTTTATACCGTCCTCGGAACGGTCCTTGTACACCGCTAGCAGGCCCTCGCCGCGTTCCGCGCCGATTTCAACTTCGAACCTCGCGACGCGGCCCAGAGCGCTCTCCTCGTAGTGGGCAAAAACACCTTCGACGAGCGGATGCCCGGACGCGAAGAAGTCGATCGTCTCGTTCTCAACGGCCTCCGCCCGGTCGAACGAGCCGACGTAGCTCGACCCGCCAGGTACGCCGGGCAGGCCGTCCAACAGCGCGCCGCTGCCAAGCTCGATCGAGAAGATCCGATCACCTCGGGGACGCTCGACGGTGAAGCCGAGACCGATGCACGCCGTGAGCACTACCTCCTGGTTGAGCGCGTCGAGTTCAGCAGGCACGCGCGCGAGAATACCGGCGGCCATCGTCGAGTGATAGGGATCGCGATGGAGCTGCTGGTACGCCGCTTCCCCGATGCGCGTTCGTGCCGCGCGGGCTTCGCTCAGCAGCGATTCGAGATGCGCCTCGGAGAGCGATGACCGAGGATCGAGGGCGATCGCTTCAAGCGCGTTCTCCACGTGGGCGAGTTGCGGTTCGAGCCCGGCCACCGGCACGCGGAAGAGACCGAGGGCTTCGAACAGCCGTACGACGTCCGCCCCGATCCCACCGGGTGGGCGGAAGTACACAACGTCCACCGGGATCTGGCGACCGATGCGGTCGAGACGACCGATGCGTTGCTCGACGACCGACGGCTTCCACGGCAGGTCGAAGAGGATGAGGCGCCGGCAGAACTCGAAGTTGCGGCCTTCGCCTCCGCATTCAGTGGAGACGAGCAGGCTGGGCCCTTTCGGTTCACGGAACCGCGCGGCCTCCGTATCACGGCGTGCTGGTGAGAACTCCTCGTGAAAGACGCCGGTGGCCACCTGCGCGCGGTGGCTGAGAGCGGTTCGCAGCATCTCCAGCGTTTCGCGGTGCGCGACGAACACGAGTGTCTTGTCGCCAGCCCTCCGCCAACGGGGCGCATGCGACAGCAGCCACTGGACGCGCGGATCGCTAGCGTCCATTGCCTCTGCCTGTCGTCGTAGGTCCAGCTCGTCAGGTCCGAGAACGGCGCCGAGCGCTGCGCCGGATGCAAGCGCCCGGCGGATGCGATCGACCTTGCGTCGCCGCGCCACCGCGTTTGGCGCAGCTGCGTGTCGCACGGTCGTTTCAACCGCGCTCCGGAGTTGCCAGCCGCCTGCATGGTCCGGTGTGGTTGGGATGCCCACCCTTGGCGGCAGGCCTCCGATGTCGGCGCGCCGGGTGGAGCTGGTACATGGAGGTAGTGGCGTGCCATGTGCGAGGCGCTCCTCGAAACTCATCTCCTCCGGAAAGTCCCGCGGACGCAGTAGCTGCAGGAGGCGGAAGAATCCATGGGCGTCGTCTTCTAGCGGAGTTGCGCTGAGCAGGAGTACGTGGCGGCCCAGCGCGGCAATCGGCGCAACCGCCCGCCAGGGAGGTTCCCCTGGATGGCCTTTCGGACGGCGGAGCCGCTGCGCCTCGTCCACCACCAGAAGGTCGATCCCTGCTTTGACCGCTTGCTCGGTCAGATGGGGGCGTTCGGTCAGCATCTCCAGCGCGATCACGACGCGACGATGCAGGTCGAACGGATTGAAGTCAGCGCCGAAGTCGCGGGCCACGTCGGCCAGCCGCTGCGCGTCGAGCAGCGTGAAGACCTGGTGGTACTTTCGCCACAGTTCGCCCAACCACTGCACGGTCAGGGTGTCGGGTGCAACGACGAGGCAGCGCTCGACTCTGCCCGTATGCACGAGCCGATTCAGGATGAGCGCCGCCTCGATGGTCTTGCCAAGGCCGACTTCGTCGGCGAGCAGCCATCGCACCGGGTCGCTCGCTGTCGCCCGCTCCGCCACGTGGAGTTGATGCGGGAACAGCCGTACGCGTCCACCGAGGAAAGAGCCAAGGCCGTCGGCCTCGCGAAGACTCAGCAGGTGCAGGACGTCCAGCCGTGTCACGAAATCATCGACCTCATCCGGGTCGCCCAGCGCAAGGCGTTCCAGCAGCGCGCCTTCGAGTTCCAACGGCCACAACGCGTGGGAAGGCTTGGTGCTCCCATTGGCGAGTCGCAGCATACCGTCGGGGAGGCGCACCGCAACCGTGGTTTCTTCCTGGGTAGCGGTAATCCGGACAGGTCGTCCGGGGGCCAGATCTACGGGGATCAGGGCGTCCGTATGGGCCGCCAGGCGCAGTTTCGTGCTCGAGTGCGGGAACTCGACGATCAACGCGCGACCGTCGAGGGCTGCTACGCAGCCGATCCCCAGTTCGGGATTGAAGCGATGTGTGAGGTAGTCACCTGCGGTCCAGGTGCGTCCCGAGGCAGACACAGCCTCGGTTTTCACCGTCCCGCAGCCTGTCGCCGGTCGCCTCCGGGCCTGGAGGTGCTGCGACGCTCAGCGGTCCCGCGGCGCTCCCGGTCAAAGCCCCACAGGAACCACCCGCTATTGGTCAGCCGCTCGCCGAGACTGATCTCGAACGCCTGGAGCGAGTCCTCGTCCGGAACGCTACGTTCCTCACGTGCTGCGGCCGGGCCAGCGACGATCATCGAGTTCCCAGATGCTCGTTCCACCCAGATGCTCTGTCCGTCTTTGACGAACCGCCAGGACGATGGCGGCATGCGGAGAGTATAGTCCTTGGGTCTTGCGGGTTGGGTGTCTGGCTTAAGGCGGCACCGGGGTGAGCGCGCACATCGGTCACACGCTGGGTTCGGTTGTCAATGGCAACCGAAAACTGCACACTTTTTGGAGTGCGCCCCTTGAAGTGGACAGTTTCGGGTGGAAGGATTGACAGGCGATGGGGTATTCGGAAGGACACCCATGGCCCGACACCGCAGCTACAGCTGAGGCGCCCCCCACCTCCTTTGACATCGGATTCTCCCTTAATCCGTGTCCAAGAAAACCGGGGGCGCCATATCTTCAGAACCCGCAGCAACGCCCACCGAACGGTGCGTCGTCGAACGAGTAGCCGTCCGCACCCGGCAAGAATAGTTGACGTTGAGCGGCAGAAGTACTTGACGCCAAACAGGCCGGAGCACAAACGCCGCGCCAGGGGCCAGCAGCCGTGGGGCTCAAATCACCGTTGCATCCAGGCACGTCAACGGCTGCGCCGTCCTCCGCTATGTCCGGCCCTCTGGGTGACACCCCCGGCCCGCTGCGGCTCAGAAGCAATTAGGGCCGGAAGGGACCCTTCCGGCCCGTCAGGACGGCCCGGAACCACTCCCGTTGTCTCGCTTGCACACCCGTTTTAAATGTGTAATATTTACACATGGATAGCGCGGCGGTCATCAAGCGGCTCCGGCTAGCTGGTTGGATAGTTCGGCGTGTCAAGGGCAGCCACCATCACTTCACCCACCCGACCAAGCCCGGCGTCGTGACCGTTCCGCACCCGCGCCGCGACATCATGATTGACACGCTGCGGAGCATCTACCGCCAAGCGGGCTGGGACTGGAGGGATCGGTAATGCAGTTTCTGATCGTGCTACACACGCAAGAGGGCCGCACCGATTACGGCGTGACCGTGCCATACCTGCCGGGCTGCGTATCGGCAGGCGACACCCTAGAGGAAGCATTCGCGAACGTCCACGAAGCGATCCTCGGCCATCTGGACGTTATGGTGGAGGACGGGCAGCCCATTCCGGAACCAAATGATATGGTGCCGCAGCTCGCCCCCGGCCAGATGATCGGAGCCGTGAAGATCAACCTCGCCGACCTGGACGCACTTCGCGAGACGGTCCGGCTGAACATCTCGATGGCACGCCGCGCATTGGAGCGGATCGATGAGGCCGCCAAGCTCGCCGGGACCACTCGGTCAGGGTTTCTCACGATGGCCGCGTTGACGCACATCGAGCGCCGCCAGCAGCCAGGTGAGTCCGGTCAGATTTAAAGATCACCGGCCAGAGAAGCCCTCGCGGGGGCCGGCGATCGCGCCGGCACACCTGCGGCTCGTGGAATAACCTTGCGCTTCGTATCTGGCTCGAGCGGCAGCGGGCCGACGCCGACGTGGGTGCGCAGCCAAGCAGCCTTCTGACATGGAGCAGCCAACCTGGCAGGCCTCGAGCCCGTTACTCGGCAGTCCGGCGCGTGGCAAGGTCGCAGCTTCATCCAGGGCGGCCGGGCGCGGCGGCTGCTCTATATGCCGGCCCTGGCGGCGATCCGTTACAACCCGGACCTGTGCGCGAAGTACCGTCAGCTCGTCGCGGAGGGAAAGCCGCGGAAGGTCGCGGTGGTCGCCGTCCATGCGCAAGCTCCTCGTGCTGGCCAACGCACGGCTTGAACAGGACCGCTGCTGGCTTCCCGAACGGCCCGGGCGGGACAGCGCGCCGTTCGTCGCGGCCTGACCGGTGCCTCAGAGGGGGGCCGGGCGTGGCTACGCGAGGGGCTGTGAGACGGTCAACTTGACACATGGATACTTCGCTGCTGCCCTTCGGGTGAATGTACTCGGGCCGGCGTCGGCAGGACCGGGCGCTTCCGCCAGCCGGCGGAACCGGCCAGCCAGTCCGCGAGGTGTAGTTGGGCCGGTGGGATGCGTGGCGGCGACGGCGAGAGCACCAGCGCGCCCTTGACCGTCGCATAGCGCAGGTCCGGCCAGGCGAGGTTGATCTTCTTCAACTCGCGCAGACAGTCCTTGCGGAAGTCAGGCACGATGTTTGCCTCGCTCGCCCTGGCCGGGTTGGATCCGAACTGCTGATAGAGCTGTCTCCACGACAGGCGCAGCGGCCCCTTGAGCGAGAAGGTGCGGTAGACGAGCCAGAAGTACAGATCGAGGCCGAGCGGCGACCGCTTGAGCGCCTTGAGGATGTTCAGGTCGAGCGGGATCGGATGACGGATGATCTCGTTGAAAAATTCTTCCCCGAGCCGGATTGTGCTGTCCCATAACACGGGTGCATCGGGTCGCGTTGTGTCCCACCAAAAGTCTGCGCGATCCGCCACGAACGAACTCACCCTCGACTCGCGCTGTGCATCCGCATAGATCAGCGTGACCGTGCACTCGAACAGCCGGCGCATCTGATTTTTGAGCCGCGTCCGATCCCCTCGGACGCTCCCGCTGCGATCGTCCATGCCGAGCTTTCGCATGAACTCATACAGGGACCGGCTGCGCATTCCGGTGAAATCGATCGCCCGTTCCGGTGGCAAGTCGATCACCTGTTCCGGCGCAAATCGATCACCTGTCAGAGCGAAGCGACACGGGACGGAATCATGAGTTTCGGTTTTACGTTCGGGTCGACGGCCGGCCCCGCTTTCGCATGGAGTCTCCTTTCAGTTCGAGCTTGTAGGCATTGTGGACGAGACGGTCGAGAATCGCGTCGGCGAGGGTCGGGTCACCGACGGCATCATGCCACTTGTCGACGGGAAGCTGGCTTGTCACGACCGTGGAGCGCACGGCGTGGCGGTCCTCGAGACGGCGACCAATGTGCTCGCCTTCGGTCTGCCCGGCGTGGGCAAAAGCCACGGGTTGTGCGCCGTCGGGCACGCGCTGGTCGAGGCCGGCCGCAGCGTGTTGTGCGTCCCGGCCTACGCCCTGGTGCAGGAATTGCTCGGCGCCAAACGTGACCTCGACCTGCTGCGGGCCCTCCGCAAGCTCGACCTCTTCGAGGTGATCCTGCTCGACTAATGTTGAGTGATCAGTAATGTGGATGTACCGCACCCGGTTTCTTGGACACACGTTTACGCTACGCGGCATGGCGTAGCTCGTATTCCTCGCGCGCTTCGAGCGGCGTGCGATACGCCAGCTTTTCGAGGCGCCAGCACTGGTTGTAGCGTTCGACGAACTCGGCGACGGCCGCGCGCACCTCGGCGAGGTTTCGAAAGACCCGGCCGTAGACGGCTTGCTCCTTGAGCGTGCGATTCCAGCGCTCGACGACGCCGTTGGTTTCCGGCTCTTCAACGAAGCTGAAGCTGGGGTGGATGCCCCAGTACCGAAGCTGGTTGAGAAAGTGGTCCGACAGATACTGGCTGCCGTGGTCCATCCGCAGCGCCAGTCCGCGGGCCACGTCCGCCTCGACCGAGCCGTAGAGTCGTCCGAGCCCTGGCGCGAGCGGC
Organism: Vicinamibacterales bacterium; assembly: GCA_965263055.1. Taxonomy (GTDB): domain Bacteria; phylum Acidobacteriota; class Vicinamibacteria; order Vicinamibacterales; family UBA8438; genus VXRJ01. Next base: position 3,766,044 of record OZ253581.1, on the reverse strand, counting down.
TCGAGGGCCGCAAAGCGGCTCCCCACCTTGCACACATGCCAGCCCACGCACTCGGCGTTCCAATGGTCCACCGCCGCGAAGGTCCAGACCCAGCCGTCCTCCGCGGTGAACACCCGCACGCCGTCGGTGCCCCACATGAGGTAAGGCGCCGAGGTGACAATCGTCCCCTCGTGCGCCTTCATCTCACCCTGCCGCCCGCGGTGGGGCGAGAGCAGCTCCTGCGTGCGCATCACGCGCAACACCCGCGTCCGGGAGACCCGGATGTCATCGAGGATCCGCAGCCGCGCGTGGACCTTGCGATGGCCCTCACCCTGGAACGGTGAGCGGGCCAGGTCCGTGCGACTGGCCGCCGGCAACTGCGCATCCGACAGCGCGGGGTGTCGGCCCGCGGCGCGCCGGGCCATCACCCCGCGCCGGGCGCCGCACACGCGCCCGCCGCGCGTAGAGCGCCGAGCGCGACCGCTCCCACGTGCGACACACCCGCTTGAGACCATAGCGCCGTCCCGTCGTCGCGGAGGTCGTTGCGCTCATCGTCGCGACCTCCGCGTCGCTAAAGGGAGGCGACGCTCCGCTGCGCGGGCACGTTCCCGCAACAGCTCAATCTCCATCGACAGCTCGCCAATGTGTCGCTTGGCCGCATCCAGCTCGGCGGCCAGCGGCTCACCGGCCTGCGCCTTCAGACCCAACTCGATACCGGCCAGCGCACGGGCCTTCCACGCCTCCAGGCGATAGAGCTCTACCCCGACTTCACGTGAGACCGTGTCCAGCGACTCGCCGCGCAGCAGCCGCAGAACCACGTCCCGTTTCCGGCTCGCGCTCCACCGCTGCCCGGGCGCCAAGGCACCCGCCCCAACCATGCCCCCCACCTCCTTTGACATCGGATTCTCCCTTAATCCGTGTCCAAGAAAACCGGGGGCGCCATATTTTCAGAGAAACAAGAGATGACCGCCGATTCCGAAGACAATCTAGACGCCCGTCCCGCACTGCAGCAGGTTCTTCACTACCACGAGATCACAAAACATCACTTCCAAAGCTATGCCCAGGGGCCAGGGTTTTTGGATTGGGCCACACAGCCAAAGCCGTTTCGGCGGTATCAGGGGGCGCGGCTCGTATCTCTCGAGAAGTTCCCAGCCACGGACGAGCCGCTGTACGACGACGCTTTTGTTCGAGGCCGGATTCCCGCCGCTCCGGTGACCTTTCAGACGATCTCGCAACTCTTCTATGACAGCTTGGCAATCTCAGCTTGGAAGAGCAGCGGCGAGCACAGTTGGGCACTCCGCGTGAATCCGTCGAGCGGCAATCTACATCCCACCGAGGGCTACTTGATCTGTGGTCCCATCGATGGGCTGGGCGATCGGCCTATGGTGTGTCACTACGCTCCGAAGGAGCATGGATTGGAGGTACGGGCGGAGTTCGAGCGGGGAATGTGGGACGCATTGTGGCTAGTAGCGCCGGCGGACATATTTCTTGTCGGACTGGCGTCCATTCATTGGCGAGAAGCCTGGAAATATGGCCAGCGGGCCTATCGCTACTGCCAGCACGATGTCGGGCACGCGATTGGCGCGATCGTTATTGCTGCGGCTGGCCTCGGGTGGCAGACACAGGTCTTAGACGACCTGGGCACAGAAGAATTGGCGCTGCTCATGGGCACAGGGAATGACGACGCCGAGTCGGAGGAGCCAGATGTGCTTATGGCTGTGGGTCCGCATGCCGAAGAGGCTATGGGGCTCCAGGAAGATCAGATACAAGCCTTGAGGTCTCTTACCTGGCAGGGCACCGCCAATCAGCTCAGCCCATCTCACCTCGACTGGGGTGTCGAGACCACGGCCGCCGCCGCCCGAAAGCCGCGAAGTCGGCAGCCGTACGAGCGACGCGAGAGTCCGCAGCCTTCGTGTTCTTACGACCATCGGTCCGTTTCTCTCCGGACAGTCGTTCGTCAGCGCCGTAGCGCGGTGGCGATGGATAGGACAACTCACATCACCGAGACACGTTCTATCGGATTCTTCAAAGAACGTTGGCGGTACCAGGAAGCATTCCGTTAAGCACGCTTCCGTGGACGCCGCACATTCACTTGGCCATTTTTGTTCACCGCGTAAAGGATCTTCCCGCTGGCTTGTACCTCTTCGTGCGCGACGCGTCACAGACACGCGCTCTTCGGGCAGCGTTCACCAAGGTGGATCAATGGCAGCGACCCGCCGAATGTCCGCCGCAACTGGAGCTGTACTGCCTCATCGAAGCTGAGGCCCAGCAATCCGCCCGGCAGGTCTCGTGTCACCAGGACATCGCAAGCGATGGGTGCTTCAGTCTTGGGATGATCGCGGCGTACGAGGCACCCATTGAACAGAATGGTCCGTGGTTCTATCCACGTCTGTTCTGGGAGGCCGGGATGATTGGCCAGGTGCTCTATCTGGAAGCCGAAGCTGCCGGGATTCGGAGTACTGGTATCGGGTGTTACTTCGACGACCCCATGCATCGTGTCCTTGGCCTCCAAGACCTCACCTACCAGGACCTCTACCATTTCACGGTGGGTGGACCCATCGAGGACACCCGGCTCACCACTCTCCCCGCCTATGCGAATGAGTAACAGCGCCGGGTTGAGTTCAGCCATCGGATGAACGGTGTTCGCGCGGCAGCAGCCTACGTTCGTCGCCTCAGGATCTCCCGATACCACGGACTGGAGGACAGCCAACGTCAGACATCGGCTACTGCCCCTTTGTTACCGAGAATAGGACTACATCCTTTGCCAGTTCCGAATAGAACACTTCCACTGCCTGAGACGCCACGCCAAGAGCCCGTGTAAAGGCTCTTCGTCTATCGCCCCGCCAGTCCTTCTGACGGCGGGCATGCTGATAGCACGAGAGCACGTCACCTCGCTTCATGACATCAAACGCCGGCGTTGTTGCACGAATCGTCACGGGCCCGCACGATGCCAACCGACAGGATCCTCACGTGCCGATGCGATGTGGTATAGTTTACAAGGTAGACTTCAAATTAACCGATCACGGTTGATGCGGTTAGAGGTTTGCGTCCCCGCTTGGTTCGTCGCGTTCGAGGGCTCTTCGCATTTCAAGGACAGTGTCCACGCTCGCCGACATGGACACGCAGGTGCCTGCACTCGGTTTGAAAGGTCGAACAGAAGAATGACGCAACTGGCGCAGAACGCACTGAGCCCGCGTCGCCCCACTGGCGACGCCTGGTACTCCGACGACCGGTCCTTGATTCGCGAGACGGTCGGCAGCCGGCTGGGGTCATCTGCCCTGAACGGCCGCCGCCGCGAGGCGTCGACCCCCCCAACGGCCGTCGTGTATTGCGAAGCGAACTTCGGCGCCATTGATGGAAAGACCGCCAACGGGCTCGTTCGTCGCTCGGAGCGGTATCAGATCCTCTCGGTCCTCGACAGTGAGAAGGCCGGTCTTGATTCTGGCACAGTGCTCGGCGAGGAGCCGAACGCCATCCCCATCCGTCGGGACCTCGCGGACGTGCTCGCGCACGTGGGCTTTGTACCCGACTACTTCATCTTCGGCATCGCCCCGGCGACAGGCTTGTTGTCGAAACATGACCGCGGTATCGTGTTTGAGGCGATGCGTCTCGGGATGAACATCGTAAACGGTTTGCATGAGTTCTTGAACGACGATCCGGAGTTCGCGGCGGCCAGTGCAGCGGGGAACGTGGAAATCCTCGACGTGCGAAAGCCGCGGGCGAAGAAAGACCTCCGGATATTCACTGGCCGGATCGCCGAGGTCACCTGCCCCCGGATCGCCGTGCTCGGCACTGACTGCGCCATCGGCAAGCGCACGACGGCCAACGTCCTGACCCGCGCCCTCAACGCTCACGGCCTGAAGACGGTGCTCGTGAGCACCGGCCAGACAGGATTGATTCAGGGTGCCCGCTACGGTGTCGCGCTCGATGCTGTTCCGTCACAGTTCTGTTCGGGTGAGATGGAAGCCGCCGTCGTTGAGGCGTTCGAGGGCGAGAATCCAGACGTGATCGTCATCGAAGGACAAGGCGCGTTGAGTCACCCGGCCTTCTCGACCTCGAGTCTGATTCTCCGGGGCAGCCACCCACACGGTGTCGTGTTGCAGCACGCACCGGGTCGAGCCCATCGCTGCGACTACGAACAGATGCCGATGCCGACGCCGATCTCCGAGATCAATCTCATCGAGACCTTCTCCGATACAAAGGTCATTGGCCTCACGATCAATCACGAGAACATGACCGACACCGAGGTTGACACCGCCATCGCGGAGTATGAGTGCGAGCTCGGCATCCCGGCCACCGATGCGCTTACCCGATCGCCCGGCCGCTTGGTGGAGATGGTACTTTCGGGGTTTCCAGAGCTCGAGGAGAAGATGACCGTCGTGGTTTCATGACCGCGCCGCGATTGGAGATCAACCTCGACAAGATCCACCATAACGCCCGCGCGCTGGTTGAATCGCTCGCCCGGCGCAGTATCTCAGTCACGGGCGTCACGAAAGCGATGCTCGGCTCACCCGACATCGCCCAGACTCTGCTCGACGCGGGCACAACCGCGGTCGGCGACTCCCGCATCGAGAACATCCAGGCGATGCGTTGCTCGCGAGTACCGGCGCCGATGATGCTTATTCGGTCTCCGATGCTGAGTCAGGTGAACCAGGTTGTACGGCACTGCGACACGAGCTTCAACACCGAGCTTGACGTCCTGAGCGCGCTGTCCTCCGCTGCGACGGAGGCCGGCAAGACCCACGGAGTCGTGTTGATGGTCGAGCTGGGCGACCTCCGAGAAGGTGTTATGCCCGGCGACCTTGAGAACACCGTGCGCGAGACGCTTCGTTTCCCGAACATCGCGCTCAGGGGAATAGGGACGAACCTCGCCTGTCACAGCGGGGTGGTGCCCGACGCCAAGAACATGGCGGAGCTGTCGGCGCTGGCCGATTCGATCGAGGCGAGCTTCGGACTTTCACTCGGCATCGTCTCCGGAGGCAACTCCGGCAGCCTCGAGTGGGCGCTCGGCTGCTCAGACACCGGGCGGATCAACAATCTCCGTCTGGGCGAGTCGATTCTCCTTGGCCGTGAGTCACTCCGCCGGTCACCACTCGACGGGCTGCACACCGATGCCGTTACGCTGGTTGCCGAGGTGATCGAGCTGAAGGTCAAACCATCTCAGCGACGGGGCACCGTCGAACAGACGGCCTTCGGGGAAAGGCCGCCCGCCACCGACGGGGGCTTCATCCCGCGAGCGATCCTGGCCATCGGGCACCAGGACACAGACCCATACGGCCTCCGTCCGCCACCCGGGATCACGGTTCTCGGGGCCAGCAGCGACCACCTCGTCACAGACTCCAGTGGCTACCGCCTGGATGTTGGCACCGAAGTTACGTTCGAGCTCAACTACAGCGCGCTCGTTCGCGCCATGACCTCACCATTCGTCGCCAAGGCGGTTAAGGCCCGAAGCGTTCCGCAGGCGCCTTCACGTAGCCGATCCAGAACCGAGGGTCATATCCCGATCTAGAGGAAAAATCGGTCGTGGCACGTTGCGATAGGGCAGCCGGTCGTAGCGTGGGGTGCACAGGGTGAATTCAAGTGGTCGTCGCAACATCTCGAAAGTGAGGAGTTGCGATGGGAGCAAGAAAGCGTCAACGAGCTGATCGTGCGGGACGCCTTCCGATGCGGTCGCCCGGTCGTCCACCGGTGGGGCGGCGGGAGCATCGGAAGCGATTCTGGGAGGCGATTGCGCGCGGGTTGTCGAGCGAGGATGCTGGGGTGGTGGCCGGTGTGTCGCCGGCGATCGGAACGAGGTGGTTCCGCGAGAATGGCGGGATGCCGTCAAGCAATCTGGCCCCGCTGTCGGGGCACTATCTGTCGTTTGGCGAACGACAAGAGATCGCGATCGTGCACGCTCAGGGCTTCGGGATTCGTGAGATCGCGCGGCGGACCGGCCGATGTCCATCGGCGATCTCGCGGGAACTGCGTCGGAACGCCGCGACCCGTGGTGGCGACCTGCAGTATCGAGCCACAACTGCCCAGTGGCACGCCGACCGGCGTGCCAGACGTCCGAAAGTCGCGAAGCTCGCGGCGAACAAGAAACTGCGCCACTATGTGCAAGACCGACTCGCAGGCGTCATCACCGCCGCTGATGGGACCCGTGTGCCTGGACCAGATGTGCGCTGGATCGGTCGGCGGCACGGGCGCCGCCAGGAGCGACGCTGGGCGAGGTCGTGGAGTCCGGAGCAGATTACTCACAGGCTCCGGGTCGATTTTCCCGAAGATGATGCGATGCGGATCTCCCACGAGGCCATCTACCAGGCGCTCTACGTGCAAGGCCGCGGTGCACTGCGACGGGAACTGGTCGCGTGTCTGCGGACTGGGCGGGCGCTTCGAGTTCCAAGGGCGCGAACCCGGGGCCGAGGCAAGACGTTCGTCAGCCCCGAGATCATGATCAGTGAGCGTCCGGCGGACGCAGAAGATCGGGCAGTACCCGGGCACTGGGAAGGGGACGTGATCCTCGGGCTGGGCAGCTCCGCTATCGGCACCTTGGTCGAGCGCACGACCCGGTTCACGATACTGCTGCACCTGCCCCGCATGGACAGGCACGGCAGTCCGCGGGTCAAGAACGGTCCGGCGCTGGCGGGGCACGGCGCCAACGCTGTCCGAGACGCCATCGCGTCATCGATCAGTACGCTTCCAGAACAGCTTCGCCGATCACTGACGTGGGACCAGGGTGCTGAGATGGCGCAACACGCCCAGCTTCGCGTCGACACCGGCCTGGCGATCTTCTTCTGCGACCCACATAGTCCGTGGCAACGCGGCACGAATGAAAACACCAACGGCTTGCTGCGCCAGTACTGCCCGAAGGGTACCGACCTGTCCAGGCACTCCCGCGACGAGCTCGAGGCTGTCGCCTCTGCGCTGAACAGTCGTCCCCGCAAGACTCTCGGCTGGAAGACACCGGCCGAAGCCCTTGACGACTACCTATGCTTAATTCGAGAGTAGCGTTGCGACGACCCCTTGAACCTAGTCAGTGCGCCGCAGTCGCACACGATCACACCTTATGGCGCCCCCGGTTTTCTTGGACACGGATTAAGGGAGAATCCGATGTCAAAGGAGGTGGGGGGCATGGTTGGGTCGAGGCGAGTACAGGGAGCGGGGTCGGCGCGGACGGAGGGAGCCCGGAGGGCGAGCGGCGTCGGCGCCGACGGCGCGGCGGTTGGGGCGGGGGCCTTGGCGCCCGGGCAGCGGTGGAGCGCGAGCCGGAAACGGGACGTGGTTCTGCGGCTGGGCGTTGTTGCACGAATGGTGACTGGCCCGCACGATGCCCACCGACAGGATCCTCACTGGCCGATGCGATATGACACTGGTCGGCCGAGTTCGGTCATCCGATTGAGGATCTCACAGCCGAGGACGACCTCACTCCCCTGCCCAGCTGGACTCCGGGCGCGCAGGCCATCGCCGATGATGGACTTGTAGCGGAAGAACGTGTTCTCCACCCGGCTCTGACGATGGTATCCTGACGCCTTCTTCCACTGGCGCCGTCCGAGCGTCTTCACCAACGTGATCGTCCGATCCCGCGCGGGCGACCGCGGGCCGTGCCCAGAGACGTTCGCCGTCCTGGCCGGTGGGACGACGACTGTCGCCCCCCGCGCCCCCGCCGTTTCGTAGACGGCGACCGTGTCATAGGCGGCGTCAGCAGTGACGCGCACGAGAGGGCCCTCGACCGCAGTGAGCAGATCGAGGGCGGTGGTCGCATCATCACCCGTCTCCTCGGTCAACGTGTGGACACGGATCACGCCTGACTGATCGACGCCAAGGTGGAGTTTCCGCCAGCCACGCCTGCCGCGGCCACCGTGTTTCGCGGCAGCCCACTCACCCTCCCCGACGATGGACAGACCTGTGCTGTCAAGCACCAGATGGATGCCCTCGTCGGTCGGGACCGGCCGCAGACGGCGCCTCAGATGCTGACTGCGCCGGGAGAGCGTCGTATAGTCGGGGGCGGAGAGGTCGAGGCGCATCATCCCGAACAGTGCGTGCAGGAACCCTTCGGCTTGGCGCAGCGGGAGATCGTAGAGGAGTCGCAGGGTCAGGGCGGCCTCGATGGCGAGATCCGAGTAGCGCCGCTGCCCACCCCGCCGGCCGCTCCGGCGGGGCGTCCAGCCAGCGATCGCCTCCGCGGACAACCACACCGTCACATCGCCGCGTCGAACGAGTGCGCGGTTGTAGGCCGCCCAGTTCGCAACGCGGTACTTTGTCTTGTACCGGGGATGGACCTTCGACTTCATCCCTGTAGTGTGGCCCTTGCGGAGGGTCCCGAGAAGTGCGCCCCCCCCCCGCAGGGGCTTCATGCAACAACGCCGCCGATGAGCAGCGCGAGCACGGGTAACGGAAGGAGCGCGTGGTCATCGCGATGCGTCACCAGCGCACGGGCTCGCGCGAGTATCTTCAGCGGCGTCGCCCGCCGCCCGGCATCCCACGGCCGGTACGACTCGGGAGACGCACCGAGCATCGCCGCGAACGCCGCCTGCGACTGGCCGAGCGCGATCCGGCATGCACGCAGCGTACGGGGCTCCACGACGTCACACCATGCCATCGGCGCAGGCCGTTGTGAAGCGCGGGGGTGGCGCTCGGCGTACTTCAGTCAGCCAATCTTGGAAGGTGACCGGTCACTTTTTTCGCCTGTGCCTTCGCCCCCGGTGCCCAGGCAGAGGGCACAATCGGCGAATTCTTTGGGGAAATGGCGCGCCCGGCATCCACCATTTTGTGGTTTCCGATGTCTTCCCGTGATGTCCCATGAGCGGCCACGTAACTTTCTCTAGCGAAACTGGGTTATTGTCCGATGGTGCCTCACATCGTCTCGGCGCTTCCGCTCGCATCAGGATTTCATCTGTATACAGAACTGTGGACAGAACTCACGTGGTCTCGTCGATGACAGACACCCCTCCGCAGCCGTCGCGCCGCCTGACGCATCGCTTGAGTGCCGTGTTCGTGCGTACCGCCCCGCCCGGCTTCTACTGTGACGGCCACGGGCTGAACTTGCGCGTCGACCCGTCCGGGGCGCGGCGGTGGGTGCAACGGCTGGTCATTCGGGGCCGGCCCCGGATGCTCGGGCTTGGCGGCTACCCGCTGGTGTCGCTGGCCGAGGCGCGCGACGTGGCGTTCGCCCACCGCAAGCAGGCGCGGGCGGGCGGGGATCCGCTGGCCGAGCAGCGCCACGCCAAGCAGGTGCCCACGGTGGAGGAAGCCGCCGCCGCGGTGCTGGAGCAGCAGCGCCCCGGCTGGCGGCACGCGCGGTACGAGCGGGACTGGCCGCGCAGTCTACGCGCCTATGCGTTCCCGCGCATCGGGGCGGTGCCCGTGTCCGACGTGACCACGGCCGACGTGCTGGCGATCCTGACCCCGATCTGGCACGACAAGCCCGAGACCGCGCGGCGGGTACGGCAACGGATCGGCGCCGTGATGAAGTGGGCCGTGGCCATGGGCTACCGGCCGGACAACCCGGCGGGCGACGCCCTCGGGCAGGCCCTCGGGCGCCAACGGGCCGTCGTCCAACACATGCGGGCGCTCCCCCACGGTGAAGTGGCGGATGCCCTCGCGACCGTGCGCACCTCCCGGGCGTTGGTCACCACCAAGGATGCGTTCGAGCTCTTAGTGCTGACGGCGGCGCGGTCCGGCGAGGTGCGCCTGGCGACGTGGGATGAGATGGACCTGCACGCTGGCGTGTGGATCATCCCCGCCGCGCGCATGAAGGCCAAGCGAGATCACCGTGTGCCGCTCTCCGGGCGGGCGCTCGCGATCCTGTACGACGCACGGAGACGCAGTGATGGTACGGGCTTGGTGTTCCGCAGTCCACGCGGGAAGCCGCTCTCTGACATGACGCTGTCGAAATTGATCAAAGAACTCGGCATCGCCGCCGTGCCGCATGGGTTCCGGTCGAGCTTCCGGGACTGGGCCGCGGAGCAAACGAATACGCCTCGTGAGGTGGTCGAAGCCGCGCTCGCCCATACGGTGCGCAACCCGACAGAGGCGGCCTACGCCCGCAGTGATCTCTTCGAGCGTCGGCGCCGCCTGATGGACGACTGGGCGGCGTATCTGGCCGGGGAGCGGGGGCAGGTCATCCCGCTCCGTCGATGACAGTGTGGCGTCGTGCGCGGCCCTTGGTCTGGACGCAGACCATCCGGCCGTCAAGCAGCTGAGCGAACTCCAGACCCTCCAGATCCCACCGCATCCGTTGCATGTTCATCAAGACCGTGTGGCTGCTCCGGAGAATGAGGATCTCAGGACGCACGGGACTTGTCGGCGCTGCAAGTGAGATCAACGCTCATCGTTCCTTCGCGCTCTCGTCCACCGCCGTTGATAGGTGTCCGACATCGCCTGAGAGGCATCTGTGATCTACGCCAGAACCGCGGGCGCATTCTTCGCGCCGTCCTTCGATCGGTTCCACATCGTCGCGGTCTGAGTTGACGGGGATTGGGAGATGGAAGAACATCCAACCAAGAAACCCGGCCGTCCGGAGATGGTTTCAGTGTTCATGGGTCCTGACGGTGAGCCTCTTCACTGGTAGTCATGTACTGGAGAGCGATCTCGGACGGGTTCTAGTGATCGAGACCGGATTCATCCTGCGGCACCATCCAGACATCGTACGCGCGCCTGACGTAGCTTCCGTGGCGGGCGGGCGCCGGGGGACAGCCGAGACGCCCGCCGGCTTCCTAGAATGGGCAGAACTCATCGGCATGAACCCGAACTCGATCTCCAACTCCGCGCGCACGGGCGAACTTCCCACTCATCTCGCACTCATCGCAGTCCTGGTCGTCGTGATAAGTGAGATGGGCGGCGACTGTCGGCGAATCATGTCGAGAGTCGAGCGAGTCCGTAAGCAGCCGCGAGGTAGCGCCCGTGGAGGCCGTTTCGGTGGCGGCCTGGGCATGATCCGGTTATGCGGAGCTCCGCATAACCGGATCATGCCCAATGGGCGACCCTCGACGATCGGATGGTTCAGAGCGTTGGCCAGCGCGGTGGCCAACGCCGGCGCGACCTTCGGCGATTCCGTCGATCGAATGCGAACCGTTCCGAGGGAGGGTGTAAAAAACTTTCCCCTGGTGTGAACTGGCCTTATGGCACTCCAGGACAAGCTCGTTTCCATCTTTGACGCGTTCTCCAGGCGCTCAGCGCCTCAGGCGAAGGGATACAAGCCAGACGCAATCTCCGAGACGCTGCGAAATCGGGTGTTGCTGTTGTACCGTGACCTGCTGTCGGGTCAATGGCCGAATCGTTATGCCTCGCGAGGCGACTTCACCAGAGAATTCTGGGAAGACATAGCCAGGCTCCTCCAGCACCTCTACGGCCAGCCCACGCTGTCAACGACGCGGACTTATTCAGCCGCGGAGGACGCCCACGGCTTCGTCTACGAATGCGATCCTGCCCACTTCTTCGATTTTCTGGAGTTGACTTTCAAGACCGAGTGTCTGCGGCGCGTCATTGCCGATCGTAATGAACTCGTCGATGCTATCAATGAGATATTCCGTGTAGAGGAAGCGCCATATCAGCTGACGCCGGTGGTGACGGAGTGTGAAGAAGCACCTGGCGGCGGAATGTACATCCATACCGTTGCGTTGCCAAAGATTGTCAGGGCGGAGGACGAGGTGACGCATTCCGAAGCCGTCGCCCCGGCTCTGTCGGTCCTGGCGGCACCGCACTTCAAGGCGGCAAATCTCGAATTCCGTGATGCGTTAGAGGAATACCGCAAGAGCCGTTACAGTGACTGTCTCACGAAATGTAACAGCGCGTTCGAAAGCGTGATGAAGGCTCTTTGCAAGCGGAACCAATGGCCGTTCGACGAAAATAGAGCGACGGCTTGGATACTCCTGGATTCCATCATCTCTCATTCAACTCTCGACAAGTTCTTTAGGGATCCTCTCGCGTTGATCGCAACTATGCGAAACAAGCTGAGCAGCTCCCACGGTGGCGGGACGGCTGTCCGGGACGTTGAGCGATATGTTGCCCAATACGCCATCACGACCACGGCCGCTGCGATAGTGTTACTGGTGCATGCGGCGGGGCGGTAGGCCGATCTGCCACGCAAATGCCCACACGCGCCGCGTAGCTGGTGCCGAGCGTGGAAGTCTGGTGTCAGTGATAGCCGGCCGGCGAGCCAACATGTCACCGTCGCCGCGGGCGCGGCCAATTGACCGGTCGGACCGTCGACGAGAAATCATTACCGGGTCTGCTACCCCTTGGTTCCAAGCACACTAGAAAGGCATGGTGCCGTCACTCCCGCCCAAGTTATCAAGAGGTGTCTAATAAGTGCCGCACCAGTCGCCGCAGCGGCGCAGACGAACCGTCACCATCGGGCCGACGCCACGCTGTCGCTTTCGGGAAATCAGAGCCACTCCAAGAGCGCGATACCCCTCCTGACCCTACCTGTCCCTGAACGTGTCGCCGCATCGCCTCGCACCTCACGACCGGCACGACCAACTGTATATCCGCCGCCCGCGTACCCGCGGCGCGCATCCATGTAACGCGCACACATGCAGTACAGTATACGACCATCGACACGCGCCGCCGTACAACACTCAGGAATGGCGTACTAACTAACAGCGTGGGGCCGCTAACGAGCAACACAACAGCCACATGGAACACAAGGAAATCCGCTCACTGGAGGATTGTGACTACCGTGACGCCGCGGATCTGTTATTCCAGCTCCTTACCACTCTGGACCGTATTCGGGAAACCACGGCGTGGTTGCGGCAGATCCACATGGTCGACAAATGGGAACCGCTACTCATGGATGATGATGATTCGCATGCAGAGAACGCTCGTAGCGGCCTCCAATATGCCGCTCTCGTGGGACTCGTAGCTGCCTTCGATGGCATCCAAGTCCCGATTCTCCGACTTTGCGAGAAGCACGAACCCCAGCTATATTCTGACTATAACGATCTTCTTGTCATCCGGAATTGCGTTCTACATCGCGGAGGCCAGCGTCAACGTTACTCCCTGAGAAATGCCCAAAGCGAAAGTGAGGAGAGCGACAAGCGAATTACTATTCTTGAATTCCAGGGCGGTGTGAACTGGGTTCGTTTCGACCAGCAGATGTACGAATGTCAATGTTCTGTCGCTGACCGCCTTATGGCGTTCATTGAGTCCCTAGCACGTCAAGTCGCCGTTCGCCATCGGGATGCCATTCTCGCGGCTGATGCTGATGCTCAACGTCAAGCAGCTTCTGCGGGCCATCCCCATCCAGAGTCTGTCCGGAGTGCCCTTGGCCTATCCGAACACCAATCCCGTCGCCGCAGGTCGTCTTCAAGAGACTAACAAGGACCTCACTCTGCGGTCGTGCTCATAGGCACTCCTGACAGCCCGATTCCAGAGGGGGGAGTCAAAGCCGCGGACTACCTGGATGAGCCAGGAACCATCTTGGTGAAGGACATACGACAAGCATCCCGATGACGCCCCTCGCTTATCACTAATCCATGACACCTCCACCCCATTACCTACCATCGCATAACCACGACGCCCAGCGCGGCGCATCGGCACAGGTACAGTCAACACAGCGTTCTTGGCCTCTTGCGATTCGGCTAGCAACCGTAAGACGATCGGAAAGTCGTTGGCCGAGCCAGGTGTGTCCGCCCGCAGCAACGCGGTCAACGACACGAGGCGCGATCCAAGGTCAATTCTCCCTGTAAGAGGATCGGTACATACTGTACAGCGCCAAAGAAGCGAGAGGAAGAATAGCTTGATTCTATGGTAATCAAGCGAGGATAGGCGAATTGGGTATGGGTCGTCCTGCCGGCTTAGGCTGTTCAGTTCAGCCAAGAACAGCCCGCCAGCTCGCTCATAGCGGCTGAATTGATTCTCACACTTGGGGCAGAGCATGTACTCCTTAAGGTGCCCTGGTTGTTGTCTGCTTTGAGAAAAAGGAAAACGACGGGGAGTCTCGGGAGCTAGTCGGCCCATGGTGCGATACATAAGTCGAGAGATGACATGGGAGTGCCGCAACTCACCCTCCGTACGGCATAACCGACAATGTCCTCTTGCGCGATTCTGCGGGACAACCATATGCGCGTTCACTTGCACAGAGCTTCACTTTGGAATAGTGTGCCACGTTGTGGAGCTAAGGGCAACGCAACCACGCTCGGCGCGGCGTCAACGGGTCGCGTCGCCGCTGCCACCCGATAACCGGCCGCGGGCGTCAACATGGGCACACGACCGGTAACGGCGCCGTCACGAGCATCGACGCGGACCATCGCACACGCGACGGTCGCATTAGCTCCCGGTGGCGTGTGGAACCTGCCACCGGCGTGGAAAACGCGCGCCAGCAATCGAGATGCAGCGTCGCACCCCGACAGAGCGTTTCCCACCCGCCGTGCGTTGGGAGGTGTTGGCGGCGTGTGCCAGCACCCAGTACGAGCACCGTACTTGCCACGACAGGATCTCGCTACACTGATGAGGTGCTATCCTGACCGGTGTAACCGAAGCTCGTGACGTCAACGACTCAACCAAATCACCCGGTACGCTGTTGTGGCGACGGGGATGTCCCGGCCGCTGTTGGAATTCGGCGGCGGCTCGGGTGAGATTCTACGCGACCTGCTCCACTTCCGTAGCGTCTCCGAGGCCGAGGCGCTGATCTCGGGCGCGGAGAGCCGCGACCAGCTGCGGCATATCAGCATGTCCCTTCAGGCGCCGGAACCCCTTGGCCGCTTCGAGGACGCCGGCGGCGACCCAGCGCAGCATCATCTGGCCGCCCCGCCAGCGCTTCACGTTGCGTTTGACGTGGCGGGTCCTGCTGATGAGGCTCTCGACGGCGTTGGTCGTGGCCAGCGAGCGCTGAAGACGCGGCGAGAGGCCAAGCGTCAGCACGGTCACCGTCTCCTCAAGCCCTTCGCGCACACTGGCCGCCGCGCAGGGATGCTCCTGGTCGAGACGGCGGGCGAGGTGTCGCAGCAACCGCGTCGCGGTCTTGACATCCTCGCTCTGATAGGCGCGCTTGAGGGTCGCCAGTACCCAGGGCCGCTGACGCTCCGGCAGATGGTCGAGGATGTTGCGGGTCTTGTGGATGTGGCAGCGCTGCACCAGCGCGGCACGACCGAACACCGCCGTGACCGCCGCCCGCAGCGCCTTCGACCCATCGAGCATCACGAGGATGCTCCGATCGGTGCGCAGGCCACGACTCTGGAGGTTGGCGAGCAGGCTCTGACAGACGGTCGCGTTCTCCGTCGAACCTTCCCAGAGCCCGAGGGCGTGCTTCGTGCCGTCGACGCCGACCCCCAACGCGACGACCACACAGTGCTCGCCGATGTGGACACCGTCGAGCAGGAGACCGACCAGATCCAGCTCGTCGAGGGGCGTCGCCTGCCACGCGGCCAGCTGCGAGGCGGTCTTGGCGACAAACCGGCGGCTGACGGCGCTCGTACTCACGCTGCGGCTGGGGATGGCGGCCGGGAGCGGCTCCAGACTTCGGGCATAGCCGCGGGTGCTCACGCCGACCAACAGCTGCTCGACGGTGCGCCGCCGCCGTGGATCGGTCTGGGCCATCGTCAGGAAGGTCGGGAGCGGCACCTCCTGACGCCCCGAGCGGACCCGGGGGCGGCGGATCGATACCTTCCGCCCCCCGAGGACGACGGTACTGGCCACCGTCCCGGCCCGCGACGCCGTGCGGTCGGCCTGGTGCGCGTAGCGCGGCCCGCAGATCGCCGTCCGATCCTCTTCGAGCATGGCGTCCAGGACCTGCAATCCCGACCGCACCGCAAGGTCGAACAGCTCCGCTTCGGTGTCAATCAGCCACTCGACGAGCGGCAGCCGACGCGTGGTCGGAGATTCAACACCGGCGGTCGGACGGATTGTGCGAGACTGCTTCATGGCGGCTCCTTTGCTGTGAGGCGTTTCGCCTCGGGTTGCCCACCACTCGTGTATCACGAGCAGTGAGGAGCCGCCGCTTCAATTTTCAACAGTCAGTGGGACATCCCCGTGGCGACGGTCGTCTTGGTTTGCGCTGCACTCAGCCTTGCGCGATACCTTGAGTCGAAGCGATGATGTACATCTGTGCAGATCGGGCACTGCTAGTCGGGCGCACCGAAGTAGCGCACAATCGCCGCCCTGATACATGGTCCCAACGGGAGAGTCCGGTATGACGTCTGGTTCAGACCTTTTGGCCGAAGTTGCCGCGCTGCTCGAAGACTCGCAGTGGGCGGTGGAGGTTGAGCAAGCACGCCAGGGTATCCAGGTCGACCTTTTTGCTCGAGACCCGAGCGGGCAAGAACTCGTAGTGGAGTGCAAAGCCTACAGCGAGCTCGCAGGGCTGAGAACCGTGCGAGAGTTTGCTAGTGAGGTCGAGTTTTTCCGAGAAACTAGTCCCAACCTGCAGGCGTGGCTAGTCACAACGCGAGGTTTTACACCGAACGCTCAGAAAGCACTGGCACGCCACCGCATTCTTGGACAGACGGTAGACGAACTCCGAAGGAGAAGTCCTGCCGACCGGAACAAGTTGGAGGCACGAGTAGACGCCCTAAAAGCCGATGTTGCGCGTGCTCGTAGCAAACAACGGCGCGTCTTCGTCCTTATGCCGTTTACTGATGAGATGCTCGATGTCTTCATTCTTGGAATCCGGTGGGCTGCCAACGAAGTAGCCGCCGTCGCAGAACGGGCGGACGATCTTGAGCATAACGGAGAAATCATCGGGGCAATTAGGAAGGCAATCGCGGAGTACGACGCTGTTGTTGCGGATACCACCGGAGCGAACCCCAACGTCTGCTATGAGGTCGGTTATGCTCACGCTCTGCAGCGACCGACTGTGCTCATCTGCAGAGATGGTGAGCGGCTACCGTTTGATCTCAAAGGTACAAACCATCTCATGTACGCGAACATTCTCAGCCTACGGGACCCACTCAAGTTGAAACTAGCAGCGGCTCTCAATGGTTCACAGACGTGACCTGCACTAGTTGCGATCCTCCAATCTTGCATCCGCGGCCCCAGACAGCTCACTGATGTCTATCTGCTGGGGTTGGCGGGCCGCAGGCGATCGAACCCCGGACCACGTGATTTTCGGGTCTTCCGGGAATCGTGTGGGTAGGTGAAGCAGAGGAGTAGCCTCTGCTCCCGTCGAGTCAAGACGCTTCGCGCCTCCTCCGCTGCGCTACGGCCCGTTGGGTGACTCGCCGCTCGCGCCGGCTCAGAGCTGGTTGTGGGCGGACGGATCCGTCCGCCCACTGAGTACACTCCCCGGATGAGAGAGACGGAAGGCTTCCCCGTCAAGTGGACCACGTACAGTTGGACTCTGAGCGCGGTGTGACGCGCGCCAAGTAGGTGAGCGGCGGTACCCGACCCAGCGCGTCGTGGGGCCGGTGCTCGTTGTACGTGATGAGCCACGCGTCGGAGAGCTGCTGCACGTCCGGCGTGGACACGAACAGATAGGCGTCGAGGACCTCCTCCCGATAGGTGCGGTTGAACCGTTCGATGAAGGCGTGCTGCACGGGCTTTCCCGGCTGGATGTAGAGCCGGACAATCCCGTGCCGGTCGCACCAGTCGACAAAGACCTGGGCCGTCAGCTCCGGGCCGTTGTCGAGCCGGAGCGCCTGGGGACATCCGGAGAGCGCCACCAGTTGGTCGAGCACCCGGACTACGCGAGGCGCCGGGATCGACGTGCCGACCTCGATGGCCAAGCCTTCGCGGTTGCCTTCGTCACGCACGTTCAGCGTGCGGAACCGTCGGCCACCGTACAGGGTGTCATGCATGAAATCGAGCGCCCAGATCGCGTTGAGCTGGTCCGGCGCGACGAGAGCCCGACGCACACGCGGCGGGACGCGGCGCCGGGTCCGTCGTGGCAGGTGCAAACCCAGACCGCAATACACGCGGTAGACCCGCTTGTGATTCCAGGTGTGGCCGTCGAGCCGCAAGCGGTCATAGCACTTCCAGAATCCCCACCGGGGATTGGCCGCGACTACCCGCTGCAGTCCGTCGATCACCGCCGCGTCCCGTGCGGTGGCGTCCACCGGCGGGGCATACCATGCCGCCCGGGCCAGTCCGACGACGCGGCAGGCGCGACGGACCGAGAGCCGATGCTCTGTCGTCAACACCTCAATGGCCTGACGACGCGCGGCCGGCGTTACCGTGTTCGGCTCAGCACATCCGTGATGGCGGCGTTCTCCAGCGCAAGCTCCGCATACATCCGCTTCAGCGTCGCGTTCTCCGTCTCGAGTTCCTTCAAACGCTTCAGTTCCGAAACGCTCGTGCCCGCGTACGTCGACCGCCAGTTGAAATACGTCGCGCGACTGATCCCGTGCTTGCGCACCAGGTCCGCGATCGGGATGCCCGCCTCGCTTTCCTTCAGGATGCCAACGATCTGACGCTCCGTGAACCGTGACTTCCGCATGGCAACTCCTTCCAGAGCGCCCGAAAGTCCAACATTCTATGGTCCGGAATTAGGGGAAGTCTTCCGTATGTCCCAGCTTCGGTACCGTCACGCCGGCTCGTTGATTGCTGCTTCGAAGTACGTCAGAAACCTCGCGCAGTGGGGGCAAACGGATCTGATGTGCTCTAGTTCAGTGCGGGTCTTCTGAGCCAGACTCCGCCAAACCCGCTCGGTCTTTCGGAGCCTCCTGCCGTGGCCGGTCTGACGCGTCCGAAGCCCCGGTTCGAGTCTCATAAGCTTTCGTTCCGGATCCTCGACTTCCTCTGGATCCGGGATGGAGGGATCCAGCCCGGCGACGATCCAGGTTTCGAGGGCTCGAACGGTGGGAACCAAGCAGTGGCGTCCCTGGTGTGGATCGGCATGACGCCGCTCGGCTGAATTCCAGAGCCACCGTTCCAGAATTAGTTCAACAATGGTTCCTCTCGCTGTCGCATCGGGATTCGGCGGAACGGTGATGTCCGCGTACGGCACGGCGTACTCGCCGATGACGTCTGCGTCCAACTGCACGAGCAGAACGTCCACCGGCAGTTCGTCCTCGAAGAAGGGCTCGAAGTAGCCAACGGTCCGATGCTCGGGCGGATTTCTCTCGCACCATGTCTTGACCCACGTCCAGCCACCGTCACCGAAACGACCGGAGGTGGCGTCGATCTCGGGCTGAAGCGGCCGAATTTCCAGAGTGATGGAGTCATCGATTCGCTGCAGCCAGGTTTCCAGGTACTCCGCGAGAACCACAACATCAGTAGGTCCTTCCGCGACAACACCAACGACCAAGTGCACGAACTACCCCAACGCCTTCCGGATCCGTCCGTCCAACCAGAACTGGGAGAGGTTTCTGCCGCGCTGCGCCTCGAGCCATTCTTCCTTTGTCATCTTCGACGACGGCCGGATGCGTTCGAATTCGGTATGTCCTCGTTCGTTCCGACTCACTACGAACAGCCGCTGGTCCGATTCGAAGAGGTCGATCGCATCGAGGGCGGTGGGATTGTGACTGGTGAGAAATACCTGCCGCGGACGAATGCCCGCGTCTACTTCTTCGCCTGGTTCGGCACCTGTCACGGTGACGATATGCTTCACCAGTGATCTGACCATGGCGGGATTGAGCGTGCCGTCAACGTTATCGAGCGCAAAAACTGAAGGTGACTCGGCGTGCGCGAGAATCGTGGCGACAAAAAGGAGGAACAACGTCCCCTCGCTGGCGTCGTAGGGAGACAGCGTGTTCCGTTTGCTGCTCATGTACCGGTCCACGAAATACACGACTTCCTTTGACGCCGACAGCATGTCAGGTATTACGTCAAGGTCGGGCGGCCCGATTCGCACTTCGTTGGCCCATCCCGGCGCCCAGATGATCTTCAAAATGTCATTGATGTCGCTACTGTCGCCGTCGAATCGCTGGTGCAGAACCTCTCGGAATGCCTGGGGCAACCGACCGCCGGTGATACCGAGCGGTTCGACGCCGCGGCTGTCCGTGGTGATGCCTCGCATGACCGCGGTCTCGGGAGCGTAGATGACGTAGTCAGATACCGCGCGCAACGCCTCCCGGCTGGATGTTTCAATTGCCATCAGGGAGCCGTGTGTGTCCCACAGGCTGCGGTGTACATCCGGCTCCACCGGAAATGGGCCTGGCTTCTGGCCCAGCCCGCGATCGATGCGAGCGCCCCTGAACCCACGGGAGAAGAGACGATGCCCACTCTCCGTCAGTGATTCCGACGCGAACGCGAACCGGGAGGAGTTCGGTCTCGACCGCAGCGACGCGCTGTACCCGACGCCGGCAATCACCCCGTTCAGGTGTATCGCATTTGGGATGCGCCGGTTCTTGAATGACGACTTGAAGATGTGCGGCGCCGACAGCCGCACGCCCTTGGAACTCAGAATACTGGCGTCGATTCCTCTGCCAAGACATGCGCTGTAGAGGCCGATCGCTTCCAGAAGATTGGACTTGCCCGCTCCGTTGGCGCCAATGAACAGGTTGACGCGACCGAATTCGAGTTCCGCGCCAGCAATCGACTTGAAGTTCCGAATCTGCAGCCGGTCGATCATGGTTCGTACGCTCCGAGGCTGAGTTGGCGCGGCCGGCAACACGGACGACATCCTCTCAGAGCGAACATGGATCTATGTTAGCGGATTGGCCGGGATGCGCGCCGACGCGGGCGTTTCTGACGGAGATCTTCAGCGGCGACATTCGGGCGACGGTGGACACCGAAGAACCGCAGAGACCGGGGGGCGGGCGGACGCCGTACGCCGCGCGGGGCTCATTGGCTGGCGAGTACGTGCGGTTTCGCCGCGACTTCGAACTCGAGCGGCGCAGCGGACAGCGGCTAACCTTGCAACGCAGTGGTTCCTGCAGCTTCTCCCGGCACTCGGGTACGAGTGTAATGCGGGCAATCATCCGGTCGACGACGAGAACGAAGTGTCCTCGCTCTGCACTGCCCGGCGGCAAGGCCGGCGCACCCGCGCTGCTCGTTCTCCGCGCATCTGAAGCAGAGGCGGAGGGCGAGGACCCGAAGCCGCTCTCCGACGCAACGCTGAGCCAGCTGATCAAAAAACTCGGCATCGCCGCCGTGCCGCATGGATTCCGGTCGAGCTTTCGGGACTGGGCCGCGGAACGGACGAGCACACCCCGCGAAGCGGTCGAGGCCGCGCTCGCGCACGTGGTCCAGAATAAGGTCGAAGCCGCCTATGCCCGCTCCGACTTGTTCGAGCGTCGGCGGCGGTTGATGGACGACTGGGCGGCCTATCTCGCAGGAAAGCGCCGGGCGGCGGACTCAGCGCGGTGACGGTGGTCGGAGGTGACGCCGTCGCGGTGCTTGGGGCGCGTCCGCCTCGCGCGCGTTCACGCACGGCCGTCAACCCGCTTCGCGGATCCTCCAGTGACGCTGGTGCGGCCAACCGGGCGGGAAGTACGTGTTTTACGCGGCAGAGAACTCGAACGTAACCCGATATCGACGCAACGAGAGAGAGGGTACGACACGGGCTGCTGCACGAGCCTTGTCGTCGAACTCGCCAGCGACGAGAATCCCCCGAACTCTGCCGGATTCCTCTTCAGCGACGTCTCCCATGTAGCTGAGGATCTGGCCGATGGCCTCGCGCCGGGCTGTTCCGGTCTTGAGTTCGATTACGACGACCGTGCCGTCCGGAGCCTTCGCGGTTATGTCGATGAATCCCGACGCTACAGAACGCTCGGCACCGTCATCGATGATGGTAAGGCCCGGTTCGAGCTGTTCAATGCAGCCGCGAAGCGCCGCCTGCAGGTCGCGCTCAAGTCCGATGAGCCGTGCCCGCCCGTCGTCCTCGCCTTGCGGGACGTCGGGGTCCGGGCGAGTGCCGTCCGCCTCTCGGTACTCGCGGTACCTATTGACGGCCGCCCTGTAAGACGAGAGGTTCTTGGGGTCGGTGGGGATCTTCGACGGGTTGGGTGCATTCCTTCGCGCATCGTCCGCCGAATACCGGAGCTGTTGGAGAACCCCGGCAAGGCGATCTTCCGCATAGAGCTCGTCAAGGTCACCGTAGTGCTTCTCGACTCGCTTGGTGTCCGAGATGCAGTTCGAGACGCTCGCTTGACTTAGATCGCGCTGTTCAAGCCACGCTCGATAGCCGGTTGTGTCCAAATACTGCTCCTCAGAAGTTGTGAGATTCGATCGGCTCTCGGCCCGGGTCTAGGCCGGCAAGACGAACCGACACTACTAGTCTAGCGCCACGGACGATAGGCCCGTTGGGCACTCATCGGGTGCCCCCAGCGCGCGAGAAAGACCCGGATCTTCCGGTAGCCGTACCCCCCTGTGCCAATAATCGGTGAGACAACCTTCCGAGTGAGATTAGTGTAGGGGCGGGAGAGGTTGGAGAGATGACGCGCATGCCAGACGCGGTGGAGAGCGAGGTTGTCGCGGGGCCGGGGGTGGAGGGAGCCCGGAGGGCGACGGGAGGCCCCGGCCCCGCGACCACGACCCCGGCCCGCGCCCCGGACCCGGAAGTGCCGGCGACGGTCCAACGGCGGCGTTTCTCGGCCGCGTATCGGCTCCGCATCCTCAAGGCCGTCGACGCGTGCAAGAAACCCGGCGAGGTGGGCGCCCTGTTGCGTCGCGAGGGGTTGTATTCGTCGCTCCTGACGAACTGGCGGCGACAGCGCGAGGCGGGCGCCCTGCGGGAGATGCGCGGGCGCCGCCGGGGCCCGACGCCGTGCCCCGTCGACCCGCGGGTGACCCAGCTCGAGGCCGAGAACCGCCGGTTGCAGCGGAAGTTGCAGCGCGCGGAGACGATCATCACGCTCCAAAAAAAAGTTGCCGAGATCCTGGGGATCCCCCTGACACCCCTCGACGACGACGAGACCGACTAATGCAGGCCATCGAGGCCGTCACGACGCCAGGCGAGACGGCGGCGCTGTGTCAGAGCGTCGGGGTGTCCCGGGCGTCACTCTACCGTCGGCGGCGCCCCGCGCCGCCGGCCACACCTCCGCGGCCCCGGGCGCGGTCGCCGCGCGCGCTGGGCGCGACCGAGCGCCAGGCGGTGCTCGACGTGTTGCACAGCGCGCGGTTCGTCGACCAGTCGCCCACCGAGGTCCATGCCACGTTGCTCGAGGAGCAGACGTACCTCTGCTCCCCGCGCACGATGTATCGCGTGCTCGCCGCGGCCCACGAAGTGCGCGAGCGGCGCGCCCAGGCCCGGCATCCGGCCTATGCCGCCCCCGAGCTGGTCGCGACGGGCCCGAAGCAGGTCTGGTCCTGGGATATCACCAAGCTCAAGGGCCCGGTGCCGTATCTCTACTACTCGCTCTATGTGATCCTCGACCTGTTCAGCCGCTACGTCGTGGGCTGGATGGTCGCGCGCCACGAGAATGCGCACCTGGCCGAGCGCCTGCTGGCGGCGACCTGCGCGAAGCAGGGCATCACGCCGCACCAACTCACCATTCACGCGGACCGCGGTGCGCCCATGCGCAGCACACTCGTCGCGCTGCTCTTCTCGGACCTGGGTATCACCGCCAGTCATTCGCGGCCCCGCGTAAGCAACGACAATCCGTTCTCCGAAGCGCAGTTCCGGACCGTGAAGTACCGGCCGGAGTTTCCGGACCGGTTCGGCGCGCTCGAACACGCGCGTGGCGTCAGCCGCGACCTGTTTGCTTGGTACAACGACGCGCACCATCACAGCGGCCTGAGCTATCTGACGCCCGCCGACGTCCACTACGGCCGCGCCGCAACGGTCCTGGCGGCCCGTCACCGCACGCGCCTGGCCGCCTATGCCGCCCATCCCGAGCGGTTCGTGCACGGGCCACCCCGTCCCGAGACAATGCCCACGGCGGTCTGGATCAATCGGCCGCCGACCCTCACCAGCCAAGTGGCCCCAGCCACGACCACCGTCACCCCGGGCGACCCACAGTCAGGCTCCATACGCCCGCCACCACGCATCGACAATCGCCCGGGCACGCTCGTCACCAGCGTGGAGTCGCTACAGTAAATGCTGAATCAGGTTGTCTCAAAGTTGTTGACACGGCCCGTACCGCGGATACTGCCCCGCGAGCTCACGCATGACCGCCAATGCCGGCGCATCGCGCTGCCGGAGACGAGACACGTAGCCCAGTGTCGACCGCGCGACGGACAATACGGCGCACGCCCGGCGGCTCGACAGCCCGCGTCGGCGCGCATACGCGACCGGCTACCGGCGCACACGTGCGCCTACCATGACAACCAATGGACGATAACCTTGCAGTTGCGGATGACCGATTCGTGGAGCGCGTACGGCGATGGGCCGTACCGGCCGGGCGCTGAAGCCGTACCGTAGGAAGGCGGGAGCTGATGGCTTGGTGGCGTAGACCGTCGACGCAGACCAGCGCGTGGAACGTGGAGGACTACCACGCGGCCTTTATCGCGACCATCCAGAAGCAGATCGAGCAGGGCGTGGCACCGTGGCAGCAGTCGTGGAGGTCCGGCGCGCGCCGGCTCCCGGAACACCTCGTGAGCGGGCACGCGTACCGGGGCGTGCACGCGCTGCAGTTGAGTGTCACCCAAACCGCGAAGGGCTACCGCGACAACCGCTGGGCGACCGCCACGCAGATCCAGGCGCTGGGTGGTCAGGTCCGCCCAGGCGAGCACGCGACGCCGGTCCTGGTTGACACGGTGGACGACGACCGGCCGCCGCAGCAACCGCCGGGCGTGCCCGACACGGGCCAGCGGCCCGGCGGCGAGCAGGACCACCAGCAGATCCGTCCGCCGATGGTGAGGGTTCACGCCGCGTTCAACGTCGAACAGGCCGACGGCCTGACGCTGGAACGGCGCGACGACGACCGCGACAAACAGTCCGAGTTGAAAACCCATGAGCTCGCCGAGCGCGTAATCCGGGAGAGCGGCATGGAGGTTCGTCACGTGCGCGGCGATCGCTCGTTCTACAACGTACGGACCGACCGCGTCACCCTTCCCGAACGTGACCAGTTCGCATCCGCGAACGGGTATTACCAGACCGCGTTGCACGAACTCGGGCACGCCACCGGCCACCCCGATCGGCTGGACCGCGCCACGCTCAAGAACGGCGCCGGGGATTTCGGCAGCGTGGCGTACGCCCGCGAAGAACTCCGCGCCGAAATATCGGCGATGCTGACCGGCGTGCGGGTCGGCGTCGGCCACGACGGGAGCCGTGGCGCGACGTACGTGCAGGGCTGGCTCACGGCGCTGGACCGCGACCCGCAGGAAATCGACAAGGCCGCCGCCGAGGCGCAACACATGTCGGACTACCTGCTGCGCCAGGTCCGTGAGCACGAACAGGCGATCGCGCAGAAATACGCCCAGCTGGCCGACAAATACTCCGCCGCACGGAGTCCACAAATCAGCTCCGCGCCGTCGGCGCGACCGCTGGACCCGCGCCCGCCCCTGCCCGTGGTTGCCGTCCCCGGACCCCGAGCGGATGATCGTCCACCCGAGGGGGCCCCGCCGCCACGACGTGCGCCGCGATCGGGCGCGGGTGCCCGGGTGACTCGCCCCGTCACGCGCCCCCCGGTCCAGGACCGCGCGAGCCAGTTCGCGGCGCTCGGCGCCCTCGGGTGGACCGGGCGCGATGCGGAGTGGATCGCCCTGGTCTGTCTCCAGAGCGGCGTCTTTACGCGGTCTCAGTACGGGGCGTACTTCAACACGGGTGAGGATCGAAAACCCGCCGCCCGCCTCGTTCGCGCGCTGCTCGACAAGAAGCTCGCCGTTGAGGACGCGCGGGCCATCTTTCCCGGCGGCGCGCGGGCCGTCCACATCACACAGAAATCGATCTACCGGGCGCTTGGCATCCCGGACGTCCGCCACCGCCGGGGCCAGGAGGCGACCACGCAGGTGCTCATGCGCCGGCTGCTCGCGCTCGATTACGTCATCGAGCGGCCGACCCTCGGATGGCTCCCGACTGAGGCGGAGAAGGTGCAGCGGTTCGAGGCGCTCGGCATCGACCGGGGCGTGTTGCCGTACCGCACGTACGGCGAGGGCGCGACGGCGAAAAAGCGGTTTGTGGCGCTCAAGTGTCCCGTCGCCGTGGACGAGATGGTGGCCACGTTCACCTACGTCGATCCGGGGCTGACGACCGATAGCGAGCTACGCGCATGGGGCGTGGCCCACGCGCCGTTGTGGGCCGCGCTGCGGGCGCGGACTTTCGCCGTGCACGTCGTCGCGATCGGCACGGGGGTAGGGGCGGCACAACGCGCCGAGCACGTGCTGAAACGCTGGACGCGCGACGGCGACGGCCAGACCGAGACGCGCCCCGCCGGGCCGACCCAGGCCGACCCGGAAATCCGCCAAGAAATCGCCCGGCTCGTGGAAGCGATCTCCGGCGGTCATCGTCAACTCTTGCGCGCGGCCGGCGGGTTCGACAAGGCGGCAGATCGTCTTGAGTTGTTGCGGAAACTTCCCGAGGGCGCGCCCACCAAAGAGCATCGACGAGCAGCGATTGACCGGTACTCGATATGGAGCACGATCCGGTTGGTCAGTCCCGAGGCGGCATTGTTCTGATCCGCGCCGTGCCCCGTCGTCTGGACCGTTCCGGTCACGATGGGGTCACGGCGGGGGTCGAGCAGAATGGTACACAGACAGAGCGGGGGGTGTACCAAGAACAGCGTGGGGGGTGTACCACGCCACCCGTCGTTGTTGCGCTGTCGTTGTTGGTGTTTTTCGTCCTAGCCCGTCGTTCCCGAACCGCGCCAGCGGTGAGGGACAAGACGGGAGCGACCCCCCCCTTTTCACCGCTGGCGCGGTTCGGCAAGGGGGGGGTGTCCCACCCCGTGTCCCACCGGGTGTCCCATCCCCCCCCGCCTTCGGGGGAGTCGCTCCCGTCTGTATGTATCCCTGCTGGAAGGCTCCCCGGCCCGCACGCGGGCCGGACGATCAGCAGCGACGAGCGGCCCCATGCTTGACCGACTCATCCGCGCGTTCCTGGTTGTCGGCGGCGTCAGTGTCGCGTGCGCCTGGACGTGGCCCGGCGCGTTTCCCGAGGCCGATCCCGTGGCGGTGCTCGTTCGCTACCACACCCCGAACGTGTATCGCGCCGTCGTCGCGTGGTACTACGTCGCGCCCGGCGTGGCCGTGTTCCTGGCCGGGCAATTGCTCATCAGTACATCGCGGATCTGGTTCGCCCGGATGGGCGTCCGTGTGGGGCTCCGGTCCCGCCTTCCGCGCTGGCCGCTTTCGCCTTCGGCCGATGGGCGGGCCATCGTCGTCGGCGATGTCCATCACCCGGTCCGAGCCATCGAGAGCCCGGTGCCCGAATGGCTGACGATCCCCGAGCGTGGCCTCTATACGGGCGTGGCGATTCTCGGCGCGGTCGGGTCCGGTAAGACGTCGGCGTGTATGCACCCGTTTGCCCGCCAGCTCTTGAGCTGGCAAGCGGACAATCCCGAGCGGCGCGCCGCCGCGCTCGTCCTTGAAGTGAAGGGCGATGTTTGCCACGACATCCGCCGGATGCTCGCCGAGCTGCGCCGCGCCGACGACTACATCGAGCTGAGTCTTGACGGCCGGCTGACGTGGAATCCCTTGAGTGCCACCTGGCTCGATTCGTACTCGCTCGCGTACACGGTCGGGTCCCTCCTGAATGAACTCTTCGGCAAGGGCAAAGAACCGTTCTGGCAACAGGCCTACACGAATCTGGTCCGGTGGATCATCGAGCTGTACCGCGTGTTGCCCGGCGGATGGGTGACGCTGCGAGACGTGTACCACTGCGCCATCGACAAGGCGCTGTTCGCCCAGAAGATCCAACAGGCGCAGACCTACGCGGCGGACCTGTCGGATGCGTGGATCAGCCTGTCGGCGAAGGACTGGACCGCACACCTGGCCGACCTCAACGCCTTTGGTTTCCACTTGCACCCGGACGCGATCACGTACCTCACAGACCGCAACATCGAGCATCAGATCGAACGCACCGAGAGCACCGCGACCATGGAGATCCGGCTCCGTGTCGAAGCCGTCCACCGCTGGTACGTGCACGACTGGAACACCCTCGACAACAAGATCCGTTCGAGCATCGTCGAAGGGGTGTCCGTGTTCCTGTCGATGTTCGACTTGCCGGCTGTCGCGCGGGAGTTTTCCCCGCCCGCGCCCGAGGTGTGGCGGCCGCGCGGCACGGCCGAACCGCGGCCGGCCGACAACGAGGGCAACGAGCTGCCCGCGCTCGCCCCCGCCGCCTTGAGCGGCGATCTCCCGCCCCTGGATGCGCTCATCGAGGGCGGCAAGCGTAGGGGGCATGATTGGGAATCGTCCGACAGGAGCCAGTCTGGACGAGCGTGCGCGGAGCCGGCGTCAAGCCACCGTCTTCGTCGAACGCGGCA
Source organism: Vicinamibacterales bacterium (assembly GCA_965263055.1). Lineage (GTDB taxonomy): Bacteria > Acidobacteriota > Vicinamibacteria > Vicinamibacterales > UBA8438 > VXRJ01. The sequence continues at coordinate 3,737,902 of OZ253581.1, read as the reverse complement.
TCTCGAGACGCGGGCCGAACCGATGACCGGCGTGCTGGGCGATGGGGAATTGGGCGCGGCGGCGCCCTCGGTTACACTCTCTGGCCAAAGGGGAACACCGGAAGGTGCGAACCGTTCAACCGGGCGCCATCCTGCCGCCGACGACGTGGCGCCGGGGCGGAAGGAACCTCCTGTGAGCAACCACGACCTGCACTGGATCGCGAACTACATCTGGAGGATCGCCGACGACGTCCTCCGAGACCTCTACGTCCGCGGCAAGTACCGGGACGTCATCCTGCCGATGACGGTGCTCCGCCGGCTGGACGCGGTGCTGGTAGACAGCAAGCCGAACGTGCTCAAGATGAAGGCGATGCTCGACCAAACCGGCGTCGTCGAGCAGGACGCGGCCCTCCGGCAGGCGGCGGGACAGGCCTTCTACAATACCTCGACGTTCACCCTGCGCGACCTCCGGGCCCGCGCTAGTCGGCAGCAGCTCAGGGCCGACTTCGAGGCCTACCTCGACGGCTTCTCGCCCAACGTACAGGACATTCTCGAGAACTTCGAGTTCCGCAACCAGATCCCGCGGCTCTCGAAGGCCGACGCTCTGGGTACGCTCATCGAGAAGCTCACCTCGCCGGACGTCAACCTCAGCCCCGCCCCGGTGAAGCACGCTGACGGCTCGGTCCGGTATCCCGGCCTCGACAACCACGGTATGGGCTCGATCTTCGAGGAGTTGGTCCGCCGCTTCAACGAGGAGAACAACGAGGAGGCGGGCGAGCACTGGACGCCGCGCGACGCCGTGCGGCTGATGGCGAAGCTCGTCTTCCTGCCCGTCGCCGAAGAGATCAAGTCCGGCACCTATTTGCTCTACGACGGGGCCTGCGGCACCGGCGGCATGCTGACCGTGGCCGAAGCAACGTTGCGGCAACTCGCGACCGAGTACGGCAAGGACGTCTCCACGCACCTGTATGGCCAGGAGATCAACGCCGAGACCTACGCTATCTGCAAGGCCGATCTGCTACTCAAGGGAGAGGGTGAGGCGGCCGACAACATCGTGGGCGGCCCGGAGCATTCTACGCTCGCCAACGACGCCTTCCCGTCCCGCGAGTTCGACTTCATGCTCTCCAACCCGCCCTACGGCAAGAGCTGGAAGACCGACCTGGAGCGCATGGGCGGCAAGAAGGATATGCGCGACCCGCGCTTCGTCATCGAGCACGCCAGCGACCCCGAGTACTCCCTGGTCACCCGCTCCAGCGACGGTCAGATGCTCTTCCTCGCCAACAAGCTCTCGAAGATAAAACAGGACACGCCGCTCGGCAGCCGCATCGCCGAGGTGCACAACGGCAGCTCGCTGTTCACCGGCGACGCCGGCCAGGGCGAGAGCAACATCCGCCGCTGGATCATCGAGAACGACTGGCTGGAGGCGATCGTCGCCCTCCCGCTCAATATGTTCTACAACACCGGCATCGCCACCTATGTCTGGGTGCTCACCAACCGAAAGGCCGAGCACCGCCGCGGCAAGGTGCAGTTGATCGACGCCACGAAGTGGTTCCAGCCGCTTCGCAAGAACCTGGGCAAGAAGAACTGCGAGCTGTCCGCGGCGGACATCACCCGCATCTGCGACACGTTCCTGGCCGTCGAGGAGACCGAGCAGTCGAAGATCTTCCCAAACGCCTCCTTCGGGTACTGGAAGGTGACCGTCGAACGACCATTGCGGCTGGCCATCGATCTATCACCCGAACAACGCGCCCGGTTCCGTGCCGCCTGCCGGGAAGCCAAGGAAGAACCGCTCGCGAACGTCGTCGACCGGGTGGCAGGGAAATTAGGCGCCGGACCTCACCTTGACTTCAATCGCTTTATGGTTGCCATCGAAACGGATATCTCCGAGCATGGCGTCAAATTGACGGCCAAGCGAAAGAAGCTGCTTCATACGCCTCTGGCGGCGCGGGATAAGGCAGCCGACCCTGTTATTAGGAAGATCCATAAACGCGGTGTCGACCCCAATTCTTTGATCGGCCTGTTCGAGGCGACCATCAGTGGGAAACGGTGTGTCATCGAGTACGAGCCGGACAGTGACCTGCGGGACACCGAGCAGGTGCCGCTCCTTGAGGAGGGTGGCATCGAAGCGTTCCTGCGCCGTGAGGTGCTTCCGTACGCCACCGATGCCTGGTATGTCCCGGACAGCGTTAAGACCGGCTATGAGATCAGCTTCACGCGCTACTTCTACAAACCGCAGCCGCTCCGTACGCTGGAGGAGATCCGTGCCGACATCCTGGCCATCGAGAAAGAGACCGAGGGGCTGCTCGGTGAGATTCTCAATACTTCGGGGAGCGAGCGATGAAGGACGCGCCGAAGATCTATCTCGCCAGAGCTGGTCGACATGGTGAAGACGAGGACTACGCACTTGAGCACAACCTCGCCATGATCGACTTCCGGGAGGTTCCGTCTCTGGAAGGCGCCCGAGACTACGACGCGGTGATCCAGCTCGTGAAAGACGCGCTCCCCGATGAGAAGCCCCGTGCCGTTGGGAACTTTGCCGGACAACTCTCGGCCTTCGCGGTTGCGATGCAGGAGGGCGACATCGTTGTCCTACCACGCAAGCTCACGTCGCAGATCGCCATCGGCCGGGTGACGGGGCCGTATCGATACGCCCAGGTGAACACGGTGTTGCGACACACACGGCCCGTGGAGTGGGTGCGGACGGACGTACCACGTACCACATTCGAGCAGGACCTGCTCTATTCCTTCGGCGCGTTCATGACGGTCTGCAACATCTCCCGGAATGATGCCGGCCGGCGTGTCGCGGCGGTCCTTGAAGACAAGCCGGACCCTGGCCCCTCTATCCTCTGGGAAGATCCCAGGAAGGCGTCCGTGCCGACGGAGGTTGAAGCCGCTACGGTACCAGACCTAGCTCAGCTGGCGCACGACCAAATTGTGGCGCAGATCCAGTCACGGTTTGCCGGACATGCGCTGGCGCGGCTGGTGGATACGGTGCTCCAGGCCGACGGGTGGGTGACGAAGATCTCGCCGCCTGGGACTGACGGTGGCGTGGACATTCTCGCGGGACGTGGCTCCCTGGGGTTGGACGCGCCACGCCTCTGCGTGCAGGTCAAGTCGCAGAACAGTCCTGCCGACGTCACGGTGTACCGCACCTTGCAGGGAACGATGCAGACGTTCAAGGCAGAGCAGGGGTTGCTCGTTTGTTGGGGCGGGGTGAACAAGGTGGTGCTGGCAGAGTCGAAGCAAGGCCACTTCATGGTGCGTCTGTGGGACAGCCGTGACCTCGTGAGAGCCATCTACCGAACTTACGAACGCCTCCCGGCTGAGATCCAGGCGGAATTACCCCTGACGAGGGTGTGGATGCTTGTCGCCGAGGAGTCTTCGGAATGAGCGCCGACCTCAAGCCGTATCCCGCGATGAAGGACTCCGGGGTGCCGTGGCTGGGGGAGGTGCCGGAGCACTGGAAGCAGCTTCCGGGCAGAGCCTGTTATCGCGAGAGGCATGTTCCGAATACAGGTTTGATCGAGACAACCGTTCTTTCACTCAGCTACGGGCGAATCGTAGTGAAGCCCGTTGATAAGTTGCATGGGTTGGTTCCTGCGTCATTTGAGACATACCAAATTGTGACACCTGGGGACATCATCATTCGCCCCACTGACCTACAGAATGACTGGAACAGCCTTCGTTTTAGCCTGAGCCACAATCGCGGAATCATCACATCGGCTTACCTGTGCTTTCACACCACCGACCTATGGACGCGTGAGTATGGTCATCTCCTGCTGCACACCTACGACTTGAGCAAGGTGTTTTACGGTCTTGGATCTGGCCTCAGACAGAACCTCGATTGGACGGATTTCAAGTACCTTCCATGTCTAGTTCCGCCCCTCCACGAACAAGCCGCCATCGTCCGCTTCCTCGACCACGCCGACCGGCGCATCCGGCGCTACATCCGCGCCCAGCAGCAGCTGGTTATGCTGCTGGAGGAGCAGAAGCAGGCCATCATCCACCAGGCCATCACGGGACAGATCGACGTCCGCACCGGCCGGCCCTTTCCGGCCTACAAGCCTTCTGGCGTGCCGTGGCTGGGGGACGTGCCGGAGCATTGGGAGATTGCGCAGCTTGGTCGTCTGATCGATTTACTGACCGGCTTTCCGTTCAAGAGCGAGGGCTTCACACAAGATGCGGATGACATCCGGCTCCTTCGGGGCGCGAACATCGCCCCTGGGAAAGTTCGTTGGAATGACATCGTCCGCTGGCCGATCCGCGACCGGCCAAGCTATTTGTCTTTCGAGTTGCATGCCGGCGACATCGTTCTCGGTATGGATCGACCGATCATCAAAAGCGGAGTCCGAGTTGCGACTATCGAGGAGTCCGATCTGCCATCGCTTCTGTTGCAGCGCGTCGCATGCATCCGACCCGAGGGCAGGTTGCGTGCCGACTTCCTGATACTGCTTCTAGCTGGGAAGAGTTTTTCAGCGTACCTGACTCCAATCTTCACGGGGATCAGCGTTCCACACTTAAGCCCAGAGCAGATCAGATTGTTTCGCTTCGCGCTACCGGCCGTCATGGAGCAGGAGAAGATCGTGGAATGGACGGTGGCAAGCACGAAGACAGTCGAGTCTGCTGTGAAGCGCACCCACCGCGAGATTGCCCTCCTCGGCGAATACCGCACCCGCCTTATCGCCGACGTGGTCACCGGGAAGTTCGACGTGCGTGAGGCGGCGGCGGGGCTGCCGGACGAGGTCAAGGAGCCGGAGCCCTTCGACGAGACCAGCTCCTTGATCGACGGCGAGGAAGAGCCCTCCGACGATCTCGACGCTGTGCTCGAGGAGGCCGAGGTGTGACGACCGACACCTCCGAACACGGCCTCGAACGGCTGATCTGCACGGCGCTGGCCGGGCATGCCTGTGATCCGCCGCAGGCGGGGCAGGTCCCAGAGCTGCACGCGGGTTACGGCGGCGTGGGCTGGAGCGGTGGCAGTTCGCACGATTACGACCGCGAGTTTTGTGTCGACCGCGTTCAGCTTGCCGCGTTCCTGCGCGCGACCCAACCGGAGGCGGCCGAGTCGCTGGCGCTGGACGAGGACGATCCGACGCGGCGCAAGTTCCTGGCGCGGCTGCAGGGTGAAATCACGAAGCGCGGCACCATCGACGTGCTGCGCGACGGCGTCAGACACGGCGCGCACGACCTGGACCTGTTCTACGGCACGCCGTCGGCCGGGAACGTGCAGGCGCAGGAGCGCTTCGATCAGAATCGCTTCACCGTCGTCCGGCAGCTCCGCTACAGCCGCGACGAGACGCCGCGGGCGCTCGACATCGGGCTCTTCATCAACGGCCTGCCGGTCTTCACGTTCGAGCTGAAGAACAGCCTCACCAAGCAGACCGTTAACGATGCGGTGTGGCAGTACCAGAAGGACCGCAACCCCCGCGAGAAGCTGTTCGAGTTCGGCCGCTGCGTGGCCCACTTCGCGGTGGACGAGAGCGACGTGCGCTTCTGCACCCACCTCAAGGGGAAGGCGTCCTGGTTCCTGCCGTTCAACCGGGGCTGGAACGACGGCGCCGGCAATCCGCCCAACCCGAGCGGCATCAAGACCGACTACCTGTGGCGCGAGGTGCTGACCCGCGAGAGCCTGACCGACATCCTGGAGAACTATGCCCAGGTGGTGGAGGCGAAGGACGAAAAGACTGGCAAGAAGAAGCGGACTCAGATCTGGCCTCGCTACCAACAGCTCGACGTCGTGCGGCGCCTGCTGGCCGACGCCGCGACGCACGGGGCGGGCCGGCGCTACCTGATCCAGCACTCGGCGGGCAGCGGGAAGAGCAACTCCATCGCTTGGCTGGCCCACCAACTGATCGGGCTCGCGAAGGACGACGCCCCGATCTTCGACTCGATCATCGTGGTCACCGACCGGCGCATCCTCGACCGGCAGATCCGCGACACCATCAAGCAGTACGCTCAGGTCGGCGCGACGGTGGGGCACGCGGAGCGCTCCGGAGACCTGCGCCGGTTCATCGAGGCCGGCAAGAAGATCATCATCTCGACGGTTCAGAAGTTCCCCTTCATCCTCGACGAGATCGGCAACGAGCAGCGCGGGCAGCGCTTCGCCATCATCATCGACGAGGCCCACTCCAGCCAGGGTGGGCGCACCTCGGCGTCCATCTCGGCCGCCCTGGGGACAGCCGGTGAAGAGGCCGAGGAGGAGACCCCCGAGGACCACATCAACCGCCTGATGGAGTCGCGCAGGCTGCTCCCGAACGCCAGCTACTTCGCGTTCACCGCCACCCCGAAGAACAAGACGCTGGAGATCTTCGGCGAGCCGGACCCGCAGCCCGGTGGCGCGGTCAGGCACCATGCCTTCCACAGCTACACCATGAAGCAGGCAATCCAGGAGGGGTTCATCCTGGACGTGCTGGCGCATTACACGCCGGTGGCCAGCTACTACCGGCTTGCCAAGACGGTGGAGGACGACCCGGAGTTCGACGTCAAGAAGGCGCAGAAGAAGCTGCGGCGCTTCGTCGAGGGCCACGAGCACGCGATCCACCTCAAGGCCGAGATCATGGTCGACCACTTCCATGAGCAGGTCATCGCGAAGAACAAGATCGGCGGCGCGGCGCGGGCGATGGTGGTCACCAACGGGATCGACCGCGCGATCCAGTACTTCCACGCCATCCGCGACTACCTGCAGGAGCGCAAGAGCCAGTACCGGTCCGTCGTGGCCTTCTCCGGCGAGCCCGAGTTCGGCGGCGAGCAGGTGACCGAGGCGTCGCTGAACGGCTTTCCGTCCGGCCAGATCGCCGACACGATCCAGCAGGATCCGTACCGCTTCCTGATCTGCGCCGACAAGTTCCAGACCGGCTACGACGAGCCGTTGCTGCACACGATGTACGTGGACAAGACGCTGTCCGGCATCAAGGCGGTGCAGACCCTGTCGCGCCTCAACCGGGCGCATCCGAAGAAGCACGATGTCTTCGTGCTCGACTTCCTCAACGACGCCGACACCATCCGCGACGCCTTCACCGCCTACTACCGCGCGACGATCCTGGCTGGCGAGACCGACCCCGACAAGCTCCACGATCTGCAGGCGGACCTGGATGCCGCCCAGGTCTACTCACCCGAGCAGATCGACGACTTCGTCGAGCGCTACCTCGACGGGGCCGAGCGCGACCAACTGGATCCGATCCTCGACGCCTGCGGGGCGGTCTATCGGAACGACCTCGACGAGGACGGGCAGGTGGACTTCAAGGGTAAGGCCAAGGCCTTCGTCCGGACCTACGGCTTCCTGTCGTGCGTCCTGCCCTACACCTACGCCCCGTGGGAGAAGCGCTCCATCTTCCTGAACTTCCTCATCTCGAAGCTGCCGGCGCCCGAGGAGGAGGACCTCTCCAAGGGCATCCTCGACGCCATCGACATGGACAGCTATCGGGTCGAGAAGCGCGCGGTGCAGCAGATCCTGCTGCCCGACGAGAATGCCGAGATCGAACCCGTGCCACCGATCGGCGGCGGCCACGTGCCGGTGCCGGAGCTGGAGCGGCTCTCGGGCATCTTGAGAGAGTTCAATGACCTGTTCGGTGCCATCGCGTGGCAGGACACCGACCGCGTGCGGCAGCTCATCACCGAGACCATTCCCGCACGCGTCGCCGCGGACGCCGCGTTCAGGAACGCCCGGCGGAACTCTGACGACGAGAACGCGCGGATCGAGCACGGCACGGCTCTGCTGCGGGTGGTGACGAGTGTCATGAATGACGACACCCAGTTGTTCAAGCAGTTCATGGACAACGAGGGCTTCAAGCGTTGGATGACCGACGCGGTGTTCGAGCTGGCCTGCGCGAGAACGGAGGGCGCGTGAGGGGGGCGGCGGTGGCCGGCTACCACGCGAGCACCATCCGCAAACACATGACAGGACGGCCGGGGGTCGTCACGCGGCGCGGCTGACGCGACGGGAACTGGGGGAGGGGACGACCGTGGTCGAGCCGCCGTCGGTCGGGTCGGCGTGCTGATCGTCCCGTTGGGGCTCAGATGTTCCGGGTGTGTCGTGTAGGCAGAAACGTATACGTTTACTGGATGCAGTCCTGTAAATAGTTTATATGCAAACACTTACAGAAGTTAGATGGCGCGCCCGGCAGGACTCGAACCTGCGACCCTCGGTTTAGAAGACCGATGCTCTATCCGGCTGAGCTACGGGCGCGCATCAACCCACGATACACCGGAACAGCCGCCCTACTGCCACGTATCGGTACCCGCGGTCCCCAGCACCAGATCCACGACCTGGCCGTAGCTCGCCATGCCGGCGTCCACTCGGTTGGCACGCAGGAAGCGGTCGTACACCACGCTGGCGCTCCGCTGCACCACCGGTGTCGTGTCGCGCGCAAACCGAGTGGCGATGGCGCGCAGGTCGGCGCGCGGGACGTCATGCAGGCCGGCCCATACCTCCGCCTGCAGATCCCGTGGCAGGTATTGCACGAGCCGGGGCGTCAGGTACAGCCAGGCGCTGTAGCGGCTCCGTGCATCACCGGCCAGGCAGACGAGCAGGCCGACGAAACTCGCCTCTGCCTCGTTAGCGTAGCCGGCGAGGTGCGACCACTCGTGCGCTACGAGAAACGGCCGCTCGTAGGGCAGCACCGCGTCATTCACCAGCACCTCCAGCGCCCACGGATTCACCATGGCGTCGACGCCGGCGCTACGGAAGTACGACGCGAAGAGGGTCGGCTTCGGACGGCCCGGCACGGCCGGGGGCGAGGCGCCGAGCTGCCGCTGCGCGGCATCGAACGCCGGGCCCAGCCAGTCGACAAGCTCGTCGAACGCCGGCCAGTCGCCTTCCGCGGCAGCGCCTGCATGCAACCGGTTGAGGCGCGAAACCGCCTCGCTCGACAGCGCCGAAAGCGCGACAGGACTGATGCGCGCCGGTTCATAGTCGAGTTTTGCCGTGAGCGGCTCGCGTCGATAGTTGAGCCCCCACATCGTCAGGAAGACCAGGTAGATCCCGGCGGCCAGTCCCAGCGTCCGGAACGCCGTGCGGAGGGCGACGGCGCCGCAGGCACGCCAGCCGTGCGGCGCCCGGCGGATCGACCGCCACCACCAAACCGCAAGCGCGACCGCCAGGACGGCGACGAGCAGGTCGAGCAGAGCGAAGCCTACGAGGCTGGAGAGCCGCGTCACCATTTGCTGGCCCAGGAGGTAGGTCCCGGTCGAATAGAGCCGTTCCACCCAGGCGGCGGGGACTGGCGCGAGTGATGCGAACGCGGCACCGGCGATCAGGATCATTGCTGCGCGTGTCGCAAGCGTGGTGCGCTCGAGACGTTCTCGCACGGACACCGGCGCGGCCGTGTGTATCGTTTCCTTCACCGGAACCTGCTAACTCCGGAGTGGCACTTGATCCAGCCGGACACCGCGATCGTCGAAGACGACGTAGTCCCGCGGGCGAATCCGGATCACCACCGTGTCGTCAGCCTCCCACGCATCGGCAAATCCGTCGTCAGCCGCAGCCGGAACGAGCGCCCGGAGCTTGAAGCCCTCGACCTCCACGGTGACGAGTTGCTCGCCCGGCGCCCCACCGTGCGAGTCGCTGGCGGGTGCGACGGAGACCACCCGGCCACGCAGCCCGCCTCCCTCTCTCGAAAGATGCACCTGCTGTGGCCGGACGCCGCCGGTGACATCGCGGCAGAACTCCTCCGCGATGCGGCCGCCGAGCGGGACCGACTGATTCCGCAGGTTGAGGGCCTGACCGTCCTTCTCCAGAATGGCCGGGAACAGATTGATCGCCGGCCGGCCGAAATGCTGCGCGACAAACTCCGTTGCCGGCGTGTCGTACACCTCGGCTGTCGTCCCGAACTGCACCAGCCGGCCCGACTGCAGAACCGCCACGCGGTCGGCGACCGCCAGCGCGTCGTCGGTGTCGGACGTCGCGTAGAGAATGGTGCGCCGGCCAGGCGCAGGGTGCAGGGCATGCAGGTCGCGAACGAACGCCCGGCGTGCGCCGGCTTCCGCGAATGTCGGGAAGTCCGCCAGGTCATCGATCAGCAGCAGATCCGGCAGCTCGTCGTTTGGGGGTTTCGCGAAGGCGTAGCGCCGGATGCTGACGCCGCGCCATGACTCCGTTACCCAACCGGGCGCAAGCCGGTCGTACGGTTCGCTGAGCCGCCAGTCGCGGAGAGCGCCCGGATCGCCGTCGGCGCTCACTTCCGTTCCGTCCGATCCGATCAGTACGCCGTCTCGCGGGCCGGACCGCGCAATAAGGCGAAGGAGCGACGACGCGGCGGGCGGCGGATGCGCAACGACCGCGATGACGTCGCCGGAACGGGCGAAAAACGAGACGCCTTCAAGAACCGGCCGGTCCGATCCCTCGTTCCGGCAGGTGACTTGATCCAGAAAAAGATACATGAACCCGCGCTACGGAACGTCCCGCACCCCCATGGTACACTCTCGCGATGTCGGGTGAGCCACCCCTCAGCTGGGGGCGATCCATCGTCGAAACCGCCTGTCCGCTCGACTGTCCCGATACCTGCAGTCTCGCAGTTTCGGTGGAGCGCGGACGTGTCACCCGGATCGATCACTCCCCCCGCCACGAAGCCACGTCCGGCTTCATCTGCCGCAAGGTGCGCCACTTCGATCAGCGGGTCTACAGCGCAGACCGCCTGCACTATCCTGGCCGGCGCCGGGGCGCACGAGGCGAGGCAGACTTCGAGCGAATCGGATGGGAGCAGGCGCTCGACGAGATCGTCGAACGGATGCGGACGATCCGTGAGGAGTTCGGCGGCGAGGCGATTCTCCCCATCTCCTACGGCGGATCGAACGGGCTGCTGTCGCAGGACACGGCCGACGCCAGGCTGTTCCGGGCGTTCGGGACATCGCGCCTCGCGCGCAATGTCTGTTCCGCGCCCACCACGACGGCATCGGCGGCACTCTACGGCCGCATGCCAGGCGTGGCCTACGAGGACTACCGGCATGCCCGGTTGATCATCATCTGGGGGGCAAACCCCTCCGCGTCCGGGTTCCACCTCGTACCTCACGTCCGGGCCGCAAGGCGAGACGGCGCCACGCTCGTCGTTATCGATCCGCGGCGGACACCGCTCGCCCGACAGGCGGACATTCATCTCGCGGTCCGTCCCGGCACCGACGTCGTCGTCGCGCTGGCCATTCACCGGTTCCTCTTCGAGTACGGCTACTCTGACGAGACATTCCTCGAGTCCGTGACCCACCGGGCGGACGAACTGCGGCGCCGGGCCGACGAGTGGACGTTCGAGCGGGCGGCGGCGGTGGCGGAGATTGATCCCGACTTGCTCGAACGGGTGGCGGAGCTGTACGCGGAGACCTCACCCGCCCTGATCCGCTGCGGCTGGGGACTGGAGCGGAACCGGAACGGGGGCAACGCGGCGATGGCGGTGCTTACGCTTCCCGCCGTCGGCGGTAAGTTCGGCGTTCGGGGCGGCGGCTTCTCGCTCAGCAGCTCGCGTGCCATTCCCCTTTCCGAAGAGGACTGGATCGGCGTGCCGGAACCGGAGACGCGCCTCGTCAACATGAACCACCTGGGCCGCGCGCTGAGCGACTACGACGACCCGCCGGTCAAGATGCTCTTCGTCTACAACTGCAACCCGCTCGCCACGATGCCGGATCAGAACCGAGTGCTGGCTGGCCTCGCGCGCGACGATCTCTACACGGTGGTCTTCGATCAGGTGATGACCGACACGGCGCGGTGGGCCGACATCGTGCTTCCTGCCACGACGTTTCTCGAACAGTACGACCTGGCGCTCAGCTATGGCCATGGCAGCGTGCAGATCGTGCAGCCGGTGATCGAACCGGTCGAGGAGGCACGACCGAACGTCGAGGTGTTCGGCGAACTCGCATCACGTCTGGGGCTCGATCTGCCGGAGCGTATGCCGCCCGACACCAGTGAACTGCTGCACGTCGCCAGCGCGCTGCGGGACAACGCGGGCGAGGCGCTACTCGCATCGGGCATCACCCGCGGCGCCGCGTTGCGTGCGCCGGTGCAGTTCGTCGACGTCTTTCCTCGTACGCCGGATGCGAAAATAGATCTGTTTCCGGAAGACCTCGAACGCCAGGCGCCGCTTGGCCTCTACCGTTATCGTCCGGAACCGGAGGACGACGACGCTGGTAGGTTCCCGCTCGCGCTGGTGTCTCCCGCCAGCGCCAAGACTGTCAACTCCACCTTGGGGGAGCTGGAGACCCGGACGGCGCGCCTCAGGATCCACCCCCGCGACGCCGAACCGCGCGACGTGTCGACCGACGATGCGGTCCGCGTCTTCAACGCGCGGGGCGAGGTACACTGCATGGCACTGGTCGACCCCGACATGAAACCCGGCGTGGTCTGCCTGCCGAAGGGCCTCTGGCGGCGATGCACGCTGAATGGATCGACGGCGAACGCCCTTGCGCCGGATGACCTGACGGACATCGGTGACGGCGCCTGCTTCAACGACGCGCGCGTCGAAGTGGCACGAATCGTCACCGCGGCGTTGGGCGGGAAGAAGGTCGTGATTTGGACCGACACCGCGTCGGCGCCGAAGGGACTACACTAGCTGCCAACGGCAAGGGGGCAGGAAAGACGATGGCTGGCCGCAGCGTGAAGTGCGTGAAGTTGCAGAGGAATCTGCCGGGGTTCGACGAGCCGCCGTGGCCTGGCGACCTCGGAAAGCGGATCTACGAGAACGTCTCCGTGGAGGCGTGGAAGCTCTGGGAAGAACGGATGAAGATGATCCTCAACGAGTACCGCCTGATGCCGTGGCAGAAGGAAGCCCAGAAGCTGGTCGCCGAGCAGATGGAGGACTTCTTCTTCGGCGAGGGCTCCGCGCTACCTCCCGACTACGTCCCCCCGCAGGCCAAGCAGTAGGGCTACCTCCGACGTTCCGGACTGACCGGCAGTTCTGCCGCGATCTCGAACGCCAGACGGCGGTGCGCCGTGCGGATCGCCCCCATGACCGCCGTCGGGTCGCAGCCCCGCGCGAAAATGAAGCCCGGATAGCTCGACCCTTCCGGCCAGGGAACGAGCCGCTCGCCCGGCTTGACGGTGATCACGACATCGTCGATTCCCGGGATCGCCCGCGCCGCTTCCAGGCCCGCGACCCCGCGGCAGATGCCGGCGCCCGGCACCGGGATCATCAACACCGCCGAACTCCCGCGCGTCACGCGCCAGCCGTCGACCGACTCCCCGAGTGCATGGCGCAGCAGCACCTCCTCCAGCGACGCCCACCCGACGCCGTCCGTGTTGCCGTCAAGGCCCGACGGCGGATCGAACCGGAGAACCTGCGCACAGCGGCCGCCGATCGGGCGCGGCGCGACTTCGAGCACGACAATCCGTTCACCGTCAAGGCGCACCTCCGCATGGATCGGACCGTTGGCGAGACCGAGAGCCTGAACCGCGTGCTCCACCTCGGCAATGACGTCGCGGCGCGACGCAGGCGGCAGCGTGTCGGGCGTGATGTAAATCGTCTCCTCGAAGAACGGGCCATCGAGCGGATCCGGCTTGTCGAAGATGGCAAAGACCGTTAGTGCGCCATCCGTCACCACTCCTTCAAGGGCCACTTCACGGCCCGGCACGAACGTCTCGAGCAGCAGGGTCTCGTTCGCCGGATCCCGCAGCGCCCGCACCGCCGGGGTCTCCAGCAGGCGTCGCAGCCGCGCGGCTGCGGCGACAAGTTCCCGCGGCGTGTCGGCGCGCATCACGCCACGGCTCGCGGAGAGCGCCATCGGCTTGATGACGCACGGGAACCGCGCCCCGTCGAGTAGCGCCGCCTCGTCCGCCTCGACCGGCAGCGCGCGGAATTCCGGGACCGTCAACCCGGCCGCGCGCAGGCGCAAACGAGTCCGCAGCTTGTGGGTCGCGTCGCGCACGGCGTGGGGCGGATGCCCGCGCAGGCCGAGCGCCTCCGCCACCCGGGCCGCGACCATCGCCGGACGGTCGCCCACCGCGACCACCCCGCTGATCGGCTGCGCCGCCGCCGACGTCACGATGGCGCCGACCGACGCCTCCTCGTCGTGGAATCGGATAGGCACGGCGCCGTCACGCCACGGGTCATCGAGCTGATGACACCGGTCGGTAGCGAACGCCAGGTCAACGCCCAACCGATCAGCCGCTGCGCTGAACGACCGGAGCTGATAGCCGGTGGTCGCGGAGACCACCAGCAGACGGAGACGGGTGGCCGTCATGGGAGGGTCAGACCAGAGCAACCTGCTCGGCCGTGGGCTCCGCTCAGCAGTACCACGGTTCGTTCAGGTAGGGCGTCTCGACCCGCTGGCGCACCGGCTCGGACCGATGGGGTGGCTGACCGCATCCCACATACGCACGCGTGCGGACTTCCTCGTAGACGGCCTGCCGATCCACCGTCATCCTTCGGCCCACGATGGCCGCGACATCGTCCGCAAGGCGGTCCACCACCGGGTCCGCGTGCCGCCACGGATAGACGAGCCTCCCCTCGTCGAACGGACCAACCTGTCGGCGCAGATCGTCCAGTTCGAGCAGGGCGGAACCGGCGGTCACCAGCAGACGGAGCGTCAACTGGATCGGCGCCACCTGGTCCACCAGGTCGAGCCGATCGATCTCCGCCAGCAGGTCGCGGTAAGTCTCCAGCGTCGTCCAGGGCGTGAACGCGATGAACGTCGGAGCAAGCGTCAGACCGGCATCACGGCAGAGCCTGACGGCGCGCTCAACGTCGCGCCGCGTGTGCCCCTTCCGGAGTCGCGCAAGCACGGCGTCGTCGAACGACTCCACGGCGCTCGTCACGAAGAGGCATCCGGTCTCGCGCAGCCGCGGCAATCGTTTCGCTTGCGCGATCAGATGCTCCACCTTGATCGTGACGTCGTAGGTGATGCCGGGGCAGCGTTCCGCCACCGCCTCGGCAACCCGCATCGCGTGGCCGATCCCGTTGAAGAAGTCGGGGTCCCCAAACGTGATGTGCCGCGCTCCCCGCGCCACCTGCGCCTCGACGTCTGCCACCACGACGTCAGGCGGGACAATCCGAAACCGTCCGCCATAAACCGGGACTATCGGACAGTGGCGGCAGAGATGCCGGCAGCCCCGGCTCGCCTCCGTGTAGCCGGTGACGTAGCGGGCGTCACCGCACTGCAGCGTAGCGTAGCGATCGAGCGGCGGCAGGCTGTCACGCCATGGCTTGACCAGGTCCAGGCGCGGCAGTTCGGGTCTCCGAGCACCACCCCCCTTGTTCGCCGCGACCCCGGTGTTAGCCCCGGACGGTCCGTCCGTTCCGCTACCGCCAGTCGCCGCATCGCCGTCCGCGATGCGTACGAGATCCGCCTCGAACTCGCCTCCCAGGATGTGGCGGATCCCGAGCGACCGGAGATAGGGCGCGTTGAGCGGCGCATACAACCCGTAGGCACAGAGCGACGCATCCGGATTAATCCGCCGGACGCGCTGGATCACCGGCACCGCCAGCCGGGTCGCGGTGTGCATCGGCAGGTGGAACGCCACCAGGCGCGCACGGGCCACCACGTCGGCGTCGAACGGCTGGCGCGAGAGGTCGACGCAGGCAACGTCGTGCCCGGCCCGGCGGAGCCACGCGGCGGGCGAGGCCAGGCCGAACGGCTGACGCCCCAGTTCGTACGTCGCGATCAACGTGACGCTCATGACGCAACCGGCGGGGCTGACAGTTCCACTTCTGCTCTGGTTGGCGGCGGGGTCAACAGACTGACCACGATCAACGTCGCGATCGAAAGAGCGAGCGCGGGATAGGCGGTCTGCCATCCGAAGAGATACGCCGGCACGCCGTCAACGGCCCGCAGGAGGCCGATCACCTCCCAGACGAGCGTCGTGGACATGCCCGCCAGGATCGACGCGACACCTCCGGCGCGCGTCGCCCGCTTCCATATCAGCGCACCGAGCAGCGCCGGGGTGATCCCGGCGCCGTACATCGTGTAGGCCCAGAGCGCCATCGCCAGGATGGTCGGGAAGAAGTTGCCGGCGACGTAGCCGAGCGCGCCCACAGCGACGACGATCAGCCGCGTGTAGATCACTACCTGCCGGTCGGTCACCTCCGGATTGATGAAGCGCTGATAAACGTCGCGGATCAGGTTGGTCGACGGCGTCAGCAGGAAGCTGTTCGCCGTGGAGACGACAATCGCCGCGGCGCCGCATACCAGCAGCAGGCCGAGGGAGGTCGGCAGCACGTCGGTAGCGACGCGGATCACGATTGCCTCCGACGCGGCGGCGTCCAGCCCGGCAATCCGGAGCGAGCCGAGAATGCCGGTGGAGTCGATCAGCGTCTCGACGACGATCGTGCCGGCAATCCAGCCGACGACCGCCATGCGCGCCGCCCGCTCGTCACGCGCCGAGAAGAACTTCTGGTACATGTTCGCTTCGCCGAGCAGCAGGAACATGGTGGGAAGAAACAGCGCAAACGCCGCCTGCGGACCGATGTCCCCGAACAGCGAGACCTGGTGCGGCTCGAGCTGCGCGAGCGATGCGCCCAGCCCGCCCCCATCGCTCACGAGGTAGGCCACACCGAGGGTGACCGCGATCATCATCACCAGGCCGTTGCCGACGTCGATGTAGGCGATCGACAGCATTCCCGCGAGCGATGTGAAGAGGATGCAGAAGATGGCGGTGGCCAGAGCCCCGGTCCCAGGATCGATACCGGCCACCAGCTCCAGCAACCGCCCGCCGCCGCGAAACTGGTACGCGGCGATCGTGCCGTAGGCGAGGACCGTGGTGATCGTCCCGAGCACGCGCGCCGCAGGGCCGTAGCGAAGCTCCAGGATGTCGGGAACGGTGTACAGCGCGATACGGCGGACACGCGGCGCAATGAAGTAGACGAGTGCGATGCCGACCCAGGCGCCGGCCGACTGCCAGAGGGCTGCGAAGCCGGATCGGTACCCGAGGCCGGCGCCCCCGAAGAGACTTCCCGATCCGATCCACGTAGCGAGCAGCGTGAAAACCAGAACGCGCGCCGGCAAGCTCCGCCCCGCTACCAGGAAATCGTCCCCGGTTCGGATGCGGCGGCTGCGCCACGCGCTGATCAGCACCAGGACCGAGAGATAGAGAACGACTGCGGTCAGCACGGGATCATTCTGCATCATCTGGCCGATAATGACCGCCGGAAATCACCTCCCGCCGTCATGAAGACAAAGAAAACGCCCGCGCGAGAGTCGCCCGCATCAGGATCGGCAGCGCGTCCACTCGACGAGTACCGGCAGAAGCGCGACTTCACGAAGACGCCGGAACCGGATGGAGCCCGCACGCGGCCGAGGGCTCCACGCCGGCGATCGCGCGAGACGACCGAGCTGTACTTCTGCGTCCAGAAGCACCTGGCGAGTCACCTGCACTACGACCTGCGGCTCGAGCATCGCGGCGTCCTGCTGTCATGGGCGGTGCCGAAGGGACCGTCGCTGCAACCCTCCGACAAGCGAATGGCGATCCGAACCGAGGATCACCCGTACGACTACGGCAGTTTTGAAGGTGTCATTCCGGAGGGCTACGGGGCCGGCATCGTGATGCTCTGGGACCGCGGCACCTGGATGCCCGAAGTGGACGAAGTGGACGCCGCGCTCGACCGGGGCGATCTGAAGTTCTCACTCGACGGCTTCAAGCTCAAGGGATCGTGGGCGCTGGTCAGGATCCGCGACCGGGCCGAGACGCCGCCGAAGCAGTATGGCCGCAACTGGCTGCTGATCAAGCACGCCGACTTCTGGTCGGGGCCGGTCGACATCATCAGCTTCGCCCCGCTGAGCGTGAAGAGCGAAGGAGACTTCGACGACATCCTGGCCGAGGAGATGCCGGCGCAGTGGGTAACCGGACGGCCGGCGACGGCGGTCGGCCCGGGACGCGCGGCGGCGATGACCCGCGATGTGATCGAGCGGGCGGCAAGGAAGATCCTGGCGCGGCAACGCACGCGGAGGGGTTAGGAGTCCGTGACCAACCCAGCCCGGGACCGGCGGCGGCCACCGTAGACGCTGCTACAGCAGGCGTCGGGCCAGCACGCTCCAGACCGCATAGGCAAGCCTCCGGCGCGCATGACGGGCGATCTGGCCCTGCCAGAACTGCCCTGTGACCAAGTCGCATCCCGCCGGGATCTCGCCGATCGGCAGCAGTTCCTTGTGCTCGGCAGCGTAGCGCGCCATCACGTCGGGCTGCGGCCGGGCAGTGTTCGCAATGGCGACATCGACCGGCCGGCCAATGGCTTCACCGACACGGCGCACCGCCTCCGCCACCGTGAAACCATGCATGCCGCGGCCCTCGGTCACGATGTTCGTCACCAGGATGATGGGCCCGGACGACGCGGCGACCGCCTCGGCTACGCCGGTGACCAGCAGGATCGGCATCAGGCTGGTATAGAAGCTTCCCGGCCCGATCACTATCGCGTCGAAGCGCCGGATCGCCTCTGCCGTTGCCCCGTGAACCGCCGGCACCGGGTCGAGCCAGATCCGGCTGATCCGATGTCCGTGGGTCTGCGCCCGATCCACGCCCACTTCGCTCTCGGCGCGTGTACCGTCCTCGTACTCCGCGAAGAGCGTCGACTGCTCGACGCTGACCGGCAACACGCGGCCACTGCAGTCGAGCAGGCTTCGGAGACCGTCTACGGCAGCGAGGAAATCTCCACTGTACTGCTGCATCATCGAGAGCAGCAGGTTCCCGCCGGTGTGCCCTCCCAGCCGGCCGTTCTCGAACGACGGTAGACGCGACAACAGGAGGGCCCGAGCTTCCTTTTCGTTGCGCGCCAGCGAGCAGGCACACTTCAGCACGTCGCCGGGCGGAAGCACGCCCAGTTCGTCACGGAGCTGGCCCGAGCTGCCTCCACTGTCGAACATCGTCACTACGGCGTTGACCCCCACCCAGGGGTTCTGTTTGAGCCCCCCCAACAGGCTCGGCAAACCGGTGCCCCCTCCCAGGCAGCCGACGTTCAGACGCCGCAGTTCCACGGTCGGGCATTATGGCACAGCGCCCAGGGCCTCCCGAACATCCCGCGCCGCCCGGCGGCACGTTGGCACGAATCGGCGGGCGCGCCTCGCGCCCGGCTTGAGATCGGACGGGTGCCCGCGTTACGCTCTGAATGACGACTGACGGCATGATTCAGGAGTACCCATGACGACAAGACGGTGGATGCTGGCTGGCATTGCGGCGCTGGGACTCGGAATGCTGACGTTGCCAGGTGTGCGAAGCTTCACGTTCGGCAACCTCACCGCAGGTGGCAGCGGGTCGGAAGCGGCGGCTGCGGAAGAAGTGGCCTGCGACGACGACGCGCGGCCGGCTCCGATGGACTTCACGCTGCGTGACATCGACGGGGATCCGTTGAACCTGGCCGAGCTGCGGGGCAGCGTGATCCTGCTCAACTTCTGGGCGACCTGGTGTGGCCCGTGCAAGATCGAGATCCCGTGGTTCGTCGAGTTCCAGCGGGAGTACGAGGACGACGGCCTGGTGGTGCTCGGCCTGTCGGTCGATGACACGCCGGAGCAGATCCGTCCGTTCGCGGCGGAGTTCCAGGTGAACTACCCGATGCTGGTCGGCCTCGGCCGCGAGGACTTCCAGGAGGCCTACGGGCCTATCTGGGGGCTGCCGGTCACGTTCTTCATCGACCGCACCGGCGCGCTCTGCCGGACTCACATGGGGATCGCCACCCGCGAGGCTTTCGAGCAGGACATCAAGGATCTGCTCTAGCGGTCGTGTATCATGAGGGAGTGATGAGCAAGGGCTTCAACCAGGCACGCCTCGGATGTGGTTGCCGCGTTGCGTTCCGGGAGGGCGTCGAGGGAAGCCCCGTCACCGTGGTGATCGAGAAGAAGGGCCCCGGCTGCCCGTTGCCCCGGCATGTCGGCAGCCTGCCGGTCTACGACCACCGCGAAGCGCTCCGTCCTCCTAACCGGATCGTCCCGATCGCCGAAGGCGACTACGAAGAAGAGGGTTGACAGCCGCGTGCCACCGCTGGCCTCGGAAGTCGAGATCGACTGTCCCTGCTGCGGCGCGACCCTTGTCTACGATCTGAACCTTCGGCGCGTCGTCTCCCACCACGAACCGCCGTCGACCGACCGGCCGGCAATCGAGGACGCGGAGAACATTCTGGCCGCCGCAAAGGCGAAACGGGAAGCGGCCTTCCAGCAATCCGTTGCCTATGAGCGGGGACGTACCGACGCGCTATCCAGGCGGTTCGACGACGCCTTGAAAGAGGCGACGGAGGAGCCGATCACCCGTCCGACGCGCGATTTCGATCTCGACTGACGCGCGGCCGATGCCACGCTACTGGGTCGGCACCTCCGGCTACAACTACCCCGAGTGGCGCGGGTCGTTCTACCCGAAGAAGCATCCGCAGAAGCAGATGCTGCCGTACTACGCGGCCCGACTCGACACGGTCGAGATCAACTACACGTTCTATCGGATGCCGACCGCCCGGCTGCTCGCCGGCTGGTCCGAGGCGACACCGGATGACTTTCGATTCACGCTGAAGGCGCCCCGTCGCATCACGCACGAGGCCCGCCTGGCCGACTGCGCGGAGATAACGCGCGCCTTCTGTGACGCGGCAGCGACCCTGGAGGGGAAACGGGGCACGCTGCTCTTCCAGTTGCCCCCCTTTTTGCGGAAGGCGCTCGATCGACTGAAGTCGTTTCTCGACATGCTGCCCGAAGACGCCCGACCGGCTTTCGAGTTCCGCCACGCCTCGTGGCACGATCGCGACGTCATCGACTGCCTCGCATCGCGCGGCGCGGCGCTTTGCGTTTCCGACAGCGAGAAGCTCCGCACGCCGGTCGAAGTGACCGCGCCCTTCGCCTATTTCCGGCTCCGCGATCAGGGCTACACCGACGACGACCTCATTCGCTGGGCTGACACGATCCGTAAGCGGACCGAGGAGTGCGAAGACGTGTACGTCTATTTCAAGCACGAGGAAGAGGGCACCGGTCCAGAGTTCGCGGCCCGCCTGCTCGAACACCTCCACGCCTGACGCTGCGCCGCTCGGCCGATCCGGGGGTCAGTCGGCCAGGTGACGCAGCGCGAACGCCACCGCCGCCCGCTCGGCCCAGTAACCGTCGAAGCCGTAGGCCGGCTCACTATAGAAGCCGCAGTGTCCGCCGTGCCGGGTTACCACGGTAGTCATATGCGGGTTGGCGGCGAGCACGGGATCGCCAAACTGCTCCGGCGGTACGAAGGGATCGTCGGCCGCGCTCAGGATCAGCGTCGGGATCGCGATCTGGTCGATCACGCGCAGGCTGCTTGCGCGGTGGTAATAGTCGTCGGCATCGCGGAAGCCGTGGTGGGGAGCGGTGTAGGCGTCATCGAACTGACGGACGGTGCGGACATCTCGGAGCGCTGCGAGATCGAAGCGTCCTGGCAGGCGGCGCGCCTTGCGCCGCATCCGCCGCTTCAGGTTGCGCACGAAGTTCCACTCGTACAACGCGTTGCGTGGACGCTCGAGCGCGTCGACGCAGCGGGCGAGATTCATCGTGGGCGAGACCGCGCAGACCGCGCGGAGCGACGGCGGCACAGCTTCCCCCCGATCACCCGCCAAGCGGAGGCCGACATTGCCGCCGAGCGAAAACCCCACGACGGCAACGGCGTGCAGACAGTCTACCTCCGCCAGTTCGCGCATCACCGCGGCCGGGTCGGCCGACAGTCCCGAGTGGTAGAGCCCAGCCGAGAGGTGCTCGGTGCCCCCGCAGTTCCGCTGATTGAGAAGGACGACATTCGTGCCCGCGGTATAGGCCTTGTCGGCGAGGCCGCGCATGTAGTGCGCCTCACTCGATCCCTCGAGTCCGTGGAGCGCCAACAGGGTCGGATGCGACGAAGGCGACGGCTGCCAGTGACAGTGCGCCAGCACGCGTGCGTCGGGAGCGACGTCGAAGTAGCGGGGCACCGGCGACGGCAGGTTCGGAAAGTGGCGCGGTCTGCCCCACGTGTACAGCGTCATCCGGTGTCCGCCATCGAGGCCGGCGGCGGGCGTGAAGTCTTCCCAGGGGGTGCCGTTGAGTCTGGCGGTCGACATGGGTCCGGAACAATGCCGCGGCGGCCCGGGTCATTGACCCGGAAGTTTCCTGACGCTGGAGAGTGACAGGAAGCATGGCTGCGGAGCAAGCCCCCGGAGCAATCAGTTAAGATGAAGTCAGCCTGCAGGCTGCGAGGGAGTTCCATGACCGACAGTCGATTCACGCTCCGGAGCGGGTGGCCGGTTGCCGTTCTGCTCGCACTGTCCCTTCTCGTGACGTGGACCGCCGGGACCGCGTCCGCCCAGTTCGCCTCCTACTACGGGAAGAACCGGGTGAAATACGACAAGTTCGACTGGCACATCTACACGACCGACCACTTCGACATCTACTACTACCCCGAGCTCGAGGAACACCTGGAGCGAGTGGCCAGCTATGCGGAGAGCGCCTACCAGCAGGTAAGCGCCGACCTCCGGCACGATCTGGCCTTCAGTGTTCCGCTCATCGTCTTCAAGACGCACAGCGAATTCGAACAGCAGAACCTGATCCCCGGCGCCATACCCGAGGGGGTGGCGGCGTTCGCCGAGCCGCAGCGCAATCGCATCGTCCTTCCGATCGACGAGCCGCCCGACGGACTCTACCGCCTGATCACGCACGAGCTGACACACATCTTCGAGTTCGACATCATCCCCCGCTCGATCATCCGCAGCACCGTGCCGCTGTGGGTCGACGAGGGCTTGGCCGACTTCATGGCCGGCGTCTGGCGCCCTATCGACCTGATGTCGGTGCGCGACGTAGCCATTGCCGACATCGTTCCGTCGATGACGGAGTTCGAGGGATACGGCGGCTTCGCCAGCGGACGGGTGGTCTACAACCTGGGTCACTCGGTGTTCGAGTTCATCGAGGAGGAGTGGGGGCTCGAAGGGCTCCGTCAGTTCCTCTTTGCGCTGCGGCGCAGCGCGATCGGGGGCGGTGAGGATCCGTACGACGAAGCCTTCGATCTCGAAGCGGAGGAATGGGACGCTGCGTTCAAGTCGTACCTCGATGACCGCTTCGAACCGTTCCGCGAGAAGGATCGGCCGACGGACTACGGGCGCAATCTGGCCCCCGATCCGCTGCGCAGCCGGTACCCGGTCGTCTACTCGCTCGAGGCGTCGCCGTCGGGCGAGGTGATGGCGGCGCTCGGCTTGAACCGCAGGGACCGCGAGGCAGACATCATCCTGTTGTCGTCCCGAACCGGCGAAGTGATCCTGAACATGACCGAGGGGTTCGATCAGAACTTTGGGTTCGAGTACATCACCCAGCCTGGCGGCCTCCGCTGGAACACCGTGCCCTGGATGTCGTGGTCTCCGGCGGGCGATCAGCTTGTCTACATGGTCCGCAACGGCAAGGGCAAGTCGCTCGCGATTCAGAACGTCGTCACCCGGGACGTGGAGGCGCTGATTGACCTCGACATGGTGGACGAACCAGAGTCGCCGGACTTCTCGCCCGACGGCCGGAGCATTGCCTTCTCCGCGCTGCAGAACGGCGTCGGCGATATCTACGAGATCGACATGGAGACGCGCGAGGTGACCAACCTCACCAACAGCCCGTTCGCCGACTACGCGCCGTTCTACGCGCCCGACGGGCGGTCGATCATCTACTTGTCGCGCATCAGCGGCAACGACAAGCTCTTTCGTCTTGACCGCGACACGGGCGCACAGACGCAACTGACCTTCGGGACGCACGACGAGGCGGGCGGCCAGTTCGTCGATGACCGGACTATCGTCTTTGCCTCGACCGCAGTCGACCCCGCCGAGCCGCTCGATGCACAGACGGCACGCGATGGCGAGATCTTCAACATCTGGACGCTCGACATCGAGAACGGTGCACTCCGGCAGCTCACGGACACCGCTACCGGCTTCGTCAACCCGGTAGTCCTCGCTCCGGACGAGGATTCCGAGGATGCGCGGATCGGGTTCGTCAGCTACTTCAGGGGGGAGTACGGCCTCCACACGCTCGAACTTGCCGACGACCCCCTCCTTGAAGCAAATGCGAGCGACTTCGGCGGGCCGGGCCCGCTGATCGACTTTCAGGCGCCGCTCGCCCACTCGCTCGACCTGGCAAACCTGCGCCGGAAGGGCGCATTCGAGAACATGTACCTGCAGGGGCGCCCCAACTTCGGCGTTGCAATGACCAACAACGGTGACCTGTTGGGCGGCACCATTGTCAGCTTCGCCGACGTGCTGGGCGATCAGCAGTTCACGATCCAGGCCTACTCGATCCAGACCTACCGCACGTACGGCGCGTCCTACGTCAACCTTGCCGGGCGGATGCAGTACGCTTTTCAGGGGATCTCGTCCGAGCAGTACTTCTACGGTCTCGCCTCCTACTACGTCCCCAGTTTCTCCTTCCTGAACCGGGACAATGCCATCGCCACCCGTCGCTCGAACGGCGGGAGCGCCATAGGCATCTACCCGATCGACCGTTTCCGGCGGCTCGAGCTGTCGGCCGGCCTCTACAACTTCAAGGAGACGTTCGCCGACGAGGGGCTGGCAGCGCAATCCGAAGCGTACCAGATGGCGCAGTTCGGGACGAATCTCTTCCGAAACGGAACATTCATGCCGTTCGGCACCCGTTTCGTGCAGGAAACGACTGTCTTCCGCGAGTACGGCCCGGTCGCCGGCAACACCGTCATGGCGGGTTACGAGTACGCACCCGGAATGGGTGGCTTGCTGTCAAGGCAAACGGTTGATCTGGACGCTCGGTATTATCTGCGGCTCCTCGAGAACGGCGTGCTGGCGTTCCGCGGGCGCGCCTTCCGGAGCTGGGGCCAATTCCCCGACTTCATCTTCTTCGGCGGCCAGTCCGAGATGCGCGGCTACGACTACCTTCACTTCATCGGCCACAAGGCGTTTCACGGCAACATCGAGCTCCGGTTCCCGCTCGTTGAGGCAATGGCGACGCCGATCGGCATCCTGGGTGGGATCCGCGGCACGTTCTTCCTCAACTTCGGCGTGGCGGGGTTCGACGGCCAGCCCTGGAATGCCTGGACCACCCAACCGACCACGGTCCGTTCCGTCGCCGGCTACGGTACGAATCCCTTCACCGGAGCATCCGAGCCTATCTTCGGCGACCCGAAGAGCGTGAGCGGCTTCCGCCTCAACCAGGGCCGCGCGTCGTACGGCTTCGGTCTGACCACCTTCGCCATCGGCTTCCCGATCCACCTCGACTGGTCGTGGCCGACGCTCTTCAACCGCGCATGGGAAGACGCCGTCTTCGAGAGCGAAGCGCAGGCAAACGGATTCCTCGGGGGAAGTGACTACTTCCGGAAGGTCCGGTTTCAGGTCTGGATCGGCTACGACTTCTGATCCGGCGGGCGGCGATCCCCGCCTGGCAAGTAAGCCGGCCCCACAACTTTGAGGATCAGGTTTCGCTGAGTCGAAGCAGGTTGTTCGACAGATCGAGCACAACCCGGTAGTTGCTCAGGAACCGATGGCCGACGATGCCACCGATGTTGAACCCGAGAAGTGCGCTCGGCCGGTGCAAATTGAGCACGACGACCGCGAAGTTGTCATACCGGATGCGGTCGAAGCCGAGGTTGACGCCCGGCAGCAGGAACGCCTGATCGTCCCACCCGGACATGCCGAAGACCCGTAGTGGAATGTGACGTACGGGTCTCATGCCGAGCACGGCGGCGGTGCTCAGGCTGATCGAGATCACCTCACCGCCCGTGTCGACGATGAAGGACTTCTGGTGCTGGCCGTTGATCACGCCACGCACGATGGCCAGGCGCTCAAACCGCATCGGCAGTTCAATGTCCGCCGGCTCCGGCGGCAACTGGCGGGCGATAACTATCTGCTGGTTCTCGTAGTCGATCACCGTCGACAGCCCGAGAGCGAGGGGCGAGAAGCTATTCTCGCTACGCGATTCGGGCAGTCCGGTCAGGGGTGGGTTCTTGATGAGCGCCGGGATGTTTTCGACACGGAATGTCCCCACTTCGAACGTGTCGAGCCGTCCCAACTCCAGGCCGCGCATGCCGACCCGGCCGACCCCGGCACTCAACGTGTTGGTGATCGCCCGTAGGCCAACCTCCTGCGCCGTCCGCTGGGACAACACCATCTGCTCGGCGCCCGTGTCGACAACGAGATCCAGCGGTTCGCTCCCGTTGACTCGCGCGCGGATAATCACCTTGTCGCGTTCGAGACGGAAGGGAATGGTGTGCACCGCGTCTGCCCCGTCCCCCACGATCTCTATCGGCGTCCGATTGCCGAACGAACGGAGGAACCGCACCTCGGAGCGTGCCCACTCTATCTTCTCCGGCTGTCGGTCGATCGGGAGGCGTGCGATGTACTCGTCGAACGCGTCAGCCGCCAGGTCGTAATCGCCGTGGCGGCGGTGAATACTGCCTAACGTGTGGAAGTACTCCGCGCGATCTTCTCCCGCGATCGCAGCCTCCGCCTCGATGAGCGCCTCGTCGAAACGTCCCTGTGCGGCGAGCCCGCGTCCGTAGCCGTGCCGCGCCGCCGGTGTGTCGGGCGCCACGGCAAGGATCTGCTCGTACTCCTGCTCCGCCTCCTGGAAGAGGCCGGCCGACCAGAGGCTGTCTGCGTACAGCGCCCGGTCATTCGGATCGGTCAGCCCCAGATCATTCAGGAACTCAGCTTCCTGATGCGCACGAGTGAACTCGGCAACATGCAGCAGTGACCGGAGCAGGCCCGTCGAAGCGCGTAACAACTGATCGTCGCGCGCGCCCTCCTTGGCGCGGTCGTACCCCGCCATCGCCTCCCAGTAGCGCTGATCGCCGTACAGCAGGTCGGCAAGCTGCAGGCGGGTTTCGACCCGGGCCGAGTCGGGGGTCGACCACCCAGCGAGGATGAGTGGAGCCGAGGCTGCCAACGCCAGCCCAAGAAACGCCGTCCGAGCCACAGCGCGCATGGCCTTTCCTCCAACCCGACTTGCGACGCAGGTTAGCGAGTGTAGTGCTCGATCGGGACGCCGTCGTACATCTCGTCGACGCGGAGGATCTGCGCACTGCGGCTGTACGTGCCCAGCTCGTAATCCTCACTCATGATGAGCGCCTTAACCGGCTTGGTCGGGCAAACCTCTGCACAAAGTCCACAAAACGAACAGCGGGACAAGTTGAAATCGAAGTAGTCGAGCACCTTGATCTTGTGTCCAGGTTCGCGATGGCCGCCCAGATTGATCAACTCGTCCGGGCAAACCTTCGCACACTGATCGCAGACGATGCAGGTCTGGGCACCAGTCTCAGGCTCGACCTGCAGGCGGAGCACCCCGCGGAACCGGGGCGCCACCGGACGCCGCTCTTCCGGGTACTGAAAGGTGAATGCGGGCTGCGGAGTGTACTTGAGGGTCACCCAGAGCCCCTTGAGCAGGTCGACCAGAAAGATCGTGCGAAACAGCTTGGCCAGCATCGGCACCTACACCCGCTCCTCGACAAGTATTGGCTCGGTCTGCCCCACCGGGATGACCCGCCGTCGGCGCAGCACGGTGTTCTCCTTGCCGATCTTGTCCTGCAAGCGCATCAGCCCGTAGAGCAACGCCTCCGGACGGGGAGGACAACCAGACACATAGACGTCGACCGGAACGATCTTGTCCACCCCCTGCAACACGCTGTAGGTGGGGAACGGACCGCCCGCGTTCGAGCAACTCCCCATCGAAATAACCCACTTCGGCTCGGGCATCTGATCGTAGAGCCGCCGCAGCACGGGAGCCATCTTCTTGGTAACGGTCCCGGCCACGATCATCAGGTCCGATTGCCTGGGGGAAGCGCGGAACACCTCCGCCCCGAAGCGTGCGATGTCGTAGCGGGACGTCGAGGTGGCGATCATCTCGATCGCGCAGCAGGCGAGACCAAACCCCATCGGCCACAGCGAGGACTGACGCGCCCAGGTCAGAACGCGGTCCAAGTTAGTGGTGATGAAGTTGTCTTCGAACCGATGATCTATCAGACCCATCTATCAGAAGTTACTTGCCTTCGTACCACTGGGCGTTCGTGTCGATGAAACTCTGCCACTCGTCCGGCACCTCGTCGTTGGCGAAGATCGCTTCCACGGGGCATGCCGGGACGCAAGCGCCGCAGTCAATGCACTCGTCCGGGTGGATGTAGAGCATCGTTTCCGCTTCGAACTCGTCCTCGTCCTGGCGGGGGTGGATGCAGTCGACCGGGCAGACATCGACGCACGCGGTGTCCTTGGTGCCGACGCAGGGTTCACAGATCGAGTAGGCCATGCATTCCTCCGGCTGACGCCAATGGGCTAAATCCTGGCTAAGGATACACGGCGCTCCGTTCAGGAATCAAGCACGACTGCCATCCTCCTCGCTTGTCCGCCGGATGTCGACCGGCGTATTAAACCTAATCGCCGCCCGGTACCGTATGCCGGCCCGACCCGCAAGAGACGTGATACAGGCACTCCAGACTTCACCCGGCAGAGACCTCGGTTGAGCTCTGCCTTCCAGGATCACGACCACACGCGCTGACGGCACGAGGCACGTGTCGCCTTCGACCACCACGCCAGCCGCCGTCCAGGCAACCGGCTCCACAACGCCGCCCGGGCGCAGCCGCACGGCGGTGAGCCACGGAGGCGTACCCGGTGGACGGGGCTTCAACAACTCCGTCACCGGATTCGCCATCGTCCCGCTCGGAAGTCGAAGACATGGTGCTGCACGCGCGCCGTCGCCCCGAGCACGCGGAGCGCCACCTGGTGTCCTTCGCGACTCCGAAGGTACAAGGTTCCGGAACTGGCGGTGCCGAACGGAGTTAGGCTCAGCGTGTCGGCGACGCCGAAGCGCACCGGATCGGCGTCGGTTCCGGCCGGTCCGGTGGAGCCAACCTGCGGCACGGCCGCGCCGAGTGCGAAGTGGACTCCGTCGAACAGATCGCCGATCGCCGTCTCCTCACCGAGCGGGTGATCGACACCGCTACCAATGTCCGAGGTTCGAACACCGTCGCCATCGCCATCCCGGTACGGACGGAAGAAGATGCGCCCGTCGCGATTGACGAACCGGAGTCCGACCGCCGAGCCGCTCCGGACGGCTTCCGCCCGCGCCAGCATGATCCGTCCGGCAAGGTAGCGAGCCGCGCTCGCTACCAGATGCTGGTGGCGTGCCGCGGTCAGCATCGGCATGCTCAACCCGGCAACGGACACCAACAGTCCGGCCGCCACCACCGTCTCGAGCAGCGAAGCGCCCCGCTCGGCGGGCCGGCGACGTGCGCCGGGGAGGCGAGATCCCGCCGGGGATCCCGCCTCCCTCTCTCCATGGCGCGTAACGAACGTTTCACAGGTAGTCATCACGCGGGCTACGGGCCGGCCGGGCCGGCGTCGTTGACGCGGATCAGGGGGCGCAGTCGCAGGAAGGTGCGTTCCCCGATGCCGCGGATGTTCATGAGATCTTCCACCTTGGTGAATGGCTGCTCCCGGCGGTACTCGACGATCAGTTCGGCGGTCCGCGGACCGATGCCGGGCAGCGTCTCGAGCTCCTCTGCCGTTGCGGTGTTCAGGTCGACCTGCTCCTCCGGCGGCGCCGCTTCCTGCTGCACCTGCTGCTGGGCAGGCCTCCCTTCCACAGCGGTGGGCGACGACGACGACGCCAAGAGCAGTCCGGCGCAGAGCGCCACGAAAAGAACCGTCCGAGTCATGATGCACCTCCCTCTACATGCGCTGCGCGCCGGCGGCGGTACTCCCCGACCGGTCCGCTGCCCTGCCGGGAGCAGCATGCCTTACAGGTCTGGGTACCGCCGGCTCGTGCCGGCAGGGCTGCTCGAGAAAGAAGCAAGAACCGTGCCGTCGGTGCACCTGCGAAAGCGCACGAGAAACCGGGTGTTCCCCGGCAACGGCAGTTACCAACCGATGGCCGCGGGAAGGCTTCCCCTACCGCCGAGAATGTCGGATTGCCCGTGCCCATTGGCCGAGATGCCATAGGCCACCCTGCAACCGGGGTTACCGGCCCGACGACACCGCTGGATATAATGCGACGACGAATCCCATCCCAGGAGGCCCGATGACCCGCCACGTTCCGCGACGCCGCTTCGACCGGCCCGCGCTCGCACTGTCGGCCGGACTGTTCGTGCTCGCCCTCGCCGCGCTCGCCGGGGCGCAGACCTCCGGCGGCACGCTGGACATCTACTGGATCGACGTCGAAGGGGGCGCGGCGACGCTGGTTGTCACACCCGAGCGGGAGTCCGTCCTGATGGACACCGGGTGGCCCCGTCCGGACGGCCGCGACACGGAGCGCATCCTGGACGCAATGAATGATGCCGGCCTGACCGAGTTGGACTACGTGCTCATCAGCCACTTCCACACCGACCATGTCGGCGGAATCAGCGCGCTGGCCGAGCGGGTTCCGATCGGCCGGCTCGTGGATCATGGCGACAGTGTCGAGTTGGATCGCGAATCCGGCCGTGCCCTGTGGGACAACTACACGGCGGTGGCCGAGGGGCGCCGCCGCAGTGTCGCTCCGGGCGACAAGCTGCCGCTGCGCCGGATTGAACTGTCGTTCGTTGCGGCGCACCGGTCGCTCATCGACAGCCTCGAACCCCGAGGTCCCAATCCGCTATGCAGCGGCGTCGCCGGGGTCGACCCGGACATGGGCGAGAATGGCCACAGCCTTGGC
This sequence comes from Vicinamibacterales bacterium, assembly GCA_965263055.1. GTDB lineage: Bacteria > Acidobacteriota > Vicinamibacteria > Vicinamibacterales > UBA8438 > VXRJ01. The sequence goes on along the minus strand of OZ253581.1, from coordinate 3,707,443 downwards.
TACCTGCTCTCGTTCGGTGCGTTCCAGTTCCTCAACCTGGGCGACCTGACCCCCGACGGTGAGCGCGCGCTCGCCTGTCCGCAGAACCGCCTCGGCGTCGTAGACCTCTATCAAGCTCCACACCATGGTGGATACGGCGCGATCCGCCCGGAGCTGACCGGTGCACTGCGGCCGACGGTGATGGTGATCAACAACGGCCCGCGCAAGGGGGGCACGCCTGACTCGCTCGCCGTAGCACAACAGACCGCCGGCATCGAGGATGTCTGGCAGGCGCACCTCGCGCTGGCTGACGACGCAGCGCACAACACCGAAGAGGCGCTGATTGCCAACCTGACCGAAGAGGATGACTGTGCCGGTTACTGGATCAAGGCGACGGTGGCAGCCGACGGCCGGAGCTGGACGATGACCAATGGCCGGACCGGCCACACGCGCAGCTACATGTCACGCTAGCCGACGGCCAGCGGCGCCCGCTGCACTATAGTAGGCGGCCATGCGCAAGGGAGGATTCGCTCGATGCTGACGATCCTGTCGTTGCTTCCGATCATTGTCGTCGCGGTGTTTCTGGTCGGCCTCCGGTGGCCGGCGAGCCGCGCGATGCCGCTCTCGTACATCACGGCGGTAGTGCTGGCGCTTGTCGTCTGGCAAGTGCCGGGCCTGCAGGTGGTGGCCGCGAGCGTCAACGGCCTGATCGTCGCCCTCACGCTGCTGTACATCATCTTCGGCGCCATCCTGCTGCTGAACACGCTGCAGGAAAGCGGCGCGATCAGGACTATCCGCCAGGGGTTCACCGACATCACGCCCGACCGGCGCGTACAGGTGATCATCATCGCCTGGCTGTTCGGGGCGTTCATCGAGGGGTCCGCCGGGTTCGGCACGCCCGCCGCGGTGGCGGTCCCGTTGCTGGTCGGCCTCGGATTCCCCGGCATGGCGGCCGTAACCGCCGGCATGATCATCCAGAGCACACCGGTCAGCTTCGGCGCCCTCGGAACGCCGATCCTGGTGGGGGTCAACACCGGCCTGAGTGCGGGGCTCGACCGGGTGCAGAGCGCGGGTTACGTCGCCGGCTGCGCCAACGCCGAGACGCTCGCCCAGTGCGGCGAGTGGAGCACGTTCCTCGCTTCCATCGGCTTCAAGGTCGCGATCCTGCACGCGATCGCCGGCACGCTCATCCCGCTGATCCTGGTCGCGTTCATGACCCGCTTCTTCGGCCGGAACCGATCGGTCGCCGAAGGACTCCAGATCTGGCCGTTCGCCATCTTCTCGGCGTTCGCGATGACCATTCCGTACCTCGCCGCCGGCTACTTCCTGGGACCCGCTTTCCCGGCCCTGATCGGCAGCATGGCGGGCCTCGTCATCGTCGTCAGCGCTGCACGGGCCGGGTTCCTGGTGCCGAAGCCGGAGGAATCGTGGGAGTTCGATGCGAAGGAGAACTGGCCGGACGATTGGACCGGCTCGATTGAGGTGAAGGATGTCGCCCACACCAGCGGATCGATGGGGATGGTGAAAGCGTGGTCGCCGTACGTCATCGTCGCGCTGCTGCTGCTCGGTTCGCGCCTGGTACCACCGCTACAGGCCGCGCTGCAGTCGTGGACCATCACCTGGCCCGACATGTTCGGCACGTCCATCTCCGCCAACGCCGTCCAGCCGCTCTATCTGCCCGGCTTTCTCTTCATCCTGACGTCACTCATCACCTTCGCGCTGCACGGCATCCCGGTGGAGGCGTACAAGCGCGCCTGGAGCACCTCGCTGAAGGTAACCACGGCCGCCTCCGTGGCGTTGATCTTCACGGTACCGATGGTGCAGGTCTTCCTGAACAGCATGGGAGGTGCGGCGGGCTACGAGCGGATGCCGATCGTGCTGGCCGAGGGTGTCGCGGCGCTCGCCGGCGGCGCCTGGCCGATCTTCTCGCCGTTCATCGGCGGCATCGGCGCCGCCGTCGCCGGCAGCAACACGGTCAGCAACATGATGTTCTCGCTCTTCCAGTTCGAGATGGGAGGGCGGATCATGGTCGACCCGACCTGGATCGTCGCGCTGCAGGCGATCGGCGGCGCGGCCGGCAACATGATCTGCGTCCATAACGTCGTCGCCGCCTCGGCGGTGGTCGGCCTGCTCGGCCGGGAGGGCGCGGTCATCCGGATGACGTTGATCCCATTCGTCTACTACGCCCTGCTACCCGGCTCACTCGGCTACGTGTTCGTGTCGTACGACACGAGCGGGCTACTGAACGTCGGGACGTTGCTCGTCGCTCTGATCGCCGCGCTCGCGATCTACATGATCGTGCGGTACGGCGGCCGGCCGGCGACGGCGGGATGAGCTGAAGACACGAACCGGACCATGCAGATCACGCAACTGGGCGAGCTCGCTTCCGAGACGTCGGATCCGAACAACTTCGTCGGGCAGGCGCGCCTGACGCGAATGCCGGGACTGTCTGACGATCCGGCAGTGCACGGCTTTCGCGTCGAGTTCGAGGCCGCTGCCCGCACCAACTGGCATATGCACAGCGGCCCGCAACTGCTGATAGTCGTTTCGGGCACCTGCCGGTTGCAGAAAGCAGGCGAGCCGATTGCCGAACTCGCCACAGGCGACGTCGCCTGCATCGCGCCGGGAGAGCGTCACTGGCACGGCGCGTCGGCCGACGGACCGATGACGCACGTCGCGATCAACATCAACTCCAAGACCACGTGGCTTGAGCCGGTAACCGACGCGGAGTATTCAGGAACGGACGGCGCCTGAGCTGGCGCCGTCCGACGCCGCTCTACCAGCCGCAGGCGCGGCCGGCGTTCTGGTCGTCCAGCCAATCGCGGAGCGGCGCGAAATAGTCGAGGAGAGCGCCCGCGTCCATCTCGCGCGTGCCGGCAATCACCTCGAGCGCCTCCGGCCACGGACGGCTCGCTCCCATCCGGAGGAGCGCGCCGAGCCGCTCCCCCGCCGCCCGACTGCCGTAGATGGAGCAGCGATGCAACGGTCCGTCGACGCCTGCCGCCTCGCACAGCGCGCGGTGGAACTGGAACTGCAGAATGTGCGCCAGGAAGTAACGCGCGTAGGGGACGTTGGCCGGCACGTGATACTTCGCGCCCGGATCGAAATCACCCTCCGTGCGCGGGATCGGTGCGCTTACCCCCTGATACGACTCGCGCAGCCGCCACCAGGCCTCGGTGTATCGATCCGGTGTCACCTCGCCGCTGAAGACCTGCCACCGCCACTGATCCACGAGCAGGCCGAACGGAAGGAACGCCACCTTTTCGAGCGCCTGCCGAAGCAGGAAGGGAATGTCGCCCGCCGCCGGCGGCGCACGGTTGAGCAGCCCCGTCTCGACGAGGTACTCCGGCGTGATCGAGAGCGCGACCGCGTCGCCGATCCCTTCGTGGAAGCCGTCGTTCGCACCCGTCCGGAAAAGCGGATCCCGCAACCGGTAGGCCCGCTGATAGTACGTATGACCCAACTCGTGGTGGATCGTCGCGAAGTGCTCACCTGTCGGCTCGATGCACATCTTGATCCGGACGTCCTGATCGTAGTCGACGTTCCAGGCGCTTGCGTGGCACACGACGTCGCGATCCATCGGCTGCACGAAGAGCGAGCGCTGCCAGAAGGTATCGGGCAGCGGATCGAAGCCGAGAGAGCTGAAGAAGCGCTCGCCGTAGCGAACCATCTCGACCGCGTCGACATCCTGCCGCTCCAGTTGCCGCGTAACATTGACCCCCGCACCGACGCCGTCAGGTGTCACCAGGTCGATGACGTTGCCCCAGTTCTGCGCCCACATGTTCCCCAGCAGGTGCGCCGGGATCGGACCGTCGGGCGGTACGATCGCCGTGCCGTAGGTGTCTCCCAACTCCGCGCGGACCAGGCAGTGGAGCGACTCGTACAGCGGGCGGACCTGGCCCCAGAGTCGACCAAGGTCGTTTCGGAATGCATCGGGCGGCATGTCGTACGCTGAACGCCACATCGCGGCCGCATCAGGGAAGCCGAGCTCCACCGCGCCGCCGTTCGCAATCTCGACAAACCGTTCGTAGCGCGGCCGGAGTGGGACCGCGATCGATCGCCACCCCTCCCAGGCCTCGATCAGTGCATCCGTGTCGCGCGACTCCGCCAGGATGCGCTCCAGCGCCGGCAGGTCGAGGCAGCCGTCATCCCCGTCCCCAACGCGTCCACCGGCTCTCGTCCCGCTGTCGTCCGGGCAGTACTCGCCCCGGCCGTACGCCGCCTCCATTTCCGCCTGAATTCCCGCCAACTCCCGTTGCAGGGCCGGGTCGGACGGTGCGACCGCAGCGAGTGATGTTCGGAGCAGCGTGAGCTTGCGGGTTGCCTCCTCCGGCAGCTCGATCTCTGCGAAGCGCGCTGCGGCCGATGCCAACTCGGTGGTCGCCCCCATCAGTTCGGCGTTCGTGGCCGCGGCGAGCGCGTTTGTCTCTTCCGAAATGAAGTTCTGCTGCACCCACGCCGCCTGCTCGGCAGCGATGCGCAAATCGAGCAAACGCGTCTCCGCTTCGCGCAGAAACGCTTCCGCGTCAGCGGCCGTCGGCGCCGGCGGACCGCCGTCGCCGCACGCGACAAGCGCGGCTGCGCCCAGGCAGGCGGCAGCAAACGCGTTGCGATGTGGTCTCATCCGTTCACCTCCACCGGAACAAACGCAGCGCCAGCACGAAACTGCCGCCGGTCCACACAAGCAGAAGCAGCAGTTCCGAACCGATTGTCGCCAGCCCGTCACCGTGCAGCATGACACCCCGCAACGCGTCGACGAGCGCCGTCAGCGGCATCGCCTGAATCAACGGCTGCAGCGGAGCGGGATAGTTCGACGAAGCGAAGAAGACGCCGGAGGCGATCCACATCGGGACCATCACGACGTTCATGATGCCCGATACCCCCTCGATCGTCCGCGGCCGGGCGGCCGTCAGCAGGCCGATGCCGCTGAAGGCCATTGCGCCGAGCAGAGCGACCAGCGCCAGTGTGAAGAACGATCCCTCGATCGGAATATCGAAGATCAGCCAGGCAACCCCCAGCAGCGCCGCCACCTCCAGCCCGAGCAGCAAGAGGCGCGCCACGACGAGCGATCCGAGATAGTGCGGGCGGCGCATCGGCGTTGCGATCATCCGCTTCAGCAGCTTGCGTGACCGTTGCACTACGATCGTGAAGCCTATCCCCCACATGCCGGTCCCCATGATGTTCATGCCGAGCAGGCCCGGGATCAACCAGTCGACGTACCGGTAGCCGGGCGCCGCCGCGGCCTCCCCCGGCCCGTCGAACGCGAGACCGAGCGCGAGGGTCATCAGGATGGGAAAGACGAAGACCCAGAAGATCATCTCCGGCTCGCGCACCATCAGCATGAGACGCGTGAACGTCAACTCGACGAACGGATGCCGGAGTCTGTCGGAATCTCGTTTACTCATCGCGCGGATGGTGGCCGGTGAGCGCCACGAACACGTCTTCGAGACTTGCCCGCGGCGGCTTCGGCCTCGTCACGTGCGGCACGCCGATCGTGTCGATCAGCTCGTCCGGGCTCCCCTGGGCTATCACGCTCCCCCGGTCGATAATCACGAGGCGGTCGCACAGCACCTCTGCCTCGTCCATATAGTGAGTGGTGAGAACGATGGTGCCTCCGTCGGCACGAAACCGCTCGAGCAACCCCCAGAGGCGCCGGCGTGACTGGGGATCGAGTCCGGTGGTCGGCTCGTCCAGGAACAGCAGGTCGGGGTCGCCGACGAGCGCACATCCTACGGCCAGGCGCTGTTTCTGTCCGCCCGAGAGCGTGCTCACCCAACTGGACCGCTTAACCCCCAGCTCGAGCAGGCTGATGACATCATCGACCGGGCGGCCGCGCGGATAGAACGTGCGGAACAGGCGGAGTGTTTCCTCGACCGACAGCTTGTCATCGAGCTGCGCATCCTGGAGGTGGATGCCGAGCCGAGCCCGCAAGGCCTGATCGTTTTCCCCCCACGTCGAACCCAGGACGTGGATCTCTCCGGCGTCCGGCTTGAGGATTCCCTCGAGCATTTCGACAGTGGTGGTCTTGCCGGCACCGTTCGGTCCGAGCAGGCCGAAACACTCGCCACGGCGGATCTCAAGATCGAGCCCCGCCACCGCCACGACGTCGCCGTACCGCTTCACGAGACCACGGCACGATACCGCCAGCTCGGTTGCGTCGATGTTCATCCCTAGGAGCCCGTGGTGAAACCCCGCGTAGCACCGAGAGCGGTGAGGCGCCCGCCTGACAAGGCGCGACGAGGGAGCATATTGGCCATAGGCGACCGAGGAGCAACGCCGTTCAGGCGGGATGCATCGCCGCTCGAATGTAGTGGGAGTTTCACCACGGGCTCCTAAGGCCGGGCGGGCTGGCGGGCCGGGCGGGCGACGCCTCCTACAGGCCAAGATGCCGGCTGATCGGCGTGCCCGGCCTCACGATTGTGTCATTCCGGTCCGAGCCGGTCGAGATGATCGCGATCGGCACGCCGCTCAGCGCCTCGAGACGTTCCAGGTAGGCGCGCGCCGCTACGGGCAGGGCCTCTTCGCTCCGAGCCCCCACCGTCGTCCCCTCATCGGCCCAGCCTGGCAACGTCTCGTACACCGGCTCGCAGGCGGCGAGCCGTGCCGCCTCGGCCGGCGGATCGTCCAGCAGATCTCCACCGCAACGGTAGCCTATGCACACTCGCAATGTCTCGATCTTATCGAGCACGTCCAGCTTGGTTACCGCCAGCGACTCGATGCCGTTCACACGCACCGCGTAGCGAACCGCCACGGCGTCGAACCAGCCGCAACGCCGCGGACGGCCCGTCGAGGCGCCGTATTCCCTTCCCAGTTCACGCAGCCGCGCCGCCGCGCTGCCGTTCAACTCGGTCGGCAGCGGGCCCTCGCCAACCCGTGTCGTGTACGCCTTGGCGATCCCGAGCACGTCGCCGATCGCGCGCGGCCCGACGCCCAGGCCGGTGCAGATGCCGCCGACCGTCGCGTTGGACGAGGTCACATACGGATACGTTCCGTGGTCGACGTCGAGCATCGCCCCCTGCGCTCCCTCGAACAGGATCGGACGGCCCGCCGCGACCGCCTTGTGCAGATAGCGGGAGGTGTCGGTGACAAGCGGCCCAAGCCGGTCCCATGCGGCGACCGCGCCGTCACGCACCGCCCGCCAGTCGAGCGGCCCGCCGGTGACCGTGCGGTTGCGCGCATCGACATTGGACCGGATCAGCGCCGCCAGCCGGCCACGATCGCTCCCGTCCGCGAGATCGCCGATACGCACGCCGCTTCTGGCCGCCTTCTGCTCGTAGCTCGGCCCGATGCCGCGCGACGTCGTGCCGATCCGGTGAGCACCCAACCGATCCTCGGACGCCGCCTCGAGATCCCGGTGATACGGCAGGATGACATGCGCCCGGTCACTCACCAGCAGGCGGCCGTCGGTCTCGATTCCGCGGCGGCGCAGTTCGTCGATCTCCGCAAAGAGCGCCTCGGGATCCACCACGACACCGTTGCCAATGACGCAGGCGACGCGCGGGTGCAGGATGCCGGACGGAATCAGGTGGAGAATGAACTGATCGCCCTCGACGAAGACCGTGTGGCCGGCGTTGTGCCCTCCCTGCGAACGCGCTACGACGCCGAAGGCAGGTGCGAGGAGATCGACAATTTTCCCTTTTCCCTCGTCGCCCCACTGGGCGCCGAGCACTGCGAGATTCCCTGTTGCGGTCATCTGGCTGCAAACAAACGCCCGATAATAACAGAACGATTGACAGGCCCCGCCCCCTTGGCTATCGTCGAAACGCGCACCCTTGCTTCACGAACGTCCCGACATCGAACGCGACCTCCTGATGGCGCTTGACGCGGTGCCTTCCCGCGTCCCGGTTGTGATCGGCCCTTCCGGCAGCGGCCGGACGTCGGTGCTGCGGAGGGTCGCAGCCCGGTTGGGAGAACAGCAGGGACACTACGTCGACGCCGAGCGGATCATCTCCACCCCCGAGCGATTTCTCGCGGCAGTCGCCGGATCCGGCGGCGAGCGGACAGCCGCGCCTTCTCCGGGGAACTCCCCGCGCACGGCGTTCGACGCGCTACTCGCCCGCGTCGGCCAGCCGCAACCCGACGGGCGTCAGCAGCCGGTTCTGCTGCTCGACGAGTTCGTCGAGATCGAGAGGCTGAGTGCGTTTCCGGGACTGCGCGGTGTACTGAACGAGTTTCTCGGCGCCATCGCCTTCAGCCCGAACCGGTTCGTCCTGGCGAGCTGCTTCGTCACGCGTTCCACTCGCCTGCTCGGCACGCTGCCGGCCAACCGTTTCTCCATGATCGATCTCCCGCCCCTGACCACTGCCGAAGTACGGACCGTCCTCGCCGAGCAGACCGGCAGCCACGACGATGCAGATCTGGTGGAGCTGGCCCGCGCGGTACAAGCCCTCGCCGACGGACGCCCGAGCTATGTCCATCAGATCGCCACCGCCCTGGCGGCTGACGAGGGAGCCGGCGACCCGGTCAGCGCGCTGGCCGCACTGATGACGACAGGAGCGCCGCTCGCCACTCTCTGCCGTCTCACGTACGAAATGCGACTGCACCGCGCACGTGGCTACAGCGCGCTGAAGGGAATCCTGACGACGCTGGCAGAGGAGGAACCCCTCACGCTCACCGGGATTGCGCGGAGGCTCGGGCGGACGCCCGGATCGACTAAGGACTACCTCTCGTGGCTGGTGGATGTCGATCTGATCGCGACGGAACAGAAGCGCTACCGCTTCCTTGATCCGCTTCTGCGGCTCTGGGTCCGGCTGCACTGCCGCCCCGCTCCGCCGGACGAAATCGCATTGGCGCGAGAAGTGCAGGACTACGCTGTGGGTCGAATGCCGCTCGCCGGAAAGACGTCCGGCGCGGATGCTGACGTGCCGTCGCAGGGAACGTCTATCGAAGAGCCGCCCCTGCCTCCAGCCCCGGTAGACCTGATGGAGATCGACTGAGTCTTCACCCGTCGGGTGCATCGCCCGATGGTCCGTCGTCACTGGAGGCGCCCAGCCGACGCAACGTCTCCCGCGCGGCTGCCTGTTGGGCCTCTTTCTTGGTGGACCCAGTGGCGGTGCACATCGGGGCACCATCGATCGCGACACCGACCTGAAACGTCTTGTGGTGATCCGGACCGCTCGTGTCGAGCACCGTGTACTCGGGACGCGAAAGGCCGCGCGCCTGCAACCATTCCTGCAGCGCCGACTTCGGATCGCGATAGCCGGCCCTATCGCACGGAGGCTCCGGCAGTGCCGACCGGGGCAGCAGCTCGTCGTACAACTCTGCGTACACCCGTTCCAGGACCCGGTGCGCGGCCTCGTATCCGCCGTCGAGAAACACCGCGCCAGCCACCGCTTCGAACGCGTTGGCGATCAGCGACGCCTTCGTCCTACCGCCGCTGCGCTCCTCGCCGCGACCCAGCCGCAGCAAGTCCGACAGTGCCCACCGGGATCCCATCGCCGAAAGCGTGGCTCGCGAAACCAGCATCGCCTTGCACTGTGACGCGTCGCCTGGCGACCCTGCCCCGCGCCACGACGCGTGGATGACGTGGGATACGACCAGACCGATCACCGCGTCGCCGAGGAACTCCAACAGTTCGTTGTCGCCGGTCTCGCAGGCGTCAGCTTCATTGGCGAATGAACGGTGCGTCAGTGCGCGCTCCAGGAGCGACCGATCCTGGAACGTGTAGCCGAGCCGCGCCTCCAGATCGGCGAACCCCGGCCAGTCAGGCATCGACCGTTCCCGGCGTCGACACCACCGTGGCTACCGGCTCCGGTCCTGGCGTCACACCCACTTCGTCGATCCGAAGCAACACCATCGTCATGTCGTCATGTTGATCCGCGGCGCCCACGAACGACTCGACGGCCCGGACGATCTGCTCGCGCAGGTCGTTAGGCGACAGATGCGCGTTCTCGGAGATTACGTCCCGCAGCCGCATCTCGCCGAACAGGTCGTTGGCCTCGTTCATCGCCTCGCTCACGCCGTCCGTGAACAGCACGGCGACATCGCCCGGGCGAATGTCGAGCCGGTGCTCCTCGATCAGGCTGTTGAACTGTGCCTCGAACCCCGCCAGCCCGAGCACCAGGCCGTCGGGGGCCAGGACGCGCACTTCGAAACGGGGCGCGCCGGCCCCACCGTTCGGCGACGCATAAAGGAGCGGAGTGTGACCGGCACGCGCATAGGTGAGCGTGCCCGCGTCGAGATCGACCACGGCGTAGAGCATCGTGATGAAGCTGCGTGCGTCGAGCGTGCCCGCCATGATCCGGTTGGTTTCCATCAACAGCCTGCGAGGCGACTCGTAGATCTGCCCCAGACTCAGAATCAGCCCCTTGAGTTCCGCCATGTAGAGCGCGGCCGACGCCCCCTTGCCCGATACGTCGGCCACGAGCAGACCGAGACGCCGCTCGTCGAGCCGGATGAAGTCGTAGTAATCGCCTCCCACCTCGCGCGCCGGACGGCACAGCGCGGTGATCGTGAGGCCTGGAATCGACAGTGCGTCCCGCGGCAGAAGCGACATCTGAATCTGTCGCGCGATGCGCAACTCCTCCTCCAGCCGTTTCTTTTCCGCTGCCTGATGCATCAGGCTCTTGACGCTCGCCGTCATCTCGTTGAACGACTCGGCGAGGTCACCCAGTTGATCGCCCGACGTGATCCGGATCCGATGGGTGAAGTCGCCGCGGCGGACGCGGCCCGTGCCAGTGAAGAGCGCGTGCACCGACCCGGTGATCGATCGGGCCAGGGCGCCGCCCATCACCAGCGCGCCCGCCTCGATGACAAGAAAGAGTCCTCCGATCACGGCGAGCAGCAACAGGAACGTCGTGCGTGCACCCACGGCGTCCGTCAAGTCGACCGTGCCGAACAGCCGCGCGTAGAACGCCGCCGGCGTGATCCGGATCGGGCGGTCGACGGTGCGTGCCGCGCCGCTCTCCCATTCGACCGCGTCCCAGAAGCCAACACCTGACAAGCCTCTGGTGGAGGGAAGCACCAAACTGGTCGTAGCGTCCTCCCCGGCGCTTGAACCGAACGCATCCACGATCACGCCGGTGGAGGCTTCGATCCGCCGCTGGACGTCGCCGTCGAGCGGAATGTCCACTACGATCGCCCGCGCTTCGGGAAGGTCGACCCGCGCGACGGCGCGAATCACGAGCGTGTCTTCCGGTCCGACCGTCACCAGGCCGGCGTAGCCCTCCGGGCCGATCCAGGACGGCAGGCGGTCGGGCCTCAGCGCATGCAACCAGGAGCCCACCGTCTTCGCCGGCTCCCCGCCCGACAGATCGAGCACTACTGCCGAGAAACCACTGTGCCTCTGACCCACGACCCTCCGCACCCGCGCGAGCGCCGCCTCCGAAGGCATGCCGCCTGACAATCGGACGCCGACCGCGCCCGCGGCGATCTGCGCCTCCGCGGTAACGCTTGCCAGCTCGCGGCGCACCAGGTCGGTGCTTGTCAGGAGCACCGACATGGTCCAGGCGACCGCGAAGAAGGCGATCAGCAACAGCACCGGCACAAAGCCGATCAAGACGTAGGACAGGATCAGTTTCCGCCGAACCCGCCAAAGCAGGCGGCGCTGCAGGCGCACAAGTAGCATCAGGATGAGCGACGCGAGACCGACAGCGAGGGCGATGGACGCGGCGTTGTCGAGCCAGTCGACGAACGTCACGCCGCTGAACGGCAGCAGCAGGAGCTTGGCGACCGAGCCGGCGAGCAGCGCCGCCACCGGCCAGGACGCGACGACCGGCCGGATCGCGAGCGCCCTCCGTTCGGCTGCCATCCCTTTCCTGCATCTTAGCACCCGCCCGGCATCACGCACCCACGCTCCTTGCCCGGCGGCCCGCCGCATACAATGGCGCACGCATGGTCCTTGGCCCGGAGCTGATCACCCGCAGCGTCGTCGGCGGCACCTTGATGGGTTTGGCCAATCTTGTCCCCGGGATTTCGGGCGGCACGATGCTGCTTGCCGTGGGTATCTACCCGCAGTTCATCCACGGCGTAGCGGAAGTGTCGACTTTGCGGTTCCGGCCGGTCGTGGTGATGATGCTCGCCTCGGTCGGCGGGTCGGCAACGGTCGCGGTGGCGGGCGGCGCGGGGTTGATTACTGCGGCGCTCGACCGGTCACCCTGGGCGATGTACAGCCTGTTCATCGGCCTGACCCTCGGCGGTGTGCCGATGCTCTGGCGTGCCGTGCGGCCCCTGGACGGGGCGACTCTCGTGAGCGCGGGAGGCGCGGTCGTGATCATGGCGCTGCTCGCGACGGTCGACCCGGGAAGCGCCGGCGAGGGAGCTGGATCCGCACGGATCGCGGTGTTGCTGCTCGTGGCGGCGGGGGCAGCGGGCGGTGCGGCGATGATCCTGCCCGGCGTCTCGGGCGCCTATCTGCTACTGATACTGGGGCAGTACCGGACGATAGTCGATGCGGTGGCGGCAGCCGCGGACGCCGGACGGTCGGCGGACTTCGCGGCGCTGATGGCAGCGGTGGGCGTCCTGGCACCAGTGGCGGCCGGCGTCGCGGTCGGCATCATCGGGGTGAGCAACTTCGTCCGATCGCTGCTCACCCGGTACAGGCGGGCGACGTTCGGCTTCCTGCTCGGCCTGCTTCTGGGCGCCGTAATCGGCTTGTGGCCGTTCGGCGACACAACACCGACAGCAGGGCAGGCAGGCGCCGCCATCGGGCTGACCGTGACCGGTTTCTTCCTCTCCTGGGGTGTTTCCCGTCTGGGAGGCCGGGTCGAGAACCCCGCCTAGGAGCCCGTGGTGAAACCCCGCGTAGCACCGAGAGCGATAGCGTCACCCGGAACGGGTCGACTCGCTCACCCATCGGAGATAGTCCGGGGCGCCGTCGATAACCGGGGCGACGATAAACTCCGGCGTGTCATAGGGATGCAGATCGATCACCCGCGCGCGGAGGGCGTCGACGCACGGCGTGGTCGTCTTGATCATGACGAGCTGCTCGTCTGCCTGCTCGACGGCGCCTTGCCAGCGATAGACCGACCGGACCGGCCCGCAGCCCGTAACGCAGGCGGCAAGCTGTTCCTCGACGAGGGTGCGGGCAAACGCGGCAGCGTCGACGTCAGGCGGTAGTGTCGTCCACGCGATCACCACATCTATGGCGGGCACCTGCATCATCGCGCGTAACTCTCTGCCGGGTCGGATACCATTGACCAGCCCGGCCAGCCATGCTAGCATTTCTCCCTTCAAAAGGGACGCGGGGTGGAGCAGCCTGGTAGCTCGTTGGGCTCATAACCCAAAGGTCGGGGGTTCAAATCCCCCCCCCGCTACCACACATCGACATCGCGATCCGCAGTGTAGCCCTCCAACTGCCCGCGCGGTAACCGTCTGCTATAGTGGGCCGTCTCGTGGCGGCGCTTGTCCGCCGCCGCCGGACCGCGAAAGGAATCCCTGCATGAAACTGGTCATCGCGATCATCAGACCCCACGTCGTCGACGATGTACGCGACGCGCTGCTTGCCCTGGGTATCAACGCACTTACGTCAACCGAGGTGAAGGGCTACGGCCGCCAGAAGGGACACAAGGAGATGTACCGCGGCGCCGAGTACTCCATCGACTTTGTCCCGAAGACGAAAGTGGAAGTGGTTGTGGACGACGACAAGAGCGACGCCGTCATCGAGACGATTACCGCTGCCGCCCGCAGCGGACAGATCGGTGACGGGAAACTGTTCGTCGTGGACATCGGGCAGGCGGTTCGGATCCGGACCGGAGAGACAGGCTCGAGCGCGCTCTGAAGGGTGCCAGGCATGACAGGACAATCGCTGCTGTCGCAGTTGCTGCCGGCGGCGGGACGTTACCACCGCCGCGATGCCGGCGCGCCATGGCCGGTTCGCCACAAGGGACTCTGCGCCGGGCTGGCGGCCGTTGCCGCGTTGCTGTTCGTGCCGCGCGCCGCCTGGGCGCAGGAGCTCAACTCGGGCGACACCGCCTGGATGCTGACGTCGAGTGTCCTGGTGCTCTTCATGACCATCCCGGGACTCTCGCTCTTCTACGCCGGCCTGGTCCGGGCCAAGAATGTCCTCTCGGTGATGATGCAGTGCTTCGCGATCACCTGCATGGTGACAATCCTCTGGACGATCTATGTCTACGGTCTGGCGTTCGGCGACGGTGGATCGCTCAACGCGTTCGTGGGGATTGGGAAGTTCTTCCTCTCGGATGTGGGGGTCGACACCGTCTCCGGCACGATCCCGGAGACCGTCTTCCAGATGTTCCAGCTCACGTTCGCGATCATCACGCCGGCGCTAATCGTGGGCGCGTTCGCCGAGCGGATGAAGTTCTCCGCGATGATGGTCTTCATGGCGCTCTGGGTGAGTATCGTGTACGCCCCAATCGCCCACTGGGTCTGGGGCGGTGGCTGGCTCGGCGAGATGGGCGTGCTCGACTTCGCCGGGGGAACCGTCGTCCACATCAACGCTGGAGTGGCGGCGCTGGTGCTGTGCATCGTCCTCGGGGCCAGGCGAGGCTTCCCGGGAACGCCGATGCCTCCGAACAGCCTGGTTCTGACGGTGGTGGGGGCATCGATGCTCTGGGTCGGCTGGTTCGGCTTCAATGCCGGTAGCCAGCTGGCAGCCGACGGCGTTGCCGGCATGGCCATGGCGGTAACGCACATCGCGACCGCCACTGCCGGCTTCGTCTGGATGCTCGCCGAGTGGATGCGGCACGGCAAGCCGAGCGTCCTGGGGATCGCCACCGGCGCGGTCGCCGGCCTCGTTGCCATCACGCCGGCATCGGGGACGGTCGGACCGATCGGCGCGCTCGCCATCGGCGCGGCGTCGGGGATCTGCTGTTTCTACGCCTCCAGCAACCTGAAGCGCGCGCTCGGTTACGACGACTCGCTTGATGTCTTCGGCGTCCATGGCGTCGGCGGATTCGTGGGTGCGATGCTGACCGGCATCTTCACCGCCCAGGTGTTGGGCGGTTCGGGCCTCGACAACGGCATCGGCGCGCAGCTCTGGCTGCAGTTCGTCGGCGCTGCCGCGACGATTGTCTACAGCGGGGTCATGACGTTCATCCTCATCAAGCTGGTCGATGCCATGATGGGGCTCCGCGTGACCGCGGAAGAGGAATCGGTCGGCCTCGACATTTCGCTGCACGACGAGCGCGGGTTCACGCTGTAGCTTGGCCGTTTACTCGATCGCAGTCATCCCTGGCGACGGCATCGGCCAGGAAGTGGTTCCTGCGTCGATCCGTGTCGTGGAGGCGGTCGGCCGCCGCTTCGGTTTCGATTGCCGCTGGACAACGTTCGACTGGGGCTGTGAGCGGTACGCCGGCACCGGCCAGATGATGCCGGCGGACGGCCTCGATCAGCTCCGGCCCCATGACGCCATTTTTCTCGGCGCTGTCGGTTGGCCCGGCGTGCCCGATCATGTCTCGCTCTGGGGCCTCCTGATCCCGATCCGGCGAACGTTCGGCCAGTACGTCAACCTTCGGCCGATCCGCCTGTTGCCCGGCGTCCGCTCACCGCTTGCCGACCGGCGGCCGGAGGAAATCGACTTCGTCGTTGTCCGCGAGAACAACGAGGGGGAGTACTCGGAGATAGGCGGCCGCCTTTACGCCGGAACCGACGATGAACTGGCGGTCCAACAGGCGATCTTCACGCGGCGCGGCGTGGACCGGATCATCCGTTACGCGTTCGAGTTGGCCCGGACGCGCGACAAGCGGCATCTGACATCCGCAACGAAGTCGAACGGCATCATTCACAGCATGCCGTACTGGGACGAGCGGTTCGCGGCGATCGCTGCCGACTACCCCGATGTCGCGACCGATCAGTTCCACATCGACATCCTGTCAGCACATCTGGTGCAGCACCCCGACTGGTTCGACGTGATCGTCGCGAGCAATCTCTTCGGCGACATCCTCTCGGACATCGGCCCCGCAATCGCCGGCTCGATCGGGATCGCGCCCGGAGCCAACCTCAATCCGGAGCGGACCGCTCCGTCGATGTTCGAACCGGTCCACGGCTCGGCGCCGGACATCGCCGGCCAGGGCCTCGCCAACCCGATAGGCCAAATCTGGACCGCCGCGATGATGCTCGATCACCTGCGGCAGCCGGACGCAGCCCAAGCCATCGTTTCCGCGATCGAAGCCCAGTTGGCCGAGGGTGCTTCTCTCACTCGAGACCTGGGCGGGAGTGCTTCCACCGCCGAAGTAGCGGAAGGCATCGCCCGCCGGGCGGAATCCACCTGAGTCCCGCCCGCGCCGCAAGCCGCCTTCGGTCGAGGCGGCGGATCGTCCCCAACATCACGCCACTGCGTGGTCGGCACGGAGCGCTCTGATCTCTTCCTGGCCGTAGCCCGCTTCGGCAAGCACCTCATCGGTGTGCTGACCCAGGAGGGGGGCCGGTCGCCCCGGCTGGAGTGGGGTGGCGCCCAACTTGATCGGCGTGCCGAGGGTCCGAATCGTGCCGAGCGTCGGATGCTCGGTCTCAACCACCATCTCGCGCGCCCGAACCTGCGGGTCGTCCACCACCTCGCGGTACGTGTTGATCGGGCCGCAGGGAATGTCGTTCGCCTCGAATTGCTCCAGCCAGTATGCGCGCGGCCGACCGGAAGTCACCGCTTCGATCGCAGCGGCTAGCGCTTCGCGGTTGGCGACGCGAACGCCATCGACGCTGAACCGCTCGTCATCGAGCCATTCCGGGCGCCCCAGCAGGCGGGCGAGGCGCGCGAAGATTCGGTCGTTCGCCGCGCCGAGTGTGATGTAGCCGTCGGCGCAGCGGACCGCCTGGTATGGTGCGCTCATCCGATGCGCGGAACCGAGCGGACCGGGAACCCTGCCGGTCGAGAAGAGTTCGGTCGCCTCCCAGACGGAGAGCGCAACGCCGGCGTCGACCAGCGCCGTGTCGACCTGCTGTCCGACACCGGTCACCTCGCGGTGATGGAGCGCGGCCAGGATGCCGCAGACGGCGAAGAGTCCGGCGCCCAGATCCGTGAGCGGAACGCCCACCTTCGCCGGCGGCCGATTCGGCTCCCCTGTAACCGACATCAGGCCGGACACGCCTTGCGCCACCAGATCGAAACCACCCTTCCCCGCCGCCGGCCCGGTCTGGCCGTAACCGGAGATCGACGCGTAGATCAGGCGGCGGTTACCGGCGGCGAGCGTTGCATAGTCGAGGCCCAGCTTCGTCATCACGCCCGGGCGGTAGTTCTCGATCAGAATGTCGGCGTACCTGGCGAGGCGCGCGACGACGTCACGGCCTGCGTCGGTCTTCAGGTTGACGACGATCCCGCGCTTTCCCCGGTTCACCGCGTTGAACGCGGGGCTGTCACTCCCCCGCGCGCCCGCCATTCGTCGGGACGAATCGCCCGCGGGCGGTTCAACCTTGATTACGTCGCCGCCCATGTCGCACAGTAGCATTGCGCAGTACGGCCCCGCCATGACCTGTGTCACGTCGAGGACGCGGAGGCCGTCGAGCGGCGCCTGTCCCATGAATCTCTCAGTCTGGCCGCGCTTCGGCAGTGCGGCGCCGGAGGCCTGATCCGTGTCCACGCCCCAAGTCCTTTACGAACAGGACGGCTCGTGCGCCGTCATCACGTTCAACCGTCCCGAAGCGCGTAACGCGATGACCTGGGAGATGTACGAGGCGCTGGTCGCCTCGTGTGACCGGGCCGACAGGGATGACTCCACAAGGGTCGTCGTCTTGCGCGGTGCGGGCGGAAGGGCATTCGTCGCCGGAACCGACATCGCCCAGTTCCAGGCCTTCCGCGGCGGCTCCGCGGGAGGTGAGGACGGTATCGCGTACGAGCGGCGGATCGACAGCGTGGTCGATCGCCTCGAGCGCCTCGCAAAGCCGACCGTTGCTGCGATCGACGGGGCGGCAACTGGGGGCGGACTTGCTCTGGCGATGGCGTGCGACGTCCGCGTGGCTACCGATCGGACGCGCGTCGGCATTCCGATCGCACGGACCCTCGGCAACTGCCTGTCGGGCTCGAACCACGCGCGGCTGCTCGATCTGATCGGACCGGCACGTGCGAAGGATCTCCTCTTCACGGGCCGACTGCTCGACGCAGCCGAGGCGGAAGCGGCTGGCCTGGTGAACCGGGTCGTCGCCCCCGGCCAGCTCGATGCAGCCGTTGCGGAATACGTTGAGGCGATCGCCGCCAACGCGCCGCTCACCATCCGCGCCAGCAAGGAGATGATTCGGCGGATTCAGGAACACCGTCGGATGGAGTCGTCGCTCGGACGGGATCTCATCGTCAGTTGCTACGCCAGTGCCGACTTCCGGGAGGGGATCGCCGCCTTCCTCGGCAAGCGCCCGCCCCGTTGGACTGGTGCGTAACGGCCCGCGCATGAACGCTGGGCCACTGGATTCTACCGCGCCCGGCACGCGGCATGCCTGTCGGCCGAAGGCACCGGCATCCCCGTTGCGCCGGCTCCTACCCCAGTACGGCCGTAATCAGCGAGGCGATCGCCTCGAGGCCGCCGTCGACGTCGCCATCGATCTTGAGCCGGAGGCAGCGGCGCCGGCGTTCGGCCAGGACCGCACAGTCGCCGAGCGCCTGGGCATTCTTGACGGCGCCGAAGCTGAACCGGTAGCCGGGGATCGCCACGTCGCTATCTTCCTTGTCGCGGACCGTGATGACCAGGAAGTGTCCGCTCTCCGGTCCGCCCTTGTGCAACTGGCCGGTGGAATGGAGAAAGCGCGGGCCGAAACCGACGGTCGTTGCCACACCGGTGACACGGCGAATCTCGTGGCGAATGCGGTCGAGCAGAGCGCGATGCCGATGGTTCATCTCGACATAGGCGAGCAGAGCTGAATAGTCGCCTCGGCGAATCTGCCGCAGGTGTGACCGGAGCAGGCGCTCGAGCGGCGCGGCGCGCCCGGCCGTTCTCCGGAGTGCCGTGGCGTAGGGACGGGCAACCCAGGCAGTTAGTTCGCCCGTCTCGTACGCGTGTCGTGCCGCCGGCTTGTCGTCTTGCCGCCGCCCGCCCGCACTGTCCGCGCCGTCGGTCAGCGCCCGCGTTGCCACCTTGCTCGCTTCGACATCCGGCTGATCGAACGGGTTGACACCCATCACGGCGCCAGCGACCGCGGTGGCGAACATCCAGCGATAACATTCGCCCGCAATGTCGTACGCATCGCGAAGGACATAGCGCACCACCGGATGGCCGGCCGCGGCAAGACGGTCGAGCGCCGCCCGCCGTGAATCGTCGTCCTCGGCAGCGAACCGGATCGACACGAACAACCGATCGTCGCCGTAGGCAGACGGTTCGGCCAACGCCTCGCCGTCGATCGGAATCACCCCGCGTCCCTTCTTGCCGGTCGACTCTGCCACCAACTGTTCGATCCAGGCGCCGAAGCCATCGAGGCTGGGAGAGACGTCGAGCGTCAGCTTGTCACGCCCTGCCTGCGCGGCGAGTCCGAGCAGCAGGCCGAGCTGAACGCCCGGATTGTCGCCGGGGAGGGACTCGGCGCCACATGCCGCTGCCATCGTGTGAGCCCGGCCGAGCAGCGTTTCCACGTCCAGGCCCATGACCGCCGCCGGCACCAGACCGAAATAGGAAAGCGCCGAGTAACGCCCTCCGACGTTGGCCTCGCCGTGGAAGGTGGCGCCGAAGCCCTTCGATGCGGCCAGGTCGTCGAGTGCGGAGCCGGCGTCCGTCACCGCGACGACCCGCGCCGCTGCGCGCGCGCCGACGCGAGTACGGAGCCGTTCCAGGAAATACCGGAGGAGTAGATTCGTCTCGAGTGTCGTTCCCGACTTGCTCGAGACGACAAGGAGCGTGCGATCGAGATCGATGTTGGATTCGAATGTTTCGACCTGCGTGGGATCGGTCGAGTCGAGCACGTGCAGGTTGAGCCCGCGTTCGCGGCCGAAGACACGCCGCAGCAGTTCCGGGAAAAGACTCGATCCGCCCATTCCAAGAAGCGCCGCATCGCGGAGCCCATCCCGTTGAACGTGTTGCGAGAGGCGAGCCAAACGGTCTGACTCAGCGCCGCCGGGCGCCGGCGGGTCGAGCCAGCCGAGCCACTGCCCTTCCCCGTGCCCGGTCCAGACCGAACCATCGCGCTGCCAAAGCCGTCCGAGCCGCCCGGTGGACGTCCAGTCCTCCGCTTCGCCTGTCCGCTCATCGGCCAGCGCCGGCGGCAGGTCCATCCTTCCCAACCGATCGTCGATTGCTGTCATGAGTGTCCTGATGGAGGTCGATTGTAGGATCGCCCGATGCGAGACGACCAGATTCGGGAAGTGGCCCGCCGCGTACGGGAGGCTCGCACCGTGACGGTGCTGACCGGCGCGGGGATCTCTGCGCCGAGCGGAGTGCCCACCTTCCGGGGACCGGGCGGCCTCTGGAGGAATCGCCGGCTGGAGGAACTGGCGACACCCGGGGCGTTCGAGACAGATCCCGCCGGCGTCTGGGAATGGTACGACTGGCGCCGGCAGAAGGTGGCAGCGTGCCAGCCGAACCCGGGACACGAAGTGCTCGCTGTGTGGAGCAACCGGATCGATCGCTTCACACTCGTCACGCAGAATGTCGACGGGCTGCACGAGCGGGCAGGCACACCGAATGTTATCCGGTTCCATGGATCGATCTGGGAGTTGCGGTGTTGTGCGCCCTGTGGCGACCGGCCCAAAGCATGGTGGGACGAGACGGTGCCGTTCCCGGAGCTGCCGGTCCGCTGCCCGTCATGTGGCGGCCTGGCCCGCCCCGGCGTCGTCTGGTTCGGCGAGGCAATCGACCCGGTGGTGATTGCTCAGAGTCTCGCCGCGACACGCTGCGACCTGTTCCTGACGATTGGCACCTCCGCCGTGGTGTACCCGGCTGCAGGGCTTGTCGGGGACGCGAAGGGGCATGGCGCGTTCACCGTCGAACTGAACCTCGAGGAGACCCCGGCGTCGCCTCATGTCGACCTGTCGCTCCGCGGCTCGGCAGACGCGCTGTTGGAGGCAATCGAGGAAGCCTGAACGTCGCTGGCGCTGGCAGATCCGCGATTACGCGATCTGGAAGCCGAGGTTGGCGGCGAGGGAAGCGAGAGCCTCGCTAACGTCCACGCGGTAGGGAGCGGCGCCATCGAGGCGCAACGTGGCAGGCGGCAGGAGGTCGACAGCCCGCCTGCATCGCTCGCGCAGCGCGGCGATCGGGGGTGTCGGCTGCAGGCGGCTGCCCTTCCGCATCACGGGATCGAGGAGCGGTGTGCCCCCGGCGGGCGGGGCTTCATCCAGACAGCCGATGACATCGTGCGACGTAGTGCCGTCCGGGCTGGCAAGCCGCCACCCCTGCTTCCTGCCCGGGAGCGTCGCCTTGTCTCGACTCAGTTTCAGGACCGGCTCCGCGCGGCCACCGCGCTCGATCTCGACCAGCTTGTAGACACCACCGAGCGCAGGTGCGTCGGCAACGGTGCTAAGAGAGGTGCCCACGCCGAACGCGTCGATGGGCGCGCCCGCCGCCATCAGGTCCGCAATCCGATGCTCGTCCAGATCGCCGCTCGCAAGGATCCGCGTTATCCCCAAGCCCGACGCATCGAGTCGCCCCCGAACTGCCCGGCTGCCCTCCAGCAGGTCGCCACTATCGATCCGGACCGCTGCGGGTGTGAGCCGTGCCTTGACGATTCGATCCACGGCCCTGATCGGATCGTAAGTGTCGATCAGCAACACTGCCTGATCACCGTAGAGTCTGGCGAACCGCTCGAACGCCTCCGCCTCGCTCGCGTGTGTCATCACCCACGAGTGCGCCATCGTGCCCGAGAGCGGGAGATCGAACGCGCGCCCCGCCCCGACGTTCGACGTTCCTGCACAGCCGCCAATGCAGGCGGAGCGCGCGGCGAGCATCCCCGATTCCACGCCGTGGGCGCGTCGCGTGCCGAACTCGAAGACCGGCCGCCTGGCGGCAGCCCGGACAACGCGGGATGCACGGCTGGCGACAGCCGTCTGGAAGAGCACCGTGGCGAGGAGTGCGGTCTCCACGATCTGCGCCTCGATGATCGGGGCGGTCACGCGCATCAGCGGTTCTTTCGGGAAGACCGGAGTCCCTTCGGCCACCGCCCAGACGTCACCGGTAAAGCGGCATGCGGGCAGGTAGTCCTCGAAGAAACCAGCCGGCGCGCGATGCAGAGCCGGTACCGTCCGGAGGTACGCGATCTCGTCGGCCGTGAAGCGCAGCTCTTCCAGATACGCGAGCGCCTGATCGAGCCCCGCAGCCACCAGATAGCCTCGCTCCGGCGGCAGTTCCCGCACGAACAACTCGAAGCTGGCCAGGGCGCCGGGGGCCCCCTTGAAGTAACCTGCCGCCATTGTCAGCTCGTACAGGTCGGTGGAGAGTGCTGTCGCCATCGCTACGCGTTCGGTCCGCCGACGTCGCGCCGGCAGGTGTAATCTACCACCCTTGGCTGACACGACCCGACGGGCGCTGCTGGTGGTGGATGTGCAGAACGACTTCTGCGCGGGGGGCACCCTTGCCGTACCGGGGGGCGATGCCGTGGTGCGGCCGATCAACCGCCTGACGGCCGCGTATGCTGCGGCTGGCGGGCCGATCTTCGCGTCGCGCGACTGGCACCCGGCCGGGTCGTCGCACTTCACCGCTGGCGGGGGCGTATGGCCGGTTCATTGCGTGGCGGAAACGGACGGCGCCGCTTTCCATCCGGAGCTGGCGCTGCCGGCGGAAACGGCGGTGGTCAACAAGGGGATCGCACCCGACGCTGACGGCTACTCGGCATTCGACGGGACGATAGCGACGGGCGAGAGCCTGAGACAGGCCCTTGACGTCCGCGCCGTCGACCACCTGACGGTCTGCGGGCTGGCAACCGACTACTGTGTGCGTGCGTCGGTTCTTGACGCCTGCCGCAGGGGGTTGCGGGTGTCAGTGGTTGCCGACGCCATCGCGGCGGTCAACCTGAATGCGGGAGACGGACCGCAGGCAATCGAAGAGATGCGCGCCGCCGGCGCCGAGTTCGTCGACACGGACGCGGCCGTGGCCGCCCTCGGTAGCTAGTTCCCGCTGAGCGGACTGGGCCCGCCGCGGAAGGTGAGCAGGTAGTCGCGGATCGCCTCCAGTTGGGCGACACCATCGGCGTCCAGTTGCGGGTAGGGCGACGCGGGGAACTCCGTCCAGAACATCGGCATCCGGGTCCCGGGCTGGATCTCGAGCGGCGCTCGAAGCCAGTCGATGATCCATTCGGGCTGCAACCGCTCGCGCGCCATCCGCAGGTCAGGCGCCAGGTTGTCGGCCGGCTGGTCCGCCGGAATCGTATCGAGCACGTGGCACTGCTGGCAGCGCAGCAGCTCGAAGAGTTCCTGTCCCTCGCGCGGCACGTCAGTGGTGGTCAGTTCCGCATGCGTCCGGAACTCGCCGATCGTTTCGGAGATTGCACCGAAGTAGTCGATCACGGTGTTCCAGCGGGCGTCGTCCAGGCCGAACGTTGGCATCCGGACGTCGAGCCAGGGCCGGATCGAGATTGGCCCCTGGAAGAACGCGTACATCCAGTCGGGCTGCACCTTTGCGCCCTGCGGCGTCAGCAACGGCGGCGCGAGCGACGGATCGTCCACCAACTGGACGTAGTCGCCGCCGTCCGCTTCAATCTCGTGGCAGGCGACGCAGTTCCGCCGGCGCACCAGGTTGCGCCCCTCCCGCAACGCGTCATTGCGCGCCGAGCCGGGCAGCTGCGCCTCGAGCGGCTGCACGTCGGCCTGAAGACTCATGATCGCGGTGGCAAACAGCGTCGCCTCCTCTTCGCTCATGCCGTAGTTGGGCATCCGCAGCTTCTCGAGCGGCTGGAGCACCCGGTTCCGGTCGAACGAGCGGGGATCCCGCATCTTCTGCTTGAACCAGTCCACCTTCGTGTGCGGGATATCGTGGACGAACGCGAAGTCGAGCCGCGGCAGCAGCTTGGAACCCTCCTCGGAGAGCTCGATCCCAATCGGCCGGGTATCCTCGAAGCCGCCGATCTCGTGGCAACTGAAGCAGCCGTACCGGCCAATCACGCGCTGCCCCAGTTCGAGCTGCTGTTCCTCGGGCGACAGCCCCGCGACCAGTTCCTCCGCCTCCGCGTTCGGCAGCACGGAGCGGACGTAGTCGAGAAGCGTCGCGGTTACGTCGTCCTGCGTGTAGGTCGCTTCCGCCGCCCGGCCCTCCGGGCCCTCCAGCGTCGTCAGGTAGGTCGCGACATCGGCCGCTTCCTGATCGGTCAACCGCAGGTCCGGCATGTAGGTCTCGCTGCTGAAATGGCGCGGGTCGCGCACCCAGTCGAACAGCCATTCGTAGCTGGTCTTGGCGCCGACGTTCTGCAGCGGCTGGCCGAACGTCCGGCGAGCGCCTGCGGCGAGCCGATCCAGATCCTCGGTGATGTGGCACGCCAAGCAGCCGACCGAATTGATGAGTGCTTCGCCGTTCGCCGCGTCACCCGACGGCGGCGACGCGACGGCGAACTCATGGTCGTCCGAATTGGCAAAGAGGTACGCGACCGTAGCGTCGATCTCCACCTCGTTGCGCACCGCGTCTTCCGGTGAGCTGGTGTTCGAGTTGTACCAGACGCGGGGCATCCAGGTGCTCGGCTTGACGGTGCGCGGGTCGCGGATCCAGTTCGCCACCCACTCAGGCGTCAGCTTCGCGTCGATCTTCGTCAGGTTCGGCCCCGGCTTGCGCAGGCCGGTGAAGCCGGTGGTCGTGTGGCAGGCGTAGCAGCCCGCCCGCTCGTACAACCCGTAGGCGAGGTTCAGCCGCTCCGCATCGGGCACATGCACCGTCTCGCGGTGGCACTTCGCGCATGACGCCTCGGTCATGTTGGTCGGGAGCATCGGATAGTCCCAGAGGTGCGGTACTTCCCAGCCGTACTGCTCTTCCCAGGCGTGCATCTGCGCCTCGCTGCCGGGCGTGTGCGACGCGTGCACGAACGCGATGGACTGTCCCATCCCCTCATGGCAGACAGTGCAGCCTACCTGGGCGAGCGGGTGCGGGGATGCGCTCCCGATGTAGTCATCGAGGTTCGGGTGCGTCCGGTACGGCTGCGGGTAGCTGTCGTACCCTTCCAGATCGATCGCGACGTGGCACGACGTGCACCGGTCCATCTTCGGGACACGAATGAAGTTGACGTCGTCGTGGACATTCGGCGTGATCGTCTGCTGCACCACCAGGCTCGGCGCCATGAAGTCGAGCAGCGGCGCGTTCAGCAGGACGTCGCCGACGAAGTCGACCTGCAGCTCAGCCACGCGCTCGGCGAGGCGGGTCGCTTCCGCCGTCAGCTCGCCGATCTCGTTGTCAGCGTCCGTCACGCCCCCCGTGAACTCGCCGATCTGCGCACGCAATTCGTCGCGCTGCGCGGTCAGCTCCTCTACCTGGATCCCCAGATCAACCCATTGTTCGTACATGGCGTCGATCTCCGGGCGGACGTCCTCGGCCTCCTCCGGGTCCTCCTCGCGCATCTCCTCGTAGTCGTAGCGCGCGACGTCGTAGTCGGCCTTCAGGAAGTTGTACTGCTGATTCGTCCGGTAGAAGTCCGCCTCGACATCGGCGAGCTGCCCCTCGAGCTGGTCCACCTGCGCCTGGTTCTGCGCCAACTGCTGCTCGGCCGCCGCCCGCTCGGCGTTGAGCTGCTGCAGCCGCTCCTGATCGATGCCCGCCTGCGCCGCCTGGAGACCGAGGGAAGTGACGTACTCCTCGAGCAGGACGAAGTTCCGCTGGTAGCCCTTCCATTCCCGGTCAAAGTCGTCGAACACCATCCAGATGGTGGTGTAGAACAGGAACAGACTGGACGCCGCAAAAACGACGTTCAGGAAATCGACGTTGTAGGCGTGTCCGACGCTCTTCTTGTCAGCCATGGGTCTCAGTCAGATGTTGAAGAAGAACTCCGGGATGGAGACGACATACTTCAGGTTGATCAGCCACCGGCTCAGCATCTTGATCGGCAGCGACAGCATCATCAGGAAGAGGAACACGGCGACGTAAAACCGGGTCGCGCCCATCTTCTCGTAGTAGCCCTTGAGCAGGGTCCGGGCCAGGACGTACGGCGCTACTGTCACGTAGGCGATCGACAGGATGATGCCAAGCCCCTCCCGCAGCAGGATGTTGTCGGGCAGCGAAGTGCCGAGCGCGCGCACCCAGAGGTACTCCGACAACTGCACGTTGTTCAGCGCTTCCAGCTTGTGGATGTCCCAGTACTCGAACGGCCCGAAAAAATTCCAGTTCGGTCCCCGCAGGAACGTACCCAGCACGATCAGTGACGACCAGAGGATGACGAAGCCGAAGAGGAAGATGGTGATCTCCGCCTTTCGTTCGTTGAACGTGTAGTAGCCGTTGCCCTTCGGATTGGTATCGATGAAGGGAATCGCCATCAGCCCGACAATGATCAGGCTCGGAAGGACAACGCCGGCGAGCCAGGGGTCGAAGTAGACCAGCATCTCCTGGAGGCCCAGGAAGTACCAAGGCGCTTTCGACGGGTTGGGCGTGTTGGCGGGGTTGGCCGGCTGCTCAATCGGCGCCTCCAGCAAAATCGACCAGGCCACCAGGACCGCGCTGCAGAGCACGAGCGCAATCAGCTCCGTGTACACCAGGTCGGGCCAGACCCACACCCGGTCCGATTCCTGCTTCTCGATCGGATCGTCGCCCGCCGCCATCCGTTGATCGTTCCGGACCCCCTCACGGATCGCGTACCAGGTGAAGAAGATCACCAGGAAAATCAGGGCGACGATCGGTACGTTGTCCGGCTTCGCGATGATCAGGACGAAGTTCTCGTCCGCCAGGCCGAACAGGAAGAAGACGGTGAGGAAGCCCATCAGGCCGTAGCCGACAGCGTTCCTCGCGAACAGCTCCCGCTTCCAGACGATGAAGACCAGCGTCAGCACCGACAGGATGAAGAACAGCCGCGGATCGGCAACGTAATTGAAAATTCCCTTGATCGCGTCCATCGTGCGTCTCTGCTCCGTGTGTCCTTCGATCAGGTGTGCCCGCGCGTCTAGAGCGGCCCGGAAATTCCGCCGTCCTTCCTGACACGCCAGAAGTGGATCGCCATCAGGAAACCGATTACCAGTGGCAGCGCCACGCAGTGCAGCACGTAG
Source organism: Vicinamibacterales bacterium (assembly GCA_965263055.1). Lineage (GTDB taxonomy): Bacteria > Acidobacteriota > Vicinamibacteria > Vicinamibacterales > UBA8438 > VXRJ01. The sequence continues at coordinate 3,680,496 of OZ253581.1, read as the reverse complement.
AAGCGCAGCAGCGCCCCCTCGCCAACGAATGTGCCGCCGAGGAGCGCGAACCGCGCGTCGTCCGCCGCGTGGATCAACTGCACGTCGCCGATGGCGAGGAGCGACGCACCGGGTCCTTCGTAGCCAAGGAAAGGCGTCGCCCGCGCCATGTTCGAACCGACCGTGATCGCCCAGATCGCAAGCTGATCCCACGGCAACAGGTAGCCGGTGAACGACAGCAGCAGCGTCAGCACCAGCATGATGACACCGACATTCCAGTTGAACTCGCGCGGCGGCTTGTAGCTGCCGGTCATGAAGACCCGGAACATGTGCAGCCAGACGGTGATCACCATGGCGTGCGCACCCCAGCGATGCATCTCACGCATGATGCCGAGTGGCACATGCTCGCGGAGGCCGACGATGTCCGAGTAGGCGTACTCGAGCGTCGGCCGGTAGTAGAACATCAGCAGCAGGCCAGTGAACGTCAGCACCAGAAAGAGGAAGAAGCTGAGCCCTCCCATGCACCAGGTGTAGCGCAGCCGGACGCCGTGCTTCTTGAGTCGGACCGGGTGCAGGTGCAGGAAAACGTTCGACAGCATCACCAGAACGCGGTTGCGATCGTTGATCGGTGCCGCGTGCCGGAAGACCGACGTCCAGATCTGCGTCTCGGTCAGCCAGTTCCAGAAGCGCACCAGCGCGCTTTCCTGAGGTTCAATCGATTTAACCTTGGCCATGGTTCATTCGTTCGCTCGTGCCGTGGGAATGCCCGGCTAAGCAGCGAGAAATGCCTCCGGGTCGGTCCACTGCCCCAGCTCTTCCTGGAACTTTCGCGCCTTGTCGATCAGGATCTGCCCATCTTCCGCCAGAACGATCCGGGCCCGCTCGAGCGGCCGAGGCGCCGGTCCCTCGAAGTTGATGCCGGTCCGACGGAACCCGCTGCCGTGGCACGGGCACTTGAACTTGTTCTCCGCCGAGAGCCAGTTCGGCGTGCACCCGAGGTGCGTGCATGTGACGAGCAGCGCATAGAAGCCGGACGCCTCGTGGTAGTCGTCGAACGGCGTCCGGATCACCCAGACACCGAACCGGTCCTTCCACCGTTCGTCCACCCCTTCGCCGTACTCGTCGGGGAAGCCGATCGTGAACTGCTGCGGGGGCTCGTTCAGGACGTTCGGGAACATGAACCGGCCCGTCGCCGCCAGGCAACCGGCGGTCGACGCGGTGAAGGCGCCCCAGGCGAGGCCCATCCAGCCGCGGCGGCCCATCAGCGGCGACATGTCGTCGGCGGTGCGGGGCACCACGCGGTCGGCCAGGCTGGGCGCCCGAACCGCGGGCGCCGCCGCTTCGGCCGCGGCGGCAGGCTTCAGCTTCGGCGCCGGCTTCTCGCGGAACAGAAGGATCATCAGGATGTGCGCCGCAAACATGGCGATCCCGGTCACGATGACGGCAATCAGGGGATTCATCCGGTCCGGCTCCTCGTCGACTGATTAAACACGTCCAGGGTCTTCATCGCCACCTCGCGCACGCGCAGGCTGGCGTCCGATTCGCTCAACGCCTCGACCGACGGGCGGAGTTCACTGGCGCCGAGGGTAGCTGCGGCCTGCAGGCCGCTCACAATCACCTCGCTCACCGGATCGATCACTGCCTCGGTTGTCGCGTTGCGCGTCACCATCCGGGAGACGTATTCACGGTCGAGCATCCGGCGGATTACGGTGACTCCCTCGTCGCGGCCATGCCGCGCGAGCGCCACCGCGGCGTTCCACTGCACGTCGGCCGCCGGATCATCCAGCGCGTTCCGGAGAGTAGCGTGGTCGCCGCTCCCCGGGAGAGTACCGAGCGCGTAGACGGCCATCTTCCGAACGCCGGCATCATCGGAGGAGTACATTGCCTCGATATCCGCCACGATGCTCGCGTCGCCGAGCGACGCGAGCGCCCAGATGACACTGATTCGGGTCTCGCTGTCGGGGTCAGTCAGCGCGCCGCGCAACTCATCCACAGCGTTCGCCGAAGGGGCGGAAAGCCGGCCGATCGCCAGGGCGAGGTAACGCCGCAGCCGCGGGTCGCCCCCGTCCGCATCGGCGAAGGCTTGCACAATCGCCGCACCCAGTTGCGGGTTCTGCGCCTCGGTTTCCGGATCGGCCAACAGCCGGGACAACTCGTACGCCGCTGGCCACCGTCGTTCGCGGCCGCCCGCCTGAACGTCGACGAGCAATTCCTGGGGGGTCCGCTCCGTCGTGACCAGCATGCGGAAGCCGCCGTACACCAGCACCACCATGCCGACGACGGCGAGGGGGATCAGGAAAAACTGGACCGCGAGCGCGGGTGCCGCGCGCAGCGGACTCACACGTGGAGCGCCTTCTTGCTCGACCAGCTTCTGCATCTGTGACGACGTCAGAGGATCTGACATGCCCAGCGGTGCGTCCGGGTTGCCGATGACGTGTCTTCGACACGCACACCACGTACGAACCGGCAGGCGACGAAGGGTACTACGGCAGGCAATTTCTGGTCAACCCGCCCCCGGTGGCGCGCGTCTGCGCAGCAGGAAACGTCGAAGGCGTTGCGGCGGCTAGATCCGCGGCAGCGTGACGTGCTGCTGGGCCTGATACTTCCCCTTCTTGTCGGCGTACGACCGCTCGCACGTCTCATCGCTCTGAAAGAAAAGCACCTGCGCAATCCCTTCGTTGGCGTAGATCCGGGCCGGCAGCGGTGTCGTGTTTGAGATCTCCAGCGTGGCCGTGCCCTCCCACTCCGGCTCGAACGGCGTGACGTTGACGATGATGCCGCAACGGGCGTAGGTCGACTTTCCCAGGCAGACGGTCAGGACGTCGCGCGGGATCCGGAAATACTCGACGGTGCGGGCCAGGGCGAACGAGTTGGGGGGTACGATGCAGACGTCCGCCTTCAGGTCGACGAACGACCGCGAGTCGAATGCCTTCGGGTCGATCACCGTCGAATTGATGTTGGTAAAAACCTTGAACTCGTCCGCCACCCGAATGTCGTAGCCGTAGGACGAGACGCCATACGAGACCACGCCCTCACGCACCTGCTGCTCGACAAAGGGCTCGATCATGCGGTGCTGGAGCGCCATCCGCTTGATCCAGGCGTCCGACTTGATGCTCATGCGCGCCCGTCCGCCGTCAGCCCAACTCGACGCCGCGGAAGAAGTAGCCCAGTTCGTACGCCGCGGTTTCGGGCGCGTCCGATCCGTGCGTGGCGTTGTGCTCGATCGAGGTGCCGAACTGCCGGCGTAGACTCCCCTGCAGCGCCTTCGCCGGATCGGTAGCGCCCATGATGTCGCGCCAGCGCCGGATCGCATTGTCCGCCTCGAGCGCCAGGACCACTGCCGGACCGGAGGACATAAAGGCGGTCAGACTCGGGAAGAACGGCCTGTCGCGGTGGACGGCGTAAAACCCCTCGGCGTCAGCCCGCGAGAGCCGGACCAGCCGCATGGCGCGGATCCGCAGTCCTTCCGACTCGATCCGCTCAACGATGGCGCCGACGTGGCCAGCCGCGACGGCGTCCGGCTTGATGATGGCAAGCGTACGTTCCATTCGGCACGCCGCCTAGCGGAGGGCCTCTATCACCTCTTCGAGCGCCGCCCGGCCCGGACGGACGCGCGCTTCCGGCAGGGTCGCCAACGGCTCGTCCACCATGTTGAGGGCTGAGAGGAAATCGATCTTCCGCGGCTCGACGTAGATCAGTCCGGTCGCGAACTCCCCGCGGCGGCGGGTCTCTTCGAGCACCCTGAACGCCTGCACCTTGTCGAGCGGGTCGTAGTCCTCGCCCAGTTTCCGGAGGTAAATCCGGGAGCCGTCGTGCAACTCCACCTCCTGCGTGGCACCCGGTTCGTAGTCGATGTCGATCTCCTCGAAATACGGAACGAAGTCCAACTCCTCGAGCGGATCGTCATGCTCCTTCACGTAGGCGTAGCTCTTGGTCGAACCCTCGTGATCGTTGAACGTCACGCAGGGCGACAGCACGTCGAGCATCGCCGTGCCGCGGTGGCTGAGCGCCGCCTTCAGGATGGTGGAAAGCTGTTTCTTGTCGCCGGAGAACGAACGGGCGACAAACGACGCCCCCAGCTCGACGGCGAGGGCACAGGTGTCGAGCGGCGGCAAGTCGTTCACCACACCGGTCTTCGTCTTCGACCCAATGTCGGCCGTCGGCGAGAACTGCCCTTTCGTCAGGCCGTAGCAGCCGTTGTCCTCGATGATGTAGATGATCGGCAGGTTGCGCCGCATCAGATGGACGAACTGCCCGATGCCGATCGCCCCCGTGTCGCCGTCGCCGCTGACACCAATTGCCACCAGCTTGTGGTTGGCGAGCAGCGCGCCGGTGCCGACGGACGGCATCCGGCCATGCACGGTGTTGAACCCGTGCGCCTGACCGAGAAAGTAGGCAGGGCTCTTGCTGGAACAGCCGATGCCGGAAAGCTTGATCACGCGCTCGGGCTGTACGCCCATCTCGTAGCAGGCGTCGATGATGCGCTCCGAGATGGCGTTGTGCCCACAGCCGGCGCACAACGTCGTCTTCAAGCCGCGGTAAGCCTTCGCGTCGAGGCCGATCCGGTTCACCTGCGGCCTGGGTGCGCGTGATGGTCTGGACTGCTCGGTTGGTGCCGTTGCCACGATTGTCTCTATGCCTCCGTCTACGCGTTCTGTCTGATCCGACGACGCTTCCGTCCGACGGTGTGCTCCGCCGCCTACTCGCCCCCGACGCCCGCCCTGTGTGGCAGCCGCTGACGCGGGGTCGCCCGTTCGATCCGCAGTCCCTCCTGCAACAAGACACTGTCGGTGATGGATCTTGCATCGATCGGGAGGCCCGAATAGTGCCGCACGCTCCGGAGACGCAGGGTCAGTTCCGGCGCCAGTTCGAGCTTCATCAGGCTGAGCATCTGGGCGTCGCGGTTCTGCTCCACGACGTACACGCGCTCGTGGCGCTCTATGAACCTCGCGAGTGGCGACGTCCGGAACGGGTAGCCGCGAATTCGGTAGTACGATGTCTCCAGACCTTCCTCGGCAAGCAATTGATCGCGGCTCTCGGTTACCGCCCAGTGGGTCGTGCCGTAGGCGACGATGCCGACTGACGCCTCCTTCCGCTCGTCGTGCTCCGGCGTCGGCATCCAGTCGCGTGCGTTCTCGAACTTCCTCGCCAGCCGATCGACGTTGTTCTGGTAGTCATCAGGCCGCTCGCTGTACTGCGCGAGATCGTTGTGACCGGAGCCGCGGCAGAAGTAGGCGGGGAGGTCGTCTCCCGGCAGCGTCCGGTAGGGGATGGCGTCACCGTCGACGTCCCGATACCGGCCGAACACGCCTATCCGCGCCAGCATCTCCTTATCGAGCACCTTGCCCCGGTCAAGCGGGCGCTCCGGGTAATCGAACGGCTCGGACATCCAGGTGTTCATCCCGAGGTCGAGATCGCTCATGACGAAGACCGGCGTCTGGAACCGCTCGGCAAGGTCGAACGCCTCAATTGCCATCTCGTAGCATTCCTTCACCGAGGACGGGAAGAGCATCAGGTGACGCGTGTCACCGTGCGAGAGAAACGCGGTCGTGAGGATGTCGCCCTGCGCGGTGCGCGTCGGCAGTCCGGTAGATGGCCCCACCCGCTGGATGTTGAAGATGACCGTCGGCACCTCGCCGTAGTAACCGAGGCCGGCGAATTCGCTCATGAGCGAGATGCCCGGCCCGCTGGTCGACGTCATCGACCGTGCACCCGCCCATCCCGCGCCGATCGCCATTCCCAGCGCCGCTATCTCGTCCTCCGCCTGCACGACGGCGAACGTCGCCTTGCCGGTCTTCTCGTCGATCCGGTACTTCCGGAGATAGTCAATCAACGTCTCGCAGAGGGACGACGACGGCGTGATGGGGTACCAGGTCACCACGGTGACCCCCGCCATCATCGCGCCGATCGCAGCGGCGGCGTTTCCCTCCACGAGCATCAGCCCCTCGGTCCGGTTCAAGGGTGCGACGACGTACGGGTCGCGCTTCTCGAAGTGCTGCGCGGCGTACTCGAAACCGCTCTCGAGGGCCTGCCTATTGAGCGCGACCGCCTTCGGCTTCCCTCCCAACTGCTTCTGCAGCGCCGCTTCCATGCTCCCGAGGTCGATGTCGAGCAGTTTCGCCAACACCCCGTCGTAGATCATGTTGCGAACGAACCGCCGGAGCTTCGGCGTGGTGGATATGCCCGAGACCAGCTTGTCGAACGGAACCGGGTAGAAGATGAGATCGTCGCGCAGCGTGTCGAGGGCCAACGGTTCGTCATAGACGACGGCGGCGCCCCTCGACAGCGAGAGCACGTCCTCCTTGGCGGTTTCCCGGTTCATCGCAACCAGGATGTCCACCCTATTCTTGCGGGCGATGTAGCCATCCTTGTTCGCGCGGATCGTGAACCAGGTAGGCAACCCGGCAATGTTGGACGGGAAGAGGTTCTTGCCGGAGACCGGAACGCCCATCTTGAAGATGGAGCGGAGGAGCACCAGGTTGGCAGTCTGACTGCCCGAACCATTGACGGTGGCTACCTGGATGCTGAAGTCGTTGACGATGCGGCCCTTGCCGCTGGCTGCGGGAAGGTCGTCTACTGCGACGTCGGGAAGTGCCATGGTCTCATTCTCGCGCGGGGTGGGGTATGGAGCCTTTAACTATACATTACAGGAGTACGTACTGCCTTTTGCGGCGGCGGCGCGCACTACACGGTCCGGCCGAGGCGGCGGGCGACCGTTTCGCCGATGCGTGCCGGGCTCTCGGCGACGCTGACGCCTGCGGCTTCCAGAGCGGACATCTTCTCGGCGGCTGTGCCGGCGCCGCCGGCAATGATGGCGCCAGCATGACCCATACGCCGACCCGGGGGAGCCGTTTGGCCAGCGATGAAACCTACTACCGGCTTGGCGAAGTGCGCGGCGATCCAGGCTGCCGCGTCCTCTTCAGCCGTGCCGCCGATCTCGCCGATCAGGACCACCGCCTCGGTTTCGGGATCCTGCCGGAAGAGATCGAGCGCCGCTATGAAATCGGTGCCGATCACCGGATCGCCTCCGATGCCGAGACAGGTGGACTGGCCGAGGCCAAGGCGTGTCAACTGGTGCATCGCCTCGTAGGTGAGGGTGCCGCTGCGAGAGACGATTCCGATGGAGCCAGGCGTTCCAATTTGTCCGGGGATGATCCCCGCTTTCGCCTTCCCTACCGACAGGATGCCGGGACAGTTGGGCCCTACCAGACGCGTGGGACGGTCGGCAAGGTACGCCATCACGCGGACCATGTCGAGCGTCGGGATCCCTTCCGTAATGCAGACGACAACTCCAATACCCGCGTCGGCCGCTTCCATCACCGCATCGGCCGCCGCCGACGGAGGCACGAAGATGACCGACGCGTTCGCACCGGTCGCGTCCACCGCTGCGGCGACCGTGTCGAACACTGGCCACCCCTGGTGCGACGCGCCACCCTTCCCCGGCGTCACCCCGCCAACGACGGTCGTGCCGTAGGCGGCCGCCTGCCGCGCATGGAATGTCCCTTCGCGGCCGGTCAGCCCCTGTACGAGGAGTCGCGTCGCCTCGTCGATCAGGATTGCCATGGTTCGCCCGGTTCCCGCAGCGCGTCAGTTCGCGACGCCGCCGACAGCTAGCCCCACCACGCGCTCCGCCGCCTCTCCCATCGACCCCGCAGTCGTGAAATTCAGGCCGCTCTCCCGCAGCATGCGGTTCCCCTCCTCGACATTGGTGCCCTCCATCCGGATCACCACCGGGAGTTGGACATCGAGCTCGCGCACGGCGGCAATCACCCCTTCGGCCAGAACGTCGCACCGGAGTATGCCGCCGAAGATGTTGATAAGCACGGCACGGACGTTCCGATCGGCCAGCAGCAGCCGGAACGCGTTCCGGATCTGATCCGCGTTGGCGCCGCCGCCGACGTCGAGGAAATTGGCCGGCTCGCCTCCCGCCAGCTTGATGATGTCCATCGTCGCCATCGCCAGGCCGGCGCCGTTCACCATGCAGCCGATCGTGCCGTCGAGGCGGATGTAGTTGAGCGCGTGTCTTGACGCTTCAACTTCGAGCGGATCCTCTTCGGCGAGGTCGCGCAGTTCGCGAAGTTCGGGATGGCGTGCGAGCGCGCTGTCGTCCAGGTTGATCTTGGCGTCGAGCGCCAGGACATCGCCGGCGCGGGTGACCATCAGTGGGTTCACCTCCAGCAGCGAAGCGTCCACCTGGCGAAACGCACGGTCGGCCGCGAGCATCGCACCCGCGACTCTATTGGCGACACGTCCGGTCAGTCCGATGGCAAACGCCACGCGCCGGGCCTGAAAGGGCAGCAGGCCGGTTGCCGAATCGATCGACTCGCGGTGGATCAGTTCTGGCGTGTCGGCCGCTACCTGCTCTATATCCATGCCGCCCGCCGCGCTTGCCATGAGCACCGGGCGGGCAAGCGCACGATCGATTACAAGCCCTGCGTACAGCTCCTGCGCGATATCGAGCGCCTCTTCGATCAGCAATCGTCCCACGGTCCGACCCCCAGGACCGGTCTGCACGGTGACGAGCGTCATCCCAAGCATTGCCTTCGCCACCCGCTCCGCCTCCGCTGCATCCTCTACGAGCTTTACGCCCCCCCCCTTGCCGCGGCCCCCGGCATGAATCTGGGCCTTGACGACGACGCGGCCGCCCAGGCGGGCGGCAATGTCCCGCGCCTCTTCCGGGGTACGCGCCACGTCGCCGCGCGGCACCGGCAGCCCGGCGGCAGAGATCAACTGTTTTGCCTGGTATTCGTGGATCTTCACGGGCGGCCTGCTGAACGCCGCGCGGAACGCAATGCCGGCGTCCCGCGCGGCGGCGCTACATGTTGATGATCTGCACCAGCTCCTGCACGGCGGCTGCAGACTTCTGAAGCGCCGCAGACTCCTCGGCGGTCAGCTCGACCTGGATGATGGCTTCCAGACCGTTCGCCCCCAGCTTGCAGGGAACGCCGACGAACAAGTCGTTGATGCCGTACTCGCCCTGGAGGAAGACCGAGCAGGGAAGGATCTTCTTCTTGTCCTTCAGGATCGACTCGACCATCTCCACGACGGCGGAGCCGGGAGCGTAGTAGGCGGACCCCGTGCCCAGCAGCTTCACGATCTCGGCGCCGCCGTGCGCGGTCCGATGCACGATCGCCTCAACCGTCGCCGCGTCGAGCAGCTCGGTAATCGGAATCCCCGCGACCGTAGAGTAGCGCGGCAACGGCACCATCGTGTCGCCGTGGCCGCCGAGGACAAAGGCGTGAGTATTCTCCACCGACACGTCGAGCGCCTCGGCGATGAACGCGCGCATCCGCGCCGAGTCGAGCACGCCGGCCATGCCGATGACCCGTTCGCGCGGCAACCCGCTCACGCGGTAAACGACCTGGGCCATCGCGTCGAGCGGGTTGGTTACCGGAATGACGATGCAGCCGGGCGAGTGCTTTATCACCTCCCGGGTGACGCCGCGGATGATTGCCGTGTTCTTCTGCAGCAGGTCGTCGCGGCTCATGCCCGGCTTGCGCGCAAGACCGGCGGTGATGACCACGATGTCGGAACCGGCGGTGTCGGCGTAGTCGTTGGTGCCGAGCACGCGCGCGTCCGACCCTTCGACGGGGCACGCCTCGAGCATGTCGAGCCCCTTCCCCTGGGGTACTCCCTCAAGGATGTCGAGGATGACCACGTCGGCCAGTTCCTTGTCCGCGATGCTACGGGCGGCGGTTGCCCCCACGTTCCCCGACCCGATGACCGATACCTTCCGATTCATCTCTGCTTCTGCTCCGTTCGGTTGGACCGCGGCCGATCCGTGGCCACTACATGCTCGCGATGACGGCGTCGGCGAATTCCGACGTCTTCAGCTTGGTCGCACCCTCCATCAGACGCTCCAGATCATACGTGACCGTCTTCGCCTTGATGCAGCTCTCGATTCCCGCCTCTATCAGGTCGGCCACCTCGTTCCACTTCAGGTAGCGGAACATCATCGCGCCGGACAGGATGAGCGAGCTGGGGTTGATGACATCCCGGTCGGCGTACTTCGGCGCCGTGCCGTGCGTCGCCTCGAAAAAACCGACCTCGTCGCCGATGTTCCCTCCCGGAGCCAGGCCGAGACCGCCCACTTGGGCAGCGCAGGCATCCGAAAGGTAGTCGCCGTTGAGGTTGGTGGTGGCGATGACGTCGTACTCCGACGTGCGGGTGAGAACCTGCTGCAGCATGCTGTCGGCGATGCGGTCCTTGATGACGATCTTGCCCTCCGCGTCCCCATCGTCCCACTCCCCGATGGTCCGGTCGCCGAACTCCTCTCTCGCCAACTGATAGCCCCAGTCGCGGAACGCCCCCTCGGTGAACTTCATGATGTTCCCCTTATGGACCAGCGTCACGCTCTTCCGGTTGTTCTCGATCGCGTGCCGGATCGCCATCCGGGTCAGCCGCTTGCTGCCGGTGATCGAAATCGGCTTGATGCCGATGCCGGAGTCGGGCCGGATCTTCTTGCCGAACTTCGTGCCCAGGTACTGGATGATGTCGTGGGCCGCCTGCGAGCCCTCTTCCCATTCGATGCCGGCGTAGACGTCCTCGGTGTTCTCCCGGAAGATCACGACATCCATCTGCTGGGGATTGCGGACCGGCGACGGCGTACCGGTGAAGTAGCGGACCGGACGAACGCAGGCGTAGAGGTCGAGGATCTGACGGATGGAGACGTTGAGGCTCCGGATCCCGCCGCCAACCGGGGTGGTCAGCGGACCCTTGATCGCCACCTTGTAGGTTCTCGCCGCCTCGATCGTGTCCGACGGTAGCCATTCGCCGGTCTGCTCGTGGGCCTTCTCGCCCGCGAGCACCTCCAACCAGACGACCCGCTTCTTCCCGCCGTACGCCTTGGCGACGGCGGCGTCGAAGACGCGCACCGATGCGCGCCAGATGTCCCGGCCGATACCGTCTCCTTCGATGAACGGAATGATGGGATCGTCCGGAACGACAAGCGCGCCGTTCCGAAGCGTGATGCCAGTCCCCTCGTCGGGGTGGGTCAGGTGCCTGAACGTTGCCATATGCGCATGCCGCTCCCGCGTCGCACAGAATCTTCAACAGAAACTGTGGAAAACCTTGTGGAAGACTGACCCATCAGATGCCCGCGAGCCGCGTCGACCGGCCCGTTCGAGCGACTTGCACCATCGTGATGCGCCGTTCCTCCGGTGGTCCCACAGCGCGTGCAGGCCTCCTGTGCCGGCCCGCGCCGCAGAACAAAACACGGGATTATACTCTACAGGTCTCTCGGCCACGGGTTTCAAGCAGTCGTTCGTCCATATGTCCCGCCTGCGGCGGTCCCGCTAGCAACGGATCGCTTCAGGATCGGGAACGGTTGTACCCATGAGAATTGTCATCCCCGAACCCCTCCCCGCGACAGCCACGGCGATGCTCGACGCGGAGGGCTGGACCATTGACACGCGCGAGGGACGATCGGCGTCGAAGCTGGCGGCCGACCTCTCCGACGCCGACGCCCTGATCGTGCGCGGCGGGACAAGGGTGACCGCGGAGCTTATCGCAGCCGCACCGAGACTTCGCGTCATCGCCCGCGCCGGCACCGGTGTGGATAACGTCGACCTGGAGGCGGCCAGCGCCCGCGGGATCCTGGTGCTGAACGCCCCCGGCGCCAACAGCATCAGTGTGGCGGAACATACCTGGGCGCTGATGCTCGCCTCCGCCCGCTCCATCAGCCGCGCCGACGCGGACATGAAGGCGGGCCGGTGGTCCAAGCGATCGCTGCAGGGCGCCGAGCTGCGCGGCAAGACACTGGGGGTCGTCGGCCTCGGCCGGATCGGGCGCGAGGTCGTTCGGCGCGCACGCGCCTTCGAGATGACGGTTGTCGGGCACGATCCGTTCATCTCCACACAGGTAGCAGCCGATCTCGGAGTCGAGCTTGCACCAGTCGAGACGCTGGTGGGGCAATCGGACTTCATCACGTTCCATCTGCCGTCCACGGAAGCGACGCGCGGCATGGTGAACCGGGAACTGCTGGCGCGGTGCAAGCCGGGAGCACGGATCATCAACACGGCACGCGGGGACCTGGTGGACGAAGCGGCGCTGGCCGAGGCGATCGACGAGGGACGCATCGGCGGCGCGGCGCTCGACGTCTTCCGCGAAGAACCGCCGCCGGACACGACCCTGACCGGGCGGCCGGATGTCGTGGCCACGCCGCACATCGGCGCGGCGACGGCAGAAGCGCAGGAGCTGGTCGGCGTCGAGGCGGCAACCGGCGTCCGGGAGTATCTGCGCGCGGGTGTCGTGCGGAACGCGGTCAACTATCCGTCGGTCAACGCAGAGGCGTTTCAGCGGCTGCAGCCCTATCTGGTGCTGACCGAACGGATGGGCCGCCTGCTGGTGCAGCTCTGCGGGGGGCGTGTGAGCGGCGTCGGCCTGCGATACTACGGCGCGCTGGCGGACGAAACGCACGAGATGCTGGTCGGATCGGCGCTGATCGGCCTCTTCCGTGAAGTGCTCTCAAACGTCGTGACGCTGGTGAACGCACGCACGGTCGCCGAGCAGCGCGGCCTCGAGGTGGTCGAGTCGCGCAGCTCCCGGCCGCGGAACTTTACCAGCCTGGTGTCGCTGAAGCTGCACGCCGACGGGAGGGAGTACTGGGCGGAGGGAGCGGTCTTCGAGCCGGACCAGCCGCGACTCGTGCGACTCGACGGCGTCGAGGTGGAGGTGCCCCTCGACGAGGGAACCATGATCGTGATCAGGAACAGCGATCAACCGGGCGTCATCGGTGAAGTTGGGACGATCCTGGGACGGCACGGCATCAACATTTCGACCTTCGCCCTCGGAAGGAACGAGGCGGGTGCGATCGGCGTCGTGCGCGCCGGCACGGGTGGCGCCAGCGCGGACGCGGGCGAGCCGGAAGTGAGCGCTGCAGTACTCGGGGAGATTCGCGACGTGGCAGCCGTCCGGTCGGCCGATCTCGTTCGTCTCTAGCAACCTACGGCAGATCGAGCCGGCGGGTCGCGCCAGCCGGGTCAGCCAGTGTGACACCGGTGTCGGTCACCGAAACGACACGCCAGTCGCCGGGCAGGATGTCGCCAACGCGGACGAGAAGGGCATCGCCAGTGCGTGCAGTCAGTATGGCGGTGCGGTCTGTTTCGCCCTCCGCGGTGTTCGTGGCGGCAATGCCGGATAGCACCAGGCCGAACCGGTCGATCGGGGTGGCGCGGAAAGCGTCATCCGCGTCGACCGCCCGTTCGGAACCCGATGCCGCCGGATCGGGAGCCGGCGCAGCGCCGGAGGCATCGCGACCGAAAGCGAAAGGATTCCGGGCGCCGATGCGGGGCCCGCCCGCGTGCTCGAGGCGTTCCGTCAACCGCTCCATCGATGCGGCCAGATCGGGCACGTCGTCGAGTGCGGCGACCGCGGCGACAACCGACGCCGGGGGCGGAGCCGGCGCCGGGCTTCCCGCAACGGGCACGTCGCCGCGGCGCGCCGTCGTTGCGGCGGCGAGCCACGCGGCAACGAACGCGGTTCCGGCGACGAGCAGGCCGACACGCCATGACGCCGTCATTAATCTGTCTCCAACGAACAGCCTAGCGTACTCGCGCACCGGCTGGCGCGGATCGACCGGCATCTTGCGGGCCTCGCCCCCGTCACGCGGCAGTGCGGCGCCTGGCGGGGCCGAGCCTTCATCCAGGGTGGCCGGACGCGCGAGCGGCACCGGTGGGAAGCGCGCCATGCGATGAGCGCCGCGTGCGATGGGAAGCCGCAGCGGTGACCACCCCGCGCCGGACCTGGCGCTGCCCTTGTCCCTGTTGACACATGGATCTATTATTCGCCGTGCATCCTGCTGCGGCGGCGGCACATGCCACCGGGCCAGAACCCCTTTTCTCGGTAGCCGCCGTCATCCCGGCCCGTTTCGATTCGACCCGTCTGCCGGGCAAGCCGCTCGCCGACATCTGCGGTCGACCGATGGTCGAACACGTCTATCGCCGGGCGTCGGCGGCCGCGATGATCGATCGCGTAATCGTCGCCACCGACGATCCCCGCATCGTCGCCGTGGTTCGTGCCTTCGGCGGCGAGGCGCGGTTGACGCGACGCGACCATCCGACGGGCAGCGACCGGTTGGCGGAGGTGGCCCGTGAACTGGACGCGCCGTTCGTCGTCAACGTGCAGGGCGACGAACCGCTGATCGACCCGGCGCTAATAGACCGGATCGTCATCCGATTGGCCGGCGACCCCGAGTTGGGGATCGCCACCGCCTGCTGCCCGATCAGCGAAGCGCCGGAGCATGCGAACCCGCACGTGGTAAAGGTAGTGATGGACGCACGGGGCAACGCCCTCTACTTCTCGCGCGCGCCGATCCCGCACCGGGCAGATGCCGGCTCCGCGCGAGGCGATGCGCCGCTCGGCTGGAAGCACATCGGACTCTATGCCTACCGCCACGCCGCGCTGCTCGCGCTGGCCGACACGCCGCCGACACGGCTCGAGCGGGCGGAACGGCTCGAACAGTTGCGCGCGCTGGAAACCGGCATCCGGATCGGCCTCGTGGAGACCGACTCCGTTCCAATCGGTGTCGACACGCCGGACGACCTGGAACAGGTCCGCCGTCTGGTGGCCGCGGGAGGCAAGGGCCCGGCGAACGGCATATCGTCCAGTACGCCGCCAGAACCGAGACGCTGACCATGCCGGCGACGCGCGATCCGCTCCTGACCAAAGACGGTCGTCCCGTCAAGTTCATTTTCATTACCGGCGGGGTCGTCTCGTCGCTCGGCAAGGGTCTCGCCGCCGCATCGATGGGCGCCCTGCTGGAGGGACACGGCTATCGCGTCACGCTGCAGAAGTTCGATCCCTACGTCAACGTCGATCCCGGGACGATGAGCCCGTACCAGCACGGCGAGGTATTCGTCACGGCCGACGGCGCGGAGACCGACCTCGACCTGGGTCACTACGAACGCTTCACGAACAGCCTCTCAACGCGGGACCACAACTGGACCACGGGAAAGATCTACCTGTCGGTGATCGAGAAGGAACGGCGGGGCGACTACCTCGGCGGCACCGTGCAGGTGATTCCCCACGTGACGAACGAGATCAAGGACGCAATGCAGATCGTCGCGCGGAGGGGTGACGCCGACGTAGTCCTGATCGAAGTGGGCGGCACGGTGGGCGACATCGAGAGCCAACCGTTCATCGAGGCGATCCGCCAGCTCCGGCAGGATCTGGGACGGGAGAACACGCTCTACGTTCATCTCACCTTGGTGCCGTTCATCGGTGCGGCGGGCGAGCTGAAGACGAAACCGACGCAGCACAGCGTTCGGGACCTTCGTTCGATGGGCATCCACCCCGATATCCTGCTCTGCCGGACCGACCGGCTCCTGCCACAGGAGATCCGGCGGAAGATAGCCCTGTTCTGCGACGTCGCCGAGGAAGCGGTGATTACGGCGAAAGACGTCGAGAGCATCTACGAAGTCCCCCTGGTCCTCGCGGATGAAGGACTCGACCGCATTGTGCTGAACCAACTCGGCCTGTCCGACACGACGCGGAACATGGACGTGTGGGAACAACTGGTCGAGCGGATCCGGAACCCCTCCGACAAGATCACCATCCACATCGTCGGGAAGTACGTCGGCTACGAGGACTCTTACAAGAGCCTGAACGAGGCGTTGTCGCACGCAAGTTTCCTGCACCGGCTCAACCTCCGGATCGAGTGGATCGACGCCGAGGCGCTGCAGCCGGCCAACGACGATCTGGGGCTGGCCGAGGCGGACGGGATCCTCGTACCAGGTGGCTTCGGCGACCGGGGAACCCGCGGCATGATGCGCGCGGCCCAGGTGGCGCGCGAGCGAGAGATTCCATACCTCGGCATCTGCTACGGATTTCAGTGGGCGGCCGTCGAGTTCGCGCGCCACGTCTGCGGCCTCGAGGATGCCGATTCAACCGAGTGCCACGAAAAGACCCCGCACAACATCATCTACAAGCTCCGCGACCTGTTGGGCGTCGACGACCTGGGCGGAACGATGCGCCTCGGGAGCTACCCATGCGAGTTGCGGGCCGGCACGAAGGCGCACGCGGCGTACGGCCGAACGACAATCCACGAGCGTCACCGCCACCGCTACGAATTCAACCGCGCCTACGAAGAACGGCTCGCCGCCGCGGGACTGATCTTCGCCGGACGTTCCCCCGACGGGAAGTTCATCGAAGCCATCGAACTGCCCCGCCACCCCTGGTTCGTCGCGGTGCAGTACCACCCGGAATTCCAGTCGAAGCCGCACGCGCCCCACCCTCTCTTCGGACAATTCGTCCGGGCGGCGCACGAGCACAAGGTGGCGGCCAGGACCGGCCGCGCGGCATCGTCGATTGTCTGATCCTCGCAGCGCTCCGCTCGATAGAATGAGCAGCGTGCGAACGGTCGCTGCCGGTGGCGTAGCGTTCGGCGACGGCGCGTCCCTGCCGCTCATCGCGGGTCCGTGCGTCATCGAGAGTGCGGAGCATGCCGCGGCGATGGCCCGGGCGCTGCGCGACATCACCGGGCGGTGCGGTGTTCCGTTCGTCTTCAAGGCGTCATACGACAAGGCGAACCGGACATCGATCAAGTCATTCCGCGGCCCCGGTCTGGCCGAGGGCCTGCGGATCCTCGCCGCCATCAAGGCAGACCTCGGCGTGCCGATGCTCACCGACATCCATGAACCGGCGCAGGCGGCGCCCGTCGCGGAGGTGGCCGACATCGTGCAGATTCCGGCGTTGCTTGCGAGGCAGACGGACCTCATCGCCGCCGCCGCCGCCACCGGACGGACAGTCAACCTGAAGAAGGGCCAGTTCATGGCGCCGCTCGACATGCGGCATGCCGTGGCGAAGGCGACTGCCACCGGACACGATCAGGTGATCCTTACCGAGCGCGGCACGCTGTTCGGCTACCGCGACCTGGTGGTCGACTTCCGGTCGTTTCCGCAGCTCCGCTCGCTCGGCTACCCGGTCGTCTTCGACGTGACGCACAGCGTGCAGTCGCCCGGGGGTGGCGACGGCGCAAGCGACGGCCGGCCGGAGTTCATCGAGCCGCTTGCGACGGCGGGGGTCGCGGCAGGCATCGACGGACTGTTCCTCGAAGTGCACGACGACCCGGCCCGCGCTCGAAGCGACGGCGCGAATGCGCTGCCCCTTGACCGGCTCGAACCGCTGCTGCGACGGGTCGTGGCGATTGCCGGGGCATCGCGCCGGCCACTTGCCGCGGCCGGTGCGGGGGACCTCCGATGAACATCCGCGACCTGTCAGCAACCACTACCGCCGTCGAGCTGGCCCGACGTGTGATCAGAATCGAGGCGGACGCGGTAGCGGCGATCGCCGATCGGCTGGATGAACGGTTCGATGCGGCAGTCGAACTGCTGGCCTCGGGTTCGGGCCGAGTGATCGTCACGGGCATGGGCAAGTCGGGAATCATCGCGCGCAAGCTCGCGGCGACGCTCTCCAGCACGGGCACTGCGGCGTACTTCATCCATCCCGCCGAAGCGATCCACGGCGACCTGGGGGCGATTCTTCCTACCGATGTCGTCGTCGCCCTGTCGCAGAGCGGCGAAACGCCGGAACTGGTCCGTTTAATCGAAACGATCCGTCGCCTCGATGCCCGGCTCCTGGCGGTGACCGGCTCGGTCGGGAGTGTGCTGGGAGAAGCGGCCGACGTCGCCCTTGACTGCAGCGTCTCGGCCGAGGCGTGTCCCCTGAATCTGGCGCCTACCGCGAGCACCACCGCCGCCCTTGCGCTGGGCGACGCGCTGGCAATGGCGTTGCTTGTCCGAAAGGGGTTCCGCGAGGAAGACTTCGCGCATCTCCACCCCGGGGGCCAACTCGGCAAGCGTCTGCTGCGGGTCGATCACCTGATGCACTCGGGCGGCGAGGTGCCGGTGGTGTCGCCCGATGCATCGTTCGACGACGTTGTCGAGACCATCACCTCGGGAGGCTTCGGCATGACCTGCGTCGCGGGCGCCGACGGCCGGCTAGCCGGGGTCATCACGGACGGCGACCTGCGCCGCCATTTGCCGACGCGCGGTCAATCGGCGCCGCCTCTCGGCGAGCAACGTGCGCGCGACCTGATGTCGCCCGATCCGCTTACCATCGATCCGGGAACGCTCGCCGCCGAGGCGCTGCGCCTGATGGAACGGCAACGAATCACGTCGCTGCCGGTGGTCGACGCCGGGCGGCGGATTGCCGGCCTCATCCACCTGCACGACCTCTGGCGGACGGAACTGTTCTGAGGGACGGCAAAGAAGATACCGATGACCGATACCCTGCTGCTGCTTGCCCCGATTGCGGCGCTGCTCATCGGCCTCGCCACCGGCAAGGCGTGGGAACGCTACAAGTTGCAGGACGGACGGTGGATCGACCGCCGGAAGATCCGTGAGTCGCCCCACTACATCCTCGGATTGAACTTTCTGGTTTCGAACCAGATCGACCTGGCTATCGAGGAATTGACGCGCGCGATGGGGTTGGATTCGACGGCGCTCGAGATCAACCTGATCCTCGGCAACCTGTACCGCGAACGGGGACAGGTGAGCAAGGCGATCCAGTTGCACCAGCGGCTGTTGCAGCGGCCCAAGCTGACCACAATGGAACAGGCCTATGTCCTGCTCTGCCTCGGACTCGATTACAAGCGGGGCGGCTTCATCGACCGCGCATTCGAGACGTTCTCGGAAGTGACGCGGCTCGACCCGGGCAATCAGTACGCGCTGCTGAACCTGGAAAAGATCCACGAGGAGCAGCAGCAATGGGAGGAGGCACGCGCCATTCGCCAGCGAATCACCAACATTGCGCCCGACGTGGAGAAGCCGCGCGATCAGGCGATTCTCGCCTTTCTGGAGAACGAGCTGGGCCTTCAGGCGATGCGGCAAGGGTCGCCCGAACAGGCGACCCGGCACTTCGAGACGGCACTCGAACTCGACCCGCGGACAGTACCTGCCTCGCTCAACCTGGGCGACGTGCATATGCAGCAGGAGCGCACCACAGAGGCGATCGCGCGCTGGGAACAGATCAGCCGGACGGCGCCGGAACGCTCGTACCTGGCGTTTGACCGGTTGGAGAAGGCCTTTGCCGGCGCCGGCGGCAATGGCCGGTTCGTGGAGTTCTGCCGGCGGCTGATCGACGCCAATCCGCAGGACTGGCGCGCCCGGCTGACTCTTGGCCAGCACCTGGCCACCCACGGCGACGCACGGGACGCGCTGGAGTTCTTCTTCGACTCGCTCGTTCACAACCCGCACGCGCTCGCCGTGCACCTGGCGATCTGGCGGTCGCTGATGACGCTGGACTTCGATCACGCGCTCGTGCGCCGCTATCTGTCACTCACCCACGAATCGGTCTTCTATCTCGATCCCCACATCTGCATGCGCTGTCACTACCGGTGCACGGAACTGCTCTGGCAGTGCCCGCAATGCCACGAGTGGAACACGTTCGTCGAGGAGCGGATCGCGCCGGCGGAGGAAACCGAGGACGCGGAGGAGCCCGAGGAGGCGCCTGCCTGAGCGTCCCGCCGATCGGCGGGCCGACATTCCCTCCCGCACGGGCAATGCGCGGCCGGGGCGAACGACCGTAATGTTGCGGGTGGCACTGACCGGCGGGCTCGCCACCGGCAAGTCCTACGCGGTGCGCCTGCTGGAGGCGCGGGGCGTCCCGACGATCGACGCCGACCAGCTTGCCCGCGCGGTCGTCGAACCGGGTCGGCCAGCGCACGCCGCGATCCGCCGGCGCTTCGGCGATGGTGTCCTTCAGGCCGGCGGCGCGATCGACCGGGTACGCCTCGGCGCCATCGTCTTCCGGGATGCGGCCGCGCGCGCGGACCTGGAGGCGATCGTTCACCCGCCGGTGCGCCGCGCGATAGACGACTGGTTCAGTGCTCGCGTCAGGGCGCACGCCACGCCGCCGTTCGCGGTCGCCGACATCCCGCTACTGTTCGAGACCGGACGTGACGGCGAGTTCGACCGCGTGATCGTAGTGGCCTGCGCACCGGAGAAGCAGATCGCGCGTGTTGTGGCGCGCGACGGGTTGTCGGAGGCAGAGGCGCGCCAACGGTTGGCGGCGCAGTTGCCGATCGCCGACAAGGTGGCTCGGGCGGACCTGATCATCACCACTGACGGATCGTTCCACGAGACCGCACGGCAGGTAGATGACCTCTGCCGCGCACTTGCCTGAGCCCGGAGTTACGCCGGCTACAGGCGGCTGCGCGCCTCGGCGGCGCGGACCGTGTTGGCGAGGAGCATCGCGATAGTCAACGGGCCAACGCCACCGGGTACCGGGGTAAGCGCGCCAGCGACATTCGCCACGTCGGGGTGGACGTCGCCCGAGAGCACCTGGCCGCGGCGGTCGAACGCCTCCAGTTTCCTGCTGCCCTCGCCGAAGATCGCGACCACTTGATCACGTTCGGTCAGCGCGTTCGTGCCAACGTCGATTACTACAGCGCCAGGCTTCACGAAATCCGCCGTAACAAAGGCCGGACGGCCGATCGCCGCGATCAGGATGTCCGCCTCCGAGGCTACGCGCGGCAGATCCCGGGTGCGCGAATGACAAATCGTCACCGTCGCGTGCCGATGCAGCAGCAGCATCGCCATTGGCTTGCCGACGATGTCGCTCCGACCGATCACGACGGCGCGCCGGCCGGCGACCTCGATGTCGTGACGGTCGAGGAGCTCGATGATGCCCGACGGTGTGCAGGGCGCAAGGGCGGGGCGGCGCTGCACCAGGCGCCCCACGTTTACCGGGTGGAAACCGTCGGCATCCTTTGCCGGATCGATCGCATCGAAGATCCGTTGCTCGGCGGCGCCCCCCATGCCGGGCGGGAGCGGCGACTGCACCAGGATGCCGTCAATCGCGTCGTCATGGTTGAACCCTTCGACGATCGCGAGCGCCTCATCGAACGACGCGGAGGTGGGCAGCGTCCGAAGGTCGGTCGCCATACCGAGCGTCTCGCTCGCCGCGACCTTGTTCCGGACGTAGATGGCGGAACCGGGATCGTCACCGGCGAGCAGGAGGCCAAGCGCCGGCGGCCGGCCCGCCGCCCTGCGCACCGCGTCGATCCGCGGCCGCAGCGACTCGCGGATCGCCTCGGCGACGGCGGCGCCGTCCAGCCGGCGCGCCGTCCCACCCGTGGCGGGCGAGGAGGATGTCACAGCGGACGGGGATCGGTCGGAGGGCATGCGGACGGTCTCGTCAGCGCTGGATTCGCTTGGGAGTCTACCCGAGTTTCGGTAGAATGCCTGCGACATGGGCGCATGGGCTGTCCCGCCCTTCCCTCCGAGTTACGTGCGTCAACCGGGGCGGCGCGCGACCCCATGACTGCGCCGGGCGGTCGCGGCATCTGGGGCTCCCGCACCGGGTTCATCCTGGCGGCGGCGGGCTCCGCGGTCGGCCTCGGCAACATCTGGGGCTTCCCCACCCAGGTGGGCCAGGGGGGCGGCGCGGTCTTCGTCCTCATCTATCTCGCCTGCGTCCTTCTGATCTGCATTCCGATCCAGGTGGCCGAGATCGCGATGGGCCGGCGGACCGAGCAGAGCCCGGTCGGATCGTTCGCCGCCCTCGCGCCGGGACGCGCCTGGTGGCTGGTCGGGGGGCTCGGCGTCCTGGCCGGCGCCGGCATTCTCTCCTTCTACTCCGTGATCGCGGGCTGGGCGGTTGCCTACATGTGGTTCGCCGCGACCGGCGCACTCCCTGCCGCCGCGGAGGAAGTGGGAAGCTTCTTCGGCGACTTCACCGCCAACGGCCCGGTGGCGATCACCCTTGCCGTAGTGGTCATCGGGACCACCGCCGGCGTCCTGCTCGGCGGCGTCCGCTCCGGTATCGAGCGCGTCACGAAGACGCTGATGCCGGTGTTGCTTGTCCTGCTCGTGCTGCTCGCGCTCCACGCCGTCACGCTGCCGGGCGCTGCCGAAGGGATCGCCTACTACCTGCAGCCCGACTTCTCGGAAGTGGCGAACATCCGCATCGTCAACGCGGCGCTCGGCCAGGCGTTCTTTTCGCTCAGCCTTGGCATGGGCTGCATGATCACCTACGGCAGCTACCTCCGGAAGCAGGACGGGATTGCGATCTCGGCGATCTGGATCTCGATGCTCGACACGGGCATCGCGCTACTCGCCGGGTTCATCATCTTTCCGGCCGGTTTCTCGATCGCCGGGTTCGATCCGGCGGCGAGCGGCCCGGGGCTGATCTTTGCCGTCCTGCCGGGGCTGTTCGCCACTCTGCCGGGCGGGCAGCTCTTTGGGGCCGCGTTCTTCCTGCTGCTGAGTGTCGCGGCCCTCACCTCCACCATTTCGCTGCTCGAGGTACCGGTAGCGCACTGCGTCGACGCCTGGGGCTGGACCCGGCGGCGCGCCGTGGGTGCGGTGACGCTGGTCGTGGCGGCGCTGGCGATCCCCTGCGCCCTCTCCGGCGGCGCGGTTCCGTTCCTGACCAGCCTGCCGGGCCTCGGCACCGACTTCCTGACCCTGATGGTGACCATCTGGAACGAGTTCGCGCTGCCGATAGGCGGCCTGCTGACCGCGATCTTCGTCGGCTGGGTCTGGCGCGTCGACGACGCACTTGAGGAGTTGCGTGCACACGGCGCCTGGTTCCCGGCGCCACGCGTCTGGGCGGTGCTCCTCCGGTGGGTCTGCCCCGCCGCGATCGCGTCGATCATCATCGGCACCGTCGTCGCGATGTTCTGACTTATGGATGCACTGAGTGGCTGGATGGCGCGTGCCGAGGAGCTGGTCTACCACCCGTTCGCGCTGCCGCTGATCCTGGTCCTCGTGGGCGGGCTGGCGACGGCGATGACCGGCGTCGTGCAGGTGCGGCGCTTTCCGTTTGCCGTCCGCCGCGCGCTGGGAGGCGTCTTCGCGCCGTCGACCGAGGGCGAAGGGACCATCACTTCGTTCCAGGCGCTCTCGACTGCGCTCGCCGCCACCGTCGGCAACGGCAACATCGCCGGCGTCGCCACCGCGATCCTGATCGGCGGCCCCGGTGCGATCTTCTGGATGTGGGTGACCGCGCTGGTCGGCATGGCGACGAAGTACGCCGAGGCGGTCCTGGGCGTCCACTACCGGGTCACGCGCGAGACCGGCGAGATGGCGGCCGGGCCGATGTACTACCTCGTCCGCGGCATCCGTCACGCACCCACCGCGCGGACACTTGCCGTCCTGTTCTGCATCTTCGGAACGGCGACCGCGCTGTTCGGCACCGGCAACATGGTGCAATCCAACGCGATCGCGCGGACGTTCGCCGAGGCGTCACGCGACGCGGCGGGGATCGATCCGCCGCTCTGGGTGCCGGGGATCGTCGTCACCGCCGTAGTTGGGCTGGTGCTGCTGGGCGGCATTCGGCGGATCGCGGCGGTGGCCGAGCGGCTGGTGCCGTCGATGCTCGTGCTCTACCTTGCCGCCTCGACCGTGTACATCGTGCTGAACGCGAACCAGATACCCTCGGTCTTCCTGCAGATCGTGACCGGGGCGTTCGCACCGCTCGCGGCGGTGGGGGGCGTTGCCGGCGCCTCGGTCGCGCAGGTGGTGGCGGCGGGGATGAGCCGCGGCGTCCTGTCGAACGAGGCAGGGCTCGGAAGCGGGCCGATCGCGCACGGAATCGCGAAGGTGAAGCATCCGTGCGAGCAGGGTGTGATCAGCATCTTCGAGGTGTTCATGGACACCATCGTGGTCTGTTCCATGACTGCGTTCGTCATCATCTCGTCGGGCCTCTGGACCGACCCGGCGTACGAGGGCGCGAGCGCCGATCTGACCGCGGCCGCGTTCGGCACCACCATTCCCTACGCGTCGCTGCTCATCGCCCTCTGCTCCTTCCTCTTCGGTCTGTCGACCCTGCTCGGCTGGGCGTACTACGGCGAGAAGTGTCTCGAATTCCTCGCCGGCTCACGCGTGATCCCGGCCTACCGCGCCATCTTCACGGTGTTCGTCCTAATCGGATCAGTCGTCGAGGTCCGCCTCGCCTTCGCCATCGGCACGCTCTTCAACGGGTTCATGGCGTTCCCGAACCTGATCGGCGTGACATTCCTGCTCGGGACCGTCCGCCGACTGACACGCGACTACTTCAACGGCACGCCGGGCGCCGGGAGCTGATCGACGTACGCCCGGACACGTGCCTCGGGCGAGCCTCCTCTGAACAGATCGCCGATCACGGCAACCGCGGCAGCGCCGGCCGCAATCAGTGCCGGCGCGTGCTCCAGCGTGATGCCGCCAATCGCGACGATCGGATGCGCCGGGCGGCGCGCCGCCCCGGCGCGGACGAGCGCCACGCCGACCGGCGCGTACCCGGTCGCCTTGGTCTGCGTGCCGTAGACCGGACCGACCGCCACGTAGCTGACCGGCTGCCGCCAGGCATCGTCGAGTTGCACGCCGGTATGCGTCGACAGACCGACGACACCGGCCGGACCGAGGATAGCGCGCGCGGCGGCTGCGGGCAGATCGTCCTGACCGACATGCACGCCCCCCGCGCCGCAGGCGCGCGCGACGTCGGCGCGGTCGTTGACGATCACCGTCGCGCCGTACGGCGCCGCGCGCGCGACGATGGCGTCGCACCACTGCTCGAGCTGCGCCGTCGACGCCTCGGGCGCGCGGAGCTGCACGAGGCGGGCCCCGCCGTCGAAGCAGGCAGCGGCGAGGTCCGGCGGCGTCCAGCCGTGGCGCGAGGCCGCGCCGGCGTCCACGATGGCGTAGAGCGGCGGCAGGGGCATGTGGCCCACGGTCTATGTCGGTTGGGGCTGCTGCTCGCGCAGGCGGCGGGGCGCGGGCGTCAGCACGTCGATTCCGCCGTCGGTCACGACGACGTCGTCCTCGATCCGGACGCCACCCACCTCCGGCACGTAGACGCCCGGCTCGATCGTGAAGACCATGCCGGGCGCAAGGACCACGTCGTCCGTCTCGCCCGTGCCGGTCGCGCGCGGGCGGCCGATGCGCGGCAGCTCGTGCACCTCGAGGCCGAGGCCATGGCCGGTGCTGTGGCCGAAGGCTTCAGCCAGATCATGCCGCGCCAGGGCCGTGCGGGCAGCCGCGTCCACCTCGCCGGCGCGCACGCCGGGCCGTGCCGCCGCCATCGCCGCCGCCTGCGCCTCGACAACTGCGTGGTGCAGGCGCCGCGCCTCGGCCGGGACCGTGCCCGCCGCCACGGTGCGCGACAGATCGACGCAGTACCCGTGGTGGACCCCGCCGAAGTCGAGCAGCACCAGGTCGCCCGCCTCGATTCGCCGCCCGCCCGGGTGCGCATGCGGCAACGCGCCGTTCGGACCAGCCGCGACGATGGTCTCGAACGCGAGCGCCTCGAAGCCCGCGTCGAGGAGGATGGCGTCGATCTCGCGCGCCACTGCCAGTTCGGTCCGGCCCACCCGAACGGCGCCGGTGGCCAGCGGCACCGCGTCCGCCAGCATGCGGCCGGCAGTGCGGAACAGCGCGATCTCGTGCGCGTCCTTCACCATCCGAGTCCGCTCGATGAGTTCAGTGGACGGCACCAGTTCCGCCGCGCCGTCGAGCGCGTGGGTCAGCCAGCGCCAGCGGCGGACGGTGCAATGGTCGGACTCGATGCCGACGCGACGGCCGGTCCCACCGGCGCTGAGGCGGTCAGCGAGTGCGCCATCGTACGTCCCGCCGGCTGGAACCGGGACGATGTCGATTGCCGGCGGCATCGCGCCGACAATCTGCAGGCGGCGCACCGCCTCGTGGTATCGGAAGTCAGTGATGAGCGTCAGGTCATTCGGTTCGCGCCCGACGATCGCGATCCCGGCACTCGCACGAAGGTTGAACAGGTAATAGAGATGCGGCAGATGGCTCACGACCAACGCGTCCAACTCCCGGGCCGCCAGATCCGCCCGCACCGCATCCAGCCGGCCGGCCTGTTGCAGGGGCGGCGCCAGCATCCTCCTCTCCGTCGTCACGCGTGCACTATAGCGTCGGGCGCGGACCAGCCCGCCAGCCCTGGGAAACCCAGTCCGCATTCGATCGCTGCGAGGCGGTGTCGCACCACCGGCCGTCAGGGTTGGACGATGCGGGGAGTGAGGAAGATCAGCAGTTGATCGGTGCGGCGGCGATTCGAGTCACCGCGGAACAGGCGGCCGACGAGGGGAATCCGCGAGAGGCCGGGGACCCGGCGGTCGGCACGGGTACTCGTGCGCTCGTAAATGCCCCCGATGACCGTGGTCTCGCCGTTGACGACCTGGACGGTGGTGTGCGCGCTCTGCGTGACGATCGGCGGCACACCGTTTATCTGGCGGGAGAAGTCGGCGTAGTCGTTGTCGATCTCGATCTGCAGGATGACGCTGTCGCCCGCCCCGATACGCGGTGTGACGGCCAGGCGCAAGGCAGCGTCGCGGAACGTCACCGTGACCGTGTTGTTGGCGACCGTCTGGATCGGAATCTGATCCCCCTGCCGGATCGTCGCCTGCACATTGTTCTGCGTCGTGACGCGCGGCGTCGAAAGGATCCGGACTGCGCCCTCCTCCTCGGCGGCGGAGAGCGCAACGTCAAGGCTCAGCGATCCATCCACCGCGCCCAGCGCCAGGCCAATGGCCGCGGCCGCCGACTGCGCCCGCAGATCGACCGCACCGTCCACCGTGGAACGGCCGCTCAAACCCCAACGGACTCCCAGTTCGCGCAGATAGTCGTTGCTTGCCTGCACGATACGCGCCTCGATCTCCACCTGCGGCTGAGCCCGGTCGAGCTCGTCGATCAACGTTTCCGCCGCGTCGAGGCGATCGGCGAGGTCAGTCAATACCAGGGTATTGGTTCGCGAGTCGATCTGCACCTGCCCCCGTGGAGAAAGCGCCGCCTGGGTAATCAACGGCGCCAGTTCGGCGGCCTGGGCATGGCCGAGGGCACGCGTGCGGACGATCAGCTCGCCCGCTAGCGCCTCCTGCTCAGCCAGCAGCCGGCGCTGCTCCGCTTCTGCCGCGAAGGTCGCGAGCGGCGCGATCCTGACGATGGTTCCTTCTGTCTCATAATCGAGCCGATTGGCGCGCAGAATGACGTCAAACGCCTGATCCCAGGGCACGTCCGTCAAGGCGACATCGACGATCCCACCCACTTCCGGATCGAGTACGAGGTTCAATGCGCTGATGTCAGCAAACGTTCGGAGCACCAATCGGAGGTCGGCGTTCTGAAACTGCAACGAAACCGGGTCACCAGTGTAGTCCTGCGCGACCGCCACGGCACCGAACGCCGGAGCAAGCGCGAACGCGACAGCCAGCGCCGGCACGAACCGGCGCTTCGTCATCATCCGCATGCCCTGCCCGGCTCCTCGCCGGCCGCGGCGCGGCTTGCCTCACTGCCCGGATCGGTCGGCCCGGCCGTGTCCGCCGCCGCATCAGCCTCGGGACTGACGGGCGCTTCCGCCGCCCCGGCCGGCGGAGCGCCGAGCGGGAGCCGCAGCAACAAACCGGTCACCGCCGCCAACGGCCGTATGTTCACCCCGTCTGTCCCGATCGACCCGACAACGCCATCGAGCAGACGTTCGCCTCCCCGCACCAGCCAGCTCCGCCCGCCCGGCGATTCGAGAACCGCCAGCAAAGCGCCGGACGTAACGACGAGGCCGCGCAGCGACAATTCGCTCGCTGCGATTCCGGGAAGTCCTGCCGGCCGTTCCTCCGGCACTGGCGGCGCGACCGTTGCCCGCAGCGGCGCGAACGGATCCCGACGGCCCCCCGGGTCATACGTCAACGCCGGGGACGACGGCCGCTCCGGGTTGTTAACTGCAGTTGCACCTCGGGACGGAGAAGGTGCCTGTGCCGGCCGTCCGGCATGATCGATCACGAACGTCTCGGCGGTGCCCGCGGCGAGGACCGTCCCGTCTGGACACCCCGGATTCCCCGCCCGGACCACCAGTTCTGTCACCCGCATCACCTGGGGCAGGATGCCTACCCGATCGAGAAAACCAGCGAAGTCGTGAAAGCGACCGGTTAACTCCCATTGCGCACTCCAACGCGTACCACCCAATTCCGTTTCTGCGATCGTCAGCGACTCCGGCGGTCGAGGCGCGTACGCGACGAGTGTCAATCCCGATTGCTCGGCAATTCCATGCAACTGGCGGAGAAGGATGGGCGCTTCGCGATCCGACGGGTAGGCGGACACCAGATGGGCCGCTTCCCGTGCGAGACGCGCGATCTCGTCCGCCACGTCCAGCAACCGTCGTTCGGTGCGCGCCGCCTCCGCGCGCCACGTACGCGCCTGTTCCAGTTCCTGCTGCTGCATGTTCAGCCGGGCTTGGCGCGGCGACGCCCAGGCGAACTGGAAAAGCAGGAAGAGTGTGGCCGCGCCGAGCAAGCCGGCTCCCGCCCGCCGCCACGGCCTCTCCCACGCCACCCGAATTACTTGCCGGGTCCGATCTGCCGCTTCGTAACGGTCACGCATCGATCACTCCTCCGGCGCCAGTCCCGCCACTCGGATCTCGAAGCGGCCGCCTCCTGCCGTGTCGAAGCCGGCAACCTCCACCGGCAACGCGACTTGTCCCGAACTCTCCAGTTTGCTGGCGAACTCGAAGACGGCGGACGACCGGACGGCGCGGCCCACCAGAACGACTGCGTCGGTCTCCTGCCGCAGGTCGGTCAGCCAGAGGCCATCCGGAAGGCTGCGGCTCACTGCTTCGAGCATGCGGGTCGAAGCCGAGCGCGTTTCGTGCCAGCGCGAGAGCTGCGCCACCTGGCGAGCCAACCTGGCGCGCCGCTCCTCCTCAGCCTCCAGTGTCTCCGCGGTGGCGGCTCGCTCTCGCCGGTCGGCATCCGCTGCCGCCAGTGCGCCGGTGACGGCCCGGGTCGTCCGCCGGAGCGACCACGCCTCCGAGACGACGAGCCCGGCCGCCGCCACCAAGGCCGCTACCGCCACCGCCGTGGCGGCCACCTCCCAGACGCCTGCGGACCGTCCCGCCCACATGCCCGGCGCACCTGTCCCGCGCCTGCTGACCAGATTGATGCGGATCATTGGTTTCTCCCTTCATTCCACGCCGCGGAGCCAGCCGCACATCCGGGCCGGCCGGGGGCCGGCGCATCCCGTCACCGTTCGTCCACCGCTCGCAGCGCCAGACCGACCGCGATGCTCGCGCTTGTCCGTAGCGCGTTCGCCCCCGCCGAATCGCCTGCCGCCGGACTCCTCACCGTAAGCCGGCGGAACGGATCGAGTCGCTTCACCACGCCGCCGAAGTGCGTGCGGAGCGCCGCTTCGAATCCGTCCGCTCGTGAGGCGCCGCCGGTCAGCACGATCCGATCGATGCGACCGACGGGTTCGGTGCCCTCGCCCGCCGTGCCCATCGCGACCAACTCGAGCGTCCGTCGCACTTCAAGGGCCAGCGTGTCGGCCGCTCCACGGATGATGGGGGCGGCATCGGCCATCGTCCACCCGCGGGCCGGCAGCCCCAGCTTCAGCCGTTCCGCCGCCTCGAAGGAGAGGTCCAGTTCACGCTGCAGCGCCTCGGTGCAGGCATTTCCTCCGGCGGGAACGTCATGTGTGAAGAGCGAGGCGCCGCCACGGACGACATTGACCGTCGTGGCGCTGGCACCGACATCGAGCAGGGCAACGGATGCATCGTCGGGGACATCCGCCGAAGTGTCCGTTTCCCCGCCGTCGGTCCACTCGAAGACGTTCTGCAGGGCGAGCGCACCGACGTCAACTACCGTCGGCGTGCATCCCAGCTCCGCCACCGCGCCCGCGTAGCCCACCACCGTCTCCCGCCGCGCCGCCACCAGCAACAGATCGATGGGATCATCCAGATTGCGCGCGCTGGCGCCGATCTGGTGATAGTCAAGAATCAGGTTGTCCGGATCGAACGGCAGATACCGGGACGCCTCGCGCGTGACGACGTCAGCCAATCGGGCGTCCCGGGTCGGCGGCAACGCGATACGCTTGATGATGACGGCGCTCCCCGGCAACGCGATTGCCACCCGCCGCTTCCGGATGCCGCCCGCCGTGAACGCCTGCCGGATGGCGCCCGCCACCCGTTCCGGCTCGACGATCGCACCGTCAACGATGCTGCCGGAGGGTGTCGGGGCGCATCCGACTTTCGCCACAGGGCCATGCAGGCGAGGAACGATCTCCACCACCTTGACGGCGCTCGATCCGATGTCGAGGCCGACCAAAGATCCGGTCCGGCGGAACAGCGACTTCAAGAGGCGCACTCCGAGAATCTCGCTTCCTTGCCGTGACGGGGTGCAAGACGCGGGCCAACCTGGAAGGGGTCGCTTCCCCGGGCGGAGGAACCCTCCGGACGCC
Source organism: Vicinamibacterales bacterium (assembly GCA_965263055.1). Taxonomy (GTDB): domain Bacteria; phylum Acidobacteriota; class Vicinamibacteria; order Vicinamibacterales; family UBA8438; genus VXRJ01. Next base: position 3,650,365 of record OZ253581.1, on the reverse strand, counting down.
CGCGCCTTGACACCCAACCGGAAGGATCGTTAGGATCGGTGGTTTCCGGCGACGCGCCGGGTGGTATTGGCACGTCTCAGAGGCAGGCTTCAGAGGCAGACTTTTTGAAACAGACCGCGTCCACCTACGCTCCGGGACCACGGGAAGTGGCCCGGGAATGGCGTCTCATCGACGCCGACTCAAAGGTGTTGGGCCGCGTTGCGACCGTCGCGGCGCGCCTTCTGCAGGGCAAGCATCGTCCCACCTGGGCGCCCTACATCGACACGGGCGACCATGTCGTGATCGTCAACGCCGCACGTGTGCGTCTGACCGGACGCAAGGAACAGCAGAAGCTGTATCGCGCGCACAGCGGTTATCTTGGTGGCCTGCGCGAAGAGCGGGCGGCCGTGGTCCGCGCCCGGAAGCCGGAGCGTCTGCTCGAGACCGCGGTCCGTGGCATGTTGCCGAAGACAAAGCTGGGACGGGCGATGTACCGCAAGCTGAAGGTGTACGCCGGGCCGGATCATCCGCACGCGGCGCAGCAACCCGGCGCGTTCGAGGTTTCCTGATCGTGGCGGTCGAACAGCACTACGGTACCGGGCGGCGCAAGACCGCGACGGCGCGTGTCTTCCTGCGGCCCGGCGGAGGGGCGTTCACCATCAACGACATCAGCCTGGAGCAGCGCTTTCCGACGGCATCGCTTCGCACGTTGATCACCGAACCGTTGCTCCTTACCGAGTCGACCGAGCGACTCGACATCTATGCCACCACCGGCGGCGGCGGCATCGTAAGCCAAGCGGGCGCCCTCCGCCTTGGCATCGCGCGCGCACTTGTCCGGATGGACCCCGAGTTGCGCGCGCCATTGAAGAAGGCGGGTATGCTGACGCGCGACCCGCGCTCCAAGGAGCGGAAGAAGTACGGGCTGGCAGGCGCACGCAAGCGCTTCCAGTTCTCGAAGCGCTAGGCCGCCTACGTGTCTGCCTAGCCCCTGCCGGATGGAGGAAGCTTGACGCCGTTGACGATGCAGGACCTACTGGACGCCGGTGTGCATTTTGGCCACCAGACCCGACGCTGGAACCCGAAGATGAAGCCTTACATCTTTGGCCAGCGGAACGGGATCTACATCATCGATCTGGGTCGGACCGCGGAGTTGATACAGCGGGCGGAGCAGTTCGTCATGCAACTCGCGGCGTCCGGCGGCGGGATCCTGTTCGTCGGCACAAAGCGCCAGGCACAGGATCTCATCGTCGAAGAAGCGCAACGCTGCGGCATGTACTTCGTCAACGAGCGGTGGCTGGGCGGTCTGCTGACCAATTTCAGCACTATTCAGCGCAGTCTCGATCGGCTGAAAGAACTCGAGGCAATGGAAACCGACGGGCGCCACGAGAACCTGTCGAAGAAGGAAGTGGCGCGGCTCCAGAAGGAAAAGCGGAAGTTGCACCGCAATCTCGACGGCATCCGCGCTATGCACAAGCTGCCCGAGGCCGTGTTCGTCATCGACACACGGCGCGAGAAGATCGCCGTCGACGAGGCTCGCAAGCTGAGTATCCCGGTGATCGGGCTGGTCGACACGAACTGCAACCCGGACGATGTCGACTACGTCATCCCGGGCAACGACGATGCGCTCCGGTCGATTCGGCTGTGCGTGACGCGGATCGCTGACGCCGTGCTCGCCGGCCGCGGTCTTCGGAACAAGCAGGAACCGACCGACGGTGCCGACGCCCCGGCGGCCTCCGAAGCGGCGCCGGTGCCCGAGGTCGCCCCGTCACCCGCCACGGTCTGACGGAACGTACGCGGCTCACCACCGGCAGCGATCCTACGGCGTGATCGTCTGCCCATGAACGATCGGATACGAACACATGGCTATCAGCGCAGCACAGGTCAAGGCACTGCGGGACAAGACCGGCGCCGGCTTCATGGAATGCAAGGCGGCGCTCACCGAGGCGGACGGCGACATCAACCGGGCGATCACCGTGCTCCGGACGCGTGGCCAGGCAAAGGCGGAAAAGCGCGCGGGACGGACCACGCAGCAGGGGCTCATCGGCCACTACCTCCACCAGGGCGGCCAGGTCGGCGTCCTTGTCGAGGTGAACTGCGAGTCGGACTTCGTTGCGCGAACCGACAATTTCCAAACGCTGGTGCGCGAGATCGCGATGCACATCGCCGCAGCCGACCCGCTGGTCGTCAGCCGCGACGATGCGCCCGAGGAAGCGGTCGAGCGCGAGCGGGCGATCTTCCGGGCGCAGGCGGAAGAATCGAACAAGCCCGCGCCGGTGATCGAGAAGATCGTCGAGGGAAAGCTGAACAGCTGGTTCGGGCAGGTGGCGTTGCTCGATCAGCCGTCGGTCCGCGACCCGAAGACGACCATTGGCGACCTCGTGAAGAGCGCCATCGCCAAGCTGGGCGAAAACATTACCGTTGCCCGATTCGCCCGGTTGAAGGTGGGCGAGCGGCCCGAGTAGCTGCCGAGGCGCGGCCGGAGGAGGCTGATCTATAATCGCGGCCCGGAACTGATGACCAGCCGGGCCTACCGTCGTGTGCTCCTAAAGCTGTCGGGCGAGGCGCTTGCGTCCGACGACGGCGTCTTCGGCATCGACCCGGACGCCACCGGGCAACTGGCGCGGGACATCACCGAGGTGCACGCCCTCGGCGTGGAGATTGCCGTCGTCATCGGTGGCGGCAACATCTTCCGCGGTCTCTCGGCGAGCGATCGCGGCATGGACCGCGCCACCGCCGACTACATGGGCATGCTCGCCACGGTGATCAACGCCCTGGCGCTCGCCGACGCCATCGAACGGCTCGGCGCCCTGACGTCCGTCGTGACCGCCATCGAGATGCGCGAGGTGGCCGAACCGTACGTCCGCGACCGCACCCTCCGGCATCTCGAGAAGGGCCGGATCGTGCTGTTCGGCGCGGGCACCGGCAATCCGTACTTCACGACCGACACGGCGGCTGCACTCCGCGCGATGGAGATCCGGGCCGACGTACTCTTGAAGGGAACGAAGGTGAATGGCGTGTTCACCTCCGACCCGCTGACCGACCCGACAGCGACGTTGATCGATCGGGTCTCGCACCAGCAGGTACTTGAGCAGGGTTTGCGGGTGATGGATGCGACCGCCATTTCGCTTTGCATGGACAACGGCATGCCGATCGTCGTCTTCAACCTCCGTACGCCCGGGAACATGCGGCGCGCGGCGCTAGGCGAGCCGGTCGGCTCGATGGTGACGGCGTCCGGCGCCGGTGACCGTCCGGAGGTGACGACATGACAACCATCACAGATCCCAAGTCGGCCCACGCCGATGCCGAGCGCCGGATGGATGGCGCCGTCGCGCACGTGAAGCATGAGCTGGCGGGCGTGCGTACCGGGCGGGCGTCGATCAATCTGCTCGACAGCGTCATGGTGAATGCCTACGGCGCGGAGATGCCGCTCAATCAGGTCGCGAGCCTCTCGGTTCCGGAATCGACGCTGATCGTCGCCACACCGTTCGACCCTTCGCAGATCCGCGCCATCGAGCACGCGATCCAAACCGCCAACCTCGGCCTGAATCCGGGCAACGACGGCAAGGTGATTCGGATCCCGATCCCGCCGCTGAACGACGAGCGCCGGAGAGAACTGTCGCGCCTGGTCCATAGGCTGGCCGAGGAGGGACGGACCAGCGTCCGGCAGGTAAGGCACCACACGAACGACGCGCTGAAACGGCTGCTGAAGGAGCACACGCTCTCGGAGGACGAGGAACGGCGCGCGCTCGACGACATTCAGAAGCTCACCGACGCGCATATCGACAAGATCGACGCACTACAAAAGGCGAAGGACGCGGAGCTGCTTGAGCACTAGGAGCCCGTGGTAAGACCCCCGCTACATTCGAGCGGCGATGTGCCACGGGCTCCCAGGCGCCGAACCCGTCGCCCGATGGCCGCTTCGTTCTCCAGGCTCACCCATCTCGACTGCGCCGCGGCATGCGGCGCGCCCCCCTGCGATCCCGAGGAACCGCAGCACCTTTGCCGGTGCGGGTCGCCGCTGCTTGCTCGTTACGACCTGACGCGAGGCGTCGGCGCCCGGCTGCGTTCTGCGCTCGAGCGGGATCGGCCCTTGACGATGTGGCGTTACGCGGAGGTCCTCCCCCCGTGCGGCAGCGACGGCCAGCCGGTCTCGCTGGGCGAGGGCTTCACGCCGCTGCTCCAGACGCCCCGCCTCGCCACTGCGCTCGGGATGGAATGGCTCGCCGTCAAGGACGAATCGGCCAACCCCACCAACTCGTTCAAGGCGCGGGGGCTGTCGGCGGCGGTCAGTGTCGCGCGGCGCCTCGGCGCGCGGACCCTCTCCGTTCCCTCGGCGGGCAACGCTGCCAACGCGCTCGCCGCGTACGCCGCCCGCGCCGGACTCGAGGCGCAGGTCTTCATGCCGCGCGACGTCAAGCCGCCGTTCATCCGCGAGTGCGAACAGTACGGCGCTGCCGTGACCCTGGTCGACGGGCTGATCACCGACGCGGGGCGCGTCGCCTCCGAAACAGGCACACCGCTCGGCTGGTACGACGTCTCGACGCTGCGCGAGCCGTACCGTGTCGAAGGCAAGAAAACGATGGCATACGAAGTGGCGGAACAGTGCGGCTGGGACGGGTGGCCCGACTGGTTCATCTATCCGACCGGCGGCGGCACCGGCATCGTCGGCATGTGGAAGGCCTTCGAGGAGATGGAAGCACTCGGACTGATGCCGCCGGAGGAGCGACGGCCCCGAATGGTAAGCGTCCAGGCGGAGGGTTGCGCGCCGATCGTCCGGGCGTTCGAGCAGGGCGCCGACCGTGCCGAGCCGTGGCAGGACGCCCGGACCGCCGCCGATGGGTTGCGAGTTCCGCGGGCGATTGGCGACTTTCTGATCCTCCGCGCCTTGCGCGAAAGCGGCGGCACGGCAATTGCGGTGAGCGACGCGGAGATGATCGCCGCAATGCGGGAGATGGGCGCGACCGAGGGTATCAGCGCAGCCCCGGAAGGGGGCGCTACGCTCGCCGCCCTCCGCAAGCTCCTCGCGAACGGCACGATCGAACCCACCGACCGTGTCGTCCTGTTCAATACCGGTGGCGCCCTCAAGTACCTCGAACTGCTCGCCTGACCCCCGGTCTTCTGTCGTGGACGCTAGCGCGCGCAGAAGGGTACAATCAGTAGTTGTCCACCGGACGGGCCGCTAGCTCAGTTGGGAGAGCGCAGCGTTCGCAACGCTGAGGTCGTGGGTTCGAGCCCCATGCGGTCCACCACCCTCTACCGTCCGGAAGGCAGGCGCTGCAACGCGAGCCGCCCGACGCCGCAAAACCGTCCCCGCGACGCCATCGCCGCCGTCGTCCACGCCATTTCCAACCCGCCCTCGCGACCGACGCGGCCTCCTCGGCCCTGGCGGGCTACTCTGGAGCTCCTGGCAAATGCGCGACACCTCGGACTTCCATGCTTCCGAATTGCGCCGCGCGCCGCACTTCTGTTTCAATGCTGCCGAAACGGCCCCGCACGCTCCTCCATCCCGGAGAGGACCTGATTCCGTAGGGACCCGAGGGACCCCAAGAGCCACGAAGGCATGACAACCCACACCCACCGCGCCGTCCTGCGCTGCATACGGGGATGCAGTGGCGAGCACTCGCTGCTGAAGCCGATCTACCGCTGCCCCACCTGCAACGACCTGCTCGAGGTGGTGCACGATCTCGACGCGCTGCGGACCCACTCGGCCGGCTCCTGGATGCGCCTGTTCGACGAACGCTACAAGCGGACCACCTGGCCGTACGGATCAGCCGTCTGGGGGAAGAAGGAGTGGATCTGCCCCGACGTCAACGACGACAACATCGTTTCGATGGACGAGGGGGGCACGAACCTTTTCTGGGCTGAGCGGTTCGGACAGGAGCTGGGCCTCGACGACCTCTGGGTGAAACTCTGCGGCAACTCGCACACCGGGTCGTTCAAGGACCTGGGGATGACGGTGCTCGTCTCAATCGTCCGCGAGATGATGGCGCGCGGCGAGACGATCCACGCCGTCGCTTGCGCCTCCACTGGCGATACGTCAGCGTCGCTCGCCGCGTACGCCGCCGCCGGGGGCATCCCGGCGATCGTGATCCTTCCGCGCGGCAGGGTCTCGACCGCACAGCTCGTCCAGCCCCTCTCTAACGGTGCGACGGTCCTCGCGCTCGACACCGACTTCGACGGCTGCATGGCGATCGTCAAGCGGCTGGCGACCGAGGAGGGGATCTATCTCGCAAACTCGATGAACAGTGTCCGTCTGGAAGGCCAGAAGACAGTCGGCATCGAGATCGTGCAGCAGTTCGACTGGGAAGTGCCGGACGTCGTGATCATTCCAGGCGGCAACCTGGGGAACGTCAGCGCGCTCGGCGCTGGATTCGACATGATGGAAGCGCTCGGCGTGGCGTCGAAACGGCCGCGCATCGTCGTCGCGCAGGCCGCAGCCGCCAACCCGCTTTACCGGGCATACCGGAGTAACTGGACGTTCGAGCCGATCACCGCCGGACCGACGCAGGCCTCCGCGATCCAGATCGGCAACCCGGTCTCGATCAACAAGGCGATCCGGACCCTCAAACGCTACGACGGCATCGTCGAACAGGCGACCGAGCATGAACTGGCCGACGCGTCGGCGCGGGCCGATCGGACCGGCATGTACAACTGTCCCCACACCGGCGTCGCCCTGGCCGTCCTGGTCAAGCTGCGGAAGCGGGGCGACATCGCGCCGGACGAACGGGTCGTGGTGATTTCGACCGCCAACGGGCTGAAGTTCACCGACTTCAAACTGAATTACCACAAGGAAGCCGTCCCGGAGCTGCGCGCCGCGTTCGCCAACCATCCACTGGACTTGCCGAACGACTACGACGCCGTGCGGCGGGCCGTTGCAAACGTTACAGAGATGTAACCCCGCATCCGTGATCTTTGGCCACGGCAGGGCATCCGTGAGCCCAGGGCGCGTCCATCTGTCTTGACACCTGTTGGAGGGGCTGCGGACAATAGACCCATGCCCGTTCCGCGAATCACCCGGGAGGCGCTCTCCGAACGCCTTGAAGCAGGCGGCGACCGCGCCCCGGTGGTGGTCGATGCCCGTCTGAAATATCCGTACGAGCACAGCACGGTCCGCCTGCCCGGCGCCATCCGCCTCAATCCGCCCGACTTCGACCGGTCGTCGCTGCCGCGCGACCGCGAGATCGTCATTTACGACTCCGATCCGGAAGAGGTGGTCGGTGCGCGCATCGCCGCCGCGCTGATCCGGGAAGGGTGCAGCGCCAGCGTGCTCGAGGGAGGCATTTTCGAGTGGCTTGCCGCCAAGCTTCCAACCGACAGCAAGGACGCCCCGAAGCAGAAGCCGCCCCAGGCGGGCGCGCTGAAGGGCTGACGCATCACCTTGCCGTGGTCGCCGCGGCCGGCCTGTTGCTCCTGGCGCCGGGCGCCGCCGCGCAGCAACCGGACGGGGCGCCGCCGATCAACCAGTTGATGAACCGACTGCAGGCGCGTTACAACGCCGTCGGCGATTTTTCCGCCGATTTCGCGCACAGCTACACGGGTGGCGTGCTGCGGGCGGCCAATGTCGAACGCGGGACCGTGCATGTCAAGAAGCCGGGCCGCTGGCGCTTCGACTACACGCACCCCGAGATCAAGCGCTTCGTTTCGAACGGACGGACCGTGGTGTCGTACTTCCCGGCCGACCGGCAGGCGATCGTGAGTGACCTGCCGCCGGGCGGCGGGTCGGCTACACCTGCCTCCTTCCTTGCCGGAGACGGCGACCTGACGCGCGACTTCGACGGCCGTTACGTCGGCGGCGCCGCAACGGACACCGGCTGGGTGGTGGAGCTGACGCCGCGCGCGGTGGACGCCGACTACGAGACGCTGACGCTCGCGATCGACCCCGGGAGCCTTGCCATCCGGCGTATGTCAGCGACCGACCTGCAGGGGGGAGTGTCGACCTACGTCTTCTCGAACCTGCAGCAGAACCAGGGGATAGCCGATAGGTTCTTCGAGTTCGATGCGCCGCGTGGCATCGAGGTGGTGACCGATGACAGTTGGGCCCGGTAGACGACGCACGATCCGGATCAACGGCGCCATCCTGATCGCCCTCGTCGCGATCACGCTTGCTGGCTGCGCAAGCGGCCGGGCGCTCCAGGAGGGACAGCGCGCAGAGTTTGAGCGCGACTACGATCGCGCGGTCGTCCTCTACCGCCGCGCCCTTCAGGAGCGCCCGCACGACCGCAACGCGCAGCTCTCGCTGGAGCGGGCGATGCTCCGCGCGGCCCAGCAGCACTACGCCGCCGGCCGGGCACTGGCGCGGCAATCGCGCTGGGAGGAGGCGCTGGCGCATTACCAGATCGCCTACGAACTGAACCCGACGATGGGCGACATCGAGCGCGAGCTGGCGGAAACGCGCGAGGCGGTCCGAACCCGCCTGGCGGCACGCGCGGAAGGCCAGACCGAGCTCGAAGCGCTGATCGAACGGACTCGTCACGCCGCACCGCCCGGACTGGAACTGCCGAACGGCGACCCCATGCCGGATGCCGTCGTCTTCCGCGAAGCAAGCGCCCGGACCGTCTTCTCGGCGATCGGCCAGTTCGCCGGCGTCACCATCGTTTTCGATCCGCAGTTCGTCGACGAACCGGTCACCGCCGACCTGCGCGGCATCACCTTTGCCGAGGCGCTCGATACGATCGCCAAGAGTACGCGCAACTTCTTCCAGGTCACGGCACCGGGAACGGTGACCATCGTCCCCGACACGCCAGCGAAACGGCGTGAGTACCAGCAGGAGGTGGTCCGCACCTTCTATCTGAGCAATGCCGACGTGACCGAGACGATCGACCTGCTCCGCCTGGTGCTCGACCTGCGGCGGATCGCGCCGGTGACGGCGACCAACGCCGTTTCGATCATGGACACGCCGGAGCGGCTCGACGCGGCGGCACGCCTCGTACAGGCGATCGACAAGGCACGCGCCGAAGTGGTGATCGAGGTGCAGTTGCTGGAAGTCGATCGCCGGACGATGCGCGACTATGGCCTGGAGTTCGCTGCGCAGGGGGCCGACGCCGCGCTCGCCGCCGACGGGGAGGGATTCGGTCTGACGCTGGACGACATCGCCCGACTGAGCGGATCGGACCTGTTCGTCGCCAACCCGATGAGCCTCCTGATCAACATGCTGGCCGAAGACCGGAACACGCGGATCCTGGCGAACCCCAGCCTCCGGACGTCGGACGGGCTCGCGGCCGAGGCGCACTTCGGCGAACGGGTGCCGGTTCCGGTCACCACGTTCACGCCGATTGCCGCGGGTGGAGTGGCGCAGCAGCCGATCACGTCCTTCAACTACGAGGACATCGGGGTCAACATCGAGATCGTCCCCCGCATCCACCACAACGACGAAGTGTCGCTGGAGCTGGTGGTCGATATCAGCAACATCTCCGGCACCGGTTTCGGCGCCCTGCCAAAGTTCGGCAGCCGCGAGATCTCGACGACGCTCCGCCTGCGAGACGGTGAGACGAATATTCTGGCTGGGCTGATCCGGGACGAAGAGCGGGAGGCGCTCGACGGCATCCCGGGCCTGAGCCGGGTGCCGATCCTGGGGCGCCTCTTCGGCCGGACAGGGACCGAGAGTCAGGAGACCGACATCATCCTGACGCTCCGGCCGCACATCATTCGCGTGCTCGATATCGATGAGCAGGATCTGCTCCCGTTCCGGATCAGCAGCGGCGGGGCCGCCGCGGTAGTCGGCAGCTCGCTACCGCTGCCTACCCGTCTCGATCCGCAGCCGCGCGATCCGATCGAGCGCCTCGGCGGTCCGCCTCCTGCCGTACAAGAGCCAGTCACACCCCCCGGCCCGCCGCTGGACCGCTAGCCGGAGCCTCCCGGCCCGGTGACTCGACCGTCACTTGCGCCCCGAGGCCGCGCAGGCGCGTTGCAATACGAGCGTAGCCCCGTTCGACCGTCTCCAGCGGAGCGATACGGCTCTCACCCTTCGCCGCCAACGCAGCAGCGATCAACGCCATCCCGGAACGGAGGTCGCGAGTATCGAGCCGGCGGCCGTTCAGCGTGCGGGGACCGTCGACGATCATCCGGTGCGGGTCGCAGAGGAAGAGGTTGGCCCCCATGCCGCTCAACTGCTCCAGCGCGAAGAGCCGCAGTTCGTACATCCAGTCGTGAATCAGCGTCCGGCCCACCGCCTGGGTCGCCAGAACGCTCACCAGGCTCACCATGTCGCTCGGGAAGCCGGGCCAGGGAGCGGTGGTCACCTGATGGATGGCGCGCGGCTGCGAGGGGCGGACACGCAGCATGTCGCCCGTGCAGTCCGCTCCCGAAGGCGCAACGACATCGCAGTCGACCCCCATCCGTTTCAGAACCGAGGTTACCGGTTCGAGGTCTGATGCGTGCGCGCCATGCACCTCGATCTCGCCGCGGGTGATTGCGGCAACCACCGCCCAGCTCCCCGCCTCGATGTAGTCGCCGCGCAGGCGGTGCGATGCGCCCCCGAGCGCGGCGGGACCGCTGATCCGTATGGTCGGCGTGCCAGCTCCCGTGATCCGCACACCCATTTCCTCAAGGAACGCGCACAGCTCCACCACGTGCGGCTCACAGGCGGCGTGGCGAATCTCGGAATCGCCGCTCGCCGCGGCGGCGGCCAGGATCGCGGTCTCCGTGCCGGTTACGGAGGCCTCCTCCAGGTAGATGGAAGCCGGACGCAGGCCGTGCGGCGCCTCGAACGTGTGGCCTTCTCCTTCGACATCGCGCACGCCCATGGCGCGCAGCGCCTGCAGGTGAACCGTCAGCGTGCGCCGGCCCGGGAAGTCGCCGCCGGGAGGTGCCAGACGCGCCCGTCCCATCCGCGCCAGGAGCGGACCGGCCAGCAGGACCGATCCGCGCAGGCGACCGACCAGTTGCGGGTCGGGACGGTCGCTGATGATGGATCCGCCGCGGACGTGCACCTCGGTCGTTCCGCTCCCCTCCACGTCGGCGCCCAGGCCGCGGAGGAGCTCGCCCATCACGGCGACATCCTTGATCCGCGGCATGTTCGTCAGCGCGCACGGCTGATCGGTCAGCAGGCAGGCAGCGAGCAGCGGGAGCGCGGCGTTCTTGTTCCCCTCGACCTCGATCGACCCGACAAGACGATGTCCGCCTTCGACGACGAGCGTCGAGGCGGTCTCCTCCAGCAGGTCCGCTGCCGCGCGCCCGCTCACGTCGTCTACCTCCTGTCCGCGTCGAACTGGCCCAGCAACACCACCTCCGGCCGGAGCGTGACGCCGTACCGCTCCGCCACCACGCGCTGCACCCGCTCGATCAGCCTCTGGACATCGCGCGCGACCGCGCCCGGCCGGGTCACGATGAAGTTCGCGTGGGTCTCCGAAACGCGCGCCCCGCCGATTACCCAACCCTTCAGCCCGGCCCCGTCGATCAGGGCGCCGGCGGTCGGCAGCAGGTCGGCCGGTACGCCATCGGCCGCCGCGTCGGGATTCTGGAAGATGCAGCCGGCGCTCGGCAGGGCGAGCGGCTGCGTCCGCTTGCGGAACCGAAGCGAGTCGCGCGCCACCACGCGCAGACGCTCCGGCGGGGCCGGCGACACCGCGAACTCGGCCCAGGCGACCAGTTCACCAGTTCGTTGCACGCGGCTCCGGTCGTAGCCGAACTCCATCGCGTCGCGGGGCGTCCGCACGATGCCGGCACGGGTATCGGCGCCGTTCCGGGGGATGAGCCCGATGTCCGTCACCAGGTCGCCGATCGGCTGACTCCGAAAGTGCGCGTTGCCGTGGATCGCGCCGCCGACGGTGCCGGGGGTGCCGGCCCATGCTTCCAGACCCGCCAGGCCGCGGCGGATCGTCCAGCGGACCAGTCCGTTGATCGAGACGCCGGCCGATGCACGAACCACGCCGGGCGCCACCTCGGAGACGGCGGCGTGCCGCGCCCGGATCACGACGCCGCGCACGCCCTCGTCCGCCACCAGGACGTTCGAGCCGCCGCCCAGCATCGTGACCGGCAGCACGAATCGCCGCGCCACCGCGAGCAGACGAACCAGATCGTCTTCCCTGCGCGCGTCCACCAGCCAGTCCGCGTTCCCGCCGATGCGAAACGTGGTGTGATGGGCGATGGGAACGTCACGATGGACACAGTCTCCCCCGACAACGGCAGCAAGCGCCGCCTGCATCTCCGCCGCACGCGGTGACGCGGCCACCACGGTCCGCTCGGAAACCGTCATCCGCGGGTCCACTCCTGCTCCGCCGACGCAAGTCGGGCGCGTGCCGCGTCGATGCCGCACGGAACGAACTCGATCCAGTCGCCCGGGGCGAGTTGGCCCAGAAGCGGCAGGTCGGCGCTGATCACCATGGCGATGCGCGGATAGCCCCCGACCGTCTGACGGTCTGCCATGGCGACGATCACCCCACCGTCGGGAGGCGCCTGCACCGACCCGGCTGGCAGTCCGTGCGACAGAAACCCATGCGGCAGACCACCGAGATCGCATCCGGCGATCATCGTGCCCTGAAGACGATACCCCATACGATCCGACTCGGGCCGGATAGTGTAGTGGGCTCCGGCAAGCGCGGCGAGCGGATCCGCGCCGCGGAAGAGGTCGCAATGGGGGCCCGGCAATACACGGACCCGTGCGCCTCCTCCAACTGGCCGGCGCTGAGCGTAGGCGGCAGATAGCTCGTCCGCCGCCGCCGTGCCCGGTGCCGTCGCCGGCCCGATCGGGAGGCGGTCGCCGCCGCGGAGCCCCCGCCCCTCAAAGCCGCCCATCCGGCTGCCGAGGTGGGTCGAGCGGCTCCCGAGGACGGGCGGGACGTCGATGCCGCCGGCGACGGCAACGTAGGCGCGCGCACCGTCCGTCCGGCGGCCAAAGCGGAGCGTCTGCCCCGGTTCGGCGCGGAGCACCGTGTCGGTTGAGACTCTGTAGTCGTCGAGGAACAGCTCGAAGGCGGCACCGCTCACCGCGATCCGGCACGGCTGATCGAAGCGAAGCAGCGGCCCGGTGAGCGTAGCCTCCAGGGTAGCCGCTTCGTCGCGATTCCCCACAAGGCGATTGGCCCGGCGGTGAGCGCGCGGGTCCATCGCGCCCGACACGCAGACACCGTCATGCTGCCAGCCCCAGCGGCCGAGATCCTGCACCGTGGTGAGCATCCCCGCCTCTTTGACGACGATGCCGCCCTGCAGGTTCGCGGCCGTCATAGCCGATCCGCCTCGCGCGGGCCGTCCGACGCCTGCTCCGCACGCAACGCGCCGGCGCCCTGCTCCCGCTCCAGCAGCCGTTCGTAGGTCGCCTGGTCGATCGGCTCGAAGCGGACGATGTCGCCCGCGTGCAGCAAGAACAGGTCCGCGCGTTCAAGATCGAAGAGCGTCAGCGGGGTCCGGCCGATCAATTGCCAGCCGCCTGGCGAGGCAGCCGGGTAGATGCCGGTCTGGCGGCCGGCGAGGCCGACCGAACGGGCCGGCACCTGTACCCGGGGCGTGGCGCGGCGCGGCGCAGCGATGCTCGGATCGACGGCGCCCAGGTAGGCGAAGCCGGGCTGGAAGCCGAGCATGTAGACGCGGTAGGCAGGGCCGTGATGCCGTGTGATTACCTCTTCCTCCGAGCAATGCCCGAACCGGGCGACCTCGGCCAGATCCGGGCCGTGGGCACCGCCGTAACAGACCGGCAGACGATGTTCGCGGCCCGACGCGGCGGGCGAGTCACCCGCCGCCGCCTTGCCGGCGAGACGCGCCACTGCTTCCGCCACCGCCGCGATGTCGGCGCGCACCGGATCGACATGCACCGTAACCGCCGCGTACGCCTCCACGACATCCCGAATCCCATCCAACGTCAGCCGCCGCAGCGCCGCCGCCAGTGTGATCGCGCGCGCATTGATGGCCGGATCGATCCGCTGCTCGAACCGCACCAGAAGCGCCGCGTCACCGTCGGGTGTCAGGGTCCAGTCCAGGCCCTTTGCCAACGTCACGCAGACGCCTCCCCCGCCCTCGCCCCGCCACCCATGCCGAGGCATTCGCGCAGCCGCTCGCGCAGGCCGCCGAAGTCGCCGTTCGACATCAGCACCACCAGGTCTCCCGCCTGCGCCTCGGCCTCAACCAGCGCGCCGATCCCATCGATCGAGTCGACGTGGCGGGCGCGGGTCCCCGAGGCGGTCACGTCGGCGGCGAGGCGCGCGGCGTCGAGACGGCGATCCGCCGGAATGGTGGCGCGGTAGACCGGCGCGATCAGAACCTCGTCGGCCCCAGCGAGCGCCGCGGCATAGTCCGCCTGGAAGACGCGCCGGCACGACGTGGCGGACCGTGGCTCGAACAGCGCCCAGATCCGGCCCGTCGGCGAGGTGGCGCGGAGTGCCGCGAGCGTTTCACGGACCGCTGTCGGGTGGTGCGCAAAGTCGTCGTAGAGCGATACGCCTCGTCCGACGCCACTCAGCTCCAGGCGGCGGCGGACGCCGCGAAAGACGCTGAGCGCAGCCGCCAGCCGGTCAGGCGCCACCCCTGCCGCCGCGCCCGCCGCGATCGCCGCCAGTGCGTTCCGAACATTGAAGGCGCCGAGCAGCGGCAACTCGACCCGCGCCACCGACGCACCGCCATGGCGCACGTCGAACGCGGTCCGGTCCGGACGATAATCGATGTCGGCCGCCCGCCAGTCGGCGTCGTCTGCCAAGCCGAAAGTCTCCACCGGACAGTGGGCCGCGTCCAACAGCGCGCGCGCGCCGGGATCGTCGGCACCCAGCAGCAGCCGCCCGTTGCCCGGCACCAGGCCGACGAAGCGGCGGAAGGCGAGCGTCAGGGTGTCGATGTCGGCGTAGATGTCGGCATGATCGAATTCCAGACTGCCCACCACGGCAACGAACGGCAGGTACTTCAGGAACTTGGCGGTCTTGTCGAAGTACGCGCTGTCGTACTCATCCCCCTCGATCACGAAGAGGTCTCCCCTCCCAAGGCGGTAGCCCGCGTCGAAGTTGCGCGGCACACCGCCCACCAGGAAGCCGGGGTCGGCGCCGGCGCTGACCATCGCCCACGCGATCATCGACGTGGTGGTCGTCTTGCCGTGCGTCCCGGCGATGACGATCGTGCGGCGTCCCCAGAGGAAGTGGTCACGGACCGTCTCGGCGAGCGACGCGTACCGGATCCGCCGCTCCAGCACCGCCTCCACTTCCGGGTTGCCGCGGGAGACGGCGTTGCCGATCACCGCCAGGTCGACATCCGTCGTGACGTGCGCGGCGTCGTAGCCGATCTGCGGCACGATGCCCTGCGACGCAAGGAACTGATCCATCGGGGGATACGCCTGCACGTCCGATCCGGTCACGACCCATCCCCGCTGCTTCAGCATGGCGGCAAGCGTCGCCATCCCCGTCCCGCAGACGCCGATCAGGTGGACGCGGCTCATTCGACCGCCGCCTCCTCGACGGTGAGGCGTCCGGTGGCTCCTTCCGCCTCGAGGGTAACGTCCACACCCAGCGGAACCGTCAGCATCGGCGTCCCGGCGGTATGGCCGGTCGCGAGGCCCCGGACGACCGGACCGTCAATATCAGCCAGCAACTCGTCGAGGGCGTCGCGCGCCGTGAGCGATCCGTCCGGCTCGTCGCACTCCGGGAAGCAGGCGCAGACCACTCCGGCGGCGCGCGCCAGTATCCCCGCCTGCCGGAGCTGGGTCAGCAGCCGGTCGAGCCGGTACGGCCGTTCCCCCACATCGTCGAGCAACAAGATGTGACCGTCCGGGGGATCGAACGCGAACCGCGTCCCCAGTGACGCGGCGAGGAGCGACAGCGTGCCGCCGAGCAGCGGTCCGCGCGCCGTTCCCGCGCGCGTTATCGCGAGTCCATCCACCGCGATGGGATCGGGCGGACGCCGGGCCGTGAGGTGACCCAGGAACGACGCCCGGTCGTATCCCGCCTCGCCACGTGCCAGCGTTACCACCATCGGACCGTGGAACGTCACCAGCCCGCACCGCTGCGTCATGAAGGTGTGGAGCGCGGTCAGGTCACTGCAGCCGATGAGCGCCTTGGGCCTGCCGGCGAATTCCGCCGGCTCGAGCAGCGGCAACAGATGCGCGCTGCCGAAGCCGCCCCGCACTGCCATCACCGCGGCGGTCGACGGATCGCGCCATGCCGCGCGGAACCGCTCGGCGCGCGCTTCTGCCGGTCCGGCCAGGTAGGCGCGCCGCTCGAAAACCGACTCATCGAAAACCGGCTCGAAGCCGAGGGCCCGCAGCTCGGCGACGCCGCGATAGAACGTGTCCCGGTCGAACGAGCTCGCCGGCGCGACAATCCCGATCCGATCTCCCGGGCGCAGGGCGCGCGGCTTCGTCATGCGCTCCTCTCACGCATCGGCGAACTCCCGCATCCTCGCCGCGATCGCCTGATGGGCGTCGCAGCCCAGCAGCGCCTCCAGCTGCCGCGCCGACGGGGGCCGCCAGGCTCCGTCCGCCGCCAGGAAGCGTTCTTTCGCCCGGCGTTGCCGCCCGAGTGCCCGCTCCACCTGGCGCACCGGCAGTTCCTTGTTCTCGACCGCGTAGATCAGCCGTTCGATGACCGCGGCCTGTGCTGCCGGATCGGCGCCGCACAGCAGCACCAGATCGCAACCCGCGCGCAGCGCCTCGACGCTTGCTTCCGCGATGTCGCGATGTCTGGCGATCGCGCCCATCTCCAAGTCGTCGGTGGCGACGAGGCCCTCGAAGCCGAGCTCCTCGCGCAGCAGATCCGCCACCACCGCGGGCGACAGCGTGGCAGGCCGCTCCTCGTCGAGCGCGGGATAGCGGACATGCGCCGTCATGAGCATCGCAACGCCCGCGTCGATCGCCGCGCGGAACGGCCGCAGCTCCACCTCCTCGAGCCGGGGCCGCTCCTGCTCCACCACCGGCAGTTCCTCGTGCGAATCGACCGAGGTATCGCCATGTCCCGGAAAGTGCTTGCCGCAGGCGGCGATTCCTTCTTCCTGCACCGCGCGCACGACGATCGCGCCCAGCTCCGCTGTCTGCGCCGCGTCGGTGGACAACGCGCGGTCGCCAATTGCCGGGTTCGACCGGTTCGTATGGACGTCGAGGACCGGCGCATAGTCGAGAGTGATGCCGACGACGCGCAGCTCCCGGGCCAACGCACGGGCGAACTGTTCCGCCAGCGCCGAATCGCCGCACCGTCCGAGGGTCGCGGCCGGGGGCCATTCGGTGCACGGCGCGCGCAGGCGCTGCACCCGGCCCCCTTCCTGATCGATGCTCACCCACGGTGGCATATCGTGCGCCAACTGCTTGGCGGCGTAAGCGAGCTCCGCTACCTGCAATGGCGCATCGATGTTCCGGGCAAAGAGAATCACGCCGCCCAGGTCGAACTCGCGGGCGAGCGCGGCGAGCTCCGCCGGGATGGTCCGACCGTCGAAGCCGGCGACGATCAACTGCCCGATCTGGCGCCGAACGGCTCTGGACATCCGGGATGGGCGGCTCCCGTGGAGCCGCGGCCAGCGTGGCGCCTCATTATAATCCCGCCGTGCGTCTACAGGCGTCCGCCCCGACCCGGATCGATCTGGCGGGCGGCACTCTCGACATCTGGCCACTCTACTTGCTGCACGACGGCGTGCAGACGGTGAACGCGGCGATTACCCTCCGGGCCGCCTGCACCGTCTCCTCCGTCCCCGGAGGCCGGCTGCAGCTTGCCGCCACCGACACCGGCGCGACCGCCGATGTGGCAGATGTCGCCGACCTCGACGATGCGCATCCCGCCCTCCGCCTGCCGGCGCGCATACTCCGCTTCTTCGGAGCCAGTGGAGTGGCGGTCGAGACCCGCTCCGACTCGCCAGTCGGCGCGGGCCTGGCCGGATCCTCCGCGCTGAACGTCGCCCTCTGCGCGGCGATGGCCCGCTGGCAGGATCGGCGGATCGAACCCGAAGCGCTGCTCGACCTGGCGCGCGACATCGAGGTGCAGGTGATCGGCGTGCCGACCGGCGGACAGGACTACCGGCCGGCGTTATACGGCGGCATCGCCGCCATCGAGTTCGGGCCGGCCGGCGTCCGCCGGGTGCCGCTCCGCGTCGCCCCGCAGGCCCTCGAGGACCGGATGGTCGTCGTCTACACCGGACAGTCGCGCGACTCCGGCATCAATAACTGGGAGGTAACGAAGCGCCGAATTGACGGCGACGCCAACCTCGCGATGCTGTTCGACGAGATCCGTGACGTCGCGGCGCGCGTCCGGGAGGCGCTCGAGCGATCGGACTGGACCGAGCTCGCCTACTCAGTCAGACACGAGTGGGAGTTGCGGAAGCAACTCGCGCCCGGCGTCACCACCGACCGCATAGAGACGTTGTTCCGGCGCGCATTCGACGCTGGCGCCGATGCGGGAAAGGTGTGCGGCGCCGGGGGCGGCGGCTGCGTCGTCTTCCTCGCGGAGCCGGACGCCACCGCCTCGGTGAAGCGTGCCCTGCACGACGCCGGCGCGCGTCTGCTCGACTGCGGCATCGACACCGAGGGACTTCGGCTCACGGAGGAGTAGATCCGGCGCGTCGGAACGCGTTCGCGCGTCAGAACGCGGCCCGCAACCCGGCCACGGATTCAGCCAAGCGGTCGGCCCGAAAGAGACGAATGCCGGCAATGCCGGCGGCGCCGGTCTCCGCCACGCCTCGGACGTTCGAGGCGTCCACACCACCGATGGCGAGGACGGGACAGGGCGCCGCCGCGCCGACGATGGCGCGGAGACCATCGAGGCCGAGCGGCTGGCGGTCAGGCTTCGACGCCGACGGAAAGACAGTACCGGCCACCAGGTAGTCGAGGCTCTCCTCCGCGGCGGTGCGCGCCGTGGCAGCGTCATGGACGGAGCGGCCGACGAGCCACCCGGGAGGCCCCATGGCGCGGATGCGCGTGACGTCGCGCGCGTCGTCCTTCAGGTGGACACCGGCCGCGCCGGCGGCGAGAGCGATGTCGGCGCGGTCGTTCACGACGACGCGCGCCGCGGTCCCCCGCGTCCGAACGAGGGCCTCCTCGACCAGCGCCAGGAGACAGCGATCGGTCAGGCCGGTCTCGCGGATCTGCACCAGGTCGACGGCCGCTTCCGCGCAGGCCGCGATGACCGCCAGCATCCGCTCGACCGCTACCCCGTCGTCACTCGCGTCCGCGGCGAAGACGCGGCGATCGGTCACGAGGCAGATCATCAGGGAGCGGCGATCCTATCAAGGAGCGACGGCGGCCTGAAGGTGCGCCGATGCGCCTCGGAGTAGCCGTAGCGCGCGATGGCGTCAAAGTGGAGGCGCGTGCCGTACCCCTTGTGCCGGTCGAAACCGTACCGGCCATCCGACGCGTGGAGGCGTCCCATTTCGCGGTCGCGCGTCACCTTCGCGACGATCGACGCCGCTGCAATGGCGGCGCAACGCCGGTCGCCGTGCGGAATCGCCTCATGCGGGAGGTCGAGACCCGGAACGCGGAAGCCGTCAACGATGGCGTAGTCGCCGGCCGGTGAGAGCGCTTCGATCGCACGGCGGATCGCATCGAGTGAGGCACGGTGGACGTTGAGGCGGTCGACCTCGGCCACCGAAGCGAATGCCACGGCCCACGTTGCGCGCTCGAGGATCACTGCATAGAGGCGCTCGCGCTGGGCCGCGCTAAGCAGCTTGGAATCGCGCAATCCGGGAAGTCGCCGGTCCGGATCGAGGATGACCGCCGCCGCAACGACCGGCCCGGCGAGGGATCCGCGGCCCGCCTCGTCAGCGCCAGCGATGCGGGCGTAACCGCGCCGCCGCACCGCGTTCTCGACCGCGCGGGAAGCCGTGCGCCGGCGGCTTGCCGCGCGCGCGCCGGTCGCCGGCCGCCCTGGCGCCACGCCTTCAGCGGCGCCGTCGCTCGCGGAGGCGTGCCGCCTTGCCTCGCAGTTTCCGGAGGTAGTACAGCTTCGCGCGCCGCACCCGGGCGGAACGGACGATCTCGATCTTGTCGATGGTCGGCGAGTGCAGCGGGAAGATCCGCTCCACCCCCTGGCCGAACGACACCTTCCGGACAGTGATGGTCGAGCTGACACCGTGGTGGTGCTGCGCGATCACCAGCCCCTCGAACACCTGAATCCGTTCCTTCTCGCCCTCTCGTACCTTCACATGCACGCGGACCGTATCACCCGACTGAAGGTCGGGGCGCTCCGTCAGGTACGGCTGCTCCACGGCGTCGATCGCTTTCATCGTTCTGCTCCCGTCTGCCTGCTCGCCGGCTGCGGCCGCCCGTTCAGGGCGACCGAAGCTCGCGAAGGAACTCCTTCTCTTCTTCGTCCAGCGCGGCATCCGCCAGCAGGTCGGGCCGCCGCTCCAATGTCCGACGCACGGCTTCCCGTTTGCGCCAGCGGCGCACGGCCGCGTGGTTTCCGGAGACCAGCACCGCCGGCACCCCGCCGGCAGCCGCGCCGTTCGATTCCGCGCGCGCGCCGTGGCCGGCGATCCCGTCGAGGCGAACCCCGCCCGTCTCTTCCAGTTCCGCCAGGCTCGCGGGCCGTGTGTAGTGGGGGTGATCCAGGATGCGGCGGACGAACGAGTCGCCCTCGACCGACTCGGTGTTCCCCACCACTCCCGGCACCTGCCGCGCCACCGCCTCGACGACGACCCCCGCCGGCAGCTCGCCGCCGCTCAGGACGTAGTCGCCGATCGACAGCTCCTCGGTCGCGATGTGCGTCCGGACCCGCTCGTCCACCCCTTCGTAGCGCCCGCACAGCAGCACGACGTGGTCGAGCCGGCTGAGGCGCATGACCGTGTCGTGGTTCAGCGTGGCTCCCTGCGGCGAGAGCAGGATCACCGTGTCGGGATCGCCACGAGTCTCCCGGACCGCTGCCAGCGCCCGGATGAACGGCGCCGGCTTCAACACCATGCCGGGGCCGCCGCCGTACGGTGCATCGTCCACCGTCCGGTGGCGGTCGTCGGCAAAGTCGCGCAGATCGTGCACCGCAATGTCCAGAAGGCCGGCCTCTCGCCCGCGTCCGACGACGCCGGTCGACACCATCCGTTCCACCAGCTCCGGGAAGATGGTCACGACGTCGAACGTCATCGGTTCACCTCGAGCAGGCCTTCCGGCGGATCGATCAGAATCTCCCGCGCCGCCGGATCGACCGCGACGCAGATCTCGTCCGCCAGCGGCACGTCAATCTCCGAGCCTTCGACCGTCACAATCAGACGCCGGGCGCCAGCCGGGCCCTCAATGGAAGTGACCGCGCCGACCTCGTCGCCCCCGAGCGTCCGCACCGTGCAACCCACCAGGTCATGTTCGTACCAGGCGCCATCCGGCAACGGCCGCAGCGACGTTGCCGGGACGCGCAACTGAGCGCCGCGCAGCGTCTCCGCATCGCTCAGCGCCCGGATTTCCTCGAACGCCAGCACCGGACGGGCGCCATGAAACCAGAGGGCACGGATCCGCAACGGCCGGGGCGCTGGCGTCCCCTCGAGGAACAGCGTCCCGCCCGGCGCGAACCGGTCTTCCGGGAAGTCGGTCTCCGGGTTCACCACCACTTCTCCGTGACGTCCATGCGTCCGCGCCACCACCCCCACGAGCACCATCTCATCCCAGGCGGAGGCCTCCATCAGCGTGCCCCTCGTGTCAGTCGTCCAGGAACTGCACGCTGGACCGGCGGCCGTCCAGCCGGGCGGCGAGGCCGGCGATCGACCGAATCGCGGAAGCGGTCCGGCCACGACGTCCTATCAGCTTTCCCAGGTCGTCCGGATGCGCCGTCAGCTCCAGGACATCCTCGTCTCCCTCCTCGTACAGATCGATGGTCACCTCGTCTGGATGGTCGACCAGCCGGCGGGCCATGACGTCGACGACATCGCGCGCGCGGCTCATGGCGCGCTGTCCTTCGGGGCGTCCTCAGCCCCGGCCGCCTCGGAAGAAGCGGCCGCTTCGGACGCGCCGGCCAGCTGGCCGGCCTCCGGATGCCGCGCGAGCAGCGTCCGGACCGAATCGCTCATCTGGGCGCCCCTGCTGATCCAGTGCTCGATCCGCTCGAGGTTCGCCCGCAGCACCTCCGGCTGCAGCGTGGGGTCGTAGTGCCCCACCACCTCGAGTGCGCGGCCGTCGCGGGCCGACCGCCTGTCGATCACCACCACCCGGTAGAACGGCCGGGCCTTCGCACCCTGCCGCCGCAGTCGAATCATCAACATCTCGTTCTCTCCCCAGCACGGGCCATTGCTCGACTCACCACGGGAGCGCCGGCCGGTGGGCATAGCGTTTCCTGCCACGCCCCGCGGCCACCGCCACCTTCATCATCTTCCGCATCTTCGTGAACTGCCGCAAGAGCTGGTTCACTTCCTGCACGCTCGTTCCGCTGCCCCGCGCGATCCGGAGCCGCCGGCTGCCGTTCATCACCGATGGGTTGCGCCGCTCGCCCGGCGTCATCGAATTGATAATCGCAGTGGTGCGCGTCAACGCTCCGTCGCCCAGCTCGACACCCGCCGCAGCGTTGCCCAGTCCCGGAATCATCCCGAGCAACTGATCGAGCGGACCCATCCGGCTCACCATGCGTAACTGCTCGCGCAGATCCTCCAGCGTGAACTCGTTGCGGCGGACCCGCTCCGCCATCGCCACCGCATCGTCCCTCGCGATCGCCTGCTCCGCCTTTTCCACCAGGCTGAGAACATCCCCCATGCCCAGCAGGCGGGAAACCATGCGGTCGGGCCGGAACGGTTCGAGGTCGTCGAGCGTCTCGCCGGTCGCCGCGAACGCCACGGGAACATTGACGACCGATACCACCGAGAGCGCCGCGCCCCCGCGCGCGTCGCCATCCATCTTGCTCAGGACGATGCCCGTTACGCCGATCCGATGATGGAACTCGCCGGCACTCCTGACCGCGTCCTGGCCGGTCATGGCATCGGCCACGAACAGGATGTCCGATGGGGACACCGCATCGCGAATCGCGGTCAACTCGTCCATCAACGCGTCGTCGATGTGAAGGCGCCCCGCGGTATCAATCAGTACCGTGTCGAAGCCGAGCCGCTTCGCCGCATCCACGGCGCCGGCCGCGCGCGCGACCGGGTCATGGCTGTCGTCCGCCCCGTGAACGCGCAGGCCCGCCTTGCCGCCGAGCACCGCGAGCTGTTCGATCGCGGCCGGACGACGGATATCGGTCGAGACGAGCAGCGGATGACGTTTCTCCTTCGTCAGCCAGCGTCCCAGCTTCGCCGTCGTGGTCGTTTTGCCGGAACCCTGCAAACCGACCAGCAGCACCACCTGCGGCCGCGTGCCCGCCATGCTCAGGCCGGCCCGCGGCTCGCCAAACAGCGCGAGCAGCTCGTCGCGAACGATCGCCACGACCTGCTGCGACGGCGTGAGGCTGTCCAGCACAGCGCGATCGATCGCCCGGTCGCGCACCCGGTCGATGAACGCGCGGACCACCTTGAAGTTGACATCCGCCTCGAGCAGCGCCAAGCGGATTTCGCGCAACGCGCGCTCCACCGCCTCCGGCGTCAACCGCACCTCCCGGCGCAGCGCTCCGAACACCGCTTCGAACCGTGATCCCAACGCGCTGAACATCAGACCGCCGGAACAGCGTCCCGCCTCCCATGGCGCGGCGACTTGCCGCCACCCAAAACCGTCAAGTGTAGAGGCCGCATGTCCCTCCGTCAACGGCAACGGGCACCCAGGAACGTTATTTACAGAACATGGCATAACCATTAATATGCACCGGGCTCTCGCGGGTACATACTGGCACTTAATCGCTAATACTTTAATATGGTTAATTCCACGGGCCCGATTCCGCGGGCACGTTACGGCACCTGGTTGCCGCTCCGGGCCGGAATGCCGGCGCGCCCGCCGCGCGGGCTGCTGGAGCTAGACCGACCGCAGCCGGTGACCCAGCTTTTCCTTCTTGGTCCGCAGATACCGTTCCGTAAACTCGGTCGGCGGCACCTCGAGCCGGACCGACTCGGTGACGGCGAGGCCGTAGCCTTCGAGACCGACGAACTTGCGCGGGTTGTTCGTCAGCAGCCGCATCGTACGGACGCCCAGGTCACCCAGGATCTGCGCACCGATCCCATAGTCGCGCTGATCCGCCTTGAACCCGAGGTGCTCGTTCGCCTCGACCGTGTCGAGCCCCTGATCCTGCAGTTCGTACGCGCGGATCTTGTTCGCCAGACCGATTCCCCGCCCCTCCTGGTTCAGGTAGAGCAGCACGCCCCGCCCCTCTTCGGCGATCCGCTCCATGGCGAGCGAAAGCTGATGTCCGCAGTCGCAGCGTGACGATGCGAAGACATCGCCCGTCAGGCACTGCGAATGAACGCGCACCAGCACCTGCTCCCCGTTGCCGATCTCGCCGCGGACCAGCGCGATGTGCGTCCGGCCATCGATGATGCTGTCGTACGCCGTCACGCTGAACGGTCCATGCTCGGTCGGCAGGCGCGCCGAAGCGATCCGTTTCACCAGGCGATCGTGGTGCATCCGGTACTTGATCAGGTCGGCGACCGTGATCATCAACAGGTTGTGGCGGCGGGCGAAGCGACTCAACTGCGGAACGCGCGCCATCGTCCCGTCCTCGTTCATGATCTCGCAGATGACACCGGCCGGGTAGAGACCGGCGAGGCGCGCAAGATCCACCGCCGCCTCGGTCTGGCCGGCCCGGACCAGCACGCCGCCGTCGCGAGCGCGGAGCGGCGAGATGTGTCCCGGTTTGGCCAGGTCGGAAGGTTTCGTCTCCGGATCGATGGCGACCCGAATCGTGGCCGCACGGTCGGCCGCCGAGATGCCCGTCGTGGTCACCTCCTTTGCGTCGATCGGCACGGCGAACGCCGTCTCGAAGCGAGAAGTGTTCTCGCTCACGATCATCGGGATCTCGAGCTCGTCCAGCCGGTCGCCAGTCATCGAGAGGCAGATCAACCCGCGGCCGTAGCGCGCCATGAAGTTGATCGTGTCGGGAGTCACCTTCTCGGCGGCAATGGTCAGATCGCCCTCGTTCTCGCGATCCTCGTCATCGACGACAATCACGATCCGACCGTCGCGGAACGCGGCGACCGCCTCTTCAATCGTGGCAAACGGCCCCCTGCGGCGGGCTCGCGCCGTCCGTGGCGGCTCCGCGGCCGGGCGCTTCGTGGCCTTCGTGCTCTGCTTCCGCATCGTTATTGCGCCGTTTCAGGCGCTCCCCCCGCCCCCGGTACCGTTCCGGTACGCCTCGACGGCGCGGGCGACGTACTTTCCGATGATATCGCACTCCAGATTGACCGGATCCTCGGCGGAGGACGCCTGCAGGTTCGTTTCGTCCCAGGTATAGGGAATGATCTGGACGTCGAACGACTCGGCGTCGAGACTGGCGACGGTCAGGCTGATGCCGTCGACTGCGATCGATCCCTTCGGGACGATCGAAGCGGCGATCGCCGACGGGAACGAGATGGTGATCCGGCGGAAGTCCGCCTCCTCGGCAATCGCCTCGATCCGGCCGACGCCATCGACGTGGCCCTGAACGAAGTGGCCGCCGAGACGTCCGTCGGCGCGAAGCGGGCGCTCGAGGTTGACGGCAGTGCCTCTCTGCAATCCGCCCAGCGTCGTGACCCGCAACGTCTCCGGAGAGACGTCCGCCTCGAAGTCTTCGGCGCCGACGGTGACCGCAGTGAGACAGACCCCGTTGACGGCGATGCTGTCACCGGCAGCGAGCGATGCAACGACGGAGGCGGGCGCCGCCGGGCCGCGCTCCTCCGCTTCCCGCGCGGCGATGCGAATGCGGCGGCCCTCCGCGATCTCGCGCAGGGTAACGATCGTGCCGACCGCCTCAACCAGTCCGGTGAACATTGCCTTCTATCAGCAGATCCGGGCCACAGGCGCGCATGCGGCGCTGCTCCAGCGCGCAGAACAGTTCACGCCGGTCGAGCCAGGGAACCGCCCGGCGACCGAGCGTCTTCGGCGCGACGAAGATCTGGACGCGATCGACGACGCCGCCCCTCCATGCCGCTTCATGCAGGCGCCGTCCCCCTTCCAGCAACAGGCTCGTGATCTCGCGCTGTGCGAGGTGGCCCAGTCCGTCGCGCATGGTCCGGCCGGCAGGCACTACCTCGATTTCCGCCCCGGCGTCGGCCAGACGCCGTGCGCGATCGGGATGCTGCTCCAGCGCCTGCTCCGCGGCCAACACGACGACCGGGCCGGCCGCAAGTGTCGCGAAGAGACTCGCGGACGGAGGCGTCCGCAGCCGCCGGTCGAACACCACGCGCGTCAACGGCCGGTCGCGCAGCGCAACCCGCGCCGTCAGGAGCGGATCGTCGACCAGCAGGGTGGTCGATCCAACACCGACTGCGTCCACCTCTGCGCGGAGCGCGTGCACCACCTTGCGTGTCACGTCCGACGTCAGTTCCGTCCGCTCCCCCTCGCGCGCAGCGATACAGCCGTCGCGGCTGATTGCTACCTTCATCGTGATGAACGGCCGGCCCTGCGTCACCCAGGTGAGGAACGGTCCGTTCTGCCTTGCCGCCTCCCGTGAGCAGATACCGACGTCGACGCGGATTCCCGAGCGGCGGAGGTGTGCAAGGCCGCGGCCGTCGACCCGGGGATTCGGATCGCGCAGCGCGACGACCACCCGCCCGACACCCGCCTCGACAATCCTATTGACGCAGGGCGGCGTGCGGCCCCGATGGCTGCACGGCTCGAGCGTGCAGTAGAGCGTCGCGCCCCGCGCCGCCTCCCCGGCCGCCGCGAGCGCGCGCACCTCGGCATGGTCACCACCGGCACGCTCGTGGAAGCCGGCTCCGACGATCGATCCGTCGCGGCCGACAATGATCGCGCCCACCATCGGGTTCGGACTAGTAAGGCCGCGCCCCTCGTCGGCGAGGTCGAGCGCCTGCAACATCCAGATCTCGTCAGCCGTGGAGTCCGTCATCTCCTCACCACGCCTGCTCGAAGAGCGCGTCCGCATACTCGTCGGCGGAGAACGGCACGAGATCGTCGATCCCTTCACCGACGCCGACGTAGCGGATCGGCAGACCCAGGTCGGCCGCGATTGCAACGGCGACTCCGCCCCGGGCGGTGCCGTCCAGCTTCGTCAGCACGATGCCGGTGATCTCCGCCGACTCCAGGAACCCGCGCGCCTGGGCGACGCCGTTCTGGCCGACCGTGGCGTCCAGCACAAGCAATACCTCGTGCGGCGCGCCGGGCAGCGCACGCCCGGCAACCCGGCGGATCTTGGCAAGTTCGCCCATCAGGTCAGCGCGCGTGTGGAGCCGTCCCGCCGTGTCGATGATCACGACATCCCGCCCGCGCGCGCACCCCGCCCGGATCGCGTCGAAGACCACCGCCGCCGGATCGGCGTTCGCGCCGGCGCGGACAATATCGACCGATGCCCGTTCCGCCCAGGCCGCCACCTGCTCGACCGCCGCGGCGCGGAAGGTGTCCGCCGCGCAAACGAGAGGCGACCCCCCTGCCGCGCGGAAGCGATGTGCCAGCTTTCCTACCGTCGTAGTCTTCCCGGTGCCGTTCACACCGACAACCAGAACGACTCGCGGCGTCCCTGCCTGCGGGTCAGCCTCTCCCTCGCGGTCCCGCGCGGACACGGGTCCTCCCCCATTCCCGCCCGCATCCATGCCGGTCAGGACCCGCCGGATCTCGCGCTTCACGCGTTCCCGGATCTCCGCCCCGTCCGCGGCGCCGTCCTCACCCGCGCGGATCCGCGACACGATCCGTTCGGCGGCATGCACGCCCACATCCGCCTCGATCAACAGCTCCTCCAGCACATCGAGGGTCACAGCCTCCTGCGGCGCACCGGCCACCTTGCGCGGCCCTCTCGTGAGTGCCTCGAAGCCTGACGCCCACGCGGTCGCCGTCCGGCGGAGCCCGGCACGCAGACGCCCCAACGCGCCCGCCGTCACGAGTCCAACTCCGTTCGTTGCCGCCGGAGCATCAGTTCTTCCACCGCCGCACGGAGCGTGCGGCGCCCCGCCAGCACCTCCGCCATCTGCACCGTGATGGGCATTTCCACCCCTTCACGCCGTCCGAGGTCCAGCGCTACTCCCGTCGTCCGGATTCCCTCGGCCACCATCTGCGTCCCGGCCAACAAGGTGTCGAGCGTCCGGCCCTTCCCCAGTTCGATCCCCACCCGCCGGTTCCTGCTAAGCCCGCCGGTGCACGTAAGCACCAGATCGCCCAGGCCGCTCAAGCCGGCGAGCGTCTCGCGCCGTCCGCCCAACGCACACGCGAGCCGCGAGATCTCGGCGAGGCCCCGCGTGATGAGGGCCGACCGGGCGTTGTGCCCCAGGCCGAGCGACTCGACCGCGCCCGCCGCGATTGCAATCACGTTCTTCATCGCGCCGCCGATCTCGACGCCGACGACGTCGTCGCTCGCATAGAGGCGGAACGACTCGGACCGGAAGTCGTGCTGCACCGCCTCTACCGCCTCGGGGGAGCGTCCCGCGACGGCGACAGCGGTCGGTGCGCCGCGCGCCACCTCGGCGGCGAAGCTCGGACCGGAAAGGACGGTCACGGCCGGCCTGCTCCCGTCGCTGCAAACCTCCTCCGTGATCACCTGCGACATCCGGAGCAGCGTGCCGTCCTCGATCCCCTTGGCGGCGCTGATAAGGACTGCATCCGGACCGATTGCCGGCGCGGCGCTGCGGACCACGGCCCGCACGCCATGCGACGGTGCGGCGACGACGACGTACACGGCGCCCGCCACCGCCGCGCCAATCTCGGAGGTCGGTTCGACTGCGGCAGGCAGTTCGACATCGGCGAGGTAGACGGGGTTCACGCGGCCCGTGCGCATACAGTCCACCAGCGCCGGGTCCCGCCCCCAGAGGCGGACCTCGCGGCCGGCACGGGCAAGGTGGACCGCCAGCGCGGTTCCCCAGCCGCCGGAACCGAGCACAGCAATCGGTCCGCTACATATCTGGCGCATACCGTGCGGAGTATGACCGATTCGCCGTCACGCGGCGTCGTCCGGCGCATCGCGGAGGAGACTGCGGCGAAGGAGGTCGAGCGCCGCCTGCGATGCCTGAAACTTCACGCGCTCCCGCTCACCCGGAAGCTGGACGCGGCGGATGCGCGGCGGCCCGACGGGGCCCGCCAGCGCCAGGCAGACGGTGCCGACCGGCTTGCCGGGCGTCGCCCCGCCCGGTCCGGCGATACCGGTGACGGCCAGACCGAAGTCGACGCCCGCCGCCCGGCGCGCCGCGACTGCCATCGCTTCGGCGACCGGCTCGCTGACGGCGCCGTGTTCCCGGATCAATGCGGCGTCGACACCGAGCGCCACCTTCGCCTCGTTGCTGTAGAGCACCCATCCGCCTTGCATGTAGGCCGAGCTCCCCGGTACGTCGGTCAGGCGCGACGCGATCAGCCCCCCGGTGCACGACTCGGCCAGGGCAACGCGCGCGCCGCGTTCCGCGAGCAACGCACCCACCACCGCCGGCAGCGACTGGCCGTCGATGCTGACCACGGCGGTGCCGAGCACCACGGCCAGCTCCGCCACCGCGGCATCGAGCATCCGCTCAGCAGTCGCCGGATCCTCCGAGACCGCCGAGAGGTGGAGATCGATCTGGCCGAGCGAGGCGAGGATCGTCGTCTCTATCGGCTCCGGCCAATCCCTCCAGGGCGTATACACAGGCGCCGCGATCGTGTCGAGATGCGATTCCGTGCGCCCGGCGGTCCGAATCATCCGGCGGTACAGGCGCCGGCCGCCCGCCTCCGGAGCGAGGTAATGGGCGATGAACCGTTGCAGCATCGGCTCCAGTTCGCGCGGGGGTCCCGGCAACAGGAGGACGCGCGCCGACGCCTCGGTGATCCAGAGGCCCGGCGCGGTTCCGGCGGCATTCGGAAGCAGTGTGGCGCCACGCGGCACCTGCGCCTGCCGGCGGTTGATCGCCGGCATCTCGAGGCCACGCGCGGCAAACTTCGCCCGCATCGCATCGATCACGTCGACCGATTCCTCGAGCGGCAGGCCGAAGTGCGCAGCGACGGCATCGCGCGTTACATCGTCCGCAGTCGGACCGAGGCCACCGGTCACGACCACCAGGTCGGCGAACCGTGTCGCATACCGCAGCGCCCCGGTCAACCCTTCCGGATCGTCTCCCACCACCAGCTTCTGAAGCAGGCGGATCCCGACCGTGCCGAGGCGGTCGGCGATGAAGAGCGAGTTGGTGTCGGTCTTGTGCGGCGTCAGCAGTTCCGAACCGACAGCAATCACCGCGGCGGTCTGCATCATCCGAGCATCACGTCCGGCGCGAGCCGGATCAGCAGCCGGACCGTAGCGTACGCATAGAGGCCGGCTACCACGTCGTCTGCCATGATCCCCCAGCCGCGCGGCAGCCGCTCCGCCACGCTGGCAGGGTACAACTTCACGATGTCGAACAGCCGGAACGCAAGAAACGCCACTACGATCCCAACCGTTCCGAGAGGCAGCCAGACACAAGTAATCAGTATCCCCGCCACTTCGTCGATCACCACGACACCTGGATCCTCGCGCCCGTAGTGCTGTTCGGTCACCGTCGCCGCCCAGACCCCGGCGGCGAGGACGGCCGCGATGACCGCTGCCTCGAGCGCTGCCGATTCCGCTGCGCGCACCAGCAACCAGAGGGCCACACCAACCGCCGATCCAGCGGTGCCTGGCGCCACCGGGACGTGACCGGTCGGACCCGCCGAGGCGAGGACGAGCGCCGCGCGGTGCCAGAAGAACGTCACTGCGCTCCACCCGCCTCCCGGACCGGCACGCCGGTAACCATTTCGCCCACCGTCCGGCCGGCGAGCACCAGGAACGCCGCGAGGTAACCCGCATCCAGGAGCAGCAGGAACGCGCCGAGCGGCAGGAGCGGGAGCGCCGCCGCGTCGGCCAGCGGCAATGCCGCCGTGCGGAGGGTCAGCGCCACCACGGCGGCATCCATTGCCAGGAGGATGAGGGCATCGACGACTGCGGCCCCGAACCGGCGAAGCAGTCCCGCGTACGCCGTCGTCGTCGGGCCGTCAGCGCCGCGGCCAGCCGCGTCCTCCGCGGCGAAATCGAGCTCTGCCACGCTCGGACCAAGCGGCGGCCCCGGTGACGAGTGGGAACTGTCCGACTGGCGACGCGGCTCCGGCGACCCGCGCCGACGCACCGAACGGGTAGGAAACAGCGGCAGCGACGACCGGACAGCGCCGCGACGTACCCGCTGCAGTGGTGCCGTCGGTCCACTCGACCGGCCGGCGCCTTCACCGGCCGGTTTCGGCGCGCCGCAGACGGGACAGATCCCGTTGAAGCCATCGCCGGGATCCCCGCAGGCAGGACAGGTCATCGGAAAGAGCGGGGAGGAACGAAGCGATGCCATTATAGACACAGTGGCGCACATACCGCTGATCGAAGCGATTCCGAACATCAGCGAGGGACAACGACCCCAGGTGGTCGGGGCCATCGCAGATGCGGCAGCGAGCGTCCCCGGCATCACGCTGCTCGACTGCTCGTCCGACCCGTCGCACCACCGTTCCGTCCTGACCCTCGCGGGCGGCGCCCCTCCGATGCGCGAAGCGATCTTCCGTCTGTTCGACGCGGCGGTGGCGCTAATCGACCTGCGCGACCACGCCGGCGCGCATCCGCGGATTGGCGCAGTCGACGTGGTTCCGTTCGTTCCGCTCGATGGCACGCCGATGGCCGCCTGCATCGACCTGGCACGCACCGCCGCGGGCGAGGTGGCCGATCGCTTCGACCTGCCGGTCTACCTCTACGCGGAAGCGGCTACGCGTCCGGAACGGCGGCGGCTCGAGCTGGTCCGCCGCGGCGGCTTCGAGGGACTGACCATAAAGCTGAACTCCCCGGCGTGGACTCCCGACTATGGCCCGGCGCGGCGACATCCGACGGCAGGCGCCACGGCAGTAGGCGCTCGGAACCCGCTCATCGCCTTCAACGTGAACCTCGCGTCCAGCGACCTCGACGCGGCACGGGCAATTGCGCGCGCGGTGCGGGAACGGGATGGCGGACTGCCGGCGGTCAAGGCGCTCGGCTTGCGCATGGCGGAGCGGGACGGCGGGCCGGTGCAAGTCTCGATGAATCTGACCGACCACCGCCGGACCTCGATCGCCGCAGCGGTGGCGCGGGTGACCGAGGAGGCGGCGGCACGACGGATCGCGGTCGCCGGAACGGAGCTGGTGGGACTGGCGCCGGCGGCGGCGGTCACGGGTTCCGACCACCTGGTGCGACCGGATCAGACGATCGAGGAACGTCTCAACCGCCCGTGGTCGAGTCAGTCCCTGGACTCGAGCAGCGACTTCAATTCGTCCATAAACTCGTCGACATCGCGGAACTCGCGATAGACGGAGGCGAACCGGACATAGGCAACCTGATCGAGCGATCGGAGCTGTTCCATCACGAAGGCGCCGACCTCCCCGGTCGGCACCTCCTTCTCGTTCCGGTCGTGCAGCATCCCCTCGAGCTGATCCGCCACGGCCTCGAGCTGGGAGGCAGAAACCGGGCGCTTCTCGCACGCCTTCAACATGCCGGCAATCACGCGGCCGCGATCGAACGCCTCGCGCCGGCCATCCTTCTTGATCACCATGTACTGGATCGGATCGATCCGCTCGTAACTGGTGAAACGGCGACCGCAGCCGACACACTCGCGGCGTCGGCGGATCGCATCGCCCTCCTTCGTCTCACGGGAGTCGACCACCTTGCTGTCGGCGTTGCCGCAAAATGGACACGTCATCGTGACCGCGACTCCCCCTGGGCCGGCAACGCAGCTCCGCCCGCCACGTCGTGCAGCATCCGGCCGATGCCGCGCATCCGCATCCCGCCACGCGACATCAGCGTGATACCGGCGATCGTGACCGGCAGGAAGGAGAACGCGTGCGCGATCAATCCCGCGCCGGCCGCAGCCTCCGGGGCAGCCCCGTACAAGATCGTTGCCCCCAACTGGTACGCCGCATGATAGCCCCCGATCCCGGCCGGCGTCGGCACCGCCACACCCACCGCGACGAGTATCAGAATCACCGCCGCGCCGGATAACGGCATCGCGATGCCGAACGCGATCGTGACGAGCCAGATGCTGCCGGCGATCATCGCCCAGATTGCGAAGGACCAGACGGTAGAGACCACGAGCAACCGCGGCTGGCGCATAACGGCGAGGCCATCGACGAACCGGCGCGACAACCGCTGCGCGAGTCCCGCCCACCGCTCCGGCAGCCTGGTCGTGCACCGTTCGACCAGCCGGTCGACCCGCTCCGGTCGGCCGGCTGCGGCGAACACGAGCCAGAGGATGGCGCCGCCCGCCGCGGCGCTCAGCAGGGCGCCGGCCCGGACGGCGGCGAGTGGCGCCGGGTCCTCGGTGGCGAAGCCCGGATCGAGCAGGCCGAGCGTGATCCCGAACATCGCCAGGATTACGACCAGATCCAGCAGTCGCTCCACGACGACCGTGGCAAATGCTGCGCTGACGCTCATCCGCTCCTCGCGCGCCAGCGCCCAGGGCCGGACGATCTCGCCCACGCGACCCGGCAGCACCGACGTTGCGGCGAAACCCATCACCGTCGCGCGCAAGGCCGGACCGAAGCGGACACGCTGCAGGGGCGCGAGCAGGTAACGCCAGCGGATGGCGCGCGCGACGTACGTCAACAGCGTCACGATGAACGCGAGGAACAGCAGGTCGCGGCGCGCCGAGCCGACCGCGTCGACGACGCGGTCAAGCTGTGCGCCACGCAGCACGTACACCATCAGGCCGATGCCGGCGGCCGCAATGAACACGGTCCGAACGCGGGCTCGCATGCGGGGACCGTACACTTTTTTTCTTTGGCCGTCAGGCCGGCGTCGGATAACATAGCCCCTTCGCCCATCGGGCGCCTCCAGACTGGAGATCCAGGAGTTTGTCGTCCACATCGGTGTTGTCCGTCGAGTCCCTGTACGAAACCACGCTTCCCGGCGTCACCCCGCACCGTCGCGGCAAGGTGCGCGACATGCTTGAGGTGGGCGATGACCACCTGCTGATGATCGCTACCGACCGGATCTCCGCCTACGACGTGGTTCTCGGGTCGGTGATCCCCGACAAGGGAAAGGTGCTGACCCAACTTTCCGCCTTCTGGTTCGCCCGGACGTCCGACTTGGTGCCGAACCACTTGGTGTCGATGGATCCGGCCGCCTATCCCGAGGTGCTCCGGCCCTACGCCAACCTGCTCGCCGGCCGATCGATGCTGGTCCGGCGGACCCAGCCGCTGCCGATCGAGTGTGTCGCGCGGGGGTACCTCTCCGGATCCGGCTGGAAGGAGTACCGGCAGAACGGCCAGGTGTGCGGTGTCGCGCTGCCTGCCGGATTGACTGAGTCGGACCGGCTGCCGGAACCGATCTTCACGCCGGCCACGAAGGCGGAGACCGGCCACGACATCAACATCAGCGAGGCGGAGGCGGGCGAGATCGTCGGGACGGAGCTGGTGGCGCGGCTGCGCGAACTGACCCTGGCACTCTACCGGCATGGCGCGGAACACGCGGGATCGCGCGGCATCATCGTCGCCGACACGAAGTTCGAGTTCGGCCTGGTGGACGACGAGAACCGGGGCGAGGCGATTGTCCTGATCGACGAGGTGCTTACACCCGACTCCTCCCGGTTCTGGCCCGCGTCGGACTACTCGCCGGGAGGTGGCCAGCCCAGCTTCGACAAGCAGTACGTGCGCGACTACCTCGACCGGATCCAGTGGGACGACATCCCCCGGCACCCGAACTTCCGGACGATGTCGTCGCGAACACGCGGGCGAAGTACATCGAGGCCCATCGGCGGTTAACGGGACAGGAACTCGTGCATGCGTCCGGCGGCGCCGGCACCTGACAGAAAGGAACAGTGGCGGTGCACAAGGAGCTGGGCGACCTCGTCGACGAAATGCTGAACAAGGGAATCCTGTACGAGGACGCCAAGAACGAACTCGAGAAGCACTTCATCCGCCGCGCGCTGAGGAAGTCGAAGGGCAATGTCGGCCGCGCCGCCGGCCTTCTGGGCATCCACCGCAACACCCTCGCCCGGAAGATAGCGACCTATCAACTGAAGCGGACCGGGTAATCGCCGCCCCGGGAGGCTAGTCCACTTGCACGACTCCCGGGTTCGCCGCTATACTGGCAGTCTCGGTTGGAGAGTGCTAACGTCGGAGCAGGCAAGCACGCGGGTCCAGCCGCGTGGCGGTATGTCTGAATCCGCCAGACGAACCGAAAGGAGCAGGAATTCATGGGAGTCAAGGTACGTCCGCTTCATGACCGTCTCATCGTCGACCGTATCGAGGAAGGCGAACAGTTGGTGGGCGGGATCATCATCCCCGACACGGCGAAGGAGAAGCCGCAGCAGGGCAAGGTGATCGCCGCCGGCAAGGGCAAGGTGAAGGAGGACGGCACGGTGATGCCGCTCGACGTCAAGGCGGGCGACAAAGTGCTGTTCGGCAAGTACTCGGGTCAGGAGATCAAGCTCGATGGCGAAGAGTACCTCATCATGCGCGAGGACGAGATCCTTGGCGTGATCGAGTAGTGACAACCGCAAGACAGTTCAGTTGATTGGAGTCGACACATGGCCAAGAAGATCGTGTACGGAGAGCAGGCGCGGCAGCGAATCCTCGAGGGGGTCAACCAGCTCGCCAACTGCGTGAAGGTGACCCTGGGCCCTAAGGGCCGTAACGTGGTGCTCGACAAGAAGTTCGGGTCGCCCACCATTACCAAGGACGGCGTGACGGTGGCGAAGGAGATCGAACTCAAGGATCCGCTTGAGAACATGGGAGCCCAGATGGTCCGCGAGGTGGCGTCGAAGACCTCCGACATCGCCGGCGACGGCACCACGACCGGCACCGTCCTTGCGCAGGCAATCTACCGCGAAGGGGCGAAGAACGTGGTGGCGGGCGCCAACCCGATGGAAGTGAAGCGCGGCATCGAACGCGCCGTCGAGTCGGTCGTCGATGAGCTCCACAGGATGTCGAAGGAGGTCAGCGGCAACATGATCGCCCAGGTGGGCACCATCTCGGCCAACAACGACAAGGAGATCGGCACCACGATCGCCGAGGCGATGGAGAAGGTAGGCAAGGACGGCGTCATCACCGTCGAGGAAGCGCGCACGCTCGAGACGACGCACGACGTGGTCGAGGGGATGCAGTTCGACCGCGGCTACCTCTCCCCCTACTTCGTCACCGACCCCGAGCGGATGGAGTGCGTCCTCGAAAACCCGGTGATCCTGATCCACGAAAAGAAGATCAGCTCGATGAAGGACCTGCTGCCGCTCCTGGAGCAGGTGGTGCGCCTCGGCCGGCCGCTGCTGATCATTGCAGAGGACATCGAGGGCGAAGCGCTCGCGACGCTGGTGGTCAACAAGCTGCAGGGCCGCCTGCAGGGCGCCGCGGTCAAGGCGCCCGGCTTCGGCGACCGCCGCAAGGCGATGCTAGAGGACATCGCGATCCTGACCGGCGGGAAGGCGGTCACCGAGGACCTCGGCCTGAAGCTCGAAGGCCTCCGGATCGAGGATCTCGGCCAGGCGAAGAAGGTGACCATCAACAAGGACAACACCACCATCGTCGAGGGCGCCGGGACGACGGAAGCGATCAGCGGACGGGTGAAGCAGATCCGGACGCAGATCGACGAGACCACCTCCGACTACGACCGCGAGAAGCTGCAGGAGCGGCTCGCGAAGCTGGTGGGTGGCGTGGCGATCATCAAGGTGGGCGCCGCGACCGAGACCGAGATGAAGGAGAAGAAGGCCCGCGTCGAGGACGCCATGCACGCCACCAAGGCGGCGGTCGAAGAGGGAATCGTCCCAGGCGGCGGCGTGGCGCTGCTGCGCGCGGCAAAGGCACTCGAGACGTTGGCGCTGGAGGGCGATCAGCAGATCGGCGTCAACATCATCCACCGCGCACTTGAGGAGCCGATGCGCTGGATCGCCCAGAATGCCGGTCTCGAGGGCTCGATCGTCGTGCAGAGGGTACGTGAGTCGTCGGTTATCGAGGAGGGCTTCAACGCCCAAACCGAGGCATACGAGAACCTGGTCAGTGCGGGCGTGATCGACCCGACCAAGGTCGTGCGCACGGCGCTGCAGAACGCGGGATCGATCTCGTCGCTGCTCCTCACCACCGAGGCGCTCGTCTGCGAGCTGCCGGAGGACAAGAAGGATGGCGCGCCTGGCGGTGGCGGCGGCATGCCGGGCGGCATGGGCGGGATGTACTAGCAGCCCGCCGGCTGGATCGTTCGCAGGAGACGCCCGGGAGGGCCGCCGCGCCTTCCGGGCGTTTCCGTGTACGTCAGCGGAGGTTGAAGAACAGCTCGAGGCCGACCAGGACGGCAACCGGCTCACCGAAGCGGGTGCCGGGGGCGAAGCGCCACTGGCGGGCGGCAGCGACCGCCTGTTCGTCAAGTCCGAAGACCCGATCGAGCGACTTGGTGACCTCTATGCCTCCCACCGTGCCGTCCGGCAGCACCACCACCTCGAGCCAGACCGTCCCCTGAATGCGGGCGCGCATTGCCTCGGCGGTGTACTCGGGCGGCACATCGTACAGCAGCCGGGGTGTGGTGACGCCGGAGCCCGGGCGAAAGACTCCGCCACCAGTGCCACCGCCGGTGCCGGGACCGAGACCGTCCCCCTGGCCCGGCCCGGCGCCGCCGCCGTCACCCGAGCCGGCGCCCCCGCCGGTCCCGGTTCCCTGCGAGGTCGAGTTCTCCGCCCGCAGGCCCTCCAGCAGGCCGGGGCGCGTCTCGGGCGCCGCGGCGATCGGCAGGGCGGAAATCGACAGCTCCTGCGTCAGGAGCGGTTCCGGCTCGGGCTCCGGTTCCGGCTCGGGATCGACTACTTCCGGCACCTCTTCGATCGGAACGCTCAGCTCCGCCTCGTCCGGCCCCTCGAGCATCGCCTGCGGCGGCAGTTCCAGTGATTCGTTACCGCCGCCGCCACCGCCGCCACCCGGCCCCTCGGCCGGCAGCCACACGATGCCCTCGTAGTTGGTCCGATCTACCTGGATCGCTTCGTAGACCCGTTCCGGGGCGAGGCTGAGGATCAGCGAGAAGAGGGCAACACCTACGACGTGGGTCGTCGCGGACGCAGCAAACGAGCGGCCCATCCGCTGGCCGTCCGCCCGCAGGAGAAACGAGACCTGGGCTGGGGCGACATCGTCCGGCAGGATGCTCACCGCGGCGTCGTGCGCGGCGCCGGCGGGCGCCGCCTTTCCAGTCCTCGCGACGGCCGTGCCGGCAGCGGCGACGCGCGACGGCTTCAGGCGGAGGGGACCGGCCTGTCGCTCGTGCGACGCCGTCTCGCGCCACCGACGCGCCGGCGGCACGTACGGCCGGTACTGCGGCGGAAACCGGATGGGACCGAGACCAAGGCCCTGGGCCACGTCAGCGTCTCCTGCGCTCCTCTATCTCATTCTGCCGGACTCTCGGGGTCGGGGCAACCATAACGGGGCGACGCGCGTGAAACCTCGGTGCCGGCGTGAGCGCCGGCGCACCTCGACGCCGACGCAACGGTGGACGCCGGCGCATCTTGAAGTTGGTGCACCAAATCAGAGGCGGCCGCGCCAGGCGCCAATCGCCGCGTTGCCGCCACCGTAGGCGTGCAGCAGCGCCAGCGCGTCGGCGGCACGCGATTCGCCCTCGATCGCTATCAGGACGCCGCCGCGCGAGGTGAGCGTCTCGAAGATGAAGCCATCGTGAGCCTGAAAGCCGGCCCGCCGCATCGTGGCGGCGACGCCGTTTTCGCCCAGTGCGCCGTCGGCCCCCTGCAATGCCTCGACGAGCGGGCCGTGCGCAACCACCGAGCCGAGGCCCGAGATCTCCAGCGACACCTGCTCGGCGCCGATGCCGAAGGTCTTCTGCATCAGCGCCTCGACATCGGGCGACGACCGCGCGACCATCGACAGCGACCCCGCCGCAAATCCATGCTCCGCCAGGGCCGCGAGGCCGCGGCCGGCCCACTGCGGATCCTGAAAGACGCCGACCGTGAAACAGGGCTGTTCCTGCTGCGATGCCATGATGCTGCCGTTGCGCGTCGGGCGACCCGTGCTACCGCTACGGTCCCTGGGCGGCGTTCAGCCTGTCGACCACTGACTGGGTCAGGTCGAGTGAGCGGTTGGCCCAGAGGATTCCTCCACCCTGACCGACGTTGAACAGCAGATCTATCCCCAGCTCGGTCGCCACGGACTCCATGGCCGGCGTCAACTTCGCGTCGAATTCAACCTGGAGTTGCTGCTGCAAGTCGGCCAACGCCGCCTCCGCGTCCTGCGTCACGCGCTGCATCTCCGCCTGGGCGTCCTGCGAGTCGCGCTGAACTTCGAGCTGCAGCCGCGAGATCTCGCGCTGCAGGCTGACGCGCGCCTCCGGACTCATCACCGTTTCGCCCTGCGTCAGCTTCTCCTGCGACGCCAGCAACTGCTGGTTCTTCGCATCAATCTGTGCCTGCAGCGCGGCGTTGCGCGATTCGATCTCCGCCAGCTTCTGATCGGTCAGCTCCTGCACCCGCACGTTTGCGGCCTGGCCGTCAACCGACTCCGCCAGGATGCGCTGGAGGTCGACGTAGCCGTACTTCACACCCGCCGGAAACGGGAGCGAGGCCGGCGCGGCGGCTGGCGGATCCTGCGCAGCGGCGGGGGTCACGGCCATCCCCACGAGCAGGGAAGCCGTCAAGGTTGCTATCGCGAATCTCATCAGTGTCTGCCCTCATCCAGCGCGCGACGGCAGCGTCGCGCGCCGACCTGTTCCCGTCCGAAGACAACCGGTCACTGCAACGGACTCAGAACGTTGTCCCCATGGCGAAACGGAATCCGTGCTTTTCCTGCGGCTGGAACCGATCATTGTACACGTCGTCGACCTGCGGGTTGTAGTAGTAGATGAGCCGGAACGGCACGTTCAACATAGGCATGAAGAACCGCAACTCGATACCCGTCGAAGACTTGAAGTCCTTCATTCGGAAGTCGTGGCCGAAGTCCTGCACCTGCCCGGCGTCGAAGAACCCAACCAGCCGCACCGGTCCGCCCAGCACGAACTGGTACTCGGCGTTGACCAACAGACTCTTGTTGCCTCCCATCACGATGAGGCCCTGGTACGAATCGAAATCAACGTCCGGATTGATGTCGCTGACCAGCGGGCCGATCCGCCGGATGTCGAAACCGCGAACCGAGTACTCGCCGCCGAGCCAGAGGCGCTCGAACACCGGGATGGTGTCCGACGCGCTCGCCTGCAGGTGACGGTACTGCACGCGGAAACCCATGACGGTCCGAGACGTGTGCGGTTTATACAAGGTCGCCTCGAGGATCGGCTTCAGGAACTTGGTGTTGCCACCGACGCCCGCCATCTCGAGCGCGAGCTGAAAACTGCGGCCCCGACTCGGGAAGATCGGGTGATCGATCGTGTTGAAGCGGAGCTGCGGTGTGATCTTGCTCACCACGCGATAGCCGCCGGTCGAGAGGTTCAGCGCGTCGGCAAAAAACGGGTTATAAGCGAAGACGCTGGTGCCGGAATCCTCCAGGGTTCTTTCGAGGCCGGGGCCGAGCGTCGCTTCGGTCTTTTCCAGACTGTAGATCACGAACGCCCGGCTGTACAGCGACAGTGGGACGCCCATCGTGAGGTTACCGCCGACTGCGTCCTCCGCGAAGCTACCGATCCAGTCGATCTTACGCCGGAAGACCTGGCTGCCGAACGAGATCGACCGGCCGAAGTTGTACGGCCGCGTGAACGAGACCTGCGAGTTCTGAGCCCACTGTCCGTGCTGAATGGAGAGGCCGAGCGTCTCGCCGCGGCCCATGAAGTTGGTGGTCTGGAAGGACACCTGGCCGAACATGCCGTCGAACTGGGAGTAACCGGCGCCGAAGGTCAACTGGTTCAGGTTCGATTCGGTCAACTCGAAGGTGACGTCCACCTCGTTGCTGTCGTCGTCGCCCACCTTCTCGACAGCCACTCGTTCTTCTTCGAGCGGTTCGAAGAAGCCGAGCTGGTTGAGGCGGCGGACGCTGTGCTGCAGCGCTGCGGTGTCGAAGATGGCGTTCTCGGCGATCTGCAGCTCGCGCCGGATGACCTCGTCATGCGTCGTCTCGTTGCCGGTGAACTCGATCCGGTTGACGAAGTACTGCTCCCCTTCCTGAACTCGAATCGTCACGTCGACGATCGGCTCACCGTTCCTCCGGACAAGTTGCTGCTCAGCCTCGTAATCCTCGCCGTTGCCGTTGCCGTTGCCGTTGCCGTTGCCGTTGCCGTTGCCGTTCGCGGCTTCGACCGGCTCGGTCCGCGGAGCGAGCTCCGGAGCGAGCGTCATCTCGTAATAGCCGAGCGACCCGTACAGCTCGCGAGCGTCATCGAAACCTTCGCGCACGTGCTGCTCGCTGTAGTAGTCCCCCGTCTCGATGTCGTCGAAAATCCGCTGCAGCCCCTCCTCCAGCAGGATCTCGTTGCCCTCGAAGCGGAGCTCGCCGATCCGGAAGCGTTCTCCCTCGTCGACCGGGATCCGCATTCGCAACCCGCGTGTCTCGCCGTCCTCCGAGAGGTTGAGGTAATCGAGCTCGGGCTGTCCTACCTGCGCGGTGATGTAGCCCTCGTTACGGTAGTACACCATGAGGCGCTCGGCGTCCTCCTCGTACTCCTCCGGCTTGTACGTCCCCCGGCCGGTCATCCACGACAGCCACCACCGCTCCTTGGTGTTCTTCATCTGGCGCCGGAGCGTGCCATCGCTCTTCGCGGTGTTGCCGACGAAGTCGATCTCCTCGACCTGGACCTTCGGTCCCTCGTTCATGTGGAAGACGAGCCGGACCAGCTTCGGGCCTCCCGGCAACGCCTCGATCGAGTGGTCCACCTCGGCGAACATGTAGCCCTGCGAAGCAAACATGCCGCGGAGCAGCCACTTGACCCGGTTGATCGTCTCCGCATCGACGAACGAGTCGATCCGCATCTCGATGCCCAGCTCTTCCAGGTTGAGCAGGATGTCCTCGGTCTTCAACTCCTCGGAGCCCTCGTAGGTGACGATCTTCACCCGCTCACGCTCTTCGACATTGAAGATGACCGCCTTCGCCGGCACGCCGTTCTCGTACGGCTGATCGATCACCTCAATCCAGAGATCGTTGATGAAGCCGGTGTCCCAGAGGCGCTCGAAGTCCCCCAGGATCGTTTCGACCGTCCCCTCGTTGTAGGGCTTCCATATGCCCTGCGACGGCAGGCTAACCAGATCGGTCACCTGCATGTAGTAGAGGTAGGTCTCGAAGTCTACGCCCGCCACGTTGCCCTGCGTCGGGAACTGGAGCGCGATATTGCGCAGCAGGACCGGCGAGTCTTCCGGCGGCAGGGGGTTGGCCGCGGCCGGCGCCTGAGCGCCGAAGATGGAGGGCGCCGCCGGCTGCTGCTGCGCGGCGGTGCCGACCGGGAGCGCGATCAACACCAGAAGGGCACACGCCACTGTCAACGCAGGCATCACTGTACGCCTCCGCCCGAACGGAACAACGGTTTCAGATTCTCTTGCCACCCCCACTATTTTACGGGATCAGGAACCCCTACGGCCAGCATGTCACTGGCCGCCTGGAGTGCTCAGGCGAGGCAGTGGCCGTCCACCTCCTGGCCGGCGGCCCGCCAGGCGAGCACGCCGTCTTCCAGATAGACCTCCACCCCGCCCGTCTCCAGACGGCCCCGGATCAACTCCTCCGAGAGTGGATCCTCCACGTAGCGCTGAATCGCCCGGCGGAGCGGCCGGGCGCCGTACGATCGGTCCTGGCAGGTGGTGTCGATAATCCAGTCCGCCGCCTCCGGCGCGAGCACCACCCGCAGCTCACGAACCGCCAGATTCTCGTTGAGCTGCCCCACAAGCATTACCAGGATCTGGCGCAGATTATCGTCAGTAAGCGCCTCGAAGACGATCAACTCATCCACGCGGTTGATGAACTCGGGGTTGAACGTCCGCTTCACTTCACTGAGCACCATGTCCGTGACGCTCCGCTGCACTTCCGCCGGGTCGGACGACTGGAAGCCGAGCGCCGCCTTCTTCTGGATGTGCCGCGCACCGATGTTCGACGTCATGATGATGATCGCGTTCTTGAAGTCGATCCGGTTTCCCAACCCGTCGGTCAGGTGGCCGTCCTCGAACACCTGCAGCAGGATGTTGAACAGATCGGGGTGCGCCTTTTCGATCTCGTCGAGAAGCACCACCGAGTAGGGGTGCCGTTTCACCTTCTCGGTGAGCTGTCCTCCCTCGTCGTGGCCGACGTAGCCTGGCGGGGAACCGATCAGCTTCGAGACCGAGTGCTTTTCCATGTACTCCGACATGTCGAAGCGGATGAGCGCGCCGTCGCTCCCGAACAGGTAGTTCGCGAGGGCGCGCGCCAGCTCGGTCTTGCCGACGCCGGTGGGCCCGAGGAACACGAAGCTGCCGACCGGGCGGTGCGGCGACTTGATCCCGGCCCGCGAGCGCCGGATGGCGCGCGAGAGGGCCGAAATCGCCCGCTCCTGGCTTATCACCCGCCGGTGGAGCTCCTCCTCCATCGTGAGCAGCCGGGCGCACTCGTCCTGGTTGACCGTGGTCAGCGGCACACCCGTCCACTTCGAGATCACCTCGTCGATGTCTTCCTTCCCCACTTCGACCGGCCGACGCCCACCCTGGAGATCGAATTTTTCCCGGACCATCCGGAGGTGCTCGCGGGCCATCTGCTCCTGTTTGCGGTAGTGCCGCGCCTGCTCCACATCCTCGCGCGCGTTGGCGATCTCCATCTGCTCAACCGCGACGCGGATGTTCTGGTCGATCTGGCTGAACTCCTCGCTGTAGCCCGCCGCACGCAGCTTCACCCGGGCGCCCGCCTCGTCGACGAGGTCGATCGCCTTGTCGGGCAGGAAACGATCGGTAATGTACCGGTTCGACTGGTGGACCGCCGCCTCTATCGCCGCGGCGGTGTACGTCACGCGGTGGTAGCTCTCGTACCGCTCCTTGATGCGGCTCAGGATCTCGAGCGCATCGGCCTCGGTCGGCGGATCCACCTTGATTGCCTGAAACCGCCGCTCGAGCGAGCGATCCTTCTCAATGTACTTCCGGTACTCGGCCGGCGTCGTGGCGCCGATGCAGCGGACCTCGCCGCGCGACAGTGCCGGCTTCAGGATGTTGGCGGCGTCGAGTGACCCCTCCGCCGAACCCGCGCCTACCAGCGTGTGCAGCTCGTCGATGAAGACGATGATGTTCGGGTTCTCGGTCAGCTCCTTCATGATCGCCTTGAGACGCTCCTCGAACTGACCGCGGTACTTCGTCCCCGCGACGATCAACGGTATGTCGAGCGCCAGCAGGCGCCGGTCGGCCA
Organism: Vicinamibacterales bacterium; assembly: GCA_965263055.1. Lineage (GTDB taxonomy): Bacteria > Acidobacteriota > Vicinamibacteria > Vicinamibacterales > UBA8438 > VXRJ01. The sequence goes on along the minus strand of OZ253581.1, from coordinate 3,606,309 downwards.
GAAAGTGCGGTACGTCGCCGTCGACAATCCGCTGCGCGAGCCCCTCGATGATTGCGGTCTTCCCGACCCCCGGCTCGCCGATCAGCACCGCGTTGTTCTTGGTCCGGCGGCAGAGCACCTGCTGCACCCGCTCCACCTCCACGACGCGGCCGACGAGCGGGTCGAGCAGGTTCTTCGCCGCCGCCGCCGACAGGTCCCGGCTGAACTCGGCCAGCAGCGGCGTCTCCTTGTCCTTGACGCGTGCCGGCGTGCTCTTTTCGTTCAGCAACTGCACGATGTCCTCGCGGACCGACTTCAGCCGCATCCCCTTCTCGGAGAGGACGGTCGACGCGACGGAACGCTCCTCGCGCAGGATGCCGAGCAGCAGGTGCTCGGTCCCGATGTAGTTGTGCAGCAGCCGATCCGCCTCCTCCGCGGCGAACTGGAGCACCCGTTTCGTCTCGGCGCTGAAGGGGATTTCGACCGACGTGGAGACCTTTTCCCGGAAGACCGTCCGGCCCTCGATCTCCTTCCGGATGTTCTCGATGGAGAGCTGCGAGCGGGCGAATATGCGGCTGGTGAGCCCCTTCCCTTCCCGGATCAGGCCGAGGAGGAGGTGCTCGGTTTCGATGGAGATGCTGCCGAGTTGGCTCGCCTCGTATCGCGCGAAGAACAGGACACGCCGCGCCCTTTCCGTGTATCGCTCGAACATCGTGCCCCCACCGGTTGCAATCGATTATACGGCAGTTATGAACGCGCCCATCGGTACGGATTTTTTGCCTCGCGAGGACGTCGGCCGGAAACGCCCCCCGGGGCACCATCACGCTACCGTCAGACGGCCGTTGGCGAGGCGCAGCACCCGATCGCAGGCAGCCGCGAGCTGAGCATTGTGGGTGGCCATGATCGAGGTGAGCCCGTGCGCCACGTGCATTGCGCGGATCAGCTCCTGCATCCGGGCGGCGGTAGTCTCGTCCAGATCGCCGGTCGGCTCGTCCGCCAGCAGGAGCGCCGGCTGCATCACCAGCGCGCGCGCCAGGGCGACCCGCTGCTGCTCTCCCCCCGACAACATGCCGGGCCGGTGCGCCGAGCGATCGCCCAGGCCCACCTCGGCAAGCAGCGCCTCCGCCCGGCCGCGTGCCTCGGCCGGCGGCCGGCGGCCGATCCGCATCGGCATCTCCACGTTCTCGGTCGCGCTGAACTCGGGCAGCAGGTGGTGAAACTGGAAGACGAAGCCGATGGCGCGATGCCGGAATGCGACCAGGGCGTCGTCATCGAGCCCCGCCACGTCGGTGCCGTCGATCACGATCCGTCCCCGCTGCGCCCGGTCGAGGCCGCCGATGAGCTGCAGCAGCGTCGACTTCCCGACGCCGGAGGCGCCGACGATCGCCACCATCTCGTTCGCCTCGACCGCCAGGTCGAGCTCGCTCAGAACCGTCAGGTCCCGGCCCGCCGCCCGGAACGATTTCGACAGCCCCGCGACATCCACGAACGGCATCGCGCGCTACTCGTAGCGGAGCGACTCGGCCGGATCGACGCGCGCCGCGTGGCGAGAGGGATAGATCGTCGCACCGAAACAGATCAGGTTCGCCGCGATGACTACCAGGGTGAAGTCGAGCGGCTGGATCACGAACGGCACGTAGGAGATCTGGTAGACATCGCCCGGCAACTCGAGCAGCCGGTAGCGATCCATCACCGTCGCCACCCCCCAGCCGAGCGCGGCCCCCGCTGCGGTGCCGGCGAGACCGATGATGCCTCCCTGCAGGACGAAGATCCTCCGGATCGCGCTCCCCCCGGCTCCCATCGTCTTCAGGATGGCGATGTCGCGGCTCTTTTCCATCACCAGCATGATGAGCGACGCGACGATGTGGAGGGCGGAGACGACGAAGATCAGGCCGATCGCAATGGAGATCGCCATCTTCTCGATCCAGAGGGCCGAAAAAAGCGCGGCGTTGATCTGCGACCAGTCGTCGGTCAGGTAGCCGGGGTCCAGCTCCGCGGTAATCCGGTCCGCCACTTCGCGCGACGCGTAAATGTCGTCGACGCGCAACTCCATCATCTCGACGGTCTCGCGGCCGAACAGCCGGGCCGCGGTCTCCAGGCTGACGAGGCCGAACGTCGTGTCGTACTCGAACAGCCCAAGGTCGAAGATGCCGACCACCTCGAGACGGCGCGGGCGCGGCAGCACCCCCATCGGGGAAAGCGTGCCGGTCTGCGTGACGAGCACGATCTCGTCGCCGACGAACGCGCCGAGCCGCTCCGCCACGCCTTCCCCGATGACTATCCCGCCGAAGGCGTCCTCACCCGCCGACGCGACGTCGTCGAGGCTCCCCCGCGTGACCGCGTCGGCCACGTCGGTGACGCGCGCCTCGAGCTCCGGGTCGATCCCCTTGATGTTGACGAACACCTCACCGAAGCGGGTCCGGGCGAGCGCCTTGCCCTGGATCGCCGGCGCGGCGGCCGCGACCCCCTCCACCGCCTCGAGCTTCCGCGCCTCGGCGCGGTAGTCGGCGAAGCCGCCCCCGAGCACCTTCCAGACATAGACATGCGCCTGGGCGCCGACGATCCGATCGCGCATCTCCTGCTGCAGGCCGGTCATCAGGGCCAGCGCGATGATCAGCGAGGCGACCCCGACCGTCACGCCAGCGACCGATATCAGCGACGTGCTGGCGATGGATGCCTGCTTCCGCCGCGCCAGCAGGTAGCGGGTCGCGACGTAGAACTCAAAGGAAAGCGCCATCGGGACAGTCTGGTGTCGTTCCCCCTATTGTCGCCCTAATCGTCACGCTGCGGCCGCATCAGCGGGAAGAGGATGACGTCGCGGATCGAGGGGCTGTCAGTCAGCAGCATCACCAGCCGGTCGATACCGATTCCCTCTCCGCCGGTAGGTGGCAGTCCGTACTCGAGCGCGTGGACATAGTCGTCGTCCATCGCGTGCGCCTCGTCGTCGCGGCTGCCGTCAGCGCGTCGCGCCGACTGCTGCGCCTCGAACCGGCGGCGCTGCTCTGCCGGATCGTTCAACTCGGAGAACGCGTTCGCCAGTTCCATCCCGCCGGCGAAGAACTCGAACCGCTCGACCGTGTCGGGATCGTCGGGGCGCTGTTTCGAAAGCGGCGACACCTCGGTCGGCAGGTCGTAGATGAGTGTCGGCTGCACGAGGGACGGCTCGCACAGGTGCTCGAAGATCGCCGTGGCAATCCAGCCCGCCCCAGCGTCGGGGGGCACCTCCAGATGGAGCTCCCCGGCAAGGTCCGCGCACGCCGCACGGTCGCGCAGCGCGGATTCCGGAACGTCGCGGCCAAGGCGGGCCGCGGCGGCCGCCGCCGCCGCGCCCCGCAGGGTCTGACGCGCGAAGGGAGCGGAAAGGCTGATCGTCTCGCCGCCGAAGGCGCACTCGCGGCGGCCCAGCACGTCGTCCGCGACCGTCTCGATCAGCGATTCGGTCAGCTCCATCAGCGCCTCGTAGTGGCTGTACGCCTCATAGAACTCCAGCATCGTGAATTCGGGGTTGTGCCGCGTGGAGATCCCCTCGTTCCGGAAGTTGCGGTTGATTTCGTACACCCGTTCGAGCCCGCCCACAGTGAGCCGCTTGAGGTACAGCTCGGGCGCGACGCGAAGGTAGAGTGGCAGGTCGAGCGCGTTGTGATGCGTGACGAACGGGCGGGCGAGGGCGCCGCCGGCGATCGGCTGCATCATCGGGGTCTCCACCTCGAGATAGCCGCGCGCATCCAGGAAGCGACGGATGGCGGCAAGGATGCGACTGCGCGTCTCGAAGACGCGGCGCGAGTCCGGGTTGACGATCAGGTCGAGATAGCGCTGGCGGTACCGCGTTTCGACATCGGTCAACCCGTGCCACTTCTCCGGCATCGGCTCGAAGCACTTGGCGAGGAATACGACCCGCTCGGCCCAGATCGTCAGCTCGTTGGTCCGCGTCCGGAACAGCCGGCCCGCGGTGGCGACGAAGTCGCCCACGTCGAGCAGGCGCAACAGCGCGAAGTCCCGCTCGCTGAGCGCGTCCTTCCGGACGTACACCTGGAGCCGCGTCGCGCCGTCCGACAGCACCAGGAAATTCGCCTTGCCGAAGCTGCGAATCGCGACGATGCGGCCGGCGGTCTCGGCCGCGGGGCGCAACTCTTCCAGATCCTCGCCGGTTCGCTCGCCATGCGCGGCGACGATCGTGGTGGGCGTGTCGGCGCGTGGAACCCGCGCCGGGTACGGATCGATGCCGAGGGCGCGGATCGCCTCGAAGTTGGCGCGCCGCTGCTGGCGTTGTTCGTCACTCACTGTCGGATGTGTCCTCCGCCGGGGCGGCGCCGACCGTGTCGCGCCGGACCGCATCCAGCACGCCGTTGATGAACCGGACCGCCCCCTCGCCGCTGAAGGTCTTTGCCAGCTCCAGCGCTTCGTCGATCGCAATCGCCGGCGGCGTCCGATCGACCAGCATCTCGTAGATCGCCATCCGCATGATCAGCCGGTCGATCAGCGCCATCCGTTCCGGCCGCCAGTGTTCGGCGTGGCCTTCAATCAACGGATCGATCGTCGAAAGCGCCGCCACCGTGCCTCGCGCCAGCCGCAGCGCGCCCGCCTGCCGCGCTTCCGGAGCCGGATGGGTGGACCAGAACAACGCCAGCGCGTCGTCCGCTTCGTCGATCCCGATCGCGGCCACTTCCCACTGGTAGAGCAACTGCAGCGCCGTTTCGCGGATCCGGTGGCGCTCGCGCCGGCTGTCCGCCCGCGGGGTCACCACAGCAACTGGCGCTGCAGGTTCGCCAACTGTACGGCCGCCAGCGCCGCCTCGCGTCCCTTGTTGCCGTCGCCCCGCGAACGCACCTCCGCCTCCGCCATGGTGTTGGTGGTGAGGACGCCGAACGTGATCGGGACATTGGTCGCCTGCGATGCCCCGGCAATCGCATGCGAGACCACCGATGCCAGGACGTCGAAGTGGGGCGTCTCGCCACGCACGATGCAGCCGAGGCAAACCACCGCATCGAACCGCCCGCTCGCCGCCGCGCAGCGGGCGGCGAACGGGATCTCGAACGCGCCGGGCGCGTCGATAACCGTCACGGAGCCGGCCGTGTCGGCGCCCGCTTCGCCCAGCGCGGCGATCGCGCCGTCCCGCAGCGCACCGGTAATCGAGCCGTGATAGGCGGAGACGACCAGTGCGATTCGCAATCCGGAGGCGTCGGCCGCTCCCTCGATGACCGGCGTATCCTTCATGAGCCCCTGAACTTCGCGGGCCGCTTCTCGAGGAACGCGCCGGTCCCTTCGCGCCAGTCGTCAGTCGCCGCGGTCAGGCCGAAGAGAGACGCCTCGTGCGCGCAGCCGTCGACCAGCGTCATGCCGAGGCCCTGTTCCACCGCGTCGAGAATATAGCCGGCGGCAACCGGCGCCCGCTCCGCGATTGTCGCCGCGAGCACCCGCGCCTCGCGCGGCAGATCCGCTGCGGGCACGACGCGATTCACCAGACCGATCCGGTGTGCTTCGGCGGCGTCGACCGGATCGCCGGTGAGCATCAGCTCCAGCGCCCGCCCCCGACCGACGAGGCGCGCCAGCCGCTGCGTGCCGCCGTAGCCCGGAACAAGCCCCAGCTTGATCTCCGGCTGCCCCAGCTTGGCGGTGTCGGCGGCAATCCGGATGGTGCAGGCCATCGCCAGCTCGCAACCGCCGCCGAGCGCGAAACCGTTGATCGCGGCGATCACCGGCTTTCCCATCTGCTCTATCGCGTGGCAGAGCGCCTGCCCGCGCCGGGCGAGCGCCTCGGCCTCGACCGGCGTGAGCGGCGCCAGTTCCCTGATGTCCGCGCCGGCGATGAATGCCCGATCGCCCGAGCCGGTCAGGATGATGACGCGGACCGTGTCGTTCTGCGCCAACTCGTCGATCGCGGCACGCAACGCCGCGACAGTTGCGACGTTCAGCGCGTTCAGCACCTTGGGCCGCGTCACGGTTATGGTGGCGATCGCTCCATCACGCTCAATCGTCAGGTTGTCCGCGCCGTTCGAATTTTCGGGACTCATGGGAGGTGTGGCGGCGGCGGCGCGGGCCGGCCAACACTATACTCCAGACCCACGCGCCGCCCGCGCCCGCGACCCCCCCGGCAACATCCGCGGCAACGTCGCGCACCGACGGCGTACGTCCCGGTACGAAGGCCTGGTGGTACTCGTCCGCCAGCCCGTAGCTCGCCGAGAACAACACGGCCAGAACGACGCGCACCAGGGTGACATGGCGCCAGACACCACCCAGAAGCCCATGCAGGATCGCCGCGCTCAGCAGCGCGTAGACACCCATGTGAGCCCAGTAGTCGGGCACGCTGCGGGCAAAGGGCGGCGTCCGCGCGTGCGAGAGCGCGAAGATCGTTACCGTCAGGGCCAGCGCCGGTCCCCAGGTCCAGAGCACGCGGCCGAGGTGCCGGAGGAGGGGCTTGCTCATAGCGGGAAGGGGTACATCAGCCAGCCGAACACCATGGCCGCGACAACGAAGGTCGCGAACAGCAGGCCACCGTAGCGCGCCTGCTCGCGCGGTTCTTCGCGCATCAGCATCGCGAAGACGAGGGAGACGAACGCTGCGAAGACGGCGAGCAACAGGAAGTGGCTTGCCATCGCGCTACTTTCTTCCCCGGGCGATGTCGAAGGCGTCAAGGACCACCAGGATGTTCAGCAGGCCGGCCACCACCAGAAACGTGTTCCCGTACTCGTAGGTGGCGGCCGCGACGCGCCCGTCTCCCAGTCCGGCCGCGAGCGCCACCAGGTAGGGCACGCCGACCGAGAGATCGGCCAGCCCCTGCAGAGCAACGAGGGGCCGGGACGGATCGACGGGGTACAGCTCCCCTTCCAGCCCCAGGCCGATCGCGAACATCAGGGGGAGTGCCACCAGGAAGACCACACCCTTCACGGTCCGCCCGAGCCACAGATGCCCCGCCCCCGGCATCGCCCAGGCGGCCACGCAGACCAAGGCTGGGAGCGGTGCGTCGGTCGCTTGCGTGCGGTGCGCCATGAGGGAAGATTAAACCACCCCGCGCGCCGCGTTCGCGACGAACCAGGCGACCGAAGCGCCCAGGGGAAGAGCGGCCGCGAAGCGGACCGTGTTACCCGGATCCCAGATGCCGGCGGCTTCCAGCAGGAACGTGCCCGCGGTAGGGACGGCCGTCGCCAGGATCACCGTCCGAGTCCGCCGCGCTCCCGCCGGCCAGGGAAAAAACAGCAGCCCTCCCAGGGCCCCGCCGTACAGCCCGGCGCAGCGGGCGCAGACCGGCAGCTTGCGGCCCCACGGATGGAACGACCGCGCGGGCCGCTGGTGGCAGACCAGACCCGCGACGACATGGACACTCGTGGCCGCGATCGCGGCACCGGTGGCTGGTTCGGGCTGGGCCAGCACGTACGGCGTGGCGACAAGCACGGCGGCCCAGCCGACGACGCCGGCCGCCACCAGGGCCGGCAGTAGCGTACGCGGACGGACGCCGGTCCGGAGGCCAGCGAACCGGGACCGTAGCCAGCGACGCGAATCCTCAGAGTGCATCGAAATGGGTCAGGCGCTTGAACGCGTCGAGGCGAAAACGGATCTCGTCGCTGGTCAGCGCCAGAAGGCGCCCCAGGCCGAAACCCTCGACGGTGAGCGACGCCATGGCGCTGCCGCAGATCACCGCGCGCGTCACCGCGGCGTCCGACCATTCGCGCGCCGCCGCAAGGTGGCCGACAAAGCCGCCGGCGAAGGTGTCGCCCGCGCCGGTCGGGTCGTTCACTTCCTCGAGCGGCAGCCCGGGGGTGGCGAAGAACCCATCGTCGCGCGTCATCAGAACGCCATGCTCGCCCCGCTTGATGACGACGCGGGTGGGTCCCATCGCGCGGATCGCGCGCGCCGCCTTCACCAGGTTCGCCTCGCCGCTCAGTTGGCGCGCCTCTTCGTCGTTGATCACAACGGCGTGCACGCGCCGCAGCACCGCCCGCAGCTCCTCCGGAGTCCCCTCGATCCAGTAGTTCATCGTGTCCATCGCGACGAACTCCGGCGCGTCGATCTGATCGAGCACCTCGAGCTGCAGCGCCGGATGAATGTTGGCGAGAAAGACGATCGGACTCGACCGGTAGGCGGCCGGAATGTGCGGCCGGAACTCGCTGAAGACGTTCAGGTGCGTGTAGATCGTCTCGCGGCTGTTCAGGTCGTGCCCGTACTCACCCTTCCAGCGGAACGTCTCCCCCGGCACCCGCTGCAGCCCGGCGAGATCGATCCGGCGACCGTCGAAGACCTGCATCTGCTCGTCGCCGAAGTCCTCCCCCACCACCGCGACGAGGCGGACGTCGGTGAAGTACGACGCGGCGACACTGAAGTAGGTGGCCGCACCCCCGAGGATGCGCGATGCCTCGCCGAACGGGGTGATGACCGAATCGAAGGCGACGGACCCGACCGTCAGGACCGGCTGCCCCATCAGACGTACTTCCCGATGATCGGCTCGAGCGCGCCCCGCGTGCCCGCCGGGATAGCGTCGGGACGCGTGATGATGGCGTTGCGAAGGGCACTCGCGCACGGGCAGCTCCGGTCGATCGGCAGGCGCGCCGCCAGATTCCCGATGGCGCGTTGGGCCATGGCGGCGTTCGCCTGCAGAATCTCGATGATCATTTCGACCGTAACCTGATCGTGTTCCGGGTGCCAGCAGTCGTAGTCGGTGACCAGCGCGAGCGTGGCGAAACAGATCTCCGCCTCGCGCGCCAGCTTCGCCTCCTGCAGGTTGGTCATCCCGATGATGTCCATGTTCCACGACCGGTACAGGTTCGACTCGGCCAGCGTCGAGAACTGCGGCCCCTCCATGCAGACATAGGTTCCGCCCCGATGCACGTTGGCGCCCGCCGCCTCCGCCGCGTCGGCCACCAATGCGCTGAGGGCCGGACAGACGGGGTGTGCCAGCGAGACATGCGCGACGATGCCGTTGCCGAAGAAAGTCCCGATCCGGCCCCGCGTCCGGTCGAGGAACTGATCCGGCACGACGACGTCCTTCGGCGGGTACCGCTCCTGTAGGCTGCCGACGGCGCTGGCCGAGACGATCCACTCGACGCCGAGCGTCTTGAGCGCGCAGATGTTCGCGCGGAAGTTGAGCTCCGACGGCATCAGGCGGTGGCCCGCACCGTGCCGCGCAAGGAACGCGACACGCTGGCCGCCAAGCGTCCCGATGACGAGCGGCGCGGACGGATCACCGAATGCCGTTTCAATCACCCGCTCCTCGCGGTCGGCGAGATCGGTCATGTCGTACAGGCCGCTGCCCCCGATGACGCCGATCCGGATCGGATCACCTGCAGTCATGATGCCCCACCCGCCACCGGCCGTTCCTGCTTCAACTCGACCAGCACGCCATGCGCGCTCGACGGATGCACGAACGCGACCAGCGCCCCTTCTGCGCCGTCGCGCGGGGTCTCGTCGATCAGGCGCACCCCCTGCGCGCGGAGCCGGCCGAGGGCGGCCGCGATGTCGTCGACGCGAAGCGTGATGTGATGGAGCCCCGGGCCGCGCCGGCCGACGAAGCGCCCAATCGGCGAGTCGTCCGCCGTCGCCTCGAGCAGCTCGAGCGATGCGGAGCCGATCCGCAGGAAGTGCGCCCGCACACCCTGCGACGGCACCTCCTCGGTCCCGTCGACGTTGAGGCCGAGCGCGGCGGCATAGAACGCGAGCGCCGCATCAATATCCTTCACGGCAATGCCGACATGATCCAGTTCCACGGTCATCCGTTGTTCCCCTCGTTATCCCGGCTGCTTCACCACCTGCCGCATCAGTTGCTCCGCCGCCGCGTACGGATCGATCGCGCGGCTGGCAACCGCCTCCACCAACCCGTCGATACCCCCGCTTGCCGCGATGGCATCGGTGACCCGCGCCGCGACGATCGCTTCCAGCCTGGCGCGCGCCCGGCTGCGCGCGCGCTCTGAACCGCGCGCACGCCCAGAGACGAAGCGGGTGACGGCGGCCGCCAGTTCCTCCACGCCCTCGCCGGTGGCGGCGGACGTCCGGACCACCTCGGGCGGGGGTTCCTCCGGCCGCGCGTCGCGCAACCCCAGCATGCCCTGAATGTCGGCCACTACGCGGTCGGCGCCCTCGCGGTCCGACTTGTTGACGACGAAGATGTCGGCAATCTCCATGATGCCCGCCTTGATCGCCTGCACGTCGTCACCGCCTCCCGGGACCGTCACCACCAGGGAAACGTCGGCCGTCCGGGAGATGTCGACCTCCGCCTGGCCCACGCCGACCGTTTCGATCAACACCACGTCGCAACCGGCGGCGTCGAGCACTACCAACGCATCGAACGTGGCGCGCGCCAGTCCGCCCAACTGACCGCGCGTCGCCATGCTACGGACGAACACGCCGCCGTCGCCCGCATGGGCCTGCATCCGGATCCGGTCGCCCAGGATTGCGCCGCCGCTGAAGGGACTGGTCGGATCGACGGCAAGCACACCCACCGTCCGGCCATCGTCCCGCCAGACCGCGGTCAAACGGTCGGCCAGGGTGCTCTTGCCGACGCCGGGCGCGCCGGTCAGTCCCACGACCAGAGCGTGTCCGGTCCTGGGAAAGAGTGCGCCGACCAGCGCCGCCGACTCCGGCGCCTCCCGCTCGACGGTGGAGATGGCGCGCGCCACCGCGCGGCGGTCACCCGCAACGACGGCGGCAGCCAACTCCGCCGGTCCGGCCCGGCCGGCGCCCGGTGCGGCGGGAGGCGAAGGGGATCCGGCAGCGTTCGTCACGAGAGGTAGTGCCGTGCGATTACGAGCCGCTGAATCTCGCTCGTACCCTCGCCGATCGTGACGTGCGGCGCGACCTTCTGCTCGGCGAACTCCCGGATCGACTGGCGGCCGATCTGCGCCGCCTCCGTCGCTCGGAAGTCCATCGGGTCGCGCCAGCCGCCCGCCTACGCCAGGATGCCGTCGACCACGGCGCCGTGGAGATCGGTCAGGCGGAAGTCGCGCCCTTGGCATTCGTACGTCAGTCTCGTGTCGTGGCAGGCGCAGCAGTGCTCCGAAAAGACCCGGTGGACCTTACGCGCGAAGACGGCGGCTCCCGGACCACGACCTCGGAGTTCCACCCTCATCCTCTCTTCGCGGAACGGATCAGCCGACGGCGTTGCGAACGACATGAAAATGGTCGGGATGACTGGATTCGAACCAGCGACCCCCTGACCCCCAGTCAGGTGCGCTACCAAGCTGCGCCACATCCCGAAAAATCCACTACGACGATGCGCGGCGGCGTTTCCCTGGCGCCCCGCGCTTCCCCGACCGCGTCGCCGTGGGGCGGGCGGCGCGCGGCGATGCCGCCGATTCCGCAGTCCGGTTAGGCCCTGTCACGACATCGGCCGAAAGCGACGCCAGAATCACCCGCAAGTCCGCCTTCACCGCGGCGATTCGCTCGTGTACATGCTGCCCCAGGAGGTCGTCCAGGGGCAACTGCTCGGCGGAGAGTTCCGGCGGCTCGTCCGCGCCGAGCTTGCGCCGCGCCGCGCCGAGTGTCAACCCCTCCTCGAGGAGGAGGCGCTTGATGGCCAGCACCAGCCTGACGTCGTCCTGCCGGTAGACCCGGCCGCCTTTCGGCGTCGACTCCCCCAGCTTCGGAAACTCCCGTTCCCACGACCGGAGGATGAAGGGCTGCACCTCCGCGATGGCGCACACCTCCGACGCCTTGAAGAATGGACGGTCCGGAATCTCCACGGTTGCCACCGTTACGCGACAATTTTACACGCCTCGCCAGCTCATCGACGGCGTCCGGCGGACCGCTCGCGCCGGGCGCGCGCCCGGACGCGGATCGGCGAGCCCTCGAAGCCGAACGCCTCGCGGAGATGATTCCGCAGGTAGCGCTCGTAGGAGAAATGGAAGCGCGTGGCAACATTCGTGAAGAAGACAAACTTCGGAGGCCGCGCCGAAACCTGGGTCGCGTACAAAATCCTCACCTCCCGCTTGCCCGGACTCGACGGGCGATGGCGCGCCGTGATGCGCTGAATCACCCGGTTCAGCTCCGCCGTCCCGACATGCGTCGCACGGGCCGCGGCCACGTCCGCCGCGCGTTCCAGCACGCGCGCCGTCCGTTCGCCGGTCAGCGCCGAGACATGCAGGATCGGCGCGAAACGCGCGAACCGGAGCGCATCGCGCAGGTCCGCATCGTAGGTGCGGTAATAGTCGGGGCCCTGCTCCTTCACCAGGTCCCACTTGTTGGCGACGATGACGACGCCGCAGCCCGCCTCCTCCGCCTCGCCGGCGATGGCGGCGTCCTGCTTTGTAATCCGTACGGAGGCGTCGACCAGCAGCACTGCGACGTCGGCGCGCGCGAGGGCGCGCCGCGCCAGCACGACGCTGACCGCCTCCACGCGTCCGGACTGGGCAACCCGGCCAGGGCGGCGGATGCCGGCCGTGTCGACCAGGCGGATCCGACGGCCGCTCCAGGCGAGCATCGTATCGACTGCATCGCGCGTCGTGCCGGCACGTTCGCTCACGAGCATCCGGTCTTCGCGAAGCAGGTGGTTGACAAGTGACGACTTGCCGACGTTCGGCCGACCGACGATCGCCAGGCTGATTTCCGATGGCTCGCGCGCGGGCGATGCTTCGGGGCCCGCCTCCTCACCTCCGCCGTCCCCGCCGGACCGCCGCCCGCGGCGGGAGGGGCGGGCGGACGGCGGCAGGCGCTCCACCACCGCATCGAGCAGGTCGCCGACCCCGAGGCCGTGCTCGGCGGCGATCGGAAACGCCGGCTCGACCGCCAGCGAGGCGAAACCGGCCACCGCGCCGGCGTCCCGCTGATCGTCCACCTTGTTGACCGCGAGCACGAGCGGGGCGCCAACCCGCCGCGCGCGCGCCACCACCTCTTCGTCCGCCGGCACCAGGCCGTCGCGCGCGTCGACCAGGACGACGACGACGGCGGCGGTGTCGAGCGCGCCCAACCCCCGCGCCGCCACCACATCGTGCAACGGATCCTCGCTCCCGCCGAACAGGCCGCCGGTGTCGACCAGCTCGACCGTCGCGCCGAGCCATTCCACCGGCTGGCGAATCACGTCGCGCGTCGTCCCCGCCACGGACGTGACGATTGCGCGGCGCCCGCCTGTCAGGCGGTTGAAGAGGGTCGACTTGCCAACGTTGGGACGTCCGGCGAGAACGACTCGCGGGAGGGAACGGGAGCGGCTTGCCATGAGTTTCAGCGCCTGTCTTCGCGCGATCCGGGCCTCCCGCGATACGAAGTGCAGGCCGCGCCCTCGACGCTCTTGTATGATGTCTATCCATTCTGTTTGGACCAGTCGCCATGATCAAGGCCGACCTAGTCAACCGGGTGTCGCACGTCGCGGCAATTACCAAGCTGCAATCCGAGCGGTCGGTGGAGACGATACTGCGCGCGCTCAGCCACTCGCTGAAGCGCGGCGAACGGATCGAGTTGCGCGGGTTCGGCGTCTTCTCGGTACGTCCGAGGAAGCGAGGCATCGGCCGGAATCCGCGTACCGGGCGGGAGGTCCGGATTCCGCCGGGGCGAACCATCCGCTTCAAGCCGGGCAAGGACCTCCAGGACATCCCGACCTGATCGCTCGTGCCGGTCGAGCCCCTCGCTGTCCCGTTCCCGGAACCGCCAGCGCCGCCGCCCCCCGTGCGGCGCCGCCCCCGTTTCATCCACGCGGCGCTGTTTCTTGCCACCGTCATCAGCACGATGTACTTCGGGAGCGGCCACTACGCCGGCTTCATGGCCGACTTCACCCGCGAGGCGCCGTCCGTCTCGTTCCTCGACGGCGCCTGGTACAGCCTGACCATCCTGGCGATACTGGGCGTGCACGAGATGGGTCACTACCTCGCGTGCCGCTACTACCGGATCGACGCGTCGCTGCCGTACTTCCTGCCGGCGCCGTTCGTGACCGGCACGGTCGGCGCCTTCATCCGGATCCGCGACCGCATTCCCACCAAGCCGATCCTGTTCGATGTCGGCGCGGCGGGACCGATCGCGGGCTTCGTCGTCGCCGTGCCGGCACTCTTCCTCGGCATCGCGCTGTCGCGCGTGACGCCGCTGCCGGATGACGGCGCCGGGCTCCTGACGCTGGGCGAGCCGCTCCTGTTCCAGGGAGCGGCATGGCTGATCTGGGGACCGATCCCGGAGGGTTACGCCATCAACCTCCATCCGACGGGCTTCGCCGCCTGGTTCGGCCTGCTCGCGACCGCCCTCAACCTCTTTCCCATCGGCCAGCTCGACGGGGGTCACATCGCCTATGCGGCGCTCGGATCGCGCTCCACCACCGTTACGCTCGGCGGCGTCGCCGTCGTGATAGCGCTGACGTTCGTCTCGGCGAGCTGGATCGTCTGGGCGATGCTGATGGTGGTGATGCTCATCCTCGCCGGACCACGGCATCCGCGGACGCTCGACGAGCACGTTCCGCTCGATCCGGCCCGCCGGAGGGTTGCCCTCGCCGCCGCGGCGATCTTCGTCGTCTGCTTTACGCCGACGCCGATCGAATTCGGCGGCTGACCGCCCCGCCCGCGCGGCGCAACTACAGCAGGTTCACCGGGTCTACATCGACCGCGACGCGACGGCGCAGGTCGGGGCGCGCGTCGAGGGCGGCGCGGACCGCCTGTTGCATCGCCCGGCGCGCGTTGCCCTTCAGGAAGATCTGCGCGCGGTGCTGGCCGCGCAGGCGGGCGAGCGGCGCGACCGCGGGACCGAGAACGCGCAGGCGGGGGCCGGCCTGCTGGCGGATCAGCGCGGCCAGGGCGCCGGCATCCTCTATCGCGGCGCCGATCGAGCGGCCGCGCACGACGGCGTTCACCATAGAGACGACCGGCGGGTAGCGGAGATGGCCGCGGTAGCGCATCTCCTCCTCGAAAAACGGCGCGTAGGCCTGGCGGCACGCATGCACCACGGCGTAGTGCTCCGGGTGGAACGACTGCACGATCGCCACGCCCCGGCGGTCGCCCCGCCCGGCGCGCCCCGCCACCTGCGTCAGCAACTGAAACGTCCGCTCCGCCGCCCGGAAGTCGGCCAGTCCGAGGCCGATGTCGGCGGAAACCACCCCCACCAACGTCACGTTCGGGAAGTCGTGCCCCTTGGCGATCATCTGCGTGCCGACCAGTACCTGCACCGATCCGTCGCGGAAGCCGGCGAGCAGCGACGCCAGCGCTCCGCGGCGGCGGGTGGTGTCTCGGTCCAGCCGCGCCACCCGGGCGGACGGGAACCGCTCCGCCAGTTCCGCCTCGATCCGTTCCGTGCCGAAACCGACCGCCTCGAGGTACGGCCCGGCGCAGTGTGCACAGGTGTCGGGACACCGGACGCTGTAGTTGCAGTAGTGGCACCGGACGCGGTGCGCGGCGCGGTGCAGCGTCAGCGACACGCTGCAGTTGGGACACTCAAGGGTCCGGCCGCACGAACGGCAGAGCATCGCGGCCGCGAAGCCGCGCCGGTTCAGCAGAACGAGCGCCTGCTCGCCCCGGTCGAGCGTCCCGTCGAGCGCGTCGCAGAGCGGGCGGCTCAACACCGTATCGGGACCGCTCTCCGCCGTTTCCGCCCGCATGTCGACGACGCGCACGTCGGCAAGCGGCCTGCGATGCACCCGTTCCTCCATCGTGACGAGGTGGTACTTCCCGCGCGTCGCGTGATGCGCGCTCTCGAGGGACGGCGTCGCCGATCCGAGCACCACCAGCGCGCCCGCCGCCTGCGCCCGGACGATTGCGACGCTGCGCGCGTGGTAGCGCGGATTCCCGTCCTGCTTGTAGGACGTATCGTGCTCCTCGTCGACGACGACGAGACCAAGCCGATCAAGCGGCGCGAAGACGGCGGAGCGTGTACCGACGACGACGTCCACCCCGCCGCTCCGGATCCGGTGCCATTGATCGTGGCGCTCGCCGTCGGAAAGGCCGCTGTGCTGAATCGCGACGCGCGCGCCGAACGTGTTGCGGAACGCCGCCGCGACGGCCGGCGTGAGTGCGATTTCGGGCACCAGCAACAGCACGCGCCGCCCGGCCGCCGCCACCTCACGGGCGAGTCGGAGGTACACCTCGGTCTTGCCGCTGCCAGTGACGCCGCGGAGGAGCGCGACGTCGAACTTATTCAGCGCGGCAAGCGGCGCGAGGGCGTCGAGCGCGGCGCGCTGGCCGGCGGTCAGGCGACGGACGGCGGCGGGGCCTGGCGGCTCCGCCATCTCCAGCGGCAGGGCGCCCGCCCCGGGCGCGAACGGATCTCGATCGAGGCGGCGCAAATCGACCGTCACCAGGCCGCGTTGCCGGAGGCGCGCGACCACCGTGCTGTCCGCGCCCGCCGCGGCGACAGCGGTTGCCGGCAGGCCCTGCTTCCCTGCCTCCGCGAGACGGCCGAGACATGCTCGCTGGCGCGGTCCGAGCCGCGGGCCGTGTTTCGGGGCTGCCAGCGGCGCCGCGCCGCCGGGCCGCCCGTCCCCCGACTGTGGCTCGCCGGCCGAGGCATCAAGCGCAGCGACACCCGCGGGGGTGATGCGGACGATCCGTTCGGTGCGGAAGCCAGCCGGGGCGCGCCGTCCGCCCGGCGAACGTGATGCAAGCGGCGGCAGCGCGGTCGCGATGGCCTCGCCGGCGCCGCAGACGTAGTAGTCCGCCACCCAGAGGGCAAGGCGGACGACGTCGAGCGGCAGGTAGGGCTCGTCATCGAGGATCTCTATCAGGTCGCGCACGTCGCCGTCCGGTGGCGGAGCCGTCGCAGCCTCGCCCCGGCTGCCGGCGTCCGGAACCGCGCACCCGATTACGGTGCGCCGGCCCAGCGGGACGCGGACGCGCGCGCCGGCGGCCGGGGGCGCCATCCCATCCGGCACCCGGTAGGTGAGGGGAGGCAGAAATGGCACGGGCACCGCGACCGACACGAGACGGGCCATCAGCCGCGGAGGATCGCCTGGACGCGCTGCATGTCCTCCCAGACGTCCCGCTTCCGGTTGGGACTCCGGAGAAGGTACGCCGGGTGGAACGTCGGGACCAGTTGCGCGCCGCGGCAGGTGTACAGCCGGCCGCGGGCCCTGGAGATCGCGATGGAGTCGTCACCGAGCAGGGTCTTTACCGCGAACGATCCGAGCGCGACGATCACGCGCGGCGCAATCACGTCGATCTGGGCGAACAGGAACGGCCGGCAGGTCTCGATCTCGTCCGGCTCCGGGTTACGGTTCTCCGGCGGCCGGCACTTGATCACGTTGGCGATGTAGACATCCTCGCGGCGCAGGTCGATCGCCTCGATGATCTTCGTCAGAAGCTGGCCGGCACGGCCGACGAACGGCTCCCCCTGCAGATCCTCGTCGCGTCCCGGCGCCTCGCCGACGAACATGAGGTCGGCGTCCGGGTTGCCGACTCCGAACACCAGGTGCTTCCGGTCGCCATGCAGCTTGCAGCGGGTGCAATCGCCCAGTTCGCGACGGACGGCCGCGAGGCGCTCCGCCGCCGTGGTCCCTTCGGGCACGAACACCGGTTCGTCGAGGAGCGACGTGGCCTGCGGCGCGGCGATCGGCGCGAAATCGCTGGCGGCGGGGGTCGGCCGGACGGCACCGGACTCACCGGCCGGCGCCGGCCTCTCCGCCGCTGGTGCGGGCGCCTCGTCCGTAGCCTTCGCCCGCGCCGCCACTTCCGCGGGACGATCGCGCCATGCCGGATCCCGACTGACGCCTGTAACGCCGAGGGCACGGTAGTACTGCAGGTGCGCGACGACCTGGTCGCGCCGGTCGCGTCCTTTGCGCTCTCCGTGCTGGTCGCGGTCGGACACGGCCGGACTAGGACGGGACGGCCGACGCCCGCGCCAAAAGGCGCGTGTCGATCCGGTCCAGGATGAGGCGGGCGAGATCGCGCTTCGACCGGAGCGAGACCGGCTCGACGCCATCGGCGCTCACCAGGTGCGCGGCGTTCGTCTCCATGCCGAAACCGGCGCCCGCCGCGGTGACGTCGTTCGCCACGATCAGGTCGACCCGCTTCGCGATGAGTTTCTCGCGGGCGTTGTGGATGGTGTTGTCCGTCTCGGCCGCAAAGCCGACCAGAACCGGCTTCCGTCCGCTGCCGCGGCGAGCGCCCAGATCGGCCAGCACGTCCGGCGTCCGCCGGAGCGCGAGCACCAGTTCGTCATCGCGTTTCTTGAGCTTACCCGGGCTCGCGCCCGCCGCCGGCATGTAGTCGCCAACCGCCGCCGCCATCACAATGGCGTCGACGGCCCCGTCGGCAGCAAGGCGCGTCACCGTCTCGTGCATCTCCGTCGCGCTCCGAACCGCGAACAGCTCCACGCCGGCCGGCGGCGCAAGCTCGGTCGGACCGGACACGAGCAGCACGCGCGCCCCCCGCGCCGCCGCCTCGGCCGCCAATGCATAACCCATCCGCCCCGTCGACCGGTTGCCGAGGAAGCGGACCGGGTCGATGTCCTCGCAGGTCGGCCCGGCTGTCACGAGCAGCGCGCGTCCCGCCCACTCGCCGCGACCGCGCAGCATCGTGTCAGCCGCCTCGACGACCTGATCCGGTTCGGCCAAACGGCCCTTCCCCACCCAGCCGCAGGCGAGATACCCCTCGCCCGGTTCGACGAACCGCACACCTCGATCGGCGAGCGTCCGGAGGTTCGCCTGCACCGCCGGGTGCGCCAGCATGTTGGTGTTCATCGCCGGCGCCAGCAGTACCGGCGCGGTGGTAGCGAGGTAGAGGGAGGACAGGAAGTCGTCGGCCACTCCGCCCGCGAACTTGCCGATGACGTTGGCCGTCGCCGGCGCCACCAGCAGCAGATCCGCCTCGGTGGCGAGCGCGATGTGATCGATGTCGGCGTTCACGCCCGGCGCGAACTGATCGGTCGCGACGCGGCGCTTCGTGATCGCCTCGAACGTGAGAGGGCCGACAAACCGCTCCGCATTGGCGGTCATCACGGCGGCGACATCGTGTCCCCGCTGCTGGAGGCGGCGTGCCACCTCGACCGCCTTGTAGGCGCCGATGCCGCCACTGACGCCGAGCGCGACAAGAGCCATGTCAGTTCCCCTCCGCGCGCGGGACCGGTTGCCGGAATGTCTCGGCGATCGCACGGACGGTGTCGCCCATCGCCTCCGCCGACGACCGCTCGGCCAGGACAATCTGGCGGAGGCGCTCGACGCAGGAGTCGACGTCGTCGTTCACCACGACGTAGTCGTAATCGCCGCTCATCTCCACCTCGCGGCGCGCCGTCTCGAGGCGTCGAGTCAACTCGTCCGCCGACGCGCCATCCATCCGCGCACGCAAACGCCGTTCCAGTTCGCCGAACGACGGCGGCAGGACGAAGATGCCGACCGCGTCGACCTGCGATCGCACCTGCCGGGCCCCCTGCACGTCGATCACCAGCACGACATCGCGTCCCGCCGCGCGGTGCTGTTCGATGTCAGCCGCGCCGGTGCCGTAGAGCCGGCCGAACACTTCTGCCCACTCGAGGAACGCGCCGGCGGTGACCATCGCCCGGAACCGTGAGGCCTCGATGAAATTATAGTCAACGCCGTCGACCTCACCCCGGCGCATCGGACGCGCGGTGTAAGAGCGCGACCGCACCAGGCCGGCCACCTGCTCCACGAGCCGAGCCACCAGCGTCGTCTTGCCGGTGCCGGAGGGCGCCGAGACGATGAACAGCCGTCCGCGGCGCGGCACTACCGATCACTCCACGTTCTGGACCTGCTCACGCAACTTCTCCAGCTCCGCCTTGGCGTCGACGACCAGCGCCGGCGTGTCGTCGCCGTCCGCCTTCGATCCGATGGTGTTCACTTCGCGGTTCATTTCCTGCAGCAGAAAGTCGAGCTTGCGGCCGCACGGCTCCGGGCTCCGGGCGAGCAACGTCCAGTGCGCCACGTGCGCGCGCAGCCGGGAAAGCTCCTCGGCGATGTCCGAACGCGCCGCGAACCGGACCACTTCCTGGGCGACAACGGACGGATCGGCCGACGCGTCGGGTGCAAGCTCCGCGACCCGTTCCGTCAGACGCGCGCGAAGGGCCGTTTCTCCCGCCGCCGCCGCCGCCGCGATCCGGTCGATCAGCCCGGCGAGCGTGACGAGGCGGCGGTCGAGATCCGCCGCCAGGTGTTGCCCTTCCGCCTGGCGCATCGTGTCGAGCTCCGCGACGGCTGCGTCGATCGCCCCCTGCACGGCGCCGGCCGCGAGGTCGGTCTCCCCCGCCGGCGCGAGCTCGGTGACGGTGACGACGCGCGGAAACGCGAGCAGCTCACCCGCCGTCCAGCCGCCGCGCGTCGCGCCCACCACGTCGGGCCGCTCCGCCGCCGCGAGCAGCGCCGCGATCAGCCCTTCGTCCACCTGCACTTCGACCGGCGGCGGGTCGGCCCGCTGGGTCGCAATGGTCACTTCGACTCTCCCGCGGCTGACGTGCCGCCGCACCTGCTCGCGGATCTGCGGCTCGAGCGCCAGCAACGGGTGCGGCAAGCGGATCTGCACGTCGAGATAGCGATGGTTGACGCTCCGCGCGGTGACGCAAACCATCAGGCCGTCCGCTTCGCGGGTGAGCGATGCGAAACCGGTCATCGATCGGATCACGCGCTCACCGCCCCGCGCGCCGGTGCCGCGAGGGTGGACCGGTCAAAGAGCTGCTTGGCGTACAGCCTGGCGTAGTGGCTCTGCGGATCGGCCAGCAACTCCTCGTGCCGGCCGATCTCCACCACACGACCGCCATCCAGCACGATGATCGCGTCCGCCCGGCGGACGGTTGACAGCCGGTGCGCGATGACGAACGAGGTACGGTCCTCCAACAGGCGGGTCAAGGCATCCTGCACGAGGAGCTCCGATTCGGCGTCGAGCGACGAGGTCGCCTCGTCCAGGATCAGGATCGGCGCGTTGCGCAGCAGCGCCCGCGCTATCGCCAGGCGCTGGCGCTGGCCGCCGGACAGGCGCTGCCCCCGCTCACCGATCGTCGTGTAGTAGCCATCGGGCAACCGCTCGATGAACTCGTTCGCGTGCGCGGCCTGCGCTGCCGCCTCGATGGCCGACTGCTCGGCCCCCGGCGCCGAGTACGCGATGTTGTTCGCGATCGTGTCGTCGAACAGGATCGTCTCCTGGGTCACGATGCCGATGCTCGCGCGGAGCGACGACAGGGCGACATCCCGAATGTCGACGCCGTCGATCAGGATCGCGCCGGCGGTCACGTCGTAGAAGCGCGGAACAAGGTTGACCAGCGTCGTCTTGCCGGCCCCGCTCAGGCCGACAATCGCCGCCATGCGCCCGGCCGGGACCTCGAAGGAAATCCCGCGCAGGATCTCTTCGCCCTTCCCGTCGTCGTAGACGAAGCTGACGTCGCGGAACGCGATGCCGGAACGGATCGGAGCCAGTGGCCGGGCGTCGGGACGGTCGCGCACCTCGCTATCGGTGTCCATCAACTCGAACACGCGCTCGGACGCCGCGTGCGCCTGCTGCACGTTCGCATTGACGCGGCTCAGTTTCTTGATTGGTCCGTACATCATCAGCAGGGCGCTGACGAAGGTCATGAAGTCGCCGGTCGACATTATGCCGCTGCGGATCCGTGTCGAGCCGTACCAGAGGACGAAGACGACGCCGACGGCGCCGATGAGTTCCATAAGCGCCGGCAGCGCCGACAGCGTGCTCGCCACCTTCATCGTGATCCGGTAGACGGCCTGGGACCCGCGGCCGAAGCGCTGCCCCTCGAATTCCTCGGCGGAGAAGGCCTTGACGATCCGGTGCCCGGTAAACGCCTCGGCCGTGACGTGCGACAGGTGCTCAAGCGCCTCCTGGCTGCGGTGGGTGGTGCGCCGCACCCGTTGGCCGAGCCGCAGCAGAGGGTAGACGACGAGCGGGGTGCAGCAGATGGAGACGAGGGCCAGGCGCGGGTCGATCCAGACGAGCAGGCCGGCGAGCACCACCACCGTGATCGATTCGCGCAGCAGGTCGCCCGCCGTCTCGGACAGCACCTGCTGGATCCGGAGAATGTCATTGCTCATTCGCGACATCAGACCGCCGGTCGTATGGCGCGAGAAGAATCCGGCCGACTGATCGAGGATGTGACGGAACAGCCCGTCGCGCAGGTCGCGCACCACCCGCTGGCCGACATCGGTCATAAGGTAGGCGGAGCAGTACCCGCCGATCCCTTTCGCCACGGTAAAGCCGAGGATGGCGGCGGCGATCATCCCGAACTGCATCCGGTCGCGCAGCATGTCATCGGCGATCAGGACGTCGTCGACAATCGGCTTGAGCAGCCAGACCAACCCGCCCGAGGCCGCCGCGTAGAGCCCCATCGCCGCCACCGCCCCGGCGAACCGCGCGCGGTGCGGACGGGCGTACCGGGCGAGGCGGAGCATCGGGTGCACCGGGTCACCTCCCGATCGAGTAGTACGTGAATCCCTCGGCGCGCATCTGTTCCACGCCGTAGATGTTGCGTCCGTCGAAGACCACCGGCTCCCGCATCAGCGATCGCATCCGGCCGAAGTCCGGCTCACGAAACTCGTTCCACTCGGTCACGATGGCGAGCGCATCGACGTCCTCCAGCGCATCGTAACTGTGCGGCGCATACACGATTCGCTCCCCGAAGATCGCCCGCGCGGTCCGTTCCGCCTGCGGGTCGTACGCCTGCACCCGTGCGCCGGCATCGAGCAGCCCCGTAATCGTGGGGATCGACGGCGCCTCCCGCATGTCGTCGGTGCGCGGCTTGAACGCCAGACCCCAGACCCCTACCGTCCTTCCCGCCAGCGATCCGAAGTGCGCCCGCATCTTGTCGACGAGGCGGAACTTCTGGGTGCCGTTGACCGCCTCCACCGCCTCGATGATGCGACAGCCGTAGCCGGCGTCGCGCGCCGAGTGGATCAACGCGTGCACATCCTTCGGAAAACAACTGCCGCCGTAGCCGATCCCGGGGAAGAGGAACGAGCTGCCAATCCGCCGGTCGGTGGCGACGACGCCCCGCACCTTGTCGACATCCGCCCCGACCACCTCGCAGACGTTCGCGATCTCGTTCATGAACGACACCCGGGTCGCGAGCATGGCGTTCGCCGCGTACTTGCTCAGCTCGGCGCTCGCGCAATCCATCACCTGGATCGGTGCGCCGGTCCGGGTGAACGGTGCATACAATTGCCGCATCAGCTCGGCCGCCCGGTCGTCCTCGGCTCCGATGACTACCCGGTCGGGCCGCATGAAGTCATCTATCGCCGCCCCCTGCTTCAGAAACTCCGGGTTGCTTACGACGCCGAACGGCTCGCCGGTCTCCGCCGCCATCGCCTCGCGCACCCGCCGGGCGGTGCCTACCGGGACGGTACTCTTGGTGACGATGACGGTATAGCCCCGCATCGCCCGGGCCACGCCGCGCGCCACCTCCAGGACATGCGTCAGATCGGCCGAGCCGTCTTCCCCCGGCGGCGTGCCGACCGCGATGAAGACCAGTTGCGCGCCGCGCACGGCGTCGGCGAGCGTGGTTGAGAAGCGGAGGCGTCTCTCCGTCAGGTTGCGCCGGACCAGCTCCTCCAGCCCCGGTTCGTAGATCGGGATCTCCCCCCGGTCGAGCTGATCGATCTTTTCGTCGTTGTTGTCGACACAGACCACTTCATTGCCGTTCTCGGCCAGGCAGGCCCCGACCACAAGACCGACATACCCGGTCCCGACCACCGCCAGCTTCATCGACCCTCCATCCTCCGCACGCGCCGGAGCACCTCGCCGGTGCCGGCGACGGCCAAATGGTACCATCGCGGCCAGCGTGCGCGTCCTGATCGACTATCGGCCGGCCCTCCGCCGACGGACAGGGGTAGGCGAATTTGTGCATCAGTCGGTCGGCGCCCTCGCCCGCCTCGCGTCGTCCGACGGCGGGGACCAACCGCTCGAGCTGACCGTTTTCAGCGCCTCCTGGCGCGACCGCCTCGGCGGCGGTGACGATCCGTTGCCGGACGGAGTCCGATCGATTGACCGGCGGATTCCGGTCCGAGCACTGAACCACGCCTGGCGCCACCTGGGCTGGCCGCCGGTCGAGATGCTGGCCGGCGGGGCTTTCGACGTCGTTCACTCGCCCGAGCCGTTGCTGATCCCGGCGCGTGATGCGGCGCGCGTCATCACGATCCATGACCTCGACTTCCTCGATCACCCGGAACGGGCGGAACGGGAAGCTCGGCACGACTATCCGGTGCTGGTGCGCCAACATGCGCACCGCGCCGACCGGATCGTCGTGCCGTCGGCCTGGACCGCGACAGAAGTGACCCGGCGGCTGGAGGTGCCGCCCGACCGGATGGCAATCTGCCGGCACGGCGCGCCCGACATCTCGCGGCGCGACGCGATACCGGCGGACGGCCACTTGCTCTTCGTCGGGACGCTCGCACCCCGCAAGAACGTCGCCGGCCTGATCGACGCCTACGCGCGTCTCGTGCAGCGCCGGCCGGACGCGCCGCCCCTCGTTCTGGCGGGCGCGCTGCCAGACGGTCCGGCGCCCGACTGGCGGGCGCGCTGCGACACGCCGCCGCTCGCCGGGCGGGTTCGCCTCACCGGCTATGTCGACCGCGCCACGCTCGACAGCCTCTACGCCGGCGCACGCGCGCTGACACTCGTGTCGTTCGACGAGGGCTTCGGCCTGCCGGTCCTCGAGGCGATGGCGCACGGCGTCCCGGTGGTGGCGTCCAACCGGGGCGCGCTGCCCGAGGTGGCGGGCGACGCCGGCCTGATGGTCGATCCGGACGATGCGGAGGCGCTTGCCGGCGCACTCGAACGGATCGTGACCGACGACACGCTCGCCGAACGCTGCATCGCGCGGGGATACGAACGGGTGCGGGCATTCACGTGGGAAGCGTCGGCGCGCGCCCTGCGCGCGGCGTACCAGGAGGCGGTCGCGGCCAGGGGTGCCGGATGAGGTCGAGCGGGAACATCGCATGAAAATCGGCATCGACGGCCGCGAACTCCTCGGCCAATCGACCGGCGCCGGACGCTACCTGTCGAGCCTTTGCCGCGAATGGGCGGCGCTGCCCGCCGCCGCGGAGCACGAGCTGCTGATTTATGCGCCCGCGCGGTTGGATCCGCCAGCCGTCGACACCGCCGCGGCTGACGGCGCGCGCCTGACCGCCGTGGAAGCGCCGGGCAGCGGCGGCGCCTGGTGGGAACAGACGGCGCTCGCGCGGCGCGCTGCTGCGGACAGTGTCGATGTCTTCTTCGGGCCGGCCTACTCGGTACCGCTTGCGCTCGCGGCCCGGTCGGCCGTCACGCTGCACGACATCTCGTTCGAGACGCACCCGGAATGGTTCGGGCCTCGCGAGGGACTGCGCCGTCGCTGGCTCGCCCGCCGGTCCGCTCTTGCCGCGCACGCCATCGTGACGGTGTCCGAGTACTCCCGGCGGGAGATCGTGAGCCACTACGGTGTCGATCCTTCCCGCGTGCACGTGATTCCGAACGGCGTGGCGGCGCCCGCAACGTCATTCGGGGGCATGGCGGGCGGCCCCGCGCCGCACGGCAACGTCGGTGGAGTGCCGGCGGGCGGGCTGGATGCGGGCGGCGGGCCGCTAGTGCTCTATGTCGGAGCACGCTTCACGCGCCGGAACCTGCCGCTGCTCATCACCGTGTTCGCGCGGGTCGCGGAACGGATCCCGGCCGCGCGCCTGGTGATCGCCGGACCGGATCGGACCCACCCGCCGCAGGATCTGTCCGCGATCGCGGACACGGCGGGTGTGGCCGACCGCGTGACCTGCCTCGACTATGTCGATGAGCGCGAGCTCGCGGCGCTCTACCGCCGCGCGACCCTCTTCGCCTGGCTCTCGGAGTACGAAGGTTTCGGCCTGACGCCGCTCGAGGCGCTCGCCGGCGGCGTGCCGTCCGTCGTCGGAGACATTCCCGTGGCGCGCGAGGTGTACGGCGATGCGGTGCGCTACGTGCCGATCGGCGATCCGGACGCGATCGCCTCAGCGATGATCGAGCTGCTGAACAATCCGTCAGCCCGCGCCGCCCTCCTCGCGCGGCGCGAGGCGACTCTCACCCGCTACATCTGGCGGCGGGCCGCCACCGACACGCTGGCAGTGCTCGAAGCCGTCGCCGCGGAGCGGGCGCCATGACCCGCCTCGCAATCGTCATTGTCAGCTACAACACGCGCGGCGACCTGTGCGACTGCCTTCGCTCGCTGCACGCCGCACCGCCCGCGGCAACCCACCGGATCGTCGTCGCCGACAACGCCTCGTCCGACGGCAGCGCGCAGGCCGTGCGCGAGGGGTGGCCGGCGGTCGAGCTGATCAAGATGGGACGCAACGCCGGCTTTGCCGCCGCGAACAACGCCGGCATCCGCGCCACGGCGAGCGAGATGGTGCTGCTGCTGAACAGCGACACCCTTGTCCCCCCCGGCAGCCTCGACCGTCTCATCGCCCGGCTCGACGGGGACCCCGGCGCCGTCGCCGCCGGTCCCCGCCTGATCGGCGCGGATGGCGCGCTCGAACTGTCGTTCGGCCGGATGATCTCGCCCTGGAACGAGGCGCGGCAGAAGTGCCGTGTCCGCGCCCTGACGCACGGCCCGGGCTGGCTGAGCCTCCGGATCGCCCGGCTGGCGGAACGGGAGCACCATCCCGACTGGGTGAGCGGCGCCTGCCTGCTGGTGCGGCGCGCGGCGGGAGACGCGGCCGGGTGGCTCGACGAGCGCTTCTTCCTGTACGGCGAAGATGTCGACTTCTGCGCCGCGCTGCGCGCCGCGGGCGGACGCATTCTCTTTACCCCCGACGCGGAGGTGATCCACCGGCGGGGCCGGTCCGGCAGCACGAATCCGGCCGCCACCCGCGCCGCCTACCGGCGGAGCCATCTCGCGTTCTACGCCAAGCATCACGCCCGGTGGCTCCCGCTGCTGCGCTTCTATCTGCGCCTGCGGGGCGAGCTACCGGAGGCGCCGTCGCGCCCGCGATAGGCAGCGCCTCGCCTCTCCCGGTCCTTCGCGGGTTTCCACCACAGGCTGCTACAGTTTGACCGTGCGTATCGCCATCGACATTCGCAAGCTGCACGACTTCGGGATCGGCACGTACGTCAGCAACCTGGTGCGCCAGCTCGCACGCCTGGACCGCCACACCGAGTACGTGCTGCTCACGCGGCCCGAGGACGTGGACCACGTGGCCAAGCTCGGCGCGAACTTTCGCGCGGTGCCGCTCCGCGCGCCCAACTACTCGGTGCGCGAGCAGGTCGCGGTGCCGCTGAGCCTCAGCCGCGCCGGCGCCACGCTGTTCCATGCGCCCCATTACGTCCTGCCTCCCCTCACGCCCTGCCGCGCCGTCGTCACGATCCACGACTGCATCCACCTCCGGTTCCCGCAGTACCTACCCAACCGCCTCGCGCACGCCTACGCCTGGGGCCAGTGCTGGGCCGCGGCCCGCCGGGCGCGGAGGATTCTCACCGTCTCGCAAGCGTCGAAGGAAGACATCCTGCACTTCCTCGACATCCCGGAGTCGAAGGTAACGGTCATCCCGAACGCGATCGACGAACGTTTTCACCTCCCCTGCACCGAGGAGGCGATGGTGCGGGTGCGCGAGCGCTACCAGTTGCCCGAGCGGTTCATCATGTACGCGGGGAACGTCAAGCCCCACAAGAACCTCGAGCGGCTGATCGACGCTTACGTTTCGGTGCGCAGGCGCGGCTTCGACGACGTCGGATTGCTGCTGACCGGGAGCGAGGTATCCCGTTACAGCATGCTCCGGCGCGCCCTGCACCGCCACCAACTGCACCGCCACGTCCGACTCCTCGGCTACCAGACCATCGAAACGCTGAGCGTGTTGTACCGCCTCGCGGAAGTGTTCGTCTTCCCATCGCTGTACGAAGGATTCGGGCTCTCGCCGCTGGAAGCACTCGCCTGCGGCACGCCGGTGGTCGCCTCGAACGTCACGTCGCTCCCGGAAGTGCTGGGCGACGCGGCGGTTCTGGTCGATCCGCACGACCCCGAGGCGATCGCGGAGGGCATCACGCGGGTCCTGGACGATGCCGCCCTGCGGACGACGCTCCACGAAAAGGGCCTGGAACGGGTCGGGCACTTTTCCTGGGAGCAGTCTGTCCGCCGCGTCCACCGGATCTACCACGAGATCGGTGAGGAGCGGTGAGCACGCCACCTCCATCCGCTCCGCTCGGCCCAGGCCCCGTGGCGCCCGCCGCCATCGGCGAGCGACGCGTCGCCGTCGTGCACGACTGGCTCACCGGAATGCGCGGCGGCGAGTTCGCGCTCGAAGCGATCCTCGACCTGGTGCCGCAGGCCGAGCTGTTCACGCTGCTGCATGCGCGGGGCGCCGCGTCGCCGCGTCTCGAAGCGCTCCGGCCGCGCACCTCCTTCATTCAGTTCCTGCCTCTCGCCCGGACCCACTACCGGCACTATCTCCCGCTCTTCCCCGCCGCCATCGAGCAATTCGACCTCGACCGGTTCGACCTGGTAGTCAGCACGAGCCACTGCGCCGCCAAGGCGGCGGTGCCGACCGGGCGGGCGCGCCACCTCTGCTACTGCTTCACGCCGATGCGATATGCATGGGATCAGTTCGACGCCTACTTCGGCCCGGACCGGGTGGGACGGGCTCGGAGCCGGCTCTACCGCGCCGCAATGCGGCGCCTGGCACGCTGGGATGCCGCCACGGCGGGCCGGGTGGACTGCTACGTCGCCATTTCGCGTTACATCGCCGAGCGCATTCGCCGATATTATGGTCGGGAGGCGGCGGTGATTCCTCCCCCCGTGGATACCGGGTTTTACCGCCCGAACGGGGCGCCGCCGCGGAGCGGATTCGTTGTGGTGTCAGCGCTGGTGCCTTACAAGCGTGTCGACCTCGCGATCGAGGCGTGCCGGCTGGCGGAGACGCCGCTCCGGATCGTCGGCGACGGTCCGGAGGCGGGCCGGCTGCGGGAGCTCGCGGGGCCGTCGGTCGAGTTCATCCCGCACTGTCCGGCGGAAGAGTTGCGGGACATCTACCGCGCGTCGCGCGGGTTGCTGTTGACGGGCGAAGAGGACTTCGGAATCGCGCCGGTCGAGGCGCAGGCGTGCGGACGACCGGTGGTTGCGCTCGCGCGCGGCGGCGCGTGCGAAACGGTCGAGCACGGCGTTACCGGGATGCTGGTCGAGGAGGCGACCGCGGAGGCGTTCGCCGACGCCATCCGCTCCATCTATGACGGCGCGTTCGATCCCGTGCGGTTGCACCTGGCGGCGTGCCGCTTCTCGCGGCCGGTCTTCGCGGAGCGGATGCGCAGAGCGATCGAGGCGCTAGTCGCCGCCTGAATCAGGAGACGACTCTGACACCATGACGCGTCAGACGCAGTTGCTCACGGCGCTGCACCTCGTCCTCGATTTCCTGATCGGGATGGGCGCGTTCGCGCTCGCCTATCTCATCCGCTTCGAGACCGGCCTGTTCCCGGCCCCGAAGGGTCAGCCCCCCTTCGAGCAGTACCAGGTGCTGGTGCCGTTCATCGGCCTGCTGATCCCGATGATGTTCTACCTGCAGGGAACCTACCGCCTCCGGCGTAACCGGACGGCGGTGGACGACTTCTTTGCCGTTCTGGTCGGCACCCTGCTCACGGTCGCCGTCGGCCTGCTCGCCACGCTCTACGTACAGGTTTACGTCGCCACCGACGCCGCGCGCGAGACCGGCGCCTATGAAGTGTCGCGGCTGGTCTGGGGGCTCTTCGTCGTCCTGAACATCGGGTTCACCTTCGCGTCCCGCGACCTGGTCCGCCGCTACCTGCGGCACCGGTACGCCGCCGGCATCGGGCTGCGCCGCGTGCTGATCGCCGGCACGAAGGACTTGGCGCGGCACGTTGCCGACCGGTTCCTCGAGCACGCCGAGCTCGGCTACCAGGTCATCGGCTTCCTCGACGACGACCCCGGCGGCGACCGGATCGGCTATCGGGGACTGCCGCTGCTCGGCACACTCGAGGATGCCACGGAGGTGATCGAACGCGAGGGCATTGATCAGTTGTACGTCGCGCTGCCGGTCGAGCAGCATGTCAAGACGCTGAACCTGATCGAAGTGGCGAACCGCGAGTGCATCGACGTCAAGATCATCCCCGATTTCCTGCAGTTCGTCACGTTGCGCGCCCGGCTCGAGGACCTGGACGGCCTGCCGCTGATCAACATCAACGACGTGCCGTTGCGCGGTTTCAACAGCGTCCTGAAACGCCTGATGGACGTGGTCAGCTCCGCCGTCGCGCTGGTGATCCTGGCGCTGCCGATGGCGCTCATCGCGGCGGCCATCCGCAGGACGTCGCCCGGCCCGGCCCTTTATCGTCAGGAGCGGATGGGCCTCGACGGCCAGGCGTTCATGCTGCTGAAGTTCCGGTCGATGTATCAGAACGCCGAGCAGGATACCGGGCCGATCTGGGCGCGCGAGAACGATCCGCGCCGCACGCCGATCGGGCGGTTCCTCCGCCAGTTCAGCCTGGACGAGCTGCCGCAGTTCTGGAACGTGCTGCGCGGCGACATGTCACTGGTCGGCCCGCGGCCGGAGCGCCCGTTCTTCGTCGACAAGTTCAAGGAGCGCCTGCCGAAGTACATGCTGCGCCACAAGGTGAAGGCGGGAATCACCGGATGGGCGCAGGTGAACGGCTGGCGGGGCAACACGTCGGTGGAGAAGCGGATAGAGTACGATCTCCACTACATCGAGAATTGGTCGATCATGCTCGACGTGAAGATCATGTGGCTCACGGTGATCCATCTGCTATTGCACCGGCACGCCTACTGAGCCGGGACCGCGCACGCCCCTTTCCATGCGCCGCGCCGTCATCACCGGAGCCGCCGGCTTCATCGGCTCCCACCTCGCCGACGCCCTCGTCGAGCAGGGCTACGCGGTCGTCGGCATCGACAACCTGCTGACCGGCGACATCGCCAACGTCGCCCACCTGGCCGGGAAGAACTTCCGGTTCATCGAGCACAACGTCACGAACTACATCGCGGTGGAGGAAGCAATCGACCTGGTCCTGCACTGGGCCAGCCCGGCCAGCCCCATCGATTACCTGGACCTGCCCATCCCGACCCTCAAGGTGGGCGCGCTCGGCACCCACAACGCGCTCGGCCTCGCCAAGGCGAAGGGCGCACGCTTCGTTCTCGCGTCGACGTCCGAAATCTACGGGGATCCGCTCGTCCATCCGCAGCGGGAGGACTACTGGGGCAACGTCAACCCGATCGGTCCGCGCGGGGTTTACGACGAAGCGAAGCGGTTCGCCGAAGCGATGACGACGGCCTACCACCGCTACCACGGCCTGGAAACGCGCATCATCCGGATCTTCAACACCTACGGGCCGCGGATGCGGCTACGGGACGGCCGCGCAGTGCCGAACTTCATCACGCAGGCGCTGCGCGGCGAGGACGTGACGGTGTACGGGGACGGCGAACAGACGCGCAGCCTCTGCTACATCACCGACCTGGTGCGCGGCGTGATCGCGCTAGCCGAGTCGGACGTCAGCGAACCGGTCAACATCGGCAACCCGGCCGAGATGACAATCCTGGAGGTGGCGCGCGCGATCATCGAGGCGACCGGATCGCGGTCGAGGATCGTTCATCGCCCGCTGCCGGCGGACGATCCGAAGGTGCGCCAGCCCGACATCACGCGGGCGCGGGAGCAGCTCGGCTGGGAGCCGGCGGTGGGGTTCGAGGACGGCCTGCGGTCGACCATCGCCTACTTCCGCGAGAAGCTGGCCACTACGGGCGTCTAATCGACTCCTCTAGCCTTCGTTGACGATCCGCGTGGCGTGGACGATGTAGTGCAGTCCGGAAATGATGGTTGCGGCCAGCGCCGCATACACCGTCCAGGTAACCACGGCTGACGCGTAACCGAGGTAGTTGAACAGCAGCGTTACCGCACCCGTCAGTATGTACAGGATGGTCGCGATCTTGCCGGGCAGCGACGGATAAAAGACCCGCCGCTCGATCGCCAGGTTCACGATGGCGACGGTCAGCACAATCAGCACGTCACGGCTGATCACCAGCACCGTGAACCAGACCGGCAACTGGTTCGGCAGGCCGAGCGGCATCGTCAGGACGACGAAGGTGGAAACCAGCAACAGCTTGTCCGCCATGGGGTCGAGCAGCGCGCCAAGACGGGTCGGCTGGCCGGAGCGCCGCGCGATCACGCCGTCGAGCGCATCGGTCACGCCGGCAACAACGAACGTAACCAACGCCCAGCCGCTAAAGCCGTACAGGACGAGGATCACGAGGCACGGCACCAGCAGGAGCCGGAACAGCGTCAACTGGTTCGCGGTGGTCAGCGCCGTCATGGCGCCGCGCTCGCAGCCGCCGCGAGCGCCCCCAGCCGCGCGACCGCGTCGACCGCGTCGGTGCCGCTGACCGGCCGGGTCGGTTCGAACCGGTCGCCGTCGAGCATCGACAGGACGCCGGCGGCAACCGCCCGCGCGGCGCTGTCGTAGCTAAGATGCCCTTCCCCCATGTCCCGGAAGCGAGGCCGCGCATCCTCCCACGCGCTCTCAAACGTCGGGTCGATGTCTGCGATGAGGGTGAGAACGGCGCCGACGACATCCGCGAGGTCGCCACGGCGGATATTGCGCGCCGGATCAAACCGGTTGCCCGCCTCCACCGGCATGACGCCCGCCTGCGCCACCGTGACGATCCAGCGGTTCGCCCAGTGTTCGCGCGTGTCGATCAGTATCGGCGTCGCCCTGCCGGCCGCGGCGTCGTCGATCAGGTCGGGCAGTTCCACGCCCACGAGCGCCGCCAAGTCGCCGCGCGTCACCCGCGTGTTCCCCGCGATCTCGGAATACTCGCGCGGCAGCGCCTCTCGCCGCAGCGCCGCGATCACCCGCGCCAGGCTGTCGGCGGTCGCCGCGTCCGGGGCCATTGCTTCGGCGCGCCGGAACGCCTCAAGGGCTGCTTCGAGATCGCCCAGCGTCTCGAGCAACTCGCCCTCCAGGCGGATCGCCTCGACATCGTTCGGATCGAGACTCAATGCCCCCCGCACCTCCTCGAGTGCAGCGTCAGCGTCTCCGGCGCGCGCCATCACGCGGGCGCGTTCCACGTAGAGGAACCCGCTGTCGGGCGAGGCCGCAATCACCTCGGCGTAGGCCGATACGGCGTCCTCGAACCGCCCCTGCTCCGCCGCGGCGCGCGCGTCGGCCAGGCGTTCGGTCATCATCCGGAGCCGCAATTCACCCACCACCCGCACGATCCGCTCCAGCCCCGGATCAGCCGCCAGCACCGCCTCGAAGCTGGCGAGCGCGGCCGAGCTCGCACCGGTCGCCAGCAGCGCCTCCCCCCGCCCCGCGAGCGCGGGGACGTAGCCCGCCGCGCGGCCGATCGCCGCATCGAACTGCCCTATCGCGTCACCCGCCCGGCCCCGGGCGATCAGCACCCAACCGAGGCCCGCCGAAGCGGGAAAGAACGCCTCGTCCTCCTCCAGCAGGGCCGAGAAACGCTCCTCGGCACGGTCGACATCACCCGACTGCAGGAACGCCCAGGCGTCGCGCTGCTGCTCGGCGAGTGGCGACGACGCGTACGCCGCCGGCGGAGCCGGATAGATGAAATCGGGAAAGGCGGGAGTGGTGACGATCGGCACGCGGGGGACGCAACCGGCGCCCGTCACCGCCAGCACCGTGGCCAGGGACAACGCCCGCGCCAATCTCACACGAGCGATTCTAGCACCCGGCCCCATGCAATCGCCCCCTCCCGGAGGAGTTTCGGGCGCTCGCCCCGCGAATCGACGATCGTCGACGGCGGGCCTGCCGCGCCCGGTCCCGCATCGAGCACGAGAGCGACGCCGTCGCCCAGTCCTGCTACGACCGCCGGCGCGTCAGACGCCGGCGGCACACCGCTCCGGTTCGCGCTCGTTGCCGTGACCGGATGGCCGAACGCGGCCGCGAGCGCGCACGCTACCGGATGCGCCGGCACGCGGATCGCGACCGTGGTCCCGTCCCCCAGCACGCCGGGGTCAATCGACGGCACGGCGTCGAGCACCAGCGAGAGCGGACCGGGCCAGAATCGGTCCGCCAATCGCCGGGCCAGCGGCGTCCACGCCCGCACCGCGAGGTCTGCCTGGGCGGCGTCGGCGGCGATCAGCGGCGCCGCGGCATTCGCGGCGCGCCCTTTCAGGGCGAACAGGCGGCGCGTCGCCGCCGGGTTGCATGGGTCCGCCGCCAGGCCGTAGACCGTGTCGGTGGGGAACGCCACCACGTCGCCCGCTACGAGGGCGCGGACGGCCACGGCGAGCGCCGACGGGTCGGGATGGCGGACGTCGACCGGAATGACGCCGCGTCGACCCATCAGAAGCGGAGGCCGCGCCGATCCGCTTGATCCTTGACATGGATCGTGTCGATGAACTGCACGCGGGGCGGATCGGTCTGCATCAGGACCGAGCTGGTCCGGATCCCCTCGCCGAAGAACCGCACCCCCTTCATGAGCGCGCCTTCGGTGACGCCGGTAGCCGCGAAGATCACCTGCTTGCCCGACGCCAGGTCCTTCGACGTGTAGACGCGTGACGGATCCTCGATCCCCATCGACCGGGCGCGCGCCTCCTTCTCCGGCGTATCGATGATCAGCCGGCCGAACATCTCGCCCCCGAGGCAACGCATCGCGGCCGCGGCGAGCACCCCTTCGGGCGCCCCGCCGCTCCCCATCACGACATGGACGGCGGTGCCGACCACCGCTGCCCCGATCGCGGCGGTCAGATCGCCGTCGCTGATCAAGCGGATGCGGGCGCCCGCCTCACGGATCTCCCGGATGAGCGGCTGGTGCCGCTCCCGATCCAGCACGACGACGACGAGATCGTGCACCTCACGGTCGAGGCACCGGGCAATCGCCGCAAGATTGTCCGCAACCGGCGCATTCAGGTCGACGGCGCGCTTCGACTGCGCGCCGACCACCAGCTTCTCCATGTAGATGTCGGGCGCATGCAGCAGGCCGCCCCGCTCGGAGGCGGCGAGCACGGCGATGGCGCGCGGCGAGCCGGTGGCGCAGAGATTGGTCCCTTCGAGTGGATCGACCGCGATGTCCACCTCCGGCAGGTCCGGCTTACCGTTGGCGCCCTGTCCGACCCGCTCGCCGATGAATAGCATCGGCGCCTTGTCGCGCTCGCCCTCGCCGATCACGACACGGCCGTCGATCGGCACATGATCGAGCCGGGCGCGCATCGCCTCGACCGCCACATAATCCGAGCGGTGGCGGTCGCCCTGCCCCATCGTGTGGGCGCAGGCGATCGCCGCCTGCTCGACCACGTCCAGAAAACTGCCGGCCAGTTCCGATCCCAGTGCCGTCATGCCTGCATCACCTCTTCGCCGTAGGCCGGCAACGTGCACCGGGTCGGCTTGTCCACCCTGTACCCCAGCGCGTAGTCCGCCTGCATCAGCGTGTGGATCTCGCGCGTCCCCTCATAGATCACCGCCGCCTTGCAGTTGCGGTAGAACCGGCCGACGGGGTACTCGTCGGAGTAGCCGTTCGCGCCATGCACCTGCACGGCGTCGCCCGCCGCCCGCTCCGACGCCACGGTGGCGAACCACTTGGCGAGACCGGTTTGGCGCGTGCTGCGCCGCCCGGCGTTCTTGAGCCAGGCGGCGCGCAACCAGAGCAGCCGCGCCGCCTGATAGTCCGACTCCATCCGCGCAATCATCTCCTTGACCAACTGGTGCTGGGCGATCGGGACGCCGAACGTCTTTCGCTCGCGGGCGTAGGCGACGCTCGCGTCGCGGCAGGCGCGGATCAGGCCGGTCGCGCCGGCCGACACGCTCAGCCGTCCCTGATCGAGCGCAAACATCGCAATCTTGAAGCCCTCGTCCTCGTGCCCCACCAGGTTCTCCGCCGGCACCTCGACGTCGTTCAGCGTGAAGTAACCCGTGTTGCCGGCCAGGATCCCCCACTTCTCGGTCAGCGTGCCGCTCGCGAACCCGGGGAAGCTGCGCTCGACGATGAACGCGCTGATCCCGGAGACGTCGCGCTGCTGCTTCTTCTCCGGGTCGCTCCAGGCGAAGACGAGGAAGTGGTCCGCCACGTCGGCGAGCGAGATCCACTGCTTCTCGCCGGTCAGAACGTAGCGGTCGCCCCGGTTGACCGCCACTGTCTGGATGCCGCGGACGTCGCTCCCCGCCGCCGGCTCGGTCAGCCCGTAACTGCCGACCCTTTCCCCCTTCGCCTGCGGTACGAGGTAGCGCCGTTTCTGATCCTCGGTGCCCCAGGTGAGCAGCGTCAGCGAGTTCAGCGCCACATGTACGGAGAGAATCACCCGGAGCGACGTGTCTACGTACTCCAACTCCTCGCACGCCAGGCCGTAGCTCAGGTAGTCCATGCCGGCGCCGCCGTACTGTTCCGGCACGCAGATCCCCAACAGGCCCAACTCCGCCATCTGCGGCAGAATCCCCGGGTCGAACCGGTGCTCCCGGTCGAGCTGCCGGATGCGCGGCGCGATCTCGCGCGCCGCCCATTCGCGCACCGACTGCTCGAGCAGCCGCTGCTCCTCGGTCAGGTCCATGTCGAACATCGATCTGTCGTCTCCCACCGTCTCCGTCGGCCGGCCCGTCAGGCGCGACTCACCACGACCGGCGCGCCGCGGTCGACCCCCAGGCGTTCGGCCGCACTCGCTTCGTTGGCGGCGAACTCCAGGTGATCCGTGCTGCCGAACAGCGCGCAAACCTCGCGGTCGTGAATGTCGGCGTAGGTCTCGACGAGGCGTCCAATCTCCTGTTGCGCCACGTCGATCCGGATCGATCCGCCGGCCGCGATCTGATCGAAGGTGTGGCGATCGATATTCGACACCAGGTTGCCGAATCGGTCGACGCGGAGCACTTCACCCGCGATTAGTCCTGCCTCCACCTGCACCACCGGGATGTCGAGCATCCGGAAGTCGCTCACCGGACGCCCGAGCGCGTTCAATTCGATCCCTTTCGCCAGCCAGGCGGCGCCCGGCGCAAAGCGGTCGCGCCCCTCGAACGTCCGGCTGACAGTGGGCCGCGCGTACCGCCGCTCGGTAAGTTCGACCACTCGCTTGGGCGGATCCTCTCGAAAGACCGAGGTCAGGACGCCATTGTCGGGGGCTACGAAACGGTAGTCGCCGATATCGGCCGCGAGTCCGCGGCGCGCCGAGCCGACGCCGGGATCGACCACCACCAGAAAGATGCTCCCGTTGGGGAAATAACGGTAGGCGGCGGCCAGCTCCAGGCTGGCCGTCAGCACGTCGTGGGCCGGCACGTCATGCGTGATGTCGACTAGGGTGGCACCGGGACAGATATCCAGCACGACGCCGCGCATCGCGCCGACGTAGTGATCCCGCGTGCCGAAGTCCGTCAGTAGCGCGATGACCGGTCGCACGATGCCCCTCCCCCGTAGGTGTCGCCAGAACGTAAACGCGGGAGGCGAACGATGCGGCCGCTGGCGGTTACGACGCGGCGGTCGAAACCTTCGAGTCCGCCTGACTGACCGGCCTAGTCAACGACCCTGTCGCCAGTGCGTCCGCCTTCTTCAGCGCGTCTGCTGTCTGCTGCGCGTTCGCCTTCTCCGGCCTTCCAGGCTGCATCACGATCCGGCCGTTGAAGGTGGTCCCCTCCGCGATGGCGACACGCGGGGCGACCAGATCGCCTTCGACCGATCCCTTGTCGCGGATGGCAATCAGATCGGCCGCCTTGATGTTGCCCGTCACCTGACCCAGCACGATAACCGCCCTTGCGAACAACTCCGCCGCAACCCGGGCGCCGGGACCGATCGTCAGCGCATGGCCCGCCAATTCGACACGGCCCTCGAACTGGCCCCCAAGCGTCAGATCCTCGCCGCCGATCAACTCACCCTTGATGGCGATCGAGTGGCCGATGTGCACGATGCCGCGAGCATCCACCTGGCCTGTCTCGACCGACGGCGCATTCGCGCGGTCAGGGGCCAACGCGGCATCGGACGCCGCCGCGTCTTTCGACTCGTTGCTGGCGCCTTGAAGGTTGTTGGCTTGAGGACTCCACATGCTCATGGTCGGACGACTCCCGCTCGAGCCGGCCGGCGCACCGAGCGCCGGCGGGGCTCAGACTCGGAGTATATACCGAAGGGCAGCGGGCGGGCCCGCAGGGTGCCCGGCGCGAAGCCCCGCCGCGCGCAATGGCGATGGTAGGATAGCTAAGGATGCGCATCTACTTAGATCATAATGCCACGACGCCGGTCGAGCCCGCCGCCGCGAACGCAATGGACGCCACGCAGCGGCGCTGCTTCGGCAACGCGTCGAGCGTTCACACGTTCGGACAGGCCGCGAAGGCGGCGATCGACGAAGCGCGGACATCCGTTGCGGAACTGCTGGCGGCGCGCCCCAACGACCTGATCTTCACCGGCAGCGGCACCGAGTCGGACAACCTGGCGATCCGGGGCGTCGCGGCGGCGGCAGCCGCATCCGGCCGCCGTCACCTGATCGCTTCGTCGATCGAGCACGAGGCGGTGCTCAACACGTTCAAGGCGCTGGCGAAGCAGGGGTGGACAACGACGCTCCTGCCGGTGGACGAGAGCGGCGCGGTCGATCCGGACAACCTGGCCGCCGCCCTGACCGGCGAGACGGCGCTCGTCTCGGTGATGCTCGCCAACAACGAGATCGGCACCCTGCAGCCGGTCGCGGAGCTTGCTCGCCTGGCCCGCGAACGGGGCGCGTTGTTCCACACCGACGCGGTGCAGGCGGCCGGCAAGCATCCGATCGACGTCAACGCGCTCGGCGTCGACCTGCTCTCGATCTCGGCCCACAAGTTCAATGGGCCGAAGGGGGTGGGCGCGCTCTGGGTGCGGCGCGGAGCGCGGCTGGTCGCGCCGATCACCGGCGGGCGCCAGGAGCGGAACCGGCGGCCCGGCACCGAGAACGTTCCAGGAATCGTCGGGATGGGCGTCGCGGCGCAGGTCGCCCGCGAGAAGCTGGCGGCGGACGCCGAGCGCCTCGCCGCGCTGCGGGACCGGCTGGAAGCAGGCATCCTCGATCGGGTCCCGGGCACTGTGGTGAACGGGACCGGCGCGCGGGTTCCGAACACCGCCAACATCAGCTTCGACGGCGTCGAGGCGGAGGCGCTGCTGATTGCGCTCGACCTCCAGGGGATCGCGGTCTCGACCGGATCGGCCTGCTCGTCCGGGACGCTCGAGCCGTCGCATGTCCTCCGCGCGATGGGCTTCCGGCCTCACCGGGCGCAGAACTCGATCCGCTTCAGCCTCGGTCTCGGCAACACCGACGACGACGTGACCCGCGCCATCGACGTCATGCCTGCCGTCGTCGCGAAGCTCCGCACCCTGAGCGGCGCCGCCGTCGCCGCCGGCTGAACCGATGCAGCCCGAGACCACAAACGCTGCCGCAGCGCGGAGGAACTCCGCGGCGCGGACACACGCCGCGACGTCCCCCGACACCCGCATCGTCGTCGCGATGTCGGGCGGTGTCGACTCGTCCGTCGCCGCCGCGCTGCTCGCGGACGCCGGCCACGACGTCGTCGGACTCTCGATGCAGCTTTACGATCAGACCGGCGGCAGCGCGACGTTCGGCTCGTGCTGCACCATCGACGACCTGCACGATGCGCGCCGCGTCGCCGCGCGGCTCGGTATCCCGCACTACATCGTCAACTTCGAGGAGCCGTTCGCGCAGCGGGTCATCGATCCGTTCGTCCGGGACTACGCTACGGCGCGGACACCGATCCCGTGCGTGCGGTGCAACAGTGACCTGAAGTTCGCCAGCCTCCTTGAGCGGGCGCGCGGCCTCGACGCCGACTGCGTGGCGACCGGTCACTACGCGCGCGTCGAGACCGTCACCAACCGCGGCGGCGGGACGCTGCGCCGCCTCCGCCGCGGCGTCGACCAGTCGAAGGATCAGTCGTACTTCCTCTTCTCACTGACGCAGCTGCAGTTGGCGCGCGCCTGCTTCCCACTGGGAGAGCTGACGAAGGACGCGGTCCGCGACATCGCACGGGACCGCGGCCTTGCCGTTGCCGAGAAACCCGACAGCCACGAGATCTGCTTCGTGCCCGACAACGACTACGCCACTTTCGTGGAGCAGCGGGCGCCGGAGGTGGCGCGCGGGGGCGACGTCGTCGACAGCGGCGGCCATGTGCTGGGCCACCACGCCGGCATCCACCGCTTCACCGTCGGCCAACGCAAGGGCCTCGGTGTGCCGAGTCAGGCGCCGCTCTACGTCACGGCGATCGACGCCGCCACCGGCCGCGTCACCGTCGGACCACGTGACGCGCTGGAGCGGACGACGCTCGAGGCCTCGGGCGTCAACTGGATCGAGGGCCCGCCGCCGGACCGCGCGCCGGTCATGGCGCAGATCCGCCACCACCACGATCCCGCCGCCGCCCGCGTCTGGGCCCTCGAGGGCGACCACCTCCGCCTCGCGTTCGACGATCCTCAGCCTGCAATCGCCCCGGGCCAGGCGGTCGTCGTCTACGACGGCGACGTGGTCCTCGGCGGCGGCTGGATCGACTGATCCCCCTGGCCATCGACCGGGACGGCCAGCCCGGCGGGCTGGCCCGACTCGTCCGCGAACTGCTCGATCAGGTCGCATGTCCGCGCCACCGGATCAGTCCCCTCGAAGCGGCGCGCCACCGCCGCGCAGCGATCCGCCACCACGTCGGAGTCGAGCAGCGCGGCGAGCTCACGCGCGACCGCCGGACCGGTGAAGCGGCGGGGCCGCAGCACGCGGCCGACGCCGAGTCGGACGAGGCGCGCGGCGTTGTCGAACTGATCGAAGGCCATCGGCATCACCAGGTGCGGCCGCCCGGCGGCCAACCCCTGCGCCAGGGTGCCGATGCCGCCATGGTGGACCAGGGCGGCCGCCCGAGGCAGGAGCGCGCTGAACGGGATGTAGGCCGCGTGCCGCACGCCGGCGGGCAGCGGTGAGGGAACCTGCTCCGGGTGCGGGGTCAGGAGCAGGCCGCGACGGTCGAGGCGCCGGCAGGCGTCGACCGCGGCAGCGAAGAAGCGGGAAGCCTGGCGGTTGGCCGAGCCGGGCGCCCAGACGATCGGCCGATCGCTCGCGGCTTCCGCCTCGTCGAGGAACCGGTCGACGTCCGGCGACAGGGCCGTGACGCCGCGCTCATCGAACCGCGGAAAACCGGTGAGGGCAAGCTGCGGCGGCCAGTCGGGCTGCGGCGGCCCGAACCAATCGGGGAAGAGACCAATGATCCGCTGCGGCGAGTGCCACCAGTCGCCGGCGATGCGGCGGACCGGCGGCAGGCCATTCTCGGCACGGACGCGATTGAGACCGGGCGCCACGATGAGATCCAGGACGCTGGAGCCGACGGCATAGACGAACCGCTTCAGCGGCCTGGGCAACGCGTTGATCGCGGCGAGCTCCGGGGTCAGGATCGGTGACTGTTCCACGCTCCAGAAGGCCACCGGCGCCAGTTGGATCGTCACCAGCGGGACTCCGTGCGTCTCGTGCGCCATCCGTGCGCCGAAGGCGAGCGGGTGGGCAACGACGACGGCCGGGCCCGCCGCCACATGCCGTACCACCGCCTGGTGGGTCTCCGCGGCGCCGAGCGTGGCCGCCCCCATCACCACGCGGGGGCCGTGGTGCGGCCGCCAGAGGCTAGGGTCCACAATCACTTGCTCGAACTGCTCGACGGTGCCGAGCGGTACGAAGGGAAGGCCGAGCGCGCCGGCGAGCGGCGCGAAGGTCGGGTTCGCGGCGAGGGTCACGTCGTGCCCGCGGGCCTGCAGCGCGAGCGCGATGCCGACGAAGGGGTGAACGTCGCCGGCGCTCCCGACTGGCACGAGGAGCGCTCTCATCCGCGCGCGCCGTCAGCTAGTCGAGCGATTCCAGATACCGCTCGGCGTCGATGGCGGCCATGCAACCGGATCCGGCAGCGGTGATCGCCTGGCGGTAGACGTGGTCCTGTACGTCGCCGCACGCAAAGACTCCCGGAACGCTGGTAGTAGCCCCCCGCCCCGGAATGATGTAGCCATTCCCGTCCAGTTCGAGCTGCCCCGCGACCAGGCCGGTGTTCGGCGTGTGGCCGATCGCGACAAAGAGGCCGTCGACCTGCAGCTCCTTCGCCTCGTTAGTCCTGACGTTGCGCAGGACGGCGCCGGTCACCACGCCCTGCTCCACGTCGCGCACCTCGTCGACGACGGTATCCAACTCGAAGCTGATCTTGTCGTTAGCCCGCGCCTTGTCCTGCATGATCTTCGACGCGCGGAAATGATCGCGCCGATGAATGATGGTGACGTGCGACGCGAACTTCGTCAGGAAGGTCGCCTCCTCCATGGCCGAGTCGCCACCTCCCACTACCGCGATCGGCTTGCCGCGGAAGAAATAGCCGTCGCAGGTCGCGCAGGTGGAGACGCCGTGTCCCATCAGCACGCGCTCCGATTCCAACCCGAGCAGCCGCGCCGACGCGCCGGTGGCGAGGATCAGCGCGCCCGCCTGCTCTTCCCCGGCGGAGGTCGTGACCGTGACGGGCGGACCGGACAGGTCGAGCTTCGTCACGTCGCCCTGCACGATCTCGGTGCCGAAGCGCTCCGCCTGCGCGCGCATCTCCGCCATCAGCTCCGGCCCCATGATCCCGTCACGGAAACCGGGATAGTTCTCGACCGCAGTGGTAAGCATCAACTGCCCGCCCGCCTCGAGC
Organism: Vicinamibacterales bacterium; assembly: GCA_965263055.1. Lineage (GTDB taxonomy): Bacteria > Acidobacteriota > Vicinamibacteria > Vicinamibacterales > UBA8438 > VXRJ01. The sequence goes on along the minus strand of OZ253581.1, from coordinate 3,563,953 downwards.
CCCTCGATCAACAGCGGCTTCAGGTTGGCGCGGGCCGTGTAGAGGGCAGCGGTCAGACCCGCCGGTCCCGATCCGATGATGATGACGTCACGCATGGTGTGTCCCGCCCGCCGCCGGCCACCGCCAGAGATCAGTCGGCCCGGCGGCTCCCGTCGATGAGCGGCCGGCCCTTCGTCGAAACCCAGTCGACCAGGCGCCGGGCTTCGCGGAACCGGCCGGAGTTGGAATTGACGCCGAGGACCACCAGCGCGAGCGGATCGCTGTCGGGCAGCTTGACCATCGCGGTCAGGCAGTAGCCTGCCTCGTCGATGTAGCCGGTCTTGCCCGCCTGCACCAGGTGTTGACCCATCAGCAGGCGGTTCGTGTTCCGGATGGTCAGCCGCCGCCGGCTGGTCCGCATCTGGTGCGACGACTTCCGCATGATGCGGGTCAGCGTCGGCTCACCGCTCGCGCGCGCGATGAGCCGGGCGACGTCGTAGGGCGTCGAGACGTTGCGTTCACTGAGGCCGGACGGCTCGACGAACCGCGTCGCATCAAGGCCCAGTTCGTCCGCCTTCCGGTTCATCTCCTCGACGAAACGGCGCGAACCGAGACCGGAGGCGCGCGCGAGGGCCCGCGCCGCCGCGTTGTCGGACGCGATCAGGGCAAGGTGCAGCAGGCCGTCGAGCGTCACCCGCTCGTCGCGGCGCAGATACGTGGTCGACGCCCGGCGGACATCGGCGCGCGCAATCACGACATCGCGCGACAGGTCCGGTTTCTGATCAAGCAGGACGAGCGCCGTCATCACCTTCGAGATGCTCGCGATGGGCCGTTGGTCGAGACCGTTGGATTCCCAGATCACCTCGTGCGTCCGCGGGTTGTAGAGGATCCCGGCCGCCGCGCGGACGCGCGGCACGGAGAGATCCGTGGCGTCCAGAAAGGTCGGGAGCGCGGCTGCCGTCTCGATTACCGGCAGGGATATGTCGGCAAGCAACCGCGACTCAGCCTCCCACGGCGGAGGGGCGGCGTCAGGGCCGAGCCGCCCGGCGCCCAGCAGGGCAAGCCCCGCTACGAGGAGCACCAGTGCCGGCCCTGGGGAGCGCCCCGGATCGCGAAGAGGTCGAACCGGGCCGAGCGGCATCAGCGGAATCTCGCTCGGAAATGTCGCAAAGTCAAGCCGGGGGGCCCGTTAGGAGCCCGTGGTGAAACCCCGCGTAGCACCGAGAGCGGTGAGGCGCCCGCCTGACAAGGCGCGACGAGGGAGCATATTGGCCATAGGCGACCGAGGAGCAACGCCGTTCAGGCGGGATGCATCGCCGCTCGAATGTAGTGGGGGTTTCACCACGGGCTCTTAGGGTCGCGGCGGAGCGCCACCCTCGTTGGTGCGCGCGTAGGTGTAGTGGCTCCGATGCTGGACCTCAAGGGCGTCGCCGTTGCCCACCACTTCGACGCGCAGGCGGCGGGTCCGGAACGTCGGATCCGGATTGCTCGAATAGAACCCGAGCACGTAGTAGTCGCTCGTCTCGGCGTCTATCTCGCGGAAGGCGTTAGCGAAGTCGTTCCGGTTCACGACCGCGGTCCCGCCAGTCAGTTCGGCGAGCGCGCGCAAACTGTTCTGCGTCGTGAAGGTATAGTCGCGGAACGCTTGGATCGGCCCGCTGTAATCGACATCCGGCCCCGCGACGAGGCCGCGCGGGTCAACCGTGTAGAACGATGCATTCGCCCGGTTCGCGGCCTTCGTCAGCTCGGCGATCTCCATAGCCAGATCGGCGTCGTTGAACACCTCGCCCTGACGTTCTATCCGGTTGATCGGATCGGTCACCGGCTCGGGCAGACTCTGAGCAATTTCCGAGTCGGGTCCCGCCGCCCGGGCGGCGGCCATGACCGGGTCGCGGGCGAAGATCCGCTCGTGGGCGAACGGATTGAAGTCGTAGCCGCTGCTGAAATAGATGACCACCTTCCGCCGGTTCTGCACCGTCTCGAGGTTGTTCACCAGATCGCGCGCCGTCTTGAAGGCGACATGCGCCCGCCACGACAACTCGGTCGGTCCCGAGTAGCCTGGCGCGAGCATGGTGAGCTCGTTCGGGTTGAAGCCGTCCCCGGTGAGCCGATCGGCTGCCGACTTGAGCATGTTGCGGTCGTACGTCATGTCGACCCGAATGGACGACGGTCCGGTCGAAACGATGCCGAACAGGTCGCCCTCATGAATCAGGTGGTCGCCCAACTGGTCGAAAATGGCGCGGGCGCGCGGCGTCTTGCTGGTCTCGATGTGCAGGTCGTCGACGAAGATGACGAAGATCCGGCCGGCCGTCTCGTTGATCGCCCGGGTTGGAGGCAGAATGATCCCCTCCTGGGACGGCGGCGGCGGCAGTAACTGATTGTAGACCCGGCCGCCATGGACCAGCACCAGCGAGGCGACCTCCTGCTCGATGTCATCCTCCCAGACGCGGAAGTCGTTCTCGGTCAGGTCGGCCAGAAAGAGGCCTTCCTCATCCCGGACGATGACGTCGGTGGTCACCAGCGTTACGCCGGCCCGGAAAATGGGGGACTGATTGTCAGCGGCGGTGTCCGCTACCTGACTGGGCGCCGGGGGAGCCTGCGCGCCGACCACGACACCGAGGGCCGCGATCAGCAACGCCGCCGGAAAGCCCCGGAACCGAACTACTCCAAGGTTCCGTTTGGTCATGATTGTGCAATTATAACCCGGCTTCAGCCGTCCAGCACGGCGTGGATGGATGCGGTCTCGCGGTCGAACCGCTCGATCCCCACCACCGTCTGTTCGCCGGGACGCCAGCCGTCCGGGTCGAGCGATTCAAGCCGCGCCGTGATGGCGACCTGATCCGCGGGCTCCAGATCGCTCTCCGCCAGCAGGGCGCACAACTCGGCATACCTCGCGCGGAGCTCGTTCAGCGCCTCTTCCCCCAGCAGCGCCACGACCGGGTGCTCGTCCGGTTCGACCGTTTCCGCTACTTCAGGCGCCGGCACTTGCGTGGCTTCGGACGGCACTGCCTCTTCCGTCGCCCGCTCTCCTTCCACCGGGTTTTCAGGCGGCCGCGGCGGCGCTTCCGTCGGCGTCCGGGGGTCCTGCGCTGCCGATGGTGCCGGCGCCGCCGGGGATCCCGGGGGTGCTTCCCGCCGGCGTCCGCGCGCCCTGGAGCCCCGCTCCCCCGCCGGAGGCGCCGGCCGGGTGCGGCTCGCCCTCGTCATCTTGGTCCAGTCGAACGTCAGATCGGGATGGGAAGCCTCGATCGCCCGGATCGCCTCCTCGTCGAGCGGCTGCCGGCCGACCGAGACGTTCGGGGGCGTCCGGAACCAATAGAGGAGTGACGGCCGCGAGGCGGACTGGAGTCCGTGCAGCACGTAGGTATGTTCGTAGCCGCGATCGTCGCGCAGGAATCGAAGGTACGGCATGGCACGCGCGGCTCTTCCTGCCGCGCCGGACCGGAAGGCTAGCACGGATGCGCCCAGTGTACGATTCCTGGCGTGAACGATCGCTTTCTCCGTGCCTGCCGCCACGAGCCGGTCGACAAGACCCCGGTCTGGTTCATGCGACAGGCCGGCCGTTACATGGCCGAGTACCGCGACATCCGCGCGCGGCACACGCTGCTCGAAATCTGCGGACAGCCGGAGCTCGCCGCGCAGGTGACGCTGCAGCCGGTCGAACGGCTCGACGTCGACGCCGCCATCCTCTTCTCGGACCTGCTGCTGCCACTCGCCCCGATGGGTATCCCGTTTGATTTCCAGGCGGGCGAGGGGCCGGTCATCCGCACTCCCATCCGGTCCGCCGCCGACATCGACCGGCTCCGCGCCGTCGACCCGCGCGAATCGCTCGGGCACGTGCTGGCGACCATCCGGATCCTTGCCCGCGAGCTGGAGGACCGCGTCCCTCTGATCGGCTTCGGCGGGGCGCCGTTCACCCTCGCCTCGTACGCCATCGAGGGAGGCAGTTCCCGCAACTACGCGAAGACGAAGGCGCTCATGTACGGCGAGCCGGAGGCATGGCACCGGCTGTGCGATGCCTTCGCGACCGTCCTCAGCGACTACCTCGTCGCGCAGGTGGAGGCGGGGGCGCAGGCGATTCAGTTGTTCGACTCCTGGGTCGGCGCCCTCAGCCCGGACGACTACCGGGAGTTCGCCGCCCCGCATACCAAGCGGATACTCGCGGCCGTCGCCGCCACCGGCGTACCGGTCCTCCACTTCGGCACCGGCACCGCGACCCTGCTCGAAGCGATGACGGAGGCGGGGGGCGACGTCATCGGCGTCGATTGGCGCGTCCCCATCGACGAGGCCTGGGACCGAATCGGGACCGGCCGCGCGGTGCAGGGCAACCTCGATCCGACGCTGCTGCTCGGACCGGTCGAACGGATGCTCGCCGGCGCCGAAGACGTGCTGATGCGCGCCGGCGGCCGTCCCGGCCACATCTTCAACCTGGGGCACGGCATCCTGCCCGAGACGCCGGTCGAGCATGTGCAGGCGCTCGCCCGCTTCGTGCATCAGGGCGGCTACGGCTTCGGGCGCCACTGATGGACCACGTCCCATTCGCCATCGTCGGCGGGGGGATCAGCGGCCTCGCGGCGGCATTCGAACTGGACCGGCAGGACGCCCCGTTCCTCCTGTTCGAATCGTCGGACCGCCTCGGCGGGCTGATCCGGACCGAGCGGATGGACGGCTTCACCCTCGACGCCGGCCCCGACTCGCTGCTCGTGGAAAAACCGGCTGCCATCGAGCTCTGTCGCGAACTGGACCTCGCCGATCGCCTCGTGCCGATGCTGCCACCCCGCCGCGCCTACGTCGTGCGCGGCGGCCGGCTCCGCCCCCTGCCCCACGGCGCGCCGTTCGGCATCCCCACCAGCCTCGGCGCGCTCGCCCGCAGCGATCACCTCTCGTGGCCCGGTCGGATCCAGATGGGGCTCGATCTCGTCGGGCGGCGCCGGCCGGCACCCGGCGCCGACGCGTCGCCGGACGGCTCGACCGCAAGCGCAGAGGAGGGCTCGACGGAGAACTCGACAGGCGAGTCGGCCGATGAATCTATCGCCTCGTTCTTCCGCCGCCGGTTCGGCCGCGAGGCGGTCGACATCCTGGCTGAACCGCTGCTCGCGGGCATCCACGCCGGTGACGTGGAGCGGCTGTCGATGCGGTCGCTCTTCCCGCGTCTGGTGGAAGCCGAACGGGTGCACGGCAGCGTGATCCGGGGCCTGCGCTCGGCGAACGCCGCGCGGGCGGCGGCGCGGCGCGACGGAGTGTTCCGTTCGTTCCCGGACGGACTCGAGACGCTGCCCCGCGCCATCGCCACCGCCTTGCCGACAGCGTCCGTCCGCTGCCGCTGCGCTGTCGCCGCAATCACGCCGGCGGGCGGACCCTACACGCTGCGACTGGCCGACGGCGCGCCTGCCGTTAGCGCCGATCAGGTGATCTGCGCGCTGCCCGCCGCAGCAACTGCGCGACTCGTCGGCGGGATGAGCGACCCGATCGCCCGCCTCTGCCGGACCATCCCCACCACCTCGACCGCCGTCGTAGCCCTCGCCTTCCCGCGCGTCGCCGTCGACCATCCCCTCGATGGCTCCGGCTTCGTCGTCCCGCGCGCCGAGAGTGCGCTCTCCATCCTTGCCGCCACCTGGATCTCCTCCAAGTGGCCCGGCCGCACCCCGGACGGCCAGGTCCTGCTGCGCGGCTTCGTCGGCGGCGCGCGCGCGCCGGAGCTGCTCGACCGCAGCGATGACGATCTGATCGAGCGGGTCCACGGCGACCTCGCACGCCTGCTCGGAATTCGCGGTGCGCCGTCGCTCACCCGGGTCTACCGCTGGATGGACGCCAATCCGCAGCTCGAAGTGGGCCACCTCGACCGGATCGCGCGGATCGACGAGCACCTGGCGGACCTGCCCGGCCTCCGGATCGTTGGCGCCGCCTTCCGGGGCGTCGGCATCCCCGACTGTGTCGCGGCGGGCCGTGCCGCGGGGCGTGCGGCGCTGGAGGAACACCGGCGGTCGGCGACCGGCGCGCCCCTGGAGCGAACATCATGACCTGTTCGGATCGGACGCCATGACCTGCCCGGGGTGGACAAAATGACCTTGCGAACGGCGCCAACCATGCGCGTGGTCGAGATCATCGGCGCCCCGCTCGACCTCGGCGCGGGACGCCGCGGCACCGACATGGGTCCATCCGCCATCCGCATCGCCCGTCTCGGCGACCGCATCGCGGCGCTCGGCTGCCGCGTGACCGACCGGGGCGACGTCGCGGCAGCGCTGCCGGAAACGCAATCGGCTCAGGATGCCAGCAGGAAGTACATCGCGCCGATTGCCCGCGTCTGCCGGCAGGTCTACCGCGCCACGTCAGCAGCGCACGGCGCGGGCGCTCTGCCGGTCGTCGTCGGCGGCGACCACAGCGTGGCGGCCGGATCCGTCGCCGCCAGCGTGGCCGCGGCGCGCCGGGACCGCGCACGGATCGGCCTGCTCTGGGTCGACGCGCACGCCGACATGAACACGCCCGCCACCACGACGAGCGGCAACGTCCACGGCATGCCGCTCGCCGCCCTCCTCGGCCCGGAACCGCAAGAGCTGGCGACGATAGGCCGGCGGGGCCGTTCGCGGATCGACCCGGACAACGTCGTGCTGATCGGCGTCCGCAGCCTCGACCCGCAGGAACGTCAACGCGTGCGCGACTCCGGCGCCACCGTCTTCACGATGAAGGAGGTCGACCGCCTCGGGATGGCGTCGGTGGCGATGCAGGCGCTCGCGCTCGCGGGCGAGGGGACCGCTGGCGTGCACGTCTCGTTCGACCTGGACGTCTGCGACCCCTCGATCGCGCCGGGCGTCGGAACGCCGGTCCGCGGCGGGCTGAGCTACCGCGAGGCGCACCTGTTGATGGAAACCGTGGCCGACAGCGGCCGGCTCCGCGCCCTCGACCTCGTGGAGATCAACCCGACCCTCGACAACCGCAACGAAACCGCCGAGCTGGCTGTTGAACTGGCGCTCTCCGCGCTGGGCCACCGCATCCTCTGACCACGACGCGGGCGCCGGCGAGAGCGTGCCGCCCATGGAACTCGTTCTCGTTCGACTGGGGCGCGCTGACCGCCAGCGTGTCGCTGATGGTGCACTGATACTTCGAGCCGCACCCTCTCTAGCGGGCCCGCGTCAGCCGCACCGCGCGCCGGCGCCACGCCGACGAGATCATCGCGCCTCCGCGGGCAGGGCGAAGACCCAGATGACGCCCCCCTGCGGCACCAGCTTCTGGGCGTCGAAGTGCGCGTTCACCGCGCGCTGCATACCCGCGGCATCGACACCCCAGCCGGACTGCACCGCGATGTACTGCACGCCGTCGATCTCGTAGGACGACGGCACCCCGATTACGCCGGAGTTGGTCCGCTGCTCCCAGAGAACCTCGCCGGTCTCGGCGTCGAACGCCCGGAAGTACCGGTCGTTGGTGCCGCCCGCGAAGACGAGGCCGCCGCCGGTGGTCAGAATCGGCCCCCAGTTCTGGGAATCGGCGAACTCGTGCGTCCAGACCCGCTCGCCGGTAGCCAGGTTCCAGGCTTGAATCTCGCCGATGTGGCCGGCGTCGTCCACCACGAAGACCGTCTGCGACGCCCCGGTGAAGCCGCGCCCCGGCACGTAGTCCACCTCCACGCCGACCATGCTCGAGCAGAGGTTCTCGTTGGCCGGGATGTAGAGGTACCCCGTCTGGGGGCTGTAGGCGGCCGGCGGCCAGTTCTTGCCGCCCCAGAGCGACGGGCAGAAGGTGGCGGGCTTGTTGGTGCCCGGCTTCCGCTCCTGGTCGTACTCCGGCCGGCCGGTCACCGGGTCGATCGCGTTGAATACATTCTGATACACGTAGGGCTGCGCCTCGACGAAGTTGATGGCGTCGGCGGTTCGCTCGAGCATCCACAGATAGCCGTTGCGGGCCGGGTGGACCAGCGTCCGGATGGTGCGGCCGTCTCGCGGCACGTCGATCAGCAGCGGCGCCGTAACCTCGTCCCAGTCCCATGACCCGTTGTGGTGGTACTGGTGATAGCCCTTGAGTTCGCCCGTGTCGGCGTCGAACGCGACGACCGAGTTGGTGTAGAGGTTGTCGCCGGGCCGCTGGTCACCGATCCACGGACCCGGATTGCCGGTACCCCAGTAGGTCAGGTTAAGCTCCGGGTCGTACGACCCGGTGATCCAGATCGACGCGCCCCCCGTGCGCCACGTCTCGCCCGGCCACGTCTCGCTCCCCGGCTCGCCCGGTGCCGGGATGGTGTGCGAGCGCCACACTTCCTCGCCGGTCTCGGGATCGAACGCCGCCACGAACCCGCGGATGCCCCGCTCGCCGCCCGACGCCCCGACCATCACCTTGCCGTTGGCCACGAGCGGCGCCATCGTCATGTAGTACCCGGTCCGGTAGTCGGCGACCGCCATCTCCCAGACGAGCTCCCCCGACACCGCGTCAAGCGCCACCACGAACGCGTCGTGCGTCGTGTAGTAGACCTTGTCGCCGTACAGGCCGACGCCACGGTTCGTGCGGTGCGGGTGCGCCATTTCTTCCGGGAACTCGCGGTTGTAGATCCAGAGCTGCTCACCGGTCCGCGCGTCGATGGCGATGACCCGGTCTTCGGGCGTCGTCACGAACATCCTGCCGTCGTTGACGATCGGCGGCGATTCGTGGCCGGACGTCACCCCGGTCGACATTGACCACACCGGCACGAGATCGGCCACGTTCTCCGTCGTGACCTGGTCGAGCGGACTGTAGCCCCAGCTATCGTAGGTGCGGCGGTACATCAGCCAGTCGCCCGGGTCCGGCGAGCGCAGGCGCTCATCCGTGACGGGCGAATAGTCCGACTCCAGCTCCTGGGCCGGAGTGGTCGAGCAGGCCACTGCCGCCGCCAGTGCGGCGGCTGAAGCCGCGAGGGTGAATCGTCCGAACGGCCGTCTCGTCATCTTCTTCCCGCCTTCCTGAGTCCCGCTACAACGGCGGCGATGCGCCGTGATCAGAGCCTACATCAGGCCCGCGCCGGATTCGAAGCCTGCCTCACCGCCATCCTGGGACTCTAGCGCCACCGCCACCCGGCTGGCGATATGATTGACACGTCCGTCTCAACCGGTGTCGGCCATCCGCGACGTCGCAGCCGCCGCCGCACAGCCCACGAAGTTCCCTATGCACCTCGCACGATCGCTCGGGATAACCGCCATGATCATCGTCGCCGCAGCCCTCCCGGCCGAGGCGCAGGTGGAGGCCCTGACCGACCCCATTCCCGACCCGATCCAGAAGGGCGACCTGATCGTGGAAGCAACCGAGTTCGTTCGCGCTCCGCAAACCGAGGAGTCGGCCGTGGACGCCATAACGAACGAGGCCTACGCCCGCATCCAGTACCTGACTCCGGTCGGGGACGGCTCGGGGCGCCTCGTCCTCAACGATCTGCGCGGGTTGTTGTACATCACCGACGAGAGCGGGATGGCGCCGGTAGCCTACCTGGATATTCGCACCCAGGATGTCGGCTTCGACGACTCGATGTTCCCCAACGAGACGGGTCTCGTGGGGGTCGCGTTCCACCCGCAGTTCGCCGCCGCGGGCACACCGGGTTTCGGCAGGTTCTACACCGCGTACAGCGCCCGGTCGGACAGCGGCCGCGCGAACTACCTGGACGACGACGACGAGAGCCACGAGAGCGTGATCCGGGAGTGGACGGCCGACGATCCGCGGGCAAACGTGTTCAGCGGGACCTCGCGGGAGGTCTTCCGGATCGGCCAGTTCGCCTCCAACCACAACATCGGCGTCATCGCGTTCAATCCAACGGCAGCCGCGGGATCGCCGGAGTACGGGCTCCTCTATGCCAGCCTCGGCGATGCCGGGGCGGCCAATGATCCCCGTGACTCCGGCCAATCCCTCAGCGAACCCCATGGTGCAATTATTCGCATCGATCCCCTCGCGGGCGACGGAAGCAGGGGGTACGGCATACCACCGGACAATCCCTTCGTGGACGAGGCGGGGGTCGCCCCCGAGATATGGGCCTACGGTCTCCGGCATGCGCAGCAGTTCTCCTGGGACACGGACGGCCGGATGTTCATCGGCGACATCGGCCAGGGCTTCGTGGAAGAGGTCAATCTGGGTGTTCCCGGCGCCAACTACGGCTGGCGGCTCCGGGAGGGAACCTTCGCGACGGGTTACGCGGTCGGCGCGTCGCGCCCGGGACGGGTGTATCCGCGCCCGGCGCAGGACGACCATCCCTTCGTGTATCCGGTGGCCCAGTATGACCACCACGACGGCAATGCCATCAGCGGCGGGTTCGTCTATCGCGGCCAGGCCATTCCCGCCCTGCAGGGCAAGTACGTCTTCACCGACTTCCCGCGCGGCCGGGTGCTGTACATCGATGCGGACACGCTGGTGATCGGTCAGCTCGCCGAGATCCGGGAACTCCGGCTGGTAGTGGATGGCCAGGAGCGCGACCTCGTCGAGGTGGCCGGGTTCCCCAACACCTACGGCCGCGGCGACCGGGTGGACGCGCGTCTGGGGATCGACTCCGCCGGGGAGCTCTATCTGTTGACGAAAGGCGACGGCTGGGTCCGGAAACTGGGGCCGGCGCCGGCGCGATAGGGCGCCAGCACGCCCAGTCCGCTCCGCTCCATCCCGGCGGGACGCTGGCGTGACCTCGTTCAGCAGTTGGCCAACGCCGCGATGATGGCGCCAGCCTCAAGAGCGTTCGGCGTCGTCAGATACGACGGCGTAACGAGACCATCTCTAGTCAGGGTCAACAACTGTCGGTCCTCGTCGACTTCCAGATCCACGATCTTCTCGAGAGCGATCGACGTCATGCCCTGGTGAATCAACAGGACGCGCTTGCTCGTCACGAGCAGCGTCCCGGCCTTGTCGATGACAAACCCCCTCACCTTGTATTTCTGCCGGTCCCGCGAGAACGAGCGGAGGATGCGCCGCTTGAGCACTCGCCCTTCACTCTTCAGGTGGCAGACTTCCCCGGATCGGAGCTTGACCGCCGCCTCCACCTGCGGCAGCACGCCGCCCCGAATCGCCCGCAGTTCCTGCAACCGATCGACGAACGAAAGTTCTTCCGCAAGGTCACTGTCCGAGAGGCCGAACGCGATGCGTGCCAGTTCCAGCCCGGCTTCCTCCTCCGCGGTGAGGTCGTGGTCCGCGGTCGCTTCGACGTGTGCCCTGCGGTACGCCTCCAGCTTGGTTCGCTTGGCGAACGCCGGATCAAGAGAAAGAACCTGTTCCGCTCGGGCCAGTCGATCGAGATCAGCCGGTTCCGTCCACCCGGTTGCCATCCCGGCATCAACGAGCGTCAGGTACGCCTGTTGCTCGAAGTAGCGCGCGTCGGCCGGTGCGATCCAGCGACTGTCGCGCGCGGCATGGATTTCGGCCCACACATCGTCCGTGATGGGATCCGAGGCCGTAATCCGTTCGTTGAGCAGGACGCCATAGGCGTCACACGCCCTCTTCTTCATGACACCGAGACCGCCGGCGCCCAGCCCCACGAGAACGCTGCCCGTCGCCGCGACATCCCACGGGATCAACCCCAGAGACGCCGCCAACAGGAACGCGCCGACCAGGCACAGCGCGATCAGGCCGGATGTCGACCCAGGCCGCGCCGGCGCCTCGGGCAGGTCGGTCGCTTCCGCCTGCTCGGGCACGCCGTACGTCGCGCCCGTCTCTTCGGTCAGCTCAATGGCTGCTTGCGGACCGGTTTCGCCAAGAGAGGCGTGCCCTGTAGTGCCTGACCTGCTGCTCCCGGACCCGCCGAGCGACTTCCGGTAGTAGATCCCGCCACGCCCCCCGTGCGCAAGCACCTGGCCGGTGGACGAGAGTCCGAGCCGGGCGCCGGTGACGCCCGCGGATAAGCCCACGCCGCTCCTCGACAGATTGAATCGAATCGGTCCCGCGCTGAAGGACTTTCTGAGATAGAACCCCATGCCGCCACCCTTCGACGTCCGAACCCGACGCCTCGCCGGCGTGTTACCGCTGTCGCCAGCGCTGGCCTCGCGCGTCACCCCAGCGCGTACTGCCGGAACGTCAGGCTGATCCGTCCTTCCAGCCCGAGGCGGGGCGAACCCGACGCCGGGAGGATCCGCGCCACGCCATGGTAGCGGAGCCGGCCTGGTCCCCCCATCACGAACGCATCTCCCGATAGGAGCACGATCTCCGCTACCGGATCGCGGCGGCGGAACCCGCCGAGCAGGAATCGCGCGCTGTCGCCGATCGACAGCGAAACGACCGGCACGCCCGCATCGAGGGTCGACGCGTGTTCGTCCTTGTCCTGATGCAGGCCCATCCGGCCGTCCGCGCCGTAGCGGTTGACCAGGCAGATATCGGGTGCGAGATCGAAGTCGACGGTCGCCGCCGCCCGCTTCGCCAGATCCGCCAGCTCACCCGGTAGCGGCGGAGCCGGCAAGCCGTCGAAGTCCGATCGCACTGGCTCGTAGCTATAGGTCTTCGCGTTCCAATGGCGCCCGAGGCAGAGCATCTCGCAGTGCATCAGGCCGCCGCCCCGCACGCGAGGACGATAGAACCCGGCCGGTCCCGCCGCGAACGCCTCGACGGTCGCCAGAACCATGCCCTGTTCCGCTGGGGCCAGGAACCCCGGCAGGTGGAACGCCCCGGGCGCGACAGGAATACGTTCGGGAACGGTCATCCGGGCAACGACCCAACGAAAAGCGCCGGACTCTTCCGGGTTCTCCGATTTCGTCGCTACCGCACGCGCGTGCTCTGCGACGAGACGCACTGCCAGCGGTCGTCGCGCAGCACCCAGACATCGGTGTAGCGCAACGTCAGCTCCGCCTCCTGTCCCTCACGAATTCCGACCACGCGAAGGGTGAACAGGACAACCGCCGTGTCGCCATAGACCCGCACGATGAAGTCTTCCTGCGTCGAGGACACGACCCGCTGGTTGAACGACTCGGCCAGCGCCAGCTCCCTTGCCTTGTCCGCTCGGGTGCCATCGTCATACGTGACGATGAAGTCGTCCGCCAGGACGCTCTCGAGGAAGGCGACATCCCGATCGTAGAAAGCGGTGTTCCACCCCCGCTCGAGTTCGATGAGGGTTTGCTCGACCGTGTCGGCCGGTGCCTGCGCCGCGACGACGCCTCCCGTCCAGACGGTCAGGAGCACACAGCAGACAAGACGGCGCGGCCAGTCCATCGGTTATCTCAGTCTAACGCTTGCCGCCGGTTCGAGACCGGTCTCGGCGATCGTAACGGCCGCCTCGGCCGATGACAGGAAATCGATCAGTCTCTGCCCGCCGTCCGGATTCCCCGCGTCCGCCGCGATCCCGGCCGAGAACGTCGTGACCCGCTGGTACTCGGCGGGAATGGGGCCGGCGTACGCCGCACCTTCGATCGAGAGTATTTCGCTGACCTGCTGAAAGCCGATCTCGATCTCGCCGCGCGCCACGACGGCCGCCACACGTTCGCTCTCGATGCGCCGGCTCTTCGGAGCAAGCTGCTCGGCCAGGCCGAGGCGGGGAAAGAGCTCCTTGGACACGTACGTGCCGCTCACGCTCGCCGAGTAGCCGATGGACTCGGCCGCGAGCAGCGTCTCCACAAACGCCTCGGGCGTGCTGATGTCGGGCAGCGGGGCTCCCTCGCGCACCGCCATCCCGATCGACGAACTGGCCAGATCCTCGCGCGTGTCCGGTAGGACCCGGCCCTGCGCGGTGAGCTCGTTCAGGCCGGCCTGGGACATGATCAGGACGTCGAAGCGTTCCCCGCGCTCCAGCCTGGCCGGAATCGAGTCGGGAGCGCCGCCGGCCGACGCCCCGTAGGCGGTCACCAGCCGGATGCCCGTCTCGTCCTCGAATCGCGGTACGAGCCGGTCGTAGGCGGCGGCCAGGCCACCGGACGTCACGACGGCCAACTCCTGGGGCGTGTCCGCTGCGCCGGCAGCCGGCCCGCTGCCTGACGATGGCGAACAGGCGACGGCCGCTGCCGCCAGCACGACCAGGAACGGGAACATCAGGCGTCTCTGCAAGGCTTCAAGACCTCAGGACCGGAAGAGCCATCGTATCTGGCGGCCTGCTCCGCCTCAGGACGGCGGCAGCGTGAACGTGACGAGCATGTTGCTGCCCATCGGCGCCTCCAGCTCCGGCGCGTAGTTGTTCATTCTAAAAATCGCCGCACCACCCACCGGCACGGTGAGATACTGCCTCCCGCCCGCCGTATAGGTGACCGGAAAGCCGGTGATCTGGCTGCCCAGGATCGTCTCCCACAGCACGTCGCCGGTCTCGGCGTCGAAGGCGCGGTAGCGGCGGTTGAGATCGCCATGGAAGACGACGTCGCCGGCGGTGGCGAGCGTCGACCCCGCGTTCGGGGCTCGCTGCGTGTAGCGCCACGCCTCCCGGCCGGTCGAGATGTCGAGAGCCCGCACCTCGGTGAGGTGGCCGTCCTCCTCAAGCCCCGGTTCGGGCTGCGTGAACCTCGGGCCCGTTCCCGTGGCCGACCGATCGTTGGCGGTCTGGTTGAGACAGGAGCGATTGATCGGGATGTAGAGGAGTCCGGTCCGCGGGCTGTACGACCACGACCACCAGCCCTTCACGTTGTGCCCACAGATGATGAACTGCTGGCCCACCTCCCGCGCCACCAGGTCCATGTTGATGAAAACCTGCCCGGTCGCCGGGTCGATGTCCCGGATGACGAAACGCTCCGTGCTGGTATACGGCAGCGGCGTGGCCCACAGGAACTCGCCCGTCTCACGGTCGAGGACGAACAATCCGCCGGGTTCCCCCAGTGTGACCGCAATCTTGCGCTCCTCGGCGGTGCCGGCGATGCGCGGGTTTATCCACATCACCGACTCCGGATCGGGTGCGACCACCGTGTCGATCAGGGTGCGCTCCTGCACGAAGTCCTGGTCCCAGTCGTCGCAGGGCAGGTGCTGGTAGTACCACGCCATCTCGCCCGTCTCGACGGCCAGGGCGACGGTGGAGTTGGAGTACAGCTCGCACGGCGTGCTGTCGCCGACGTCCCAGGTGCCGCGGCGCATGATGCGGGTGTAGGGCATCGGAACGGCGATGCCCCAGTAGATGAGCCCGAGCTCGGGGTCGTAGCTGCCCGGCGTGCCCCACGCCGACACGTGGATCCGTTCCGACGTCGGCAGGTTGCCCCAGGTCTGCCCGCCGGGGTCGTCCGCGCCGGCCGCCGTGTAAACCCGCCAGAGTTCCTCACCGGTGTCCGAGTCGTGGGCCGAGATGAAGCAGCGCGCCGGAATGCTGGTGGGCATGCAGGCGCGTCCGGCGAGCACCCTGCCATCGATGATCATGGCGCCCGAGGAGTGGGTGATCCCCGCGCGGTAGTCGGCCATCTCGCTGTCGAAGGCCACCTCGCCGGTACGGGCGTCGAGGGCGAGCAGGTGCGCGTCGGCGGTCAGGTGGTAGATGTGGTTGCCGTAGATGGCCAGGTTCCGGGTCCGGTTGCCCAGCGTGACGTACTCGCGCAGGTCGGCGGGTAGCCGGCGCGAGTAGTCCCAAAGCAGGTCGCCGGTCGTCGCGTCCAGCGCCTGGATGTGATCGTCGTTGTTGGCGAGGTACATCACTCCGTCGTAGACGAGCGGCTGGGTCTGCTGCGGTCCCTCGTCCATCGCCCGCATCCAGGCCACCTGGAGCTGGTGCACGTTGTCCCGGTTGATCTCGTCGAGCGGGCTGTAGGCCTGGAAGTCGTACGTCCGGTGGGTCATCAGCCAGTCCCCGGGATCTGGATTCCGCAGCATCTCGTCGGTGACCGGCACGAACGGCCGCGTCTCGCGGGTGATCGTCTCACCCTGCTGTGCGCCCAGCAGAGGCGCGAAGGACAGGGCCGCGACGCCGAGAAGCAGAGTCGCGCGGGTCAGGTTTCGGTGCGGCATAGTCGTCTCCTCAAGTAGCTACTGGACGGCGCTGGCCTCCACCGTGAACCGCCCGGCCGCGCTGCCCCGGAACGTCCCCTGCTCGAACCACTCCAGCGAGGCCTCGTGCAGGAGCTTGTACTGGGTCGTCTCCCACACGGCGAAATGGGTGGCGCACGCCATCTCGACCAGCACCTTGCTCGTCGTGCCGGTCAGGTCGTCGTAGAGCTGTCGGTCGGGCTCCAGGAGAGAGTCCTGCTCGCCGACCAGGATCAGGGTCGGCACCCGCACCTGCGCGGCATACTCGCGGTTCCAGCCCCACGCGCCGGCCGAAGTGCGAACCCGCATCACGCCGTGCGATGGTCCCCAGACCGAGCCGCGTTGATCGTAGGCCATCACGGTCTGCCAGATGACTTCCTGAATCCCCGGATCGATCTGGCCGTCGCAGGCGACCGTCGAGCGCCAGCGGCCGTTCTCCAGCGCGTCCCGGGTCTGCAGGCGCATTGGCACGTTGCCGGCCGGCAGCTCTTCCGTCGGCGTCGACGGCTGGTCAGGCCGGTAGCCCGGGGCGAACAGCACGAGTTTGTCGACGACGTCCGGGTTGCGCGCCGCAAACCCGGCGGTGCGCGGCCCGCCCGCGGACCAACCGATCAGGCTGACGGTGTCGACGCCGCGCAGCTCACGGATGTAGTCGACCACGCGCGCGATTTCGTCCCAGTCCGACTGGCTCGTCGTCAGCCCGTGCGGATAGCGCGGCTCGCAGTCGTGCGCCAGCGGGTTCGGCGTAACGAGCGTGCGGTTGTCCGCGTCCATGTTGCACGGGTCATCCATCATCGGTCGCGGCGACAAGCCGTATCCCGTCTGATCCATCGCGAACGTGTCGTAGCCGGCGGCGGCGAGATGCTCCATCCACGAGTAGTCCTTGTACGGCAGGTCGTAGTCCGGTACCGCCGGGATCGACCCGCCGTGGACGAACAGCACCACCTTGCCGTCCAGCCGCTCGCCGTCCGCGATCCGTGCGGCCAGGTCCTGGCTCAGCTTCTCACGGAGGAACAGGCCGACCCGCTCCCCCTCGTTCGCGGGCACCGTCGACGTGTGTGGCACGAAGCGATCGACGGTGACGAAGACATCGTCGGCGGCGCGGATGCCGGTTGCCGCGATGGTGGCCGCGCCGAGGATCACGGCCAGCAACGCGCCGGCGCGCCGTCCCGGTCCGAGTGTTCCGATCATGGCCTGCTCCTTCCTGGACGTGGGCTACCCGCAATGATGCCCGAAAACGAGGTTCCTGTCGGGCTAAGCCGGAACGGCCGCCATCGGCAGCGACTCGAGGCCGCGCAGCACGATGGCTCTGCGGAATGCCGGACGGTCGGTGAGCAGGCTCATCGAGGAAAAGCGCTCCAGCAGCACTTCCAGCGCGATACGCCCTTCCAGGCGCGCCAGTGGCGCACCGATACAGTGATGGACGCCCCGGCCGAATGAGAGATTGCTCCCCTTGGCGCGCTGGACGTCCAGCCGGTCCGGCTCGTCGAAGACCTCCGGATCGCGATTGGCGGCGCCGACCGCCAGCAGTGCGGCATCGCCGCGGCGCAGCCGTGCGCCGTTCACCTCGCAATCCTCGAGCACGCCCCGCAGATCGAACTGGACCGGCGTGTCGAAGCGCAGCAGCTCTTCCACCGCGGCCGGTATCCGGCTCGGATCCTCCCGCAGGAGCTGAAGCTGCTCCGGATTGCGCAGCAGAGCGAGCATGCCGTTGCCGATCAGGTTGGTGGTGGTCTCGTTGCCGGCAACCAGCAGGAGGCGCAGCATCAGCAGCATCTCGCGCTCGGTGAGCTTGTCGCCTTCCTCTTCCGCCTGCGCGAGGGCGCTGATGATGTCGTCCCGCGGATCGAGGCGGCGCGCGCTGATGATGGGCATGAAGTAGGCATCCAGCGACTCCACGGCGGCGACCGCCCGCTTCCGTTCCTCCGCGGTGATGATCGGCTCGAGGATGCGCGCGCGCTCGTCCGACCAATGCTTGAACTGCGCCCGGTCCTCCGGCGGCACGCCCAGCATCTCGGCGATCACGATCACGGGCAGCGGATTGGCCACCGCCGCTATCAGGTCGAATCCCGACGGATCGTCGATGTCGTCGAGCAGTTGTTCCATGATTGCCCGGATATGCGGCTCGAGGGCTTCGACCGCCCGCGGCGTGAACGCCTGGTTGACGAGCGCGCGCAGGCGGGTGTGCTCCGGCGGATCGAGAAACAGCATCGTCCAGTCGGCCCGCGGCGGTGTGTAGGTCCGCCGCCGCTCGACGCTGGTCGGAACGTTGGAGAACCGGCGGAAGTCCCGGAGGATGGTCTCCGCGTCCGTGTAGCGCGTGAACACCCAGGCGTTGAGCAGCCGACTCCGGTGCACCGGGGAGCGGGAACGCAGGCGCGCGTAGGTCGGATACGGATCCTGAATAACCCGGGCTGCCAGCGGGTTGTAGAGAATGCCGCTGCGCCAGTAGTCGGCCAGGGCCAGGGCGTCGCCGACCAGCGACTGCACGGTCCAGCGCAGGTCCGCCACGTCAATAGGCCAGCGCGTAGCAGTCGCGCCGCGGGTCGGCCGCGGCCAGCCGGTTGCCCGTGGCCGGGTCGATCATCACCGCCGTCGCGCATCCGGACACTCCGAACCGGGGCACCTCGTTGATCTGGTGTCCCCGCCGTCGCAGCTCATCGACGACCGCCGGGGGGATGTCCGCTTCGACATCCAGCCGGTTGAAGCCAGCCGCGTGCGGCCAGAACGAGCCGTGCAGATGTTGCGTGCGGACCCGCGGCCACGCAAGCGCGTCGTGCAGGTTCGGGTACCAGTCCGGCCCGAATTCGACGATGTTCAGGAACGTCTGCAGGATGGTCTGATCCTGGTTGTCGCCCCCCGGCGTCCCGATGGCCAGGAACGGCTCCCCGTCCCGGAAGACGATGCTCGGCGTCAGCGTGTAGCGCGGGCGGGCGCGCGGACGAATCTGGTTGGCCCGCCCCGGGTCGAGCCAGAACTGCTCGCCGCGTGTGCTGAGCCCGATGCCGGTGCCGCCCAGGATGATCGCGCCACGGATCCACCCGCCGCTCGGCGTCGCGTCGAAGACGTTCCCGTCCCCGTCGATGATGGCGATGTGGGTCGTATCCTTCAGTCCGCCCGCCGACGGCACGAACGACCCGTCCGCGTCGCTCGCCGCCTCGCCGTCCTCGATGTCGGCCACCCAGTAGGGCCACTCGTCCACGTCGGGATCGTGCGGCAACGGGTCGCCGGCGCGGAACGCAACGGAGGCGCGCGCCGCGTCGATCTCCGCCGCCCGCTCCCCGGCGTAGGCCTTCGACAGGAGCCCTGCCGCCGGCACGTCGACGAACTCGGGGTCCGCGTAGTAGGTGTCCCGGTCGGCGTAGGCCAGCTTCATCGCCTCGACCACGGTGTGGACGTAGTCGGCGCTGTTGTGTCCCATCGCCTGCAGATCGAAGTTCTCGAGGATGTTCAGCGCCTGCAGCAGCACCGGCCCCTGGCTGTTGAACCCCTGCTTGTAGATGGTGTAGCCGCGGTAGTCGGTGCGGCTCGGCGCTTCGATGCGGGAGTGGAACTCGGCGAAGTCGCTGCTGTCGAACGGCGCGCCGTGCGCCTGCAGGAAGGCGACCATCTCCGCGGCGATGTCGCCCTTGTAGAACCGGTCGCGGGCAGCGGCCGCGGCGCCGGCCCGCCCGAGATGCGCATGGGCCCGTTCCGCCTCCACCATCTTCCGGAGCGTGCCGGCCAGCGCGGGAAGGGCAATCGTCTCGCCCGCCGCGTAGGGCGAGCCGTCGGGCTTCAGCCAGAAGCGCCGGTTCTCCGGCCACTCCTTCAGGAAGTCCACGTTGTCCTCGATGGCCCGGGCGGTGAGCGGCCGCAGCGGGAACCCGTGCTCGGCGTAGTCGATGGCGCGCGCCGCCACCTGCTCGAACGTCATCGTGCCCCAGCGCTCCAGCACCGTGAGCACGCCGTGCAGCGCGCCCGGCACGACGCCGGGATCCAGCCCCTGGCCGTTGAGATCCCGACCGCGCTCGGTGTACCACTCGATGCTGGCGCCCTTCGGCGCCCAGCCCTGGCCGACAACGGAGGTGACCTCGCCCTCCGCGGCCGGATAGACCAGGATCAGCGCCTCACCGCCCAGCCCGTAGAGATCCTGCTCGACGACACCGCCGACGAGCATCGCCGTGACGCCCGCGTCGAACGCATTGCCGCCCTGCACCAGCGTCTCGAAGGCGGCGGCGGTCGCGAGCGGATGCCCGGTGGAGACACCGGCCGTGCGGCCGGTCACCGGCGGCCGCTGAGCCTGCAGCGGCGCGGTGGCGAACGCTACGGCCAGCGCGGCCAGCAGGCAGGCGACGCCGGGCGCAGCTACGCGCCGGTCTCGCCGCCTCGGCATCGGCGCGCGGTCAGACCGCCGGCAAGCGGTTGGCGGATGGCATCGTGCGCCGTTCGGCATCGCGGCCTCCAATCCGATCGTGGCTTCCAGCGTGATGAGGCTCGATTATGGCACGGCGGCATGCCGCCGCCCGCCTTGACGATCTGTTGGATACGTTGGTGCTGACTCCGAGGAGCGGCGCGATGGCCGTGAAGACCGTTGAACAAAGACTGACCGTCGTCGAGCACAAGATGGCAGAGAACGCCAACCGGATCGACGGGCTGCGCGATGCGATCGCCGAGCTGGGCAACCGGATGGACCGGCGGTTCCTCTGGCTGACCGGCACGCTTGTCGCCACCATGCTGGCTGTCGTCAGCGTCCTCTCCGCCGCCCTCCTCGGCGGCTGACCGTTCCAAGCGGGCTGGTCACTCCGCACCCGGACCGACTCAGTTCAGCAAGGGCTTGGCCATCGAGGTCGGCACGTCGATCCCGGCGGCACGCGTGGTCCGGGTGCTCGACTAACTGGTGGCGCTCTACAGGCGTCCCCAGGCGCTCCGGCTCGACAAGGGCCCCGAGCTGACAGCCCGGGTCTTTGTCGACTGGTGCGACCGGCACGATGCGTGGCTCGTCACCTGCAACGAGCACCGGCCCCACGACGCGCTGGGTCGGGTACCGCCGCTCACGTACTTGGCGCGCGTCACAACGCGCTCAGAGTCCAACTATGCGTGGTCCACTTGACGGGGCAGCCTTCCATGAGACACGTTCCCCGTCAGACGCACCACGGGTTTCTGGACTCCGGGGCGACCTCAACGTCGGAAACTCAGTCCCGTGTCTCGCTATTGCCCGGCTGCCCGCTCCTTCGCGCGCGCGCCACTGAGAATCACTTCCATGGCGTAGTTCCCTTCGTGGCACGCGTACTCGTAGATCGGCTCATCGTTCTTTCGCATCGGCACGACATACGTCCAGGGTCGCGTCCAGATCGTCGGGTCATCGACCGTGACCTCGTAGACAAGCGTGTCTTCGTCCAGCCGGGTGAACCGTTCGATGAGATGAACGTTGGCACTCGACCGTCCGTCCAGGACCGCCGTTTCACGCAGGAAGTTCGTCGTTTCGACGACGAGTGTGTCGCCCTGCCAGTGGCCCCGCGAGTCGCCCACCCATTGGCGGAGCTGGGGGTTGAGGTGCGGCCGCCCATCCAGCGGCACGATCCGCGAATTGTGGTTCATCTCATTGAAGATCACCACATGGTCAGGGGTCTGAATCAGTTGGACGTTGTTGTTGTACGCGCTCGGCGTCATCGGCGGCCCCGAATTGAACCCCAGGACGCAGCGGACTCGGAGCCCTCCAGGACCGAGGTCGTCGAGCCAGCCCCCTGGGGTCGGCTCGTCTCCCCCCACGCCCTGGCGCGCCGCGTCCATTGCCGCCTGCCGCTCCTGCGCCGCTGGCGTCAGGGGTGGAATCCTGCCATCCGCGGGGTCGACGATCAGCGATGTACGATTGGTCTCGACCACCGAGGTCCCCCGGTCAAACCAGAACTGGTTGTAGTTTCCGACAATGTCCGCCGGAACCTCCTCGTCGCGGGCAGCGATATCGGCAAGCCGCGCCTCCAGGAACTCGGCGGCTTCCTCCGACGTAAACACGTCCTTGTCGGCGAACTCACCGGGCCGCTCCATCGGCGTCAGGGTCCGAAAGTCCCAGACCCCCTGCAGATCCGGCTCACCCCACGGCGTTCGGTGCACCGTGCTCGAGGCGGCCGCCTGCTCGTTGGTCCCCGCCGCTTGGCCTGCAAGACGAATCGGCACGACCAGCATCACCCCGACAGCCAACGCCACCGTCAATCCGTGCAATTGAACCCTCATCTCAACCTCCCCGGGCGGCAGCCAAATCTACCTGGATCCACTCTAAGCCTCGCTCCGATCGCTGGCACGCGCACCCGCAAGAATGTTGGGGACGGAAAGATTTCCCTCGTGACAGGCATATTCGTAAAGCGGGTGCTCGCTCCGAACCATATCAAGTTCCGCCGTCCAGTAGAGCACCTGACTCTTGATCAGGGTGTCGCTGGTTCGATCCCAGCGTGGCCCACCAAGACTCCTCCCGAACCCGGCCGAGTGATGAAGCCCTTGGCGCTGGCGTCCGACAACATGCCTAGTGCTGTGCCATCAATAAACATTAGGACTATTGGGGAGCTCGTCTCGAACCGAGAGAGTTTCCATGCCGCAAAAGAGGTACATCGTTCGACTCACAGCCCAGGAACGCGAGGTCTGTCAACAGACGGTCCGCAAGCTCAACGGGAGCAGCGAGAAAGTGCGCCGCGCGCAGATTCTCTTGAAGGCCGATGCGGACGGGCCGGCGTGGACCGACCAGCGGGTCGCCGAGGCCTTTTCGTGCCGCACCAAGACGGTCGAGAACATTCGCCAACGGTGCGTGCTGAAAGGCTTCGAACAGGCGCTGGAGCGAAAACGACGCGAATCACCCCCGGTCGAGAAGCTGCTCGACGGCGAACAGGAGTCCCAGGTCATCGCCCTGCGTCTGGGGCCGCCCCCGAAGGGCTACGCGAACTGGTCGTTGCGCCTGTTGGCGCGCCGGGTCGTCGAGTTGGGGGTCGTCGAGTCGATCAGCCACGAAACCATCCGGCGGACGCTGAAAAAAACGGCATGACGCAGCGGAAAATCGAGTACTGGGTGATCCCGCCGCAGGCCGATGCCGAGTTCGTGGCGAACCTGGAACAGGTCTTGGATCTGTATCAGAAACCCTACGATCCGGATTGTCCCGTCGTGTGCATGGACGAGCAGCCGGTGCAGTTGGTCAAGGAAACCCGCTCGCCGATGGCGGCCACGAAGAAGCGTCCCCGGCGTGTCGACTACGAGTACGAACGGGCCGGCACGGCCTCGGTCTTCCTGTTCAGCGAACCGCTGGCGGGTTGGCGGCAGGCGACGGCCCGGGCCCGGCGCACGAAGGTGGACTGGGCGCTGGAGGTCGCCGGCCTGCTGGAAGGACGCTACGCCGAATGCGAGAAGATCACCTTGGTGAGCGACAACCTCAACACGCACACGAAGGGCGCCTTCTACGAAGTGTTCGAGCCGACCCGGGCACGGCAACTGGTTCGTCGCATCGAGTTCTGCCACACGCCGAAACACGGGAGTTGGCTGAACATCGCGGAGAACGAACTGAGCTCGATGACGCGCCAATGCCTTCGCCGGCGTCGCATCGGCGAACTCAAGACGCTCCACGACGAAGTGTCGGCGTGGTCCACCGACGTCAATGGCAGGCAACGCGGCGTGGACTGGCAGATGAAGGTCGACGATGCGCGCTGTAAACTCAAGTCCGTATATCCGAAGATTATGACGTGACGGACCACTAGGAGCCCGTGGTGAAACCCCGCGTAGCACCGAGAGCGGTGAGGCGCCCGCCTGACAAGGCGCGACGAGGGAGCATATTGGCCATCTGCGACCGAGGAGCAACGCCGTTCAGGCGGGATGCATCGCCGCTCGAATGTAGTGGGGGTTTCACCACGGGCTCCTAGGAGCCCACATTGGAGGACAGGAGCCGCGCCCGGTCCATCGGCGAACTCAATGAACGGTCGCTGCACCGTGCCCTGAAGGCGCGCTACGCCGTCGCCGGCAGCGCGACCGAGCAGGCAATCGACGGCTTCGTCGTCGACCTGCTCATCGGGGATCGCATCGTCGAAATCCACACTGGGAGCTTCTCGCCGCTGAAGAGGAAGTTGCCGCGGTTACTCGAGCGGCATCCGGTCACGTTGGTGCATCCGATTGCTCGCGACAAGTACATCGTCAAGGTGGCAGCCGACCCGGATGTCCCGGCGACAGGACACGTCCCACGCAAGCGGCACCCCTTCCAGACGCGGCGCGTCGAATCGACACGGCGCAAGTCCCCGAAGCACGGATCGGTGTTTCAGGTCTTCCCGGCGCTCGTCAGCATCCCCGCGCTGCTTGCGCACCCCAACCTGAGCCTGGAGATCGTGATGACCGTCGAAGAAGAGGTGCGGACCGTCACGGAGAGTCGCGGCTGGCGACGCCGCGGCTGGGTGAGCCTGGACCGCCAACTCGTGGACGTCGTCGCAACCCACAGGATCACGTCGATGGCCGACCTGTTCGCGATGCTCGACGCCGAGCTGCCCGAGCAGTTCACTGCCAACGACCTCGCAACGGCCATGAAGTCGCCGCGGCGCCTCGGTCAACAGGCCGCGTTCTGCTTTCGTGTAGGAGGCCTCAGCGAGATCTGCAGCAAGCGCGGCAACACCCTTGTGTATCGACGCCTGGCAAGCCGTAGCCCCTCACGCGATTATCTGTCACAGTCGAATTGTCAGGACACCGAGAACGTCTCGGCGCCATGACATTCGTCACAAGACACCGGTGACGAGCTGCACTACCGGGAATCGACCCCACTTCGTACCATCGTGACGCTTGCTGGAGCGTGACTGATCGCTCCCGAAAGGACGGAACATGACGGACGGGCGCCTCGCGACGATGTCGGCGGTTACCCATCGCTACGGTGACGTCGTCGCCCTCGACGGACTGGACCTGGAGATCCGGGCCGGCGAAGTGCTGGCCGTCCTCGGGCCGAACGGTGCCGGGAAGACCACCGCGATAGGTCTTCTGCTCGGGACTCTGCGCGCACAGGAGGGTACGGTGCAGGTGTTCGGGCACGAACCGGGCGCCAGCGCGGTCCGGATGCGCCGTGGCGCGATGCTGCAGGTCTCGGGCGTTCCCGATACGCTGACGGTCGCCGAGCACCTGGAGCTGTTCTCCAGCTACTACCCTGCTCCGCTGCCGGTTTCCAGGCTGCTGGCCATGGCCGGTCTCGACGAACTGTCCGACCGGCGGTACGGCCGGCTGTCCGGCGGCCAGAAGCAGCGGGTGATGTTCGCTCTGGCCCTGGCCGGCGACCCGGAGCTGGTCTTCCTGGACGAGCCGACGACCGGGCTCGACGTCGAGGCGCGCCGCAGCCTGTGGAACGAGATCCGGGAGCTGAAGGCGGCCGGCCGCACCGCGGTGCTCACGACGCACTACCTGGAGGAGGCGGACGCGCTCGCGGACCGGATCGCGGTCATCCACCAGGGGCGCGCCATCGCCGAGGGAACGCCGGCGGAGATCAAGTCGCGTGCCGCGGATCGACGCGTCCGCTGCATCACTTCCGTCAACCGAGAAGATGTGGCTGCCCTGCCCGGCGTTGCCCGGGTGGAGGCCAACGGCCAGCACCTGGAGATTCTGACCGCGCGGCCCGAGGAGCTGCTGCGGACTCTGCTCGAGCTGGATCCCGACCTGCGCGACCTGCATGTGACCGGGGCCGGCCTCGAGGACGCCTTTCTCACCCTGATCCGCGACTGCGCACGGCAGGAGGCAGCGTGATGGACGTGATGGTAGCGACGAGTGACGGAGCGCTCCGCCTTCGACCCGCCCGCCGTGCGTCCATCTACGTGCTGGAGGCGCGAGCCCAGTTTCTGGCGATGGCGCGAACGCCGGGGTTCACCATCCCGACACTGGTGTTCCCGCTCATGTTCTACGTCTTCTTCGGCGTCGTGATGAGCTTCTCGCCGACCGCGCCAACCTACCTGCTGGCCACCTACGGGGTGTTCGGGCTGATCGGGCCTTCCCTGTTCGGGTTCGGGGTCGGATTCGCGAACGAACGCGACAGCGGCGCACTCCTGTTGAAGCAGACCACGCCGATGCCGGCGGCCGCCTACCTGGTGGCGCGGGTGGCGGCGGCGCTCGTCTTCGGCATGGCCATCGTGACCGGTCTCTTCCTGCTCGGGGCATACGCCGCGGACGTGACGCTGTACCGCCGGCAGTGGTTTGCGCTGGCCGGCATCGTGCTCTCGAGCGTCATCCCGTTCTGCGCGCTTGGCCTGGCGGTCGGCGCCTGGGTGAAGGCACAGTCCGCCGTCGCCATCGTGAACCTCATCTACCTGCCGATGGCGTTCCTGTCCGGCCTGTGGATGCCGATCGCCCTGTTGCCGTCGTTCCTGCAGAACGTCGCCATGGTGTTTCCCGCCTACCACCAGGCACAGCTCGCGCTGAAGGTAATCAACATGGACGAGGGCGTGTCTGCCGGGGTTCACGTGCTGACAATCGGCATCTTCACGGCGGTTTTCCTCGCCATCGCGGCCGTCGGGTTCCGCCGCGTCAGCCAGCGATAAGGGGTGGAGATGCCTGGAGCGGAGAGAACCGTCGCGCGCACCCTGACGTACCTGGCCGCGGTGTTCGCGGTGTTCGTGGGCGTGCTCATGGCGCTACCGGAGCCGGCGCCCCCGATGCCCACCGAAACCGCGGCCGACGCGCCTCCCGAGGTCAGCTTTGCGATCGTCGGCGTCAAGGTCTTCGACGGCGAGGCTTTCCGGCCGGATCAGGACGTGTGGGTGGAGGACGGCCGCATCCGGCGCGTCGGTCGGGAACTGGACCTGCCGGCAGATCTCGCTCGCGTCGACGGACGAGGACGAACACTCGTGCCGGGGCTCATCGATGGTCACGTGCACACGCTCGGCGGCACGCTGAACGATGCCGTGCGCTTCGGGGTCACCACTGTGCTCGATCAGTTCACCGACCCGCAGCTCGCGGCTTCCAAGTGGACGGCCCGCGAAACCCTGGACCGTGGGAACGAGGCCGACCTCTTCTCCGCCGGCATGCTGGCGACCGCGGCCGGCGGGCACGGCACGCAGTACGGGACTCCGGTGGAGACGCTGGGCGGTCCGGACGATGCGCCCGCCTGGGTGGGCGCGCGCAAGGCCGAGGGCTCGGACTGGATCAAGATCATCCACGAGGACGGCAGCACCTTCGGCATGGACATCGCTACGCTCGACCGCGACACGATCGGGGCCCTCATCGCGGCTGCCCATGACGAGGGCCTGCGCGCCGTTGTCCACGTGAGCACGCTGGAGCATGCGTTGGAGGCGGTTGCACTCGGCGCCGACGGGCTCGTGCACGTCTGGGGCGACGCGATCATCGAAGACGTCCAGGCCGCGCGCATCGCCGATGCGGGCGTATTCGTCGTCCCGACGCTGTCGGTGACGGCCTCCATTGGCGGCGAATCGATGGCGCCGGAACTGCTGGAGGCCGCCGGCGACACGCCGCTGTCGTTCATGCAGCGCCAGACGCTGGCCAACCGCTTCTCCGGCAGCAACGCCGAGACAACCTCGACCGCGGACAACGTCGCGACAGAGAACGTGCGGCGCCTGCACGCGGCCGGTGTGCGGTTGATCGCGGGCACCGACGCTCCCAACCCCGGCACCGCCGCCGGCCTCTCCATGCACGGGGAGCTGCGACTCCTCCTGCGCGCCGGGCTGAGCGCCGCGGAGGCGCTCTCCGCGGCCACGTCGACCGGAGCCGAGGCGTTCGGGATCGACGATCGCGGGCGCATCGGCGAGGGCCGGATCGCCGACCTGGTTCTGGTTGACGGCGACCTCGAGAGCGACCTGTCGCTCAGCACTCGCCTCGTCGCCGTCTGGAAGGACGGCTACCCGGTCGATCGCAGTCGCCTGGATCAGGAGCAGCAACAAACCGCCGCCGCGCCGGCGGCCGCGCCCGAGACGACCTTGATCGCCGACTTTGAGAATGGCGTCGGCGCCAGCTTCGGGTTCGGCTGGCAGGTGACCTCCGACCGCATCCAGGGTGGATCGTCCACCGCCCGGTTATCCGCCGAGAACGCGGCGTTGCGGGTCGAAGGCGAGGTTGGGCGCGGGTTCGCGTTCCCGTGGGCCGGCGCCATCTACTTCCCGGGCGCGCAACCGATGCAGCCAGTCGATTTCTCGGACCGCGAGACGCTGCGTTTCCGCGCGCGCGGCGACGGCCGAACCTACATCGTCATGCTGTTCGGCGCCGATGCGGGTGCGACCGTGCCTCCCAGCGTCGCGTTCACCGCCCCCGCGGAATGGACCGAGGTCGAGATTCCGCTAGCCCGCTTCCCGACCGCGACGCCCGGCGTTATCGGCGGCCTGGCCTTCGTGGCGCAAGTCCCTCCGCTGGGCGGGTTCAGCTTCGAGCTTGACGACGTGGAGCTCCGGTAGATGTTCGGAAACCTGGCCGGCGCCGCGCGCGGGGTGATCCTCGCGGTGCACCGGCGCCTGCTGCCAGTTTCACCGCGCATCGGCTGGACACCGTACCTGTGGCTGTTCTGGCTGGTCAGCTTCGCCCTCAAGTGGTTCTTCATCCCGATAGGGCCGGTCGAGCTCTCCCTCGCCCTGCTCACCCTGCCGGTGTTTCTGGTCCTGTACTTCGACGGCTACTGGCAATCCGGCCCGCGTGTTTTCCTCAACATCGCCGGCATCCTGCTCATCGCCCTGGTGTGGACGCCGTTCAACGAGGGTGCCATCACCTTCTTCGTGTATGCGAGTGCGTTCGTCGGCAGGGCGACCCGACCGCCGCGCGCCTACGTCTGGCTCGCGGGCATCGTGCTGCTGGTCGCCGTCGAGTGGCTGGCACTCGACCTGTCCGTTTTCGTGCTGCTGTTCGGCGGCGGTATCACGGCGCTGATCGGGACCACGACCATCTACTTCGACGAACTCGACCGTCAGGAGGCGGCGCTGAAGCTCTCGCAGGCCGAGGTGCGGCGCCTTGCGGCCGTCGCGGAGCGTGAACGGATAGGTCGCGACCTGCATGACCTGCTCGGTCACACGCTCTCGCTCATCACCATCAAGGCAGAACTTGCCGCCAGGCTCGCGGGGCGAGGCGACCGCCGCGCCGAGCAGGAGATCCGCGAGGTGGAGCGCATCTCGCGCGACGCGTTGCGGGAGATACGCGAAGCGGTGACCGGGTTTCGGCGGGCGGATCTGGACGCCGAGCTGGCCAGTGCGCGCCTCGCCTGCCAGGCGGCTGACGTCCAGCTCACGGTCGAGAGACCGCGGCTCGACATGCCGCCGGATCAGGAGGGGGTGCTGGCGATGTGCCTGCGCGAGGCGATAACCAACGTCGTCCGCCATGCCGGCGCCAGCCGGTGCCGGGCGAGTCTGGTGCGCGAGGGCGGGTGGGCGTGCCTCACGGTGGAGGACGACGGACGCGGCGGCACGATCCGCGAGGGAGCCGGCCTGGCCGGCATGCGCGATCGGGTCGAGTTAGCCGGGGGCGAGTTGAAGATTGAGACGGAGCGCGGCGTTACCCTCACGGTTCGTCTCCCGGCGGGCCCGGAGCGCCCGACTTCGCGACTGACCGCGTCGGGGGAGGCGGCCGCTTGATCCGCGTTCTGGTCGCCGAGGATCAGGCGATGGTGCTGGGAGCGCTGTCTGCCCTCCTCGACCTGGAGGACGACATTGAAGTGGTCGCCCGGGCCCGGGACGGCGCCGAGGCGCTGACACTGGCCGAACGCCTGGAGCCGGATGTCGTGCTCACCGACATCGAGATGCCGCGCGTGACCGGGTTGGAGCTTGCGGCACAGCTGGTCGAGCGCGGCACGCACGTGATCATCCTCACCACCTTCGCACGTCCCGGCTATCTGCGCCGGGCGCTGGACGCGGGCGTTCGGGGCTACCTCCTGAAGGATGCGCCGGCCGAGGATCTCGCACGGGCGGTGCGCGAGGTCCATGCCGGACGCCGGGCGATTGCGCCGGAGCTGGCCGCCGAGGCCTGGTGCGAGGCGGATCCGCTGACCGATCGCGAGCGTGAGGCGCTCCGGCTGGCCGGGGAAGGGCTATCGGGGGCCGGCATCGCGGCGGAACTGCATCTGTCGGAAGGAACCGTCCGCAACTACCTGTCCGAGGCGATCAGCAAGCTCGGCGCGGCCAACCGGGTAGAAGCCGCTCGCATCGCACGGCACAAAGGCTGGCTCTAGGAGCCCGTGGTGCGGTGCAGCCGATGCTCGGCGGCTACGCGGAGGAACGCTGAGCGAACGGCACGTTTCTTGCTGCTGGCATCTCCTAAACGCGGCGTTGTTGAGCGAACGAGCGCCGACCTATACTGAGGAGGCACCGGGTGGCCGTGAAGACCGTTGAACAAAGACTGACCGTCGTCGAGCACAAGATGGCAGAGAACGCCAACCGGATCGACGGGCTGCGCGAAGCGATCGCCGAGCTGGGCAACCGGATGGACCGGCGGTTCGAGGCCATGGAGCAGCGCTTCGACCGGCGGTTCGAGGCCATCGACCGGCGGTTCGAGGCCATCGACCGGCGGTTCGACTCCATTGACCGGCGGTTCCTCTGGCTGACCGGCACGCTTGTCGCCACCATGCTGGCTGTCGTCAGCGTCCTCTCCGCCGCCCTCCTCGGCGGCTGACCGTTTCAGGCGGGCTGATCACTCCGCACCCGGACCGACTCAGTTCAGCAGGTCGAACTGGTTCCCGTCTCGAACGCTTCGTCGTAGCGATCGATCAGGACCTGTGTCCCTCCCGACGCGTGTCAGCAGATGGGCCAGCTTACTGCGGTTGCTGCAGGTACCGCAGTAGCTCACTATCGGTGCCGAGGATGAACAGCGTCTCCGCGTCCATCGTCTGCTCATACGTATCCAGCGACTTGGTGAATGCGTAGAAGTCGGCATCTCGATTGTAGGCTTCGGCGTAGATCCGAGTCGCCTCCGCGTCGGCCTTTCCCCGCAGCTCTTCGGCCTCCCGGTAGGCCTCTGACTGGATCTGCGCGAGATCCCGCTCGCGCTCACCCTGGATCCGGGCCGCCTCGCCCTGACCTTCCGACCGGAACTGCTCCGCGATCCGCTGCCGCTCGGCAATCATCCGAGCGAACACATCCTGCTGCACCTCGTCGACGTAGTTGATCCGCTTCAGACGCAGATCGAGGATCTCGATACCAAGATCGGCGGTCCGCTCAGCGGCGGTTTCGAGAATCTCTCGCGTAATCTCTTGCCGTCCCCGCTCGATGGCTTCGAGAATGACCGCTTCTTCCTCGGACTCGATCAACACGTCGGACGCGTCGCGATTGGTGCTGCGTACCAGTTCGATCAGATCGTGACGCGCAACGGCGTTCCGCGTCTCGCCGTCGAGGAT
Source organism: Vicinamibacterales bacterium (assembly GCA_965263055.1). Classification (GTDB taxonomy): domain Bacteria; phylum Acidobacteriota; class Vicinamibacteria; order Vicinamibacterales; family UBA8438; genus VXRJ01. The sequence continues at coordinate 3,532,848 of OZ253581.1, read as the reverse complement.
GTCGTCGAGCCGCGACTGCGCTCCGCGTTCATCCCGCAGGCGCTGGAAGAACAGCAGTGGGTCCGTGATCCGCCATCGCGCGTAGGTGTCGACCCAGATGAACCGCTTGTCCCTGGTCGGCACCTGGTTCGGGCTGCCGTCCCATTCCAGAAACCGCTTTTCGAACACATTGGCTCGCTGGATGAACGGGATCTTGAAATGCAGGCCCGGTGACGCGGCCGGATTGCCGACCGGTTCACCAAACTGGGTGAGAATGACCTGCTCGGTTTCACTGACGGTGTAGGTGGCCTGTACGAGGACGATCATCAGACCAAGGCCGATGACGAGTTGGATCATGGTTGTCCGGTTCATCGAACACCTCCCACTGCCGGCAGCGGAGTCGCTGGCGGCGAAGTCGTTGCGGTGGCCTGTCGCGGCGCCGCGCCGTCAAGCGACAGCAACGGCAGCACGCCGGTGGCGTCGCTGTCGACGTACAACTTCCGGCCCACGCGTGGCAGAATGCGCTGCATCGTTTCGAGATAGAGCCGCTGACGCGTCACTTGGGGCGCCAAGCGATACGCGTCGTAGATCGCGCTGAAGCGCACGGCGTCGCCCTCGGCCCGGTTGACACGTTCGAGCAGGTACCCGTCGGCCTGTAGCACGGTCTGCTGTGCCTCGCCACGAGCGCGCGGAATCACACGGTTGTAGTCGGCGCGCGCTTCGTTGATCATCTGATCGCGTTGCTGCTGTGCCTGGTTCACCTCGTCCCACGAGGGCTTGACGGGATCCGGCGGGTTGACGTCCTGGAGCACTACCTGATCGATCGTGATACCCATCTCGTATTGATCGGCAAGCTCCTGAAGTCGTTCCTCGACGCGCACCTCGATCTCCTGACGGCCCACCGTCAAGACTTCGGTCACGGTGCGATCGCCAACGACCTCGCGCATCGATGCCTCGTTCATCGCGCGGAACGTATCTTCGAGGTTCCGAACCTTGAACAAGTAGAGATAGGGATCGGCAACGCGGTACTGCACGATCCACTCGACTACCGCCACGTTCAGATCGCCGGTCAGCATGACCGCCTCGCCTTCGAGTTCACTGTTTGTGGCGGCGAACTGGGTGCGAACATCCGCCTCGATCGTGCGGAAGCCAAATTCCTCCTTAAGCTGTCGCTGCACCGGGACCTTGAGGACCTCCTCGAAAAGCGGCAGCTTCGCCCGAAGGCCGGGCTCGGTAGTACGAACGTAGCGGCCGAATCGAAGGACCACGCCCACTTCCTCCGGCTGCACCTGATAGAGCGTACCGAGGCCGGCGATCGCCGCCACGACCAGGGCGGCAACCGCCTTCACAACCCCCGGCGGAATCCGCGGCAAATTCACGCGATTGAAATCGAAGCTTGGCAGTTCTTCCATATGGACTCTCCTTGTTGCGAGGACACGAACGATGCGAAACGGCGCGGGGCACGACTACGGCGGCAGGTGTCTGAGCAGGTCGGGTCAGTCATCCACACCGCCATCCTCAGCCGGAATGCGGCCCTTGGAACTCGCTGCTCAAACCGAAGCGAAGATAATCAGGATGTGTATCGGTGGGTTCGTTAGCGGTGCCCTGACCGTGCCGGGTCGATCACGGCCACAGTCGCGGCCGACAACGCCGCATCCTGGCTCTCTTCCACGGAGCATGGTACACGCTCCCCGTCACACGCACCACAGGTTTCTGGACTCCGGGGTTACCTCAACGTCGGAAACTCAGTCCCGTGTCTCGCTATTGCCCGGCTGCCCGCTCCTTCGCACGCGCGCCACTGAGAATCACTTCCATGGCGTAGTTCCCTTCGTGGCACGCGTACTCGTAGATCGGCTCATCGTTCTTTCGCATCGGCACGACATACGTCCAGGGTCGCGTCCAGATCGTCGGGTCATCGACCGTGACCTCGTAGACAAGCGTGTCTTCGTCCAGCCGGGTGAACCGTTCGATGAGATGAACGTTGGCACTCGACTGTCCGCGCAGGACCGCCGTTTCACGCAGGAAGTTCGTCGTTTCGACGACGAGTGTGTCGCCCTGCCAGTGGCCCCGCGAGTCGCCCACCCATTGGCGGAGCTGGGGGTTGAGGTGCGGCCGCCCATCCAGCGGAACGATCCGCGAATTGTGGTTCATCTCATTGAAGATCACCACATGGTCAGGGGTCTGAATCAGTTGGACGTTGTTGTTGTACCCGCCCGGCGTCATCGGCGGCCCCGAATTGAATCCCAGGACGCAGCGGACTCGGAGCCCTCCTGGACCGAGGTCGTCGAGCCAGCCCCCTGGGGTCGGCTCGTCTCCCCCCACGCCCCGGCGCGCCGCGTCCATTGCCGCCAGCCGCTCCTGCGCCGCTGGCGTCAGGGGTGGAATCCTGCCATCCGCGGGGTCGACGATCAGCGACGTACGATTGGTCTCGACCACCGAGGTCCCCCGGTCAAACCAGAACTGGTTGTAGTTTCCGACAATGTCCGCAGGAACCTCCTCGTCGCGGGCAGCGATATCGGCAAGCCGCGCCTCCAGGAACTCGGCGGCTTCCTCGGACGTAAACACGTCCTTGTCGGCGAACTCACCGGGCCGCTCCATCGGCGTCAGGGTCCGAAAATCCCAGACACCTTGCAGATCCGGCTCACCCCACGGCGTTCGGTGCGCCGTGCTCGAGGCGGCCGCCTGCTCGTTGGCCCCCGCCGCTTGGCCTGCAAGAGGAATCGGCACGACCAGCATCACGACGACGGCCAACGCCACCGTCAATCCGTGCAATTGAACCCTCATCTCAACCTCCCCGGGCGGCAGCCAAATCTACCTGGATCCAGTCTAATCCTCGCTCCGATCGCTGGCACGCGCACCCGCAAGAATGTTGGGGATGGAAAGATTTCCCTCGTGACAGGCATATTCGTAGAGCGGGTGCTCGCTCCGAACCATGTCAAGTTCCGCCGTCCAGGGTTGTGAGTAGAAGTCCGGATCGTCGACCGTGAACCGGTAGAGCAGAAGACCGTCATCCCCCATCGAGAAGCGTTCAATCAATCTCATCGTCGGGCCGGCGGGCCGGTCATTCGCAAAGTCCAGCACGGTCGACGTGAAATTCGTCGTTTCGACCACGAGTGTGTCACCGTCCCATCGACCCCGTGAGTCCCCGGCACGCTGTCGGATGACGGGCGAAAGATGGGGACGCCCGTCGAGCGGAATGATCCGGGCGTTGTGGATCATTTCGTTGACCAAAACCACGGCGTCCGGCGTCTGGAAGACGTGCACGTTGGCGTTGTAACTTCGACCGGACATCGGCGGCCCGGAGTTGAATCCCATAATGCACCGCACGCTCAATCCGTGAGGTCCGATTTCGGTGACCCACCCTCCCGGTGTCGGTTCGTCGTCCTGAACGTCCCGGCGAGATTCTTCAAGCTCTCTCTGGAACCTCTGCCCTTCGGGCGTCAGTGGTGGAAGCCGACCCTCCGGTGGGTCGACAATCATCGAGGTCCGCCGATTCACCCGCGGTTGGTCGGTCCAGAAGCGGTTGTACGTGCCGGGATCGCCGTCTCTCGGGGGACGGTCAATCTGTTGATCTATCGCCTGCTCCTCCCGTACGGCCAACTCTTCGTCGGTGAGGAACTGTCGTTCGCTGAACTCCGAAGACCGCTCCAGCGGGGTGTTGGTGTTGAAATTCCAGACACCCTGCAGGTCGGGATCGCCCCAGGGTGTGCGATCCGGTGATCCCGTGTCGCTGGCAGCGGTCTGGGCCGCCGCCAGCGGCGGGGCGAGCAAACCCACGACAGCGATCGCGACAACGACGAGCATCAGCCGATCCCACGACACGCAATTACGAAACCGCATGTGAACCTCCTTCCGTCACCGATTGGCCAAGGTGAACGGCGCTTCCAGGATGAAACGCCGTCCACCATGGACCGGGACGATCCCGTCAGAACGTCAACTGACCGCTGAACTGGATCAAGCGACCCTCCAGGAATCCACTCTGAATCGCATTCGATTGGGGCGTGAGCCAGCGTGAACCGTACGTGCCATTCATCTGAAGCACGGAGGCGTCGTTCAGGATATTGTAGACGTCCGCGTTCGCCTGGATGCGATAGCTGCCAAAGTTGAACAGCTTGGTGAGCCTCAGGTCGAGTTGTGTGCGACGGGGTTCGAATTCCGTGAACGGGACCATCAAGGGGACGTTCATGGTGGCGCTACACACGACGCGCGTCCCGCACGCCGCCAGGTTGCGGCCCAGCGACGGCGCGATCAGGTCGTTGGGTGCCCGCCAGTTGGCTTGCATGTCGATGCCCGGGACACTCTGCAGCATTCCGCTCACGATAACGTCACCCGGCAAGGGGTAGCTCCAGTACAACTTGACCAGCGTGTTTGCGCGCATCGGCCTGACCGTCCGGCAGATATGTTCTCCGTCGATGGTCGTCTCGGTGTTGGCCGGAATGCTGACGCCGAAGGTTTGAGCGCTGTAGTTGTTGAGTCCTGGGGCATCGACCACGAAGCAGTTGTTCTCCACCGTGCGGCCGGTGTCCATGCTGCCGCCGAACTGGAACCCGGAATCAAGCCGCGCGTCGAGCTTGAACGTGATGTAGTCCGAAACCCGGGACGGGTCGCCGAAGTCCGCGGTCTGCCTCACCAGATTCTCGCGCTGCCCGAACTTCTCCGGGTTGACGTCGTAGAGCCCGCACACTTCGTAGCCGCCGCCGTTCGGCAACCGGGAATCCACGGGCGCCGTGACGCAGAACGGGCTGAAGTCCTGAGGGGTGACCAACAGGTTGTCAGTGACACCCGCGCCCCACCGGACGCCTCCCAGGATGCTGTAGATGTCAGTCCAGTTGCGGTAGTAGCCAATTCCCGTCGACACGCCGGGTGCAAGCTCGTGTTGCAGCTCCGCCGACAGGTCCCAGAAGTAGTCACGCTTGTGAAGACCTCGGAGCAGGGCATCGTCATAGCGTGTGGCGTTGGGATTGCTCTGGCCGAAGTTCGAGTTGCTGATCGGCCCGCACTCCCCGTTCTCGCTGAAATTGCCCAGCACGCAGTCGGGAATGTAGTTCTCGTTCGTGTCGGACCACGTCCGCCTGATCCAGTTGATCGACGTGTTGATCGGATTGTTCGCGTTGGCCAGATCGGTGCCCAGGGGGGAGAGATACCGGCCAAATGACGTCTTGAGGGCCGTGCGGCCGTCGCCGAACACGTCATAGGACAGGCCCACGCGCGGATTGATGTCCGTCCAGGACGGCACATCGCTGACCGCCTCGAAATTGCGTTCCGGAAACCACCCCGACGGAGTGGCCGGGACGTTCTGGGCCGGCACGTGCGAGTTGAAGTACTCGATCCGCACCCCGTAGTTGAGGGTGAAACGACTGAACGCCCACTGATCCTGTGCGAAGATTCCCGCGTCGGCCCCGATTCTGTTTGTGCGTTCGTACGGCGTCGCCCACTGCTCGAGTCGGTTGGGCCTTCCGTTCAGGAAATCGTACCGCACGGGACAGTTTGCGCAGGCCGTGTTTCGGCCATCGCTGTTGACCCATGATACGACGTCGTAGACGCCCTGCTGCGTCTGGAATCCCACCTTGAATGCATGGGAACCGGTGACGTATGAGACGGCGAACCGCTCGACGACGCGGTACTGGATGTGCCTCGTGCTGTAGGTCGACTTGGCGTTGTACCGGAAACCGGTTGACAACTCCCGGATGCTCGGGTGGTCCTCAGGCACGATAAAGCCGAAGTGATCGGTGACCTGCGCGTGGGTCGACGGGAAGTCGTTTCGTGTCAGCGACCAGCCGCCTTCGATCAGCAGACGGCTGGTCAGGGGCGCCGTCCAGGCGGCCTGGTAGAGCCCTGCGGGCCAGAAACTCCACACGGTGTGCGCTTCCGGCGAGTTGTTTCCCCCTCGACCGCGCACATGGTAGTCCTGGACATCGGCGAAGAAGTTGAGCTTGTTCCGCTCCGAAGCCTGCCACGTCAGCCGGATCGCCTGGCTCTTGAGCCACTCCTTCCGATACGAGGGATTGTCGTAGTCAGGCGTATAGAACGGGGTGCCCCGTGTCAGGTTGAAATAGACGTCGTTCACCTGGTTCTGGTTGCCCGAGCCGCGTGTCGCTGCGAAGAACCAGAGCCGGTCTCGACGAATCGGACCGCCCACGGTCGCGTTCAGGTCGTAGATGTGAAGCACCTTGTTGGTATTCCCCACACCGCGGTCCATCAGTGTCTGGGTGAGGTTGCTGCTTTGCAGGCTTTCGCCCGAGAAGAGAGCGGAACTCATGAACGAGAAGGTGTTGCCGCCTTCCTTCGGGATCAGGTTCATCGAGATGCCCGACGTGTTGGTCTCGGCCGAGACTCCCCCGACATTGATCGCCGTTTCCTCGACCGTGGACGGGTTCATGAGGTAGCTGGTCGCCCCGTTGCCGCCATAGTTGTTGGTCTGCATGCCGTCGTAGGAGAACTTGGCGCCGCCCTTGCCGTGAATGGTGTTGGCAATGACGTTGCCCGTCGCCCACAGCCCCCCGGCGCCGCCCACATCGGAACCTCCCTGCAACCCGGGAATCAGCTTCGTGTAGCCGACCAGGCTCTTCCCGCTACTCGGCAGCACGTCGAGCAGTGCATCCGTGATGACGGTCTGCTGCCGGACGTTCTGCACGTCAACCACCGAGGCCGCCCCGGTCACCGTGATCGTCTCTTCGAGGCCGCCGACACCGAGCTCCACGTCGACGTTCGCGGTGAAGCCGGCCCTCAACTCGACCCCTTCCCGAATGACCTGATTGAATCCAGGCAGCGTGAAGGTGATCGAATAGGGTCCGGGCACCAGGCCGGTGATGTTGTAGCGGCCCTGCCCGTCCGTGATCGCGATTCGCTGCTGCTCGATCAGAGCCGGGCTTGCAGCCGTGACCGTCACACCGGGCAATACGCCACCGGTGTCGTCCGTCACCTCGCCGGCGATGCCGCTCGCCTGCTGCGCCGACGCACCGAGTGGGATGAGCACGAGCATCCCGACGACGACAACGCCGACCCAACTCGTAGCTTTCCGTTCAGTCATCACTCCTCCATGGCAGGAACGCCTACGCGAAAACAAAGCAAGTAGCCTTGTACTCTCGATTGCAAGGGGAAGTCAATGGGGCCGGCTGAGCACGAAATGTTGCGGCTGGCCGCGGAGGGATGTCCCGTGCCGGCTCGTGGCGGGTCTACGGCTCGTCCGGCAGCGGCCCGAAGTCGGGAGGCGGCACGCGGTGCCGGGTCGCCGCTTCATAGGCGGACGCAGCCCTCAGCACGGCGGCTTCGGCGCCCGGGCCGGCCCAGAACATCATGCTGATCGGCAGCGGCGTATCGAGCAGCGACCGTTCGTCGCCACTGACGGCGTTGTAGCGATCGCCGGCGTCGTTCAGAACGAACTCGGGCTCGTGGACGACCTGGTTGAACCCGGCGGGCACGGCGATTTCGGGAGCTCCCAGGAGCGCGGTGATGGTCTGCGTCGAACCCGACGCGCCCCGGCCGTTGACGGTGGGCTCGCTGGGTCCACCCACCCTCTGGTGGGGCAGCGTGTTCTCGGGATTCACCAGGACGTCGAGCCGGTTCTCCTGCATCACCTTGGCCAGCACGAGCTGCATCACCGCGCGCATCTTCATCCGCTCGGTATTCCCGTCCGACCGGATGTCGTCGAGCGCGGCCCAGTTCGCCGATCCCGCCTCATCCGCGGCGGCGAAGTACTTGGTGTTGGCATCCAGGCTGATCCTGTCGCTGACCCGCTCGTCGCCTCGGCGGGCCAGGTACTGATCGATGTGGAACGCAAAGGCCCGCGTCGCGGGCGACAGGGTCACGCGGCGCAGATTCAGGTTGGGCGCGAGCGGCGCGTTGCCTTCCGCCAGCTCGACGAGATACCGCGGCGACGTCACATCGTGGCCCGGCACGGCGAACTCGAGGTCGCCGGCGCCGGTGGTCTTGAAGAAGTACTCCGGCATGTGGATCGGCAGGATCTCGGCCAGCGCGTCCTGGAACGTGTATTCCATGTCGGGCACGGCGGGATCGTCGGGATAGAGTGGATCGACCGACTCGACCAGGCTCGCCCCGAGCCGGTCCTGGAGGACGGTCTTGATCTCGTTGTCGATCTGATCGCTGATCGCCGCGTCGTTCTGCGTGTGCTTGACCATGTACTCGCGGACGATGCCGATGCGCATGCCGGCCAGCGGCTGCTCTCCCCCGTCGCCGGGCGCTTCGTCGACCACGAAGCTGGCGTAGGGTTCCGTCGAGACCAGAGCGTCCGGCAACGCCGTGTAGATATCCCGGGGATCGAAGTAGCCAAGCTCCGGATCCGCGAGGGCGTCCAGAACGAGGGCCGCATCCTTGACGGTGCGGCAGTTGATGCCGGCGCGGTCCACCAGCGGGTTCGATCCGACGGCTCCACCGTACGGGATCAGCCCCTTCGTCGTCAGCAGGCTGACCACGCTGTTGCGTGACGCCGGACCCTTGCAGGATCCCCCCGTCTGTTCGCAGAAGGCGCAGGTGACGAGGTTGGCAGACACCGCGACGCCGGACCCGGAGCTCGAACCCCGTGGCGAGCGCTCCGTGTCATAGGGGTTGCAGGCCTGACCGCCCCACGTGCTCCGCTCGTCGTATCCCAGATACCGGGCGGCCGGAGTGGCCGGCCCGCCGGGATTGCCGATGCCGCCGTTGAACTCGGTCGCGTTGGCCTTGGCGTAGATGATGGCGCCCTTCTCCCGCAGCCGCTCGACGATGGTCGAGTCGGCGGGAGGCGCATCCATGGCGAAATTGATGTCCGCCGCCGTCGTCGTCCGCATGTCCCGGGTGTCGTAAACGTCCTTGAAGGCGAGGGGAACGCAGTACATCGACAACTCGGCCAGGTCGGGGTCGTCGCCGTACTGGGCGTCCAGCTCCGCCGCCCGCTCCAGGGCGTCGGGCTGCTGGCGGAACCGCTCGCAGACGGCCGGACAGTTGGCCGGCAGCGCCCCCGTCGACGGATGCGCGTCACACCCCGCCTTGCAGGTCACCGAGCGCTCGCCGCGTAGGTTGAGGGTGCTGAGCGCGTTGACCTGGCCCGCGTTCGGGACGCCGACCACCATCCCGTACTGCGCCCGCACCGTCGGGTCGGAGATCGTCGGCTCCATTCTCCCCAGGTCCAGCGGTAGGCCGGCATACCGGTCGAAGTCCGGGAGGACGCTCGAGACCGGAACCGTGGACGTGGGGAAACTGACCGGCGAACCGGCGCGAACCGGGCCGCTCGCCGGTTCGACCGGCCCACCGTCGCGCGTGATCAGTTGCGTGCACGCGCCGTTGTAGGCTCTGGCGCGGCCGACGTAGGCCTGCACCAGCCGTTGACAACTGATCTGGCCCTCCTGAATGGCCAGATGAATCCCTTCGACGGTCGCCTCCTCGAGGCGGAACCCCTCAGGCTGGACCGCTTCGGGCTGCGCGACGACGATTCCGGGCAGGAGCAGCAACAGAGCCCCGGCTGCCGCTGCCGCTCTGGTCAACACCTGGGGTGCTCCTTCAAGGCCCTCCCGGGGTCACGGAGCTCCGCCGGGATCGACGCCGCTCGGCCACGGAATCGGGTCGTCGGCAGCGAAGCGTCGCAGGACGTTCTCCGTGATCTGCGACACGTCGTTGTCGTAGTCGTTGTAGGAGAGGCTGCCACTCCACGCGATGGAGCTGGTCGAGAACGCGGCGCCGCCGTTCGGGAATTCCACATACGCCATGTCCGCCTTGACAAGAACGTTCTCGGTGCCCCCCTGGCGCGAGTCCGACGTGTTGACCTCCTCCACCACGTGCTGGTACGCGTCCGAGTGCCCGAACGACGTGGCGAGGATCAGCGTGTGGGCGGGCGATCCCAATGCGTAATCGACCCGGTCGAGCTCGGATCCCGCAGCGCCTACCTCGAGGACCAGCGACGGGTGCTCGCCGATCAGCTCGCGCCCGTCGAGACCTTCGAAAATGAACGCGGCGCGCGGATCGAAGCTGCCCGGCGCCCGCCGGAACGGTGAGTTGCGATCGAACCCCTGCGCCGAGAACCCTACGCCCACCAGCTTCTGCGGCGCCCGGCCGCGGAATCGCCAGAGCCCCCCGAACTCCCCGGTCGTGGCGTGGTAGTGCTCGCCCGCCGCGCCCTGCCAGGCTTCGGTGCCGTGCCCGCGACGAACCTCGACGTACCGCCCCGTCGGGTCGAGGGTGGTGATCCAGTAGAACCCGTTGCCGCCCATGTACATCAGGCGTCCGCCCCCGGCCAGGTAGGCCTCCAGGCCATCGAGCATCTGCACCGACGTGTACTCGGGATGCGTCCCGGTCAGGACGACGTTGTACGGCTCCAGCAGGTCCACGCCCTCAAGGTGAAGGTCGTGGTCGGTGATGATGTCGACGTCGAACCCCTTGGCGTCGAACCAGTCAATCAGGTGCGTGTCCGCCATGAACTGCCAGGGGTTGCGGGTCTCGATTTTCGGCCGCATGTTGGTGATCGGCCGGAGCGCCGACGAGTAGGTGACCCCGCTGCCGTCGCTGTGCGCGGAATAGAGGCTCAGTTGGCCCGAACCCTCCGCGCCCATGCGGCCGTAGGCCAGGTAGCTGAACGTCGGCACGAGGAACGCGATGTTCGCGGTGGTGGTGCCGCGCCGGGGCCGGACGTAGAACGGCACGTAGTCCTCGCGGGTCGAGGTCCGCAGGCGGGCGGCGTAGATCCCGCTCGCCAGATCGTCCGGGACCTGGAGCTCGAAGCCGACGTCCCAGCCCGCGTCCACGAGGTCGTCGTCGTGGAAGTAGATGGCGCCGTACTGATCGCGCGCCTGCTTGTAGTCCATCACCGTGGCGTTCCACGTATGTCCCGTCACCGCGCGGGTGGGGGCGTTGACCGTCCGCCCGTGCAGTCCCCGCGACGAGCCGTCGCTCACCGCCTCCGTCTCGATGTCGGCCGCGAAGTCCCAGGCGGCCACCGCGTCGCCGGGCCCGCCGCCCTGTTCGATGGCGTCGATGTCGGCCGCGCTGAGCGCGCGACCATAGATCCGCGGGTTGTCGATCTTGCCGTTGTAGTGTCCGGCCGCCTCCCGCGCCGCCCCGCTTCCGCTCCAGTGCGCCGCCATCAGCAGCGGAAGATCGTTGGGCGCAAGCCCGCGCACCGAGGTCGTCCGCTCCACCGTGCTCCGGGTCGGGTCACCCTGGAACAGAGTCTGGGGTCGCTGCACGAAGACCACCCGGCCGCTGTCCGCGTCGTAGCTCACCGCCACGAAGTACCAGACGGTGGGCACGCCGTGCGGCCGGGGCCGGGCCGCGCCCGGAGTCGTCGAACGCCACACGCGCAGCGGCGTGTCCGCGCTTAGAGTCTCCGCGGCGCCGCCTTCGCCGCCGAGGCGGAGCGACAGCCGCCCGTCCTCGTCGATGAACACGCCGTAGCCGCCCCCGGCAGCGTCGGACCACTTCGTGATGACCCCCTGCGCGGAACGCTCCCCGAACGACACGCCGGGCGTCGTCGGCGCGATCCACGCGGTGACCGTGAAGCTCCCGCGGAGCTGCAGCGCCGCGTTGTCCGGCACGAGAACGTAGGAGCCGAACGGCAGCTCCTGCCGCTGGCCGTCGTACTCGCCGGTCACTGGGGTGTCGATCGCCGTTTCCTCGAAACCGGGACCGTCCGGGTTCGCATCGCCTTGAATCAGCCGCACGATGTCGGCCTGATAGCGCGGCTCCTCGCTACTCACCATGAACCGGATGGTCTCGCCCGGCTGAACGCTCAGGCGATCCGTGTAGCCGACGATGCCACGCTCCCGCAGCATCTCCGGCACGTCGGTGGAACGCTGCCGGTTGTCCTGGGCCGTCGGGGCGACGGCCAGGACGGCAACGGCCAGCGCCGTGACGGCCAGAACGTATGTACGCGTCCGCTTGACGGCCATGGAGTGCCTCCTCTTGTCCTTCCGGGGTGGTCGCGATCTCAACCGGCGTGCGGCGTCGGGGCCGGGAGGCCGTTCCTCCCGCGAACGCTCACGTCCGCGCGTTTCGTACCTCATCGGGGCTTCCCCTCAGCACAATCGCCGCCGCGATGGTGGCGACGACGAGCGCCATGCCGAACCACATCAGCGCCGGCGTCGGACCATACCCGGCCCAGACCGCCCCGAAGCCGACCGACGCCGCCAGCCGTCCCAGGCTGGTCATTGTCGTCAGCAGGGCCATGCCCGTGCCGCGAACGTCCTCGCGCAGCATCGCGCTGGCCAGCGCCATCAGCACGCCGTCCGTCAACGCATAATACCCACCCAGCAGCAGAATGCATACCGAAAGATTGGTGACCGACGCGTCGGCCGGGAGGGCGGCCAGGTACGCCAGCACCAGCAGGCCGTGTCCGGCGAGGAATGCGGGCCGGCGGCCGAACCGATCCGCCAGCATGCCGGCCGGCAGGGCGAGCAGCAGGAAGCTACCCGCCGTCCCCACGTAGAGCAGCGGGAACAGCCCGGGGTTGAGGGCGGTCCGCTGCTGCAGGACGAGATAGAGGAAGCCGTCGCTGACGGTGGCCAGGCTCAGTAGCGTTCCGGCGCACGTCAGTGCAGTGAACCCGCGCGTTGCGAGCAGCGCGTGGATCGCCTGGCCGAGTCGCAGCCCCTCGTTCCGTGCAACGGCCAGACCGCGTGCGCCCTTGACGAACAGCCACAGCACGCCGAGGCCGACGACGGCGACCGCGAAGCTCGCGACGAAGACCAGATCGTAGGCGTCCGGCGCGGCGGCCAGGATGGCGAGGGCCACGAGCGGGCCGAGCATCGCGCCCGCGCTGTCGAGCGCGCGATGGACCCCGAAGCTGGTGGCGAGCCCGGCGCGCCCGCTGCTCATCGAGATGAGCGCGTCGCGCGGCGCCGTCCGCAGTCCCTTCGCCGCGCGGTCGAGCGCCACGACGGTCGCAATGACCGGCCACGCGCCACCGGCCCCCAGCAGCCCCAGCTTGCACAGCGCCGACCCGCCGTAGCCGACGGCCGCCACCTCCTTGTCGCGCCCCGTCCGATCCGAGGCGAAGCCCCCGACGAGCCGAAGGAGGGCGGTGAAGCCATGGTACACGCCGTCGATGAAACCGTACTGCAGCGGGGTCAGACCGAGGTACAGCACCAGGTAGATCGGCAGCACGGTCGTGACCATCTCCGACGAGACGTCCGTCAGAAGGCTTGTGAACCCGAGCGCCAGGACGTTGCGGCTGACGAAGGGCGATAGGCGCCGGCCGCGCAGCGCCAGCAACGTCTTTCGGAGCGCCGCGACGGCTTCGACCTGGTACATGGTGTTTCCCTTGTGACGCCGCACCGGGGCCCGGCCACCGCCGGCCCCCGCATGGCATGACAGAATAGGCTAGTCGAGTCAGCAGCATGAAGTGCGTGCGAGCGGCGCTGGCGGCGGGCGGCACGGTCGCGGCGCTGGCGGTGGGCGCGCCGGCAACGGGTCATGCGGCCCCCGCGCCGGAACAGGCGACCCAGGCCGTCACCTACAACGGAGAGATTGCCCCGATCCTCGACGAGCACTGCGTTCCCTGCCACCGCCCGGATGGGGCGGCCCCGTTCAGCCTGTCGACCTACGCCGAGGCGAACGCCCGCGCCGGGATGGTTGCCAGCGTTACGCAGCGCAGGGAGATGCCGCCCTGGAAGCCGGCGCCCGGTGTCGCGACCTTCCTGGGCGAGCGGCGCCTCAGCGAGGAAGCGATCGATCTCATCCAGCGCTGGGTCGCTGCGGGCGTCCCCGAGGGCGACCCGCATGCGCCGCCCCCACCCCGAGCCTGGCCGGACGGGTGGATGCGCGGCGGGCCGGACCTGGTCGTCACCATGGACGCGCCCTACCTGCTGCCGGCGGAGGGAGAGGACGTTTACCGGAACTTCGTGGTGCGCGTCCCCACGACGGAGCAGCGTTTCGTCAAGGCGGTCGAGCTGAAGCCGGCCACGACCCGCGGGATCCACCACGCGCGCATCCTGGTCGACCGCTCGGGTTCGGCCCGCCGGCTGGACGCCACCGATCCCGTCGCCGGTTACGACGATCGCCACGTCGATCAGGCGCGATCCCCCGACGGTCACTTCCTCGGCTGGGCTCCGGGCACCGCCCCGAACGAGGTCCCCGACCATCTGGCATGGTCTCTCGAGCCGGGGACGGACCTCGTGCTCAAGACCCATCTCGTGCCGCGGGGCCAGCCGACGGCGATCCGGGTCTCGGTCGGGTTCTTCTTCACGGAGACTCCCCCGGCCGCGATGCCGGCCGTGGTGCAGCTCGGATCCCAGACGATCGACATTCCCGCGGGGGCGTCCGCGCATGTGGTGGCAGACCGGTACCGCCTGCCGGCCGACATCGATCTGCTCGCCGTCTATCCGCACGCGCACTTTCTTGCCCGGCAGGTGGACGCCTTCGCGGTCCTGCCGGACGGTGCACGCCGGCCGCTGATCCGCATAGACGACTGGGATTTCGCGTGGCAGGACGAGTACCGCTACGCTGAGCCGCCGCGCCTGCCGGCGGGAACGGAAGTCGTGATGCGCTTCGTGTTCGACAACTCGGCGGGCAACCCCAGAAACCCGACCAGCCCTCCTCGCCGTGTCCGTTTCGGTCCGCGATCGACGGACGAGATGGCAGAGTTGATGCTCCAGGTGCTGCCGGTGAATCCAACGGATCGTCCCGCGCTCGTTCGGGACGTGACTCGGCACGTAACCGGGATTGTCCTCGCAGGGTCAAGACAGGCGCTGGCTGACGCCCCCGGCGACGCAGCGCTCCAGGAGCGCGTCGGCAACGATCTGGCCGCCGCCGGGGAGGTGACCGAGGCGATCCGGCATCTGGAGGAAGCGGTCCGCATCGCGCCGGATCGGGCTTCAGCACACTATCGGCTAGGCACCGCGCTGACGATGGTCGGACGAACCGGCGACGCGATGGAGAGCTACCGGCGCGTCCTGGAGCTGGACCCGGACTTCGTCGAGGCGCACAACAACCTGGGGGGCCTCCTTCACCTGTCCGGCGATCTCGACGCGGCGGCCCGCCACTACCGCCAGACGCTTGCTCTGGATCCTGCCCACGCGAACGCGCACTTCAATCTCGGCGGCATCCTGCTGGACGCGGCGCGGTTCGGCGAAGCGGAGACCGAGTTCCGCGGCACGCTGGCGGTCAGGCGCGACTTTGCGGACGCGCACGTCGGTCTGGGCCGCGCGCTGGCCGGCCAGGGAAAGATCGCGGAGGCGGTGGAGGCGTATCGCGCGGCCTTGCGCCTGGATCCGAACCTCTCCGAAGCCCGGCGCCTGCTGGACGACGCGCTCGCCCAACCGGCACGCGGCAGGTAAGCGCCGCCGGAACGCGGCAACCGCCGGCCGCGCGGTCAGGGAAGTTCCGCGTCGGCGAACGGTGTCCGGGACGGACGGCCCGTCTCGTACAACGCGAGGTTGGCAGCCATGCGCTCCACCGCGTCCGTGAGCCCGGCCTGGCGGGCGGCGGCCAGAACGTCACGCTGAACGGCCTCCGCCTGGGAGTAGAGGCCCATCTCCGCGAGGGCCATCGCCGCCGTCTCGCCCATCGAAAGGTCCGTTCCCTCCGCCAGCAGCCCTTCCATGATGGCCATCGCCCGCTCGCCGTCCCGCACCCCGTCGTCCGGCGCGGTGGCCAGCACGCGCGCGAGCGCGTGCTGGAACATCCGGTCCTCGGGGTTCGCGTCGACGCCCTGCTGCAGGCGGTCCACCGCCGCGTCGTATCGCTCCATGCGGATGTAGGTCATGGCTGCCCCGTAGGCGGCCTCCGGCCGGGTCGGGTCCAGCGCCAGCGCCTGATCGTAGTGGGAGAGCGCCTCGTCCGAACGTCCGGTGCGGGCAAGCGCGTCCGCAAGCTGCACCCGCGCCTGGATGTAGGCCGGGTCGCGCTGCAGAACCATCGACAGATGGTCGATCGCTTCCTGATATCGTCCCTGGCCGGCCAGAACCACACCGAGACTGAACTGCGCCTCCGTGTGCTCGGGGGCCGTCCGAACCACCCGCTCGAACTCCGCCATGGCGCCGGTGACGTCGCCCAACTGGAACAGCGCGACGCCGAGCCGCTGCCGCAGGGAGGGATCGTTCGGGTCGAGCTCGAGACCGCGGCGGAACAGATCCGCGGCCGCGCGGAAGTTGCCGGCGTCGAGCGCCCGGCCGCCGCGGATGTTGTACGCGTTCGCACTCTCGAGAAGCTCGTCGAGCTCCCGCCGGAGCGGATCCGGCGGCAGTGCCTCGACGTCTCCCTGGAGCCGCAGGTGCGCCTCGGCCCGCTCCGTATCGCCCAGCCCCCGGTAGGCGAGCGCGAGCTGGTAATGCACCGCGGTCGCCGACGGAGCGGCGGCGAGCCCCCCTTCGAATAGCGCCACCGCATCCGCGTATTCCTGGCGGGCCAGGGCGACGCGCCCCAGACCCACCTGCCCTGCCGGCGCGTCCGGGTGGCGATCGAGGGCCTGGCTATACGTCTGCTCCGCCGCGTCGAGCTCGCCCTGGGTGAAGAGCACGTTAGCGAGCACCACGCGCGCAGCCAGGTCGTCCGGCTTCAGCTCGACCGCCCGCCGGTACGACTCCGCAGACGCTTCGAGATCGCCGTTCCCTTCGTAGACCCGTCCGAGGTAGTACGGCCACCGCACGTCGTCCGGCAGCAGCGTCTGTGCGTTCAGCAGACTCGCCTCGGCCACGTCGACATAGGTGGCCGCCAGCAGCAGCATGCCGAGCCGGCCATAGGCGTCGCCGAGCGCCTCGGGCTCGGTCGCCACGGCCTCCAGGCGCACCCGGACCGCGGTCTGGTAGGTGCGCATCTGCTCTGCGACCGGCTCGGTCATGAGTTCGAAGTCCGGCAGCGTGACGGGAAGCAGCCCCTGCCCTTCCGGCGGAAGCAACACCGCATCGCTCGCGGCGGCTGAGGATCCGTCGGACCCGGCCGGTACGGTGGCGTCGCCGCCGCCGCAGCCCGCGCTCAGGATGCCGATGAGACAAAGCGCCCAGGACACGCGGACGCCGGCGCGCTGGTGGGGGTTCATCGTGTCGCCTCCGTGAGGAGCCTTCCCTGCCCCTCGACCAACGTAGTGTAGCGGTCAACCGGAACGTCTTCCCACGCTTCGGCTCGTCCGCTCGGCCATCGTACCTCCACGTCCGGTTCGTCCGCCGACTCGCCGAGCCCGACGTGCACGCGCGGGTCGTTGGCCGAGGCGTAACTCCCGTCGCTGCGGGCGCGCCGCCAGCGCGTCGGGTCGCCATCACGGACGATCGTCACCCGGGCGCCCAGCAGGTCCCTCCCGTGCATCGATCCGGGACTGTCCGGCGCCGCGACGAGCCGCAGACCCAGCCAGTGCCGGCGGCTGCCGACGGTGTTGATGAGCAGTCGGACCGGACCGGCGTTGTTCCCGATCAGCACGTCGACATCCCCGTCGTTGTCGACATCGCCGAAGGCGGCGCCGCGGCTCGTTTCGACGAGGTCGAACACCGCGCCGGCGCGATCGGTGACGTCCTCGAAGCGCCCGTCGCCCGGATTGCGGAACAGCGTGTTGCGCTGCCCGTACGGGTAGGGGTCGCCGTCGAGCTCGGGCAGCGCCTCCACCGTCCGTTGACCGTCATGAGGTCGAGCCAGCCGTCGTTGTCGAAATCGAACCACGCGGAGCCCCAGCCGGTGTAGGGCAGGCTGTCCGGCCCGAGGCGCGACAATAGGCTCTCGTCCTCGAACATGCCGGATCCGTCGTTCACGTAGAGGTTGTTGCCCTCGGCCGTCAGGTGCGTCATGAACAGATCTTCGTCGCCGTCTTCGTCGAAATCGCCGGCATCCACGCCCATGCTCGCCTCGGGCATGCCCTGGCCGCTGAGAGCCGCGCCGGAAAGCAGGGCGGCGTCCACCAGCGCGCCGTCCCCCTGGTTAAGCCAGAGGAGGTTCTCGGTGCCGTCGTTGGTCACGTAGATGTCGGTCCACCCGTCACCGTCGTAGTCGGCGGCGGAGACGCCCAGAGCCGGGCCGAGCCGCCCCGTCGTCCTGCGGGCGACCCCCCCCGTCTCGTTATAGCGCAGCGCCGTCGCGCTGACATCCTCGAACGTGCCGTCCCCGCCGTTTCGAAAGAGGTGGTCCCGCACTCCGCCGTACGCCTCGGGCGGGCAGTAGTCACGCGCCCCGATCAGGCTGACGCACTCGATGGGATCGTCGAGGTCGTAGTCGACGTTGTTACCGACGTACAGATCCAGCCAACCGTCGTGGTCGTAATCGACGAACGCGGCCGAGACGCCGAACGCGTTGCGCGTCTCGATGCCGTCCTCGTCCGACACGTCGGTGAACGTGCCGTCGCCATCGTTCCGAAAGAGCCGTTCCGCCTCGAAGGTCGTCACGAAAAGGTCGACCCACCCGTCGTTGTCGAAATCGCCCGCCGCGACGCCGATGCCGAATCCGTCGGCGGTGAGGCCGCTCTCCGCGGTGACGTCGACGAACCGCAACGACCGGGTTCCGTTCGCGCCGACCGCGAGGTCGTTGCGGTACAGGCGCCCCATGAGCGGGTCCGGGGAGACAGGCGGAATCCGGGCGTCCGCGAGGCTCTGATCCGGGCCGAGCATGCTCCCCTGCACCAGGAACACGTCGAGGTCGCCGTCGTTGTCGTAGTCGAACAGGCCGACGCCCGGGGCGAGCAGCTCCGGATAGTAGAAGCGTTCCGAATAACCGTTGAAATGCACGAAGTCGAGGCCGACGGCGGCGGCGCGCTCCACGAACCAGTCTGAATCCTCCGGATCGCTGGAGGTTCCGCCGGCGCCCGACGGTTCCCCGGCCGCCGCCGGGTGCGTGCCGGAATCGGGATCCGCGGCGCACCCTGCGACCGCCAGGGCGATCAGCAGCAGCCGCATGGCGCCGTTGTTCATGCGCCTTATGATATTGCCGACCGGGCGTTGGCGCACCCACCAGCGGGCGGCCCACGACAAGTGGGCGGTGGGCTTAACGAATCGTGGCGGACGAGCGTTCGAGAAACGGATCGAACTCGATCGGATCGTCGCTCCGCCACGGCCGGCCGCTCTCGTAGTGCGCGAGCTTCTCCTGCATGGGCGGCACCAGGTCCGGCCGCCCGCCGCGGACGGCCAAGCCGATGGCGTCCCGCTGTAACCCGGCCGCCTCCGGGAAGCGTCCGGCTTCCGCGAGCGTCATCGCCATCGACTCGCCCAGGTCCATGTTCCTCGCCGTCTCCGGCAGCCCCTCCATCAGCGCGAGCGCGCGCGGGCCGTCTCGTACGCCCGCGTCGGCGGCGCCGCTCAGGAGACGCGCGAGCGCATGGACGAAGAACGGCTGATCCGGATAGGCCGCCATCGCTTCGACGAGCCGATCCCGGGCTGCCGCCGGGCGGCCGAGGCGGACGAGGGTGATAGCGTAGCCGAACGGGGCTTCCTCCACGCTTGGGTCGCCGGGAGCGCCCTGCTCCATTACCCGTTCGTACTGCGCGAGCGCTTCCTCCAGGCGGCCGTCCCGGCGCAGCAGGCCTGCCATCGCGAGCCCAGCCTCCACATGGGTCGGATCGTTCAACGCGGCCGCCTCGAACCGTTCGATCGCTTCCGACCTGAGGCCCGCCCCCTCCAGCAGCAACCCCAGGCTGTAATGCGCCAGCGCGAAGTCGGGCGACGTCTCGAGGATCCGTTCGAACTCCGCGACGGCTCCGACATCGTCACCCATCTGGAACAGCACGGTGCCCAGCCGATGCCGCAGCCTCGGGTCGGCCGGCTCCAGGACGAGTCCCCTCCGGAAGTACTCGGCGGCCGCAACCCAGTCGCGCTGGTTGAGCGCGCTGTTCCCGCGCTCCTCGTACGCCCGTGGACTCTCGATCAGCGTGTCGAGCTCGTCCAGCCGGGGGTCTTCCGGAACGACCCCGACTTCGGTGCGCTGCCGCATGTGGACTTCGGCCTGATCGAATTGGCCGAGGCCGCGGTAGGCGAGCGCCAGCGGGTAGTGTGCCCCGACCGCCGCCTGCCCGCTGAGCCGCAGCCCCTCCTCCAGGAACTCGACGGCGCGGGCGTAGTCGTTGGTCGCGAGCGCGCCGCGGCCTATGCCGACGTGGGCTACGACCGAGTCGGGCTGCATGGCGCGCTGCGCCTCGAAGAGGGGCTCCGCCAGCTCGGGCCGCCCCTGCAGAAGGTACACGTCGCCCAGCGCCAGGAGGGCCAAGGGGTCGTCGGGCTGGATACGCAGCACCTCGTTGAAGGCGGCGGCGGAATCGTCCAGCTCGCCGTTCGTCTTGTGGAGGTGCCCGAGATAGTACGGCCAGCGAAGGTCGTCCGGCGCCAGGGTCTGCGCCTGCTGCAGGTGGGTCTCGGCTGCGTCGAACAGCCCCGCGGCCATCAGCAGCATGCCCATTTCGCCGTAGGCTTCGCCGCGTGTCGCGGCATCCGCGCCCGGCGACTGAATCACCGCCGTCAACGACTCGTGCTGCGCGCGCACCTGTTCGCGGACGAACACGTCGGCGTTGGAGAGGTCCGGCAAGGCGGCCGCCGGGGCGGCCTCGCTCCTCGCATCGGGTTCTCCTTCCCCGCCACAGGCGCCGGCGGCGATCGCGAAGGAGGCGATCAGCGGGAAGCCGATCTTCCCGGCGCTTCGACTCGCGCACCCGATCCAGCCGCGGAGCCGGCCGAGCCTCATGGAACCGTCCCCTCTCCTTCGGTCAGCGTCGTGTACTGGTCGACGGGCAGGTCGTTCCATTCCTCGATCCGTCCGCCCGGCCAGACTATGCGCACGCGGGGCGTCTCCGCCGAAGTACCCAGCCCGATCAGCACGCGAGGATCGTTGGCCGAGGCGTAGCTGCCGTCCGTGCGCGCGTGCCGCCAGATCTGTTCACCGCCTCGCATCACGGCGACGCGGGCGCCCAGCATGTCGCGTTGCGCGCCGCTCCCGACAAGTCGCAGGCCCAGCCAGTGGTTGCGGCCGCCCACTTCGTTGATGAAGAGCCGCGCCGGGCCACTGTTGTTCGACACCACCACGTCCGTGTCGCCGTCGTTGTCGATGTCTCCGAAAGCCGCCCCGCGGCTGATTTCCGACAGGCGCAGCGCCGCGCCGGCCCGGTCCGTGACGTCCTCGAACCGCCCGTTGCGGAGATTCCGGAACAGCAGATTCGTTTCATCGTAGGGAAACGGATGGTCGCCGCGCCCCCCGATTGCCTCGATCGCGCCGTTGACCGCCAGCAGATCCAGCCAGCCGTCGTTGTCGACATCGAACCAGGCCGCACCGAAGCCGGTGTGTCCGTGGCTCGGCGGCCCCAGACCGGTTCGGATGCTCGCGTCCTCGAACAACCCCGCGCCGCCGTTCTCGTACAGGTTGTTCCCCTCGTTCGGCAGGTGAGTCATGAAGAGATCGAAGTCGCCGTCGTTGTCGAAGTCGCCGGCGTCCACGCCCATGCTCGCCTCCGTCGCGCCGTCTCCGCTCAGCGCCACGCCGGACAACAGGCCGCCCTCGCGGAACGTGCCGTCACCCTGATTCAACCAGAGCAGGTTCGCGTGCACGTCGTTAGCCACGTAGATGTCGATCCATCCGTCACCGTCGAAGTCGGCGGACGACACCCCGAGGGCAGGCCCGAACGCCGCCCCGGGAAGCGCGGCGGCTGTCTCGTCGGCGAACCGGCCGTCCCCCAGGTTGCGATAGAGCCGGTCGGCCTGCGCCGCATACACCTCCGGCGTGCAGTAGTCCCGCCGGCCCGCGAGGTTGGTGCAGGGACGGTCCGTCTCGACGCTGTACTGCACGTAGTTGCCGACGTAGAGATCCAGCCAGCCGTCGCGGTCGTAGTCGACGAAGGACGCCGACACGCTCCATCCGCCACCCTCGGCGCCGCTCGAATCCGACACGTTCGTGAAGGTCCCGTCGCACTTGTTGCGGAACAGTTGATTCGGGCCCAGGTTCGTCAGGTACAGGTCCGTGCACCCGTCGTTTGTGACGTCGCCGGCGGTCACCCCCATGCCGTATCCGGGAGCGTCGATTCCGCTCGCCTCCGTCACGTCGGTGAACCGCACCGAGCGCGTCCCGTCGGCTTCCACGCGCAGGTCGTTGCGAAAGAGCCGGCCGCCCGGCCGGAAGGTGGCGCCCGCGGCAGCGGCCGTGCCGTCCCCGCGGGAGTCTTCGCCAAGCGGGCGCCCCTGCACCAGGTAGACGTCCACGTCGCCGTCGTTGTCGTAGTCGAGCAGACCGGCCCCGCCCGGAATCATCTCCGGGAAATAATAGCGGCCGGACATGCCGTTGAAGTGGGTGAAGTCGAGACCCGCGGCCGCGGCGCGTTCCGTGAGCCAGTCACTCTCGGTGGCCTCGTCCGCGCCGGCTGCCTCACCGGCGTCCGATGCCGGGGAGGCGTCGGACGGCGCCCTGGTGTCGGCGGGAGACCCGCCACAGCACACACCCAGCACCGCGGCCAGTAAAGCGGAAGGGAGCGCGGACTTCACGGGAAGGAGTCCCGGGCGGCCGTGCGAACACGGACCGCCCGGGACACGATGCGAACGCCTAGAAGTCGATCTGGCCGCCGATCTGCACCAGCCGCGGGTCGATGATGGAGTTCGGGCGTCCCCACCGCGGGCCGTACGTGCTGTTGGTCGAACGAATGTCACTGGTGTTCATCAGGTTGTACGCATCCAGGTTGATCTGGAACCGGAAGCGCCCGTAGTTGATGATCTTGCTCACCCGGAAGTCGAGCCGGGAGATCCGATCCGCGAACAACATCTGCTCAGCCACCAGCGGGACCGTCGCCCTGCGCCCGGTCAGGGGCCGTCCGAGACCGAAGGTGGCGCCGCTCCCGACTATAAGGTTGGCCTGGTAGTCCGGCCCGGAGAGGTTCTGGTAGGTCGCGCTGATGAACACGTCGCCGGGCAGCGGAATGGACCCGAACGCCTTGACCTGCGTCTGGGCGCTGAACGGCGTCGCGACCCGGCAGTGCAGCATGTCCTGCGGCGAGTCGACGATGAAGCACTGATCGTCGATCGACCTCCCGGTGTCGAACCCGCCGCCGAACTGGATGCCGTTGGCGAGCCGGCCGTCGAACGTCACATTGAAGAAGTGATTCTGACGGCTGTCCACCCCGAACTTATCGGTCCGGGTGAAGAGGTCGTCCCTCTGGCCGAACTTGTCCGGGTTGAGGTTGTACAACCCGCAGATCTCATTGCCCCCGCCGCCCGGAAGTGCCGCGTTGGTGGGCGCCATGATGCAGTACTCGGTGTAGTCGTCGGGGGTGACGGCAAGATTGTCGGTCCGGCGATTCTTGCTGTCTCTCTGCTGGTTGTACCCGCCGTTGTTGAAGTAGTACCCGACGGTCACCGAGATGCCATCGGCCAGCTCCTGCTGCAGCTCCGCCGACATATCCCAGTTGCTGTCGCGCAATCCGTTCAGCACGTCCGGATCCCACTGGATGGCGTTGGGATTCAACTTGCCGAAGTTGTTGTTGCTGATCCTGTCGCATTCCCCGTTCGCCGCGAAGTTCCCCAGGTCGCAGTCCGGGATGAAGTTCCCGTTGTCGTCGTCCCAGGACCGGTTCGTGCTGTTAATCGACCGCACGATGGGGTTGTTGGCGTTGGTGATCTCGGTGCCGATCTTCGCCACGTAGCGGCCCAGGGAGCCCTTGAGGGCGGTTCTGCCGTTACCGAACAGGTCGTAGGCAATCCCTATGCGCGGATTGATGTCCTTCCAGTTCGGCGTGCCTTCCCGCCGATCGAACGACCGCTCGGGCAGCCACGGGTTCACCTTCGGAAAGTCTCCCCAGGGATTTACGGCGTTCGGTTCGTCCGGCTGCACCTGCGCGGGGCTGTAGCCATAGAGGCGGTCGAACCGCACGCCCATGTTGATGGTCCACCGGTTGATGGTCCATTGATCCTGAGCGTAAATTCCCAGATCATGGGCCCGATCCCGCTGGAGGTACGGTCTCGCGTACATCGTGATGCGGTCAGGCACCCCGTTGCGCAACCGGAACCGCAGGTTGTTGCCGGGGGTGAGGAGGTAGACGTTATCTCTCAACTGCTCCGTCTGGACGCCGGTCTTGAAGTTGTGCGAACCGGTGACGTACGACACCGAGAAGCGCTGGCTGAAGCGATTGGTTTCGTTGGGGTCGCCCCGCAGCCCGGTGTAGTTGCCGTAGCGCACCCCCAGCGTTCCATCGTCAATTATTGATTCATCCGCTTCGACGCCCGGCATCAGGTAGGAGTTCCACTGCGAGATGGCCATCGTCCCACCGGCCTCCAGCAGCAGGCGGCTCGTCTGCGTCGACGTCCACGTGAACTGAATCAGCCGGTTCGGGTCGAAGCGATAGCCGGGCGACGACTCCTGCATCCTGGCGGCGTTGGTGGAGCCGCAGTTGCAGGCGCGCTGCTCGTCGTAGGTGAGGTTGAACTTGTGGTTGGTCGCCGCCTGCCAGGTGAGCCGGCTCAGGTACGAGTCGTACCACTCCAGCCGGCCGCTGAACCGGTCGTCCGGCCGGTCCTCCCACCGAACGAAGTTCACGATCTTGCTCTCCGCTCCCGGAGGCGTGAGATACCGCGGCTGCCCGGTGGGCGGTGCCCCCGGGGCGGTGCCCTGATTCCAGTAGACGCCGGCGTGCTTCCGCGAGAAGCCCCAGCTCCGCCCGGCGATGAAGAACCACAGCCGGTCGCGCGCGACCGGTCCGCCGAGGCTCAGCGACTGATCCCACAGCTTCAGCGTCTTGTTCGACGTCGTGAGACCGGCGTCCATCAACTCCGGCGTCAGGTTCTGGCCCTCCATGGCGTCGCCGGCGTAGAAACCGGCCAGGATCCCGCTGAAGGTGTTCCCGCCTTCCTTCGGAATCACGTTGACGACCGCGCCGTCGGCGTTCGTGTCTGCGGAGATGCCGGTCGTCTGCAGCACCATCTCCGAAACCGCCGCCGCATTGATCTGGTAGCTGCTGTTGCCGAAGCTGTTCTCGACGCCCATGCCGTCCATCGCGACCTTGGTGCCGTTCTTGCCGTGGTACTCGCCACCCACCTGGGACGAGTAGCGGCCGCCGACATCGGCCAGACCGGTGAACCCCGGCGTGAGGGTGACGAGATTGTTGACGTGCTTGGTGCTCATCGGAAGCGTCGACATCACCTCGGCGGTGACCGCCGTCTGCCGCCGGACGTTCTGCACGTCGACCACCGGGGCGGCCCCGGTCACCGTGATCGTCTCCTCGATGCCGCCCACCCCCATCGCCGAGTCGATGTTGGCGGTGAACCCGGTCGTCAGCTCGATCCCCTCCCGAATGATGGTGTTAAACCCCGGAAGGGTGAACGTCACCGAGTAGAGGCCCGGCTGCAGGGCGACGATCGCGTAGAGGCCCTGACTGTCGGTGATGGCGATCCGCTCGCCCTCGATCAGTGCCGGGCTCGCTGCAGTGACGGTCACGCCCGGCAGAACGCCGCCGGTGTTGTCCGTTACCTCGCCGGAAATGCCTTGCGCGAACGCAGAGGTTGGCGCAAGCAGGAAGAAACCGCCGACGGCGAATGCCCAAGGCGAACGGGAGAAGTTATTCACAAGGCCTCCTTTTGCCGCAACGCCACTGGCGCCGCAACGTGCTGATTGGACTACTTCCCCGCGCCGATGTCAATGCCGGAAGGTCGGGCTCTGGAAGAAAAAAGGCCCGGGCGGCCGTGTGAAACACGGCCGCCCGGGCCACGATGCGAACGCGAACGCCAGAACGCCTAGAAGTCGATCTGGCCGCCGATCTGCACCAGCCGCGGGTCGATGATGGAGTTCGGGGCTCCCCAACGCCCGCCGTACGTGCTGTTGGTCGAACGAACGTCACTGGTGTTCATCAGGTTGTACGCATCCAGGTTGATCTGGAATCGGAACCGCCCGTAGTTGATGATCTTGCTCACCCGGAAGTCGAGCCGGGAGATCCGATCCGCGAACAACGTCTGCTCAGCCACCAGCGGCACCGTCGCCCTGCGCGCGGACAGGGACCGTCCGAGACCGAAGGTGGCGCCGCTCCCGACCGTAAGGTTGGCCTGGTAGTCCGGCCCGGAGAGGTTCTGGTAGGTCGCGCTGATGAACACGTCGCCGGGCAGCGGGAGGGACCCGAACGCCTTGACCTGCGTCTGGGCGCCGAACGGCGTCACGATCCGGCAGTACAGCATGTCCTGCGGCGAGTCGACGATGAAGCACTGATCGTCGATCGACCTCCCGGTGTCGACCCCGCCGCCGAACTGGATGCCGTTGGCGAGCCGGCCGTCGAACGTCACATTGAAGAAGTGATTCCGACGGATGTCCGACCCGTATGCATCGGTCCGGGTGAAGAGGTTGTCCACCTGGCCGAACTTGTCCGGGTTGAGGTCGTACAGCCCGCAGATCTCATTGCCCCCGCCGCCCGGAAGTCCCGCGTTGGTGGGCGCCATGATGCAGTACTCGGTGTAGTCGTCGGGGGTGACGGCAAGATTGTCGGTCCGGCGATTCTTGCTGTCGCTCTGCTGGTTGTACCCGCCGTTGTTGAAGTAGTACCCGACGGTCATCGAGATGCCATCGGCCAGCTCCTGCTGCAGCTCCGCCGACATATCCCAGTTGCTGTCGCGCAATCCGTTCAGCACGTCCGGATTCCACTGGATGGCGTTGGGATTCAACTTGCCGAAGTTGTTGTTGTTGATCTTGTCGCATTCCCCGTTCGCCGCGAAGTTCGCCAGGTCGCAGTCCGGGATGAAGTTCCCGTTGGCGTCGCCCCAGAACCGGTTCGTGCTGTTCACCGACCGCACGATGGGGTTGTTGGCGTTGGTGATCTCGGTGCCGATCTTCGCCACGTAGCGGCCCAGGGAGCCCTTGAGGGCGGTTCTGCCGTTACCGAACAGGTCGTAGGCAACCCCTACGCGCGGATTGATGTCCTTCCAGTTCGGCGTGCCTTCCCGCCGATCGAACTCCCGCGTGCCCAGCCACGGGTTCTCCTTCGGAAAGTCCCCCCAGGGATTTACGTCGTTCGGTAGGGATGGCTGCACCTGCTCGGGGCTGAAGCCGTAGAGGCGGTCGAACCGCACGCCCATGTTGATGGTCCACCGGTCGATGGTCCATTGATCCTGGGCGTAAATCCCCAGATCCTGGGCCCGATCCCGCTGCAGGTACGGGGTCGACCACATCGTGATGCGGTTAGGCACCCCGTTCTGCAACCGGTAATGCACGTTGTTGCCGGCGTTGAGGAGGTAGACGTTGTCCATCAACTGCTCCGTCTGGACGCCGGTCTTGAAGTTGTGCGAACCGGTGACGTACGACACCGAGAAGCGCTGGCTGAAGCGATTGGTTTCGTTGGGGTCGCCCCGCAGCCAGCCGTAGTTACCGTAGGTGATCCCCAGCCCTGAATCCTGAATCAGTACTTCATCCGCTTCGACGCCCGGCATCAGGAAGGTGTTCCACTGCGAGATCGCGATCGTCCCGCCGGCTTCCAGTAGCAGGCGGCTCGTCTGCGTCGACGTCCACGTGAACTGCATCAGCCGGTTCGGGTCGAAGCGATAGCCCGGCGCCGACTCCTGCATCCTGTTGGCGTTGGTGGAGCCGCAGTTGCAGGCGCGTTGCTCGTCGTAGGTGATGTTGAACTTGTGGTTGGTCGCCGCCTGCCAGGTGAGCCGGCTCAGGTACGAGTCGTACCACTCCAGCCGGCCGCTGTAGCGGTTGGGCGGCATCGACTCGTACGGGGTGAAGTTCACCACCTTGCGATCCGCTCCCGGAGGCGTGAGGTACCTCGGCTCGCCGGTGGGCGGAGCGCCCGGGAAGGTGTTCTGGTTCCAGTAGACGCCGGCGTGCGCCCGCGAGAAGCCCCAACTCCGCCCGGCGATAAAGAACCACAGCCGGTCGCGCGCGACCGGTCCGCCGAGGCTCAGCGACTGATCCCACAGCTTCAACGTCGAGTTCGACGTCGTGAGACCGGCGTCCTTCAGCTCCTGCGTCAGGTTCTGGCTCTCCATGGCGTCGCCGGCGTAGAAACCGGCCAGGATCCCGCTGAAGGTGTTCCCGCCTTCCTTCGGAATCACGTTGACGACCGCGCCGTCGGCGTTCGTGTCGGCCGAGATGCCGGTCGTCTGCAGCACCATCTCCGAAACCGCCGCCGCATTGATCTGGTAGCTGCTGTTGCCGAAGCTGTTCTCGACGCCCATGCCGTCCATCGCGACCTTGGTGCCGGCCTTGCCGTGGTACTCGCCGCCCACCTGGGACGAGTAGCGGCCGCCGACATCGGCCAGACCCGTGAACCCCGGCGTGAGGGTGACGAGATTGTTGACGTGCTTCGTGCTCAGCGGAAGCGTCGACAGCACCTCGGCGGTGACCGCCGTCTGCCGCCGGACGTTCTGCACGTCGACCACCGGGGCGGCCCCGGTCACCGTGATCGTCTCCTCGATGCCGCCCACCCCCATCGCCGAGTCGATGTTGGCGGTGAACCCGGTCGTCAGCTCGATCCCCTCCCGAATGATGGTGTTAAACCCCGGAAGGGTGAACGTCACCGAGTAGAGGCCCGGCTCCAGGGCGACGATCGCGTAGAGGCCCTGACTGTCGGTGATGGCGATCCGCTCGCCCTCGATCAGTGCTGGGCTCGCTGCAGTGACGGTCACGCCCGGCAGAATGCCGCCGGTGTTGTCCGTTACCTCACCGGAAATGCCTTGCGCGAACGCAGAGGTTGGCGCAAGCAGGAAGAAACCGCCGACGGCGAATACCCAAGGCGAACGGGAGAAGTTATTCACAAGGCCTCCTTTTGCCGGAACGCCACCTGGCGCCGCAACTTGCTGATTGGACTACTTCCCCGCGCGGATGTCAAATGCGGGAAGGTCGGGCTCTGGAAGAAAAGACGCCCGGGCGGCCGTGTGAACACGGACCGCCCGGGCCACGATGCGAACGCCAGAACGCCTAGAAGTCGATCTGGCCGCCGATCTGCACCAGCCGCGGATCCATGATCTGCGTGGGCTGCTGCCACCGCGCTCCGAACGCGTCCTGCACCCGCAGCACCGTACTGGTGTTGAGTGCGTTGTAGGCGTCCAAGTTGATCTGGAAGCGGAAGCGGCCGGTATAGAGGATCTTGCTGACCCGGAGGTCCAGCCGCCGAATCCGCCCTTCGAACAACGTCTGCGGCGCGACCAACGGCACCGTCGCCGTCCTCGCACCGCCCGACAGTGGCCGCCCGAGCGACCCCATAATCTCGGCGTTCGTCGCCGCGTAATTGGCGTTGATCGGCGGTCCCGACAGATCCTGGTACGTCCCGCTGATCAACATGTCACCCGGCAGCGGCACCGACCCGAAGAACTTGAACTGCGTCTGAGACGTCCACGGCTTGACCTCGCGGCAGTGCAACAACTGCTGCGGCGAGTCGATCACGAAGCACTGATCCTGGACCGAGCGCCCCGTGTCCACGCCGCCACCAATCGTGATGCCGTTGGCGAACCGCCCGTCGAGGCTCATCTGAAGGAAGTGGTGTGACAGCCCCAACTCGCCAAAGTGGTGCACGCCCGTGATCAGGCTCTCGACCTTCCCGAACTTGTCCGGGTTGATGTCAAAGAGACCGCAGATCTCATTGCCCCCGCCGTTCGGAAGTCCCGTGTGGGTGGGCGCCGTGATGCAGTACTCGGTGTAGTCGTTCTCCGTCACCAGAACGTTGTCCGTCAGCCGGACCTTGCTCGCTCCGAGGTTGCCGTAGCCCGACCCGCTCGAGAAGTACCCGCCGGTGTTGTAGTAGTACCCGACGCTCATCGAGAGACCCTGAAGGATTTCCTGCTGCACCTCCGCCGACATGTCCCAGTTGTAGTCCCGCTTGCCCCAGCCACTCAGGACGTCGGGGTCCCACCGCACGGCATTCGGGTTCTGTTGGCCGAAGTTGCTGTTGCCGATCGCGCCGCATTCCCCGTTCTTCGTGAAGTCGCCCAGTTCGCAGTCCGGGAGGTAGTTCCCGTTGGCGTCGTTCCAGGACCGGTTCGCGGACAGAATCGACGTATTGATCGGGTTGTTTGCCGCCGTCATGTTCGTGCTCGACTTCCCGACGTAGCGGCCCAAGGAGAACTTGACCGCCGTTTGCCCGTCCCCGAACAGGTCGTAGGCGGCCCCGACGCGCGGGCTGAACTCCTTCCACGCCGGCACGTTGCTCCGGGGATCAAAGCTATGCGGCGCGATCCAGTCATTGCTGAACGTCGCGCCCGGCCAGGTCCCCGGATTGGGGGCCCCCGGGAACTCCTGGGCCGGCACGAAGCCGTTCATGAGGTCGAAGCGCGCTCCGAGGTTCAGCGTCAACCGATCGATCGTCCACTGATCCTGGGCGTAGATCCCTATCTCGTTGACGCGGTTCTTCTCGAGCGACGGCGTCACGTACTGTGTGATGCGGTTAGGCACGCCGTTCCGGAACCGATACGCGGTGTTCATGGGCCGGAAGAAGAAGTTGTCCCGCGTCAGGTGCTCATGGAGGAACCCGGCCTTGAAGTTGTGCGACCCGGTGACATAGGCGACCGACGCGCGGGTCGAGTACCGGTCCGTGTTGTTCGGGTCACCGCGATACACCGACCCGGAGCCGTATCTGATGCCCAGCCCCTGATCGACGACCCGCATCATGTCCGGCGTCACACCCGGCATGAAATACTGATTCCACTGCGAGATTGCCACCGTATATCCGGCTTCGAGCAGCAGTCGGCTGGTCTGCGTCGACGTCCACGAGAACTGAATCAGCCGGTTCGGGTCGAACCGATACCCGGGGCTGGCCTCCTGCATGTTGACCGAGTTGGTCGAGCCGCAGTTGCAGGCGCGCTGCTCGTCATAGGTGAAGTTGAACTTCTGGTTCTGCGACGCCTGAATGGTGATCCGGCTCAGGTACGAGTCGTACCACTCGAGCCGGCCGCTGAAGCGGTCGTCCGGCCGGTCCATCCACGGGGTGAACTGCACGACCTTGCGGTCGGCTCCGGGCGGCGTCAGAAACGGGTCCAGCCCCGTCGCCGGCGCACCCGGGGCGGTGTTCTGGTTCCAGAAGACGCCGTCGTGCCTCCGCGAGAAGCCCCAGCTCCGCCCGGCCACGAAGTACCAGACCCGGTCCCGCAAGAACGGGCCGCCCAGGCTCAGCGACTGGTCCCACAGCTTCAACGTCGAGTTCGACGTCGTCACGCCGCGTGCCTGGAGGTCGGTGGTCAGGTTCTCGCTCTCCATGCCGGCGCCGCTGTAGAAGCCCGCGAGGATCCCGCTGAACTGGTTGCTCCCCTCCTTCGGAACGATGTTCACGACCGGCCCGTCGGCGTTCGTGTCCGCCCCGATGCCGCTCGTCTGGAGCACCATCTCCTCGACCGCAGCCGCGTTGATCTGGTAGCTGCTGTTCCCCGAGGTGTTCTCGACGCCCATGCCATCGAACGCCACCTTGGTGCCCCGCTTTCCGTGGAACGAGCCGCCCACCTGCGAGCTGTACCGGCCGCCCACGTCGGCCAGGCCCGTGAACCCCGGCGTCAAGGTGACGAGGTTGTTCACGTGCTTCGTGCTCATCGGCAGCGTGGAGAGCACTTCGTCGGTGACCGCCGTCTGCCGCCGCACGTTCTGCACGTCGACCACTGGCGTGGCGCCCGTGACGGTAATCGTCTCCTCGATGCCGCCAACCGACATCGCCGAGTCGATGTTCGCGGTGACCCCGGTGGACAGCTCGACTCCCTCCCGAATGATGGTGTTAAACCCCGGAAGGGTGAACGTCACCGAGTAGAGGCCCGGCTGCAGGGCGACGATCGCGTAGAGGCCCTGACTGTCGGTGATGGCGATCCGCTCGCCCTCGATCAGTGCTGGGCTCGCTGCAGTGACGGTCACGCCCGGCAGAATGCCGCCGGTGTTGTCCGTTACCTCACCGGAAATGCCTTGCGCGAACGCAGAGGTTGGCGCAAGCAGGAAGAAGAAACCGACGACCACGACCCAAGGCGAACGGGCGAAGTTACTCAAGACGTGCCTCCTTGTTTTCCCTCAACCGCAACGCCAACTGGCGCCGCGGCTGCAATCCCGTCAGTATACACGCAAGGCCACGGGCGTGACCGGTACAGGATGTCAGTTGTCATCAAGCCGTCATTGCTGGCTTGGAACGATCTCCTCGCGTTCTTGTGGGTGATTGGACCACTTGTTGCCGCGGCTGTCAAGATGTGTGGGGCGGTTTCCCAGGGACTCTTCCGGCAGTTCCCCGCCGCCAGGTCCGGCGCCGCCGGCGGCTCCCGGCGGGTTGTGGCTGGGCAGGGTTGGCTGGCATGGAGGCGAGCGTAGCGCCTAAAGTAGTGCAAATGAACGGTTCGGGCCGCTAGCTCAGTGGTAGAGCACCTGACTTTTAATCAGGGTGTCGCTGGTTCGATCCCAGCGCGGCCCACCAATCAAGCGGATCCGCGACAACCTGGTCGACGACCTGAGCCCACGCGGGCTCACTAGACGGATGCCGGCACGCGGCACGCGCCGGATCCTGGCAGGCAGGCGGTCAAGGCTCTATGGGGAACACGTGGTTACGGTGGGTGCAGGCGCCGCAGAGCGTGTGGCTGCGCAAGGCCATCTTCCAGGTTCACCTGTGGACCGGCATCGGTCTGGGCGCCTACGTGTTCGTGATCTGCGTGACCGGGAGCGTGCTGGTCTATCGGAACGAGCTGTACCGCACCTTCTCGCCTCAGCCCGTCATCGCGGAGAGCGCGGGCACGTCGGCCTCACTGGGCGAGGACGCCCTGGAGCGCGTCGCCCGGCAAGCCTATCCCGGCTACGACGTGCAGGAACTGCGACCGGGCGCCACCCCAAACCACGCGGTCGAGATCACCCTGACGCGCGACGGCGACCGGATCCGGCGGCTCTTCGACCCGTTCACCGGCGAGGACCTGGGAGACCCGCTGCCGCTGGGGTACCGCATATCCGCCTGGATGCTGGACCTGCACGACAACCTCCTGGCCGGCCAGACCGGCCGGCGGGTCAACGGCATCGGCGCGTTCTTCCTCCTGCTGCTGTCGGTGACCGGCGCCGTCATCTGGTGGCCCGGCATCCTGCGCTGGCGGCGCAGCCTGACCATCGACCGGCGGGCGGACTGGAGGCTGTTCAACTGGAGCCTCCACAGCGCGTTCGGCTTCTGGTGCTGGCCGTTCCTGTTCCTGTGGGCCATCACGGGGCTCTACCTGTCGTTCCCGGCCCTGTTTGCCGCGGTCGTCGACTACCTGGAGCCGTTCGACCCGACGGACCCGGTAGAGCGCGTCGGCGACCGGGTGATGTACTGGCTCGCCTACCTGCACTTCGGCCGGCTCGGCCGCCGGGGCATTCCGGGCTGCGGGTCGCTATGCGGCGAAACCACCAAGGCGATCTGGGCGCTCGTCGGCCTCGTGCCGCCCGCCCTGTTCGTCACCGGTGGGTTCATGTGGTGGAACCGCGTGGTCCGGCGGTGGCTGAAGTCCGGCCCGGGAGTCTGATGCGCGACCGAACACCAGCGCCAGCGTAGTCAGCCCCCCGACGCCGGGAACGGGTCCGCCACTCAGGTTTGGCTTCGCGAACACTGACCGTCAGGATAACCAACAATCTAGACTGGGCCAGGACCAAGCGGGAATCCTCTCGGCGCCACCTGGAGACGAAGCGATGAGACATCCACGCGCATGCACCGCCGTTGCTTCCGCCGCCACGGTGATTCTGCTGCTCGGAACCGCCCTGCCTGCCGCCGCGCAGCAGCGGGCGCTCGACCACGTGGACGTGCTCCAGTGGAAAACGATCGACGACCCGGCGCTCTCGCCCGACGGCAACTGGCTGGCCTTCGTCCTCACCCCCATGGAGGGCGACCCGGCGCTCACGCTGAAGGCGGCGACCGGGGACGGGCCGGCGCTCACGGTGCGGGGCACGAACCCCGCCTTCACGTCGGACTCCCGCTACCTTGTATACGCGGTCCCGCCGCCGGAGTCGGAGGTCGACGCGCTCAAGCGGGAAGGCAAGGAGGGCGACGAGCTGCCGAAGGACGCGCTCGCGGTGGCGGACATCGCCGCGGTGCTTGCGGGCGCGGAAGCCCAGCTCACGGGCGTCCGCGACCTCGGTCCGGTAGAGAGCTACGAGGTTGCGGGCGAGGGAAGCTGGGTGGCGTACGTGTCGGTCGCGGAGGATGACGCGTCCGACTCCGCGGAGTCGGACGGCGCCGAGGAGTCGCCCGAGAGCGAAGCCGGCGCGGAGGGCTCCGGCGAGGAGGCCTCCCGCAGGGAGAACGATCCCGACGACGAGAAAGAGGACGGCTCCCCGCTGGTCCTGCTGAACCTGGCGACCGGCGACGAGACACGCTACGAGATGGTCGCGGACTACGGGTTCGCCGAGGAGGCCGCCGTCTTCGCCTTCACCACCTCCACGGAGGACGGGTCGGGCGACGGCGCCTACGTCGTGCCGCTGGACGACGTGACTCAGCGCGCGGTTCTGGAGGGCGAAGGGCGCTACGAACAACTCGCCCTGTCGAAGGACGGCGCCCAGGTCGCCTTCCTGACGAATCGCGACGACTTCGACGCCGATCAGCCTGAATTCACCCTCTACCGCGCTGGCGCGCCGGTCTGGCAGGCCGCGCTCCTCGCCGATTCCGGCACCGCCGGCGTGCCTGACAACTGGTGGGTCAGCGAGCATGGCGACGTCCGCTTTTCGGAGGGCGGCGGCCTGCTCCTCTTCGGGACCGCGCCCCGTCCGGAGCGGGAAACGGAGGACGACACGCTGGACGAAGACAAGGTCAGCCTGGACGTCTGGAACTGGAAGGACGCCTACCTGCAACCGATGCAGCTCGTGCAGGCCGAGGACGAACGGAAGCGCACCTACGCGGCGGCGGTCCACCTGGACGGCGCCGCGGTGGTGCAGCTAGGCACGATGGACGTCCCCGACGTGCGGTTCGCCGCGGAGAGTGACGCGGGGCACGCCCTCGGCGTCACGGACATGCCCTACCGGCAGCTCCTCTCGTGGGACGGCCGCTACGACGACCTCTACGCCGTCGATCTGGCCAGCGGGCAGCCGCGGCGGATCGCCGAGAAGGTGGGCCGCTTCGGCCGCGCCGCCATCTCCCCCGCCGGGACGCACGCGGCGTGGTGGGACGACGCCGAACGACACTGGAAGGTGGCGCGCCTGGACGGCGGCGGCGGCGAGCCGCTGACCGCCAGCGCGGCGGTCCCGCACCCCGTCTGGGACGAGCTGGACGACCGCCCGCACAATCCGCCTCCCTACGGCTCGGCCGGCTGGACCGAGGACGACGGCGCCTTCCTTTTCTATGACCGCTACGACGTGTGGCGCTACGAGCCGGAGACCGGACGCACCGTCAACCTCACCGGCGGCGCGGGCCGAACAGCGGAAATCCGGTTCCGCTACGCGCGGACCGACCCCGAACTGGATCACATCCCGGAGGGGGAGGCCCTGTGGCAGGCCTTCCACGACACGAAGAAGCAGGGCGGCTTCTACCGCGGCCGCACCGACCAGGAGGCAGCGCCGGCACAGATCGTCATGGCGGACAAGAGCTTCCGCCTGCGCGGCAAGGCGAAGAGGGCGGACCGCTGGCTCGTCACTCGCGAGGACTTCCGGGAGTTCCCGGACCTCTGGGTGACCGACGGGGCGATTGACGACATGCAGCGGATGTCGGACGCCAACCCGCAGCAAGCCGACTACCGGTGGGGCTCGGCGGACATCGTCGAGTGGACCTCGAACGACGGCGTCGAGCTGCAGGGCATGCTGTTCACGCCCGACGGCTTCGATCCCGCGACGGAGCATCCCCTGCTCGTCTACTTCTACGAGCGGATGTCGGACGGCGTCTACACCTGGCGGACGCCCCGGCCCGGCGGCTCGTCCGTCTCCGTTCCCTTCTACGTCAGCCGCGGCTACGTCGTCTTCATTCCCGACATCCCCTACGAGCTCGGCTACCCGGGCGAGAGCGCCCTCGACGCGGTCGTGCCGGGAGTGCTCAGCCTGATCGACCAGGGCTTCGTGGCGCGCGACCGCATCGGCGTCCAGGGCCATTCCTGGGGCGGCTACCAGATCGCCTACATGCTCACGAAGACCAACCTGTTCGCGGCGGCCGAGGCAGGCGCGCCGGTCGCCAACATGACCAGCGCCTACGGCGGCATCCGCTGGCAGACCGGCATGAGCCGGATGTTCCAGTACGAGCAGACGCAGAGCCGCATCGGCGGCTCGCTCTGGGAGGCAACCGACACCTACCTGCACAACTCGCCGCTCTTCTACGCCGACAAGATCCGCACGCCGGTCCTGATGATGCACAACGACGACGACGGCGCCGTGCCGTGGTACCAGGGCATCGAGCTGTTCGTCGCCCTCCGCCGCCTGCAGCAGCCGGTGTGGTTGCTCAATTACAACGGCGAGGGCCACGGCCTGGGCCGCGACGCCAACCGCAAGGATTGGGCCATCCGCATGCAGCAGTTCTTCGACCACCACCTCCAGGGCGCGCCCGAGCCGGTGTGGATGGAGAAAGGCGTTCCCGCCGTCGACAAGGGCAAGACCCTGGGGATCGAGCTCTTGGAGCCGGACGCTCGTTGACCGGATCCGGCAACGACGGGATCGTCAGTCGGGCCCAGGGGTGCCTGCTCGGCCAGCTCGCCGGTGACGCGCTGGGCAGCCTCGTCGAGTTCCAGACGGCGGAAGCGATTCGCGCCAGTCATCCGACGGGAGTCCGGGAACTGGCCGGCGGCGGCACCTGGGACACGCTGGCCGGTCAGCCGACGGACGACTCCGAGATGGCCCTGATGCTGGCGCGAACCCTCGTCGAGCAAGGCCGGTACGATCAGGACGCGGTCCGTAAAGCGTACGTCTGGTGGTTCGAGTCCGGCCCGTATGACTGCGGCGCCACCTGTGCTGCCGGGCTGTCGGGGCGACCCAATCCCGAGAGTCAGGCCAACGGCGCCCTGATGCGGATCAGCCCCCTCGGGATCTTCGGGACGCACCACGAGCCGGCCCAGGTCATGGAATGGGCCCGGCAGGATGCCGCGATTACGCACCCGCACCCGGTGTGCCGACAAGCCAGCGCGTTGTTCGCGGCCACGATCTCGTTCGCGATCCGATCCGGCTGCGGCGCCGAGGACGTCTACCGCGCGATTACCGAACGTGCTGGCGACATGACCGTCGAACCTGCCCTGACGGACGCCATCACGGGCGCCGCGCAATCGCCCCCGGCCGAGTACCACCATCAGCAGGGCTGGGTGCTGATCGCGTTCCGCAACGCGCTGTGGCAACTCCTGCACGCGCCGACCATGGAAGATGGCGTCGTCGACACCGTGATGCGCGGCGGCGACACGGATACGAATGCCGCCATCTGTGGCGCCCTGCTGGGAGCGGTCCACGGCCGGGACGGCGTGCCTGCCCAGTGGGTCGACGCGTTGCTCACATGCCGGCCGGAAGCCGGACGCGCCGGAGTACATCATCCGCGGCCTGAAGTCTTCTGGCCGGTGGACGCGCTGGATCTCGCGACGAGACTGGTGCACACCCCGTGATGAAGCCACCGACTGCCGCACTCGGCATTGATCTCGCCTGCAGGCGCTGGAATGACATCGGATCCGCGTTGATCGCCTTCGACCGGCAACGTTTCACCGAGGCAGTGCCGGGAGCGATCACATGGCCCACCTCGGATCTCACGCCATCCGCCGTCGCGGGAGCTATCGATGCGTTTGCTCGCGCCCATGACATCGCAGCCGTTTCCATCGACGGTCCGCAGGGGTGGAGGGATCCTGTGGCGCCCAGCGGGCGCAAGGGTGTCGGTCGGGCGCGCGAGTATGCGACCCGGACACCGGGCAAGACCGGGACGCGCGGAATAGCCTATCCCTCAACCTTTCTCCGCTGGATTCGATTCAGTATCGAGGTCTTCGCCGATCTCCTCGATCGACCCGATGTCGCCCTCCTCAACGAACCCGGCCGATGTTGTCGAGGAGTTCGCGAGGCGTCTCGTGGAGGTCTACTCTCTCCCGGCCCGCGCGATAACGCGCAACCACGACCATCTCCAGGCCGTCGTCGCCGCGCTGCCGGCCGTCGGATTGCTCGGTGGTCCGGCGCACGCGCACGCTCGCGGCGAACCCGCGCGCTCGATGGACGGGGTGCTCGTCGAAGGACTTATCTGGGACGCAGCGCCGGTCGATGGAACGCTCCCTGCCCTATTCCCGCGCAGAGTGGTTGAGGGTGTTCCCTGATGGGAAACGCCGCATCCTGAATGCACCCTACCGATGAAGCGGACCGCCCTGATCGTCGGCGCGGGCATCGGCGGGCTGTCGACCGCCATCGCCCTCAACACAATGAACAATCTAGACTGAGTCGGGATCGAGTGGGGACCAACGGGAGCCATTCCGCGAACACCATGCACTGGAGGGCGGCATGAACTGTCTGCGCAGCCTCGTCGCCTTCGCCAGTCTCGCCGTGGTCGCCGCCGGGGTCACCGCCCAGACGGAACCGGAGATCATCGTCCGGGGCGGCAACGTCTTCACCGAGGGGAGCCTGCGGGTGGCCGACGTCCGCATCGTGGGCGAGACGATCGCCGAGATCGGGACCGGACTCGCGGCGCGGGACGCGGACACGCAGGAGATCGACGCCGGCGGTCTGCTGGTGCTGCCGGGCGGCATCGACCCCCATGTGCACCTGGACGGCGCCCGGGTGGACGACTACACCTCCGGCTCCGCCGCGGCGCTCGCCGGCGGCATCACCACCATCTCCAACTTCGGCGGCGTCGCCGACGGCGAGACGCCGGCCGAGACGCTGGCGCGGGCTACGCCGGACATCCAGGCCCAGGCCATCGCGGACGTCATCTATCACCCCATCGTCTCCGACCCCGCCAGCGCCACGCCGGAATCGCTGGCGGCCCTCGCCGCGGCGGGCCAGACCACCATCAAGGTCTTCATGGTGCGGCCGAGCTTCGACGCCAACGCGTCCGGCTTCGTCACGACGATGCACGCCGCGCGAGAGACCGGCGTGCTGATGATGATGCACTGCGAGGATGCCGCCATCGTGCAGACCACGGCGGAGCGGATGCTCGCCGAAGGACGCGGATCGCTCGCCTACTTCGCCGACGCCCGGCCGGTGGCGGCCGAGGTCGCGGCGACGCAGCGCGCGGTGGCGATGGCCGAGGCGACCGGCGCGCCCATCTACATCGTGCACCTGTCGTCAGAGCGCGCCCTGCGCGTCGCGGAGGCAGCGCAGCAACGCGGGCTGCCCGTCTACGTCGAGACCCGCCCCATCTACCTGCACCTGACCCGCGAGCGGTTCGAGGGCGACACGCCGGGGCTGTACATCGGCCAGCCGCCGCTCCGCGAGCAGAGCGACCTCGACGCCCTCTGGGACGGCATCGCCCGCGGGACCATCCACGTGGTGGCGACCGACCACGTCGCCTACACGCGCGAGGAGAAGCTCGATCCGTCGCAGAACGTCGTGCGGCACCGGGCCGGCATGAGCAACCTGCAGGTGATGCTGCCGATGCTCTACAGCGACGGCGTCGGCGAGGGGCGCATTTCCCTGGAGCGCTTCGTGGAAGTCACCTCATCGAACGCCGCCCGCCTGTTCGGCCTCTATCCGCGCAAGGGGACCATCGCCGTCGGGTCCGACGCCGACCTCGTGCTGTGGGATCCCGACGAGACGCGCACGATCCGCAACGAGGACATGTTGTCGGGCAGCGGCTACTCCATCCACGCGGGGCGCGAGGTGACCGGCTGGCCGCAGCTCACGATACGGCGCGGCGAGGTCGTCTATCGCAACGGCGAGGTCGTGGGCGCCGCCGGCAGCGGCGAGCTGGCGCGCCGCGAGCCGTGGCGGGAGCCGCCGCTGTGACCGGGCGGCGCGGCGCGGGGGGCTCGCGGCCCGCTCACGAGTGGGTCGGCGGGCGCCTGTCAACGCCGTTCTACATCCAGGACCGGGACGAGCCCTACCGCCCTGACATGGTGCTCTGGATGGAGTTGCCGGAGGGCTTCGTCGTCGGCCAGGCTATCGTCAACCCCGAGGACAGGGAGGGCGCCGTCGCACGCGCGTTACGCAGCGCCCTGACTCAACCCTCGGTCGGCTCACCGCGCCGGCCGAGCGCCATCCGCGTCGCTGACGCCGCCACCGCCGCCGAGGTGCGCGCGGAGGTCGGCCGTGCGATACCCGTCACGGTTGCTCCGACACCCGAGCTCGATGAGTTGCTGCAGCACATGATCGAGACGCTCCCGCCAGGCGAGGATGACGAACCCAGCTACTTCGCGCGGGGACACGTACCGGCCGCGGCGATCGAGAAGCTGTTCGCGGCCAGCCGCCGCCTGTTTCAGGTGAAACCGTGGGCAGTCGCCGACGACACGCAGGTGATCCGGATGGACATCCCGGCGCTAGGCATCGAAGGAGCCTGCCTCTCGGTCATCGGCCAGCTCGGTGAGAGTCGCGGCGTGCTGATCTTCCCGTCGATCGACGACTTCGAAGCGTTCCTCGACGCCGCGGAATCGGGCGAGCTCGAGCGTGGCCGGATCGCGCTGAACGCCGGCTGGCTGGGGCTGACGTTCGAACCAGCCACCGAGCTACCGCCTTCGATGCGGCGCGAGGCGATGGAGCACGGATGGCCGGTGGAGAGCGCGGACGCCTACCCGGTGGTCGATCGCCGTGACCCCGACGCCCTGCCGCGGCCGCTGGTCGAGCGGGACGTCCAGATCGCCACCGCGTGCGCGCTGTCACTCAGCGCGTTCTTCGCCAAGCACGCGGCGATGTTCAAGTCGGACACCCCCGC
This sequence comes from Vicinamibacterales bacterium, assembly GCA_965263055.1. GTDB lineage: Bacteria > Acidobacteriota > Vicinamibacteria > Vicinamibacterales > UBA8438 > VXRJ01. The sequence continues at coordinate 3,492,326 of OZ253581.1, read as the reverse complement.
GCCAGCCTGCGAGTCGTACTTCGACGACGACGACCGGGAGGTGCTGCTCACCGTACCCTACGACGCCCTCGAGGACTTCGCCCTGCCGGACCCGGCACCCACGCTCGACGGGCTGGCGCCGGCGGAGCCCTTCCAGCCGCGGGCCGGCCGCAACGAGCCGTGTCCGTGCGGCAGCGGACGCAAGTACAAGAAGTGCCATCTCGCGGCGGACGAGGCGGAGCACGCCAGCCGTCAGTCCACGGCCTCGACGCACGCGATGGACGAACAACTGGTGCGCCGTCTGGCCGGTTTCGCCCTGAGAGAGTACGGCGAGACATGGGAAGCATTCCAGGGCGTCTTCGTCGACGCCGACCATGCGATAGGGCTCGCCATGCCCTGGTCGGTGTACTGCTTCGAGGTGGACGGGAAGACGATCGTCGACACCTACCTGGACGCTCATCGACGCCGCTGTTCGCGGGAGGAGCGGCGGTGGCTGGACGCGCAACGCGCCGCATGGCTCTCGGTATGGGAAGTGGAGGACGTCGAGCCCGGGCTGACCGTGACGCTGTGCGACCTGCTGTCCGACGAGCGGCGTACCGTCCGCGAAGCTCGCGGCTCGAAGACGCTGGTGCCGCGTGACGCGTTGCTGGCCCGCATCGTCGACCATGACGGCGTCTCGCTGCTCTGCGGCGTGCACCCGCGCCCGTTGCCCCCGTTCGACACGGCCGCGGTGGTCCAGCGGGCGCGCAACCGGCTGCGCCGCAAGCGGGCCGTCCCGGTAGACCGTCTCCGTCCAGCAGCGTTCGGGCGCCACCTGATCCGGTACTGGGAGAAGGCGGTCCGTGACCTCGACGAGCGGAGCGCGGTACCGCCTCGTCTGCGCAACCTGGACGGGGACCCTTTCCTTCTCACGGTGGATCACTTCGAGGTCACGCCGGATGCCATCCGGGAAGTCGATGCGCGCATCAGGAAGCTCGACGGGGCGCAACGGGAGCCGGACGGCGAGGACACCACGGTCTACGTGTTCCTGCGACCCGACGACCCCGCGCGGCCGGGCAGCCAGCAGACGGTGATCGGCCGGGTGGAGATGAGTCGCACCGCGCTTCGGATCGAAACCAACTCACGGGCGCGGGCCGACGCTCTGCGCGAACGGATCCAGAGCGCCTGCGGTTCTCGTATCCGGCACCGGGCACGCGAGCACTCGGATCCGCTCGCGCCCCGCGCAGGTGCGGGGAACCTGCCCCACCTCCCGGCGCCGCCCTCGCCCGAACAGGACCGCCTGGTAGCCGAGTTCAAGGCGCGCCACTACGCGGACTGGGCCGATCAGCCGCTGCCGGCGCTGAACAACAGGACGCCACGCGAGTGCGCGAAGACCGCGGCCGGGCGGGCCGAGGTCGATCTGCTGCTGAAGGACATGGAACACAAGGAGCGCCGCGCCCCGGGCGCGCCGTTCGATTTCTCGACGATCCGTCGCGCGCTCGGAATCGGGCCGGGCTAGCGCCAGCGTTCTCGACCCCGGATGCGGCGCGGCCTTGGGTATTCCGTTTGGGGCGTTTCGGCACTTTATGTACATTGAACTTTAGATATTCAATGTACACATGATCCCGCGACACCTCCAACCCAATATCCTGTCCGCCGCCCGCCAGGCACCGTTGGTCATCCTGACCGGCCCGCGCCAGTCAGGCAAGACGACTCTCGCGCGCGCCGCGCTTCCACGCCACGACTACGTCACACTCGATGATCCCGACGTCCACTCGTTCGCCGTGGAGGATCCCCACGGCTTCTTCGACCAGTACCGCCGCGGCGTCGTGATCGACGACTTCCACCGCGCGCCCTACCTTTTCTCCTACGTGCAGGAGCTCGTCGACCGCGACGCCCGTCCCGGGCAGTTCGTCCTCATCGGCTCCCAGAACTTCCTGCCGATGCGATCCATCAGCCAAGCGCTCGACGAGCCCTGGGCCATCCTGCATCTGCTCCCCTTCTCCTTCACCGAGCTGGCGTCTCTCCCCGCCGTCGAGGTCTCTGCCCTCGGCCGGCGACCGCCCCGCCGGCGGGGTCCCGTGGAGGCCGACCTGATGCACACCCTGTTTCGCGGCTTCTACCCCAGGATTCATCATGACAAGCGGCGCGACGCCCGACGCTGGCTGCGCGACTACCAACAGACCTACGTCGAACGCGACGTACGACAGCGCGTCAACATCGCCGACCTGGAGACCTTTCGTCTCTTCGTGCGCATGTGCGCGAGCCGCAACGGTCAGCTTCTCAACCTCAGCAGCCTCGCGAGTGACGCCGGCGTCACGCATACAACGGTGCGACGGTGGCTGTCCGCCCTCGAAGCCAGCTTTCTTGTCGTGCTGCTCGGCCCGCATCACCGCAGTTTCAACAAGCGGCTCATCAAGTCGCCGAAGCTCTACTTTCTCGACACCGGCCTGCTCTGTCATCTGCTCCGCATTCGATCCCCGGAAGAGCTCCGCACGCACGCCGCCCGCGGCGCGGTGTTCGAGAGCTTCGTCCTGTCCGAGCTGCTCAAGGCGCGGCTGCATCGGGGGAAAGAACCCGACATCTACTTCTGGCGCGATTCGGCCGGTCACGAGATCGACTTCGTGATCGACGACGGCGAGACCCTGACGCCCATCGAGGCCAAGTCGGGGCAGACGGTTGCCGGCGACTTCTTCGTCGGCCTGCGGTTCTGGCGAAAACTCTCCGGTGGCCGGGAAGCGGCGCTCGTCTACGGCGGCGACCGCTCGTTCCGGCGCGAGGGCGTCAACGTGTACCGGTGGTCGGATCTCTAGCCGGACGCCACGAGAGGCTGTCCCCCGGGAGCCTCAGTCCGCTGGCGGGATGGTGGTAGGCTGCATCGAGACGGGAATGACATCGCGGCCAGGAGCGGGGGGAATCATGAAGACATGGTGGACTGGCGCGGTCGTCATCGGCGCCCTGGCGGTTGCGGTTGCGCTTGCGATGGCGGGACAGCCTCCGGCGTCGGCGCAGGAAACCTCCGAGCCTCCGCTCGTGAGCCAGGCGCAGTTCGACCGCTGGCTCACCGAGCTGTCCAACTGGGGCCGCTGGGGTCCGGACGACGAGCTGGGCATGTTCAACCTGATCACGCCGGCCAAGCGCGCCGCCGCGGCGGCGCTGGTCAGCGAGGGCTTCACGGTGTCCCTGTCATCGAACGCGCAGAACTACGAGAGCGCCGACGTGCCGTGCCCGATGGAGTGGAGCATGGTCCGCGCCACCCGCACGGGGGCGAGCGACGAGATCGCGTACCCGTGCATCCACGGCCCCGGCACCACCCACCTCGATGCGTTCGCCCACGTCTTCTTCGACGGCAAGATGTGGAACGGCTACGACGTCGACGGGCTGGTCACGATGGAGGACGGCGCCCTGAAGAACTCCATCATGACCATGAAGAACGGCATCGTGACGCGCGGCGTCCTGTATGACATCGCGCGCCTGAAGGGGGTGCCGTGGCTGGAGCCGGGGACGCGCATCACGGTCGAGGACCTGGAGGCCTGGGAAGAGATGGCCGGCGTCCGGGTGGGCCCCGGCGACGCGTTCCTCATTCGGTGGGGGCGCTGGGCCCGCCAGGACGCCCTCGGACCGTTCGACACCGGCCGCGAGGCGGCGGGCCTCGACAACAACGTGATTCCGTGGCTGAAGGAGCGCGACGTCGCGGTGGCGGGCTGGGAAACGCCGGGCTACGCGCCGCAGCCGGAAGGGGACCTGCCGCGGACCGCGCTGCACAACTTCGCGCTGACGATCCTCGGGATCCAGGTGCTGGACCGGGCGGACTTCCAGGCGCTGGCCAACGCCGCGGCGGAGCGCAACCGCTGGGAGTTCATGGTCACCATCGCGCCGCTGCCGATCCCGAACGGCACCGGCTCGCCGGTCAACCCGATCGCGATGTTCTGAGCCCGGAGCGGCCGGCGCCGTCGTAGGCCCGCCGCACCTCGTCCGCGATGATGTCGAGGCCGCGCTCGGTGCGTCCCCAGTCGTCGGCGTAGCTGATGCGGATGCACTCCCGCTTGTGCGGCCAGTCGTCGTCCTCCAGCCCCGGAAAGAAATAGTGGCCTGAGACGACGATGACGTCGCGCTGCTTGAGCCGCTCGTAGAGCGCGGCGTTGGTGATGGGGAGCCCCGGCATCCAGAGCCACAGGAAGAAGGCTCCCTCCGGCGTGTGGATCCGCACGGGATAGTCGCGTAGCCCGGCGCGGAGCCGGTCGAGGGCTCGGGTCGCGCGCCCGGCGTAGTGCGGGTGGATGATGTCGCGGACGAGCGGCAGCAACTCGCCGCTTTCGATCAGCCCGGTGGCGAACACGGGACCAAACCGGCCCGGCGACAGGCAGTAGACGGCGGTCGCGGCAGCCAGCGCGTCGATGATCTCCTCGTTCGCGATCACGATGCCGGTGCGAAAACCGGGCAGGCCGAGCTTCGACAGGCTCATGCAGACGACCGTGTGCTCGTCCCAGACCGGCGTCGCCTCGCCGAAGACGATGCCCGGAAACGGCGCGCCGTACGCGGTATCCAGAATGAGGGGCACGCCGCGGGCGCGCGCGAGCGCCCCCAGCCGCTCGACCTCCGCGTCGGTGACGACGTTCCCGGTCGGGTTGGTGGGGCGCGACAGGCAGACGGCGGCGACGTCCTCCACCGCGTCCAGTCCCTCGAGGTCCACGCCGTACTTGAAGAGCTGATCGTCGAGCTCGTGGATGATCGAGCGGCGCGCCGTGAGCAGGCCGGGCGCGAAGCCGAGGTCCCCGTAGCCGATGTACTCGGGCGCGAGCGGTAGCAGGATGCGCCGGGCCGGCCGGCCGTCGTCCATCGGCCCCGCCAGCAGGTTGAACAGCGGCAGGAAGGCGGACTGGCTGCCGTTGGTCAGGGCAATGTTGCGCTCGGTGATGTCCCAGCCGACCTCGTGCCGGAGGAAACCGGCCAGGGCGCGGGCGAAGTCGCGGTCGCCGTCGGGTCCGCCGTACAGGCCGATCGCCCGCTCGAACGCTCCCTCCCGCTGCAGCAGCGCCTGCATCTGACGGCGGAACAGCGCTTCGGCGGCCGGGATCAGGCTGGGACTGCCTCCGCCCAGATTCATGAGCGTGTCGCCGGCCTCCGCGGCGGCGCCGAGGTCCTTCATCAGCGACCGTGTGCCGGTGTCGCCCAGCAACCGCCGCCCGTACGCCGAAACGTCCATATCGCTAACGATAGAACGAACCGGGCACCGATCCGGGCACCGTGCGGGTCCGACCGAAGTCCGCTACGATGATCGCGCGCCGTGGCGTCCCAGCTTCTCCCCTATCGCCGCCCGCCGGCCGGCTCCCATCCACCGAACGACGTGCCGGCCTACCGGTCCACCGCGCTGCGCCATCCCGCCCAGCCGCTGGTGGTGATTCCGCAGACGCTGTCCGAGCTTACCGGTCCGGTCTACGGCTACGGGCCGGTCGGACCGCTCGACGACGACCTGACCCGGCAGCACCCTGGCGCGCCGCTCGGCGAGCGCATCGTCATTGCCGGCCGCGTGCTGGACGACGACGCCCGGCCCGTCCCCGAGACCCTGGTCGAGGTCTGGCAGGCGAACGCCGCCGGCCGCTACGCCCACGCGCTGGACACGCACGACGCCCCGCTCGATCCGAATTTCAGCGGCGCCGGCCGGGTGCTCACGGACGCGGACGGGCGGTTCCGGTTCACGACGATCCGGCCGGGCGCGTATCCCTGGGGAAACCACGACAACGCCTGGCGTCCGGCGCACGTGCACTTCTCGGTCTTCGGGCGCTGCTTCCTGACGCGGCTCATCACCCAGATGTACTTCCCCGGCGACCCCCTGCTGGCCCTCGACCCCATCGTCAACGCGGTCCCCACCGCGCGCGGCCGCGAGCGGCTGGTGGCCGCGTTCGACCTCGACGTGACGGAGCCGGGACAGGCGCTCGGCTACCGCTTCGACATCGTCCTGCGCGGGCGGGACGCCACCCCGCTGGAAGGACAGGACGGACACGCACAATAAAGGAAGGGGCGAAAGCCCTGCATGAACCCGTAGACACAGCGCCGGCGCCATGCTGCCACTTACACCTTTCCAGACCGTCGGCCCCTTCTTCGCGATCCTCGTCCCGGAACAGGGACGCCTGTCGCTCGCGGGCGCCGACGCCCCGGGCCAGCCCATCGCGATCGACGGAACGGTCCGCGACGGCGCCGGCCAGCCGGTGCCCGATGCGCTGATCGAGGTCTGGCAGGCGAACGCGGCGGGCTGCTGCAATCATCCGGACGACGCGCGCAGCAACGGGCGCGACCCCGCGTTCGACGGGTTCGGTCGCGTGCACACGGACGACGCAGGCGGGTTCTCCCTGGAGACCATCAGGCCGGGATCGGTGCTCGGACCCGACGACCGGCCCCAGGCGCCGCATCTGCTGGTCGGCCTCTTCGCGCGCGGCCTGCTGACGCGGCTCGTCACACGCATCTATTTCCAGGACGAACCCGCGAACCGCGACGATCCGATCCTGGCCGAGGTCGCGCCGGACCGCCGGCCGACGCTGATCGCGACGCACCGGGACGACGGGCGCTACACCCACACCATCGTGCTCCAGGGACCCAACGAAACGGTGTTCTTCGATGTCTGACCGCGTGGCGTGCGATCTACCACTAGCTGGACATTATACCACCACCTGTAATAACTCCCATATATGTAATACCTACCATTTATATTCATATATACCATTATATATAGCCATACCATCTTTGGGCGGCCCAACCGTAACGGACGGCACAGCATGACGGACGGCGCACGCTTGCAGGCCCGGCTGCTGGGCGACGCGGACGCCGCGGCGTGCTTCTCCGGGCGCGCCCAGCTTCAGGCGATGCTGGACGTCGAGGCGGCGCTGGCCGCGGCCGCGGCGGACGTCGGCGTCGTGCCCGCAAGCTGCGTGGCGCCGATTCAGGCGGCGGCCCGCGCGGAGCTGTACGACCCGGATCGCCTCGCGGCCGAGGCGACGGAGGCGGGCAACCCCGTCATTCCGGTGGTGCGGCATCTGACCGCGCGGGTGGCGGAATCCGACGCGCAGGCGGCGCGCTTCGTCCACTGGGGTGCGACCAGCCAGGACATCCTGGATACCGGCCTGGTGCTGCAGCTCCGGGCGGCGGTGCCGGGCGCGATCGGCCAGCTTGCGCGGGGCGTCGGCGCCGCCGCGACCCACGCGCAGCGTTACCGCGACGCCACGATGGCCGGCCGCACCTGGCTGCAGCAGGCAACACCAATCACGTTCGGCCTCAAGGCGGCGGGCTGGGCCGACGCGCTCGACCGGGCGCGGCGACGCCTGCGAGCCGCCCTCGACGACGCGCTCGTGCTGCAGTTCGGAGGCGCGACGGGCACCCTGGCGTCCCTCGGGTCGCAGGGCCTCGCCGTGACCGATCGGTTGGCCGCCTGGCTCGAGTTGCCGGTGCCCGACATCCCCTGGCACGCCCACCGCGACCGGTTCACGCAGCTCGCCTCCGCGCTCGGGATCGCGGCCGGCACGGCTGGCAAGATCGGGCGCGACATCGCCCTGCTCGCCCAAACCGAAGTCGGCGAAGCGGCCGAAGCGGCGGCGCCGGGACGCGGCGGATCGTCGACGATGCCGCAGAAACAGAATCCGGTGGCGGCGTCGGTCGCCCTGGCCGCGGCCGGCCGCGCGCCCGGCCTGGTCGCCACCATGCTCGCCGCGATGGTCCAGGAACACGAACGCGGCCTGGGCGGCTGGCAGGTCGAGTGGGATTCCCTGCCCGACCTCGTGATTTGCGTGGCCGGCGGGGCCCGGGCGGCCGCCGACGCGCTGGACGGCCTGCAGGTCGACACGGATCGCATGCGCGCCAACGCCGAGGCGTCCGGCGGCTTCCTGCTGGCCGAGTCGATCGCCATGACGCTGGCCAAATCAATCGGCAAGCACGACGCGCACGCCTGCGTCTCGGCCGCCTGCCGGCGCGCGGCGGCCGAAGGACGCCCCCTCGGCGACGTGCTCGGCGACGATCCGCTGGTCACCCGGCATCTCGATCGCGCCGAGATCGCCCGGCGGCTGTCGCCGGACAACTACCTCGGCGCCACCCGCGATTACATCGACCGGGTGCTGACACGCGTCGGCGACCAGGACGCATGATCCGGCAGCGCCGCCATCGAGTTTCCGACACACTGAGGCAACACATGGACGAAAAGCAGCGGCACGCGGCAGGCATGGCCATCCGGCGGCAGCTCCTGGGCGACGCCTACGTGGACCGGGCGGTCGCCGACACGACGGGCGTCACCTCGGAGCTTCAGGACCTGATCACGCGCTACGCGTGGGGCGAGATCTGGACGCGGCCGGGACTCGACCACCGCACGCGCCGGGTGCTGGTGATCGGGACCCAGATCGCGCTCCGGCAGTGGGACCAGTACCGGATCCACGTGCGGGCGGCGCTCGTCGAGGGCGGGTTCACCGCGGATGACGTCAACGAAATCGTGCTCCAGCAGGCGATCTACTGCGGTGCGCCGGCTGCCCTGACCGCCATCAACATCGCGCGCGAGCTCCTGAAAGAGATCGAGGACCAGTCATGACCTCGGCCGGCGCACCTGTGCGGGATCCCGGTGCGCCGGCCTCCAGGCCGGCATCCGCCACCACCCCCGGCCTCCTCGGCGCGGCGGCGCTGACCGGCTTCATCCTCATCCTCCCCTCGCCCGAAGGACTGCCCCCGGAGGCGCACCGGCTGGCCGCGCTCTTCGCCGGCGTCCTGGTGCTGTGGTCCACCGAGGCGCTGCCGATTGCCGTCACCGCCCTGCTCGCCCTGGCCCTCCAGCCGCTCTTCGGGCTGACGTCGCTGGTGACCGGACGACCGCCCACGCCCGGCGCCATCTTCGGGGCGGCCGCCGCCAACTTCATGAGCAGCGTCTTCTTCTTCGTGCTGGTCATGTTCGCCATCGCCCATGCCTGGGTGAAGACCGGCCTGGCCCGGCGCTTCGCGCTGTGGCTGATCGCGCGGGCCGGCACCGACGCCACGCGTGCCGTCTACGTCTTCATGATCGGCACCGGCGCCATCTCGATGGTGGTCTCCGACGTGCCGGCCGCCGCCATCTTCATGGCCATCGCGGTCGGCATCCTCGACAAGCTGGGGCTGCGGCCCGGATCGCGCTTCGGCCGGGCGGTGATGATCGGGATCCCCATCGCGGCGCTCATCGGCGGCGTCGGCACGCCGGCCGGCAGCTCCATCAACCTGCTCGGCCTCGTCATGATCGAGCAGGCCGGCGGCGACCGCGTCCCCTTCCTGCACTGGATGGCGATCGGCATCCCGATGGTGGCCATCCTGCTGCCGGTGGCGGCCTGGGTGCTGCTGAAGTTCTTCCCGCCGGAGATCGCGTCCATCGGCGATCTCGAAGAGATTCACGACGAGCGGCGCCGGATGGGGCCGGTCAGCCGCGCCGAATGGAAGGTGATCGCCATCATGAGCGCGATGATCACGCTCTGGATCGCGAGCACGTGGCTGCCGGTGTTCGATACGTTCCTGGTCGCGGTAGTGGGCGCCGTGGCGATGTTCCTGCCCGGCATCGGGCTCTTCACCTGGAAAGAGGTGCAGCAGGTCACCGGTTGGGACACGCTGATGGTCATCGGCAGCGTCACGTCGCTCGGCCAGGCGTCGTCGCAGACCGGTCTCGCCACCTGGCTGGCCGAGTCGGCCCTCGGCGGCCTCGCGGACTGGAACGCCGTCGCCCTCATCGCCGCCATCAGCGCCTTCACCGTGGTCATCCACCTCATGCTGCCGATCGCCCCGGTCATCAACGCCGTCATGATCCCGCCGATCATGGTCCTCGGCGCCGCGGCCGGCGTAAACCCGGCCCTCTACGCGCTGCCGGTCATCTTCACCGCGTCATGCGCCTTCCTCCTGCCGCTCGACGCCGTGCCCCTCGTCACCTACAGCCGGGGCTACTACCGGATGTTCGACATGCTGCCGGCGGGACTCGTCATCAGCGCGGTTTGGGTGGTGTTAATGACGGCGCTACTGATCGTCATCGGGCCGTTGGTGGGACTGCTGTAGCCGGTTGGATCCACGCTGGCGCGGAGATCCGTGCGTCAAGTTCACCGCCGGCGTGCCCATCGCATAGCCGACGACTACCGGCATCGAATCTGGCGCCCGAATCCCTACCACTGACATGGTCGCGCCGCCCCTTCGCGCCGCGCGATTCGAACTCCGCGTCGGCCTCGGCGAACCCGTCCCTGAAACGCCTTTGTGGTTCGCGTTGACTCTCCGGAGACTACCTGCCGAATGCCGGGCTGACGCTACCCGAGCGACGCGGTCCGTCCTGCGGGACCGGCATCAGTTGCGCGAGCGCGGCCAGGCTGTTGGACTCGGTATCGACGGCCACAACCGGCGCGAGGGCCAGCGCCGCCACAAGGTGAGCAAGGGCGTCGGGGTCGGCGACGAGCACGAGGGGAGCCAGCCCTGTCTCAGGCGATAGTCCAGACGTCATCGTGACGTCCGCCTGTCGGTGGAGAGCATCGTTAGCGCGCCAAGACCGGGCTGTCGGCGTCCGAGGACTCCTCCAGCATCCGACGAGTCAGGTCCTTCTTCCGCGCCTGGAACTCCTCGTCGGTGAGGAACCCCTGTGTTGACAGGTCGGCGAGGGTGTTCAAGCGAGTCATGAAGTCAGCCTGCGGCGTCTGTTCCAGGACGCGCTCGGCCAGTGCGAGTCGCTGCGTTCGAAACTCGTCGGCGCTTAGCTGCCCACGCGATGACTGCTCGGTGAGGGCTTCAAGCTGGACACCGAAGTCGGCGTCGGCAGTGCTGCCGGAGCCCGTACCGTGCCCACTGCTGCGCTCGCTGCCATCGGCAACCGCCAGCCGGTGTTCGCGCCGCTTGATCAGGTACACCGGAAAGGCCGCGATCCAGCACAGCAGGCACGCCAGAAACCAGCCGGTGGGGCCCATGTTGAAAAAGCCCTTGGTGCTACCTGTCTTGATCCCGATGTTTCTGGAATCGATGAACACCCAGACACTTGTTCCGAAGACGACGGAGAACGCTAGCAGGTCAATCATTGAGCGCGCTCAGGCGGACAGTCAGTCTGCACCTCGACGAAGCTTCTCAACCTTGGCGTCGCGTTCGGATGCCAGGCGCTCCCGCTCGCGTCGAAATTGGCTGGCGACGACGTCGAGTTCGGCGGGATCGGCTCCCAGCAGACGGTTCATCGCGGACTGCTGGAGGATGTCCTGCTCCGCGATCTTCGAGTCGGACAGGCTCCGGACCTCGGCGATCGCCGCTCGTTGCTCATCGGTGATCGGCCGCGTGGAGACGCCTGCCTCCGCGTCTTTCTTGCGGAGTCGCTCCATGACTAGCTCGACGGCAGACTTTGGTGCGGAATCGTTGGACACCTCTTCAGCTTACCCGTCCTTGGGATTCGGGGGTACGCCTCGTGGAGGATGTGTTGCAACTTCGGCCAGCGGCGGCTGGTAGCCTGAAGAGATGGTGAAGAAGGCGTCTTCCCCTCGCCCGAAGGGCTGCCCCCGGAGGCACACCGGCTGGCCGCGCTCTTCGCCGGCGTCCTGGTGCTGTGGTCCACCGAGGCGCTGCCGATTGCCGTCACCGCCCTGCTCGCCCTGGCCCTCCAGCCGCTCTTCGGGCTGACGTCGCTGGTGACCGGACGACCGCCCACCCCCGGCGCCATTTTCGGGGCGGCCGCCGCCAACTTCATGGCCATTGCGGTCGGCATCCTCGACAAGCTGGGGCTGCGGCCCGGATCGCGCTTCGGCCGGGCGGTGATGATCGGGATCCCGATCGCGGCGCTCATCGGCGGCGTCGGCACGCCGGCCGGCAGTTCCATCAACCTGCTCGGCCTCATCATGATCGAGCAGGCCGGCGGCGACCGCGTCCCCTTCCTGCATTGGATGGCGATCGGCATCCCGATGGTGGCCATCCTGCTGCCGGTGGCGGCCTGGGTGCTGCTGAAGTTCTTCCCACCGGAGATCGCATCCATCGGCGATCTCGAGGAGATTCACGACGAGCGGCGCCGGATGGGGCCGGTCAGCCGCCCCGAATGGAAGGTGGTCGCCATCATGAGCGCGATGATCACGCTCTGGATCGCGAGCACGTGGCTGCCGGTGTTCGATACCTTCCTGGTGGCCGTGGTGGGCGCCGTGGCGATGTTCCTGCCCGGCATCGGGCTCTTCACCTGGAAAGAGGTGCAGCAGGTCACCGGCTGGGACACGCTGATGGTCATCGGCGGCGTGACGTCGCTCGGCCAGGCGTCGTCGCAGACCGGTCTCGCCACCTGGCTGGCCGAGTCGGCCCTCGGCGGCCTCGCGGACTGGAACGCCATCCCACTCATCGCCGCCGTCAGCGCCTTCACCGTGGTCATCCACCTCATGCTGCCGATCGCCCCGGTGATCAACGCCGTCATGATCCCGCCCATCATGGTCCTCGGCGCCGCAGCCGGCGTAAATCCGGCCCTCTACGCGCTGCCCGTCATCTTCACCGCGTCGTGCGCCTTCCTGCTGCCCCTCGACGCCGTGCCGCTCGTCACCTACAGCCGGGGCTACTACCGGATGTTCGACATGCTGCCGGCGGGGCTCGTCATCAGCGCTGTCTGGGTGGTGCTGATGACCGCGCTGCTGATCGTGATTGGCCCGTTGGTGGGGTTGCTGTAATTCTCCGGAGGCACACTCGGGAGGAAGATCGCCGCCGCGACCGGACGCCGTACGGGGACGGCACACGCCGGGGCGGATCGAAGATGAGAACGCGTGTCCTTCGTCATTGGATCAGGTACTCACGTCGCCTCGAACGCGACAACAACGGCCTCCACTCGGATGCCCCGCACTCCAAGCCGCTCGTCATCGTCCGGAACGCCGTAACCGGTTGAGACTTAGTGCTGATTTCCGATAGGCTGCGGCGAACAGACCGCTGGCGAGAGTTCACGTCCGGTCGCCGGGCGCGGCTGGCGCATGTTTCATTGAGACACCATGGTGATTGCACGACTCGCGAAGACGGTCCGAGCAAGCAACGTGGGTCGCGCCGGGAGTCAAGCGCTCGTCGACGAGCTGTCCCTACAGTTCTCTAATTGTATGCAGCAAAGGAGAAGGCAATGACACGACCATATTCCAATACATCGTGCAACCTAGTGGCGATCGCGGAGGCCAATAGCACTTCCGTCACCGTACTCACTGAAGTCCTCGAAGAGCTTGAAGCGCGTTGCGCCGCCGTGCGTGCACTGCTGGAAACCGCGCGCGAACAAGAGGATGATGAGTGGTTCGAGTGGCCAAGCACCGACATCCCAACCATTACAAATCGTTCTGGTGATGAGTTCTCCCTCTACAAGAAGGGTCTGCTGAGATTTGTTGGCTACAGCGTTGGCGTAAGCGGTGACATCGAGAGCAATCGGCGACGGGTCTTGGATTGTGTCTTTTGTAGGAAGTTGCCGATGGTCAACTCAGACGAGTACATGAGCCAATGGGGAGCCCCAGAGACCTCAAAGCGACTAAAGAAAATGGCGGAGTCTATCGCGGCATTCACCCGCAACGCGAAGCTAAATCAGCAAACAGGGCGTGGCGACTTTTCTCTAGCGACATCGGAATGGGAAAAGGACCTTGATTACCTGTACAACAAGTACTACGCAGATCGCTTCAACCACGACTTCAACTGGCCAACGACAGACATCGATAGTCCATGGTGAGTGTCATCGAGTCGTCGTGCATGGACGACCGTCAACGCAAACCGTGCAAGGCGTTCTGCACGGGCTTACCCGGCTGGATGTAAAGCCGGGCAATCCCATGCCGGTCGCACCAGTCGACAAACACTTGGGCCGTCAGCTCCGGGCCGTTGTCCAGCCGGAGTGGCTGGGGACGCCCGTAGAGGGTCACCAGTTGGTCGAGCGCGCGGACCACGCGTTGCGCCGGGATCGACGTGCCGACCTGGATGGCCAGGCCCTCACGATGGCCTTCGACGAGCACGTTCAGCGTGCGGAATCGTCGTCCGCCATACAGGGCGTCATGCATGACGTCGAGCGCCCGGATCTCGTTGAGCCGGTCCGGCACCGCGAGGACTAGCCCGGACTATTCCTGAAGGCTCCAAGATGGCCCCTCGGACGGTGTGATCGTCGCGCACACGGCCCGCCGGGCGTCGTTTTCGTCGAGCGCCGGCGGGATAGACACTGATTGCCGGTGCGGAAGGCCTGGGTATGGGGCCGTCCAGGGACGGCTTCGCCATGGGCGGGCTCGGTTCGCCGTTGGGCTGCGTGATGCGCGGCTGACGGGCGCTGTCTGGGGTCTATCCGGGGCGGGCGCCGAGTGCCAGCGCGATGTGCCGCCAGGCGTGGAGGTCCGGTGTGGCGGTCGGCAGGTGCAGGACCACGCGGCGGACCGAGCCGACGACGTGCGCCCCCAATTTGAGGAGCCGGTCGCGCAGCCACGTCACTTGGGCGCGGGCACAGGTGGTGCGCGCCGCGCGCAGCCGGAGTTCTTGCATCAGCACGTAGGCGGCGGCGGTGAGCAGCACGCGCAGTTGATTGGCCCAGAAGCGACAGCAGCTCGTGCGGTCGATCTGCAGGCCATCGAGCAGTTCCTTGATGCGGTTCTCGATGTCGCCGCGGGCGCAGTAGATCCGTTCATAGAGGAAGCGCGGCGTCTGGCGCAGATTGGTCACGACGAAGCGCGGGTTGTCGCGCGGCTCGCGGTCGCCGAGCCGGACGACCTCGGCCTTGATCACGACGCGGCGGTCGCGGTCCCACGTGCGGGCCCGATAGCGGGTGTCGGCGTAGACGTGCGCGGTCTGGCCGCTGGCCGCGCTCTGGGCCTGCGCCACGAGCAGGGCGGGCTCGGCGTGGCGCTGCAACACGGCGTTCTTGGCCATCGCCACCACGTAGTCGAGCCGTGGCTCGGCATCCAGGACGTCGAAGATCTCCGGCGTCGCAAAGCCCCCGTCGAGCCGCACGAGAAACCGCGCCTGGGGAAAAGCCTGCCGCAGCAGGGGCAGCAGCCGGCACAACACGCCCACACTCCCGCGGGTGGCCGGCACATTGCCGGGCCGCAGCACCGCCGCGCACAGATACTGTTCGCGTTCCTGGTCGAAGGTCAGAAACGCCAGCAACGGCAGGTAGCACCAGCGATCGTAGTGCCCGTTGAAGAAGGTGAGCTGCTGGGCGCCGTGCGTCGCGTCGTCGGTCGGATCCAGGTCGATCGTGATCCGCCGCGCCCGCCCGTCCAGCCGGCGCTGATGCCGCTCGATGACCCGCATCGCCAGCTCGCGCGCCAGCTCGTAGAGGGCGGACCGGTCGACGCCGTTCTCGAACCGCGAGATCGTCGGCTGCGAGGCCAACGCCTCCCCCGCCACCGGGTCCCGCCCGAGCAACAGTTTGTGGATCGGGTCGTCGGCGAGGTGGTCGGCGTCGTTACCATCGGGATGGCCGCAGGCAATGCCGAAGATCCGCTGTCCGAGCAACTCCGCCAGCGTGTGCCGGATCTTCCCGGGCTCCCGTCGGTCCACCAGACACCGGGCGAAACCCGCCACCAACCCATACACGCGCTCCGCCGCCTTGAGCAGGACGGCGCCGCCATCGGAACTCGCGTGCTGGCGGTCGAACGTCGCAACGAGGGCTTGTCGAAGAGATCCGGAAAGAGGACAGTCTGTGGTATCGTATTGATCGTCACGTAAGGGCCTTCGTGGTGGGTAAATGTCTGTGAACAAGCCATTTATACCACGCGGAGGCTCTTTTTTCTACCGTAATCGGACCCTTCCTGAATTATCCGGGCTAGTTGTGCTCACGCTCGCCGTCACCCCACGCCTCGGTCCCGGTAGCACGCCGCCGGTGCGGCAGCAGCGGCCGGCGCATCGACACTACCCGCTCGCCAACGGCCCCATGCCCTGCAAGCCATGACGCGCCGTCCCGACACTGACACAGTCGCCGACTGATTCGAGCCCAGGGTTCTCTTGCCGGGCGCCCGACTGATAGGATCAGCGCGTGATTGTGTGTTTGGGTTGGGGCTCCGTCATCTGGAGACCCGGTGGGCTACCGGTTGGCGATTGGCGGAACGACGGCCCGGAAGTCAAAGTGGAATTTGCGCGCGAGTCGAAGGGCCGTCGCCTCACGCTCGTGTTGGACCCCAAGGCGGCTGACTCTGTAATAGCGACGTGAGACTATGGTGAAGAGCACATACAGCCTCATCGCCACGCACCAGATTGACTTCGACCGGGAGAACCCGAGGATCAAGGTTGCTCTTGAGAAGTACGGCGACAAGCTCGACGATCAACGCATCCGTTTCGCACTACAGACCGCCACGGAAGGTTCCGCCAGCGCTTCCTCCTACCGCTCTCTAAAGGACTCCATCAGAGCGGCTAGAGGTATCTCGGTGCCTATCGTCGTCTGGCCAGACAACGGTCGATTCGTGTGCGTCTATGGCAACACCCGCGTAACCGTTTACTATGAACTCCATGAGGAGAGCGCCCCCGGCGACTGGACCGCCATCAATTGCCTCGTGCTCGACAATCCCGACCAGCGGGACATCGAGACGATCCGAGTCACCGCCCACCTCGTCGGCGCACGCGAATGGCCCGCCTACGAGAAGGCACGATACCTTCACTATCTACGTAACGTCGAGTTCATGGACTACGACGAGCTCATCGCCCGATGCGGGGGCAACAAGAAGACGATCACCCAGCAAATCGACGCCTACCACGACATGAACGAGTTCTATCGCGACGTCAACAGCGACGACGCGTTCAAGGTCGATCGATTCAGCGGCTTTGTCGAGCTCCAGAACAGGGACGTCAAGGACTCCATCTACAGCGCGGGTTTCGACATCCACGACTTCGGCCGCTGGATACGCGACGGCCAGATATACCGACTGGCCGACGTTCGAAGGCTCCCCCGCGTTCTTGCCGACGACGAGGCGAAAGGCACCTTTGTCAACGGCGGCATCCGATCAATCGAAGACGCCATCGCCGTTGCCGAGGCCAACCGTCAAAAGGACATCCATGCTTCGTCGGCCGACACCACCGTCGCCAATGCCAGCATGGGGGTGTTGGCCGAGGCGCTGCTTCAGAGGATCAAAGCCCAGCCGAGAGAGGACTACCTTGCCCTCCGCGACCGGCAATACGAGACCGCGGACCAGGACGTAGACATCCTGAGCGACCTAGCCGAGCATCTTCACGACCTGCTCCAAGATGTCTCAAAGTAACGCGCACCGTCGGCTGGTCGTCGCCGCCGTACAAGCCATACAACAGCGCCATCCGGCGATGCACGTCACATCGGACCTCCTCGACGATCCGGGCGACCCGGTACCCCCGCGCATCGGCGGCCACCGTCCCGACATCATCGCCCGATCCACCGCCGCCGGCCTCCAGTTCGTCATCGCGGAAGCCAAGACCGACGGCGACATAGACAACCAACATACTCGGAGTCAGATCGGTGCCTTCGTGGACCACCTCGACGCCATGACAACGGGCACCGGCACCTTCATCTTGGCCGTCAACGGACACGTCGCAGATTCAGCAAGGACGGTACTCCGCTTCGCCTGCCGCCAACGGGTGTCGTCCCGACTCCAGATAAGACTGTTCGACGGCCTCGACTTCTGGACCCTGGGTCCCCTTGGAGCTCCCCTGTGGCGTTTGTCCTGAGACGTCAGCCCGAACTATCGCCCAAGCACGCGGCGTATCCCTACCAGCTCGACGCCATTCGCGCCGTCAAGGATCTCCCGTACGCCGCCATCTTCCATGAGCAAGGCCTCGGAAAGACGAAGATCGCGATCGACCTCGCCCTGCTATGGCTGCAGAGCGATGCCGCGGACACTGTGTTCATCGTCACCAAGAAGTCGCTGGTGGAGAACTGGCGCAACGAAGTTGCGCGGCACTGCCACATCACGCCGCACATTCTGTCCGGCAACCGAGCCCAGAACAGCGCGTCCCTCAACTCGCCCGTACTCCTCTACGTCACCAACTACGAAGTCATCGCGGCCAACGGCCCAGTCATCAGACTGTTCCTGCAGACCTGCCGTGTCGGCTGCATCCTCGACGAGAGCCAGAAGATCAAGAATCCCGAAGCCGCCCTGACGCGCACGTTCCACGATGTGGCCTCGTCCTTCGAGCGGCGCATCATCATGACCGGCACCCCCTCCGCGAACCGTCCGTACGATATCTGGGCGCAAATCAAGTTCCTGGACGACGGCGAAGCGCTCGGTGACACCTTCGACGCATTCAGGCAGCAAATGGATTTGCCCTCCTGTCACTCGGCAGCCGCCGACTATGGCAGCCGCCTGTCCACGATCCATCAACGCCTCGCCAAGTTCACCGTCCGAGAGACCAAGGACACCGCGGGCATCCACCTGCCTGAGAAAACCATAACTTTCCACCATGTGGACTTGCCCCCCTGGCAGATGGCGAAGTACGCCGCCTACCGCGATGAACTCGCCTACGAGTACGACACCGACGGCGTTGTCGAAATCGATAACGTTGACAGCATTCTCAAGCGCCTCCTGCGCCTCGTCCAATGCGCCTCGAACCCGGCGCTCATTGACGGGCGCTACGAGCACGATCCCGCGAAGTTCCCTCTGCTGCTCGACATGTGCCGGGAGTTCACTGCGGAATCCAAGTTGATCATCTGGACGGGCTTCATCGACAACGTCAACTGGCTAGCCACCAAGCTCGTCGAGTTTGACCCTGTATGCATTCACGGCAGTTTGTCCATGCACCAGCGAAACCAGGCGGTGCAGTCCTTTACCAACTCATCCAACCTGGTCCTCATCGCGACGCCCGGCGCCGCCAAGGAAGGCCTTACGCTGACCGTCGCGAACCACGCCGTCTTTTTCGATCGCGGCTTTGGCCTCGATGACTACCTGCAGGCACAAGACCGCATTCACCGGATCTCCCAAACACGCGAATGCTTCATCCACAACCTCATCGCCAATGAAACCATCGACGAATGGGTCGACGTCCTGCTCACGGCGAAGTACCGGGCCGCGCAACTCGCCCAGGGCGACATCGACGCGGCGGCCTTCCGCGACTCCTTCCGCACGGACATATCCGAGGTGCTCCAGGGAGTCCTGTTTCCCGATCGAGCCACCTCCGACCATCAACGTTCCGGAGAATCGGAGGCCAAGGGCCTATGACTCCCGACCAGACCAACATCGCCATAATGGGGGAGGATGTCCCCGCCCACCACGAGCTGATACGCATCGATCGGCTCCGCTTCCTACCCGACAACCCCCGCGTGTACGCCGCCATCCGGGAAATGCGGGATTTCGACGGCCTCAGCCCAGATGAGAAGCAGCAACGCATCTACAAGCGCTTGCTCCAGGAGCCGAGCGTCAAGAACCTCATACCTGAGATCCAACGGGACCGTGGACTACAAGACCCGATCATTGTCCGCTGGGACACTCAGGAAGTGATCGAAGGCAACTCCCGCCTAGCGGCCTACCGCAAGCTCGATGACAACCCCGACGACGACCGGTGGACACACATCCGCTGCCTCGTCGTCACCACCCTTACGGATGATCAACAGACACGCCTTCTAGGCCAGGCACATCTCCACGGGAAGACTGACTGGTCCCCGTACGCCAAGGCACTGTTCTGCTTCCGCTGGGTGATCGAGGAGCGGCGAGACATCTCGACCTTGGCTGGGTTGTCCGGCTTCTCGCCAGCCGAGATCAAGAAGAATGTTAAAATCATCGAGCTCATGCAGGAGAACGATGACAACGCCCTGTCAAACTTCAGCTACTACAACGTCCTTGTTCGGAGCCGGACCATCGCGTCTGCAATTGGAGATAGCGAACCATTGCGAGACACATTGTTGTCCCAAATCAAGACTGAGGCCTTCACTGCTCAAGAGATGCGCGAACGCCTGCCCACGATCATCGCCAAGCCTCGAATCCTGCGAAAATACGAAAAAGGCGACGTGACCCTCGAGGACGCATATGACCGTGCGAAGATCAGCGGTGCCGAGCAGCAACTCAAGAAGATCCGCGACGGCCTGGACGACATCGAGCTGGACGACATCGAACCCTTGGAGCGACATGAACTCAAGGCCGTACAACAGGTCGTCAGGCAAATCGGCCAACGCCTGAAACGCGTTTCCAATATGGTTAACGCGAAACTCGCCGCGAAGTCCACTACCCCGTAAGCCGACGCCTCGACGCTATGACCAAGAAGAACGTGCTGCTCGTCGAACCGGGCTATCCGAACAAATACCCCCCACTCGGCCTGATGAAGATTGCGGCCTATCACGGTCCGTACGGCCGTGACGACAACTTCCGCTTCGTGAAAGGCGAGACTCCCGACGTCCTCGCGCACGTCTGGGACCGCGTCTACGTAACCACTCTCTTCAGTTTCGAGTGGAAGCGGACGGCCGCCGCCATCGACTTCGCGCTGCGCGCCGTACGCGGTCAGGCAGAGCGCGTCTTCGTTGGCGGCATAGCGGCCTCATTGATGTTCGACGAGTTCGTCCACGAGCCACGCTGGGCCGGGATACGCTTCATTAAGGGCCTTCTCGACCAGCCGCCCGGCCGCTCCCTGCAGCTTTCCGCCGAGGATGGCGATTTCGGTGCCGACGACGTTGCCGGCACGCCTATCGAGGAGCTGGTGCCCGATTACAGCATTCTCGACCAGATTCCCTACACCTATCCCGTTCGCAATGCCTACTTCGGATACGCGTCTCGCGGCTGCGTCCGAAAATGTTCCTTCTGCGGCGTCCCAAAGCTGGAGGGCGCCCAACGCGAGATGCCTCCGATCTCTAGTCTCGTCGTCGGCGTCGACGAGCAGTTTGGTCCGAAGAAGGACCTCATCCTCATGGACAACAACGTCGCCGCCAGTTCCCGATTCAAGGAGGTAATAGCCGAGATTCGGGATGTCGGGTTCCAGAGGGGCGCTCGGTTCGAAAGACCGGACTCGCCGCCCGTCAAGCGACGCGTCGACTTCAACCAAGGGGTCGATGCCCGCATCCTTTCGAAGACACCCATGTACCTCAAGGAGATGGCGACGATCTGCCTAGACCCTCTGCGCATCGCCTTCGACCACGTCGGGATGCGCCGAGTCTACGAGCGTTCCGTGCAAATGGCGGCCGACTACGGGCTGACGTCGCTGTCCAACTACATGCTGTACAACTTCATGGACACGCCGAACGACCTCTACCAGCGGATGAACATCAACATCGAGCTCAACGAGCGCCTCGGTGTCCGAATTTGGTCCTTCCCAATGCGGTACCTGCCCGTCACGATGAAGGACCGTTCGCACGTCGGCAAGAGCTGGAACCGCTACTACCTCAGGTCCTTCCAGATCATGCTCCAAGCCACACACGGCGTCGTGTCAGGCAGCAACGACTTCTTCCTTAGGGCCTTTGGGAGCAGCGAAGAAGAATTCGAGCGGCTTCTCGCACTGCCACACGCTTTCATTTTCCAGCGCGACTTCTACGAACACGGGAAGGGCAGACCGGTTCTCGACGAGTACCTTGCCCTGCTGCGGCGTGCGACGAAAGCACAGCGTACCGAACTCATCGCTCTGCTCAGCGCAACCCTGGTCGCTCGACCCCGCCGCCAGGCATTCCTTCGCCTACTCTCCGAGAAGTCCACAGGCCAGCTAGTCCGAGAACTCGCGCGCTTCCACGCCATCGACACGAAAGCTCCAAGAGTCACTGACATCGTCCAGGTCTTCCCCGAGCTCACGCCCGACCACATGCTTCCGGCGCCCGACGCGCTCGTCGAGGACGCCGGGCTCTACGAGCCGCTTGAGCCGACAACCGAACTCATCCGCGTTACCACGCTGACCGCGGACGGTGCAGATGTCCGATGACGCCCTCGTCGGCGGAGACATACTCCGCCTCGTCACGGCCGGCATGTACTACAATCCACTCGTCATCTATCGCGAATACCTCCAGAACGCCGCCGACTCCTTCGCCTCTCTCGGCGACGGCACCGGATCGGTGAGCATCACCATCGATCCAGTCGAGTCGCAGGTCACCATCATGGACGATGGGACCGGGCTTTCGCCAACCGACGCCGTCCATCGCCTAGTCCACATAGGCAATAGCATCAAAGTCCCTGGCGTCGACCGTGGGTTACGCGGCATCGGTCGACTATCGGCCCTCGCCTTCGCTGAGAACGTCCACTTCACGACGCGCACGCGTGCCTCAGAACCCGTGACTCGGGTGTCCTGGAGCGGTCGTGCATTGCGCGAACTCGACATCGCCCACGTTGATGCCGGGACCGCGATCGAAGCCTGCACAACTGTCCAGTCCCTCCCTGACAAACACTGGCCTGACAGATTCTTCCAGGTGACCGTCGACCGGGTGACCCGACACGCCGCTTCGACCATCCTTAACCAGGACGCCGTCAGGAGTTACATCAGCGAAGTCTGCGCAGTCCCCCTGGCCTCCTCCTTCCCGCTTGCACGCGAGATCCGGGAGTTTCTTGCCGCCCACACGGACTACTTCGTGCTCGACGTTCAGCTCAACGGAGACCGCGCGCCGATTGTGAGGCCTTTCGGGCAGGCAATCCCCCTAACGGACGACTATTCGGCCGCATTCGAGCGGTTGGAAACACGCGTAGTTCCTCAACTCGACGAAGACCGCCCGGCCGCCGTTCTGTGGCTCGCCCACACACCCTATGCCGGTTCCATATCCCAACGACTGGCCATCCGCGGCCTTCGTGCACGTGCCGGGAACATTCAGATAGGCTCGGACGACATCTTCGAACACCTCTTTCACGAAACGCGGTTCAACGGTTGGTGCGTCGGCGAGGTCCATATAGTCGACTGTCGAATAGTCCCGAACGGTCGGCGCGACTACTTCGAACCCAGCCCCCATCTCCGCAACCTTGAGAACCACATCGGCGCCATCGCGCGGGAAATCAGCTCCCAGTGCCGTCGCGCGTCATCCCAGCGAAACAAGCTCCGCGCCGTAAGAGCGGCCATCAATCAGGTCAGGCGCGCCTGCGACTTGGCCGCCTCCGGGTACCTCCGCGCAGAAGACGCCGCCAAACTGCTCGGGCACCAGCGCGAGCGCCTCCTCCAGATCAGACAGACCCTCCAACAGGTTCAAGGCGCGACCTCGCACTCTCACCTAGACGAACTCGACCTCTGCGAGAGTCAACTAGACGCCGTCGCACTCGACGCCGCACCGTCGCTGAGCGGCGTCCCGCCTGACTCCGTCCGCACTCTCCGATCGGTCTTCGGTGCGCTTGCGGAAGCCATGCCGCCGGATACCGCCTTGGACATGATAGAGACTATCCTGCGCCGGCTGTCCAGCGAGCTGTCGGCCCCCAATACTGTCAATGAGCTTTGAATTATGACCCCCAAGTTGGAGTGTCTTTGTTTACCGGGGTGATTCGACGAGCGCGGACGTACGAGTTCTTCCTCAACAGCCACGCGGAGGCATACTGACAGCGGCGCTGTTCTACTGACGTGGTTTCGGATCGGAAGGACCGCGCGTTGATCTACGGGGGCGACCGTTGGAGCGTGTCGGGAACGACGGGGCTGGAAGAGCGAAGCATCGTGATGATCAGAGGGGCGAGGTCGAGTTGACGCTGGTAGGCGGTCCGCACGACGCTGGCGAGCACCTGCTGGGTGTCGGCGCCGTGGCGGGTACGATTACCGCCACAGACTTTGCGGGTGACCACCGCGGGTCGGATGGCCTGTTCGGCGCGCCAGTTGGTGGCGTCGATCGACGGGTCCCACAGGAAGGCGAACGTCGCAGCGAATTCGCGGTCCAGATGGGCGGCGAAGCGGTCGGCGGCGTCCAGCGTCGGAGATTTGTCGATCAGCCGACCGAGTTGGGCGAGCAGTCGGCCGCGAGCGGTTGCCAGGCCGTGGTCGCTCAGAAGCCCGGCGTCGCGGCGGTCGCGCAGCTTGAGAGCGGCCTGCAGGACGGCTTGCACCCGGGCGGCCCACGGGCTGCGCGGATGATCGGTTCGGAGTTGCCGCGCTCGCCGGATCAAGTGAGCCAGACACGACTGGTGCAGCGCGTGGGTGAAGCGGCGATACGGCGCCCACCCGTCGCGCACGAGCACGCCGGCGAAGTCGGTTCCCAGGACCGTTGCCGCGTCGTCGAACCCGCGGCCGGAGCGAATCGCGTAGACCGTCGTCTGGGGCGTGGCGAAGGCCCACAGCCAGTGGCGCATGGCGCCGACGCGCCAGCCGGTTTCATCCGGCGTGACCACGGGAGATTCCCGCACCTGCTGGCACAGTGCGGTGTAGGTCGGCGCGGCTTGGCGAGCCGTGCGATGCAGCACCTGCGCGAGGCCTCCCGGTGTGACGGTCAGGCCGAACTGGGTCCGGAGCAGGTGCGCGACCTTCGCCAGCGGCACACCCAGGTGCGTGTGCAGCCGCACGACCAGCGCGACGACTTCGGGACCGAGTTGCACGCTGGCCGCTCCCAGCGCGTCGGAGGTTTGCAGCCGGTGGCGGCCCTGGACGCGACGCCGACACTGCGAGCAGTGGCCGACCTCGATGTCGAAGCGCCGCACGATGGGGCGCACCACCGGGAGATCTTCCTGATATTGCGTCGCCACCCGGGACAGCTCGACGGCGCCGCCGCAGTCCGGACACGCGGCAGCCACCGGCGCTCGGCAGGTCTCGTCAACCTGCGGCGGACGCGGGCGGCACGCCTGCCGGCCGTAGTGTGCACCTGCGCGCCGGCCGGGTCGTCCGCCGCGACCTTGGGGCCGGTCCTTGGCGAAGGGAGCCGCCTGCCGGAATCCTGCCCGCCGCGCCGCGTCGAGTTGCTGCTTGAGGTGTTCACTGCGGCGCTTCCACCGATCCCGGTCACCCTTCCACCGATCCCGGTCGCCCTCGACCCGCGTCAACTCCTCGCGCAGTCGTGCGATCTCTCGCTCTTGTTCCTCAATGCGGGAATCGCGGGGATCCTGCTCCGTCCGGGGACGTTGCCGTGGCACCCCACCGTTATGCCAGATCCCCTAGAAAAGTACAAGTCAAAAATGTTGGATCTCGCGCGTCACGAAACCACCCCGCTAAACAAATACGTTGGAGTGAGCCCCTTCGGGTGGACAGGGTCAGGCCGCGGCTCCTCTCGGCCGGTGACAGCTTGATTGTTCCGTTCACGCCTGCCCTGCCTCGCGTATGCGCGTCCGTACAGCGCCGCGCCACAGCAGCAGCATCCCGAGCAGCAGCGCCCCGCCCAGCCGCAGCGTCGGCACCGGCGTTGTTCTCTATCGAAAGAGTCTCCGGGGGTACCGTCTGTTCAACGTCAACTATTTTGGCGTCTTGGCGACAACTATATTGGCAGGTTCAGGTGCGACCAGGATCGGTGTCGAGAGTATGGTGATGGCCTGACGAGCCCGGTCGGTTCCTGGGTGCGGGCCCAGGAGGCCGCAACTCGGCGGGTCCGCGGTAACAGGGGACCGGGCGCCCGTCCACGGGGTGAGGCGGACGGCGGCGACGTGCGGCGGGACCGGTCCGTACGATAGCTCGGCACGTCGAACTCGAGCAGCACGGCGTGGTGCACCAAGCGGTCGATCGCCGCGGCGGTGGCCATCTGGTCGCGGAAGATCCGGTCCCACTGGCTGAAGACCAGGTTGCTGGTCACC
Source organism: Vicinamibacterales bacterium (assembly GCA_965263055.1). GTDB lineage: Bacteria > Acidobacteriota > Vicinamibacteria > Vicinamibacterales > UBA8438 > VXRJ01. Next base: position 3,466,857 of record OZ253581.1, on the reverse strand, counting down.
ATCACCGAGCGGCGCTCGTAGCGCTCGGCCAGGAGCGTGAAGAGCACCTCGGCCTCGTCCGGGCTATGTCCCGTTCGACAAGGCCGGCGCCGACCTGCTGTTCGGCTTCATCAGTCAGCGCTACGAGCGCCGCAGCCTCGTGGTAACCACGAATCTGCCGTTCGCTCGCTGGTCCGAGGTGTTTCTCGATGCCACGGCCGCCGCTGCGGTCATCGACCGGATCGTGCACCACGCCACCGTGCTGACGATCGCTGGCGACAGCTACCGGCTCAAAGTCGCCACACGCAACCAAGCGTCCCGCGCGACACAGGAGGTGCCACGGCAATAGCGCTCGTCGCGACGTGGCCTCCCGTCGCTCCGCTCCGTCCGGCCACGTCGCGACGACCACCACAACTCAAAAATGGGGGTCCCTGTACCTTTCTGAATGACTTCGCGCGGGTAATCTCGCGGAGTCGGGCAGGCCGCCGGGAGCCACCGAGGGGTCCCTGTGTCTCGAGCACCTGAAAAGGACTTGTGCCCCGGCGTTCAGCCAGCGATGGATGCCCCGTGGGGAGTTTGCGCCGCAGAGCGCCAGTACAGGGACCGGCAGGCATTCGTTGGCGCGCCCGTGAGATGCGGCAGAGAGGAGGTTCGCTGTGGAGCTGACATGGTTCGTGGGTGTCGACTGGGGATCGCAGACGCACCAGGCGTGCGTCATCGACGTTGCCGGGACGCTGCTCGGCGAGCGGGCGTTCGAGCATGGCGGCCAGGGGCTCTCGGAGATGGCGGACTGGGTTGTGTCCGTTGCGGCGGGTGCGGCGGATCAGGTCGGCGTGGCGATCGAGACACCGCGCGGGCCGGTGGTCGAGAGCCTGATGGAACGGGGCTTGGCGGTCCACGCGATCAATCCGAAGCAGCTCGACCGCTTCCGCGACCGCCTCTCGCCGGCGGGGGCAAAGGACGACCGACGGGATGCGCGGGTGCTGGCCTCGGCGTTGCGCACCGACCCGCACTGTCTGCGGCGGCTGGAGCCGACCGACCCAGCGATCGTCGAGTTGCGGGAGTGGTCGCGCATCAGCGAAGAGCTGACGCGGGAACGCACGCGCCAGGCCAACCGGATGCGCGAGCAGCTCTGGCGCTACGACCCGCAGCTGCTCGCCGCGACCAGCGACGAGGTCGCAGCGCCCTGGGCGCTCGACCTGTGGCGGCGCCTGCCGACGCCAGCCGCGGCGCAGCGCGTTCGCGAGGCGACGCTCGCCACACTGTTGCAACAGCACCGCATCCGCCGGGTCGATGCCGCGACGCTGCGTGAGCGGCTGCGGGCGCCGGTCGTCAAGGTCGCGCCGGGCGCCGCCGAGGCCGCCGCCGCGCATGTGCGGCTCCTCGCCGAACGCCTCGTGCTGATCAACCGGCAACTCGGTCACGCGCGCCGCCAGCTCGACCGATTGGTGCAACAGCTCGCCGAGGCCGCACCGGCGGAAGACCCGGACGCGCCCGCCGAGACCGCGCCAGAGCCGTCCCCACCGCCGCCCGACGCGGCCATCCTGCGCTCGCTGCCCGGCATCGGAACCGGCGTCCTCGCTACGCTGCTGGCCGAGGGTAGCGACGCGCTGCGGCGGCGGGACTACGACGCGCTTCGCTGTCTCTGCGGGGTGGCGCCGGTCACCCGGCGTTCGGGCAAGAGCCTGCTCGTGGTGCGCCGCCTGGCGGCCCACGACCGGCTGCGCGACGCCGCCTACCACTGGGCTCGCGTCGCGGCCCACCGCGACCCGGTCAGCCGCGCCAAGTATCAGGCGCTGCGCAGCCGCGGCCATGGACACGCCCGCTCCCTGCGCTCAGTGGCCGACCGCCTCCTCAACGTCGCCTGCGCCATGCTCCGCGACGGCACCTGCTTCGACCCGCACCGTGCAGGACATGTCACAGCGTGAACTCGCGACACACGCGCTCGATCGACATTCCCCACGCCTTGGCGAGTCCGATGACCAAACGGCTCGTGGGCGCTGTGGGCACGTCGTCTGCAGCGTGTCCAAGTCGCGGTGCGCGCGTCTTTGCGTCCACGGCGACGGCAGCGTCCATGCGCCATCCGGTCACCTCACGCCCACCTCGATCGCCGTCACGACGACGCAAAAAGGTACTTGCAAAATGGTGGGGAGTCCTTTTCTACTTGCCATTTCCACGTTGCAGGTCGCCGGCTGCAACCTCGAGCTGCTGCTGCGTCAGATGATCGGCGTGGGCACGTTCCGGAGCCTTCAAGGCCGGCCCGCGGCCCTCTTTCGAGCCGTGTTCCGGCGATTTCACGACCTGTGGGACGTTCTGAGGCGTTCCTGGGCGCTCTTCCTGCCACACTCGCCGCGGACCCCCTCCTCCCGGCGCGACCAGAGCATCCACTCCACTTCGTGGGTGTGAGGACTTACGCCTCAGACTGATAGGTGCGGACCAGGCAGACGAGGTACAATGATGGCTAGAGCGGCGACAATCACCGCCGTTCCGATACCGAGTTGAAGGAGCTGAGCCGGGGACGAGGTAATGGCGAACTACCTGAGAGAGCAGATAACCGAAAGGCTGACCGGCGCCGACACGTGCTTCCTGCTGGGTGCCGGCTGTAGCGTGTGTGCGGGCAAGCCGATGATAGGCAAGCTCACGGAGGATGCACTGAATGAAGCCGACGACAGGCTGATCGACCATTTTAAAAGTCTGCAAACAGCCACCGACCGGCCGGCTACGGTTGAAGACTTAATAACCTATCTCGTTCGGTACCGTGACATCCTCGGAGCAATCAGCAATCCAGAGGGACATTCCATCACCATTGAAGAGATCGATACATGGTTAGCCTGTATCAAGAAGAGGATCGTAGTCGAGATTGCGGATAACTGGAGGCCGAGTGAATATCATCAGCGGTTCCTGCAACGGATGGAGAGCCATGTGCAACGCGGCCCGCGGAATCTGTTCAGCCTGAACTACGACACACTGCTCGAAGCCAGCCTCGATGAGTTGCGCATTTCTTATGTCGACGGCTTCCGGGGCACGAACCGGGCATGGTTCGATCCCGGGACTTTCGATGACAACGGAGCATCCTACCGGTTGTTCAAGCTGCACGGATCGATCAACTGGACCCGTGATACCGCCGGACACGTGCGCCGGGGTCGCAACGCGAATGAAGATGCGGAGGCTGATCCGGTCGTCATCTATCCGTCCGAGCAGAAATACTTGCAAACCCAATATGGCATCTATGAAACCCTGATCGGGCGCTTCCGTGACCGGCTTCGTGCGCCGGGTGTCAATAACTGTCTGATCGTCCTCGGCTACAGCTTCAATGACGCACATATCAACCAGGCGATCCAAGAGGCGGTAATGTCGCAGGGCAACAATCTCACGGTTATCGCGTTCATCGGTCCCGAACAAGACCGCGCGCGGCAGAACGCCCGCATCGAAGAAATTGCCGAGCAGTGCGACGCGCGTTTCAACGCACTCATCGGCAGCGGTGAGACCGGTCATTTCGTCGGCCGTGCTTTCGACGCAGACGCCGCCAAGGCGGTGCTTGACGCCGAACTTTGGAAGTTTGAAAACCTGGTCGATTTCGTGGCCGGAGAAGAATCATGAGCGGCGCCATTCTGAAGGTCGGCCGCGTGGTCGAGGTTTCCGGTCCGAAGGTCGTCGGCCAGCTCGAAGGCGGCGTTGACGACCTCTACCGAACATACAAAAGCCGACGCTACACCGTCGGGCAGGTCGGTTCCATCGTCAAGATCGAGGCCAGCGACAAGCTTGTGTTCGGTGTGGTTACAGCGCTTCGCATGACCGAGGCAGACCCGGAAGAGGCAGCCAGGGCGAGCGCCGCGGAGGCAACGCCCAATGCCAAGTGGCTCGAGATCGAACTCTTCGGCGAAGCGCTGCGCACCGGCCTTGGTGAAAGCGATTTCGAATTCCAGCGTGGCGTGGTGACCCACCCGCTTCCCGGCCAGGGCATCTTCGTCGCCAGCATACCAGAGCTTGAGCGCATCTATCACAGACCGGACAAGCCCAGCATTCATGTCGGCACGCTCTCGCAAGCGTCCTCCCTGCCGGTATATTTGCTGACGGATGAGCTGCTCGGAAAACACTTTGCCGTCCTCGGGACCACCGGATCGGGAAAATCCTGCTCCGTCACGGTTCTGCTGCGTTCAATTCTCAAAGTTGCGCCAAGAGCGCACATGATCCTGCTCGATCCTCACAACGAGTACCGCCGCGCGTTCCCCGACAATGCGGAAATCATCGACCCGACCACGCTGGAACTCCCGCACTGGCTCCTGAATTTTGAGGAAAGCATCGAACTGTTCGTGGGACGGACGGAGCGCGCGGCCACAAGCCAGACCAACATTCTGAAAGACGCCATTCTCGCCGCACGGCGGAAGTTTGGGCTTGCCGGCATCGCCGCCGAGAAAATCACCGTCGATACGCCGGTGCCATACAAGTTGACGGAATTGATCGAGAATATAGATGCAAAAATGCCACAGCCGGCATCGAAGCAGGACCCGTACCTCAAAATTAAAAGCAAGATCGAAACACTGAGGCAGGACAGCCGTTTTTCCTTCCTGATCCGTCCGGACGCAGCCGTCAACGATCAACTAGCTGAAATCGCCGGGAAGTATCTGCGCATTCCGGTGTCGGACAAGCCGCTGTCGATCATCGATCTCTCCGGCGTGCCCTCGGATGTCGTAGATGTCGTCGTGTCCGTCCTGTGCCGCATGATCTTCGACTTCGCGGTCTGGAGTCCCCGTCCTGTCCGTGTGCCGATCGTCCTGGTCTGCGAAGAAGCCCATCGCTATGCGCCGCACCGGGATGAAGCGGCATTCCAGCCGGCCAAGCAGGCACTCTCGCGCATTGCCAAGGAAGGTCGGAAGTATGGTGTCGGACTCGGCTTGATTTCGCAGCGGCCGTCCGAGCTTGCCGAGTCCATCCTTTCACAATGCAACACACTCATTGCTCTACGCATGAGCAACGAGCAGGACCAAAATTTCGTGAGGCGCGCGCTGCCTGACTCCGTTCGGAGTCTGGTCAATGTGCTTCCGACGCTGCGAACGCAAGAGGCCCTGGTGGTGGGCGAGGGTTCGGTCGTGCCGGTACGGCTGCGCTTCCTTGATCTAGCGGAGAAAAATCAACCGCAAAGCACCGACGTGCGTTTTGCGCATTGTTGGGAAACCGATACGGCGACTGCTGATTATGTTCAAGCGGTGGTACGCAGGTGGCGTTTGCAGGAGCGTCCACCGATCGCGTAAGGACGTCGGGAGTCATCTTAATGGCAGTGGTTTCTGATCCGGAACCCGCTTGTCGACCGGATAACTCCGGAGCTTGTTTACGTCTGCACCTGGCGCACATTTGCGGCAGAGGAAACGCACTCGATCAAGAAAAACGGAACGTGAAAAGTTGCAGCGCTGGCCACAGCGACCACAGGCAACAGCGTCCGTGCTCTCTACACGAGGTCACGAGTAGGACGTTGACAACCCCTTACGACACCGAGGCGTTGTTGCGACTTGCCGAGGCTACACTCGCCGACACCCGCAAGGACTATCTGGCCGCATTGACCCGTGTGCCCCCTCACTGGTGTTTCGCCTGCCGGAGCCGCCTGGGGTCGCTCTCGGTTGGGGAAAGTGGTCCCTCCGGGAAGGGGTACCGGACGGTCCGTACCAGCATCGTTCAAGGTGGCGCGCCGCGCCTCCCCCTGTGCCAATGATCTATGAGACAACCTCCCTATTGAGATTAGTGTGGGGGCGGGGAGGGTTTGATGGATGAATCGCATGCCACCAGCCGTGGAGATGGACTTGGTTGTGGGGCCGAAGGCGGAGGGAGCCCGGAGGGAGACCGGAGCCTTCGGCCCCACCGCTACGTCAGCCGCGACGGCACCCGATCCTGAAGTTCCGGCGAAAGCCCAGCGCCGCCGGTTCACGGCGGAGTATCGGCTCGGCATCCTCAAGCAGGCCGACGCGTGCAAGCGGCCTGGCGAGCTGGGGGCGCTGCTGCGCCGCGAAGGCTTGTATAGCTCGCACCTGGCGAATTGGCGACGGCAGCGTGAGCAGGGCGCCCTGCGGGACATGCGGGGACGTCGGCGCGGCCCGACCCCCCGTCCGATCGACCCGCGTGTGAAGCAGTTGGAAGCCGAGAACCGCAGGCTCCAGCGGAAGCTGCAGCGGGCCGAGACGATCATCGCCCTCCAAAAAAAAGTTGCCGAGATCCTGGAGATCCCCCTGAAACACCTCGACACCGACGAGACCGACTGATGCGCGCGATCGAGGCCGTCACGGCGAAGGGCGAGACGTCGGCGTTGTGTCAGAGCATCGGCGTGTCCCGCGCGTCGCTCTATCGGCGGCGCCGGCCCACGCCGCCGGCGACGTCCCGGCGGCCCCGCACGCCGTCCCCGCGCGCGCTGGTCCCTGCCGAACGGCGGGCCGTCCGCGACACGTTGCACAGCGCGCGGTTTGTCGATCAATCGCCCGCCGAAGTCCATGCGACGTTGCTTGAGGAGCAGACCTACCTCTGCTCCCCCCGCACGATGTATCGGGTGCTCGCCGAGGCCGGCGAAGTGCGGGAGCGCCGCGACCAGGTGCGGCATCCGGCGTACGTCAAACCCGAGCTCGTCGCGACGGCGCCCAATCAGGTCTGGTCCTGGGACATCACCAAGCTGAAGGGCCCGGTCCCGTATCTCTACTACTCGCTCTATGCGATCCTCGACCTCTTCAGCCGCTACGTCGTGGGCTGGATGGTGGCGGTCAATGAGAGCGCCCACTTGGCCGAGCGCTTGATCGAGCAGACCTGCGCGAAGCAGTGCATCCAGCCGCAGCAGCTCACGATTCACGCCGACCGCGGCGCGCCCATGCGCAGCAAGCTCGTCGCGCTGTTGTTCTCCGACCTCGGCATCGTGGCCAGCCACTCGCGACCGCGCGTGAGCAATGACAATCCGTTCTCCGAGGCGCAGTTTCGCACCTTCAAGTATCGGCCGGAGTTTCCGAAGCGGTTCGGCGCACTCGAACACGGCGCGCAGCGTCAGCCGCGATCTGTTCGCGTGGTACAACGACGCGCACCACCACAGCGGCCTGAGCTATCTCACGCCGGCCGACGTGCATTACGGCCGCGCGCCGGCGATCCTCGACCTGCGTCACCGCACCCGCCTCGTGGCCTACGCCGCGCATCCGGAGCGATTCGTCAGCGGACCACCACGCCCAGAAACCTTGCCGACCGCCGTGTGGATCAATCCGCCGTCGAGAACGACCCGCCAGGATGCCCCAGGACCGACGACCGGCACCCCGGACAACTCGCAGCATGAGGTCGTTGCCCGGCGGCCACCACCGCTCGATCGATCGTCGATTCAACGCGTCGATGGCGTGGAGTCGCTACAGTAAATGCTGAACCAGGTTGTCTCAAAGACGTTGACACGGCCCGCCTCTCCCCCCTGTGTACAAGGATCTGGCACAGCGATTACAGGTGGACTCTTTCATGACGATCTACTCGACGCTGGGCCAGGACCGCGGCTGCTGCGGCCACCGCAACCTCACGCCACGGGAAGCGTGCGCGAGCGTGGACCGATTCCGCGCCGAGCAGCCGCACCGCGACGACTACTCCGATGGCGCGGTGGCGGTCGAACTCGATGCGCAGTGGAAGGACGGCAAGCCAGCCCGGTGGCGGCACCTCAACGAGGACGAGTTGACCGCAGATGTTACGCCGGCGCCGCCGCCGAACGGATAGAACCTGTCCGCGGCCCGTCGCCGCCCGCCGGGTGAGCGGGAGCAGCTTTCCGGCGACATGGCTGACGCGGCCACGGGTACGCCTCCCGACTCCTGCGGGTCGCTACGGGCCGGATCGACAGCCTATGCTGGTCGCATGGTTGATGCGCTCTCGGTCGTCCACAGCGACCCGGAAATCTCTGGGGCCTGCCGGTGTTTGGCGTCAAGTACTTCTGCCGCTCAACGACAACTATTCTTGCCGGCTCGGACGGGTGCTCCCTGGGACCACGCACGCGGGTGGCCGGACGGGTGGCCCCGCTGGCGTTCAGGCCGTTCGCTGGGCGTTGCTGCGGGTTCTGAAGAAGCAGAAGACCAAACGGAGTGAACGTCCGCTTGGGGACGTTCACGTAGTGCGGTAGCCGAGCGCGCGGCTACCGAGGGATCGGCTGCTGGCCACTACGCGAGGAGCGGTGTGCCCGCCGAGGACGGCTGGACGGATCGTCGTCGGGGCCCGTGCCTGTATCCGTTGACGTTCGCCGGCGGCGTGGCGGGTCATGGCCGGGATGGAGATGACGCGCGAAAGAGCCTGCGGGAAGATGTGCGCCGTGAACGTCGCCGCCGAAGCGGTGATCGATTCCGGAGGGAAACGCTCAGGAGGTCGCAGGTCGGCGACGCCGCGGCAGCAACGGACCTGGTGGTCGTCCACGAGGCGCGGGCGGTGGTGACGGTGGCGGCGACGTCGGCCGCGACGGGTCCGTTCGAAAGCTCGGCACGTCGAACTCGAGCAGCACCGAGTGGTGCACCAGGCGGTCGATCGCCGCGGCGGTGGCCATCTGGTCGCGGAAGATCCGGTCCCACTGGCTGAAGACCAGGTTGCTGGTCACCATCACCGAGCGGCGCTCGTAGCGCTCGGCGAGCAGCGTGAACAACACCTCGGCTTCGTCGGGACTCTGCTGCACGTAGCCCAGATCGTCGAGCAGAATCGCCTCAAAGAGGTCGAGCTTGCGGAGTGCGCGGGGCAGGTCGAGGTCGCGTTTGGCGGCGAGCATTTCCTGGACCAGGGCGTAGGCCGGCACGCACAACACGCTGTGACCGGCCTCGACCAGGGCGTGCGCGACGGCGCTCAGCGCATGGCTCTTGCCGACACCCGGCAGACCGAAGGCGAGCACGTTGGTCGCTGTCTCGAGAAACGCCCCGGTGGCCAGCGTCCTCAACTGCTGCACGACCGGCGCCGGCAGCCTTCCGGTGTCGAGCGTCTCGAACGTCTTGCCGGGCGGCAGACGCGAGGTCCGTCGCAGCCGGGCAATCCGGCGCTGGCGTCGCGCCTCGGCTTCGGCCTCGAACACTTCCAGCAGCACCGGCAGCGTGTCGTAGTGTCCGGCCTGCGTCAGTCGCGGGACGAGCTCCTCGGCCGCCGTCGTCAGATTGAACTGTGTCAGCAGCGTCGTCACCTGCTCGCTCGGCACCGTCATCCGCGCAGACCTCCGGTCAACAGCGCGTCGTACCGCGCCAGATCCGGGCGCGGTATGTGCACCACCGGGACGGTCGGGACTGGCGGCCGCACCTCGGCCTGGACGCTGGCGTAGTCGCACGTGTCGCCGGCGTCGAGTCGAGCGCGAAGCGTCGCCTCGACCTGACGCTCGCTGGTCGTGGCGGCCAGGTGCAGCAGCCGCACATACTCGACGTCGGCCCGCTCGCCATGCGTCCGGCCTAGCGCGTCGTACACCGCGCGGAACGTCAGCGACGGGAACAGCTCCTCCCGGAAGCGATACCGTGCAAAGGCACCCGGCTTGCGGACCAAGCTCGCGATGATGTGGCGATAGTCGATCCGGTGGTCCGCCGCACCCCGCAGCCGCGGCATCGTGCACAGCACCCGGCCGCCGTAGAGAACCTCGACCGTCGACGGATGCTGCCGCGCCTCGACCGTGTGGCCGATCAACCGCGACGGCACCGAGTAGATCCGGCTGCCGATCCGAATCGTGCTCCACTTGCGCACCCGGCACTGGAACGTCGTGTACTCGGGGATGCGAGCCGTCGGCAACGGCTGCAGATACAAACGCTCCTCGGCCAACCGTGCCGCCGCCGGCCTATTCCGCTCCTCGTCGAGGACCGCCCGCACGAAGCGCAGGTACGCCGACTCGTCCGCGAAATCTCTGTCGCCCCGCAGCAGCAACGCTTGCTCGATGGCCGTCTTCGTCCGGAAGTGTGCCTGCTCGGCCACGCCGTTCTCGTGCGGTTTCCCCGGCTGGATCCGCGACGAGCGCAGCCCGTAGTGGTCCATCACCTGCTGAAACCGCGCCGTCAGCTGGCGCCCACCGCTACGCTTCAGCTCGTGCGTCGCCGCCGACAGGTTGTCGTGTCGCAGCACTGCCGGGACCGCGCCCAGCATCCACAACGCGCCCTGCAGGCCCGACACCAACGCCTCGAACGTCTCGCTCAGCGCCAGCCCCACATACGTCCACTTGCTGTAGCTCAGCACCCACTCGAACAGCAGATGCGGGAACGCCACGCCCCGTATCGTCACGCCCAGGTCGCTCGCGTCGGTGAAGTCGAACGCCGCTTCCCGACCCGGAACCGCCACCTGCTCGAAGTACACCTCGCGGTCCGGGCCGTACTGCACCCGCCAATCGCGGACCCGCCGCTGTAGCGTCCGTAGCTGCCCCGCCTGAAAGCGACCCGGATGCCGTCGGCACAGCACTTTGAACAGCGTCAGCGCCTGCAGCCGGCCGTCGGTATCGGCCACCAGCTGCGGCACGACCTCCGACTGCCACACATCGGCGAACGGGTCCTCCCGCGTCCGCCACGTCCGCGGCGCCTTCGCCGTCGACGGCAACGCCCCGCGCTGCCACGTGCGCGCCGTCCGCTCGCTCATCCCGGCCGCCGCCGCCGCTGCCGCCAATGTCTTTCCGGACATCCGTTTCTCGCGCAATCGCCGAACCTGTGCATTCGTGACCAACCCGTCCTCCGCAAGGAAAACGGACAGTCTCACACGCTGCCACCATCACCCATGAACCGGCCAATCCCGTCCTCGGCAACCGGCAAAAATAATTGTCGTTGATCAGCCGGTTTTCCGCGGCACGCGGGTGCCGGTTCAGGCGCTGTTCAACTACTTGGAAGGGGGAGAGACGCTCGACCAGGTCCTCGATCAGTTCCCGTCGGTCTCAAAGCAACAGGCGCTCGCCGCGCTCGATCTGGCTCGGAATTCCGTTCTGGCCCGTGCGCGTTCTGCTTGAAGAGAATCTGCCGCGTGCTCTTGCGGCGGAGTTGACGGGACACGAGGTCAGCACCGTGCAGGCGGCAGGCTGGTCGGGCACGACGAACGGTGAGTTGCTTCGGCGGGCTCAGGGGAGTTTCGATGTCCTGTTGAGCATGGATCGGGGTCTTCAGCACCAGCTGGATCTGAGTGCCCTTCGGCTGCGCATCGTGGTCATTCGAGCGCCGTCGAACCACAGGGGTCATCTGAAGCCGCGTGTGGGCAGCATGCTGAACACGCTGGCATCGTTGCCGCCTGGACAGGTGCGCGAGGTCGGCGGTTGACTCGACGCCGCCCGTGCGGCGACATCGGAGGTGAGCATGCGCTTGGGACGCCAGACGTTTGCCGTGATTCTGACCGAGGGCGAATCTGTGGAATTGGAGTCGTTGCTGTCTTCGCTTCTGGTCACAAGTTGTGCACGATCACTCCGGTCGGTGAAGTCATCGCCTCGGCACTCACACGGACATGCCGATGGTGTGTGAACAACACGATCTGCGTGCGCGCTGCCACGTCAGCGAGGACGCGAAGTCCTGCTTCGGTTCGTTCGTCATCGAACTGCACCAATACGTCATCGACGATGAATGGCAGAGGCTCGTTGGTCGCGCAGGACGTCTCAACGGCCGCGAGACGTAGCGCGAGGAAGAGTTGGTCTCTTGTGCCCTCGCTCATGCCATGAGCGGGAACGCGCTCTCCATCGGTTCGCACACCAGTCAGGATGGGCCGATCGTCGTCCATGTCAGCTTCGAGCCGTTCGAAACGGTGAAGGGTCATCTCCCGGAAGAGCGCGCCGGCACGCAGCAGCAAGGGCGCCTGATTGCGGCGACGGTAGTCGTCGATCCTCCGCGTGAGGAGCGTCGAGGCGACGCGCAGACGAGCGTATCGCACGACGTCCTCGCGTAGCTTTGCCAGCGTCGCTTGAATCTCTTCGGCCTTCTCGCTCGCGGCCGAAGGGCCGTCAAGCTGCGATAGCTTTGCCCGAGTAGTGGCTTGTGCCTCGTGCTCGACGGCGAGGCTCGGCTCCATCTCGACGAGGAGCGCATTGATCTCGCCAGCCCGAGCGTCCATCGTGTCACGGTCTACGCCTGCTGCTTCGGCTTCGAGTTCTACAACCGATGCGCCATCGCCGCTACGAACGAGGTCTCGCTCGACGCGGTCAAGCTCCTTCCGGCACGCCCGAAGCTCGGTGCTCCGCTGTTCGACCACCGCCAGGTCAGCGTCTGGGCCGCAGCGTGCTTCATCGCGCAGCATCGCGAGCGCGAGCTCCGCCTCCTGTACCGTCTGCCCGTGTTTGGCTATGTCACTCTGAAGACTAGCCTTTCGCTCGCCCGCCTGGCGCCGACGCTCCTCCTCTTGCAGTGCCAGTGCAAGTCGGTCATGCACGGAATTGACCCAGCTGTCCTCTTCCTGTTCCACGGTCTCGCCCAGGCGCGAGGCAAGAGCGTGAACGTTGTCCCGAAACCACTCAGCATCGCGGTCGATCCCCTTAATGCGCGCGTCGTAGCCAGCCGCTGTATCGAGTGCCCCTCGGACCCTCTCGATTGCGTCGAGTGCTGCAAGTGCGTCGTCTGGCGGCACGACATCGCCGGACAGGAGTCCACGGGTCGCTTCCGTCCACAGGCGTTGCCACTCGTCTACATCCGCTTGTGCCGAACGCTTGGCCTTTTCGGCGTCGATGGCCTCTTGGACGTTCTCGGTCATCCGGCGCGCGTGCTCGCTTCGGGCGTGATTCTCCTTCTGTATGCGCTGCCAGAGTTTGTCTGCCGCCGCCAGGGTCGCCGCCAGCCCTGCAGGGGGGCGCGTGTCAGATTCCAATGCTGTCATCGCAGCACGCACATTCTTGACCTGCTTCTCGATCCGCGCGTCGAGAAGTGTCAGCCGATCACGTGCCTCGTTGAGGGCCTCTGACTGCTCGAGCGACCGCTCGAAGTCCGTTCGCCACTCGCGCGCGTCTGCGATCGATGGTGGCGTCCCGAGCACGGGTCTCCACACGGCACGCCATTCGGATTCGATCGCCGTGAGCGTTTCCTGCTGGCGTCGCTCCGACGTCTCCCCATCCGCCACCTCCGTCGACAGCCGCTTCCGGTTCTCCAGGTCCTGCGCGAGCTTCGCGACGTGCTCCGATTCACCACGCAATCGGTCGGCGACCTCGTCCGCATCCTTCACGACACGCGGATAGAGATCGATAAGCTTCCCCTGGCCGAGGAGTGCACGTGTCTTTTCGGTGACGTCGTGGCCCTTCTCCCAGTGTCCGCGCAGGAGTTCGAACGCGGCATCGCGCCGCGACCGAGCCGCCGAGAGATCCTCGTCGGTCGGAACGGCCTTCTTGGTATGGAGTGTCTCGATCATCGCGTCTAGCCGCTGGATTTCCTTGTCCAAGCGCTGGCGTTCGGCCTTGGTAGCGCGGTCGGCGTCCCGGACTTCCTTGTCGCGCGTCTCGAACTGCGCGATCACGGCTGCGCTCGGTACCCGGACCTTCGTCAGACGGTCGGCAGTCGCCGCTGCAAAGCCGAGCTTCTCGAGTCCGGCATCACGTTGCGTAGTAAGCCGCTTCACCCTCTGCGCGGTCTTGTCTCGTTCGTCCTCGGTGTCCCCACCACGGCGTGCTTCGTTGATTGCGACGACGAGTCGCTCGTCGTCTCGGGTCGCTGGGAGCTGGGACACCTCGCGCTTGAGGACCGCCTCGTGCTCTGCTGCCTTCGCGCCATCCCTGACGGCGGACGCCAACCGCTCATCCAGGCGTTCGCGCCCGGCCGCGAGCTTCTGAATCCTGGCGCGACGACCGACGAAGACGCGCAACGCAGCGGACTCTTCAATCTCAAGTTCCGGACGCCATTCAGCGAGCAGCCGCTTCGCCAGCGAGCGCTGTTCGTGCCGCTGGCCGATGAGCCTAGGCCGGTCCGAGAGCGCCTTACGGTATGTTCCCAAATCGACGTGCCGTTGGTTAATGGCTTCTGACTCAGCCACTAGCGGCGGCGTCTGTCCCAACCGCTCGACGAGCACAACTTGTTCGTGCAGATCCTTGCTTGCACGTTCGAGATTCTGCCTCGCCGCGCGAAATTCCGCCTCTGCCTCCTGACGTTGTTTTGGGAAGTCCTCGGCAAGAAGGACAGCATCCTTAAGAGCAACGATGCGCACCTGTAGTTCCTTGCGTTCCGCAAGCATCGGCAGGACACGTTTCAAGCGGTCGATCCGAGATCGTTCCCGGACCAGTTCTTGTTTCTGTTGCGAGAGGCGCGCGACGGCCTCTGTAGCGTCGCGCGACGCTTGCTCCCGATGCGCCCACTCGTCGGCCGAGATAGTCGCCTCGCGCAGCGCTGTGCGGAGTTCGCGGAGCTTGCCGACGCTCTGGTTCACGGTACGCTGGTGACCGCGCCGCACGTAGAGCACCGAAGCCTCGTCTTCAAGCGTGCTGCGAATCTTCCGGAGATGTGAGACTCCCGAGCCCGCGGCAAAGAGACTCTCCCCGAGATCGCCACGGCCTTCGAGGATGTCACGGCCGCCTTGCACAAGACGAGCGTGATCGATTCCCCAGAATGTTTCAAACGTCCTGCTCGTCTCTCCGCCCAGGAACCGGTCCAGCGCGCGATCGTCGAGACGCGTCCCGTCCAGCGCGAGCAGCGTATTCTTGCTTCCCTTGCGCCGCACGAACGCGATCTCGGTCCCACTCGAGTGGCGCAAACGTCCGCCGATGCGCAGAGCGGTGTAGGGATGAAGGAAAGCATCGCTCGTTTGTCCGGGGATACCGTACAGCGCCGCGTGGAGTGCGCGGAGCGCGGAACTCTTCCCGGCCTCGTTGGGTCCAAACACGACATGGAGGCCTGGATCACCCGCGCTCAGATCAAACGTCTGACCGCTGAATGGACCGAATGCCGTGAGTGTCAGTTCGAGGATCTTCACGAAACCGGTTTCTGTTGAGCGATTCGCGCGAGGAGCAGTTCCCTGGCCTCGACGACCACGCGCGCGAGGGACTCCGGCGAATGCGGGTCTACTGTGTCCTCACCATCGAGCAGTTCCCGTGGCAGCACGTTGCGGATGTCGGCGAGCGCGGCGCGCAACGCGTCGTTCTCCGCCGGATCACCCACGGCGGATGCGATGTCGCGGATGAGGCTTCCGATCGCGTCGTCGCGCGTCCCACGCTGCACAAGATCGGTCGGAAGTGTCGTTGCGAAATGCACTTTCTCTATCCAGACATCGGTCGACACCACACCGGCTGCCAACGCGCGGACTTGATGCGTCCACCGATCCGAATCGGACATGATCTCTTCGTGGAAGACCACAGGCCCGCGGATCTCAACCCGGACCGCCAACGCGCGACCGTCCGAGCGATCGGCCTCGGACGCGAGGGCCTGCGCCACTCGATCGAGCATTTCGTCTGGCGATGAAGCTCCCTCGGCGTCGATGCGGCTAACGGCCCAGCGTAGAACGTCTACCGGGCGCTCCTCGACGTTCGTGACCGCGCTATTCTCGACCGTCACAAGCGTACAGCCCTTGGGACCGGTCTCACGTGCGTGACGGCCCTGCAGGTTCCCTGGGAACACGATCCAGGGATCCTGCGACACGACCTCCCGATTGTGAACGTGCCCCAAGGCCCAGTAGTGATAGCCCTTCTGCGCGAGAATCTCCGGCGACGTCGGCGCGTAGGGCGCGTGTCCCGGACGCCCGGTCAGGCTCGTGTGGAGCAATCCTACGTGGAACGAATCTCCGTCCGCTGCTGGGAACACGGCGGCAAGATCCGCGGTGATCTCGCGGGTGGCGTACCCATATCCATGGATGGCAACGTCGAATTTCTTGATGAAGCACGTCTCGGGCCTCTTCGTGGAGAAGAAGTGCACGTTGTCTGGCGGACGCAGGTTCTTCGTGAGCCGGCTTGCGGCATCGTGGTTGCCAGCAACGACGAAGACCGAGATCTGCGCCTCCCGTAGTTTCACCATCTGCTTCACGAAGAAGAGGCCTGTGCGGTAGTCCTTCCAATCGCCGTCGTAGAGGTCGCCAGCAAGCAGGACAAAGGCCACTTGCTCGTCAATCGCGAGGCGAACGAAGTTCTCGAACGCGCGCCGCGTGGCACTGCGCACTGCGGTAACAGGTGCTGATTCATAGCGGTCAAGCCCGACCAGTGGGCTGTCGAGGTGCACATCGGCCGCATGTAGGAAGCGAAACATCTCACGCGTTCCTTAGTTCGATCGTGTGACCCATTTGGCTTTCATGCCGCTCGTCGTAAGCCGGTCGACGAACAGATCGAACGGCCGGCACGTCAGCCGCTTGTGTGCCAGCCCCCGTCCTCGGCTCGTCGCGAGAGCGACCTGGCACACATCCTTGGTCATGACTATCGCTACCTCCATGTCGGACTCTTCCCTCGTTCAGTGACTGATCTCCCACCGCTTGCTCCCCATTGATGCTGGGCCAGAGTCCGGAAGAGTCTAACCCGGGGGTGGTTCAGGCAGGGTTAATCGCCGCATAGCGAACATTGACGGCGTGCCGCGCGCCGTGGCCCGCAGCCACCGTGACCGTCCGGCGATCATGTGGCTGGGCGGTCGTTCTGTGTGCTGAGTTTTTCGAGCAATCCCGTGCGGCGGGGCGGGCGCTGCTGGCAGGCCGCGCGCAGGGCCGCCTCGTCGGCCGCGATCAGCATCTTCGATCGTGCTCGAGTCACGCCGGTGTACAGCAACTCGGGTCCGGCGAGTTCGTGCGCTTGGGGGGGCAGCACCAGCAGCACTGACTCGAATTCGCTGCCCTGCGAGCGGTGCACCGTCATCGCCCAGGCCGTGTCATGGCTGGGCAGTGCCGCCAGCGGCACACGACGGGGTTCCTGGGGGCTAGGAAACCACGCCATGACCCCGCGCCCATCTTGTCTGTCCAGGAGCACGCCGACGTCGCCGTTGAAGAGTCCGCTGTGTGGGTCGTTAGCCGTCACCAGTACGGGGCGACCATGGGTCCATTCGCCGGCGGGTCGTCCCTCGCGACGCAGCCTCGCCTCGACCCGGACATTGATGCCTGCGACGCCATAGCGGCCCCGCCGCAGCGCGCACAGGATACGCACGCGCGCCAGCGCGGCCAAGGCCGGTTCAGGCTCCGGTGCCCGGACCACCTCCATGATCTGGGGCCAGACGCGGCCCAGGGCATCGTCGATCTGTTCGGACGCGTAGTGGGCTAGTTCCTCTCGATACGCGGTGCTGGTCAGGGTCTCCACTGCCGCCTCGTCGTCGTACTGGCGAATGGCCGCCGCCAGGCGGCTGATCCCCGGGTGCGACTCGAACCGGTAGTTATGGTCCAGTTCGATGTGGCACGTGTTCAGGGCGCCGCCATCGGCCGCAACAATCATGTCAGCCAGCACGCGACCCGGCTGCACGCTCTCCAGTTGGCGATGGTCGCCGAGCACGACAAGACGGGTGCCGCGTCCCAGGGCGGCCAGCAGCCGGTCCCACAGGGCCAGGTCCAGCATCGAGGCCTCGTCGACGACCACCACGTCAGCGGGTAAGGGGTTGCCGGCATGGAACCGGCAGCGGTCGGTGCGCGGATTCCAGCCCAGAAGTCGGTGCAGCGTGCGAGCCTGGCCGGCGACGCGCTCCAGTTGGAGACGCACGGGTGCCAGCGGTCCGTCGAGCGTCCGGGCGGTCCAGCCGATGGCCTCGCCCAGCCGGGCGGCAGCTTTTCCCGTGGGTGCCGCCAGCGCGACGCGGAGTCCAGGGTGGCGGTTCACCAGGAGGGCCAGTAGGCGCGCTGCCGTGCTGGTCTTGCCCGTTCCTGGACCGCCGGTCACCAGCGTGAGCGTTCGCCGGAGGCCCAGCTCCGCCGTGCGTCGTTGCGCCGATTGCGGGTCAGGAAAGAGCTGCGCGAGATCGTCAGCCGCCTCAGGGGCCGCACGGCCAGCTGGCGTGCATGCGACAGGACCATCCTCATGGGCCAGCGCTCCCAGCCTGGTAGCCACCCGGGTCTCGGCCTGATCCAGGCGCCAGGACTGTAGCCGCGTGCCGTGTAGGACGAGCGGGGCCGGACCGTTGTCGTCCGTGCCAGTCGCGACGGCAGGGCTGGATGCCAGCAGTTCGGCTTCTTCGTCGCTGAGCTCGAGCGAGGTATGACCGGCGGCCCACGCGCTGAAGAAGCGACCGAGTACTGGTGTGGCGGCGTCTGGCAAGCCCCACCGGCGCGTCAACATCTGGATGGCGGCCTGGCTCATGACGGCACGCTGCGGTCAGGGCTCGCAAACAGACGGTCGAGTTCGTCCAGCAACGGTTCGGACGGCGTGATCTCGAGCACACCATGATTCGTCCCTGGGTGCACACCACGTACGAACAGGAGGCTGCCCGACACGGCCGTCCCACCGGAATCGTAGAGCCGCAGGTAGCGGCGCAGCGCCACCAGATAGAAATGCATCTGCAGCAGATAGTGCTGTCTCGCTGCGCAGCGCCACAGGGCCTGCCGGCTGTAGTCGGCGACACGCGATCCTAGGTAATTGCTCTTCCAGTCCACGACGCCCCAGCAGCCATCGGCCTGCACCAGACGGTCGATGTATCCGGTGAGCATCCCCGCCAATGCTTGGCTTGGCAGGCCAGCCAGATCCTGGGCGTAGTAGCGTTCGTCAGCGGTACGGGCGTGACGGTCGAAGAGGTCTGACAGGGCTTGGCCGGTGATGCCGGCCCGCCCCAGCGGCAGCAGGAACTCCCATTCAGACAGGGTCTTGTTCGAGGCGGCCGTGTCGAGGCGAGCATCCAGGCCGGCGAGGCGAGTGGTTCTCAGCGCAGCGAGTGTGTGCCGCACCGCATCCACAGCCTGGGCGGAATAGAGCCGGTGTCGTCGTAAGCTGCGGTCCACCAGTACCGCCGTGTCCTCGTGGAAGTCCCATTGCTCCAGGAGCTGGTGCAGGCAATTGCCGGCGTGGGTTCCGCGAGCAAAGGTAGCCAGGGGTACGTCAGCGTCCATGGCGTCGGCGACCGCACCGATGGCGCCGGCATCCTCGGGTTCCACCACCGCGTCGCGATGGTCCCGCTCGTCGTGCCGCCCATGGGCCAGCTGCGAGAAGCTGGTCAAGTGCCACGCATGGAGATCGAGTACGGGGGCGGGGCGCGCCTGCATGGCGGTGGCGCCATGGCCACGGGTTGTCCAGATCGTCTCAGTGGGTGAGGGAGGGGGCGACACGGTCAGTACGTCTGGATACGCCGCGCGCAGGCGGCGTAACGTGACGCCATGTTCGCAGGCGGCGGCATTCTTCTTCCGATCGGTCACGTTCTTGTACCAGTCTTCCAGGCTGTCGACCTGTTCGTCGGTGCGGAGCAGCCAATCGAGCGACGTTGGGGGCAGGGGCGATTTCTTCGTGTAGCCCAGAGGTCCGGCGAGCAGCGTCACGCGGCGACGGGCGCGGGTCAGCGCCACGTAGGCTAGCCGTACGTTTTCCCGGAGGCGCTCAGCGGTAGAGGCGCGGTGCTCTGTCTGATTGTCCCGTTGTGTGCCGTCGGCGAGCACCCAGCCGTTGTCGCGGCGGATGAGCAGACGGTCGGTGACACGGGCATCCGATAGCACTGACCACAGGTAGGGGCAATACACAAAGTCGAATTCCAGCCCCTTGGCCCGGTGTACCGTGACGACCTGTACGGCGTCGCCGTCTTCTTCCAGCCGGTGCAGGCGTTCATCCGCTGAACTGCTCTCCGACATCCGCTCGCCCTCGAACCACTGCAGCAGCTTGATGGGCGCATGCTGGCCCTCGGCTTCCCGGGCCTGCAACAGTTCGACCAGATGTCTCAAGTCGGTCAGGTGCCGCGCGCCGGCCGGCGCGCGGGCGAGTCGCAGGGTGGCACCGGAATTTGCTTCCAGACGAGCCATCAGCGCGGCGATCCCGTGGCGATGCCACAGGTCGTTCCATGTCGAGAAATTATTCAGCCATCGATCGGCGTCTGCCGTGGTGAGCGCGGCCAGCATGGCCGAGCCGTACCCGAACAACCGGGTTGCCATCGCGGCGCGTCGCCACCCGGGGTGGGTGGGCGACAGGACCGCCTTCAGAATCGCCGCCAAGTCAGATGCCGTGTTGCCCTGCATGACGTCCCCGTCGTCGCGGACCACGCTCGGCACGCGTCGAGCCCACAGGGCCTCATGGACCAGCCTGGCCTCGAGGTTGGTGCGTGTCAGCACGGCCACGTGTGACGGATTGACCCGTGTCTCGCCGGCTCCCATCGTCCGGTCCAGCAGATCCACGATGGCCGTGGCAGTGCAGGCAGCCGCGCGCGCGCGACGCGGCTGGGCACGAGTCCAATCCTCGGTGTCGGCGTCTGGGATCACCCAGGTGACCAGCCGGCCGTGCCCGTCATCCGGCAGGGGCAGGTCTTCGTCCCGGCGGGCCGCGGTTGCCGCGGGATAGGCCAGGTCGGAGGTGGCGAAGGCACGGGAGCGTCCGAACAGGGCATTGAGCGCCGTTACCAAGCCAGGGGCCGACCGATAGGTCGTGGCCAGACTGCTGATGCGCGCGTCATCCGTCGGTCGGGCCGAGAGATACGCGTCGAGGTCCCCGCCGCGAAAACTGTAGATGGCCTGCTTCGGGTCACCCACTAGGATCAGCCGTCCCGGTCCCCTCCCGCGGTCGAAGATGGCCCTGAAAATGTCCAGCTGTTGCTGGTCGGTGTCCTGACTCTCGTCAATCAGGCCCACCGTCCACTTGTCTGACAGCCGCTGGGCGAGAGCCGCGCGGTTGGGCCCCGCGCACAGCGCGCGATGCAGGTGCCGAATCAATCCGTCGTACGTGACGGCGTTGGCGCGGCGTAGGCTGCGCGCATATCGGCGCCCAGCGGCCTGATTCAGGTGCGCCAGCCAAGCCCACCCAGTCGCGCCAAGGCTGGCCTCCACCGCTCCGGCTGCGGCCACAATCGGCAACGCGCCCGCCTCGTCCGAGGCAGCCTTGCCCACGGTGCCTGTCCGGCTAAACCAGGATTTCGCACGTGCCAGTCGCGTGACGACGTGAAAAATATCAGCCGGGGGCTGCTGTGGGTCCAGGGCCTCAAGCGTCGCGTGCCACGTGTCCAGCTGCGCGACTGAATCTTCGCCAGGATTCTGTGCCGACCTATTTAGGCTCACTGCGGCCCGGCCGGCTATCTCCCGCAGTCGGCGAATGTCAGCGCGGGTCGCCTGCAGATCTTCGAGCGCCTGCGCCACCCCGTCTCGTGCGTCCTGCAGCGAAGGTGGCTCCGGATCCATACGGGTGGAGGGGCGCCGACTCAACGAACGCCAGGCCTTCAGATCGTCCTCGACTGACCACTTCCCGCCGGCGGCCACCGCGGCCAACAACGAATCGGCGCCGAGATCGGTGCGCCACGTATCTTTGACGGCGTCCGACTGCACATCGCCGGGGTCCGGCAGGACCTCGAACGCGGCAGGCATGCCGCACAAGAACCCCTCGGATCCGAGCACTTGCTTGCAGAAGGCATGAATGGTCGACACCGCGAGCTGGTCGCTTTCATCCAGTGCCAGCCGCAGCCGCAGCACGGCCGTGTGCCGCGCAGCATCGGGGAGAGCACCCAGGCGGTCCAGCAGCAGACGAATGCCCGGCTGGTGCTCGGCGGGCGGGGTGCCGGCGTCGGCATGCCCGACCAGGGTCGCCAGCTGGCGGCGAGTCTGCTCGCCCAGTTCGCGGGCCGCGTCCTCAGTAAACGTGACCAGGAGCAGGTCGCCCATGCCGCTGACCACCCCGTCCACCAGCAGGCGAGGGACCAGATGCGAGATGGTCCAGGTTTTCCCAGTGCCCGCGCTGGCTTCAATGACCGACAGGCCGGGGGGCACGTCGGTGGTGCGTAGGTCGAAATTAGCCACCGTCGGCCTCGTGCCGCGACGGGGTCGCGGTGGTCGCGAACCAGGCCTCCACCGGGCCGAAGACTTCTGCGGCTAGGCGTCGCCACTCGTCGAAGATCTCCTCCGCGAAGGGGTCCCGATCACGCCACGTCAGCCGCGCAGAGGCACTGTCGCCTTCACCAGGCGGCCCCTGGGGTTGCTGGTGCCAGGCCTTCATGGCTTTGTCGGTTTCGTTGACGCCACGTTGACCCGCGGCGAACACCGCGAAGCTCGTCTTCGGCCCGAATGGCAACGGATACCGCCGTGCGTGTGCGCACAGGTGCAGCAGATGGTCGAGCGCGGCGCGCGCCTGCTCTGGGGCCATGGCCGGCCGGCGGTCCACCCTCGTGCGCTCTCCATCTCTCGACACCACCACGGTGTCGCCGCGCATGCCGCAGGCGGCGGCAAAGGTCGCACGGACCCACACATCGAGACGATGATGGGCGGCGGCCTTCAGCTTGGTGGGCCTGACCAGCACGTGCAGCCGGCGGTCAGGGGTGACGGCAATGTTGCCGGCCACCGGGGGGCACCCGTCTCGGTACACTAGGCGCTGTGGCTGCAGCCGGCCACCCGCCTCGTGCAGGGCGCGTCGGGCCAGGGACTCGGCTTCGTGCACCGCCTGTCTGCCCATCGCGGCACCCAGGGTCCCATAGGGCAGCAACCGGTTGGCCGTCAGGCGTTCTTCCAGAAACGAGGTCCGCCCCTCGATTACGGCATCAATGACCGCAGTCTGCAGTTGCCACCGGTCCAGGCCCGCTGGGGCAGCCACCGGCTCCCGGTCCAGGGCAAACGGATCGTCCCCGGACTGGGGGATCTCGACCCCCAGGGACCCGAGCCAGGCCGCCCAGGGATCCTTGAGGATCCGGATCATCTCGTGCAATTCGAGATCGGCTGACGAGACCGCTTCGGGCGGCTCGAACACATTAGCGTGGAACGGTGCGGCCTCTTCCTGCCGCTGCTGGCACGCGCGGGCCACCTCGAGGTGGCCGGTGTCGAACGAGGCGTGCGGGCCGGTAAAGCAGGCCGCGTTGAATGGCTGTAGCGGGTGGTCTTCGATCAGG
Source organism: Vicinamibacterales bacterium (assembly GCA_965263055.1). Lineage (GTDB taxonomy): Bacteria > Acidobacteriota > Vicinamibacteria > Vicinamibacterales > UBA8438 > VXRJ01. The sequence continues at coordinate 3,444,067 of OZ253581.1, read as the reverse complement.
TCCCGATACGTGGTCTCCTGGATGTCAGGACGGTCGGAGACGGTGGCCGCAGCCACCCGAAGGAATTCATCGACGCAGGCCGAGAGCGGTTCGTCCTTGTTGCTGCGGATATTGCGGGCCGTGGCCGTCAGGATCACACGGTCGGCGGCCGCCAAGAGCGCGTCGAGAAACAGCTGCCGGTCTTCGCGTACCGGATCCCGGTCGCCACGCTGCGGCGCCGCGGCCAGCAGGTCCCAGGCGGGCGCCCGAGCCCGGCGTGGAAAGGCGGCATCGTGCAAGCCCAGCACCGCCAGCACGCGGCAGGGCATGGCGCGCATCGGCTTGAAACCGCCCATCGCCATGCTTCCACCGACCCGGGACACCGTGCGAACCTCTTCCTGAACCACCTGGTCCAACCAGTCGGCCACGGCGGCGGCGTCCAGGGCGACGTCGCACGCATGGTCCGTTTCAGCGGCGCGGAGCTGCCCGACCAGATCCACGGCCGCCAGCGAGTCGAACCGATCGTCGCCGGCCGCGAGCACCTGGTCCAGCGCCTGATCCAGGCGATCGGCCCACTGGCCGGGGCTGACCTCACGTTGCCAGTCGTCCAGCAGGCACACCAGGCCGTCCAGCCAGTCCAGTGACGCGCTCATCGCCGCCGGGTCGGTACCCAGGTCGCCGGACACCGGCAAAGCCGGCCGGTGGTGCTCGTCCGATGCGGTGTCCGCGTCACCCAGCCACACACCCGCCAGCAACCGGTCCAACCCCTCGCGCCACGTCCCCGTGCCCTGGTCGCCGGCATCCATCGACCGACGATGGTCCGCGTTGAGCCCCCACGTAATACCCGCAGCACGCACACGATCAGCGAGCGTGGCCGGGTCAGTACCCAGCGATTCGACGCGTGCGGCGACGGCGGGGAGTGCCAGCAGCGCCAGTCCCTCGCTCAGGGTAACGCGGCCGGCGGCCACGCGCAGCAGCGTGTGCATCCCGCGCACCAAGGGGTCGCTACGATCGATCCGCCGCTCCGCCAGCCGCAGCGGCAACGAGGGGTCACCGTCCCGCAAGATAGCCTCGGCGAGCGGTCCGTAGATGTCCAGCTGGGGGGTGAGAATCAAGACATCGCTCGCCCGCAAATCGGGGAGGCTCTCGAACGCATCCAGTAATTCATCCCGCAGCACTTCCACCTCGCGTCGGGCACCGTGGCAGCGATGCACACGCACCGAACGATCCGACGCAACCGGGGGGGGGGGCGTGGCTGCACCCGGCTGCCGCGCCGCGCGAATGTCTGCCTGTAGACGGGTCAGGAGTGTGTCAGACCGGGGCGCTGGGAGCGCGATGACGTCGTACTCCTGGCCTTCGGTGACGAGTACCTCCTCGAAACTGCGAAAGCTGTCGACAGCTTGCTTGCCCAGATGGGACAGCAGGGGGTGCCCTTCCCAGGCGAGATCCACGGCCTGCCCTGCCCGCATCTGCGTACGGCCGGCGCGAAGGTCGCCGAGGTATTCAGTCGACGGGAGCAGGGCGCGCAGGCAGACCCTGGTTCTCGTCGCCAGCGCGCCTAATAGCGGCAGCACGTTCGGAGGTAGAGGCCCGGTGGCCAGGACTTCCAGTGACGTCGGCAAGTCACCGTGGCTAGCGTGGATTCGTGTCACGAGATCGCGCAGGCGCACGGCCGGATGAGGGTGGTCGGAGAGCCCGTCGGAGAGACGCCGCCACAGGTCTCGCTGCCAGGCCTCATCGCCCTGAGCCGCCTCGGGCAGGGCGTCCCAGGTCTCGCCCCGGTCCCAGGCGGCAATCATCTCCGGTCGAAAATAGAGATACTGGTCGAAGCGGTCGGCCACATCGCGGGCCAGCGCGTGTCGCGCCCGGGTGTCCGCGCACGCCGCCCGCAGACGCGGGGTGTCGCCGTCCTCGACCATGGCCGCCAGCAGCGGTACCAGTCGCCACGCCAAGCCCTGTGGGCGCCAGGAGGGATGGACCAGATCCAGACCGACCAGTTGGGCCATGTGTTCGATGAACGAGCTAGGCAGAAGAAACGCCACCCCCATGGCCACCCCGTGACGCCGGGCCAGCGCGGCTTTCGTGCGATCCACTAGGGGCAGCGACGGCATCAGCACGGGTACCACCACGCCGGCAGCACTTCCCGGCCGACCCAGCGAGTCGACCAAGTCGTCGAGGAGCAGGGTCGCGTCAGACGCGTACTTCAGTTCAAGGGCCATAGCGGTGTGTCACTCCCGTGATGGCGAGGTGTGAACCCGTAGCAGGGTATCCCCCGCCCGCTGTTGAAACTAGGCGCTGGCTCGGTGGAAGTTCTACGCGACGTTCACCACCATTGAGACCACGGCGGCGTCGCGGGCGCGTTGTGCGCGCCCCCTTCTTACGCGGAACCGCGTCGCACGAGACGGGAAATGAGCGGCTTCCACAGTTCGACGATCTGTCTTCACCAAGACAACTGCTCCTGAATATCGGCGCGGTCCCGAGCCAACCAGGACGAGCACCTAGTGCAGAGGCTCCGTGCACGTCAGATCGCGCCGTTCCCACTGGCGTCCCGGTCCGGCTCCGAGATGTAGCTGCGCAGACCCAGCGCCTTCAAGTCCGCCATCGTCTCGTTGCTGTGGTAGCCCTTGTCGCCGACCACTTCCTCGATGCCCGGCCCGTCCGGCAGCACCGCGTCGACCTGCTCGGCCGCCGCAATCAGCGTCTCGACCATCGACGCCGTGTCGCCCGTGTCAGCGCCCTGCACCGTTACGCCCACCACCGCGCCGGTCTCCAGGTCCACCGTATGCTCGGCCTTGTGGACCAGGTGCGTCCGCCCGTCTTTCATCGTCGTCACCCGCGCATCCGGATCGTGCGGATGGGTCCATTCGGCGTTCGACGTCTTCTTCTTGCGCGATCGGTCGAACCGCGCCAGCTCGGCCCGCGTCGGCGTCGCTATGCCCGACGCCTCGGCCAGCCGCGTCAGGAACGTCGTGTAGTCCTCGCCCGTCTCGCGGCGGACAATGCTCCGCAACGCCGCATTCGCCTCCAGCGTCGTCGCGGCGATGCCCACCGTCCTGCCCCGCACCAGGCCCGCGTCGGCACGCTGCTGCAGCACCCAGGTGAACACCGCCTCATGGGTCTCGACGCTCAGCAGCCGCCGCGTCCGCGAGATCGTCGAGTGGTCGGGCGGCGCCAACGGCGACGCCAGACGCAGGAACGACCGCAGCCTCAACCAATCGGCCGCACGCCGCGCAATCGCCCGCGCCGAGTCGAGGCCTTCGAAATACCCGACCAGCAGCAGCCGGAAATAACGCCCCGGCGCCAGACGCGGCCGCCCCATCCGCGCATAGAACGGCGCGCACAGCTGCTCAACGAAGGCATCGAAGCCGGCCGCGTTCAGAATCTGGGTCAGCCGCTCGTAGACGGGATGCCCGCCGCCCCGGGGCAGGTCCGCCGTCGCCACCCACATCGCCTGTTGGGACCCGTCGTCGCGGGTCGTGCCCATCGCCATGGGGCCTCAGTGTAGTACAGAGGATCGGTCCTGTCGATCCCGGCAAAACTGACTTTCGCCACAGGCTGTTAGCTGCCGGCGTGTTCACGATACCGGCGCAGTAGCGCGCAGGTCACAGGACCCACGAGAGACTATTTAGGAGGGACGGTCATTTACCGAGGAGCGCGGGGCGCGCCGCAGGTTGTCCTAGCAGCTGCCAGTCATGTCGAGCGTGCGCTTAACGTAGCCCTGAAGTTCACCGTCGGTTATAGGTTCGGTGGCGGCGTGTTGATTCTCGCCGTGGTGATAGCGACGCGTATAGATGTTCAAGTCGTCGCGGCCGTCGCAAAGTGGATGGAGCTGATGGGTTGGCCCTGCGGCGCGAAGTTTCCCGACAATAACGCCGAGCGTATCCGCTTCGGCGACAATGTCACCGGCGAGGATCTTCGTGTAGGTTTCGATGACGGGGCGGATCTTCTGGACGACGTCGCGCGCTTCGCCAAGTCCGTCGTGGTAGAAATCAGTTAGTGCCTGGCGATCTGTCTTGTACGCACTTTGCGTCGCAGCTTCGATATCCCACTCGACGATGGTGGTGTTGTACAGGCCAATTCGCTTGAGTTCGAGACACTGCCTCTCGGCCGGCTTCTCCTGGAGACGGTCCCAGAGGCGCTTGAGAAAATGAAGATCGTGTGAGAAAACGATGACCTGCGCACACATTTCGGCGCAGTTGCGAACCTTGCGGACCGTGTGGTCTTTGCGAAAACTGTCCTGGCTGTTGAACGGGTCGTCGAAGACGACGATCTTCGATGCCTTGGCAGGGTCGTGCTCCAGTTGAGCAAGGAAGAAAGCGAGTGCCAGTGTGCTCCTGTCTCCGGAACTGAGTGTGTTTCTGAAACTCGGCTTGTCCAGAGGAGTCTTGTCGTTGCCGAGTTCCACCGGTGTGGCATTGATCAGGATCTTATAGCTCGAGCTAGCAACGCCGCCAGGATAGCCGTGCTCGGTCTTCGTGATGCTGAAACCGGCATGGAATTCGCCGAGTAGGCGAATGATCGTCTGCTCGTATTTTCCAAGGACAGTCTTCGTGTGCTTGTCGAGCTTGTCCTTGGCGGCCGCCTTCTGTTCCTCGATTCTTCCCTTCTCCGCAACAGCGGCCTGATACTTCTCGCAGGCGGTTTTGACTTCGGAGTCGTGACGTTTCTTTGTCAATCGAAGACGGACAAGCGCAGCCTCAATGGTCGTGATGTCGGTCGCCCCTGTCGCGGCTTTTTGGGCATCAATCGTGGTGTTCGCGGCGGCGATGGCCTCGTTGTAGGTCGTCACAGCATCCGTCAGCAGCGCGACCTGGGCCATGGCGTCGGTGAATGCGCTGTCAGGAACGATGGCCTCCAGCGGTGCGGCGGCCTTGTGATTGAGCAAGGCGACGGCGGATTCCCGCAGCGTCCGCAACCGCTGAACAGCATCGTCCGGGAGGACTGGGGCAGTGATGTCGCAGAACCGTGCCCAGAACTCGACAGCGGCGACGTTCTGGTCCGCAGTCCTTTCTAAAGATGCGATTTGTCTCTCGCCCAAAGCATCGTCAAGAGAGGTTCGCATAGCGACAATAGTGGTACGCAGATCAGCGTAACCGTGGCCGAAAAACGCACGGTAGGCACCGATCAAGGCTGCAGCTGGAGCCAGAACCTGACGGCAGAACGGACATCTCTCGTCACTTACGTATCCAACGCCTTCAGAGAGCCACGCCTGACCGCGATCGTGCATCGCGTGTGCCTCGATCTGGGCCGTTACCTGTGCCTCCGCGTCCTCGGCGATGCCGTCGACTGCTCTGGCGAGCAGGTCGACAAAGTTGGCAGGTAGAGCCAGCATCGTCAGTGTAGACGGTGTGGCCCTGGTCCTGATCTGCTCGGCCTGTCTGACCGCATCAAGTTCGCTCTCTTTGGCTCTGATTCTGTCGTCGATATCAGCGTATTCCTCAAGTCCGAGAAAAGCCTCAAGCGCCATCCCTCTCGGAAAAAGGGCCTGAATTAGTGCAGTCTTGTCCCTGATGTCAGCAGCCTTCGCACGACTGGCCTTGTCGAGGGTCTCGATGTTCTTGGCAAGGGTAACGCCGTCCCTGCCGACGATGACGCGGTAGAGGTTCCGCTTGTGACCGATGCCGACCAAGTCCCCGGAGAAGACGTTCTCGGACACGAATGTCGCGTCGAAGATGGCGATGTCGGGAAGGGTGCTGTTCCACGCGCCACTGCCGAAAGAGAAGGTCGGTCCGTCTGAGAGAATTCTGATCTCTGGCGCGTCGGTGCTACCAAGCGTGGTGCGACCGATGACGTGTGCGCCGACCCCTGATTGCAGGGAACGGAGAACCGCGCACAGTGTGGTCTTGCCGCGGCCGTTCTCAGCAAAGAGCAGACTGAGCCGCTTCAGCTCAATATCGCCGCGGGCGCTGAAGTTCTTGAAGCGACTGACGTTCTTGATGGTGACGAACTTCTTGAGCATGGTCTGATTGAACCGTACCTGGTTCGTGGGAGGCTTAGTTACTTGAGTCCAGCCGCCGGCCCATAAGCGCTGGATCTATCGCCGCGCGCGACTGGCACCCTGGTGCCCGCGTGTTCGAACTCTGGGCCGCCGCTCACGTCTATGCTCCCCTAGTAGCCCGTGGTGAAACTCCCTGACAGGGATCGATAGGACCGATCCAGCGTACTACACTTCGTCCCATGGCGATGGGCAAACGCCGCTGCCGCGCGCGGCAGCCGTGGATGTCGGTGGCTAGTACGGACCTGCCGCGGAGTGCGGGCCACCCGTTCTACCAACGACTGAATCGTGTGCTCGACGACGCCGGCTTCGATGCCTTCGTCGAGGAGCAGTGCGCGACGTTCTACGCCGACGGGGTCGGCCGGACGAGTCTGGCGCCGGGCCGGTACTTCCGGATGCTGCTGCTCGGCTATGTCGAGGGCCTGGACTCAGAGCGGGCGATGGCGTGGCGGGCCGCCGATTCGCTGAGCGTCCGACAGTTCCTGGACGTCGCGCTGCACGAAGCGGCAACGGACTACTCGACGGTGTCGCGCACGCGGCGAAGGATCCACGTCGAGACGCACCTGGCGGTCTTCACGTGGGTACTGCAACGGCTGGCGGACGCGGGCCTGGTCACGGGCGCGACGGTCGGCATCGACGCGACGACGCTGGAAGCCAATGCGGCGTTGCGCAGCATCGTTCGCCGGGACACGGGAGAGAGGTACGAGTCGTTTCTGCGCCGGCTGACCGAGGCGTCGGGCATGGCCACGCCGACCCGCGCCGAGCTGGCCCGCTTCGACCGCACGCGTCCGAAGAAGGGGTCCAACGACGATTGGACGCATCCGTAGGATCCGGACGCGACGATCACGAAGATGAAGGATGGGCGCACCCTCGTGGCCCACAAGGCCGAGCACGCCGTGGATCTGGAGACGGGCGCGGTGGTCGGCGTCACCGTTCAGGACGCCGACGCCGGCGATACGACGACGATGGTCGAGACGCTGATCACGGCGGCCGAGCAGGTCGACGCGGTGCTGCCGGACGGGGCCGGCCTCGCCGAGGTGGTCCGGGATACGGGGTATCACAGCAACGCGACGCTGGTCGCGTTGGCCGACGTGGACATCCGGAGTTACGTGTCGGAGCCGGCCCGCGGCCGGCGCCACTGGCACGGAAGCGCGAGGCTCGCGACGCGGCGTACGGCAATCGGCGGCGGATTCAGGGCGCCCGCGGGCAACAGTTGCTGCGCCAACGCGGCGAACGACTCGAACGTCCCAACGCCCATCTCTACGAAACCGACGGTTGCGCCGCGCGTGTATCTGCGCGGCCATGCCAACATCGTCAAGCGCCTGCTGGTGCACGTCTGCGGCTCGAATCTGGGCCTACTCATGCGATACCTGACGGGCGTCGGGACCCCGCGCAGCCTCCAGGGCCGCGTGCGCGCCCTCCTCGACACCCTGATCACGGTGCTGAGCCGCTTCTGGCACCTCGTAACGCGTTCTCGGGCGCTCACTCCGTCCGATCGGTCGGATCCGTCGTGGATTGACACAACGATACCGCTGCATCAACGTGTTCCATCCGCGCTACACGGAAGGGCTTCTGCCACGGGCTGCTAGCAGTCTGGCGCCGGCGGTTCCCGGGACCCATGATTGTCGCCCTCATCGGGTGAGGAGCACGCGGGACAGACTCGTTGCTCGACTGACCCTCCCCGCCCCGCCCCTTGCACAGGAAGGGGGCGGCATGAGCGTTGAGGTGGTTCGGGAGCGCTGTGCGGCGTGCCGACGTGCAGAAGCGCACGGCGGTGGTGCACATCATCACTCCGGAGAGGCGGGAGACGCGGCTCAGTGCCGAGATTGAACGCCGTCTCGGTCGGTGTCTAGTACGTCGAAGGCTGGTCAAGAACGTACGGAAACAGCGCTGCGATCTAGTGCCGTCACCGCGCAGCGCGCCACAGCCGTGAAGAAGCCTCAATGCGCCGTGGGCAACCCCTGAAGCCTCGCCACGTAGCCAGCGCCGAAGTACTTGGGCTCACCGGTATCGAGGTCGACGATCCCAGTCTTGCTGTACTGAGCGTCAACGACAATCAACGGCCAGTTGACGGACACCTTGAGAGGCAGCGCCAAGTCACCGAGCGCAATTGGCCCCGCGGCGAGCTGATGTTCATGGAACGCCTTCGTAACCCGGCGAGCCCACTCCAGGTGGTACGCGGTGGTCCGCTCCATGCTGTCAGGCTGTTCAGCGGCGATGGCATTGAGCACCTCCACCGCGAAGGCATCCTCCGCACACTGGGTGATCACAGGGATCATGTAAGCGACGCCGATCAGGTTGTCTCGCGCTACATCTGGCTCGTCAACAACGTCGTCAAGGGCAGTTCGAGTGTCGAGCTCGCAATCGAGAGCCAGCCAAGCCAGAAGAGCTCGCACAGTCGTCAGCTCGTCGAACTCTTGGCCGTCGTGCTCAGTCAACGCCTTCGCTGCCATTCCGTACGCCGGAGCGTACAGGCAACGCGACGCCTCCTTGAAAAAGTCCCACTCGTGATCCAGGTCAACAAGTCGCTCTCCCTTCGGCAACCAGGCAAACCTAGCCTGCCGCGACCGAAGATGCCTAACGACGCCCAGAACTGCCGCCATCTGTACTATCGGCGTGGTCACATCTCTCCCACGCTCCACCGCCAAGTCGCATTGCCCAATCATGCGACGGAACAGGCGATTTACTTTGCCGCGGCATGCTTTGGCGAGCACGTGGCCGTCGATCTCAGGTGGTTCGATATCCTCGTCAAGAGGCGTCTTCTCCGACGGCGCGACAAAGTCCGGCGCGTCAATCTCTTGCTTCGCATAGAGACCCCGCCCCAGCCGGTAGATCAGCGTATCGATTATCACGGCAAGGTCGCTCGAAGCGGATAGGCGGCGCCGCCGTCGAGCTTTCACGGTGTCCTTGGCCGAGATCTCGAGCGTCTTCGGTTCCTCCGCGTCAGGCGCGTTCCTTCTCCTTGCTGATTTCGCCCGAGAATGGTCCTTCGGCATGTCCAGGGCGACTGGTTCATCAAAAATCGCCTTCTGCACGATGTTCATCAAGGCTGTGAGCTGCTCTGGATCGGCTTCCATCGCTAGCGCACGTCGAAAAGCCTGCCGGAGGCTTCCCGCCGCCCTGTCGAGTAGCTCGGACACGTGGTGAACGAGAGCGATTCGTTTGGAACCTGATGCCGGAACGACCTCGAGTCGCGTTGTTGAGTCGCGTGTCTCGGTCGACGCACACGCGCACAACACGCCGCCACGGGCTTGCTTGATTGTCTGGATTGATGCCGTCGCAGTCTCGTCTGTGATTACCTGGATGCGTTCAGGCTCAACACCGGCAACGAATGCTTCATCGACGATGAACCCATCGGACGTCACGACGGCAAGGGATGGTGCCGGCCAGCCTTGCGTCTCTTTCTGTTTAACTGCGCGCTCGTTGATCGCGGTCCACGCGTCCTTTCCAAGCACCGGGGCAGCGGTGATTCGATGCAGGCCGAGGCGCTTCCATAACTGTTCGGCATCCTGGTGCACTACGACCAGTTCGGAATTCCGTTTCGCGCCGTCGTTCAACCACGCTGGCGCACTTGCGTTTGCACTGCCAAGCACGACGACGCTTCTACCGTTCGCCAGTTCAAAGCGATACAGCTTTGCGTGCGGATAACGGTCGGCCCAACCCTCCCCAAGTCTGGACACGTCAACGAAGCGCGTTTGGGGGCTTAGTGCTCGCGCGTTGTGGGGAAGCTCGCTGAACATCGGATGGACGGCAACCACAGACTCCTTCGGCCGCAGCTCCGCCTCGAGACGCTTGATGAACGTGAGCTTCGCGTCGAAATAGGGGCTGACGACGGTGACACGGTTGACGCGAGCACCCAATAGAGGCCTGACTCTATCCCACAGGGATTCGCCGCCCGGTTCAGAACCGACGACGAGCGGAGTTGTCAGCGCGCGATGTTCCCCACGGAGCCACGGCGCTATCCGTTCGGTTGCCGCAATAACCTCTGTGACCGTCTCCGGGAACTCGTCGGTCCATGCTCGAACGAATCGCCATACGTTTCGAACCAACGACGCGGCCGGCTCGTCGGCCGTGCAGGTAAGAGCCGTGGCGATCTCTCGGTTCAATCCGAAACCGGCCAGCGTGACGTTATGGCTTCCGATGACGAGGCGCGCGCCGTGCTTGCCGAGGAGCATGACGAGTTTTGGATGGAACGACGCTGCCGATCGTACCGGCAGCAAGAGGTAGTCGACGCCGCTGAACTGTGGGCTGGTCCGAGACGAGCTCAGAGCCTCACCGCATCGAGTTCCGTCGGCAATTAGAATATTGTGACGACAGCCGGCGGCTTGCAGTCGGCGCAGGACGACGTGCTCGTAGAACGGGAAGCTGATCGCATACGAGGCGACAACGGAGGCCTCGTATCCGCCTTCAGCGATCACGCGATAAAGCGAGAGCTTCTCACTGCGTGCCAAGTTCGTTCTCCAGGAGTCGTGTCCCGAAGGGGGTCAACACGTAGGGCTGTTCCTCAGTGTCCTCACGCAGGTCGAGCGCGCCGATGTCGTACAAGAAACGGAGTGCCTGTGCCAGTCGTGGAGAGCTCCATTGCGCTCCGGGAGCCTCTCTGACACGATAGCCGTCATGAAGCGGCACAATCCGGAACGAATCCTGCGATTGGTAGCGGAGCTTCCGAAATGCCACCCTGAAGTGGACGCGGAGCGCCCAACTGGCTGCCAGCCACTCGAGCCACTGAAGGCCGTTCAGCGATTGCCACGTGTCGCCGGCGAACTTCTGAAGAGCGAACAGGTTTATCTCGTAGGTTTCGAAGAAGCGATCGGCCACCACGAGGCTGCCGTAAGGCGCCGGATCGATACCGCGCGCAAGAAGTGACAGCAGCAGACCCACAGAATGGGCGACTACCGGTTCCACGTCCGAGTCTTCTTGAGCCACCAAGAGAGCGTCGGCGAGGGTTACCTCGTGCTCCGCCGACTGCCACTCGGAGTGATTCGGTAGAATTCGCCGACGATCCTCGACGAGAGTGGAGAAGGTTGCAGTCGCAAAACCACTCCCAAGCGACCGGCGAAAGCGTCTTCCGAACCACTTCGCGTATGCCGGCCCGTCTTGAACGTATCCGCCTTCGTCCAATAGGGCTGTCAAGCCAGCCCAAAACAGCCCTTGGACCGCGACTGCCAGCAGCTCGTGACGCTTGTAGATTCCCCAAGCTGCACGGCTGTCTGCGAGGCCGGCCGGGACCGACCATGTCGTGGAGTCCGGCAACACGTCCGTGTAACAGCTGTTGAGGAACTCGTCTGGATCCGGGTCGTGGTCCTTGATGTTCTTGAGTGCCGCTGCGTGGTGAAGCAGAAGTGTCAGTGTTCGGCGTCGTTCATCGCCGGCCTCAGATTGCAGGTGGCCCTCGCCTCTGCCAAAGAGCAGCTTGACCAAAACATCTCGTTCAGCCTTGTGCTTGCGCAAATGACATGGGCAAAAACCGCTCAGCTTCCGGGCCGTCTTTGCGTCAATACGGTCATCGTTCACTGCTTCAAAGAACGCGTTCGCATCGACATGTTCGTTGTGGGCGGTGGCTAGTTCTACACCCCATTCCGCCGTGTATTTCAGGCCTTCCTGTACGTTCCCGTCGAGGACCTCAAGATCCTTCAGGGGTCCGAGGTAGTACTGGCCGAGACCGCCGAGCCTGTGCTTGAAGTACCGGTCCTCGTCCGCTGGCTCCAGCTTCGAGTACTTGGATAAGCGGATGGTAGCGCCAGCGGTGATCTCTTTAGCAACCGCCACGAGCGTGTTACGTCCGATAAGCCCGCCGCCGTGCGCCCACTCATCTCCCTCGTCAAGCTCGTGAACAATGCCGATAAGCGTGTGGAGGCATTCAGCCTGCCGAAAGACCCGAACCAATTCCTCCGCGTTCTTCTTCTTGGAGTACTTGTCGAAAGCCCACACGAACCACGGATAGAATCCGTAGCAGCGAGCCCGGTTCGTGCCGTTCGTCAGACCCGGCAGCAAGCCCGTGTACAGATGCTGGCTGACTGCCTGCACCGCGAGGTGATCGCGGCCGGTGATCGCCCTGGCCGGCGAAACCCAATCGGTTAGGGGCTTCGATGTTCTGTGCATTTGTCGCTCAAGCCCATCGACGACGAAAACACTCCTTGCGCGCGGCCCTCCGCTCGTCGTTGGACTCCTCGGCTAAACCGCCGGACTCTGGGACCGTGTCGAGATCGTCGTCTTCGTCTATGTCGGCACTCCGGTCGGCTGGTGTGCCGGTGGGGATCAGGATACCCGCCACGTGCCAGTTCGAAGGACGTTCGTGGCTCGGCAACTGCTCGGCGTCGAAGGCATGGCCAGCCCACGGACCGATCAGGTCGGGCTTCAAAGGCGTCCACGCGGCGGGCGCGGACCTCAAGTGAATCCGCAGGGGCATTTTCGGCGACAGGCATCGAATTCAGCGGCTACGCTACACCGCAGGAACGGGTGGGTCCTTACTCCGATCCGCGGCGCAGCGTCTTAGAAGCTCGCGCAACTCCTCTCCTGTCGTGATGACCTGAGCGGATTGATGCAAGGCCGGGTGCTTCTGAGAATCAAGGTAGCCCGTCGGCTCGCCGGTGTCCTTGTTCACGATCCACGAATTGCGCGGGTCTTTCGCCTCCAACCGTTGGCTGACACCGCGCGCCACGCCGCCGATGACATCAGCCACCGCGCCGTACGTGCAGCGGATTCGTTCACGATTGAGACAGTCCAGAATCAGATGTAGTGACATGAACCGGAATTCTACAGTTGCCAGCTTGAATCGTTGGGTGATCGCGACGGCGTCGCCGAACAGAGCGACGGTCACGCCCTGGACCGGATGTCTCAGGAGCGTTCCGAGAAGAGCGATGGCGTCGGTGTCGGACAGTCACCCGGGGCGTTGTTCAGCGCCTCGTCGTACAGTTCGTCCCGCGTCAGGTTGTCGCGCGAGCGCAACCCTACTCCACGTGCATCGAAGTCTGCGAGCACTTCGTCCAACTCGCGACGTCGAAGCTCGACCGGCGCCTCGCTTCCCCCCCGTTGCACGCTGCATAGTATAGAAGAGGGAGATGATCCTCCGGAATCTCGTCCGCGAGGCGCGCAAGCGTGCGGGATGGACGCAGGCGGAACTGGGCCGCCGGGCCGGCGTGCCGCAATCGACGATCGCCCGTATCGAAACTGGCACCCGCACCCCGTCCACCGACATGGTCGAGCGGCTCGTCCGCGCCGCGGGATTCGAGGTCCGGGTCAGCCTCGGCGAACCCGACCCTGACGCCTCTTCGCTGTTCGCGGAGACTCTTCGGAAAACACCTGCCGAACGCCTGGCCGACGCTACCCGGGCAGCGCGGTTCGTCCTGCGTGGCCGGCATCAGTTGCGCGAGCGGGACCGCGACTGAAGGCGTCTCTATTCCTCACCGGTCCGGCTCGATGCGGAACCCGCGCCGTGTGTCCGGCGTCCAAGTGCCGGGCATCACGTAATCGTCGCGGCGCGGCATCCGGACCTGCGGCAGGGTCTGCGCATCCATGACGTCTTCCTCGTCAATGATCCCGTTGCGATAGAGGAGGTACGCGGTCACCGCGTAGGTCTCGTCGTCAGTGAGGATGCCCGGCCGGTCGTAGGGCATGACCCGGCGGATGTAGTCCCAGATGCTCGGCGCGAACGGCCAGTGCCGAATCGGCCCGTAGTTGGTGCGGGTGGCGACGTCGCCGCCCACCAAGGCGATGGAGGGGCCCTCGTCCCCGGTCGGACCGTGGCAGGTCGAGCAGCCCCGGCGCGCGAACACCATCGAGCCCTCGGCTCCGGGCGCTGGCGTTCGGGCTGGCGGGTAGCGACCCGTTGGGACCGGGCGGCGTGAAGACGGGCTTCATCCTGATCCTCCCCTCGCCCGAAGGGCTGCCCCCGGAGGCGCACCGGCTGGCCGCGCTCTTCGCCGGCGTCCTGGTGCTGTGGTCCACCGAGGCGCTGCCGATTGCCGTCACTGCCCTGCTTGCCCTGGCCCTCCAGCCCATCTTCGGGCTGACGTCGCTGGTGACGGGACGACCGCCCACCCCCGGCGCCATCTTCGGAGCGGCCGCCGCCAACTTCATGAGCAGCGTCTTCTTCTTCGTGCTGGTCATGTTCGCCATCGCCCATGCCTGGGTGAAGACCGGCCTGGCCCGGCGCTTCGCGCTGTGGCTGATCGCGCGGGCCGGCACCGACGCCACACGCGCGGTCTACGTCTTCATGATCGGCACCGGCGCCATCTCGATGGTGGTCTCCGACGTGCCGGCCGCCGCCATCTTCATGGCCATCGCGGTCGGCATTCTCGACAAGCTGGGGCTGCGGCCCGGATCGCGCTTCGGCCGGGCGGTGATGATCGGGATCCCCATCGCGGCGCTCATCGGCGGGGTCGGCACGCCGGCCGGCAGCTCCATCAACCTGCTCGGCCTCGTCATGATCGAGCAGGCCGGCGGCGACCGCGTCCCCTTCCTGCACTGGATGGCGATCGGCATCCCGATGGTGGCCATCCTGCTGCCGGTGGCGGCCTGGGTGCTGCTGAGGTTCTTTCCGCCGGAGATCGTGTCCATCGGCGATCTCGAGGAGATTCACGACGAGCGGCGCCGGATGGGGCCGGTCAGCCGCGCCGAGTCGCAGCTCGTCGTCTCCTCTTCAGCGATCCGAGCGGAGCGTCCCAGGGCGCTCCTGCGTCGGTCACCACCGTACCCGAACCTCACCCCCGCGATCCGGAACCGGACGATACGCAATCCGGCCACGACGATACCGTCGTGCTCGCCCGAGTAGCGCGTTGACCGGCACGAGGAACGGGCATTACGGCGGTCCAAGCCACGATCTCGGCTGCAAATCGTCGGTACGATCTTTGTGAGGCACGGCGGGTAACATTCTGAAATGAGGCAACACGACCGGCAAAAGCAATTGACGCCGAACACCCGCGGCGATCCCGTCTGCGCCGGCATCCCCGGACCACGTTTCTTGGCCCCAGAGTGTGTGCCACTGCTCGTCGAGGACCGCCTGCAGGTTGCCCTGCCGGCAGTAGCGCAGCACGAGGCGCCAGTACGCACCCTCGTCGCCGCCGACTTCAGTATCGGCGGTGAGCCGATACCGCTGGCTGTGGGGAATGCGCTCGATCAGCCCCCGCAACCGGCGCACGTCGTAGGTCATCTGTCCGGCGTTGTAGTCGTCGAGCAACATCCCCGCGCAACGGGGCCACCGCCTCGCGGAGCTCGCGGTTGCGGAAACCCGCCGGCTGCAGGTCGAAGCGCAGCAACGCCCCACAGTGCCTGCACCCGGAGGTCGCCGCAACGCAGCGCCGAAGCGCGTTGCCCGTCGATTGCGCCGGACGGTCCAAGGCAGCAAGCGTCTCGGCTCCGATGGTGCAGTCGTGGCTGAGGCGTTCGACCCCGAGCAGGCGTCTGTTAGCAGCGAAGTTGATCTGTTTCAGATCGTCGAGGTACTTCAGCCGACGGCCGACGTCGAAGTCGTACGGGTCGTTGATGACCGTCTCGGTGCGCCGCACCCGCCCGGTCGGTGCGCTACGATGGCGCGTCGTGTCAAGACCGACAGATCGGCGAACCGCAGTCGTCCCTTGGAGTCGAATTCGAAGGTCTCTTTCTCCGAAGGATGCACTGGACCAATTGAAAAGTCTTCTCGACGTCCTTTCCTCCAGGCGAGCGGCCAACGTCTGGATTCCCCGCTCGCGCATCGAACAGGCTTCCAGGCTCCGCAGCAGAACGCTGTCCGATTGGTCGTGGCTGTGGCGTCAGCCCCGCCATTGCGTTCGGCTCTGGCGGGCGGGTCGGGACCTCACGAATCAGCAGCGTGAGGCGCACAATCGCCTGCTCGCATCCCGATCAGCATCAGATCCAACGCTCGCCGATCTAAACGAGGCCCAGCGTCACGCCGTCGTCAATCTCGACGACCGTGTATTCGTAACGGCCGGGGCTGGTTCGGGCAAGACGCGGGTCATCGTCGAAAAGGTCTGTCATGTGGTGCGTCAGACTGCAGCTCGACCAGACGAGATCGCCGTGATCACGTTTACGAACTCTGCCACCAAGGAAGTGCAAGGCCGGTTGAGAGACATCGACGGCGTCACCGTTGAGACCATTCACCGGCTTGCCATGCAGGTCATCGAGCGACAGGGCCATAGTCGACCCGCCATCTCGCCACTGGCCGTGGAGCAGAACACCCATCGCCGGTGGGCCCGCCTATCCGAATGGCTCGACGAAACCCTTGCGGAGCAGCCCGAGTTACTGCTCGACGTGTACGAACGCGGCGAGGCCTTTCGCCGACACCACGGATCGGGCGTCTCCGCACCGCAGCCACTGGTTCCTCCCGACGACACGCGGGTTCGGTCTCTTGGAGAAGCCAGAATCGCGCTAACCCTGTATGCCTGCGGCATTCCCTACCAATACGAAACGGAGCTTGTCGTTCCCGAGCACCTTCGCACCGATGGCAAGAAGCGCTACCGCCCCGACTTTTTCATTCCGGACGATCCCGACGAAACCAATCCGGCTCCAGAAGACGGGATCTGGCTTGAGCACTATTCGCACGATCGCCATGGCAAGCTGCCGCCGGAGTACCTCGAACAGGATCGCGAGGCCCATCGCCACTACAACAATCACCGCGAATGGAAACGGAGCGTTTTTGCAGCCATGCGGCTGCGGTACGTCGAAACGACCTACGGGGACATCGAGCAAGACAGGGATGGCGGCGAGAGCTTCAGCGGTCTGCTGGTACGGCGACTCAACGCGCACCGCCGTACACCAATCTCTGTTCCCGATCCACGCCACGTCGAACAGCTCCTGCGTGCCGTTGTCGACCGTGAACGCAAGGGCATACAACACGTTGCAAAGGAGATCGACGCATGGATCCGGGCGTGGCGCCAACGCTCGAACCGGAGACCGCCGATAGTGCCTGGGCTCGGGCGCGACGCACACAGTGCGTCCCGAGCGCTCGAACGGCTCGCGCGTCCAGTGATGGTGCGCTGGGAGCAGTACCTCAAGGAGACGAACACGGAGGACTTTGAAGGCGTAATTCTCCGGGCCACCAGGGTGCTAGAGACGCCCCGGGTGAAGAGCCCCTGGAACGTCGTCCTGCTGGACGAGGCACAAGACATCAACCCGGCACAAGCTGACTTCGTCGAAGCCCTGACCGGTCGATTATCGCCCGACGACCCCAAGCGCCGGGCTCAACTCACAGCTGTCGGCGACGCTTGGCAAGCGATCTTCGGCTTCCAGGGCGGGGACCCCGGGTATCTCGAGGAAGGCGGCACAGCGCGTGATCCCGAGTCACCGTATGCGAGCCGAGTCAACCTGGAGCGGACGTATCGCCACGCCGATTCGTTGGCGCAAACGGCAAAGGCGTACGTGCTGCATCAGACGAGCGCGAGAGACCGTACCGTGCAGGGCGACCCACAGGGCTTCAGCGATGCGTGCTGGCCGGGCGCGGTGAGCCTGGGCTCCTGCCGCCCAACTCCCAAAGGCAAAGCCATCCTCGTCGACGTACCCAGCGCTGCTGCGGAAGAAGGAGCTACGGCCGGACTTTTGTGCGTCTTGACACGAATCCAGGAGTCTCGCGCCCGTGTCGGCGACACAGAACCAGGATCCGTGCTCGTACTATGCCGCCTGAAGGCCGGTTTGATCGACAGCGCCCAGAATCTCGACACACGCACTACTGCTCTTCTGCGGTATTGGGATGCCAATCCTGCCAAGCTTCCAGACTACCTCTGGGGAAAATCCCGGACGGAGCTACGGGCCGCAGCAGAACAGCAAGCTCGCAAGCAGGAAGGATTTGATCATGCCGCCGTACGCGCCGCCGCTGAGAAGGCGGGAGTCACGATAGATTTCGCCACTGTGCACAAGGCGAAGGGACGCGAAGCCGACTACACTGTCGTGCTTGACGGTGGACCCGGCACAGCGGCCGAGCGGCCCGAGGTGCGCGCCTGCGACGAAGCTCTGGTCCCGATTCGGGGCCGGTTTAGCGAATCCGAAGAGGAACACCGAATCGGCTACGTCGCACTCACCCGAGCGCGCCGGAAGACCTACCTCCTCCTGACTCGCCGAGGCGAGGAACGATCGCTGTGGGGGCACACGCTCTGGCGCAATGAACACCAGGATTACGACGTCAGCGAAGAAGAGCTCGCCGAGCTGCTCGAACCCCTCCATCCGAATGAACCGTGTCCTACCTGTGAACAGCGCGGCCGGCGGGGCGAGACCCTCGTTCTTCGGAACGGTCCGAACGGTGATTTCATAAGTTGTACGAGCTTCAGCGGACGCAATCCAGGGGAACGCTTCTGCGGACACAAGGAACGTGCTTGCGAGCAATGCGGAGGCGGCGTCATGGTTCGTGACGGACACGGGCTGAGTCGCTGTCATGATCCGCGCTGCGGTTGGACGGTTCCGCTGTGTGGGTGCCCGGTACCGAAGCCGATGCAGGTTCGTACGCGCCTTCGGGATGGCCACAAGTTTCTCGGTTGTCAAGATTACGTTCGCGACGTTAAGGGGTGCTCAGCAACTGAAATCCTGGCGTGGCGAGAACAACCGGCGCAGCGCCAGTGGGTGAATGTAAGGCAGCGAGATCGTGCAGCACCTCGGATTGCGGAGTCGCTTGACACAGTCGGGAATAGGGGTGCGGACTCGGCAGGTGTCGTCCTGTCGTCGGCTGAGTTAGACCCCAAGGCACACGTGGCGCCCGACGTCGAACCAGTGCCTGCTACCAATCTTGTCGAAAGGGAACGCGCCCCGGCGCCAGCGTCAGAGCCTGCTACGGAATCCGTACGAAGTGAGGAAGAATGCCGCGATGACGGAATAGACGAAGAGTGGTCAGACGAAGACGAAGCTAACTGGTGGGAACTGGCGAATGACTCCTCGGAACTCGTCGTGTCGCGGGACGGGAGAGTACGCGAACTCAGCGAAGTGCTGAAAGAGTGGAACGAACTGCCGGCAGGGAATTGTGCTGTCGATGGCATGGGGCCAGACGAAGACGAAGAAGACGGTCGGTCGTGACGACAGTAGGAAACTCAAGCTAAGATTAGTCACAGTGCACGGGGCGCTATGGAATGGGCCTCGCGCCTCAGCAAGGCCGGTTGTCGCGTGGTCTGCCTGCTGCGGTTTCTTGAGGGGTACTTTCTCCTTCAAGCAGCGGTTGCAAAACGCATCGGACGAGTTGTGCTCCAGAGAGTCGGCGATCCGTCCTGGCACAGTCATTGGTAGATCCTACTGGGCGGCGGGCGGCGCAGCCGACCGGCTGAGAGCAAGACCCCGTTCAAACCCTGCGTCGGATTTCCCGGGCACGGCTTACCAGGTGGACTTTAGGAAGTAACCCTGCTGTTTTTCCAGACTCCGTCCCGACCTTGACTGGATCAGAATCCTCACGAGATTTCATCGAAGACATCGTCGTCAGTCAGCCAGCCGCGGGCTTCGACGAACGGCGCAACGCGGCGTCTCAGTCGCTCGAATCGCGTGGTCACGACCCGACGCCGCACGGCCTCGCGCACGAAGGCGCTCATCGTGATGCCCTCTCGCGCCGCCACGTCGCGCAGCTCGGCATACAGCCGGTCGTCGATGTGAATCGTCAGGGTCGCCAAGTTCCGCGCGTCCTCCGCAGCACGTTCAGACTTCCACGTCGTCGAGCGGCAGCAGTGTGTCGTCGACATCGGGGAACTCCTCCGTCAATGGCTGGAGGCGTGCGAGCAAATCCAACAGGCGGCCCTCTCTAACGTTCGCCATGATCACCCGTCCATTGTGCCGTTTGATGTGCCGGTTCGCCCCAGGGCCAGCAGCCGATTGGCGACATCCATGCTCCCCGGTCTGATTTCGACTGCGCGCCGGGTTGCGAGCTCCGGGCCGTACGGCTTGAGCACCTTGTCGACCCAGCTGCCGCATCGAGACTGTAGCGCGTCGACACGTGCCGTCGTCATCAGGGGGGCGTGTGAGTTACCCGCGACCTACTCACGCGGTACGAGATGGCGGAGGCCGCACCCGCCGCGGTCCTTGGCCGGCGCTTTCTGGTTCAGCGGCGAGCTTGACCCGGGTGGCAACCACGTGCGCTTCCGGCTCACTCGGGACGAGATCGAACAGATGCCTGCCAACACAGTCGAAAAGCGCAACGCGACCTCGATCAGCTTCTTGCGGATTTCCATCGGTGTCACGGCGCCTGGGACCGTTCCAGCGGATCGACCACGGTCAAGAACGGAAAGCGATGGAAATCGCTGTCGAGGGTGCAGATTCGACTGACGCCATGTTCGCGCATCAATACCGCGGTGTGCAGGTCGTGCATCACGTTGCCGCGAAGGTCCGACAGTTCAGACAAAGTTTGCTCGAGAACCGCCGCATGACGGGGCGTCGCGACCAGCAATTCGAATCCCGGTGATGCGAGCACGGTCGAGAGCAGCCGGCCCGCATCGCGTGCATCCCACGGTGACTGCAGCGCCCGAGGGTGCGTGCTTACCCGGAGGAACTCGTAGCAGATGCTCCAGGTCACGAAGGCCGGCGACGGATCGCGGCGCGCCTGCTCAAGCCGTTGACGGCAGGCGAGATGTAACGCTGAGTCCTGATTGGCCGCGTGCACGAGCACGTTGGTGTCGAAGACCAGCACCTCAGTGCTCTTCCATTACCCCATAGAGCTCTTCACGGTTGGCGATGTCGACCAGCTCCTTGCCACCGTGCCAGGAGGGCATCGGGGGTAGTTCCTCCGGTTGATTCTCGCCAGGCACTCGATCGCTTAGAACGCGACGGAGGCCCGCCTCGACCAAAGCCGACATCGTTGTCCCTCGCCGCGCGGCCGCTTCACGCAGTCGCTGCATCACGGAATCATCGATGTTGAGAGTGGTCTTCATATATGGAAAACCATACCATGTCTTGCACAGCCGGCGGCCGGGGAACGATCGCGTTCGAAACGGTCGCCGGTACGCTTCCCCTGCTGCCGGACCATAGAATGTTGGACTTTCGGGCGCTCTGGAAGGAGTCGCCATGCGGAATCATTCTCCGCCTTCACCGGAGGCGTGGCAGCCGCATGTATCGGGGCACGGCCGCGCGATACCTGCGGTTGTACCGCACCCGGTTTCTTGGACACACGTTTGCGCTACGCGGCTTGACGTAGCTTGTACTCCTCGCGCGCTTCGAGTGGCGTGCGATAGGAGAGCTTCTCGAGGCGCCAGCACTGGTTGTAGCGTTCGACGAACGCGGCGACGGCGGCGCGTACTTCGGCGAGGTTGTGAAAGACCCGGCTGTAGATCGCTTGCTCCTTGAGCGTGCGATTCCAGCGCTCGACGACCCCGTTGGTTTCCGGTTCTTCAAGCAAGCCGAAGCTGGGGTGGATGCCCCAGTAGCGGACCTGGTTGAGGAAGTGGTCCGACAGATACTGGCTACCGTGGTCCATCCGTAGCGCCAGGCCGCGGGCCATGTCCGCCTCGACCGAGCCGTAGAGTCGCCCGAGCCCTTGCGCGATCGGCTCGAGGGCGGCAAAACGGCTCCCCACCTTGCACACATGCCAGCCCACGCACTCAGTGTTCCAGTGGTCCACCGCCGCGAAGGTCCAGACCCAGCCGTCCTCCGCGGTGAACACCCGCACGCCGTCGGTGCCCCACATCACCTGAGGCGCCGAGGTGACAATGGTCCCGTCGTGCGCTTTCGGGTCACCCTGTCGCCCGCGGTGGGGCGAGAGCAGCCCGTGCGCGCGCATCACACGCAACACCCGCGTCCGGGAGACCCGGATCCGGTCGACGATCCGCAGCCGCGCGTGGACCTTGCGATGGCCCTCACCCTGGAACGGTGACCGGGCCAGGTCAGTGCGAATGGCCGCCAGCAACTGCGCATCCGACAGCGCGGGTCTCGGCCCGCGGCGCGCCGGCCGCGGACCCCGCGCCGGGCGCTGCAAACGAGCCCGCCGCGCGTAGAGCGCCGAGCGCGACCGCTCCCACGTGCGACACACCCGCTTGAGACCATAGCGCCGTCCCGTTGTCGCGGAGGTCGTTGCGCTCATCGTCGCGACCTCCGCTGCGTCAAAGGGAGGCGACGCTCCGCTGCACGGGCACGTTCCCGCAACAGCTCATTCTCCATCGACAGCTCGCCAATGTGGCGCTTGGCGGCATCCAGCTCGTTGGCCAGCGGCTCACCGGCCTGTTCCTTCAGACCGAGCTCGAGACCGGCCAGCGCCCGGGCCTGCCACGCCTCCAGGCGATAGAGCTCTACCCCGACTGCACGCGAGACCGTGTCCAGCGACTCGCCGCGCAGCAGCCGCAGAACCACGTCCCGTTTCCGGCTCGCGCTCCACCGCTGCCCGGGTGCCAAGGCCCCCACCCCAACCGCCGCGCCGTCGGCGCCGACTCCGCTCGCCCTCCGGGCTCCCTCCGTCCGCGCCGACCCAGCTCCCTTCACCCTCCTCGACCGAACCATTCCCGCTACCTCCTTGGACATCAGATTCTCCCTTAATCCGTGTCCAAGAAAACCGGGGGCGCAATAAGAGCACCCCACGTCGACCTACAAGCCGTTCGCCGGTCTTGCGGATGTGCTGAAGCGCAACACATAGCCGCCCACGTCGATCCCACCCCTCGCCGACGAATTCAGACGGCGTGGCCAGCAGCCCGACAACGGCCAGACCCCACGCGAGGTACCGCAGGTGTTGCTTGCTGGCCTGATTGTGGCCTGGCGTTCGTAGTCAGAGGCGACCCGTCTCCGTCGGCCGTTCCAGTTGTTGGAAGCGCATGATTGGTCCGTCGCCTGGCCCGGGAGTTGACCACGCCCGAATTCTACTTTTCGAGCAGCGGTCTCAGGGCGGCAGGTCAGCTGAGACCACGTCGCCGCTCCACAGGTCCTCGAGGATGCGTTGTGGGACACGGCATCAGGTTCCGCAGCGACCACATGCGGGCGATCTAGAATCGGCCGATGGTCGACTTCGGGATCGTCCTCGCGTACTTCGCCGTCATCTTCACGATCGGCCTGCGGGCCCGAGCCGATTCGGCCGCCGACCCTGAGGAGTACTTCCTCAGCTCACGCTCGTTGCGGTGGCCGTCCATCGCGATCTCCACGATCGCGACCAACATCGAGGCCGGCCATTTCCTCTCGGTGGCCGGCGCAGCCTACGTCGACGGCCTGGCACTGGCAAACTTCGAACTCAACGCCATCTTCGGCATCGTCGTCGCGACCTTCTTCTTCATCCCACTCTACCTCCGGCTGAGAGTCGTGACCATCAGCCAGTTCTTCGAACAGCGGTTCGGGCCCCAGATCGCGCTGGCGTATGCGGTGCTGATGATTGCGCTGTACGCGTTCCTCTACCTCGGCACCGCGTTGTTTTGGGCGGCCTACGCGCTCGACGGCATCTTCACCGAGATGGTGGCGTGGATCAGCGACCGCCAGGCCGTGCGGCTGGCCGTCCTGATCGTGGCCCTCGGGGCGTTCTCGGCGCTGTACACGTATCTGGGCGGATTGCGCGCCGTGGTGCGAACCGATCTCGCGCAGTTCGTCTTGCTCCTCGGCGGCGGCCTCATCACGGTGACGGTCGCGGTGCACCACCTCGGCGGCTGGGCAGCGCTCTTCGGCAAGACGGGGCACCTCATGCACCTCCACCTGCCGCGAGACCACCAGACGGTCCCGTGGATCGCGCTGTTTGGGATGAACCTGCTGAACCTGAACTACTGGGGTGCGAACCAGGTCATTCTCCAGCGGGCCTTGGCGGCGAAGAGCCTCCGGGACGCCCAGGTGGGACTCTTGGTCGGGGGGGTCCTCAAGTACGTCATGGTGCTCATCATCGTCATCCCTGGTATCGCGATGGCGGGGATCCTGGCCGACGCGCCACTCGACGACCCGGACACGGTGTACATCACCCTCGTCAACCAGT
Organism: Vicinamibacterales bacterium; assembly: GCA_965263055.1. Lineage (GTDB taxonomy): Bacteria > Acidobacteriota > Vicinamibacteria > Vicinamibacterales > UBA8438 > VXRJ01. Next base: position 3,420,269 of record OZ253581.1, on the reverse strand, counting down.
TCCTCCCGGCCGGCCTGCGCGGCCTGATCGTCTGCGGGCTCTTCGCCTCGCTGATGAGCACGGTCGACTCGATCTTCAACTCAGTATCGACGCTGTGGTCCATCGACATCTATAAGCGCCACCTGCGGCGGGACGCATCCCCGCGCGACATCGTCCGGATGGGCAAACTGGCCATCCTGGGGGCGTTGGTGACCGGCGTGCTGTTTGCCTTTGCGGTGGTCTTCTTCAAGACCGGGAGTCTGCAAGCGGATCCGCTGACCCACTGGTTCAACGAGCTGTCGTACTACGTGAAGAATGGGTTCGTCGTGATCGTGACCGCCGCCGTCTTTCTCATCCGGCCGTCACGCCACCTCGTGTTGGGCGCTTTGCTCGGCAGCATGGCGATGTACCTCGGCTTCACGCTCGTGTGGCCGGAGACGAGCTACCTCGTGCGGTCGGGGTGGGTGATCGTGCTCAGCTTCGCCGCGGTGGCCGTGCCGACGATGATGCGTCAGGGATGGCGCATCCCGTTGCGCGACCTGGTCGCGGCGCCCGACAGGGGCGTGGCGCGGTTCGGTGCGGGGCTGCTCGCCTCGTTGGTCCTGGCCCATGTCCTGTTTCATTGAGCTCGCGGCGCCCTGCCCGACTCCGCGAGGAGACCCTCACGAAGTCATCGAGAAGGTACAGGTATCCACGATGCCGAGAACGAGGCCACCGTATCCGGCGGTATTCCGGCAGCAGATGGTCGATCTGGTTCGGTCCGGACGCACGCCGGAGGCGTTGACTCGGGAGTTTTAGCCGTCGGCCCAAGCGATCCGCAACTGGGTCGCGCCGGCTGATCGAGATGCCGGCGAGCGGACCGACGGCCTGGTTCGCACGGGAGACCGGACCCGGGAGGTCTACCGGTTCATGAGTGCGAATCAGGCTCGTTTCCGTATCGCCACGATGGCCCGCGTGTTCGGCGTCTCCCCGAGCGGGTACTACGCGTGGCGTCGGCGGCCACTGTCGGCTCGCGCGCAGGCCGATGCGGACCTGACGGCGCGTGTGCAGGCGATCCATGCCGGCAGCCGGGGGACGTACGGCGCGCCGCGGATTCATGCCGAACTGGCCGACGCCGGCGTGGCGGTCAGCCGCCGTCGCGCGCCGCGCACGACCCGTCGGGATTCGCAGGCCCAGCCGGCGCCGGATCGCGTCGAGCGGCGGTTCGAGGCCGACGCGCCGAATCGCCTGTGGGTTGCCGATATCACCTACGTGCCGACGCTCGTCGGCTTCCTGTACCTGGCCATCGTGCTCGACGTGTTCAGCCGGCGGGTCGTGGGCTGGGCGATGGCCACGCACCTGCGCACGGAGCTGGTCATCGAGGCGCTGGAGATGGCTGTGGCGCAGTCGATGGGCTCGACGGGCGATTGCTTCGACAACTCGATGGCCGAGAGCTTCTTCGCGACGCTCGAGTGCGAGTTACTCGACCGCACGACGCTCTCGACGTACGCCGAAGCGCGGGCGGCCGTGTTCGCACTGGGCTATCGGTCGCCGTTGGAATTCGAACGACTCCATGTAGGCCCTGTGGACGGTGTCCGGCCTGTGGACACCCTTCAGGTGCCCACGAGTCCGTTGGATCCCGCGCTGCGCGCGGGTTCCACACCGCCCACAGGGAGGGATCTCCGTACGCATGTCATGCCGTGAACCCGAAAGCGTTAACCTGTCCACGAAATCGGGGCAACCTCAGACCGCACCCGCCGCGGTACTTGGCCGGCGCTTTCTGGTTCAGCGGCGAGCTTGACCCGGGTGGCAACCACGTGCGCTTCCGGCTCACTCGGGACGAGATCGAACAGATGCCTGCCAACACAGTCGAAAAGCGCAACGCGACCTCGATCAGCTTCTTGCGGATTTCCATCGGTGTCACGGCGCCTGGGACCGTTCCAGCGGATCGACCACGGTCAAGAACGGAAAGCGATGGAAATCGCTGTCGAGGGTGCAGATTCGACTGACGCCATGTTCGCGCATCAATACCGCGGTGTGCAGGTCGTGCATCACGTTGCCGCGAAGGTCCGACAGTTCAGACAAAGTTTGCTCGAGAACCGCCGCATGACGGGGCGTCGCGACCAGCAATTCGAATCCCGGTGATGCGAGCAAGGTCGAGAGCAGACGGCCCGCATCGCGTGCATCCCACGGTGACTGCAGCGCCCGAGGGTGCGTGCTTACCCGGAGGAACTCGTAGCAGATGCTCCAGGTCACGAAGGCCGGCGACGGATCGCGGCGCGCCTGCTCAAGCCGTTGACGGCAGGCGAGATGTAACGCTGAGTCCTGATTGGCCGCGTGCACGAGCACGTTGGTGTCGAAGACCAGCACCTCAGTGCTCTTCCATTACCCCATAGAGTTCTTCACGGTTGGCGATGTCGACCAGCTCCTTGCCACCGTGCCAGGAGGGCAACCGGGGTAGTTCCTCCGGTTGATTCTCGCCAGGCACTCGATCGCTGAGAACGCGACGGAGGCCCGCCTCGACCAGAGCCGACATCGTTGTCCCTCGCCGCGCGGCCTCTTCACGCAGTCGCTGCATCACGGAATCATCGATGTTGAGAGTGGTCTTCATATATGGAAAACCATACCATGTCTTGCAAAGCTGGCGGCCGGGGAACGATTGCGTTCGAAACGGTCGCCGGTACGCTTCCCCTGCTGCCGGACCATAGAATGTTGGACTTTCGGGCGCTCTGGAAGGAGTCGCCATGCGGAATCATTCTCCGCCTTCACCGGAAGCGTGGCAGCCGCATGTATCGGGGCACGGCCGCGCGATACTTGCGGTACTCCTCGCCGAACACCCGTTCCAGCACCTGCTCTTCCGCCCGGATCGCGAACACGCACCCCACCCAGTAGATCGCGGTCAGCACCAGCGCGGCGCCGGAGCGGCCCGCGATCGCCGCACCGAGCAGCACCAGCGCCCACGTCATCAACTGGGGATTGCGGCTGTACGCGTACGGGCCGGTCGTGATCAGCCGGTCGGTTGTCATACCCCAGTTGCGCCGCGCCGAGTGAAACTCGCGCCGGGCCGCGTTGTACCCGACCAGGCCCACCACCAGCAACGCGCCGCCGAGCGCGTAAGCGAGCCCGCGTGGAAGCGGAAGCAGCCAGACCGACCACCATGACGCCAGCAGCGAACAGACGCTCGGCCCAAGGTAGGCGACAAAGGCGGCGATGACCGTCGGCACGGTGACCCGGCCCGACCGCGCGCGTTCCATGTGGGCGCGTCTCAGCGCGATGAAACCGCCGGCGGCAAGAGAGGCGGCGCCGACCGCCACGAGAATCAGACCTCGCATCTCTTCCTTATTCGCAGCGCAGCCGTAGTTCGGTGCGCCACGTTCAGACTTCCACGTCGGATCCCTCGAGCTCGAATTCCCTGGGAATGCGCGCCGCCTGATCACCTGAGGATGGCGCCATCCCACAACTCTTGCAGGAAGCGCTGTACCGGGACGATCTCGACCCCCTGGTCGTCCCGCCGGGGACGAGGCTCGTGGCAGACCACCAGCTTCCGCGCGAGAGGGATCTCCTCGGCCAGAGCGAGCAGACCCTTGTAGTCCCGAACCGAAACCCGTGACTTCGCCTTGACCTCGATGGCGACCGCATCGCCGATGACGAGGTCGACTTCGAACTGCGACCGGCTGCGCCAATAGGTCAGGGGGTCATCGCGGCCGCGATAGTCGAGCCAGCTTCGCACCTCCAGGAACACGAGATGCTCCAGCGCGCGGCCGTAGGCGTCGGATCCCGGCTCGATGACGCCGGTGCGGCGCAGGGTGTTGGCGACGCCGACGTCGAAGAAGTAGAACTTGGCCGTCGCCACTGGCTTGCGGGTCCGGGTGCCGCGAAACGCGGGAAGCTGATCGCCGACGAGGGTGTCCTCGAGAATCCGGTAGTGCTCGCGTACCGTGCTCGGGGCCAGTCCCGTATCCGACGCGACCTTCGCGAAGTTGACCTGCTCGCCGTTGGTCAGGCCCGCCACGTCGAGAAAGCGGCCGAAGTTGCCGATCGAGCGGGTCAGCCCTTCGGCTTGCACCTCCTCCTTCAAGTACGTCCCGACGTACGCCCGGAGATCGTCCCGCCACGCCGCCGCGTCGAGGAACGCCGGCAAGCCGCCGCGGTTCACGCGATCCAGAAGTCGGTCGTCCCCAACTTCCGGCGACACGAGCGGGTGGAGCCGCGCCACGCGCGCACGGCCGGCAAGCAGGTTGGCGCCGCCCCGCTTGAGCTTGCGCGCGCTGCTGCCGGTCAGCACGAACCGGAGCGACCGGTTCCGCTCGATCAGGAGATGAATCTCGTCCAGGAGGGGCGGGCACTTCTGGATCTCATCGATTACGACGATCTCGCGGCGCGGGTCCAGGGTTTGCCGCAGAAGCTCGGGACGGCTGTTCAGTTGCCGGAACGTGTCGGCTTCGAGCAGATCGTAGATCGCCGCGTCGGGGAACGTACGGCGGACGAGGGTGCTCTTGCCGGTCTGGCGGGGGCCGAGCAGGAAAACCGAACGGTCTCGGACGAGAGCCTTCAGATCCAGGGCGCGGTGGTACATATCAGCGTAATTATCGCTGACTGTCATGAATATCAGCAACTATAACGCTGATTTACACTACCCTCTTCGGCGGCACCGGTGGCGGCGCGGAGACGCCGCCGGGCATCGGACGTCGTTCCGATAGAAGAGGTGCGGAATGTCAGGCATTTCAGAAATACGTATTTGATGATAAAACAGAAACTACGCTAGCATGTCAGGTCATGGAGGTAGCGAGGATCACGGCACGCGGCCAGACGACCATTCCCAAACGCATCCGAGAAGGCGCCGGTCTGCGCGAAGGAGACGTGATCGCCTTCGAGATCGAGGGCGACCACGTGATCGTGCGGAAGGTCGCGAGAGGTCCGGACGAGTACCTGCGGGGCCTTTCCGCAACCATGAGCGAGTGGACCTCGCCGGAGGACGAGGACGCGTGGCGTGACTTGTGATCGGTTCGATGTCGTTGCCGTGCCATTCCCGTTCACCGACCGGCCCGCCATGAAGCGCCGGCCGGCGCTGATAGTGTCGTCGGCGGCGTTCAATCAAGCGCACGCGCAGTCGATCCTGGCGATGATCACGTCGGCGCGGAGCGGCTGGCCGAGCGACGTGGCTCTCCAGGAGTGGCGCAGGGCCGGCCTCCACGTCCCCTGCAAGGTTCGCCTCAAACTCTTCACGCTGGACGACGCCCTGATCCTGAGCAAGCTCGGCCGCTTGTCGAAACACGACGGCGAGGCCGTCGCGAACGCGCTCGTGAGCGCGCTTGCCCTCAACTGACAACAACTATCCCACAGCTCTTGCAGAAAGCGCTGTACCGGCGCGGAGGCGCCGCCGGGGCTCACCGATCCGGCTCGGTGCCGAACCCGCGCCGCGTCTCCGGCGTCCAGGTGCCGGGCACCACGTAGTCGTCGCGGCGCGGCATGCGGACCTGCGGCAGGGTCTGCGCATCCATGACGGCCTCCTCGGAGATGATGTCGTTCCGATAGAGGAGGTACGCGGTTACCGCGTAGGCCTCGTCGTCGGTGAGGATGCCCGGCCGGTCGTAGGGCATGACGCGGCGGATGTAGTCCCAGATGCTCGGCGCGAACGGCCAGTGCCGAATCGGCCAGTAGTTGGTGCGGGTGGTGACGTCGCCGCCCACCAGGGGGATGGAGGGGCCCTCCTCCGCGGTCGGGCCGTGGCAGGTCGAGCAGCCCCGGCGCGCGAACACCATCGCGCCCTCGGCCGCGTTGCCGCTCCCCTCGGGGAGGTCCGCGCCGTCCGGCCCGACGATGCGGTCGCCAAGCTCGGCCGCGGTGGGAGGACGGCCGAGCCCGGAGGGAGACGCCTCCTGCTGGGCGTGAGCCGCCCCACCGAACAGGCCGGCCGCGACGAGCGCGCCCGCGACGAACAGGCGCGCGCCGCGCATCCCGCTACGCGTGGACGTCGACGACCACGTCGGTCGGCGCCAGCCCGTTCGTGACCTTGCCATCGGAACCTACCTTCCACGGCTGAATCCAGTTGCAGTGGCCGAGCTGGCTCTGGATCGTCCCGTACAGCTGCGGCCGCGTGAGACCCCAGTAGCTCGCGTACTCGGCTTCGGTCGGCTGGAGCTGGCCCCGCTCGTCGAGGCAGCGCGACTGCAGCACCGCCTCCTCGCCGTTCCAGCGCCAGGGCAGGCAGAAGCGGGTGTGGGCCTTCGGCAGCACCGGTCCCACCAGCTCCGCCTCCTGGTACGTCGCGCCGCCGTCGGTCGACACCTCGACCCGGCTGACCGCGCCGCTGCCCGACCACGCCAGCCCGCTGATCACGCAGGCGCCGTGCGCGGGCAGCTCCTGGGCGCCCGACGGCTGGGTGACGACGGAGTTCGGACCGAAGTCGTAGCTGTCGCGCTGCGTCTTCGGGTCCGGGGTCAGGAAGCGCGAATGCTCCTGGAACGACAGGTAGGGCTGGTCGACGACCTTGAGGCGCTTCAGCCACTTCACGTTGTAGATGCCTTCGAACCCGGGCACGAGGAGCCGTAGCGGGAAGCCATGGTCGGGCCGCACCGGCTCGCCGTTCTGCCCGTAGGCGACGAGCACGTCGTCGAGACCCTTGGCGAGGGGAACGCTCTTGGTGTGCCGCCCGCCGTCGGTCGCCTCCGCGATGATCCACGACGCGCCGTCGCGCACGCCGACCTCGTCGAGGAGGACCGACAGCGGCACGCCGGTCCACTCGCTGCACGCCATGCGGCCGTGCGTCGCGGTGACCGTCGCGCCATTGGGATTCGGCCGGTTGCCGACGCACTCCAGGAAGTGCACCCGCGAAACGAACGGCATCCGGCGCAGCTCGTCCATCGTGAACACCAGCGGCCGGTCCACCATCCCCTCGATCCTCAGGGTGTGCTCGGCCGGATTGATGTCCGGAATGCCGTAGTAGTGCTGCGTCGTGAAGTGCAGCGACGTGGGGGTGATGGTGCCGGTCAGCTCCGCCAGCGGGGTCCGCGCGCTCGGCCGCTGCGGGTTGGGCCGGATGCGCGGGGTCTCGCTGTGGCTCCGTCCCTCGATCTCTCGGGTGGTCGTGACGAACCGGGACCGCCGGCCGTAGAGCACGCTCTCGATAGCGTTGTGGTCGGCGACCACCGGCGCCTGCGCCGCCGCCGCGGACGAACCGCCGGCCAGCTCCAGGGCGGGGGCCGAGGCAACGAAGCCGGCCGCCGCCGCGCCCTTCGTCAGAAACCGCCGCCGGCTCGGGTGTGTGCTGCTCATCGTGTTCCTCCTCGCGATCCTGTTGGCCATAATACTCTTCGGAGCAACACTTCCTGCTCCATTCTACGGGGCGACGAGCCCCTCGAACTCGATGCGTATTTGCGGCCGCACTCTCAGGAGACCCAACATGACGACGGGAGGCTCGACGCCGTATTCCGTCATGTCGACTTGGACCTCTCCCGCGATCTCGACACCCGCTCCGGACGCCGTCAGCGAGATCCGGAAGCTCACCGCCTTGGTGACGTCCTGGATGGTGAGCGCGCCGCTGGCTTCGGCGCCCTCGCTGGATGGCTCGTAGCTCTCGAGCTGGAAGGTGATCTCGGCGAACTCGGCCGGCTGCATCGCTTCGAAGAGATGCTCGGTCATCTCTTCGTCGGGGCACTCGAAGTCGGCCACCGGGACGGTGAGCGTCGCCGACTGGACGCCGGCGGCGAAGCCGGGCGCCGGCGTGGACGAACCGGGCGTCACCTCGGCCGTCCCGACCACCGCACAGGTCCATCCCCTGACGGTCGACGTTCCGGACACGGTGAACTCGACCGCGGACTGTTGCGCCGCCGCCGGGGACCCGGCCAGCAGCGCGAGACCGACGGAAACGGCGGTCACCCACCGCAGCAGGAAACGTGTTCGAGAGGCGACCGGCATCCTGGATCCTCCGACGTTCGAGCCAGCGTGCGACCCCGGCTAGAGCCCAAAGCCGAACTGGTTGTCGCGCATCATGATGGAATTCTTCCCCTCCATGACGAAGCGGCCCGTGATCTGATCGATCGTGGTCGTCCGGGTCTGCCGCATCGCCATCCTGAACTCGTCGAGGATCAGATCGATGGTCTTCGCGACGCCGTCTTCTCCGAAGGCGCCGAGACCCCACACATAGGGGCGGCCGATCCCGACCGCATCGGCGCCCAGCGCCAGCGCCTTGAAGACGTCGGTGCCCCGGCGGACGCCGCTGTCGATGAACACCGGCACCCGGCCCCTGACCGCGCCGACGACCTCGGGCAACGAGTCGATCGTCGACCACATACTGTTCACCGCCCGGCCGCCGTGATTGGACACGAAGATCCCGTCCGCGCCGTGCTCAATCGCCTGCTCGGCGCCCTCGGCCGTCATGATGCCCTTCAGGACGAGCTTCATGTCGCTGGCGTCCTTGAGGCGCTTGACGTAGTCCCAGGTGTAGGGAACGCGAGGGCCGGCCGGGCCCTCCAGCCCGGCCCGCATCGGCCGCACGTAGTCCGGCCGGTGCTGGTGGCAGTTCTGGCAGAGCACCGATTCGTAGCCCTCGCCGGCCAGCGTGCGCCGCTGCAGTTCGCGATTGCTGCCGCCCAGCAGGTCGATGGTCCACACCAGGGCGGGGCAACCCGCGCTGGCGACGCGGTCGATGACCCGCTGGTTCACGTTCCAGTCTGGCGCCGTGTAGATCTGGAACCAGTGCGGCTCGCCGCGGGCCTCGGCGATCTCGGCGTATGACTGCGAGCTCTGATGCGACTGCATCTGCAGAATGCCTCTCGCCCCGGCGGCCCGGGCGGCGCCGCTCTCGCCCTGCGTGTGATAGGCCTCGAGGCTCGCGACGGGACAGAGAAAGAGGGGCGCATCCCATCGGCTGCCAAAGAGCTCGACCGACGTGTCGAGCTCCGTCAACGCCTCGCCGCCGAGTCGTCGGGGGCGAAGCATCAGGCGCTGGAATCCCTCTCGGTTCGCCCTTCTCGTCTCGTAGTCTCCGACCCCCATGTGGAGGTAGTCCCAGTGCTGGGCCAGATTGTTGGCATGCGCCACGCGCTCGAAGTCCCAGACGTTGATCGCATCGTCCGGCGAGTCGACCACCTGTCCCGTCAACTGATCTTGCAGGGCATTCTGGGGAGGCATTACGGGGTCCTGACCGGCGGTGAAACGAGGCTGCTCCAACGCCGGGACCACGCCCGCTCCACACGCGGTGCAGCGCAGTTCCGCGGGTCCGGCGGCGGCGCGCCGCTCCGCCTCTACCGCGAGGGCCCGCTGCCAACTGGCCGGCAAGCCCAACGCGGCCAGGCCCAGAAACGGGCTGCCCGCCAGCAGCTTGAAGAACTGCCGCCGACTCGCTCCGCGGTCGGGGACGCGCGTATCTGATTCTCGTCCAGTCATCCTCGGCTCTCCTCGCAGGCCCGCGATGCAGCATCGAATCGGTGCGTCATCGCCACCGGCCGCCGGTCCGCAAAGTGTAGCGGAACGGTTACCGAATACAACCTGCACGCGCACCCCTGCGCGAGCGGCGCGGGAACGCTCCGTTTCGCCGTCGGTGCACAGTCCCCGATCACGATCGTCGGGCTCGTAACGGACGGCGAGCTTCAGCGCCGCTGGGCGCCGTGGTCCGTCAGGGATCGAGACGAAACGGCGGGTACCGGTCGGTTGTCAGCAGGTACCGGCATAGAGCGTCATCGGTCGTCGCGGACCGCGTTCAGGATCGCCATGACCTCATCGTGCGGCAACCGGCGTCCCGCGGGCGGGCGCGTGTACCGGGCACCGGGATTCGGCGTGCCGAGCCGTACCTCACCCGCCCGCGCCAACCGCAACAGCTCGTCGTCGGGGTCCAGGCCGTGCGGCGCGTGAGGAACGAGGTCGGCGACCGGCGCCCCCCGGCTGGTCACCGTGACCCGCTCACCGGACTGGGCGGCGCGCAGATACTCGCTGAGGCGGTTCTTCAGCGTGCGGATTCCGACGGTCTTCATCGCCCCAATGTAGCGTCACCGTGGCCACAAGGAAAGATGAGTCCATCGCCGGCCGCTCCTTCACGCCCTCGGCCTCGCAGCATGCGCCCCGCCATCATTCGGTGGTGCCACCCCGGCGCTTCCGTGCGTCCTCCGCGGCCTCGGCCCGAGCCCGACCGCGATCGTACAGTTCGTCGCGGGAGAGATTCTCGCCCGCGCTGAATCCTCCACCCTGCGCTTCGAGTTCGGCGGTCAGTTCGTCGAACAACCGGTGCCGCCGGTCCACCTCCGTCTCCCCGCGCCCTTCCTCGGCGGGCTCGCCGATGAGACTTCGAAGAGAGTCACGCACCAGGGCGGACACCGACGTGTCCAACTCCGCTGCGCGGATGCGGACACGTCGATAGGTCTCGTCGTCAATGGATACCGTGATGTTTCTCATCCCCGTAATCTCAAGGTTTCAGCGTATCAGCCGATCCGGATGCGAGGGACGTCGCGTTGATCAGGGTCAGCCGCCGACCGTCGTCGCGTCGAGCCAATTCTCGACGCGAAGGTCTGGCACCCGCGTGAACTCTCCGACGTTGGCGCTGACGACGGTGAGGTCCGACGCCAGGGCCTGCGCGGCGATCAGCATGTCGTTCGGCCCGATCGGCGTGCCGCGACGTTCGAGGTGCGTTCTCAGCTCGGCGTAGTACCGATCCGCTGGGTCGTCGAATGCGAGGACGGCGAGCGCTGAGAGCACGGCCTCGATTCTCTCGCTGAGGCGCTCCGATCCGCGCCAGGCGGCGCCGTATCGTAGCTCGGCTGCCACCACGATGCTGGTGCACACGTGCCGCTCGCCGACCTCGGCGATCCGATCGGCAACCACCCCCTGGGGAAACCGTGCGACGTCAGAAACGATGTTCGTGTCGAGGAGGAACCGGTGCGCCACGTTCAGACGTCCACGTCGTCGAGTGGTACCAGCGTGTCGTCGACGTCAGGAAACTCCTCCGGTAGAGGCTGAAGCCGTGCGAGCAGATCGAGCAGACGGCCTTTCCTGACCGGTTCGATGATCAGGCACTCCCCTTCTCGCCGCATGAGGGCTTCGGCTCCCTCGAGCTCGAACTCCCGCGGAATGCGCACCGCCTGATTACGTCCGTTCCGGAACAACCGGACATGGCGGACGCTGTCGGGCTTGTCGGAGGATTGAAGCATATGCCATAGCATATGCCCGGTCCCATCTCCCGTCAAGACGCCACCCGCTTCTCGGGAAAGACTTGCGCGAGGAAGTCCTTGAGTCGTCGCTAATTCACCTCCCGCTCTGGATAGACGTCCGTTTCGAGTTCATCGACCAACTGGTTGAGTTTACCGTCGTCGAAACCCGGCCGCATGCGCAGGGCATGCGGCTTCGTGCGGTACTTCCTGGCCCCAGGAGTCCGTTGGCCGCTTTGCAACCCTTCCCGCAGCAGCGCGTTGACCACCTGCTTCAGCGACTGCCCGTCGCGTCGCCGCCGCTCCTCGATCTGGACGGCGATGTCGTCTTCTATCGTCAAGGTAGTTCGGATCTTGCCCCCCTGTCGGCGGGATCGCCGACGAGACGCCTGAGACAGTCAAGCACCAGGGCTGGCACCGAGGTGTCGATGTCGCCGACGCCGCTCCCCGGCACGGTCAGCATGCCGCCGGCGCGCCGTGCCACCTCATCGTGGCCGGTTCCTCGACGCCCCGCCTTCATCGAGGTCGGAAACTGCCCGGAGCATCTCCCAGAAGCCTCTTGGAGTCACGATCCGTAGACCCTCGGACGGTCGGGCGTCGAGGAGGTCCTTGTCGCCGGTTACCAGTACGTCAGCTTCCCCGACGAGCGCAGCGGCCACTATCCATCGATCTTCCGGATCGATCTCCGGCCAGGCCACCGGCTCGACCGGCGCCACGACGTCCGAGTGCTCCTGAATGAACGCGACGACCTCGTCGACACGCGAGGCTGGCAGGTGGAGCGTGTCGGCAAGAGTCCGGTCGAGTTCTGCGAGAATCGTTTCGCCGACGAGCAGCCGGTGCTCGGCGAGCACAAGCTGCAGGATGTCAAGACAGAACCCGCGGGTCGCGAAGGCGGCGACCAGGACATTCGTGTCCAGCAGTATCCTCACGAGACTTCGTTGAAGACATCCTCATCGGTCAACCAGCCCTGGGCCTCGGCGAACGGCACGACCCGGCGCCTCAGTTGGTCGAGCCGCGCGATCGCCAGTTGGCGCCGAATGGCTTCTCGCACGAAGGCGCTCTTGCCGGTGCCGGTCTGGGCCGCCACATCGCGCAATTGCGCGTCCAATCTGTCGTCGATGCGAATGGTCAGAGTTGCCATGTCTTACAAAGTACTACATCGGAGTCGGGATGCCAATTTCCTCGAGCGGGTTGTCGGCGCCTGCCGACAAGACGGGTGAGCGTTCGCCGTGAAGCTGACGATCATCGTTCCCGCGTTCAACGAAGAGGCCTACCTCGCGCCAACGCTGGATTCGATCCGAGCCGCCACGGACCATTTGAGCGCGCACTCCGACGCCGATGTCGATGTCGATGTCGACGCTGACGTCGAGGTGATCGTCGTCGACAATGACAGCCACGACGAGACCGCCGCCGTCGCCCGGCGGCACGGCGCGACAGTGGTTCACGAACCGGTGCGCAACATCGCGCGGGCGCGGAACACCGGTGCGCGCCCTGCGGCGGGGGATTTGCTCGTCTTCGTCGACGCGGACGTGACGGTGCCGCCCACGCTGCTCCACCTGATCTATGAGACGATGCGCGATCCGGCGTGCATCGGAGGCGGTGTGGATGTCGACTACCGGCCGCGGCGTCTCTCCGTCAGGCTCTACCTGCAGGCCTGGCGGCTGCTTGGCCGCCTCCTGGGCATGGTTCAGGGGGCGACGCAGTTCTGCCGCAAGTCCGCCTTCGACCGGCTCGGCGGCTACGACGAGCGAGCCTGGATCGGTGAGGACGTCGACTTCTACCGCGCCCTGAGGAGGCTGGCCCGGCAGGAGCGCCGCACGGTCCGGCTCATACGGCAGCCGCGCGTGCAACCCTCCTGCCGGCGCTTCGACACGTGGCCCCTGTGGCGCATCCTGGTCTGGACCAATCCCCTCTTCATCGCGCTGTTCCGGCGCTGGAAAGCCGCCTGGCCGGGCTGGTACACGGACGCGGTGCGGTAGGGCCCGGGGCCGCCGGCGAGTTGCGGAGAACCGGGCTCGCGGCAGGATTTCGGTGGTCATTTGGCCGCAAGAGGACTAGGCTGAGGCATCCGGGGAGCGCGGGCAGGCACGGACAGGATCACCTCGCCCGCGGCACGCCGGGGCAGGTCATCGCGGAGCGACGTGGAGGGAATCATGGCCAAGCGAGTTGGACTGTTGGTTGCGGTTGCACTGCTGGCGGCGGGGCCGGCCTCGGCGCAGGATGCGCAGGCGGTCCTGCAGGCCGCGGCGGACACGATGGGCGTCACCGACATGATGTCCATCCGGTACTCCGGGAGCGGCTGGGTCGGCGCCACCGGCCAGAACTTCGCGCCCGCCGACGACTGGCCGCGCTTCGAGCTGTCGGAGTACACGCGCACCATCGACTTCGAGACGGAATCGTCGACGGAGGAGATGGTCACCCGGCAGGGGAACTATCCCGCCCGGGGTGGCGGCGGCGCGCCGATCCAGGGCGAACGGCGGCGGCAGTGGATGGTCCGTGGCGAATACGCCTGGAACGGCGAGGTCGACCGGGTCGTCCCCCGTCCGCAGGACGCCGAGCGCCGGCGGCTGGAGATCTACCTCACCCCGCACGGCTTCCTGAAGGGGGCCATGGCCGCCGATGACGTGATCGCAGTCGAGCGGAACGAGTACGGCGGGCGGGTGACCGTCGTCTCGTTCGTCGCGCTCGGCAAGTACCGGATCAACGGCACCATCACCGAGGACAACATCGTCGAGCGGGTGCAGACCTGGATGCCGAACCCGGTGGTCGGCGACATGTACTACGAGACCGTCTACACGCGCTACCAGGACCTCGGCGACGGGATGATGTTCCCGATGGACTGGCATCAGCATCAGGACTTTGATGACGGCGCCCACGAGCCGAACGTCAGCGGCGGCGATCACGCGTTCGGCCTGACGACCATCGGCGACGTCGAGGTGAACGTGGCCGACGCCGCGCTGACCGTCCCCGACGCGGCGCGGACCGCGATGGTGCCGCCCGTCCGCGTGGAGGCGGAAGAGGTGGCCGACGGCGTCTGGCTGATGGCCGGCGGCTCCCACCACAGCGTCGCCGTGGAGTTCGCGGACCACGTGGCGGTCATCGAGGCGCCGCAGAACGAGGCGCGGTCGCTCGCCGTGATCAACGAGATCATGCGGCTCATCCCGAACAAGCCGATCCGCTGGGTCGTGACAACGCATCACCACTGGGACCACCTGGGCGGCCTGCGCACCTACGTGCACGAGGGCGCGACGGTCGTCACCCACGAGGGGACCCGCCCCTACTACCAGGAGGTACTGCGGGCACGGCTGTGGATGCTCGAGCCGGACCGGTTCTCGCTGTTCCCGCCGGAGGAGTGGTCGGAGGGCTACATCTTCGAGACGCTGCGCGAGAAGTACATCCTCGGCGACACGACCCGCCTGGTCGAGATACACCACGTCCAGGGGCTGGCCCACGCCGCCGGCATGCTGATGGCCTACCTGCCCAACGAGCGGATCCTCGTGCAGGCCGACCTCTTCACGCCGCCCGGTCCCGGCGGGTCGCTACCCGCCAGCCCGAACGCGAGCGCCCGGAGCCTGTATCGGAACGTGCAGCGCCTCGGGCTCGACGTCGAGACGATCGTCCCCATTCACGGGGTGCCGGGGCCGTGGTCGCAGTTCGCGGAGTGGGTGGAGGCCGCGCAGTAATGTAGCGGCTCCGGTTGTCTCTGAGTTCGCGGATGCCTGCGAAAGTCACCAGACGTCAATCTCGAAGCGAATAGCTGGTGCTGCGCCCGCCGCCGCTGTCCTGCTGCAGCATTCCATTTTCAATCAGGGAACGGATGTCTCGCAGTGCCGTGTCATGAGAGCACTTGGTCAGCTTCGCCCATTTTGTGGTTGTCAGCTTGCCCTCGAAGTCGTCCAGCAGGCAATTGAGGACAGCACGCTGGCGATCACTGATGCTGATCTGTGCCGCACGCTCCCAGAACCGAGCCCTGCGCATCACGGCCGCCAGCGTCTCCTCGGCGCCATCGAACGCGCGGCCGAGGCAGCCCAGGAACCATTCCATCCACGGCGTCACGTCCAGGCTGCCCTTCTGCGTGTGCTCGAGGACGTCGTAGTAGTCGCTTCTCTCGGCGCGGATCTGCGCCGACATGCTGTAGAAGCGCTGTGCGGTGTTCTCCGACCGCGCGAGCTGCCAGTCTGCGATCGCGCGCGCGATGCGTCCGTTGCCGTCATCGAACGGATGGATCGTCACGAGCCATAGGTGCGATAGGGCGGCCCGCAGCACAGCGTCGGTTTTCGCGTCGACACTGTTCGCCCAAGCCAGGAGCGCGTCCATCTCCTCCGGCAGTTGCCCGGCCGCGGGTGCTTCGTAGTGCACCTTCTCCTTTCCGACGGGGCCCGATACCACCTGCATCGGCCCGTCGGCATCGTCCCGCCAGGCGCCGACGATGATCCTGCGCATGCCGCTGCGCCCCGTGGGGAAGAGCGCGGCATGCCAGCCGAACAGGCGCTCAGCGCTTAGCGCCTGGGCGAAGTTTCGCATCGCATCGAGCATCATCTCCACCACGCCCTCGACCTCGCGGTCGGCCACCAGCGTGCCCGCAGTGTCGAGCCCCAGGCGCCGCGCGATGGAGGAGCGCACCTGTTCGGCGTCCAGCTTCTCGCCCTCGATCTCGCTGGACTTGACGACATCGAGCGTGAGTGTTTGCAGCTCGGCCTCCTTCCGAAGCGGGAAACCCAGCCCCTCCATCCGCCCCAGCAGCCGGCCCTGCCGGTGCCTGATTTCGGCCAGCGACCCGGTCAAGGCCTCCTGATCCCAACGACAATTTGGCCATTCCGGCCGTTGGTGTATGTATTGCGGGTTCATTCTACGCACTAAATGCGTATATTATGGGACCTCTTCGACGCACCGGCAAGGGAAGTAGCGGGCCGCAGAACGTCAGAAGTGGTGCTTCAGGCTGACGGCGCACAGCGCCGTGACGAGCGCGCCGCGCAACAGGCAGCTGCGATCCTGACGACTAGTCCTGCTCCCGGAGGGCGAACGTCGACAGCGAGATCCCGGCAATGACGGCGACGTACTGCTTCCCGTCCACCTCGTAGGTCATCGGGCCATTGGCGAGCTGCCCGCCGAGGTTCTTCCTCCACAACAGGTCGCCGGTGCGCGCGTCGAGCGCCTGGAAATAGCCGGAGCGCGCGCCGGTGAACAGCAGGTCCGACGCCGTCGTCAGGATGCCGCTCGAGATGACGTCGGTCATCTCGAAGGTCCACTGCCGCTCGCCGGTCAGGGCGTCGACCGCCATCACTGTCCCCCGGGCGGCCTCGTCCGTCCAGGTGTTGATGGGACCGCGCGTCAGCGCCGGCACCGCCGGAGCGTCGGGCACGGCTACGAAGTTGGTCCCCCGCCCGCCGACGAACGACCCTCCCACCTCGTACTCCTGCGGCTCGCCGGCGAACACCGTTCCATAGTTCTCCCACGCCGGGATGTACATCAGCTCCGTGCGCGGGCTGAACGACGGCGAATACCAGTTCGTCCCCCCCGACACGCCCGGGTAGGTTGGCTCGCCCGGCGGCTGCGGCGTCTCGATGGGCCGACCGCTGTCGTCGAGCGACTCCGCCCAGTTGACCGTGACGAACGGCCGGCCGGTCAGGAAGCGCCCCGTCCTCCGGTCCAGCACGTAGTAGAACCCGTTCCGATTGGCCCACAGCATCACCTTGAACATCACGCCGTTCCGCTCGATGTCGGCCAGGACCGGGATCTGCACCGCGTCGAAGTCGTAGGGGTCGGCGGGGGTGAACTGGAAGTACCACCGGAGCTCGCCAGTGTCGGCGTCAAGCGCCACGACCGAGTCCGAGTAGAGGTTATCGCCCGGGCGCTGCTCGCGGTTGAAGTCGGGCCCCGGATTACCGATGCCCCAGTAGGTCTGGTTGAGTTCCGGATCATAGGATCCGGTAAGCCAGGCGGACGCGCCGCCGTGCATCCAGGCCTCGGGATCGCAGTACGTCGTGGGGTTCGGGGGGCACGGCTCCCACGTCTCGTGCCCCGGCTCGCCGGGCCCCGGGATGGTGTAGAAGCGCCACACCTCCTCCCCCGTCGCCGCGTCCAGGGCCGAGATGTACCCGCGAATGCCCCGCTCACCTCCGCCGGTGCCGACGATGACCTTGTCCTTGACGACGAGCGGGGCCAGCGTGAAGGAGTACCCCAGCTCTGCTTCGGCCACCTCGACATTCCAGAGCTCGGCCCCCGTGCTCGCGTCGAGCGCCACGACGTGCCCGTCGAGGGTCGCCATGAACAACCGGCCGTCCAGGATCGCGACGCCGCGGTTGTTCGCTCCGCAGCAGGCGGTGTGCTCGGACGTCGGGTACTCGTAAACCCAGAAGACGCGGCCGCTGCGAGCGTCGAGCGCCAGGATGTCGTTGGGCCGCTGCGTCAGGTACATGACACCGTCGACGACGATCGGCGACGCCTCCCACGGCCCGCTGACCGGCGACTGGTAGACCCACTCCAATTGCAGATCGCCGACGTTGTCCGGCGTCACCTGGTCCAGCTCGCTGTAGCGCTGGCTGGAGTAGTTGCCCGAGTAGGTCAGCCAGTCCGCCGGCGTCTGCGCCGCGTCCAGCAGGCGCTCGTACGGCACCTGCGCGGAGAGCCCCGCCACGCCCGGACCGATCAGGATGGCCGCCATCGCGACCCATCGCGTCATCTTGCTCTGTCGCATCATCAGCCTCAGCCTTTCAGGGACACGAGGTACGCCAGCAGATCCGCCAGCGCTTCCGGATCGAGCCGGTCGCCGTAGGCCGGCATCGGTGATTCACGGATGACGTCGAACTCTTGCAGATCCGCCTTCTCGAACGACCGGAGGCGCCCCGTTTCGTCGACGATCTGTACGCTGAACGTGTCTTCGTTGAGCCGGCGGCCGCGGAACGTCGTGCCGTCGGCGGTCACCAACATCACGGGCCGGTCAATGGGACGCATCGTGCCGGTCGGATCGAGGAGCGTGCGCCGCAGGGCGCTCACCCGCCGCCGCGCGCCGATCGACGTCAGATCGATGCCGGTGCGCGAACCCTCGCCATTCAGGCGGTGACACCGCAGGCAGTCGCCCGCCCCCTCGAACACCGCCTGACCCCGGGCCGGGTCGCCCAGCTCGACATCGTCCCCCTCGTAGTTCATGTTGCGGAGGTAGGCGATGATGCCGGCCATCTCCGACGTGTCGAGGTCGAACGCCAGCATGCCGGTGTCAGGAATCCCGTTGCTGATGATCTGGCTGAGCTGGCGATCCGACGACGCCCGCCGCAGCGGGCCGTTCCGCAGATTGACGCCGGCAATGCCCGCGCCGTCCTCCGCGTGGCACACGGTGCATTCCCTCTGGTACACGGACCGCCCGTACAGGATGTCAGCCGGCTCGTACTCCGTGTGGTCCTGCGCCGGGGCAGGACTCCCCGCCGCAACCAGCCAGACTGCCACCCCGGCGATCAGGATCCGCCCGAACTCCCGTCCACTCATCGTTTCATCCTCGCCTCCGCCGCCTCCTCGGCGCGCGCGCCGGCGAGGATGTTCATGAGTCCGTAGTTCCCCTCGTGGCAGGCGTACTCGTAGAGCGGCTGATCGTTCAACACCATCGGAACCTCGTAGGTCCAGGGACTCGTCCAGACGGTCGGATCGTTGATGGTGACTTCGTACAGCAGCGTGTCCGGCGACACCCGGGTGAGCCGCTCGACGAGCTGCAGGGTCGGGCCGGTCCGTCCGCTGGCGAAGCTGGTCTCGCGCAGGAAACGGCTCGTCTCGATGACCAGCGTGTCGCCGTCCCAGTGGCCGCGGGAATCCCCCGTCCACTGCGGCAGATCGACGTGCGCCCGTCCGTCAAGCGGGACGATCCGCGCGTTGTGATTCATCTCGTTGAGCAGTGCGACGTAGTTGGGGGTCTGGAACACCTGGACGTTGTTGTTGTAGCCGCCCGGCGTCATCGGCGGTCCGGAGTTGAAACCGGTGACGCAGCGCAACTGCAGGCCGTTCTCCCCCAGGTCCTCGACCCAACCGCCCGGCGTCGGCTCGTGCATGGCGATGCCTTCGCGAAGTTTCTCGTATTCCGCCCGCCGTTCCTCTTCCTCGGGGGTGGGCGGTGGCATCTTGCCGCTCGGCGGGTCCACGATGAGCGACGTGCGCCGGGTGCCGACGGTCGTCGTGCCGCGGTCCAGCCAGAGGTTGTTGTAGAAGCCGGGCCCTCCCTCCTCCCTCCGGTCGACGCTGTCGGTCGCCTCCGTCCGTTGGGCGGGCCGGTTCGCCAGCTCTTCGTTCCGGGCAACGGTCTCCTGCTCGAGTCGCGCCGCTTCCTCCTCGGTCAGGAACTCCTTGTCGGCCAGGTCGTCGGGCCGCTCCATCGGCGTGATGGAACGGAAGTCCCAGACGCCCTGCAGATCCGGCGCGCCCCACGGCGTCCGGGGCGGTTCCGACGTACCCGCCCCCTGCGCCGCCGCGCCGGCCGGCCCGAGCGCCAGACACACAATTGCCATGCACGCCGCCGCGAGATGTCGATGGCTCATCCTAAGCCTCCCCCGAAGGTGCGTTTCGGTCCGATTGTCTCTGTTGGCCGGCTACGTCGCGAGGTGCCGGCGGAAGAAGCCGACGGTTCGATTCCAGGCGAGCCCCGCCGCCGCCTCGTTGTAGCGGGGCGTCGAGTTGTTGTGGAAGCCGTGCAGCGTGCCCGGGAACATGTGCATCTCGTGCTCGACGCTGTTCGCCTGCAGCGCCGCCTCGTACTCGGGCCACAGCGCGTTGATGCGCGGATCGGTCTCCGCGTAGAGGATCATCATCGCGGCCTCGATCTTCGGCACGTCCTCGGGGGCGGCGGCGGCGCCGTAGTACGGCACGCCGGCGTTGAGGTCGGCGCCCAGCTCCACCGCGAGACGGTTGGTCATCCCGCCGCCCCAGCAGAAGCCGGTGGCGCCGAGCCGGCCGTTGGAGAGCGCGTGCCCCTTCAGGTACTGCGCGCTGTTGACCATGTCCTGATCGAGCTCGTCCGGGTCGAGATCCCGCTGCAGGGTGCGGCCGTCATCGTCGTTGCCGGGGTAGCCGCCGACGGGGGACAACCCGTCCGGGGCGAGCGCGAGGAACCCGGCCACCGCCGCGCGCCGCGCGACGTCCTCGACGTAAGGATTGAGGCCGCGGTTCTCGTGAATGACGAGCACCGCCGGAAACGGCCCATCGCCGGCCGGCTGCACGAAATAGCCGCGCATCTCGCCCGACGTGCCGCCGGGAGACGGGTACTCGGCGTAGGTGCCCTTGATCCGCGAGTCGGTGAAGGAGATCGTCTGCGCCTCGGCGTAACGCGGCAGCAGCGCCTGCGCCATCCAGAGCGCTGAGACGCCGCCCACCGTGATGATGGCGGCGCGACTGAGGAACTCGCGCCGGTCGATCCGGCCGTGGCAGTACTCGTCGTAGAGATCGAAGACGCGCCGATCAATCTTCTTGTGGTCCACCATTCGCCCTGCTCCCTGCTTGCTGCTCGAATCCCTGCAACTTCACCCCTACAGAATGGGGATGCGCACCGATCCGGCGCGCCCGATGTCCCAATATAGGCGATCACTCGCCGGTCGACAACCGGTCGGTGGTCAACAGGAGGGAGAAGCCGCATCGAAGCAGAAACCGTACTCCGAGTCGTCTGCGATCAGGGCTCCGATATGTGTGTGACCTCGTCCGTCGCGAGGGTCATGACCCCATTCGCTTCGGTTACATCGCCCGTTAACTCGACGATATGGCTCATGTGCGGCACCAGGAGGGCGTTGTTGTCAGCCGTTACCCCGCCGGCCATGACGTAGACCTCACCCTCCTCGGTCACCAGCCCAACCGGCTGGCCGATCTGCGCGCAGGCTATGGCGCACGCAGCGTGGTCAGGACCGCGGCCGTCGTCACCGGTCCGCGTGAAGCACGCGTGGTCGACCAACTCGCCGGTAACTGTGATCTCCTGGCCGAGAACCGGCGCCGCGCTGGCCAGCGCCAGCACCATTGCCATCAGTACCAAACGTCTCATGCTGTCCGCTCCCCTCTTCGACTCAACGACAACCCAATCTCACACTCACGGCTTGGCCACGTTCCAATAGATGCCGGCTCCGCCCTGGGCGCCTCCGAGGTCGGCCAGAAACAAGGCCCGGGCGAGTTCCTCTGGATTCCCCTCCAGGCTCGCAAAGGTGTACGTGCCCTGTCCCCGATTCTGGCCCGGAGCCGTGTCGCCAACATAGGAATAAAGGCCAAAACCCTTGTACGCCCACTGCCTGGTGCCATCGGGACGCGTGATCACCTCCCAGGAGCCGTGCGACATCGCGTCCGCGGGCGCCTCGAACGGTCGCCAGGCCTCCAGGCACGCAGCATCCACACAGGCATCGCCGCCCAGCTTCTTCCCTCGGAAGTAAGCCTTCTTGTAGGTGTCCCGCAGGTTGCGTCCACCCCAGACCTTCATGAACGGTGAGCCGGTGTACAGGGTCATGCCGCGGACCGACATGACATCGCCATAACCCTCCAGGGCGTTCACCGCGACCTCGGGCGGCCGGAAGTTCTGCGTCAGCAACGTCACGCGCCATCGGTCATCGACGGCCCGCCCGTGCACGTCGCCCGGAAGCAGGTCACTGCCGTACCGATAGAGCGGCTGCCCCAGGTAGGCCCATTGCCGCGACCCATCCGCGCGGGTCACCACCGAGAAGTCCCCCACGTTCAAGGCGAGCGCGGGCGCGACCGCCGGCAGCCACTCGATCTCGCAGCCTTCATCCGAGCACGTCTGGCCGTCGTCCGCCGCGTCGCCCTCGAACGCATAGAGCGTAAACCCGGCGAAGTCCGTCAGGACGACCCCCTGCGCCGACGACACCAGCCGGACGTCGATGCCGTCCGGTACCGCCATCGACGCGCCAGGCTCGAAACGGGCCACCCGCCATCCCTCGGGAGGCAGCAGCGACCCGGCCACGGTTGCGCTCTGAGCGAGCTTCTGATTCGCGGTCTCGATCAGCCCGACGTTGGTGGCAACCTCGCCCGGTTCCTCCTCCTGCGACCAGGTGTACAGCGGATGGGACTGATACGCCCATTGCATCTTGCCGGAGGCACGGGGCACCAGCGACCAGTCGCCGAATGCCTTCGCACCCGGGGCCGCCAGAAGCGGCGGGAATTCCTTCGCGCACTCACCCACGCAGTTGGCGGCCCCCGGCTGATCACCATCGGAGATAAACAGGGTCCGGCCTTCGGCATCCCCGATCCGATTCCAGAGCACCAGGGCTATCGAGAATTCCAACTCCCGAACCACCTCGACCACGGTCAGGCCGTGTGGCACCGTCGGCGGCGCCACCAGTTCCTCCCCCAGCGCCGCAGACGGCCCGAGTGCGACTGCCACGAGGACGGCAATTCCGTACGAGGCCAAGCATCCGCGGCATCGTGAACCCATCATCCACCTCCCTGGCGCTCGAAGCGGTGGCCTCAGACCAACACCTCGCTGTAGGGCCTCGTCACCTGGTTGGACTCGGTACCCCAGCTTCCGTTCACCACACCAAGCGCCCGCTGCACCGTGAACCCGACGCGGCTTGCCGCGTCGCCTTCCGCGGCAACATGCAGACCGGTCTTCATCCGCCCGCCCCCGCTGCCGGCGGTAAGGACCGGGTATCGCTTCATGGAGTGCATGCGGGCTTCGCCGTGGTCCGTGAACGCGAAAACCACGGTCCGATCGAGCAGCGTGCTGTCGCCTTCCTTGATCGCGTCCAGCGCCTGCACGAACTCCTTGAAGAATCCCATCGACTTCTCGGCGAGCCACTTGCACTGCGGCTGGAATCCGAGCTCCGGATCGACACGCTCTTCGTGGGTCAGCGAGTGATAGACGTTGACGTCACCCGGATTGCGCAGCCTCGAGAACGCCGAGCCGAGCGTGAGATTGAAGATCCGCGTCTGGCCGCAGGACAGGGCATGCGCGAACAATTGCGCGAATTGCTTGTGCGTTTGTTCGACCTGGGCAATCAGCGTTCCGATTTCCTCCTGCTGCTCGCCGGGAACTGAACAGGCCGGCAACTCCGGAGGCCTCTCGAGCTCGAACGCAAGCTTCTGCTCGAGATCACGCACTGACGAGAAGTACTCATCCAGCCGCGCCTGATCCGTGGTGGAGACCGAAGACATGAGAGCCTTCCGCTGTTCGGACACCGCGGAGAGCACGCTGTGACGCACCATGACGGCCGGGTCAGGCTCGAAGTCCGTGGACTTGGGATCTCTGAAACCCTCGCCAAATATGCGCTTGTACAACTCGAGAGGCGATGTCTCGGACGGGTTCAGGCCGCTGGAGCCGCGCGCACTCCAGGTGTTGCTGCCGTCGCCGTCGCACGTCGCCTCGAGGGAGCGGAACCTCGTGCCCTTCCCGATGTGGTCGCCGATGATCGTATCGAGGCTCGTCGAATAGTCGCTGCCGTTCCTCGAAACCATGCCGGTCATTTGACCCTGGGCGCCGGAGTAGTGGTTCTGATTCACCTTGCCGTCGAGAAAGACCTGCGCTCCGCTGTAGAGGTTGATCTTGTCCTTGACGGGCTCCAGGACCTTGATGTGCTCGGGCAGCTCGTAGTCGGCGCCCGCGGTCTCCGGCACCCAGAGGTTCGGCGTGAGTCCGAGCCCCCAGAACCAGGATCCGAAACAGGGCGGAAGCGCCGCGCCGGTCGCCGCGTACGCCGTGCCATGGGTGTTCAGGAAACACTCCAGCATCGGCAGGCCGAGGGCCACCGCGGTGCCGCCCTGCAGGAAACCACGAAGCACCGTCCGACGCCCAATCTTCGTTGCACTCATCTCTTTTCCTCCTGATCCGCTCAAGAACTGAATTCGCTTGTCAACTGAATCTCACGGTCAATCGGCAACGACCGTGTAGAAGTCAGGGCTCCGCGTGATCCGTCGCATGAGGTCACGCCACTTCAGGCCCTCGGTCGAGAGCTCCGCCTGCACGTCGCCAAGCCAGGTCCGCTCCTCGCGGGTCGGCGGTCTTGCCGTGCCGTACGAGAAGGCGCGATTGATGACGCAGGATGCGGCCTGGGGTTCATCCCTGAGAACCTCAGCCATGCCGGCGAGTCCACCATAGGCGTTTCCGCTGATCTCGCCGCTGGTGTCGATCGGCGCGCCATTCTCCGTCGTCCGGTAGACGCCCGAGGCATCGAACACTTCGAGACTGAGCCCGATCGGATCCGTAAGGCTGTGGCAGCCGGCGCATACCGGATTGGTCCGGTGTTCCGTCAGGCGCTCCCGTACGGTCCTCAAGTTGGGGTTTTCCGTATCCTCAACCAGGCTGAAGTCGACGTCGGGCGGTGGAGGCGGCACGGTCTGGCACAGGAAAATCTCCCGCACCGCCTTACCCCTCAGCGTCGGTGACGACCGCCCGGGATGGGAGTACAGGGAGAGGAAACTCACATGGGAAAGCAGACCCACATGCTTGCCGTCTTCGGGAAACTGATACGGCACCCACGGGACGGCGCCGCCGAGCTCCTGCGACCGCGCCAGAGGCACGCCGTAGATCGCGGCCAGTGCCGGCGTCAGGAAGGTGTCGCGCGTGACGAACAGATCCCGGTAGTCGGCATTCCTGTTGAGAAGCTGATCGACGATCGTTCGAAGGGTCTGCTCCCGCGCGGCATCTTCGACGTTCTTCGTGAACCTGGGAAAGATACTCGTATCTATGGACAGCGTCTCGAAGCCGTCGAACTGCAGCATGTCGGAAAAGAACGCCCGCAACCCGTCCTTGAGCCGCGGCGACGCCAGCAGTCTCTCGACTTGCCGATTCAGCCCCTCCGGGGCAAGCAGCTCTCCGGACTCCGCAGCGGCCAGAAGTTCGCTGTCCGGCGAGCTGTCCCACAGGAAGAAACTGAGCCGGGACGCGCGCGAATAGGCATCCAGCCGCAGCTTGTCCGGATCTGCGGGATCCGCTTCGCTGTTCTCGACCCGGAAGAGAAACTCCGGAGCCACCAGCATCCCGGCAAACGCGGCGCTCAGCCCCGAATAGAAGTCGTCGAGAGTGTTCGTCGCCGCTTCAGCCACGGCGACATACGTACCGGTCTCGGTTTCCGTCAGCGGCCGCCGGAACAGGAAAAACCCCGCCCTGGAAATAAACTCCGCGGCGCAGTCAGCATCCGGTGCGTTCTCCGACTGCGGGCTGCACGGCATCAGGGTTGCCCTGCGGCTGGGGTCAGTCACCTGAGTCGCAATCCGCTGAGCCAGGGCCTCGTAGCTCTCCAGCTCCGCGGCACTCAGCGTCTGCCTCCGCGTTCCCACTGCCAGCAAGCCCCGGTCGCGAACGCCGACGCTGGCGACGTTCTCACCGACCTCGATACTGGGGCCGAAGAACTCGTGTATGGCGCGCTGATACTGGGCCTGCGTCAGGCGAACGAACGTCCTCTCCTCGGCGGCAGCGCGTACAGGTGCGAATGAAGCGCCAAGAACCAACCCCGCCAGGAGCACCGCCAAGCGAGAGCGCCACTGCATATCAAACCCCCCGTACATCACTGGTCTTCGGCGTTGTAATGCACCGCCGTCCCGTTGTACTTCGGCCCGGTTCCTACGGAACTGGCCACGACCTCTCCGGACAGCGTCGTATGGAACGCCGGAATAGCCTCGATATAGTAGGCTGCGGAAATCCCGGCATTCTCCCCGGTCACCGGGTCAGGCACACCGTCGGCCTCCCGCTGCATGGCGTAGTACACCGCGGGCAGGTCGACCTGCGCAGTCCCCTCTCCACGAATCGCCAGGTAGTGGTAGTAGTCCTTCCACGGCTGGTAACCACCGATGATCCCGCTCCCACTGCCGTCGGGATCCATCTTCAGGCGCAGTTGCGCGTTCGTGAAGCGGAGAACGGCATAGAACTGGGACTCGCCCTGTATCGCGAAGTCCCCCCCGGGCTCGATCGTCAGGATTCCGTCCTCGATACGGCCTCTGAACTCGCTGTGTGAGCGCGGATCGGGATCGACCACGTAGGTCGCACCGGGCAGCAGTCCGCCGTGGGTGTCTCTCATGGCGACATTCAGCCCCCGGTCGAAGGTGACCGTGACCTCCCCGTCGTTGTCGAGATCCTCACCGGTAACCGACATCAACCACGCCGGCATCGAATCCAGCGCGGTATCCCAGGCGATGTCCTCGTTGTAGGGTCGCACCGGCCGCCTGATGGTGTAGACATCGTAACAGCCCAGTACTCGCCACATCTGGTTGTCGATACCCCGCTCGCCGCTCTCCGGATGCTCGAACGAATCAGGCTCCACCTCGCCATCGAGATTGAAGCCAAGCGCGAACCGACCCTCCGCCATCTTGACCCCCGGGTCGGGCACCAGACTGGGGAGGTTCGCAGGATTTGTCGAGATACCGTCATAGACGGCCGGCGCCTGAATCTCGACCGTGTTGCCATCCTCGTCCTTGCCGTCGTTCGCGATGATCCGGAGGGCATCTTCCGCGCTATAGCCCTGGGCCATCAAGCGCCCCTGCTTGATTTCGGTCGGCCCCCCGTTCATGCCCACGGGACAGGTGTCGGTGTCCCCGTAGGTCGCCGTGTGAATCATCGAGATCGCGAAGCCGCGGGTCTCGGCAAGAGCAAACGACGGAGTTCCCGCCAACGCGATGGCGGGGAGCCACACACCGAAAACCCCCGCCCGAATCAGTCGCCGAAGACCGTTTCCGCGAACAATCATAGCTCCTCCCAAAAGGACTCTCCGTGAGTCATGGCTTCGCGACGTTCCAGTATACGCCGGCTCCCCCGGAGGCGCTTCCGAGATTGGCCAGCCGCGCGGCCCGGGAGAGCTCCTCCGGATTCCCCTCCAGGCTCGCGAATGCATACGTGGCCTGTCCACGATTGTGCCCGGGGGCCGTGTCGTCCGCATGCGTGTAGACAGCATACCCCTTGTACGCCCACTGCCCGGTACCGTCCGAACGCGTGAACACTTCCCAAGAGCCGTGCGACACCGCATCCGCGGCCGCCTCGAACGGTCGCCATACCTTGAGGCACGCGGCATCCGCACAGGCATCGCCGCCCAACCGTTTCCCTCGGTGGTACGAGATCTTGAAGCTGTCGCGCAGGTTGCGCCCACCCCAGTACTTCTGGAACGCGGAGCCGGTGTACAGGGTCAGGCCGCGCACCGACATGGCGTCACCATAACCCTCCAGGGTGTTCACCGCGACCTCCGGCGGCCGGAAGTTCTGCGTCAGCAACGCCACGCGCCACCGGTCATCGACGGCCCGCCCGTGCGCGTCGCCCGGAAGCAGGTCACCGCTGTATCGATAGAGCGGCTGCCCCAGGTGGGCCCACTGGCGCGACCCATCCGCGCGGATCACCACCGAGAAATCCCCCACGTCCAACGCGAGCGTGGGCGCGACCACCGGCAGCCACTCGATCTCGCAACCTTGATCCGAGCACGTCTGGCCGTCGTCCGCCGCATCGCCGTCGAACGCGTAGAGCGTGTACCCGGCGAAGTCCGTCAGGACGACTCCCTGCGCCGACGACACCAACTGGATGTCGATGCCGTCCGGTACTGCCATCGATGCGCCCGGATCGAAACGAGCCACCTGCCATCCCTCCAGAGGCAGCAACTCCCCGGCCATCGCCGCATCCTCAGCGAGTTTCAGATTTGCGGTCTCGGTCAGCCCGACGTTGGTGGCAACCTCGCCCGGCTCCTCCTCCTGCGACCAGGTGTAGAGCGGACGGGACTGATACGCCCATTGCATCGTGCCGGACGGCCGAGACACCAGCGACCAGTCGCCGAATGCCTTCGCACCCGGCGCCGCAAGCAACGGCGGGAATTGCTTGGCGCATTCACCGACGCAGTTGGCGACCCCCGGCTGATCACCATCGGAGACCAACAGGGTCCGGCCCTCGGCGTCCCCGATCCGATTCCAGAGCACCTGGGCCGATGAGGACCGCAACTCGCGAACCACCTCCACCAGGGTCACACCGGGTGGCACCGTCGGCGGCGGCGCCAGCTCCTCAGCCAGCGTCGCCGATGGACCGATTGCGACCGCCACAAGGACGGCCGCTCCACAAAAGGCCGTCACTCCCGTGCATCGTGAACCCATCATGCGATCTCCCCAGAGCGATAGGCGCGACGCAAGGTCAAGACCTCGGCCGCGACACGCTCTCCGATTACAACCCCCTAGAAGTTGACCTGCACCGAGAAGCGAACCAGCCGCCCCTGCATCGTGCGCGAGGGCTGCCTGTAGGCCGCGGCACCGTACTCCGCGGTGCGAACCGCAAAGATCGGACTCGCATTGGCGAGGTTGAACAGGTCGAACTGCGGCCGCAACACCGCACCGTTGTCCGTCTCGAAGGCGCGGGACAGGCTGATGTCCAGCAGCGTGTACCGCTCGAGGTATTCCGTCCCCGGCGAGACGAGCGGTACGCTGATCGAAGACTGCGTCAGGTTCGGCACAACCAGCGTCCCGTCGTCGTAAGTCGTGTTACGCCTGATTCTCCAGAAGGTCACGTTGCGGCCGTTGAAGCCCGAACTCAGAGTGTTGGCACGTCCTCCCGGCATGATCGGTCCCGGCTCGCTCGAGAGCGTCCAGGCGAACTGGAAGTCCCCGGGCAGCGGGTGCGCCCCTGACATCTTCACTTGCGCCCGCCAGGGAACGGCCTCCTCGCGCTGATCGCAGAACCGCAGCGTGTTCGGATCGTCGAGCGAGTCACACGTAGCCTCGCGATACTTCTGCACGCCGACGCCGCCGTAGATCGTGTGACCACCCTCCAGCCGCCCATTGAAATTGACCTCGAGGGTGTCCGACCAGGCGCCGCGCTTGTCAGCGTCGGCAGACGTGCTGTCGACAACACGGTTACCGCGCACAACGTCCGGGTTGACGTTGTAGACCATGAATTGAGAACCATCGAGCGGGCTTGTCACTGATACGCCCGTGTAGTCGTCCAGGCCGATATCCAGGTTGTCGCTGAAGATGATGTTCTTCAGCGTCCGACGGTAGTAGCCGAAACCGAGCGACAGGCCCGTTATGATCTGGTGCTCGACCTGCCCGTGCCACTCGAGCGCGTAGGGACGCTGAATATCCGGATCCACGGTGTTGGTGATCCGTGCGCCGCCGAATCCGGACGGCAACGTCGAGAAATCGATCTCCGCATCCTGCGCGATGTCATCGCCGTTGAGATCGACCCAGTCGAGGGTGTGGGTGGCCTCGGCGAGCGGGTTATACCTGCCGGCGAACCTCGTGTCCGCCTGATCGTTATACCGGTTGAACCCGGCCTTGATCGCGGTCCGCCCGTCACCGAACAAGTCGTAGGCGAAACCCAGCCTCGGAGCCCAGTCCTTCCAGTTCGGCAGGTTCGTCAGCTCCGGGAACTGGCGTGCGGGAACGAACCGTCCGGCCGGCACGCTGGCCGCCGCGGTCGATCCATTCCAGTACTCCCACCGGACCCCAAGGTTCAACGCCAGCCTGCCGATCGTCCAACTGTCCTGCGCGTAGATGCCCAGGTCGGAGTTCAGCAGGTTCTGGCCGCCGTGCCGCTCCGGCGAGGTGAGGGGGTAGTTGGTTACCCGCACCGCATCCGGGACACCGTCGACGTAGCGCTGACTGTGAAGGTCGCCGTTCGACTGGCGGGCGAACCCGTCGTGGCCGAACTGCAGGCGGAAACCGACCTTGATGGAATGCGAGCCGGTCACGTAGGCGACCGAACTCTGGACGCCGTACCTCGATTCGAAGGTACCCTGCCTCCGATAGTACGCGTTCGACAGCTCGCCGGTGCTGGTGTCGTACTTGGCCGCCCCCGAGTACCAGCCGGAACTCCCGCGCGGCTGCAGGACACCCGGCTTCATCGTCGCCCACCACTGCTGGAAGACGGCGTTGTAACCAGTCTCGACAAGCAGCCTGGAGCCGATCGTCGACGTGACTTTCGCCTGCTGCGTCGCATAGTGCGGCGACAGCCACTGGCGGCCGGCCGTCTCCGGATCGACACCCGCGCTCGTGTCGTTCGAACGGAACTTGTCCATCCGGTCGTAGTAGACGGACAGCTTGTTGGTGTCATTCACCTGGTAGGTGAGCCTGAGCAGGCCGCTCTGGATGCGGTTGTCGTCGACGCTCTGACTGCCGTCATCGTAGAAGGAGCCGCCGATCGGGCGGTGCATCCCCCAGTGGCGATACGACGTGAAGAACCAGAGCCGGTCGCGAACGAGCGGGCCGCCGAGCCCCGGGTTGATGTCCCAGATCTTGTTGACGCTCGTGACTGAGCGCATGCCCAGCTGCTGCAACCTGTCGCTCAGGTTGTTGCTCTGCCACGCGCCGTTCGCGTAGGAGCCGAATCCGGAGAAGCTGAACTCGTTGCCCCCTTCCTTGGGAATCATGTTGATTCGCAG
The DNA here is from genome assembly GCA_965263055.1 of Vicinamibacterales bacterium. GTDB lineage: Bacteria > Acidobacteriota > Vicinamibacteria > Vicinamibacterales > UBA8438 > VXRJ01. The sequence goes on along the minus strand of OZ253581.1, from coordinate 3,389,872 downwards.
GCCGCCGCCGGACGTCTCCGCGCTGAACCCGCTGGTCTCGTAGACCGCCTCCTCGACCAACTGGGTGTTGAAATACTGCGGCGAGTTGTCGATCGTACTGGCCACCATGCCGTCGATCTCGATGCTGTTCTGGTCGGGCGCCATGCCGCGCAGGCTGATGTTGGGGTAGTGCATCCCCTGGGTGCCGCCCGCATCCGGATAGTCGCTGACCGCGCCGACGACCGACTGTGTCATCGCCCACAGGCTGCGGCCGGTGGGAACCGCCTCAAGCACCTCTTGCGTCAGCACCTGTGTCCGTTGGGTGCTCTGCACGTCAATCACAGGCGTCGCGCCGGTGACCGTGATGGTCTCCTCGACCGCCCCGACCTGCATCGCCACGTTGATGTTGAGTGCCGAGTCGCCTGCCAGCTCAAGCTCGTCGCGGACGACGGTGTTGAACCCTGGCAGGACGAAGGTGAGAGTGTAGAGTCCAGGCCGCAGGTTCACGATGTTGAAGCGACCCTGGGTGTCCGTAACACCCACCCGGGCACCCCCGATGAGGGCAGGACTGGATGCCTCAACCGTCACGCCGGGGAGAACACCGCTGGTCTCGTCCGAAACCATGCCGCCGATGCTTCCCTGGGCCCATGCCACGGCTGGGGCAACACCCAGCGCGACGAGAATGACAACGACGATGCCAAGCAAGCGACGTCTACGCATTCTGGACCTCCTTGACGATGACAAAGATCAACAACGGGACAACGAGGGTGCCGATCAGCCACCGCCAGTCGCCCGGCAACGGCCCGATACAAGTCTCCCGGAAGCCGTCTGCCCATACTACCACCCAGCGATCCGACAATCAATGAAGACGACGGGGGGGGCGCCGGTTCGGATGGGCCTCTCGACCTGCCTGCTCGGCGGTGACCTGCTCGCTGCTCCGACTACGACCCGCTGGCCGGCACGAGCAGCGGCGTCGTTGCCGAGCTCGTCCTGACCACCCCCTCCAGCTCCGGGTAGCGCGCCAGCATCTCGCTACGGTAGGCGCCAGGGACCGGCAGGCCTAGCTCGTGCTTCAGCGTGGCGGCGTTGGCCACCGCCTTGGCCGAGAAATGATTGTTCATGTACAGGTAGAGCCGCTTGACGAGATGGGCCGCCGCGTCCGCCGTGTCCCTGAACGGCCGCAGCTCCGCGGCGGAATAGTGATAGTCGTAGCGCTCCTCGGTCCGGTCGTGGCGCCACCATTTCCGGGCGTTGCGGCCGTGGAGCCGCATGTAATAGAAGGTCTCGACATTAGGTAGGAAGTTCTGCTCGATGGAGAGACGGAACTTCGGCTCGTCGATCTGCACCCAGGCCGCCCCGAGCCCGTTCAGCAGCCGTAGCGTGCCGGCGACGTCGTCGCTCCAGCTCCGGTGCCGCAGCTCGACCGCGATCGGATGATCCGACAGCGCCTCGAGCAGCCACGCCAGGTAGTCGTGCGCGGCGGCATCGTTCTTGAAGCTCGGGGGGAACTGCGCCAGGAGGACGCCGAGCTTGCCCGCCTCGTGGATCGGCGCGAGGGCCTCGCAGAACTGGTCGATATCGTCGCGTTCCACCCGCGTGTCGCTGCTGCCGGTGGAGGCCGCGTACATCTTCGGGTGGGTGAACTGCTGATACAGCTTGATCGAGAACGCGAAGTGGTCGGGGGTCCGGTTGGCCCAGCTCTCGGTGACCGAGCGGCGCGGCACGCCGTAGAAGGTCGAGTTCACCTCGACCGTGTCGAAATGCTCCGCGTAGTACTCCAGCTCGTCGAATCCCGGCGAGCGATGACGGCGGCCCCGCGACGGATAGAAGATCCCGTCCCAGGTTCCCTCCCCGGTCGGGTAGTGCCAACCGCTGGTGCCGATGCGAATCTGGCTCCTGTCCATGCTTCGGCCAAGAAGCCGCCGGCGCGGCGTGCTGACGATGCCCGCACGCCAGCCGGAAGTCAACCCGGGCGACCGTATACTGATGCCGCCGGACGCTGCTGTCGCCGAACCACCCAATGAGCACCGCGGAGACCGCACGGTTCCTTCAGTCGCTGCGCCTGCGGCACGAACGCGCCGACGCGTTGCCGCCCGCGCTCATGCCACCCGACCTCGCGTCGGCCTATCGCGCCCAGGCGTTGCTGGTCGCCGGGCTGTGCGAGCAGTGGGGCGGCGAGACGGCGGGCTACAAGGTGGCGCTGACGAACCCAGCCGCCCAGCGGATGCTGGACGTGCCTCACCCGGTGTTCGGCCGCCTGCTTACGGCGCGCCTGCACGAGTCCGGCGTCACGCTGCGCGCCGCCGACTACGTCATCCGGCTGATCGAGGTTGAGGTCGGCTTCCGAATGGCGGCCGACGTGCCCCTGGTCGAAGGAGGCCACGATCGCCGGTCCATCGCCGGCTACGTCGGGCCGCTCTATCCGGCCATCGAGTTGGTGGAGCATCACTTCGCGGGCATCGACCGGTTCACGCCGGAATCGCTCGCATCCGACAACGCCATCCACGGCGCCTGGATCCACGGCGCCCCGGTGGATGACTGGCACGGCCTCGACCTGGCCGCACAGCCGACGCGGCTCGTCGTCAACGGCGAGGAGCGGCTGACCGGCTCGGGCGGCAACGTCCTCGGCCACCCGCTGGAGGTCGTGGCGTGGCTGGCCAACGAACTGCCGCGTCACGGGCTCGCCCTCTCGCGCGGCGACTTCGTTACCACGGGGGTCACCACCGACGAGATCTACCCTGCCGAGGCGGGGGAGCGGCTGTTGGCGGACTTCCCGGGGTTCGGCCAGGTCGAACTCGGTTTCGAGTGACGGCCGCGGGCTCGCCCGCCCCGCCCCGTAGCTGTCAGGGCAGGGCCAGCGCCACCCACTCGGCCGGGCGCTCGCGGCTCCCGACGGGGACGACGATGTACTGCCGGCCCTCGTGCAGGTAGGTCATCGGGCCGCCGGTGGTCCCGGCCGGCAGCTCCGTCTCCCAGAGGACCGTGCCCGTCGCCTTGTCGTAGGCCCGGAACCCCGCCCCCCACATGTTCTCCTGGATGCCGCCGAAGACGTTGCCGCCCTCCCCGATGAACAGCAGTGTGGCGGTCACCAGCGCCACCGGGCGGCTCGCGATGCCGAGGGGCGGCAGGTCGAGCCCCCGCAGGGCCGGATGGCCGCGCAGGCCGCGACCGTTGGCGACGCGCCAGGCCAGCTCCCCGCGGTTGAGATCGAGTGCGGTGATCCGGCCCCAGGGCGGCTTGATGAGCGGGATGCCGTCGAGGTACGGCGCATCGCGGTTCGGGCTGAAGTACGTCATCTCGGCGTTCTCCTCGGTGGAGGCGTCCGCCAGCCGGTAGACGCGCGGCACGACGTGCGAGAAGGCGTAATAGAAGCCGGTTTCGGGATCGAACGCCCCCGTGTTCCAGTTGCCCGATCCCCAGGAGCCGGGCAGGGCCAGGGTGCCGTCGGTGCCGCCCGGCTCCTCGCTGACAACCGTCGGCGGCGTGAAGATCGGGCCGATGACGAAGCGGGACGCGACGGCGCGGGCCTCTTCCTCCAGTTCCGCCGTGAAGTCGATCAGGTCCTCCTCGCTCACGCCCTGGTGCGCGAAGGGCGGCGGCCGGGTCGGGAACGGCTGGGTCGGCGACGCCTGCTCGCCCGGCACGGTCGAGGGGAGCACGGGACGCTCCTCGATCGGCCAGACCGGCTCGCCCGTCGCCCGGTCGAAGACGTACAGGAACCCGGTCTTGCTCGGCTGCATCACGGCGCGGATACGTCGGCCGTCGACGGCGATCTCCCCCAGCGTCGGGGGCCCCACCGTGTCGTACTCCCACAGGTCGTGATGCACCATCTGGAAGTGCCAGACCCGCTCGCCGGTGGCGGCGTTCAGCGCGACCAGACTGTTGGAGAAGAGGTTGTCACCGGGCCGGTGCCCACCGTAGTAGGCGGCGGTCGGGGCGGTGAGCGGCACGTAGACGGTGCCGAGATCCGGGTCGGCGCTCAGGCAGCACCACGACCCGAGGTCGCCCGAGACATCCAGGGAATCGGCGCTCCAGGTGTCCGCGCCGAACTCCCCCGGACGCGGCACCACGTGGAACGTCCAGCGCAGCTCGCCGGTCCGCGCGTCGAAGCCACGGACGTTCTCCGGCGCGCTGTTCCGCCAGCGCACGCCGCTGTCGCCCGCGCCGTCCACCACGCCCGCCACCACGATGACGTCGTTCACCACGATCGGGCTCGCCCCGCCGCGGGCGCTGTTCGCGCCGGCCGGGGTCAGGTCGACGCGTCCGCTGTCGCCGAACCCGGCGATCGGCTCGCCGGTCGCGGCGTCGAGCGCATACAGGAAACGGTTACGGAACGAGAAGATGCGGCGGTCCGCACTCCCGTCGGACCAGAACGCGACGCCATGGACGCCGCGCCCCGCGACCCCCTCAAGGGTCGGGAGCCGCGGCCGCTGCAGCCAGATGGTCTCACCCGTGCCGGGGTCGAAGGCCTCGACGAGCCCGACCGCGTTCGAGGCGTAGAGGACGCCATCGATCAGGATCGGGGTGGCGCGCAGGTAGCCGGACGGCTCCAGCTCGGGAAACGGCCGGGTAAACGATGCGTCGATGCCCGGCCGCCGCCACGCCACCCGCAGACGCGCGACGTTCGTCCGGTCGATCTGATCGAGCGGGGCGTAGCGGGTGAAGGCGCGGGTGCCTCCGAAGTACGGCCAGTCGCTCGACTCGGCCGCACCGCCGGTCTGAGCCTCGGCAACCAGCACGGCGAGCCCCGCGAGGGCCAGCGCCGGCAGGAGGCGCGTGAGCGAATCGAGCAGGCTGCCCTTGCTGGCCGGTTCGATCATCGACGAGTCCCTCTCCCGCCGTATGATGGGTTGTAGGCCAGCCCTGTCGCGGTCACGCGGAATTCGCACTGCCACTATTGCCGACCACTACGGAACACCCGAGTGTACGGAACACCCGAGTGTCTCGGCCCGCTCCTGGTCCGCGAGGGAAGTGAAGACTCGTGCCCTACCCTATGCCCGCTGACGCGTCCCGTCAAAGTGCGGGCAACTCTATCCGTCCGCCGCTCAGTGAGGCGGCGAAGGCTCTCCGTCCCGGTTCTCTGCCAGCCGCCCTGATTCTGGTGACGCTGGCGCCAGCGCTGGCGCCGACCCTCGCCGAGGGCGCGGAAACGGCTGAGCCGGCGGAGCCCGCCCAGCAGACAAGGACCGCCGCGGCAGCGAACGATCAGGCGTCGCCGGTCGTCACCGGCGTCGTCCTGGACGGCGCCGACTTGTCGCCGCTGCCCGCTGCCACCGTGGCGAGCGGCGCCGAGACGATCGTTACCGACGCCGACGGGCGCTTCGCGGTCACGCTCGCTCCGGGCGACCGGGAGCTGCGCGTTGCGGCCGACGGCTACCTGGAAACCACCGTTGCCCTGGAAGCCGCGGTTGCCGCGGCGGGGGCGGAGCTGGAGGTTCTGCTGTTCAGCAACGCGTTCGCGGAGACCGTGCAGGTGGTGTCCGCGCCGCTCGCCGCGCCGGAGCGGCCGTCAGCCACCCCCATCGCGGCGGAGGAGGTGTTCGAGGTCGCCGGCGCCTTCGACAACATCTTCCGCACCCTCGACACGCTCCCGGGGGTGGCGTCCACCGGTGACTTCGGCAGCCGGCTCGCCGTGCGCGGCGGAACGCCGGATCAGAACCTCACGGTAATGGACGGGGTGGAGATCCACAATCCTTACCGGCTCTTCGGTCTCGTCAGCGCGTTCAATCCGGAAACCGTCGAGCGGTTCGAGCTGACCGCGGGCGGCTTCGGGGCGGCGTACGGCGACCGCCTGTCGTCGCTCCTGATCGTCGACAACCGGGCCGGCGAGCGCGACTTCACGGGATCCACCGCGGCCGGCGTCACCGACGCGAACGTGGTGTTCGAAGGCGCGGCGCCAGGCGGTGGATCGTGGCTGCTGACCGGGCGGCGGACCTACTACGACCTGATCGCCGGCCTCGTGACCGACCAGAACCTGCCGGCATTCGCCGACCTGCAGGTGCAGGCGAACTGGACGTTCGGCCCCGGGCACCGGCTCGCCCTGTTCGGCCTCACGAGCCGCGAGAACGCCGACTTCCAGTTCGATCCCGAGGACGACGAGGAGTCGGGCGACACCGGAGGCCTCGTCTCGGAGGCGGGCAACGACCTCGGCTCGCTACGGTTAGACGCGCTGATCGGCGGCGCCGCGACGTCCCGCACCATCGTCTCGTGGTACCGCAACACCGAGCTGCTGGACGTGGACGCGACGTTCGAATCGTCGTCGCGGCGGTCGAACGCGCCCGACGACGCGGCGGCGGCGGGGTCGACCAACGTCGCTTTCGACCGGGACCTGTCGGTGCGCGATCTGTCGGTGCGCCAGGAGTTGGCGTTTTCCCTCTCGGCCGAGCACACGCTGGACACGGGCGTCGAGTTGCACCGGCTCGCCTCGGCGGCCCGCCTCTCCATCACCGGCGACCGGAACGAGGCCGTCGCCAACCCCTCCAGCGCACGGGGCGGAACGGGCCTCCCCGACAACCTCGATTCGTCTCTGGGCGGCACACGGGGCGGCGCATGGGTTCAGGATCGCTACACGGTGACGCCCTGGCTGTCGGTCGAGCCGGGCCTGCGGCTCGACTGGAGCACCGTCAACGGCGACGCGGTCCTGTCGCCGCGCTTCGCCGCGACGGTGCTCCTCCCCGGGTCGAGCCGGCTGCGTGTCGCGGGCGGCCTCTACACGCAGAGCCCCGGCTACGAGAAGCTCATCCAGTCGGACTACTTCTTCGACCTCTCACCCGCTCGGGTCACCAACCTGCGCCACGAGCGATCGACGCATCTGGTCACCGGCTTCGAGAAGGACCTGGGCTCCGACACCCTCTTCCGCGTCGAGGGCTACTACAAGACGTTCGACGATCTCATTGTCGGCCGCCTCGAGCCGGAGGCCGAGCGGCTGACGCGGGTCGCGCGCTACGACTTCCCCGCCGACCTGCAGGCCAGCGTCCCGTCGGAGGCGCAGATCACCAGCACGCCGGTGAACGGCGGCGGCGGCACGACCTACGGCGCCGACGCCTACCTGGTGCGCAGCAACCCGGCATCCCGGCTGGGCGGCTGGCTCTCCTACGCGTGGGGTCGCGCCAACCGCGACACCTACGGCCTGCGCTTCCCGTTCGAGTACGACCGCCGGCACGCCTTCAATGCCGTCGGCCGCTACCGGATCGGCCGGGGCTGGAGCGTCGCGGCGACCGCGCAGGTGGCGACCGGCTTCCCCTACACGCCGGCGATCGGGCTGCGCATGGCGTCGGAAGAGGACGCGCGGGGACGGCTCGTGCCTGCCCGGGACGCAGTCGGCGCACCCGTCTACACCCTCGACCTCGGCGGCCTCGAGGCGCTGCAGCGGGGACGCCTGCCCCACTACGCCCGCGTCGACCTGCGCATCGCCAACCAACCGGGTGGCCCGTCCGGCCGCTGGTCCTGGTACATCGAGGTGATCAACCTGCTCAACCGCGACAACCCGGTGGAGGTGGAGACCAGCCTGGCGCACGATCCCGACGGCCCGCTGCCCAGGATCGTGGAAAGCCCGACCGCCGGCTTCCCGCTGATCCCGTCGTTCGGCGTGCGCGTCAGGTTCTGAACGGCTCCGGGCACGCGCGTGCCGGCTCCCATCGCGCGGATCACACCGGTATCGTGCAAATCGACCGGCGCTCCTCCTCCGCGAGAAGGTCTGCGAGCCCGGCGTCGAGAGTGGCAAGTTGCCCTCCGTACTGCATGGCGAGGGCAAGCAGCACGGCGTCAGTGATCTGTCGGTATCCCTGAATGCGAGCCAGGATTCCTGGTGGCAGCGAGGTGATGGATCGATCCATCGCCCAATACGTATGTGACTCGAGCTGCCGCAGCCTGCTCAGCAGGGCAATGGCTTCCGAGGGCGTCACGGACTGCCTGACCGCTGCCGGATTGCATGACACCCGCACGAATCCTGCTTCGGTCACCGGGCAGGTAGCCCAGCCGGTCCCGCGCAGCCTTGCGAACCACGACCTTGTTGCGTCGTGGTGCACGTGGTTGGGCCAGGCGAGCGCGATCAGCACGTTGACGTCCAGCAACCGGCTCATGGCCAGTCGCTGAGCGCCTTCTGAACGTCCTCGTTCGTGATCGAGGGCGCGTCGGCTGCAACCCGGAATACCGGAAGGCCGTCATCGTCACCGGCCGGGGTTCGCCTGAAGCCGCGGCGTGCAAGGTCCGACAACGCGCTCCCCAGGCTGATGCCACGCCGCGCCGCGAGTGCTCGCGCGACGGCCATCACGTCGTCGTCGATGGTGACCGTTGTCCGCATGGACGCATCATAGCATCACGTCATCATACCGAGCAGACCAAGCGGCCCTCAGCGCGCGGCGCGGCCGACGTACCCCATGAATGTCTGTTCCACGAAGTCATCCACCCCCGGCACGAACAGGACCGCGAGGATGGTCACGACCAACGCCGCCGCGATGCACCAGTAGAAGTTCTTCATAGAGGTGACCTGTGCCGCCAGTGGTGCTACCGCGGCACCGCCTCGAACAGCCAGGTCTGGCCCGCTTCTATCGTCGCCCGGGTGGTCTGCGACGGGTACTTGGCCCGAATGGCGCTGGTGATGCCGTCGAGGATGTCACCGGACTGGATGCGCACGAGTTGCCGCTCGTAGCGCTTGCCGTCGATGCGGAGCACCGCGCGGCCATCCCGGTCCGCCTGGACCGGCCAGCGCTTCCACAGCCGGCCGACCGTCGTGCCCATGTAGCTGGACCAGACGTAGAGCTTGCCGTCGTGCTCCGTGGTCCAGATGCGGCGTGACCGCGGCGGGTCCAGCAACTGCAGCTCGATCGTGCCGATGTCGTTGACGTAGCTCCAGTCCGGTTCCGGGCCGGTGTGCAGCTCGCCCGACACCAGGGGGCCGCCGGAGAACACCCGATTGGGGCCGTCGGCGAAGCGTTGTTTCGCGGCGGCGGTGAGGACCGCAGTCAGCGGGATCAGCAGCAGGCACGCGACGACGATCAGCACTCGGGAAGCTAGTCGCATGATGGGCTCAGTGTGCGTCGCACCCGATCATAGTGCGAAGCTGATGACGTAGAGGACGACGCCGGTGACACAGGTGAGCCACAGTCCCACGTACGTCACCTGCCCCCAGCGCCGGTGCGCCGAGCTGAACGAACCGGGCAGGATGCCGGAGAAGCGGCGCCACGAAACGCCCACGAGGGTGCACCAGCACACGAACCACGGTATTGCGATCGCGAGATGCAGGATGAACAGCCCTCGCATCAGCGGCGTGTCGTAGTACGCGCTCTGGGCGTAGGCGGCCGCTCCCCCGCCGTAGCGGATGCTCGCTTCCAGCAGCAGGATGGCGACGATTCCCACCGCGATCAGGCTTGCCTGCAGGTTGCGGTGCTTCCGATAGCGGCGGCGCGCCGCAAGCCGCAACGCGTACGCCATCAGGAACGGAGCGGCGACGAAGAAGACGACCGCGAGGTCGATCAGCGCATCCGCGCGTGTCCCGAGAAAGCCCGTCGTCGGCATGTGGTCGCTCGGTTCGGTAGCTGGGTTCGGATGCGAGAGGCCACGTTACGCCGGGTCGGCCAGCCCCCCGGGCTGACGACGTAGCGCGTTTCCTTCAGGGCCCCGCCTGGCTCAACGCGAGCTCGGGGAAGTACGTCGCATAGAAACCGCGATCACGAGTCAGAAAGGCATCGGCTGCCACGACGGCATGCGCCCCGATCAGGAAGTCGGTGAGGATCCGATCGCGCGGACCACCGGCCTGGCGATATCGACGCCAACGTACACCCGCCTCGTACGCGATGGCGGTGTCGATCGGCGATGACGTCACGCCGACCTCCCGAAGCACTCCATCCAGTCCGGTCCGGTCCTCGAAGGCCGGAACCAACTCGGCGTAGACGACATCGCAGGCCAGGATGGCCCCGCGATCGTAGGCGGCGCGCAGCCACAGCGCCGACCGCGGACCGTGATGTTCGTCAGGCAGGAACACGTCGAGCAGGACGCTCGTATCGACGGCGGTGATCATCGCCCGCGGATCTCTTCGAGGTAGTCATCGGTGCTCCCGCTCCGGCCGAGAACGCCGTACACTCGCTCCACCGGGTGCCTGGCCGCCGTTCGCTTCTGAATCAGCAGCCCGTCCTCCGTTGGCGTGATCTCCACCTCGACATCGGGATTCATGCCGAAGCGGTCTCTGAGCGGTTTCGGGATAGTGATTTGCCCGCGTTCAGAAATTCTCATAGCCAGAGTATGAACTACCGAGTATGTAATTCATATCTTATTGCACCGACGAGACACAAGAGGTTCGCTGGAGGGGTTCGGTCGACGGGCGAAGGCGCTACGATGGGTGTCGATGCAAGTCACGGGACACCGACTCTCGCCGGCCGTCGGCACCGTTCTCGCCGCGCTGCTCGTCGCCTGCGGCGGCGCGCCGCCGCCAGAGGAACCGCCACCACCCGCGCCTCCCGAACCGGAGAGCGTCGCCGGCTGGCGGATGATCGACCTGAGCCACGCCTACGGCGGGAATACCCTCTACTGGCCGGCTGACACTACCGGCTTCCAGCTCGACACCCTCGCGGAAGGGGAAACGCCCGGCGGCTACTTCTATGCTGCCAAGCAGTTCGCGACAGCCGAGCATGGCGGCACGCACCTCGACGCGCCGAGTCACTTCGCGGAAGGCGGCGACGACGCGGCGTCCATTTCTCTGGGTCGCCTCATCCTGCCGGGCATCGTCATCGACGTCAGCGAGGCGGCCGCGGCCGATCCCGACTATCTCGTGACCGACGACGACGTGCTGGCCTGGGAGGACGAGCACGGCCCGGTGCCGGAAGGATCAGCCGTGCTCATCCGGACCGGATGGGCGGCGCGCTGGCCGGACGCCCTCGCCTATCTGGGCGACGACACGCCCGGAGAGACCGGCAACCTGCACTTCCCCGGCGTCGGCGAAGCGGCGGCGCGACTGCTGCTCGAAGACCGCGGCGCAGGGCTGCTCGGCATCGATACGGCCAGCGTGGACTACGGCCGGTCCACCGACTTCATCGTCCACCGGATCGGCGCCGCGGCCGGCGCGCCCAACCTGGAGAACGTCGCGGATTTGTCTGCGTTGCCGCCGACCGGCTTTCTTCTCGCGGCGCTGCCGATGAAGATCGAGGGCGGAACGGGAGCGCCGGTCCGAATTGTTGCGATGATCCCGCCGGGCTGACGGCTGTAAACAGCACGTCGTTGCCGGTCTGGAGACCGGCGCACCAGACGGGCGCAACCGCTACTCGGGCATCAGCGCGAACGTCCAGATCGATCCGCCGGCCGGCACCTGACCCCGCGCGTAGCGGTTGGCAAGGCTGCCGCCGAGCCCGGACGCGACGGTCACCTGCTGGCGGCCGTTCAGCGTGTAGGTGATTGCCGTCGCATTGACGCTCGATCCAGTCTGGAACTCCCAGAGCGTTTCACCGGTCTCCTCGTCGAGGGCGATGAACTCCCCGGTGATCTTGCCGGTGAAAAGCAGCCCGCCGCCGGTCGCCAGCACGCCGGCGGAACTGGGAAAGTCCTGCATCGGAACCTCCCACTTCTTCTCGCCGGTGAGCGGATTGATGGCCACGACGTGCCCGAGCAGATCGCCCGGCTCCACCTCCGGGAAACGGTTGGAAACCCCGGTGTAGCTCGCCCCGAGGACCAGTTCCGGGGGCTCGGGCAGGAGTTGCTGGATGCGCGGCACATGCCACGTCGTCGAGTAGATGAAACCGGTGTCCGGGTTGAAGGCGATGGGCACCGCGTTGGTGCCGCGGGACGGCCAGATGTAGACCTGCTCACCGGCGAGGAAGTCCCGGTAGATGTCGGTCAGCACCGGCCGGCCGGTCTCCAGATCGATGTGCGAGGCCCAGTTGACGAAGGCGTAGGGGTGCGCGGCGATCAGCGAGCAGTCGGTGCGGTCGAGCGTGTACAGGAAGCCGTTCTTGTTGGCCTGGATCATCACCTTCCGCATCTCGCCGTCCACTTCCAGCTCGGCCAGCACGTGCTCGTCGATGCCGTCCACGTCGTAGACGTCGTTGGGCGTGTACTGGTAGTAGCAGGCGATCTCGCCCGTCTTGGGGCGGATCGCGAGCACGGTCGAGGTGTACAGGCTGTCGAGCGCGCCGCGCGGCGCGGGATCGTACGGCTCCGCGTTGCCGGTCCCCCAGTAGACGAGGTCGAGCTCGGGATCGTAGGAGCCGGAGCGCCAGGTCGGCGCGCCACCGTACATCCAGGCGTCGGTGCCCGCGGGCCAGGTCTCGTGGCCCGGCTCGCCGGGCCCAGGAATGGTGTAGAGCCGCCACAGCTTCTCGCCGGTGGCGGGATCCCAGCCGTCGAGGAAGCCGCGGGTGGTGGACTCCCCGCCCGCCATCCCGGAGATCAGGACGCCGTTGGCGACCATCGGCGCGCCTGTGGCGTAGTAGCCCTCCGCCGCATCGGCGAACTTCTGGTTCCACAGCTCCTCGCCGGTCTCCATGTCGAGGGCGAGAACGTGGTTGTCGACCGTCACCCGGAAGAGGCGGCCCTCGGAGAGCACCGGGCCGCCGCGGTTGAAGCTGCTGCGCCGCCGCGCACCCTCTTCGATGACGACCGGCGTGCGCCAGATCTGCCGGCCGGTCTCCAGATCGATGGCGAAGGTCCAGCTCCCGTTGATGGCGTACAGCACGCCGTCGTAGATAGCCGGCGCGGCCAGCTCGCCCGACAGGTTCATCATGCTGGCGTTCCAGACCGGCACCAGCCGGTGAATGTTGGACTTGTCGATCTGCTCGAGGGGGCTGTAGCTCTTGCGGTCGTACCCCATGCTGTGGACGAGCACGTCCTCGGGGGTCTGCGCGTCGTTGATGAGTTCCTCCGCCGTCTGGGCGAACCCGGGGGCCGACCACAGCCCGAGGAGGATCGCCAACGGTCCGGCCAGGTTCTTCACCCGGCCATCATACGGGACCGCCGCGAGAGGGCTACCGGCCCTCACAGCCCTTCTTCGTCGGCCAACCCGTTGACGCACGTGGCGGTGTCGAGTGAGAACGGATCCGGCCCCTTCCCTTCCTTGAACCGCTGCTCGTCCACTCTCGCGCCGACCAGCAGCGCCGGCAGACCGTAGTTGCCCTCGTGACAGCGCGGCTCGTAGTAGATCCGGTTCTCCTGATCGCTCTGCCGCTTCAGCTCCTGTCGAACCGTCCAGGGGGCGGTCCAAACCGTCGGGTCCTCGATCGTCATCTCGTACGTCAGGGTGTCGGCATCCACCTGTGTGTACCGTTCGGTCAGCTTGCGATTCTCACCCGATCCCTGGAACGTGAACTTGGGTGAGAAATTCGTGGTCTCGATGACCAGGGTTTCACCCTCCCAGTGCCCGCGCGAGTCGCCGTGCCGGAGACGAACATGGCTCGCGGGATGCTCGCCGCCCAGATTGATGATGCGCTGATACCCCTGGCCCTGCCCGGTGTCATAGCCGATCGCGACGGAGCTCTCACCCTGCACGATCCGCCGGAATCCCCGGGTATCCGGGGTCGTCCCCGACATGCACCGGTCGCCCCGACTCTGATCCTCCGGCCCGTCGTGCCGGTTCATCCTCGAGGTGTTGTAGAACGGGGTGACGTCGAATCGGCGGGGCGACGGCGACCCGTACGTTCCACCACGGCACCCCCGAGCACCCTTCTCGCACGTCTCGGTGTTCTGCAGCAGCATGAGACGCCACTCCCGCTCCATCTCGTTCCGTTGCTCTGCTTCGGCGGTCAGCGGAGGAATCCTTCCGTTGGGTGGATCGACGACGAGCGAGGTACGGGGCCCGGCCGGCTTCGCGGACGTGTAGACGGCATTGTAGGCGCCGGCCACGTCACGAGCCGCGGCACCCGAGCGCTCGTTGCGCCCGGGGTTGATCATTCGCGCCTGATCCCGAGCCTGGCGCTCTTCAGGAGTGGCGAACTCTCGGTCGCCAACATCAGGTGAGCGCTCGAACGGTGTGGTGTACACGTCGAGCCAGATCCCCTCGAGGTCCGGGTGCCCCCACACGGTCGTATGGGACTGCCCCCCGATCGGCACTTCGGCCACCTGGACCAGCCCGAATGCGATGGCGAGCAAAGTCGCCGCCCCTGCCGACAGCAGTCGTCGCCTCATGGTAGACCTCCTGTGTCCTTGATCAGCAACCACGATCTTCCAGTGGATACACCCAGGTATCGCTCGTGTCAATAGACATCCGACTGGCGCATCGACGGAGATCCACGGCCGGAGCTCACGATCATCAAACACGGCCACGCCGGGAGACGCGAGTTTAGCGACGGCGCCGCACGTTATTAATATTATACGGCATAACACTTAATAATAGAGACCCGCACGAGGGGCTTATATTAAAGCGTGGAGCCGAGTTCTTAATATGGTTCGCTCAGGCCATTCCAGGCAGCCTCGGCGCATACCGATACCGATGTCAGACCGCTCGGGGTTCTGGCGGACCGTCGGGGCGCGCCCTATAATCGCCACCGGTTCGATTCCCGCGCGGCGCACCATCTACGGGGGAGGTCGGCATGTCTGACGAACGACTGCTCGCGCTGTTCGAGGGCGCCCTGGCGTAGGTGTTCCCGCCCCCGGAGACCGGTCCGGAATCCCAGCGTGCCCTGATCGCCTGGCTTTCGACGCCGGCGGCACATGGGCTCGACGCCGCCGGAGCGGTCGAACGAGTCGAAACCCACGCGTCGGTCGTCTTTCTTGCCGGACGGCGCGCCTGGAAGCTGAAGCGGGCCGTCCGGTACGACTATCTCGACTACACCACCCCGGCGCGCCGCCGGCATTACCTGCTTGAGGAGCTGCGCCTGAACCGGCGGACCGCCCCCTCGGTGTACCGGGCGATCCGCGCGGTCCGCCGGACGGCCGACGGCCGGTTCCACGCCGGCGGCGGCGAGGGCCGCGCCGTTGACTACCTGCTCGAGATGCTGCGGTTCGATCCGGCGACGCAGTTCGACCGGCTGGCCGAGCGGGGCGCGCTCGACCCGGCGCTGATGCCGCCGCTCGCGGACGCGATGGCCCGCTTGCATGAGACGGCCCAGCCGCGGCGGGACCAGGGGGGCGCCGGAGCCATGCGCCGGGTGATCGAAGGCAACCGCGACGGCCTGGAGACGTACGGCGCCGGCGCGCTCGACGGCGGCGCCGGCGCACGGCTGGCGGAGTCGAGCCTCGCGCTGCTGGAGCGTCTCGCGGCCCGCCTCGACGCGCGGCGCGCGGGCGGTTTCGTCCGCCACTGCCACGGAGACCTGCATCTGCGCAACGTCTGCCTGGTCGACGGCGAGACGACGATCTTCGACTGCATCGAGTTCGACGACGCGTTTTCCTGCATCGACACCTGGTACGACGCCGCGTTCCTGGTGATGGACCTGCTGGACCGCGGGCTCGGCGTGCACGCGAACGTCGTGCTGAACCGTTACGTCGAACGGACCGGCGACATCGACGGCCTCGCGTTGCTGCCGCTCTTCCTCTCGGTCCGTGCCGCGGTGCGCGCGAAGATCTGCGCGACAGCCGCGACGCTGCAGACTGATGCCGCAAACGCCGGCAGTCTGCGGGACGATGCGCGGTCGTACCTCGATCTGGCGCTGGCGGTGACGGAGCCGCGGGCTCCGCGTGTTCTCGCGATCGGCGGCGTCTCCGGCGGCGGCAAGACGACGCTCGCGTGGCGGCTCGCACCGGCCGTCGGTCCCGCGCCCGGCGCCGTCGTCCTTCGCAGCGATGTCGAGCGGAAGCGCCGGTTCGGCGTCGCGCCGGAGCGGCGGCTCGGTCCGGAGGGCTACACGGCGGAAGCGAACCGGCACGTGTATGCAACGCTTCTCGAGCGGGCCCGCGCGGCCATCAACGCCGGACATGGGGTGATCGTCGACGCGGTCTGGCCGGACGCAGAAGGGCGCGGCGCGATCGAAGGAGTGGCGCGCGACGCCGGCGTGCCGTTTATCGGCCTCTGGCTCGATGCGCGGTTCGATACGCTGTCGGGCCGCCTCGCTGCGCGCACCGGCGATGCGTCGGATGCGACGGCGGACATCGCGGCCGGGCAGGTGCAACGGATCGCGCCGCCGGTGTCGTGGGTCAGGATCGACGCATCGGGCGATGAGGATGCGGTCGCGCGGGCGGCGCGTGGTGTGATCCGGTAGGCGTCGCGGCCAGGATGCCATGCCGGCCTGGAGACCGGCGCACCGCGCTGGACTACGGCAGGAACGCGAGCAACAGGAGGCCGGCGGCGGCGAGCTGCCACCAGAGCTGGATCCGGTCGGTGACGAGCAGGGCGCCGGCGCCGAAGAGGATGGCGGCGGCCAGGAGGAACGGCCAGTAGAGGTCGGTGAACGCCTCGCGCCGTTCCAGGGTGCCGCCCGACGAGCGTTGCACGTCGCGGATGATCCGGAGCGCGACGACGTGGTCCGCCTCGGCGCCCAGCTCGAAGTAGGCGCCTCCTCCCGCCTGCGCTATCGCACGGAGCGACTGGCGGTCGAGCACCGAGTGGATCGGCGGCTCCGGCTGCTCGTAGCGCCCGACCGGCAGTTGCGGGATGAATCCTCCCGCGTCAGTCCCCACGCCGATGACATAGATCCGGATGTTCCGCTCCTGCGCCACGCGGATGGCGCGTTCCACTTCCCCGGTCCACGACTGCCCGTCGGAGAGAACGACGAACGCGCGCGCACCCAGCCGCGCGCCGTACAGCTCCTCGTCCTTGTCGATCATCTTGACGCCCCAGGCGATGCCGTCCTCGATGTTGGTGTCCCAACTGGTGTCGTCGCGCAGCCGGAACGGCGGCTCGTCCGAGAGGTGATCGAGGAAAAAGAAGAGGGCGTTGGGGTCGGACGTCAGCCGGACCTGGGGCGCCGCGCGGTGGGCGAAGAGGGCCAGCGCCACCCGTTCCTGGCGCCACCCCAACACTTCCGCGAAGGTGCGGAGCCAGGTGACCGACCGCTGCCACCGGTCGGGCGCGATGTCGGTGACCCGCATCGACGTCGAGCCGTCGAGCAGCACGACGAAATCGACACCGGCGCTCTCGGTCACCGCAACGAGCGCCTGCGGCCGGGCGAGCGCCACGACGACGCAGGCCGACGCGCCGACCAGCGCCAGCCAGAACCAGAGGCCGCGCCCCGCCGCGTGGCGTTCGATCACCGGCAGGGCACGCCCTTCGCGCATCCGGCGGATGTCGCGCCGCCGCCGCAGAAACAAGCGCACCCAGAGCAGGGCGAGCGCCGCCGGGGCGATCAGCAGCCAGAGGTACGCCGGCTGGCCGAACTCCAGTTCCTGCATCGCTCGCGGCTCGCTCCCAGGGCTCCGGTCCCCAACCGCGCCTACCCGCGCCGGCGGATCCGCTGGCCCGCGCCGAGGGTCGGCGACTCGTCGATCTCCGGGTCGACGTCCTGCTGCACCGGCACATAGATCCGGATCTCCTCCAGCTCCGTGTCCTCCGGCGCTTCTCCTTCCCGGCCAAGCTGATCGTTCGGCATCATCGGAATCTCCGCGCCCGACGCCAGGTCGGCCCGCAGCCGGAGCAGGTACTCGTAGTTGTAGGCGGCGTCCCGATGGTCCGGGCTCTGCTGCAACACCCCCAGGTAGACGTCAATCGCCCCGTCGAGTGCGCGAAGTGCCGCCTCGCGATCGTCCGACTCCGGGTCGAGCGTGTCGAGCGCGGCGCGCGTCGCGGCGTTCGCCACGATGAACTGAAGCGCCAGGTTGCCGCCCGCCGCGCCCACGTTCCCGCCGGCGTAGTCCTCCAGCAGGCCCGCGTAGTCCGCCTGCCAGTAGCGGACCGCCGCGCGGCGCGTCTCCAGGTCGGCCCGCGCCGTGCCGAACAGGCCCGCCAGCGGTCCGGCGGCGTTCAGGTCGTCGAGCAGGCCGGCATAGGCGGTGGCCGGTCCCCGCAGGTCGAGCGTCGCCATCCGCTGCTGGGCCCGCGCCACACCCCGTTCGACGCGGCTCGCCCCATAGGCGACGGCCGCCAGCCCCGCGAGCAGCAGCGCCGTCAGCACGTACGACACGCCGGTTCTCATCGCGATTCCTCCACTTCCTGCAGTTCCTGCAGTCTGCGTCTCTTCATGGGAATCTCCGGAGCGACCGGAGGCCGAGGGTCAGCCCCGCCGCGCCGATCCAGCAGAGCAACGCCGCCAGGGCGAACGGCGCGAACCGCGGCTCGCGCGCCTCGTAGCGGCGCACGCGGATCTCCCCTTCCGCCAACCGGTCGATCTCCTCGATCGCGGCCAGGATGGCCGACTCGTTCTCCGCCGGGAAGAACTCCCCCCCCGTCCGTTCCACCGCCAGCTTCCACTGCTGATCGGAGATGACGTCGCCCAGTTGCTGATCGTAGGCGGTCCGGATGAAGTAGACGGGAATCTCATTCTCCGCCGCCTCGCGCACGATGTCGTCAAGCATCACATCCTCGAAGCGCGCGTGCGTATCCTGCCCGTCGCTGAAGATAACCATCAGGTTGCCGGCGGCGCCGAGATAATCGAACGTCCGGAACAGTTGCACGCCCCGGTTGATCGCGTTCATGATGAGCGTGCCGTGATCCGGGAAGCGGTGGTACTCCTCCGGAGTGCCGATCAGGCTGATGCTGAGCAGGATGTTCTGGTAGTCGTTCGTGAACGGGGTGACGATGTACGCCTCGTTGCCGAACTGCACCAGCGAAACCAGGTCGCGGTACGGCCCTTCCATCCGGCGGCGGACGAAGTACTCCGCCGCCGAGACATTCGCCAGGAAGGTGTTCCCCGCCTGGAGCCGCTCGGTCGCAAACGCGGTGTTCATGCTGAGCGACGCGTCGATCAGCAGCGCGATCCGGTGGCCGGGGTGGGTTTCCTCCGACCGGGCGAGCGTGGCGTGCGGGTCCGCGAACGCCGCCGCGAACGCCACCAGGCCCGCGAGCGCCAGGACGAACGGCGCATGGCGGAGTGGACGGAGCAGCGGCCGGGGCCTCACCGTGCCGGGCAGCACCGCGGGCAGGACGACGTTGCCGCTGCCCGGGGCGCGCCGCCGAAGCAGGTGGCGCGCCCCGGCGGCCGCGGCGAGCAGCAGCAGCACGCCGGCCGCGAGCGCGGCGGTCTCCGCCCGCAGCCAGGCGAACGTGCCCGCCGCCGCTGAAGGCAGCGCCCGCAGCGTGTCGGTGATCAGCGGCAGTAGATCGGTCAGCATCTTCTGCGCGTCATTCGGCGGCCGTGGCAGCGGACCGCCGTCCTGGCCAGCGTCGCGCCCACGTGTCGCGCCATCGTTCGACGGCTCGCGCGGGAGGCAACGCGCTGAACGACAGGCGCCGCACCAGGTCGATCCCGGTATCGAGCGTGGCGTGGAGGTCGCTGTTGTCGCGCGGCTCGTCGGCCGCCTGGTCGCCTGGCTGGTGGCCCGGCTGCTCGCCGGCGTGGCCGACCGGGCCGTAGCGAACCGCGCCGAAGAGCGCCATCGCGTCGCGCATCGCGTCGGCGTCCGCGGTGCTGTCCGGGCGATCGTGGTGGATCCGATCGACAGCGGCCGCGAGCCGGGACGCCGTGACGGCCGACGAGACGAACGCCCCGCCCCGCCGCATCGGCCACCGGCCGACCGGCAGACCGCTATCCCCTTCCGTATCCGCCGGCCGTTGCGCCACCGGGTGGCCGATGACGAGGGCGGCCGCGATCCGGAAGGCGGCCAGCGCGCGCGCCACCAGAGCGTTGGTCCATCCCTCCGCCTCGCTGGCGGCGCGGACCGCCCGAAGTTCCGCCAGGGCGGCCCGTGCAACCCGCCAGTCGGCGACGCGGACCATGCCCGTAACGACGGCGCCGCGCCGCGCGCCCCGCACACGGAGCAACGCCGCCAGCAGCACCAGCAGCGCCGCCCCCCCGAGCGCCGATGCCACGATGACTGCCGCGTTCGCCCGGAACAGGCGTGCCTCGGCATCGCCGAAGGTGTCGCCCGGCAACTCGCGGATGCCCGCCGCGGTGGCCGGAACGAGCGACAGCACGCGGATCGGCTCGACCGGCAGCAGATGCACCAGCTCGCGCCCCTCGACGAACGGACCGCCGTCGAGCGACCGTTCGATCCGGTAGCGCACCTCGAGCGGCGGCAGGTCGACATCCAGGCCGAAGTACTCCTCGCCGATGATCCGGAGCGCGTAGCGGTACTGGAAGAAGCGGCGCGGACCGCGCACCAGATCGGCGTAGCGTTCCCCCTCCAGCACTTCGAAGGGCGAGACCGCGAGGGTCTCGGGGGCCAGCCACGCGTCGTCCGGCACCGCGCGCGCGTCGTCGGACTCGACCACGGCGCAGGTGAGCAGCATGTCGAAACGCTCACCCACATGAACGGCATGCGCGCTGATCCAGCGCCAGCACTGCAGCGCGTTCACCTCGACCATCTCGGTCTCCGGCTGCGCCGCGGCGGGCGGGGCGGACGCGGCGCTCAGAACGAGTGCGAGCGCCCAGCCGGCCGACAGCCGGTGCGCCGCGCGTGTTCGTGTGCCAGTCATCGTTTCCTCAGGCGCCGGTCCGCCAGGAACTCGACCACCTGCTCGTGAAACCGATCGGGCTCGTGGCCGACGCGGAGCACTTCCAGCCCCAGCTCGCCGGCGCGCCGCTCCACGCGATCCTGCCACGCCGCCACCGCGTCGCCCATCCGCTCCAGGTCACGCGCTGAGACCAGGCTCGTCCGGCCCGTCTCGACGTCGGCCACCTCGATCCAGCCGGCCGACAGGGCCGGCAACGCGAACGCGTCACGGCTGTCGATCAGTACGACGAACAAGTCGTGCGTCGCGTTCAGCGCGAGCAGCTCGTCGAGCAGTTTCTCGTAGCCATCGAACAGGAAGTCGGAGATTACCGGCACGAGCGACGTCCGGCGGATCAGGCCGGCGATGCTGTCGTCGATGCGCTCCGGCTCCGCGTCATGGCCCCCGCCATGCACCAGCGCCTGGTACGCATCGAGACAGTGGATCGCGTGGTTCCGGCCGACCCGCGGCCGCACCGTCAGGTGGCGGGAAGAGCGGTCGAACGTGATCAATCCGACCTGATCCTGGAAGAACGCGCCGGCGAGGGCCAGCGTGCCGACCGTCCGGGCGATGGTCCGGGCAATCGGGGCGCCGGCCGCGCCGCACCGGGTCGAGCTGGACGCGTCGGCGACGATGACGAGCCGGGCCGTGCTCTGCTGCTCGAACTCCCGCGTGACGATTGGCGCGAAGTTGGTGAGGGTGGACTGCGCCCAGTCGATCGACGTCAGCCGGTCGCCCGGCTCCCAGTCGCGCAGGCCCGCGAACTCGAACCCGTCGCCATGGAAAACGCTCCGGTGCTGCCCCGTCATGTACTCGCGCATCCGCCGGACGATGGCGAGCTCGATGTCCTGCACCTCGGTCCAACTGACGAGCACGTCCTCGTCGACCTCGACGCCGGGCCTGCCGCCCGCGGCGCGTGCGCCGGGCGCGGCAGGCGTGGCGGCCCCGGCGGGCGCCGCACCGCCCGGGCGGTGGGGATGCGCGCCCACCCGAACGTCGATCGCCGAGGAAACCACTTCCTTCATGGGATCGGCACCTGCTCGATTATGTCCGCGATCACCGCGTCCACCGAGACGCCCTGCCCCGCCGCGTGGGGCGCCAGCCAGATGCGGTGCCCCAGGATGTACTTCGCCAGGTCCTGCACATCCTCCGGATACACCTCCGACCGCTCGCGAGCCAGTACCGCCCAGACCTTGACGAGGCGTCCCCAGCAGATGGTCGCGCGCGGCGATCCGCCCAGATCGACGTAGCGCTCCACCAGCTCGGAGGGCGAGTGCCGCCGCCACTCGTTCTCCGGATCGTAGGGGCGCGAGGCGGCGACCAGCCGCTGTATGTACTTGCCGAGCGCATCGTGCAGGTACACCCGCTCGGTGATGGCGGAGCGGAGCTGCACCACCCGCTCCTTGGACATCAGCCCGTTGAGCGCCACCTTCTTGAAGTCGAAGTTGACCAGCCGCTGTTCCTCCTCGGGCGGGAGGTAGCCGATGGTCACCATGATCGCGAACCGGTCAGTCGCCGCTTCCGACAACGGGAAGGTGCCCTGCCCCAGCTCGATCGGGTTCATCGTCGCAATCGCGAAGTTGAAGGCGGGCAACTGCCGGGTCGTCTTGCCCACCGTCACGGTCCGATCCTGCAGTCCCTCAAGGAACGCGCTCTGCGACTTGAGGGGGATCCGGTTGATCTCGTCGAGCAGGATCACCTCGGCCGAGGCGAGCGGGCCGAATTCGGTGATGAACTGGCCGGTCGCCGGATTGATCATCTCGAAACCGACCACCTCGGTCGGCTGCAGATCGGCGCGGCCCTGCAGCCGCGCGAACCGCGCGCCGCTGATGGCGGCCAGGATGACGCCGAAGAAGGTCTTGCCGACGCCCGGCACGCCCCGCAGCAGCAGGTTGCCGGCATTCACCTGCCGCTCCGCCTCGCGGTCGTAGGTGGTCGGAATCTCGGACAGCAGAACGATGTTGGCCAGCAGCTTCTCGCGCTCGTAGCCCACCAGGGCCTTCGCGCCTTCGGCCACGACTGCGCGATGGAAGTCGACCGCCTCGCGCAAATCCGCCTGCATGGCCAAGTGATCCTAGCAGTCCCGCTGCTGCGGGGAAGGAACTGTGGGCAACCGTGACAAGGAGAGTATCCTTGTTATAGTAAGGACATGGCCAAGGTCACGAGCAAGCTGCAGATCACCGTGCCCAAGGTTCTCGCGGCCGAACTCGGCATTCGCCCAGGCGACGACATCGACTGGACCATCAGCGGCAACGGTCTGCGCGTGACGCCCGCGATGGATCGCCGATGGCGTCTCGATCACAAGTCACGACTGCGCCGGTTCGACGAGGCAACGGAACGTCAACAACACCGGCAGCAGAATGTCAAGAACACCGCGGCGCATCGCGACCGGGGATGGTCGCGCGAGGAACTGTATGACCGGGGCCGCCCTCGTTGACACGAACATTCTGGTCTATCGCTTCGATCAGCGGTTCCCCGGCAAGCAGCGGCGCGCGACCGCTGCGTTGCGCCGCGGGCTGAACGACGACATCCTGCGAGTCCCGCATCAGGCGATTGTCGAGTTCGTCGCGGCAGTGACCCGCCCAAGGACACCGGACGGCCCGCTGCTCACGCTTACCGACGCCGTCCATGAAGCCGAAGAGATCCTGACGCAGTTCCCGGTCCTCTACCCCAACGCAGAAGTCGTGCGTCTGGCGCTCCGCGGTGCCGCAACCTACCGCCTGTCCTGGTTTGATGCGCACTTGTGGGCGTACGCGGAACACTTCGGAATGGCGGAGTTGTGGTCCGAGGACTTCCAGCACGATCGGATCTACGGCACTGTGCGTGCCATAAATCCACTGCTCGACTCCCAGTCCTGACGAACGGGCACACGCCCTGGTGCGGATGCCCTGGTGACGCCCCGTGTATAATTTCCTGATCGGCACCACCGGACGTCCCCATCGTCCAGAGGCCTAGGATTCAGCCCTTTCAAGGCTGCGACACGGGTTCGAATCCCGTTGGGGACGCCATCATCATCCCTCTTGCAGAACCCAGTGTTTGTTGGTAGATTGACGAGTACACTCATGAATACAAGGGGTTTACGGACCACATAGCAATCGCAACGACCCGGAAGAACACGCAAGCGCCCACGTGGCCCCCGGGTACGAGACCCACTACACCGCCCAGAAGCGAGGACAGTACCGCGAACGTTCTATATTGCGGCAACTCGGGCGGCACTTCGTCGAGCGGTGCCTGCACGAGATCACGCGGGAGGACGTCATCGAATGGCGGACCCGCCGCAGCGGCGGCGTCACGTTCCACTGCCTGCGGCACACGGGCGCGTCTCGGATGCTGGTTGAGGGTGGCGTCGACCTGGAGACGGTGCGGCAGATCGGCGGGTGGTCGAGCTATCGGATGCTCCAGCGCTACGTCCACCCCACGGATGCGGCGCGGCGCGCGGCCGTCGAGGCTATCGGCAACGGCAAGCCGACAGAATGACCCGTCGCCGTCGGCTACCACGCGCCTAGCGGAAGCTCAGGCAACGCGAGGAACGGCGGCAGTTCAGACCCAGGGCGGTTCACAGTCGCCCCAGCATCGCCGCCGCCAGCGTCCTCTGCCTACGCTGGCTCCAGACCGTTACGTGTTCGGCGGTCCTGACCGTTTCGGGCCGTTTTGACGGGCGGGAAACGGGGCTCCCGGCCTTCAGCGCGTTCTTGAATCGCCGCGGGCCAGGCGGGTCTCCACGTTGGGGATGGGGGGAGAGAGCCTCCCCTATCGCGGCCATCGAAAGCTGAGTCCTGCGCCGACGAACACATCGTCGGTCGGTCCCCACAGCCCGCTGCCGACAGAGACGTCCAACTGAACGATGTCGGTGAACAGCAACGTGAGTCCGCCGTCCACGGACGCGCTGGTCGCGATCATACCTGTGGTCTGCCGGTCGCCGAAGAACTCAAGGAACGTACCCAGGCGATCCGTCAGCCTGACGCCGAGCACCAACGAGTACACGAGGAACGCGTCACGATCCGGCTGATCGGCGGAGGACTCCCACACCGCCCCGACGTTGTAGCCGAGCGACAGCCTTGGCAGGAGCTCGTGAGCGAATGCCACAAGGAGCGATGGGTCAACACCGTCGCTCGAGAACCCGTGGTCGCCTGTCGGGAGCGACAGCCCGCCCAAGAGGGCCAGCTCGGGCCGCCAGCCATCCGCGCGCTCGATGAGATTGATCTTAGCGCCAAGCTCGCTGTCGCCCGCGCCGTGACGTCCCGCTCCGCCCACGATGCCGGCGTGGCCGATGCGGAGCTCCAGCCGCCCGCCGAGACCGATCCGGAATAAGGTGCCGGGCACCGCATAGCCGTCCACGTCGCCGTCGCGGGCGAACAGGTATCCCGTCTCTACCTGCAGCAGGCCCCGCGGCACAACCGCGGCCGACTCGGTTTGATCCGGACGATCGGTCACCATGTCCGGCGACTGCGCGCGCGCGACGCCGATCCCCACCGGCATTATCAGCACGAGGAGCAAGGCTCTCACGACTCGATCCACGCCTCGCGCTCGGGCCGGTCCAGACGGAGCGCGTGCGCGAGAGCAGCTCTCGACCGCAACAGCTTGGAGATCGGACACGGCGACTTCGCTCACGTTGTCAATGCCGTGTCTTGTAACACATAGAGGGTTGACCTCAGCCGAGAAGGACACGTAGATAGTGGTGTCCGGTGGTCGGTCCACTGGGGGTTGGGCCATTCGTGAGCGGTACCATCCTTTCGAGGGCTAGCCAACGACGGCGCCTCTAGCAGGGTGCTGAAAAAGTCCGCGTGAGGGATCGACACAGCGATCCCGACGTACTACGATGGCTCCACGCGGTCACGAAAGGAGCCCCAACATGCGCGGACCCGATGAGCAGACCCAGCATATGTTCAGCTATCTGTCGCCGGAGCAACGGGTGCCGGCGGACCATCCACTCCGTGCGATCCGCGCGCTGACCGATGAGGCGCTGCGGTCGATGTCGGCGCAGTTGGCACGGCTGTACTCGACGACGGGTCGGCCGTCGATCCCGCCGGAGCAGTTGCTGCGGGCGTTGCTGCTGCAGGTGCTGTACACGGTCCGAAGCGAGCGGCTGCTGATGGAAGAGCTGGACTACAACCTGCTGTTCCGGTGGTTCGTCGGGTTGCACATGGACGACTCGGTCTGGCACCCGACGACGTGTACGAAGAACCGGGACCGGTTGCTGGGCGGCGAAGTCGCCGCGGCCTTCTTCGACGCGATCGGCCGTCAAGCCCGGGCGGCCGGTCTGCTCTCCGACGAGCACGTCACCGTGGACGGCACGCAGTTGGAAGCCTGGGCGAGCCTGAAGAGCTTCCGCCCGCGCACGGGTCCAGAGGGGCCGCCTCCCGACGACCCCGGCAATCCGACGGTCAATTTCCACGGCGAGCGTCGGCGCAACGACACGCACGAGTCGATATCGTCCAATACATCGACTTCTTCAGCACCCTGCTAGGGCAGGTGCGGGTTGAAGTGGGCAAGCGCGGCGCGCAGGCGCCCGCGCAACACCACTTCCCCGTAGTCGCCTCAACGGTGGCTTTGCTGACCGGACTCATGACGTTGCCCACAGGCGGCGGATCGGCACGGCATACAGGCGATCGCCGAAGCGTGTGCTGACTTCGCCGTCATACAGCACCACGCCGCGGGCAAAGCGGTCACCGGCGGCTTTGGCGAGTTTAAGCAGTCCGCGAAAATCCGCTCGCGTAACCGTTGCGGCCCCCTTGACCTCCACGCCGGCCACGGCCCGTGAACCCTGCTCAATGACGATGTCCACTTCCGCATCGTCCCTGTCTCGAAAGTGGAAGAACGCCGGCGGCGTATCATGCCAACTTGCCTGTTTCCGCAGTTCCTGGAACACGAACGTTTCCAGAAACTGTCCCAGCAAGGTCCGGTCGGCGGCGAGCGCCGCAGCATCCACGCCCAACAGCGCCGCGGCAAGGCCGGTATCGCCGACATGCAGCTTTCGGCTCTTGACCAGACGGCTCAGGCGGTTGCTGTGCCAGGGCGGGAGTCGTTCCAACAAGAACAGTCGCTCCAGAAGCGTCATGTAGCCACCGATCGTCGGCCGGCTGAGTTGAAAGGGCGAGGCCAGGCCGGAGAGGTTGAACAGTCGGGCCGTCTGTGAAGCGGCGGCGCTCAGCAGCCTGGGCAGAACGTCGAGCGATCGGATGCGCGTCATGTCACGCACGTCGCGCTGGATCAGCGCCTCGACATAGTCACGATGCCAGTTCGCACGGCGCCGGGCGGTAGGACGCACCAGCGCAGCCGGGAATCCCCCCGCTACGATCCGTTCGATTAGCTGCCCCCCCAGGCGCGCCGTCTGCCGAACTTCGAAGCCATCCTCGAACAAGGCATTCAGGAATCCAGCACCCGAACGCGAATCAGCGGGGACTGACCGAGCCGCAAGTTCATACTGCGCCAGCGGATGCAGCCGGACGATCTGCAGGCGTCCAGCCAGGGACTCGGACAGGTTTGGGACGAGCAGCACATTGGTGGAACCGGTGAGTATGAAACGGCCGGGCACCCGCCGGCGGTCCGCCTCCATCTTGATGGCGGCGAACAGCTCCGGGACACGCTGTATCTCGTCCAGGATGACGCGCTCGGGCAGGTCGGCGACGAAACCCGCGGGATCGGCCCGCGCACCGTCTCGCACCACAGCGTCGTCGAAGCTGATGTAGGCGTAGTCCCGGTGTTGGCGCGACACGCCCAAACTGAAGCGTCGACCGCTCACGGTCACGTGTGCACCGCCCACCCTGAGGTAGGTCGGCGCATAGGCGTACTGGGCGAGCGTGGTCTTGCCGCACTGACGCGGGCCGTGGATCAGCACCACCGGCGAGTCTTCCAGTGCTTCCGCCAGCCGGTGCTCGACGTGTCGAGGGTAGAAGACCAGCTCACCAGGAGCGCGGAGCCACGCCATCCGGACCTGGCTACGCTAGCGGCGCCGGTCAGGGCCGGGGCAGGAGATCGAACGCCGCCATCTCGCGGGTGTTCCGCACCAGCAGCCGCCCGCCGGCGATCGCGGGCACGTTCCACGTCTTCCCGTCGATGGCGCGGAAGCCGGCGAGCTCCTGGTGGCCCGCGGGGGTCGCGCGCACCAGCACGACGTCGCCCTCCTCCGTCAGCACCACCAGGTGATCCCCGGCCGCGAGGAGCTGCCCGTCGCCGTAGCGGCCGCCCTTCCACATCAGCTCCCCGGTGGCGGCGTCGAGGCAGGCCAGAATCGCGTGGTCGAGGCCGTAGATGTAACCGCCGACCAGCACCGAGCTGCTGAACCGGTTGCGCATCCGGTTGGTTTCCCAGACCGTCGAGGCGGTGAAGCGGTCGCCGTCGGGTGCCAGCTCGAGGAGCGCCGCCCCCTTGCCGTAGCTCGCGGAGAGGAAGAGCCGGTCGTCCCCGACCGCGACCGGCTGGGCGATGTTCGGGACCACCGCCACCTCCCACGGGTACTCCCAGAGCAGCGCGCCGTCCGCGGGCCGCAGGCCGACGGCCCGCTCGGCGGTCACGACCACCACCTGCGGGACGCCGCCGAGCGTGACGAGCATCGGTGACGCGTAGGCCTGCACGTCGTCCAACCCGTGCCAGACCACGTCGCCGGTGTGCCGGTCGTACGCGGCCACGGACCAGCCCTCCGTCCCTCCGGGCAGCACCACGACCAGGTCGTCGACGACGAGCGGAGCGCCCGACATCGCCCACGGCAGGTTGGCGGCGTCGCCGTCGGCGAGGATGTTCCGCTCCCAGACCGCCTTGCCCGTGTCGGCCTCGAGGCAGACGAGCCGGCCGGTGGCGCCCAGGGCGTAGAGCCGTCCGTCGTGCCAGGTCGGCGTGGCGCGCGGTCCGGGGCCGCCCATCGCTTCCTCGAAGCGCGCGGCCCAGGCGCGGGTCCAGTGCTCGGCGCCGGTGTCGAGATCGTACGCCGCAACGACCTCTTCGTCCCGCCGCTGCTCGATGGTGAAGGCGAGCCCGTCCGCCACGACGAACGACGCGTAGCCGCCGCCGACCGGATGGCTCCAGAGTCGCTCGAGCCCGGAGCCCGGCCAGTCGGTGCGGATTGCGGTCTCCGTGTACCGGCCGTCGCGGTGCGGACCGCGGAAGTCGGTCCAGCGGGCGTCGGTCGTGGCCGGTTGGCCGGGGGCGGGGAGCGCGGCGCGGTTCGCGTCGAGCGCGGCGTAGTGCACTTCCGGATCGCCGAACGAGAAAATGGGCCGGAGGCCGCTGCCGGCTAACTCGATCTGCATGTCGAACGCGACGACGAGCGTCGTCACGACGCCGGCCGCGAAGGCGCCGACTATCGCCACGCCGGCCGCGGCGCGCCACAGCAACGCCATCACGCGCCCGCGGCGCCTGCCTTTGCTCGCTCGCGACGGCAGGCGAAGAACCGGTCCATCGTCATCTGCAGCTGGCGATGACGTCGGGATCGACCAGCAGGAGCCAGACGTCCTGCCGCGGGGCTTCGAAGGTGTAGGTCGCCGAAACGTCCATGTTTCAAGTATATGCAGCTGGCGGCGCCCGTCTGAGCTGTCAGGCAGGCTGCGGCAGGCAGGCCAACAGGTGCTCCAGCCGGTCGAGGCCCGTGCGGAGCGGCGCATTCTCCTCGCCGAACCCGATCCGCAAGTAGCCGTCGAGCCCGAAATAGGCGCCGGGGGCGACGAGCACGCTGGCGGTCTCCCGCAGCCTCGTCGCCAGTTCTTCCGAGCCGATTGCGTGCGGGTAGCCGACGAAGACGATGGCGCCCGCCTCGGGAGGGACGTGGGCCAGCCCCGTGGCCGTTCCAGCGATCCAGTCGCGAACGAGGGCGTAGTGATCCGCAACGCGGCGTTGCGCCCGTGCCCGCAGGCGAACCCGCATGTCGGGCGCCAACGCGAGGCGGGCGAGGCGATCGCTCAGGGCCGCCGGCGCGAGAGACGTGAAGTCCCGCCGGCCCCAGAGCTCTTCGCAGAGCGCGGGCGGGGCGACGACCCAACCGATCCGCAGGCCCGGCAACCCGTAGACCTTCGACAGCCCGGACGTGACGACAACCCGGTCGTAGCGGCCCCAGGCGGACGCGGTCAGAACGCCGTCGCGCTCGGCGCCGCGGTAGACCTCGTCCGAGAGCACCCACGCGCCATGCCGCGCGGCCACCGCGCATATCTCGTCGATCTCGGTAGCGGTGAGACGTGTTCCGGTCGGGTTGTTCGGATTGCAGAGGACGATGAGCCGCGTGCTCTCGGTGACGAGGTCCCGGAGCTCGTCGAGTGCGGGCGCCCAACGGACCGCGCTGCCGCCCACGAGGCGCAAGGGCCACGGGCGCACGCGCGCCCCATGGGCTGCGGCGAGCAGGTGCGTCTGCAGGTAGTTCGGGTGCAGCACCACGACCTCGTCGCCCGGCTCGACGAGCCGCCAGCAGGTGAGGAAGTTCGCCTCGGCGCAGCCCGCCGTGATCAGCACCTGACCGGCCGACGCGCCGGGGTAGTCCGCCGCCACGAGTTCGCGCAGCGCGGCCGTGCCGTTCGTCTGCGTGTAACCGAGCGGCATCCGGAGCAGGTGGTCGAGTTCGTCCGGCGGAAGCAGATCCTGAAGCCGCAGAGGCTCGACCCCGCTCTCCGCCAGGTTGATCTCGACCTGGTGCTCGTAGAGGGACTGGAATCGCTCGAGGGCGAACGGTTCGACGGTCACGCCGGCGGATACTAGCATCGTTCCCGAGCAGTTCGCCGTACGTGCGCCGTCGTTCGGTTACCGGTTCGCGCCGCTCTCGTACACGTCGTCGGTGACCGGCTCCATCCACTCGATGGCCAGGTGCTCACCGTCCTCGTTCGGGAAGGTGATCGAGACGTGCGTCAGCGCCTCATCCGGTATCGCGCCGTGCCAGTGGCGCACGCCGCGCGGCAGGTGCGCGGTCTCGTGCAGACCGATGTTCCCGACCGGCTGTCCCTCGACCTGGTAGCGAAGCGCGCCTTCCTTCACGAACAGCAACTGTTCGCTGTGCGTATGCCAGTGCGTGCGAGCGCCGGCCTCGAAGCCGCGAGACGATGCGCGAACATCCCCCGCCTCGATCCGGAAGGAAACGCCGGTGAAGGGATTCTCCTGACCGGACGGCGTCGGCTGGCCGAACCAGACGACCGCCACCGCCGCGACCGTCCCCATCAGAAGTCCGACGCGCAACCGTTCCCGCTGAAGCTTCCAGCTCATTGCAGTCCTCCTCTCGTGAAGATGTCGTTACGTGCGTCCGAAAATGATCTTCTCCTGCTGCAGCATACGGGACGTGAGGGCGAGAAACACGAACGCGAGGCCGGTCGTGGCCGCAGCCGAACCGAGGAGGCCCGGCGCCGAGACCGGTTCGCCGCCCATGACGTCGACCAGCAGGAGCTGCTGCGCGAGGGCCGGGACCGCCATCATCCAGCCCGCGGGCTGCAGCGGGTAGATCTGCGTGACCATGCCGGGGATCATCGGCAGGAAGATCAGCAGGCTGACGTAAGTCTGCGCCTCCTTGAAGCTCCGCGCAAAGGTCGCCGCGAACATCTGGAGTGCGGACGCGAACAGCGCCATCGGGGCGACGGCGATCGTCATCAGCAGAAGCTGCCCGTACCCGAGGTTGAGCTGCATCCCGAGCTGTTCCAACGGCACGAAGCGCATCATGAAAAGGAACGCGATCAGCGTCACCACGGACGCGAAGAGACCGAACAGACAGGTGGTGAGCCACTTGCCGACCGTCAGGGCGGTGCGCGACACCGGGTTGACCAGCAGGGGCTCCAGGGAGTGGCGCTCCCGTTCCCCGGCCGTGGTGTCGATGGCCACGTTCAGCCCGCCGACGAACGCGGCCAGGATCAGCAACATCGGGATCATGGTGAAGAGCCGGGCGGCGGACTGCGCCGGCGTCGCGAGATCCAGATCGTCGACCTGAACCGCCAGCATCACCCCCGGGCTTACGCCACGGGCGATCAGGCGCAGCACTGCCACCTGATTGCTGTACTCGCGGAGCAGGTCGCGCGCCCGGCGGATGCTGGAGCTGGAAGCGGTCCGGGAGCTGTCGTGCACGAGGCGGACGGTCGCCGGCTGCACCGAGCGGAAGTGCTCCCCGTAGTCCTCATCGATGGTCAGCACGAGGTCGACCTCGCCGGCGCGCACCGCCGCCTCGGGGTCGGCCGGCGGATCGACGACGATGACCCCGCGCTCCTCCAGCCAGGCGACCAGGTTGGGGGCGCGCTCGCGGCCC
Organism: Vicinamibacterales bacterium; assembly: GCA_965263055.1. Taxonomy (GTDB): domain Bacteria; phylum Acidobacteriota; class Vicinamibacteria; order Vicinamibacterales; family UBA8438; genus VXRJ01. The sequence goes on along the minus strand of OZ253581.1, from coordinate 3,358,253 downwards.
GCAATGGGTGCCTCGAGCGGCCGATCGGTGCCCTCCAGGCGCGCGAGCGCACCGAACATGAGGGTCATCATCAACGGCATCAGGATCGGAAAGAGCAACGCCGTCATCAGCGAGCGCCGGTCGCGCAGGGCGTCGGTGAGCTCCTTCCGCCAGACGGCGCGCATCTGGCCGCCGAAGCCGAGACGGCGTCCGGTCATTGCAGTCCCTCGTCGGTGCCGATGATCCGCACGAACGCCTCCTCGAGATCGTCCTCACCGGCTCGCTGGCACAGCTCGGCCGGCGTCCCGTAGGCGATGGCCCGACCGCGGGCGACGATGACGATCTCGTCACAGAGCATCGAAACTTCCTGCATGATGTGGCTGGAGAAGAGGACGCATTTGCCCTCGTCCTTCAGCCGCCGGATAAGGTCGCGCATCGCGCGCGTGCTCATCACGTCGAGGCCGTTGGTCGGCTCGTCGAGCAGCAGGTTGGGCGGATCGTGCACCAGGGCGCGCCCCACCGCGACCTTCATCCGTTCGCCGGTCGAGAAGCCCGCCACGCGGCGATCGATGATCTCGCGCATGTCCAGGAGTTGCACCAGCCGGTCGATGGACCGCCCGATCGTGGCGGCGTCGAGGGCATGCAGCTCGGCCACGTAGCGGAGATGCTCGCGGGCGGTGAGGCGGACGTAGAGGCCGTGCGCGTCGGGCAGGACGCCGATGAGCCGCTGCACACCGATCGGGTCGGCAACCGCGTCGACCCCGTCGATTGTGGACTTGTACTTTTCTAGGGGATCTGGCATAACGGTGGGGTGCCACGGCAACGTCCCCGGACGGAGCAGGATCCCCGCGATTCCCGCATTGAGGAACAAGAGCGAGAGATCGCACGACTGCGCGAGGAGTTGACGCGGGTCGAGGGCGACCGGGATCGGTGGAAGGGTGACCGGGATCGGTGGAAGCGCCGCAGTGAACACCTCAAGCAGCAACTCGACGCGGCGCGGCGGGCAGGATTCCGGCAGGCGGCTCCCTTCGCCAAGGACCGGCCCCAAGGTCGCGGCGGACGACCCGGCCGGCGCGCAGGTGTGCACTACGGCCGGCAGGCGTGCCGCCCGCGTCCGCCGCAGGTTGACGAGACCTGCCGAGCGCCGGTGGCTGCCGCGTGTCCGGACTGCGGCGGCGCCGTCGAGCTGTCCCGGGTGGCGACGCAATATCAGGAAGATCTCCCGGTGGTGCGCCCCATCGTGCGGCGCTTCGACATCGAGGTCGGCCACTGCTCGCAGTGTCGGCGTCGCGTCCAGGGCCGCCACCGGCTGCAAACCTCCGACGCGCTGGGAGCGGCCAGCGTGCAACTCGGTCCCGAAGTCGTCGCGCTGGTCGTGCGGCTGCACACGCACCTGGGTGTGCCGCTGGCGAAGGTCGCGCACCTGCTCCGGACCCAGTTCGGCCTGACCGTCACACCGGGAGGCCTCGCGCAGGTGCTGCATCGCACGGCTCGCCAAGCCGCGCCGACCTACACCGCACTGTGCCAGCAGGTGCGGGAATCTCCCGTGGTCACGCCGGATGAAACCGGCTGGCGCGTCGGCGCCATGCGCCACTGGCTGTGGGCCTTCGCCACGCCCCAGACGACGGTCTACGCGATTCGCTCCGGCCGCGGGTTCGACGACGCGGCAACGGTCCTGGGAACCGACTTCGCCGGCGTGCTCGTGCGCGACGGGTGGGCGCCGTATCGCCGCTTCACCCACGCGCTGCACCAGTCGTGTCTGGCTCACTTGATCCGGCGAGCGCGGCAACTCCGAACCGATCATCCGCGCAGCCCGTGGGCCGCCCGGGTGCAAGCCGTCCTGCAGGCCGCTCTCAAGCTGCGCGACCGCCGCGACGCCGGGCTGCTGAGCGACCACGGCCTGGCAACCGCTCGCGGCCGACTGCTCGCCCAACTCGGTCGGCTGATCGACAAATCTCCGACGCTGGACGCCGCCGACCGCTTCGCCGCCCATCTGGACCGCGAATTCGCCGCGACGTTCGCCTTCCTGTGGGACCCGTCGATCGACGCCACCAACTGGCGCGCCGAACAGGCCATCCGACCCGCGGTGGTCACCCGCAAAGTCTGTGGCGGTAATCGTACCCGCCACGGCGCCGACACCCAGCAGGTGCTCGCCAGCGTCGTGCGCACCGCCTACCAGCGTCAACTCGACCTCGCCCCTCTGATCATCACGATGCTTCGCTCTTCCAGCCCCGTCGTTCCCGACACGCTCCAACGGTCGCCCCCGTAGATCAACGCGCGGTCCTTCCGATCCGAAACCACGTCAGTAGAACAGCGCCGCTGTCAGTATGCCTCCGCGTGGCTGTTGAGGAAGAACTCGTACGTCCGCGCTCGTCGAATCACCCCGGTAAACAAAGACCTTTGAAGTTAGAAGTCCGGAGAAAGCGGTTGCACGCTTCCGGCAGTGCAACGGGTCGCCCTCGGTAATCGTGAAGCCGGCTTCAGAATTCGGTCAATGGGCACCCACTCTGTGAGGTCGCGAATCAGGGGAGGACGACGCTGGTTTGGCCTGCCGATGCCACCACTCGCTAACGTCCCTCGACCTCCGCGATGAACGCCAACGATTCGGCTCTTACCTCGTCCGTGATTCGCATGTGCCCACGGTCGGCGTAGTGCACGAAGCGATGCTGCGCGTTGGCGGCCTTCATCGCCGCCACCATGTCATGGGCCTGCTGGACAGGGACGGAGCGATCGTCATCAGAGTGGATAATCAAGATCGGTTTGGTGTTGGCGTTGATCTGGTGAATCGGTGACGCGATGTTCCGCTGCTCTTCGATGTCACCCTCGATGGGCGTCCACAGGTTCCCCCACGACAGCGTGTTCAGTTCATACGGCGCGGCCGCACTGATCACGGCGCGGACGTCGCTTCGCGCCTCGTCCCAGCCACCGGTCTTCTCATAGGGACCGTCGCCGAGCGTCGCCACCAGAGAGACGAGATGACCGCCGGCGGAATTCCCAATGAGATAGATACGATTCGAATCGACGCCATACTGTTCCGCATGGGCCTGCATCCAGCGAATGGCGCAGAGGAGGTCCTGATACGGCGCGGGCGCCGGTGATGCCGGCACCAGCCGATAATCGATCGTCATCGCGAAGAAGCCCTCGGTCGCCCACTCGTAGACGTCAAGTCGGTCACGACCCGTGCGCTCGCCGGCGCGCCACCGGCCACCGTGGACATAGATGATGGCGGGAATCGGATCCTCCAAGACTGGATAGGCGACGTCGGCCACTAAGGCCGACCCAGCGGCCTCGCCATAAATGACGTCTTGCTCAACGACGATGTGACCCTGGCCGAGCGCCACGTCGGGGCACAGCGCCGTGAGCAGAGCCACAAGGGCCGTGCCCGTGAGGAATGTGACGCAGCGCATGAAACCTCCTGACGCCAGTCGGCCGGCGGCTATTGACCGGGATTTCCGATTTGCTTGTCCTAGATGGCACCTTTATACACCCGAGAGCCGCCGAGCGCGCGAAATTCTGTTCGGCGCACAATCGTCCAGCTCCAGAGGCCGTCACCTCAGCCCACGCTGACGTGGAACCGACCGGAGCCGCTGCTTTCAGGGCATTTCTCAGACACCGCTCCACACTTGTGCCCTTTCGTCGCCAGCCTTCGTTGCACTTGGCCGCGCGTCAGCCTGCCGGCACCGGCAGCGCCCAGATCCTCCGCAGCATCTCGGCGAAGAGCCGCCGGTTCAATGGCGACGCTGCCCGCGTCCGGGCGGAGCAGACCGTAGAGGGTCCGCAGGGGCTGCCCGCCTCGATGAACTCGGCGATGACGTCATCGGCGCAGCCGTTGGCGATGACGCCGTGCCCGGCGCCCGGTGCGACGACGTGGCGTGCGTCGCCGAGCCCGCCCAGCACCTCCTCCCCCCAACGCGGCGGCGTCACCGGATCGAGGTCGCCCGACAGCAGCAGCGTGGGGATGTCCGAGCGGACCGGCTCGAAGTAGTCGGCCGGCAGGTCGGCGGCCGGCCAGACGCTGCACGCGTCGGTTATCACCTCGACTTACAGCCGGCCGAGAATGCCTTCCGCCGCGAGCCGCTCCGCGTCGCCGTCGGCGAGCTGTGACACGTCCTCGGCACAGATGACCGAAAGGAACATGCCCGGGTTGAGGACCTCGCCCGAGTCGCTCAACGGAACGATCTGGGCCAGGAACGGGCCGAAGTCTCCCTGCGCCGCACGCGCGATGGTCCAGGGCAGGAGGCTCGCGACGGTCGGGCTGTACAGGCTGTTGCGTAGTCCCGCGGCGAAGCCGGACCCGTTCAGCCGCAGCTCGAACGGCTCGCCGGTTCGGGGATGCATGGTGTCGAGCACGCGCGGATTCACCTCCAGCTCTTCAATGACGCGCTCGAACGTCTCCGGCAGGTCCGGGAAGGCCTCGCGGCAGCCGGGCTCGGCCGCGCAGTCAGCGAACAGGCGGTCGAGAGCACGCTGGGCGTCGGCGTTCATATTCGACGGCAGGCGCGCGGCGCGCACGTCGTCGAGGTCGTCCATCGCGACCGGCGTCGTGTAGTGGCGCGGGTCGGCGGCGGACTCGATCTCCGCCAGGCAGTCGCGCAGGTCGTCGAGCGGGAGCGTGTCGAGCTGCAGCGACTCGCCGGACGTTCCCTCGTCCGAACCGCTCTCGAACAACGCGCAGCTCATCCGGCCCGAGCCGCCGGTGCCGCGCTGATCGACGAAGACGATGTCGCGGCTCTGGCGCACCTCCGCGAGGCGGACAAGCACCCTCTCGGCCAGGTCGGTGGCGGCCTGACCCGGACCGCCGGCCAGAAGGAAAAGCGGGTCCGGCTCGGGGCTGCCGGAGACAGCCGGGATCACCACGATCTTCAGGTCGATGGTCCGTCCGGCCTCGGCTGCCCGATCCTCGAAGACGGTGAGCGAACCGCAGCGTACCGGCACCGACACTCCGTCCACCCGGCAGTCCTCGAGGTCGAGCGCCGGCTGCGCCTCCACGACGGTCGCCACGGCCGTCACCGCCAGTGCAAGGGCCAGGAGCCGGGCGCGGCGATCAGGAATGCTCATGGTGACGTGCCCCAAACGATGGTCGACGCGCGTGCAATAGTAACCGCCGCAGTAACCGCCGCTCGGATCCCACGGTGTGAGCGCCGGGCGCGTGCTAGAATTTTCTGGCGATGGCCGCAGACTCATCGAACGGGTCCGCGAGCAGCGACGTCGCGTACCAGACGGAAATCCTTCAGGGCGTCGCCCGCACCTTCGCCCTCACCATTGCGCAGCTGCCGCGGCCGCTGTCCGACGCGGTAGGCAATGCCTATCTCCTCTGCCGGATAGCGGACACCATAGAGGACGAGCCGACGCTCTCCTGGGCGCAGAAGGACGCGTACTCGACACGCTTCGCCGAGATCGTCGCCGGCCGGGACGACCCGGCTCCCTTCGCGCGCGACCTGGGCGCGCTGCTGTCGTCGTCGACCACCGAGCACGAACAGGACCTGGTCGCCAATACCGCCCGCGTGGTCCGCATCACCGAGGGGCTCAACCCGGCGCAGCGCAGCGCGATCGAGCGGTGCGTGCGGATCATGTCGCGCGGCATGGTGGAGTTCCAGCGCGCGGCGAGCGCCGACGGGCTGCAAGACGTCGACCACCTGAACCGGTATTGCTACCACGTCGCGGGGGTAGTCGGTGAGACCCTGACCACCCTGTTCTGCGACTACTCCGACGAGATGGACGAGCGCCGCGACGAACTGCTCGCGCTGGCCGTCTCGTTCGGCCAGGGCCTGCAGATGATCAATATCCTGAAGGACATGTGGGAGGACCGGCGCCGCGGCGTAAGCTGGCTGCCGCAGGACGTCTTTCGCTCGAACGGCGTCGACGTCGGTTCCCTCTCCCCAGGGCAGGACGATCCCGGCTTCGTCAACGGCGTCGTCAAGCTGGTCGCGATCACGCGGCATCACCTCGCCGACGCCCTGCGGTACATCCTGATCATCCCACGCCACGAGACCGGCATCCGCCGTTCCTGTCTCTGGCCTCTGGGCATCGCGGTGCTGACGTTGCAGCGCATCCACCGGAGGCCGGCGTTCACGAGCGGACGGGAGGTGAAGGTCTCCCGCCGCAGCGTATGGGCGGTCGCTTTCGCGACGAGCATCGCGGCGCGATCCGACACGGCGCTGAAGCTCCTCTTCAAGGGGCTCACTTACGGTCTCCCGCGAACCGGGGCAGCCTGATGACGAACGCGCCGGACGCATCGAGGGAGGGCGACCTTGCCTACCAGGCGACGATCCTGCAACGCGTCTCGCGCACCTTTGCGTTCACGATTCCCCAGCTTCCGGACGGCCTGCGCGACGTCGTGGCCAACGTCTATCTTCTCTGCCGGATCGCCGACACCATCGAGGACGAGCCAGCCCTCACGCTGGAACAGAAGCGCGCGTTCTCGGAACACTTCGTCGATGTGGTGGCCGGCCGCGGCGACGCGGCAGCCTTCGCACGCGACCTCGGCGCCCTGCTCTCCCCGGAGACCACCGAGGCGGAGCACGACCTCATTGCCAACGCGCCGCGCGTGATCCGCGTCACGCTCGGATGCCGCGATCCCCAGCGCCGCGCGATGGAGCGCTGCATCCGGATCATGTCGAACGGCATGGTGGAGTTTCAGGAGTACGGAACCGCCACCGGCCTGAAGGACGTGCCCCACCTGGAGCGGTATTGCTACTACGTCGCCGGCGTGGTCGGCGAGACCGTGACCGCGTTGTTCTGCGACTACTCGGTAGAGATGGACAACCGTCGCGAGAAACTGCTCGCGCTGGCGGTCTCCTTCGGCCAGGGTTTGCAGATGACGAACATCCTCAAGGACGTGTGGGACGACCGGCGGCGCGGCGCGTGCTGGCTGCCGCGGGACCTGTTCGGCCCGCCGGGGCGCGAGTCGAGCGGGGTTTCCATCGATCCGGCGGGGCCCAATTTCTCCGACGGATTCCTCAAGCTGCTGACGATCGCGCGCCGCCGTCTCGCGGACGGATTGCAGTTCATTCTGGTCATTCCCGCCCGGGAGACCGGCATCCGCCGGCACCTTCTGTGGACGCTCGGGCTTTCCGTGCTGACATGGCGGCGCCTGTGCACGACCCCCTCGTTCAGGAACGGCGAGAACATCAGGCTGTCGCGCATGGGCGTCCGTGCAGCCGTTCTCCTGATGAACGTCTTTGCGCGGTCGGACTCGGTTCTGAAGCTGCTTTTCGCGGCGGCTACCCGCAGTTTGCCCCCAGCCGAGCGGTAGCAGTGACATAAAAAGTTATTTCTGAATCGCCCGCCGTTGCATTCGCCGTTGCATAATACGCAAGTGCTGTTTCCGAATGCGCAGGCGGCCCATAGCCACGCGGTCCAGTGGCAGGCTGGTTGCGCAACGCTGACCGTCGGCGAGAACGTAACGGATTACGGGTCATGATAAAGTCCTCGCTGATCGGATCAAGAAGAGGAGGAACACGATGAATCAGGTTCTGGAGAGAGGGTTCGCCTTGATTCTCGCCGCGGCATTGCTTGCGCCCGGCATCGCCAGCGCGCAGGACGAAGCTTCCATTACCGGCACCGTCACGGATGCGACGGGCCTGATTCTGCCCGGCGTCACCGTGGAGGCGCGGGACGACGCCGGCAACACCCAGGTCACGTTTTCCGACGGAACCGGCCAGTACTCGTTCAGCGGACTCGCACCCGGATCGTACGAGGTGACATTCATCCTGGCCGGCTTCAGCGCACCCGCGCAGACGGTGCAGGTGAGCGATGGCGCCACCGCCACCGCCAGCGTGGAGATGGAAGTCGGACTCGAAGAGCGGGTAGTCGTGGTCGGCACTCGCGCGGAGCCGCGCTCGGTGACCGCGTCGCCGGTGCCGGTCGACGTCATCCGGACGGGTGAGTTCGCCACCCAGGGAACGACCGACCTGGCCAATCAGTTGCGGACCGTCGTCCCCTCGTTCAACATCAACATCCAGCCGATCAGTGACGCCGCCACCATCGTCCGGCCGGCGAACCTGCGCAACCTCGCTCCTGACCACACGCTGATCCTGGTCAACGGCAAGCGCCGGCACCGCGCGGCAGTCATTGCCTGGCTCGGGAACGGTATCGCGGATGGTTCACAGGGGCCCGACATCTCCGTGATTCCCACGATCGCCATTCGGCAGGCCGAGGTTCTGCGCGACGGCGCGGCGGCGCAGTACGGCTCTGACGCCATCGCCGGCGTCCTGAACTTTCAGCTGAAGGACGCGCGCTCGGGAGGCGCCCTGGAATACCGCACCGGCGCCTACAGCGACGCCAACCCGGGCAACACGTCGACCTGCGGGTCGGGCATCATCGGCGACATCAAGCATTCCTGCAACGGTATCGGCGGGCGTGGGCAGGCCTATAGCGTGGCCGGCAACACGGGCCTGCCGCTCGGCCCGAACGGGTTCCTGAACCTCAGCTTCGAGTACGGCAACGCCAACCCAACCAACCGCAGCGTCCAACGCAAGGACGCTGCCGCAGTCATCACGGGCGGCAACGACAACGTACGCGACCCCGCACAGGTGTGGGGCTCGCCGCTGCTTGAGGACGACCTGAAGCTGTTCGGAAACTTCGGCAGCCTGTTCGGGAACGGCCTCCAGTTCTACGGCCACACCAACTACGCGAGCCGCAAGGTGACCGGCGGCTTCTACTTCCGGAACCCGCACACGCGCGGCGGAGTCTTCCGTGGGGACAAACTGGAGGACGGCACGCCCACCCTGCGGGTCGGCAACGTCGGTCTGGCCGCGTTCAACGAGGCGAACGGGACCAATGACGGATATGCCGGACCCGGCTGCCCCGCGATCCCGATCAGGAGCAACGTTCCCGATGCTGCCGCCCTCGCGGCGGTGGAGGCCGATCCGAACTGCTTCACGCTCTTCAGCCGGTTCCCCGGGGGCTTCACACCGCAGTTCGGCGGCAACATGACCGACTCCTCGTTGGTCACCGGCCTTCGCGGCTTCACGAGCACCGGCCTGAACTGGGACGCGAGCGTGAACATCGGCAGCACCGAAGTCGATCAGTTCATCTTCGACACGGTCAACGCGTCGCTCGGCTACGACACGCCCACGTCGTTCTCGCCTGGCATCTACGCGCAGAAGGACATCAACCTCAACTTCGACATCTCGGTGCCGGTCACCAACATCATGAACTTCGCGGCGGGCACGGAGTGGCGCCGAGAGCAGTTCACGATCGGGGCGGGCGGCCAGCCGTCGTGGGAGATCGGCCCGTACGCGGCGCAGGGCTTCAGCTCCGGATCGAACGGCTTCAACGGCTACCGGGCCGACACGACGGCGGGAACCTGGGACCGCAGCAACGTCGCCGTCTACGGCGACCTCGAGTTCGACGACCCGGACGGCCGGTGGACGGTCGGCACCGCGATCCGCTTCGAGAACTTCAGTGACTTCGGCACGACGACGAACGGGAAGCTGTCCGCGCGCATCGGCGTGACCGACGCGGTCGCGTTGCGCGGCGGCGTCAGTACCGGGTTCCGGGCGCCGACCCCGGGACAGCAGAACTCGTTCAACGTGACGACCGCATTCATCGACGGGGAGTTGACCAACCAGGGCGTCGTCCCGTCCACATCAGCGGTGGCCATCGCGAGAGGCGGCGCGCAGCTCCAGCCGGAAAAATCAATCAACTACAGCGGGGGAGCGGTCATCGAGCAGGGCCCATTCACCTTCACCGCCGACTACTTCCGGATCGACATCGCCGATCGTCTCGCCCTGGCGCAGGAAATCAAACTGACGGAGCCCGAAATCCTGACGCTGCTCGCGGAAGGGATCCCCGAGGCGCGGAACTTCCCGGTGTTCCGCTTCTTCCTGAACGACTTCTCGACCACCACCCAGGGGATCGACATCATCTCGACCCTGGTGGCCGGGAGCACAACGTTCAGCGCGATCTTCAACCACACCATCACCGAGCTCAAGAACATCGAATCCTCCGTGATCGATGAATTCCGCATCAATACGCTGGAACGGGGACTGCCGAACACCCGCTGGAACTTCAGCGTCAGCCATAGCGCTGACCGGTGGAACCTGACGGGCCGCGTGAACTACTTCGGTGGGTTCTGGGACAGCGAGGACGGGCGCAACGCAAGCGATGTGACGGGCCTGACTTCCTGGCTGTACCCGGCGTATTCCGGCAAGGCGCTGCTCGACATCGAGTTCGGCATTCCGTTCGGCGGCGCCGAGCTGGCGATCGGCGCCGAGAACCTGCTGAACACGTACCCCGACGTGAACATGTACGGCGCCGACACGGTCGGCAACCAGTACGGCCAGTTCTCGCCGTTCGGGTTCAACGGCGCCTACTACTACACCCGCATCAGCTACGGGTGGGGTGGGTAGCAGGCCGTCGGGAAAACGAAACAGCATTACTGCGAGCTCTCGCAGTAAACAGACGCTGATACCGTCCGGACCATCGCCGCTGGCGGTGGTCCGGACGGTGCGCACGCCTCACGCGACCACCAACTGCAACGTAGGCTTGGGTTGCCGTTACCGTCGGGGCGCGGGCTGGCGGTTGACGCCGGCGCGAAAGCGATCGCTGGCGATCGCTGCGTCGATTCGGCTGAATGCCGACACGCTCTTCGGAGAGAGCTGATCCGAGATCGCCGTCCTCAGCGCGCGCCCTCACGCAGGACGTCGGCTGACGGTCCGCGCACGCCCCAGACGAGCCGGAGCCACGACAGCAGCACGACCCCGTAGTGCGTCAGGTCGATCTCCCACCAGTAGAAGCCCTGCCGCTCCGACGCGGGGTACCGGTGGTGGTTGTTGTGCCACCCCTCCCCCGCCGTGAGAAGCGCCAGCCAGAAGCTGTTCCGGCTATCGTCACGCGTCACATAGCGGCGGCTTCCAATGGTGTGGCCAACCGAGTTGACCGCGAACGTGACGTGATACAGCAGCGTCGTGCTGCAGAAGAGCGCAACCACCACCAGTTGCGGTCCGCTCGTCCCCAGCTCCGGGTATGCCGCCGCGAGCCAGGCGCCGAGCGCAAATAGCGCGACGCCCAGGCTGACCGGCGCGACGTGATGGTTCGCGTCGAGCCAGCGCAGCTCCCGGTAGGCCGCGAAGTCGCGGATCCATTCGATCCGTGTCCGGTCGTTGCGCTTGCTCATGATCCAGCCGGCATGAGCCCAGAAGATCCCCTTCAGGCCGGGCGGGTGGACATCCTCGGCGGTGTCGGCGTGGCGGTGGTGCCACCGGTGGTGCCCCGCCCACCAGAGCGGCCCGCGCTGCGCCGCCGACGCTCCGAGCCAGGCCAGGACGAACTGAAACACTCGGCTCGTCTTGAACGCGCGATGGCAGAAGTAACGGTGGTAGCCCGCGGTCACGCCGAACATCCGCGCGAACAGGGTGACGACCCCGATGGCGAGCGCCACCTTCGAGACGCCGGTCCAGAACACCGCGAGGCAGCCGAGCTGCAGCAGGATGAACGGGATATTACGGACCCAGGCAATCCGGTCGGGCTCCGCCGCCGCACCCGAAGCTGTTGTTAAGTTCACGTCCGCCACTTGCACACTCCTTCCGTGCTTTCGGCCCCATCGGGATTGATCCGACCGTGCCGAGACTACGGATTTTATCGCAGCTTGCCTGTTCTGGTAAGGCACCGAAGCTTCAGGCAATCGTCAGGCAACCGATCGGGCACCCGGTCTATCGTTAATCATTTTGGAGTTGCCCGCGAACCATTGACCGTGTCCACCCATTCTGCTGTCGAGAGTGGTCGTGCCTGGCGCGCGGCGCTGTTCTTTTCTTGTTTCGCCCTGGCTGCCGCCACCGCGACGGCCCAGGATCGCGGCGTCGTCACCGGCTCGGTGCTCGACGAGACCGGCGGCGTGCTGCCAGGAGTCTCGGTGGAGCTGCGGACCACCACCGGCCTCCGGAGCACGACATCGGACGGCGTCGGGATCTACCGTTTCGATGATGTCGTCGCCGGGCCGGCGACGATGACGTTCCGGCTGGTGAACTTCTCCACGCTGCGCCGCGACCTTGACGTCTCCGCGGGCGAGAATAGCGCCGACGCCGTCCTGACCCTCGGCCTCACCGCCGACGTCGTGGTGACCGGCAGCCGGACGTTCCGCAACATCGCCGACCTGGAGAATCCACGCGAGAACCTGGTCGGCATCGCCACCTCGGCCAGCGTGGGAGCCGTCACCGCCGAGCAGCTCGAGGCACGGCCCATGATGCGCCCCGGGGAGGTCCTCGAAGCGGTGCCGGGGTTCATCACCAGTCAGCACAGCGGCGAGGGCAAGGCCAACCAGTACTACCTGCGCGGCTTCAATCTGGATCACGGCTCGGATTTCGCCACCACCCTTGCCGGCGTGCCGATGAACGAGTCGTCCGGCGCCCACGCCCATGGCTACAGCGACGTGAACCTTCTGATCCCGGAGCTCGTGAGCGGCGTGCAGTACACGAAGGGACCGTACTTCGCCGAGCACGGCGACTTCTCCGCTGCCGGCTCCGCCAACATCAACTACGCGAACGTGCTCGATCGCCCGATGCTGAGCCTGAGCGCCGGCGGTCAGGGGTGGGGGCGCATGTTCGGCGCGGTCTCGCCGGAAGTGGGCGCCGGCAACCTGCTGATGGCCCTGGAACTGAGCACCAACGACGGCCCCTGGGAGTCCCCGGATGAAATGCGCAAGGTGAACACCGTCGTGCGCTACAGCCAGGGCGACCTCCAGAACGGGTTCTCCATCACCGGCATGGGATACTCCGCCAACTGGAACGCGACCGACCAGATCCCGCTGCGTGCCGTCGAGGCGGGAAGCCTGTCGCGCTTCGGCAGCATCGACCCCACCGACGCCGGGCGAACCTCCCGATATAGCCTGGCGTTTGACGGGCTGCAGTCGAGCGGGCCGGGATCGACCCGCCTGACCGCCTACACGCTGCAGGGTGGTTTGAACCTGTTCCAGAACTTCACCTACTTCCTCGACAACCCGGTCGACGGCGACCAGGTCGAACAGGAAGGCCGGCGGCGGGTCTCCGGGGCCCGGCTGGTGCACCGGCGTCTGGGGCGCGGGCTGGAGCGCCCGTTGGAGCATGCCGTCGGCGCGTCGATCCGTCACGATGCGGTCGGCACGGTCGCCCTGCACAGGACAATCGCCCGGCACCGCGCGAGCGCCATTCGCAACGACGGGGTCGACCAGACCACGGTCGGCCTGTTCGGACAGACCGAAATCGAGTGGAGCCCCATCTTCCGGACGACCCTGGGCGTCCGGGGCGATTTCTACCGCTACGCGGTCGACGCGCTACGGGACCCCAACAGCGGCTCTGGCACGTCGAGGCTGATCAGTCCCAAGTTCACCGCGGTTGTAGGCCCATGGCGAGGGACCGAGCTCTACCTGAACTATGGCCACGGGTTCCACAGCAACGACCCCCGGACCGCTACGACGGTGATCGACCCGATCAGCGGCGAGCCGGTAGAGAGCGAAGATCCGCTTGTGCCGGCGCGCGGCGCCGAGATCGGCTTGCGGACGGTCGCACTGCCGGGCCTGCAGTCGACCGTCGCCCTGTGGTATCTGGCCTTCGATTCCGAGCTGATCTTCGTCGGCGACGCCGGCATCGCGGAAGCGAGCCGACCCAGCCGGCGCCACGGCGTGGAGTGGACGAACTACATGCGCGTGACGGACTGGCTCACCGGCGAGCTGGATCTGTCGCTGTCGAGAGCACGCTTCTCCGACTACGGCCCGGCCGGTTCCTTCATTCCCGGCGCCCTCGAGCGGGTCATCGGCGGAGCCATCACCGTCACACCCGCGCGGCGCGTCTTCGGCAGCGTGCGGCTGCGGCACTTCGGCCCGCGGCCTCTCATCGAGGACAACAGCGTGCAGTCCGCGGCAACGACCATCTGGAACGGCGAGATCGGCGTGCGCTTCAACGAGCGCCTCGACATCGTTCTGCAGGCCTTCAACCTGCTCGACAGCGACGTCTCCGACATCGACTACTTCTACACGTCGCGCCTGCCAGGGGAGCCGGCGGACGGCGTGGACGGCATCCACTTCCATCCGTCGATCCCGCGCGCTGCCCGGGTGATGCTGAACGTCAGGTTCTGATGGCGCGCCGCGTCAGGCCATCGCCATCACCGGGATGGTCGGCATGATGAATTCGTAGCCCGGGTGGCGCACGGTGAGGACCGGGCAGGGCGCCTTGCGGACCACTTTCTCGGCGACGCTGCCGAGGAGCATGTGCTTCACCGCGCCGCGGCCATGCGTCCCCATGACGATCAGGTCGATGTCGTTCCCGCTGGCGTACTGCAGGATCTCCACGAAAGCGTGACCGACAACGGTCACCCGTTCGACCGTCACGCCTTCGACCCTGATCTCTGCCAGTCGCCTTTCCGAGTCGGCCTGCCACGTCTTCAAGAGGTCGGAGATGACCATCCCGGTGGCTTCGCCCGCCCACTCATGCGCCACGGGGTCCTGCATGACGTTCAGCAGATGCACCTCCGCCCCGAACTGCTGCGCCAGATCGCGAGCGTAGCCAAGCGCATGCTGCGCCGTCTCGCTGAAGTCGGTGGGCACCAGGATTCTGTCGAGCTTCATCATTCACCTCTAGCGATCGAGCCGCCGGAGACCGCGGAGGTACTGGTCGGGCGCGACCCAGCGGGTGTGATAGCGCTCCCAGTCCTTCGGGTAACGCTGGTAGACCGGATCGTCCTCCAGCGTGGGGTACGGCTCCCGCGGGTAGTCGGGGGTGTCGTGTGACGGCAGCGGGCCGACCGTCTTGGCGTGGGCGGTGTTGAAGTCACCGTCCTTGACCCAGCCGTCGCCGATCAGGATGAAGTCGCGGCGCCAGCCGGCGGGAGGCTCGGGCGGCGCGGCGAACCGGAGGCGGAGCTCGTCGCCGGCGTTCAGGATCGCGTAGCGGTCGTCCACGTCCGTCAGCAGCTCGCGGATGTCGCCGAAGCGAGTGTGAAAGCCGACCAGGTCGCGCCAGATCGGGCGGATGTTCGCGAGCTGGTAGCGCGGGATCTCGATCCGGCGCGGTCCGACGAACTCCGTGACGTTGTAGCCGCGGTAGCGCAGGTCGGCGACATCCGCCAGCAGGCGCGCCGTCGTCCCCGTTACCGCTGCGGCAGCGGCATGGGCGATCCGGTCGAAGTAGATCTCCAGGTTCGTGCGCAGGCGCAGGCGGGTCGGTATGGAGCCGTCGGCGTGGCGCAGGAGCGGGATCACCATCGTCTTCAGCTTCCCGGCCGGGAAGCCGACGTCCTCATGCATCACGGACCAGGCGCCGTCGGGCGCCTGCGCCTCCACGCGGACCCCGCGCGGCGGCGGCAACGTGCTTTGTCCGAGGGCGACGTTGATGCTGCTGTCGGTCGGATAGATCCAGCCGTAGGCAAGCAGGTAGACATCCCCCTCGGCCGGCACCGGGCCGGCCGCCGTGTCGAGCTCGACCTCCAGGTAGTGATCACGGGTGATCCCCTGGTGCCATCCCCGCTCGAACGTTGCGACGTAGTCGTCGTCCCGTTTGCGCACGAGCGCGGTCACGTCGACCCCCTGGTCGTCGACGGCACGGGCGACCGGGTGCGACACCCCCGTGACGAACGGCCGCAGCGGGGCGGGGTCGCGCGCAAGCCGCTCGTCGACGTACAGCTCGGTCGCCGGCGGATGATCCACGACCATCAGCGAGACGTGATCGATGAAATGGCTCTCCCACAGCTCGGCGGTGACCCGGAGGTCGTACTGCCCATCGCGCGCTGCCAGTTGATCGCCGCGCACCAGCACCCAGTCCTCGGTCTGCGACACGCCGGCCGTGTCCTGCGCGTTGATCCGCATCCCGAGCGGCGACCGCCAGAGGAAGTCGGTGACGAAGCGAACCGTCTCGCCGTCGTACGCGAAGAGCCAGGGGCACGAACCCTTCAGCCGCTGCTCGACGACAAAGACATCGCGCGCGGCCAACTCGAAGTCGGCCTGCATCACGCCGTTTGGCCAGACGACGCGAGCCACGTCAATCCGCGGCTGCGTCCCCAGGCCGAAGTGGACCGGCCCGCCGGTCATTACCTGCTTCTGTACCAGGAGTCCGGCCCGCGCCTCCATCTCGCCCCCGATCCCGAACGAATTGATCCGCTGATCGCCGGCGGCGACGTTCGCGCGGGGGAAGATCCGGTGCCAGCCGTAGCCGGCGCTCCCCTGCCCCAGCAGGCGGACCGGCGCGCCGCCGTCGAGTCCGGCAAAGTCGATCCAGCCGTCCCCGTTGAGGTCGCTCGCCGCGAACACCTCAACGCCGGCGACATCGGCAACCGGGTCGGGATCGAGCGCCGACCGTTCGTCCGCCAACCAGACCTGGGTGCCGGCGACGCCGGATCCGGCCAGGTCGAGAGCCCCGTTGTTGTCGAAGTCAGCCAGCAACAGCCGGTACGACCCGGCGGGGGCGGCGTCGGGAAACCCGCTCCACATCACCACCGCATCGCGGTCCCACGTGTCCCATCGATCGGCGACGACGCTGCTCCGCCAGACGCTTCCCGACGTGTCAAGCGACACGAGGTCGAGCCGGCCGTCGGCGTTCAGGTCGCCCAGTGCGACGGCCACCGCCCGCTCCGCCGGATCGGGCGCCGGCCATGGTGCGAACCGTCCTGCCTGCAGGTTCTCCATCGGATGGAGGGCGCCGTTGGCATCGAGGAGCACCGCGTCGGGGTCGCCGTCGAAGTCCAGATCGCCCCAGACGAAGCCGCGCAGCCCCGGCATGTCCGGGAACGGCCGGACCGTCCGCCAGGTCCCGTCGGCGTTGTTGCGCGCCACCCACGGCGACGCCGTGTCGGGACCGGCAACGATGTCGAGATCCCCGTCCATTTCCACGTCGGCCGCCCAGATGCCGTAGAACGTCAGGTCGGCGTCCGCCGCGGGCGCTGTAGTCGCCTCGTCGGCCGCGGAAAGCGTCGCCTCGCCGAACGTCCCGTCCTCCCCCTGCACCAGTAGACGAAGACCGTCAGCGCCCGCGAGGGCCAGATCCATCCGGTAGTCGCTGTTCCAGTCAAGCGGCCGCAGTCCGTCCGCCGGCCGCGGCGTCCCGGCCGCGCCCCCCGGGAAGTCGAATGGACCAGCGGCCCCCACCGCGTCCGGACCGATCGGCCGGACCGCGCCACCGTCCACGACAAAGATCGCCGCGGAGCGGTCATTCGACGGCGGAACGACCGTCAACGCGGCAGCGGCGTCCTCCGTTCCCGCGATCGGTTCCTGGACGTAGACGAGCGTCCGGTCGGGCGGCGACGCATCCTGCGACGGCGACGGCAGGGTCAGGAACCGGTCGAACGGCTCGGCGATCTGCGCCGCGCTGACACTCACCAGCGCGAGGTCCTCGCGGAAGGTGGCGGTGCGGACCAGCACGTTGCGGAGCAGTTGCGCGAAGGTCGCCGCCCGCGCCAGATCGCCCCCACCGGTCGCGGCCGCGAGCCCGTCGAGCTGCGTGACCGCGAGCGCCGGCCAGGCGCCGCTTGCCGCCCGCAGGCGTGCGAGGGTGTCGGCCAGCACCGGCGCGTCGTCCGCCGCCGCCGCCCAGCGGGCCCGCTCGAGCAGCAGGGCAAGGTTGTCCGGGCGGCCGTCCACCACTTCTTCCAACCACGTCCGGGCCTCGGCCAGCACCGCCGCATCGCCCGAGCGCTCCAGTGCCTGCGCCAGGGCGAAGCGGGCACGCAGGTGGCCGGCGTCCAGCTCGGCCGCGCGCCGGTAGTGCGTCAGCGCTTCGTCGGCAAGTCCGGCGAAGCTGGCAAGCTGTCCCTGCAGGTAGGCGATCTCGGCACTGTCGGGCGCGAGTCCCGCCGCAGCGCCGAGCGCGGCGGTCGCGCCGGCGTCGTTTCCCATCACCGTCTCGGCCACCGCGAGGTTCGCCTGAATCGCCGGCTCCTCCGGCGCGAGCGCGGCCGCTTCGGCAAAGCCGTCGCGCGCCTCGTCGAGCAGTCCGACTTCGAGCGACGCGAGCGCGCGATAAAAGACGCGCACCGTCTCCTGGTACTCGGGCGAGACTCCGCCGGACCCGCCCGCACCGAGATGCCACCAGGCAATCACATGCCCCGCCGCGAGCGCCGCGACGAACAGCGCCGCGAGACGCAGACCGCGGCCCACACCCGATTCCGGCGGTGTGATGAACGATGGTAGTGCCGATCCGGTCACTAGTTCCTCCTCCCGATCGGGAGGGTTTCCACGATGCCCGTTCCCTGCGCGATCACGACCTCCCGATTCGCCTCGATCGCACTGACATCATCCACTGCGCCGCCCGGCCAGACGACACGGACTCCGTCGGCACGGGCAGCCGTGCCGAGGCCGACGGTGATCGGCAGCTCGCTCTGCGACGCGTAGCTCGAGCCCGACTTCACGACGCGCTGCCGCGTCTCGCCGCCCACGGTCACTTCCACGCGCGCCCCGATGCCGCTCCGGTTGGCGCCGGTCCCGCGCAACGTCAGGCGGATGAGGTTCGCCGCACCGTCCAGATCGTTCCGGAGCAGCCGGGCGGGACCGCCGCTTACAGTGACGATGATGTCCAGATCGCCGTCGCGATCGTAGTCGGCGTACGCCGCGCCCCGCCCCACCACCGGCGCCGCCAGCGCGTCGCCACCGTCCGTCACCTCCGCGAAGCGCCCGCCGCCGGTGTTGTGGAACAGTTGAGGCGCCTGGGCATGCGTGACGCGCGACTGCAGTCGCTCGACATCGTCGGCAACATGGCCGTTCGCGGCGAAGATGTCCAACCGGCCGTCGAGATCGGCGTCGAAGAAGAAGCAGCCGAAGGTGAGCGTCAGGAGCGTCGCGCGGCCGAGCGCGGAGCGGGGCGCCTCGTCGAGGAACAGCCCACCCTCGTTATGGAACAGTGCCATCATCTCGTTCGAGAAGTGGCCGACCACGAGGCTGGGAAGGCCCGAGTCGTCGTAGTCGGCGGCGTCCACACCCATGCCGGCACGCGCCACCCCCGTCTCACTATAAGCGACGCCGGCGACGACGCCGATGTCCTCGAAGGTGCCGTCCCCCCGGTTGCGGAACAGTTGATCCGGCTCGGTGTCGTTGGCGACGAACAGGTCCATCCAGCCGTCGGCGTCGGCGTCGAGCATCGCAACACCGAGCCCCTTGGACGTCGGCGTCGACACACCCGCCGCGGCGGTTACATCCTCGAACGTCCCGTCGCCCCGGTTCCGGTAAAGCGTCCCGGACTGGCCGGTGTACGACTCGGGCGTGCAGTACGACTTCGTCGAGCCGTCGAGCGTGCAGAAGAGATCCGTCTCGACCGACCACTCGACGTAATTGGCGACGAACAGATCGGTTTCGCCGTCGGCGTCGTAGTCCCACCAGATCGCGCTCGTCGAGAACCCGGGATCGCCGACGCCCGCCACTGCAGTCGCGTCTTCGAACGTGCCGTCGCCCCGGTTGCGGTAGAGGCGGTTCGTGCCGAGGGCAGTGACATACAGATCGACGTCCCCGTCGTTGTCGTAGTCGGCCGCCGCCCCGCCGATGCCGTAGATCGGCTCGTCCAGGCCCGCCGCGGCGGTCACGTCGGAAAATGTGCCGTCGGCGTCGTTGCGGTAGAAGGCGGACGGCGTAGCCGTGCCCTGTCCCGGCCAGTTGCTCGAGTTCACCAGGAAGAGATCCTGCCAGCCGTCGCCGTCGGCATCGATCCAGACGGCCCCGCTGCCGAGAGTCTCGGGGAGGTACTTCTCGCCGAACGCGCCGGTGGTATGCGTGAAGTCGATGCCGGCGGCGCCGGTGGCGTCGCTGAACGTGACCGACTGCGCGGCCGTCAACGGCGAGAGCGCGAGCCAGACCGCCGCCGCCGCGACACCGGCGCTGCCCGCACCTGTCAGTCGTAGTTTCAACGCGGAGCGATCATATCAACCGGCCCGGAACCAGGTCAGTGCTCGTGGATCGTCTGGCGCTCGTTGTTGTCCTCGGGGGAGGCGCGGCGGAAGGGGCCGGTGATCGCCTGGGACGACTCGTCGGCGGTGAAGCGTTCGTAGCGCGCCTGCGCCTCCGCCGCCTCGTCCATCCGCTGCGCGCCCCGGTGGGCGAGCATCATCGTGTAGTGCGCCTGCAG
Organism: Vicinamibacterales bacterium; assembly: GCA_965263055.1. GTDB lineage: Bacteria > Acidobacteriota > Vicinamibacteria > Vicinamibacterales > UBA8438 > VXRJ01. The sequence continues at coordinate 3,338,259 of OZ253581.1, read as the reverse complement.
ATCCTCCGGGTCGATGCGGAGCACCGCTTCCAGCGTCGACACCGCCTCGTCGTAGCGCCGTTCGAGGAAATGCAGGCGGCCGATCTCGTTCAGGACGACACGGTCGCGCGGGTAGACGACGCGCGCCTCCTCGAATGCGGCGAGCGCCTCGTCGTACTGGCCGAGCGCCCGCAGCGCAACGCCGCGGAAGTAGCCGGTCCGCGCCGGCGCGATACCGAGCCGCATCGCCTCGTCGAGCAACGGGAGGGCCAGTTCCACCTCGCCTTCTTCGAGGTGGACGCGCGCCAGGTTGAACGGCCCTTCGCCCCACTCCGGCGCGACCGCCATCACCTCGCGGAACGCCCCCTCCGCGCCTCGCAGGTCGCCCTGCAGCAGCAGACCGATGCCGTAGTCGTTCCATCGCCCGCGCAAGAGGTCTCCAGGCGGCGGCGCCCCGGACGTGCCGGACGCGTCGGACGCTCCCGACGCCGCATCCCCCGCCAGTGTCTCCGGCAGCGGCATATCGGCGTCCACTACCTCGACCGTCGCCTCCGCCTCCGCCATCACCGTCGTCGGAATGTCGGGGATGGCCTTTGTCCCTCCTGACACATTGGACGTATCGCCGGTGAAGGACCACTCGGCGTCGTCATGATCCGCCGCCGGTGGAGGCGCGTTTGGGTCACGCACGCCGGCGTAGGCCCACTGCGTGTTGTACCAGGCGAACTTCCGATAGTTCACCTTGGTCCGCAGGTGGATGCGTTCTCCGGCATCCGGCGGAATCTGGAGCCGGTAGTGAATGGTGTCGGCGGCGCCGGGCGGAATCAACCGGACGTAGGCCACCGAACGGGTCATCCAGGCGTTCCGCTTGTTGATGGGATTGCCGTGGCCGTCAAGCTGCAGACTGCGGTAGAAATGCGCCGACGGGTCAACCGGACCGCTTCCGCCGTCGGCCGCCGCACCGCTGTGCAGGAGGACGCGGCCGGTGTCGTCCACCGCCTCGAACTCCACCCAGACATCGAACGCGTCGACGGTGCCACCCGGGAAGAAATGGCCCACCTTGCGGGTGCGGACCACTACCTCCACCCGGACCGACTCGCCGCGCCGGACGCCGACCGGCCGGCCGTCGAGCGGTGCCGTCACCTCCGCCTCCGGCACGGCAACGCCCATCCGGGCACCGAAGCCGGCCGACTCCTCACCCACCGCGAACGTACTCGCCAGCGTAGGCTCGGCGGCGCGCCCGGGCGGGGCCGGCGGTGCGGCCGGCTCGTCGACCCGCGCGATACCGAAGACGTCGACCGTCACCTGCCCCGCGCGGAGGAACTCCTGCACGATGCGCAACTGCTCGTCGTGACCGTTGACGAAGGGCAGCGCGGTGTTCGCGCCCGGGAAGCGGTGCGACCGGACGAACCCGTTGTCCGCCGCCGGATCGTCCGACGGGACGAGCGGCATGTGGCAACTGTTGCAGGTCTGCGGCGTCTCCGGGTAGTAGAACGAGCGCGCGCCCTGCCCCGACACGCCGGAAGCCTGCCAGTTGTCGTACTCGTTGAAACCGCGGATCCAGCGATAGTCGTTCACCGGCACGTCGAGGTGCACCTTGTGGCACGACGAGCAGAAGTCGGCCTGCTGGTCGGTATGGAACGGCTTGAGGAATGTCCGGCGGTGCGGTTCCGGCGCGAGCTCCGTCACGAGGTCATGCGCCCACCGTATCGGCGGCAGCTCGCTCGCCGCGAGGTCATGCAGCGCGGGGTACTCGATGACGAAGTCGCCCTGCCCCATCGTCCCGCCGACATGGACGATGGAATGGCACGACGTGCAGCCGAGCCCCGCCTGCGCCTCCGTCGTGTCGATCTGCTCGCGCGCCGGCCGTTCGAACCGGCCGTTGAAGAACATCGCGTGGTCGTGGCAGCCGGCGCACCACTTCGACGGCTGGGTGCCGACGACATCCTGCATGTATTCGATCGAGCGGCGATACCACTGGTTGTTGAACGAGGCGAAGTGGTGGGCCGATTCGTTCCACTGATCGTAGATGTCGCGATGGCACCGGCCGCACACCTCGCTGGTCAGGAAGAAGTCGGACGGAATCAGATCGCCCGTGTTGCTCCGGGCCGACGAGGGGAAGAACGGGGAGTCGGCGCCCGCCCCCTCGTCTTCCATCGACGCGGGCGGGAGCGGCGGGTTCTCGATGACATACGCCGCGCGCCAATCGGCGTCGTGCCGGTCGCGCAGCACCGGCGTCAGAGCCCCCGCCACCGCCAGGGCCGCGATCGCGCCCCGGATCGCCCAGCGGCGGATCGGATCGCCTCCCACCGCCCGCCAGACGTGGATGCCGATGAGCAACGCGCCGGCGGACGACGCCGCCACATGGAGCGAGAGGAGCCAGGACCAGGGCCGCGTCGCCCCCGTCACCACGACGCCGGCGCCCAACAGGAACCCCGCAACGCTGGCGGCGATGCCAGCCGCAAGCAGCGGTCCAATCGCCACCCCCGCCGCTGAGCCTGCCGGCGCCCTCCAGCAGCGCACCACCCAAATCGCCCCCGCCGCCCCCCAGCAGAGGCCCACCGCCGGGTGGGCGAGGACATTCAGCACGTAGAGAAGCACGGCGTCGGGCCAGGCGGCCAGGACGATTCCGCTCGCGACCAGCAGCGCCAGCCCAACGGCGAGAACGCCCGGCGCGACGGCGGCGGTCAGCGTGACACTAGTCTTCATTCTCACTGTGCGGGGTCGCTGGCATTATGCCATTCTCCGGAGCCTGCGACGCAGCGGACACCCGGCCTCAGGATCCTGCTCTCGCCGCAACGTCGGCAAGCCGCCGGGCCTCCTTGACGTAGCGGCGGTAGGTCTCGCGCAGCTCGATCAGGAAAGCCCGCAACTGCTCCCGGTCGGTCGGGTCTGACAGGACTTCGGACACCCTGAACGGCGGCTTGATCACGGCGGCGCAGACCGTCGAATGGACACGCCGATCGAAGTGGGCGACCGCGACTGGAACGATCCACGGCTCGGGATCGAGGCTGGCGGCGAGACGGAAAGCGCCCGGCTTGAAGGGGCCGGGGGAATCCTCGGTCCAGTAGCTGGTCCCTTCGGGACTCGGGATCAGGTTGGTGCCGGCACGGAGGTGCCGGGCGGCGGTCTCGTAGAACTGCGACCGGCGGTGGTGGCGCTGCTCGAGGGTCTCGTCGAGGCGATCCGACTCGTGCGTATAGACAGCGATATGTCCCAGGCGGTCGTAGTAGTCCTGATGGCCGTACTCCGTGCCCCGGCTGTGCCGGACGACGCGGATGCCGCCGTCGCCGTACTTCCGGTCGAGGACCATCGCGCTGACGAAGTGCGAGTCGAGCGTCAACTGGAAGTTGTTCGGCAGCGTGTTGTGCTCGTGGTTCTTCAGGTGGTTGAAGATGAAGATCTGCCCCGGCTCGGACGGCAGGTGCTCCTCGCCGGCCAGGACGCAGCGCACCTGGCGGAACGCCGTCTGGAAGCCGCGCGCGCAGAGCTTGCGGACGTCGGCGGGCGGCATCATGGAGGGCGCCCTGACGACGGCGTCGTACACGTTGCGAAGCGCCTGAAAGAATTCGTGCTCGCGCCTGACGTCCCGCAGCATCTCCTGGCAGAGGCGGGCGAGGTTCCGTTCGAGCGCGTCGTCGCTCCGCGCCAACTTCCCGAGGATCTCGAACGCCTCGCCCACCGTGAGCGGGCTGCCGAGCAGGTGCGGCAGCTCGTGCAGCGGCGAGTGGACGCTCAATTGCGTGCAGCTCTGCTCGATCAGATTCCCTACCGCCAGCTTTTCCTTTTCGAAGCGGCGCGAGATGAAGAGCGCGCGGGCGGCGCGGAGGTGCGTCGAGGCGAGCCAGAGGAGGCGGCGCGCGGTTGTACGTTTCCTCTTCCCCCTCGTCCTGGAGCGCGCGGGCGAAGTTGGTGGGGGTCTGCGAGTACGCCGTGACGAGGGCCCGCACTTCCGCCAGTCGGGCGTAGCACTGGCGGAGGATCACTTCGAGCATGACGCTCCCGGTGTGCGGGCTGTCGCTGAAGAGCCCCTCCAGGACGGCGCACTCGAAGCGAAGCGTGCGGGTGGCGCGGGTCGCGACGACGGTGGTGGCGTAGCGGCGCGGCCTCAGGAAGCCGGACCAGCCGATGGCGGTCCAGGGGATGTCGCGACTACCGACATCGAGATCCTCGTTCCCCTCCTCCAGCCGGATCTGGTAGCGGATGGCGCCGTCGACCAGGAAGTAGAACGACGTCGCGGGCGCGAACTGCTGCGTCACGATGTCGCCCGCCTCGAAGGTCTGTTCCTCGGCCAGGGCTGCGAGGCGGTCCCAGTCGGCTTCGCGGGCGGTGTCGAGCCAGCGGGATTCGGCGCGAAGGAACGCGGTACACTCGTTGCGCAGATCGGGCGCCGCCAACTTCGGCATGGTTGACTACGACTCTACAACTCCCGCGCCCGCAGCAGCGGCGGACGCGGTGCGCGAGACGCGACCGCCGATCACGCGGCCGCGGGATTTCCGCCGGTTCTGGCGGGAAACGCTGAAGGAGCTGGCCAGAACGCCGCCCAACCCGAGGCTCGGTGTCGCGGTGACGTCACCGGAAGGAGCGCGGATCGCGCCGGTGAAGTTTGCTTCCCTGAGCGACTGCGACATCCAGGGCTTTCTGCTGACCGGCGCGCCGGTCAGCAGACCGGCATCCCCCGCCCGACCCGTCGTGATCACCACCCACGGATACAACTCGCGGTGCAACCCGGTGCTCGAGGCGCGGCACACGGTCTCGTGCAACGCCGACCTCTTCTGCTTCGACGTCCGGGGCTTCGGCCTGTCACGCAGGGCGTGCGACGTCCACGCCGAGGGGTACGTCCTGACCGGGTTGACCGATCCGCGCCGCTCGATTCTCCGCGGCGCCGTATGCGACTACGTCCGCGCCGCCGAGGTGGCGCGGCTCCTCGGGTGCGGCAGCGGTGGCGTCGTCTTCCACGGGCGGAGCTTCGCCGGCGCGCTGGCCCTGATGGCGCAGGCGGTGTCGCAGATGGCCGACTTCCTGGCGGTGGCGGTACCGACGTTCGGCTGGGCGTCCGGACGGCGGCGCCTGGTGAAGGAAGGATCGGGGCAGGAGATCAACGAGTACCTGGAGCGGCACACCTCACACGAGGACGCGGTGATGGAGACACTGTCGTACTTCGACACGGTGAACGTCGCGGATCGGGTCGGCTGCCGGTCCATCGTCGGTGTCGGGCGGCGCGACAAGGTGGTGCCCGCGGCGACGGTGTACGCGATTGCCAACCACATGTCGCCGCCGCCCGAGATCATCGAGCTGCCGGTGAGCCACTCCGACGACCCCGACGAACGCCACTGGACCCGATTCGACGATCGCTGGACCGCCGACGTGGCGGGCCTGGAGCGCGGCCGCGATCAGTACTCGTCGTAGCCTTCGGTCAGCTCGATGTAGGTTCCGGCCGGGTCGGTCAGGAACGCGATCCTCAGCTCGACGCTCTCGACCTCGCGGTACTCGACGTCGAACTCGATTCCCATCGCCGCCAGCTTCTCGCAGAACGCCTCGAGGTTGTCCACCTCGAAGCCGATGTGATCGAGCGCGCGGCCGCGGGTCGGCTCCGTCGGCTCGTCCGATGTCGCGAAACTCATGTTCATGCCCGGCACGTCGGTCGTGGTCTGAATCCGCCCGCGCGGGCGGATCCGGAGATTGAAGACCCTTGCGTACCAGTCGAGCAGCTCCTCGTGCTCCGGCGTCCAGAAGTGGATGTGGTAGCCGGCGATCGGGACATGCAGCGACGGATCTTCCTGCAGTTCCACCCAGACGCCGTCGGGCGCCATGACGTAGGCGTTCGGCATCCCCTCCGCGCCGGTGAACATCTGCCCCGCCTCCATGCCGGCGGCGGTCCAGCGCTCGACGAACTCGGCGGTGTTGCGCACCTTGAAGCCGAAGTGATTCATGACCGAGCCCTGCGTCGGGCCGGTCGGCTCGCGCTCGGACAGGGCGACCAGGAAGTTCGGCAGGCGGATCGCGGTGAGCGGTCCCTTCTGCACGACGGTGCCGCCGAACCAGTCGACCCACAGCTTCTTGTGGACCTCGATGTCGGAAACATTCAGGTGGACATGGCCGAAGGTGATCCCGTCCTCGTTCGGCGCGGCGAGCTGCGCCTCGGCGCGGGGCGCGAAGGCGGCCGCAAGGACAATGGCCAGCGAGGCGGTCAGCAGTCTTGTCATGGTGTCTCCAGGTCCGCCGGCGTCCCCGCCGGCAACTCGGTGCGGGCGGCGGCCATCCTGTCGCTAGTGTATCGTGCGTTTCATGAGAAGAACGACGTTCGGCGCGGCGCTGGTGATCCTCGCAATCGGCTGCGGCGGCGGCGGCGGCGGGCCGGCGATGGACGAGGGTGCCGGCCCGTCCGGCAATGCCCCTGCGGAGGGTGCCTCCCCGGGTTCGTCCGCCGGCGCGGACGGCGCGCCGGCGGCGGAAACCGGCGTGCCCCGTTTCCGGGTGGATCCGTTCTGGCCGGCGGAACTGCCCGACAACTGGATCCTGGGACAGGCGGCGGGCGTGGCGGTCGACGAGGAAGACCATGTCTGGCTGGTGCACCGGCCGCGGACGCTCGACGCGCGCCAGCGCGGCGAGGAAGGAATGTGCTGCGTGCCGGCGCCGCCGGTGATCGAGTTCGCACCGGACGGCACGGTGCTCCGCTCGTGGGGCGGTGAGGGCGCCGGCTACGAGTGGCCCGAGAATGAGCATGGCATCCACATCGACCACGAGGGTTACGTCTGGATTGGCGGGAACGCGGCGGACGACGCCCACATCCTGAAGTTCACCCAGGACGGCGAGTTCGTCCTGCAGATCGGCCGGTACGGCCGGAGCGGCGGGAGCAACGACACGGAGAACCTCGGACGCCCGGCCGAGATCCGGGTCGATCCCGGCACCAACGAGGTGTACGTCGCCGACGGCTACGGCAACCGGCGCGTCGTCGTGTTCGATGCGACGACCGGCGCCTACCAGCGGCACTGGGGCGCGTACGGCGAGCGGCCGGACGATATGGAACTGCCGGCGTACGACCCGGACGCCGAGCCGATCCGCCACTTCCGGAGTCCGGTCCACGGCATCGCGCTGGCGAACGACGGCCTGGTGTACGTTGCGGACCGGACGAACAACCGGATCCAGGTGTTCCAGAAGGACGGGACCTTCGTCCGAGAGGCGTTCATCCGGCCGGAAACGCTCGGCAGCGGATCGGCGAGCGGCGTAACGCTGTCGATCGACCCGGCGCAGCGCTGGCTGTTCGTGCCGGACGGAACGAACAACGTCGTCTGGATACTGGAACGGGAGACGCTCGAGGTCGCGGGGCGGTTCGGACGGCTCGGGAAGTATGCCGGCCAGTTCTACCGCCTGCACAACCTCGCCATCGACTCACGGGGAAACCTCTATACGACCGAGGTGAACGTCGGTCAGAGGATCCAGAAGTTCGAACGGATATCCGATCCGCAATAGGAGGCCGCCGACGCCCGGAGCCTCAGCGATCCTTCTGTTCGCGCTTCTCCTGCTCGCGATCCAGCCGGAAGAAGAACCAGAGCACGGAGGCAAGGGTTCCGACGGCAACCATCACGATCGACGCGACGGTCAGAATGGTGACCGTCGTGTTCAGGTCCATCCGGTCGTTTATTCTACCTGACCCATGCCCCGCGCGAGCCGTCGCAAACGCCGGCAACAGGCGCCCGCCAGCACAACGATCGCTCCGCGCACCGGCGGCTTCGGCGTCCCGCTCTTCCTGACCCTGGCCCTCGCCGCGCTGTCGTTCGTCCCGCGCATCCGGGAGCAGCCGCTGCTCGCGGCATCGTTCGCCGGGGCGGCGGGGCTGCTGCTCGCCTGGCAGGGGATCCTCGCGTTGCGGCTGCGCCGGCTCGCCGCCGGTGCGGCAGAACCGGACGGCGGGCCGGACGCAGGCATCCCCGGACCGCATCCGCCCGGACTGGTGACATCGCTCCGGCCGCAACACTACGTGCAGGCGGCGGTGCAGCTCTCCGTCTTTCTTTACTGGGGCTACTACTGGGGACCGGTCTATGACCACGCGTGGCTGCTGGTGGGACAGCTGCTGTTCGCCTACGGGTTCGACATGCTGCTCGCCTGGTCGCGCGGCGAGCGGTACGTGCTCGGTTTCGGACCCTTCCCCATCATCTTTTCGACGAACCTCTTTCTCTGGTTCCGCGACGACTGGTTTGCCCTCCAGTTCCTGATGATCGCGGTCGGATTCCTCGGCAAGGCGTTCGTCCGGTGGGAGCGGGAGGGACGGCAGGTTCACATATTCAATCCGTCGGCGTTCTCCCTCGGCCTGTTGTCCGTCGCGCTGATAACGGCCGGCGCCACGCCCATCACCTGGGGCGAGGAGATCGCGACCACGCTGACGCTCGCGCCAGGCATCTACCTGTTCCTCTTCCTCGCCGGCCTGGTGGTGATGTACGCCTTTTCGATCACGCTGGTAGCGGCCTCGGCCGCGATCGTGCTGTTCGGACTGAGCGCCCTCTGGTCGGCGATGACCGGCGTGCCCTACTTCATCGACTCGGAGATCCCGACCGCGGTGTTTCTCGGTCTCCATCTGCTGGTGACCGATCCGTCGACCTCGCCCCGCACTCCGATCGGCAAGACCATCTTCGGCGTCCTGTACGGCGGCTGCGTCTTCGGGCTGTACGCTCTGCTCGGCGCGTTAGGCGTCCCCACGTTCTACGACAAGCTGCTCGGCGTGCCGCTGCTCAACCTCGGCGTGCGGCGGATCGACGTACTCGTGGCGCGGATCGGATCGCGCGCGCCATTCAGGACCGCCGCCGGATGGCTCGCCCGGCCCGGCGCGAACCTGACCCAGATGGCGGTCTGGATCGCCTTCTTCCTTGCGATGATCGCGCTCGGCGCGACGGACGGACGTCACCCCGGCGATAGCGTGCCGTTCTGGGAGCAGGCGTGCGCCGAGGGGCGCCCGCAGGCGTGCGAACGCCTGGTGCAGATCGAGGCGTCGTACTGCGCCGACGCTTCCGCCTGGGCATGCAACGAACTGGGACGGCACTACGCCGATGGCGCGATCGTGCCGGCCGACCCCGACCTGGCGCTGGGCTACTTCGGCCGCGCCTGCGAACTCCGCTTTCAGCCGGCCTGCCTCAACCTGCTGGATCGCGGCAGCCAGCACCGCGGGCCACCGAAGACGCTCGACCTGCGTCTCCTGCTGCGCGAAGGCGGCGCGAACCTGATGGAGATGCCCGAACCGGAACTCTACGTCCGCGCCTGCGATCACAACTGGACCTTTGCCTGCGGGGAGGCGCGGTAGCGTGCGCCCGGCGTCCAGGCCCGTGGGCGGCGACGCGCCCCGGCGCCGCCAGAGCGTCGTGGCACTCGCGTTGCTCGTGGCCGGCGGGGTGGCATGCCAGGCCCCAGCGCCCGGTGCTGCGCCGGAGTTGCCGGGGTCGCTGGACGGCTATCGGGCGGACGCCTGGTTCCTGCCAGATGATCCCCTGCTCGGCTTCGTCGAGATCCCGGCGGGGCCGTTCATGATGGGGAGCGACCCGGCGGTCGATCCGCAGGCGTACGAGAACGAACGGTGGTCGCCCTCGGATGCCCAGGGGACGGTCGACCTGCCTGCCTTCTACATCGGTCGCACGGAGGTGACCGTCGCACAGTTCCTGGCGTATGCCACGGCGACCGGCGCGAGCGTCGCGGACGATGCGCTCGGCGGCGAACCGGATCATCCGGTGGCGAACGTCTCGTGGCCCGATGCGCTCGCCTACGCGCGCTGGCTTGAGACGACGCTCCACGGCTGGTCCGGGACGCCGGACTTCATCCGGGAGCACCTCGCCGCCGGCTGGCAGATCACGCTGCCGACCGAGGCGCAGTGGGAGAAGGCCGCGCGCGGCGACGACGGCCGGATCTTCCCATGGGGGAACGAACCGCGTGGCGGCGCCGCCAACGACAGCCGCGGCAACGGGGCAACGGTTGCCGCCGGCGCACTGCCCTGCCCCGACTGCGCCCACGGCCTCCGCGATATGGCGGGCAACGTCTGGGAGCTGACCCGCAGCCCCTACCAGCCGTACCCCTACACCGAGACCGATGACGCGTCGGACCCTGCGGCGGACGCCCTCTACATCATGCGCGGCGGCGCGTTCACCGATCCCCCCGCCAATACCCGCACCGCCACGCGCGGCGGCACCGATCCGGGCGCCCGCCGCCCCTTCATCGGCTTCCGTCTCGTCCTGACCGCCGACTGATCCGCGCCGGCCTTGCTGGGCGCCAACGATTCCGCGCGGCTGCTATCCTACCGCCATGCCACGACGCTACTGGCTGATGAAGTGCGAGCCGGCGGCGTACTCGATCGGCGACCTGGAGCGGGACGGAACCACGTCGTGGGAGGGAGTGCGGAACTTCCAGGGGCGCAACTTCATGCGGGACGAGATGCAGGTGGGCGACGGCGTGCTCTTTTACGCGTCGAACGCCGAGCCGTCGGGCGTGACCGGACTGGCGGAGATCTGCCGCACCGGCTACCCGGACCACTATGCCTGGAAGCAGGGCCACCACTACTTCGACGCGCGCAGCACGCCGGAGAAGCCGGTCTGGTACATGGTGGATATCGAGTTCCGGGAACGGTTCGCCGATACCGTGCCGCTCGCCACGCTGAAGGCGACGAAGGGGCTCGAGACGATGATGGTGACCCGCAAGGGAAGCCGGCTGTCGGTGCAACCGGTCACGAAGCAGGAGTTCGATATCGTCACCCGCCTCGGGCGGCGCACGGGTTCTTAGCGCGGCCCCATAGGGCGCCAACTGGCGACGCTTTGGCAAATCGTCGACGGGTTCAGCCGCCGCCCCTGCGGGCCCCTCGACCAGCCCCACGCTGTTTCGCCTCTTCAATACGATCGCGGACATCAGCAGCGACCGCAAGTACCTCAGCCGGTGCACGAACCGAATCGCCCGCAAGCTGGCGAAGGGCGACGACGAGCGGCGCCAACGCGTCGGCCGTCCTGCTGTCCGCCGCCAGGATCTTGACGAGGTCACGCTCCGGCGCACCGGCGGCGATCAAGATGGGCACACGCGCCAGCATCTCACGCAGCATCGTTTCGTTGCCGACGACGAACATGGCGCACACCGACTGAAACACGCTCAGGGCCGCCGGGAGTTCCTTTTGAACGAGCAGCGCGTGCGTTCTGATCCACTTTGCCCGCCACCGGAAAAACGCGGCCGCTTCAGGTTCATTGTCACCAACCGCACCGAACCGATGATCGAATTCGTCGCTGGTATGAAGGGCTTCTTCCGCGCGGCCGATCTCGATTTGCAGCTCCCCCTTGAAGAGCAGCGCCTTGGCAACCTGAACCCGGAGCTCCGCAGCGTCACCGGCGCCAAAACGCGCAACCAGATCGTCGTAGGCGGCCAGCGCAGCCTCGGACTCGTCCCGCTGGCTGTGCGCGACGCCCTTGAAGAGCAGCGCCTTGGCAACCCGCAACTGGAGTTCTGGGGTATCGCTGCCGCCATAGCGCCCAACTAGATCATCGTAGGCGGCCAGCTCAGCCTCGGATTCGTCGCGCTGGCCGTGCGTGACGCCCTTGTTGAGCAGCGCCTTGGCAACCCGCAACTGGAGTTCCGGGGCGTCGCTGCCACCATAACGCGCAACCAGATCGTCGTAGGCGGCCAGCTCCGCTTTGGACTCGTCCCGCTGGCCGTGCGTGATGCCCTTGTTGAGCAACGCCTTGGCAACCTGCACCTGGAGTTCCGGTGCAGCGCCAGCGCCATAACGCGCAACCAGATCGTCGTAGGCGGCCAGCGCGGCGTCGGACTCGTCCCGCTGGCCGTGCGCGACGCCCTTGTTGAGCAGCGCCTGGGCAACCTCCACCTGGAGCTCCGGGGCGTCGCGGTCGGCCAGCGCCCGCTCGAGTCCCTCGCGAATAGCCGGCGATTGTGCCGCCTCCTGGCGCCACGCGCCAACCATCTCGGCCAGTTCGTCGCCGTGGTAGAACACCGTCATGAACTGGATCAGGTTGCGTACCAGCCCGGCCTCGTCGCGTTCGCGTCGCAGCTTGTAATAGATGCTGTAGAGACGTTCCGCGGCGGCGTACTTCCGCTTCCTGCCCGTCCCTTCCACGAGAATTGCGCCCCGGGTGACCAGCCGCGCGATCAGCGCCGATACGGTACGAACGTCCATGCGAGCTCGCGCGGCGATCTCCTGGGCGCTCGACGGTTGCCAGAGGTCGATCACCGCGAGATAGACGCGGCGCTCGGTCTTGGCAAGGGCCTCCAGATGGCTGCGGAAATACTCCGTGTGGTCATCGACCAGCGTCACCAGTTCGTCCAAGAGCTGGCGCAGTGACCGGTGCCGTGCAAAGGAGGCGACGATGATCAGCAGGCGGGGGCTTCCGCCGGTCAGAATCCGGAGCGGCGTGATCTGGCGATTCGTCTGCTCGTCGCCGCTGACCATGTTCCAGAGACGCCGGCACGCATCGATATCCAGCGGTTCCAGATCGACGATGCGGAACAGCTCGAAGAACGGCTGCTCCGCGTCATCCAGCCCCTTGAACCGACTGGTCGCGGTGGCGAGCAGCATGACTTTAGGTTCCGACTGCAGCGTCTGGCGAAGCCGCCAGCCGAAATCCTCGTCGACATCGCCGCACAGGGCTTGCAGGTTCTCGACCATCAGGACAAGCCTCTGGCCCAGCCGATCCGCCGCCTCCAGGACGGCCGCGCGCGCATGCCCCTCAATATTGGAGTCACGCCACCGAGCGATCAGATCGGCGTGCGTTGCTAGGAGCTCCCGGGAAAACTCCGGATTGACGCTCGCTGTCGCGTGGGCGAGGTGAAACAGCGCTTCGAGCCAGAAGTCGGCCAATGTGGCGATCTCCTGGCTCTCCTCCATGAACCGCACGTGAAACAGACGCTCGGAGAGTGCGTTATCGGTCCGCAACTCCGCGCCGACGCGGGCCAGCAGCATGGTCTTTCCCCGGCCGCGCGGCGCGACGATCAACACGTGCTGGCACGACGGCGAATCGATGTTGCTGCGTATGACCTCCAGCACGAGGTCGAGCTCCTGCTGCCTGACGACGAACTGCCTGACCACCTCGTCGTCCGACTGGAACGTGCCCGGATTGAACTTGCGGATCGGCCGATCGAATGTGTCGTTCATCGGAGCCACCTCAGTCATGGTCGCCCCGGCGCTCCTCAAGGGGGGTATGGTGGTCACGGAAGCGTGCCGACCACCAGTCCTTCAGCAGCCGTGATGGGAACCGGAACCCGTCGTCGCCGTCCTTGAGATAGCCGTCGTGCATCAGGACTTCGAGGACGTCCGCGATGCGACCTGGTGCATCGTCGACGACCGGTGCGTACAAAACTGTTCGAGGCAGCGCCGTGCCGACGCTGTGAACCGCTCCTGGATGGCTGCTTCAGCGAGGACCTCCATGGCGATTGTGTAGCTTTCGTCTTCGAGCGCCTCCCTGAGACGTGTCTCGTAGTGCACGAGATCGTTCTGCCCTGAAGGTCCGAGAAGGGCTGTGCGATAGACCGTGTCGACGTCTTCCACCGTCACTCCGTCCCGTCCGTGCATGAAGGCGAACTCCCGTAACCGTGCGAAGAAGGACTGCACATGGTGGGGGATGCCGGTCCCGAGCGCGTCGTACACGGCCTCTGCCACACCATGCTCTACAGGCAATTCGTGACTTTCCGCCAGACGTTCGAAACACGTGACACTGGCGTGACGGTCCCAGGGTCCCAGGCGCAAGGGATCGAGATGGTTGATGCGGTCCGGGATGCCGAGCCGTTGCACCAGGGGTTTGAGCCCGATGCTGCCGGAAACGATGAGGACCAGGGAATCGGTGCCAAGCCCCTGAACGACACCGCGCAGCCAACTCAGGAACTCGTCGACCCGCTGGGCGCCGTTGTCCTGACCGAGCATGCGCTTGAGGAATATCGGCAGTTCGTCGATGACGAGGAGGACCGGCTGGTCGTGCCGGGCACAGTCGCCGATGAGCCGCTCACCGTAGTGACGCCAGTTGCCGGCGCTCAGACCGGCGCGAATCCTGATGCGAAAGTCGAGTGCGCCAACCTCCTCGACGTTCTCCGTGAACCAGCGTTGCATCGCGGTTGCGAAGCGCGCCGCGACAGGTCGGACCGGATGCACCGCCTCTGCGATGTCGGCGATCACATCCTCTGCGCAGGTCGCGCCCTCGACATCGGTGAAGAGGAAGACCCATCCCTGGGCCTCGAGCCGTCGCCCAAGCTCTCGAGCGACGCTGGTCTTTCCCATGCGGCGCTGGCCGGTCAACAGTGTGTGGTTGCCGGCGCGAACCCGCGCATCCAGAACCTGCAACTCGGACTCGCGATCGAAGAAGTCGTCGCCGCTCACCCAGCGGCCAGTGGCCAATTTCATACTCACCTCCATAGTAGATAACAAAACTGATATATTATATGAAATAACGGTCCTGTTGTCAACAGATACGATATCTAGCACTGGGCGGCTACCGGGACTTGACGTGCATCGGGATCCTCCGGCCCAACGCGGCCAACGCCAAGAGCGCCCGCTCGATGGCGACCAGGTGGGCGATGAAATCGACTGCTGGGGCGTAGGCGTTCGCCCAGCGCGCGACCTGGTTCAGGTTGTTGCCGATGCGCGCAACCTGCACGGTGCGCTCACGCTCGACGGCAACCGCCGGCGCGGTCCATGTGCGCGTCCGCGCCATGGAGTGCCGCAGCAGGTCGGATAGCGGCACGCCGGCCGCCACCGTCTTGGCCTGCCTTCACGGTGCGGCGATCAGCCATTGGAGCACCGGTTGGGGGAATGGAGGCGACGTCCACATCCGCGGACCAGAAAGGAGGGCGGGCCGGAGGGGGTTCGCAAGCTGGCTCCTGCCAGCTAACCCGCCACGAAGAAGGTCCGTCCACGAGATATCGTCGCCCTTCCGATTTTCCGCGGCAGCACACCAAGGGCGGGATCATGCGGCGACCATGCGACTCAAGCGCATCACGTACGACGAACTCAACTCGAAGCAGCGGGAGATCTACAACTTCCAGAAGCTGGCGTCGCTGCTCGCAGACTACGGATTCAACTGCATCAAGCTGAACGACGACTGGCAGGGGGCGGATTTCCTGGCGTACCACAAGGACGGTTCCACGACGCTCAAGGTGCAGTTGAAGGCCCGTGCGGTGATCAGCAAGAAGTACCGAGGCAAGGATCTGTATCTCGCCTTCCCAGCCGACGGCCGCTGGTACCTCCTGCCGCACGACGAACTGGTTAGTATCGCGGCGGAGACGACCTCGTGGCTTCAGTCGTCCTCGTGGATCGAGCATGGGCTGTACAGCGTCGCCCAGCCGTCGAGACGGATGCTTAAGCGGCTCTCGGACCATGCTCTTGAGGGAAGCAGCGGCGTCGCGACAGTCAGTCCGCCGACAGCGGTTCGGCGTTGACGGCGTCGACTACTGGCCGGCCTCGGGCGGGCGGCGGGGGCGTAGCGGACGGCGGCCGCCTTGCCGGCCTGGAGGCCGGCGCACCAGTACGGCCGGCCTGGATAGCCGGCGCACCACGCTACTCGTTCGACGGCATACGGCTGAAGGCCTTGAGGACTTCGCGCGTCATCGCCCAGCGGTCGAAGCCCTGGCGCCCCCAGTCGAGGCCGCGGCGGACGATCACCAGATCGTGCGACGGGACGATAACCGTGTACTGACCGCGGTTGCCTGACGTCGAGTAGGCATCGGCCGGCACCTCGTCCTGGCGGTCGTCGGGGACCAGCCAGAACTGGCCGCCGTAGAAGTTGCCGGTCCGCGCCGTCGCCGGCGCCGGTGTGCGCACGAAGTCTATCCACGCCTCCGAGATCAGCCGCTCGCCGTTCCAGACACCGCCGTTCAGATACAGCAGGCCGAAGCGGGCCAGGTCGCGGGCGTTGGTGTAGACCTGGCTACTAAGGACGAAGTCGCCGAAACGGTCGGTGCTCACGAGCGTGTTGCGCATCCCGATCGTGTCGAGCAGGCGGCGCCGCGGGAACTCGCGGTAGGTCTGCTCGTCACCCAGCGCGCGCTTCAGCGCATAGACGCCCAGCAGCGTGTCGTAGTTCTCGTAGTCCCAGTAGGTGTCCGGCTCGCGAATCATCGCGCGGCTGCGCGCCCCCCTGACCGAGCTGGCGCCCGCCCAGTACGACAGCCCCGATCCGATGGCGTACTCCAGGCCGCTGTTGTCGACCGTCATCAGGCCGCTCGACATGTTCAGCACGTGGCGCAGCGTGATCGCGCGGCGCGGGTCATGCTCGGCCGAGGCGACGTCGGGGAAGAAGCTGTAGCCGAGCGGCCCGTCCAGGTCGAGGATCCCGTCGTCAACGCCCATCCCGATCAGCGTCGAGGCGATGCTCTTCGCCGTCGACCAGGTGCGCGTCCGGGTCTGCATGTCGACACCGTCGGCGTAGCGCTCGTGGACGATCTGGCCCCGGTGCACGACGAGCAGGCTGAGAGTCACCTGCTGAGGGGTGTCGCGCTCGAACGACCAGTTCGACGCCGCGTCGAGCGCCGCCTGATCGATGTGCTCCGGCATGGCCGCATCGCTCAGCAGGTCGCCGTCGGGCCACGCAATCGTCGTCGGATCCCCGGGCGGCGGCGGTAGCTCCAGAACCGGCAGCGAATCGATGTCGGCCAGCGTCTGATCGGGCGCCATGATCACGCATCCCACGCCCTCTCGGAACGCGGCGGTCATCGCCGGAGCTAGGCCGTTCGGATCGCCGACGGTGACGGCGCGCCGGTCATGATGCACCTGATAGTCGCCCCCGGCCGGGGTCCCGACATGGTTGCCGCGGAAGAACGCCAGCTCCTGCGCGAAGACCTGCTCCAGCGTCCGGTTCGACGTGAAGAGCCCGTTGCACAGGAAGATCGCCTGCTGGCCGTGGCGGACCATCTGCCGCTGCACGTGCCAGTAGTCGTAGGTCTCCTCCTGCCCGCCGTGCTGCGCGCCGATCGGCGCGGCGGCGGCGAACGCCAGCGCGGCGGCGCAGGCGGTGACGGCCAGCAGTCTCGGACGCGCTCCGCGCTGCAGCGGGTTCCTAACGGCCGGCCGCCGCAGCATCCGCCTCCCTCTCCTTCTCGCGAGCGCCCGCGATGATGTTGTAGAGGCCGTAGTTCCCCTCGTGGCAGGCATACTCGAAGATCGGCTGATCGTTCTTCATCATCGGCAGCCGGTAGGTCCAGGGCCGATCCCACGCGTTCGGATCCTCGACCGTCACCTCGTACATGAGCATCCCGTCGGAAACGCGCGTGAAACGCTCGATCAGGTGGAGGTCGGCGGTGGTGACGCCGGCACGGAAGCTCGTTTCGCGCAGGAAGTTCCTGGTCTCGACGACCAGCGTGTCGCCCTCCCAGCGCCCGCGCGAGTCACCCATCCACTGCCGCAGGTCTTCGGACACGTGCGGGCGGCCGTCGAGCGGAACGACGCGCGAGCTGTGGACCATCTCGTTCAGCAGGACGACATGGTCGGGCGTCTGCACGATCTGGACGTTCTGGTTGTAGCCGCCCGGCGTCATCGGCGGGCCGGAGTTGAAGCCAAGGATGCAGCGGACCGCGTGCCCGCCGGCGCCAAGATCTTCGACGAAGCCGCCGTAGGTCGGCACGTGGCGGTTCGTGCCCTCGCGCGCCCGCTCCATCTCCGTCCGCTTCGCTGCCGCCGCCGCATTGAGCGGCGGAACACGCCCGTTGGGCGGATCGACGACGAGCGACGTCTGGTTCGTCGCGCTCACAGCGTCGCCCGGATCGAACCAGAACTGGTTGTAGTTGCCGACGATGTCGTCCGGCTCCTGATCGTCCCGGATCTCGAAGAAAGCGAGCCGGTCGGCCTCGAACGCCGCCGCCTCTTCCTCGGTCCAGGTCGCCTGATCGGCCAGTTCCTCCGGCCGCTCGAACGGCGTGAGCGTCCGGAAGTCCCAGACGCCGTTCAGGTCCGGCGCGCCCCAAGTGGTCCGCGGCGCCTCCTCCTGCGCCAGCACCGCACCAGGAGCGACCGCCAGTCCGAGTGTGACGACCGTCACGATCGCCGCCGCCTTCGCCGCATGAAATGGTACTGTCATGATGAGTCCTCCGTCACCGGTCCGCGTTCCCGCCAACGTCCATCCTACTGCCGCGAACCCGAAACGCCAAGTCGCCGGGGTGATACATTCCGACCGGCCCCGGCGTCCGGAACCTGACCGGGCCGAAACCCGTCCATAGCAGACAAGGAGGAGGCAGCACATCCATGATCATGACCACAACGCCCGCCATTGAGGGCAAGACCATTCGCGAGTACCACGGGATCGTCACCGGAGAGGCAATCGTCGGGGCCAACATCGTCAAGGATTTCCTCGCCGGCATCCGCGACATCGTCGGCGGCCGGTCGGCCGCCTACGAGCAGGAGCTGCGGAAGGCGCGCGAGATCGCGTTGGAGGAGTTGCGCGAGGCGGCGGAGCGCCAGGGAGGCAACGCCGTCGTCGGAATCGACCTCGACTACGAGGTGGTGGGCCAGGGCGGGTCGATGCTGATGGTCTCCGTCAGCGGCACCGCCGTCACCCTCCGGTGACCAGATGCCGTTGACGTCGACCGACCGGGTCGCTGCTTCTTCCCGCAACGCCGCGGCCAGGAACGGGGCCGAGGCGGGAGCGGTGGACAGAATGTGGAGCGGATGGTCCAACGCGAGTCCGAGCGCGCGCTCGATGATGCCGTCGAAGCTGGTGACGACCGGAATGTCGACGCTGCTTCGCGACGCCCTGGCGAAGTCGCCGAAGAACGATCCGGTGACGATGACCGCCCGTGCCCCGGTCGACGCGGGCTCCCGTCTCGGCGCCGTCGATCGTGCCGGCATTCCGGTCGAGGTAGAGCGACCCGTCAAGCAGGTGCGCCACCTCCGCTTCCGGCCATACCCGCGCGAACGCATCATCCGTCGCGGGTATGGCGTTGGCGAGCGCGTGCAACGCCCCGACGCGCGGGCGTTCCTGCGCCACCGTCCGCTAGTCGATGGCGAAGCAGTAGAACAGACCCGCGCCGCCGGTGCCGACCAGGTTCTCCTGGCTGCAGCCACGGCTCGGATGGGCCGAGTTCCAACTGCTGTTGCCACCCCCCTGCCGGTCGGAGTGGCCCACCTGCGCGGATCCCTCGCCGTTGCCGGTCCAGTTGTTGCAGGTGCGGTCCTCCCCGGTCGGGAACGCGGTGCCATCCGGCTGGCTGCCGGTCAGGATGTCATGCTGGTTCGGCGAGTCGCCGACGCCGTTCACCGGGTTGCCCTCTTCGGTCAGAGCGATCATCTTGCCGATGGCGTTGCCGACCCGCGCCTGCTCGATTGTGTCGCCGTGCAGCCAGCCGAGATCGGCCGCGACCTGCCGGCGCGTGTCGTTCGAATGCCACGGGCCGTCGCCGATCCGGTCGCGCGCATTGACTGCGTTCGGGCCCTGCGTGCTCAGGTAGGCGCGCCAGGTCTTGCCGCCAGCGCCCGCCGCAGCCGCCAGGCTCTGGCAGTGCGCGTCCGCCCCCTCGAGGCCACCCAGGTTGGCGCCATCACCCAGGCCACGGTTGGTGACGAAGAAAGTCATCTCGTTCTCCTGCGCCGACGCCACATCCGACGCGACCCCCGCCGCCACAACCGCCATCACTACGGCCAGCCCGGCCGCCATCGCATTACGCCGCCCATGCTGCATTGTCATCGTCTCGTCTCCTTCGGTCCGATTGTCCCTGCCGTTCGCGTCCCCGCTGTCCCGCGACCCCGCTGTCCGCGATCCGCTACGCGCAGATCTCGCCAAGCCGGCCGCCGCCACCACAATACCGCACATCCTGCAACTGAAGCAGGATGCCGTCCGGGTCGGTGAAATAGAGCTCCGGCGTGCCCTCGGGCGCGCCGCCGCGGTCCGGCATCCGCATCGTGACGTACGACTCGAGCGGTCCGGCCGGACCCGCGGCCCCTTCGGGTCGCGGACGGATGCCGTACGACTCGAGCGTCGCCATCACTTCTTCGTACTGGAAGTTCTCCGTCGCGAGACACGCGTGATGAATGCGCGGCTCGCCGGATCCCTGCGCCAGCGCGAGGAACTGGTTGCCGGCACCCACCGACAGGACCGGCAGCGATCCCTGGTAGGTCGCGATCGGCATGCCGAACAGTTCCTGGTAGAACGCGATCGAGCGCTCCTGATCCGAGACGAAAACCGTGAAGTGATTGATCTCGCGGACCGCTATCAGGCCATCGCCGGGCGGCGGCTCGGGAGCGTTGCAGAGCTCGCCCAGCAGGCCTTCGCCACCGCAGTAGGTGTTCTCCTGCAACTGCACCACAACGCCGTCCGGGTCGGCGATGTAGAGCTCCGGCGTGCCGTCGGGATGCCCTCCGAAATCCGCTCCGCGCATCCGGACGCGGACGGTGCTCGGGCCGGCGTCCGACGGCTGCGCGACGCGGGTGACGCCGTGCTCGCCCAGGATGCCGACCAGCCGTTCGTCGTCGAAGTTGTCCACCGACAGGCAGGTGTGGTTGATGCGCGGCTCCACGTCGGGACGCCCGCCGCCAAGCGCGATGAACTGCGGCCCGGCGCCGACGCGCAGGATCAGCGTCCGCGCCTGGCGGGCGGCAAGGGTGAGGCCGAACAGGCCCTGGTAGAACTCGAGGGACCGCCCGATGTCGGTCACGGTCAGCGTCATGTGATTCCAGGCGTTGACCGGAATGGGAGGGGCGGCGGGTGCAGCGTCAGGCGCCTCGGCCGCGTCCGCGGTGGGCGGCTCGGTCTCGGGCTGGCCGCCGCCGCAGCCGATCAGCGCGGGGGTGGCGGCGGCGGCGATGGTTCCGGCGAGGAAGTCGCGCCGGGTCAGCATCACCGGATTATAGCCACGGGGGCCACTTGAACACTCGCAGCGCACCCGCTATTCGTAGTAATGCCGGTACATGCCGCGGCGGAAGATCCAACCCCCGAGGGGTCCGAGCCAGGCCAGGACGTGATACATCCAGCCGAGGTCCATCATCTCGATCAGGTTGCCGTCCATGTCCTTCGCGAAGAAGAACCAGTGGCCTCGCGGAGACTGCTCGGGCGGGCTGACGCACTCGACCCCCTTGGCGGTCAGGTAGTCGTGCCACCGGTGAATGCCGCGGATGTTGAACGCGATGTGCGTGATGCCGATGCGGTTCCAGGGGATCTCGATCGGTGGCTGCTGCGGCTGGAACTCGAAGATCTCGATCACGCCGCCCCCCGGAACACGGATCCAGCCCACCTTGCAGCTTGGCGCGTCGACGTCAGCGCCGACGCCGAAGAAGCTCTTCACGCGCTCGGGCGGCTGATTGGCGACCCCGATCAGCGGGCAGCGGAAGACGTCCCAGTAGAAGCGGACGGCGGCGTTGAAGTTCCGGACGGTGATGCCGGCATGGCTGAAGGATCGGGCTCTCATCGGGTGGTCTCCGGCGCGCTTTCGTGGTTGTCGCTCATCCGGTCTGCCTCCTCATTCTTCCATTCGCCGGCGCCCGCCGTGTAGACGTCCGGGCGTGTCGCGCACCCCAGCTCGGTCTCGGCAATGTGATCCGCCACACGGAGAGCGTTCGCCGCGATCGTGAGCCCCGGGTTGACGGCAGCGGACGACGGGAAGCACGACGCGTCGACGACGAAGAGGTTCTCCACCTCATGCGCCCGGCAGAACGGATCGAGCACCGATGTGCGGGGGTCCGTGCCGAAACCGACGGTGCCGCACTGGTGCGTCGTATTCTGCGTGCCGAGCGATCGGGCGATGACGACCGGGTAGCCGAGACGGCGGAGGATCCGGCGCATCACCTGGACGAGGCGCCGGTGGGCGGTCCCGTTGGTCGGCCGGTACGTCAAGCGTATCCGGCCGTCCGCCTCCAGCGTGACACGGTTCTCGTCCCGCGGCAGATCCTCCGTCATCGCCAGCCAGTCGACGCCGCGCTCCAGCCAGAGCCGGAGCATCCAATGGGGGATCCACGGCTCCACGTAGTGGACCTGCTCCGGGTGGGTGCGCCCCTGCGTCTGGAGCTGGCCGAGGGGAAACCCGGCGTCGGGTCCGCGCAGGTAGTAGTCGTTGATCGCCACCGTCTTTGGGAACGCCGCGCGGTTGCGCCGGAACGGCGACCACCCCTGCATCATCGTCGCCAAGTGCGCCATGTAGCGGCGCCCCACCAGACCGGACGCGTTTCCGAGGCCGTTGGGGTGGGTGTCGTTCGCCGAGCGCAGCAGCAGCGCGGCCGAGTTCACGGCGCCGCACGAGACGACGACGACTGGCGCGGCATACCGCTCGGTCGCCCCGTTCCGTTCCACCTCGACCGCGGTCACCTGCCGGCCCGACGGGTCGGTCAGCAGTCGTTGGGCGCGGGCGCCGGTCAGGACGCGGACCGACCCAAGCGCCGTTGCCGGCCGGACGCCGCACTGCTCCGCCTCCGACTTCGCATCGATGTAGCAGGGAAACGAGTTGCACGTGGTGCAGAGGATGCAGTGGGTCCCCGGAGACGACAAGCCGAGCGGCAACGGCGACGGGTGGAGCCCCATTCCGCGCAGTCGTTCGATCAGCGGCTCGATATGCGGGTCGTGGGGCACGGCCGGAAACGGATAGGCGTCGCGCGGCGGCTCGGTCGGATCCGAGCCGGACGCCCCGTGCACGAGGTAGCACTGCTCGGCCCTCGCGTAGTACGGCGCGAGCGTGGCGTAGTCGATCGGCCAGGCGGGCGAGACGCCGTCGGCATGCTCGATGTCGCCGAAGTCCTCCTCGCGCATCCGGAAGAGGACCGCGCCCCAGAACTTCGAGTTGCCGCCGACGCAGTAGTGCATGTACGGCAGGAACTCGCGACCGTCGCCGTCGATCCAACGCTCGTCGGTGCGGTAGCGGAGATCCTTCCAGACCGCCCGCGGACTCCAGTTCGCTTCCTCGCGTGGAACGAAGCCGCCGCGTTCCAGGATCAGGATGCGCGCTCCGGTGGTCGCGAGCGCGCGCGCGAGCGTCCCGCCGCCGACACCGCTGCCGACGACGATGACGTCCCACTCCCCCGCCAACGAATGCGCCTGTCCCTCGGTCGCCACCATTGCCCGTCAGTCCGGGTCCGCGCCGTCCGCCGCGGCGGCGATCTGTTCCATGATTCGCTGATCGGCCATCGCCGCTTCAAGGCTCATCTCGGGCGGCCGCCCGGCGGCGACCGCGTCGGCGAAGTCGCGGTACATCGCGCGGTAACCCCGGATGTCGCGGAAGCCGGGAACGATCAGTTCCGGGCGGCGCGCGCGGCGGCCGCGCACCAACACCGCGGCGCCGTTCGATTCGAACGAGATGATCCCGTCGCGCCCGAACAGTTTCGACAGCCGCAGCCCCCGGAGCAGCGACGGCACTTCGCGCGAGTAGTACAGCGTTCCGCCGGCGCCGGTGTCGTAGCGGAACGCCGCGAGCAGCGACTTCGCGCGGCGGTCCGGCCCCTCGCGCCCTCCCGGCGGCCGGACGCCCCACGCCGCAATGATGCGCGGCCCCAGGCTGTTCGCAAGATGCAGCCAGTGGATCCCTTCTTCGAAGAAGGCGTCGCCACCCGCCTCGGTCTCGTCGTTCCGCCAATCGCCGGCCGACTTCAGCCGGCGGACCAGCGTCGTGAAGTGCGCCATCAGCAGATCGCCGATCGCGCCTGCGGCCAGCAGGCGGCGAAGGCAGACGGCCAGTGGCTTGTAGTGATCGTTCTCTCCGACGATCACGGTGCGGCGCGCGCGGTCGCGCGCCGCGCAGACTCGCTCGTAATCTCCCATCCGCGGGAAGGCGGGCTTCTCCACCAGAACATGCTTGCCGGCGCCGAGCGCCGCGAGGGTCCACTCCAGATGGAAGCGGGGCGGCATGGCGACCACCACCGCGTCGACCGCCGGATCGTCGATCGCCGCGCGATAGCCGCCGTAGGCGCGCGCGCCGCCGTAGCGTGCGCGGTAGTGTTCCGCCTTGTCCCGAGCGCGGCTGGCGTAGACCGCGACGAACCGATCGCGCAGCCGCCGCAGGTGCGCGCCATGGACGCCGGTGATGAACCCGCAACCGAGGAACGCAACGGTGAGCGGCGATGCCACGATGCTCGCGCGCGGCGCGTCAGTTCAGCCCGCGGCGGATCAGCAACGGTCTGACATCCGGTTCGGCGCCCCGGAACGCGCGGTAGAGGTCGAGCGCCTCGACGCTTCCGCCCTTCGAGAGGAGCGTCGCGCGGAAGTGGTCGCCGTTCTCGCGCGTGAGCCCGCCGTTTTCCTTGAACCACTCGACCGAATCGGCGTCCAGCACTTCGCTCCAGATGTAGGAGTAGTAGCCGGCCGAGTAGCCGCTGTTCCAGATGTGCGAGAAGTAGGTGCTGCGGTACCGGGGCGGCACCGCGTCGAGGGCGACGCTCGCCGCTTCGAGCGCCGCCGCCTCGAACGCCTCGGTGCCGTCCGCGTCCGGCACCTCGTCGGCGGTGATCTGGTGCCACGCCTGATCAAGGAGCGACGCCGCGAGGTACTCGGTGGTGGCGAAGCCCTGGTTGAACGTCTGCGTCGCGAGCACCTTCTCGAGCAGGTCGGCCGGCATCGGCTCGCCCGTCTCGTAGTGGACCGCGTAGTTCTGCAGCACCTCCGGCCAGATAGCCCACATCTCGTTCACCTGCGACGGGTACTCGACGAAGTCGCGCGGCACGGATGTCCCGGAGAAGTACGGATGGCGGACATCGGAGAAGAAGCCGTGCAGGGCGTGCCCGAACTCGTGGAAGGCGGTCTCCACCTCGTCGAAAGTGAGTAGCGTCGGCTCGCCTTCCGGCGGCTTCGGGATGTTCAGGTGGTTCGCCACCACCGGCGATGTCCCGAGCAGGTGGGTCTGCGAGACGTACGCATTCATCCAGGCGCCGCCCCGCTTCGACGGCCGGGCGTAGTAGTCGCCCAGGAAGAGACCGAGCGGCGAGCCGTCGGCGTCCAACACCTCCCAGACCCGGACGTCGGGGTGGTAGGTTGGGAGGTTCGGCCGCTCTTCGAAAGTCAACCCGTAGAGCTGGTTCGCGGCGAAGAAGACGCCGCGCTCGATCACGTTGTTCAACTCGAAGTAGGGGCGCAATTGCTCAGCGTCGAACGCGTAGCGGTCGGCGCGCACCTTCTCCGTGTAGAACGACCAGTCCCACGCCGCCAACTCGCCCGCGTCGCCCAGCATCGCCTGCAGATCCGCCGCTTCCCGCTGCGCGTTGGCGACCGCCGGGGGCGTAAGGCTCGCGAGCCGCTCGTTCACCGCGTCGACCGTCTGGGCGGTCTGCCGCTCCAGGATGTAGGCGGCGTGGTTCGGGTAGCCGAGCATCGCGGCGCGTTCGGCACGGAGCCGCGCCATCGTGGTGATAACCTCGCGGTTGTCGTAGTCCCCTCCCGACAGGTTGCGAGCGAGCGACGCCTTCGCGATCCGCTCGCGCAGGGCTCGGTCCTCCAGCGAAGCGAGGGACGGCTGGCCGCTGGTATTGAGGAGCGGAATGACGAACTTCCCCTCCAGATCGCGGGCCGCCGCCGCTGCTTCCGCCGCCGCCACCTGATTGTCCGGCAGGCCGGCCAGTTCCTCGCGCGTGTCGACGACGACGGCGGAGGCGTTCACCTCGTCGAGGACATTCTGCGAGAAGGTGGTGGAAAGCGACGCCAGTTCGGCGTTGATCGCCTGCATCCGCTCCTTCTGCGCGTCGTCGAGCAGCGCGCCGGCGCGGACGAAGTCGGTGTAGTACTCCTGGATCAGGCGGCGCGACTCGGCGTCGAGGTCAAGCGTGTCGCGCTCCTCGTACAGCGTCCGGACGCGCGCGAAGAGCTCGCCGTTCAGCAGGACCGCATCGGAGTGCGCGGCGAGCCTGGGCGCCACGTCGCTCCGGACCGCGTCCATCGCGTCGTTCGTGTGCGCCGACGAGAGGCCGAAGAAGACGGTGGCGACGCGGTCGAGCAGGCGGCCGGAGCGCTCCATCGCGACGATCGTGTTCTCGAACGTCGGCGGATCGGACTGCATCGCGATCGCCTCGACCTCGGCAAGCTGGTCCGCCATCCCCTGTTCGAACGCCGGCTGATAGTGCGCGTCGTCGATCAGGTCGAACGGCGGCACCTGGTACGGCAGCGTGCTCTCGGTCAGGAACGGGTTGTCGCCCATCGAGTCCTCCGCGGGGTCCGGGCCGCCGGCGCCGTCCGATCCGCAACCGGCCGCCAACGCTGCGAAAACCCCGATGACGACGAACGTCGGCCACGCCCGCGTGCATCTGCCCTGCATCTCGAACCTCCCGGTTAATCGCGGTCGCCGCGAACCGGTACGATACCAGTTTTGCGCCGGACAATGGCGCGCCGTCCCGGTGCGCCGGCCTCCTGGCCGGCATCCCGACATCTCCCTGACATACCATGACCTCATGCCCCAGGAAACCCCTGAGGCGATCGAACTCCGCGCCGGCCCGGTCCGGCTGCGCGTGGCGCCGGAGGTGGGCGGCTCGATCACGCGCTACGCCACCGAGCGCGGCGGCAACGGCGACAACGCCAGCGCCATCGAATGGATGCGCCCCGCGCCGGCGGAGGCGCTCGCCGAGCGGTCGGCGGGCGGAACCTCCAGCTTCCCGATGGTCCCCTTCTCGAACCGGATCCGCGACGCGCGGTTCCGCTTCCGCGGCCGGATGGTACAGTTGCCGCAGAACTTCCCCCCGGAACCGCACGCCATTCACGGCCATGCGTGGCGCGCGCCGTGGACGGTTCTGGACCGCGGCGCGGCGAGCCTGCTGATCGAATACCGCCATCCGGCCGGGGCCTGGCCCTGGCCGTACGTCGCCCAGCAGCAGTTCGACCTGACGGCGGAACGGCTGCGGGTCCGTTTCAGCGTGACGAACGAGGCGGCCGAACCGATGCCGGTTGGCTTCGGCCTCCATCCGTACTTCGTACGGACGCCGCGCGCCACGGTGCGGGCCGACGTCGGCCGGATGTGGATGACCGACGACACGATGGTCCCGGTCAACCTGACGCCCCCGCCGCCGCAACTGCTACTCGACGGCGCCGGCCTGAACCCGGATGCGACGCCGCTCGACAACAACTTCGTCCGCTTCGGCGGGCGCGCGGAGGTGGCGTGGCCCGAGTGGAACGCGCGCCTCCGGATCGACACCGACCCTGCGTATGCCTGTCTGGTCGTCTACACCCCGGCCGGCCGCGACTTCTTTTGCGTCGAGCCGGCCACGAACTGCATCGACGGCTTCAATCTGGCCGAGGCGGGCCGGACCGACACCGGGATCATCATCCTCGACCCGGACGACACCGCCGCCGCTGATGTCACGTTCACTCCGGATCTCTGACCGAGTGTGACAAGGAGTCCCGCGATGCCGACACACTGCAAGCCGCTCCTCCTTTCCCATCTCGCCTTCCTCGCCGCCTGCGCCATTCTGGTGTCGTCGCCCGGCGCCGTGCACGGCCAGGCGCCGCCGTCGGTCTTCCTGGAGGAGCTCACCTGGACCGAACTGCGGGACGCGGTCGCCGCCGGCATGACGACCGTGATCATCCCGACCGGCGGCACCGAGCAGAACGGCCCGCACATGATTCTCGGCAAGCACAACGTCCTGGTGAAGCACAAGGCGGGCGAAACGGCACGGCGCCTGGGCGACGCGCTGGTGGCGCCGGTCATGGCCTACGTGCCGGAAGGTGACGTCGAGCCGCCGAGCGGACACATGCGTTTCCCCGGCACAATCACCACGCCGCCCGACGTGTTCCAACAGGTGCTGGCGTACGCGGCGCGCAGCCTGGCGCAGCACGGCTTCACGGAAATCGCGCTGATGGGTGACAGCGGCGGCAACCAGGCGTCACAGGCGGCAGTCGCCGAACGCCTCAACCAGGAGTGGGCCGGCGGCCCCGCGCGCGTCCATCACCTGACCGCCTACTACCCCGGCCCGGGCGACGACTGGCTTGTCGAACAGGGCGAGCGCCCGGAGGATGTCGGCTCCCACGCCGGGATGCACGACACGTCGCAACTCCTCTTCCTCGACCCGTCGCGGTTGCGACCCGATCGGTTCGCCCCCGGCACCGGCTCCGGGTCCGGCGGCAACGGCGTCAACGGCAACCCCGCGCGCGCCACCGCCGAATATGGCGAACAGATCCTCGAAATGCAGATCGCCGCCGCCGTCAGTCAGATCCTCGAGCTGCGCGAAGCCAGCAGGTAAGCTGCCGTCCAATGGCGGATCGGTTTCGCGTGGCCTGCAGGCAGTCCCGGAATCAACCGCGGTTGGCGCTACTCCGGCAGCGCGAACACCCAGAGCGCCGCCGCCCGATCGGTCGGATTCCGAATCTCCGGCACCAGCCGGCCGTAGCTGGTCGACTGGTATCCTCCGCTTCCCACGACAACCGCCAGGTACTGCCGTCCATCGACGGCGAAGGCGATCGGCGGCGCATTCGGCACCTCGTTCAGCCGCACGTCCCAGAGGCGCTCGCCGGTCGACGCGTCGAAAGCCGCCATCCGGCGGTCGAGCGATCCAGCGAACAGCAGCCCGCCGGCGGTCGCCAGCGCCCCGGACGTGAGCGGCGCCCGCTGCCGCGCAACCCACGCGGTTTCACCCGTCGTCAGGTTGAGCGCCTCGATCCGCCCGTAGTTGCCATCGCCCTCCGGCCGCGGCCGAACCGTCCAGCGCACGCCGGTCGTCAGGCTCCCCCGCTCGCCCTCCGGCACCGGCACCAGGTCCATGCATGCTTCCACGATCGGCACGTAGACGACGGTTGAGTCCGGGTCGATCGCGGTCGGCAGCCAGCCGCGGCCGCCGCTGACGTGCGGACAGAGCGTCTTCGTCTCGCCGTCGCCCGGAATCAGCGTCGGATCCTGCAGCTTCGCGCCGGTTACCGCATCAATGCGCGTGATGCCGGTCTGCAGGCCCATGTCCAGGGACGTGATGTACTTGCCGGTCGCCGCGTCGACGAAGTCGTAGATCGCCTGCTTGCCGACCGTCACTACCATGCGCGTCGGGTCGCCGGCGTCGCTTCCAGGTCCTCCGGATGGGAGCTCGATCACCTGACGCTCGAACGCCCAGTCGAGGTCCCACTGCCCGTTCGCCTGATGCTGGAAGTGCCAGACCAGCTCTCCCGTGTCCGGATTCAACGCGAGCGTCGTGTCGAGATAGAGCGCGTCGTTGTTGACGCCCGGCATCGGGGCGAGGTCGCGGAGCGGACCGGTGTCGTAGGTGTTGCCGGGCCCGAAGAAGGCGAGGTTGCTCACCGGGTCGTAGCTGCCCGGGATCCAGACCGACGCGCCGTTCCGTGCTTCGCGCGACAGGCCGTTCCAGGTGTGGCCACCCGGATCGTCCGGACCCGGAATGGTGCCGAAGCGCCAGGCCTCCTCGCCCGTCTCGGCATCGAGCGCGACGATGTAGTTGCCTCCCTCGGCCCGCCCGGTGGTGCCCACCATCACCTTGCCACGCGCGACCAGCGGTCCGCCCGTCATCCGGAGGCCGCGCTCGAGATCGCCCACCGGCGTCTCCCAGACGACATCGCCCGTCTTCGCGTTGAGCGCCACGATGTGCGCGTCAGACGTAGGCACATAGAGGCGCGTGCCATAGATCGACATGCTCCGCTTTATGCTGCTCGGCACTCCGGGCGGCAGGCGCCGCGCGTACTCCCAGAGCAGATCGCCTGTCGCCGCGTTGAACGCCTGCACGTGGTCGCCATAGCCGTGGACGAACAGCACGCCGTCGTGCGCGATCGGCGTCGCTTCGTTCGGCCCCGCCGGCAGTGACCAGGTCCAGGCGACGCGCAGCTCGTCCACGTTCTCCGGCGTGATCCGATCGAGCGGCGAGTAGCCGAACGCGTCGTACGTGCGCCGCCACAGCAGCCAGCTCTCGGCCGGCGGATCGAGCAGCATCGCGTCGGTCACCGGCCGCATCCGGTCGAGCGGATTGGGCGCCTCCGGCCAGGGCGGAATCACTGCACCCGGCGCCAGCCCGCCACCGCCGGGCCCCCGCCAGCTCGGCGGGGCCATCGCCTCGAGCGCCGCAACATCCGTCGGCAGCTCGGTTTCCCCCGCGTCGGTATCGTTCTCCTGCAACAGGTAGGCGAGCAGCGCCGCGTAGGTTTCGTCGGGCAGCGACCCGGGCCGATCCTGCGGCATCGTGTCGCGGATCACCGTGAAGAGTTCCGACGGCGGTCTCCGGCGCCACCGCAGCCGGAAGTCCTCCCCCTTGATCGGCAGGGCGAACTCCCCGTCATCGAGGTGTTCCCCGTGGCACGCCGCACAGGACTGGACGTACGCCGCTGCCCCCGCGTCCGCCTGCGCCATGGTGTAGCTGAGCGGCGTCGCGTCCCTGTCGCCGCCCCGCTGCGCGTACGCGTCGGGCGCCAGCAGTCCGGCCGCGGCCACCAGCATCGCCGTCACCGGAATCGTCATCTTGGGCATTGGTAGATTCTACTGGACCGAATCGTGCCACGCGGGCGAACGATGTTGACCGCCAGGCCCCGTTGACCGCCTGGCCCCGACCAAGCGGGGGCGCGCCATGTGGAACTAGACGGCGCCGGCGGAGCGGGCGGCCGAGATCTCCTCTGACGTCATGCCGAGGACTTCCGCGAGGATCTCGTCCGTGTGCTCGCCCAGCAGCGGGGAGCGAACCACGTCCGCCGGGGAATCGGACAGCTTGATGGGGTTGCCGACGGTGAGGTACGGGCCGCGCTCGGGGTGGTCGACCTCGACGACGGTGCCGGTCGCGCGTAGGGACGGCTCCTCGGCCAGTTCCTTCATGGAGAGGACCGGGCCGCACGGAATGTTGAGGGGGTTGAGGACCTCCATGACTTCGAACTTCGTCCTGCCCATGGTCCACTTCTCGATCTCGTCGAAGAGGGTGGCGAGCTTGGTGAGGCGCGCCTCCGGGGTGTTCCACTCCGGGTCCGTCAGCCAGTCCTCGTGGCCGATCACCCTGGCGAGGCCCTCGAAGGCGGAGGCCTGCGTGATGATGTAGATGTAGGCGTTGGGATCGTCCTCCCACCCCTTGCACTTGACGATCCAGCCAGGCTGGCCGCCGCCCGAGGCGTTACCGGACCGGGGTGTCGCCTCGCCGAACGTGCCGTTGGGATACTGCGGGTATTCCTTGAGCGGCCCGTGCGTCAGGCGCTGCTGATCGCGCAGCTTGACTCGGCACAGATTGAGCACACTGTCCTGCATGGCGCAGACCACCCGCTGTCCCCGGCCCGTCCTCTCGCGTTGGAACAACGCGGTGACGATCCCGAGCGCGAGGTTCAATCCGGTGCCGGAATCGCCGACCTGCGCGCCGGTGACAGTCGGCGGCCCGTCGTCGAAGCCGGTCGTACTGGCGCCGCCGCCCGCGCACTGGGCGACGTTCTCGTACACCTTGCAGTCCTCGTAAGGCCCAGGCCCGAAACCCTTGACCGAGGCGTAGATGATCCGCGGATTGATCTCCTGGATCCGCTCCCAGGCAAAGCCCATCCGGTCGAGTGCGCCGGGGGCGAAGTTCTCCGCCAGAACGTCACAGCTCTCGATCAGACGGGTGAAGATCCGCCTGCCCGCCTCCGACTTCGTATTCACGGTGATGCTCCGCTTATTGTGGTTGAGCATCGTGAAGTAGAGACTGTCGACATCGGGGATGTCGCGGAGCTGACCGCGCGTGGCGTCACCGACGCCGGGACGCTCCACCTTGATGACGTCGGCGCCGAACCAGCCGAGGAGCTGCGTACAGGTAGGTCCCGACTGCACGTGGGTCATGTCGAGCACGCGAATGCCCTCAAGCGCTTTCATGTCACTCTCCCGTAATCATGCAGCGAATGGCCCGAATCGTCGCCGCGCCGCCCCACCCCGCTCCGGCGGCTACTTCGGCACTCCGGCGATCCTGATCCCTTCGTCGACGATGGTCCTGCTCAACAGGCCGACGCACGCATACAGCGCGCGCAGCGTCGGCACTTCGACACCCGTCATTTCAGCCAACTCGATCACCGCGCCCAGCATGCCGTCGATCTCGAGCGGCTTCCCCACCTCGACATCCTGCAGCATCGACGTCTTGTGCCTGCCGACGCCCTCGGCGCCGGCGATCCTCCGCTCCATCGGCACGCGGAAGGTGGCGCCGAGCCGTTCGCCAATCTCCTGCGCCTCGATCATCATCGCCGCCGCCAGCGCCCGCGTCGCCGGGAACTGGCAGATGTCGACCAGCGTGGCGTGGGTCAAGGCGCTGATCGGGTTGAAGGTGAGATTGCCCCAGAGCTTCAGCCAGATCTCGGAGCGGATGTCGGTCAGCACCCGCGACCTGAGCCCCGCCTCGACAAACAGCGCCGCAACCCGCGCCACACGCTCCGACTCGCCGTTGTCCAACTCCCCCACCGGGAAGCGGTTGCCTTCGATGTGGCGGATCACTCCCGGCTCGGCCACGGTCGCCGCCGGATAGGCGATGCAGCCGATGATCCGGTCCGGGTCTATCGCGTGGAACAGCACGCCGCCCGGATCGACCGTCTCGACGACACGGCCGACCCAGGGGCTTTCCAGCTTCTGGAAATACCACCAGGGGATGCCGTTCTGCAGGGTGACGAGGCAGGTCTCGGGACCGACCAGGGCCGGCAGATCATCCACGACGGCGGCGATCTGATGCGCCTTGAGCGCCAGCAGGACGACATCGTGCGTGTCGAGGTCCCGGATCCGGTCGGTCGCGGTCAGGTTCGACGCAACCGTCTCCGTTTCCGTACCGTCGTCGTCACGCTCGATCAGCTTCAGACCGTTCGCGCGGATCGCCGCCAGATGCGGTCCGCGCGCGATGACCGAGACGTCGTGCCCGGCTCTCGCCAAGCGAACCGCCAGGTAGCCGCCGATAGCACCGGCGCCGACAACCGAGACCCCCAAGGGCGATGGATTCACTGACCGCCGGCTGTTGTCTCGCGCTCCTCCGCACGGTGGCCGGCGAGAATCCCTTCCATCCCGATATTGCCCTCGTGGCACGCGTACTCGTAGATGGCGTCGGTCGTCCCCATCAGCGGGATCGACGCGGTCCAGGGCCGCGTATAGGTCGTCGGGTCGTTGATCGTCACTTCGTACTCGAGGGTCTGCGGACCGGTGCGTGTGAGGCGTTCGGTGACGCGCATGTTCTCGGCCGAGACTCCGCGGAACGTCGCCTTGCCCGAGTAGTTCGCAGTCTCCACAACCAACGTGTCGCCGTCCCAGTAGCCGCGCGAATCGCCGTGCCACAGCCGGACGTCATCGTCGAGGGGCCGCGTGCCGTCGATCGGGATCACGCGCGCGTCGTGGTTCATCTCGTGGTACATCACGACGTGGGTCGGGCTCTGGAAAATCTGGTAATAGCTGTTGTAGCCGGCACCGAGCTGTGGCACGCCGTAGGTGACGCACCGCTCGGAGAGCGGGCGGTCCGTGTAGCTGTCGGCCGGATGGTCCCGGCGATGATTACGCACCATCTGCGCGCGGGCGCCCGCCGATGCGGTGAACTCCGGGACCTTGCCGTCGGGCGGATCGATGACGAGCGACGTCCGGTTGTTGAAGTTGCGGTCGGCGACCCAGAACTGGTTGTAGTTGCCGGTGGTCGGATCGTACGACTTCGCCTCCGTCCGCTCGATCGCCGCGAGGACGAGCTGATCGCCGAAGAGCGCGTCGCCATCGTCCACGGCCTCTTGAGCCGCCGCCTGAAGGTCCGCCAACTCCTCGTCCGTCAGCCGCTCCTTCTCTGCCCACTCCGGCGGACGTTCGAGCGGCGTCGCGTTGTTATTGGCCCAAACGCCCTGCAGGTCCGGCTGGCCGTCCGGCGTCCGGGGCAGGGTCCAATTCGGGTCGTCCCCCTGCGCGAACGCCGGCGCGCCGGCAGCTAACGCGATCGCGAGAGTGAAGAGGCTGACAATCGAAAGCGTCACGAGCGGTCGTCTCTGCATTGGTGATCTCCTCGGCCCGCGCGCCTCGGTCGATTCGCCGGGCGCGGGACACATGTACCGCCGTTATTGTAACGAGATGGCACGAGAGACGGCAACGGGCATGCCTACCGCGGGAACAGCGAGCGGTTCGCCTCGGCGCGCGCCTTGACGTCGACTCGGTGTTCGTCCAACAGGTAACCCTCCGCCACGAGCGCCTCCGCGGCGCGCATCGTCTCGGCCAGGTAGGCATCGAAGCTGACGTGGCGCTCCTCTACCGACAGGCGCGGGTCGCCCGACGCTTCACGGTCGGCCCGGGTCTTCGGAAACGGGATGATGCCGCCGGCGAGACCCAGCAGCGCGTCGGTCTGACCGATGGCCGGCGCGCGGAGGTTCCAGCTCGTGTAGGTGACGATCGGCACCGCGACCGCCGGCATTCGGAGCACCCCCAGCTCGTTGTTGTCGGCGTCGAGGGCCGGAACCCGCACGCCGTAGCGCTCGCCCGCACGGACCGGTGGGTGGTTGTCGATCCGACGCTCGGTCGCGAACGCCTCGCCGTAGTCGACGACGTCCGGCTGCTGAATCGACGTCGGGTAGCGGACGCCCGGCAACGCCTGCCACCCCGCCTTGTCCTCCTGCCAGCCGACGAGGGTGCCGTCGGCGATGCGTGGATGCACGCCCGCCGGGGGCGCCGTCCCGTCGGTCACCCACCGATCCATCGCGAGAAACAGCGTCTCGAGAAACGGCTGATAGACATTCGGGTTGGGCGGCAGTTGTCCCCGCTCGGACGGCCCGCGCGCAGGGCCGTGCTGCGACCCGCCGAAAACGTAGACGCGCACGTCGTCCGGGATCTCCGCATCGCGCGTGCCGGACGGGTCGGTCACCACCAGCGACGCGCTCCGGTGCCAGTACTCCGAGCTGGTGTCGAGATGCATCACCTTCGGTGCGACACCGCCGGCGCGCGCGCGACGCAGGATGCCGTCGTTCCGGCCGGTGAACGGATCGGTCTCCTCCCCGTAGGCGAACGGAAAGACGTCGACCGGATAGAGGTGGCCGCTGTGCTCTGTGGCGGTCCGCGTCGGCGACGCGAACCGGTGGTTGAAGAAGCCCTGCCCGCCGCCCGAGATAACCGGCATCGCACCATCGAACACCACGCGTCCCTCTTCGTCGGCGTTGAAGCCTTCGTAGAGGAACATCCGCAGCGCGCGCCCGCTCTGCGATCGACCCTCGCCGATGACGCGGCGGGCAATCGGGCGGCCGTCGTCCCCGCGCAACGGATTCATCCCGGAATCGTCGTAGCGGAGGAACGAAACGACGTCGCGGATCGCGGCCAACCCGGCTCCCTGCACGACCGAGCCGCGCGCCTCGTAGATCAGCTCGTAAATCACGCCGGGCTCGAAACCGCGGTCGAGACGGACGTCCGCTCCGATCAGGCCGCTGCCTTCCTCACGCGGGCCGCGCGTCAGAATGAACTCCCACTGCTCGCGCGGGATCAGCTCCGGGGCGTCGCGCTCACGCATACGCCGGGTCAGCGTAGCGGCGGCCAGTGAGTTGACCACCGGCTCGAAGGCGAGCTGCCCCCGATCCGAGATCGTCAGCCGATCCGTCGGCGCCTCCGCGATCATCTCCGCCCGGACGGTGCCGGTAATCGGAACGCCGTCCTCGCCCAGCGCTACCGGCGCCTCCAGCCGAAGCAGCGTCGGATCGGGACGGACCTGCGCGATCCAGCCGCTCCAGACGGTGACGTAGCCGTGGCGGAGGAAGAAGGGCTGCGTGCCCCAGAGGCGGCGCCCGCGGTTGTTGATGTCGTAGAGGATCGTCGGCTGCGCGAGCGAGAGGTCGCGGGGCGCAAGGATCTCGATGTCGCCGTAGAACTCGACGCGGCCTTCGCCGTTGTCGGCGGCGAGACGGAGGTCGACCACCGGCTGGTTGGCCGGAAGCTCCGGGTCGAGCGCGTAGACGACGCGTCCGCGGAGGCGCTCGTAGGGTCCCACCTGCCCGGGGACGGCGTCGACCGGCTCCCGGGAGAGGATATCGAGGCGGATCACCTCCGCGGTGGCGCAGAGAGGGAACGTGGTAGCAAGCGCGCAGAGCGCGACCGTTGCGGCGATCAGCTTGCTGGCCGTCATGCTGGGCTCCTCACGGAATCCGGCGCCGGCGGGACAGCCGGCGCCCCCCTCCTAGTTTGCCAGGGGGTCCGGACGGACCTGGAAGTGGACCACCTTGCTGGGCGTCCCCGGGCCGGTCTCGGTGTGGAACGGCGCGCGGGTCCCGTAGGTCGCCCAGACGCCGCGGCCCTTCCAGCCCGCCTCCGGGTCGTCGATCCTCCCGTCCATCCACTTCGTGTAGAAGCCGAGCGGATACGGCACGCGCAGGATTACCCACTCCTCGTCCACCAGGGCAAGCAGCCCCTCGGAGGCGTTCCCGGTGTTGATCGGGACGTTCTCGCCCAAACCCAGTATGTTGAACTGATCGACCCAGGTGTAGTAGCTCCCCTCCGCGCTGCCCGAGTCGGTGAGCCCCTTGAGCTGCGGCAGCGGCTCCTCGTAGAGGGTCCACCCTTCCGGGCAGTGCTGGCCGGTCGCCTCGGGTCCGTTGAGCGGGCCGGTGCACTTGCTCCGGTCGAAGCTCGCCATGTGGCCGCTCGCGAGCGGTGTCCAGACGACGCCGTTCCGATCGATGTCCATGCCGCGCGGCGAGTAACCCTGCACCGGCGCTTCGGGATTCCCCCACGGCGTTTCGAACACCTCGGCGAGGGCCGTTTCGGGCGGGTTGTCGCCCGGGTCCACCCGGAGGACCGAGCCCGGGAAGCCCAGCGACGAGCCCCAGATGGTCCCGTCGACCGGGTTGACGGCAACGCCATAGAAGCCGCTCGTCACCCGGTGATCCATCGTCGGATCGTTCGGCTCGTTCGGCTCGGTGTAGGCGTCACGCTGCCCGTTGCCGTTCGTGTCGAGAACCAGCGCGGTCCAGCCCTGGGACGCTTCCTCGTCGCCCGTCTCGAGGAACTGGTTCGTGTCGAGCCAGCCGATCACCTGTCCGCCGCCGCTGGTCCAGAGCGTGTTGTTCTCGTCCTCGGCGAACACCAGGTGATGCGTGCTGAAGCACGTGCCGATCAGCGTCATCTCCTCGGTCGCCGGATCCCACACGGCCAGATGCCGACCCGCACGCTCCACCGGGAAGGCGCGCGCCGACGGATGGTCGGATCCCTCCAGGCACATCGGCGGGTTCTCCGGACCGCGGACCCGCGACGTGAGCCAGACGCGGCCGTCCTGATCGAGCATCGGGTTGTGGACGTTCGACTGGCTGTTCCAGATCGCCTCATCGCCCCAGTAGGGGGACGGCATGAGCGGCGGACCGGCGGCGACCGGCGTGTCGGGATCGCGGACCGGCACGGGGATCTGGCGGATGGAATGACTCGCCGGGTCGAGCACCGGGATGTAGTCCGCACTCGCCTCGAGCGCGCCGTAGATCGGTCCGTACGCGTTGACCGTCGGATTCCGCTTGTCGGTCGATATTTCGTCGTGGAGGTATGCCTTCGGATCGGCCCAGTCCCACTGCGTGACGACGACGTTGCGCTCCACTCCCTGGGGCCGGCGCGGCGCCTCGGGCAGCTCGCCCGCCATGATCCGGTCGGTCCAGTCGGCAAACATCTCGAGTGCGGCGCGCCGGCCCATCCGGTCGAGACCGTTCGACATCGAACCGCCCGCCTGCCCCGACTGAATCCGCCGATCCCAGGCGTCGACGAGTGAATCGAAGTCCCCGAGTTGCGGCGGAATCTCGCGTGTCGCCAGATTCCCCATCGCGTGGCACGCGGTGCAGCCGCCCGACTTCACCGAGCGAAGCCACTCGGCCTGGCTACCCATACTGGGCGAGATGCCGTTGCCCTCCGGACCGGTCCCAGGGAACTGATCCGCCGCCGGCGCCTCGAGCAGCGAGAGCCAGTGGCCTGCGGGATAGTACTCGGCGGCGACCGCTTCATCCGGCGCGACGACGGCGGTCAGATCGATCGTCGCACCCGGCTCCGCCTGCGTCTTGTCGGAGTCAACCAGGCCGTAGCCCCGGACCCAGACATCGTAGGTCGCGGACGGCAGGTCGGGAATGAGGTAGCGCCCCTCGTCGTCCGTCACCACGATCCGGCTGAAGCGGGTCGGCAGCTCCATCGTTTCCGCGATTACCCAGACCCCCGCTTCCGGTCCGTCCGGACCGGTCACGACGCCACTAATGTCGTCGTCGTCCGCCGGCGCCGCCTGTTCGATCGGCATCTGATCGCACGCCGCGGCCGCCACGAGCGCAGCGCCGCTGACTGCCGCGATCGCCCATCGCCAGAAGCTGTTGTCCCGCATCGTCGTCGCCTCCTCCGTCACCCGGACTGCCATTCGCGCCCGCTGCCGCACAGTAGCATGAATGCCCAGCCGGTTCCCCGCGGCGTTCACCACAGGCTACTAGCGCGCGCCGGCGCGATCGAGCCAGTCGACGTGGACCCGCGCCACTATCTGCATATAGCCACCAACGCCTGCATACTGGTCGCCGGCGGCCGCCGTCAGGTGTTGGCGCGCGGCCTGATCCTCTCCGATCGCCTCGTAGTAGAGACCGACGTAGAGATGTGCGTAGAAGCGGGCGGCTGGACCTCGGCGCGCCGCGAGACGCTCGCCGTCGGCCATCACCTGCTC
Source organism: Vicinamibacterales bacterium (assembly GCA_965263055.1). Lineage (GTDB taxonomy): Bacteria > Acidobacteriota > Vicinamibacteria > Vicinamibacterales > UBA8438 > VXRJ01. The sequence goes on along the minus strand of OZ253581.1, from coordinate 3,299,864 downwards.
CGGTGTCCGCTCGCCCCGGAACATCTCGTAGACCTCGCGCATCGGCGCCCGCCCGTCCGGCCCGACCGGCAGCAGCGCCGCCCGCGCCGCCTCGGGCGATTCGGAACGCGCCACGCAGAGGAAGTGCCAGGCGGCATTCTCGACGTCATTCGGATTCACCAGGCGATGTGACTCGAACTGCTCCCGGCAGTCCTGATAGCGACCCAAGTAGTAGAGAGCGATCCCGCGCTGCCAGAGCTGGGGCGCCGCATCGGGAACGAGCGCCGCCACTCGATCGAAGCCATCCGCCGCCGCCTCGAAGCGGCCCGCCGCGAAGTCGTCCATCGCCTGATTGAGCAGGACGCGCGGATCCTGCCCGGCGGCACCGCCGGCGCAGGCGAGGCCGAGGATGGCCGCGGCGGTGGCGACGGCGATCCGATGCACCTGCACATGGTAAAGGATGCGCCACCGGGCGGGCCCGGCGAGGTGTTGTACACTGCCCATATCCGTCTCTGCTGAGGAGGTTCCATCATGCACCGCATCCATGCATTCGGCTTCGCCCTGCTGCTAGTCGCGCTGACGGCCGTACCGGCGGCAGCGCAGTCCGCCAACATGAGCTTCTTCATTACGAGCGCCGGCCCCGGCGATGGCGCCAATCTCGGAGGCCTCGAGGGTGCCGACGCACATTGTCAGATGCTGGCCAGTGCGGCGGGCGCCGGCGGCAAGACCTGGCGCGCCTACCTGAGCACCACCGGCCCTACCGGACAGAACGCCAGTGACCGGATCGGTACCGGCCCCTGGTCCAACTTCAACGGTGTCGAGATAGCCTCCAGTGTGGACAACCTGCTGGGCGACAACGGCCTGACGAAGGAAACCCAGCTCACCGAGACAGGGCAGATCGTCAACGGCCGGGGCGACGACCCGAACATGCACGACATCCTGACCGGGACCCAGCTCGACGGCACCGCCTGGGAAGGTGAGGGCGACACCACCTGCAACAACTGGACGGGCAACGGGAGCGACGGCAGCGCGCTGCTGGGACACCACGACCGGACCGGCGGCGGCGCCAACCCGAGCCACTGGAGCACGGCGCACGGCTCGCGCGGCTGCGGGCAGACCGACCTGCAGGCAACCGGCGGCAACGGCTTCTTCTACTGCTTCGCGATCGACTAGATTCCGCGCAGAGGAGATGACGGCGCATGGCCCGGCCGTCCGACCGGGGCCGCGGCCACTCAGCGCGGCGGCCCGAACGCCCCGCACCCGCTTCGACAATCGGCGCCGCGCCGATCGTGGCGCTGCTTGCCGGCAGTGTGACCCTCGCCGTCGCGATCGCCGTCACGCGTGATCCGATCGTCCCGGAGTCGGCGGTGGAGAACCGTCCGATCGCCGTCTCCGACGACGGCTACGTCTCCTCGCGGACCTGCCAGGCGTGCCACCCGGCGCAGTACGCCACCTGGTACGGTTCGTTCCATCGGACGATGACGCAGGTGGCGACGCCGGAGACGGTGCGGGCCGACTTCGACGGCGTCGTGGTTGACGAGGTGCCGGGCCGGCCGATGCGGCTCGGGCGCCGCGGCGACGAGTTCTGGGCGGAGTTCGACGACCCGGGCTGGGAGGGGCAGCCGACGGAGCGACCACGCATCACCCGCCAGGTGGTAATGATCACCGGGTCACATCACCAGCACATCTACTGGTACGCCACCGGGCACGAGCGGACCCTGAACGTTCTGCCGGGAGCGTACCTGCTGGACGAGGAGCGGTGGACGCCCCGCAGCGCCCTGGTCCTCTCGCCGCCAAACCAGGGCGTCGCGACACTCGATGGCCACTGGAACGCCATCTGCATCGCGTGCCACACGACGCACGGCAAGACGCAGTTCGACACGCCGTACCGATCCGAGCCGATAGCGGATCAGGCGGTCGACACAACCGTGGCGGAATTCGGCATCGCCTGCGAGGCGTGCCACGGGCCGGCCGCCGCGCACGTCGCCGCGAACCGGAACCCGGCGCGACGCTACGCGTTGCACACCGCCGACGCGCCCGACCCGACAATCGTCGAACCGACGCGGCTCGACCCCCAACGCTCGTCACAGGTCTGCGGCCAGTGCCACAGCATCTGGGAGTTCCGCGGCCTTACGGACGAGCGGGCCGCCAACGCCGGCGGCCTGCCCTACCGTCCCGGCGACAACCTGGCCGACACCCGCTTCGTCGCGCAACCCACTGCCAACCGTCAGTCCCCCGCCATGCAGGCGCTGCTCGCCTCCGATCCCGACTTCGTACGGGGATCTTTCTGGGCCGACGGCCTGGTCCGGGTGTCGGGCCGCGAGTACAACGGCCTGATCGATTCACCCTGTTATGCGAACGCCGGCACACCGGAGCGGACGCTGACCTGTTTTTCGTGCCACACGATGCACCAGACGCCGGAGGATCCGCGGCCGCTCGCCGAGTGGGCGGACACCCACCAGGTGTCGGCCGGGATGGAGGGGGACGCCGCCTGCACGCAGTGTCACGAGCCCATCGCCGCCGACGTTGCCGCACATACGAACCACGCGGCAGACTCAGCCGGCAGCCGCTGCTACAACTGCCACATGCCGTACACGTCGTACGGCCTTATGCGCGCGATCCGGAGCCACACGGTCACCAGCCCGTCGGCACGCGAAACCGTGGAAGTGGGGCGCCCGAACGCCTGCAACCTCTGTCACCTCGACCGGACGCTCGCCTGGACCGCCGACGCGCTGGGCGAATGGTACGGGCAAGAGCCCGCAGCGCTCGACAACGACGAGGAGCGGGTCGCGGCGTCGGTGCTTTGGTTGCTCCGTGGCGACGCGGGCCAGCGCGCCCTGGCGGCCTGGAGCTACGGCTGGCAACCGGCGCAGGCGGCCTCGGGAACAAGCTGGATGGTCCCGTACCTGGGCGAACTCCTGGGCGATCCGTATGACACGGTGCGCTACATCGCCGCCCGTTCACTCCGGACACTGCCCGGATACGCCTCGTTCGACTACGACTTCACCGGCGACCGCGACGATCGGATCGCCGCTGCCGTCCGCGCGCTCACCGACTGGCGCGAGAGCACCCGCTCGCGCGAGCGTCGCGACCCGGAACTGCTCTTCTCGCCCGACGGCCCACTCGATACCACGGCGATGCGCCGTCTGTTCGATCAACGGGACACCCGCCCGCTATTCCTGCGTGAATAAAATGCCCGGAGCCGCCGCCGCATGACCCCTGCCCCGTCCCCTCCCGGCCCCGACTACGTCCGCCGGCACTTGCGGTTCGGTTTCTGGGCGCTCGCGCTGTTCCTCACGCTCGGCGCGACGCTCGAAGCACTGCACGGCTTCAAGGCGGGGTTCTACCTCGACGTGTCGAACGAAACGCGCCGGCTGATGTGGACGCTCGCACACGCGCACGGAGCGCTGCTCGGACTGATCAATGTGGTGGTGGGAGCGGCGTTGCGCGCGGTGCCGGATCTGGCGAATGACACGCGGCGCGCGGGGCTGGCGTCGGTGATGCTGATGGCTGCGACGGTGCTGCTGCCGGCCGGCTTCTTCGCCGGCGGTGTCACGTTCTACAGCGGCGACCCGGGAATCGGCATTGCCCTCGTGCCACCGGGGGCCGCCTGCCTGTTGAGCGCGGTGGTGCAGTTGGCGCGCGCGAGTGGAGACGTGCGGCGGCGAGAAAGTTGAACGCACGCCGGGTGATCTTGGCGGCGTGCGAACAGGGGGGGGGGGGGGGCTAGCGGACGGTGATGGTCACGTCGCCGGGCGTGAGGAACATCGAATCCGACGCCCACGCCCTAAGCGTATACTCGCCCGGCTCGTCGAACGTCACCGTCGCCTCGAACGTCGCTGACGTCCAGCCGTCGCCATCGATGTTCGTCGCGGGCGTGCCGGACGACGTGGCCTCGGTGGCGGCGCCGTCCACTTCGGTCGCACTTTCCTGCTCCGCGTACGCCCGCTGGTAACCGGACGGCTCTAAGCTGGCGTCCGCGGGGCCGCGGTAGACAACCCAGAGCAGCGCCAGACCGTTGCGCGGCGGGCGCGGCCTGCTGTACCAGCGGATGTTGTCGGGGACCCCGGGCTGATCGTCGGGCGCTGTCAGCGCGGGAATGCGCGTCCGCGGCCGCTGCGGCGGCAACTGAGTCGGAAACTCGTCATCGCTCAGGACGGCGGTCAGCGTCACCGCCTCGCCCACTGCCACCGTTGTCGCACTCGCCGATACGCTCACCTCGGCAGGCTGGTTCGAGAACAACAGCTCGACCGGACGGCCGAAGCCGGTCCCCTGGTTCGAAGTGATGGTGTTTTCGTCGATTTCCCATTCCGGCTGCAGCCAACCGTACGCGTTCTGCTCGCTGCCGTTGGCCGTCACGCTCCAGACGATGCCGTCCTCCGGGTTCCTGCCGGTGTCGGCCGGCATCGTCACCCTGAACTGATAGCGCTGCGTTCGCGGGTAGAAGTGCGTAGGCTGCCCTCGGTCTTCCGCCCCCGGCGAGACATAGTTCTCCGGTCCGACCGGAATGTGAGGCTGCTCGCTGTAGTTGCGATTCATGTAGCCGAAGTGGAACAGGTAACTGCCGTCCTCAATACGGGTCCAGCCCTCGAAGATCGGTTGAATGTCCTGTCCGTTGTCGAACCGCTGCTGCGGCTGCGCGACGATCGGCAGGTCGCGCGGGTTCACCTGCGCCTCGGCCACACCAACGGCTCCGAGGACAAGAACGCATACGACAGGGGCCGTCGCCACCCGGGCGACGGCCCCCTCGAAGTTGAGGTGCCTGATCATGACCCGACTAGTCGTTGTTGTTGTTCGCGCGCGACTCGAGCTCGGTGGCGTACTCCTCTTCGGACAGGTCGTACCAACTGATCCAGCCGAAGGCCATCTCGTCGATGGTCCGGCTGCCGCCGCCCGTCCAGTTCAGCACGTCCACGTTGCCGCGATGGGCCTCGGTGTTGTCGTGGTAGCTGATGACGTGGAGCTTCGTGCCGGCCGGATAGATCGGCTGCGCCTCGTCTGCGTAGTTGTAGACGATGTGCCAGTTGAAGTCGAAGTTGGCGCAACTCACCATCTCGGTGGACGAGTTGGGATAAATGAGCTCCAGACACTGGCGCTTCCCGAGGAAGTGCATGTGCGGCTGGAACCCGGTCAGCCGGCCCGGCAGGTACATCGTCGTGTACCCGTCATGCCGCGTGATCTGTCCCGCCGGGATGTCGAGCTCGCCCGCCCGGCCGAGCTGCCGCGAGTAGAGGATCCTTTCCGGCTCCTCGCCCACCGGGTAAAGCACCATCCCGAGCTCGGTCTGGTCCACTACTTCCTCGCCGATCGAGTGGTAATGGAAACTGAACCGGACGCGTGCGTCCGCCTCGAAGACCTTGCCGGTCGCATCCGGGTACTTGTCGGCGTTCTTCCCGACCGCGTACTCGTTCAGGAAGAAGTCGTTCGAGCTGTCGTTGAGCGATGCCTCGGGGTCGGTCACCGCATAGGTGAGCGCGTGGTGCACGACCCGCAGATCGCCCGCCTTGGTCTGGATCGCCTGGATGTAACGATCCTGGGTGACGCCCGAGTCTACGATGTAGTCGCCCCACCAGTCACCCGCCTCGGCCGGCACGGTGTGCGGCGGCGAGGTGACGATCAGGTCCGGTTCGATCTCCCACGCGCCGAAGTCAGGCAGCACGGCCGGCGGCGGTGCATCGGCCGGATTGCCGCGGGGCGCGCCGTTGTCGACCCAGGCCGCGACCATGTCGATCTCGGCCGGCGAGAGCGACCGGTCCTGCTTGAACTCCTGGATGCCGACATTCGGGTCGACGTGCCAGGGGGGCATCTCCCGGGCCACGACCTTGTTCTTGATCGACCGCGCCCAGGGCCGGGCCTCCTGATAGTTCATGAGCGACATCGGCGCCATGTTGTCCGGCCGGTGGCAGACCTGGCAGGACCGCTGCAGAATCGGCTCGATGTCCTTGTGGAAGGTAACGTCGTCCGACTGCGCGGACGCCACACCCGGGGCTGCCATCACGACCGCCGCCGCGACGGCGAGGAACGCGAACGTGTACTTCGTCATTTCAGCACCTCCGCGAGCGGGACATCGCGCCCAGAGACACACGCCTCCCGCTCGAAAATAAAACCCAGCGGAGTGTAGCGCGGGCGCCTTCCCGAGATCAACTGTGATTTGTCGCCCGGACGCCCCCCGTCCGTATAATGGCCGCATGGGTCTCCGCCCGAAGCCGACGACGACCACCGCCGTTCTTGGCGTCTTCGTCCTCTGCACCGCAGCCTGTGGTGGAAGCGCGCCCGATCCGGCCGCGCTGGCCGAGCCGGTCTCCGACGCCGCGCCGGCGCCCGCGCCGGCCGACGGCCTGCCGGTCAGCGGCACGGCGCCCGTCTCGCCCGACGGCTCGCTCACGGTCGTGATCCTCGAGCCGGTAGGAGACGCGGCGCTCGACCCGCCGGACACTCCTGCCCGGATGGATCAGATCAGTATGGAGTTCCTTCCGCCGGTGGTTCTGGCCACGGTTGGACAGCCGGTCCATTTCGTCAACAGTGAGGACATCCTGCACAACGTCCGCGTATTCAACATCGACACCAAGGAAACCGCCTTCAATATCTCCACGCCGATCGGCGGCACCTACGAGCATCATTTCGACACCGCCGGGACATACCGCGTCGCCTGCGACATCCATCCCCAGATGGGCGCGAGCGTCGTCGTCACGACATCTCCCTACGCGGCGGTGGCCGACCGGGAGGGTGGTTTCTCGCTCGACAACGTGGCGCCCGGGGCGTATACCGCCCTGGTGCAGGCCGGCGCGGAACGGTCGCGCCACGCCGTCACGATTACCGAAGCCGCCACCATCCTGACGCTGGGCGGCAACTGACGGCGTGTGCGGCGTCCGGGCGCACACTTCCGCTCTACCGGCGCGACGGAGAGCCACAATCACGCGAGGGCCCACCGGGAGAACAACGATGAAAACAGCCCAGGAGATCGCGGATCACGTCGGCGGCGTGCTGCATGGCGACGGCTCCGTGGAAATCCATTCGGTCGGCAGCCTCGAGCACGCGGGTGACGGTGATCTCGCGTACGCCGAGGGACGGCACCTCGTGAACGTGGCGGAGACGTCTGCGGCGTGCATCCTGATTCCGGCGGGCAACGACCTCCCCGAGCGGACGGTGATCGTGGTCGATCACCCGCGCGTCGCGTTCGCGCGGGCGGCCCAATGGCTGCTGCCACCGCCACTGCCGCCCCGAGGTGTGCACGAGACGGCCGTCGTCTCGCCCGACGCCACGATCGGATCCGACGTGGCGATAGGCCCCTGGACGGTTATCGAGGCAGGCGCGGAGATCCGGCGCGGCACGACGATCCTCGCGGGAGGCTACGTCGGCGCCGGCGCGCGGATTGGCGCAGACGGCTTCCTCCATCCGCACGTCGTGATCTATCCCGGCGTGACGATCGGCGACCGGGTGATCGCCCACGCCGGGGTCGTCGTGGGCGCGGACGGGTTCGGCTTTGTTTTCGACGGCGCACAGCAGATCAAGGTGCCGCAACTGGGCGACGTCCAGATTGGCGACGACGTCGAGCTGGGAGCCAACGCCTGTATCGACCGCGGATCCCTCGACGACACGCGAGTGGCCGACGGCGTGAAGATCGACAACCTCTGCCAGGTGGCGCACAACGTCCGGATCGGTCAGCACGCGATCATCTCGTCACAGACCGGCATCGCCGGCAGCTCGACCATCGGGCGGGAGGCGATTATCGGCGGCCAGGTGGGGATCGCCGACTATTGCCGGATCGATGACCATGCGATCGTCGGCGCGCAATGCGGCGTCCCATCGCGCAAGCGGATCCCGGCGGGCCAGCCTTTCTGGGGAACCCCGGCACGTCCCCTGAAGGACATCAAGACGCAGCAGGGCTATGTCGGCCGCCTCCCGAAAATCGCGGACGAGGTAAAGCGGCTGCGCGCCGAACTGGAAGCGCTCAAGGCGCAACTCAACTGAGAATCCGCTCGACGGCGCGAACGACGGAGCCGGTGGCGATGGCGTCCAGGCAGGGCGGCCTGCCGTCGGCGGTCGGGGGCGACGGGCACTCCTCGAAGAAGCGCTCACGGCAGGGCGAACAGTCGAACTCGGCGCTGACCGCCACGTGCGGCGCGCCGCCCGCCGCGCGCGGGCCGGTCCGGAACGGCCGGGACGATCCGTACAGCGACACGGTCGGAATTCCGACTGCCGCCGCGAGGTGCGCCGGACCGCTGTCGTTCCCGACGTAGAGCGCGCACCGCCCGAGCAACGCCGCCAGCTCCGGCAGCGTCGCATCGCCCGCGAGCGCGACGCCATGCGCCGCCACCCAGCCATCCGGCGCCTCGAACGGCGGCCGCGCATGAACGATCACGTGCCGGCCGCCGGCCGCTCCCCGCGCCGCGAGACGCTCCACCAGCGTGCGGTAACGATCCGACGACCAGGCGCGCGGCACCTTGGCGGCGGCCGGGTTGACGAAGACCGGCCGGCAATCGTCCGGCCAGCCCATCTCCCGGATGAGCCGTGCGGCGTACACCCGGTCCGCGTCGGTCAGCGTCAGGGGTGGGAGGGGATCGCCCGGTTCCGCTGCACCGGCGTCCCCCAACGCGCCGAGCCGGGAGATCAAGTCACGGTATTCCTCGCTGCGATGCGCCTCCGGCCGAGGCTCGACCGCGTCGGTCAGCAACGGTCCGCGGCCGTCGGCATCATGGCCGATGCGCCGCGCGACACGCGCCAGGCGAGCCACCAACGCTGCTTCGAACGACGGCGCCATCAGCACCATGGCATCCGGGGCGAACGCCCGGACCGCGCGCGCTGCGCGCCGGATGGTGAGTGCGCCCGCCAGTGCGCCGCCGGCCGGGGCGGGGTCGATCCGATCGAACAGACCAAGGCGCTCGACCAGCGCGAGGTGCCCTTCCCGCGCCATGCCGAGCAGCGGCGCGTCCGGCCAGCGCGCACGCATCGCATGGAGCGCCGGCCGCGCGAGCATGATGTCCCCCACCCAGTTCGGGAGGCGGACGGCGAGACGATTGAGGGACACGGCCTATAGTCTCACGTCATGCATACGTCGATGCGGGAGGTCCAGGCGCCCCGCGGACCGGCAGGACCGAGGCCGATCCTCCGGCTGGCCGGAGTCTCGTTCGTGCGGGACGGGCGGACCATTCTCGACCGGATCGACTGGCTCGTTGCGCCGGGCGACCGCTGGGTCGTGCTGGGACCGAACGGTTCGGGCAAGACGTCGCTCTGCCGAATTGCCAGCCTGCATCTCCATCCGTCGCAGGGGACGGTGGATGTGCTGGGCGAGCGGTTCGGAAGGATCGACGCCCGGGCGCTGCGGGCGCGCATCGGAATGACGAGCCAGGCGCTGGCGGATCAGATGCGGCCAGGACTGACGGCGGCGGAGATTGTCCTGACGGGCCGCCACGCCGCGCTTGCCCCCTGGTGGCACCGCTACGACGAGTCGGACCATGCGCGCGCAAAGGCACTGCTGGCCAGGTTCGGTTGCGGCGCGCTCGCGGCGTCGCGCTACGCGACACTCTCGGCGGGCGAGCGGCAGCGCATCCTGCTCGCCCGCGCGCTGATGGCCAAGCCGGCCCTGCTGGTGCTGGACGAGCCGACCGCGGGACTCGATCTGACCGGCCGCGAGCAGTTGGTCGCCCTGCTGGCGGACGTGGCGGCGGACGCTGCGATGGAGGCGACCGTGCTCGTCACCCACCATGTCGACGAGATCCCGCCCGGCATCACGCACGCCCTGATCCTTGCGGAGGGACGGATCGTCGCCGCCGGCCCGGCCGACGACACCCTGACTGCCGATGCGCTGTCGCGCGCCTTCGGGCTGCCGCTCACCCTCGAACGGCGCGGCGGCCGGTGGCTCGCCTGGAGCGACGCGGAGTAGCAGCCAGGGCCGGCCGCTCAGGCGACGGGCGCGTTCTCACGGAACTCGCGGACCAGCGCCCGCATCACCGCGCGGTGGTCGTTCGTCTCCTGGTAGATTCGCCGTTGCCGCCGATAGCTGGGGCCGACGCGAAACATCTCGGTGATCCGGCGCAACTCGACGTCGCTGCCGAGCCGCACGGCCACCGGCATCAGGTCGTTCTCGACCAACTTCGCTATGCTCTCGTCCAACCGTTCGAGCCGTCCCTCCTCGTCGACGATCACTTCCGCGTCGGCCGCCCACCGCGCGGCGCGCCACTTGTTCTCCCGAACGATCCAGTGGCGATGCAGCGGCAGGTACTCCCCCTCGTCGTACTGATCCCCCAACCAGACGACCAGAGCCTGTATCAGCGCCGTTATCGCGATCGCCTCGTCGAGCGTCGGCAGCCCGTCGCACACACGCACCTCGACCGTGCCGAAGTTCGGATGCGGCCTGATGTCCCACCATATCTCCTGGATCGACTCGATCGCCTTCGCGTTGATCAGCGTGATCATCAACCGCTGGAACTCCGCATAGTTGACGAAGCGGTAGGGCAGGCCGGCGGTCGGAAGGCTCTCGAAAATCTTCGTCCGGCACGACGCCAGACCGGTGTCGGCCCGGTCGAAGAAAGGCGAGCTGGCCGACAGCGACAGCAGGTGCGGCAGGTAGGTGGTGAGCGAATTGAGGAGGGCGACCGCCTTCTCGCCACTCTCGATGCCGACGTGGACATGCAGGCCGAAGATCATCAGCCGCCGGGCCGGCCACTGGCACTTCTCCACCAGCCGGTGGTAGCGGGGCGATGGCGTGATCGTCTGCTGGCCCCAGCGCGAAAAAGGATGCGTGCCGGCGCAGGCGATCCCGTAGCCGAGGTCATCCGCCACCTTGAGGAGCGTGCCGACCCGCGCCGTCAGGTCCCGGCGCACCTCGGCCACGTCGGCGCAGACATCGGTGCAGACCTCGATGGTCGATTCGATCAGCTCCGCCTTGACGTGCTTCGGATCGGCCGACCGTTCGATGATGGCGGGCGCGCCCGGCGCCAGGTTCATCGTCTCGGGATCGATGATCTGGAGCTCCAGCTCGACCCCAACGGTCGGCTTCGGCGACCCGGCAAACGGTATCTTCATGGCGACTCCTGTTCCGTCGGAACCGACCGTTGCCACTCGACCGTGCGTCGAAGCCCTTCCTCGACACTGACGGCCGGCTCGAAATCGAGCAGCTCCCGGGCGAGCGATATGTCGGCCTGGGAATCGCGGATGTCGCCAAGCCGCGGATGAGTGTACGTCGCCTCGACCGCAGTCGCGCCGGTAACCTGCCGGAGCGCCGCAAAAAGGGCGTTGACCGACGTCCGTCCGTTGCGCGCCAGGTTGATCGCCCGCCCCGAGACCGCAGCGCCCGGCGCCGCGCAGGCCGCGAGCACGCCCGCCACCACGTCCGACACGTAGGTGAAGTCGCGCGTCTGCTCACCGTCGCCGTAGATCGTGGGGGAGGAGCCGGCCAGCAGCGCCGCCGTGAAGAGCGAGATGACGCCGGAGTATTGCGATGTCGGCGACTGGCGCGGGCCAAAGACGTTGAAGAAGCGCAAAGCGACGGTCTCCAGGTCGTACAGTCGGGCAAACAGTGCCGCGTACTGCTCGCCGATCAGCTTGTGCAGGGCATAGGGCGAGACCGGCGACGGGCAGAGCCCCTCGTGCTTCAGCAACGCCTCGGACTCGCCGTAGACCGACGACGAACTGGCCAGGACGACGCGACGGACGCCGGCGTCGCGCGCCGCAAGCAGCAGCGTATGCGTTGCCTCCACGTTGGCACGATGACACCGCGCCGGCTGCCGCACCGACCGCGGCACCGACGGGATCGCAGCGAGGTGGATCACGCGGTCGATGCCTGCCACCGCCCGCACCGCCACCCCCTCGTCCGCAAGGTCCGCCTCGATCAGCTCGATGTCGGGACAGGCCGCGAGGTTGGAGCGGCGGCCGGTCGACAGATCGTCGACGACACGCACGTCATCGCCCCGTTCCACCAGCGCTTCTACAACGTGGGAGCCGATGAAACCGGCGCCGCCGGTCACGAGGTAACGTGCCATGGCCGGCGCGAAAAACGTCAGGAACCGGGAAACTGTGACCGCTCGATGCCGGGGATCAACGTGAGCGCGTTCTCGTAATAGAGCTTGCGGAGCACGTCGTCCGGCAGGTCCATGCCGTACATCTGCCAGAAGGCGTGATAGCGCCGATAGTAGTCGAAGTACTCGTCGCGGGTCTCGAACGTCCGCCAGTAGAAGGGGAATTCCTCCGGGGCGAAGCGATCCTTTCCGAACAGCACGCGGTCCTGGTACGTCGTGAAGAACTCGCGCCCGGTCCAGGGCTGACGGCCCAGCTCGTACAGGATCGCCCCCGTCTCCACCCAGACGTTCGGCAGCTCGTCCAGCAGGCGGCCGAGCCGGCCGAGGTCGTTTGCATGCCATCCCATGTGCGCGGCGATGAACCGCGTCTCCGGGTGACGCGCGAACCGGCGATCGCGTTCCGCCATCATCGTTTCGAAGCCCGGATAGCGGTGGGCCGGCAGCCGGCGGTCGGGCAGCAGCGTCAGTTCCAGCCAGCGCTCGTTGAAGCGGTCGACCGGGTCGTAGAAGGACTGCGGCTCTCCGACATGCATCAGCACCGGGATGCCCAGCCGACCCGCCGTCTCGAACACCGGGTCGAGCTCCGGGTGATCGACGGGCACCCGGTCGCCATTCGCATCGCGCACGTCGATACCGAAGTTCTTGAAGAACTTCAGGCCGGCGGCCCCCGCCGCGACGTCCCGCTCGAGCTGCGCCGCGGCGCGCGCGCCGAAGCCGGGGCTGACGCCGCCTCCGAAGTCGAGGTTCGCGAAGCAGACCATGCGGTGGGGATGGTGGCTCGCGGCAATCGTGTCGACGCAACGCTCCAGCGTCGCACCGGAGCCGCCGCTCAGGTTGACGAGCACCTGCAGGTTGAGTGCGTCCATGTCCTCGACGACCCCGTGCCAGCGGTCGACGGAGACGCCGGGACGGTGATGACTGTGGACGTCGATCACGGGGTACCGCGCGCGGGGGACCGGACTCTCCTCGACGACGAGGGTCGAGCGCGGCGAGTACTCCTCTACCGTCAACGCCGGCTCATCCGCCCTGCCCCCGCCGCCACGGCGCTGCGCTTCCACGTCGAGGCTGGAAACAACGACCGCGACCGCCGCCGCCAAGGCGGCACCCGCCCCCACGAGCGCCCAGACACGTCTTTGCATTCCTGCCTCCCCCGACCACCACGGTCCCCACAGGTTCCGCCGCAGACCGGCCATAAGCCGAATTCTGTACCGCGGCGGCGCGACACGTCACGCTGCCGCGGCGACGACCATTCCTCTAGCCCCGCCATCGCTGACGGGATCGAGCAACCTACCCGGAGGCTTCGAACGGGCCGCCCTCAGGCGCCTCCCTATTTGGTCTTGCTCCGTGCGGGGTTTAGCCTGCCATTCCCCTTGCGGGGAACGCGGTGCGCTCTTACCGCACCTTTTCACCCTTGCCGGCCGGCTCCCGGAGGCGCCGGCAGGCGGTATGTTTTCTGTGCCACTTTCCTTCAGGTCACCCTGACCGGGCGTTACCCGGCGCACTGCCCTGCGGAGTTCGGACTTTCCTCCCCGCCCGGCGCGGCGCACCGCTCCGGGCGCAGCGGTCGTCCTGCCGACTGCGGCGGAATGTCAAGGATCCGCGCTACCCATCAGCTTCCTGGCTGATCCGGTAGTGCTCCAGCTTCTTGTAGAGGTTACTACGGGGCGTGTCGACTTCCTCGGCGGTCTTCGATACGTTCCAGCCGTAAGCTCGCAGCCTGTCCACCAGGAACGCCCGCTCGCTCGCTTCCTTGAACTCGCGCAACGTCCGCGCCACCGGCGCCGCGGTTCCTTCCGGACCGGCCGGGCGGCCATCGGCGAACGTCGCGGCTCGAACGTCGTCGCCCGTGATCGACGGTCCCGGGGCCATTACGATCAGCCGCTCGACCGCATTGCGCAGTTCGCGGACATTGCCGCGCCACCGGCGCGCAGCCAGGGCGTCGATTGCCGCCGCGGTGAAGGGCTTCGGCCGATAGTTGTTCTCCCGCGCGAACCGTTCCGCAAAGTGCTTCACCAGCAACGGGATGTCCTCCGGCCGTTCCCGCAGCGGCGGCACGCGGATCGGGATGACGCTCAGGCGAAAGTAAAGATCCTCGCGGAACGTTCCCCCGTCTATCGCCCGCGTCAGATCCTTGTTGGTGGCGGCGACAAGACGGATGTCCACCCTGATGGTGCGGTTCGAGCCGAGCCGCTCCACCTCGCCCTCCTGCACGACCCGGAGCACCTTGGCCTGCGCCGCGATCGACATGTCGCCCACCTCGTCGAGGAAAATCGTGCCCCGATCCGCCTGCTCGAACTTCCCGATCTGGCGGGCGGCGGCGCCCGTGAACGAGCCCTTCTCATGGCCGAACAGCTCCGATTCGATCAGCTCGTGGGGGATCGCGGCGCAGTTCACCTGCACGAACCGTTCGCCTGCGCGCGGGCTCCGCCGGTGCAACGCGCGCGCCACCAGCTCCTTGCCGACGCCGCTCTCCCCCTCGATGAGCACCGCGCTCCGGACCGGGGCGGCCCGGTCAATCTCGTTGGCCAGATTGTGCAGCGCCGTGCTGTCGCCAACCATTACGTGCCGTCTTGCTTCCGCGACATGCCGTTCTTCTTCGGCTCGTCGCAACCGCCGGTTCTCGGCGCCGAGGCGGCGCTGCCGCAACGCATTCCGGATCGTGACGGTGATGTGCTTCGACCCGAGCGGTTTCTCGAGGAAGTCGAACGCGCCCAGCTTCGTCGCCTCGACGGCGGTGCTGACGTCGCCGTGGCCCGAGATCATGACGACCGGAAGCGATTCGTCAGTCTCCCGTATCCGGCGCAGCACCTCCAGGCCGTCCATGCCGGGCATTTTGATGTCCAGGAAGACCAGGTCCGGCTCGCCCTGCTCGATCAGCGCCAGTCCCGCCTGACCACTTGGCGCCGTCAGGCACTCGTAGCCGTCGTACTCGAGGTTCCGCTTCAGTGATTCGCGGATCTCTTGTTCGTCGTCTATTACGAGGATGCGAGAAGCCATGATGCCGGGCCGGCCGCGGGACAGTCCGTTCGAGGGCAATTGTACCAGCCAGGTCGGCGCCCGGCCGGGCAGGGCTCCCCGCGCGCGCCGGAGAGCGCATGGGGAATGGGGCATAATCGGCAGGCCACGCTTCACCGGCGGAGGAGCAACCAATGAACAGACTGTCTGGCGCGGGCGCGGGCTTCTCGACCCTGATTCCCCTGACGGCCGTACTGGCCCTGATCGCTCCCGCAACCTCGACCGGTCAGACGCAGCTCACGCGTCAAAGCGCGCCACCCGATATCACAGCGGGCGGCCGGACCAACTTCACTTCGCACAACATCGATCTGCACAACCGCCGGTACGCGGAACTGGATCAGATCAACACCCGGTCGGTCGGGGAGCTCGCCGAACAATGGTCGTATCGCTTCCCGGCGGGGCTCGACGTGAGCCAGCAGACGCCGCTCGTCGTTGACGGCGTCATGCATGTCCACTCAGGCGCCACGATGTATGCCATCGACGCAGCGTCCGGGGCCGAGATCTGGACGCTGGAGCTTCAGATGGAGCTGTCGGGCCAGAACCGCTTCCGCGGACCGCTCTACGCCGAGGGAACGATCTACGCCTACGTCGGCAACAGCCTGGTGGCGGTCGACGCGGTGTCGGGCGAGCTGATCCCGACCTTCGGCGACGCCGGCGTCCTTCCGGTGGTCGGTCTCGCCCTGCAGTCCAAGTACCCCGATCTCTATCCGCCGGATTTCGATCCCTTCAGCCTCGGCTACCGGATCAACGCGTCGCCCGCGTACCACGACGGAACCCTGTACCTCGGCGCTGCGATCTCGGAGAGCCACATTCCGGGTGGCCTGGTCATCGCCACCGACGCCGAGACCGGCGCCATCAAGTGGGTCTTCAACACGGTCCCGCAACGCCCGCAGGACGACGGCTGGGAGATCGCGCGCGACACGTGGGGGGACGGGCAACGCGCGGGCGGCGGCATCTGGACCCAGCCTGCCCTCGACACCGAGCTGGGCCTGGTCTACGTCAACGCCGGCAACCCGTCGCCCGACTACGATGGGTCGGCGCGCCCCGGCGCGAACCTGTTTACGAACTCGACGATCGCGCTCGATATGGAGACCGGCGCCCTCCGGTGGTACTACCAGGCGATCCACCATGACCTATGGGACTGGGATCACGTAACCGGCCCGGTTCTCTTCGACGTCACCGGCGCCAACGGCGAAGAGATTCGGGGCGTCGGCGCCGCCGGCAAGAACTGCCTGCTCTACCTCTGGCACCGTGAGACGGGCGAGCCGATCAACCCGATGGTGGAGACCCTCGTGCCGACCGAGACCAACGTGCCGGGAGAGGTCGTCTACCCAACGCAGCCGATCCCGCACAACGCGCGAGGAATCCCGATGACGCCGTTCTGTGCAACCTATGTGTGGGTGGACGATCCGGAGCAGCAGGAACGGCTCCGCCAGATGTACACCCCGTACTCCGCCGACACCCACTACATCGTCGCGCACGGTGGATCGAGCTTCGGATCGCCCGCGTTCAGCCCGCGGACCGGCCTGCTCTACGTCACCGGAAAGAACGCCGCGGTCTCTTTGATGGTCCGGCCGGTGGGCGACTCCCTGGAGGCGGGACCGGATGGCGTCGGCCACACGGACAGCTACGAGGAACTGAGCCGGATCCCCGACTATCCGCTGACGACGACGCTCACGGCGTACGAGCCGGCGAGCGGCGAGGAGGTCTGGCAGCGGGTGCTGCCGGCGTTGCAGTCCATCGGGGCGAGCGGCAACCTCGCCACCGCCGGCAACCTGGTCTTCCAGGGGCTGGATGACGGTACCTTCTACGCCTTCGACGCCGCCACCGGCGAGCAACTGTTCCGCCACCTGGCGCCGCGGCCGATCCGGTCGAGTCCACTTACCTACGAGGTGAACGGCAAGCAGTACGTCACCGTTATCGCGACGGACACGATCGTGACGTTCGCGCTGCCGTAGCTGTTGCGGCCGGCGAGCTCGGCCGCCGTCAGTCGATCCCGAGGAGGGCGCGGAGGGCCGGCTCATCGAGGATTTCGACGCCGAGAGATTGCGCCTTCCGCAGCTTGGAGCCGGGGCTTTCGCCCGCGACGAGATAGTCGGTCTTGGCGCTGACCGATCCGCTCACCTTGCCACCCGCCGCCACGATCAGTTGCTTCGCCTCGTCGCGCGTCAGCGTGGGCAGCGTCCCGGTCAGTACGAAGGTCTTGCTCCCGAGCGGGAGCGGCTCCTCCCGCGCACGGTCGGCGGCCACCGCTTGAGCGGCGGAGGGCGATTCGCTGGGCCGAATCCCTGCCTCGTGCAGGCGATCGAGCAGTGCGCGGTTTCGATCCGCGCCGAAGAACTGCTGCACCGACTCGGCGATGCGCGGGCCCACTTCCTCCACCTCCTCCAGTTGCTCCGGCGAGGCGGCGCGGATCGCGTCGAGGGCGCCAAAGGGGTCCGCGAGCAGTTCCGCGGTGCGTTCGCCGACATGCCGGATGCCGAGAGCGAAGACGAAGCGCCCGAGCGGAACGGTCTTCGAGCGATCGAGCGCGTCGACCACCTTTTGTGCCGACTTCTCGCCGAGGCGGGTCGGGCTCACCTTGGTCTCCTTGGTGAGGTCGGCCAGTTGCTCGACGGTCAGTCCGTAGAGGTCCGCGAGGTCCTCCACCAGGCCGCCATCCACCAGCGCATTGACGAGCCAGTCGCCCAGGCCGTCGATATCCATCGCGCTGCGGCGCGCGAAGTGCAGAATCGATTCCTTCAGCCGCGCCCGGCAACTGTCGTTGTTGCAGCGCACGACCACCTCGTCCGCCTCAGGCTCCAATTGCGATGCGCAAACGGGGCAGGCGGCCGGCATCTCGAACGGCGTCCGCTGCAACCCCTCGCTAACGACCCGCACCACCTTCGGGATGACGTCGCCACTCCTCTCAATCAGCACCCGATCCCCAATCTGGAGGCCCAGCCGGGCGATCTCGTCCTGATTGTGGAGCGTCACGCGCGAGACGGTGACGCCGCCGACGACGACCGGCCGGAGCCGCGCGCGCGGCGTGACCGCGCCGGTCCGCCCCACCTGCACATCAATCCCCTCCACCACCGTCTCCGCCTGCTGCGCCTTCGGCTTGCAAGCGATCGCCCATCGGGGCGACTTCGACGTCGCGCCGAGCCGATCCTGCAGCGCGGCGCTGTCCACCTTGAAGACCAGACCGTCGATCTCGTACGGCAGCTCCGCCCGCTTCGCGATCCGTTCGTCCCTGAACGCGAGCAGCGCGTCGACGCCGCGCAGGCGCGCCCGCTGCCGGTTCACCTTGAAGCCGAGGGCAGCAAGCGCCTCGAGCGACGCCCAGTGCGACGGGAACAGCGGCCGGCCCGCGCCGTCGAGTAGCAGGTACGGGTAGAAGTCGAGCCGGCGCGACGCGGTGATGCGCGCGTCGAGCATCCGGAGCGATCCGGCCGCGGCGTTGCGCGGGTTGGCGAACGTCTTCTCCTCCGCCGCGAGCTGGCGCCGGTTCAGCTCGGCGAACGCCGCCTTCGGCATCACCACCTCGCCCCGTACCTCGAAGGTCTCCGGCACCTTCGCCCGCGTGAGTAGCGTCGACTCGACAGCGAGCGGCACCGTCCGCAGCGTCCGGGCGTTCGGCGTGATCACCTCGCCCGTCTCGCCGTTGCCCCGGGTCAGGGCCAGATCGAGACGGCCGCCGGCGTAGCGGACCGCCATCGATACGCCGTCCAGCTTCAGTTCGCCGACGTAGTCCAGCTCGTCCGCGTCCGCCAGCTCGCGGGCGCGCCGGTCGAAGTCGCGCAACTCGGCCTCGTCGAATGCGTTGTCGAGACTGAGCATCTCCGAGGAATGGCGCCCCCTCTCCACCCCGTCGCGTGGCGCGCCCCCGACCCGCTGGGTGGGCGAATCGGCCGCGGCGAGCTCGGGATGATCCGATTCGAGTTGCTGCAGCTCGCGCAGCAGTGCGTCGTACTCGGCGTCACTTGTCGACGGCTGATCGAGAACGTAGTAGCGGTAGTTGTGGTCCGTCAGCTCGCGGCGGAGCCGCTCGGATCGCCGGCGCGTGGCGGCGGTGGCGCGCTCCGGCGCGGCCTCAGAAGGCATCGACGCTCACGTCCGGCCTCACGTGCCCGCAGCCGGGATCAATGGTCGCGGGCGAGGACGAAGTCGGGCAACGCGGCAAGCGCGTCGCGCTCGGGCGACGGCGCGAACCGCTCGATCGCATCCTTCGCCGCTTCCGCGTAACTCACCGCCCGGCGGTAGGCGTAGTCGATCGCACCGTGCGCGCGAAGCAGCCCGCTCAACTCGGTCCACGCCGCATCGTCGATCTCGCGCGTATCGACTGCGGCACGGACGATTGCGTCGGCGCGGCTCCCCTTCCCTTCCTGCTCGATCAGGCGGATAGCCGGGAGCGTCAGCTTCCCGTCGCGCAGGTCACCGCCGACCGGCTTGCCGAGCGCCTCCCGGTCGGCCGTGAAGTCGAGCAGGTCATCGACGAGCTGGAACGCGACGCCGAGATTGAAGCCGTAGTCGCGCAGCGCCGCGCACTGCTCCGGCGTCGCGTCGGCCAGCCGGCCACCGATCTCGGCCGAGCCGCCGAAGAGGTACGCCGTCTTCCGCTCGATGATGTCGAAGTAATCCGACTCGGAGATATCGACGTCACCCGCTTTCGCCAACTGGTAGAACTCTCCCTCGATCATCCGTCGCGTCACGTCGCACAGCAGGCGGACCACGTCGATCGAGTGGTAGGTGAGCGCCATCTCCATCGACTTGATGTAGAGGTAGTCGCCAAGCAGAACGGTGATGTCATTCCCCCACCGCGAGTGGACCGCGAGGCGGCCGCGGCGCACGTTGGATTCGTCGATGATGTCGTCGTGCACCAGGGTCGCGGTGTGGATGTACTCCACGACCGACGCGTAGGTGACGGCCCACTCTCCCTGGTATCCGCATAGACGCGACGCCATCAGCAGCACCGCCGGGCGGACACGCTTGCCACCGCTCTGCTGGATGTACTCCGCCATCTCCGGCAGCGGATGGACCGTCGACGCGATGTGCGTCGCGTAGGCGGCCTCGACCGCCGCAAGGTCATCGCGGATCGGCTCGAAGAGTTGAATCAGATCGGCTGGGGGCGACGTGTTGAGTAAGGTAGACACGCGACGGAATCACACCACATCTGCGCGCCAAGCGTCAATGCGGCAACCGTTTGGACGGCCCGACGAACAGGCGGGCGTACGTCAGGCTGGTCGCCTCGGCCGTCTCCACGATGCCGGCGCCGCGCGTTTCGGCCACCGCATCGAGCACACGGGCGACGCGCGCCGGCTCGTTGCGTTTCCCCCGGAACGGCACCGGCGCCAGGTACGGGCTGTCCGTCTCTATCAGCAGCCGATCGCGCGGAACAATCGCCGCCGCCTCCCGGATCGCGCCGGCGCTACGGAACGTGACGATGCCCGAGAAGGAGACATGGAACCCCAGATCGACGGCGCGCCGGGCGAACGCCGCGTCACCGGTAAAGCAGTGGAAGACGCCGGTGACGTCGCCCCCGCCTTCACTCCGCAACGCGTCGATCGTGTCGTCGTCCGCCTCGCGGGTATGGATCACTATCGGCCGCCGCAACTCGCGGGCCAGAGCGATCTGCCGGCGGAACACCTCGATCTGCGTGGTGCGGGGAGCGAAGTCGTAGTGATAATCAAGACCGATCTCGCCTATCGCCGCCGCGCCGGCGCGCGCGGCGTACGCCTCCCGGACAAGCGGAACCACACCGTCGGGGTCGTCGATGAACGTGCCTGCCTGATGGGGATGGACACCGACCGCGAAGCGCACTGCCGGCCAGGCCGCGGCGACTCCGTCGGCGCGCGCCGCTTCCGCGCCGCTCGTTGCGTCAAGGATCGTCAGCGCGCCGGTTACGCCGGCGTCGTGCGCGCGAGCAACGACCGCCTCGAGGTCCGTCTCGAACTGTTCGTCCGCCAGGTGACAGTGCGAATCGATCATCGCGGGCCGGTCAGCGGACCGCCGATCCGGCGGGTGCGCGGGTCGGATCCTCCACCGTCAGGAGCACCGCCTCACCGTCGGCGTCGAGCGCCGCGAGCACCATCCCGTTCGACTGGAGGCCCGCCAGCTTCGCCGGCCGAAGGTTGGCGATGAAGACGACATGACGGCCGACGAGGGCGGCCGGCTCGTACGACTTCGCCAGACCGCCCAGCACCTGGCGGACACCGCTGCCGTCATCGATCTCGAGGCAGACTAGCTTGCGCGACTTCGGCACTCTCTCGGCCGTGACGACACGCCCGATGCGAAGGTCCACCTTCAGGAAGTCGTCGATGGTGATCTGCGGGGTCTCGGGCGTTGTATCGCCGGTCAGTGTCTTCATCTTCGGCGCATCGCTCACCGCCAGGTCTGGCGTCGTCATAGTCGGTTGCTCCTTTGTTGCGTGTCGCTCCCGGTCCGCCCGGGAAGCCTTTGCCGGTTCGAGCCGTGGCCAGAGCGGCGGCCCCTCGACGAGCCGTCGCTCCATGCCGGACGGACTGATCCACGTGGCGTCGCGATCGAGGCGGAGTCCCCCCTCCCGGGCGGACGCGCCCACCCGGGCGAGCACGTCCGCGCACGACCGCGGCATCACCGGCGTCAGCAGCACCGCCGCAATCCGGACCGCCTCGCTCACGTCCCAGAGCTGCCGGTCCAGATCCGCCGCCCGCGCCGGATCGCGCGCCGTCACCCACGGCTCCTCGCGCGTGATGTATTCGTTCGCGGCGTCGATCAGATCGAACGCTGCCGCGGTCCCCCGGTGGAGTGCGTAGACGTCCATCGCCTCGCGATACCGCGCCACCGCGCGCGTCGCCACTTCCTCCAGCGGACCGGGCCCGCCCGGCGGGGCGACGAGGTTGCCCCGGCGGTAGCGCTTCCCCATCGAGGCGAGACGCGATACGAGGTTGCCGTAGTTGTTCGCCAGGTCGACGTTGTAGCGCTCCTCGAACCGGTCCCAGGTGAAATCGCCGTCGGCGCCGAACGCAATCTCCTTCGTCAGATAGAGGCGGAGGGGATCGGGCCCGAGGCGGTCCGCCGCCTCGAGCGGATCGACCACCGTGCCGAGCGACTTGCTCATCTTCTGTCCCTGCCAATGGACCCAGCCGTGGCCGAAGATCTGGCGAGGCAGCGCGACACCGGCGCTCATCAGCATCGCCGGCCAGACGACGCAGTGGAAGCGAGTGATGTCCTTGCCGATGACGTGCAGGTCGGCGGGCCACCATGTGTCGAACAACGCGGGGTCGGCACCGTAACCGACTCCCGAGATGTAGTTGATCAGCGCGTCGACCCAGACGTAGATGACGCTGTCCGGGTCCGACGGGACCGGGATCCCCCACGCCTGCCCGGTCCGGCTCATCGAAATATCGTCGAGCCCCGCGTCGAGCAGGCGGAGCATCTCGTTGCGGCGAATCTCCGGTTCGAGGAACGACGGCTGCCGTTCGTAGTGCTCGAGCAGGGGGTCGCGGTACTTCGAGAGGCGGAAGAAGTAGTTCTTCTCCCTGATCCACTCGGGCGGCTCATGGTGGATTGGGCAGTTGCCGTCGTCGAGATCCCTCTCCTGCTTGAACGCCTCGCACGAGACGCAGTACCACCCCTCGTAGACGCCGTCGTAGATGTCGCCCGCCTCGACGATGCGTGAAACCAGTGTGGTGACACTGGTCCGATGCCGCTCCTCGGTGGTCCGGATGAAGTCGTCGAACGAGATGTCGAGCCGCGCCCAGACGTCGCGGAACGTGGTCTCCATCCGGTCGCAGAAGGCGATCGGGTCCTCGTCGAGCTCGCGCGCGCGCTGAAAGACATTCTGCGAATGCTCGTCGTTCCCCATCAGGAAACGGGTGTCGATACCGCAAAGGCGCTTGTACCGCGCGATGACGTCGGCGGCGATCTTCTCGTAGGCGGTTCCCAGATGGGGCCGCGAATTCACATAGTCGATCGCCGTCGTCAGGTAGAACCGGGACATGTGGTCACTCCAGCGGCGCGCGGTCCAACCACGCCTTGACGACGATCGCCTGAACGTCCTTCACGGCGATGTGGTGCTCGACCGCCAGGCGAACGCAATCCTCGAACTCGGGGGCGGCGTTCAGCACTTCACCCTGCCGCCGCGCCACCTTGACGCGCACGACGCCGAGAGGAGTGTCGACCGTTACCGCTTCGCGGTCGAGCCGCTCACGCAGCGTCTCGGTCACGCGGACGCCAATCGTCGTCGACTCCGCGAAGAGGATCCCGGCGAGCGCGGCGCGTTGCGCCGGCGGCGCGATTACGGTCACCAGCGTGCCGGGGCGATTCTTTTTCATCTGGATCGGTACGTAGAAGACGTCGAGCGCGCCCGCCCCGTTCAGGCGATCCATCAGCACGCCGTAGAGCTGCGGGTTCATGTCGTCGATCTGACACTCGAGGACGACCACCCGCTCAAGTCCCTCCGCGTCCGCGGCGGCGCGGATCCCGACTGCGGGATCGGCGCGCATCTCCGCTTCGGCCGACTCGCCTACCAGCGCCCGCAACACGTTCGGGCGGCCCGGCAGGTCGCGGTCACCCGCACCGTAGCCGATCCGCTCCACACGCATCGGCGGCATCGGCCCAAAGGCATCCGCGTACTCCGTGACGATCAGCGCCCCGGTCGGCGTCGTCAACTCGACCGGCGGCCCGGCGGCGTAGGTCGGTGCACCGGCCAGCAATGCCGCCGTCGCGGGGGCCGGCACCGGCATCTCCCCATGCGCGCATTTCACGGTGCCCGAGCCGACGTTGAGCGGCGACGCGACCACCCGGGCCGGCGCGAGCCACTCCAGCGCGCGGACCGCAGCCACGACGTCGACGATCGAGTCGACCGCCCCCACCTCGTGGAGGTGCACCTCCTCGACCGGCATCTGGTGGATCGCCGCCTCCACCTCCGCCAGACGCCGGAACAGGCTGGCGGCGCGCGCCTGACCGGCCGCCGAGAGCGACGACGACTCGACGATGCGCAGGATCTCGCTCAGGCTGCGGTGATGATGATGCCCGTGGCCATGGGCGTGTTCATGCTGGTGGTCGTGACCGTGGCTGTGGTCCTGAGCCCCCGTTGCGACCCGGAACTTGGCCGCGCCGATGCCGCTCCGATCGACGCGGTCGTGCGACACGCGGACCCCATCAAGACCGAGCGAGTCGACGACCCGCGTCAGCTCTTCGAACGGCACCCCGGCATCTATCAACGCACCGGCGATCATGTCGCCCGCGGCGCCCGAGAAGCAGTCGAGAAACAGTACCCGCGCCATCGTCCGGACGGCTAGAGCCGCCCCCCCTCCCGGAAACTGAAGTAGCTCGAGTCGGCCAGGACGACGTGGTCCAGCACCTCGATTCCCATCAGTTCGCCCGCTTCGATCAGCCGGGTGGTCAGCGCCATGTCATCCTCGCTCGGCGTCGGATCCCCCGACGGATGGTTGTGAAACAGCACGATCACCGTGGCGCCGGCCGACGCCGCCACACGAAATACGTCCCGGGGATGCACCACACTCGCATCCGCCGTCCCGACCGAGAGCACCACCGTCCGCAACACCCGGTGACGCGCATCGAGCAGCACCACGCCGAACTGCTCCACCGCCCGCGTGCCGAACCGCGGCAGCAGGTAGCGCGCTACCTCGCGCGGCCCGCAGAGCTGTACCCGCTCCGCCGGCGTCGCCAGCGTGCGACGCCCCAGCTCGATCGCCGCGAGGATCCGAACCGCCATCACCGGCCCCACGCCGGTCACCCCGAGCAATTGCGTGTCGAGCGACTTCGCCAGCCCGTGCAGGCCGCCCGCCTGCCCGAGCAGGCGATTGGCGATGTCGAGCGCACTCTCGTGATGGGATCCGTGACCGATCACCGCCGCCAGCAACTCGTTGTCGCCAAGCGCCGCGGCACCGAGGCGTTGCAGCTTCTCGCGCGGCCGGTCGTGCAACGCCAGATTGCGCATGCGGAACCGATGTGCAAGATCTGTGCCGCAACCGCCGACCATCGTACACCATCGGCCGTTTCCCCCGGTTACGCGCCCGGCTGGTTCTCGGTCTACCCCACGCCGCGGGTCCACCCGCCGCGCGCCACCAGTTCGGCCCAGCCGGTCAGATGGATTCCGGCGTCGGTCCACTCGACCTGCTGCGATCCACCCGGCGATACCACCTCCACGCTCCGCTCCGCGCCGCCGTATCGGGCCGCGGCGACTGCCGAGGCGCAGGCCCCGGTCCCGGAGGCTGCGGTCGGGCCGACCCCCCGCTCCCAGATCACGATACGGATCCGGTCGGGCCGCTCGACCACCGCGAGCTCCACGTTGGTCCCGTCCGGAAACCGCTCGTGCGCGGCAAGCGCGGGACCGAGCCGCGCGAACCGCCGCTCCGCCTCCGCCAGTGTCGGGAGCAGGACTACGCACTGCGGGTTGCCGACCGAGAGGATGACGGTCCGGACGGCCTCCTCCCCGACGTGCAGGATCTCCTCCGTCAGACCGCGGGGCACGCCCATGTGGGCCCGGAAGGTATAGCGCGGCGGGGCCGCGTCGAGCAACGTCAGCACCTTGACGCCGCCCGCGGTGTCAATCGTGATCGGATCGCCGTCCGATGCCTCACCGCCGGGGCGCCGGTTCACCAGGAGCGCCGCCAGGCAGCGGACGCCGTTACCGGACACCTCGGCGGGACTGCCGTCGGCGTTGCGCAACTCCATCGACGCGCCGCCGTCGGTGGGCTGCCAGGCGATCAGGCCGTCCGCGCCGACACCGATCCGGCGATCGCACATGGCGCGGGCCAGGCCCGCGAGCGCTTCACCCGACGCGTGGCCCAGCGCGTCGCGGTCCACCAGAAGGAAGTCGTTGCCATAGGCGTCCCCCTTCACGTACGCGACCGACGTGACGCCACTCACGGCACATCGAAGCCGGGGAAGACCCAGGTGAAGCCGGCGGTGAAGCCGAGACTGGCGTCTTCGACCGTAAGGCCGCTGATCAGGGCGGCGTCCAGCCGGACCGTGCCGCGCGTGAAGCGGGCGCCGAACCGGGCGAAACCAGAGCTGTCGGTGCCCGGCGGCGGCGTGCCGCCCCGCGTGTTCCGGCGGCCCGCCACCTCCGCCACCACCTCGGCGCCCTCGGCGAACGCCCGCGCGAACGACAGGCCGTAGGTGAGCACGTCGTTCTGGCGGTCCCCCCGCGTCGGATCGCTCAGGATGCCGAGACCGACATTGGCGACCAGCCGCAACGAACCGATCGTCTTGCCGATCAGCAGGGAGTTGTAGAAGTCGATCGTATCGAGGCCGATCCCCTCCTCGTTGCTCGCGTTCGGCAGCTTCGTGGCGAAGCGGAGCGCGATGCCGGGGCGGCGCGCCCCCTCGGACAGGAGGCGCGTCTTCGCACCCACCACGGTGTCGGCCCAGCTTCCGGTCGCATCGCCCGTGATGCGCAACTGGTGCGACAGCGGCGCCAGTCTCCGGTCGAGGATCTGGAGACTGGCGAACGAGATGCCGTCGATCTGCACTTCCGCGATCGAACTGACGCCGATGCTGATGCCGAGGACCGGCGCGCTCCGCAGGTGACCGGTCAGGCCGGAGACCGGGAACGGCTGATCGCGCAGATAGTCGATCCCCGCCTCGACCAGGATCAGCCCGGCGCCGATCGATTCCGGGTCTTCGGTGACGAGCGGCCGCTGCTGCGCGGAGGCGGGCACGGCGGACACGACGATGAAGGGCAGTGCGACAATCGCCGCGAGTCGGAGGACTATGCCGAAGGGAGGTTGCATCCCGTGATTCTAGAAGGTCCGCTCGCTGTCGATCAGCAGCGTCACCGGGCCGTCGTTCACCAACTCGACATCCATCATGGCTCCGAACTCCCCCGTCTCGACCGTGTGCCCCGCCCGGCGCAGGCGATCCACCACCGCCAGGTAGAGCCTGCGTGCCTGCTCCGGTTCCGCCGCGAACACATACGACGGGCGGCGGCCGCCGCGGCAGTCCCCGAAAAGAGTGAACTGCGAGACGATCAGCAGCGACCCGTCCGTCTCCGCCACCGACCGGTTCATCTGACCGGCGGCATCCGCGAAGATCCGGAGGTTGGCCACCTTGTCGGCCATCCAGTCGGCGTCGCGGTCGCCGTCCGCCTGACCAACACCGAGCAGGACGAGGAGGCCGGGGCCGATGGTGCCCGCCAGACGCCCCTCGACGGCAACCGACGCGCGGCGGACGCGCTGGACTACGGCGCGCATGCCGCGAGCGCCACTTCTACCGCCGGGTCGGCGCGCAGCTCGGCGGGCGGATTGAGCCGCGTGTCCAGCAGATGGCGCGGCGCGACATTGCCGAGCGCCTTCAGGATGGAGCTCTTCACACCGGGGTGTTCCCGCTCGAGCTCGAGAAGCCAGCGCTTCACGCGCTGGCGCTTCAGACTCAGGTCTCCGCAGACCGGGCAGCAGCAACCGATCACTTCCAGGCCGCATGCGCGCGTGTAGGCCCGTGCCTCGTCCTCCGCGATGTAGACAAGCGGGCGGATGACGACATGCCGGCGGTCGTCGGAGACCAGGCGCGCCGGCATCGCCTTCAGCGATCCGGCAAAGAGCAGATTCAGCAGAAGTGTCTCGATGAAGTCGTCCGCGTGGTGGCCCAGCGCAATCTTCGTCGCGCCGACGTCGGACGCGATCCGGTACAGCACGCCGCGGCGGAGACGGGCGCACAGCGAGCAGGGGGTGGCGTCGGCGGCGAGCACGTCGTCCATGATCTCGCCGATCTCCGTATGTTCGATCCGGTACTCCCAGCCGCGCGCCTCGCACTCGCGCGCGATCACGTCGTGACGGTAGTCGGTGTAGCCGGAGTCGACGTTTACCGCCACGAGGGAGAAGGGAAACGGCGCGCGCTGGCGCAGGACATCGAGCAACTGCATCAGCGCCCCACTGTCCTTGCCGCCGGAGAGGCCCACCATGATGCGGTCGTCCGGCTCGACCAGGTCGAACGTCTTGATCGCGCGCGTCGCCTTGCGCGCCAGCCGCCGTTCGAGCGTGCTCCGGTACGCCATGGCGCAATCAAGTGTACAGCACACGTTCCGGGTGCGCGGACGGGCACCTCGGCGGACCGTGTCACGCCAGCAGCAGCCGGTCCAGCGCCCGCTCCCACGTCATTGCCGCCGCCCGCTCCCGCGCCGCCGCGCCCATCCGTTCCGCCAGCCCCGCATCCTCCATCAGCCGCGCCATCGCCTCGGCCAGCGCCGGCGCGTCCGGCTCGACGACGCACCCGTTGACGCCCGCCTCCACCAGCTCGGCCGGCCCGCCGCTGTCGGTGCAGGTGATGACCGGCTTGCCCGACGCGAACGCCTCGACCGTCACCAGGCCGTAGTCCTCGCGCGCGGGCGGGAAGCAGACCGCACGGCAGGTGGCGAGCCGATCGATCAGTTCGGCGTCGCTCACACGCCCCAACAACCGGACGCGCGGCGCGAGTCCTTCGGCGTCGATCCGCGCCGCCAGCGCATCGTGCTCCTCGCCGTCGCCCGCGATGACGCAGCGAACCGAGGCGGCAGCCGGCTCCCGCAGCGCGTCGAGCACCAGGCCGATCCGCTTGAGCGGCGTCAGGCGCGAGGCGACCAGCAGCTCGTCGCCGTAGCGGTCGCACCGGTACGGCCGCGGGGGGGGCGGCGGATACACGACCTCCGACGGAATCCCGCCCCAGCGGGTCAGCCGCTCCTGAATCGTCCGCGACAGCACGGCGACGCGCGTGACGTTGCGCGTCAGCAGATACCGGTCGGCGGCATGGATCAGCCGGCGCCGCACGTCTTCCTTCAGCCGGTTGCGCCAGGAGAGCGACGCGTTGAACCGCGGCCACTCGTCGTAGTACTCCCGCATCCGGTGATTCAGCCAGCAGACATGCCGCGGGTGCCGGACCGCGTAGCTGGGATAGCGCAGGCTGATCACCTGATCGACCGGGTTGCCGTCGGCCGTTTGCCCCACATCCGTCAGCCAGGTGGACAGATACGCAGCGCCCTGCCGCCCGAAACGGTTCTGCGGCGTCAGCAGCAGCGTCGCGTGATGGCCGCGCTCCGTGAGTGCCTCGACCAGTGCATGGGCAAGCACCAGGTGTCCGCCCGCGGCGAACGGCGGCTGGGAGGTGACGACGACGATCCGGGCCACGCGCGACAGAATACCAGTGAGGGGGCGCTGAACACTCCGGGTGGGCGGACGCCCCCGCCCGCACCACGCCGGCCGAGAGCGGTCCGGACTAGGAGCCCGTGGTGAAACCCCGCGTAGCACCGAGAGCGGTGAGGCGCCCGCCTGACAAGGCGCGACGAGGGAGCATATTGGCCATAGGCGACCGAGGAGCAACGCCGTTCAGGCGGGATGCATCGCCGCTCGAATGTAGTGGGGGTTTCACCACGGGCTCCTAGGGCACGCCCCACCACGGCGCGGCGAGGAGCAGGGTCGGGTCGGCGAGCTCACCGCGGTTGATCCCGTCCAGTTCCGGCGCGACGTTGGCCCACGCCTCGAGGGCGAGCCGCACCCGGTCACCCGGTTGCCACGCCGCCGCCGCCGTCAGCTCGTTGTCGATCATGCTGCGGACGTAGACGACCGCCTCGCGCCCGGCCCCTTCCGCCGCGCCGTCGATCGCCTCGATCATGGTCAGATGGATGGCAACGATGTGATCACGGTACGGCACCGATCCAGGGCGCGGAACGAAACCGGCTGCGGCAACCGTCGCCTCGACGGTGGCGCGCGCGGCGCCCTCCGGCGACCAGAGATCGGCGGGCCGGGCGGGCGGCGGGCCGCCGGGCGGCGGCAGATCGACGACCGCCCAGTCTCCCTGCGACAACTCGCGGGCCGCGAACTGGTAGACGACGACGCGCGTCTCGGCAAAGCGTTCCGGTTCGCGCGCCAGTGCCGCCGCCAGCAGCCGTCGCGGTGCGACGGCACCCTGATCGTTCTGGGCAATCCGATCGACGGGGCGCCCGAGCTCGACGCTGAGCTGCTCCGCCAGGCCGGCCGCGACGCCCCAGCCCAGCGCGTCAAGCGCATAGACGTTCGTGAAGCTGTCGCCCAGCAGCAGAACTTCCGCGCCGCGCGAAGGCTGCCACGACTCGCCCGCCGCCGTCTCGACCTGACGCGCGGTGACGGTTTCCGGCGGATACCGGAGCTGCCGCGGCCCGAGCTCCAGCAGGCGCGCCGTGTCGCCATTGTTCGTCACGTCGACCGCGCGCGTCCCATGAGCGTCGCGACGCGGCGCGAGCGTGACCGAGGCATCGATGAACCGGGCGAGATCGGTCGCGACGCGCTGCATGGTCTCCGGCCGCCAATGCGTGTCGGTCGCCAGATAGAGCGGCGCCGCGCCTTCGGCCCGTAGCGCCGCCAGGCTCGCGGACGTATCGAACACCGTGACGTCCGCCGCGTCGAGATCGCGCAGGAACGTCGTCGAGGAACGATTCGAGACGACCGGGGATGCGAAGGAGGCGACTCCCCCCACACGGTCCGGGTCGGCCGACGGCTTCACCAGGGTTGGCGCGACAATCAGGCGGATACCTCGTTGCGCCAGTTGCGCACCAAAGGCGAGGAGGGCGGGCCGCGGATCGGGCGCGCGCGCCGCGGCGCGGGTGTCGCCGGCCGCCGCGCGCCGCCGCAGCACGCGCGGCTCGAGGAAACCCGGCCCGGTGACGTGATCCAGGTCGGGCCGGTAGAAGAGCCACCCGCCATCGCCAATCTCCACCTGCGCCGTGCCCGCGCCGAGCCAGCCGGTCATGGCCGACTGCACGATCGGGCGGACCCGCCGTC
Source organism: Vicinamibacterales bacterium (assembly GCA_965263055.1). Taxonomy (GTDB): domain Bacteria; phylum Acidobacteriota; class Vicinamibacteria; order Vicinamibacterales; family UBA8438; genus VXRJ01. Next base: position 3,269,137 of record OZ253581.1, on the reverse strand, counting down.
CGATCACGGAATCGTCCGCCAGGCCTTCCTCGATCGCCGTCGCGCGCGCCAGCAATTCCCGGTTGGCCGCACGGATCGACGCGAACGGCAGGCCGTCGGCGACCGAACGCTCCACCGGAGACACCCGTCCACCCCCCACCTCCCGGTAGAAGCCCGGATTCGTCAGCAGTTGCGCAGTGTGCGGCAGCGCCAGCGCCGCAACGAACGCCGCCGCGAGCAGGCGCGCGACGGCCGGCGTGACCTCGGTCTGCCCCACTTCGGCACGTGCCTGCGCAATCCGGGCGCGGTCGGCGCGCGGCAAGCGATCGAAGTCAGGCCCGGTCATCGCGGTGGTCTCAGAAGATGAAGTAGATGAAGGGGTTGTGCGCCTGTGTGGCAAGCACCCCCCAGGCAACGAGCAGCAGGCCGAGGGCCGCCGCCGCCTTCGGCGCGGTCAGGCGCCGCGTCCAGTCCCAGGTCTGCGGTGCACCCCAGGTGACGAGGGCGGCGATCGTGAGAGCGAGAAGCGAGTACGGCTCGGTGATCACCTGCCCGAGCAGCCGGGCCTGATCGGTTACCGCCGACAGCCCCGCCAGGCTGCGGAAGTAGCCGGCGGCGTCGCCCAGGTCACCGGCGCGGAACAGCACCCAGCTCAGCAGCACGAGGCCGAACGTCGCGCCCCGCCGCAACGGCGCCGGCAGGAACGGATAGAGCGACGTGCCGCGCCACCGCTCCGCCGCGAGCAGCGCGCCATGGAGTGCGCCCCAACAGACGAACGTCCAGGCGGCGCCGTGCCAGAGGCCACCCAACAGCATGACGATGGCGAGATTGACGTAGGTGCGCCGCCGCCCGCACCGGCTGCCCCCGAGGGGGACGTACAGGTAGTCGCGCAGCCAGGACGAGAGCGACAGGTGCCACCGGCGCCAGAAGTCGGTGACCGACTCCGCGCGGTACGGCGAATCGAAGTTCTTCGGGAAGACAAAGCCCAGCATCAGTCCCAGGCCGATCGCCATGTCGGAGTAGCCGCTGAAGTCGAAGTAGATCTGGAAGGCATAGGCGATCAGGCCGAGCCAGGCATCAAGGGTGGCGACCGATCCGGCGTCGAACGCCAGATCGGCGATCCGGCCGCACGGATTGGCGAGCAGCACCTTCTTGGCGAGACCGACGCTGACGAATGCCACGCCGCGCGCGAACTTCGCGGCGGTGTGCGTGCGCTGCGCCAATTGATCGGCGATCTCGGCAAACCGGATGATCGGCCCCGCGACCAATTGCGGGAAAAGCGACACATAGCAGGCAAAGTCGATGAAGTTGCGCAGCGGTGCGGCGTGACCGCGCGCGACATCGATCGTGTAGCTCATCGACTGGAACGTGTAGAAGCTGATGCCGAGCGGCAGCGTCACGCGGAGCGCCGTGTCCAGACCCAGCCATTCCGCGCCCAGAGCGGCGCCGATGCCGTTCAGCGTGTCGATGCCGAAGTTGAAGTACTTGAAGAAGCCGAGCAGCGAGAGGTTGGTAACGACGGAAACGGCGACAGCCACGCGCCGTCGGCGCGCGCCGTCGGCGTCCTGGCCGGAGGCTGCGATCGCCAGGCCGCAGCGGTAGTCAACCACGGTCGACGCGAGCAGGAGGACGACGAAGAGCGGATTGGCCCAGCCATAGAACGTGTAGCTGAGCAGCGCGAGAGCGAGGTGGCGGCCGCGCTGCGGCAGTGCGTAGTAGACGAAAAGCGCGGCGGGCAGGAAGTAGAGGAGGAAGAGGTGGGAGCTGAAGACCATTACCGATCGGTCCAGTCTACAGGCGCCTCCCGGACACGCCGGAGGCGCCGAGACGAGGCGCCGCGGCCACGCCGCGAAGGCGAAAACGGTCACCACTGGCTGTTAAGCTGTGGGCCACAGTGACGACACCGAATGGTTCCGATAGGTCCGCTGCGCCGGGTGCCGCGTCGGACGCCGCTTCCGGCGACGAGCCGCGGGGGAGCATCACGGACATTCAGGAGGAGCTGTTCGAGCCGGGGCGGTCGAAGGCGGCGCGGTATGCGGCCCTGGTCATCGGGCGGCCAGGACTCTGGGCGCTCATCAAGTACGAGCTGATCGTCACCGCGATCAGCGCGCTGCCGGGAGCCTTGGGGCTGCTGCTCCGATCAAGGCTGTACCCGTTGCTGCTCGGGCGCGTCGGGCGGAACGTCACCTTCGGCGTCAACGTCGTCCTGCGCCACCCGCACAAGATCCGGATCGGCGACGACGTGGTGGTCGACGACAACTGTTGCCTCGACGCCAAGGGAACGGACAACCGGGGCATCGACATCGGCAGCGGCGTCTTCATCGGCCGCGGCACGATCCTGAGCTGCAAGAACGGCGACATCGTCATCGACGATCACGCCAACATCGGTTTCAACTGCGAGATCTTCTCCGGAGGCCGCGTCCGTCTCGGCCGGCACGCGCTAGTCGCCGCCTACACCTACCTGGTGGGAGGCGATCACGCCCACGGCCGGATCGACGTCCCGGTGCTGCGGCAGCCACGGATCGCGCAAGGAATCGAGGTCGACGATCACGTCTGGCTCGGGGCGCACGTCGTCATCTCGGACGGCGCCACGGTCGGACGCGATGCGATCATCGGCGCCGGTGCGGTGGTGCGTGGCGCAATCCCGCCGTACGCGATCGCGGCCGGCGTGCCGGCCCGCGTCATTCGCGATCGCCGGGCGGATCCGGCCGAATCGGAACAAGCGGCCAACCGTCCCCCTCGGTGAACTCCCGCACCGAGAAGACCCAGATCACCATCCGCTTCCGCTCCCAGTAGGTGGGATCGGCCTGCGCGCGGCGCAGCAGGTTGACGCGGGCCGCGGTCGAGGCGGAGCCCCGGACGGCAACCACGTCGACCGGAAAGCCGAGCTCGAAGGCGAGCTGTTCCGGCAGGCCGCCGCCCGTTCCGTGCATGTCGCCGCCGGCGTGGAACACCAGGTTGTGGCTGTCGCCCAGCAGAACGACCGGGCTGTTCGGATCCGGTTCGGGCGGCGGGCCCGGCGCGTCGTCGGCCCCGCCCGTGATGCCGATCGATCGAATCTGCAATCTCTCGCCGGTCGCGCCGTCCGCCGCATCGCGCTCCAGGTCGCCGTTTATGGTCACCGAGCGCCAGTTCGCTATGTGCGGAGCGTCTCCCGCCGGCGCGCCGTACCACGACCGCGACAGCAGCGCGCCGGCAAGCTGCGCGCTGGCGACCGCGCAGCCGACTCCCGACCAGTGGGTATCGCGCCGGCAGTAGATCGGCCCCCGCGGATGGTTCCGCACCTGGAGGAAGCGTTGGGTCAGATCGAGGACCTCCACGCCCTGTTGACGCAGCAGCGTGTAGAACACCAGGTGATCCGGATCAAGGCGGGGCGGCGTCGACAGGTCCGACAGCTCCGACGCCACACGGTCGGGATAGACGACGCTCTTCGCCGGCACCGGCATGACGATCAGCTCGACGCCCAGCTCCCGCAGTTGCGCCCGGAAATCGAGTATCGCGGCCAGCGGATCGGCCGCCTCCGGCTCCCGCGCACGGCTGACGGCGGCAGCGTCCGGCCCCCAGAAGGGCCCTAACGACATGTGGCGCAACTCCGGTCCGAAGAACAGCCAGTCGTCGAGACCGGGGACCGTCGTCCGGCCCGCCGCCTCGGCGTCGGCCGCCAGTGTTCCCACCGTCTGCCGGAACCGCGGAAGGACATCGCCCAACTCGGCCGGCGCCGGCCCGCACGCCGTGACGACGGCAATCGACGCGGCGGTTAGCCCCACCAACGATCGCACGCCCATGACGGCAGACTTCACGGCGCGGAGGCTCCCGACTCCGTATCGTAGAAGAGCGGCAGAGTCAGGTCGCGGGTGCCCATCACCAGCCGCTTCCCTTCCAGCTCGGGACGCGCATCGTACGGCGCGAGGGTCAGGCGGTAGGTCGCCCCACCCGGCCGTGCCGCGCCGGTCAGCGTCTCGCCATCGCGAATGACCCAGTGCGCGACGGCAACCACCGGCAGGTCGAAGTCGCCGTCGAGCACCTCCACCACGTCGTACTCGATGGCGAGCAACCCCTCGCGGTACGGTGCAATCGACTCCGGCGTCGGCAACGGGACATCCTCGCGAACGCGCACCGTCACCACGCCGGAGCCCTCCGCGCCGTCCGGCGCGCGATCGGCGACCGCCGGCGAGGAAACCCCGCCGCGCCGCGGCGGCGGCAGCGCGCCCGGCGCAATCCAGGCGTCCGGATAGAAGTCGGCGGCGTCGTTCTGCGTCACCTGCCGCCACGACTCCACTGACGTCAGCGTCTCGTTCAGGATGCCGACGTGCACCTCCACCTGCCGGCCGCCGGCCCGGATCTTGTTGACACGCGTACCGACCGAATACGGCCCGGTAAGGACGATCGCGCGCGGATCGTTGGTCCAGCGCGGGTGGTACACCTCGTAGCCGCCGAACCGGGGATCGTCGTTCAGCGGCATCGTCCAGCGCTCCTCGCCGTCGAGGTCGACCACCGTCACGTTGCGGTGGGCGCCGTCGAAGAACCAGCAGAGCGGCGCCCGGCCAGGTGAGAACGCGGTCCAGCAACCCTCGCCCAGCTCCCGCCACGTACCCGCCGCTAAGTCGATCACGCCCGCCGTCGGCCACGGCAGCAGCGCCGCCGCGCTCCGACCGTCGGCCGACAACTGGAAGCTGTCACCCGAGACCGGCTGCGCATCCCAGACCGTCTCGCTGACCGAAGGATCATCGAGACGGTAACGGCGGACGGCCGCGTACGAGGGGGGATCGGTCGGCCGCTCGTCGACCCCGACGTAGACCCATTCGATGCCGTCGCCCGGGTCGGACCAGACGTCGAGGCCGAATCCGTCGGCGATCCGCCGCAGGCCGGAGCTGTCCCAGTTGATGGCATTGACGACGCCCTGCCGCCGGTTCGTGAAGACGACCACGTCGCCCGAGGGTGCGATGAGCGGCTTCGCAAAACTGGCCGTCTCAGGAAGCAGCGACCGCTCGCCGACACCATCGACCGAGTCGTACGCCATCAGTCGCAGGCGGTCGCCCAGACTGACGAAGTCCGTGCCGTCACCCACGTCGCGCGTCCAGGCGACCCGCAGGTGCAGCGTGTCAGGAGCGGGCTGCGCCCCGGCGGCGGGCGCGGATCCGTTCGCCGCGGTTTCCCCCGCTGGCACCTCCGTTGCCGCCGCCTCCACCGCCGCGGTCTCGGGCGCCGGCGGCTCCTCCAACGGGGCCGCGCAGGCTGCCGGACCGAAACCGGCGCCCAGCAGGATCACCGAGAAGATGCATGGGAGCGCCACCGTCGATTGGTTCTCCGTCGGAGCGGCGGTCGGCATCGGTTGGCGGGAAAGTCTGAATTCATTGTAGCCTCTTCCTCCGGACGCCTTCCTACCCGCCACCACTCAATGTGCGGCATTGCCGGCATCGTCGCCCGCGACCCGGAGCGCCCCACTTCACCCGATCGCCTGACGGCGATGGTCGCGACCCTGCGCCACCGCGGACCGGACGACGCCGGACAGGTCGCGCTGCCAGGCGCGGGACTCGGCATGCGCCGCCTGTCGATCATCGATGTCGCCGGCGGCGGGCAGCCGTTCACGAACGAGGACGGCACGATCCATCTGGTCGGGAACGGGGAGATCTACAACCACGCCGATCTCCGCGCCGAACTCGTGGCGCGGGGCCACCACTTCCGGAGCGCCAGCGACATCGAGGCGGTGCTGCACGCGTACGAAGCGTGGGGCGACGGTTGTCTGGAGCGGATCCACGGCATGTTCGCCATCGCGCTCTGGGACGCACGCACGCGGACGCTCTGGGCGGCACGCGACCGGGCGGGCGAGAAGCCTCTCTACTATGCCGAGACGCCGGACGGCCTGGTGCTCGCGTCCGAGATCAAGGCGCTGCTCGCCTGTCCCGACGTCTCGCGCGAGGTGGACCTCGAGGCGCTCGATCAGTTCCTGACCTACGAGTATGTCCCCTCGCCCCGCACGATCTTCGCCGCGATCCGGCGGCTGCCCGCCGCCCACTTCCTCACCTGGCGGAAGGGCACGCTGACGATCGCGCCGTACTGGGACGCCGCCACGATCGCGCCGCGCGACTGGAGCGACGACAACGCTGCCGGAGCCCTGCGCGAGACGCTGGAACGGGCCGTCGCGCGCCAGATGATGTCGGACGTCCCGCTCGGCGCGTTTCTGTCGGGCGGCATCGACTCGAGCGCGATGGTCGCCTGCATGTGCGAGGCGGCGCAGCAGACCAACGGCAGCGTCAACACGTTCAGCATGGGTTTTGCCGACGGCAGCTACAACGAACTGCCGCATGCGCGCGTCGTCGCGGAGCGCTTCGGGACGCATCACCGCGAAGGGATGGTCGAGCCGGACATTGCGGCGCTTTTCGATCAGTTGATCGTCCATCTGGACGAACCGTTCGCCGACGTCTCGCTCTTCCCGACCTATCTGGTTTCGAAGATCGCACGTGAGCACGTAACGGTGGCCCTCTCGGGCGACGGCGGGGACGAGCTGTTCGGCGGCTACGACACCTACGCCGCGGATCGTCTGGCGCGCCGCCTCGCGGCGTTCGCGCCGGACGCCGCGCTCCGGGCGATTGCGGCGGCGGCGGCGCACCTGCCACCGCGCGAGCAGAAGAAGGGTCTGGTGAACAAGCTGAAGCGGTTCACCGCCGGTGTCGCGGAAGCGCCGGCCGACATCGGGCACTACCGCTGGATGACCTATGTCTCGCCCCAGGCGAAGCGCGCCCTGTACACACCGGCGCTGCGCGATGCGCTATCCCGCGGGGAGTCCTACCGCCCGGTGCGCGACGCGCTCGAGGGGTTCAGCGGCGACGACCTGCTGAACCGGCAGCTTTACGCCGACCTCCGAATCTACCTGGCCGACGACATCCTCGTGAAGGTCGACCGGATGAGCATGGCGGCGTCGCTCGAAACGCGCGCGCCGTTCCTCGACGTGGAAGTGATCGAGCTGGCGTGCTCGATGCCGGGCCACCTGAAGGTGCGCGGTGCGGAGCGGAAGTTCATCCTGAAGCGCGCGTTCGCCGATCGGCTGCCCGCGTCCATCCTGCACCGGCCCAAGGAAGGCTTCAGCATCCCGATGAAGAACTGGCTGAAACGGGAGCTCGCGCCGTTGATGCACGACCTGCTGTCGCCGGAACGGCTCCACCGCCGCGGCTGGATCGAACCGCGGGCGGTCGCCGACCGGATCGCGGAGCACACCGCCGGCCGCGAGAACCACGCCCACCTGCTCTTCAGCCTGATGGTGCTCGAGCGGTGGGCTCAGGCGACGATCGATCCGCCTCAGCCGGGACGCTGATAGACGCGCCGCAGATCCGCCACCTCGCGCTCCACCTGCGACGCCGTCCACCCCAGCTCGCCCGCCATGATCCGTGCGGCGGCCGAGACCGCCTCGTCGCCCGGGTCGCCCGCCGACCCCGCCTCTGTGCGGCGCAGCAGCGCGTCCGAGAGCCGCACCGCCATCTCCTCGCGCACCACGTGGCGCACTTCGCCGGCCGTGATGCCGCACGTCGGGCTGAGCGGCGCGCGGGCGTCGGGCGACGACGCCAGCTCGACGGCCAGGGCGCGGTAGCGGGTCCCAAAGGTGTGCGCCAGACGGTGCCGCAGGCCGGCCGGCACTTGGCTGTCGCCCTCCGCCGCGGCGTCGCGCACGAAGGTGTCGACGTCCGGGATGTCGCCGCCGGCGAGCGGCGTCGTGGCGGTCCGGCACGGGTCGACGGCGCGCCCCACCTGATCGACGACGGCGTCGACCGCGCGCTCAGCCGTCTCCCGCGCCGTCGTGTACCGGACGCCAAGCAGGCTGACCAGCCCGTGGATGCCGTCCCGCCGGTGATCGACCACCGCGCTCTCCGTCGCCAGTTGCAGGCCGTCGCCATCCGGCGCGGCGGGCAGCAGGCCGCGGTGTACGAGGCGCACGTCATCGATCCGGAGCGGCAGCGCGGGAAACGCTTCGCGCACCTCGCCGATGAACCGATCGATCTCCGTCCGATCGAGCGCGAGTGCGCCGGCGCCGCCAGTGTGCCGGTCGTGGCTCGTTCCGATGATCGCCACCTCCCGCCACGGCGCGACGAAGAACAACCGGCCGCGGGCTGATCCGGCCACTGCGTGCGTCCCCGGGAGCGGCGAGGCGACCACCAGGTTCATCGCCTTTGACAGCCGCGGGGAGAGCGCGTTCGCCGCGCCATCGGCGAGGCGGCGATTGAGTTCCGGCGCCCACGGCCCGGCCGCATTGAGCACAACGCGCGCGCGGATCTCCAGCGGGTCGTCGGTCAGCCGATCGATGGCATGCACCCCGGCAACGTCCGCACCGCGCCTCAGCGCGCCGTGCGCTTCGACGTAGTTCGCCGCGACCGCGCCCCGCTCCACTGCGGAAGCGACGGCCGAGAAATGCACCCGATCGCAGTTGTGCATCTGGCCGTCGAACCACTCGATGCCGCCGGTAACACCGCCGGGATCGATCAGCGGATTGAGTCGGAGGCACTCGTCGCGCGACAGCAAGCGGCTTGGCGGCAGGCGCGGGGCCGGGTCCTCGAGGCCGTCGTCGTTCCCCCCGCGGGTCAATCGATCGCTGATCGCGAAGTAGGCACGGAGGAGCAGGCGGTGGCGCATGATGCCGCCGCCGGCCGGCAGGACGAACGGGAGCGGCCGGACGAGGTGGGGAGCCATCCGCATCAGCGCGCGCCGCTCGCGCGCGAACCGGCGCAGCAGAACGAGGTTTCCGCTCTGCAACGCCCGGACGCCGCTGTGGATCGTCTTCGCGCTGTTGAACGACGTGCCGCTGCCGAAATCGGCCCGATCAATCAGGGCGGCCGACAGTCCGCGCAGCGTTGCGTCCCAGACGGCGAACGCGCCATAGACCCCGCCGCCGACGACGAGCAGATCGAACTCGCGCGCCGTCAGCGCGGCCAGGTCCCGTCGCACGCCCCGTATACTACCCCCCGCGTGACCGCCCCCGCCGACCCCGGCGCTGCGCCGCTCATCGACCAGATCCGCGCGTACTGGAACGGCCGGATCCACGATCAGGAGATGAGCGACGCAGCGACCGGAACGCTCGCGTTCTTCGACGATCTGGACGATTACCGCTTCGACAAGCTGCGGTATCTGCCACGGTTGGTCGACTTCGACGGCTACCGCGGCCGGCGCCTGCTGGAGATCGGCTGCGGCATCGGGACCGACCTGGTCCGCTTCGCGCGGGGCGGCGCCCGGGTCACGGGCGTCGACCTGGCGCCGCAGGCGATCGATCTGGCGCGGCGCAACGTCGAGTTGCACGCGGTCGCGGCGGACGCGCTGGAGGTGGCCGACGGCGAGGCGCTCCCGTTCGCCGACGCGTCGTTCGACGCTGTCTACGCGCACGGTGTCGTGCAGTACACGGCGGATCCAACCCTCCTGATCAGCGAGGCGCACCGCGTGCTCCGGCCGGGCGGCGAGGCGATGGTGATGGTCTACAACCGCCGGTCGTGGCTCAGTGTGATGTCGGCCCTGACCGGTACTGCGCTAGAACACGCCGACGCACCGGTGCTCCGCACCTTCACCATCGCCGAGTTCCGCCGGCTGCTCGACCCGTTCGCCGAGGTGCGAATCGTCCCGGAACGCTTCCCGGTCCCCTCCCGCCTCCACAAGGGGTGGAAAGCGACGGTCTACAACCGGCTGTTCGTCGGGACGTTCAACGCGTTGCCGCGCCGCCTCGTGCGGTCGCTCGGCTGGCACCTGATGGCGTTCTGCCGAACTCAGGGGAAGCGCCGCTAGGAGCCCGTGGTGAAACCCCGCGTAGCACCGAGAGCGGTGAGGCGCCCGCCTGACAAGGCGCGACGAGGGAGCATATTGGCCATATGCGACCGAGGAGCAACGCCGTTCAGGCGGGATGCATCGCCGCTCGAATGTAGTGGGGGTTTCACCACGGGCTCCTAGATATCGGCCTCGCGTAGTCGGCCGTGGGACACAACGACCGCCGGCCGGGGCTAGAACCGGAAGCGTAGCCCCGCGCCGGCCTGTAGGCCGCCCACGTCGATCGACTGCAAACCCCCCGGCATCTCAATCTCGACCATGCCGCCGGTGTAGCGGGCGAAGACCCCCGCGCCGAACCACCGTGTGAGCAGAAACGTCACGTCGAGCCCGGTGTTGTAGCCGATGCCGATTCCCTCCTCGACGGTGGTGGTCAGGCCGGTGAGCGACACCATGCTGTAAGGGGCGACCTCGTCGCTGAGGGTGACGGTGGCCAGCGCGTCGTGCCGCAGTCGGAACCACGACGGCCCCGCGGACAAGACGACCTGGACTCGCTCCGAGACCGGGACCATATAGACCACCGGGATGTGCACGCCGATCTGCTGGTGCTTCAACCCCGGCTGCTCGCGCGACGCGGTGCGGTGGCGTCCCCTGACTAAAGGCGACGGTACGGAGCCATCGAGGGCAATCATCCCCCGCGCGTTCAGGACCGTGGCGCCGATTCCGACGCCGAGATTTCGCACGACGCGCACGCCGACCGAGGCGTCGAACACCAACCCGCCCGGCGATGTCATGGCGGCCTCGTAGGTGGCCGTTTCGTCGTAGATCTCCACTTGAAGGGTGTTCGTCACGATCCCGTCGACGTTCTGTTCGCCACCGTTGATGTGGATGAATCCGTTCCACTGCGCGTCGGCGCGGCCAGCCGCGAGCAACGTGAACACGAGCAGCACGAAGGCGCACCGGCCGGCCGAACGCAGTCGGGCGATCCTACCGCGCATCGTGGAAATTCTCGGCCAAAGAGGTTGGGGGCGACGCCAAGACCTCGGCATGCTAGAACAGCGTTGAGCCCTCGCGCCGGCTGAGTTCGGTTTCCTGCGAGGATCTCGCCGTGAGCGTGGAAACACAGGATTCGGTGACCCCGGGGGAGCGGGGGCCAACCTCTTCCTTGTGCCTCGAGCCCGCGCTGCTCCGGAGGTGTAGTCGTGAAGCACGGGCTTGCAGCAGTTCTTGGTCCGCGCTTGCGCGACCTCGATCGTACTCGCGTGTCTCACGGTGCAGCAACAAGACCGGATCGCCGGTCGCTCCCACGTCCTCCGTGACACCGGTCATGCCGGTGGCCGAGCTGAAGTGGACCGTGCCCGCGCCCCTCGAGCCGATCGACGACATCGAGATCAATGCAACCAACGTGTCCTCGGGGCGCGGAACGCACAGAGTAACTTCGTCGGCGCGACCTTCGAATGCGAGTTCGCTCTCTACAAGGTGGTTGGCGGCAGTTTCACGCCGGTCGAAGTCGGCAAGAGGCGTGCAACGCGACAACACCTCGACATCCTATCAAGTTGCAAACGAGCGCCGGAGATCAGACTCACCGTTCCGGAGCCGGCGTACCCACGTAACGGGCAAAAGGACGTGGCAGTCGCCACGTGCCCGGCGATGTTCTCGGAGGAACTTGGCTTGCCGTGAACCGTGCCGACTGCATACTTCGGAGGTAGCGGCGCCGCTCGGGGTGCGCGCAATGGATGTCGTGGTGACATTCATCGATGGCGCTCCCGTGCCACTGACCACGGTCGCCGCGCGCGAGCGCGATGTCCAGATTCTACGACCGCGCTTCGGTGATGCGGTGTCGGATGAGAAGCAGGGCGCCCGGCGTCGCGCTCAGCAGCGCCGCGAGCACCAGGATCGTCGACAGCGCGAACGACTGCTCGTCGGGCACGCCAACCGGACGGAGCAGAGCGATGAAGGATGCAGACCGGCATGAACGCTAAGTAATAGCTGAAGGCAACGTCGATGCCGAGACCGAGGCCGAAGACGTACGCCTGCAGCACCCGCGTCACCTGCACGACGAACCAGAGCACCAGCAGCCCGGCCACCAGGCCACCATGCCGGCGGTACTGACCGAGCGTGCGGGCGAAGCGGACCAGCCGGTCCATCAGCGCGCTCCCCGCGAGGCGCGACGGCGCGGCGAGGCAATCGTGATGGTCTACAACCGGCTGTTCGTTGGGACGTTCAACGCGTCGCCGCGCCGCCTCGTGCGGCCGCTCGGCTGGCACCTGATGGCCTTCTGCCGGACGTAGGCGGCCGCCGCGCGGCGCGTCAGGCCGCCGGCCGGCGGGCAACGAAGGCGAGGGTCTCGAACAGGTTCTTCCGCACACGGAAGAGCAGCTCCTCTGTCCGCGTCCACCGCGAGACTGCATCGAGTCCGGGCAGGTTGACCAGGAGCGCGCCGGCCGCGAGCGCGTCGCGCCGGAGGCCGGTCGCCGCACCGATGCTCCGGACGGTAGCGGCGATCTCGAACCCGCCGTCGTACAGCAGTTGCCGCACACGCCGCTCGGTGGTGACGAAGTTGTGCGTGTAGTCGACGTCCCAGAAGAACGCGCGCTCCTTCAGGTAGTCGGGAACGACGACGAACAGCACGCCGCCCGGTCGCAGCGCGCGGAGCCCCTCGGCGACGAACGCGCGCGCCGCGTCGATCCCCGCCATGTGCTCCAACACTTGATCGGCGTATATGACGTCGCAGCTCGCATCGTCCGCCGGGATCGGCGGCGCCCACGCCTCGGTCACCGCGAGGCCGCGCGCGCGCAGGTCGGTGGCCAGGGCGGGGCTCGCCTCGACCGCGCGGTAGCGCCATCCCGCCTCGACCGCCCGGGCGGCGAGCGAGCCGTCGCCCGGCCCGATCTCGACGAGATCTCCCGGCGGCCCCGCGAAGCGGTGCAGGAGCGCGAGGCGCGACTGCTCGACGCGCCGCCGCCGTGACGCGCCGAACGCGGTTGGCCGGCGCTCGCGGAACGAGCGATAGAAGGTGTCGGCCATTTACGGTCGCGCTCCCCGCATGCGGTGTCGGATGAGAAGCAGGGCGCCCGGCGTCGCGCTCAGCAGCGCCGCGAGCACCAGGATCGTCGACAGCGCGAACGACTGCTCGTCGGGCACGCCAACCGGACGGAGCAGCGCGATGATGACGCCCTGGGCCACGCCAAGCCCGCTGATCGAGATCGGCAGCAGAATGATCACGATGCAGACCGGCATGAACGCCAAGTAATAGCTGAAGGCAACGTCGATGCCGAGACCGAGGCCGAAGACGTACGCCTGCAGCACCCGCGTCACCTGCACGACGAACGAAAGCACCAGCAACGCGGCCACCAGGCCGCCGTGCTGGCGGTATCGGCCAAGCGCCCGCGCGAAGCGAACGAGCCGATCCATCAGCGCGCTCCCCGCGAGGCGCGACGGCGCGGCGAAAGCGAGCAGGCGGTCGGCCCAGAGCAGGCCGGCCGCGCCGGCGACGACAAAGGCCGCCGCGGCTGTGCTCACCTGCCGCAGCTCCGGCACCGCCTGGTTGCTCCAGAAGACAAGCCCCGTCACGGTAAGCAGTGCCAGTGAACAGATGCCGAGATAGCGGTCGGCGACGACCAGGCCGATCGCCTCGGACCCCCGCGCCGTCCGCTGCGCAAGCACGTAGGCGCGCGCCGCATCCCCGCCAACGCCGCTCGGCAGCAGGTGGCCCACCCACGCGCCCACCAGGAAGACCCAGACCGCCGAACGGACCGACACCGCACGCTCGGACCGGCGGACCAGCATCACCCAGCGCACGATCATGAGCACCCGGTCGAGTGCGACGAGCAGCAGACCGGCAACGAGATGCAGCGGCGCGATTGCCATCATGCTGCCGAGCGCCGCGCCCAGATCGATCCGGGCGACCAACCAGGCGAGGAGGACGGCACTGACGGACGCGCGAAACCAGACGGAGTGGAGGACGCGCACGGCGCGCTACCGCGAGGTCTTCCAGGGCCCGACAGCGTTTGCGCGGGTATAGCCGTGGGATGCGGGATCGATCACAGGTGTGCTGGTAATTGGTCTTTCCGCAGGAAACACCGCATCGTACACAATCTCGCATCGGATGCCCATCGATGGGTTCGCCGCCGGCGGACCCGGGAGACCTCCCAGGGAGTTGGCCACTTGCGGCGCTGCATCTGGACGCTGCCGTGCTATATTTTCCGCGCGGGAGGGCTTCGTACCTCGCCGTTGGTCTTTATTCATACGCCTACATGGGCCTTGACACCAAAGCCACGCAGTTTCTGCTGGCAGCCCGAGGTTCCGGCGTTTCGTTCGAACGCATAGCCACCATCGGCCGGCATCGCCTCTACGTCACGCCCGCCTGGTTGCGTTCTCGCCTGCGCGCCGTCGGGATTGACCTCGATACCGCCGCTACCGCCAAGTTGTTCGAGGATGCTAACGGATATGCCGAACCACTGCTGCAAGCACTGGGAGCGGCGCGGATTATCTCTCTCGACGCCTCTAGCTACGAAGGCGCGTCGCGTGTGGCGGATCTGAACGCCGAGATCGCACCCGATCTGGAGAACGCGTTCACCACCGTGCTCGACTCCGGGTCGCTCGAGCATGTGTTCGACTTCCGTGCCGCTATCGCCAATTGCATGCGCATGGTTGCGCCCGGTGGCCACCTGCTCATCGTTACTCCCGCCAACAACATGGCCGGTCACGGCTTTTATCAGTTCAGTCCCGAACTGTTCTATCGTGTCCTGTCTGAATCGAACGGCTTCCTGATTGAACGGATGCTTGTCACTGAATTGTCCTCCTTACGGTGGTACGACGTGGCCGATCCCGCGGTGCTCGGGACCCGTGTGCAGTTCCGGACGTACCGTCCGACATACCTGTGCGTCATTGCTCGCCGCGTAGCAGTGCGGCCCGTGCTTGCTCACCCACCCCAACAGAGCGACTACGTGTCGAAGTGGGCGAGGGTCGCGCCAGAGGTTCCGCGATTGGACTTGCACCCGATCGAAAGGCACCTCCCGCACCGCTTGGCTACGGCCTTGAAGAGCCTCTGGCATCTGGCCCAGGCGTTACTGATCCCGTTTGATCGAAAGGCGTTCACCCGCGTGGACATCTCCTAGCTGTCCGTAGCCCTCACCGGTACCGTTCGACGAAGACCGGCGCGCTCCCGCCGGAGGTCCCATCGATCGTGACCGTCTGATTCGAAGGCACGCCGGATAGCACGCGCGTAGCGCCATCGATGAATGTCACCACGACATCCACCAACGTGTGGATGCCGAGTCCCACATGCAGCACCGGATCGTCCTGGCCAAGGTACCCATTCGCGCTGCGGCTCTCGCGAACCGCAAGGGGCCGTCCCCCTCCCCCGGGGGGATAGACCGCTACCTTGGCACCGAATGCGCCGGCTTGTCCCTGGCCCGAACGGAGGCGGATCTTCAGCCAATTCGTGCGGTCGACGGCCAGATCGTTTCGAATCAGCCAGTTGCGGCTCCTGTTGACGCCGATTGCGAAGTCGAGATCCCCGTCGGCGTCGACATCGGCGAACGCGATGGCCCGCGGGTCGTCGATGCCAGCGACCGGCACCGGCGGTCCCGCCGAGAACACGCCCGCGCCGTCATTCAGGTACGCGACATCGTCTCCGGCGAACACCAGGTCGAGGTCGCCGTCGTGGTCGAGATCCGCGAAGGCTCCCATGTAGCCGTCGATGTCCAGATAGCTGCGCAGGTAGCCGAACGTGCCAGACCCGTGGTTGCGGTAGAGGTGGCCTATCGTCTCGCCGGCCGCGTCGAGACCGACGAGCAGCATGTCGAAGTCTCCGTCGTTGTCGATGTCTGCCGTGGTGACGCCGCTGTACGCACGGTGCCTGATGCCGATTTCCGCGGGATCGACCAGCGTGAATCCGTTTACGCCGTTCCTGAGGATCACGAGGTCGCCTTCGCGATTGCCGGCGATGAGGTCGATGTCACCATCCCCATCGAAGTCGGTGTCGGTGACGCCCTGCCCCGCCGGCGCGAAGATGGCGACATCGTTGTCGACCGGCGAGAACAGCATGTCGCCGTCGTTGCGGTACAGCTCGTTCCGCTCTCCCGGCGGATCCCCGGAACCGAGCCAACCGGAGACCGCGAACGCGTCGAGGTCGCCGTCCCGGTCCATATCGAAGAGCGCCACGCCCCGCGTGCCTTCCCGCCGATCCTGCATCGCCGAAGGGGTCACGTCGCGGAACCGTCCCCTTCCATCGTTCCGGTAGACGTCGTTCGGGGCTCCGGTGTCGATGCCCGACGTGCCGTTGAACAGGTCGAAGTCACCGTCGTTGTCGAGGTCACCCCAGGCCGCCCCGTGCGAGCCGGCGTCGATGTCGGCGATGCCCCACGAAACGCCCGCTTCCAGGAACCTGCCCCCACCCTGGTTGACGAAGAACTGGTCGGCGGCGGGATCGGCGAGGTGCGTCGTGATGTAGAGGTCAGGTTTACCGTCTCCCGTCGCATCAGCGAAGGCGGCGCCATGTCCACCGAGCGGGATCGGCGGCGGTCCCGCGAGACCCGACGGGAATGTGGCGTCGCTGAACCGAAGCCCTCTCGTCAAGACACCGGTCTGGAAGGTCCACACTTCCGACCAGGGACCGGCAGCGCCGTCGAACTCGGCGCGGACCCGCCACGCGTAGACGGTCTCTTCCGCCATCGGACCGGCAAATCGGTAGGACGGACCGGCGCTTCCCGGCGACATCAGCGACGAAGCGACGAGCACGCCGCCGTCGTAGACCTCGAAGCGATAGTCGAAGACCGCCGGGACGAAGTTGCCCATCGCAGGCTCCGCGACCAGCATCACGAACGCCGGCACGTGGCCAAGACGGGTCCCGTCGGGTGGCGCCGCGGGCACCGGAGCGGTCGCCTTGAGCTCGGTCTGCTGGGCGTGCGCCCCCGCGGCGGCCACCGCCAGCGCCCCGACGAGAATCGATAACGTGACAAGCCGCACGGTTCTTACGCCCGGGAAGCGCTCCGGCTCGCGTTGCGCGCACACGGAGCGGCGCCGTTACCTCGCAAGTATGCAGTTGGCACCGTTCACGGCAAACCAGGTTCCTCCGACCCGGCCCCGAACGCCGTCATGCGACTGGATGGTCCAGTGAGGCTGCGGATCGCTACTCTCTGCACCCCGCATGATGTCGATGCTGTAGGGACCGCGGCCGGGACCCTTCGACGTACGGTAAGCGACCGTGTCCTTACCCACGGCGCCCGAGTCGTTCAGTCGACCCCCCCAATGGCCATCCTCGGCCGCAAGACACTCCGCGACCCGCTGTGTGAATTGCTGGACGTTGTCACGGTACAGATTGCCTGTGGCGTTGACGATGGCCAGCACGATCACGAGGCGATTCGGCGGCGGACAGCACTGGTCCTGACCCGGTGGTGGCGGGGGTGGTGGTGGCGGGGGTGGTGGTGGCGGAGGTGGCGGCGGCGGGGGTGGTGGCGGCGTCATGAACGATTCCGTCTGTGACCATTCTCCGGCGATCGGCGTCGCCTCGCGGCCGTCCGCCAGCGCGCGGCTGTGCCAGAAGTAGCGCGTCTCAAACTCCAGTTCGCGGATGGTGGTAGATGTAGTCGCATCGCCGGCCGGCACCGTGGCCGACTCAACGCCCGCCGCGAGGTCGGCGTCCTTCGCCCACTCGAATTCGTACCGGACATTCTGCGCCGGCCCGGTCACCGTGGCATTGCGGACGGTGAGTGTGGCCGATGTCCCGGCCACGCGCGTGCCGCCCACCGGGGAGACCGCTTGCGGGCGGCCGACCGTAACGGGTGTGTACAGTTCGAACGTCGCCACCTCCGAGTACGGTCCGGTGTTCGCGCCGTCGAGTGCCCGCACTCGCCAGACATACCGTTGCTCGTCGTTGAGCACCGGAATCTCGTACGACTCGGCGGCGTTCCCTGAAGGCAACACCTGGTCGGCAACATGGATCAGTGAATCGAACGTGTCGGATGTCGCCACCTCGATCTCGTACCAGAACGGCCGTTCGCCGTTGGATGTGGCGGCGTTGAAGTGGACCGTGATCGGTTGTTCGGTCACGCTTATCAGTCCAGCGTCCGACATCGCCGGCATCGGCGCGCTGATGACCACTCCCTCGATGGGGCCGGCGATCGAAGGGCTGAGCGGGTTGCGGCTCTTCTCGACGCCACAACCCACCAACGCGACGACGGCCGCCGCAACAACGGCCGCCGCGACGCACCAGCTGGCCGCCATCCCTGGTCTCGCGTAGTCATGTCGTCCTTCTGTATCGGACGGTCTTCCCACCTCCGACAGCCACCCGCGGGATTGGATTCGGCTCGGCCAGCGCACGGTCGCGCCCGGGTCGTCGCGCGCAGCCGGCGTGCTATACTGCGCGGGCTTCAGGGCGAGGCCGAGTCAGGGCAACGTCCAGCCCGCCAGGGCGGCCGAACAGCGTGAACGCTTCCGCTCGGATCCTGATGCTCGCTCCCGAGCCCTTCTTCGAGCCGCGAGGCACCCCCTTCAGCGAGTACCACCGGATCAAGGCGCTGTCGGAACTCGGGTACCGGATCGATCTGGTGACCTACCCCCTGGGCGCCGATGTCGCGATCCCGAACCTGGAGATCCACCGCTGCGCGCGGTTGCCGTTCGTCCGCCGCGTCCCGGTCGGCCCCTCGATCGTGAAAGTGTTTCTCGACCTGCTGCTCACGATGACGGCGACGCGCCTGGCGTTCAGCCGGCGCTACGCCGCGGTCCATTCTCACGAGGAAGCGGGAGTGCTGGGGGTGTGGCTCGCGTCGTGGCTCGGCGTGCCGCACCTGTACGACATGCACTCCAGCCTGCCGCAGCAACTCCGCAACTTCCGCTACACGCGGCTGGCGATAGCGCAGTGGCTCTTCGAGTGGGTGGAGCGGACGATGGTGGAGCGCTCGCGCGTGGTCGTTACGATCTGTCCGGAGCTGCAGGACACCGCGATCGCGCTCGGCGCGGGCGACCGCGCACGCCTCATCGAGAACGTGATGGGAGGCGACGTCGATCAGGCCGAACAGACGCCGCGCGACGCGCTGCGCGCACGGTACGGCCTCGATCCGGATCAGCCGGTGCTCCTCTACACCGGCACGTTCGAACCGTACCAGGGCCTGGACCTCCTGACCGACGCTGCAACGCGCCTCCACACCACGCATCCGGACGCGCGCGTTCTTGTCGTGGGCGGCACGCCGGCCCAGGTGGACACCGCCCGCGCCCGGGCCGAGCAGGCGGGCAGCCCCCTCGTCTTCACGGGGCAGCGTCCCCCGGAGGAGATCGCCAGCTTCGTCGCCGCCTGCGACATCCTGGCCTCACCACGGATCAGCGGCACGAACACACCACTGAAAATCTATTCGTACCTCCGGTCGGGACGACCGATCGTGGCGACCGATCTGCGCACGCACACCCAGGTCCTCACGCCGGACACCGCTCGGCTCGTGCCGCCCGAGCCGGCGGCGCTTGCGGACGGAATGGCAGCGCTGATCGATCGGCCGGAGGAGCGGATCGAATTGGCCGAGGCGGCGCGCACATTGGCCGAGACGCGTTACAGCCGGGCTTCGTATCTGGCTCGCACCGCGGCGGCGTACGATCACCTGCTCGCCGAGCCGGGAGCGGACGCGGCGTGACGGCTGGCGCGGGGATACGCGGGTCTGCGCTGGTGACCGGTGTCACCGGCTTCACCGGCGGCCACCTCGCGCGGCATCTCCTCCGTCACGGCCAGCGGGTGCGCGGCCTGGTCCGGCCCCGAAGCCGCGAACGCGCCGCCGCCCTCGCCAGCGACGGCGTGGCGATCGCGTCCGGCGACCTGACCGACGCCGCTTCGCTCGTGTCCGCCTGCGACGGCGTCGACGTCGCCTACCACATCGCCGCAACCTACCGGACGGCCGGACAGTCCGATGCCGCGTACCGCGCAGTGAACGCCGAAGGGACGCGCGCCCTCATGGAGGCGGCGCGCGCGGCCGGCGTCCGGCGCGTCATCCACTGCAGCACCGGCGGCGTGCATGGCCACATCGAGCAGCCGCCGGCCAACGAGGACGCCCCGCTCGCGCCGGGCGACGTCTACCAGGCATCGAAACTGGAAGGCGAACGGATCGCGCGGGCCGCGGGCAAGGCAGGCGGCCTGGAGGTAGTCGTCGCCCGGCCGATCGGCATCTTCGGCCCCGGTGACACCCGCTTCCTGAAGATGTTCCGGGCAATCGCGCGCCGGCGCTTCCCGATGATCGGCCGTGGCGACGTGTTCTACCACCTGACCTACATCGACGATCTGGTCGAGGGCTTCCGGCTCTGCGGCGAGACCGCTGCCGCAGCCGGACGGACCTACCTCCTGGCGGGGCGGCGGTATACGACGCTCGCCGACCTGGTCGGGATGATCGCCGCGGAGTTCGAAGTCCCACCACCCCGCTGGCGCATCCCGGTCGCACCGGTCTGGCTGGCCGGCGCGCTCTGCGAGCTCATCTGCGTCCCGCTCCGGATCGAGCCGCCGCTCTACCGCCGCCGCGTCGACTTCTTCACGAAGAGTCGCGCGTTCGACGGGTCGCGGGCGCGACAGGAGCTCGGCTTCGAGCCGACAGTCGATCTGCCGGAGGGGATCCACCGGACCGCCGTTTGGTACCGTGAACAGGGATGGCTGTGATGGACCGCCGCCTGAACGTTGTGCAGATCTGCGATCACCTGGGGTGGCCCGGGTCCCGCATGCACGGCGTCAAGCGGCTGTTCGCCTGGATGATCCCCGCGTTCGACGCCGAGCGTTTCAACGTCACGCTGATCAGCCTGCGCGCACCCGACACGTCGGAGGATCGGCTGGAGGACTACGGCATCGACGTGACGTACCTGGCGCGGTCGAAGTTCGATCCGATGACGCTCCCGGCACTGTTGGCCGAGCTGGACCGGCGCGAGGCGGACGTTCTGCATCTGCATGGCTACGGTGCGTCGACGTTCGGACGTCTCGCGGCGGCGCGCCGCGGCTGGCCGACCGTGCTCCACGAGCATGCGAACCTGACCGACACTCCCTGGTTTCAGAAGGTGGCGGACCGGATGCTCGCGCCGCAGACCGACCTGGCGATCGCGGTATCCCGTTCGACCGCGGACTTCGTCACGCGCGCGCGCCTCGTTCCCGCATCGCGCACGCACGTCGTCTACCTCGGCGCGCCCGTCGCGGAGTTCGCACTACCGCACAACGACGCGGAGATCCGTGCGGCTCGGGCGGCGCTCGGCCTCCCGGCCGATGCCCGGATCGTTGGGACGGTCACCCGGCTGATGCCGTCGAAGGGCAACGAGTACCTGGTGGCGGCGGCGCCGCGCGTTCTCGACGCCGCACCCGATGTCCATCTCTGCATCGTCGGCGAAGGTGAACTGCAGGCGGATCTCGAACAGCAGGCCCGCGAGCTGGGCGTCGCGGAGCGGGTCCACTTCCCCGGCTTCACGCGCGATGTCGCGGGCGCACTCGCCGCATTCGACCTGGTGGTCTTTCCGTCGCTCTGGGAGGGAACGCCGCTCACCGCCTTCGAGGCGCTCGCCGCCGGCCGGCCGATCATCGCCAGCGACGCCGACGGGCTGTCGGACATCCTGCATGACGGACGCGACGCGGTGATCGTGCCGAAGCGCGACGCTGGCGCGCTGGCCGCGGCGATCCTCGCGCTGCTCGACGACCCGGACCGCCGCGCCACACTGGCCGCCGCCGCCCGCACGACGGGCGCGGGGTACGACATCGCCGCATTCGTCCGAAAGATGGAGCGGCTCTACACGCTGATGGACGACCGGCGGCGGCAGGGGCGGCCCCGCGGCCTGGACGACGCCGACCTGACGTTCCTGACGGTAACGGCCCATCCTTCATAATTAAGGCGACGAGCCATGTCGAGCGAGACCGGCGACCCCGCGCCCTCCGCCATGCCACCCCCCGCACCGCGCCGTTCGGACGCCGGGCGTCTCGCCGCGATCCTGCTCCTGTTCGCCGGCGCGTGTGGTGCGATGTCGATCGACATCGTCCGGACCGGCTTCGGCCTGAAGGGAGACGAGGCGACCTACGTCGCCATGGCACTCAGCGTCGCGTACGACGGCGACCTCATCTACCAGGTGGAGGATATCGCCCGCTTCTACGAAGTGTACGACGAAGGGCCGCAAGGGATCTTCCTCAAGACCGGTGCCGGCGACCAGGTGCGGTACGACCGGCTCTACTTCGGCAAGGCGTACGTCTACTCGGTGGTCGCGGCGCCGTTCGTCCGCCTCTTCGGCCTGAACGGCATGTTCGTCCTGCACGTCTTCCTGCTCGCCGGTATGGTCTTCGCGGCGTACGCGTTCGTTGCTGCGCGATCAAGACCGGGCGCGGCGCTGCTGTACGTCCTCGCCTTCTTCGGCGTGTCGATCATCCCGGTGCACGCGGTCTTTCTCAGCTCCGACTTCTTCCATGTCGCCGCGGTGACGTTCGCCTACTTCCTCTGGTGCTACAAGGAGGTGGCGCCGCCGCGCGACGGCCCATGGGGCGCCTTCCTGCGCGGATCGGCATCCGACATCACGGCGGCGGTGATCCTGGGGCTCGCTACCTTCTCGAAGCCGTCACACCTCTTTCTCATCGTTCCGCTCATCGTGCTGGCCGCGCACCGGCGTCGCTTCCTGCACGGCACGGCAATCGGCATCGTGTTCGCCGCGGTCACCGCGGGCGGCTTCCTGAGCAATGCGGCGATCTCCGGCGACTGGAACTACCAGGGAGGCAACCGGAAGATCTTCTACGACATCTACCCCTTCGAGCGGCCCGAAGCGACGTTCGACACACTCGGCATCTCGATGACCACGAACGAGATCATCGTCGACGAACCGTCGCTCACGCGCAGCGCCGTCCTACTGGCTGAGAACGTCCGCTATTTCGTCGTCGGGCGGCACTTCGGTTTCCTTCCGTTCTTCTTTCCCGGGGCGGTCGCGGTCACGCTGTTTCTGCTGGCGCGGGGCGACCGGCGGTCGTGGCAATGGGCGATCCTCGGGACCGCTGCATTCACGGCGGTCGCGCTCGCCGCCTACATGCCGTACACCTGGTCGGGTGGAGGGGGGCCGCCTGGCAACCGCTACTTCCTGAGCGTCTACCCGGTGCTTCTGTTCCTGACGCCGCGGCTCACCTCGTTCACGCCGGCCATCGCCGCGTTCGCCGGGGGCACGGCGTTCATCGCGCACGTGCTGATCAATCCGTTCAGCGCGGCGAAGGAACCGTACCTGATTGCCGAACGGGGCCTGCTGCGCGCGCTGCCGGTCGAGCTGACGATGATCAACGATCTCCCGGTCTCACTCGACCGGAGGCGCAGCCGGATCACCTACCAGTCGGAGCCGGAGCTGATGATGTATCTGCTCGACCACAACGTCCACCCGTCAAGTCTGACCGAGTTCTGGGTGAATGGCCGGCGGCGCGGTGACGTGATCCTCCGGAGTCCGAAACGGCTCGAGGCGGTGACGGTGACCATCACGTCGCCAGTCCCGAACCGGGTGACGGTCAGCCTGGGAGGCGACGAGGCGACGCTCACGCTCCAGCCGGGAGTCGAGGCGACCGTCACGCTTCGCTCGCGGGGCGTCTACTCCCTGCAGCGCTGGGCGTACGTGCTGTCAGTCGAGACCACCTCCGGATTCATCCCGAAGCTCCGTCGGCCCGGCTCAGTCGACGCGCGGTACCTCGGCGCGCAGGTCCGCCTGACACCACACGTCGACGGCGGGGTATAGTAGCGGGCCTTGTCGTTCACTTCGCTTCGGTGGCGCCGCTGGGCGCCGGATCCCGCACGCCGTTCGGTGGCGACGCTCGGCCTGGTCCTGGCCGCGGCGGCGGGCTGCGCCGAGACGACCACGCAACCGACGGCGCCGTCCCTGCCGCCCGACAAGGTGCAGACGCTCGCGCTCGCCTGCCCCGCCGATGTACAGGTCGAATCGCACACCAGCGGTCCGGAACGCGTGGCGTTTGATCTGCCCACCGCCGTCGGCGGCCTCGCGCCGGTCGCGATCACCTGCACGCCGGCGTCCGGATCCAGCTTTCCGGGCGGCCGACACACCGTCACCTGCGAGGCAACGGACCAACTGGGGCTGACGGCGAGTTGCACGCTGCGGGTGACCGTCTTCCGCCCGCTCGCGCTCGCCTGCCCCGCCGGGGTTCAGGTCGAATCGCGCACCGGCGGTCCGGAACGGGTGACGTTCGATCTGCCCACCGCCATCGGCGGCCTCGCGCCGGTCGCGATCACCTGCACGCCGGCGTCCGGATCCAGCTTTCCGATCGGCCGGCACACCGTCACCTGCGAGGCAACGGACCAACTGGGGCTGACGGCGAGCTGCACGCTGCGGGTGACCGTGTTCCGCCGGATCGACGTAAACCGGATCCTGGCGTTCGGCGACAGCCTGACCGCCGGCTCTGGCATCGCCGCGGCGGCGTCCTACCCGGCGGTGCTCGAGGCGCTCCTCCGCGGCCGGTACGTCACCCAGCGGATAACCGTCACGAATGAGGGGCTGCCGGGTAGTCCTGCTGCCGTCGCTTTGCCGAGATTCGAGGCAGCACTGCAGCGGCACGACCCGGACGTCGTCCTAATCATGCAAGGGACGATAGACCTGGACATCGAACGGGGCGCCGAAGCGGTGGAGGCGATCCGGAACATGGTGGACCATGCGCGAGATCGCGGGAGTGACCCCATCATTGCAACGATCCCCCCCCAAGGCCGAAGTCGGAAAACCTGGGAACTGGTAGAACCCTACAATCGGCGGATCCGCCAGATCGCCGCCGGGGACCGCGTGCCGCTGGTAGATGTCCACCGGATCATCCACGACGGCCGCTGCAGCGACGGTCCGGCAGGACGCCCCCCCGGATCGTTCCCGTGCCTGGCCGCCGACGATCTGCACCTTACCCAGCAGGGTTACGCGCTGGTCGCGCGGGGATTCTTCAATCAACTGATGACGTTGTACGAGAGCGCCGGAACCGGCGGACAGTTGCAGTTGTCCCGCGGGGCGCGGTAGCGAACCCGTTTCACTCAGAAGCGGAAACGGAAGCCGGCGCCCGTCTGGACGTTGCCGGCGTTGGCGGTGACGGTGGTCTCGCCCCGGCCCGGCAGGTCGACCGTCGCGCGGGCGAAGCGAACGAAGTAACCGAAGCCGACGTGACGGGTCGCCATGAAAACCAGGTCGATCCCGACATGGCCGCCGATCGCGTTGCGCCGCTGCTCCCCCGTCTCGGCTTCGAGCCCTATCTGATCGAAGTCAGGCGGCTCCCCTTCCCGGAAGAGTAACTGCACCACCGTCGCCTGTGCGACGTTGACAGCCGTCGGGCCGACGGAAAGGGTCAGATCCGCGCGCGCGCTCAACGGTATCCGGAAGGCCGCGGACAGGTGGACCGCACGCTCCTCGCGCTCCAGGGCGAGCTCCTGCGTCTGCGCCGTACGAGGCCGTTCGGACGCCAACGGATGCGGCACCGTGCCGGTGAACGATGCGGTGTCCGCCACCTTCATCCAGGTAAACGCCGCACCCAACGCGAAGTGGTCGCCGAGGTGGAGCATCAGGCCGGCGTCCGCCGTCGGACCGCCTTCGAGCGAGTGGATGGTGTGGAAAGTCGCCTCCTCGCCGTACGCCCGCTCGCGCGTTAGCGCTTCGAACGCGGAAGGCGCCGCCTGGAACGCTCCGTTCAGTTGCAGCGTGACACGGGGCCGGGGTGCCTCCTCCTGGGCGGCAGCCGGCGTCACGCCCATCACGGCGCAACCGATCGTGACGATGGCGGACAGGCGGCAGAATCGGTTTCGCATGGCAGGACGGTTACCGAACGGGTTGCTCCACGTCGACCTCGTCGCGGATTCGGGCCGTTTCCGGGCGCGGGGTCTCGGCCGGCGGATCGAGCCGCTCGCGCACGACATAGATCGGCTTGCCCTGTGACTCGTGATACGTGCGCGCCTGCAGTTCGGCCAGGAGTCCAAGGGTGACGAGCTGCATGCCGGCGAAGATCAACAGGATCGCCAGCAGCAGCAGGGGACGGTCGGCAATCCCCTCGTTCGTGAAGAGCCGAATGTAACCGAGGTAGCCGGTCAGAGCGACGCCGGCCGCGCCCATCATCAGCCCGGGCGGGCCGAACATCTGGAGCGGGCGGGTCGAGTAGGTCAGGAGGAACTTCACCGTAAAGAGGTCAAGCACCACGCGCACGGTGCGCGACAGGCCGTACTTCGACTGCCCGGCGCGTCGCGCACGATGATTCACAACCATCTCGGCGATCCGCACCCCCTGCTCGCTCGCGATCGCCGGCATGAAACGATGCATCTCGCCGTACAGGCGCATCGAGCGGACGACGTCGCCGCGGAACACCTTGAGCGAGCAGCCGTAGTCGTGCAGCCGCACGCCGGTGGTGCGCGAGATGAGCCAGTTCGCCAGCCGCGACGGGAGGCGGCGGGTCAGCCACGGGTCCTTCCGGTCGCGCCGCCAGCCGCAGACGATGTCGTTGCCGTCGTTCATCAGTTCGACCATCGCCGGCAGGTCGCGCGGATCGTTCTGCAGGTCTCCGTCCGCGGTGGCGATAAGGCGCCCCCGGGCATGCGCGAAGCCAGCCGCGAACGCCGCAGTCTGGCCGAAGTTCCGTCGCAGGCGAAGAACCCGGAGGCGCGGGTCCGCCGCGTGCAGCGCGCCCAGCCTCTCGAACGTGCCGTCGGCGCTGCCGTCGTCCACCAGGATCAACTCGTACGGCCGGCCCCAGGCATCGAGCACTTCGGTCAACTCGCGGTGCAAATCCGCGACGTTCGGCTCCTCGTTGTAGAGCGGAACGACGACCGACAGTTCAGGAGTCGTCACGGCATTCGATTATAGGTGGCTGGCGCCCGCGGCGCGCTGCGACCGCCGGCGCCAGATCAGCCAGCCGGCGACGCCCGCCACGACCAGCGCCGCCACCGCGAGGGCGACGGCACGGCCGTTCTCCTCGATGAACCCGATCGCCTGCTCGCCGTACAGGATCGACAGGACGCCGACCGTCACGTACCGGAACCCGCGCGCGACCGCGAGCGTCGCCGCGAATTTCCAGATCGGGACGGCGGCGACACCCGCCAGCAGGACGAAGATCTTGAATGGCGCGGGGGGCGGCAGGATCGACGGTACCGCGATCGCCAGCACACCGTACCGTCGCAACCCCTCGAGCGCCCGCTCGACGCGCGGGCCGCTGAACCGCCGGTGGACCAACGCCTCCCCGCCGCGCTTGCCGATCACGTACAGCACGAGGCAGCCGGCAACCGAGCCGAGCGTCGCCATGAGGGCGTAAAAGGGCATCCGTTCCGGGTGCCCGACGACGAGCAGCACGACCAGCAGGTCGTTGATCTCGGGGAGCGAGAGGAACGACGAGTCGAGGAACGCGACCAGAAAAAGGCCAGGCCCCCCGACCCCGAGCGCGAAGGCCTGAACCCAGGCGACGATGCGCGTCACAGACGGCGAATTATAGACCGGGGGCTGTCGACTGGTGTAACCGGCACGGGTCCGCGGAGCGCCATCCCTGCCGGCCCATGCCTCAGATCCGGAACTTGATCTCGCCCAGCACGTTGCGCCGCAGCAGGTCGCCGAAGATGTGCTGCTGCACGGTCCGGTTGAACAGATTGTTCACCTTGACCATGGTCGTGATGGCCCCGCCCTGCCACTTCACGCCGAAGCTGCCGTTCACCGTCGCGTAGCCGTCGGTGTAGCCGTGGTACCCCGCCGTGAGCACGTCGCTCCAGAACGCGTCCGTGGCGGCGTTCACCGAGGCGGAGCCAAGCAGCCACGACCCGTTCCAATTGACCTCCGCGTTGAACCTGTGGGCGGGAGGCAGGTTGAGCTCGCCGGGCAGGTACGGGTTCGGGTCGTCCAGAATCTCCGGCTCGGACTGCCACGAGTAGTTGACCGACGCGGCCAGCGACCGTGAGAAGCGCTGGTCGAGCCACAGCTCCAGGCCGGTCTGGCGGGTGGGACCGAGGTTCAGATAGGTGAACGCCGTCCGGGGCAGGAACGTTCCGTATTGCGCCATCAGCGCCAGCACGACCGGCGGCAGCCGCCAGCCGGGCGGTGGATTCGCCGCCGTGTACGGGTCGAGGCTGGGGGGCAGCGCCGTGAAGTTGATGGAATCGTCCCGCCGGTTGACGAAGAAGGAGCCGCCCAGGGTCGTCCCGCGCGGCAGCACGCCCGTGTAGCTCACTTCGTAGGCCGTGAGCGATTCCTCGATCAGCTCGCCCTGCGCCGTGCCGCCAATCGGCAGGTCGCTGCCGATAGCGTTGACGATGAGCGGAAACGGCTGCGCAACGGCGGGTTGCAGCGGCGGCGGCAGCAGCGGCGCGAGGCCGCTCAGATCTATGCGGCTGACGATGCTCGTCTGGAGGAAGTTGTTGATGACCGACGGCGCGCGGTAGGCGCGGTTGAACGACAGGGTGACGGAGTGGTCCTCCCCCGGCTTCAGGATGAACGCGACGCGCGGCGAGAACTTGGGATCCGAGAGGTTGCCGAACTTGTCCACGCGCCCGCCGAGAACCAGGCGGTAGCGGTCCCAGAAGATTTCGTCCTGCACATAGCCGCCGATCTCGAGCCGGTCCTCGGACAGCGGCGCAAGGGTGATGTCGAAGTTGTTCTGCCGCACGTTGCCGCCGTAGCTCAGCCGGTTGCGGTCGCCGAGGAATACCGAGTGGCCGATCTCGCCGTCGAACGTCTGCGTCTTGAAGTTCAGCTCCAGCGGCATCCCGGTGGCGGGATTGGGCAGCAGCAGGTTGGGCGCCTTGCCGTCCAGGAGATTCGTGAAGAACTGCAGCCGCAACGCGCCGCGCGTGTAGCCCACCTTGCCGTAGCCCAGATAGCTTCCCGACTGCATGTCGAACGGACCGATGCCGCTGTGCACGAGTCCTTCCGTGCTGGCCACGCCGCCCGAGTAGGAGATGGTGGCGTCCGACAGCTCGTGGTCCACCCGCACGTCGAACTTCGGCTGACTGGTGCCCCGGTTCGCAAATCCGACGCCGAAGCCGGCGCTGCCCGAGTCGAGCGGATAGAACGCCCCGCCCACCGTCTGGCCCGGCTGCCGCGGGTCGTCGATCACCGGAATCTGACCGGATGGCCGCGCGAAGGCGTCGGACGTGAAGTAGCCGGCGCTGAGGCGGTAAGACAACCGGTCGCTAGGCGCCCTGGTCACCGTAGCGTTGGCGCCGAACATCGACCCGGCGCCGAGTCCCGCGGTCGAGCCGTCATTGCGGTCAATGTACCCGCCGCTGAACGTCACCGTCGTGCCGACCGATTCCCGCGGCGGTTTGGTGATGATGTTGACCGCCCCAGTCATCGCGTTGGCGCCCCACACCGCCGAGGCCGGCCCGCGCACCACCTCTATCTGCTCCACGTCGTCGAAGTTCGTCGGGACCAGGTCCCACAGCACCAGGCCGAAGAAGTCGAGGTAGGCGCTGCGCCCGTCCACCAGCACGAGCTGGGTGTTGGTCAGCGTGTTGCCGGGACTGCGGCTGGTGACCTGGACGTCGCGCGCCGAAAGCTGGATGACGTTGACGCCCGGCGTCGCGCGCAGGAGGTCTCCGTAGTTCTGCGCCGACGTGGTCTCCAGCGTCGATGCGGAGATGACCGACGTAGAAACCGGCGCGTCCAGCAGGCGGACTTCAATGCGCGAAGCAGTCACGACAACCGTGTCGCCAAAGCTGGCGAGCTGCAGCTCCACCGGTGGCAGCTCCAGCGCCCCGCCCGAAACCGTCACGTCCCCGACCGTGGCATCGGAGAAACCGGCGAGCGCCGCCGTCAGCGTATACGTGCCCGGTGCGACCCCGGACAGCTCGAAGTTGCCCTGCGCATCCGTGTAGGCGGTGCGCGGGACGCCGTCGTCACGCAGGGTCACCGTGGCGCCCGGCAGCGCCAGTCCGGTCTGGTCCACCACGCTGCCGGCGACGCTGCCGGTCTGGGCGACACCGATCGAGGGCACCAGGGCGAACCAAAGCAGCAGCACGGACGTTGTAACGAGACGAAGATTCATCAGATTCCTCCACCGCGACCCCTGGGCCCGCCGTACACCTCTGCCGGCGTCCGATACGCGAGCGCCTGGTGCGGCCGCTCGTGATTGTAGAATGGGAAGTAGTCGCTGGCGGACTGCGCACCCTGGTCCGCTGATCGAGCGCGTCAACGCACGCATCGAGTCGATGCAACAGGTGGGGTTCTTCGAGAACAGTGGCGTGCGGCTGCCGGAGTTCGAGGAGCCGGCCCTCGATCAGTTCGCGACGACCGACGCGTTCGGCGAGGGGGCGCGCGAGGGGGCCGACGTCCGATCGCGCACCCACTACATGCTGCCGTTTCCCGATGCGCCTCCCGCCGCGCCGGCCCGGTCAGTAGCGGAAGAGGTACGAGATCTTCGTGAAGATCGCGCGGTTCGTCTGGCGGTACCGCTCCGTGAAGTAACGCAGGGGATCCAACCGATCCTCCTGCTGGTAGTGGCCGTCGTAGCCCAGGTAGAACACCGTCCCGGAGTTGACGCGGTAGGTCAGCAGCAGGTTCCCGTCAAGCGTCCCGTCGAACGAGTTGTACACCATGATGTTCCGGAGCAGCAGCCGCTCCGTGAACTGGAACGTGGTAAGCGCCCGCAGCACCTGGATGTCGAACACCAGCGTCGCGGTGCGCGGATCTTCGAGACGGCTCAGCTCGACGTTCAACTGTGACTGCAGCCGCGAGACCGGCCGGAAGATCGCGGTCAGCCTGCCGAGACGGCCGCGGCCGAGGAACGGCATCCCGATGTAGCGGATAGATTCGCCCCAGGAGAAGCTGCCCACCAGCGCGATCCGCCGGCTGGCGTTGACGTCGAAATCGACGCCGTGGTTCCACTTCCAGAAGTCGAGGCCGCCGTACCGTTCGAGCGCCCGATCCGCGCTCAACCCGAGCCGCACGTTGCGCGCGAACGTGAAGTCCAGGCCGCCGCCGACGTTCTCGTCCATCAGCACGTTCTCGAACGAGTAGTTCCGCCCGTACCTTACGCGCGGCCCCCAGTTGACCAGCCAGTGCTCCGGCCACCAGCGGTAGGACAGGTTGGTAGACAAGCGCTTGTCGTCGACCCTTCGAACGAAGCCGGTGTCGATGCGGAAGTCGGGAGTGGTGCCGCCGTGGAAGGCGGAGAAGTTCACGTTCCGCCCCACGTGATTGAAGAAGGTCCCCATCATTTCGCCCCGGCGCTCAACCCCCCGCTCGTCGCGGTGCCACGACCGCGACAGGAAGACGTTCCAACGGTTGGTGGCGCCGAGCCGCATGTTGGAGTCGAACGCGAGCATCCGGCTGTAGCTGTCCATGAAGTCGCGGTTGGTGAACGTCGCCCCGACGAACGATTCCGGGTAGAGGTCGAAGCGTGCGCGCCCGATGGCGACGTTGGCAGTCTGGCCGAACGCCGGGTCCGACGGATCCCGCTTCCCCGGCGCCTCGTCGTCGGCAAACAGGAGGCCGAGCGAGCTCCGGCCCACCTTGCCGCTCACCTTGCCGCCGTAGCGGGGATCGATGATGGTCCGGGTATGGATGGGGGTGATCGGGGCGAAGACGTTGAAGATCTCCTGCCCCTCCAGGAAGAACGGCCGCAACTCGGGATAGAAGAGCGGAAACCGCTGATTCACGTCGATCTGGGGCAGATCCGACTCGATCTGCGAAAAGTCCGGATTGATCGTAAAGTCGGCGGTCAGATCCGACGAGATGCCGTACTTCAGGTTGAATCCCGCCTCCGCCACGTCGTTCTCGATGAACGCTCCCGCGGCGTTGAGCGATCCGGTGCGCAGGGCGGTCACCGTCGGCAGGATCTCCAGGTTGCGGCTGGTCGAGAGATCCGCCAACCCTTCCAGTACTCCCATCTGGGCCAGGAACTGCGCGATGTTCCGGGAAAGCGGCGACCAGACGACCGTCTCGTCCTTGCCCTTGACGGTGCGCGAAACCTGGAAACCCCAGCGGTGGGACTCGCCCTCGTCCACTGCCGGGTACCGCAGGCTCTTGAAAGGAATCGCCATCTCCGCCGTCCAGCCGTCGTCCGACGGCGTGCCGGCCGAGACGAAGAGCGCATCCCAGGAGATGTCGCCTTCGGGAATGCCGCTCGGAGGCGCTCCCGACGGGCCGCCGCCCCGCGCCCCTATGGCCCGGCGCTGAGTCCGGTTGCGCAGGCCGGTCGAGTTCAGAATGGCGTCCCCCTGCACGCCGAAGCCGTTCACCGTGAACTGGTACGCGCGCTGCCGGTCGCGGAACGGGTCGAAGAACAGCGAGACGGTGTCGTCCTCCGCGATCTGGTCGCGATCCGCGCGGTTGGCCCGCATGAGGCCGGTATCGGCGTAGCGCGCACGGACGCCGACGTAGAGGTTCTCGCCGTCGTAGGCGATGTACACCTCGGTCGGCTCGCTGGCGGCGGCCCCCTCGACCGGCGTCGTCTGCACGAAGGTGGAGAGCCGGGCCGCGCCGCGCCAGGTTTCGTCGTCGAGCAGCCCGTCGATGACCGGCGGCTCCTCGACCCGGATGGGTGTCACCACCGGTTGGCCGGTAGCGTCCGCCGCCGCCCCGGTCAGCAACAGCGCCAGGACCGCTCCGATACCGGGGGCGTTCGGGGCCGGAAACAGCCTGGTCTTCAGTTCCATGGCTCAAGCCCGCCGGCCCCGGGCTCTTCGGGAGCGTCACGCTCCGCGGGACAGGGAGTTTACCAGATGGGTCAGAACCGCACCCCGAACGTCACCTGCGACATCAGGCCGCCCAGGTCGATCTCGTCCTCGAGGAAACCTTTCTCCAGGCCGACGACTCCCGTCGCCTGGTGGTACTGCAACTCGACGCCGATGGACCACGCATCCCCCATTGGGACTCGAACGCCCCCCAGGATGATCCCCCCGGGATCGGCCCCGGTCGCCACGTAGCGGTCGGAGAAGACACTGAAATCGGTGAAGTCGATGAACTCGCCGAACTCGGCGTAGCGCCAGGCGTACATTCCGACGCCGACGCCAAAGAAGGGCTGCACCGCGGAGCGCCCGAACGGCAGGACGCGCACCGTCGCGGTCGCCGGCACGATCCGCAGGCGGAAGTCCTGGGCGATCTCGGCCCCTCCCTCGTTGACGTAGTCGGCGTAGACGCTCGGCACCGTCCGCTGGTAGTAGCCCAGGCCCAGGCTCGCCTCCAGGTGATCGCCGAGTTCGACGCTCCAGGTGCCGGCTATGGACCGGCCGTCGAAGTCGCCCACGCGGAAGGCGAAGAGGTCGAGGTTGGTGAGCACGACGTCATGGTCGATCCGGCTGTCGACATCCTTCGGGCTGAACTGCCCGAATCCGAGCGTGAGCGACTGCTGCGCCAGGGCGGGCGCCGCGCTGGCCGTCATCATCGCCCCGCCGACTGCCGCCGCCACCGCCATCGTCCTGAGGGTCGCAATGTATCGCATGAGGTCCTCCCCGGCCATCCGGCCGTCTCTGAAACCTCACCAAAGCAGGATCTATGCCAACTTCACGATGCGGGACGGCAGCCCGTTAGTATTAATAGTTATGGCACTACCTTACACTATGGGCTTGCCTGGCGGACATTTCTATTAATATATAAATCAACTTTGTTAATACAAAAGAAAGCTGCCGCCGACCGCCGTGTCTCGGTGGGGGGTCAGGGTGTCCGCTGCAGGGAACGCTGGCGGATCGTCTCTAGCATCTTCTCGTGGATCCGGCCGTTCGAGGCAACGATCGATCCGTCACGCGAGACGAACGGCTCGCCGCCCAGGAGGCTCACCATCCCGCCCGCCTCGGTCACCAGCAGCGCACCGGCGGCGATGTCCCAGGGATGGAGCCGTTCCTCCCAGAAGCCGTCGAAACGGCCGGCGGCGACGTAGCAGAGGTCGATCGCGGCGGAACCGAGTCGGCGGACCGCACGCGATTCAGCGACGAACGCACCGAACAGCGCCACGACCTCGTCCACCGTCTCGTGCACGTCATAGGGGAAACCGGTGCAGAGCATGGCGTCTACCAGCGTGTCCGTCTCCGAGACGCGCAGCGGTCTGCCGTTGAGCCGCGCGCCGCCGCCCAGCTCGGCCGTGAAGAGCTCCTCGCGCATCGGGTCGTAGACCGCCGCCACCGACGGTACGCCATCGATCTCCAGCGCCAGCGACGCACAGAAGATGGGCAGGCCGTGCGCGTAGTTAATCGTGCCGTCGATCGGATCGAACACCCAGCAGTAGTCCGTCCGTCCGACCGCAGGGGGTGCCTCCGCTTCGGTCGCCAGCTCCTCCGCCAGGACGCGGTGAGCAGGGAAGCGCTCGGCGATCATCGTGCGGAACCACCGCTCGATGTCGACGTCGACCTGTGTCACGAGATCGATAACGCCCTTCTTTTCGACGGCGACATCGGTGCCGAACCGTTCCCGCTGCATGGCGCCGGCGTGGAGCACCACCTCGGCGGCGCTCGCGATCCAGAGCGGATCGATGCGGGGCGGCGTCATGCGGCCGAACCCAATCGTTTCACCATGCGCACTTCCATCCCCCCCTCGGGACGCCGGCGCAACGTGACCTCGTCCATCAGTCGACGCATCAGAAAGATGCCGCGGCCACTCGGCTTCAGCAGATTCTCTTCCGCCAGCGGATCGGCCACATTGTCCGGGTCGAACCCCTCACCCGGATCGATGATGCGCACTACCAGCTCGGCCGGCTGCTCCGGCGGCTCAAGGCCTATCACCACCGCGATCCGCTTCGTCGAGTCTCCCTCGCAGCCATGCCGGATCGCGTTGACCACCCCCTCCCGGACAGCGACGCCGACCCAGTGCGAAGCTTCCTCGTCGAGGCCGCCCGCACGACTCACATGGTCCGTCATCGTATGGATCAGGTCGACCACGTCGGCATGGGCGCAAAACTCGAGATGGATCCGAACGCCGGAGTGAGGCATGCGGTTCGGTCGGCGGTCAACGTACGATACCGCGCCCCGCGAGGTGTGGCAAGGCGGGATCCGGTAACATCCGCCGATGCCCGCCGCAGAGCCGGCCGCGGCAGTCGTGGCGCCGGCGGAACGGCTGCGCGGGCGGCTGCGGGTGCCGGGTGACAAGTCCATCTCGCACCGCTACGCCCTGCTCGCCGCGCTTGCTGAGGGCGCATCCACCATCACCGGGTACTCCGTCGGTGCGGACTGCCGCTCGACGCTCGGCTGCCTGCGCGGTCTGGGTGTCGGACTGGAGGTTGAGCCGGAGGCGGACTGCGACCGGTTGACAGTAGTGGTGGACGGTGGCGGAGTCGATGCGTGGCGGCCGCCGTCCGCGCCGCTCGATGCCGGCAACTCCGGCACGACGATGCGCCTGCTGGCCGGCATCCTTGCTGGGCGTCCGTTCGCCTCCACCCTGATCGGCGACGCGTCGCTCAGCCGCCGTCCGATGCGCCGAATCATCGAGCCGCTGACCGCGATGGGCGCGCGGATCGTCTCGGCGGAGGGGGGCCGGCCGCCGCTGGCCATTGCGGGCGGCGCGCTCGCGGCAATTGACTACACGCCGCCTGTCGCCAGCGCCCAGGTCAAGAGTGCGGTGCTGCTGGCCGGCCTCCAGGCGGAGGGGACGACACGCGTGCGCGAACCGGCGCCGACACGCGATCACACTGAACGGGCGCTTGACGCGTTCGGCGGCCGGGTGGTGCGCGAGGGCAGCGCGATCGCGGTGACGGGCGGCGCGCGCCTGCAGGGGAGGGATCTCGCGGTTCCGGGCGATCCATCGGCTGCCGCATTCTGGGTCGCTTCGGCGGCGGCGATGCCCGGCTCGGAGGTGACGATAGAAGGCATCGGCCTGAATCCGACCCGGACTGCGTTCCTCGAGGTGCTGCGCGGCGCAGGGGCGCAGATCACGACGCGCGTGGCGGGAGACGCGGCCGGAGAGCCGGCGGGTGACGTGTCGGTCAGAGGAGGAACACTCAGCCCGATCGTGATCGGCCCGGCGGATGTGCCGGGGCTGATCGACGAGCTGCCGGTGATCGGGGCGCTCGCCGCGCACGGCGTCCCGGTGACGGTGAGCGGCGCCGGGGAGCTTCGCCACAAGGAAAGCGATCGGATTGCCGCGTTCGCCGCCGGTCTTCGCGCGCTCGGCGTGCCGGTCGACGAACGGCCGGACGGCTTCCACACCGAACGCCGCGGGCGCCCGGCCGGCGGCACGGCCGACGCGGCCAGCGATCACCGTCTGGCCATGGCGTTTGCCGTCGCCGCCCTCGCCTGCGATGCGCCGTCGACCATCACCGGCGCCGAAGCGGTCGACGTCTCCTACCCCGGCTTCTTTGCCGCACTCGACGCCCTCCGCCAATAGGGCGCATCGCGGGACCGCGCTTGGCTCGCGCGGGCGCCTTCACTCGCCGAGCCAGTCGAGGATGCGATCGACCAGTTCGCCTGCCGGCGAGCGGTTGGCGTCGAGGCGAAGGTGTGCGTGCCGGTAGGCGGCCTGGCGTGTGCGGAAGAGCGCTTCCATCGTCGCGCGGTCGGCCGCCAGGGGGCGGCTGCCGTCGGAGGGAAGCCGGTCGACCACCGTCTCGAACGTCACTTCGAGCCAGACTGACGCGCCGTCGGCATTGATTCGCCGCCGGTTCTCCGGGTCCGCGAAGGTCCCGCCGCCCGTCGCGACGACCGTGTGGCGGAGCGTAAGAAGCTCGGTGAGCACCGCGCGCTCGACGTCCCGGAAGTGCGCTTCGCCATGGGTCGCGAAGATGTCCGCCACCGTGGACCCCTCGCGCGATTCGATCAGGCTGTCGATATCCTCGGCGCGCCAGTCGAGACGCAGCGCCAGCGCGTCGGCGACGGTCGACTTTCCCGCCGCCATGAAGCCCACAAGGAAGATCTTGTCCGTTCGCACGGCATCATGCGGCGTTGGCCCTTGCCTTCCGCGCCGCACGCTCCTCGCGGCGCCGCAATTCCGCCGCGTACGCATCGGCCGCAGCACGCGAGCCGAGGATCCAGCCGATCACGATGCCGAACAGGAGGACGGCCGGGATGAAAATGAAGTGGCCGCCGGTCATGTCGAACATCAGGCCGCCCCTCCCCAGCTGCCGTCGCCGCCGCCGGGGCGCCGCCGCAGATCCTGAACATCCTGTTCCACGCTGCTCAGGCGCCGCGACAGCCCCCAGAAGTAACCGAACGCCAACAGCCAGACGATCGAGTAGGCGGCAATCAGGAACGGCGCCGCCGGCAGCCGATCCTCCTCCGGCAACTGATCGATCGGGACGAACTCGTTCACCTGCTCCGGCTGCGCGGCCGCCGCGCCCCCCGGGGCAAGCATGCCCGCCGCGGCGATCACGATCGCCGCCGTCACCATCATCCAACGGATCGTCCGTCCCATCGTCATGCGTCCTCGTCGTACGCCAGGCGTAGCTCGTCGAGCGCGGCGCGCTGATCCTCGAGGCGGCGGCGCGCGTTCAGCATCGCCATGAAGAGCACCAGGTACGCGGCGACACACCACCAGAACGGGAGGCCCATGTCGGGCGGCAGCGTCGGTACGACCGACGTCTCCGGGTGGATAGTCCGCCAGACATTCACCGAGATGTAGACGAACGGCACGTTGAAGACGCCGAACAGCGCGAGACCCGCCGCCAGCTTCTCCGATCCCGGTCCCCCGTAGGTCCGGAGCAGCAGGTAGGCGATGAAGATCATCTCGAGGATCAGCGCCAACGTCAGCCGGACATCCCACTCCCACCAGACGCCCCACGACACGCGCGCCCAGAGCGGCCCAGTGATGAGGCCCATCGCGCCGAAGAGCACTACCAGCTCCGCCGCCGACACCGCCAGCCGGTCGGCCGCCTCACGCTCGCGGAAGAGGTAGATGCCGCTGGCGATCCCGCAGATGAAGATGGCCAGGAACATCGCGAACCAGGCCGGCACGTGGAAATAGAAGATCTTCGCCACGAGCCCCATGGTCGCCTCGTTGGGCGCCTGGGCGATCAGGACGGGCGCGACGGCGAACATGACCGCCGCGACGACAAGCCACGCGGTTGGCCAGCGGGTCTGCATCGGGTTCATTCTGTCATGAGCGGCTCGAATGTCCACAGGGCCAGCGTCAGGAAGACCGCGTCGAAGAAGACCACGAGGGCCAGCCAGAAGCGGGCCAGGTCGAGGTTCGGGTCGGCCTGAATCAGCGAGAGCGTGCCGTTCACCCCCGCGATCAACACCGGCACCGTGATCGGATAGAGCAACACCGGCAGGAGGACGGCGCGGCTCTCGGTCCGGGTCAGCATCGCCGCGAATAGTGCGCCCACCGCCGCGAACCCCAGCGTGCCCGCCGCCAGCAGACCAACAAGAAGGAACGGGTAACGGAAAAGCGGAGCATCGAAGAAAAGCGCCACGAAGAAGACCACGACCGCTTCGACCACCGCCATCAGCAGGATGATGCCAAACAGCTTGCCGACGAAGATGGCCGACCGCTCCGCCGGCGCGAGAAGCAGGCCGCGCAGGGCGTCGTGGTGCAGCTCGCGCTCGAACGCGCGCCCCAGCGCAAGCTGTCCGGCGTAGGCGAGGGCCACCCAGACGATTCCCGCCTCGGCCCCCTCGACCGGCGTGCCGGCCCTAACGAATGCGAACGAGAAGACCAGGACGCACGACACCGCGAAGAACGTGGTCGTGTAGACCATCTCGCGGCTGCGTGACTCGACGCGGATGTCCTTCCGCATCACGAGCCAGGCGATCCGGACGAACTCAGCCACCACCGGCCTCCCCGGACGCCGCGCCGTTCGCTGCGAGCGCCGCGCGGTACCGGTCGCGCAGCGGGCGCCGCCCGCGATCGATCGGCGTCGCCCGGCCTCGCTGCAGCACCACCGCGCGGTCGAGCACCGCTTCGACGACGTCGAGATCGTGCGTCGCAAGCAGGACGATCCCCCCGTTGGCGCCCAGCGCGCGCAACCGCGCCGCCAGATCCATCGCCGACCGATCGTCGAGCCCGGTGAACGGCTCGTCCAGCAGCACGAGGCGCGGCCCGTGCAGCAGCGCCCGCTCCAAGGCCAGCCGCTGCCGCATGCCGCGCGAGAAGCGCTGCACCGGCTCGTCCGCGCGGTCCTCGAGACGCGCCGATTGGAGCGCTGCCTCCACCCGCGCGGCAGGATCGCGATCACCATACAGGCGGGCAAAGAATGTCAGGTTTTCGCGCGCGGTCAGCTCGGGATAGAGCTGCAGGTCGTGCGACAGGTAGCCGATCCGCCGCCGCAGCGCCCCTCCCAGCTCCCGCGCCGTCCGACCACCGTAGTGGACCCGGCCGGACGACGGTGCGATCAGCGTCGCGAGCAGACGGAGCAGTGTCGACTTCCCGGCGCCGTTCGGCCCGAGCAGGCCGACCACCTCACCCGCCGCCGCCTCGAGCGACACCCGCCAGAGCGCGCGGCGGCGGCCGTAGTGGCGCGAAACCCGGTCGAGCTTCAGGCGGTCGAAGTCGAACGCGCTCGGCCCGTCGCCGGCGGGGTTGGGTGTAGCCATGTCGAAGGGGTGAGCGCGTCGTCCAGGTCGGCGTAGATCCGTTCGAGGTCTGCCAGCAGCTCGCCGCGGCGGTTCCCGTAGCGGGTCGGACCCACCTTGCCGCTCCGGTGCTGCTGCTCCAGCGTGACCAGCTCGGCGAAGCGCTTCTCGCGCCGCTGCTCCAGGCGGCGGCGCCCGTCGGCCCCTTCCGCCGCGGCCGGGGTCGCGGCGGCCCAGGCGCCGATTCCCAGAATCGCTAGCGCCAGGGCGACAGTAAGGACACCGGGTGTCTGGCTGTGGTGCGGCAGGCCGGAGATCTCGAAGGTGATCGCCGTCCCCCCCGGCACCGCTGGCCCGGCCGCGAAGATGTACGTCTCGTCGGTACCCTCCGGCGACATGTCGGCGCGGCGCGCGATCTGATCCGACGCCAGATCCATCGCGCCCCACTTCTGCACCACCGTCAGCAGGCCGTCGAGATCCGCCGGCAGCGTCTGCGAGACCGCGGCAGCCGGACCCGAGTACGGCAGCACGTAGGCGACGCGCAGCGGCGTCAGGCCGGGTGTGAACGGTCCTTCGATCGTCACGTTGGCACCGTCGATGCGCGTCGCCGGGGCGGATTCGCGCAGCACCGTCGCCCCCTGCGCGCCGAACGGAAGAGTGAACGCAACGGGCGTTTCCGGCTCGACGGGAACCAGGCGCTGGTTGAAGATGTCCAGCAGGTAGAAGATCGACAGGTTCTCTTCTCCCAGCTCGACGACAATCCGCGAGTCGGCGCTGAAGGTCACCGCACCCGGCTCGGCCGGCACGTCCGACGCGGCGGCGTCGCCCGCGCCCACCAGCATCAGCCGGACGCCGCCGGCGCCGGGAGCGGCGAACGGTTGCGATTCGATCCGCTCGCCGTCCAGTTCGGTCGAGGCAATGACCGTCTCGCCCGCGTTCAGCATGACGAATTCGGCGCGCCCCTCGGCGTCGGTCAGGGCCGTCTCGGCGATGTCGCCGGAGCGCATCTCCACCGGGTGATTCAGGACGTTGTTGTCGAGCGTGCCGCGTACGACGCGGACGGTGATGGTCCCGGGAGAAAGCTGGGGATCGGGGAGTGGAATCCCCGACATCTGCCGCGGGTCGGGCTGGGCCGACACACCGGACGGCCAGGCCGCGAGCAGCGCGCCCGCGAGCACGAGCGCGGCACAGGGCGCGCGCCATGTCATCACAGCTCGGCTCCGCATTGCTTGCAGAATCTGGCGTCGCGTTCGTTGTTCGCTTCGCAGTGGCCGCAGACGAGCCGTGTCCCGGACGACCGCGGCCCGCGCGGCGCGCCGCCTTTGCCGGCGGGCGCAGCCTCACCCGGCGGCGCCGCCTTCTCCAGCCGTTCGGCCAGCTCCCGTTCGATCAGATCCCGGTACGCGGTACCGTCAATGTCCAACTGCTTCAGCAGGGCGCGCGCACGGACGCGCAGTCGCCCCGCCGTCTGATCGAAATCGGCGTCCGATACCTTCCCCATCGCCCGATCGAACTCCAGCTCCTTGATGGCACGGAGGACCAGTGTCTTCTCGCGTTCCAGCGCGGCGCGCGTGCGCCCGCCCACCATCTCGACCCGATCTGCAAGGGTGCGCGAGGCGACCGGCACCAGCATCCGGTAGAGCGCGTAACCGACATACGCCCCGGAGCCGACCGCGGCGACCAGCATGATGAGAGGCGCGATGCCCTGCGGGCGGACCGTCGCGACGGCGACCGCCGCGCCGAGCAGACCGACCAGAACGAAGAGCTGCCAGGCGCGGAAGGCGGACGACGCCGGCGCCGCCGGCGCGGCGTCAGTCGAGGTTCCGGAGCTCATCATCCAGGCGGGCGTCGAGTTCCGGGTCGACCGCCAGCGGCGCGCCCGCCGTCTCGAGCGCCGCGGCGCTCCCCCGGCGCGACCAGCGGACCGCCACCACCCCGACCGCCATCAGGCAGCCAACGCCCACCAGGTACGGGAAGAGCCACGCGAAGCGGTTGAAACCCTCGTCGAGCGGCGCGCCGAGCGCCTCCTGGCTGCCGTACGCCTCGATGAACCAGTCCAGGATCGCACGGCGGTCCCTTCCCGCCTCGATCTGCTCGCGCAACTGCGCCCGCATGAACTCCGCCCCCGCCGCCGTCAGCCGCGGCGCACCGTCAGGCCCTGTCACATACTGCGGCGGCGCGGAGCAACGGCAGTCGGCGAGGGCCAGATGGGGACAGGTGCCGCAGAGGCAAACCAGCTCGCGTTGCAGCTCCGCCTCCAGCTCGGTCGTCGCGGTGTACGACTCCGGCGGCGCGCCGGTCTGCGCGAACGCCGGCGCGGCCAGGCCGCCCAGGCCGAGGGCGGCGATCAACACGAGCGATGTCGTCGTGGTGGTCGCCGTCGATCCGGGTGCGTTCGCCTCCGGCCCGGCGCGCGCCGCGATGAACGCAAACCGGCTCTCGGGCAGGAGCGCGATGCCGGTGCCGAGGGCCAGGATGCCGAAGCCGAACCAGATCCAGTTCACCAGCGGGTTGACCGTCACCTGGAAGCTGGCCGACTGATCGCCCATGTCGTACGCGGCAAGGACGACGTAGACGTCCTCGGCCATCGTCCGCCG
The DNA here is from genome assembly GCA_965263055.1 of Vicinamibacterales bacterium. Classification (GTDB taxonomy): domain Bacteria; phylum Acidobacteriota; class Vicinamibacteria; order Vicinamibacterales; family UBA8438; genus VXRJ01. The sequence goes on along the minus strand of OZ253581.1, from coordinate 3,227,481 downwards.
CATCGCCACCTCGGTGGTCGGTTCCGCCTCGAACTTCCGGTAGAACCAGCGCGCCGGGTAGAGCTGCGCCACCTCCCCGCCATTCTCGAAAACGGTGACGTGGGCCGTATGCATCTCCTTCGCGCCGTCGTCGGTGACGCTCAGCCGCTCGTGCCGAACGCTGAAGCGCCCCACGTCGACCGACTCGCCCGGATTCAGCAGCACCTGCTCGGTCTGCCGGTAGCCAGCGCCAGCGAAGCCGAGCATCATCAGGACGACGCCGAGGTGGACCACGTAGCCGCCGTAGCGCCGGCGAGACCGCATCACGAGGCCGATCATCGCGGTGACCATGTCGCTGCCAGTCACGCCGCGGCGCACGAGCGCGCCCCGGATGAACTCCTGCCCGACCGTGCCGGCGACGAAGGCGCAGAGCGCGAAGCAGATCCCGGCGACCCAGACGCGGAAGCCGAGCGCGACAAGCACCGCGGTGACCACAAGCGAGAACGCTACCGGCCAGAGGAACTGCTGGCGGAGGTTCGTCAGCGTCGACTTCCGCCAGGCAAGGAGCGGCCCGACGCCGGCCAGCAGCAGCAGCGTCAACCCGATCGGAATCATCCACTTGTTGAAGAAGGGCGGACCGACCGTGATCCGCTGCCCTGTAACCGCCTCGCTCAGCGTCGGGAACATGGTCGCGAACAGGATGAAGAAGGCGGAGAACAGCAGGATCCAGTTGTTCACCAGGAACGCCGCCTCGCGCGACGCCCATGACTCCAGGTCGTTCCGCGCGCGGAGCAGCGGCAGGCGGTAGATGACCAGGCCGAAGGCGACCAGCATGACGAAGCCGATGAAGAGCCCGAACATCAGCGCGAGCCGCGGATCCTCGCCGAACGCGTGGACCGACTGCACGATGCCGGTCCGCGTCAGCGCGGTAGCGAAGAGGGTCAGCGCGAAGGCGATGATGATGAGAGAGATGTTCCAGACGCGGAGCATGTTGCGCCGCTCCTGCACCATTACGGAATGGAGGAACGCCGTCGCCGGGAACCAGGGCAACGCGCCGGCGTTCTCAACCGGATCCCAGCCCCACCAGCCGCCCCAGCCCAGCTCTTCGTAGGCCCAGATCATTCCGAGGGTCAGACCGAGCGAGAGGAAGAACCAGGAGAACATCGTCCAGCGGCGGACGGCACGGAGCCACGCGTCGTCGAGGTAGCCCGTAATCAGCGCCGCCATCCCGAACGCGAACGGGATCGTCATCGACACCAGCCCCGTGTAGAGCGACGGCGGATGGATCACCATGTACGTGTTCTGCAGCAGAGGGTTCAATCCCCGCCCGTCCGTCGGCGTCTGGAGCAGATAGGTGGAGAACGGGTTGTTGTTCAGGATCATCACGCTCAGGAAGAACATCTGCACCACGGCGACCGTCGCGATGACGTAGGGGATCAGCTCGCGGTGACGCTCCCGGTTCGTATGGACGGCTATCGCGCCGAACACCGAGAGCAGGAAGACCCAGAACATGATTGATCCGTCGAGGCCACCCCAGTACGAGGTCAGCTTGTAGAACAGGGGCTGCACCGCGTCGGAATAGCGGTCTACGTAGCGGATCGAGTAGTCGCCGATGACGAACGCGCGGACGATCACCGCCGAGGCGAGCGTCATGAGCGCCGTCACCAGGTAGAAGGCGCCGACGCCGCTCTCGAGCAGGCGCTGGTTGCGCCGGCGGTGACCCGCGACGGCCGCGGCGGCGGCGTACGCGCACGCAACGAAGGCGGCCAGAAGCGTGTACGTTCCGAGTGTCGCCATGGCAAAGACGGCCCCCGGGCCGTGGTGTCAGGACGCGATTATCAGTTTTCGGCGCCGGCGTTGCCGGTGCCGGACACGTAGCCGGCCACACCCGCCGAGGCGCCGACGGACGGCTGTTCCTCGTACTTCGAGGGGCACTTGGCCATGATGCCGTCCGGATTGATGTGGAAGGTGTCGCCGACGAGCTGCCCGGTCGCCACCACCTCGGCGTGGTTGTCGAACGTGTCGGGGACGAGGCCGGAGTAGACGGCGTCAATCGTCATCGTCCGGTTCTCGACGCTGTCGGTTATCTCGAACCGCCAGTCGAGGCTGTCCGGACGGCGCATCACGTTGGCGGCGTAGCCATGCACCTGAAGCGCTTTCCCTTCCCAGTCGGCAGGCTGGGCGAGCACTTCCTCCACCTCCAGGTAGAACTGCGTCCCCTCCTGCATCGTGGTCCAGAGCAGTCCCGCAAACGCGGCGCAAAGCACACAGGTCGTCAGGACGATCTTCAATGCAGTTCTCAGCACGCAGCTAGGGTATCAGCCCGGCTCCGAATCCGTCAACGCCCGTGTCGTGTGCGTTGAGCCCCAGCCCGGATGGCGGTTGGCCCAGGCTGGAGAACCACGCCGTAGGTCCTGCCGGGCCGTCTGGGAGATGTTGACCTCAATTGGGCCCAGGTTGTTCACTATCGGTGCAGCATGTTCAAAGCACGCGAACGGTTCGGCATGGGACGGTCGACTACCGGTTACGTGTTGGCCATCGTCGTGCTTCTTGGCGCTATGGCGCCCCCGGTTTTCTTGGACACGGATTAAGGGAGAATCCGATGTCAAAAGAGGTGGGGGGCATGGTTGGGGCGAGGCGAGTGCAGGGAGCGGGGTCGGCGCGGACGGAGGGAGCCCGGAGGGCGAGCGCCGTCGGCGCCGACGGCGCGGCGGTTGGGGCGGGGGCCTTGGCGCCCGGGCAGCGGTGGAGCGCGAGCCGGAAACGGGACGTGGTTCTGCGGCTGCTGCGCGGCGAGTCGCTGGACACGGTCTCGCGTGAAGTCGGGGTAGAGCTCTATCGCCTGGAGGCGTGGAAGGCCCGTGCGCTGGCCGGTATCGAGTTGGGTCTGAAGGCGCAGGCCGGTGAGCCGCTGGCCGCCGAGCTGGATGCGGCCAAGCGACACATTGGCGAGCTGTCGATGGAGATTGAGCTGTTGCGGGAACGTGCCCGCGCAGCGGAGCGTCGCCTCCCTTTAGCGACGCGGAGGTCGCGACGATGAGCGCAACGACCTCCGCGACGACGGGACGGCGCTATGGTCTCAAGCGGGTGTGTCGCACGTGGGAGAGGTCGCGCTCGGCGCTCTACGCGCGGCGGGCGCGTGTGCGGCGCCCGGCGCGGGGTGATGGCCCGGCGCGCCGCAGGCCGACACCCCGCGCTGTCGGATGCGCAGTTGCCGGCGGCCAGTCGCACGGACCTGGCCCGCTCACCGTTCCAGGGTGAGGGCCATCGCAAGGTCCACGCGCGGCTGCGGATCCTCGATGACATCCGGGTCTCCCGGACGCGGGTGTTGCGCGTGATGCGCACGCAGGGGCTGCTCTCGCCCCACCGCGGGCGGCAGGGTGAGATGAAGGCGCACGAGGGGACGATTGTCACCTCGGCGCCTTACCTCATGTGGGGCACCGACGGCGTGCGGGTGTTCACCGCGGAGGACGGCTGGGTCTGGACCTTCGCGGCGGTGGACCATTGGAACGCCGAGTGCGTGGGCTGGCATGTGTGCACGGTGGGGAGCCGCTTTGCGGCCCTCGAGCCGCTCGCGCCAGGGCTCGGACGACTCTACGGCTCGGTCGAGGCGGACGTGGCCCGCGGACTGGCGCTGCGGATGGACCACGGCAGCCAGTATCTGTCGGACCACTTTCTCAACCAGCTTCGGTACTGGGGCATCCACCCCAGCTTCAGCTTCGTTGAAGAGCCGGAAACCAACGGCGTCGTCGAGCGCTGGAATCGCACGCTCAAGGAGCAAGCCGTCTACGGCCGGGTCTTTCGAAACCTCGCCGAGGTGCGCGCGGCCGTCGCCGAGTTCGTCGAACGCTACAACCAGTGCTGGCGCCTCGAAAAGCTGGCGTATCGCACGCCGCTCGAAGCGCGCGAGGAATACGAGCTACGCCATGCCGCGTAGCGTAAACGTGTGTCCAAGAAACCGGGTGCGGTACAGATGCAAGCCGCCATCTCGAATGGACATTGACCTGGCCCGGATTGGTCATCTGTCTCGCCGGCGTCGGAAGTGCGATGAGACGCTGGGATGCAGGCACGCTGCGGCTCCTGTTGCCGGTGTTGTCGTACTACATCTGCTTCATCGCCGTCGTGCGGTATCAGTACGACAGGTTCTTTCTCGGGATATGCATCGTGTTGGCACTATTCGGTGGGCGATTCCCGTCGGAACGCTGCACGCGCGATTCGAGGCGTTGGGTCTCGGTCGCAGTCTGCCTGCTCGTGGTCTATGGGACGGCCAATGGCACTGCAGTGAACGCCGCTATGATTAGCGACAGCCGCCATCGCACAGAAGCTTGGATACAGGAGCGTGTGAGCCGGTCCGACATCGTGGTCATGGCTGGCCACAGGCAGGATCTTCCACGCCTGGAGGACTACAGGACGGTGTGGACTCTGGATGACTGGTCTCTGATCGAGCGGTTGAATCCGAATTACGTCGTGGTCGACGGAGGACGCCACTGCGGTCGGGACAACGGGCGACTCCATACCATCTTCCTTTCCTGCCAGAATTACCGGCTAGTGTTCCAGGGAAGCCGCTCGGAGTTTCTTCTCGGACGCCTGGCGACGGATGTGTACCATAGCCCATGCCATAGTGGCTTCTCGAATTTGAGCAGGATTAACCCACCGACCGAGGTGTATGAGCGGATGGAAAACAGCGCATCTCGGCCAGATTGACTACGCCCTCCCGCGATGGACGGTGCCAAGCTGAGCGACGGCGTAGAAGTTGGTCCGGAAACGGAGTGGGAATCGGTCCGGATTGACCAGGGCGACGGCAAGAACGCCGAGCCGTCCCAACTGAGAGTTGACTTTGTCAAGGAAGTACTGATTGACGACCGGAACGTCCAGAAACTGCAACGAGAACCCCGCTGACCGGAATCGCCTCTGCAGTTGGCCAAAAGTGTGGAGCGAACAGTGATCCGACTTCCACGCCGTGAAGCTCCGCCAGCGAATCGTCTCGAATACCACGTTCGTCATCTTGTTCGGTGTCTGCAGCACGTAGTAGCCGCCCGGACGCAACACGCGGCGAACTTCCCGCAGATGCTGATCAGTATCCGGAATGTGCTCCAGGACGTCGAAGCTCATGACGACATCGAATTGCTGCCCGAACGGCAGCGCCGCACCATCAGCCTGAACGAATTGCACGTCGGGCGCCGTCGCCGGCAGAGTGATGTCGCAACCAACGACGGTGGCGCCGAGACTGCGCACGTACTCGCCAAGGTATCCGTTGCCGCAACCGATCTCCAGCACGCGGCGATTTCGCAGCGGGACGCCACTGACCTGCAACGCATGGAAGTTGGCGTTGCGATTGCCGAAGGCACACTTTGTCGACATATGGGAAAGCCTACGATATCTCCGAGCCCCAGACACTCACGAGGGGTTGCGCAAGTTATTTGCCCCGACGAGCCCACAGCGCCCTACGCATTGCGTTCACCGATGGACCCGGTTGCGGACGGACAGATGGATTGCCACTCTTGACGGCGGTCCCAACCCGGCAGCTCACGCAGCAGTCCATCCACCCGCGCGATCGGCAACCCGACCACGTTCGTGTAAGACCCCTCGATCCACTCCACGAAGCGCGACCCGAGACCCTGTACCGCGTACGCTCCCGCCTTGTCATCCCCCTCCCCCGTCGCCACGTACCACGCGATCCGGTCGGGCTCCATGGCGGCGAATGTCACGCGCGTCGTCTCGACCGTCACCAGGACTCGCTCGCCCGCCGCCACCGCGACGCCGGTCAGCACTTCATGCGTCCGCCCCGCGAGCCGGCCCAGCATCGCCGCCGACTCCTGACGATCCGCCGGCTTCCCCAGCACCTCGCCGTCGATCACGACGATCGTGTCCGCCGCCACCACTACCCGGTTCTCCGCATCCGCCCCGGCGCCGGATGCCACCGCCGCCGCCTTCGCCCGTGCCAGCCGGACGACGTAGTCCCGCGGCGGTTCATCCGGCAAACGACGCTCGTCGACATCCGCCGGCACGACGTCAAATTTGTACCCGGCGTCACGCAGCAGGTGGGATCGTCGCGGCGACCGGGACGCCAGCACGAGGCGCACGGCGCGATGATACACTCGCGATAGATGGTCCCGATACAGCACGACGCGACCCGCGCGCTAGGCATCCTGCTCCGTCGCCAGCCCCTCACGGAAGCGAAGATACGATTCGCCTGGCGCGCGGCGGTGGGCGATCGAATCGACCGCGCGACGAGCGTTCAACTCCTCCCCGACAGCACGTTGACGGTCCGCGCGGCGGACGATGACTGGCGCCGCGCCGTCCGCACGGCCTGCCGCATGATTGCCGCGCGCCTGCGCGACGTCCTGGGACCGGGACAGATCAAGCGCATCACCGTCACGAGCGAAGGAGCCGAGCATGCATTCCGCCGTCATCGCCAGCGCCGTCCGCCTGCCGACCGGCAAGTTTCTCGGAGCGCTTAGCCCGCTTCCCGCCACCGACCTCGGCGCGCGCGTCATCCGCGAGGCGGTACGGCGCGCCGCTATCGACCCGGAGATCGTCGACGAGTGCATCATGGGGAACGTCGTCTCGGCCGGGCTCGGCCAGGCGCCCGCCCGCCAGGCGGCGCTCGACGGCGGCCTGCCCGACCATGTCGGCGCCCTCACGATCAACAAGGTGTGCGGTTCTGGCCTCAAGGCGGTGATGCTCGCAGCGCAGGGGATCGCTACCGGCGACATCGAGGTCGCGGTGGCGGGCGGCATGGAGTCGATGAGCAACTGCCCCTACATCCTGCCGAACGCGCGGATCGGGTTGCGGATGGGGGACGGGCAGGTGCTCGACTCGATGATGCACGACGGGCTCTGGTGCGCCGTCGAGCACTGGTCGATGGGCGAAGCGGCGGAGGCCGTGGTGGAGCGCTACGGCGTGACACGCGAGGATCAGGACGCCTTCGCCGCCGCCAGCCACCAGAAGGCGGCCGCCGCGATCCGCGACTGTCACTTCAAGGACGAGATCCTCCCGGTCGAGATCCCGCGGCGAAAGGGCGAGCCGGTCCGCCTTGAGTACGACGAGGGCGTCCGGTCCGACTCCACGCCGGAGGCGCTGGCGAGGCTTCGCCCCGCGTTCGTGAAGGACGGCACCGTGACCGCCGGCAACGCACCCGGCGTCAACGACGGCGCCGCCGCGCTGGTGGTGATGTCCGAGGCGAAGGCGAACGAGTCGGGCGCCCGGCCCATGGCGCGCATCGTCGGCCAGGCGGTGAGCGGCCGTCCCGCGAAGTGGCTGCTAATGACGCCGGTCGAGTCGGTGCGGAAGCTGCTCGCGAAGGTGGGCTGGTCGCTCGACGACGTCGACCTGATCGAGCTGAACGAGGCGTTTTCCGCCCAGGCGGTCGCCGTCATCCGCGAGCTGGGGGCCGATCCCGCGAAGGTCAACGTCAACGGCGGAGCGGTCGCCCTCGGCCACCCGATCGGGGCGAGCGGCGCGCGCATCCTGACGACGCTCCTCTACGCCCTCCGCACGCGTAACCTCCGGCGCGGCATCGCAACACTCTGCCTCGGCGGCGGCAACGGCGTCGCCCTCGCCGTCGAGCGCCTCAACTAGGAGCCCGTGGTGAAACCCCGCGTAGCACCGAGAGCGGTGAGGCGCCCGCCTGGCAAGGCGCGACGAGGGAGCATATTGGCCATAGGCGACCGAGGAGCAAGGCCGTTCAGGCGGGATGCCTCGCCGCTCGAATGTAGTGGGGGTTTCACCACGGGCTCCTAGCAGACGCAGCCCCGCAGCCGGACCCGAAATGCCCGCAATATCGTTCACGTTGAGAACGGACAGGCAGGCATGCCGCGCATTAGAATGAAGCGACGCCACGGTTCGCAAGACACGGAGGCTGGCATGAAGTGGTGGGTGCGGGCGGCGGTCTTTCTGGCCCTGGTCGGCTACCTCACGGCGTGGCCCGGCATCGCACGCGGCGGTCAGGAGCTCCCCGACGACATCCATCCGGAGTCGCGCAGCCGCCTGCCACCGATCGATCGCGAGGAGCTGGATGCCGCCCGCCGGTCAGCGTACGACGCGGCCGTCGCGAGCGCGTCCGGCGCGCCGGCGGACGCCGCAGCGCTGCGGCTGCACGGTTCGGGCGCCGACCTGCGGTTCGACGCGCCGATGGGGCGTCGACTGACCGAGCTGGCCATCCTGACGACAGCGCGCGAGTATGACCAGCCGTTCGAGTGGGCGCTGCACGAACTGGAGGCGCTCGCGGTCGGGCTCGACGCGGAGATCATCGACGTCGTGCGGCACCGGAAACCGATCACCGACCTGCCCCCCCGCGAAGCAATCATCATCGAGGTCGGCCGGGAGCTGTCGGGCACCCGCCAGCTCGGCACCGACACTTATGCGCGGGCGCGGGCGCTCCTGGGCAATACCAACCTCGTCGACGTCGTCGACGTGATGGGCCGCTACGCCAGCACCGCGGCCACGCTAACCGCGTTCAACCAGCAGATGCCATCCGGCTGGAGACAGTCACTTCCCCTGCCCTTCAGCCATCCGGAGGATATCCATCCCGATTCCCGGAGCCGCCTGCCGCTGCGGAGCCCGGAGAGCCGGACCTCGGTGTCGGTGCTCTACGGCCGCATGCTGTCGCCCTCCGGCATCGGCCCGGGGGTGATCCGCGGCTACGGCGCGGGACAGGAGTCGCTGGAAGCCCGCGTGGGACGACGGCTCATGCAGCTCGCGATACTGGTGACGGCGCGCGCGCGCGACTCGCAGTACGACTGGACGATCAACGAGCCGATGGCCCGCGAGGCGGGCGTCGAGCCGGAGTTGATAGACACCGTCCGCCACCGCCGGCTGCTGACCGGCATCGACGAGAAGGACGCCGCCCTGATTGCGTTCGGCCGCGAACTGTTCGACGATCGCAACGTGAGCGCAGATACCTACGCGCGTACGGAGCGGGCATTCGGGGTGCAGGATCTGGTGGATATCGTCGGTCTCATGGGCTCCCACGCGGCGGAAGCCGCGGTGCTGGCGGCCTTCGACCAGCATCTGCCGGAGGGGGTGGAGCCGCTGCTGCCACTCGACTAGCAGCCGGAGGGCGGCGCGGCATCAGCGGGAGTGATTCTTCGGAGCCGGGTTCGGCTCACACGGGAGGTTGGTATGAAGGCCAGACGGTCGGTTTTCCTGGCGACGCCGCTGCTGCTCTGTCTTGTCACCGTCGGCTACGCGCAGGAGGAAGCACCTATCGGCGTGCCGGTGCCGCCGCTGGGCGACGGCCCCTGGGCGATCGATACCGCCGAGCAGCACACGATCCGGGTCAGCGTCGTGGCCAGGGGCATGGAGCACCCCTGGGCCATCGCGTTCCTGCCAGACGGCGCCATGCTGATCACCGAGCGGTCGGGCCGTCTGCGCGTCGTTCGTGACGGCGCGCTCGACCCGCAACCCATCTCCGGCGTGCCGGAGGTCCGGACCGACGGCAACGGCGGGCTCATGGACGTGGCCGTCCACCCCGAGTTCGCCGACAACCGCCTCGTCTATCTCACCTACACCAAGCGGCACGACGACGGCCGCGGCTCGCCCGCCCTCGCCCGGGGCCGGCTGGAGGGGCACGCGCTTCACGACGTGGAAGACCTGGTGGTCACGGAGCCCTTCCTGGGCAACTCGGGACTCAACGGACGGGTCGCCTTCGGCCAGGACGGAAAGGTCTACATGTCCACCGGCGGCCGAATCCTGTCCCCGGAAGGCGAGCTCCTCGACGCCCCGCAGGATCCCGCGAGTCTGCGCGGCAAGATGCTGCGACTAAACGACGACGGCTCGGCGCCGGACGACAACCCGTTCGTGAACGAGCCGGGTCATCGGCCGGAGATCTACACGATCGGGCATCGCAACACGCTCGGCCTCATGCTGCACCCTCAGACCGGTGACATCTGGCAGCACGAGAACGGTCCCAACGGCGGCGACGAGCTCAACGTCCTCCTGCCGGGCCGCAACTACGGCTGGCCGCTGATGAGCTTCGGGCGCCTCTACCCCGGCGCGCGAGTGTCCCAGCATCCGACGCGCGAAGGCTACGAGTCGCCGCTCATCGTCTGGCTACCGGCCATCGCGGCCGCCGGCATGGCCGTCTACACCGGTGATGAGTTCCCGGCGTGGACAGGCAACCTGTTCGTCGGATCCCTGCGGCAGGGCGGGATACCGGGCACCGGCCACCTGCAGCGCATCGTGTTCAACGAGAACATGGAGGAGCTGCGGCGCGAGTCGATGCTGACCGAGCTGCGGCAGCGCATCCGGGAGGTCCGGCAGGGACCCGATGGGCTCCTCTACCTGCTGACCGACCACGACGACGACGGCGCGCTGCTCCGCATCGAGCCGTCCCCGTGAGCCCCGTGCGCATCGGCCACTGGCTTACCTTTGGCCTGCCGCCGCGGCTGCCTCTGCTTCTTCCTCGGCGCGCGCGCCGTCCAGGATCCCCGTCATGGCGTAGTTTCCCTCGTGGCACGCATACTCGAAGATCGAGACCCGATCGGTGATCCGGGTCATCGGCCGTGAGACGGTCCAGGCCCCCGCAAAGGTGTGGGGATCGTTGACCGTGAACCGGTAATCGATGGTGTCCGCAGCAACCCGCGTGTAGTACTCCGTCAGGTGGAGGGTGTCGCGCGACCCGCGCCAGTTGGTCTTCGGCGAGAAGTTCGTCGTCTCGACTACCAGCGTGTTCCCTTCCCAGCGGGCGCGCGAGTCGCCCATCCACAGGCGAACGGACTCCGGCAGATGAGGGCGCCCATCGAGCGGATAGATGCGCGGTTCATGGATGAGCTCCTGGTACACCACCACATACCCGGGCGTCTGGAAAATCTGATAGTTGCTGCTGTACCAGCTCCCGATCCCGTTCCAGCCGCGTGAGATGCACCGGGTCCAGTTGCTCAGATCGCTGTAGGTGTCGGGCGAATCCGAGGGACCCCGCGTTGCGCGCTCCGCCCGCGCCGCCGCAATGCGGGCTTCGCCTTCCGGCGTCAGCGGCGGAATTCGACCGTCGGGCGGGTCGATGATGAGCGACGTTTGCGCCAACGGGTTCCCGAAGTCCCGCCAGAATGCATTGTAGGTGCCGGGGCTTCCTTCCCTTGGGGGGAGATCATAGGCCGCCCGGTTCTCGGCTTCCAGCCTGGCGGCCCCCTCCTCGGTCAGCGCCTCCCTGCCTGCGAGCGGCCCCTCGAGGGGCCGCTCCAGGGGAATCGAGGTCTGGCTATTCCATTGGCCCTGCAGGTCCGGATCGCCCCAGGGAGTCATCGGCGGTGTCCATGTGTCTGTCTGGGCGAGCGCCGGAGCGACAGCAAGCATGCCGAGCATCACCAGTAGGGTCACTACTCGATGGCTCATTGAAGATCTCCTTCCCAACGTCTGATTGGACGTCCTTGCCGACAAACCGCGGGAGCATGGGCCCCCGTTGTCTCGTCGTCGTTGATGGACACGGCGTCATGCCACAGGTCGTCCATCATAGTCGAGCCGGCGCCTGCTGAACCCGGCGCGGCAGCGCCGGCCGGCAAAGCGCGTAGGATGGAGGCTGTGCTGCTGTTCGTTCTGCTGATTGCCGCTCTCCTCGTCGGCTTGTTCGTCGTCGCGGCGGTGCTCCTGCTCACGGTGCTGGGCAACCGGCAGCAGACCCGGCGGCTGACGGCTCGCGTCGAGGCCCTGGAAGGCGAAGTTGAGCGCCTGGGTCACTCGGCGGCCGGCGGGCAGAAGCCCCCGCAACCACAAACGACGACGGCGGCGGCCCCATCCTCGGCGGCGACGGCAGTGGCCGCAACGGTCGAGCCACCCGCAGCAGCCACGACCGCCCACCCCGCCACGGTGGACCAGCCGGCGCCGGCGTCCGCACCCGTGCCGGCCCCGACACCGACCCGGGAAGCCGGTACGGCGCTTCACGACTGGTTCAACGCGGCGCGCGCGTGGCTCTTCGGAGGCAACACCGTCGTGCGCGTCGGTGTCGTCATCCTCTTCTTCGGCGTCGCATTCTTTCTGGCCTACGTGGCGGAACTCGGCTTGCTCCCCGTCGAGCTCCGCCTGGGCGGCGCCGCCACGGCCGGGATCGCGCTGCTGACGATCGGATGGCGACTACGGGAGTCGCGCCGCGACTACGCCCTCGCGCTGCAGGGGGGCGGCACCGGCATTGTCTACCTGACGGTCTTCGCGGCCGTGAACCTTTACGACCTCATCGGCGCGACCGTCGGGTTGGGAATGATGGTGGTGCTGGTGTTGCTCGCCACGGTCTCGGCGGTGACCCAGAACGCCCGCAGCCTGGCCGTGCTGGCGTCGCTCGGCGGATTCCTCGGTCCCGTTCTGATATCGCAGGACGGCAGCCACGTCGCCCTCTTTTCCTATTACGCCGCTCTGGATGCCGGCATCGTGGCGGTGGCCTGGTTCCGGGCGTGGCGTGTACTCAACCTGCTGGGCTTCGTGTTCACGTTCATCATCGGCGCGATGTGGGGGCGCGCGTTCTACCAGCCCGAGCACTTCGCCACGATGCAGCCTTTCCTGGCCCTGTTCTTCACTCTCTTCGCCGCCGTTCCGGTGCTGAACGCCCGCCGCCAGGCACCGCGGCTCACGGGTTACGTCGACGGGTCCCTCGTGTTCGGTGTCCCGCTCGCCGCCTACGTCCTGCAGCACCGGCTGGCGAGCGGCTTCGAGTATGGGCCGGCGTTCAGCGCCCTGGCGTTCTCGGCGTTCTACGCGATTGCGGCCGGCGCCCTGCACTGGCGCCGGCGGCCGGCGACGTCGCTTCTGGTGCAGTCGTTTGCGGCGCTCGCCGTCGCGTTCGGCACGCTGGCCATCCCGCTCGCCTTCGACGGGCGATGGACTTCCGCCGCCTGGGCGCTCGAAGGAGCCGCGCTGGTATGGGTCGGCGCGCGGCAGACCCGTCGCCTCGCCGTACTGTCGGGCCTGGCGCTGCAGCTTCTGGCCGGCCTCGCCGGATCCGGCGGGCCACCCGCGGACGGGCTCCCGGTGCTGAACGTCGTGTACCTGGGCGGGGTGCTGGTAAGCCTGTCGGGGCTCTTCTCGGCCCGGGTGCTGTATCGCGCCGTAAGCCAGGAGCGGAAGTACTCTCCGCTGTCAGTAGCGGCGCTCGTCTGGGGAACGCTCTGGTGGTTCGGCGCCGGCGCGGCGGAGATCTCCCGTCAACTCTCGTCGTTCGACGAGCACAGCGCGACGCTGGGGTTCGTGGCGGCAAGCCTTGTCGCATCCGGCTGGCTCCGGGCGCGTCTGGACTGGAAGCATCTGGCGTATCCACCCCTGCTCCTGCTGCCGGCGATGCTGATCTTCACCGTCGCCTGGCTGTCGCTCGCGTCGAGTCCGCTTGCCCACTGGGGCGTCCTCGCCTGGCCCGGGGCGTTCCTGGCGCTGTACTGGTTGCTCTGGCGCCTGGAGGCGGACTGGCAACGGACGGCGCCCGTCTGGCACCGCGGGGCGCTGTGGCTCGCCACGTTCTTCGTCCTGTGGGAGAGCTCTTGGCGCATCGGGCAGCTCATGCCCGGCGCCAGCGCCTGGTCATTCGTGGTCTGGGCGCTGGTTCCGGCGGCGGTGGTCTGGTCACTCACGACGTTCGGAAGCCGCCTCGAATGGCCGGTGCGGCGTTTTCGGGAGGCGTATCTCGGGACTGGCCAGATTCCCCTCACCCTGTTCGTGGCCGGCTGGGTCCTGGTCGCCGCGACCCACCAGGGCGATCCGGATCCGCTGGGCTACGTCCCGATCCTCAACCCGGTGGAGCTGGTCCAGGTCTTCTCCCTCGGATTCCTGCTCTGGTGGAGCTCCGCCGGGCCCGTGACGATCACCGGTGACGCGCGCTGGGGCGTTCTCGGGCTGCTGGCGTTCGCAACGTTGAACGGCGTCATCGCGCGCGCCACGCATTTTCTGGCCGGTGTCCCGTTCCGGCCCGACGCGCTCTGGCCGCTCGCCGGGTACCAGACCGCGCTCTCGATCGCCTGGACCGCGGCGGCCTTCACCGTCATGTTCAGCGCCACCCGACTGGCCTGGCGGCGGGCCTGGTGGGCCGGCGCGGCGCTCCTGGCGGCGGTGGTAATCAAGCTGTTCACCGTCGACCTCGCCGACATCGGCACCGTCGCCCGCATTGTGTCGTTCGTCGTCGTCGGCGGGCTGATTCTCGTGCTCGGCTACGTCTCGCCGCTGCCTCCCAGGGGGAAGGTGCAGCCGCAGAGGTGATCAGTTCATCTTCCAGAACGCGAGGCCGCCCGCCTGCTTGCCGATGTCGACGGTAGCCACCCGTTCCGCGGCAGCGATGTCGTAGACCTCGACCGTGCCCGGATCGCCGCCGACACCTTCGAGGGTGACGAAGGCGTAGGCCCCGTCCGGCGTAACGGCTACGCCATGCGGGATGGTGCGCGACGTGGTCACTCTCGCGCGCTCGGTTCCCGACGCCAGATCCCAGAACGCGACCGCGTCGCCCGTCTTGTAGGTGGCGATCAGGGTAGCGTCGTCCGGGGTGACGGCCAGGTTGTAGGGACCGCGGCCCGTCTCGAAGGTGCGCGTGATCTCCCACGCCTCCAGGTCGACCTCGAAGATCTTCGCGACGTTGTTGCCGGTGACGTAGACGAGGTTGTCCGGCGTCGGCCTCGTCACCCAGGTGGGCTGCACCTCGTCGCCCAGCGTGAGGCGGCGGGCGACCTCGAAGCGGAGCGCATCCATCTCCACCAGCTCGGCGTCCATCATGTTCACCGAGTAGTGCCGCGTCCCGTCGCGGCTGACGCGCGAGCCATGCGGCATGACGCCGCTGTCGATGCGCGCCACTTCCGCCATCGTCTCCGTCTCGACCGCCGACACGCTGCTTGGCTGCATGCCGCCATGCAAGTTGAAATTGACCACCCAGAGGAGGCCCGTTGCGGGCGAAACATCCATCGTCGCGGGATACAGGCCGAGGGTGACATCACCCACCCACTCGTCGGTACCCGTCTCGTACTTGTGGACGCTCCCGAAGGGCACGCCGTGCGCCAGAGAGACGTACCAGTTCCGGCCGTCCGGATCGACGGTGATGCCGTGCGGACCCTCGATCTCGTTCGGGAAGCTGCCGACGCGGATCGTCTTCTCCACCATCGCCCCGTCCGGGCCGTAGCGGACCAGAGCCACCTCGTCCTCCGACTCGGCGGAAACGTAAACCCAGTAGCTGCGCGTCGGGGGGTCGGGGGGGGCCGCGGCAACGGCCGCGACGAGGGTGGCCAGTGACAGCAGCAGGACGATCCCGGTCGAGCGCCGTGTCATCTGTCCGCCCTGCTACCGCGGCTCACCGATTATCGGCGCGGGGCCGGTCTTCTCCCTGAGCCGGACCGCCCAGAGGCCGCTGTTGTAGTCGGTGAAGAAGATATGCCCCTTGTAGGGCTGCGGCCCCCAGACGAACGGCGCGTTCGGCGTGAAGCCCTCGTGATCGAACGGCACGAACCGCGCCACCTCGCGTCCCTGCCGATAGAGATCGCCCATCAGCTCGCCCGAGACATCGACGACACGCAGGCCCCCGGGATAGTAGAAGCCGACGTACATCAGGTCGTCCTCCACCCAGAGGTTGTGCGTCCCCGCCTCCGGCACCTGGTACCGCGCCACCTCGCGGGGGTTGTCCCAGTCGCTCCACTCGATGACGTGGATCCAGCCGGCGGTCCGGAACGGCTCATCGTCCGTCGCGTCGTCGTCGGTCCCGAGACCGCCGTACGGATACGCCTCGTCGCCGGCAAAGAGGTAGAACGTGCCGGTCGACTTGCTGCGGTACGGGAACGCCGCGTGGTTCCACCCGTTCGGATAGGCGTAGCGTCCCAGCTCGACCGGGCGCTCCGGCGTGCCGCCGCGGCCACCGCCGCCGATGTCGACCGCGACCACGCCGTCGGTCCAGTTCGACGAGAAGGCGATGCCGTCCTGCACCCAGACGTCGTGGACGCTGTGGCCCTGCGTGTCGAGCTCGAATCGCCCCACCCTTTGCGGCTCGCGCGGATCCTCGATGCTGATCACGTCGTAGCGGCGGCCGGCGCTCAGCGCGTAGACATAGTCGCCGTCGATGAAGATGTTGTGCACGCCGCCGGTGAGCTGATCGGTGAACTCCGAGAGCACCGGCACACCCTCGCGGGGGTTGCCGGCGCCGAGCACGACGATGCCGTTCCGCCGGTTCGACGCCCCCTCGCGGCTGATCACCGCCACCTCGCCGTCGGACGACACCTTCACGTCGTTGACGGTCCGGGCGTCGACCTGCACCTCCTGAATCTTCTCGATGTTGGCCGGATCGGTCACGTCCCAGAAGAAGGAATATCCATCGGCGCCCCAGGTGCCGGTGATGGCATAGTCGCGGCCGTCGGTCCCCTCCCACACCCAGAGGTCGGACGAGCGCTGATCGAGCACCTTGCCGCGCCCCACCACTTCGATCTCGCGGTAGACGTCGCGCGGCTCGATCGCGACAGTGGCGACGGCGCTGTGACTGCCCGACGTGGCGATGACCGTGTAGGTGCCGGAACGCTCGGCGACGAACCGTCCGTCGGCGGCGATCTGCGCCGGCGCCCCCGCGCCGATGATGCTGGCCGCCGTCTCGCCCCCCACCGCGTAGCCGATCGGAACGCCGTCGACCTCGGCGCCGGACTCGTCGGTGGCGGCCGCGGTAAAGCGGATCACGTCGCCGGTCCGGCCGCCGGAGGCGCTTGCGCGGAACTCGAGCGCGGCGATCGGGTTTGCGACGACGTCGATCGTCACCGCGTCACGCACGTCTTCGACCGATGCGGTCACGTCGACCTGGCCCGGCTGATGGAGGGCAAGGTAGCCGAAGCGGTCGATCGTGGCGATCGACGGATCGCCGGTGGCGAATGCCGGCGTCCCGTCGTCGCGGCGCGCCCCGGTGGTGTCGGTCATCGTCACCCCAAGGCGGGGGCGGGTCCCGACGTAGAAACGCGCCGGCAGTTCGGTGAACGAGACGTCCGCAATCGGCGGCTGCGGCACGGTCACCTGCACCTCGGCGCGAACGCGCGCCTCCGGGCGGCGGCGGCGGTCATTCGGGTCGGCCGGGACAAGCGCCACCAGCGCGTAAGTGCCGGGGCGGAACGCCCGCACCTGCCCCTCGCGCGAGACGCCGACGCTGCGCCGGGCGCGCGAATAGTAGACGACGGTGGCGTCATCGAGCACGTTGCCATCCGCGTCGCGGACGGTCGTGGAGAGCTGTGCAGTCCTCCCCACCTCGAGCGTCAACTCCAGCGGCGTCACCTCGATCGTTACGCCGTCGGTGGCTTCCGGCTGTTGCGATCCGGCCAGCACCGCGCCAGCCAGACCTGCCGCAACCACCAGTGCAACGGCGCGCGCCCGCCATGCCCCCGTTCCCCGCCGTTCCCCGCCGAGCGATGTTCGGGTCATTCGAACACTACCTGCGGCACCTGCGCCGCCGCCTCGTCCGCCTCGAAGTACTCGCGGTCCGAAAAGCCGAACATCCCCGCCACCATGTTGGTAGGAAATCGCAACACCTGTGTGTTGTAGGCCCTGACCGCATCATTGTAGCGTCTGCGTTCGACGGTTATCCGGTTCTCCGATCCGGCCAGTTCGTCCTGCAGGCGGATGAAATAGGCCTCGCGCAGCCGCATCATCTTCTCGCGGAGCTCCCGCTCGCACTGCCCGCGGAGGTGGTTGAGCTGCACCTCGAGCGTGACGAACGGATCACCGTCGTGCAGTACGCGGTGTGACGTCTGCAGATCGAGGAACTCGATCGGAAAGACATCGGCCGACTCCCGGATGATGGCGGGCGATAGCAGTCGAAGCATCGGCTGCCCGCTCCGCCCCCACCGGCGGACCGGGCCGCTGAGCCGCTCCAGCGTGCGCGGCGTCAGGTCGCTCACCACGATTAGCACGTTCAGGTCGCTCGTCGACGCCTCGTAATCGCCACGCGCCGCCGAGCCGTACAGGACGACGCTCACGAGTTCGTCCCCCAGTGCCCCGCGCAAACCTTCCACCAGCTTCCGGAGGACCGGACTGCTGCTCAAATCCACCGTCGTCATCAGAAACTCCCCCCGGCGCCGCCGAAGCCGCCTCCGCCGAAGCCGGCGCGGTGGCGGTAGCCGCCGTAACCGCGGCCCACGCCGGAGAACATCAGCAAGAAGAAGAGCGTCGGGTGGCGGAACAGCAGGAACCCCATCCCGAGCATGACGAGCAGGCCGACGATTCCGCCCCGCCGCTCGTCGCGCCCGCGGCCACCGCGGGCTGCCGCCACGCCGAGTGTCGCGCCGTCGATGGTGACGCCGAATTCCTCGGCGGAGAATGCGGTCAGCGCCTGGCTTATCTGCAGCAGTCCGGTTGAAAAATCGTTCTGCGCGAGGGCGGGACGGGCGAAATCGCGAACCCCTCCGACGCGACCGTCCGGCAGGAAGCCTTCGACGCCGTAGCCGGTCGCGATGAACAGTTCCCGTTCCTCGAGCGCAATGACGACGACAATCCCGCGGTCCTCGCCCGCGCGTCCCGGCTGCCACGCCTCGGCGATCCGGAGTGCGAAGTCGGCCGCCGGCTCCCCCTCGAGCGACGGCATCGTGACGATGACGATGGCGACGCCGGTCCGTGCCAACAACGCACCGTGCAGCCTTTCCATCGTGTCGATTGCCTGGTTCGACAGGATACCGGCCACGTCGTGGACGGAGCGGTCAGCGCGGGGCGGGAGAGCCACCTGCGCGGCGGCGGTGTCGACGAGCAGCGCAGCCACCAGCGCCAGGGACAACGCCGCCAGTCGGGCGGCACGCGTCAGGATCACGCCAACCAGCGTACCACGGCACCCCGTGCAGCCCACCGGACCTGGGCCGCAAGCTCCGCAACGGGACGGGTGCCATTCTGTGCACATTCTGCCGTCCCGCGAGATGGCCAGGCACGCCGAACCAACCATCCCCGCGGCCGACAAAGGCGAAAGTTGCTACTATTATAAGTTAATGTAACTAAACAGGTTATAATAATAGTGGCGTCTGTTTTCGCTTGACAGTTGCAGGGCGCGGCGTTATCATGGGAACCCGTCGGGCGAGACGTACTGATGTCTACCCTGCCCGGCCGGGAGCCCGACTCGGAGCAAGGAGCAAACCGTAGATGAGGACGTCCTCCGACAAGATCGCGGATCGACGAGGCAAGGCAATCGACATGGCCGTCGGCCAGATCGAGAAGCAGTTCGGCAAGGGGTCGATCATGCGCCTGGGCCAGAACGCCATCGCGACAATCCCGAGCATCTCCACCGGGTCCATCAGCATCGACTATGCGCTCGGCATCGGGGGCGTCCCGCGAGGCCGGGTGGTCGAGGTGTACGGCCCGGAAGCGTCGGGCAAGACGACGCTTGCCCTGCAGGTGATCGCGCAGGCGCAGAAGGCCGGCGGAAACGCCGCGTTCATCGACGCCGAACATGCGCTCGATGCGAAGTACGCCCGCAATCTGGGAGTCGAGCTCGACAACCTGCTCGTGTCGCAGCCGGACCACGGTGAACAAGCGCTCGAGATCACGGAGACGCTGATCCGCTCCGGCGCGGTCGACGTCGTCGTGGTCGATTCGGTCGCCGCGCTGGTGCCCCGCGCCGAGATCGAAGGCGAGATGGGCGACTCGCAGGTGGGTCTGCAGGCGCGGCTGATGTCTCAAGCGCTCCGGAAGCTGACCGGCGTGGTCGCGAAGTCGAATACCTGCCTCATCTTCATTAATCAGTTGCGCGAGAAGATCGGCGTGATGTTCGGCAATCCGGAGACCACCACCGGCGGGCGCGCCTTGAAGTTCTACGCCTCGGTTCGGATCGACATCCGCCGGATCGGAGCCATCAAGGATGGCGACAGGATCGTCGGCGGCCGCACCCGGACCAAGATCGTGAAGAACAAGGTGGCGCCACCGTTCCGCACCGCAGAGTTCGACATGATGTACGGGGAAGGGATCTCGCGCGAGGGCGACCTGATCGACCTCGCCGTCGAGCACCGCATTGTCGAGAAGAGCGGCGCCTGGTTCTCGTTCAGTGGCGAGCGGCTCGGACAGGGACGCGAGAACGTCCGGGG
The DNA here is from genome assembly GCA_965263055.1 of Vicinamibacterales bacterium. Taxonomy (GTDB): domain Bacteria; phylum Acidobacteriota; class Vicinamibacteria; order Vicinamibacterales; family UBA8438; genus VXRJ01. The sequence goes on along the minus strand of OZ253581.1, from coordinate 3,207,523 downwards.
GCTTCTGAAGGCGAAGCCGGAACTGTACGCCGCCATCGAGGCGGAGGTGCGGAAGGCGCTCGGCCTGACCGTGGCTGACACCCACGAAACGGCCGGCGAGCAGGCCGCGCCGGCGGTGGAAACGGCGGCCGTCTGACGGCGGTCAGCGATCGGCGTCGCTCGGGCGGATGATGAACAGCCGTTCGCCGGGCCGCATCAGCCCGAGGTCGCCGCGAGCCACTTCCTCTATTCGGCCGGGGTCGTCGCGAAGCCGGCGCGCCTCCTCGCGAAGCGCTTCGTTTTCCCGGCTCAACGCCTCGATCCGGGCTTCCAGTTCGGCATGCTGACGGTTGGCGGCAAGCATCGCCAGCAGGCCGCTATCCCCCACCAGCAGGTTCAGCACCAGGCCTCCGGTCGCCACCAGCAACAGGTAGCGTATCGGGCGGCTGAGCCGCTGCGGCCGCCTGCGCCGTGACGCGTTCGTTGCCACCACGATCCTCTCGACCGTTCCTTATTGGCCTGACGGGTACTCCATCGTAAACGGATCGGGAAGCGGAATAGCAGTGATTGTCCCGCCGCCGAGTTCCTTCAACTGAGTCTCCGGGTTGTCCGGGTCGCCCGCCTCGATCGTCGCCCGGTCGCCGACCACGAGAATCACCAGCCGGTCGCGGTCCAGGTACTGCTGCGACACCCGGAGGACATCGTCACCGCTGACCGCACCGATGTTGTCGCGGTAGGTGACCATGTAGTCGGGGTCGCGGCCGGTGTACTCGTCGTCCGCAAACAGCCTGGCGGTCGACGCGGGACTGGAGAAGTTGCGACTGAAGGTCTCAATGAATGATGCCTTCGCGATGCGGAGCTCCGCCTCGGAGACCGATTCGGTCCGGATCCGATCGATTTCCTCCAGCACGATCGCCGTTGCGCGCGCCACCGTTTCGCTCCGCGACTGGAAGCTCGCGCGAAAGGCGCCAGGGTAGTACGTGCCGAAACCGAACGAAGAGTACGCGCTGTAGGCGAGCCCCTCGTCGGAACGAATACGCGTCAACAGCCGTGACGTGAAACCGCCGCCGCCGAGAATATCGTTCATCACCATCAGTGCGTAACGGTCCGGGTTGTCCCGCATCGCGCCGCGGTGGCCGATTACCACGCGCCCCTGGTTCACGTCGTCCTTGTCGACGATGTAGACGCCCGGCTGAAGGTCATGCGTGAGAGCCGGGATCGGCGTCACCACCGGGTCGCGCGCCGGCCAGTCGGCCATCCGCGCCTCGAGCCGCGGCAGAATGTCGTCGGGATCGACGTCTCCCGAAATCGCGAAGATGAAGTTACCCGGGTGGTAGTACTGCTCGTGGAACACCACGAGATCGTCGCGCGTTACTGTCTCGATCGTGGCGCGGGTCGACGAATTTGTCGTGAAATGATCGGCGCCGCGCAGCAGGCGGCCCCACTCACGCGCCTCGATGCTCTGCGTCGAGTCGTTCCGCCGCTCCATCCGCTGCAACGCCTGACTCTTCGCCAGTTGCAGCCGATCCTCATCGAACCGGGGCCAGCGCAACATGTCGAACAGCAGATCGAGCGACGCGTCGAGGTCCTTGGTCAGGCTGTTGACGCTCGCCCTGCCGGACGTGTCGCCGATGCCGCTTGACAGGTTCGCGGCAAGGAACGCCGCTTCCTCATCGAACGCGGCCGGGTCTCGGTCTCCCGCGCCGCCGGCGCGCATCTGGCTGCCGGTGAGCGTCGCCAGCCCCGTCAGATCGGCCGGCTCCAACCAGGCGCCCACCCGCACGATCACCGACACGGTAACCAGCGGCAGCGCGTGATCCGGGACGACAAACGCGACGACGCCGTTCGACAGGACACGCCGGTGCGCCGCCGGGTCGGGCGGATCGAACTGCAGCGGCTCGAACACCAGCTCGCGAGGGTGAGCCGGCATCGCCTCCGTCTGGGCCTGGGCGAACGCCGGCGCGGCGCCGGACATCACGAGTACCGCCACCGCCAACCAACCGGTCAACCACCGTCCCCTCGCGCCGCTCACTGCCCACCTCCCGCTTCTTCGATCCGCCGGCGGATCAACTCCACCAGCGCCTGCGCCAGATCCTGGCTCTCCGGCGGCGCCTGCCCCACCGCCTGCTGCGCCTGGGCGAGGAACGCCTGCAACTGCTCCACCGGAACCTGACCAATCATCGCGCGCATCTGCCGGAACTGCTGCCGCTCCTCGTCGCTCAGTCCCTCTGCCAGCGGATCGTCCGGCTCGTCCGTCGTGCTCTCGTCGCGGTAGTAAACGGCGACGGCGCGCGTCTCCGGGGTGAAATAGGTGTTGGCGACGCGCATCACATCCTCGGCGGCAACCGCCTCGTAGAGCGCCGGGTCGGCGTTGATGTGCTCCCAGCCGCGGTTCCCCTCACGGATGAGCAACTGCGTCATCAGGCCGAAGTTGCTGCCCAGATCACGGAACGTCCCGGCGGCGTTCTGGTTCTTCACCTTCTGCAGCTCGCGCTCGCCGACCGGTTCGGTCTTCAGCCGTTCCAGCTCGGCGTAGATTGCCTCCTCCACTTCCTCCGGGGTGCGGCCCTGCCGCGCGGTGCCGCGCAACTCGAACATCCCCTCGAACTTGTAGCCGGCCTGCCCTCCGGACGCCGAGGTGGCCACCTCCTGTTCCTCGACCAGGGCGCGGTACAACCGACCGGTCCGCCCGCTCAGCAACTGCCCCAACACTACGAGCGCCGGCTCGTCCAGGTGCCCGTCGCGGACCGAGTGGTAGCGGATCACCACCTGCGGGTTGGTGTCCGCATAGGCGACCATCCGCTTCTCGGCCAGCTGTGGCATCTCGCGCGTCCGCGGCTCGAGCGGCGACCGTTCACCTCGCTTCAGCCGGCCGAAATAGCGTTCAGCGAGGGCAATTGCTTCATCCGGATCGAAGTCGCCCACGAGTGCCGCCGCGAGATTGTTCGCCGCGTAGTAGGTGTCGAAGAACGCAAGCGCTTCCTCCCGGGTGATCCCTTCGAGGTCGCTCGGCCATCCGACCACCGGCCAACTGTACGGCGACGACTGCCAGAACATCGCCTCGAACTGTTCCTGGAACTTGCCGATCGGGGTGCTGTCAGTCCGGAGCCGGCGTTCCTCGTGCACGACGCTCCGCTCAGTGTAGAACTCGCGGAACACCGGGTTGCCCAGGCGGTCGCTCTCCATCCAGAACCAGAGCTCCAGCTTGTTGGCCGGAACATTGATGAAATAGATGGTGAAGTCGTAGCTGGTGCCGGCATTCATGCCGGACCCCCCCTCGCCGGAATAGATCCGGCTGAAGTCCTCCTGGATCAGAAGTTCGCCTTGCTCGGCCAGCAGCGTGTCGAACCGGTCGAGCATCTCCTGGTGGCGCGCGCTTCGCACGGACGGGTCGTCGGGATTGTCGATCTCGCCCAGGGCGTAGCGGCGGTCCAGCGCCGCCTCCTCCGCCTGGATCTCGACCCGCAGGCCGTCCAGCTCCTCGATGATCGCCAGGTCGCGGTCGATGTCCTGCGTGCCGATCGTGTGCGTCCCCTTGAACATCATGTGCTCGAAGAGATGCGCCACGCCGGTGATGCCGGGACGCTCGTAGACCGAACCCACCTTGGCGATCCAGCCGGCCGCCACGTTCGGATCGCCCGGACGCGGGACGAGGAGCAGGGTCAGGCCGTTGTCGAGCTGATACTCGATCACATCCACCTCTTGCGCCATCGCGGCCACGGGCAGGGCGAGGCAGGCGGCCAGAACCGAGAGAAACAGAAGCCGTGCAGTCATGGGTTCAGTGTCGCATAGTCAACGGTGGGACGCTATCAGCCGCGCGATACCCGCCTGGAGACCGGCACACCAGGCTGGCGCACCACGGGCTGGTTGCGCGCCCGCCGCGGGCTGCGGTAGGCTCAAGGTTTGCCTTGCACACCGGATGCCGAGGTAGCTCAGTCTGGTAGAGCACATGACTGAAAATCATGGTGTCGGCAGTTCGATTCTGCCCCTCGGCACCACTTCTTGCCATCACGCGCTGGCAGCGACTGTCGCGGCGGACCGCGCCCGTCCGTCCCAGATGGACGCCTGAACGGCTTCGACGTACGGGACGAGCGACCCGCTCACTGCTCCATGTGGAGGTTGACGAAGAGGCGGATGTTGACGCCCTGGCGCGCTCCCGCGGCGATCTCCGCGCCGCGCGGATCCGGTGGCTCGTACAGCACGCGGTAGCGCTTCGACATTTCCGCGGAGTGGGCGTTCAAACGTTCCGCGTACGTTTCCATCCACTGTTGCATGGCGGTCGCGGCGGCGATGGTCTCGAACATGCCGCCCGTATTCTCGGCGATGTTGCGGCCGTACTGCGACATGATGCTGCCGCCGCGGCCCGACAGTTGCAGGATGTGCACGGTAACGTTATTAACGATGAGCATGTCGACGAGATCCGCGTATTCCGTCTCGCTGTAGTTGCTGCTGTTCTCGGTGCCGTCGGTCAGGATCAGCACCATCACCGGGAGAGTCTCGTCACCCTCGAAGCGGCGCTCCCACGTCTCCTTGATGCCGTCGAGCATGACGGCGCCCGTGCCCGACTCCAGAAAGATCTCCTCGGCCGACTGCTTCAACTCCTCGCGGTCCATCGTGAAGTCGACCCGGCGCTGAATGTTCCGGGCGATGGTGAGCAGGGAAACCTCGTGCTCCGGCCCGAGCGTGTCGAGAAACACCTCCATCGCGTCCCGCAGCGGGTTGAGCGCAGCCATTTCCGACATCCGGTCGCCGTTGTCGACCAGCAGCGCCACCTTCATCGGTCCGACCCGCTCGACCGACACGATGTTCACCCTCGTGTCGTCCTCCTGCACGGCGAAGTCCGAGGGCGTCAGGCCGAGAACCACCTGCCCGTCGGCATCCACCGTCTCGATGAACAGTTGCCCGAGGTCCTGCTCCTGCGCGACTACGGGGACCGACAGCGCCAGTGTGACCGCCGTAAGCAAAACCAAAACGCCGCCGGTTACGGAACGATGCATCTGGCCCCCCCCTTTTTTCCCCGGCAGCCGGGCGCGCCTAGCCGACGCCGCCAGAACGACCGCCGGCAGCCGGCTGCCCTGCCGGCGCCTCCGGGAAGTATACCGCTCCGCGTGCCGGGCAACCCTTCCGGGCAACGATTACAATCGCCGTCTGCCATGTCCCGGTTCCGTCCCGCCATCGACCACCTCACGCCGTACGTCCCCGGCGAACAGCCGCCGGACGACCCGGAGATCGTCAAGCTGAACACGAACGAGAACCCTTATCCTCCCAGCCCGCAAGCGCTGGAGGCGATCCGTACGGTCGACGCGGACGCGCTGCGCCGGTACCCGGAGCCGATGGCGGACCACTTCCGCCACTCCGCAGCCGAAGTGCTCGGTGTCCACCCGGACTGGATCCTGGTCGGCAACGGGAGCGACGACCTTCTCACGATGCTGTTCCGCGCGGTAACCGGTCCGGGCCGGCCGGTGGCGTACCCGACCCCCACCTACGTGCTTTACCGCACCCTCGCCGCGATGCACGAGGCGCCGGTGACGGAGACCCCGTACGGCGAAGCGTACGCCCTCCCGGTCGATGCGCTGGCGGAGGCGCGCGCAGCGCTCACGATCGTCGCTCACCCCAACTCGCCCTCCGGCACGGCGGCGACGCCGGCCGCGCTGGCCGCGCTGGCCGCGCGCACGGCAGGCGTGCTCGCGATCGACGAGGCGTACGTCGCCTTCGCCGATCACGATGCGCTCGATCTGGTGCGTCGATACGACCATGTGATCGTGCTCCGCACGCTGTCGAAGAGCCATGGCCTGGCGGGGCTGCGGATCGGCTTCGGCGTGGGACACCCCAATGTGCTGGCCGGCCTGGCCAAGGTGAAGGACAGTTACAACGTCGATGCCGTCGCGGCGCGCGCCGGCGCTGCGGCGATCCGCGACATCGGCTACACCCGCGAGACGGTCGCGCGCATCCGGGGGTCGCGTGAGCGGTTGATCGCGAGGCTGGACGGTCTCGGTTGCCAAGTCTGGCCGAGCCAGGCGAACTTCGTCCTCGTGCGGCCTCCGGCCGGCGACGCCCGCCGCCTTCATGAGGCGTTACGGTCGGACGGTATCCTTGTGCGATACTTCGCGGAACCGGGGCTGGACGACACGCTCCGGATCACCGTTGGAACCGACGCGCAGAACGATCGGCTAACGGCCGCGCTGGCGCGGCTCATCGGATGACAAGGCCAGACTCATGACGATCCGTCGCGCTCTCGCCGCTACGCTCCTGCTCTTTGCTTTCGCTTCCACCGCCCCGCCGCTCCACGCGCAGTCGGACATCGACCGCTACGAGACGGACCGCTATCGCAAGGCGGAACGCGACCGGATCTTCGAGGAGTTGAGCAACGGCGTTCTCTCGATGCGGAAGTCGACCTATGCAAGCCGCGCGGACGGCATGGAAATCCCGTTCTATGTCTTTGAACCGCTCCGGCTGCGCGGGCCGCGGGGCCACGCCGCACTCGTCTGGATCCACGGCAGCGTACACGGCGACCTCGATCCGACCTACTTTCCCTTCATCCGCGAAGCGGTGGCGCGCGGCTACGTGATCATCGCGCCGGAGTACCGCGGCAGCACCGGCTACGGCCGCACCCACCACGAAGCCATTGACTACGGCGGCTACGAGGTCGATGACTGCCTCACGGCGCTCGACGAGCTGCGGGACCGGATGCCGCATGTCGACCCGGAGCGTGTAGGAATCGTCGGCTGGAGCCACGGCGGCTTCATCGCGCTTCACTCGGTCTTCCGCGATCAGACCTCGCTCAGGGCGGCGGCCGCACTGGTTCCGGTCAGCAACCTGGTCCATCGGCTGTCGTACAAGGGGCCGCGTTACGAGCGGCACTTCATCGCGCAGGAACGGATAGGCGGCCCCGTGCACCAACGGCGCGCCACTTACGTGGAACGCTCGCCGGTCTTCCACGTCGAGAAGCTGCAGACGCCGCTGCTCGTGCATGTCGCCGACAACGACCGCGACGTCAACTTCGAAGAGGCGCAGCAGTTGATCCACGCCCTGGAGTACCACAAGCCGGAACTGGCCGAGACACGCGTTTACCACGATCCGCCCGTCGACAGGTTCGGCGGCGGCCACCGGTTCAACCGGCGCGTCGACGCCGACCGAGGCTACCAGCGCGTCGACAGCCCGCAGCAGCGCGACTCGTGGAACCGGATCTGGACCTTCCTCGAGTGGCACCTGCAACCCTATCGCGACCTGCTCCGGTAGACGGGACGGGCGGTGGTCACCGCTCCACGGCAGCGTTTTCGTCGTCTCGGCCGACCGGCGCACCATGACCCTTGCGATCGCGCTGCTCGCCGTCGCCGGCTTCGCGATCGCAAGCTACTTCACTGCGGTCGCGTGGCGGTGGATGTCCCCCGAAGCGCGCTGGATACCGACTGTCTGCCGAATGGAGGAGCGGACCTGCGCCTCGGTCATCTTCACGCCGAGCGCCCGGGTGTTCGGGCCGCCCAACTCGCTGTTGGGACAGATGTACTACGCGGCATTGATCGCGGGCGCTGCGTCCGGCGTCCTGGCCGATCCCTGGGTATGGCGGCTGTGCTTCGCGATCAGCCTGGTGACTATCGGACTGGGCGCGTACCTCGCGTACGCGCTGCTGTTCGTCCTGCGGGTCCGCTGCCCGCTCTGCTTCGCAGCACATGGAATCAACGTGCTCCTCTGGGTCCTCCTGGTCTTCCTGCCCGTTCCGGACTGACCCCCGACAGTACCGCCGCCCGGGCCGGCCGCCGCGGCGCAACCAGCCATTCCGTACGATATAATGGACCGGTTTGGCCGGCGTCGCGCGACCGGCTCGCACTACGGATCTCATTCAACAACACGACTGACGAGGGGACCATGAGGGCAGCACGGATGAACGGCAGGACGACGGTGACGGTCGTAGTGGCGGCGCTCCTCCTGGTGGCGACGGGGGCGTTCACGCTGCAGGCGGCAACACAGGAAAAGTCCACGATGGACGCCGTCTTTAGTGCGGAGCAGGCGGAACGGGGTCTGGAGTCGTACGAGCGGGAATGCGCGCAGTGCCACCTGGAGGACCTGCTGGGCGACGGTATCGCCCCTTCCCTGGTCGGCGCGCCGTTCCACTTCCGCTGGAGCGAACTGTCGGTGGGTGACATGGTGGTTGCCATCCGGACGACCATGCCGCAGGGGGCCCCCGCGAGCCTGAGCCCGCAGGCCTACGTCGATATAGTCGCGTACCTGCTGGAGGCGAACGACTTCCCCGCCGGCGACATGGAACTCCCGACCGATCAGGCCGAGCTCGAGTCGATCATCATTTCCCAGGAATCGCAGTAGGAAGTCACGCCCCGGCGGCTTCGGGCGGCGTCCGGCCGGACGCCGGCGGTGTCGCCTCCGGCACTGGCGGCTGGTCGGTGTCGCCGTACGGGAAAGGGATCCCGCGCTGGTGCAGCCGCAGCGTATAGATACTGAAGGGCGAGTACCGGTGCGAGATGTAGACGCTTCCCACCACCGCCGCCATCAAGGGCAGCATGATTCGGTAGTCGTTCGTCATCTCGAACAGGATAATGATGGCGGTTGTCGGCGCCTTCGCGGCCGCCGCGAAGAACGCCGCCATCCCTACCAGCGCGTAGGCGCCTGAACCGGCGGTCCAGTCCGGAAACCAGGCGTGCGCGAACGATCCGAACACGCCGCCCAGCATCGCCCCCATGTAGAGGCTGGGAGCGAACACGCCGCCCGACCCGCCTGAGCCAAGCGTCGCGCAGTTGGCGACGAGCGCGGCGACGAAGAGCCACCAGAGGAGGTCCGCGTCGAACCGGACCCAGAGCGCCGATTCGATGGCCTCGAAGCTCGAACCGTACACTTCCGGGAAGAACCGGAGCACCAGCCCGACCATCAGGCCGCCCACCGCCGGCTTCAGCCACTCCGGAAACTGCCACCGGCTGAATACATCTTCCGACCAGTAGAGCATGCGGAGGTAGCCAGTCGCCGCAGCCCCCATGATCGTCCCCATCAGGAAGTAGAGCGGCACCTCGGCGGGCGACACCAGGCTGTAGGTGGGCGCCATGAACGCCGGAAAGTTCCCAAGAAAGTAGCGGGCTACCAGGCAGGAGCTGAGTGAGGTGAGCAGCACCAGCAGAAAGTCGGTCCGGATCCGGCCGATCAGCACCTCCATGGAAAAGATGGCGCCGGCGATCGGCGCGTTGAATGTCGCCGCCACGCCGCCGGCGGCGCCGCACGAAACAAGCGTGCGGAGATCGGTCGTCGTCAGCCGCGTCCACTGCCCGACGAGCGACCCGATGGCGGCGCCAATCTGCACCATCGGGCCTTCACGGCCCGCGGTGCCGCCGAAACCGATCGTGAGGGAGGAAGCGATTACCTTCACACTCACCACCCGCTTGCGAATGTAGCCCCCGAAACGGGCGAGCGCCGTCATCACTTCCGGCACGCCGTGTCCCTTCGCTTCCTTCGCGAAGCGCTGCACGATCGGGCCGACCATCAAGCCGCCAATTGCTGGCAACAGAACAAGTTGCGCTGCGCCGAAGCGGTCGAAGAGGGATGCGACGGGGCCGCGAGCGAAGCCTGCGACCATCTCCAGGACATAGATGAAGCTCACCGATCCGAGGCCGGTCAGGACGCCGACGACGACGGCCAGGATAATGAGGTAGTTCTGTTCCGGCAGGAACGAGCTCCGCAGCCAGACGCGTGCCCAGCGCCAGACGGAGAGCCGCGAGTTGATCCGTGCCAACCCGCGGCCGACGTTTTCGAGGAATTCTGATACAGGCACGACGGCCGCTAGCTGCTAGGCTCCTAGGGCTCCACGGACATGAGGGCAGCCAGTCTGGCGCGGTCGCCGCGAAGGAGACTGAGCAGCAACGGACTTTCACTCGCGTCGAGGCTTTCGATCGCCGCACGTGCCCGGGCGCTGCCGCCCGCTGCGACGGCGCGCCCGTCAACGCCAAGCAGCCGATCGCCCTCGGCGATCCCGGCCCGGCCGGCCGGGCCATCCGGCACGACGGTCGTCACGATCCATCCACCCGCGTTGGCCGGATCGGCAGCCGGCGCGTCGACCTCGTCACGCCATTCAACCACCAGACCGAGGCGTACCAGGCGGACAACGCTCGGCGCCTCCGGCCGGCACTCCGCATCGGGCAGCACGGTCCCGCCAGCGACGCGGCGGCGGCCCCGGATGACTCGGTAGCGAACCAGTTCACCCGCTCCAACAGCGTCGTAGCCAGCCTCGAACCCCTCGGCGGTAGTGACCGGCTCGCCGTTCCACTCGATGAGGACGTCGCCTGCGCGCAGCGAAGGCTCCGGTACGAAGGCCGATGCCACGACCCGATCGATCAGCAGCCCGTGCGTCCCCAGAAGATCCTGTACATCGGCATCGAGCGACGAGACCGAGATCGCCCGGCATGGCTCCTGCTGCGTAATTCCAGCCAGTTCGCGCCTGAACACCTCGATCGGGACCGTCCGTGGCCCGTCGGGCGTGAGATACGAAACACCGATAAGCAGTCCGTCGAGATCGACGACTGCCGCCGGACCCGTCGTGGGAGGGGGCGTCGAGATCACGAGGTCCCCGTCGGACGAGGCGGAGACCAGGTAGCCGGGCGTTATAGACGGCGCGCCCGACACATCGAGCGTCACCGCACCGACGTACGACCCGGACGGAAGGGCCAGCGGATTGCCTTCGACGAAGGGCGGCAGCGCCGCGTCCACTTCGACGAGCGCCAAGCCCGCGGTTCGGTCGACGGCGCGCACGCCGGACGACACCATCGTCCAGGCGTCCGTACCCGTGTCCGTGTCGGTGTCGCCGTCACCGTTCTCTGCAGTTTCAGTCGTCTCGCTCGCCGCCGCCGCAAGCCGGGCTCGCGCCGCCACTGCCTCCAGCGCGTCCGCAACCTCAACGGAGGTAACCGCCAGACCGGGCTCGATCACCAGACCGCTCTGTCCCGGCGCGCCCAGCTCCAGCAGGTGCGCACCCATCTCCGCGGCCAATTGCGCCCAGTAGTCGGAGAAGTAGGTCAGCGGCGTCTTCTCGAGGTCACCCCGGAGCGAGAGCCGAGCCCGGGGCAGCGCCCGCAGCGGCGGGCCAGCGTCACGCGGCTCCGCATCGACCGACTGCCCCTCGGCCGCTTCCGCGTTCCCCCGCTCGCGGTCGAGCGCTCCGTGGATCAGGACGCCTGCCACGACGATCAGCACGAGCACAGGAAAGAGCAACTGCCGCTCGTGCAGATGCCGCGCGCCAGGCAGTTGCAACAGTCCCCACACTCGCCGATCCTCGTTGTCCAGAATAGCACGCGCATTCCGGACGAACTCACCGAGGCCCGCCGGCAACTCGCCGCGGGAGAGGCTAACCCCGAACCAGCGAGAGCACGGTGAGAGTGATGATGGGTACGAGCAGCACGGCCAGAACGCCCATCAGTAGCCCGTACTGAATCATCTTCGTAATCGGGATACGGCCGGAGGCGTAGACGATGGCGTTCGGCGGCGTCGAAACCGGGAGAACGACCGCGACCGACGCGCCGAGGGCTGCCGCGATGGCGGGTGGGATCGGGTCGACGCCGGCGGCTACGGCGATCGAGATGACGATCGGGACGGCAATGTTGGCGGCGGCCGTGTTCGACATCGTGTTTGAGAGCACGACCGTGAAAAGCGTCGCGGCGACCGTGACAGGGACGACGCCATTCGCCGGAACAAGGCCGGTAATTCCCTCGCCCACTACCTGCGCGAGGCCGGTCGCGCCCGACAGCGAACCGAGCGAGAGTCCGCCTCCGAACAGCAGGATGGTGCCCCAGTCGATCTGCGCCGCCTGCTTCCAGGTTAGCGTGCTTCGCTGGGTCTGGCTGATCGGCAGTAGGAACAGCAGGACTACGCCGGTCAAGGCGGCGACTGACTCCGGCATGCTTGCGAGCACCCCGACAGCGACTGGATGTTCTCGACCCAGCAGTAGCGGGAGGAGACCGGGACCGACCCAGAGCGCGACCGTGACGCCGAAGGCGATGATGGCGTTGCGCTCACCCGGCTTCCAGGGCCCGAGGGCGGCCTTGCGCTCAGCGATGATCGAGTCCGCGCCGGGGATCTCACGGACGCCGGTCCTCCCCACCCAGTTGAGATAGACGAAGACGATGGCCATGAAGACCACCGTTATCGGCACGGCGAAGAGCATCCACTCGACGAATGAGATCCGGAAACCGAGCTGTTCCTGAATCGCCGCGATCGCGATGATGTTGGGCGGCGTCCCGACCGGCGTCGCCATGCCGCCGATTGAGCAGCCGTACGCCGTCATCAGCATCATCGCAGTCGCATAGCGCTTCGGCAGATCACCGGTCGACTCCATGAAGACGACGAGCGAGACACCGATCGGCATCAGCATCGCGGTGGTCGCGGTGTTGCTCATCCAGGCGGAGAGGAACGCGGCAAGTGCGCCGTAGGCGATCAGGATGCGCGTCGGCCGCGCGCCGATCAGGCGGAGCGACAACACGGCGTACGCGATCCTCTCGTTCACGCGGTGAACGAAGAGCGCCTGCGCCAGGATGAAGCTGCCGATGAAGAGGAAGATGAGCGGGTGGGCGAACGGCGCCAGCGCCTGGCCGACCGGCGCCACGCGGAGCGCGACGGCGAGCGCCGGACCGAGCAGTGCGGTCACTGCGAGCGGCAGCGCCTCGGTGGTCCAGAAGACGATGACCAGCGCCGTGACCGCCGCCAGACGCTGTCCCTCCGGCGTCAGCGCGTCGAGGGGGACGACAAGCAGCAGCAGGAAGAGGGCGGGACCGAGGATCAGTCCCACCCGCCGCCGGGCGGCGTCGAAGCGGGCCTGTGCCGCCTCGGTCGCCTGCACGTCGGGACTGGAACCGTCAGCCATCCTTCATCGTTACACGGCGCCAGACGTGATATTCTGGGGTTGATTTGCTCGCGTGGCGGGTCGTTATCCGGGGCACCAACGCCCCGGGAGAGAGGTCAGAAGATGCACTCTGGACTGATGCTAGCGCTGCTTGGGCCAGTCGGTCCAATGGAACTGCTCATCATTCTCGCCATCGTGATCCTCATCTTCGGTGCGAACCGGCTGTCAGGCCTCGGCAAGGGGCTCGGCCAAGCGATTCGCGGCTTCAAGGAAGAGGTTCGCATCGACGAGAAGGCGCAGTCGTCGGAAGCGTCGACACGGCCCCCATCCCGGTCGGCCGACTGACACCGCCCCGCACGCGTCGTAGCCGTCCCCGGCGCACGTGGCGCCCGCCGGGGCGGTGCGCCTGCGATTCCCCTGACTGTCGGCTACTGACGTGGAACGTCCAGCCGCGTCAACTCCGCAACGAGATCCTGACCCGCCGAATTCGGCGTCACTTCCTTGTCGATCGCCAGGACCTTGCCGTCCGGACCGATGATGTAGGTCCACCGGTACGCCAACTCCCGCTCGGCGGTCACAACGCCGTAGGCGCGGGCGACCCCCTTGCCGGGGTCGCTCAGGATCGGGAAGTCGGCGCCGAGTGACTCGGCGAATTCCCTGTTCGTCTGCGGATCGTCAACGCTGACCATGAAGTACGCCAGGTTGAACTGCTGAAGCTGGTCGCTGGACTCACGCAGCGACTTGCATTCGGCCGTTCAACCACCGGTAAAGGCCTTCGGGAACCACGCCAGCACCACGGTGCGTCCGGCGTACTGCCCAAGGCTGTGCGTATTCCCGTCGCTCCCAGGCAGGTCGAAGACGGGCGCGTCGTCACCCACCTGCAGGTCCTGCGCCTCGGCCCCGGTCGTGCCGAACACCAGAACCGTCAGCGCCAGGGTCAGGGTCAGGGTCAGGGTCAGGGTCCAGAGTAGCTTCATCGTGCCTGCTCCTTCGAAGTCTCCAGTTACCGCCGCCGCGAACGCACTAGGGTAGCGCATCCGGGCCGATTCGCCTAGTCGCGGTCGACGTTCGGCTAGTCGCGCACCAGCCGCGTCTCCGGGAACTGCGCCCTCCATCCGAACCAGAACGCTCGCTGCGCCGCTACCCGCGGGGCGCGCCGGGAGGGGTCGACCGCGTGGACCAGGGCGTCTTCGGTCACCTGCCACCTCCCGCCGTCGGCATCCACCACCACCAGGTCGCCGTCGAGCCGGACGAAGTTGGTCGTGCCCGGGTCGAACACCCGGTTTGCGCCCTCCTCGCTCGTCACCACGAGCAGGCGCCGCCCGGCATGCTCCTCCAGATGCAGGCGGTAATCCTCGAGAAACTCCGCCGCAATCGCGAGCGGCTGACCCTCCCCCGCGGCGTCCTCAAGGAGCAGCGTCAGCACTTCGTCCTTGTTGTCCAGTTCGCCGTCCGGGTGATCGTCAAGCTCCGGGACGTCGAACATGAGCTCGTCGGTCGCAAAGTAATCGCGGTAGGCAGCCCCTTCGCGGTAGTCCCGCTCGTGGCCGGTCGCGAGTGTCAGAACCGTCGTCTCCGGGTGCATCCGCCGCCATTCGCCCCAAGTGGTGGTTACGACCGCGCGGTGCGTCAACCGCAGTCCGCTGCCGGCCAGCGCGCCCACCACCGGCACCCCCTCGAACGTGTTCCAGAGGCTCTTCGTGCCGTGGTCGAACATCAGCTTGTTCGACCGGTAGAGCAGGCCGCTCGTGCCGAACTTGATGTGCTGGCCACCGAGGACGCTCTCGTACGGTATCACCGTGCCGCAGAGCGTGCAGTAAACGATTGTCAGCTCGACGCCTCCAATCCGGTCGAGGGCCATCTCATGCCACGCCAGGATTCGCTTCGGGTAGGCCCGCGTCGCTCCGTCGGCAGCGATGCCGAAGACTATGTGATCGTCGTCCAGGTAATCCGCCGCGTCGTCGTCCTCAGCGACGTGCTCGGGGTACTCGAGCGGAGGGATCCCGTTGACCGGAACGCCGCCCCAGTCAATCTCGTCGAGGCGAATCAGCGTCTCGGCATCACGCGGAAAGAAGTCGGCAAACCGGGGATCTAACTCGCTATACCAGATCCCCTTAAAAAGGGCGTAGTCAGGGTGCGGATCGTACGGCCGCGACCAGATCCACTGGTGTGCGCGCTCATCGTTGCGGAACCGCTGATCAGCACGGTCTTCCAGGAAGCGCATCAGCCGGCGCCAGACGCGCGTTCCCGGCTGCTCCAGTGGCGGCGGTGTGAGCTCCCGCGTCCGGTTCGGGTTGGCCGGATCGGTCGGGAGCGTCAGGGCGGCGTTGCGCGGCGGCGGAAAGAACCGCATCATGTCCCAGATCATGCCTGCGTAGCCGTCACGCCACCTGTCGGCAATCTGATCGAGCGCCGCCTCGGCCACGTCGCCATCCCGATCGAGCGCGACAAAGAACAGACGGATGTCGGGGTGATCGCCTTGCGCACCACTCGTCTGCGCCGCGGCCGGCGCGGCGGAAACCACCAGCAGCCAGGCGGCAGCAGCGATCAATGCTTCGGTAACGTTGCGCCCGCCGGACAATGGTATACGCTGCCAATGCATCGTCAACTTCCGTATCCTTCAACCGTAAGCCATCATAGCCCGTACTCCGAACGGGAAGAAGCGAGGCGATAATGACCACTCCCCCATCAACGAGGAGACGGGCCGAGGCTTCCGAACGCTGGCCAACAGCAATCGCGCAGGTGGAGCCGAACAAGGTGCTCCTGCGCGGCTACCCGCTCGACGAGTTGATGGGGCGTGTCTCGTTCGGCGACGCGATCTATCTGGTGCTGACCGGAGAACTCCCGGATCGCACCGTCAGCCGAGTGATGGACGGGCTGCTGGTCGCGTCGATCGATCATGGCGCAACACCTGCCGCTACCGTCGCGGCGCGGACCGTCGCGGGCACCGGCGCCCCGCTCCGGGCGGCTGCCGCGGCCGGCCTTCTCGCGCTCGGCTCGCGGCTCGGCGGCGGGGGCAGCATCGCAGGCTGCATGCGCTTTCTGAATGACGGACTGGCGCTGGTGGGTGACTGGGTGTCGTACGACGACGCCGCCCGCCGCCTGCTCGATCAAGTGAGCGCGACCGGGGAGACGCCGCCCGGTTTCGGTCACCGCCAACATGCGCGCGACCCGCGCGCAGCACGGCTGATGCAGCTGGCCTTCGAACTGGAACTCGAGGGGGGTCGCACGCAGCTCGCCCGTGCGGTAGAACAGGAACTGATCGAGCGCCGGTCGGCGAGCGGACTACCGGCAGTGTCGCTGAACGTTGACGGCGCCATCGCCGCCGTCGCGGGCGACCTGGGGCTCGACGCCGAGACGGCGACGATGCTCTTTACCATCGCGCGCGTCCCGGGACTCATGGCGCACGCGATCGAGGAGACACGGCGGCAGGAGGCGATGCGGCTGATCGACCCGTCGAAGCATGTCTACGACGGACCGGGCGAACGCCGGGTACACGAATCTCCGCTACTGGGTTAGTCGCCGCGGGCTACTGAGGCCGGAAAAAAATGGTGGGCGCTAGTGGATTCGAACCACTGACCCCCGCCGTGTGAAGGCGATGCTCTACCGCTGAGCCAAGCGCCCGACCTGGGAAACGACTACCGCGCCTGTTCGATCAATGCGCGCAGCATCCGCGCGTACTGGGCGTCGGCTTCCGCGTCACCGGTGAACGGCGCGGGACCGGAACCGGTGTCGACCATGTCGGACGCGGTCAGCCCGTCGGCGCCGATGTCGGTAATCAACACCTTCGTCTCCGCAATGGACGCCGCGTTCAGGTCGATATAGACCTCGCGGTACTGCGCGGCCTCGATCTTCTGCCGCACGTACATCGGCACTTCGTAACGGGCCGATACCACCAGAAGCTGCCCGGGAAAGGCCAGGGCGGCGACGAACCGATCCTCCCCCTCGGTGTCCTGCGCCGCGATCGCGTCAAGTCCCGCTGCGCTCAAAGCCTCCGACAACTCGGTCGCCAGACTGCCCGACTCCTGAGCCAACGCCACCGAGCCGCTCAACACGACCGCCACCGCAGCCAGCGCCACCGATGTTCTCCGGAATCCTTCATGGATAGTCATGGCGACTCTCCTCCCCGATATGCGTTCATAACAACTGTTTCTACCACCGCCGGGGCGTAGCGTCAACGCCGCAGTGCAAATCAACGCCCCGCCTCATCGGCCGTCGATCGACGCGGCTCCGTGGGCCCGCCCGCGGTCGCTGCAGGTCCGTTGCCACCGACAAACGACTCGAGTGCAGCGCGAACGCCCGCAACGGCAGCCAGGGCCCGCCCACCCAGGACGAAGCGGGCGGACGAAAAGACGCCATCCGCGCGGCCGCTCACCCAATGAAGAAAAGCCTTCGTCTGCTCCGCCAGATCGGCGGCAGCGGTGGCTACGCGGGCGGCATCGCTGCTCATTTGCTCGAATCTCCCGAGCGCCGGGCGGATGTCGTTCTCAACCGTCTCGGCAAGACGGTTCACCCGCCGAACGAGCCGAATGCCGGCAACTACCAGCGCGATCTGCACTACCGCGATGACCGCGGTCGCCCCCGCGATCACCGCCAGCAGCGTCAACTGCACCGACTCCGGCTCTGTGAGCATGTGTCAGCTCTGCTCCTCATCGACCTCCGAGCCGCCGGCAACACGGGCGTAGGCCGCCTTGCCGCGGTCGATCGCTTCGGTCAGTTGCTCCCGCTGCTCTTGCACGAAGTCGCGGCCCCGCTGCGCGGCATCGACCGCCTTGCTGCGGCCCTTCTGCGCGGCGTTCATCGCGATGTCGCGCCCCTCACGCGTCCGCTCGTTCAGAATCCGCCGGGTCTCCTCGCCGGTCGTTGGCGCGCAAAGCAGCGCGACCGCCGCGCCGGTTACCGCTCCCATGACGAAGGCGGCAAGCGCCAGCGCCGCGTTACCGTCCGACTCTCTCGACATACCGTTTCCTCCTACTTGTTCTACTGCCGTTTCCAATCCCATCTTCGCACATTTTCCGGGGGCGTACGCGAGCGGGCGGCTCATGCCCCAACAACCCCCAGTTCCAGCTTCCGGAGTTCGCGCACCCGATCGCGCAACTCCGCTGCTCGCTCGAACTCAAGGTTTGCCGCCGCCGCTCTCATCTCCGCCTCCAGATCGGCCATCCGCCGATCAAGATCGGCCTGCGACGCGAAGGCTTCGACCGGCACCTCGACAGCCGGCGGCGGCAGGTAGTCACGTTCGTAAACGCTGGACAGCACGCCGTCGATCTCCTTGCTGATCGAAGCCGGCGTGATCCCGTGCTCGACGTTGTACGCCTCCTGCCGCTCGCGCCGGCGCGCCATCTCGTCGAGCGCCTGGCGCATCGACTCGGTTACGTCGTCGGCGTACATGATCACCCGGCCGTGGACATTGCGCGCCGCACGACCTGAAGTCTGGATGAGCGAACCGGCAGAACGGAGAAAGCCCTCCTTGTCGGCGTCGAGAATCGCCACGAGCGACACTTCGGGCAGGTCGAGGCCCTCCCGCAGCAGGTTGATGCCGACCAGGACGTCGAACGCGCCGCGGCGCAGGTCGCGCAGAATCTCCACCCGCTCGAGCGTGTCGATGTCGGAATGGAGGTAGCGAACCCGCACGCCCAGCTCCTGGTAGAACTGCGTCAGGTCTTCCGCCATGCGCTTCGTCAATGTTGTCACCAGCACGCGCTCGCGGCGCGCGGACCGGTCCCGGATTTCGTGCAGCAGGTCGTCCACCTGGCCCTTGACCGGCCGGACATCGACGGCGGGATCGATCAGACCGGTGGGCCGGATGATCTGCTCCACGACGACGCCGCCGCTCTGCTCGAGTTCGTAGCGTCCGGGCGTGGCGGAGACGAAGATCACCTGACCCACGCGCGCCTTCCATTCGTCGAAGCTGAGCGGGCGGTTGTCGACCGCCGACGGCAGGCGGAAGCCGTACTGCACCAGCGTCTCCTTCCGCGCGCGGTCGCCGTGGTACATGCCACGCACCTGGGGAACGGTCTGATGACTCTCGTCGATGATCGTCAGGGCGTCGTCCGGCAGGTAATCAAGGAGCGTCGGCGGAGGCTGGCCGGACGCCCGGCCGGAGAGGTGACGGGAGTAGTTCTCTATGCCGTGGCAGTACCCGATCTCCTTGATCATCTCCAGGTCGAACATCGTCCGCTCGTGCAGGCGCTGAGCCTCCTGCAGCTTTCCCTGCTGCTCCAGCCAGGTACGGTGCTCGGCCAGTTCCGCTTTGATCGCGTCGATCGCGTCGAGAGTGTGTTCGCGCGGCATGACAAAGTGCGACTTCGGGTAGACCGCGATCCGGTCGTGGCGCTGGTGCGTCCGGCCCGTCAACGGGTCGAAGCTGACCAGCTCGTCCACCTCGTTTCCGAACAGTTCGATCCGGATCGCCTGATCGTCGTACGACGGGTACACCTCGATGATGTCGCCCCGGACGCGGAAGACGCCCCGGCCAAACTCGTGATCGTTCCGTTCGTACTGGATCTCGACCAGCTTTCGAAGGATCGCATCGCGGTCGACGGTCTGGCCCCGCTCCAGGGGCAGCAGCATTCCGTAGTACGCCTCGGGCGATCCGAGACCGTAGATGCACGACACGCTCGCCACAATCAGCACGTCGCGACGTTCGAAGAGCGACCGCGTGGCCGACAGCCGCATCCGGTCTATCTCATCGTTGATGGTCGCTTCCTTCTCGATGTAGGTCCCGGTCGCCGGCACGTACGCCTCGGGCTGGTAGTAGTCGTAGTAGCTGACGAAGTACTCGACCGCGTTATCGGGAAAGAAGCGCTTGAACTCCTGGTACAGTTGCGCCGCCAGCGTCTTGTTGTGAACCATCACCAGCGTCGGCCGGTTCACCGCCGCAACGACGTGCGCCATGGTGAAGGTCTTGCCTGAGCCGGTGACCCCAAGCAGCACCTGGTGCGGGTCTCCCCGGTCGAGCCCCTCGATCAGTTCGGCGATCGCGCGCTCCTGATCGCCGCGCAGCTCGAAGTCGGTGACCAGCGTGAAGCGGTCGTACGTGGAAGGCATCCGAGCGACTAGCGCCCGTCGCCCCGATCCGGTACGGCCTGGCCCTCGGCCTCGCTCCAGATGGCGAAGTAGCCCTCGCGCACCCGGATCCGCGCATCGCGCGTATCGTCGCGGCGATCGGGATCCCGCAACCGCACTTCCAGCTCTCGCCATGTACCGTCCCGGTGCGCATTGGTCGAGACGAAACCGAGCGAGTAGCGGCCGCCGAGTTCTGCGACGATTCGGCCGTAGATTTCGTCGAGGTCGTCGACGTCGTTCGGGAAGTACGAGTAGCCGCCGGTGATCTCCGTCAACTGGCGCAGGAGCATCCGCTGGCGTAGCCGCTGCTCCGCCCTTAGCGACTCCTGGAAGCCGACGGCGTACACGGTGACATCGGACGCGCGCAAGAGATCGTGCGCGTCGCGCGCCGACAACTGGCTCCGGGTGTCCTCGCCGTCCGTATAGAGCACCAGCACCTTACGGCCATCCTGCTCGAACGCACCGTCGAGATAGACGCCGAGCGCATCGTACAGCGCGGTGTAACCCTGGGGGCGCCGGTTCCGGATCCGTTCGATGAGCCGGCCGAAGTCGTCCTGGCCGTACCGGCCGACCCGCACTTCGCTGTCGAAGTCGACCACCGTCATGTCGGCGGCATAGGTGAGTGTATTGAGGAAGCGGATCGCAGCGGTCTTCTGGAACCGCTCGCTCCGATTCATGCTCTCGCTCATGTCGAACAACAGCCCGAGGTGGAGCGGGATCACGTCGGCATCGCTTTCCAGCCCGACCGAGAAGTAGCGGATCTCCTGCGTCTGGCCATCCTCCAGCACCTCGAAATCGTCCGCCGTGAGGTCAGTCACCAGGTTGCCGTCGTCGTCGATGATCGTCACGCCGACGTGGACAAGATCGATGCCGCTGCTGAAGACAGGACGCTGAGCCGCCGCTTCGGTGGCGGCGAACGCCGCGGCCAGGGCGGCGACACAGCTACCGGCGATCAGGTGACGCGACCCGGCGACCCGGCGGACTCCCGTCATGTCCGATGATGATACCGCACCGACACATTGTCCGGGAGGCGCCGCGGGTACCAGTCCGTATCGACACCGCCTATAATCCCCGGTTGTCATGAAGCACGCGAAGGCGGAGCATGCGGAAGGAACCCAGCTCTCCCTTCAGACGCTCGTTGGGCAGTACCAGCGTCACTTCGAGGATGCCGGCCGCGTCCTGATCCTCCTGCACCACGATCCCGACCCGGATGCCCTGGCAAGCGGCCTCGCCATGCGCGCCCTGCTCCACCGGAACAAGACAACGGCCATCCTGGGTGCGTTCTACGGTGTCACCCGCCCCGAGAACCTGCGAATGGCGGAACTGCTCGACATTGAAGTGGAACCGCTCGCGGCGGAGTCGCTCGGCGTGTACGACCGCATCGTGACGGTCGACGTGCAGCCCAGTTACTTCGGGGGCCTGCTGAACGATGTCGACCTGGTGGTGGACCACCATCCGGAGCGGCCCGGCTACAAGGCGCGTTTCAGGGACATCCGGCCGGACTACGGCTCGACTGCCACGATTCTGACCGAGCACCTGCGCGCCGTCGACGTCAATATTTCCGAACGGATCGCGACAGCCATGCTCTACGCGATCAAGTCGGACACGCTATTCCTGTCGCGACAGACCAACCAGAGCGATCTTCAGGCGTTTACCTACCTCTACCCGCTTGCCGACACTGCGCTGGTCCGTAAGATGGAAGGCTCGATCACCCTCGAGCGCCTGCAGTACGTCGCGCGCGCGGCGCAGTCGGGCGAAATGCACGATCAGGTCTTCGCGGCACACCTGGGCGAGCTGCCACGCGAGGACCTCGTGCCATTCGTCGCCGACTACCTGCTGCAGATCGACGAGGTCCAATGGTCCGTCGTCTCCGGCATTCTGGACAAGAACCTGATCGTGTCGGTACGGAACCTGGGCTACTCGCGCAACGCCGGCAGGTTCGTCACCCGGCTGTTCACCACCATCGGGAGCGCCGGCGGCCACCGGTCGATGGCGAAGGCGGTGATGCCGCTCGCCGCATTCGAGGCGACGTTCGACGCGTCCGGCGAGGGCGGGATTGCCGCGCGGCTCGGGAGCCTGGCGCGGGAGTTCCTGTCGGAGCCGCGGCGTGGAAGCGCCGCCGAACGCCGAGTCTCCTCGGCCAGCGCCGCCATGAAGGCGAAGGAGGACTAACGGCCCGACTCCTGGGAGCCCGGGCGGGAGCCGGTCTGCCCAACCGATCCGGGCGGTGTGGGATCGATTCGGGATCGTCTCTCACGCCCCGCCAGCCGTTCCGAAAGCGACGGTTCCGGCGCGGCCGGATGCTCGCCCGGCGGGGTCTCGATCAACTCGCCGCTCGCCCCCACCACCTCATCGACGAATTGCCAGCCGCCATCCTCGTAGCCGCGGTTTAGCAACTCGGCGAGCGACACGCGCCGGTCGGAGCGCTCGTCGTAACAGCCATCAAAGTCGAACGGGCCTATCGGATTATGGGACGGCCGCACCTCGAAGACGGCGGAGAACCGTTCGGGACGGCTCGCGATGGCGTCCTGGAGCGCGGCGGTCTCCAGGCCGACCAGGTACTGGCCGGCACGGCCCCGCATGTCGCGGCGATCGGCATTGAGCGCGTGCGGGCCGGCGGCAGACGGGACAGCGGAAACGACGATCACCTGCGTCGCGCCAGCGCGCGCCACGTCGTCGAGCAGGCGCGCGATCCCTTCGAAGCGGTCGCACAGCCGGTGGGTCTCGCCGCGCCAGGCGCTCTCCGCCGCGAACGTCACAAGGTGTGGGTCGGTCACCACCGGGACGCTCAACGCGCCCATCAGCGCATCCATCAGATGGCGGCCTGCATCGCCGGTTGCGTCGATCGCCTCCAGCGGCCGGTCACGGTCGTCGGCGCCGCTCTGGAAGAATGACGCACGGTACGGTTCGCTCAACAGCCCGACGGCGATGTCCCGCCGCGCGTCGACATCATGCACCAGCAGGAGCAACTCGCGGAAACCGGGATGGCCCAGGTTGTCGGCCAGCAGCTCAGCGTAGCGCCTTCCCAGGTCGTCTCGCCCCGGCGGGGCAACTGAGGCGGCACCTCGCATCAGGTCCCAGAGCCCCCCTATGAACCAGTCGGCCGCCACCTGCCGATCGAGCGGGGTGCCGATCAGCCGCCACCAGAGGCCACCACGCGCGCTCCGGCGCCGACGCGACCGGGTGGCGGTCTGCAACGCGTCGATCAGCAGGAACGCCAGAAGCGTCGCAACCGCCGCTACCACCAGCCGCGGAATGTAGCCGGAGAGCCCGGCCGGGTCGAACTGCGCGGCGAGCAGCCGGGCGTACGCCGCCGCCAGGCTCGCGCCCGCGTCGACGCCCAACAGCGTCAGGAGGTAGCTCGCGGGATAGACGATGGCCGCTCCCGCAAGCGCCAGCAGCGGCAGCGCCAGGGCAGCAAAGATCGCAACCAGCATCCAGGCGGCGATCCGGAGCGAGCGGCGCCACCGGTACAGCTTGCGCACACCTGCGCCGCGCCAGCGGCCGCTGTCAT
This sequence comes from Vicinamibacterales bacterium, assembly GCA_965263055.1. Taxonomy (GTDB): domain Bacteria; phylum Acidobacteriota; class Vicinamibacteria; order Vicinamibacterales; family UBA8438; genus VXRJ01. The sequence continues at coordinate 3,184,133 of OZ253581.1, read as the reverse complement.
CCCAGAGGCGCGCGCCACCATCCACGGCAGCGAACAGCGCACCGACGGCGCCAATGCCGCGGCCGGCAACCAGGTCGATCTTCACCCCCGCCTCCGAGAGGGCGCGCAGCACACCCGCATGGTACGCGCCGGCGGTGCCGGTACCGGTCAACACCAGCGCCGTTCGCAACTGCGGGATATAGCGGTGCGACGGCTCGGCAACTGGCACGGCGGGGCGCTACGCCTCGTGAATGGTGGTCAGCCTGATCAGTTCGAACTCGCGAATGCCGGCCGGCGTGGTCACCCGGATCTCGTCACCTTCTTCCCTGCCGACGATCGCGCGGCCGATCGGCGACGCGGTCGAGACCCACCCCTTCGCCGGGTCGGTATCCTCCGGCATGACCAGCTCGTAGCGGACGATCTCGCCGTCGCCGTCGAGCAGCTCTACCCGGGAACCGAGCCCGGCGCGGTCGCGCGGCAGGTTGTCAAGGTTCATGAGCGAAAGTTCCGATACGCGCGCCTGCAGCATGCTGATGCGAGCTTCTACCAGGCGCTGCCGTTCCTTGGCGGCATGGTATTCCGCGTTCTCACGCAGGTCGCCCAGCTCCCGCGCGCGTTTGATCTCCTGGGGGAGGTCGCGCTTCAATTCGCGATCGAGGGCAGCGATTTCGTTTTCGAACCGCTTGATGAGCCGTGCCTTCATGCGGGCGATCGAATGGGAACCGGAGGCGGTTGACAGCCTAGCACAGTTTGCGGAGGGGGTTTGCTAGACTGACCGGCGCCCGCCGTGGAGACCATCAGCAGCCGCCAGAACCCGCTCGTCATCCGTTTCCGCGAAGCGCCGCGCGCGCGGCGGCGGGCGCGGACCCACCTTCTGCTCGACGGTGTCCGCCTCGTGGCCGACACGCTCCGGTCGAGGATCGAGATCGACACGGTGATTGTCGCGCAGGCGGCGCTTCTCCAGGAGGAGCCGGCGGTCACGGCGCTGATCCGGACGTGCGGGGCCTCGAACGTCCCCGTGGTTGCCGGCAGCGAGCGGGTGCTGTCCGCGGTCAGCCGGTCCGCCTCCCCGTCGAGCGCGGTCGCGCTGGCAGTGCACCGCCCCGTCGCGGTGGATGATCTGTTGCGGCGCGCCGTGTCGGCCGGGGGGTGCGTGCTGGCGCCGGCGGGAGTGCAGGATCCCGGCAATCTGGGCGCGATCGTGCGCGCGGCGGACGCGGCCGGCGCGAGTGGCGTCATCGTCTCGGCGGAGAGTGCGGATCCGTTCGGCGACAAGGCGCTGCGGGGCGCAATGGGCAGCACGTTTCGGATTCCCGTGGCGGACGCCGGGCAGACCGACGACCTCGCGGCGCGTGCCGATGTCGCAGGGTGCCGCGTCGTGGCGGCGACACCGCGCGGCGGAGAGTCCCTCTACGCGGTAGACCTGCGGCGGCCAACCGTCGTGATGATCGGGGGAGAAGGGAACGGGATCGATCCGGCGGTGGCGGACGCCGCCGAAGCGATCATCTCCATCCCGATGGCGGACGGCGTCGATTCCCTCAATGCGGCAGTCGCAGCGGCACTGATCGCCTACGAGGCGCGCCGGCAACGAACCGCGGAGGAGCGGCCGGCGCCGGCGCGGGTGGCCCTGCCATGAAGCCGGCTGGCCTGTTCGACCTGGACGGCCCGGATGATCGGGTCGCCGTAAAGGCGCCGCTCGCCGAGCGGATGCGGCCGCGGACGTTCGCGGAGATCGAGGGGCAGGCCGAACTGCTCGCGCCGGGGCAGGCGCTGCGCGAGACAATCGAGCAGGACGCCCTGCAATCGATCATCCTCTGGGGACCGCCCGGAACCGGCAAGACGACGATCGCGCGGCTGATCGCCAGCGTGACCGAGGCCCACTTTATAGCGTTCAGCGCGGTGCTCTCCGGCATCAAGGACATCAAGGGGGTGATGGCGGAGGCGGAGGAAGCACGCCGCCGCCTCGGGCGCCGGACGATCCTGTTCGTCGACGAGATCCACCGCTTCAACAAGGCGCAGCAGGACGCGTTTCTGCCACGCGTCGAAGCGGGCGACATCACTCTGATCGGCGCGACTACCGAGAATCCCTCGTTCGAGGTGAACGCGGCCCTCCTGTCGCGCTCCCGCGTTTTCGTCCTGCAGCCGCTCGCGCCGGAGGCGACGGCGGCAATCCTGCGGCGCTCCCTCGATGACCCGGAGCGGGGACTGGGTGGGATGGGCGTTGCGGCGGACGACGAAGCTCTGGCGGCAATCGCCCGGCATGCGAACGGCGACGCCCGCGTCGGGCTGAATCTGCTGGAGCTCGCGGCGACGCTCGCCGCCGGACCGGACGGTGGAGGTCGGTTGGACAGTGCGTTGCTCGCCAAGGCACTGCAGAAGCGCTCGCTCCTCTACGACAAGTCGGGGGAGGAACACTTCAACCTGATCTCGGCACTCCACAAGTCGCTCCGGAACAGTGATCCGGACGCGGGGGTGTACTGGCTCGCGCGGATGCTCGAGGCGGGCGAGGATCCGCTCTACATCGCACGGCGCCTGATCCGTTTCGCGTCGGAAGATGTGGGAAACGCCGACCCCGCGGCGCTTACCGTCGCGGTTGCGGCAAAGGACGCCGTGCACTTCATCGGCATGCCGGAAGGGAACACCGCGCTCGCGCAGGCGGTCACGTATCTAGCCACCGCACCGAAAAGCAATGCCGTGTCCGACGCCTACAGCCGGGCGGCGGCAGATGCGCAGAAGGATGTCGCGGAGCCGGTGCCCCTGCATCTCCGGAATGCGCCGACGCGGCTGATGCGGGAGCTCGACTACGGCAAGGGCTACCAGTACGCCCACGACGATCCGGACGCCGTCACCGGCATGGATTGTCTACCCGCCACTCTCGCCGGCCGCCGCTACTACCGTCCCGCGAGCCGCGGCTTCGAAAAGGAAATCGCACGGCGGCTGGACGCCTGGATTCAGTTGAAGGCGAAGAAGCGCCAGCCGGACGGCAAGGGCAAGGGCGAGGGCGAGGGCGAGGGCGAGGGCGAGAGCTGATGCCCGGCTACCCCTACTACGTCGGCCGCGGCCTCCAGCTTCTCGGGATGTGGCTGCTGCTGGTCTCGATCGTCACCGCCGGCCCGTTGGGCCCCAGCCCAAGAATCTTCGGTGCCGGCGTCGCCGTCTTTATCCTCGGCTGGCTGCTCGTGCGTCGCCGGTAGCCCGCTGCCGGCAAGGCTACCGCCGGACCATGTCGGCCGGCCACGTGCCCCGCCGCCGGTAGTCCTACTCCGGAAGCGCGAGTGCGACGTATTCCGACGGCATGTCTTCCCAGCCGAGCGTGACCACGATGTACTGCCGGCCGCTCACCATGTAGGTCATCGGCGCGGCGGTAGTGCCGCCCGGCAGCGCCTTCTCCCAGACCACCTCGCCGGTCGCCTTGTCATAGGCGCGGAACATCTTCCCTCCCGCCCCGCCGTATAGGTTGTTCAGGACGATGACGCCGGCGTTCCCACCCTCCCCCAGGAAGACGAGCGACCGCGTGACGAGCGGTGAGACGCGCCCCGGCTGACCCAGTCTCGGGAGATCCAGATCGCGCAGGGCGGGATGGTCGCGCGGCCCGTCGCCGTTCGCGACCGACCAGAGGATCTCGCCGCGGTTCAGATCGATCGCGACCAGCCGGCCGTACGGCGGCTTGAAGAGCGGCAGGTCGTTCGGTCCTTGTAACTGCCCGATAGTCTCCAACACCAGCCGCATGTCGGAGCGGGGATGCTCGGAGGCGACAATGCCGATCACCGACTCGCTGTGAACCGATGGCACGTACAGGATACCGGTCTCCGGATCGACCGCCGCGCCGCCCCAGTCGGCGCCGCCGACGACCCCCGGCATCTGAAGCGTGCCCCTGGTGCCGCCGGACGCCCGGTCCACGAGTGACGGCGGCGTGAACAGCGGGCCGGTGACGTACTGCTCGAACACCTCGAGCGCGTCGCGCCGCAGCGCCGGGGTGAAGTCGATCAGGTCGTCCACCGTCGCCCCCTGTTGATCGAACGGCGGCGGTTTCGTGGGGAAGGGCTGGGTCGGCGCGTACCACTCTCCTGGCACGTTGCCCGCCGCGACCGGCCGTTCCTCTATCGGCCAGACCGGCTCGCCGGTCACCCGGTCGAGGACGTACGTGAACGCCTGCTTGCTCACCGCGGCAAGCGCGCGCACCGGCTCGGCACGCCCCGGCAGCCGGATATCGACCAGGTTCGGTGCGGCCGGGAAGTCGTAGTCCCAGATGCCATGGTGCACCGCCTGGAAATACCAGACCAGTTCGCCCGTCCGCGCGTCGAGGCAGACGATGCTCTCCGCAAACAGGTTGTCGCCCGGCCGGTAGCCACCGTAGTAGTCGTTGGTTGGGGTTGAGAGCGGGAGGTAGACGTAGCCCAGCTCCTCGTCGGCGGTCGGCCAGGCCCACATGTTGGTGTTGCCGCTGTACTCCCACGACGCGCGGTCCTCGGTCAGGGCGGTAAGCCACGTCTCGTTCCCCGGCTCCCCTTCCTGCGGGATGGTGTGGAAGATCCAGACCTGCCGCCCGGTTCGGACGTCGAAGCCCCGGACATCGCCCGGCTGGGCCTCCTTCATCGCCGGCATGTTCGGATTGACGATGTCTGGAACGATGGAGCCGACGACGATGATGTCGCGGACCACGATCGGGGCCGACCGCCATGTGAACTCCGCCACCTCGCGACGGTAGCCCTGACGCAGGTCGACCGCGCCGCCGTCGCCAAAGTCGGGATAGCGTTCTCCCGTCCGGCCGTTGAGAGCGACCAGATCGTTACCTACCACGGCAAGCACCCGGGCGTCGTCGCTCTGCGGATCGTCCCAGTAGGCGACCCCGCGCGTCTGACGCGCGCGTGTGAACGGTTCGCCATCCCGTCCGGGCGGCAGATCGTGCCAGAACACCTCGCCGGTCGTGGCGTCGAGGGCGGCGACGGTGCCGAGGCCAGTACTGATGTAGAGGCGGCCGCCCGCCATCAGCGGCGTGTTCTGCGACGCCACCGGCGGCGTCACGTCGTCGTCCCGGCGGATCGCCTCCGGGATTACCGACTGACGCCAGACGATCTCCAGGTCGGCGACCGTGTCCGCGTTGATCTGATCGAGCGGCGAGTACTTGCTGCTTGCAAGGTCCGAGCCGTACGCCCGCCACTCAGAATCCTGCGCTGCGGCAGGCCCCGGGGCCACTCCGTAGCACGTGACAAGGACGGCGAGTGCCGCCAGACAGCTCCGCATCGGCGTCGGGCGACCACTACCGCTCGGCGGCAATCTCATCGTAGAAGCCGGGGATGCTGCGGCGCATGAACAGTCCGTTCTCCGCCTGGGTCCAGCTCAGCTCCGGCGTCACGATCCGCGCCTCGGCGTCCTCCTTCTGCAGACCTCCCTCGATCAGCGTGTGCATCCGTTCGCGCACGGCGATGAACTGATCGCGGAACGCCTCAACGTCGGCGCGCGTCATCACGCCGCCATGCCCTGGGATGGCGGTGTTGAAGTCGAGCGACAGCATGCCGTCGATGACGCCAATCCACTCCTTGCTGCTCCCGCCGTTCGCGTAGTCGATGAACGGAGCAGTGCCATGGAGCAGGTCGCCGCCATGGATCGTCCGCAGGTCGGGGAAGTAAACGACCGAGTCGCCGTTGGTGTGTCCGCGGCCGAAGTGATGCGCCTGCACCTCGACGCCGCCAAGGTGGATGCCGGTCCGGTCGGCGTAGACGATGCGCGGCGGTGCCTCCTGCCCGCCCCGGATCATGTTCTCCCGGACATTCTCGTGCGCGACGATCTCCGCCTCATCGATGAAGCCGGGGTTGCCGCCGGCGTGATCGCCATGGTGGTGGGTGTTGACAACGTAGCGGATGGGCTGGTTCGTTACCGAACGAACCTGCTCGCGGATCCCGTCGACGTTGCGCGGGTACTTGTCGTCAATCAGGATCACGCCTTCCGAGGTGACCCGAACGCCGACGTTCCCTCCGACGCCGTTGACGTAGTACAGCCCGTCCTTCACCTCCGTGATGCTGAGGGTCTCCGGCTGCTGCCCGGTCACCGCGATCGTCGCGATCGCCAGGCCGGCGCACAATCCCATCAACGCCAACCGAAGTACCGCCGCATTGGTCATCTCGCGCATCTCACCCTCCCTGGGAACCCGGCGATTTCACCGCCGAATTATACGACCGGGGGGATGCAGGCCGGCAGGTTCCGGCAGCGGGCGTCACTCTTCGATCCGGTAGAGATGCGTGTCGGTCCGGATGAAGAGCGCGCCGTCGGAAACCGCCATCGAGGCGAGCACTATGCCGTCCAGACGGTTCCTCGCCAACTCTCGGTACTCCGGACCGGGGGCGAGGACGGTCGTCACTCCCTCCTCGTTCTGGAAGTACACGCGCCCCCCGGCGTAGAGCGGCGACGCCGAGTGGTTGCCGCCGAGGCGCTCCTGCCAATGGATCTCGCCGGTCCGCGCATCGACGCACGTGGCAATACCGAAGTCGGTCACCACGTACAGCTCGTCGCCGACTACCAGTGGCGACGGCGTCAACGGGGCGCCCCGCCGGAGCCGCCAGGCGACATGCGTCCGGGTCACGTCCCCCTCCCCGTCCGCCCTTATGGCAAGCAGCGTCGGCGTCTGGAAGCCGGTGGAGACGTACACCATGCCGTGGCCGTACACCGGCCGCGGGACGTTCGAGAACCCGTTCGGATAGACCACCTCCCACACCTGATCGCCCGTCGCCGGATCGTGTGCCGACGTCCGGAAAGCGCTGACGTTGACGATCAGGGTGCGCCCGGCGACGTCGATCGGGAGCGGCGTCGAGTAGGCCTGCGACACCGGATCCGGACGCATCGAGCGCCACTGCTCCTGGCCGGTCCGTGCATCGACCGCCACCAGGTATGCCGTGTCGTAGCCGTCAATGCTGACGATCAGCCGGCCGTCGTGCAGGATCGGCGAGCCACCGTTGCCATGCTGCGAGATGTACGGGAAGCGCGCGCGCCAGACCGTCTCGCCTTCGGGTGTCAGCGCCGCGGTGCCGGTTGGGCCGAAGTGGACGTAGATCCGCTCGCCGTCCGGATCGAGGACCGGTGTCGGCGAGGCAAGACTGTTCTTAGGGTTGAGCGGATTCACCTCCGAGCTGCCGAACACCTCGACGTCGAGCGTGTTCTCGCCCGTCGCGACGTCGTACGCCAGCAGCCGCAGTGAGCTGCCGGCGCCCGACAGCGTGGCCGTCGTCAACCAGAGGCGGCCGTCGGCGACAACCGGCGACGACCAGCCGCGTCCCGGCACCGGCGCCTTCCAGGTGACATGTTCCGTCTCGCTCCAGGTGAGCGCCACGTCCGGGTCGTCCGCATGTCCCTGCCCCGTCGGTCCGCGGAACTCCGGCCAGTCGTCGGCCCCCAGGCCGACCATGGCCGCCAGCACCAGTGCGGCCGTCGTCCCGCTCTGCGCCCGGCGGAACGAAATCATCACTCCGTGGTGGGCACGCGGTAGGCGATCAACTCGCCCACGTGACCGCCGTTGCCGATCGCGGTGACGATGTACTGCTGCCCCTCGTGCAGGTAGGTCATCGGCGAGCCCGAGACCGCGGCCGGCATGTAGACGGCGCCCAGCTCCTCGCCGGTCGCCTTGTCGTACGCGCGGAGCATCGCGCCCAACTCGCCCGTCTCGGTGGTATACGCGACCGGGTCGCCCGCGATCACCAGCGTCGGCGTGATCAGGGTGCCGACCCGGCCGATCCAGCCCAGCCGGCCCAGGTTCTGCCCCGCGATCGCCGGATGGTTCCGCACGTTGTCGGGCGCCTCACCATGCGGGATCTGCCAGACATGTTCGCCCGTCGCCAGATCAATCGCGGTAATGCGCCCCCACGGCGGCTTGATCAAGGGCAGACCGTCGATGGTGAGCGCGCGGTCGCGGGCCGACACACCGGGCGGATTCCCCCGGATGTAGTTCATGTCAGAACGCTCCGGGTCGTTGAGCAGGCCGAGCGAGGTGACCTGCGTGAACGAGTACTGGTAGAAGATGCCGGTCTCCGGGTCCACCGACCCACCCGGCCAGTTGGCGCCCCCGCCCGCGGACGGCAGCATCAGCGTGCCGTACGGGCCCTCCGGATCGGCGACCACCGGCGGCGTAAAGATTGGGCCGATCCGGAAGTTCGCCACGCGCGCCTCCGCCTCGGCCCGCAGCTCCGGCGTGAAGTCGATCAGATCGTCGATGCTCACCCCCTGCCGGTCATAGGGAAGCGGCTTCGTCGGGAAGCGCTGCGTCCGCGAGAGGAGCTCCCCCGGCACGTCGGAGGCCGGCATCTCGCGCTCTTCGATCGGCCAGATCGGCTCGCCGGTCACGCGGTCCAGCACATACAGCCACGATTGCTTGCTTGGCTGCGCGATCAGCTTCCGCTCCACGCCGTCCATTACGACGTCGACCAGGACCGGCGCGCAGGGAAAGTCCCAGTCCCAGACGTCGTGCTTGATCACCTGGTAGTGCCAGAGCCGGTCGCCCGTGTCGATATCGACCGCGATGATGCTGTCCGAGAAGAGGTTATCTCCATGCCGGTGGCCGCCGTAGTAGTCGTTGGTCGGCATCTCCGTCGGCAGGTAGACGACCCCCAGCTCCAGGTCGGCGCTGATCTGCCCCCAGACCCCCGTGTTGCCGGTATAACGCCACGAGTCGTTCAGCCAACTGTCGTTGCCGAACTCGTCCGCGCCCGGAATGGTGTGGAAGATCCACTTCCGCGTGCCGGAGTTGGCATCGAAACCGCGAATGTAGCCCTTCGTGTTCCGCATGGAACGGGGTGCACTCCCCGGAACGTGCGCCGCCCCGACGACGATCGTGTCACCCGCTACCAGCGGCGTCGCGTGCAGACCGATCTCGCCCGCGAGCGGATCGATCTCCTGATCCATGTTCTGCATCAGGTCCACCATGCCGTCGTCACCGAAGTTGGCGAGTCGCTCGCCGGTCCGAGCGTTCAGGCCGATCAGCACGTAGCCGGGTGTGACGTAGAAGATCTGGCCGTCGCCCCCATCGTTGCGGTAGGCAAGACCCCGACCGGATCGGCGGCGCGGAGCCACTTCCGCCCGCTCCTCCTCGTCCAGCCGGTGCATCCAGAGCAGTTCACCGGTGCCGGCGTCGGCCGCGATGGCCGCGCGCCGCAGGCCGGCAGTCGAGTAGATGACACCGTTCACCATCAGCGGCGTCGCCTGAAAGTTGAACTCCGGCTCGGCGCCGAAGTTGCGCGTCTGGATCCGCCACGCTTCCTCGAGGTCGTTGAAATTGGAGGCGTCAATCTGATCGACCGGAGCGTACCGCGTGTTGGCGATGTCGCCGCCGTAGCTTCGCCACTCGCCGTTGTCCGTCTGCGCCCAGGCGGGGGCAGTACCCATTGCCCCCCATGTGATGACCGCGACCGCCAATGCGATGCCGATACTCCGTGATGCCATGTCGGGCCCTCCTAGTCGATCACCGGATACACACAGCTGGCGGCGCGGCGACGAGGGCGAGACCGGCAGCCGCGAGTGCCAAGGTGAGTCGATGTGTCTGCATGATGGGACTCCGGAGCTTCCTGGCGTACTGGCCCCTATTGTAGCGAGTTGGCCAGAACGGAACGCGCCGGCCAGGCCTGGCAGCCCGGGGTTTCGCCACCGGCCGCTAGATGCGTTCGAACCGGCGTTCGATTTCGAGGCGGGGAATGCGAAGGAGAACGGGGCGGCCGTGGGGGCAGACGGTGGAGTACGAGGTTCGACGTAGCTCCTGCAGGATCCAGGTCATCTTCTCGCGGGTCAGGGAGTCGTGCGCCTTGACCGCGGCGTGGCAGGCGATGGTGGCGGCTATCCGGCTGACGGCGTCCTCGAGGTTCGCGCCCCGTTCGAACCCCTCCAGGTCGTTCGCCAGCGCGCGGACCGTCGCCTCGCAGGCGGCACGGTCGAAGAGCGCGGGGACTGCCGCAACGCGGATGCTGTCGCCGCCGAACGCCTCGATCTCGAAGCCAAGGCGGTCCAGGTCGTCGGCGTGGGCGTTAAGCGCTTCGCGCGCGCCGGGCGGAAGATCGATCAGGAGCGGCTCGAGCAGCCGCTGCGACTCGAGGCGGCCCGCCGTCAGCCGCTCCTTCACCTGCTCGTAGAGGATCCGCTCGTGGGCGACATGCTGATCGATGAGGACGACTCCATCGTTGTCGACCGCCACGATGAAGGTGTCGCGGAACTGTCCGAGGGGGATGAGCGGCGCCATCTCGGCGCCCCCCGCCTCGATGCCGGGAGGGGTCCAGGTGACCGCCGGCGGTGACGCCGTCACATCCCCGGCGCGCGTCCCGCCGCCAGCCGCCGCAAAGCCAGCGGCACCCTCCTGGTCGTGCGCCACTGACGCGCCGCCCGGCCTTCGCCCGCCGCCGCCGACCGGCCTCCAGCGGCTGCCGGCACCGAGCGTGCTGACGATCCCGGGGATCGACCGCTCGCGCGGTTCGGGCGCCGGGGAAACCGGCGGTTCGAGCGACAGCGTCGGCACCGCGTCCTGGCCGAGCGCCTCCAGCATCGCGCGGCGCACTACCTCGTGCACCAGCGACTGCTCCAGGAACCGGACCTCCGCCTTCGCGGGATGGACGTTCACGTCCACCCGGTCGGGCGCCAGTTCGATGAAGAGATGCACCTCCGGGCTGCGCGGCTTGATCGTGGCGCGGCTGTAGCCCTGGTTCACCGCGTGCAGGATGGTCTTGTCCTTCACTGCGCGGCGGTTCACCCAGAGATGCTGCGGGCCGCGCGTCGATCCCTGCTCGGAGAGCGCCGCGGCAAGCCCGGCGACCCGGACCCCGCCCGCCTGTTTCTTCACCGGCACCAGGTCAGGCCGATCGCCGTAGACCTGGAAGAAGCGTTCGGCAAAGCCGGACGCCGGCGGACACTCGATCAGGGTCCGGTTGCCGCTCCTCAGAATGAACCCGACGCCGACGTAGCCGAGCGCGATCTGCGTCATCGCCCGCGAGATGTGCGTCGTCTCCGCCCCGTCCGATTTCAGGAACTTCCGCCGCGCGGGAAGGTTGTAGAAGAGGTCGAGCACCTCGACCAGCGTTCCCTCCGGCGCGCCGGTCTCGGTCACCACCGGCTTCCCGCCACCATCCACGCGCACTTCGGTGCCGCTCCCTTCACCCCGCGCGCGGGTCCGCAACCTGAAGTGCGAGACGGACGCGATGCTCGGGAGCGCCTCACCCCGGAAACCGAGCGTCGTGATGGCGGCAAGATCGTCCCGCGTCCGAATCTTGCTCGTGGCGTGCCGCTCGACGGCGAGTGCGGCGTCGGCCGGCGCCATCCCCTCGCCGTCATCCTCGACCCGGATCAGCCGCTTGCCCCCGAACTCGATGGCTACGGCAATGCGGGTCGCGCCGGCATCGAGCGCATTCTCGATCAGCTCCTTGACGGCGGACGCGGGGCGCTCGACCACTTCGCCGGCGGCGATCTGATTCGCGAGTCCGGCGGGAAGCTGCCTGATGCGGGTGCCCGGCACCACGGAGTCCGGTCCTTTCCTAGTCCTTTGCGGCAAGGGCGGCCTGCGCGGCCGCCAGCCGGGCCGTGGGGACGCGGAAGGGGGAGGCGCTGACGTAGTCGAGCCCCACCTCCTCGAAGAAGTGGATCGAAGCGGGGTCGCCCCCATGCTCTCCGCAGACGCCCAGCTTGAGCTTCGGTCTCGTGCTGCGCCCCCGCTCCACACCGAGGCGGACCAGCGCGCCGACTCCTTCGATGTCGATGGTCTCGAACGGGTCGCGGGTAAGGATACCGCGGTCCTGGTAGTCCTTCAGGAACTTGCCGATGTCGTCCCGAGAGAATCCGAACGCCATTTGGGTGAGGTCGTTGGTACCGAAGGAGAAGAAGTCCGCGTGGACCGCGATCGCGTCGGCGACCAGCACGCTGCGCGGAATCTCGATCATCGTCCCGACCAGGTACTTCACCTTCACCCCGGCCGTGGTGATCGTCTCGGCCGCGACCCGGTCGATCACCGCCTTCTGATCCCGGAACTCGCCGACGTGGCCGACCAGTGGGATCATGATCTCCGGAATGACCTTCTCCCCCTCCTGCGCCAGCCGGCAGGCCGCCTCCAGAATGGCGCGCGTCTGCATCTCGGTTATCTCGGGATAGCTGATGGCCAGCCGGACGCCGCGGTGCCCCATCATCGGATTGAACTCGTGGAGCTGCTCGACGCGCCGCAGGAGCGCCCGCTTTGCATCGAGCCCTTCAGTGCGGCCACGCGCTTCCGCGCGCGCGATCTCGACCATCAGTTCCTCGCGCTTCGGCAGGAACTCGTGCAGCGGCGGATCAATCAGCCGGATGGTGACCGGTTGGCCGCGCATCGCCTTGAAGACGCCGTAGAAGTCCTCGCGCTGCAGCGGCAACAGTTCGTCGAGCGCCACCCGCCGCTCGGCCTCCGTCTCGGCCAGGATCATCCGCTGGACAATCGGGATGCGTTCCTCGCCGAAGAACATGTGCTCGGTCCGGCAGAGACCGATGCCGCGCGCCCCGAAGGCGTAGGCGGTGACCGCCTGGTCGGGCTGGTCGGCGTTGGCGCGGACGCCGAGGCGGCGGATCCGGTCGGCCCACTTCAACAGCTTCGAGAACCGCCGGAAGATGTCCGACTTGCGCTGGCTCAGCTCGCCCGACACCACCTGCAGGATCTCGCTCGGCTTCGTCGGAACGCGGCCGATCTTCACCTCGCCGGTCAGCCCGTCGAACGACACGTAGTCGCCCTGTTCGAACCGCTGCCCATTGACCGTCACGACCCGCTCGGTCTCGGAAACGTGCATCTCGCCCGCCCCGACCACCGACGGCTTGCCCATCTGTCGGCCGACCACCGCCGCGTGCGACGTCATGCCGCCGGTCGCGGTCAACACCCCCTGTGAGACGTGCATACCGTGGATGTCGTCCGGCACGGTCTCCTTGCGGACCAGCAGCACAGCCCTGCCCTCGGCCGCCCAGCGCACCGCCTCGTCGGCGGTGAAGACCACCTCTCCACACGCCGCGCCGGGCGAGGCGGGCAGCCCGCGCGTCGCCGTCGGCAGCGCTCCCCAGGCGTCCGGGTCGAACACCGGCGCCAGCAACTGCGTCAGCGCATCCGGGTCTACCATGCGAACCGCGTCTTCCGGTTCGATCACCCCTTCGTCGACCAGGTCAGTGGCGATCAGCACGGCGGCGCGACCGGTGCGCTTCCCATTGCGCGTCTGCAGCATGTAGAGCTTCTCGTCCTCGATGGTGAACTCGAAGTCCTGCACGTCCTTGTAATGCTGTTCCAGACGCTTCGTGATGGTGCGCAACTCGTCGTAGGCGCGCGGCATCACCTGCTCGAGCTCGCGGATCGGCTGCGGCGTGCGGATTCCCGCCACGACGTCCTCGCCCTGGGCATTGATCAGGAACTCGCCATAGAACTCGTTGGTGCCGGTCGCCGGGTTGCGGGTGAATCCCACTCCGGTGCCGGAGCGGTCGCCAGTGTTTCCGAACACCATCGCCTGCACGTTCACGGCCGTCCCGATGGCGTCCGGGATGTCGTAGATGCGGCGGTACTCCTTCGCGCGCGGGTTCTGCCAGGAGCGGAACACCGCGTTGCGCGCCATCCGGAGCTGCCGCCGCGGGTCGAGCGGAAACGGCTCGCCGCTCTCGCGGATGACGATCGCCTTGAACCGGTCGACCACCTCGCGTAACGCGATCTCGTCCAGCTCGGTGTCGAGGGTCAGACCGCGGTGCGCCTTGACCCCGTCGAACTCCTTCTCGAACGCTTCCTTGGGTATCTCCAGCACCACGTTGCCGAACATCTGGATGAAGCGCCGGTAGCTGTCGAACGCGAACCGGCCGTTGGACGTGCGCGCCTTGAGCCCCTCGACGGCGCGGTCGTTGAGGCCGAGATTCAGGATGGTGTCCATCATCCCCGGCATTGAGAACTTGGCCCCCGACCGGACCGAAACCAGAAGCGGTTGATCCGCCGATCCCAACTGCGCGCCCGTCAGTTCCTCCAGCCTGGCGAGATTCGTGTCCATCTCGGCGTCGATGGCCACCGGCACCCGGCGGCGCTGGTCGTAGTAGACGGTGCACGCCTCCGTCGAAATGGTGAATCCGGGCGGCACGGGCAGCCCGGCGTTGGTCATCTCGCCCAGGTTGGCGCCCTTGCCACCCAGCAGGTCGCGCATCGTCCGATTCCCCTCGGCCGAGCCGCCGCCGAAGAAATAGACGTACTTCGTCTTTGGGGCGGCCTGCTTCGGGGCTGGCCTGCGGGCGGCGGCAATGGGCTTGCGCCTTGTCTCCGACGGCTTCCTGGGCATGCTTGAGATCCGGCTTCTTGTTGCTTGTTTATCCGTGGCGGATGGTGCGATCCGGCGTGGCAATTCTAGCGCGTCCGGCGCGAGGGCCCCGGCCGCAGGCTTGATCAGCGAGCCACCACGTGACTACATTGAGGCACACGTGGTTCGTTCAAGGATTCCCATTCCATGATTACTGCGGGCATACGGGAGACGAAGGCTCGTCTCAGCAGCCTTCTGGCCGCCGTCCGCTCCGGCGAAGAGGTGCTCATTACCGACCGGGGCCGGCCGGTGGCACGCATCGTCAAGGAACCGGCACGCGCGCGACCGATCGAGGAACGCTTCGAGGAACTGGCGGACGCGGGCTTCCTGACACTGCGGACCGATCCGCATCGACGCGACGGCTTGACGACCTACCGGCTCGCCGGCACGCCTCTTTCGCGGATCGTCTCCGAAGACCGGCGATGACCGTCTATCTGGACACGAGCGCGCTGGTCAAGCGCTACGTGCGCGAGCCGGGCACCGCGCGGGTGCTGACGCTTTGGCGGCAGGCGAATCATCTCGCGACGTCGCGGCTCACCTACGCGGAAACGGTGTGCGCCGTCAGACGCAAGGCGCGCACCGAGCCACCCGCACAAGCAACTTTGGAGAAGGCTCTGTCGGACTTCGATCGCGACTGGCCGACGTTGGCGATCGTGGAGCTGACAGCCACGCTCGGACCGTCAATCTGCCGCCTTGCGGAGCGGTATCCCCTGGGGGGCGCAGATTGCGTACATCTGGCGTCGTGTCTGGAGCTGGGTCGGCGGATCGATGAGTCAGTGGTTTTCGCCTGCTGGGACGAGAATCTCCTGCGCGCGGCGCGCGCGGAAGGGCTGGAGGTGGCTCACCGATCCGCGGCGAGCGAATCGTCGTCTCAACCTTAGCGGCATGCATCCAGCAATCCGGATGACCGGCGTCAGGAAGACGTTCGGCCAGATGACCGCCGTCGACGATCTCGACCTGGAGGTCCCGCGGGGCGGACTCTACGGCTTCATCGGACCGAACGGGGCCGGGAAAACGACGACGATCCGCATGATCATGTCGATCCTCTTCCCGGACGGCGGCGCCATCTCCGTCCTCGATCACGCGTCCGCGCTGAAGGCGAAGGACCGCATCGGATACCTGCCGGAGGAGCGGGGCCTGTACAAGCGGATGAAGGTGCTGCCGTTCCTGCGCTACCTCGCGCGCCTCAAGGGGGCGGATGGCCCCGATCTCGACCGGCGGATCGCCGGGGCGCTGGACAGGGTCGGCCTCGGAGGCGTCGAATCGAAACGCTGCGACGAGCTGTCGAAGGGCATGTCCCAGAAGGTGCAGTTCGTCGGGGCGACGCTTCACGCACCGGACCTGCTGATCCTGGACGAGCCGTTCAGCGGACTCGATCCGGTCAGCATGCGGATGCTCCGCGACCTCATTCTCGAAGAGCACGCCCGGGGCGCGACCGTACTCTTCTCGACGCACGTAATGCCGCAGGCCGAGGAGATCTGCGAACACGTCATCATGGTGCACGAGGGCCGCAAGGTGCTGGATGCCGATCTCAGCGACATCCGCAGCCGCTACGATCCGCGCACGATCCTGTTCGAGCCGCTCGATCCCAAAGCCGACACGACCGGATTGGCTTCGATCCCCGGCGTCGAACGCATCGGGACGGAGGGCGGCGGGCTGGAGATACTCCTGCGCGCCGGTACCGATCCGGCCGCCGCGATGCGCCGCATCATGGACACGACGCCGGCCGCCCGCATCGAACTCTCGCGTCCGCGGCTCGAAGACGTGTTCATCGAGTTGGTCGCGGGCGGCGCCGCCGCGACCGAAGCCGAGCGCCTGCGCGCGGCCCTCCGGGAGACCGCGACAGAGGGGGTAACCGCATGAGGCGCATCCTGCACGTCGCCTTCCGGGACTTCCTGGCGACGGTAGCCACCAAGGGCTTCATCATCGGGCTGCTCATAACGCCGGCCATCGGCGCGTCCGTGGCACTCCTGGCCCCGCGCCTCTTCAACGACAACGCCTATCGGATCGAAGGCGAGTACGCCGTCATCGATCCGACCGGCGTCGTCTATTCGGAGATGGCCGCCGCGCTCGATCCGGAGGTTGTCGCCCGGCGCAGGATGGACGAATTCCGCCGGGGTCTCGACGAAGCCCCGCAAGTGGTGCGGCAGATGGCCGAGACGGCCGTGCAGGGGTCGATGGAAGAGGCGCTCGGCCCCGCGCCGAATGTCCGCCTGTCGGCGCTCCCCGCGGACGCCGACGTTGACGCGGCGAAGGGCTGGCTCAACGAAGAAACGGACGGGCCGCGCCACACGGCGCTCATCGTGATTCACGGCGACGCGGTGGAGGCGGCCGGGCCCGGCGGGGAGCTCGGCGCGTACGACCTCTACGTGCCGCCCGGCCTCGACGACCGTGACCTCTCGTTCATCCACCGCAGCGTCCGGGACGCGATCGTGGAAGCGCGCGCCGCGGCCCGCTCGCTGGACCGGGCCGCGCTCGACGCCCTGTTCCAGGTACCGCGGCAGTCGGCGACGACCGTCGGTCCCGAGGACGAGCGCGAGACCGTCCGCGGATTCAATCGGCTGCTGCCCCTGGCATTCATGGTCCTGCTGTTCATGGGGATCATGGCCGGCGGCCAGACCATGCTGACCTCGACCATCGAGGAAAAGTCGACCCGCGTGGTGGAAGTGCTCCTGTCGGCCGTCTCACCCATGGAGCTGATGGCCGGCAAGCTGCTCGGCGCGGTCGCGATCAGCCTGGTCATGATCGGGTTCTACGTAGGACTCGGCCTCGTCGCGCTCTGGTCCTTCTCGATGTTCGGCCTGCTGGACCCGTGGCTGATTCTCTACCTGCTGATCTTCTTCCTGATCGCCTTCTTCGTGATCGGTTCGCTGATGCTGGCGGTGGGCGCGGCGGTCAACGACATGACGGAGGCGCAGTCGCTGCAGATGCCCCTGATGCTGGTCATCATGGTCCCCTGGTTCCTCTGGCCGGCCGTCTCCCGCAACCCGGACTCGATGATCGCCATCGTGACCAGCCATCTCCCGCCCATCAACACCTTCGCGATGCTCATCCGGATGGCGTCGAGCCAGCCGCCGCCATGGTGGGAAGTGTGGCTTTCGATCGGCACCGGCCTCGCCTCGGTGGTCGCGGCGGTGTGGGTCGCCGCCAAGGTATTCAGGATCGGATTGCTGATGTACGGCAAGCCGCCGGACGTCAGGACCCTCATCCGGTGGGTCAGGGCCGCTTAGGGCCAACCTTCCGGGAAACGGGTCCGCGACCCGGACCTCGCCGCGATCGGGCATCGACGTCCCCGCAACCCTCAAGGATCCCGGCGCTCGCAGTTGTCCCTTGAGCAGTTATGCATTGTTATGCTATGTATATGTCGGGCTTGCGTTCCGACGAACTCAGGGCACGACGATGAACATCAGCAAGGATCTGGTAGCCGCCTCGGCCGCGCCGCTCGTGCTGGCGATCCTGGCCGAGGGCGACAGCTACGGCTACGCGATCATCAAGCGGGTCGGCGCGCTCTCCGGCGGACAACTCCAGTGGACGGACGGAATGCTCTACCCCGTGCTGCACCGGCTGGAGCGGCTCACCTACCTCAAGGCGCGCTGGGCGACCGCGGAGAGCGGCCGGCGGCGCCGCTACTACAGCATCACGAAGGCGGGACGGGCGCACCTGGCGACCCAGCGGCGGCACTGGCAGGTGGTGGACGCCACGCTGCGCGGCATCTGGATGGAGTTCTCTGTGGCCCCCGACCACGGACAGGCGCTACCAGGATGGGGACTGGAACCGACATGGTGACGCAGGACGAAACGCTGGAACGACAAGTCACCGAGTGGCGGTCGTGGCTGCGCCGCCGACCGGCGATCCGGGAGTCCGATGTCGAGGAGCTCGAAGACCATCTGCGCGATCTGGTTGCGGCGCTCCGCGCCACCGGCCTCGCAGCCGACGAAGCGTTCCTGGTGGCTGTCAAGCGGATGGGCAACCTCGATGCCGTGTCACGCGAGTTCGCGCGCGAGCACTCCGAGCGGTTGTGGAAGCAGCTGGTCGTCGCGCCCGATGACCCGGGCGATGCGGACGCGACGGGGCACATCGAGGGGCTCGTGGTCGTGTGTCTCGCAGTGGCAGCGGGCATCGCCATCAAGCTGCCCGCGTTGTTCGGTCAGCCGTTCGTCGTCGACGACGAGCCCAATGTGTTCTACCCCCGCAACGCGACCTTCTTCGTGCTGCCGCTGCTCGCGGGCTACTTCGCCTGGAAGAGGACGTTCCACCTGCCGCGAGCCGCATGGCTGGCCGTGCCGTTCGCCACGGCAGCCGTCGTGGCCAACGCGTACCCATTCACCGGCCGCAGCGATACCGGATTGCTGATGGTCCTGCACCTGCCGATTGCGCTGTGGCTGGTCGTCGGGGTCGCGTACGTTGGAGGGCGCTGGTGGGCGGGCTCCGGGCGGATGGACTTCGTGCGCTTCTCTGGCGAGCTGTTCATTTACTACGTGCTCATCGCGATTGGCGGCGGCGTGCTCATCGGTTTCACGCTGATGATGTTCGCCGCCATCGACGTCGACGCCGAGTGGCTGGCCCAGAGTTGGATGATCCCGTGCGGTGCGGCAGGCGCGGTAGTGGTGGGCTCCTGGCTCGTGGAAGCCAAGCAGAGTGTGATCGAGAACATGGCGCCCGTGCTGACGCACCTGTTCACCCCCCTGTTCACCCTGCTGCTGCTAGCGTTCCTGGGCACGATGGCGTGGACCGGCAACCCCATCGACGTGCAGCGCGAGGTGCTCATCGCCTTCGACCTGCTGTTGGTAGTCGTCGTGGGCCTCGTGCTCTACGCCGTGTCGGCGCGTGAGCCCGACGCCGCGCCCACCGCGTTCGATCGACTACAGCTGCTGCTGGTCGTCAGCGCACTCCTGGTCGATGCGCTGGCGCTGGCGGCCATCGCCGCGCGCATCACGGAGTTCGGCTTCACGCCCAACCGCGTGGCCGCGCTCGGCGAGAACCTGATCCTGCTGATCAACCTGGCCTGGTCGGCCTGGCTGTACGCGCGCTTCCTGGCTGGCCGCGCCCCGTTCTCCGCCCTGGAGCGCTGGCAGACCGGCTACCTGCCCGTCTACGCGGTGTGGGGCGCGTTCGTCGTCGTCGCCTTCCCGCCGCTGTTCGGCTTCATGTGAGGCAGGATACCGTTTCCCTCGCGCGGGTTCCTGTACTGTGGTACGGATTTTCCGCCCGCACGTCGGCAGCGGGCGGACGAGAGGAGGCGACCGGTGCAGGCAAGAGGCAGGTTCCTGGCGGCGACGTTGCTGGTTCTGATGCTCACACCGCTGGAGGCGGGCGCCCGGGTGGTGCGAATCGAGGTCGAGCGGACGACCCCCTACGCCGGCGGCCGGTCGTTCGGCGAGCACGGCGCCTTCGAACGGGTCGAGGGGACGGTCCACATGGAGGTGGACCCAGACGATCCCCACAACGCGGTCATCGTCAACCTCGACAAGGCGCCCCGCACCGCGGACGGCCTCGTCGCGTTCCGCGCGCCGTTCGTCATCGTCCGCCCGGCCGACCCGGCGCGCGGCAACCGCAAGATCCTCTACGGCATCAATAACCGCGGCAACCCGATCGAGCTGACCTTCCACGCCTTCCCGCGGCCCGCGCCCGGCGCGCCGCCGGACGCGGACGACGGGTTGATGTTCGAGCTCGGCTACACGTTCGTCGACGCGGGCTGGGCGGGCGACATCATCACCACCGAGACCCGGCTGGGAGCAGAGCTGCCGGTGGCCCTGGAGCCGGACGGCGAACCGGTCGTCTCGCGCATCCGCATCCAGTACTCCAGTGACGGCTATACGCTGCCGCTCAAGGGGAACAGCCGCTTCGTCAGCTACGCGACGGCCGACACCGACACGACCCGGTCGCTGCTGACCGTTGGCGACGGCATCGCCGGCGCGCGCGTCCCGGTTGCGCCCGACCGCTGGGCGTTCGGGCGGTGCGAGACCGGACGGCTGTCACTGGAGCCGACCGCTACCGACGTCTGCCTGTTCGACGGCTTCGATCCGGCAAGGGTCTATGAGCTTACCTACCCGGCCACCGGCCCGTGGGTGATGGGCCTCGGCTACGCCGTCACCCGCGACCTCGCTTCGTTCCTGCGCTACGCGACGGCCGACGACGCCGGCAACCCCAATCCGCTGGCCGAGAACGCATCGACCGTCGGGATCCGCCGCGCCTACGGCTTCGGCACTTCGTCGACCGGGATGTACCTGCGCGACTTCCTCTACTTGGGCTTCAACGCGGACGAGGCGGACCGGCAGGTGTTCGACGCGGTCCGCATCCTCATCCCCGGCACGCACCGCCTGATGGCCAACGTCGAGTTCGCGGACCCGAACGTCTACTCCCGGCAGGATCAGCATCCCGACTTCACGTCGTACTCGTATCCGCCGCTCACCTATGCGGTCACCACCGACCCGATCTCCGGCATCCGCGACGGGATTCTGAAGCGGCCCGCGACCGACCCGCTCGTCTTCCACATCGACACCGCCAACGAGTTCTGGCAGATGAACGCCTCGTTGAATATGCACGACGGCCGCGGCGAGCCGGTGCCGATTCCCGACAGCGTCCGGCTCTACTCCGTCGCGAACCACTCCCACGTCGGGGCGAGCGGCGTCGCCGCCCGTCCCACCAACACCGGCACGTGCGCGTATCCCGTCAACGGCAACTTCAGCTACGCGCCGCTGTTGCGGGCACTGCTCGTGGCGCTCGACGCGTGGGCCGATCAGGGCGTCGAGCCGCCATCCAGCGTCTACCCGAGCGCGCAGGACGGGTCACTCGTGACTGTGGCGGAAGCGGCCGAGGCGTTTCCGGCAATTCCCGGCGTGACCCACCCCAGCGTGGTGAACGAGCTCGCGTGGCTCGACTACGGCCCGGCGTTCGGCCCGGCCGGTGGCTACGTCACGGAGATGCCCCCGATCCGCCGCGGGCAGTACCAGGTGTTGGTGCCGAAACCTGACGCGGAGGGGATCGACACCGTCGGGATCCGGACGGTGGATATCCGGGCGCCGGTAGGAACCAACGCCGGCTGGAACCTGCGCGCTCCCGGGCCGCGGGGCAAGGACCTGTGCGGCCTCAGTGGCGCCTTCTTCCCGTTCGCGGAGACCGAGGCCGAACGCGTCGCGAACGGCGACCCACGCCCCTCACTGGAGGAGCGCTACGGCGACCACGCGGGGTTCGTCGACGCCGTCAGCGAGGCGACGGCAGCCTTGATCGAGCAGCGGTTCCTGCGCGCCGAGGACGCCGAGACGATCATTCAGATTGCCGGGGAGAGCGACATCCTCCGCTGATCGCGGGACGTGTCTCCCGACTCCGATCCGCTCGGTCAGAGCCGCGTAGACCAGTCTCCGGTCAGTCCTCGGCGAGGTCCAGAACGTCCAGCAGGGCCTGCCCCACCCTCGCCATGACGCGCGGCCGTACCCGCGCCAAGGGGCCCCGAATCAGCCGCCGGTTGTCGATGGCCCGGAGCTGATCGATCAACGCGTCCGATTCCCTCTCCAGATCCTCGGCGGCGGGGATCCTGATCCGGAGCGGTTCGGCTTCATCCACCAGACGTGTCGTCAGCGGCGCGACGAGGGTCGAGGGATGCCCCGCGTCGAGCAGCGCCTGCGCCTGCACAATCAACACCGGCCGGGTCTTTCCGGGTTCGGTTCCCCGCTGCGGACTCAGGTCCGCGACCCAGACCTCACCGCGATCAGGCATCGACGTCCCGTTCGATGGCGTCGAATTCGGCATTGATGCGCATGCTGTCCGCTAGTACGCGGCGGGACGCGGCCCGGAGCCGGTCCGCCCGCAGGCGTGCACGGGTATCGCGGTTCATGCGCTCGAGCGCCC
Source organism: Vicinamibacterales bacterium (assembly GCA_965263055.1). Taxonomy (GTDB): domain Bacteria; phylum Acidobacteriota; class Vicinamibacteria; order Vicinamibacterales; family UBA8438; genus VXRJ01. The sequence continues at coordinate 3,162,015 of OZ253581.1, read as the reverse complement.
GCCGGACGTACTCGGCTCGGGACACGTGCAGCGCCGCGGCGCATTCGCCGGACGCCGCAAGCAACTGCTCCGGAAGCTTTAGTGAGATGGCAGTCATGGATATTTATTTAAGATACTCACTAATAGTATCATAACTTAACATCCCAGGACCGGGCGTCTTGCGTCATCGCGCATCGGGCAAGGGGCTGCGAGTCGGTAGAGCGATGTGCTGTCGGGTTCTGCCTGCTTACGTTCTCGGAGGTGGAAGGAATCATCGGCGCATCGCTGCCACCCACCGCGAGAGACCGTGAGAGCTACACGCAGTGGTGGGCCAACGACAAGACCCACACCCAGGCCTTGAGTTGGCTGCGCGCCGGCTGGGAAACGGACGGAAAACCCGATCTGCTCAAGAAGCAGGTCCGGTTTGTCAGGGTCGATGACACGAACCGGGGCGCGCCGTCCGGCGCCAGCGGAAATTCACAGGTGATCGTGCGGAACCTGGACGCGGACGTTGTGTCGGCACTGAAACAGAAGGCACGGCGAAACAACAGGTCCCTGGAACGCGAGCTCCGGCTGCTCCTCGCACGCGCGGCCCGTCCCGACCGAACGGAACTGGTGGCCGAGGCGGACCGAATCCGAGCCATGAGTGCCGGTCCGCTGGAAGACAGCGTGTCACTGCTGCGCGAGGATCGCGAACGCCGATGACGCTCGTGATCGACGCTAGCGTCGCCTGCAAGTGGTTCTTCGAGGAACCGCTCTCGGTCGAGGCGCGCAGTTTGGCAACCTCGAACACCGTCTTTACAGCCCCCGACATGATTCTCGCCGAGTGCGCGAACGTCGCGTGGCGGCGGGCACGGAGTCCAGCCGTGCCGCAGGCACAGGCGCAGGCGTTTCTGAAGGCGTTGCCGCACTGGTTCGATTCGCTCGCGCCATCGGAACGGTTGCATGAAGCCGCGTTCGCGATGGCAATCGCGCTGAACCACCCGGTCTACGACTGCCTGTACCTGGCGCTGGCCGAGAGTGAGCAGACGCGCATGGTCACCGCCGATCGCGCGTTCCTCAAGCGGGTCGCCCGCTCGCCGTGGAAGCAGCGGATCGAGAGCCTGGGAGGAACCTGAACGTTTCGCGCAGACTCGACCCGCAACGGGCTACGCCTCCCGCACGATCTCGGATACGTCGGCAAGCTGGAGGATGACCCGCTCGACCTTTTGCATGAGGCGCAGGCGGGCACGCCGCAGCGTCGGGTCGTCGGCCATGACGAACACCTCGGTGAAGAAGCGGTCGACGGCGGGGCCGATCCGCCCGGCTTCCGCGAATGCCTCCCGGAATCCGGCGCCGGTCTCCACGGCGGCATCGATCACCGACCGGCGCGCGGTGAGTTCCGCGAGCAGCGCCCGCTCGGCCGGCTCCGTGAGCATGGTCTCGAACGGCTCGGCGGACGAGCCCACGGTCTCCGCCTGTGCTTCGCCCTCCGGTAGCTCCCGCGCGATGTTCTTGACCCGCTTGAAGAGCGTCGCCAGTGTACGGAAATCCGCCGTGTCGGTGAGTTCCGGCAGCACTTCCAGCTTGCCGCGCGCGTCCAGGGGCCTGATCCGGTCGAGCGGTTGGTGGGTCACGGCGCGTACGTTGCGACGGTCGAATCCGCGCTCTTCGAGCAGGTAACGCAGCCGGTCGAGCAGGAACGCCGTCAGCCGCGCCGCTGCATCGTCCGGAGCCGCGTCGTGAACGCCGCGCGCGAGCGCGAGCAGGGCTCCGACCGACACGCGGGCGTCGAGGCCCGTCAGCTCGGGCAGGTCGATCAGGATACGCAGCATCCCCTGCGCCTGGCGGCGGATGCCCAGCGGGTCGCGCGACCCGGTCGGCTTCTCCCCGGCGCCGAAGAAGCCGACGACGGTGTCCAGCTTGTCGGCGAGCGCCACCGCCGCCCAGGTCACCGCCGCCGTGCCGAGCGCGTCCCGCGACGGCGGGTCGTCGGCGCCGGTGCCGATCGGCAGATAGTGATGGTAGATGGCTTTCCAGACCGCCTCCGGCTCGCCCTGCTCGCGCGCGTAGACGCCACCCATTACGCCCTGAAGTTCCGGGAACTCCCCTACCATGTCGGTGGCCAGGTCGGCCTTGCAGAGCACCGCCGCCCGCCGCGCCGCGCCGGCGGCGTCAGCCCGGCCAAGCACGTCCCCCGCGATCCGCTCGGCGAGCTCCGCCACCCGCTCCGACTTGCCCCGGTAGCTGCCGAGCGCCCTGTGGAACAGCAGGGTGTCGAGCCGGTCGAGCCGATCCTCAAGGCGCTGCGCCCGGTCCGCGTCCCAGAAGAACCGCGCATCGCGCAGCCGCGCCACCAGCACCCGCTCCGCGTTGCGGGCGATTCGCTCGTTGCGGGCCGGGTCGTCGCCCGGCGTATTGGTCACCGCGAGAAAGTGGGCCGACAGCCGCCCCTGCTCGTCGACGACCGGGAAGTAGTGCTGATGGTGGACCATAGTGGTCGCGAGCACCTCGTCCGGCAGGGTGAGGAACTCGCCGGGAAAGGCTCCGGACACCACGGCCGGATACTCAACGAGATCGGGCACCTCCGCGTGGAGCGCCGACTGCTCGTCGAGCGTCGCCACCCGCCCGCCGACCCCGGCCGCGCCCGCCTCCAGTTCGCGGGTGACGCGGGCGCGCCGGTCCTCCCGATCGATCAGCACGCGGGCATCGGCCAACCGTTCGCAGTAGTCGGCAAACGACGCAACCTCAATCGGCGCTCCCGGCACTCCCTGCCTCGCAAAGAATCGGTGCCCGTAGGTGACCGTCCCGGACTGGACCGGCGCCACGCCGGGTGCCTCGGCGCCCGGGGTCCGGCCGATCTCGAACGGCACCACGCGGGAGGCGTACAGGAAGACGAGCCATCGAATGGGCCGGCCGAAGAGAAACTCGCCTCGCCCGTCGTCGAGGATCGCGTCCCAGCGCATCGCCTTCGGAAACGCCAAGTCGCGCAGCGTGGCGGCAAGAACGCCGCCCAACACGGATGACGTGGGGTGGCCCGCCTGCCGGCGGCGGCAGGCGAGGTACTCCCCCTTCGGGGTCTCCACGCGCTCCAGCGCCGCGACGTCCACCCCCTGCTTGCGGGCGAAGCCGAGGGCGGCCGGGGTCGGCTCGCCGGCGGCGTCGAAGGCGGCCCTGATCGGCGGGCCCGTGACCGTTTCTTCCAGGTCGGACTGCCGGTCGGCCAGCTCGGCCACGGTGGCCACGAGCCGGCGGGGAGCGACGAACGTTCGGACCGGCGTCCGGCGCTCGATCCGTACCTCGTCCAGGCGCGCCGTCAACCGGTCGGCGAGCTGTGCCTCGATGCCGGGAATCCAGCTCGCCGGCATCTCCTCGCAGCCGATTTCGAGGAGCAGCTCGCGGTACTCGATGCTCATGCGTCCGCCGCCTTCGCCACCGCCAGCCCGGCCGCCTGGCTGCGCTCCCACTCGGCGTGCCCCTCGGCAATGGCGACGGCCAGCTTCCGGACGCGCAGGATGTAGGCAGCCCGCTCGGTCACGCCGATGCTGCCGCTTGCGTCGAGCAGGTTGAAGGCGTGCGAACACTTCAGGCAGTGGTCGAGCGCCGGCAGCGTCAGGCCCGATGCCAGCAGTCGCTCGCCCAGCGTGTAGTAACGGTCAAACAGGTCGCGGTGCATCCGCCCGAACGCGCCGGCCGGCAGGTCGACCTGGCCGAAGGCGTACTTCGACTGTTCCACTTCCTCGCGATGCCGCACCTCCCGGTAGGAGACGCCGGGCGCCCAGGCGAGGTCGTACACGTCGTCCACACCCTGCAGGTGCATCGCGATCCGTTCGAGACCGTAAGTCAGCTCGACCGAGATCGGGGCAAGGTCCATGCCGCCCGCCTGCTGGAAATAGGTGAACTGCGTGATCTCCAGTCCGTCCAGCAACACCTGCCAGCCGATGCCCCACGCCCCCAGCGTCGGCGATTCCCAGTTGTCCTCCTCGAAGCGGATGTCGTGGCGGGCCGGATCGATGCCGCACGCCTCGAGGCTGTCGAGATAGACGCGCTGCGCGTCGTCGGGCGACGGCTTCAGGATCACCTGGAACTGATGGTGCTTGAAGAGCCGGTTCGGGTTCTCACCGAAGCGCCCGTCGGCCGGCCGGCGCGACGGCTGCACGTAGGCGACGTTCCAGTGCCGGGGACCGATGACGCGCAGGAAGGTCTCCGGGTGCATCGTCCCGGCGCCCACCTCGATGTCGAGAGGCTGCTGGATCAGGCAGCCGCGATCGGACCAGAAACTGGACAGCCTGAGAATCAGATCCTGAAGGGTCATAGCGAACGGCGACGCTACGGCAACGTCAGTGCGATCAGCTCCGAGTCGTCGCCGCCCGTCCCGACGCCGACCAGCAGGTACTGCTTCCCGTCATGGAGGTAAGTCACCGGGTTCGCGCCGGGCGACGCCGGCATCGGGATTGATCCGAGGTGCTCTCCGGTCGCCTTGTCGTACGCGCTGATAGCGCGCGAGCTGGACGCACCCTCCGCGACATCCCGCGCGCCATGGTTCATGATCAGCAGTGTCGCCGTCACCAGCGGTCCGGAACTGATTCCGCCACCGCCGCCGAGCGGGCCCGGATCGAGGTGCGCAATTGCCGGGTGGTTGCGCGGCCCGTCGCCATGAGGCACCTGCCAGGCATGCTCGCCACGGTTCAGATCTATCGCCGTCACCCGCTTGTAGGGCGGCTTGAAGAGGGGCAGCCCCTGGGGGCCGGACAGCCCGTAGCCCCACGGGTCGGTGAAGTAGCCGATGGTCGCCGGCGGGTCGTAGGGAATCACCTCGACGACGATCAGCGTCGACGACGACGAGACGTAGAGCATCCCGGTCTCCGGGTCGACCGCCGCCCCCTGCCAGTTCGCGCCGCCCCCGGCGCCCGGCACCTGAATGAACGGCTTCTCGGCGCCGCGCGGCACGGGTGGCGAGAAGATGGGTCCGAGGCGGGCGCGCGCGTTGACGATCTCGAGCGCTTCCTCGCGCAACTCCGGTGTGAAGTCGATCAGGTCGTCGATCGTGATCCCCTGCCTGTCGAACGGAGGCGGCTTCGTCGGGAACGGCTGCGTCGGCGAGTACCACTCCCCGGGTACCTTGCCCTGTGGCACCGGCCGCTCCTCGATCGGCCAGACCGGATCGCCTGTCACCCGGTCAAAGACGTACGTGAACCCCTGCTTGCTCACCTGCGCGATCGCCCTTATCGGACGGCCATCGACGGTGATGTCGATCAGGTTCGGGCCTGTCGGGAAGTCCCAGTCCCACAATCCGTGGTGGATCGCCTGGAAGTGCCACTCGCGCTGGCCGGTCTCGATGTCGACCGCAACGATGCTTTCGGCGAACAGGTTGTTGCCGGGACGCATTCCGCCGTACCAGTCGTTCGACGGCGTCCCGGTCGGGAGGTACACCAGCCCCAGCTCCTCATCGACCGCCATGTAGGACCAGACGTTCGAGTGTCCGCTATAGCGCCACGACTCGTTCTGCCACGAGTCAACGCCGAACTCGTCCCCCTGCGGGATCGTGTGGAAGATCCACGTCATTTCACCGGTCCGCATGTCGTAGGCGCGGACATGCCCGGGCGACGCTTCGCGCCGCGTGATGAAGGTGTCCTGCACGATGCTGCCGACAATCACGGTGTCGCCCGCGATGGCGACCGGCGAGGAGTAGGTCATCCGCGTCTGATCTATCTCGCGCCCGAGCCCCTCCCGGAGATCGACGAAGCCGCCGGCCCCGAAGTCAGAGTACATCTCGCCCGTCTTCGCGTTGAGCGCAACCAGGCGGAGGTCGTGATTCGAGAAGATGATGCGGGCGTCATCGCTTTCCGGGTCCTTCCAGTACGACACGCCCCGGTGACGCCAGCCCATGTTGGGCGGCCGTTCCATCCGGTCGTAGATCCGCGGGTCGTAGGTCCACATCTCTTCGCCGGTGCCCGCATCGAGCGCCGCCACCTGGCCGAGCGCGGTGATCGCGTAGATCATCCCGTCCACGACGAGGGGCGTCCCCTTGTAGCCGTTCGGCCGGAGCTGGTCGTTCGCTTCAGTGACCGCCCGCGAGAGCGACGTCCAGCGCCATGCCACCTCCAGGTCGAGAAAGTTGTCGGCGGTGATCTGATCGAGCGGCGAGTACTTCGTGTTCGCCGCATCCCGACCGAATGCATGCCATTCGCCGTCGGGTACCTGCGCCGCCGCAGGCGACGCACCTGTCAGCAGGCCTGCCGCCACGGCAATCGTCACCATCGCCGCCGCACGCCGCGACGACCACCCGCTCGTTGCTGCACCCTTTGCCGGCATCCGGGACGCCTTTACGCTACCATGCCGGATGACTGCATGCCGCTCCACACTGCGGACGCACTGATTCTTCGGACCTACAAGCTGGGGGAGACGGATCGGATCGTGGTCTTCCTGACCGCCGACCGGGGTAAGCGTCGCGGCGTAGCGCGCGGGGCCCGGCGGCCACGCTCTCCGTACGCGGGCGCGCTCGAACCGTTGACGCTCGGACGCGTTGCGTACTTCGAGCGGGAGCAGCGCGAGCTAGTGCGCCTCCGGTACGTCGAGCCCGTCCGCTCGCCCCTCGCCGCACCGAGCGCCGAGGGACTGGCGCATGTCGGTTACTTCGCCGAGCTGATTGACGAATGGGCGCCGGAGGCAGATCCGAACGAACGGCTGTTCCGCCTCGGCGCGGCGGTTGTCGAGGCACTAACCGTCGGCGCGCCGGTCGAGCGCCTGGCACGTTATTTCGAGTACTGGCTCCTCCGCCTGCAGGGCGTGTACCCGTCGATCCGCGGATGCAGCCGGTGCCGCCGCGCGCTCGACGACGGCGCCAGGCTCGACCCGGCCGACGGTGGGTTCATCTGCCGAAGCTGCGAACCCTCAGAGCGCGGCCTGGTGTTCTCGCCGGCCGCGTTCGCATTCCTCCAGTCCGCGCGGGAGCTGCCCCCCGCCAGGCTCGATGAGGCGTCACTCCCGCCGGCGGCCGAACGCGAACTGGCGGCTGCCCACCAGGCTCTTATCACCACTCACCTCGAGAAGCATCTCAAGTCCCTGAAGGTCCTCCATGCGGTAGCCGGCGGCTGACGCTCACGATGTAGGTTTCTTGCTTAAAAACTTGACGTCCTGCTCCACCATGCCCGGAGTGGGAGGCATGGCTGGACGCACCAGACCTCTCACCGGAACACGACAGGTCGCTCGCTGGGGAAGAACCGGCCGAACCCGGCCGCCATCCGCAAGCTCGCGGGCCGGAGCTTCCGCGAAAGCGCAAGCCGTACGCAGTACCCTACCCTTGGACAACGGAGAGGAGGCCCGGATAATCGGCGTGCGATGTCACTGAATCATCTCGCGACCCGCTTCACCTGCTCGTGGCCCTGGGAAACGCTCGTCATGCTGTGCGACGGCCGGGTCGTCTGCGGCTGCGCTGACCCGTACGCCAAGCGCGTGCTGGGCGACGTGCGCAACCAGACGCTCGGCGAGGTATGGACCGGGGACACGATCCGGAAGCTGCGGGAAGAGATCAACGGCGGGGGATCCAAGTTCTGCGGTGACTGTCCGCTGAAGCTGCCGCTCGGCGACGACGAGGCCCCGGTCGTGCGCGACACCAGCGTCGCCCCACTGCCGTTTCGGCTGTACATCGAGTGCACGGCCGCATGCAACATCTCGTGCTTCCAGGCCTGCTGCGCGCCGGAAACCGGCATCACGCGAACCCGGCAAACCGGGATGCTCGACTACGACCTCTTCAAGCGCGTCGTCGACGAGGCTGGGCCGTCGCTCGGGCGCATCGATTTCTTCAACTACGGCGAGGCGTTTCTCCACAAGCGCGCGGTGGAGATGTGCGAGTACATCAAGGGCCACTTCCCTCACATTTATCTGTACACCAGCACGAACGGCCTCGTGTTCACCGACGAGAAGCTGCAGCGCTTCGCGCGGTCGGGGATCGACGAGGTGACGTTCTCGATCGACGGCGCGCGACAGGAGAGCTACGCGCGATACCGGCAGCGCGGCGATCTCGAGACCGGGCTGCGGAACCTGCGGACGCTCGTCGAGGCCAAGCGTGAAGCTGGCCGGGACCTGCCGTTCATCAACTGGCGGTACATCCTCTTCACGTGGAACGACAACGACGAGGAGATGAGCCTGGCGCGCAAGCTGGCGGACGAGATTGGCGTCGACCGGCTGTGCTGGGAGATCACCGATCATCCTGAGGATTCGTTCTCACGGCGGTTCGCGCCGGGGACGCCCGACTACCAGTCGATCCGGCACGAGATCTGGGACAACAACAATCTCGGCAACGCCATTCCGGGGGCGACGCCGCGCGCGCGCATCGACGTGCGCGCGCCGTCGACCGAGGCACTGACGGCGCGGGTCGGCCAGCCGCTCGCGCTGCACACGACCGTCGAGAACCTCTCATCGCGGCCGTTTCCCGCCACCGCCAGCTACGGCCGCCGCCTGGTGCGGCTGGGGGTGCAGTTGTGCAGGGCCGATGGCACGCTGCTCGAGCGCGATTATGCGCGGGCGTGGCTACCCGGCAACGTCGCGTCCGGCACGCGCGTCGACGTGCCCATTCAGATTACGGCGCCCCAGGCCCCGGGGCAGTACGCGCTGAAGTTCGATTTGGTCTGCGAGGGCATCGACTGGTTCGAGACCTGTGGGTCTCAAACGACCCGCAAGGACCTGGTGGTGCAGTAGGACGGGCCTCTTGCTACGACGGCGGGCGCCGCGGCGCCGGAGCACCGATCATGGCACGTCAGCGGGGACGCCCGTTCCGAGATGCTTCACGATCGCCTCCAGCGTGTCCGACAAGGCGGCGCGTGGCGCCCCGTTGATGATCGGCGAAAGAACCCAGCGCGCAAGGGCAGGAATGGACCGGCTAAGCGTCAGCTGCTCAACTTCGACCAGCACGCCGCCGTCGACCTGCAAGTAACGCCAGTACAGCTTCATCCGCTAGACTAGAGGAAGCCGCTGTCGTTGCCGATCGGCTTCTCGCGCTCGTTCGGGGATCCGGGTTCGTCGAGCTCAGCGATCCGCGTCGCCTCGATCCGGCTCCAGGCCCGGTCGCCCCCCGGACGCACGTATTCCACCGTTTGTTCGATGTTGAACTGCGCCGATGCCAGCGGAGCATCCACCTGTACCTTCGTATAGAGCTCTAACGTGTCGCCGTCGCGTGCGAGGACGCGCGATTCGAGGACGTCCTCCTGCAGCTCGTGCGGCGGAATGTCGAACTGCAGGCCGTCGAGCACGTCGTTCAGTGTCGCGTTCGATACCAGAATGGCGCCCAGCCAGTGGTTGATGGCGCCCCCCGGCACCTTGATCCGCTCGCCCCGCTCGTCGAGCGTCTCCAGCCGTTCGATGACCACCCGGCCGGCCAGCACCTCACTGCGCAGCTTCGCGGCCTCCTCGTGGAAATCCAGGACCAGGAAGCGTTCGCCGTCGTCGAACTCGGCGGCTATGCGCTTCTCTGCGGCCGCGATATAGAGATCCCATGCCGCGACCGTTTCGTCGTGCAACTCGGCCGCGAGCAGACCTGCCCCGACGGCGCCAGTCGCCAGTGCGACCGCCAGCGCGCCGCGACGCAGCGTCCGTCTGCCATCGAAGTCTGCGTGGCGGTATGCCATCGTCCGGAACCTCCTTGAACGAGTGCATTCTACGGCCCCTACGCTACCGCCGTGTTTCTCGCAACTCGGCGAACCGGCTGCAGGCGTCCGACCCGACCGACGATCAGAGGCCGCGCTGCAGGTACGGGAGGAAAGCGGTGGCGAGACCGAGGAAGGCAAAGAACCCGAACATGTCGGTCATCGTCGTGATGAAGACGGCCGACGCCAGCGCCGGGTCGAACTTCAACGCGCGGAGGGCGAGCGGGATCAAGGTGGCGGCGATCGCGGCGACCAACAGGTTGATCACCATCGCGCCCGCCAGGATCGCGCCGACGTAGGGGTTGCCGAAGACGAGCCAGGCGATGACCGAGCCGGCGAGGCCGAGCAGCAGGCCATTGGCGATCCCGACCAGCACTTCCTTCCCCAGCACGCGGCGCGCGTTGCTCCAGGCGAGCTCACCGATTGCGAGACCGCGGACGATCACCGTCAGGGTCTGGATCGCGGCGTTGCCGCTGACGCTTGCCACTACCGTCATCAGCGCGGCCAGCGCCACGACCTGCTCGATCGTCGCCTGGAACTGACGGATCACGAGGGCGCCGAGGGTAGCCGCGACCAGGTTGATCCCAAGCCAGGGCAGCCGCTTTCGCCATGCCTCCCAGGGCGACGTGGCGATGTGCTCGTCGACCGACACGCCGGCGAGCCGGAGGATGTCCTCGGTCGCCTCGTCCTTGATGACGTCGATGACGTCATCCACCGTGATGATCCCCACCAGCTTGTTCTCGTCGTCCACCACCGGGATGGCGAGCAGGTTGTAGTTGGCCACCTCGAGGGCCACTTCTTCCTGATCGGTGTCGACCCGCGCGCTGATCAGTTCCGACGTCATGATCCGCTTGAGGGGAGTCTCGGGGGCGACCAGCAACAGGCGGCGGAGCGAGACGACGCCGACCAGGTGGCGCCGCTCGTCGACGACGTAAAGGTAGAAGACCATCTCGACTTCGCGCGACTGCTGCAGCGCCTTGATGGCCTCTCCCGCGGTCAGATCCTCGGACAGCGCGAAGACTTCCGGGTTCATGATCCGACCGGCCGTCTGATCCTCGTAGGCCAGCAGGTCGGGCGCCTCCCCCGCGTCGGCGCGGCGCATCAGCTCGATCACCTCCGACGCCACCGGCTCGGGAAGTTGATTGATGAGTGCCGCCGCGTCGTCGCTCGGCAGTTCCTCGAAGAGCGATACCAGCTCAGCCGGCGTCCGACCAACCAGGAGGGTTGCGCTCACCTCCGGATCGACTTCGCTCATCGCCTCCATCGCGAGGCGACGGTTGTGTTCGACGAGGGTGTTGAAGGCGGCGCTGCGGTTGGCGTCCGACAGCGCGGTCAGCACTTCGGCCAGGTCGGCCGGATGCTGCTTCTGGAGGAGGTTGAGGAGGTTAGCAGTCGCACCAATCCGCTGCAGTCGCTTGACTGAGTCGAGCACGACGTCGAGGCGACGGAGCGGCGGCATGGTGCTGTTCCGAAGGGCAGCCTGACCCCACGATGTCTGCGAATAGTCCGATCCCGGATCGTTGTCCCACGAGGTCGTTCACAAGAATTTGCGATCATAGCACGAGACCTCTCCGGAGACAGCCGTCAGGCCTTAGCGGTCGATGCCGAGTTCCCGCAGGATGCGGTCGTTCTCGCGCCAGCCGGCGCGTACCCGGACGTGGAGGTCGAGGTAGACCCTGGTCCCGAAGAAGCGCTCCAGCTCCCACCTCGCTTCCGTGCCGATCTGCTTGATGAGCGAGCCGTTGCGACCAATAACTATCGGCTTCTGCGACGCGCGGTCGACGACGATGGAGCAATAGAGGCGCAGCAGCCCGCCTGGATCCCTGCCGCGGCTACCGTCACTGCCGGGTGCGGCGGCCGCCGCGACGCGGGCTTCCTCGAAGCCGTCGACTAGCACCGCGGTCGAGAATGGCAACTCGTTGCGGGTGTGACGCAACAGCTTTTCCCGCACCATCTCGGCAACGATCACCCGTTCCGGCTGATCGGTGACCATGTCCTCCGGAAAGAGAGGTTCTCCTTGCGGCAGGCGCTCCCAAAGCAACGTCTCCAGGTCGTCGACCCCGTCTCCATCGAGAGCCGAGATCGGAATGATCGCCTCGAACTCCTGCTGCCGCTGGAACCAGTCGATCAATGGGAGCAACGCCACCTTCGGAATGCCGTCGATCTTGTTGAGGGCCAGGATCACCGGTGCCTCCGCACGGTCGAGGAGATCGAGAACGAAACGGTCGCCCGCGCCGGTGCGCGACGCGGCGTCGTGCACCACCACCAGCAGGTCGACCCAGCCGATCGTGTCCACCGCCTGATCGACCATCCGGACGTTCAGTCGGTGCATCGGCCGGTGAATGCCGGGCGTGTCGACAAAGACGATCTGGCCGTTGCGCGCGGTGTCCCGATCACCAGTGCGGTGCCTGATACCCAGGATCCGCGTCCGCGTGGTCTGGGGCTTGTCGGAGACTATCGCCACCTTCGCGCCAACCAGCCGGTTCAGCAGCGTCGACTTCCCGGCGTTCGGCCGGCCGATCAGAGAAACGAAACCCGCCTTCATGCGTCGTGGCGGGCGTCGGTCTCCCCGCAGTCCTGCCGCCGCAACCGGACGCGATGGACGCGGCGCCGCTCACCGTCGAGCACATCGACAATCAGCCCATCCAGCTCAAGCGACTCCCCAACCTGCGGCACCCGGCCGAGCCTGGCCACCAGGTAGGCGGCGACCGTTTCACAACCCTCAGCTTCTATCGCCACGTCGAGCCGCTCGCACAGATCGTCGAAACCGGCACGCCCGTCGAAGACGAATCTACCCGCCCCCTCATCGACGATCGGCTCCGCCTCCACGTCGTACTCGTCGCGGATCTCCCCGACGATCTCTTCCAGTAGGTCCTCCACCGTAACGAGGCCGGCCGTGCCGCCGAATTCGTCATGGACGATAGCCATCTGCGCCTGCTCACGTTGAAGCTCGCGCAACAGATCGGCGACGCGCTTGGTCTCCGGAACGGCGTACGCGGGGCGGAGCAGTCGACTCACCACCCGCTCGTTGCCCGGAGTGTCGGCGAGCGCGACGAGATCCTTGACAAAGACAAAGCCGAGCACCCGGTCGAGATTCTCCTCGTAGACTGGAAGGCGCGAATAGCGTTCCTCGACGAAGACGCGGCGCAACTCGTCGAGCGTCGTGTCGGCCCGGACGGCGACGATATCGGGCCTCGGCGTCATCACCTCGCGTACCAAGGTGTCGCCGAAGTCGACCACGGACTGCAGCAGTTCCCGTTCCGCTTCTTCCTCCTCGTCGAGCGGCACGCTCCCGTCGTCCCCGGCGTCGTCCCCGGCGTCGTCCGCCTCCCCGGCGCCATTCCCCCGTTGCATGACGCCGTTGCCCTTCTGCCCCGCCCCGCGCACCAGGCGGAGCAGCGGCCGCGTCACCGGGCGGAGCAGCAACACCGCCAGGTGGAACGACGGTAGCAGCGCCTCGATCACCCCTTCCGGGTCGCGCCGAACGATCAGCATCGGCAGCAGGTGGGCGCAGACCAGGACGAAGGCAGCGAGGGCCGGCGCCACGACCACCACCGGCACGACGTTGCGCGGTGTGCTGGCCAGCGCCAGCAGCGCCACGGCAACGATCACCAGCCCTTGCAGCAGCCGGGCCGGGACGAACAGGCGGAGCGGATCGTCCAGATAACCGAGCCGGTCGAGCCGTCCGCGCCGCTCGGCGCCCAACCGAAGCGGCAGACGCATCAGCGTCGTGAACGCCGCCTCGACGGTACCGACGTACACCGACGCGCAGCCGAGCAGGAAGAGCAGAAGCGGCACGAGGGCGAGCGCGGCCGGGATCATGCGATCCCTCCGCGTCGTCGTAGGCGCTGTTCGAGGCGCGCCATACGGCCGTCGTCACGTTCGTGGTCGTAACCGAGCAGATGGAGCAGGCCGTGGAGGGCAAGGACACGGATCTCGGTTCCGAACGGGTGCCCCGCCGCACGCGCCTGACGTCGCGCAACGCCGGTCGCGATCACGACGTCTCCCAGATGGCGGTTCGTGCCGGCGGGAAACGCGAGTACATCGGTAGGGCGATCGACGCCCCGGAACTGACGGTTGAGGGATCGCATCTTCGCGTCGCCCACCATGGCGATGGCAACCTCGCCCCGCGCCGCGCGGGGCGCGATATCCACGAGCCAGCTACAGAGGCCGTCGGCGCGCTGGACGCGTCCGCGACCGTCGGTGATCGTAACGCGCAGCCTGAGCGTGCGTGGCGGGGGTTGGTCTGGACCCGCGTCGGGGTCGGAGCCGGTCATCTTGCCTCGGGCGAAGCGGCGGCGGCATCGCGTTCAGTCGGCGCCAGTTCCTCGTACGCCCTGACTATCACCTGCACCAGCCTGTGCCGCACCACGTCCCGTTCGGTAAAGTAGATCATCGATACGCCGCTGACGTTACGCAACACCTGCAGCGCCTGCTTTACGCCCGACGTGCGGCCGGGCGGCAGGTCGATCTGCGTGATGTCGCCGGTCACCACTGCCTTCGATCCGTATCCGAGCCGTGTCAGGAACATCTTCATCTGCTCGGTCGTGGTGTTCTGCGCTTCGTCGAGGATGACGAACGCATCGTTCAGTGTCCGCCCCCGCATGAAGGCAAGCGGCGCGATCTCGATGACACCCTGTTCGAGCAACCGTTCCACCCGTTCGGCCGGAAGCATGTCGTACAGCGCGTCGTAGAGCGGTCGGAGGTACGGGTTCACCTTCTCCTGCAGGTCGCCCGGCAGAAACCCCAGCTTCTCCCCCGCTTCGACCGCCGGACGCGCCAGGACGATTCGGCTCACCCGCTTCGCCACCAGGTAGGCGACCGCCTGCGCCATCGCGAGGTAGGTCTTCCCAGTCCCCGCCGGTCCGATACCGAATACCAGGTCATGACGCTCGATGGCGTCGAGATAGCGCCGCTGCCCAAGATTGCGCGGCTTTACGTGGCGCTGGCTCGACACCTGCACCGGCGTGCGGACAAAGACCTCGCGCAGGTCGATCTGCACGTCGTCGCTCACCAGCTCGGAGGCGCGGCGGACATCTTCCCGCGAGAAGGTGTGCCCCTCGCGCAGCAGGTCGGTGAAGTGATCGATGACCCGCTCGGTCCGGGCAAGCCCCTCCGCGTCGCCGACTACCACCAGCTCGGCGCCGGCCGTCGAGATCTCGACGTCGAACTGATCTTCGATCTGACGGAGGTTCTCGTCCCTGGCGCCGAAAAGGGTTTCCAGACCCTCGTCGGGAATCGGGATCTTGACGGACGCTGTCGCGGCAGGCGTAGGTGTCAGTTCGTCCCCTAGGAGTCCATACGCAGACTCCTGAGCGCGCCACCCGTGGCGTGCGCCTGCTCAATGAGTAGCATGCCCGCCCCCGTGCGCGCAAGTAACCGCGGGCGTCGCGGACGCGGCGAAACAGCGGCGCCGGTGGCGCCCGCTACTCGTCCAGATGGAGGTCCCTGAGCTGGCGGCGGTCTACGGTGGACGGCGAACGCGCCATCAGGTCCACCGCAGCGGCGGTCTTGGGGAACGCCATGACGTCCCGGATGGACGACTCGCCGGCGACCAGCGCCACTATGCGGTCGAGGCCGAGCGCGATGCCGCCATGAGGCGGCGTGCCATGACGCAACGCGTCGAGAAAGAATCCGAAACGCGCCTTCGCCTCCGCATCGCTGATCTTCAGCAGCCGGAAGATCCGCGCCTGCAGCCCCGCGTCGTGGATTCGAATGCTGCCCCCGCCGATCTCGCTGCCGTTCAGCACCAGGTCGTAAGCCCGCGCCCGCACTCCGGCGGGGTCATCCTCGAGGCGTCCGACATCCTCCGACCGAGGTGACGTGAACGGATGGTGCATCGACACGAGGCGCTGTTCCGTCTCGCTCCAGTCGAGCAGCGGGAAATCGACCACCCAGCTCAGGGCGACCTTCCCGGTGTCGACCAACCCATGCCGATCCGCCTGCTGCAGGCGAATCCGTCCCAGCACTTCCGACGCCTCGTGTCCTTCTCCCGCCGCGATCAACGTCAGGTCGCCGACACCCGCGCCCGCCAACGCAACCGCCTGCTCGAGCGACTCGGGTCCCGCCGCCTTCAGGATGGAACTCTGAATCGCGCCGTCCGCGGAACGCCGCACCCAGACCAGTCCCTTCGCGCCGTCCGCGATGGCGCCGTCGACGATCTGATCCAACTGCGCGCGCGCCTCCCCGCCTGCGCCCGGGACCACGAGCGCGCGGACCGATCCGCCCGCCTCGACGATCTTGCGAAACACCTTGAATTGTCCGGCCCGGAACGCGTCCGACACATCGTGCAGCGGCAGGTCGAAGCGGAGATCGGGCTTGTCACTCCCGTAGCGCGACATCGCCTCGTCGTAGGTGATCCGCGGGAACGGTACCGGCACGTCGCGGCCGACGACGCGGAAGACCGACTGCATCAGACGCTCCACCACGCCGAAGACCCTCTCCTGATCGACGAAACTCATCTCGATGTCGACCTGCGTGAACTCAGGCTGGCGATCCGCACGCAGATCCTCGTCTCGGAAACACTTGACAATCTGGAAATACCGGTCCATCCCGCTGATCATCAGGATCTGCTTGAAGATCTGCGGCGACTGCGGCAGAGCGTAGAACTCGCCCGGATGCAGTCGGCTCGGCACGAGGAAATCGCGTGCCCCCTCCGGGGTCGACTTCGTCAACAGCGGCGTTTCGATCTCCCAAAAGTGATCGGAGTCAAGGCTCTTCCGGATCGCCTGCGCGATCCGGTGGCGCAAGCCGATGTTCTTGCGCATCCGGGCGCGGCGCAGGTCGAGGTAGCGGTAACGAAGACGCACTTCCTCGGAGACAGGCGTCTCCTCGTCGACCTGGAACGGCGGCGTCGGCGACTCGCTCAGGACGCGGATCTCGCGCGCCGCCACCTCAATCTCGCCTGTCTCGAGCTTCGGGTTGAGCGTCTCCTCCGAGCGCCGTTCCACCGGGCCGGTTACGGCAACGACGAACTCGGGGCGGACTCGCTTCGCCACCGCGATCACCTCGGCGCCGTCGCGAGCCACTACCTGGGTAATGCCATATCGGTCGCGGATGTCGAGAAAAGTGACGCCTCCCAGATCGCGCACCTTGTGGACCCAGCCGTTCAGCACCACGTCGGCGCCGACATCTCCCGGGCGCAGTTCGCCGCAAGTGTGCGTCCGGACGGGAAACGCCCACGGATCCGGCGTGGCTGTCACATTAGTCGTCATGCTTCATTCCGCTCGGCAACGAGCCGCTGCACGATCTCGTCCCGCGGCACCGTCGTCTGCTCGCTCGTCGCCATCTCCCGCACCGTCACCTCGTGCCTCGCAAGCTCGTCCTCGCCCAGTATCAGCACCCGCCGCGCGCCCGTCCGGTTCGCCCTCTTCATCTGCGCCTTGAGCGAACGCGGCTCGTAGTCCACCAACGCAACAAGCCCCGCCTGCCGCAGATCCTGCGCCAGCCGGTGAGCCGGCTGCCGTGCCGCCGCCCCGGCCGCGACCACGAACGTGTCGGGTCGCGCCGGCCCCTCCCCCGCCGGCATCGCCAGCAGGAGTCGCTCGAGGCCGGCGGCAAATCCTATGCCCGGACGGTCAGGGCCACCGAGCTGCTCCACGAGGCCGTCGTACCGTCCGCCTCCCAGAAGCGCGTTCTGCGCACCGAGGCTCGCCCCTACCACCTCGAAGGTGGTGCGCATGTAGTAGTCGAGGCCTCGCACAAGGCGGTGCGAGACCGTGAAGTCGAGACCAAGCGCCGCCAGCAGTCCCGTCACTTGATCGAAGTGCGCGCGGCAGTCGTCGCACAGGTGGTCGATTGAATGCGGCAGTGCATCGATGATCGGCTGATCCTTCTCCACCTTGCAGTCGAAGATGCGGAGCGGGTTGGTTTCCGCCCGCCGCTGGCAGTCATCGCAAAGCTCCTCTCGCCGATCCGCCAGTGCGTCGATCAGCGCGCGGCTGAATCCCCCACGGCACACCCGGCAGCCTACCGAGTTGATCAGGAGCCCTGCATCGTCGATGCCGAGCGCGTCGACCATGAAATGCGCCATCTCGATCACCTCGGCGTCGAGCGACGCGTGGGCTACGCCGAACACTTCGACGTCGAGCTGGTGGAACTGCCGGTAGCGTCCCTTCTGCGGCCGTTCGTACCGGAACATCGGTCCGAAGCTGAAGAGCTTGGCGACCGGGAACTCCTGCTCGAGGCCGTGCTCGACGAACGCCCGCACCATGCTGGGGGTAGCTTCCGGCCGGAGCGTAACCCTTTCGCCCCCCTTGTCTTCGAAGGTGTACATCTCCTTCTGGACGATGTCGGTCGTCTCGCCGGTCCCTTTCGCGAAGAGCTCTTCCCGCTCGATGACGGGCGTCCGCATCTCGCGATACCCATAGCGCGCGCACACATCCCGCACGACCGCCTCGAGGCGCTGCCACCGTTCGCTCTCTCCCGGAAGTATGTCGTGCGTACCCCGAACTGCAGGAATCATGGAATGCTCGGATGGGGACAACGGATGCCCAACGGAACGATGCTAACCGCCGCGCGTGTGCATCTCCAGGTGCGGTTCGCGCCGGAGGATCTCGATCGGAACAAGAGCTTCCCGGCCTTCGGCAGCGAGACGTACTTCCGCGCCCCGGTCGGTCCGCTGCCGCCAGGTCGCTTCAATCACCGCGCGCAGATCCTCCCGGGTCGCCCCCTTGCGCAGCAGCTCCCGCAGGTCGGTCCCGGTCCGCGCGTAGAGACAGCGGTACCACAGTCCGTCCGCCGTGAGCCGACTCCGGTCGCACGACCGGCAGAATGGCTCGGTAGTCGAAGAGATAATCCCGAAAGTCTGCCCGGTCATAAGGCGGAAGCGATCCGCCGGCGCAGTCGACCCCGGCTCGTCCACGGCCTCGACCGGACCGAGGGCATCGCCGATCACGCGAAGCATCTCGGCGCGCGGCACGACATCGGCAATCGACCACCGCGTGGCCCCGCCAACGTCCATGTACTCGATGAAGCGCACCTCGGCGCCCGCCTCGCGGGCGTACGCCAGCAGGTCGATCAACTCGTCATCGTTCACGCCGCGGATCATTACCGTGTCGATCTTCAGATCGGTGAACCCTGCCTTCCGTGCCGCGGCGAGCCCCGCCTGCACCTGCTCGACGCCATCGAATCGTGTCAACGCGCGGAAGCGGTCGGCGCGCAGCGTATCGAGACTGACGGTCAGCCGGTGCAGGCCCGCTTCGCGGAGCGCCTGCGCCTGCTCGGCGAGCAGCATGCCGTTCGTCGTGAGTGCAAGGTCGCGGATTGCGGACCGGCCGGCCAGAAGCATTATCAGCTCCGGCAGATCCTTGCGGAGGAGCGGCTCGCCGCCGGTCAGGCGGACCCGGTCGACGCCCGCATCCGTGAACGCGTCGACGATCGACTGAGTCTCCTCGAAGGTGAGGATGTTCTCGCGGGGAAGCCAGACATAGTCCATCTCCGGCATGCAGTACTGGCACCGGAGATTGCACCGGTCAGTGACCGAGATCCGCAGGCTCCCCAGCGGCCGATCGAGCGTGTCACGCACCGGCATCGGCCCAATTATCGCACCAGAACGTACGCCCGTGGTTGGAGACCACGGGAGGGCTCCTAGCTGACGCCGACCGGCTCGTCCTTCCTGGCGCCGCCCTTGAGGCCCTGGATCTGCATCACCGGCTCCTGCTGTTCCTTCAGGACGTGCTGCCGGTAGAGCGCCGCCATCTGGGCGTCCCGCGCCGCCTGCTGCGGGTCGGCCGGCGCGCCGTTGCCGCCGTTCGCCGCCGCCTTGGCCGCCGCCTTGGCCGCGGCGCGGGCGGCCAGCTTCTCCTGCCGTGCGTTCTTCGCGATCCCCGCATCGTCGAGGTCGTGCTGCTCGCCGGCGGCGACCGCCTCCGGGTCGAGCACCAGCGAGTGGTCGGTCGAGTTGAGGTTCACGTGCTTTCCGCCGGCAAAGATCTCGTGACGTCCCCGCTCCTCGTACCACTTCGTCAGGGTGGCGGTCATGTGCATCTTCTCGATGATGTTCCGCCAGCCGATGCCGGTGTTGTAGGCGCAGAACGAGATCTCCCCCTCCTGCGTCGCATACGGAATGATGCAGCGCTCGGTGCGGCGGAAGTCGTAGTTGAACAGGTCCTGGAACCACATGCCGGCCACGAAGAGGAAGTTCCACCGGTCATCGCGGCGCTTCGAGATGTCGTCGTGCGTCCGGTCGCCGGACACCTTGCCGTAGTCCTTGCGGGTCGCTCCGAACGTCTTGTCGAACTTCTTCAGCAGGTCGGTCAGCTTGAAGTGGGTCGGTGCGTTGAACGGGTCGTAGTTCCGCATCAGCGCGAGGGCCATGCCGACCACGGAACGGAACCGTCCGCCGGCCGCGTCGTTGACCCGGGCGATGTCCTTGGCAAGCTGCTCGCCCCGGACAAACTTGGTGAACGGCACCGCCTCCTTGGTCTCCTTGTCGATCATCACCGCCATGCCGATACCGCAGTTCGGGTGGCAGCCGCAGTTAAGCTGGCCCCAGTTCTCCTCCGGACCATGCACCAGGTCGGCCCAGTCGGTGAAGGTCCCCATGAAGGAGATCGGGAACCAGTCGCGCGCCGGCTCGCCGATGCCGGTCTGGTTCTTCACGTCGTGCGCCAGGTGCGACAGCGTGTAGCGTTGCGCCTTGCGCCGCTCGTCGGTGATCTCCTCGTCGCGGCCGGTGAACGAGACCGGCTGGAACGACAGGAAGCTGATCGTCTTCGGGTTGTCGAGCGCGAACTGCACGACGCGGCCCACCTGCTCGTTGTTGATCCCGTTGATGATCGTGATGACCGGCACGATGTCGACGCCCGCCTTGTGCAGGTTCTCGATCGCCCGCAGCTTGACGTCGAACAGGTTGCCGACGAGGCGGTGCGAGTTCGCGGCGTTGCCGATGCCGTCGAACTGCAGGTAGGCGTAGCGCAGCCCGGCGTCGGCCGCGGCCCGCGCGAAGTCGTAGCTCTTCGCGAACTCGATGCCGTTGGTCGCCGCCTGCACGCTGTTGTAGCCCACCTTCCGCGCGTAGCGGACCGCGTCGAGGAAGTACGGCGAGATGGTCGGCTCGCCGCCCGAGAACTGCACCGACATCTGCCGCCTCGGCTTGATCGAGATCGCGTTGTCGAGCAACGTCTTGATGTCGTCCCAATCGAGCTCGTGCACGAACCCCACCTGGTTCGCGTCCATGAAGCAGGGGTCGCACATCATGTTGCAGCGGTTCGTCAGGTCGATCGTCAGAACCGAGCCGCGTCCGTACTTGATCGTGCTGCTGCCGTGGTTGTGCAGTTTCTCGTCGTTGTGCGCGCGCATGTCGCTCCCGGGGAACGACTCCTCAAGGTGGCGGAAGAACTCCGTGTCGATGGCCATCACATCCTCGAAGGTCCCGTGGATCGGGCACTCCTTAACCATCAGGATCTGTCCGTCGCGTTGGATGATCTGCGCCTTGATCTCTCCCACCTTCTCGTTGAGGAGAATCTTGTAGTCCTTCTTCCCGTCGAGGATCTCCTGCCGCGCCTCGCGGACGCACGTCGGGCAGAGCGAGTCGGTCTCGCGCGGCCACCCGAGCGGCGGTTTCACCTTCTGGTGCGACTTCAGCAACGGCTTGTCCGACCAGTTCGGCGTAAACGACGGCCGCTCGGTCAGCGCGTTGAACCCGTTGTAGAAGAACCACGCTCCGTTCGCCGCCACCGACAATCCCTTCTCGACGTACTTGATCGGCTTGTGCATTACTGCCTCACCCTTGTGTGCTGAAATACCCGAACCACTCCGAATGAACAGGCGCCCGGATAGGCCTCTCGACCGGTCCTGGGACATGGGTAGCATCGCACGCCTCGACCCGCCAGGCGAGCGTTTTTCGGGGAAGTGGCGTTTTTCGGGTCTGAACGGGCCCTTGGGCCGGCGAGTAGCCTCGGAGCCCCGAGGCAGACCATGCCGCACCGGTGTCCGCACGGCTGCGCGGCAAGCCTGCGTTAGGGCTCGAGACTATCATGCCGGGATGGCCCATCCCGACGTGGCGGTCGTCGGCGCAGGCGTGTTCGGAGCCTGGACGGCGCGGCACCTGCGGGATTCCGGGCGAACCGTCGTCCTCCTCGACGCGCATGGAACGGGGCATCCGCGCGCGGCGTCGGGCGGGGAGTCACGGATCATCAGGATTGGGTACGGGGACCGGGCGCTCTACTCCGTGTGGGCGCGGGAGGCGCTGGGACAGTGGAAGCGGCTGTTCGAGGAGGCGGGCGAGGAGTTGTTCGTGCGGACCGGCGTGCTCTGGTTCGCGCGGCCGGATGAATCAGCGGCGGAGGCAACGGCACGGACGGTCGAATCGCTCGGCGTGCCGCTGGAGCGGCTGGAGCAGCGGGCGTTGCGCGAGCGGTTTCCGCAGTTCGACGTGGAGCCGTATGTGGGCGGACTGTTCGAGCCGGAGAGTGGCGTGCTGCTGGCACGGCGCGCGGTAGCGCTGGCGGTCCGCGATGCACAAGGGCGCGGCGTGCAGTACCGGCTGGCGGCGGCAGCGGCCGACATCGAGCCTGCCGGCGGCGCCACGCGGCTTTCCAGCCTCCCGCTGGCGGATGGGAGCCGCCTGACCGCGGGGACGTTCGTCTTCGCGTGCGGCGCGTGGATGCCACGTCTTTTTCCACGGCTACTGCGACCGTTGATTCGGCCGACACGCCAGGAGGTCGGATTCCTGGGGCCGCCGGCCGGCGACGAACGGTTCGCGCCGCCCGCCATGCCGGCGTGGATCGACCGGGGGGCGGAGGCGTACGGGCTGCCGGCACTGGACGGGCGGGGCGTCAAAGTGGCGCTGCACGCGCACGGGCCTGCCTTCGATCCCGAAACGGGCGACCGGATTCCGACGGCAAGAGCGATGCAAGCGGCCCGTGCCGCCGCCGCCGAGCGGCTGCCAGGGTTGAGGAACGCGCCGTTGGTGGAGGCGCGGGTGTGTCAGTACGCGAACACCTGGAACGGAGATCTCCTGCTGGACCGGCATCCGGAGATCGAGAATATCTGGCTCGCCGGCGGGGGATCAGGGCACGGCTTCAAGCTGGGTCCGGCCGTTGGCGCCTATCTGACCGCGCGGATGGACGGTTCGGGCGGCGAGGAAGCATTGGTCGGACTGGCGTCGAAGCAGCGCGAGCCGGAGCGCCACGTGTTCTGACATGACAGTGCACAATGCATCGACCCTGCGCCGAAGCCGTATCGAAGCCGGCCGCGCTCCGGCTAGGACCGAGCGCTGAACGCAACGGCTGAACCGTACCGTTTCGCGACTCGCGCGCCGAGCAGCACCGCCAGGAGCACGCCATAGATCATCGGCTCGAAGATCGAGATCTTCACCAGCCAGAGAAAGTGGACCACGCCTGCCACCGCAGCCACGTAGGCGAGTCGGTGCAGCATTGCCCAGCGTCGGCCGAGCCTGCGGATCCAGCCCCGTGTCGACGTCACCGCGAGCGGGATGAGCATCAGGAAGCCGAACATGCCAGCGGTGACGTACTTGCGCTCCACCACATCCTCGATGATCGACCGCAGATTGAAGAAGTGGTCGAACACCATGTACGTCGAAAAGTGGAGGCATGCGTAGAAGAAGGCAAACAAGCCCCACATCCGGCGGAAGCGGATCACCGATTGCCAGCCGGTGAGCCAGCGGACCGGTGTCACGGCCAGCGAAATCAGGAGGAAGCGCAGCGCCCAGTCGCCGGTACGGTGGGTGATGGTCTCAATCGGGTTGACGCCCAGGCCGCCGGCCGTGAAAGCATCCCGAAGCAGCAGGAGCGCAGGAACGAGACAGACAAGAAAAACGGCAGGCTTGATGCGGCGTATCCACTGTGCTGACGACAGCGTCATGGTGAACCGACGGTCAGGCTCCTAGTAGTTGTCGCGCAGGTTCATCCCGGCGTACATGTGGGCCACCTGTTCGCCATAGCCGTTGAACATCTCGGTCGGCCGACGGAAGAAGTCGCCGATCCGGCGCTCGCTCGCCTGCGACCAGCGCGGGTGATCCACCTCCGGGTTCACGTTGGCGTAGAAGCCGTACTCGTGCGGAATGGCGACGTTCCAGGTGTTGCGCGGCTCATCCTCCACGAACTCAATCTTGACGATCGACTTCAGGCTCTTGAAGCCGTACTTCCAGGGGAGCATCAGGCGGAGCGGCGCGCCGTTCTGGTTCAGCAAACTCCGGCCGTAAAGGCCAACCACCATCAGCGCCAGCGGGTTGAGCGCCTCGTCCATCCGGAGCCCTTCGACGTACGGATAGGCCAGGTTGCGGGCGCGCTGGCCGGGGAACTCCGCCGGGCGGTACAGTGTCTCGAACCGAACGTACTTCGCCCGCGATGTCGGCTCGAAACGCCTGACCAGGTCGGCCAGCGAGAAGCCGACCCACGGAATGACCATCGACCACGCCTCGACACAGCGCAGCCGGTAGATCCGCTCTTCGAGCGGGTGCGGGCTCAGGATGTCCTCCAGCGTGTAGTCCGCAGCCGGCCGGTTCATGTGCCCTTCCACGCGGACCGTCCAGGGCTCGACAGTCAACTCGTCGGCGTAGCGTTTCGGGTCGCCCTTGTCGAGACCGAACTCGTAGAAGTTGTTGTAGCTCGTGATCTCGTCGTACGAATTCTTCGGCTCGTTGGTGCTGAACGGGCTGGGGCTGACGTCGCCCAGCGGCTCCTGCGCGTGGAGTCCCGAGTCGGACTGCGCGAGCAGGGCGGCGGCGCCGAGCGCGGCGCCGGACGCCGTCTGGATGAACTGCCGGCGGTTCCAGTAAAGGTGCTCCGGGGTGATCTCCGATGAGCGGATGTCGGACGCCTTCTTGATTAGCATCGGCCTGTTTTCTCCCGTCCGGACGCGCGGCAACCAAGCATCAGTCTCGCGGCTGGCATTACCACCTTCATCGTCACCTTCCGACCGAGCTGTTGTCAACCGCGTCCCGGAGGCTACGGCGGTCCGCCGAGTTTGCCGGCAGTGACTGAACGGCGCCGCCAGACCCAAATGGCGGCTGCGGCGACGCACCCGTACTCCACCGGTTCCACCCACCCGGGCAACACCCACCCCTCCCCCGCCAGAAACGGCGTCCAGACGACATAGGACGCCATGGAGGCGAGCGTCCAGACGGCCAGCGGCCAAATCACCGGCGGCGCCGCGGCCGGCCGGACCAGGAACGGCACCAGCCAGACCAGGTACCACGGGTAGATGGCCGGCATCAGACTGAGCGCCGCCGCGAGCGGCCACGCCCAGGCCGCCGGATCGTAGATCGGCCGCGTCCGGCGCATGTACGCGGCCGTGGCGATTCCCGCCGCTACCGCCACGGCCGCGGCGCCAGTCGCACCAATTCCGGCGGCGAGCCAGCGGAACGGCGGACCATTGAAACGCCACTGGGCGACGTAGGTACCGAGCGATCCGACCGGCAACCAGTCGCCGCTTGCCGCAATGAACGGAAGATACAGCAGCACTATCACTGTCGCGCCAGCCGCCGCATCGATCAGCCGGATTCGCCGCCAGAAGAGCGGCAGCAGGACGACGGGCAGGAACTTGACGGCGATCGCGCCGGCAAGCGCGATCGCGGCCACGAGCGACCGGCGCCCCGCCAGCGCGTAGGCCGCGGCGACAAGCAGCAGCGTGCCAAGTAGATCGATATGCGCGCCGCCCGCCCCTTCCAGCGCAACGAGCGGATGCCAGGCGTACGCGAGCACCCACCAACGGCTGCGTCCCGCCGCGGTGAACCAGCGCCAGAGCAAAGCAACGATCAGCAGGTCGCACAGGAGAACGGCGAGCGTCATCGCGAGGACCGAGTCATTGATCAGGGTGACCAGCAGAAAGAAGCGCTGCGCGAGCGGCGGGTAGATGGAAGGCAGGACGGCGCTGGTCGGATCGATTCGACGCGTCGCGTCGGTATGAAAGACCGTGCCGGCTTGATCGGCAGGAGCGATGGCGTAGGGGCTGACGCCTATCTGCTGGACGCGGCCGTCCCAGATGTAGCGGTAGACGTCGTCCGAGACGAGCGGACTGGC
The DNA here is from genome assembly GCA_965263055.1 of Vicinamibacterales bacterium. Lineage (GTDB taxonomy): Bacteria > Acidobacteriota > Vicinamibacteria > Vicinamibacterales > UBA8438 > VXRJ01. Next base: position 3,136,427 of record OZ253581.1, on the reverse strand, counting down.
GGTCAGAAGCGCGATGCGCCAGATCAGGGCGAAGGCCAGACACAGAAGAACCGGGCGGCTCACGCCGACCGGGGCACGCGCCTGCGGTGTGGTGTGGCGGGTCAACGGCGGAGCATCCAGGGACGGAGGCTGCTGCGCGATGCCGTGGAGCGCCGTCAGGTAGGCGAGCGAGGCGACCGCGAGGAGGGCGACGAACGCTTCGGCGTGGGCGCGCGCGTCGAACGTGGCGGTAGCGGAGAGGGTGATCAGAAGAACGATGCCGCTGGCGACAATCCGGGCGGTCATCGCTCTCGGTGCGACATCTCATCGCCCTCGTCCCGCGAGCCGTGCCGGGAATGCTGCGTACGGCGGAGCGTCCAGATCATGTGGAGCATGCGCGTGCCGGCCCGGAGCGTGCCGGTGACGGTGCCGGAGATCTTCGACTGGCCGATGCGGGCGCGCTGACGGACCGGCACCTCCCGAACGCGGAGGGCCGCCTCGGCCGCCTTCGCCTGCATCTCGATCGTCCAGCCCCAGGTGAGGTCCGTCATCTCGAGACGATCGAGGGCGTCACGGCGGATGGCGCGGAACGGACCGAGATCGCGGTAGCCGGTGCCCCACAGGCGGTTGATGAGCCAAACACAAAGTGCGGTGCCAATGCGCGCGGACCAGGGACGGCCGGTGCCGTCGCGATCGCCCAGCATGAAGTCCGCCTCGCCACGGCGGATCGGATCGACCAGCTTCGGCATCTCCTCCGGATAGTCGCTCCGGTCGGCGTCGAGGAAGACGACGATGTCGCCATCTCCGGCGGGCGGCAGCGCGCGCAACCCGGTGAGGCAAGCCCTCCCGTAACCGCGCGTCGGTTGGCTCACCACGGTCGCGCCCGCCGCACGTGCCCGTTCCGCGGTTCCGTCGGTCGAGCCGTTGTCGACAACGATGACACGGTCGGCAATCTCCGGAATCTCGTGGAGCACCTCGGTGATCGCCGCTTCCTCGTTCAGAGCCGGGATGATCACGGACACCGTGCCGCTTGTGGCCGCCCTGCCACGCGGGCCGGCAACTTCGGTCGCCGTCTGCACGGCGTTGTCACCGTAGTAGGCCTGCGCCAGCCGTGCCGGCGGCGCGCCCACGACATAGCGCGCCAGCAGCCACAGGTTGGAGATTGTGCGGTACAGCCAGCCATCCCACTCCCATCGCCGCGCCGAAACCCGCACCCGCTCCGGCGGAAAGCGCAACCGTCCCACGCCCCAGAGCCGCCTGACCAGGTCGACATCCTCCATCAACGGCAATGGCGCGTAGCCCCCGAGCGCATCGAACGTCTCCCGGCGCACGAATATCCCCTGATCGCCATACGGCAACCGCAACCAATCCGTCCGAAACGCCACTCCCCGCTCAATCACCCGTGCAAACCAGTGCCCGGATGCAATCGCCAACCGAAACGCCCCGCCTGCCACGCCTTCCCGATCCAGCGCCGCAATTGCCGGGATACACCCAGGCTCCAACCGTGCATCCGCATGGAGAAACAACAGCCATCGCCCGGTTGCCACCGCCGCTCCCGCGTTCATCTGCCGCCCGCGCCCGCGTGCACTGTCTATCCAGCGCACCGCCGGAAAACGCTTCTGCAACGCCGTGACCGACGCATCGGCCGGTTCGCTGTTTGCGACGATCACCTCCGCCCCGTCCTCCGCATCGACTGCCGCCACCGTGTCGTTCAGGTCCGTCAGCAACGCCTCCAGCTCTACCGCGTCCCGAAACACCGGGATGACGATGGAGACCAGCGGCGCAGCAGACATCACGCGGGCAGGTCGAGGAAACGGGCGGTCTCCTGCCAGATCCGCTCATGGCTCGCGGCGAGCTGGTGGTCGTCATCGAGGCGAACCAGCCGAGCGTGCAGCCGTCGTTCAGCCCAGCGTGCCACCATCGCGGAGTCGACGATTTCGTCACGGTCGCCATGCAGGATGAGCGTGGGAATGGGACGCTGCACGGCGAACGAGTCGTACCGTTCTGCGTCGGCAAACAGCTCGTAGTGCACGCGCGAAGTCGTGCCGGACGCGTAGTGCTTCAGCTTCCACCAACCGGTTTCGCGCCAACGCGCCATCCCCTCCGGACCCAACTCGCCGATCGCCGCCCGGCCGAAGTCGAACGCCGGTGCGAGGAGCACGAGCCGGTTGATCGGGTGGGTGTCGCGGCCGCTTTGCTGCTCCGCCGCATGCAGAGCTGCGAAAGCCCCCAGGCTTGAGCCGAAGAGCGCGACGGGATCCGGCGGGAGTTCAGTGACGAGCGCCGACACCCGCGCGATGATCCGCGACACCGTCAGCGTCGAGAAATCAGGCTGATTGAGGTCGGGGCAGTGAAGAACGGACCCCGCGGCAGCCAGTCGGTCCGCCAGGTACACCGCTTTCGACGACGCCGGAGACGATGCAAATCCGTGCAGGTAGACGTACTGCATCGCGCCGCATCGTATCGCGTTGCGGGATAATCCGGGGCCGATGGGAATGAACCGGTGGTGCGAGGAGCCGCCGCCGCGCCTACTGCTGGAGGGTGCGGCGCAGTTCAACCGGGGTGAATTCTTCGAGCAGCATGAGACGCTCGAAGACCTGTGGCGCGCGGAGACGCGAGAGGTGCGACGGCTATACCAGGGGATCCTGCAGGTCGGCGTGGCGATGTACCACATCGGACGCCGGAACCACCACGGGGCGATGCACATGCTGACCCGGGGACCGAACCACCTCCGGCCTTTTGCCCCAGCGTGCCAGACGGTAGACGTATCGGACCTGCTGGCCCAGGCGGCGCGCATCCGCGCAGAGGTGGAACGGCTGGGTCCTGATCGGCTCGACCAGTTCGACTGGTCGCTCACACCGATGGTGCGCTTTGTCGATCCGTCCACGGGTGCGCCGGTGCCCGGCCGGGCGTCCCGCGAACAGGCTCGATCACCGCGCTGACGACTGGAGAGACCGATGTCGACACCCCGTTTCTCGCCGAAGACGCTCACGTTCCTCCGAGCCCTCAAGCGGAACAACAACCGCGAGTGGTTCAACACGAACCGCGCCCGATACGATGAACACGTCCGCGCGCCCATGGTGGCTCTCGTCGAACAGTTGGCCCTCGACCTGCCCGCTGTCGCCCCCGATCTCATCGCCGAACCGAAGCGGTCGATCTACCGAATCTACCGCGACACACGCTTCTCGCCCGACAAGACGCCGTACAAGACGCACGTCGCAGCGATCTTCCCGCACCGGGATCTGCCCAAGCACGAGGGAGCGGGGCTCTACGTGCATGTCGCACCGGACGGCGTGTTGGTCGGCGGCGGACTGTACCGTCCGCAGCCGCGGCAACTCGCGAAGCTGCGCGACCACATCGCGGCGCACCACCGGCAGTTGCGCGTGATCATCGACGCCCCCCCGTTCCGCAGGACGTTCGGCAAACTGGACGGCGAGCGGTTGCAGCGAACGCCGCGCGGGTATCCGGCGGACCATCCGGCGGCCGACCTGCTTCGATTGAAGCAGTACCTTGCAGGGCGCGCCTGCGAACCCGGGTTCGCGACCAGTCCCGGCTTCTATGGGTCGCTCCTGCGCGACTTCACACTCCTCGCGCCGGTCGTCCACTACCTCAACGGCCCGCTCACGACGGCGGAGGCGCGGCTCGAGAACGCGCTGACCGGGGAGGCAGCACGTCGTTCAGGACGCGACGCCGGCGCAGGCCGGTGACGCCGAAACGGCGGTGCTAACATGGCGGTGGAAGGGGGTTACCCGTGCTCCGCGAGGTTGTCGTCGTTCTGCTGCGAGGATGTCGACTGAGGTGCCCTTGCTGCGGCTACGGGCGGCTCTTCAAGTCGGCGACGCGGATGCACGAGCACTGTTCCGGATGCGGCGAGGCGTTCGAGCGTGAGCCGGGGCAGTCGCTCGGCGCGGTCTACATCAACCTCGGCTTGACCCTCGGCTTCATCGCCGCCGGCTATCTGCTGATGCGATCCTTCACCTCTTTCACGACGACGCAGTTGATGGTCATCTGGATGGCGGTGGCCGCGGTGGGACCGTTTGCGCTACACCGCCACGCCACGGCCCTCTGGACCAGTATCGTCTTCCTGGGTGAAGGGCTCTACATTCCGTGGCCGAACCGGTAGGCCACGCTGAGCGGCCTGCCGGCGGCGGCCTGACCGGCGTCCTTCTTCGTCTCGGGGCCGCCTTCACCTTCCGGGACTTCCGCAATCTCTGGAGCGCGGCATTCACCTCCGCCGTCGGCACCTGGATGCAACGCTTCGCGCAGCAGTGGCTGGTCTTCGATCTGACCGGGTCGGCCTTCTACCTGGGTGTCGACGCGTTTGTGGGCGCCGTGCCGCTGCTCCTGTTCACGCTCATCGGCGGCGTGACGGCCGACCGATACGACCGCCGCCACCTGCTGATGGCGTCGCAGGCTATCCAGATGGTCTGCGCCGTCACCCTCACGACATTGGTCCTCGCGGATGTGGTCCGCCTGCCGTACATCCTCGCGCTGTCGTTCACTACCGGCTTGGCACAGGCGTTTGGCGGGCCGGCCTTCCAGTCGATCATCCCGGCCCTTGTCCCGCGGCACACGCTGCCGAACGCGGTGGCCCTCAACTCGATTCAGTTCAACCTGGCGCAGTCCGTCGGTCCGTTCATCGGGGGGTTGGTCTTCACCTCCCTCGGCCTTGCCGCCTGCTTCGGGTTGAACAGCGTCTCGTTCCTCGTGGTCATCGTCTTCCTGGCTCTCATGCGACTCCCGCCACCGAACCGGGCCGACCGGAAGCCGATGGCGGAAGAACTCAAAGGGGGGCTCCGTTTCGTCAGTAGCGGCGTGTTTCTCGCACTGATCATCCTCGCCGCCTGCACGACGTCGCTCGGCCTGCCGATCCGGGCGTTTCTGCCGGTCTTCGCCGGCGACCCGGAGACGCTCAGCCAGATGATGACGTGCCTCGGCATCGGCGCCGTGCTCGGGGCGCTGGTGGTCGCCTGGCTCGGAAAGTTCAACCGAATGGGGGTGACTCTGCTCTGGGTACTCGGTCTGTTCGGAGCCACCATCTCGGCGTTCGCGCTGCTGCCGATCACGCTCGCGAGCTACGCACTGCTGGTGCAGGCGGGCGCGGCTCTCTTGGTGGTCTTCTCGCTCACGGCGTCGCTCGTGCAGTTGACAGTCCCGGACGAACTGCGCGGGCGGGTAATGAGCGTCTACCTGACGGCGTTCCGCGGCGGAATGCCGATCGGGAGCCTCGTGAGCGGTTGGCTGACGACCGTGCTGCCAACCGCAACCGTGATTGCGATTAACGGCGCGGTGCTGGTAGCGATCGCGGCATACTTCCTCGTCCGCAGCCACGGCGTCCGCGAGTTGTAGGTTTGCCCCCGCTTCGGCATCCGCCTCCGGCCGCGGCCATACGCGGCCCGGGCGGCTGTCGCCTACCGTCTGGACCAGCGTGGTAGATTGTCGGTCCGGACGCAAGCTAGAACCGCAAGAAAAGGCAGCGAACTATGCTCTCTACCAACGGTTCCGCACGACACAAGGTGTACGTCCTGGTCGACGGCGAGAACGTTGACGGCACCCTCAGCTCAATCCTGAACCGGCCGCCGCAATCCGACGACCGGCCGAGGTGGGAAACGGTCTTCCGCTTCGCCGAGGGACTTTGGGGAGGACGGTCCGCGAAGGCCCTGTTCTTCATCAATGTCCGCCCCGAGGCGACCGTCCCCTGGCCCTTTGTGCAGGCGTTGCTTGCCTGTCATTTCCGTCCGGTTCTGTTAACCGGAAGGGAGGGCCACAAGGTGGTGGACGAGGGTATTCAGAAGACGCTCGCCGCACTTGGGAGCCGTGACGGCGATGTTCTCCTGCTGAGTCACGACAAGGACTTCTGTCCCGCGCTCGCCGCGCTCGGAGGTAACGACGAGCGGCACATCGGCGTGCTCGGGTTCAAGGAATACCTCGCCGCCGACTACACACACCTGCCGAACCTCGATATCTTCGATCTCGAAACGGACGCCGGGGCGTTTCAGAACGGCCCGCTTCCGCGCATGCGCCCGATGCAGATCGACGAGTTCGACCCGGCTGTCCTGCTGGACAGCCTCTAGCGAACAGCAATCCGTGGTGGAACCGGTACGGCTTCGGGCGTTGGCCGCGCTGTTCCTCCGCCTCGGTGTCATCGCGTTCGGGGGGCCCGCCGCGCACATCGCGATGATGCGCGACGAAGTCGTGGATCGACGGCGGTGGCTCACGGACCGCGAGTTCCTCGACCTGGTCGCCGCCACCAACCTGATCCCGGGACCGAACTCGACCGAGATGGCAATCCATCTCGGCTATCGGCATGGTGGGATCCCCGGGCTGCTGGTCGCGGGCGTTTCGTTCATCTTTCCGGCGGCGCTGATAGTCGGGTTCATCGCCTGGGGGTACGCCCGGTACGGTGAGGCACCGCAGGTGGGCTGGCTGATGTACGGCATCGGTCCGGTCGTCATTGCCATCGTCGCGCAAGCGATAGTGAAGCTGAGCCTGAGCGCGGTGCGCGGAGCGGCGCTCGGGCTGACCGGCGGCGCGGTTCTGGCGTTGTCGATCCTCGGTGTCAACGAACTGCTGCTGCTGGCCGCCGGGGCAGTCATCGGGCTGGCTCTCGCGATCGGACCGCGCTCCGGGGCGGCGGCGCTGGCGGGATTCGCCGCGGCGGTCGCCACGAGCGTGAGTCAGGTCGCGGCGCAGGTCGCATCCGCGGCGACGCCCGATCTGCCGTTCACCCTGACGCGACTGACCCTCTTCTTCGCGAAGGTGGGCTCGGTGCTGTTCGGCAGCGGCTACGTGCTGCTGGCGTTCCTGCGCGCCGACCTCGTGGAGCGCTGGGGGTGGCTGACGGATCAGCAATTGATCGACGCGATCACCGTCGGTCAGGTGACACCCGGACCGGTGTTCACAACAGCAACGTTCATCGGGTACCTGCTGGGCGGCTGGTCCGGCGCGGCGCTCGCGACAGCGGCGATCTTCACACCCGGTTTTGTTTTTGTGGCGCTCAGTCAGCCGCTCATTCCCAAGCTGCGTGCATCACGCTCATTGAGCGGCGTTCTCGACGGCGTAGTAGTGGCCTCGCTCGGCCTGATGGGCGCCGTCGCGTGGACGCTCGCGCGCACGGCGGTGGTCGATCTACCCACGGCGACAATCGCCGCAGCCGCCGCCGGCCTGTTGCTCTGGAAGCAACCAAACTCCACCTGGCTGATCCTGGCCGGCGCCGCTACCGGTTGGCTCCTGCGCGGCGGTTGAGACGGGCAATGAACGCCGGGCCCGGGACAATACCAGCGGCCGCCTAATTGCGGCGGCCGTGCGCCATCGTGGGAACGCTGCCGCCACCTAGCGTCATCTTGAGGATGCGGCCGCCGCCGGAGCGGCCACCGTGATCGTTCCAGAGGCGCGCGGCGAGCCGCTCCGCCATTCCGCTGATGTCAAGCGGCGTCGTCTGCCGTACGACGAACTGGCCGTGCAGCCGTCGGCACTCTTTCGTCAGTTCTTGGTCGAGCGCGTCCAACTCCCCCGCCCATACTTCATCGCGTGCCATTGGCGCCTCGATGCTCCGGAGCAGACCCTGCAGAATCTCCAGGTCGTGCAACCGTCCGAGCGTCTCCTGCAACTGCTTCAGGCCGGCGACCGCGCCGGCGGTCTTCTCCGCCCCCATCCCCGCCGCACCGGTATCGATAGCCAGCTCTAGGGCGTAGCGAAGTTGCTTGGCGGCGATCCGGACCTCGTGAACCCGTTCGGACACGTACATCGGCCCGGCGTCTCTCACTCCATCCTGCAGGTACTCAGCCCGCCGCTTGATTCGGCTCGAGAGGACCAGCGCCCATTCGTCGGTCGCATCACGGGTCCCGATTGCCTTCAGCACTTCGGCGACGTCCCGCTCGAGCTTGCGGAGCGCGGCCGGCTTCAACCGGCAGAACATCCGGTGACGCTGGCGGTCCCGCTCTTCACGGACCCGCTGCCGCAGCCGGGCAGCTCCAGCACTCCCCGCGCGCCCCTCCTGTTCCAGCTCCAGCACGAGTCCAAGCGCCACGTCCAGTTCGCGAACGGGACCGAGCGCGCGCCCCAGTCGCCGGGCTCGCTGGCGAGCCCGGCTTGCAAGCCGGCCGGTCAGCTCCGCCTCGCACAGCGGCAGCAGCTCGCGGAGCCGCCGGGTCGCTACGCGGCATTGGTGCAGCGGCTCGACTTCACCCGCCAGCATCGGCCGGACCGACCGAACCAGGGCGCGGAACCGCCGTTCGAGCGGCGCCTTCAGCGGGTGCGCTTCGGTCATGCCGCCCCCGGCTCCGTTGAAGCGCTCATGTTAGGATCCTCCCAGTTTACCGGACTGATTCGGGAGGGTAAACGATTATACCGAAGCCGACTCCTCGCGCCCCCTGATGGCCCGGGCATCCCTGACCAGTGCGCATCGCCGCCATAGATATCGGCACCAATTCGGTCCACATGATCGTGGTGCAAGTACGCGACGACCACTCGTTCGAGGTGGTCGACCGCGAGAAGGAGATGGTGCGCCTCGGCGCGGGCGGCCTGGGAGGCCGCGCTCTGACCGAGGCGACGATGCGGTCGGCACTGTTGGCGCTGGCGAGGTTCAAGCGGCTGGCGGACTCGCATCATGTCGATGAGGTGATTGCCTGCGCAACGAGCGCGGTCCGCGAGGCGGAGAACGGCCGGGAATTCCTCGCGGAGATCCTGCATCGGACCGGTATCCAGACGCGCGTCATCTCGGGCAGCGAGGAGGCGCGCCTCATCCACCGGGCCGCGGTCTACGGCGTCGACGTGGCAGGAAGCGCCGCGGTAGTGATCGACATCGGCGGCGGGAGTGTCGAGCTGACGCTTGGCCGGGCGTCGCGGCCCCGAATCGCCGAGAGCCTGAAGCTGGGCGTCATCCGGTTGACCGAGCGGTTCGTCCGGAGCGATCCGATCAACAACCGCGACGAGCGGCGGATGGTCCGCCACATCATTGCGGAACTGGCCCCCGTCGTGACGAAGATCCGCGAGCAGGGCTTCGATCGCGTAATCGGCACCTCCGGCACCATCCTGAGCCTCGGGGCACTCGCCGGAGGCGCGACGCGCCAGGATCGACCCGACGAGCTCCGGAACCTCCGGGTGCCGGTGAAGCAGATCCGCCGGCTTCGGAGAGAGCTGGCTGCGCTCGACCTGCCGGGACGTATCGCCCTGCCGCGACTCGACCCGCGCCGCGCCGATCTGGCTGTTGCCGGTTCAATCCTGCTCAGCACAGTCCTCCGCCTCCTCGGTGCGCGTGAACTGACGCTCTGCGACCTGGCGCTCCGGGAGGGGCTCGCACTCGACTACATCGACCGCAACCGCGCGCACATCGTGCGAGTGGATCAGTTTCCCGACATCCGGCGCCGGAGCGTCGTCGAACTTGCCGAACGGTGCCGGGTAGAGGAGCCGCATACGCAGCAGGTTGTCCGGATGGCCCTCACGCTGTTCGACCAGACGGCGCCCCTGCATCGCCTCGGCGCACGTGAGCGCGAATGGCTGGAGTATGGGGCGATGCTGCACGACGTCGGGGTACACATCAGCTACCCGCGCCACCACAAGCACTCTTACTACCTGATCCGGAACGGCGACCTGCGGGGCTTCGAGCCGGACGAGGTGGAGGTCATGGCGCTCGCCGCCCGCTATCACCGCCGCGGCCTCCCGAAGCGGTCGCACCAGGAGTACGGCCGCCTCTCGGCCGAGAGGCGGCGTACCGTCAGGACGCTCGCGGCGATTCTGCGCGTCGCCGAGGGGCTCGACCGAAGCCACGCACAGAGTGTGGCGTCCATCGAGGTGGTGACGGGCCAGCAGGATTGCGCGGTGCGCGTAACACCGGCAGGAGATACGGAACTGGAGTTGTGGGCCGCGCAGCGGAATGCGGGACCGCTCGAGGAGCTGCTTGGCCGCGTCATCCGGTGCGAGCTCGCAAGCGCGGGGTCGGCGCGCGGGGGAATGGCGGCCCAGGTCACGCCTGTCGCACGCTCGCTACCTGACGGCCGGCGACGCGCCGATCTACAATCCCGCGGCAACCGGCTTCGTTCGGTCACGCCCGAGGCGCGGCCGGGCAGAGTAACTTCCCGGGAGTGGCCGTGACGACTGAAACCCGTTGCGCCCACTGCCGGAAACGGCGGATCGATCCGACGTGGCGGCCGTTCTGCAGTGAGCGCTGCCGTCTCTTCGATCTGCGAAACTGGCTCGACGGCCGCTACCGCGTCACCGGCGAGCCGGTGACAGGCGTCGGTGAGACGGAGCGAGGCGGGGGCGACGCGTCGGTGGCGAACGGTGACACGGACGGCAACTGAGACTGACAACGGAAGGAAGGCGGCAGGCAGACATGGGCGACACGCTGACCATTAGTGACAACCGGACCGGCAGGCAGTACGAAGTGCCGATCGTCGACGGAACCATCAGGGCGATCGATCTCCGCCAGATCAAGGTAGATCCGGACGAGTTCGGGATGATGACGTACGACCCGGCCTACCAGAACACCGCCAACTGTCGCAGTGCGATTACCTTCATCGATGGCGACAGGGGGATCCTTCGCTACCGCGGCTACCCAATCGAGCAGCTTGCGGATCAGAGCACGTTTGTCGAGACTGCCTGGTTGCTGATCAACGGTGAGTTGCCGACCGAGGCGGAGCTGGACGCGTGGACGGCCGAGCTGGATCGGGAGGCGCTCGACGCCAAGTCGCCGCTCAACCGGCAGGTGGAGGCGTTCCTCGCGGGTTTCGACGACGGTGCCCACCCCATGGGGATCTTCCTCTCGACGATCGGGGCGCTCTCAACCTGCTTCCCTGAGGCGCGGCGGGTACGCGATCCCGAAGTACGCCGGAACCAGATGGCGCGGCTCATCGCGCTGGTGCCGGGGGTGGCCGCCTGTGCCTGCCGCCGCAGCAGCGGGGGGTCGTTCGCCAGGCCGGACGAAGGGCTTGACTACGTCGGCCGCTTCCTGAGCGTTCTTTATAAGCAGGAGGGGAAGCCTTACAAGACCAATCCGGTGCTCGAACGGGCGCTGGACATTCTCTTCATCCTACATGCCGACCACGAGCAGAACTGCAGCACCAGCGCGATGCGCGGCATCGGAAGCTCGCTGGCCGATCCCTTCTCGTCACTTGCCGGCGCGGCGGCGGCGCTGTCCGGACCGTTGCACGGCGGCGCGAACGAGGCGGTGCTCCGGATGCTGCACCAGATCGGCTCGGTCGAGAACATCCCGAGTTTCATCCAATCGGTGAAGAACGGCGAAGGGCGTCTCATGGGCTTCGGCCACCGCGTCTACAAGTCGTACGACCCTCGGGCGACCGCGATCAAGAAGATCGCTTACGAGGTTTTCGAGGTGACCGGACGGAACCCGCTCCTCGACGTCGCGATCGAGCTGGAGCGGATCGCGCTGGAAGACGATTACTTCGTGCAGCGCAAGCTGTACCCGAACGTCGACTTCTATTCGGGGCTGATCTACGAGGCGATGGACTTCGATCCCGCCATGTTCACCGTTCTTTTCGCCATCGGCCGCACCCCGGGCTGGGTGGCTCAATGGAACGAGATGCTTGGGCACAAGGAACAGAAGATCGCCCGTCCCCGGCAGGTCTTCACCGGCCCGGACGAGCGCGACTACGTTCCCCTCGACGCCCGCGGTTAGCGGAGACGCAACCGCCAGGCCAGGAGTCCACCCGCAACGGCGAGCATTGCCCAGACGGTCGGGACCACCGGCCGTCCCGTGTACGACAGTGCGGCGAAGAAGATCGTGCTTCCCGTAAGGATGATCCCCAACAGGATCGGCGACCACCGACCCGCGTCGCGCTTGTCTTCGAGACCCGCGGGCTCATGCTCCGGTTCGCTGGTCGCAGCCCCACACCGGTAGCAGACGAGCGCGCCGGCGTCGATCACCTGTCCGCACCGCGGGCAGTTCACCGCATCCCCCAGGCGCGGCGGAGGGTCCACTCGGCTCCGAGCAACGCCACCAACAGCAGGAACATGAACGGATGATGCCAGATTGCGCGGGTGATGCGCCGCACCGGCGGCGGCGCGGCCTCCTGCAGGCCCGCCGGCAATTCCGTGACCGCCGATGCATCGTAGTACGTCCCACCGCCCGCCTGTGCCATCCGCTCGAGGCGCGATGCCGTCAACCACGGATCCGCCAGCTCGGGATCGGCACCTCCCGCAAGCACCCAGGCGCGGTGCCGCACTCCCGGCGTCTCGCCATGCGTCACCGTCGCCTCTACCCCGTAGACGCCCGCGACTGCGCCCCCCGCAACCGACACGACGTAGCGCCCCGGCTCCTGGGCCGGTGACGCAGGCGCCTCCTGCGCTTGCCCCGTCGGGTCGGTGATGACGACCGCAACCTCGGCATCCCGAACCGGCCGGAACTGTTCGTCGCGGACATCGATCTGGACCTCGATGCGGGCAGGCGAGCCCCCCGCGCGCGCCGTGACCTGCAGCCGCCCGCGGGCATCCGCCGTCAACCAGCGCGCCGCCTGTCCCCACCACGTTTCGTACGTCCGATCCTCGCTCGGAAGCAACATTCGCCAGCGCCAGGCGCCGCGCGCCGCGAAGATCATCGACCGCCCGGCGCCGTAGCGCTGCACGACGATCAACGGACGTTCCGTCCGTTCGCCGCGTGCTGGCGACGCCACCGCCAGCACCGCCGCGCCGGGACGGACCGGGCCGAGACGAATGCTTCCCCCGAGGGGAGGCACCGCATCCCAGAGAGCAAGCGTCGGGCTCGATGTTCCCGCGAGGCGCAACATCGGGTGGGCCAGTCCCTCGCGGGTCGGCGTCATGCGGACACCGTTCGTGCCGCCGAGGTCATCGACGGACGACAGGCCGAGTCGCTCGACCAGCGCCGCCGGCAGTACCGGCTCGATCGCCGAACCGACATACCCGCCTCGGCGGAGCGTCGAGGGACCGAGCAACAACAGGCCACCCCCGTGCTCGGCGACGAACGCCGCGGTCAGGTCAAGCTGTTCCGGCCGGAAGAACTCCGCCTCGATGTTGGCAAGCACGACCGCGTCGTACTGGAAGAGATCGGCCCGCGTGCCCGGATAGCCGCCTGCGAGCCCGCCGGCGCGCGCGGCGTCGCCCTGCACGTAGAAGGTCTGCTCGCCCCGATCGTTCTGTCCCTTCCGGACTACTGCATCCACCGTCAGGCCCGGATCCGCCTGCCAGGTCCGCTTCAGGAAGCTGTGCTCGTAGCCCGGCGCCCCCTCGATCATCAGGATGCGGCGCTCACGCGCGGCGGGCGGCACGAGAACGCTCCGCCGGTTGTTGCCCGGAACCTCGTCCTCCACGTTCCCCGTCACCTCGACGGTGTACACAATGGGCCGATCCGGATCGGCTGGCACGCGAAACCGCTCGACCGCCGCTGTTCCGTCACCTGACGCCGCGAGCGGCCGCACTTCGAGCAGACGGCCGTCCTCAAGCAGCCGCAACTCGGCTCGGGGCGCATCGGCCAGCGGTTCGGCCGCCCGCGCCGCGCGTACTTCCTCCCCGCCATGCGCAACAACCGTCGCCGTCAGATCGATCAGCGACCCGGGCGCCAAGGCCTCTCCGGCCGTCAATCCGGCCACCTCCAGGTCGACACCCGGCACCGTCGCGCCAATACCGACCACATGCAACGGCGCACCGACGCGCGCCGCCGCCTCCACGGCGTCATCCGCGCCGGTGTCCACGCCGTCGGTCAGCAAGACGACTCCCGCGACGTCCTCCCCGTCGAACTTCTCAGTGACGCCGTCGAGCGCACCAGCAAGATTCGAGTCGTCGAAATCGATCGTCTCGATCGCAAACACCGTCTCGGCGAGTGCCGGTTGCAGCGTGTCCCGCACGATGGATTGTGCACGACCGATTCGCGGGGCGCCGCCGGCATCGGCGATCGCCATGCTGCGCGACTGATCCATCAGCAGCACGACGAAGCCGCCCGGCGGCGCCGGCTCGGTCCGTACCGGACGCAGCAGCAGAAAAACGACGGCCAGCAGGACGGCCAGGCGGAGCGCGGTCAGCGTCGCGCGCTGTTTCGGCGTCAAGTCGACCGGCGGCCGCGCGTACGCCCACCACGCGAGCGCCCCCGCGAAGGCAATCGCGGCGGCGATGCCCCACCACGGAATGGGCAGACCGAGTTGCATCTGGCTAGAGCGACGTAACGCTGACCTGGCTGGCCGGGTTGCCGGTGCCTCCCGGGCTAGCGCGCGCCAGAGGGCGCGCGCGGTTCCGCAAGGGCCCGGTAGTACTTCCGGACAATCGCCCCGTAGCCCTCCGGCGCAGCGTCGTCAGCGCCCGCGTCGAGGCGTCCCTCGCGCCGGACGCGCTGCAAGGCGGCGGCACGGTCGGCAGCGATTGCGTCGAGCGCCGCGCGCAGGCCGGCGCGCAGGATCTCCCAGTCGGCGTAATCCTGCTTGAACGCCTCGGTTCCCGGGGCGCTGCCGGTGAACCGATGTTCCGCCCACCGCTCAAGTGATTCCACCGCACCGGGGCGCATCCCACGGAGTGCCGCCTCGAGTGCCGGCGACGCCTGGAGCTGCCGCAGCAGCGCCTGTGCCGCCGCCCTCGCGCTTGTGCCGCCCTGGTCCTGCTCCCCCGCGCGGCCGTCCCCATCGGCAGTGCGCGCGTCGTCCGGACCGCCCGCGCCGCGATTGCCCGCCTCGCTCGGATCGTCGCTCGGATCGTCACCCGGACGCGGCTCGTCGCCCTCCTCGCCGCCGCCGCCGCCCGACAGGCCGCTTGCCTCCAGGCGGCGGCGCAACGCCTCCGCCGCCTCCAGCTCGGCCGAGAGTTGCGCCGCGCGCACCTCGGTAAGCAGTTGACCGAGAGCCCTGCGCGCCTGCGCGGTTTCCGACGTTCCGTCGGCGGTTCCGTCGCCGCGGCCGGCGCCGTCGAACCGTTGCTGGAGCTCGCGCTCGAGCGCCTCCGCCCGTTCGCGCAACTCCTGTTGTTCGCGCGTCAGGCGGGCCAGGATACGCGCCGCTTCGTCGGCGTTCATTTCGTCCTGCCGGCGGCCCAGGTCCGTCTGTCCGCGGTTCAGCGCTTCCTGCCGTGCCGCCAGCTCGTGAACACGGCGGAGCGCGTCGCTCTCCTCTTCGGCTGCGTCGTCCGCGGTAGGCGACTCCATCGCTTCGTAGTTGGTCTGCTGTTCGAGGCGCAGGTCGCGATCGAAGAGGGATGAGAGATCTTCCTGTGGCTGCCACCACGCCGAACGCCCCTGCGCCTGGCCGAACGACAGTTCCATCCGCCGGATCGCCGCCTCGACGCGATGCAGTTCGTTGACCGCGTCAAGCTCCGGCGACAGCGCGTCGGACGCCGACCCAATCCGCAGCTCCGCCTCCGCCCGCTCCATCGCCGCCAACGCAGCGGCCAGTGCGTCCCGCTCCGCCTGCGACCTCCCCCGCTGGAGCATCTGCGCCGCGGCCGCAAGGGTTCGATCGCGCAACTCGCGCTGCGCATCGGCAAGTGCGGTCAGATCGTCCCGAACCGAAACTGATGTCTCCGCCTCCTGATCGATCCGCCAGGTGGCAGCGGCCAGCTCCTTTTGGATCTCGGCGAGCCGGCGGATCGTATCAGCGTCCATGCCGGCTCCCGTCCGCGCCATGGCGACCTGGTACTCGCGGGCGAACGGTCGGACCGTCAGAAAGTAGAGGGCGCTCCGCACATCGCGCGTCCGGAGCGGGTTGGTGTCGCGGGCACGGACGTAGTAGCTGATGACCTCGCCCGGTGAGATGTCGAGCTGTTCGGTATGGAGCGTGTGAGCGCCGGTGACACGAGCCGCCGGTTCCCCGCCCAGCAGATCTACCCTCTGCGGGTCGCGCCCTGCAACCGTTAAGACGAGCTCGAGCTCGTGCAGGGCATAGTCGTCCTCCGCGTAGGCCTCGATCACCGCCTCCTCGACGGAGGTGATCTCGCGGTCCGCCGCGGGGCGGCGCATCTCGATGACGGGCGGCTCGTCGGGTGCGGCCCGGATGACGTATTCCGTATCGGGCCCGTCCGCGTCGGCAAGCGCGACCCGGTAGGCATCGTCCCGCGTGACATCGAACGCCGCGGCGAGGGATGTCGCTCCGGCAGACGCGAGTGTCACGGTTCCGCCGGATCGAAACTGCAGCGAACCGTCGCGCACCGGTGCGTCCGTGTGTACGGTGATGGTGACGGTGGTTCCTTCCGGCGCGAACACGTCACCGCCGCCACGGTCGACGCGCGGGACAAGCAGCGTATACGCCGGATAGGCGTACGCCACGTCGATCCGCTCGACGCGCGGGGCATCGGCATTCGCAGGCAGGTCAACTGCATCGAGCACGGCCACGCGATCCGGGGACGCGGCGTCCAGCCCGGCAGCCTGCGCCATGCGGCCGACGACGTCGGAGGCAGCAAACAACAGCGCCACGAACGCGGCAGTTGCACCAACGCCGGCAGCGACGGATCGGCGCAGCGTGCTACGGTCAATGATCCGCCCGGGATCCACCTCGCGGGCGTACCGGGCCGCGTCGTCCACGACGAGGCGCCCAAGCGGCGAGGCCGACGGATCGACCCCGACCGCACTCGCCAGGCGGTCCTCCAGCTCGGGGCAGTGCTCCTCGATGAAGCGGGCCACCTGGCAGTCGTCCGGCAGAGTCCGGAACGGACGGAAGAACCGGATGGCAAGCGCCGCGATCACGCCGGCCGCCAGGACGCCAATGGCAAGCAGCAACCCGTCGTCGAGGCCGAAAAGGCGATCGGCGCCCAGCAGCATCGCCAGCAGCAGCGCCGCGGTGCCTGCCGTCCGTGAAGTCGCGGTCATCGCGCGGGCAGTTCCCCACCGCCGCCGAACTGCCCGGAGCAGTGCCGCGATGTCGGCCCGAGACGCCTCCGTCACGCCCTCAGTGTATGCCACATGGGGCTTCAACACGGGCTCCTAGACCATCGTACGACCGAGCAAGAGCTCGCCCGCCAGAACGACGGCTAACGCCGCGATGGCGTACCACCAGAGGGCCTGCTCCGCGTCCTGATCGGTTGCGGCCGGCGGCGGTCTGGTCGGCGCTTCGGCCCCACCAGGGGGAGGCGCTTCCGCGCGCCGCGGCGCCAGGTATCGCAGCGCTTCGTGGACGAAGGGAACGTAACCCGGTCGCCGCGGGAGATCGTTCCAGGCATTGTTCAGATCGGACGCGAAGACAAGCGCGCGACCCGGCACAGCCATGTATTCGAGCAGCGCCGGGCTGCCGTCGTCGAAGCGGGCGAGCACTTCCGCGGACGGCATCGTCACGCGGGCCGCGCGATTGAACTGCGCCTGGCCGAGCGTAGCGGCTCGATCGCCGAAGGGCCGGAAGATGCTATGGCGCGGGTCGGCGACAACAAGACGGCGGACGACGTCATCGTCCCGCACCGTCATCGCAAGCGCGACCGACGGACCGAGCAGGTCGCCCACCAGACTCGGGTCCACACCCGGTCCTCCTGCCAGCAACAGGCCGCCGCCGGCGTCGACGAACTGCGCGATACGCGCGCGTCCCGGACGGCTCAGGCCGGCGGTTCCGACGACGGCGACGACGTCCGTCACGTCCCATGTCGCCGGTTCAACCGACGCGACCGCGTCAGGCGCCACGGCCTGAACGTCGAACGGCCGTTCCGGCGGCGCCGCCTCGAGGGCCCGCGCCAGGTACAGCGCGCCCGGTTCGATCGCGCCGCCGTTCACCACGACCAGCACGCCTGTGGGATCGGCATTCCCGGGCTCCGCCGCGACCACCGGCGCCGCGCCCTCCGCAGCCGTATCGTTCGCAACCGCCGCCGCTTCCTCTGCCGTACCGTCCGACGCGTCCAGAAACGGGCGGGCAAATGCCAGTGCGAGCAGAATGATCGCGGTTACGCGCAGGGCCAGCAGGATCCACTCGCGCAACCGTCGCCGCCGGTCGCGGTGCACGAACGCCCGCTCCAGGAACCGGACGCTGCTGAAGGGCAGGCGCGGCGCCCGCCCGCGCAGGGTGAAGTGGAGAATGACCGGCAACACCGCGGCGAGAGCGCCGATCAGGAACAATGGGAACAAGAACGACATCACTCGCCTCAGCCGCGGGTGATCCGTGACGAGAGGTACGCCCGCAGTGCGTCGTCAAGCGGCTGCGACGTGTCGACCCGGCGGTACTCGATTCCCCCGAGGGGAAGTTCACGCGCATAGTACTCCAGCAACTGATCCATCTCGCGCTGGTAGCTCTCCCGCAGGTCTGCGGCCACGGCGGTTACCGCCTCGCCCGTCTCCAGGTCTTCGAAGCGGGTCGGTTGCTCGAACGGGAAGGCCAGTTCCGCCGGATCGAGCACATGGAAGACAATCACGTCATTTCCGCCGAACTTCAGGTGGCGCAAACCTCCGATGACCCGCTCCGGATCATCCAGCAGGTCGGAGATCACCACCACCATGCTTCGCCGGCGCATCGAGGCAGCGAGCCGGTCCAGCGGGGCGGCGATATCCGATTGCCGACCCGCCTCCAGGCGGTCAAGCGCCACAAGGATCCGCCGCACGTGCCCCGGGCGTACGCCGGGTGGAATGTCGGTGACCACTCGATCATCGAACATGGCGAGACCGACCGCGTCGTGTTGGCGTTCCATCAACCAGGCCAGCGCGGCGGCAAGGTACGATCCGTAGGCCAGTTTCGACACGGCACCGGACCGATAGCTCATCGATGCCGAGACGTCGAGGAGCAGCCGGCACTCGAGATTGGTTTCCTCCTCGAACCGCTTGACGTAGTAGCGGTCGAGCCGCGCATACACCTTCCAGTCGAGCGTGGAGAGATCGTCCCCCGGTATGTAGGGGCGGTACTCCGAGAACTCGACGCTGAAACCGGTGTAGGGACTGCGGTGCAACCCGAGGAGAAACCCCTCGACCACGGTACGGGCGCGCAGTTCCATCGAGCCGAGGCTGGCGACCACTTCCGGGTCAAGCCAGCCAGGTCCGGCCGCGCCCGCGTCCCTTGAGCGGCCGAACGTGCGGCACGGCATCACATCCCGCTTGAAGGAGTGGGCACCGTGTCGAGCAGCCGGGTCACGATCGCCTCGACGTCGACACCCTCGGATTCGGCGTAGAAGTTGGTGACAATGCGGTGGCGGAGCGTCGGCATCGCGAGCGCCCGGATGTCGGCAACCGAGACGTGGTAGCGCCCTTCCATCAGCGCGCGGGCCTTGCCGCCCAGGACGAGCGCCTGCGACGCGCGAAGCCCGGCGCCCCAGGTAACCCAGCGCTCGACGAAGTCGGGCGTGCCCGAGCGTCCGGGACGTGACGCGTCCACCAGGCTGACGGCGTAGCGAGCCATCTCGTCGGTCACCACTACCTGCCGGACCAGGTGCTGGAAAGCCATGATGTCCTTCCCCTCCAGGACGCGTTCCACCGACGTCGTCTCGTCCGAAGTGGTCTTCGTCACCACCGCCACCTCGTCGCCCACCGGCAGGTAGGTCATGACGACGTTGAACATGAAGCGGGCGAGCTGCGCCTCCGGCAGCGGGTACGTTCCCTCGAGTTCGATCGGGTTCTGGGTGGCCAGCACCAGGAACGGCTCGTCGAGCGGATAGGTGCGGCCCGCCGCCGTGACGTGATGCTCCTGCATCGCCTCCAGCAGCGCCGACTGCGTCTTCGGCGGCGTCCGGTTGATCTCGTCGGCCAGAACGATCTGCGCGAAGATTGGCCCCTTGACGAACGTCAGTTCACGGTGGCCGGCGGAGTCATCGATGATCTCGGTTCCGGTGATGTCGGCCGGCATCAAATCGGGCGTGAACTGAATCCGCTTGAACGACAGGTCCAGGACGTCGGCGAGGGTCTTGATCAGCAGTGTCTTCGCCAGGCCCGGGACCCCGGTGATCAAACAATGGCCACCGGTGAAGAGCGCGATCAGCACCAGGCCGATCGCTTCCTCCTGGCCGACGATCACCTTGCGGAGTTCACTGAGGATTCGGGTACGCCCCTCACGTACCCGCTCGGCAGCCGCGGCTGCCGCGTCGCTCGCTGTCACCGCTGCCGGCGCGGTCGTCGATCCGTTCGCCATCAGTGCGTCAGCGCGTAGACGATCTCGTTGATGAACATGCGGTACGACTGCGCGGTGTACTGCACGTACGTAGGGTACTGCTCGGCGTTCGACCACTCCCACCCGTCACCCATGTCGGTGTTGAAGTTGATCAGGACCATGGCCCGCCCGTCGTCCGCCAGGATGGCGCGGAGCCTCGACTCGAAGCCACCCTTCTCCCAGGTAACGTTGTTGAAGAACGATCCGAGGCCGGGGATCTGCGGGTAGGACTCCAGGTCGTAGAACGACGAGAAGACCGCGTGCTCCGGTCCGAGGTCGACAATCGCGCGGTCCGGGAAGACCCGCTCCATCTGCAGCGTGAACAGTTCCCACTCGACCGGACCGTGGAAGTCATCGAACGTTACGGTTCCTCCCCGCAACAGGAACTCTCGCAGGTTCGCCGCCTCGTCGTCGCTCAGCATCATGTTGGCCGGCTCGACGATGTAAATCCAGGGATGCTCCCAGAGAGCATCGTCGGTCAACTCGACGACAATCGGTTCGTTCACCTGGATCGTCGTGACCCGCGCCATCCGCCGCGACAGGTTCTGCTCCGCGACCGGCGCATCGACCGTCCAGGGATCGACCCCGTAGATGCGGAGGAACTCGGCCAGTTGATCGGCGGGCGTGGTGTAACGGATCCGGACGAAGCGCCACTCCAGGCCGGTCAGTCCGTCGCGCTCCGGCAGCGGGACATCCTGCGCGGCGACGCTGGTTCCCAGGGTGAAGGCGGCCGTCAGGATGACCGCCTGTCTCACGGTGAAGCCTCGATGACCTTGAGCAGCACGTCCTGCGCCCGCTCGTAGGTAGGAGCAATCTCCAGCGCCAGCATCGCCTGCCGCTTCGCCGCCTCCAGCTCACCTGCGGCAATCAGCGTCTCCGCATAATCGGTGTGCGTGGCGACCCGGTCGACCGGACCGAGGGCGAGCGCAATCCGAAGCTCACGCAACGCATCCGCCGTCCGTTCGTCCTGTTTCGCCATCCGGCCGAGCACCTGGTGCGAGATGGGGTCGAACGGATCGATCTCAATCAGTCGCTCGTAGGCGATCCGAAGCCGCCGGTCATCCTTCGACGTATCCGCCAGCGACGCCAGCATGCGGGCCGCTTCGGGGGAACTCTCGTCATGCTCAAGCAGCAACTCCAGCTCGCGCATCGCCCGTTCGGTGTCGCCTTCCTCTTCGGCGATCAGCACCAGTTGCCCACGGGGGCCCTCCAGGCCGACGGTGACCGGGAAGAGCTCGACCGCCCGTTCGAACGCCGCGCGCGCCTCGTCCACATCGCCCGCCGCGCGCGCCGCGACGCCGAGCGCCATCTGCGCCTGAAAGCTGCCCGGATTCTCCTCGGCCAGCCCGCGGAGAAGCTCCAGCCGGTTGTCCCCCTCTCCGGGCGGAAAGGCCGGTGCACCATCCAGGGCCCGCCGCAGCTCGCCGTAGCGCTCTTCGATGTCGGCGTCGAAGCTTGCCTGCAGGGCGTCAAAGGTGAGTCCGATTCGTTCGAGCGCGCCTTCCGTATCGAGCCCGTCTCCGTACGCGCGGACCAGGTTCTGGAGGGCCGCATCGCCGTACGTCTCGACGATGTGCTGTACGACCATCGAGGCATGGAAATAGGCGAGGCCGAGTCCCTCCTGCGTGAATGCACTGTCGAGTTCGGCGATCGAGCGGAGATTGTCGGTGTTGACAGCACTCAGGAACTCGATCAACTGGTCGCGTTCCCAGGCGGGATTCCGCCGTTTCTCCTCGAACGACGAGATGCCTTCGCTCAGCCAACGCGTCAGCCGCTGGTTCGACATCTGCAGCGTAACGACGTGCGCCATCTCGTGCCAGAGGGTCGAAAACCAGTGGAAGCTGCCGGACGGGCTCGCGCGGGGTGAATCCATCGTCACGACGCTGCCGAAGCAGGCGCCGAGTGCACCCACCATCCCGGGAAGGCCGAGGTTGCGGACAGCGAAGTCGTCATGGCGCGGAAAGATCTCGATGAGCACCGGCGTCTGGGGCGTCATGTTGTACTGGGCGGACAGCGTGTCGAGCGCCTCCTGCGCCACGTCGATCGTGTAGTCCTTGATCGCCGGCGCTTCGTCCGGATGGAGGCGAACAATGAGATCCCCTTCCTCGAACGTCTCGAACTCGTCGAGCTGATCCAGCATCTCAAGCAGATTGAAGGTCACGACGTCGTACGGATCCGCCTCGAACGACCGCTCCAGCGCTACCCGCGCACCCGCCTCGTCGCCCGTCCGAAGCAGGTGCATTCCCAGATCGGCATGCGCGCGTATGTGGTCCGGGTTCAGTTCGAGCGCACGACGGACCAGCGTGACCGCCTCGGGAAAGCGGTAGGCACGCGCCAGGTGGTAGCCGGCGATCCGGTAGGCATCCGCGTACATCGGGTTGATCGCCAGAATCTCCGCTACTTCCGCCTCGAAGTCGTCGCGACGGTCCTTCAGCCAGGCCATCGCCGCCACCAGCGAGCGCGCCTCCAGGTGATTCGGGTTGTTCTCGAGTACCGCGTCGGTCGATTCGAGTGCCGCGTCGTGATTCTGATCCCCCAGTTCGAGCTCGGCGATCAGCAGGTGGGCACGTGCGTTCGTGGAATCGATCTCGAGCGCGCGTTCCGCCGCGCCGCGCGCGGTAAGCGGTTCGGTACCCGCGCCCACCTGAATCGGCACACCCGCGTTCGCCAGCACCTGGGCAAGTCCGACCAGCGCGGGTGACCACTCGGCATCGAGCGCGAGCGCGTCCTGATACGACTGCTGCGCGTCCGCGTAGTTGTACTTTTCCAGGAAGAGGTCGCCCCACGCCGCATGGACGGCCGGGTCTTCCGGCAGCGACCGCGAAGCGCCGCGGAAGAACATGTTTGCGCGGCGGAACCCGCCGGCCGTCTGCGACGCCAGGCCGCCGTAGTACTGCGATAACGGATCGGGCGTGTTCATTCCGGCGGCGATGACGGCTTCCAGGAACGACGCCGCCTCGTCCACGCGGCCGACCGTGGCAAGCAGGCGGCCGTACTCAAGGCCCGCAACCGTGCCCGGCGCTCCCCGGGCCACCGGGGCAAGGAGCGTTTCGGCCTCTTCGTAGCGTCCCGTCTCGATCAACAGGCGCGCCCGCAGCGCCGCCGCGGCCGGGTCGGACGGTTCGGGCGTGTCGGCCAGATCCTCGGCGGCTTCAATGTCGCCATGCGCCAGTGCGCGCGTCGCCTGCTGATGAAACGTGAGGTCGGCTTCCGTGGTCTGAGCGGAACCCGCGGCAGGAAGAGCCAGGGCGATCAGAAACGCCAGACGCCCACACGACAACCCATGAGCGCTCATCTGGTGATTATAGTCTTCGCCGACGCGCCGGTCCGGTACGCCGGTCCGGTACGCCGGTTTCCGGATCGGCCTCAGAAAAACGCCAGGTTCTGGTGGGACGGGATCTCGAAGCGGCGGCGGCATTGCCGGCAGACCATGATGTCGTCGACTCTCACCATGTAGTTCCGCAGCTTCTTGAACATCTCGCGGTCGGCGGCGTCAGCCCGCCTGGGCGGCTGCGCCTTCCTGACCCGGCGGATCCAGCGGACCTGGTAATCGCCTCGGAACCGGCACTTCGGACAGGTATAGGATGCCGGTTTCGTCTCATGGGTTTCGTCGAAAAACTCGCGTTCGTGCAACGGCATGACAGCATGATACCAGCCGCCCCCTCCGGAGGCCCGGCTGCGACCGCGCACCGCCGGGACGGCGACGGCTGATGGCTGCCGTTGCCTTCTACATCTCGGGGCATGGCTTCGGTCACGCATCCCGGCAGATAGAGATCATCCGAGCCCTTCGTCGCCGGCGTCCGGATGTACGCGTGGCGATCCGGACGCCGGCGCCCCGCTGGATGTTCGACCGATCGCTTGGCAGTTCCTGCGATTTCGAGGCGGTCGATACGGACACCGGCATGGTGCAACGGGACAGCCTGACGATCGACGTCGCGGCATCGATCGCCCAGGCGCATGCCTTCCACCGATCGCTTGACGAGCGCGCGGATGCGGAAGCGGCGCGGCTCGCAATGGACCCGGTCGATCTGGTGGTAGGCGACATCCCACCGATCGCGTGCGCCGCCGCCGCACGAGCCGGCGTTCCGGCCGTCGTGGTGGGGAACTTCACCTGGGACTGGATCTATGCCGGCTACCCCGAGACTTCCGAGCTGGCGCCTGCCTTGGTCGACACGATCCGCGATGCCTACGACCGCGCAGATCAGGCCTGGCGGCTGCCGCTGCATGGCGGCTTCGAGACGTTCGGTGACGGACGGCTCCATGACGTGCCCCTTGTCGCGCGTCGCTCGGCACGTGCGCCGGACGACGTGCGCCGGAGGCTGGGCCTGCCGACCGACCGGTATCTCGTGCTCTGCGCGTTCGGGCGGTACGGCGTCGGTCCGATCGACTGGGTGCGGCTGAGCGAACTGCGGGACTGTCACGTCGTGGCGACGACGGGCGGCGCGGTGGCCGGAGCGGACACGGCGCCCAGTTGCGCGGTCACGACGCTGGACGAGGGCTGGATGGCCGAACAGGCTGTCGCCTACGAGGACCTGGTGGCCGCGGTGGACATCGTGGTAACCAAGCCGGGCTACGGGATCGTGGCCGAATGCGCGGCCAACGGGACCGCGATGATCTATACGGACAGGGGACGATTTCCGGAGTACGGTGTCCTCGTAGCAGGGATGGCGAATCTGATCCGCAACGCGTTCATCGAGCGTGAAGACCTGTTTGCGGGACGGTGGCAGGCGTCGATCGATCGCGCGCTGGCGCAGGAACGACCCGAAACACCGTCGGCGGATGGCGCCGGGGTGGTGGCCGGCATGATCGACGCGCGCCTCGACTGACGCGCGGCGCAGGGCGCGGCGGGGCGCGCCGATCGGAGTGGCCCGCCCTCAGTCCTTCCGGCAGGTCACCAGCGACCAGATACGGGGAACGTTGACTTTCTCGATCGAGATCGGGTCGAGCTGGGCCTGGGCGAGAAACGCGGGCAGGTCGAGGTCCAACTTGAAGCCAATGTGGACCGAGAGCGGCGAGAGCCATCGCTCGGCGCGCGCCACCAGACGGTTGGCGCTCCGGAAGTGGTTCAGGAAAACGAACCTCCCACCGGGCCGGCAGACGCGACGCATCTCGCGGGCAACCACCACCGGGTCGGAGCAGACACTGATGACGTACGGCGCGTACACGATGTCGAACGAGTCGTCCGGGAACTCCAGCGCCGAGGCATCCATCTGCAGCAGCCGGACATTGTCGACACTGCGCGCGGCAAGCCGGCGCCTTGCCTTCTCGAGCATGTTGGCGGAGAGATCGATGCCCGTCACCGTGGCCTGTCGCGGGTAGAGCGTGGCGTTTATGCCCGATCCGACCCCCACCTCCAGAATGTCGTCGCCCGGCTGCAGATTGAGCTTCCGGATCGCATGCAGGCGACCCGGATGGAGGGAGGGACCGAACAGCCAGTCGTCCAGTCTCCAGCCGAGACGATCGTAGACTTCCTCGACGAACGTGCTTTGCACGTCGGTCACGGAGAGTGCCCGCGTGGCGGGATCGCTCCCGCCATCGTTGCCAAACAGGCTCACGGGCATTCGCGGACTATACCACGGGGTATTATCCTCGCCATGCCGCCCGAAGCACGGTTCCTTTCGGGGACCCAGTTGCTGCTCACCACGCTCGTGGTGAAGTTGGCGGTCGTGGCGACGCTTGCCACGATGCTGGTTCGGTTCCGCCAGTTCCGGCGGATCCTGCTGACCGAACAGCGGGCCTGGCGCGAGCGGCTGGTCTTCGCCTTCAGCTTCGGCCTGCCGCTCGCCGCCGGTGTCGGCGCCCGCCTGCTCCTTGGCTACAACGCAGCCGACTTCTCGCTCGCTGGACCCTATCTCGCTGGCCTGATCGCCGGACCCTACGCCGGCGCGATCGTCGGGGTCCTGGTGGGTGGCCCCGCGCTGTCGGGCGGCGAGATCGGGACGCTACCCTTCGCGATCGGATGCGGTTTCGCCGGGGGCGGCCTGCGCGAACTCTGTCCAAAGGAAGAAATCTGGCGTCTCTCTCCCCTGTTCTTTGCCGACCTGCCGAAGCACACCTGGCAGGCGGTCAGCCGTTTCCGCATCGACTGGCACGTACTGCTGGCGGCGGCCCCGGTCGGCCTCGAAGCGATCCGCCAGGCGATCGGTTTTCGCTTCGGGCCGGTCGGCATTTTCTCTCTGCGGCCCGACACGGTCTGGATTGCCGCCCTGATCGTGCTGTCGACCGTGCTGAGCGTCGCCATCCCAATAAAGATCTGGAACAGCGCCCGGATCGAACACCGGCTGCAGGAGCAGGAAAAACTGCTGATGGCCGAACGGGTGGAGACACTCACGCGGCAGATAAGCCCGCATTTCCTCTTCAACACGCTCACCTCGATCTCCTCGCTGATCCGGTCCCAACCCGAAACCGCGCGAATGCTCATCATCAAGCTGTCAGCGATGCTTCGCCGCTTGCTTCGAACCGGCGAACACTACGTCACACTGCAGGAGGAACTCGCCTCGGTAGACGAGTACCTCGACATCGAAGCGGTCCGCTTCGGGCCGACGCTTGCCATCGAGAAGGCCATCGGCCCCGACACCCTCCACCTCGTGGTGCCCGCCATGGTGCTGCAACCGCTGGTCGAGAACGCCATCAAGCACGGCATCGAGAGAAAGGTGGGGGGCGGGCGGATCGTGATACGGAGCGCACGGCGCAGCGGCCACGTAATCCTTGAAGTGGTGGACAATGGCGCCGGCATGGTCAGCACGGAGGTGCGCGGACGCAGCGGAGGCATCGGCCTCCGCAACGTTGATGAGCGGCTGCGGACGATCTACGGCGAGAACTACCATCTGCAGTTGGAGAGCACACCAGGCGAAGGGACGTGCGCACGCATGGAGATTCCGGAACTGGAGGTACCGAAGCGGGAGTCGGCCTAGCGGCCCGTGGCGATGCCCCCGCCTACCGTCGTGCGGCGCGAATCCGGACCCGGAAGCGGCTAAGATAGAAGCGGCAATCGCCCATGAGTATCCGCGCCCTGGTAGTCGACGACGAAGAGCCGGCCCGGAACGAGCTCTGCTTCCAACTGGAGCAGCTCGACGGCGTCGATGTGGCGGGTCAGGCGGGTGACGGGCCCCAGGCCCTGGAACTGATCGAGACGCTCCGCCCGGATCTGGTTCTGCTCGACGTGCAGATGCCGGGACGAACCGGTTTCGAGGTGGCGCGTGCGCTGGTCGGCCGCCCCGCAGCGCCGTCCGTCGTCTTCGTCACCGCCTACGATCAGCACGCCATCGAGGCTTTCGAGGTGAACGCGGTCGACTACCTGCTGAAGCCCGTCGCGCCGGCGCGACTCGCGCAAACTATCGCGCGCGTCCGTGGTCTGGTCGAGACGCCACCGCGCAGCGACGACGGTGAAGCGGGCGACGCCTTGCCCCTCGAGGCAGCAACACTGGAACGGATCGCCCATCTGGTGGCGGACCATCGCGCCCGCCGCGAGCCGATCGCCATTCGTGCGGGTGACCGGTTCGTGCTGGTGCAGCCCGAGGAGATAGTCTTCG
Organism: Vicinamibacterales bacterium; assembly: GCA_965263055.1. Classification (GTDB taxonomy): domain Bacteria; phylum Acidobacteriota; class Vicinamibacteria; order Vicinamibacterales; family UBA8438; genus VXRJ01. Next base: position 3,108,925 of record OZ253581.1, on the reverse strand, counting down.
CCTCGTTGGCGGACGACGTGATCAAGGTCAGCACCGGTCGCCTGCACGGAGCGGCCAGTTGCCGGACCCTCGATGAACTCCATGCGCGCCTCGACCCGGATTTGTTCTGGCGCGTACATCGATCACACTTAGTAAACATCCACAAGATCAAGGAGATCGTGCCGTGGTTCAGCCGGACCTACATGCTGAAGATGAAAGATCCCGGGCAGACGGAAATCCCGGTCAGCCGAGCGCAGACGAGGCGGCTGCGCCAGTATCTCAACCTATAACGCCGGGGGACTCGATCGAAGAGATCTTCCGGTCGGAACGGCCGGTCGAACTCCCGACTGAACCTTCGCGGCGGACGCAGTTCCTGCGCAGCGCCGGCACCGAACTGGTCGCCTGGTTCAAGACGCTCGCCTCGGCGGCAATCTACGCCACGCTCATCGTCACGTTCGGCATCCAGGTGGCGCGCGTCGAGGGGAAGAGCATGGAGCCGACGCTCCAGGATCAGGATCGCCTGATCGTCAACAAGGCGGTCTATCACTTCAGCGACTGGCGCATCGTCGGTCCGCTCGTCGGCGCACGCGACCCGCAGCCGGGCGACATCGTTATGCTGAAGTACCGGCATGAGCCGGAGAAGAACTTCGTGAAGCGGATCATCGCCGGACCCGGCGCCACCGTCCGGATCGAGAACGGTCAGGTGTATGTCAACGAGGTGCTGCAGCCCGACGCAGAGATCCCACCGGAGTTCCGAAGCCACGAGGACCGTGGGCCCGAGGTGGTGCAGGAGGCGTTCTATTACGTCATGGGCGACCATCGCAACAACAGCTCCGACAGCCGCCACTGGGGCCAGGTCCCGAAGGACTACATTATCGGCAAGGTCCAGATTCGGTGGTGGCCGTTGACGGACATGACGCTATTCTGAGTTGCGGGCCGCGCAGCCCTGCTGCCCGATGCGTGAAGAAATCTCGGAGTTGACGACCAACCGGTTGTCGCTCTATCTGCGCTTCCTTAACGAGTTGGACGCCCAGGGCGTCAGGACGGTGTCGTCGAAGGGGCTCGCCGAACAGTTCGGACTGAACGCTGCACTGATCCGCAAGGACCTGGCCCACTTCGGCGATCTGGGGGTTCGGGGCGTCGGCTACGTCGTCAAGGATCTGCGGGAGGAGCTTCACACCATCCTCGGGCTCGACCAGAAGCTGGCAGTGGCTATCATGGGGGCGGGAAACCTGGGCCTCGCACTGGCCGACTATCCCGGCTTCCGCCGAGAGGGATTCCGGATCGTCGCGCTGTTCGACACGTTGCGCGACAAGGTTGGACGGACGTCGCGCAGTGGCGTTCCGATCCATGACATCCGCGAACTCCGGAGGGTGGCGCAACAGGAGGCCATCGCGATCGCGGTGATCGCGGTGCCGGCGGCCTCAGCGCAGCAAGTGGTGAACACCGTGGTGGAAGCGGGAATCCGCGCAGTGTTGAATTTTTCCCCCGGCGCGCTGCGCGTGCCGGAGACGGTGAAGCTGAAGAGCGTCGACTTGACGGTCTCGCTCGAGAGCCTTTCATTTTTCCTGGCGGGCCTCGAGGAGAGGGTTCGCGCCGAGACGGTGTAGTGACGACGGACGAGGGACATCGCGAGCGCGCGCAAACGCTCAGTCACGTCGACGAACGGGGGCGCGTGCAGATGGTCGACGTGGGCGACAAGCCGGTCACCGACCGCGTCGCGATCGCACGCGGCCGGATAGCGATCGGTCCGGAAGCGCTGGCGGCCATCCGCGAAGGGAAGGTCGCCAAGGGAGACCCGCTCAACGCGGCACGTCTGGCGGGCATCATGGCTGCGAAGAAGACCGCGGACTTGATACCACTTTGCCATCCGCTGCCGCTGGCGCAAGTGAAGGTGGCGCTGATGGAGGAACCGGATGGCTACGCGATCGAGGCGACGGTCCGGACCACCGCGCGGACTGGCGTCGAGATGGAGGCGCTCACCGCCGTTTCGGCCGCCGCGCTCACTCTCTACGACATGCTGAAGGCGGTCGACAAAGCGATGGTCATCGGCAATGTCCGCCTGGTGAAGAAGACCGGGGGACGTTCCGGAGATTTCGAGGCGCCCTGAGCGGCGCAGGGAGTACGCACCATGGACGACGCCTTCCGCACGATCGCCGAGTTGCCGTTCTACGTTCACGGGCGTCATCCGAAGGACGCCCTGATCGGCCGATGCCGGGGTGACTCCACGGAGATGCTCTCGACGCAGGAATTCTTCGACCAGGTGCGCGATCAGAGCCTCGGCCTGGGCACGCTCGGGGTAGAAGCAGGTGACCGGGTAGCAATCCTGTCCGACAGCCGGCCCGAGTGGATGATCGCCGACTTCGCCATCCTGACGCTGGGCGGCGTCACGGTACCGATCTACCCGACCTTGCCACCTTCGCAGGTCCGCTACATCCTGGCCGACTCCAATGCGTCGGTGATTGTGGCGGCCGACGAACAGCAGGCGGCGAAGGTACGCGACGTGTGGGGCGATCTTCCCAACCTGCGCGCGCTTGTTGTGATGGACGCGCCGGAGGGCGAAGCAGCTTCCGCTGGCGGGACGGTCGAGCCCGGGCGCGAGACGTTGAGCGTCGACGAACTGGCGGCGCGAGGCCATCGGCATCTGATCAGCGGCAACGGCGTCGGACTCCGGTACAAGGAAACCGCGATGGCCGTCCAGCCGGATCAGTTGGCGACCATCATCTACACGTCAGGCACCACCGGCGAACCAAAGGGCGTCATGCTCACGCATGGGAACGTCGCCAGCAACATGATTGATTCAGCCGGCGTCGTCGTCCTGAACGACGAGGACGTCACTCTCTCCTTTCTCCCGCTCAGCCATGCGTTCGAACGGGTGGTCAATCTCCTCAACCTCTGGAGGGGTGTGACGATCACTTTCGCGGAGTCGCTCGAGACCATCGCCCCAAACATGCAGTTGGTCCGGCCGACCGTGATGACCGGCGTCCCGCGCGTCTACGAGAAGCTGCACGCGCGGATCTTCGAGGCGGTCGAAAGCGCGCCCCCCCTTCGAAGGAAGCTGTTCCACTGGGCGGTCGGTGTCGGCACGGCGCGCGCGCGCGCACGACTGGCGGGAGAGCGGGTGCCGCTCGGGACGGCGCTGCAGTTCCCCCTCGCCGACCGACTGGTGCTGTCGAAGATTCGTGGTCGACTTGGCGGCCGGATCCGGATCCTGGTGTCAGGCAGCGCCCCCCTGATGGTGCCGGTTGCGGAGTTCCTCTTCGCGATCGGCGCACCGGTTCTGGAAGGCTACGGACTGACCGAGACATCACCGACGGTGAGCGTCAACCCGCTCGAGAAGCCCAAGCTCGGCACCGTCGGTCCCGCCATCCCGAACGTCGAGCTCCGGATTGCCGACGACGGCGAAGTGCTGGTGCGTGGGCCGAACGTAATGCAGGGCTACTACCGCAAACAGGCAGCTACGGACGAAGTGATCCGCGACGGTTGGTTCCACACCGGCGATCTCGGCAGTCTGGACGGCGACGGCTATCTCACCATCACCGGCCGGAAGAAGGAGTTGATAGTCACCGCGGGCGGCAAGAACATACCGCCTGCGCCGATCGAGGCGGCACTGAAGCGGTCGCCGCTCGTCGCCGAGGCGGTGCTGATCGGCGACAGACGGCCCTATTGCGCGGCCCTGCTGATTCCCGACTTCCCCTCGCTCGCCGCGCGTGCATCAGCGGGCGACACACCGCGTGAGGCGCTCGTCGAACGACCGGACGTGATACGCCTGTTCGACGACGTAGTGGCGGGTGTCAACGCGGATCTCGCGCCGCACGAACAGGTGAAGCGGTTCGCGCTGCTGCCGGCGGAGTTCACTATCGCGACCGGCGAGCTGACCCCGACGCTCAAGGTGAAGAGGAACATCGTCTGCGACCGCTGGGCCGACGCCATCGAACGGCTGTACAGCAACTGACCCGGTCGAGTCCTGGGACGGTATACGATGCAGCAATGAAGGGTATCCGCATCGTTCTTGCCGTGGCGATGCTGATGGCGGCAACGCAGGCCGCGGCACAGACGTCCCGCCGGGCGGCGACGCTCGATGCGATTGACCGACACCCCTTCTTCTTCCATGGTCAGGAAGTGGTGCTCGTCACCGATGCCGTGGCCGAACAGGTGCTCACCTGGCTGGTCAACGACGACGACAGCTTCCGCATCCTGGTGCTTGACGTGCCGCCGCCACCGGCGGGCGTGCGCGAGCGACTCGAAGTCGTCGGCACCTTCTTCGATGTCGGACGTCTGGAAGAGAACGATCAGCGGCTTGCGGGTCTGCCGATCGGCCGCATCTCGGACGAAGTGCTCCAGCGGCCCTGGCCGACGATTGGGCAACTTCCGATCCTGATCGCCACCCAGTCGCGACGCGCGGAGCGGGCCACATCGACCACGCTCCGCAGTATCGTGCTTGACCCCGCGCGCTTCGAGAACGAAGGCGTGACCGTGATCGGCCGCTTCCGCGGACGAAACCTGTACGGCGACATGCCCGAGGCGCCCGACGAGAGCCGCTGGGACTTCGTCCTGCGCTCTGCCGACGCCGCGGTATGGGTGGTGGGTATGGAGCCCAAGGGTGATGACTTCGACCTGGACATACTCGCGCGGCGCGACACCGGAAGGTGGCTCGAGGTAACCGGCTCCGTCCGCCTCGTGGACGGCATGGTGCTGCTCGAAGCCGGCAGGCTGGTCCTGGCAGAACCGGAAGTGGACCGGGCCGCGGCAACGCCGGCCTCCAATGCCGCCAGCCGGCTGCCGCCACCGGAAGTGATCTTCAGCGCGCCCCTTGCGGACGACATTGACGTACCGCCGGACGGCATGCTGCGCGTGCAGTTCTCGCGAAATATGGATGCGGAGTCGTTCGAGGGGCGGGTACGGGCGCGGTACGGGCAGGGCGTTGGCACGACCGAGGGTGCGGGAATTCCCGTGACGTTGAGCTATCGCGGACGGAACCGCGTGCTCGAGGTGCGCTTCGATGAGCAGCTCGAGCGGTTCCAGAGCGTGACGGTCGAGCTACTCGACGGCATCACCACCAACGATGGCGCGCCGCTCACGTCCTGGACGCTCACCTTCTTCGTCGGAGGCTAGGTTGGTGCAACCCCCGCGCGGAGTTTCACCGCGGGCCCCCAGAAGCATCGTCTCGATGGATTCGCGGGTCTGCCTGATGAGCGCGCGGCGAGCGGCGGGCGTGGCCCCACCCGGCTGGATAGGCTGGCCTATCCTTACGCGAATAGTGACGGGGCGGATCAGGGGACTCCCCTTGCCCATCGCGTGGCCGGCCCCGGTGATGGCGATCGGAACAACCGGCGCTCCTCCCTTTATCGCCATCACGAATCCTCCCGTCTTGAAAGGCAGCAGTTCGCCCGTCCGGCTGCGCGTGCCCTCCGGGAAGATCATGAACGAATCGCCCGACGCGAGCGCCGCCGCCGCGCGGTCGATCGCCCGGCCGCTCTGTTCGACGTTGCTTCGCTCGATCGGGACGAACCCGGCCACGTCGAAGCCGGTTCGAAGCAGCGGAATGGCGCGCCGCAGTTCCGCCTTGTAGAGGATCTTCAGCCGCGGGTGCACCGCGGCCAGCACCAGATAGATGATCGGCGGCTCAAGGTTACTGCTGTGATTGGCGCAGTACACCGTGCCGTGTTCCGGCCGGATCCACTCGACGCCCTCCACCTCGACGCGCAGGCCCGCGGCCGCCAGACCGAGCCTCACGCCACCGCGCCCGAGGATGTAGAGAACGTTGGTCCAGCGGAAGAGCAGCGCCAGAACGACGCCGATTGGGGCAAACAGGATGACCCAAAGGCTGACCCCGACGAACGCGGCAATCGACCGGACCGCCGCGATCGCCGCCACGGGCTCCTAGGATACGCGTACCGCCCGGCGGGGCGTACGCTTCGCGGCCACCGCCGGCTTCAGGGCGACTTTGGCCACTTTGGTCTTGGCTGCCCTTGCTTTCGCCGGCTTCTCCTTCGCGGCTGAGGCTGCCCCCTGCTCTACTTCGGTCTCCTGCGCCGGCTTCTTTCCCTTGGCCGCCTTCTCCGTCGTAGTGGCCGAATCCGCCGCCTCTGTCGCTACCGCCACCTTCGCTACTGCCGCATCGGCGGCGTCGGGCGAGAAGGTGGCCTTGGCCGGTTTCTTCTTGACGATTGCTTCCTTCGGTGCACTCGCCTGCTCCTCCGGCTTGTCCGTCGCGGCGGCGGGGCCGGTGTCGGCAGCGAGGCGCTTCCAGTTCTCGACGCACCGCTCAAGCGCCTTGTTAACGCGCTTCTCCATAGCCTCGGTCGGCTCGCTCATGACCTCCGACAACTCGGAAACGACCAGAAACTTCGCGCGGTCTAGCATCCGCTTCTCGCGGAAGGAAAGGTTCTTCGACTGGCTCAGGTGGTTCAGACTCTTCAGGACGTCAACCACGTCGTAGACCAAACCGGTCCGCATCTTGTTGGAGTTTTCCTTGAAGCGGCCCTTCCAGTTCTGGTGGTTCTCGATTTGGCCGTTACCCAGCAGCATGAAAAGGCGACGCACCTCGTGGTCGCCGATGGCCCGCCGCAGGCCGACGTCGTCCACGTTGTCTACCGGAACCATCACGGTGGTCTCGCTCGACATCATTCGGAGGGAGTAGAAACCGCAGGTTGTCCCCATGATCGTTCGGGTCTCGATCCGTTCAACCACGCCGATGCCCTGGTTAGGGTAGATGACCTTCTCTCCGACCTTGAATGGCACCAAAGCCCCCAAAGCTCAAGCGTTCACGGCGACTGCCGGATGTTCGTTAGACCGCACGGCCTTGCTATTATAACCTATCGGCGCCGGCCGGAACGACCCGGGCGCGGGACCCGGAAGGTCGGGTCGTCGCTGCGGGTGAGTGCCGGGTGGACCGGAATCGACGTACGGCGACCTTGGCGGCTGTTGTAGAGTAGGGCGATGAGGCAACTGCATCTCCGGACGGTGGCGGCAGCGGCAGGGCTGTTGCTCCTGGTGTCCGCGTCGGCCTCGATGCCGGATGACGCCGCGGCGCAGGCCCAGGATAACCGGAACCTGGCACCGTTTGTTCCGACGCCGCAGGACGTGGTCGACCGGATGTTGACGCTGGCGGACGTGACCGCGGACGACGTGGTGTACGACCTGGGCTCCGGCGACGGCCGCATCGTGATCACCGCCGCGCAACAATTCGGTGCGCGCGGCGTCGGCATCGACATAGACCCGCAGCGGATTGCCGAGTCGAACGCGAACGCCGAGCGCGCCGGAGTACAGCACCTGGTCGAGTTCATCGAAATGGACGCCCTGGAAGTGGACGTTTCCGAAGCAACGATCGTGACCTTGTACCTGCTCTCGTCGTCGAACGCGAAGCTGCGTCCGATCCTGACGCGCCAGCTCCGGCCGGGAGCCCGGATTGTCTCGCACGCTTTCAGCATGGGCGATTGGGAAGCCGATACCGTGGACCGCTTCGAGGACGACCGCGGCAGTACCCGCACCCTCTACCTCTGGCGCCATGACGGCACGGTTCGCCCTTAGCGCCCGAGCGACCGCGACGTTACTTCAGATCGCCGGAGTGGCGAAATGGCAGACGCGCCGGACTCAAAATCCGGTGGGGTTCACTCTCCGTGTGGGTTCGAGTCCCACCTCCGGCACCAGCACTTATTCAGGAACGCTAACGCTGAAGACGAGGGGCACCTCGTCCGCGCATGTCAACGGATATTTAAACGGGCCGACCGACGTCCGGTGGGATCCGGACGACAACATCTTCGTCAGCGACGGCTACGTCAACTCGCGCGTCGCAAAGTTCGACGGGGACGGCAACTTCCGTAAGATCATTTGACTGAACGTGCCTTACGACAAGACCCGCCAGCCGGTTCTGGCGACCGTGAACCCGAACGGACCCGACGAGACCGCGCCCCGGGCACTGGGCGCACGGTATCTCTTGCCGGGTGAAGCCGGGACATCCAGCCTGCAGGGGAGTGCCGGCGAGAGATTCGGCGGGGCGGCGGAGGTGCTACTCCTTCGCCTGTTCCTTCGCCTCGCGCCGAGCCGCCCAGTAGCGCTTCATCCGTAGCGACACAGCGTTACGCTGCTCGGCGGTCATCGTCGGACGGCGACGACGAGTCTTGGCCGGGGCGGCTTCTTTCGGCTTCGGTCCCGGCTTTCGGCCGCGGCGCCGAGGGGCAGGTGCGGGCGCACCGCTCATGCCTTCAAGTGCGGCTATCGCCTGGTTGACAGCATTGAGCTCGGCGCCGAGGGACCGCGCCTCCTCCTTGAGCAAATCCAGTGCAGCACTCTTTGCCACTCTCTAACCTCCTTCTCACCCGGTCATTCTATTGCTGCGGGTCTTTCGAACAGGCGGCAAGTCTACCGGCTTGCGCAGCGCCACGCAAGCCGAATTAGATTGCGGCAGCCTAGCTACGCTTCTTGTGCCGTGCGTGCTGCATTGCCGCAAGCCTTTGGCGTCTGGCGAGAGCGCGAAGATCGGCCACCTGATCGAACTCGTCCACGATTTCGCGTCCGATGAGTTCTTCGAGCACATCCTCCAGCGTTACGATGCCCGAAAAAGCGCCGAATTCATCAATCACGGCGAGCATATGCTCGCGCCGTTCGAGAAAGGTGGTGAGCGCCTCGTCGAGCGACACGGCCTCGACGACAACATCGATCGGCCGCATGAGCGACGCGATCGACGCTTCGAATTCGTCGCGCGCCACGGCCTTCAGAATGTCAACCTTGTGGACGACACCTATCAGGTCGTCCGGATTTCCCTCCGAGTGCACCGGGACGCGGCTGTGCTTGTCCAGTTCGTCCCTTGCCGCGGCGTCGCGTGCGTTGATGTCCGCCGCCAACGTGAAGACCACGGGGCGCGGGGTCATAACGTCGCCCACCGTCCGCTCCTCAAGGCGGAGGACATTCCGGATGACGCGCGCCTCGTGCGGCCGAAAGTCACCCGAGCGGAGGCCGAGACCGACCATCGTCAGCAGTTCCTCGTCGGAAACCCCTTCGTCCTGGAGAGGCCGTCGAATGAGGCGCGTGGCAAACTGCGTCAGCCCAATTAACGGCCGGAACAGCACTACCAGCCAGGCGAGCGGCCGCGCAATGAACGGCGCCAGCGTGCGGGCATAGACGACGCCGATCGTCTTGGGCAGCACCTCCGAGACGAAGAGAATCGCCAGCGTGAAGACGACGGAAAAGACCCAGATGCGATCCTGTCCGTAGGCATTCGCCGCCAGCGCTCCCGCCACCGCGCCGCCGCCGGTATTTGCAACGGTGTTGAGCGAAAGGATCGCGGCAATCGGACGATCCACGTGGTGGCGCATCTGTTTCAGAATCCGCCCCGACGGACGCCGGTCCTGTTCAAGCTGCGCAATCCGGCTCGCCGGGACGGAGTACAGCACCGCCTCGAAGAGCGAACACGTGGCCGACGCTCCCAGCACCACCGCGACAACTACGATCAGTTCTGCCATGAGCCCGGTTACTCCCTCCACGTCCGAAATTGGTGCCGACCTCTTGCCACGGCGAATCCAGCTTCCGATCCGCCCTAGGAGCCCGTGGTGAAACCCCCACTACATTCGAGCGGCGATGCATCCCACCTGAACGGCGTTGCTCCTCGGTCGCATATGGCCAATATGCTCCCTCGTCGCGCCTTGTCAGGCGGGCGCCTCACCGCTCTCGGTGCTACGCGGGGTTTCACCACGGGCTCCTAGCGTGTGGACAGATTGAACGCGGCCAGCGTGCTCAGGTTCCGGACGTACAAGACGCCGCCGGCGAGCGCCGGATACGCTCGGACAATGCCGGGAAGCAGTTGCGCGCGCGCCAGCGGTGTAAACGCCGCCGGAGAAGCCTCGGCCAGGAGCAGTTCCCCCGACTCTCGCATCACTACCAGCAGGTCGTCCGCCAACAAGAGGCTGCCGGCGCCAAAACGGTCAGCTTCCCAGGCGACTTCACCCGTGTCGAGGGCGACCGCGCGCAGGCTCGGGCCGAACTCCTGGCGGCCGTGATAACCGTAGAGATAGCCGTCGCGATGGACACTGGTCGCATAGTGGTTGGACAGGATGTCGTCGGACGTCCAGAGCGCATCGACGCCGTCGGCCGTCACGCGGAACAGCCCGGCGCCGGGACCGTATTGCGCCGAGATGAAAAGCCGGTCGCCGATGACGAGCGGTGTGGCGGCATTCACCGACGCGCGGATGCGCGCGCGCCAACTGAGACGGAAACGTTCCGCGCCGGATACCGGATCAAGGCTCACGACGTTGTCGCGCGTCAGAAAGATCGCGTGACGAACGCCGGCGAGGGTCGCGGCGACTGGCGACGAGTAACTCGCCTCCTCGCCCGGCACCGTCCACACGATGTCACCCGTGGCGGCATCGAAGGCCACAATGCCGTCCTCGGCGCCGCCTACGTTAGCGATCACGCGCCCGTCCTCGACCAGCGGCGAGCCTGCGGCGCCGAAGAATGCTTTACTGACGCGGAAGCGCGTCATCGCATCGACGCTCCAGAGACCGACTCCGGTCTCAAGGTCGATCGCGTGCAACTGCCCCTGGGCACCGAACGTGTACACGCGGCTGCCGGCAACGACCGGCGCCGAGCGCGGCCCCTCGTCGAAGCCGAAGTCGTCGCGGTAGGTGGTGGGATAGTCGTAGCGCCAGATCGGCTCGCCCGTGTCAGCGTCTAGCGCCTCCACCACTTCCCGATTGCCGACACGGTGAAAAAACAGCAGGCGCCCGCCGGCCACGACGGGCCCGGCGAAACCGGCACCGACTTCACGGCGCCACAGTTCCTCCGGCGCCCCGCCCAGCCAATCGCGGGCGAGCGGCGTACCCGTGTAGTGCCCGTCGCGGGCCGGACCGAGAAAGTGGGGCCAGTCCTGTGCCGCAAGGGTCGAGACCGACGCGGCGGCCAGGACGGCGATGGCACGGAGGATCACCCTGCAACGCGCCCGACGGGGCGTGGGCGGGATCGTCGGCATCACGGAACGCCGATTATAACGAGAGGGATACTGCGCCGGCGCGCCCGAAACGCATAATCGCCGCAAGCGGCACTCCGCATGCCGGACGAACGAGCCCATCTTGAACAAAACAGTATCGCGACCACCTGACGCAGCCGGTCGGAGTCATGCATGGCGAGAGCGTTGTCGCAAGCCAGGAAGGCAAGGAAGTGGCGCGAGGCGATTCCATCTATACTGCCGTCAAGCGAGACGAGTACGCCAAAGGCGGCGCCGAATCTCTCGCCTCAACGAGCGTCCTCGCCACAGCCAAGGCGTAAGCCCGTCGTGGGGTGTATCCATGACTCACAGCCCGCTCGGCGTCATCATCTCGGCGACGACCCTCATCACCATCGCCTGCATCCCTGCCACGACGCCCGAACCGGCGCTGGAAGCCAGCGTTTCGACAACACCCCAGGCCGCGGCGCCGGGCGGAGTCGAAATGCTGGCCGCCGAAGGCGAAGGAGCAAGCTACTGGCCCCGGTGGCGCGGCCCGTCCGGCCAGGGGATCGTCACCGGCACGGGGTACCCCGACCGGTGGAGTTCCACCGAGAACGTGGTCTGGCGCACCGCGATCGAAGGACGCGGCAACTCCTCCCCGGTCGTCTGGCGCAACCGGATCTTCCTCACGGCCGGCCGCAACGGCGGTCGTGATCTCTACGTCCTTGCTTACAACCGCACGGACGGTTCCCTGCTCTGGGAAACCAACGTTGCGCCGGGAAGCCCGGAACGGGTCCACCAGAAGAACGGCCCCGCCTCGGCGACGCCCGCGACCGACGGCGAGCGTGTCTACGTCTCCCTGGGCAGCCGTGGCCTGGTCGCGCTCGATCTCGACGGCAACCTGATCTGGCACACCCAGGTGGACCGCATCAACAACTACCACGGCCCGGCGGGATCGCCGCTTCTCCATAGCGATCGCCTGTTCATCTTCCAGGATCAGCGGCCCGCCGGCTTCGTGGCCGCGTACGACGCGGCGACCGGCGCGGAACTGTGGCGCACGGCGCGCGACGCAACCGTGGGCTGGGGAACACCGGTCATGATTCGCGCCGCGGACCGCCACGAACTCATCGTCAGCAGCTCACGCGGCGTCCATTCCTACGACCCAGCGACCGGCGCCGAACTATGGCGCTGCGCGGGAAACAACTTCGAGGTGATTCCGACGCCGGTGGTCGAGGCGGGCCTGGTCTTCTGCACCTCCGGCCGCGCCGGTCCGACGCTCGCCATCCGCCCCGGGGGCAGTGGTGACGTGACCGACACGCACCTCGCATGGACGACGGCACGCGGCTCCCCGTTCGTCCCGTCGCCGCTCGCGTACGACGGCCGGCTCTACACCATCAACGACATGGCGAGCGTCGTCACCGCATTCCGCGCCGCCACCGGCGAGGTGCTCTGGCAGGGCCGGCTCGGCCGAGCCGCTCGCGAAGGGTTCTCAGCCTCCCCAATCTATGTGGACGGCAAGGTGTTCTTCACGAACGACGACGGCATCACGTTTGTCCTCCGCGCCGGCGACGAGTTCGATCTGTTGCACACAAATGACATCGGGGCGCGGACGCTCGCCTCACCTGCTTTGGTAGACGGCTACTGGTACGTCCGGACGGAGGATGCCCTGGTCGCGATAGGCGGCTGAGGTCAGACCCTCCCGCGGCAGGGCCATGCCGGTAGAGCGTCCGGTACTCCAACGTAGGGTGTAGTTTTGCCGCCATGCCGGCTCACTCTGATCTCTGCTACTGCACCGCGACCGATCTGGCGCGGATGGTCGCGGCGCGCGAAGTGTCTGCGGTCGAGGTGATGGAGGCGCACCTCGCGCGGATCGAAGCGGTCAATCAGACGATCAACGCCATCGTGACGCTGGTGCCCGACGAGGCGCGGCGCGCGGCGGCGGCGGCGGATACAGCCGTGGCGCGGGGGGACGTGCTCGGGCCGCTGCACGGCCTGCCGGTGGCGCACAAGGATCTCACCTGGACGAAGGGAATCCGGACGACGTTCGGCTCGCGCATCTTCGCCGACTTCGTGCCGGACGATGACGCGCTGATCGTCGAGCGGCTGCACGCGGCGGGCGCAATCACTGTCGGCAAGACGAACACGCCGGAGTTCGGGGCCGGGTCGCAGACATTCAACGCGGTCTTCGGCGCGACGCGCAATCCGTACGACACCACCCGGACCTGCGGCGGAAGCAGCGGCGGCGCGGCGGCGGCACTCGCGGCCGGGATGGTCCCGATCGCCGACGGGAGCGACCTGGGCGGTTCGCTCCGTAACCCCGCCAGCTTCTGCAACGTGGTCGGCCTTCGCCCGTCGCCCGGACGCGTGCCGATCTGGCCGAGTCAGGCGGCCTGGTTCCCGATGGGTGTGCAGGGACCGATGGCGCGGACAGTCAGCGACACTGCCCTGATGCTGAGCGCGATCGCCGGGCCCGATCCGCGGGCGTCGATCTCGCTACCGGAGCCGAGTGCGCGGTTTCGGCCCCCGCTCGGGCGCGGTGCGCTGCACGGCGACGGAGGCGGAAGCGATGGTGAAGGTGGCGAGGGCGTGAGGATCGCCTGGAGCCGGCGACTGGCCGGATTGCCGTTCGATCCGCGCGTCAGCGCCGTCGTCGATGCGCAGCGGGCGACGTTCGAACGAATCGGCTGCCACGTCGAGGATGGGGAACCGGATCTGACGGGGGCAACCGAAGTGTTCGCGACCTGGCGCGCCTGGTACTTCGAGCTCTGCTACGGCTCGCTGCTCGACGAACACCGCGATCGGATGAAGAAGACCGTCGTCTGGAACATCGAGGAGGGACGACGGCTGAGCGGCCCGCGGCTGGCGGCCGCCGCCCGCGACTGGACCGCGTTGCTCGATAGCACGCGGCGTTTCATGGAACGCTTCCGCTTCCTGGTCCTCCCCGTCGCACAGGTGCCGCCGTTTGACGTCGAGCAGGAGTATCCGACCGCGATCGACGGCGTTGCCATGAACACCTATGTCGACTGGATGGGGTCGTGCAGCGTCATCTCAGTCCTCGGCCTGCCGGCAATTTCCGTCCCGGGCGGGTTCACCGGCGACGGTCTCCCGATTGGCATCCAGATCGTCGGCCGCCAGCACGACGACCTCGCCGTTCTGCAACTCGCCCATGCCTTCGAGCAGTCGACGCGCGTCGGCGAGTGCCGCCCACCCCTCTGAGCCGCAACGCTACGGTACGGTCCCGCTCTCCAGATGCCGGCCCAGAACGGGCCGACCCGGCATCACGTCTTCCACCAGTACGCCATCCCGCACGACGAACGTTCCCCCGACGAGCACGTGCGCAATCCCCTCGGAGTACCGATCCGGGTCGTCGTACGTCGCACGGTCGATGATCCGCTCCGGGTCGAAGATCGTCAGGTCGGCATCACTCCCGACCTGCACGCGCCCCTTGCTACCCATCACGGGCGCAATCGCCTCGAGCCGCTGTGCCGGCAGCAACGTCATCTTGCGGAGTGCGTCCATCAGCGAGAGCGCTCCTTCGTCCCGCGCGTAGTGCCCGAGGATGCGGGAGAACGTCCCGGCCCCGCGCGGGTGCGCCCGTCCCTCGCTGAACGGGATGCCGTCGCTCGCCGCGATGACGTCCGGCTGCGCGACGATCCAGGCATTCAGCTCCTCGGAGCGGCCATGCCCTATTACCCAGCCTCCCTGGCGGCGGTAGCGGGCAAACGTCTCGGGGGTCAGCCGCTCCCCCGTCTCCACCCACTGCAGGGACCGGTACGCGGACGCCGGCCGTCCTTCCCACGCGTCGTACAACGGCGATTCGATCAGCGACGCGCTCGCCGTATACGGGTACGCCTCGGTCGTGACGTCAATTCCTCGCTCGCGGGCGCCTCGCACGATCGCCACCGCTGCTTCCGCCGCCGCGCCGGCGCTGCTGTTGAGGTGAACGACGTGCACGCCCGCGCCGGTGATCGCCGCGTTGGCGATCACCTCCTGGAACGGGGCGAGCGCGCCGCCCCGCGCGAAGTCGTTCGAAGAGCGGAGGTGGACGAACGACGGCGCGCCATGACTGGCCGCGACGCCGAACAGATGCATCAGCTCGTCGTGGCTGACGCCCGGTGTGTAGATCAGTCCGAAGCCGAAACCGAGACCGCCGTCGCGGAGGCCTCGAACCATCAGCTCGTCGAGCCTCGCCTGCTCTTCCGTGGTGACGGCGCGATAGAGCGTGTCGTCGCCGCTCTCGCCAAGCGAGAAGGTGCCGTCGTCGTTGCTGCGCGCGAACACGCTGCCGGTAGCCCATCGGCGTGCCCCCTGGTGGCTGACGGAAACGCCGTAGTTGACGAGCGACGCCCCGCCGCGGCGGGCGTACCACCGGTCGACCGGGAAAGCGCCTATCTCCAGCTCGAGCGCGGTCGTGACGCCATCCATCGCCTGGAAGCGGCGGCTCGCCGGATCCTGGCCGTGCGCGTGGAGATCGATGAAGCCGGGCGCGACCACCAGGCCGGTGGCGTCGATCGTCTCGGCGGCGTCAAGCGCCGTCTCGGAAATCACCGCGACGATGCCGTCACGGATGCCGACGTGGCGCACCGCATCGAGGCCGCTCTCCGGATCGATCACGCGCCCGGCCGCGATGGCCATATCCAGCGGTGCTTCGGGGGCGGCATCGCCGCTGCCGGCGGCGGTCACCGGGGCTTCAGTCGTCTGTTCCTCCGCCGCGCACGCCGCCACGAAGAGCGCAACGGTCAGTAAAATGGCTCGTCTCATGATGGCTCGCATCACCACAACCCCAGAATTCTCCACCACGCGATGCCGACTGTCAGCCAGACCCCCAGGTTGAGCAGCGAGACGATGAATCCGGCCCGCCACCAGTCGGCGAAGCTGACGTAATCCTCGACGAAGATGATGGGCGCCGTCGTCGTGCCGTAGTGGGTCAACCCGGCCTGCAGGTTGTTCAGGTAGACCAGGGCGTAGACAGCCACGGCAACGGGCGCGCCGGCGCCCGCGAGCAGCGCGACGAACGGGCCGTACAGCGCCAGCGCATGGGCCGTCGTGCTGGCGAAGAAGTAGTGGGCGTAGAAGTAGAGCACGAGCGCGACGATCAGCACCGCAAGCCACGGAACACCGGCGAGCCGGGCGCCGACGAAGCTGGCAAACGCCGCAGTCGATCCACTCTCGTTCAACAGGCCGCCCATGGTTACCAGTCCGCCGTACCAGACGTAGATGTCCCAGGCGGAGCGTTCGCCCAGCGCCGAGTTCCAGGTGAGCGTTCCCGAGACGAACAGCACGCCCATGCCGACCAGCGCCACGAGGCCAGCGGACAGCCAGTCGACGTAGGACGAGAGAACCCAGGAGCCAATCAGGCCGACGAAGACTGCGGCGACCACCGCCTCGGCGCCGCGGACCGGCCCCATCTCGTCCAGTTCCTTCTGCGCGAACTCCGGCGCGGCCGGCGTGTCGCGCACTTCCGGCGGCAGCACACGCATCACCAGGGGCGGAATCAGCAAACTCGAGAGGATGCCGGGCACCAGACCGGCCAGAAACCAGTTCGCCCAGGTGATCTCGATGCCGGCGAACTCGCGCGCCAGATCGCCCATCAGCAGATTGGCGGCGCTGCTGTAGAAGAACATGGCCGAGGCGATGCCGCTCGTCTGGTACATCGACGTCATCAGGAAGGTGCCGAGGCGTGATGACGTTGGACCGGGCTCGGAGTGGTACAGCGTGGAAATGCTCCGCGCGATCGGAAAGACGATGCTGCCGCCGCGCGCCGTGATCGACGGCACGCCGGTCGCGAGGGTCAGGTCGGTAAGGTGGAGCGCGTAGGCGAGGCCGAGCGACGTCCGGCCGATCCCGCGGACAAACCAGAGCGCGATGCGCCGCGCCAGGCCGCAATCACGCAGCGCCCGCGACATCAGCATCGCGGCGAGGACCAGCCAGACCGATGCAGTCGCGTACCCCGAGAGCGCGCGGTCCATCGGCACTCGGCCAATAAGCACGAGCGCCGTGATGCCGAGCAGCACTACCTGCGAGCCGGCCAGTGGCTGCAGCATCAATCCCGCGATCGTCGCGAAGAAGATGCCGGTGATGCGCCACCCCTGCGGATCGACGCCATCCGGCATCGGAAGGACGTGCGCGACGACAAGATAGATGACGGCGAGGGCGATCAGACGGACGTGACGGCCAGCCATCGGGCCGGCTCAGGCGGCGCGCTCCAGGACCGCCGCGAGCCCCTGGCCGACGCCGATGCAGAGTGTCACCAACGCGTAGCGGCCATTGGCGCGCCGTAGTTGACGCGCCGCCGTGAGGGCCAGGCGCGCACCGGACGAGCCGAGCGGATGGCCGATGGCGATTGCGCCGCCGTTCGGATTGATCCGGCTGTCATCGGCCGCGAGGTCGAGCTGCCTGAGGCAGCCGAGCACCTGCGCGGCAAACGCCTCGTTGATCTCGATTACGTCCATGTCGGCCAGCGTGAGGCCGGCACGGTCCAGCGCCTTGCGGGAGGCAGGAACCGGCCCGAGCCCCATCACGCGCGGCTCGACGCCGGCCGCCGCCGCCGAAACGATCCGCGCAAGCGGCGCCGCACCCGCCCGTTCTCCCGCGACGCGTGAGCCGACAATCAACGCGGCGGCGCCGTCGTTGATGCCGGACGCATTCCCGGCCGTGACCACGCCGCCATCGGCAAGCGGCCGTAGTGCCGCGAGTGACTCGACGGTGACGCCGGGCCGCGGATGCTCGTCTTCGGAAACCGTCGCGGGAGGCGCGGCACGCTTGCGCGACGGCACGGAGACCGGCTGAATCTCTCCGGAGTAGAAGCATTCCGCCTTTGCCCGCGCGTACTTCGCCTGCGACGCGGCGGCGAACGCATCGCTCGCCTCGCGGGTTATCCCCAGATCCGTCGCGACCGCCTCCGCCGTCTCGAACATCGCATGATCGCCGTACGCCGCGGTCGCGCGGGGGTTCGGAAAGCGCGTTCCCAGGGTTGTGTCGAAGAGTGGAAGCTGACGCGAATACGCCCGATCCGCCTTGCCCATCACGAACGGCGCGCGGCTCATGCTCTCGACACCGGCGGCGATGAACAGTTCTCCCTGCCCACACGTCGTCGCCCGCGCCGCATCCATCACCGCCGCAAGCCCGCTCGCGCAGAGCCGGTTGACCGTGATCCCCGCCACTTCAACCGGCAAGCCCGCGAGAAGCCCTGCCCGACGGGCGACGTTCCGACAGTCCTCCCCCGCCTGATTCGTGCAACCCGCGATCACGTCCTCGAAGGCCGCGCCGTCGAAGGCCGACCGCTCGACGACGGTGGCGATCAGGTCGCCGAGAAGATCGTCCGGACGCACCGCCGCAAGCGCCCCGGCGTGCCGGCCGAACGGCGTCCGCGCACCACCGTAGATGTACGCGTCCATGAACGCGGAATTATAGATGCGCGGCGTCCTGGATAATCGAGCTACAAGCCGAAGAGGTTGAACTGGTACTTGGACAGGTTCCGTTCGGCGGCCCAAAGGTCCAGCTCTACCGAGGCGAGTTCATCAACGATGGGGACGGCGAGGCCCAATTCTCTCAGGTCGATGGTCTTGAGGTAGGTGTTGCACGACGCGCATTCCTCCACGCGGATGTGGGACCACGCCTCCGAGACGTGGGACTGAAGCTTGTCGGGAGCTTCTTCTCCGCAAGCGGCGCAACGGCTCCGGGAAAATGGCCATTCGGCGGCGCAGAGAGAGCAGAGAAGAGTCCTTTGTCCCTTGTGCTCCGGTTCGTCCTTCAGGATGGCGGCGACAGGACGGGACTGGCAATGGGGGCACGACGCCGGGGCGAGCGCATTGGAATCGCCGGCGGCAGCGCCGACGCGAACCCGGAGCGCTTCGGCGTACGGCTGCAGGAAGGCGCGCGGGAAGAACTCCACCGGCGTGGGGTCGGAGTCGAGGCGGCGGGCGGCATCATCCAGCGGGCGGCGGCCGATACAGGCCACCAGCACGTCGTGGCGGAGATCCCGATCGCTGACCAGGCGATCGGCGATCGCCTTCAGCACCGGTGTCGCGGACGGCGGCAGGGCGCGGATGAACTTGTCGAAGACCCAGGACGTCTGGCGTTCCGGGAGGCGGTCGAGCCGAAGATGCGCCCGGCCGGTGTCGACGGCGGGCCAGGAGGAGTGCAGCGCTTCGCCGTATATCGATTCCTGCAGCGCGAGGAGGTCGGCGTAGAACCTCAGCAGCTCGGCGGCGGGGGGATGCCTGGCGCCCAGCGTGTCGGCTCGCGCGCGGCGGCGGCTCCAGACGGGGTCGGGCACCTGACGGTTTACGGTTCCTCGGGGCGCCAGGCGGGATGGTGGTGGCGGGCCCAGCGTTCGGTCACCTTACCGTCGATCATGCTCCGGGCCGTGCCGGGATAGGCGAGGGTGCCGAGATAGACATGGACCACGAGGGCGACGCCGCCGCCCAGGGTGACCGCGTAGTGGATGAGGCGCATCCACTGCAGCGTTGACGACTCCCAGCCGGCCGGGAACCAGAGCGGAATGCCGCTCAGCAGGTGCGAGGCGCCGAAGACGAGCTGCGACCAGAAGAACACCTTCTGTCCGGCGTTGTACTTCCCCGCGGGCGGCACGTTGCCCCGGTCGCGCGTCACGTAAGCCGGCAGCGCCCGGAGCCAGCGGCGGTCGGCGGTGTCGAGGAACATGTCGCGGATCCAGGTCCAGATCATCACCACGAGCGCGACGCTGAAGAGCGCACCCACCCAAGGGTGAAGCAGCCGGGCAGAGGGGCCGCCGCCAAGGAGCGCCGTCAGAAAGAAGAGCGACGGATGCGCGAACGCAAGACCGGTCGTGAGCAGCAGGACAAACGTGACGCCGACCACCCAGTGGACCAGGCGCTCGGCGAACGAGAAGCGGCGCAGCAGGCGGTTACTCGCCATCGTGCTCCTCGTCGACGTGCTCGGGGCCGTACCGGATGAAGTGGACCAGCGCGCCCAGGACGCTGAAGCCCATCAGCCAAACTCCCGTCCGCTTCAGGAAGCCGAGCCCGGTCATCGGCGCGGGGCTCGCCATCGGGTCGGACGGCAGGCTGTAGTCCTCCAGCCGGTCGCCGTGGGGAACGACGTACATCATGTGCGTGCCGCCGACGCCCGCCGGGTTGTAGACGGACGCGTTCTGGTAGCCGCGCGCGTTGAGCTTCTCCACCTTCTGGTCGGCCAGCGCCAGCATGTCGTGCTTGCTGCCCCAGGAGATGGCGTTGGTCGGGCAGGTCTTCACGCAGGCCGGCTCGAGCCCCGCCTCCACCCGGTCGACGCACATGTTGCACTTCGAGACCTTGCGCGTGTGGACGTCGAATCGCGGGATGTCGAACGGACAGCCGGTGACGCAGTACTGGCACCCGATGCAGTTCTCCTGGTTGAAGTCGACGATGCCGTTCGTGTACTGGACGATGGCCCCCGGCGCCGGACAAGCGAACAGGCAGCCGGGATCCTCGCAGTGGAGGCAAGCGTCCTTCTTGATCAGCCAGTTGAGGTTGCCGTCGATCTCGACCTCGTTGAAGCGCATCAGGAGCCACGTCTTCGGGCTCAGGTCCTTGTGACTCTGATAGCTGCCGAAGTTGGCGGTCGGCTCGATGCCGAGGTCGTTCCACTCCTTGCAGGCGACCTCGCATCCCTTGCAGCCGATGCAGGCCCCGATGTCCACCAGCTTGGCGTAGGTCGGCCCGCCGGACCGGAGGGCGTCGATCGGGATGAATGCGTCCGGGGTCGCGGAGACGCGGCGAATGGACAAGCTGTCGGCCATCGTTCTACGTCTCCACCTCCGCCGAGCCACCGGCCGGCGCAATGTTCACCAGGAACGCCTTGAACTCCGGGCAGCGCGTATTCGCATCGCCGACGAACGGCGTCAGCAGGTTCGCCATCGACCCCTGCGTCAGGCCGACGAAACCCCAGTGGACCGGGATGCCGACCGTCCAGACGACCTTGCCGTTCACGCGCAACGGCTTGATCCGCTTCGTGACGATCGCGGTCCCCTCCACTTCGCCCCGCTTCGACCAGACGCGCACCCGGCTGCCGTTCGGGATCCCCTTCTCCGCCGCCAGCCCCTCCGGCACCTCGACGAAAAAGTCAGGCATCGCCTCGACGAGATACGGCACGTTCGACGTGACGAAGTGCTCCCGCTCGACGACGCGGTAGATCGTGCAGGCGTACGGGAACTCCGTGCCGCCGCTCGATGCGAGCGACTCGCGCACCCCGTCGTACCACCGGATTACCGGGTTGACCGGCACGCCGTCGTGCAGCACGTTCGACGACGGACTCTCGACCGGCTCGTAGTGCTCCGAGAAGGGGCCGTCCGCCAGATGCCCGCTGCTGAACAACCGGGCCACCCCCTCCTCGGTCATGATGAACGCGCCCGCCGCATCGGGCGGCGTCGTTCGGCCGAAATCAGGGACGTCGCCGATCCACTCGCGGCCGTTCCAGGCGATGCCGGCGCGCGCCGGATCCCACGGGCGTCCCTCCGCGTCGGCCGACGCGCGGTTGTAGAGGACGCGCCGGTTCGCCGGCCAACTGAATGCCCAGTCGTGGTGCATACCGAGGCCGGTCGGATCCGACGTCCCCCGCCGCTGCATCTGGTTGCCCGCTTCCGTGAAGCTGCCGGTGTAGATCCAGTTGCCGGCCGTCGTCGAGCCGTCGTCCTGCAGGTCGCCAAACGACGAGAGCAGCCGTCCCGACGTCCGGTCGTAGCCGTTGATCTCCCTGGCGAGCTCCTCCAGCGTCGGCTCGCGCGGGTTGAGATACTCCCAGGTGAGGTGCTGAACGGCGTCGTTCCACGCGCCGCCTTCTTCCTGGTACAGCTCCTTCACGCGCCAGAACAGCTCCGAGAGAATCCAGGTGTCGGAGCGGACGCCGATCGGCGGATCGACCGCCTTCTCCTTCCACTGCGCCCACCGCCCGCTGTTGGTGAACGAGCCGTCCCGCTCGATCCAGTGCGACGACGGCAGGTACAGCACCTCGGTGTCGATCTCCGCCGGGTTCATGCCGGGCGCCTTCCAGAACTCGGCCGAATCGAGCATGAACGGATCGATGACCACCTTCCACCGCAGCTTCGACATCGCATCGAGCAGCCGCGGCACGTCAGGACCGGCGAGCAGCGGGTTGAAGCCGAGGGCGATGAACCCTTCGAGCGTGCCGGCGCGCGCCTTGTCCCAGATCGACAGCCAGGTGGCGTCCTCCCCCTCCTTGGCGAGGTGGTCGTAGGCGAAGTCGTTGGCGCGCGTCGCGTGATCGCCGAACCACGCCTTCATCTGCGAGACGTAGAACTTCGGGTAGTTCCCCCAGTAGTTCACCGTGTCGGGGACGAGCGGCTGCGGCGTCGAATCGCGCAGGTGCGCCGCAAGCGACCCCTGCGCCGGCGTCGGCACCTTGAGATACCCGGGCAGGATTCCGGCGACGATGGCGTGGTCCGTCGCCCCCTGCACGTTGGCGTGGCCGCGCAGCGCGTTGATCCCGCCCCCCGGACGTCCGATGTTGCCCAACAGCAGTTGCAGGATCGCCGCGGTCCGGATGATCTGGCTGCCGACGGTGTGCATCGTCCAGCCGACGGCATACATGATCGTGCCGACCCGGTCGGCCCGGCCGGTGGAGCAGATGATCTCCGCCATCGCCAGGAAGTCTTCCTCCGAGCAGCCGGCGATGTCGGCGACGATGTCGGGCGTGTAGCGCTCGTAGTGCTGCTTCAGCAACTGGAAGACCGAACGGGGATGTTCGAGCGTCACGTCGCGCCGGACGTAGCCGTCGGAGCCCTGCTCGTAGTCCCACGCCGTCCGGTCGTAGTTTCCCGCCGCCTCGTCGAATCCGGCGAACAGCCCGTCCTCGAAGCCGAACTGCTCGCCGACGACGAACGACGCGTTGGTGTGCGCGCGGACGTAGTCGGCGTGGTGGAGGTCGTTCGCGAGCGCGTAGCGGATCAGCCCGCCCAGAACCGCGATATCGGCGCCGGGCCGGATCTGC
This sequence comes from Vicinamibacterales bacterium, assembly GCA_965263055.1. Taxonomy (GTDB): domain Bacteria; phylum Acidobacteriota; class Vicinamibacteria; order Vicinamibacterales; family UBA8438; genus VXRJ01. The sequence continues at coordinate 3,086,058 of OZ253581.1, read as the reverse complement.
ATGTGGCGGTCGGCAACCGCCGAGGTCCGCGTGAACCGCGGATCGATGGTGAGAAGCTTCGCACCCCGCTCGTCACGCGCCTCGACCGCCCACTTGAACCCGCACGGATGGTTCTCCGCCGGGTTCGCCCCCATCACCAGGATGACATCGGTGTTCTTGATGTCCTTCCAGTGGTTGGTCATCGCCCCGCGTCCGAACGTGGCGGCCAGACTGGCCACCGTGGGGCTGTGTCATATCCGGGCCTGGTGATCGATGTACACCAGCCCCATCGCACGCATCGTCTTCGTGATGAGGTACGCGTCCTCGTTCGAGACAGTGGCGCTGCCGACCCAGGCAATCCCCTCGACGCGGTTGACGGTGCGGCCGTCCTCGTCCTCTTCGACAAACGAGGCGTCGCGCGAGTCCTTGAACTTCCGCGCAAACCAGTCCATCGCCTCGTCCCATTCGATCTCCTCCCAGTCGGCCGCGCCGGCGCGGCGGATGAGCGGCTGGTGGCGGAGGCGCGGACTGACCGCGAGCTGCATCTGCGACGCCCCCTTCGGGCAGAGGGTGCCGCCGTTGATCGGATTGTCGGGATCCCCCTCGACGTGGATCACCGTGTTCGTAGTGTTCAGGCCGCCGCTGCCGTGGACGTAGGCGATGGTGCCGCAACCCACCGCGCAGTAGGGGCAGACAGTGCGGTACTCGCGCGCGTTCCGGATCTTGAGCTGCCGGACCGCGGCCTGGGCCGGGCCAAGATCGAAGCCGAGGGCGCTGACCGCCGCCGCCCCGGTGACCGAGGCCTTCAGAAACGTTCGGCGGGAAATGTCCATGCGGATGAGCCCTGATGCTTCGTGTTGTATACCACAATCGCCTGTACACTGCAGCGATGGCCATGCCTGTAAGCGCGAGCGCGCCCACTGGCGTCCGTTCAGTCCTCGTCCACCGTTGCGGCAGCGCCGAACAGGATCTCGTGGTGGTCGAGGAGCCCCTCGAGATCCGCGTAGACGGCCGCCCGCTGGTGGTGACGATGCGGACGCCGGGACATGATGAGGATCTGGCCGCGGGGTTTCTGTACGCCGAGCGATTGATCGCCGGCGGCGCCGACATCACCTCGGTGCGGGCGGTCGCGGGAGAGCACGAGGGCGCTGCCGGGGCAGGCGGCGGTGAACGGATCCGCGTGGCGAACTTCGCCGGCGACCGCGTGGAAGTGACTCGTGTCACCGGCGCCGGGGCGTCCGACGCCCCGTCAATCGGCGACACGGACCGCGAGTTCCGCGCCACTGCCGCATGCGGCGTCTGCGGCAAGGCGTCGACCGACGACCTGATTCAGGACGCGCCATCGCTCAGGCCGATTGGGTTGTCCGCATCCGACACGGCACTGATTGACCGTCTCGAGTCGCTCCCCGCCCGCCTTCGCGCCACGCAGTCGCTCTTCGACGCCACCGGCGGCATCCACGCCGCGGGAATCTTCACGATGGAGGGCGAGCCGGGCTGCGTCCGCGAGGACATCGGCCGCCATAACGCCGTCGACAAGGCGATCGGACACTACGTGTTGCGCAACGAGACGCCGCTGGACGATCGCATCCTGGTCGTGAGCGGCCGCGCCGGCTTCGAGCTGGTGCAGAAGGCGCTCGCGGCTCGCATCCCGCTGATGGTGTCGGTCGGCGCCGCCTCGAGCGTAGCCGTCGAGATGGCCGCCGCCGCCGGGATGACGCTTTATTCCTTCGCCGGGCGCGGCCGCGGCAACCTGCACCTGCCCGCGGAAGTCACCGGCGCAGGCAGGTAGGGTCGGCGGCGGTCGAGGGTGCACGGGGCCGGCCTGGAGGCCGGCGCACCAGTCAGCGGCGGCCCTCGGCCGACGACACCGCCAGCGTCATGACGGAGCCTTCGGCATTGGCCTCGTAGTAGTCGACGAAGCGGTTGGTTTCGAACGCGTCGTAGTTGGCCAGGTTCCGTGCCCAGCGGTAGCCGATGGTCTGGAACAGCAACCGCGCGGGGACGGTGACCGACGTGGCGCCCTCGCCCGCATCGATGCGGTAGCGGACCCGGTCGCCCCCGCCGGTGAAGTCGGCGTCGTCCGCGGCGGCGCCCTGCACCGCGACGTCCGATTCAGCCGCGCCCTTGTCGAAGCCCTCCGGCAGCAGGCGGTTGTCCTTCAGGTAGCGCACGCCACGAAGCAGCGCGGTGGTCACGTTCCCGTTGCTGTCACCGATGATCGGCTCGTAGATCTGCACCTGATCCGCCGCCGTGATCTCCGTGTAGTGCGGCTCGAACGCGCCGGCGTCATCGTCGTTCGCGTTGCCGGCGATAGACCCGTCCGGCTGCGGCTCGCCCGACTCGAAGATCGTGCGCCCCGCCTGATCGCGCGCCGTCAGGTGGATCCAGGCGCGGCGCGACGGGTACGCGGTCGGCAGCTTGTGGCCGGCCAGGTTGCGTACGTCGACGTCCACGACCACCCCGCCGCCATCGAACCGGACGCCGAGCGATGCGAACTCCGCCGTCTCCGTCCGCAGTTGCTCCTCGGTCAGATCGGCCGCCAGTTCCAGCTCGGCGGCCGGCGCCGTCACCTGCAGTTCGTCGCGATACCGGTTGAGCATCCGGAGCATGAACGCGTTGCCGCCGCGGAACCGATGCTGCGACACGCCGTCGCGATCTTCCCCCAGGACCGACGAAATCGGCGCCGAATCGACCACCGGCATGTGGCAGTCCTGGCAGCTCTCCTCCTCCCGGTACCGGCTCTGCTCCCACTCCAGGTATGGCACCTGCTCGGGGAACAGCCCCTCCAGCGCGTTGCCGTCGTCGTCGTACGCCGTCGTAAAGAGTGTGTGGCAGGTGGCGCAGAGCTCCGACTCCTGCACGTGCGCGCCATGCGCCGGGACGTACCCGGTGGCGGAGTGCATCACCCCTTCGAGTCCTTCCTCGACGTCATCGAACGGTCCGAAGAGCGCCGGACCGTCGGCGTCCGGAGCGGCGCCGGTCGCAATGACGTAGCCGCCGTCGAAGCTCTCGTGCTCGCCGAAGTTGTCCGCCGCGATCTGGTGGCAGACCGTGCACGACACGCCGTCCCACGCCTGCGCCGTTTCCACTGACGCGTCCGCAACCCGCCCAGTGTGCGCGAACACCTCGCCCATCCGCCCGTCGGCCCGCGCGGCGGTGCGCGCCATCGGCATGTGGCAGGTGGAGCACGTGTCCTCGATCACCGACTGCAGCCCGGGGTTGTCTATCGACTCGCGCCGGACGCCCGCCTGCCAGTAGGGATCGCGCGCCGCATTCGCCATCATGGTCGCCCGCCACGCGTGGCCGATCGAGATGTCGGCGCCGGTGTCATCCTCGATGTTGCTGTGACAGGCGATGCACTGATCGGAGGTGGCGAACACGGGGCGGGTGGCCGCCGGCGCCGGATCCTGCGCCGCGGCCGGCTCGTGCACCGACGCCGCGGCGAGAAACGGCAGCAGGGCCGCAACCGTAAGCATCCGGGCGGGGCTGAACCAACGCCGCGGTCAATCACCAGCCATCCAGAAACCCTCCGTCGAACCAATCCCACAACAGGTAGGTAACCACTTCGGTGCTCCGTCCCGCCGGGTTGACGGCCGGCACCCGGACACCGACATTCAGCAGGATGTGCTGCCACGTGTTGAGCGCCACCTGCACCTGCGGCACCAGATCGAGATGCGTCACTGCGCCGCCCACCAGGTCGCGGGCTGTCAGCAGCTCGACCATCGGCGTCCAGGCGCGTCCGAACTCTCCCTCCGTCCAGGTCTTGCCGAGTGCGACGCGCACCGCGATCTCGTCGTCGCGCGACCGATCGCCCATGATCTCGGCGAGGGCCTGCACCTGGATGAACGCGTCGTTAGGCAATAACTGGCCGTACGCGGCGAACGGCTCGATGATCGCCCAGCGGTCGGTCAGCCCCCCGGGGCCGTCCGCCGCGAGTGCCACCTCGCCACCGACGCTGAAAATCGATCCCCGCTGCAGATTGTGGTGAACCGTCTGCTTCCAGCCGATCGCCAGGTCCGCCAAGCCGAAGGCACTGCCGGCGTCGGGCGGCGCCGAGGCGCCTGCGCTGGCGTCGGCCGCTCCCTGCCAGCCGGCCGGCAGCGCAATCTCCACCATGCCGTTCGGGCCGAACCGCTTCTCGTACAGGAACTCCGCTTCGACCGCGCCCGGGCTCCCCGCGCCCACCGCGGTGGTGACAACGATTTCGTCTTCGGGAAATGCCTTCTCCGTGAACAGTGGCCGCGGCAGGTTGAACTCGCCGCGCGGCCAGCCATCGTTGGTGCAGAAGGTGCGGACATGGCGGAGTATGGCGTCGATCTCGTCGCTGCCGAGCGCTGTCCCGAACGCCGGCATCATCCGGTCGAACGCCCGGACCGGTCCGCCCCGGTGGATCACCGCGTGCCAGTCGGGATCGGGCTCGCGTGATGCAAACTCGCAGTCAGTGAAGTCAGGAAGCGGGGTGTCGAAGCCGACGTCCTCAATGGAACGTCCGGCGCCGTCGCCGCCGTGACACGCGGCGCACGCGGCCGTGTACAACTCCTCGTCGCCAGATGCCTGGCTCCATGCGTTCGCCGGCAGGCAGAGCAGCAATGCGATCAGGAGCGCGCATTGGTACCGTTGCCGGGCAATGTCGTTCTCGGCGCTGGTCTCAGCCATCGTTGGTAGCGTACCATTCCGCTGCAGGAGAGCTCCGGAGCCGTGATCACCGGAAGGGCACTACCTCGCCGCACGTTCCTGCGGGGCATGGGAACCACGATTGGCGGCAGCACCAGCCGGATCGCCCGCCTGAGCGAAATCTAGTCTTCCGGGGTGTACAGCCGACGCGATGCCACCCCTTGCCGGATTGCGTGTCATCGACCTGACACGGGTCCTCGCGGGGCCCTACTGCGCCATGATGCTGGGCGACATGGGTGCCGAGGTGATCAAGGTGGAAGAGCCGACCCAGGGCGACGATACGCGCGCCTGGGCGCCTCATCGCGGCGGGTTCAGCACGTTTTTTCTCGGACTGAACCGGAACAAGAAGAGCGTCACGCTCGATCTGAAGTCGGAGGCGGGTGCCGCACGGCTGCATCAGTTGATCGCCACCGCCGACATCCTGATCGAGAACTTCCGCCCCGGCAGCCTGCCGAAGCTCGGATTCGATTACGACACGCTGGCCGGGCGGCATCCGCGCCTCATCTACTGTTCCATCACCGGGTATGGCCAGACCGGGCCCAAGAAGGATCTTCCGGGATACGACGCCGTGATTCAGGGAGAGTGTGGATTGATGGACGTGACCGGGCATCCGGACGGTCCGCCGACGCGCGTCGGTGTCGCCATCACCGACTACCTCGCCGGCCTCTATGCGACCAGCGGCATCCTCCTCGCCCTGCGCGACCGCGACCGGACCGGCAGAGGCCAGCACGTCGACATCGCGTTGATGGACGCGATGACCTCCGCGCTTGCGCTGCCCGCCGGAATCTACTTCAACACCGGCGAGGCGCCGGGTCGCGAGGGCAATCAGCACCACTCGCTGACGCCGTACGAAGCGATCGAGGTGCAGGACGGCCTGGTAGTGGTGGCGGTTGGCAACGAGCGGCTCTGGTCGCAGTTCTGCGAAGCACTCGACGCCGCGGATCTTCACGGTCATCCCGACTACGCCACGAACACCGATCGAATGGCCCATCGCGAGGCGCTGATCGTTGAGCTGAGGCGGCGGCTTGCGGCGTTTACGCGTGATCAACTCATCGAACGTCTGCGGGCGCATAACGTCCCGTGCGCGCCGGTCCGGAACATCGCGGAGGCGCTCGAGGACGAGCATCTACGGGCGCGCGAGATGGTGATCGACATTCCGCACGACACGTTGGGCAAGGTTCGGACACTCGGCAATCCGATCAAGCTGTCGCGGACACCAGCCATCGTCCACCGTCCGCCCCCCGCCCTCGGCGAGCACAACGCCGAGGTTCTGGGTGCGGTCGATGCCGGGCCGGATCAGGGCGACGCGGCAGGGCAACGCGCCGACCCCAGGCCGGATCGTCCGGGAAGGCGAGTAGACTAGGAAAATGCAGATCACTCCCCTCCAGTGGCGCATCGCCGGGGGCGTCGGCGCCATTGTCGTCCTCGCCATGGCCGGCTATCTGCTGCTCCAGAGAGACGATGCACCGGTGGCGCCCGCCATCACTGTGATCGACGAGAGGCCGCCGCCCGCCGCACCGCCACCAGCGCCTCCGCCGGCACGGGAACCGATGGTCCTGCCACCGCTCGATGAGAGCGACGACCTGCTCCGCGAGTTGGCCGTAGCGCTCTCCACGCATCCCGAATGGGTCGAGTGGCTGGTGACCGACAATCTGATCCGGACGTTCGTCGTCGTGGTCGACAACATCGCCGAGGGCAACAACCCGGCAGGACACCTGCCGTTCCTGATGACGGGCGGGACGTTCGAGACCGAAGACACGGATGGCCAACTGCGAATTGCGAACACGAGCTTCCTGCGGTACGACGGCCTGGTCGGGATCGTCGACTCTCTAGATGCCAACGGATCGGCCCGCCTGTACAGGCAACTGCTTCCGTTGATGGAGGAGGCATACACCGACCTGGGCCCGCCGCCCGGCACCACCTTCCACGACACGTTTCAGCGCGCCGTCGCCCGGCTGCTCGAGACGCCGGTTGTCGAAGGTCGGCCGGTCATCGTGCAGCGGGGCCCGTTCTTCGTCTATGCCGACCCGACGCTCGAGAACCTCTCGCCGGCAACGAAGCAGTTGATGGGCGTCGGCCCGGAAAACCTCCGCACGATCCAGGCCAAGGTGCGGGATATCGCCGAAAGGATCGGCCTGACCGAACTGCCGCGCGGGAGCGTCCTGCTTCGCTAGGAGTCCGCGGCCTGCCGGGAAACGAACGGGTTCCTGGAATGGTAAACGCCCTCCGGATCGCGCTGTGTCAAGCAAACCTGCCGGTCGGCGACCTTGCCGGGAATGTGGACCGGCTGCGCGACTCGATAGGGCAGGCCCGCGCACAGGGTGCGGACCTCATCGTCTGTCCCGAGCTGGCCATCACCGGCTATCCCCCGGAAGACCTGCTGCTCAAGCCCAGCTTTATTCGTGACGCCGCCGCCGCCGTAGAGGATCTGGCCCGCGACGTCAGGGGCATCGTTGCCTTGGCCGGCATGCCACATTCGGGAGCGGCAACGGTCCGCGCACCCGGTGCGGCACGGCTTCCGGACGGCCCGGCTCCGCAAGCGGGGAACCGGCGGCTCACCGGCAATGCCGCCGCGGTGCTGGCGGACGGGACGGTTGCGGCGGTGTACCACAAGCACCATCTGCCGAACTACGCCGTCTTCGACGAGCAACGCTACTTCCAGCCGGGTGACCGCGCACTGGTCCTCGACATCGACGGCTGCCGCGTCGCCGTGACGATCTGCGAGGACATCTGGGCTCCGGGCGGGCCTGCCGAGTGGGCCACGATCGCCGGCGGCGCCGAAGTGATCGTCAATCTGTCCGCGTCGCCATATCACCGGGGCAAGGGAAGGGAACGGGAACGCCTGTTCGCCCGGCGCGCCGAGGAGCACCGCTGCTTCCTCGCCTACTGCAACGCTGTCGGAGGCCAGGACGAACTAGTGTTCGACGGCCACAGCCTGGCAATCGATCCGGCCGGAAACGTCATCGCGCGGGGCGCACAGTTCGAGGAGGCACTCCTTATCGTCGACGTCGATCCCGACCAGGCTCGGACGCGCCGCGCGGGGGACCCGCGGTGGCGGACGCAGGAAGCCCGGGATCGCGTCGACACGCTCACGCTTTCGGTGCGCAATCCGGAAACCGCCCGCCCGCCACTGGATCGGCTGCAGGCATGGGAGGCGCTCTCCCCCGAAGCGGAGATCTACCGCGCCTTGACGCTCGGCACCGCCGACTATGTCCGGAAGAACAGCTTCCCCGGCGCGGTGCTCGGCCTGTCGGGCGGGATCGACTCGGCGCTGGCGCTCACGATCGCCGTCGATGCGATCGGCCCCGGCGCGGTAACGGCAGTCTCGATGCCGTCGCGCTACACCGCGGACATGAACCGCAACGACGCGGCGGAGCTCGCGGGACGGCTCGGCGTCCGACTGATCGAGTTGCCAATCGAGGATCTGGCTGGCGCGTACGGCGGAGCGCTCGCCGCACCGTTCGCCGGCACGGAACCGAACGTCGCGGAAGAGAATCTGCAGGCGCGCATACGCGGCAATCTGCTGATGGCGCTCTCGAACAAGTTCGGCTGGCTGGTGCTTACCACCGGCAACAAGAGCGAGATGAGCGTCGGTTACGCCACGCTCTACGGCGACATGGCGGGCGGCTTCGCGGTGCTGAAGGACGTACTGAAGACGTGGGTGTACCGCCTCGCGGAATGGCGCAACCGCGACGGCGAGGTAATCCCGCAGCGGATCCTGGACAAGCCGCCGACGGCGGAGCTGCGCGAGAACCAGCGCGACTCGGACAGCCTGCCACCCTACGACATTCTCGACGGGATTCTCGCGGCGTACGTCGAGGAAGATCGCAGCCCGGCGGAGATCGAAGCTCTCGGCTTCGGCCGGGCAACGGCGCAGTGCGTGGTCCAGCTCGTGGATCGCGCGGAGTACAAGCGCCGGCAGGCGCCACCCGGGGTCCGTATCTCGACGCGCGCCTTCGGCAAGGACCGGCGGCTGCCGATCACCAACCGCTACGCGCCGCGCCCGGAAGCGTGACCGCGTCCGGGCGCCAGGCAACCATCAGAACTACCCCTTGCTGTCTTCGTCGGCCACGTGCTTCAGCACGGAGGTCGCGGCCGCGATCATGGAGGCCACGTTGCTGAGGTCGGAGGGCACTATCAGCGTGTTGCCCTCCTTCGCCAAGTTGCCGAACCGTTCCAGATAGTCCTCGGCGACGCGGAGTTGCATCGCCTTGTCTCCGCCCTGCGAGTTGAGCGCCTCCGCCACCTTCTTCAGTCCCCCCGCCGTCGCCTCGGCTATCGAAAGGATGGCGGCTGCTTCACCCTCTGCCTCGTTGATCTGCTGCTGCTTGACAGCTTCGGACTCCTTGATCACCCGTTGCTTCTGGCCCTCGGCCTGGTTGATCTTGGCGTCACGCTCGCCCTCGGACTGGAGTATGGTCGCGCGCTTCTCCCGCTCGGCGCGCATCTGCTTTTCCATCGCGGACAGCACGTCGTGCGGCGGGTTGATGTTCTTGATCTCGTAGCGAAGCACCTTGACGCCCCACGGATTGGAAGCCTCATCGAGCTCCTCGACCACCCGCAGGTTGATGTGACTGCGTTCCTCGAACGTCTTGTCCAGCTCGATCTTGCCGATCTCGCTGCGCAGGGTGGTCTGGGCGAGCTGCGAGATGGCGAAGAGGTAGTTGCCGATGCCATAGGACGCCTTGCGCGCGTCCATGACCTGCAGGTAGAGAACGCCGTCCACCCCGACCTGCACATTGTCCGCAGTGATGCAGATCTGCTCTTCGACGTCGATCGCACGCTCTTTCAGGCTGTGCCGGTAGGCAATCCGCTCGACGAACGGGATCAGGATGGCGAATCCCGATTCCAGCGTCCGCGAGTACTTCCCGAGGTTCTCGACGATATAGGCGTTCTGTTGTGGTACGACCACCGCCGTCTTCACGATCACGACGATCGCGACGCCGGCCAGCACCAGAGCGACAATCAAACCCGCTTCCATAGTGATTCTCCTTGTCGGCCTACCGTTCGGGCTCAACCGGCACCGGCTCCTTGATCCGAAGTTCGACGCCGTCGGCCTCGACGACCCGGGCGTCGGCGCCCGCGGCGATGGGCATCGGTCCCGTATTCACGGCGCTCCAATCAGTTCCCTGCAGACGGACCCGCGTCCGTCCGCCGGGAGCGACCTCCTCGGTCACGACCACCACCGCACCCACTGCCGGATGCTGGAACTCTGGCAGGCCGCCTCGAAGCCGGTCGTAGAGCTTCCGTCGAAACAACACCATCAAGGCAATGGCCGACACGGAGAATGCGACCCACTGCGCCCAGACCGGCAAGGCCACACCGGCAAGCCCAAGAAGACCGACAAGGACTGCAGCCGCTCCCGCGAAGATGAGATAGAACGCGGCGTCCGTCATCAGCTCCGCGCCGATGAGGACGATTCCGACGATCAACCAGCCCCACCACGACATAACGCGCTCACTCCTCAGTGCCGCCCCAAGCACCCGCTCACATCTGAATCATCCGCGACCGCAGCATGGACTGCACGAACCGGGCGAGGCGTTCCTCGGCCGGCTCGACGCGCTCGCCGAACTCCGCCCGCAGCCGGTCCGCAATGTCGGTCAGCGCGGTCTCGCCATCGCACGCCTTCCAGATGAAGGCTCCTACGTCGTCGAGGCGGATATGGTAGCAGGGGTCGCCCAGCTTCCCGGCGAGCCAGCGGCCTACGCGACTCTCCCCGAACGTCGGACGGAGAACCAGGCAACGCCCGCTGTCCAGCTCTCGCCAGCTTAGACGGCGGTGCGGACGCGCATTCCAGAAAGCAACAGCATCGGCGGAGCCGGAATCCGTTCCGGACTCTCGCGCCAAAGGCGCCGACCGCGCTGCCGGCGTCACTCCCCGCCGGCGGAGTTACCGCCGCGCATCGCGTTCAGCGGCATCCGGATCAGCATGTAGTAGAGCAGGATGAAGACGAGTGCGCCGCCGAGCGCGCTGTCGGCGATCTGCGGCAGCACCAGCCACGGCAGCGCCTCGCTTGCGCCGACCACAAAGGCGAGCAGCACCGCCATCAGCGCCTCGCCCGCGATGAAGCCCGACGACAGCAGCACGCCGGTGTTGGTGGCGCGCGTGCGCTCCCCGTCGGTCGCCTGCCGCTCGTTCATCTTCCGGGACAGCCACCAGCTCACGAGGCCGCCGACGAAGATCGCGGCGGTCGACGGGAACGGCAGATACATCCCGACCGCGATCAGCATCGGGGACGGCGCCTCGATCAGGATGAGGACGCCCGCCAGCGCCATTCCGGCGATCACCAGCGGCCACGCCATCTCGCCGCCCACGATTCCCTGCGCGATGAGCGCCATGAGACCCGCCTGCGGCGCCGGCAGCTCCGGGCTGCCGATCTCGTATACCCGATCCATCAGGATCATCGGCCAGATAAGCACCATCGCGGCGACGGTGACGCCGATGAGTTCGCCCACCTGCATCTTCCAGGGGGTTCCACCCAGGATGTGTCCCACCTTCAGGTCCTGCAGCATGTCGCCCGCGATGCCGCAGGCGCAGCAGACGACGCCCGCCACCGCCAGCACTCCCAGGATGCCGCTGGAGCCGGTGACGCCGATCCCCACCATCACGATCGCGGCGATCAACAGCGTGCTGAGCGTCAGGCCGCTGATCGGATTGTTCGAGCTGCCGAGCAGGCCGACGAGGTAGCCGGCCACGGCGGCGAAGAGGAAGCCGAGGATCATCATCATGATCGTCAGCAGGACGGCGCCGCCGAGACTCTCGCTGAAGTACCAGTAGAGGCCGAACAGCGGGACGGCCAGCGCGGCGATGCTGATCCCGGTCTTCTTGAAGTCGATGTCGGTGTCCTGCCGTCCGGCGCCCGTCTCGTGCGAGTGGCCGATGTCGCCGAAGGCACGGCCGATGCCCTGCATCAACGACGTCCGCAGCTTGAACAGCGTGTAGAACGCCGCGACGATCATCGTCCCGACCGCGAGCGGACGCACCTGCCGCAGCCACACCTCGTTGCTGAGCGCGATGAACCCCTCGGTATCGGTCGCCTGCGCCGCCAGGTCTGGGTTGAGATAGAGCCCGAGCGGCACCAGCAGCAGCCAGCCCATCGCCGCGCCGGCGAAGAGCGTCGCGGCAATCCGGGGACCGACGATGAACCCGACGCCGACGAGGGCCGGCGAGGCGGCGGGCGACTGCAGCAGGAACCCGCCCACGTAGCTCATCTGCTGCCCCAGCATCTCGATCGTCGAGCGGCCGAGGGAGACGAACGTGGTAGCGGAGTCGGCCACGAGCTTCACGCCATTGCCGTTCTTGACGAGCTCCCACGCACCCGCCACGCCCATCGCCTTGAAGACGAAGGCGGCGCCGGTCTGCCGTCCCCCCTGCCCCGCCTTCACCAGCTCGGCGGCGGCAACCGACTCCGGGAACGGCAACTCCGCCTCGACCACCAAAGTGCGGCGCAGGACGATGATGAAGAGCACGCCCAGCACGCCACCCACCAGCATGATGGCCGTGCTCTCCCAGTAGCGGAGTTCGTCCCAGACGCCGCTGATGACGAAGGCGGGGATCGTGAAGATGGCGCCGGCGACCAGGGCCTCGCCGACCGACGCGGTCGTCCGCGCAATATTCTCCTCGAGGACCGAGCCCCGGACGACGCGGAGCGCCGCCATCGCGACGACCGCCGCCGGGAAGGTAGCCGCCACCGTCAGACCGGCCCGCATGCCCAGGTAGGCGTTCGCCGTGCCGAGTACGATGGCCATCACCGTCCCGATGAAGACGGCGCGGAACGTCAGTTCCGGCAGGTCGGACGATTCCGGAACGAACGGGACGAAGGGACGGGAAGAGGAGCCTGGAGAAGTCGCCATCCGCCTGCTACCGAGAAGCCCCGACTTCCTCCGCGCGATCCCACGCTCCGCCTGTCGTGTCGGCGACGGAGGACTGCGCGGCGGCCGGGGCCGCCGTCAGCATCGGGATCAACACCGCCCCGGTCGCAACGGCGACGAAACGGAAGCATCGCACGCGCATCCTGAACCTCCTTCGGAGAGCGGCCGCCAAGCGGCCGATCCGTCCTTGTTCCGCCCGAATGTCGCACAGGCGTTGCCCAAAATCAAGGTAACCGGCGGTGGCCGGCTGTTCTCGAAGGCCTTTCCGGCCGACAATCACGGCGTGAGACGGATCCCCGACATTTACGCAGCGAAGCGGGGCGCAGGAAGCCCGGTGGTCTCCGTCGAGTTTTTCCCCCCGAAGACGCCAGAGGGGGAAGCGCGGCTGTTCGGCGACGTGCTGCCGGCGCTAACCGAAGCGCGGCCCGACTTCTGCTCGGTCACGTACGGCGCCGGCGGCGGCACGCGCGCCCGCACGTTGGAGATCGTCGACCGGATGCAGCGGGAGCATCGCCTGACGGCGATGGCGCACGTCACCTGCGTCAGCTTCACCCGCGCGGAGATGGAGGTCTTCCTCGACGAGGCGGCAGCGCTCGGAATCGAGAACATCCTGGCGCTGCGCGGCGATCCGCCGGCCGGCCAGACCGATTTCCAGCGCCCGGAGGGAGGCTTCGACTACGCCTACCAACTGATCGACGTCATCCACCGGACCCGGCCCCGCCGGTTCGCCGTCGGCTGCGCCGGTTTCCCGGAGGGTCACCCCGACTGCGCTGAAGGCAGGCATGCCGACTGGGGCCACCTGCTGACGAAGGTGAACGCCGGCGCCGAGTTCGTCCTGACGCAGCTCTTCTTCGACAACGCGTACTACTTCGAGATGGTCGAGCACATGACGGACAGGCTTGGCGTGACCGTCCCGATCACGCCGGGGATCCTTCCGATCCTGAGCACGAAACAGGTGAAGCGCTTCACCGACCTGTGCGGCGCCACGCTCCCGCCGCCGCTGCTCGCCGAACTCGACCGCCTGGGCGACGACGACGACGCCGTGACCGCGTTCGGCATCGACTACGCCACCCGCCAGTGCGAGGACCTTCTTGCCCGGGGCGCGCCCGGCATCCACCTCTACGGCCTCAACCGCGCCCACGCCCCCCTCGCCATCCTGCGCAACCTCGGCCTGGCGTGAGTCCGCCGGCGACTGTCGGCGTGCGTTGCGGCGCCTGCCGCGGACATCCGGACCGGGCGACGGGTCCCGCGAGGGGGCGCGACCCTCAGAAGCGGAAGAGGCGATTGAACTTGACGACGAAGCCGCGGCTGCGGAGGCCGGCGAGGCGATCCGGGAGGAGGGTCGCGACACCGCGATCCTCGGTGTAGACGACGAACAACTCGCTGCCGGGGCTGTACTCCCAGCGGAAGCGGAGGTTGCTGCTGACCGCGTCGGCGGCGGAGTTGTACTGGATGAGGCCGCTGAAGAACATGCGCGGGTTGAAAGCGTAGTTGACGCGCGTCACCGCCAGGTCGGTCCGGAACGACCCGAACGGCGTGTCGATCCAGTTGAACGAGACGCTCGGCTCCACCGACATCTGCGGCAGCACCGCGTAGCGCCCCTGCCGGAGAGTCAGCGTCGTGATGTCGCCGCCGAAGTAACCGCCCCGCTTGATCCCGAACGCGCCGTTGAACCGCCGCTGCTCGCCGATGCCGTAGCTCAGTTCGACGTCGCGGAAGCTGTAGCCGCCGATCGGGATGGCGAACCTGGCGCCCGGCGGCGTGAAGGGCCGGTGCAACCGCTCGAAGCTGTCGGTCGCCGTCACGCTGATGCGGTCGCTCGATTCGAACTCGGTTTCGAACACCGCCTGCGCCATCCGGGTCTCGAGAATGCCCTCATCCGCCGTGACGATGTGGTCGAAGCTCGCCTCCGCCCGGAACCGGCGGACGGCGGCCAGACTCGCGGGCCGCGGACTGAACCGCGCCCGCGAGTAGGTGCGGCGGAAGTTGTCCCGTCGCAGGAACCCCACTTCCGGGATGAAGTGGTCTTCGACGAGCAGGTGGTCCGCCTCGAAGCCGTAGCGGTCGGCGCTGTACTCGAACTTGCCGCGGTAGCTCAGGTTCTCGCCGGTCACGCCCGGCACGTCGGTGCGGGCGGCGTAGGCGAGGAAGTTGTAGTCGTCCCCGAACACCATCGTCGTGTCGACGCCGTAGGCGCGACTTGCCCCCCGGCCCTCGAGCGAGTGCGACCGGTTGGTGAAGATCGCTCCGATCTGGCTCCGCCGCAGAATGTCGCGGCGGAGGCGCAGCACGGTGAAATTGGTGGACGGGACGCCGGAGACCGCCTCGTCGGCCGTCTGAATGTTGAGCGCGCCGACGTCGAATTCGCCCAGCTTGCCCGTCAGCCGCCCGCCCCCCACGATGGGGGCGACGCGTGACGCGCCATCCGGCGTTCGCTCCAGGCCAATGCGCCGGCTGTAGAAGATGGTCGGCGCGTTGACGTCCCCGAACACTCCGCCGCGCGCGCCGCCGGGCGGCGCACCGCCGGTCACCCCGCCGCGCGCAAAGTCGAAGATGCCGCGCCCCTCGAGAAAAAACTCCCGTTTCTCCGGGAAAAAGAGGTTGAACCGCGTCAGGTTCACCTGCTGCTCGTCCACCTCGACCTGGGCGAAGTCGGTGTTGTAGGTAAAGTCGGCGGTCAGGTTCTGCGTGACGCCGTACTTGATGTCGATCCCGCCGTCGCCGCTACCCTCGTTGACGACCGGCGCGGCGGCGGTCAGGTCGGTGGCGACGCCGCCGATCGCATACGGCTTGATCTCGAGGTTGCGGCTCCCCGGCGGCGGCTCGAGACCAACCAACGTGCCGGCTGCCGATACGCGGAAGATGCCGGCCGCGCCGCTGCCGCCCCCGGCGGAGAGCGGCAAGCGCGTCAGGTAGACGTACTCGTTCTTGCGGCGGATCGCCCGGCGGAGCTGGATGCCCCAGAGCTGCGACGAGCCCGGCCGGTAGCGCAGCGTCTTGAACGGGATCTCCAGCTCGATCGTCCAGCCGCCATCGAACCGGCCGGTGCGGACGTCCCACACGGGATTCCAGTCGCCGTTCGGGTTCCCTTCGTTCGTGAACTGCTGATCGGCCCGCGCGCCGAGGGGATTGGCATAGAAATTGAACCCGTTTCGGCGGTCGTAGAACGTGTCGAAGAAGACCGCGAAGGTGTCGTTCTGGCGGAGCTGGCTGGTGTCGCGGCGCATTTCATTGGCGACCCATTCGCTGGGCGGCGCCGAGTCATGCAGGCGCGCGGCGACATAGATGTTCTCCCGGTCGAACATCACCCATGCCTCAGTCCGCTCCGTCGCCGGCTCGCCCACGTTGGGGATGTGCTGAATGAAGTCGGTGATCGGAGGGACCGTCTCGTAGACCGGTTCGGAGAGCGCGCCGTCAAGCCGCAACCCCGGCTCGATCCTGATGGCCCGGACGGTGGTGCGCCCATCCGCGTCGCGATTCATCACTGCCGGAGCAACCGGTGCGGGCGGGCCATCGATGAGCGACGGATCGACCGCCGCCGCGGCCGCGGACACGGCAGCGGGCACGCCCGCCTCCCCGTCGGGATCCGACGACTGTTGAGCCGGGGCCGGCGCGGGGACCAGCGGGCCGGCCAGCCCGAGGAGCGCAACGAACCAGGCCGCGGACAGATCCCGGCCTGGTGCGGACATGCTGATCACTAGGGGTGCCGCCGTGTCATACGCTCGCCGGACGAGACACTGACGCGAGGACCGATCACCGGGGAAGCCCGATCACCGGAACAGCCGCGTTACCTTGACGACGAAGCCCCGGTTGCGCAGCTCCATCGATCGATCCGGTCGAAGCGGTTCGACGTTCTGTTCCTCGGTGTAGACGACGAACAGCTCGCTGCCAGGCGTGTACTCCCACCGGAGCCGGAGATTGGTTCCGACCGTGCGGTTCGCCGAATTGTATTGCAGGAGGCCGCTGAGGAACATCCGCGACGAGAACGTGTAGTTGACCCGTGTCACGGCCAGATCGGTCCGGGCCGAACCGTGCGGCAGGTCGATCCAGTTGAACGAGAGGCTCGGCTCGACAGAGACGTTCGGGAAGAGATCGATGCGGCCGCGGCTCAGGCTGACCGATCGGATCGTGCCGCCGAAGTAGCCGCCGGCCGTGACCTCCACCCGGCCGTTCAGCGGCCGTTGCGGGCCGAGCGCGTAGGTAATCCCGGCATCGCTGAAACGGTACCCGCCCACCGGAATCGTGATGCCTCGACCGGGCGAGAACGGCAGGCGCACCAGCTCGTAGCTGTCGCTCACCCGGACGCCGAACTGATCGCTATTCTCGAACTCGGTCTGGAAGGCTACCTGCACCTGGCGCGTTTCGAGGTCGCCGGTATCGGCCGTCAGGAAATAGTCGGAGCTCCCTTCGAGGACGAACTGTCGCACCGCGTCGACCGTTGCCGGGCGCGGACTGAAGCGGCCGGAGACGGACGTCCGCCGGAAGTTGTCCCGGCGGACGAAACCGATCTCGGGAAGGAAGTTGTCTTCCACCAGCAGGTGATCCAGTTCGAATCCGTACCGGTCGGCGCCGTAGTCGAAACGCGCCTGGTAGCTGGTGTCGCGACCGGTGATTCCACCCGTCCGGGTCCGCGCGTAGTAGCCGAGCAGGTTGACGCTGTCGAAGAACGAGAAGGCGGCGTCCACGCCGATCGCCTGGTTCGCTCCGTCCCCGTCCAGCGACACCGACCGGTTGGTCGCGATCATGCCGATGCTGCTGCGGCGGAGCAGGTCGCCCCTGATCCGGAGCACGCTGAAGTTCGTCCCCGCGACACCCGCGTCCGCCAGGCTTCCGGTCTGGATGTTGAGCGCGCCGACGTCGAACGGTCCGACCTTCCCGGTCAGCCGTCCACCCCCCAGGATCGGGACGACATCGCTCCCCTGCAGGCCAATCCGACGGCTGTAAAAGATGGTGGGCGCGTCGCCGCCCCCGAACACGCTCTGCCGCCGCAGACTGCGCGCTGTCCGGAAACTGCCGCGCGCGAACTCGAAGATGCCGCGCCCCTCAAG
The DNA here is from genome assembly GCA_965263055.1 of Vicinamibacterales bacterium. GTDB lineage: Bacteria > Acidobacteriota > Vicinamibacteria > Vicinamibacterales > UBA8438 > VXRJ01. The sequence continues at coordinate 3,068,486 of OZ253581.1, read as the reverse complement.
GAAGAACTCGCGCTTCTCCGGAAAGAACAGGTTGAACCGCGTCAGGTTCACCTGCTGCTCGTCCACCTCCACCTGGGCGAAGTCCGTGTTGTACGTGAAGTCGGCGGTCAGGCTCTGCGTGAGGCCGTACTTGATGTCGACCCCAGCGCTACCGCTCGTCTCATTGACGCGTGGAGTCGCCGCCGTCAGGTCGGTCGTGACGTCGCCGATCGCATACGGCTTGACCTCCAGATGCGGGCTGGCAGGCGGTGCCTCGAGTCCGACCAGCGTCCCGGCGGCGGAGACGCGAAAGACGCCGCCCCGACCGCCGAACCCGGCGGCGGAAATCGGGATCAGCGTGAGGTAGGACCACTCGTTCTTGCGCATCACGGTGCGGCGGAGCTGGATGCCCCAGACCTGCTCGCGCCCCGGCCGGTAGCGGAGCGACTTGAACGGCACCACCATCTCAATGGTCCAGCCGCCGTCGAACCGTCCCGTCTGCACGTCCCAGACCGGGTTCCAGTCACGGTTCGGATTCCCCTCGTTCGTGATGGCCTGATCGACGAAGCCGCCGATCGGATTGGCGTAGAAAAGCAGCGCGTTGCGCCGATCGTAGAAGGTGTCGATCAGGAAGCCGAACAGGTCGTTGTTCAGCATGTTGCCCGCGTCGCGGCGAAGCTCGGTCGCCACCCATTCTTCCGGCGGTACGCTCTCCCAGCAGCGGCCGGAGATGTAGAGGTTCTCCTCGTCGAACATCACCCAGGCGTCGGTCCGCTCGGTGGCGGGAGCGCCCTCGTCGGGGAGCTGCTGAATGAAATCGGAGACCGGCGCGACCGTCTCGTAGACCGGTTCGTCCAACTCCCCGTCCACCCGCAACGCCGTGGCGAGCCGGATCGCGCGGATGGTCGCCTGTCCTCCGTCACGCGAGATCACCGCCGGGGGGACCGGCGGCGGCGGGCCGTCGATCGGGATCGCGGGAGCGGCAGCGCCGGTTGGTTGCGGCGCCGGCGTGCCGGCAGGCACGGGCGGCTCCTGCGCCGCAGCGGTAACCGAACCTGCCAACACAGTCGTCGCGAGCAACAGCGCAACCAGCGCCAGAGGGATGCGGGCAAGGGAAACCATCGTCATGAACGTTCGCGCGATCGTCCCATGTTCGGCTGGTTCCTGACCACCCGGCGTGTCCTTGACGCTGCTCCCGGGCGGTTGTAGGCTCGCTTCACGACCCCTGATAGGAGGGACCGATGAAGGTTTCTGCCCGTTTCATTCCGATCATCGTTTTCGCGTTCGGGATCGCCACGCTGGGCGCGGTCGCCATGCAGGACAACGCCGGTCAGACCGCCGCGATGACGCAGGCCACCCAGGCGTTTCTCGAAACACTGACTCCGGAGCAGAAAACCGCCGTGATGTTCCCGTTCAACGGTGAGGATCGCTTTGACTGGCACTTCATCCCCCGGGAGCGGAAGGGCGTGCCGCTCAAGACGATGACTGACGAGCAGCAGTCCGCCGCACTCGCGCTGGTGCAGGCGAGTCTGAGCGCCGAGGGCTATGACAAGGCGGAACGGATCCGCCAGCTCGAGCAGATCCTGTTCGAGCGCGAGGGACGCGACATCCGCGACACCGAGCTCTACTTCTTCATGATCTTCGGGGAGCCATCGGACACCGGGCCGTGGGCCTGGCGCTACGAAGGGCATCACATCTCCCACAGTTGGACAGTGATCAACGGCACGCTCAGCGGGAGCACGCCGCAGTTCTTCGGCACCAACCCCGCCTACGTCCGCGAGGGCTCGCGGGCCGGTGAACGGGTGCTGAACGCGGAGGACTACCTGGCTCGGACGCTCCTCGGCTCACTGTCCAGCGAGCAGGTCGAAGACGCGATCATCGCGGACGAGGCGCCGCGCGACATCCTGACGGCGGCGGAGCGCGAAGCGGCAATGCAGGAGGATGCGGGCGTCGCCTATTCCTCGCTGAACGGAGATCAGAAGGCAACCCTCTGGGCGCTGATCGAGGAATACGCCGCGGTGCAGCCGGCCCCGGTCGCGGCAGAGCGGCTGGCGAAGGTACGGGCGGGCGGCCTGGACAACATCAAGTTCGCCTGGATGGGAAGCCTCATGCCGGACGGGCCGCACTACTACCGGGTGCAGGGTCCGACGTTCCTGATCGAGTACGACAACGTCCAGAACGAGGCGAACCACGTCCACTCGGTCTGGCGCGACTTCGACGGCGACTTCGGACGCGACCTGCTTGCGGAGCACTACCGGCAGAACCCGCACGGCGTCCGGACGTTCAACGCGAACTAGCGGGCCGGCGCGGCCTCTACGACGGGAGCGGGTGCGGGTCGGCCGGCGCGGTCGACTTGATGACCACGAGCGTGCGATCGTCATTCTGCACACCGTCGCCGAAGCGGTGCACCCGCTGCATGACCCGGCTGCACATCTCCGTGGCGCCCGCGTTGACTGACTGACGGATCGTCTCTATCAGGCGGGCGCGGCCGAATTCCTCGTCCTCAGCGTTCGTCTGCTCAACGATCCCGTCGGTATAGAGAACCAGAACGTCGCCCGGCTCGAACGCCGCGTGACCTTCGAAGTAACGCGGCGATTCGAACATTCCGAGTGGCACGCCCCCCTCGGTGAACAGTTCCACCCCGCCGTCCGCCCGAATCAGCAGCGGCGGCACATGCCCGGCATTGACGTACAGGAGCCGCTGCGCCTGCACGTCCAGCACCATGTAGCAGAGCGTGACGTAACGCCCCTCCTCCACCGATTGATGGAAGAAGCGGTTGACGCGGCGCATCACGGCGCGGACCGCCAGTTCGTGTCCCACGAGCGACGCCATCGACGCGCGCGTGGCGGCCGCCATCAGCGCGGCCGCTATCCCCTTGCCGACGACATCGGCGATAACGACCCCCCACCGGTCCTCCGGCAGCGGCATGAACTCGTAGTAGTCCCCTCCCACCGCCCGCGACGACTCGTGCACGCCGGCAACGTCAAAACCGTCCAGCGACGGCACGGCGTGCGGCAGAAGTTCCTCCATCACCTCGCGCGCCAACTGCAACTCGCTGTCGAGGAGGCGGCGGCTGTGTACTTCCTCGATCAACCGTGCGTTCTCGATGGTGACCGCGACCGCCATGGCGTACACCTCGACCGCCTCCAGCGCCGCGTCGTCGTAGCCCCCCGGGAGGTCGGACCAGAGGTCCAGCGCCCCCCGGACCCGGCCGCCGGTGCCGATCAGCGGGACGACCAGGCGCGAGCGGGCGACCTTGCGTCCCTCGCAGACACCCGGCTGATCGTGCAATGACTGCGGGCCGCCGCCCGCCAGGACCCGCCCGACGACACCCTGGTCGTCGAACGGCGCGCGCATGTCGACCGGTACGGGGTTGACGCAGCCGCGCGCCAGGCTGTGGTAAACCCGCTCGCCCAGTGCATCGACGACGTAGACACCCGCCGCATCGTGATCGACGAGCGACACCAGGCCGTCAAGCACCCCGTTTAGAAGGCGCGCGGCATCGGTCGCGTCGTTCGCGAGACGGAAAGCCTCGACCATCACGCGGGCGGCGTTGATTGCGCTGCTGTCGACCCTGGTGGCCGGCCGGGCGCCGCTCCGGACTGTAGTATCGGTAGCCATCAACCTCATTGTAGCGGGCGGGGCTGCTACAATGCCGGTTTGCCCGGATCCCGGGCAGGCCGCATGGTGAGTGTAGCTCAATGGTAGAGCACCGGACTGTGGCTCCGGATGTTGCGGGTTCGATCCCCGTCACTCACCCCATTTGCACCGCCATTCCGCTTGAGGCCGCTGTGACCGTCCGCAGCGTCCGGGCAACCGTGCACCGAACGGCCGCTGCCCGCATCGGCGCCGCCCTCGTGGGCGCCGTCTTCCTCGCGACGGTTCTGGCCTGCGCGGCAACCGAGCCGGGGCAGCCCGCACCGGAGCCACTCACATCGGCCGGCACCGGCGGCACGAACGATCCGTCGGTCTTCGTGCGTCCGTACGTCGTGCTCGTCTCGTTCGACGGCTTTCGCGCCGACTACCTCGACCGCTTCGACACCCCTGGCTTCGACCGGCTCGCGGCCCGCGGCGTACGGGCCAGCGGCCTCGTCAGCGTCTTTCCCTCGCTGACCTTTCCGGCGCACTACTCGATAGCCACCGGGCTCCATCCCGAGGCGCACGGCGTCGTCGCCAACCGCTTCTACGATCCGGTCCGCGATGACGAGTTCGACTACCGCGAGCGTGAGGACGCGCAGGACGGCTCGTGGTGGGCCGGCGAACCGATCTGGGTCACCGCCGAGAAACAGGGGATGGTGGCGGCGGCTCTCTTCTTTCCCGGTACCGAAGCCGACATCGGCGGCGTCCGCCCCAGCCATTGGCGACCCTACGACGGGAGTGTGCCGAACGTCGAGCGTATCAAGCAGGTGCTGGCCTGGCTGGCCATGCCCGCCGTGGAGCGCCCGCACTTGATCACGCTGTATTTCTCGCTGGTCGACAGTGCAGGCCACCGCCTCGGCCCGGCGCACGCGGACATCGGGGAGAGTGTGGAAGCCGCCGACCGCCTCCTCGGACAGCTCATGAACGGTCTCGACGCCCTGCCGCACGCCGAACAGACCGGGTTGGTGGTGGTGGCTGACCACGGGATGGCCGCCGTGGACCCGGAGCGACTGACCGTGCTGCCGGAGATGGCCGACCTCAGCGACGCGCGCCTGGTGGCCGCCGGTCCGTCGATGAGCGTGCACGTCGGCAACCCCGACCGTGCCGCCACACTGCGCGACGAGCTGAACACGCGGCTGGTACACGCCCGTGCGTACCTGCGCGAGGAGCTACCGGAGCATCTGCACGCCCGCGGCAACCCGCGCATCGGCGACATCGTCGTGCTTCCGAACGGAATGGGGTTCGTCGGGTTCTCGTCCTTCGTGGAACGCCTACGCGTGACGTTCCGTCAGGGTCAGCACGGGTGGGACCCGCGCCTGCCGGCGATGCAGGGGATCTTCCTCGCCGCCGGCCCGGGGATCGAGGCGGGGGTCACGCTTCCACCGGTCGAAGCGGTCGATGTCTACCCGCTGGTCGCCCACCTGCTCGGCCTGACACCCGCGGACGGCGTCGCCGGATCGCTCGCGCCGTTCGGGACCGCTCTCCAGGCTCCGCCAGAGCCGTAGGAGCCCGACATCCGCACCGGAGATCGGAGGAACGCATGGCCACACGGATCGGCACGCTGCTCGCTCGCAACGGCAGCCTCGTCTTCCCCGGCGTCTATGACACGCTGTCGGCGAAGATGGCCGAGCAGGTCGGCTTCGAGCTCGCCTTCGTCTCCGGCTACGCCCTCTCGGCCACCACGATCGGCGAGCCCGACATCGGCCTGCTGACCGGGAGCGAGACGATCGACCGCGCGCGGCGGATCTGCCGCAGCGTCACTATCCCGATCATCGTCGACGCCGACACCGGCTACGGCAATGCGCTGAACGTCGCGCGAACGGTGCGCGAGCTGATCGACGCGGGGGCCGCGGGCTGTTTCCTCGAGGATCAACAGTGGCCGAAGCGGTGCGGCCACATGCAGGGAAAGAAAGTGATCCCGCGCGACGAGTATCTGGGCAAGATTCGTGCCGCGGTCGACACGAAGGGGGACACCGACTTCTTCCTGGTCGCCCGCACCGACGCGATCGCCGACGGCGGCCTTGACGAAGCGGTCGCCCGTATGGAGGCGGCGCGCGCGGCGGGCGCCGACGCGACGTTCATCGAGGCGCCGCCGTCGATGGACGCGCTTGCGGACGTGGGTCGCCGTGCCCCGAAACCGACCGTCGCCAACATGATCGAGCGGGGCCTGACGCCGACGCGGCCGCACGATGAGCTGGCCGCCCTCGGCTTCGGTCTGATCCTGTATCCATTGACCGGCCTCTACGCCGCCGCCCGGGCACTCGAGTCAGTCTACGCGCAGATGCGCGCCGACGGCCGCACCACGGCCTGCGAGGATCAGTTGCTCACGTTCGAGCGCTTCAACGATCTGATCGGGGCCGGTGAGCGGCAGGCGCTGGCGGAGCGATACGCCAGGAAGTAGGCGGTAGCGCACACTCCCGGCGGGCGGTATAATTCCGCCCCCCACTCATGCGCCGGCTGCCAGCCGGCCGGAACGGGGGACGGCACGGCAGGCGCCGGCAACAGGGGAGGTGACGCGTGAGAGTTCCGGTCAGCATCACAGTCAACGGCCGTCTCTTCGAGCGGGAGGTGGAACCGCGGCTCCTGCTGGTCCACTTCATCCGCGATCTCGGCGGCCTCACCGGCACCAAGGTGGGCTGCGACACCAGCCAATGCGGCTCCTGCACGGTGCTCATTGAGGGCGTTTCCGCCAAGTCGTGCACGACGCTGGCCGTGCAGGCGGATGGCGCCAGCGTGACGACGATCGAGGGACTGGCCAAGGGCGCGAAGCTGCATCAACTGCAGGAGAGCTTCTGGAACAAGCATGGCCTCCAGTGCGGTTTTTGCACGCCCGGGATGATCATGGCGTCGCACGAGCTGCTCCGCACGAACGGCTCCCCGAGCGACACCGAGATCCGGCACGGCCTCGAAGGAAACATGTGCCGGTGCACCGGTTACCAGAACATCGTGCGCGCCGTGCGCGACGCGGCGAGCGCGATGGCGGATTCGTAGCACGCGGCCACGCGGAGGAGAACGATGAGCAGCAGAATCTTCGGCTCAGGTATCCGCCGCCGGGAAGACCCGCGGCTGATCACCGGGAGCGCCACCTACACCGACGACATCACGCTGCCCGGAATGGTCCATGCGGCGATGCTCCGGAGCGAGCATGCGCACGCAAGGATCACCCGGATCGACATCAGCCAGGCCGCCAGTGCGCCCGGCGTGATTGCCGTTTACACCGGCGCCGACATCGACGGCGCGCTCGCGGCGGTGCCGTGCGCCTGGCTGCTCCCCGGCTCCGACCTGAAGATCGCGGACTACCCGTGCATCGCGAAGGACGTCGTCCGCTACACCGGCGACATCGTCGCGACGGTGGTGGCGGAGACGCCGTACCAGGCCCACGATGCGCTGGCGTTGATCGAGGTGGACTACGAACCGCTCGAGTCGGTGACCAATCCCGAGGCGGCGGCGGCGGACGGCGCGCCGCAGCTCCACGCGGAGATCCCGGGCAATCAGGCGTTTCACTGGGTGGTGGCGGGCGGTGACGTCGACGCGGCGTTCGCCGAGGCGGAGGCGAACGGCGTCGTGCTGAAGGAGCGGATCCTGCAGCAGCGTCTCATCCCGAACGCCATGGAGACGCGCAGCGCACTCGCGCAGTACAACCAGGCGACGGGCGAGCTGACGCTCTGGAACACGACGCAGAACCCGCACATCGTCCGGTTCCTCTGTTCCGTCGTGACAGGCGTGCCGGAGGACAAGCTGCGCGTCATCGCGCCCGAAGTGGGTGGCGGTTTCGGCTCCAAGATTGCCGTCTACCCCGCCGATTTCGTCACGGTCTTCTGCTCGAAGACGCTCGGCCGGCCGGTCAAGTGGACCGAGACCCGCAGCGAGAACTACCAGGCGACCACCCACGGCCGCGACCACGTCCAGGACATCGAGCTGGCGGCGACGAAGGACGGCCGGATCACCGGGCTGCGCTGCACGGTCCATGCCGGCATGGGCGCGTATCTCTCGACCGCGGCGCCCGGCATCCCGACCATCCTGCACGGGCTGATGCTGTCGGGCTGCTACACCATCCCGGCGCTCAAGGAGGATGTCTACGGCGTCTACACGAACGGCGTCCCGGTGGAGGCGTACCGCGGCGCCGGCCGGCCGGAAGCGACGTTCATACTGGAGCGGCTGATCGACATGCTCGCCAGCGAGCTCGGCGTCGATCCGGCCGACGTCCGCCGAAGGAACTTCATTCCAAAGTTCGACAACGGCCACGAGGTCGTCACGACCCTCAACTACGACAGCGGCGACTATCCCGGCGCGCTCGAGAAGCTGCTCGATCACACCGGCTACGCCGAGTTGCGGGCGAAGCAGCAGGCAGGGCCGTCGAACGGCAAGTACCTCGGGCTGGGGCTCTCGTCCTACGTCGAGATCTGCGGCCTCGGACCGTCGCAGGTGGCGGGCGCCATCGGCTTCCAGGGAGGGCTGTGGGAGAGCGCCATCGTCCGCTTCCATCCCACCGGTAAGGTGCATGTCTTCATCGGGGCCTCCCCGCACGGTCAGGGGGAGGAGACGACGTTCGCACAGATCGTCGCGAGCGAGATCGGCGTCGACGCTTGGGACGTGAAGGTGGTGCATGGCGACACCGACGCGACGCCGATGGGCTGGGGCACCTACGGCAGTCGGACCACGGCGGTCGGCGGTGCCGCGTTGGCGCTCGCGGTCCGGAAGATCCGCGACAAGGCAAAGGTGCTGGCCGCGCATCTGCTGGAAGCGTCCGTCGAAGACATGGAGTACGAGGACGGCAAGTTCTTCGTGAAGGGATCGCCCGACAAGGCGAAGACGATTCAGGACATCGCCCTGATGGCGAACGTCGCCTGGGATCTGCCCGAGGGGATGGAGGCCGGCCTGGAGGCGACCACCTTCTACGATCCGCCCAACTTCGTCTTCCCGTACGGCGCGCACCTGGCGGTGGTGGAGGTCGATGCGGCCACCGGGCAGGTGGAACTGACCGGCTACACCGCGCTCGACGACTGCGGCCCGCAGATCAACCCGACGATCGTCAAGGGGCAGGTGCATGGCGGCGTCGTGCAGGGCATCGGCCAGGCGCTCTGGGAGGGGGCCGCCTACGACGAGAACGGGCAACTGGCGACCGGATCAATGCTCGACTACGCCCTGCCGCGCGCCGATCTTCTGCCCGACATCGACGTCATCTCGACCGTCACCCCCTCGCCGCACCATCCGCTGGGCGTCAAGGGGATCGGCGAGGCGGGCACGATTGCCTCGACCGCGGCGGTCTACAACGCGGTGATGGACGCACTCCGGCCGCTCGGCGTCAAGCGGATCGACATGCCGTTCACGCCGGAGCGGGTCTGGCGCGCGATTCAGGATGCGAAGGGGAACTGACCATGTTTGCACCCAACTTCGACTACTACCGCGCCGGGTCGGTCGCCGAGGCCGGCAGGCTGCTGGCGGAGCATCCGGGGGCGAAGCTGCTCGCGGGAGGCCACAGCCTGATCCCGCTCCTCAAGCTGCGTCTGGCCGCGCCGGCGGCGGTGATCGACATCGGCCGGGTCGCCGAGTTGCGCGGCATTTCCGCCGGTGAGGATGGCTTGCGCATCGGCGCGCTGACGACCCACGCCGAGATCGCCGCGTCGGCCGACGTCAAGGCGCACGCCGAGGGGCTCGCGGAGGCGGCCGGCCAGATCGGCGACCCGGCGGTCCGTAACCGCGGCACGATCGGCGGCAACCTCGCGCACGCGGACCCGGCGTCGGACCTGCCGACCGTCCTGACCGCGCTGGGCGCGACGCTGACCATCATCGGCCCCGGCGGCGAGCGGTCGGTCGCGGCCGACGGCTTCTTCCAGGGCCTGATGATGACGGCGCTCGGCGAGAACGAGGTGCTCACCGCAATCACTGTCCCCGCCGCCGGCGGCGCCGGCAGCGCCTACGCGAAGTTTCCGCACCCGGCATCGCGCTACGCCGTTGTGGGGGCCGCCGCCTGCGTGGCAATCAGCAACGGTCACTGTTCCGCCGCATCGGTCGCCGTCGGGGGCCTGACGCCGGTGCCGGTGCGCTGCGCGGGCGTCGAGGGCGCACTCGCCGGGCAGGCGTTGTCGGCCGACACGATTGCCGCTGCCGCAGACGCGGTGACCGGCGATGTCGGCGACGACCTGATCGGCGACATCTTCGCCTCGGCCGAGTACCGCAAAGCCGTAACGCCCGTCTACGTGCAGCGCGCGCTCACCGCGGCCGCGCAGCGCGCTGGGTAGGCTGGATGGCCGCGCCGCATTGGACCCCTCTGCACGACCGGCCTACAGCAAGCCCCGGGGCGCCACCCATTCCATCCGCTGATGCGTGTGACCATGCCTCCAGCGACGCCCGGCTCCATCGAGGAGCTGCAACAGCTCCTCGCTGAACAGCTCTACGTTGCCGACGGCGGCCTCGCCACCTCCATCTATCTGGCGCTGAAGCTGCAGCGCCCGCTCCTGCTCGAGGGTGAGGCTGGCGTTGGCAAGACGGAGGTGGCCAAGGTGCTGGCGGGTGGCCTGGGCGCCGACCTCATCCGCCTGCAGTGCTACGAGGGTCTCGACGTCACCCATGCGGTCTACGAATGGAACTACGCGCGGCAGTTGATCGAGATCCGCCTCGCCGAGGCATCGGCCGGCGGCGGGAAACGCGGCACGAAACCGAAGACGACGACGAAGCGCGCAACGCAGAAGCGGACCGCGGTCCGCGCGCGCGATCTCTTCGGGCCCGACTTCCTGATAGAGCGGCCGCTGCTACAGGCGCTCCGCGACGGCCGGGCGCGGCCGCCGGTGCTGCTGATCGACGAGCTCGACCGGGCCGACGAGGAGTTCGAGGGCTACCTGCTCGAGTTGCTGTCGGACTTCCAGATCACCATCCCGGAACTGGGTTCCATCAAGGCGTCGGCGCCGCCGGTCGTCGTCATCACGTCGAACCGGACGCGCGAACTCCACGACGCGCTGAAGCGCCGCTGCGTCTACGCCTGGATCGACTACCCCAGCGTCGAGAAGGAACTCCGCATCATCACCACCAAACTGCCGAATGCTCCGGCGGCCCTGGCCGAGCAAGTAACGCGCTTCGTCCAGGAACTGCGCCAGGCCGACCTGTACAAGGTGACCGGCGTCTCCGAGACCCTCGACTGGGTCGCCGCGCTCGTCGCCCTCGACCGCACGGAACTGGACGCCGAGACCATCGAACGGACCCTCGGCATGGTCCTCAAGACGCAGGAGGACATGCAGTCGATGCGCGGTGAACGGATCCAGCAGATGCTCAATCGCGCGAAGGCGCCCGCTGCGCGGACCGGCTAATCCGGGTGCGCCGGCCTCCAATGCCGGCCGCTGCGCGGCGGCGGCCATCGCACCCCGCGCGCGTGACGATGCGTGACGACATCACCGCGGTGACGATCGGCGAGCCCGGGTATCCCGACCGGCTCGCGGCGCTGCAGCGCCGCGGCGGCGGCGCGAGTCCCCCACTCGGTCCGGACTGCCCGATCCTGTACTGTCGCGGGTCCGTCGCGGCGCTCAACGCGGCGCGATCGGCCGCGGTCATCGGCACCCGCGAGCCAACCGCGTTCGGACGGCAGCAGGCTCGCGCGTTCGGTCGCGACCTGGCGGCCGCGGGGTACGTGATCGTCAGCGGCCTGGCACGCGGGTGCGACACGGCGGCGCACCGCGGCTGCGTCGAGGCGGGCGGCGTCAGCGTCGCGGTGCTCGCCCATGGACTCGACACAATCTACCCGCCGGAGAATGCGGGCCTCGCCGACGAGCTGATCCGGCACGGCGGCTGCCTGGTGTCGGAATACCCTCCCGGCACGCCGCCCGAGCGCCGCGCCTTCGCCCTGCGCGACCGGATTCAGTCGGCGCTTGCCCACCTGGTGATCGTCATCGAGACGCGGGGAGACGACGGCACGATGATCACCGTCGACTTCGCGCGACGGCAGTCCCGGCCGATCGGCTGTCTCGTCCATTCCCCGGAGCGGGCAGGTGTGCCGCAGGCGGCGGGCAATGCGCAATTGCTGTCGGGCGGCGCGCTGCCGTTCCGCACGCCGCAGGATGCGCTCAGTGCGCTACGCGACCTGTGCGGGCGCCCTTCCGGGCCGGAAGCGTGCTGAGGTGGCGGGCCAGCGATTCGAGACTCGCCAGATTGTGGACCGGGAGGAAGTCGTCGATCTCGGGAAGCGCCGCCTGCATGCCGCGGGTGAGCGGGAGATAGTCGGGCGATCCGAGGAGCGGATTGAGCCAGATCAGTCGATGGCATGAGCGATGCAACCGCCCCATTTCGGCGCGGAGGCGCTCCGGATCGCCGCGGTCCCAGCCGTCGGAGATGAGCAGGACGACGGGGCCCTGGCCGCGGACGCGGCGCGCCCATTCGGTGTTGAAGGTACGGAGCGCGTCGCCGATCCGTGTGCCGCCGCCGAAGTCGCCGATCGTGTGCGGCAGCGAGGGCACGATAGCGGCGGCGGGGCGGCGCGCCGTCAACTGGTGCGTAATGCGCGTCAGGCGCGTCGCGAAGACGAACGACTCGACGCGGCCCAGGCGCCCGCCGCCGGTCAGCGCGTGGACGAAGTGCAACAGCATCCGGCTGTAACGCTCCATCGATCCGCTCACGTCGCAGAGCAGGATCAGCGGACGTCGTTTCGTCTTCCGGCGACGTGACGGCAAGTGGATCAGCTCGCCGCCGTGCCGCATGTTCCTGCGGACGGCGCGGCGCAGGTCGAGCGCGGGACCGCGTCCTGGCATCCACCGCTTCGACCGGCGCTCGCCCGGCTCCCAGTCGAGCGACGCCATCATCCGCTCCGCCTCGGCCACCTCGGCCTCGGTGAACTGCTCGAAGTCCTTCACCCAGAGTCCGTCGCGGTCGCTATAGCTGAGCGGCGCCATCCGTTCCACCTGGTAGCGCGGCGGCGCCTCGACTCCGCCGTCCGCCGCCGGCGGCGCCTCGGACGGCAGCTCCGATTCGAACTCCGGCTGGCCCAGGCGGCGCTTCTCCCCCATCGCGCTCAGGTCCGACTCCGTCCAGTCGCCGTGCGGCCGCCGCCAGAAAACGCGGAACGCCTCGTCGAACAGCGGCAGGTCGTCCACACGGTGGATCAGCAGGCAGCGCAGCGTGTGGTAGAAGTCCGTGCGCCGCCCCACGTCGACATGCTCGAGCGCCGCCGCCACGTCGCGCGTCCGCCCTGCCTGCACGTCGAGCCCGAGCCGATGCAGCAGCCGGCTAAAGTGCAGCAGGTTCTGCAGCAGGAAGGAGTCGGTCATAACGGCTGCGCCGCGCTCTGACGCGGCATGCGGACACACTACTACGGTATGGGCCCGATCATGGTGACCGGGATTGCGCTGGTGGCGGTTGCGCGGGCGTTGGATGCCATGCTCGACGGGGTGATGACGGCGCAGGCGCGGATTCTGGCGCACCTGGTGGCGGCGGGCGCGGCGGCGGGGCAGGATGCCGCGGGTCTGATAGCGACGATCGACACGGTGGCGGCGGCGACGGTGCTCGACGAGGTCTGGGTGTCGAACGAGCAGGGCGTCTGCCACATCACCAACGTGCGGGACGCATCGGGCGAGCCGACGGCGTTCCGTTTCGAGTCCGACCCGGCGGAACAGCCGCAGGCCTACGTGTTCTACCCGCTGCTCGCGGCGAGCATCGACAGCGACGACGTCGTGACGCAGGAGGCGCGCGTACGGGAGATCGACAACGAGATCTTCAAGTACGTCGGTGTGGCGGGGGTGGACCGGCCGCGCATTGTGCAGGTGGGCAACGCCCTGGCGTTCGAGGAACAGGCGGCGCTGGCTGACACCTACGTGTCGCCGGTGATGACGGCGGTAACGGCGGCGTTCGACGAGCCGGATCTGTTCGGGGACCGGCGCACCAGCGAGTACGACGAGATCCGGATGGTGTTCGAGGGAATCCTGGGACAGCACATGATCGTGCAGGCGACGCTGGTGGATTACTTCCTTGCCGGCGCCGAGCGGGCGGGGTGGCCGGCGGAAGCGATCAACGAGCGTCTGCAGCGGATTGTGCGGTCGACGCCAATCAGCGAGATCCATGTGGCGGCGCAGCGGGGCGAGGCGCTGTACAGCAGCGCGCCGGCCGGCCGGAGGATGAGCGAGCTGGCGCATGCGGGGGATCTCGCGCCGCTCGCGGGCCTGACGCGGGCGGTGGATCATCCGACGCCGAGCCGGGCGGACGGACCAATGACGAAGCATGTGACCGTGGCGGGATCAGGCGCGCCGCGGGTGGTACAGGTGGAGTGTCCGCTCGACGACGGGTCGCCGGTATCGCCGCGCTTCGGGTCGTAGTGCTCCGATGCAACTCGATCTGGAGCGCTGCGGCGTGCGGTCGTTTCGCGATGCCGACGCCACGGCGATCGCTCTGCACGCTAACAATCGGAGGGTCTGGCTGCAACTGCGGGATCGGTTCCCGCATCCCTACACCATCGACGATGCGCGCGAGTTCCTCCGGTTCGCGCGCGGCGACGATCCGGAGACGGCGTTTGCGATCACCGTCAATGACCTGCCGGTCGGCTCAATCGGGGTCGTACTCCGCGACGACGTGGAGCGTTGCTCGACAGAGATCGGGTACTGGCTCGAGGGCCGGATGCGCCGGAGCGCGATCAAGGACGGCATCGTGCAGGATCAGTTGCTGTACGCCATCCTGCAAGGGGAGGCTGCGCTTGGTAATGCCGGTCTGGAGACCGGCGCACCCTGACCGGCTACCGGGCCTGGGTCAGGTCGTAATACTCGAGGGCGGCGCCGAGGACCATGGCGCCGCCGCGGTCGTCGGCGCCGTTGACGGCCGGCCGGTCCAGGTAGTGCCGCTCCGTTGGGCCGGCCCCGGTGCTGAAGCAGACATCGACCAGCGTGCCGTCATCCGCGACGTGGGCCAGCAGGGCGCGCCAGGCGCGGTCGACCACCGGGCGGTAGGACTCGTCGAGCCAGCCCCGGCGGATGCCTCGCGCCATCGCCGTCAGCGTCATCGCGGTGACGCTGGTTTCACGATAGCTGCCGGGCACATCGACGATCTGCCGCCACATCCCGTCCGGGGCCTGCTGCGCGCGCATCGCCTCCAGGTGCCGGCGGTGGATGTCGAGGATCTCGGCGCGATCCGGATGGTCGTCCGGGAGGACCGTCAACAGCTCCGCGAGGCCGAGCGCACCGAAACCATTGCCGCGGCCCCAGGCGATCGGCGCATCCGCATCATGATGGAACAGGCCGTCCGGTTGCTGCAGGCGGGCGGCGGTCGCCAGGACAAGACGGCCGGCGGCAGCCAGGGCGTCCTCGTCGCCGGCCCGGACCGCGGCGATCGTGCCGAGGAAGAAGTCGTCGCTCCAGCCGGACGCATGCTCCCCCTCGCCCGGCGACACCTCCGCCGCCCCGAGCGCTACGCCCTCCGCCGCCAGTCGCGCCGCCGCTTCCCCATCGGCGTCGCCATCCGGCAGCCTCGCGATCTCCGAGAAGATCATCGTCCCGGCAATGGCGGCGTACGACACGCGGTCGCCGAACAGCGGCTGCTCGCCCGCGAGCCACGGGCGGACCTCCGTCATGACCTTCTCGCGCAGTGACGCATCGCCGTCCATTGCGGCGACGCGCAGTGTGTGAACCCAGGCCAGGGCCGGGATGTAGCTGATGCTGGGGGTGGCGGGATACCGCCGCGCCATCAGACGTGCGATGTCGAGCGGGTCACGCGCGATCCGGTCGAGGATGACGGCGCGCAGTGGCGACGTGGCGTCCCCCGCGCGGTCGAGCACCGCTCGCATGACCTCCGCGCCGTCCGATGCGCCCGCCGTGACGAACATCGTCTCCACCGGACCGAGGCCGGGCTGGCTCACGGGATCGGCCAGCGCCGCGGCAAGCGATCCCGCCGGCAGGTCATCGACGCCGGCGCTGGAGCGGACCTGCAAACCGTCGCCGGCGCGCACCTCCACCACCAGGTCCGGCGCCTGGTAGCTGACCCAGCGCCAGACATAGCGCGTGTCGGGACGGTCGGGGTGATCGAAGTAGCCGTCGCCCGGCGGGAAGGTGTCGGGTGACAGCAGCGAGGCGTCGGACGAGGGTGCTGCCAGCGGCAGCGCGCTGACGAGCCAGGCGGAACGGGTGCTGTCGGACGCCTCGGTCTTGAACCAGTGGACGGCGTCGAGCACGATGCTGGCGCTGACCGAATCGCCGTCGAGCCCGCCCACGAGCACGAGGCGTCGCTCGGAGCGCGCCGGATCGAACGGCTCGCCATGCTCGACCGTCCTGATCGGCTGGCCGTCGCGCGTGGTGCCGGCGGCGCTGACGATTCCCGGGGCACCGGGTACGGCGGCGACTTCGTTGAGCGTGGCCAGCGGCATCGCCGGCGCACACCCGGCCAGGCCGAAGCACAGGATCGCGACGGCCACGCCCGGTGCGGCCCGATCGTTCACCCGGGATGCATCGCCGAAAACAGGCAGTGGAGTGTCCACAAGGGGCTGGCTACGGCTGCTCGGCTGTCTGCTCCCTCTCGCGGTCGCCCCCGAGGATGTTCGTCATGCCCGATCAGACGACGAGTATACGCCCGACCACCGTGCGTCCGGGGAGCAGGAAGCGGGGCACGCCGGACCGTCAGAATCGCAGACTGGCGCCCCGGCGTGCTATAAGGGCGTGCGGCCCGCGCACGCCGCCGCTTGGCGAACCGCAAATGCAAACGCCCCCCTATGCCCCACCTTCGCGGGAGTCCGCTGCGGACCTGGTGCGGGCACCCGAACTTCAGGCGCTGATGCGTCGGGCCGCGGCGCTTCGGGACGCCGGTTTCGGTCGCCCGGTCAGCTACTCGCGCAAGGTCTTCATCCCGCTTACGAAGCTCTGCCGCGACGTCTGCCACTACTGCACGTTCGCGCAGCCGCCGCGGCCGGGCGAACGCGCTTATCTGACGATCGACGAAGCGGTCGAGATCGCGCGGCGCGGCGCGGAGGCGGGGTGCCGGGAAGCGCTCTTCACGCTGGGCGACCGCCCGGAGCAGCGCTACCCGCAGGCACGCGAGGAACTGGCCGCACTCGGCTACCCGACGACGGTGGCGTACCTCGTCGCGGCCGCGCGGGCGGTGTTCGAAGCGACCGGCCTGCTGCCGCACGCCAATCCGGGGGTCCTCACGCGGGACGAGCTGCTCGCGCTGCGTGAGGTCTGCCCGTCGCAGGGACTGATGCTCGAGAATGTCTCGCGGCGGTTGCTGGAGCGCGGCGCGGCGCACCATGGATCACCGGACAAGGACCCGGACGCCCGTCTGGAAACGATCCGCCTGGCGGGCGAACTGGCCATCCCGTTCACTTCCGGCATCCTGATCGGCATTGGCGAGACGCGGAAAGAACGGATCGACTCGCTGCTCGCGCTGCGCGACCTGCACGACGCCTACGGCCACCTGCAGGAGATCATCGTGCAGAACTTCCGGGCGAAGCCCGGCACCCGGATGGTCGACGCGCCGGAGCCGACGCTCGAGGACCTGCAGTGGACCATCGCCTGCGCAAGGATCATCTTCGGTTCCGAGATGGCGATTCAGGCACCACCCAACCTGACGCCGGACACGTTCGGCGCGCTGATCCGGGCCGGCATCAACGACTGGGGCGGCGTCTCTCCCGTCACGCCGGATCATGTCAATCCCGAGGCCCCCTGGCCGCACCTCGATCGCCTGGCGCACGAGACCGAGTGCGAGAAAAAGGTGCTGACCGAGCGGCTGACGGTCTATCCGGCCTACGTGCGCGAGCTGGACACCTGGGTCGCCGAACCCCTACGGACGGCGGTGCTGCAGGCGTCCGACGCGGAAGGGTTTGCACGCGACAGCCGATGGTCGCCCGGCGATCCGGAGGCGGTGCTGCCGGCAGCGCTGCTCGATCGGCTCCGCGAACCGCCGGCCGCCCCGGCGCCGCTCTCGATGTCGGCCACCGCGTCAATTTCCGCGAAGGCGGCGCGTGGCGACGGGCTGGACGAGACGGAGATCACGCACCTCTTCGCGGCCCGGGGCGACGACCTGGTGACCGTGGTGCAGGCCGCCGATGCCCTCCGCCGGGAGGTCAACGGCGACACCGTGACCTACGTCGTCAACCGCAACATCAATTACACGAACGTCTGCTATTTCCGCTGCCGCTTCTGCGCCTTCTCCAAGGGGAAGCTGAGCGAGAACCTGCGGGGCGCGCCGTACGATCTCGACCTGGACGAAGTCGCCCGCCGCACCGTGGAAGCGTGGGAGCGCGGCGCCACCGAAGTGTGCATGCAGGGAGGTATCCACCCCGACTACACCGGGGCGACGTACCTGAAGATCTGCCGCGTGGTGAAGGCGGCCGTTCCCGCCATCCATGTCCATGCGTTCTCGCCCCTGGAAGTGTGGCAGGGAGCGGCCACGTCCGGCTTGCCGCTTGAGACGTTCCTCCGGCAACTGCGCGACGCCGGGCTCGGCACACTCCCGGGCACCGCCGCCGAAGTGCTCCACGACGAGGTGCGGCAGGAGCTCTGTCCCGACAAGCTGAACTCCGGGCAGTGGCTCGAAGTTATGGAGACGGCGCACCGGGTCGGCTTCAGGACGACCGCGACGATCATGTACGGCCACATCGACCGCCCGCATCACTGGGCGAGGCACCTTGTGGCGGTCCGCGACCTCCAGGCGCGCACCGGCGGCTTCACCGAGTTCGTACCGCTCCCCTTCGTCCATATGGAGGCGCCGATCTACCTGCAGGGACGCGCCCGGCGCGGCCCCACTTTCCGCGAGTCGATACTGATGCACGCGGTCGCGCGGCTCGCCCTCCATCCGGTCATAACGAACATTCAGGCGTCCTGGGTCAAGATGGGACCGTGCGGCGTTCATGCCCTGCTCGACGCCGGCGTGAACGATCTGGGCGGTACCCTGATGAACGAGAGCATTACGCGCGCGGCCGGCGCCGGGTTCGGCCAGGAACTGCCGCCGGAACGGATGGAGGCACTGATCGCCGAGGCGGGACGGACACCTCGGCAACGGTCGACGACCTACGGCGCGCCGCCTCCGGAACAGGCAGGCCGCTCGTATCATGCGGCGGATCTGGCGCCTGCCGTGCAGACGCCGGCGCCGGCTTGGGCGCATCACGGTCCCCGGGACGCGCTCGTCCGGCCGGGCCTGGAAGCGGACGAGACCGTGGCATGAGCATTCGAGGTAGAGATAATTAGGAAAGGCAAGTCGATGTCCAAGCTGAAGTTGACGCAACGCATGGCACTCACCGCGGTAGCCGTTGTCGTCATCGGGCTCGCCGCCGGATTCGTCGGCTGGTCCGCCACCTGCCCGTGCGAACGGACGCCGGGCGCCTGGCTGTTCGGCACCGCGCGCAACGAGCCGGTGACCGACTGGACGTTCGCCAACCAGGTGGTACTCTGCCAGATCCAGATTCGTGCCGGTCTCCTTCCGCACGCGATCAACCTCAACTGCTTCGCCAACAGCGACGGGAACCTCTTCCTGAGCTGCTCGCAGTGCGACACCAAGCACTGGTCGGGCTTCGCCGCAAGCAACGGCTGGGGACGTCTCCGGCTCGATGGCACCGTCTATCCCGTCACGCTGACGCGGGTGCTCGATTCGGGCGAACTCGACCGGGCCTGGGAGGCGCGGATGGACAAGCTGCACAGCCTCGACGAGCCAGCGACCCCGGCTCCGCCGCGCGGCACCCCGCGCCCTGGCCACTGGTGGTCGTTCCGGGTCGAATCGCGCAGCTAGGGGCCGCAACCGCTGCGCCGGGCCGACAGGTAGACACAGGAGGCACGCGATGGTGATCAATCGGCGACAGTTCGTCTGCGCCGCCGCGGGCGCCGTGCTCGGCGCCCGGCCGGTGGACCTCGCCGCGCAAGCCCCGGACCTCGTCGTCAGAGGGGGACGGGTGTTCGATCCGTCACAGCACCTCAACGCGATCCGTGACGTGGCTATCGCCGGGGGCCGCATCGCGGCGGTTGAACCGAGTCTCCCGGCCGACGGGGCCCGGGTGATCGACGCGCGGGGCCGGTTCGTCGTACCCGGCCTGCTCGACATCCACACACACTACGCGAGGGACGCGGAGGGACCCTCGATCTGTCTCGAGGACGGGGTCACCGCGTGGGTCGACGCCGGCTCGGCCGGCGCGGACGCCATCGACGAGCAGGCTGCCATTGCGCGCTCCTCGCCCCAGCAGGGCCGCATCCTCATCAACATCGGCCGGGCCGGGATCCTGCGCGAGGGCGATACCATGGACCTCGCGCTCGCCGATGTCGACGTGGCGAAGGAGGCGATCGCGCGCAATCGCGACGTTGTGGCAGGTGTCAAGGCGCGGCTGACCGAGGGTGTTGCCGCCGACGACGTCGAAGTGCTGCGCCGGACACAGGAGGTCGCGTCGTTCTTCGGACTGCCGGTGATGATCCACATGGGGCAGACCGCTTCGCCGATGTCGACGCTCCTCGATCAGCTCAAGCCGGGCGACATAGTCACGCACATGCTCGCGCCGCCGCCGAACGCGATCGTCGACGACGACGGACGGATCCACGCCGCGGCGCTCGCGGCGCGCCGCCGCGGCATCTGGTTCGATGTCGCCAACGGCCGGACCGGCCACCTGCGGTGGGACACCGTCGATCAGATCATGGCAGCGGGCTTCTGGCCCGACACCATCTCGACCGACGGCAGCGCCACCAGCCGCGGCGTGCCGGGCGTGGTCGACCTGCCGAACGTCATGTCCAAGTTCCTGAACCTTGGAATGACCCTCGAACAGGTAGTCGCCTGCGCGACGGTCAACGCTTCGCGTGTCTTTCCCCACCTGAACGACCTGGGCACGCTCCACGTCGGCGCACGTGCCGATGCGACGCTGCTCGAGCTCCGGGTGGGCGCCTTTGAATTTGTGGACAACTACGAGAACATCCGGATCGGCCACCAGCGGCTCTTCCCCGCCGGTACAATCCACGGCGGAGACTGGATCCCACGCACATGACTGTCAAAGTAACCGCAATCGCCCGGATCGTAACGCCAGCCGGCGCGCTGCTTGCGCTGTCGATTGTCGCCGCCACGCCCGCGGGGGCGCAGGAGGCTGAGGATCGCGCCCATCGGTTCGTCACGCACACGATCGCCGCGGGGCTGACGAACGGCTACCAGTCGATCGTGGTGGACCTGAACCGCGACGGAAGACTGGACGTGATCGGCCTCTCGACCCGGCTCCCCGAGCTGGCGTGGTTCGAGAACCCCGGCTGGCAGCGGCATGTCATTACCACCGGTCTGAACGGATCCATCAACCTGGCCCCCCGCGACCTCGACAACGACGGCATCCCTGAGCTGGCGATCGCCCACGCATTCGGGACGACGCATGACAACAGCCTCGGGATTCTCTCGCTGCTGACCCACGAGGGGGACCCGACGCGCCCCTGGCGCGTCCGCGAGCTCGACCGCACACCAACGGCGCATCGGCTCCGCTGGGCCGACATCGACGGTACCGGCCAGCCGGTCCTGATCAGCGCGCCGCTCTCCGGTCCCGCGGCGCAGGCGCCTGACTACCGCGACGACGTGCCCCTCTACTGGTACCGCCCCGACGACTGGACACGCCGCACCCTCGCGAACACGGGGCAGGGCGTCGTGCACGGCCTGCTGGTGAAGCCGTGGGACGACCCGGACCGCGACGCCGTCTTCAGCGCGAGCTTCGGCGGCGTCCAGGTACACCACTACATCGACGGCGAATGGATCCCGACACTGATCACGCCGGGCGATCCCGCCCCGTGGCCAGGAAGCGGCGCGAGCGACGTCGATATCGGCCGCGTCGGCGACCAGCGCTTCATCACCACCATCGAGCCCTGGCACGGCCCCCAGGTCGTCGTCTACCGCGAGGAAGACGGCGCCTGGACCCGCCAGGCGATCGGCACGATCGGCAGCGGCCACACGATTGTGACCGCCGACTTCGACAACGACGGCCGGGACGAAATCGTCACCGGCGACCGCGGCGAGAGCGAGATGCTCTACCTTTTCGCGTCAACCGACCCGACCGGCGCCGCCTGGACCCAGCAGACCCTCGACACCGACATGTCACCCTCTGCCTGCGTCGTCGCGGATCTCGACGCCGACACCGATACGGACCTGGTCTGCATCGGCAGCCGTACCGCCAACCTCAAGTGGTACGAGAACGTCTCGCCCTGATCCGAACGACTGCGCCTTCCTAGTGGTCCGTCACGTCATAATCTTCGGATATACGGACTTGAGTTTACAGCGCGCATCGTCGACCTTCATCTGCCAGTCCACGCCGCGTTGCGTGCCATTGACGTCGGTGGACCACGCCGACACTTCGCCGTGCAGCGTCGCGAGGTCGCCGATGCGGCGCCCGCGCAGACATTGCCGCGTCATGGCACTGAGTTCGTTCTCCGCGATGTTCAGCCAACTCCCGTGTTTCGGCGTGTGGCAGAACTCGATGCGACGAACCAGTTGCCGTGCCCGGGTCGGCTCGAACACTTCGTAGAAGGCGCCCTTCGTGTGCGTGTTGAGGTTGTCGCTCACCAAGGTGATCTTCTCGCATTCGGCGTAGCGTCCTTCCAACAGGCCGGCGACCTCCAGCGCCCAGTCCACCTTCGTGCGCCGGGCCCGGGCCGTCGCCTGCCGCCAACCCGCCAGCGGTTCGCTGAACAGGAAGACCGAGGCCGTGCCGGCCCGTTCGTACTCGTAGTCGACACGCCGGGGACGCTTCTTCGTGGCCGCCATCGGCGGGCGGGTTTCCTTGACCAACTGCACCGGCTGCTCGTCCATGCACACGACGGGACAATCCGGATCGTAGGGTTTCTGATACAGATCCAAGACCTGTTCCAGGTTCGCCACGAACTCGGCATCGGCCTGCGGCGGGATCACCCAGTACTCGATTTTCCGCTGCGTCATGCCGTTTTTTTCAGCGTCCGCCGGATGGTTTCGTGGCTGATCGACTCGACGACCCCCAACTCGACGACCCGGCGCGCCAACAGGCGCAACGACCAGTTCGCGTAGCCCTTCGGGGGCGGCCCCAGACGCAGGGCGATGACCTGGGACTCCTGTTCGCCGTCGAGCAGCTTCTCGACCGGGGGTGATTCGCGTCGTTTTCGCTCCAGCGCCTGTTCGAAGCCTTTCAGCACGCACCGTTGGCGAATGTTCTCGACCGTCTTGGTGCGGCACGAAAAGGCCTCGGCGACCCGCTGGTCGGTCCACGCCGGCCCGTCCGCATCGGCCTTCAAGAGAATCTGCGCGCGGCGCACCTTCTCGCTGCTCCCGTTGAGCTTGCGGACCGTCTGTTGACAGACCTCGCGTTCCTGGGCTGTGAGTCGAACGATGTACCTCTTTTGCGGCATGGAAACTCTCTCGGTTCGAGACGAGCTCCCCAATAGTCCTAATGTTTATTGATGGCACAGCACTAGGAGCCCGTGGTGAAACCCCCACTACATTCGAGCGGCGATTCATCCCGCCTGAACGGCGTTGCTCCTCGGTCGCCTATGGCCAATATGCTCCCTCGTCGCGCCTTGTCAGGCGCGCGCCTCACCGCTCTCGGTGCTACGCGGGGTTTCACCACGGGCTCCTAGCTTCGGCGAACCGCGGTGGCGCGGTCAGCGATGGAGACGAGCGTCGACGCGACCAACACCCAGGCGACGGCGCGGGCAGCGAACGTCAGCGGCGGCGTCATGACGGGTACGAGATCCAGGCGGACAGTAACAAGGATGACGAGCGGGGCGAAGTAGGCAATTCCGTTCCAGCGACCTATCCGGCTCATGCGCAGACGTGTTCGGCGCTGAATCCAGTACGAGTCGATGACGTACTGCGTGAAGGCGCCGGCAATCAGGGGCGGCAGCAACCAGGGAACGTGGCCCGCGATCGCCGCGCCGGTCAGGCAGGCGGTGACGAAGAAGCAGTCGGTAGCGTGGTCGAAGAGTTGACCGCCGGGTGAAGCGGTGCCCCGGCGGCGCGCGACGATGCCGTCGAAGTAGTCGCTGGCGAGGGCCGCAGCCAGGAGCAGGACGGCGAGTCCGGCGTCGAGGACGGCGGGACGCGCGAAGGCGGCAGCGAGCGGGAACGTCAGGGCGAAGCGAAGCGCCGTCAACAGGTGGGCGGCCACCTATCCGAACAGTTCCCGCTGGGCACGGGGCCAGAAGGCAACGCCGATAAGGGCGTTGAAGAGAATGAAGAAGTTGTGCTGCACGAAGCCGAAGGCGGCCATCTGGCCCTCGTTCTCGGGGAACAGGATTACCCAGAAGGTGATCGCGGCGGCGCGCATCGGCGTCGGGACCGCGGCGGCGAAGAAGACGACCGGCAGGTACCCGAGCAGCGACAGGAACGACGCATCGATGCCAAACAGCCGGAGCGCAGTCGTGTAGACGATCACCGCGGCCAGCAGTGCCGGCGATCGGAGGGCGAGGAACAGTAGGTAGTGTCGCAACGCGGCGGAACGGAACGCGTGGAGGATCCGCTTGTCCCGTAACGCGTTGCCGGGCAGGATCGCGCCGCGGAAGTACAGGAACCACACCACGAAGACCGGCACGGCGGCGGCGGCAAGCCACGGCAGCAGGCCGAACGCCGCGGGCAACGCGCCGCCGCTCGCCGCGTACCCCACCGTCGCCCAGAACAGCAGGTAGAACACCTCGCAGAACATCACGAACAGCATCACGGATCCCACCTCCCGCCCCGACACCTGATGGCGCCGGTGGAGGTAGTAGGCCATCGCTCCCTTGCCGATCTGTTCGTTGAAGATCGAGATGATGTAGGCACTCGCCCGAACCGGCAGGAGGTCGCGGTACCGGATCGGCGTGACGAACCAGTTGAGGGCACGAGTCATCACCAGCGTGTCGATCAGGAAATAGAAGCCGGAGTAGGCCATCATCAACGCGATCCAGGAGACCCATTCGACGCCTGCGAAGACACGCGCCATGTACTCGACGAGGGAGAGCCCCTCGCGCGCGGCGGCGCCGTTCAACCGGACGTAGAGATACGCGAAGCAGACGATGCTCAGCGCCAGAAACCCAATCCGTCCGGCACGGCTCGCGGCGGGGCGGCGGGAAGGCGGCGGCTCGCCGGAGGCCGCGGGTTCCACAGCCGGAGCGTTCATGCGAAGCCTCCCGGCGACGCATCGGCCCGGCACAGTCGCTCAAGCGACACGGCCAACGGTGTCAGCGTCACCCCCATCTCGCCGTCGGCATTCCGGTCGATCGCCTCGTCGGAAGTGACCACCTCGATTACGTCCGGCGTCAGCCCCCCGGTGCGGACCAGGCTGGCGGCGCGCGCCGCCAGCCTGGCGAGCCAGATCGGTGTCGAACCGATCGAGATGTCGCGCCCCAGGCGGCGCGCGGTCTGCTGCAGCAAGTCACGGTAGGCGATCGCCGTCGGTCCGACCAGGTCCAGGGTCCGTACGCCGCTCTCCGGCCACCGGCAACAGTGCAGGATCGCGTGGCAGAGATCATCGACGTCAAGCGGACGCAGCCGGTGCGCCCCACCGCCCAGCAACCGAACCGAGGCACGTGATGCATCGCGCAGCAGTGCGCGGCCACCCGCCGTGCCGGGACCGAGCAGCAGCGGGGTCCGGATGATCGTGGCGTCGACGCCCGAGTCCGCGACGAGGCATTCCGCCTCTCCCTTCGATCGGAAGTACCCGTTCGCCGACGCGGGATCGGCGCCGACCGAACTGGTGAAGACGATCTGCTGCGCGCCGGCCGCCCGGGCCGCGGCGATCACGGCGCGCGTCGACTCCACGTTGCCCCGGCGATAGTCGGACGTCCGGTTTTCGAACAGGATGCCGGCAAGATGCACGACGCAGTCGGCCCCGGCGAGCGCGGCCTGCAGGCTCCCGGGATCGTCGTAGTGAATGACGTGCGGCGTGATGCGGGGCGATCGCGGCAGCGAATCCAGCGCCTCCGGGCGCCGCACCGCCGCGGCGGTACGCAGGGTCTCTCGGGCGGCGACCCGCGTCAGCAGCGCGCAACCGACGGCGCTGTTGGCGCCAGTGACCGCGAGCGTCCGGCTAGCCACGCGAACCGCTTACCCGGAGGGCCAGAGCCACGGCATGGTATCCTACGGCAATCCCTTTGTCAGGCGTGACATTCCGTTGATGAACGTGCGCGAATCGACGACGACCGGCTCGCGCAATCACTACGCCTGCCACAAAGGCAACTACGCCATGGAGACGATGCTCACCGGTGCCCGGGCCAACAAACGGGCGCTCGAGGAAGGTCGTTGGATGGGAGACCGGTAACTGGAAGTCTTCGCCAGTTACACGTTCGACGCCACACGTCAGCGGGTCTGGGATCTCCTCGTTGACCCTGCGGTAATCGCGTCGTGCCTGCCTGGGTGCGAGGGGATGGAGCAGACCGCAGAGGACACCTACCGGGCGAAACTCACCATGGGAATCGCCGCGGTCACCGGACAGTACGAAGGTAGCGTTCGGATGACCGAGAAGGACGCACCGGCCACCTACACGCTGGTCATCCAGGGGAAGGGTGCGCCCGGCTTCGTCAACGGGTCGGCCACCATCACGCTCGCAGAATCTGACGACGGCGCCACCACGCGGGTCGACGTCGTCGGCAAGGCGCAGGTGGGCGGCACCATCGCCCGCGTCGGCCAGCGCCTGCTGGGCGGCGTCTCCAAGATGATGATGGACCGCTTTTTCTCCTGCCTGCAGGAAAAGGCGGCGGCAGGTACGCTCTCTCCGCAGGTCTAGCCGGACAGTGCGTACTGTGTGTCACGCACGCTTCCGCTGGCGGGCGGCAGGGGCTCGCCCGCTCCTGGTTGCCGCGCGCGCGCCGCGCTTGGCTGACGCCTTCGCCCCCGCCGACTTCGCGGCCGCCTTCGCCGGTTTCTTCTTGGCGGCGCTCACCTGTTCGAGGCTCTTGCGGAGCGCGTCCATCAGGTTGACCACCTTGGCGGGCGTCTCCAACTCGTGGACGACCACCTCTTCGCCGGCGATCTTCGAATCGATGATCCGGCGCAACTCCGCCTGGTAGTCGTCGGTGAACTCCGACAGGTCGAGATCGCCGGCAAAGTTGCCGATTACCTGCCGGGCCAACTTCACCTCGTCCGCGTTCACCGTCTCCGGGAGATCATCAAGCTCCTCGATCGCCGACATCCGGCGCAGCTCCCTGGCCTGACGCAGCGTGAACATCATCAGGCCGTTCTCCCGCGGCTGCACCGCCACGAGGTATTCCCGGCCGAGGAGCGCCAGCTTTCCGATCCCCGCCTTTCCCACGAGCGCATCACGCAGCACGGCGAAGGCGCTCGCCGCCACCTTGCCGTCGGGCGCCAGATAGAACGGCCGCTCGACGTACATCGGGTCGATCGTCTCGACGTCGGCGAACCGGAGCAAGTTGATGATGCGGGTCGATTCGGGCCGCGCCTTCGCGATGTCATCCTCGTCCATCATGACGTAGCGGCTCTTCTCGAACTCGAATCCCTTGACGATCTCCGTCTTGTCGACCTCGCGGTCGCACGACGGGCACCATTTCTTCTGCTGAACGCGAGTCTGGCACTCGGCGTGCAACTGGTTGAAGCGGACCTGCCCGGCCGCATTGGTCGCCGGGAAAACACGAACCGGAACGGTCACCAGGCTCACCTTCAGGTAGCCCTTCCACGTGGGACGTGCAGCCATTTTCTTTCTGCCTCGTGAATTCGCTCCCAGTCTATCGGCACGACGGGCAGGCTGCCATATGCTGATCTTGCGTGATGAAACGGAGTGCCGGAGCGGAGACCCGACGGGCGGGAACGGCAAAGGCGGCAACCTGGCGCGACGACCCGCGCGATGTGCGTCCGATGCTGGCGGAGCTCGCGCCGCCGGAAGCCCACGCCCGCCTGTTGCGAAACGAGCGGCTGATCTTCGAGCCCAAGTACGACGGCATCCGCGCCCTCGTCGCGCTCGACGGCCCGGCGCCGCCAGCCATCTACAGTCGCCTCGGGAGGAACAAGACTGCCGAGTTCCCCGATCTGATCGATCCGCTCCGGCACCTTGCGCGCCGGCTTCGCCGCCCGGTGCTGCTCGACGGCGAGATCGTGGCGACCACGGACGATGGAGATCCCCTGCCGTTCCAGCATCTGCAGGATCGCCTCCAACTGACCGGGGCGGCGGCGGCGCGGCAGGTGCCCGTCACGCTCATCCTGTTCGACCTGCTACGCGATTGCGACGACGACCTGCGGCCGTTCCCCTGCAGCGAGCGGCGGCAGCGGCTCGAGCGGCTGTTGCGCGGGCGGCGGCGCGACCTTCATCTGATCCGCCTGGCCCACAGCCAGACGGGCGACGGTGAGGCGCTGGCCGCCAGCGGCCGGACGCGCGGTTGGGAAGGAGTGATCGCCAAGCAGCCGGCGGGCCGTTACGCCTCCGGACGCCGGAGCGCCCAGTGGCAGAAGCTGAAGTTCACCTGCTCGGACGATTTCGTGGTCGGCGGTTGGACCGCGCCGCGCGGATCGCGCCGGCACATCGGCGCGCTGCTCCTC
The DNA here is from genome assembly GCA_965263055.1 of Vicinamibacterales bacterium. Lineage (GTDB taxonomy): Bacteria > Acidobacteriota > Vicinamibacteria > Vicinamibacterales > UBA8438 > VXRJ01. Next base: position 3,040,484 of record OZ253581.1, on the reverse strand, counting down.
GGCTACTACCCCACCGGCCGGCGGCCGACCCGCGCGACGCCGCTCGTGTTCGCCGGCCAGGTCGGATCCGGCTTCACCGACGCCGAACTCGATCGCCTCGCCGAACGGCTCGCGCCGCTTGCCACCGAGACGCCGCCCTTCGCCCACGTGCCGGCGCCGCACCGGCCCGAGACGCGCCGCTGGGTCAAGCCGGAGCTGGTGGCGCGCGTCACGTTCACGCAGTGGACGCGCGATAGAATCCTCCGCAACCCGGTCTACGACGGGCTGCGCGACGACATCCGGCCCGCGGCGGTCCGCCACGACGACAGGCGGCCGGCAGCCGCTCCGCACCCGGCCAAGAGGCGCGGGCGTGCGACGCCCGAACCGCCGCCGGAACCGGCCGCGGACGATCTATTGGCGGAACTGAACGCGCTCGAAGCGAGCCGGCGGAAGGGCACGCTTGTCCTGGCCAGCGGCGCCCGCGTGCCGGTCGCCAACCTGCACAAGGTGTTCTGGCCCGAACCGGGTCTCACGAAGGGCGACCTGCTCCGCTACTACCTCCGCATCGCGCCGTACCTGCTGCCGGTGGTGGCCGGCCGGCCGCTCGTCATGAAGCGGTTCCCGAACGGCATCGACGGCAAGGCTTTCTATCAGCACCGCGCACCCGATCCGATCCCGGAAGGAACCCGGGTCGCACTCGTGGCGGAAAAGCCGGGGGACGGCGCGGGCCGATCCGCCGACTCCGAAGTGCCGTACCTGATCGGCGGCCAACCGCAGACGTTGCTCTACATGGCGCAGCTCGCGGTCATCTCGCAGGATCCGTGGTTCTCGAGGATCGATCGGATCGCGGAAGCCGACATGGCGGCGCTCGACCTCGACCCGATGCCCCGTGCGCCGTTCACGCGGGTGCTCGACGTGGCCCGCTGGCTCCATGACGAGCTGGAGCGGCTCGGCGTCCCGTCGTTCGCCAAGACATCCGGCTCCGAAGGCCTGCACATCTTTGTACCGCTGCCGGACGGCACCCCGTACCAAGCGGGAATGATCTTCTGCCAGATCGTCGCGACCGTCGTTGCCGCACGGCACCCGGAAGCGGCAACGGTCGAGCGGACCGTCCGCCGCCGCGCGCCCGACGCGGTCTACATCGACACCCTGCAGAACATTTACGGCAAGACGCTCGCCTGCGCCTACAGCGCGCGGGCCAGCCCGTTCGCCGGCGTCTCCGCGCCGGTCACCTGGGCCGAGGTGCATGACGGCCCGCGGACCGGCCTCCAGCCACGCGACTTCACGATGCGTTCGATCCAGGCACGCCTGGATCAGGTGGGGGACCTCTGGGCCGCGACGCGCACGGCGGCGCCGGCGAACCTCGATGACGCGCTGGCCCGATTGGAAGCAGCGGTCGGCCGAGGATAGTGACTCCGCCGCCCGCTGGCGTGGGCTATCTGGATTCGAACTGCTCTTCCTTCAGGCGGAAGCCGTCCGCCAACTCGGGCTCCCGATCGTCGGCGAGCACCCGGTGGGCAATGTAGTCCCCGAGAACCGGCCCGAACTTGAACGCCTCCGCCGATCCGCCCCCGGCCAGCCAGACGTTGTCCAGGTCCGGGTGGACATCGACGATGAAGTTCCGGTCAACGCTGCTCTCGTAGTGGCAGGCCCGCGTTTCGTTGATGGGCGCACCGGCCAGATCCGGAAAGTGCCGCGTCAGGATCTCGCGCGGGCGATCGTGGTACTCGGTGGCTATCCAGCGATCCGACAGGTCCGGATCCTCCGGCGGGCGCCCGCCGGTGCGCACGCGGAATCCCCGGTGGTCGGGTGGGAGGGCAGGCCAGCCGGTGCAGCCCGGCACGCCGTAGCTCGGCATGTACGGATAGGAGAAACGGGTGTCGCCGGGCGGCACCGCGAAATAGAAGACGTGCCCCATGGAGATCCGGATCCGCTGCCCCATCAGCCCGGGCAGGACCTTCGGGAACCAGGGACCGCACGCGAGGATGACCGTCCCGGCAGACAGGCTCTCGCCCGAAGCGAGCTGCAGCGAGGCGAGCGACCGGCCGTTCCGCGCGCCGAATTCGGCGCGGTCGATCCTGATCGTCCCGCCTTCGTCCTCGAATACCCGGGCGACCGACTCTATCGCGCGCCGCGCCCGGACCACGCCGGCGCCCGGTTCGTACAGCGCGACGCCGAGATTGTCGTACCGTACCCACGGCCACCGGTACGCCACCTCGTCCGGCGCGAGCACTTCGTAGGGGGTGCCGAGCGCGTCCCAGTGCTGGCGCGTTTCCGCGAAGTACTGAGTGGCCTCCTCGCGCAGAATCAGGTCCCCGGTCCGGAAGAAGAGGCGCGGCAGCAGTCGGGCGCGGTTTTCCTCGTCCCACCCAAGCCAGCGCTCGATTGCCTTCTGCGCCCAACCGGTCCACTGCCGCCCGTGGGGTCGGTCGCCGTATGACGTGCGGACCCCGCGGGTCTCGCCGCCGGAGGTCTGCCGGGAGTTGCCCGCGCCATAGGCGTCGACCACCGTCACGCGAGCGCCGAGACGCTGCAGGTGCAGCGCCGTCCACATGCCGAACGCGCCCGCGCCGACGACCACCACGTCGGGTGACGCTTGCGGCTGCACCGCGTGGGTCCGTCTGGTGCCGCTCACGGCGAGCGCGGCACCGGCGCCCATTGCCTGCAGAAAGCGGCGCCGACCGACCGGCGCCACGGATCCCGGTCGGCGGACCGGCGTGCGGGTCGGCTTGCCCAACGTGTTCTCCTCTCGGGCGGCAGTGAAGAAAACACCACCCACGCTGGCCGGCCATCATAGCGTATCGTTTTGAAGAAGAGCGGGACCCGCGTGGTCGAGTCCCCGCAGTGACCGAGGAGGCAAGATGTTCCGACGATTCCGAATTCTGATGGCGCCCTGCGTCTTCGGCATGGTGGCGGCGACAGTTATGCCGGCCGCCGCCCAGACGAAGCTGCTCCGTTTCCCGGATATCCACGGCGACCGCGTTGTGTTCAGCTACGCCGGTGATCTCTGGCTGGCGTCGACCGACGGTGGCCAGGCGACCCGGCTGACGGCGCATCCCGGGCTGGAGCTCTTCGCGCGGTTCTCGCCGGACGGATCCCGCATCGCGTTCACCGGGCAGTATGACGGCGACGAGCAGGTGTACGTCATCCCGGCCACCGGCGGCGTGCCGCAGCAACTCACCTACTACCCTGCCCGCGGCCCGCTCGCGCCGCGCTGGGGTTACGACAACCAGGTCTACGACTGGTCGCCGGACGGGCAGGCTGTCTTGTTCCGATCGCTTCGGTACAGCACCGACCTCTCCGACAGCCGGCTATACCTGGCGTCCGCCGACGGAGGGCTGCCGATCCCGCTGCCGATGCCCGAGTCGGGCGCCGGTGATCTGTCGCCGGACGGGAGCCGCGTGGTCTACTCCCCGCTGTTCCGGGACTTCCGCACGTGGAAGCGCTACGAGGGGGGCTGGGCGCAGGAGCTCTACATCTTCGACCGCGAGACCCACGTGGTCGAGCGGGTGACGACGCATCGGCGGGCCGACCGCGACCCGATGTGGATCGGCAACGCCATCTACTTCACCTCGGACCGGAGCGGCACGCTCAACCTCTACCGCTACGACCTCGCCTCGCGCGAGATGACGCAACTGACGGAAAGCGACACCTGGGACGTCCGCTGGCCGGGCGACGACGGGGTCAACCGGATTGTCTACGAGCTGAACGGGGAACTGGCGATCTACACCATCGACGAAGGGACGTCGCGCCCGATCACCATCACCGTGCCGGACGACGGTCTCGCCATGCGGCCGTCGCGCGTGGCCGCGGCCGATCTGATCGAGGACGCGGAGCTCAGCCCGCAGGGTGAGCGCGCGCTCTTCGTGGCACGCGGCGACGTCTTCACGGCGCCGATCGAGAACGGCCCGACCCGCAACCTGACGCGCAGTTCGTCGGCGCACGACAAGTGGGCGCGCTGGTCGCCGGACGGGCGGCGCATCGCGTACGTCTCCGATGCGAGCGGCGAGGACGAGATCTACCTCGTCGCGCAGGACGGCTCCGGCGAGCCCGAGCAACTCACCACCGGTGGGCAGGCGATGCGCTATGCGCCGGAGTGGTCGCCGACCGGCGACCACCTGGCCTTCAGCGACAAGGACGGCAAGCTCTACGTCATCGACGTCGAGACGAGAGCGGTGATCGACGTGGCCGACGAAGCGCGTGGGCCACTGCGCGACTACGTCTGGTCGCCCCGCGGCGGCCACCTGGCGTTCTCGATGACCGATGCGACGGGGTTCAGCTCCATCTACGTCTGGACCCTGGCGGATCGCGAGCTGCATCGGGTTACCGGCGAGTACTTCCACGAATGGAACCCCGCGTGGGATCCGGACGGCGACTATCTCTATTACCTATCCGACCGGCAGTTCGCGCCACAGCTCGGCTCGTTCGAGTGGAATTACCTGGTCGATCGCGAGACCGGCGTCTACGCCCTGGCGCTGCGCCGCGACGTGGAGCACCCGCTGCCGCCGGAAAGCGACGAAGTGGAGTTGACCGGCGACGAGGACGCGGAGGACGCGGACAGCGATGCCGGCGATGGTGACGACCCCGATGCGCACGACGACCAGGAGCATGACGCCGGGGATCATGACGATGACGCGGAGGACGCAGACGAGGATGAGAACGGGGACGGGGACGAGGACGCGGAGGGGCCCATCGCCATCGACTTCGACGGGCTCGCCCAGCGTGTCGTCCGGCTGCCGCTCCCGTTCGATAACTACGTCGGGCTGAGCGGCGCGGACGACGGCGTCTTCGTCATCCGCAGCGGTCCGCAGTACTACGGGCGGGGCAGTAGCGTTCAGCCGGCGCTCCGGCGCTTCACGTTCGAGGATCGGGAAACGGAGACGATCGCCGACGGCATCGGCGGCTACGCCGTGTCGCATGACAAGCAGAAGGTGTTGGTGCGCGAAGGGCGAACCTGGAACGTCTATCCGGCGGGCGGCGGCGACGCGACGAGGGTCTCGACGGCGGGCCTGATGGTGGACCGGGTGCCGGCCGAGGAGTGGGAGCAGATCTTCGACGAGGTCTGGCGGCGGTTCCGCGACTTCTTCTACGTCGAGAACATGCACGGCTACGACTGGGAGGCACTGCGCGACCGGTACCGCCCGTTGCTGGAGCACGTCGGGCACCGGTCGGACCTGAACTACGTCATCGGCGAGATGGTGGCGGAGCTCAGCGTCAGCCACGCCTACATCGCGGGCGGCGACTGGGAAACGCCCGACCGCCCGGAGGTCGCGCTGCCGGGCGCGGTCTTCGAGCTCGACGCCGAGGCGGGGCGCTATCGCATCAGCGAGGTTTTCGCCGGCCAGAACGAGGAGCCGCGCTACCGGTCGCCACTGACCGAGATCGGGCTCGACGCGCGCCCTGGCGACTACGTGCTTGCGATCGACGGCGAGGAGCTGCTCGGGTCGGACAACCCCTATCGCCTGTTGCGCCACCGCGCCGATCGACCGGTCCGGTTGACGCTGAACGCCGAGCCGACGTTCGACGGGGCGCGCGAGGTGGCGTTCACCCCGGTCACCCAGGAGCGGAGCCTGCGCTATCTGACCGAGGTGGAGGCCAACCGGCGCAAGGTGGCGGAGATGACCGACGGCCGCGTCGGCTACCTGCACGTGCCGGACATGGGCGCGGAGGGGATCCAGGAGTTCATCAAGTGGTTCTACGGGCAGATCCGCAAGGAAGGGCTGGTGATCGACGTCCGGGGGAACGGCGGCGGGAATGTCTCGCAGATGCTGATCGAGCGCCTCGGCCGGCGCGTCCTCGGCACGAGTTTCTCGCGGACCTACGACACCCCCGACACCTACCCGGAGGTGGCGTTCCACGGACACCTTGTCTGCATCCTCGATGAGGACTCCGCCTCCGACGGCGACATCTTCCCCTACCGCTTCCGCGAGGCCGGGCTCGGGCCGCTGATCGGCAAGCGCTCATGGGGCGGCGTCATCGGCATCACCAGCCACGGGCCGCTCATCGACGGCGGCTCGGTCAACGTGCCGCAGTTCGGCACGAACGCCGCCGATGGCAGTTGGGTGGTGGAGAACGTCGGCGTGGAGCCCGACATCGAGGTCGAGAACGATCCGCGCTCGGTCATCGCCGGCCAGGACCCGCAGCTCGAGCGGGCAGTCGAAGAGGTGCTGCGCATGATCCAGGAGAACCCGATAGCGCTGCCCGAACGACCGGCGCCGCCGGTCAAGACGCCGTAAGGAAAGCGGAGTGCCCTCGGCGCCGGCCCGTACGGCCTGCCGGCGTCGGGCTCTGTCGGAACACGAAGCGGTCGTTCGCAATGAAGTTCAGCACCGAACAGGACGCAATCGCCATCAGGTTGGCGAGCGCGTAGTGGATGCCGAGCGCCTCGGCGTAGAGCCCGGTGAACACGACATTGGCCGAGATCGACAGCGTGCCGGTCACCAGGTTGAACCGGAGCAGCCGCATCCCCCATCCGGGCATTCCGAAGCCCCGGTCCCGCCACGTCCAGCGCTCGTGCCAGACGAAGTTGTGCAGGATGGCGCATTCCACCGCCAGCCCGGTGGCGACCAGGTAGTCGAGCTCCGCCACTTCGGTCAACGTCACCAGCATCAGCAGTTGCACCGCCACACCCATGGATCCGACGACGTTGAACACGAGCCATCTCCGCAGCCCTTCGATGGTCATCGCGGGATCGGCTCCGCCCGGTAGAGAGCAAGCCCATTGCGTGCTGCCGAGAACGCCAGCGCCCCGAACAGCCCGGCGGCGCCGATGACCCCGCCCACGTCGAACAGCCGCCAGGTCGCGCCCAACAGCTCGACCTCCGACCCGTTCACGAGCAGCCGGACCGCACCGGCCGCCAGCAGGATGCGGAGCTCGGTCGGACCGATCTTCAGGAGCGATATCCGGAAGACGCCGCACGCGTGCGTCGCGAGATAGACCTCGGCACAGATCATCAGATAGGCGGCCAGCAACACCAGGGCCACGACCGGGCTCATGTGCGGCGACAGCGCCATTCCCGCGCAGAGCAGCAGCATGCTCGTGATGTCGACCACGTGGTCGACGTAGAAGCCGTAGCGCGGCCGCTCGTGCTTCCGGATGCGGGCGACCGTTCCGTCGAGGCTGTCGCCAAGCCAGTTGAGTGCGAGGCCGACGACGACGCCGATCAGCGCCAGGTCGCTCCAGCGCGACGCCCAGAACGCCGCCCCAACCCCGGCCATGGCCACCAGCCCGAGCGCCGTCAGGTGATCGGCGTTGATCCAGCGGGGCAAGCGAGCCGCCATCCAGACCAGCGCACGTTTCTCCACGCCCGCCAGCATGCTGCCGTGCTCCCGCACGTGCCGGGCGGCCGCCGCTGCCGGCGGCGCCACCGCATCTCCCGTTGCCGTTTGTGTCGCCGTCATGGTCTCCTCCATCGAGTCCTCCCTTTCGCGTGAGGCGGCTGGCTGCCGCCGTGTTCCGGCAGCCCGTGGCCAGAACGCCACCGCAACCACCCTCACGGCGCTCGGTGCAATGCGGCGTCCCTGCCACGGGCTACCTGGGAGTGCGCAAACGGCGTGGAAACCGGCTCACCGCACCGAAGGGGCTTCGGTCCACCCATCAGCCGCGAAACGGCTCCACGGCGGCTAGCGTCTAGCTGTTGGAAGCCCGCGCGCAGCCGGGAGCAGATGATGGCAACGCCCGCTTCGGCGGCGGTCGGGATCGTGTTCGCGACCACGCTCGTCGCGAGCGTTCCTGCGTGGGCCGCCGCGCCAAGCCAGCCGCCCCGCCCCGCCCCGCCACCGTCATCGGCACGGTCACCGACGAGACCGGCGGCGTGATGCAGGCGGCCACCGTGAAGTTGTTCACGGAGGGCGCCGAGGAACCGATCCACACGACGGTGACGGACCGGGAGGGCCGCTTCAGCCTCACGGTCCCGACTGGAATGTATCGGATTGAAGTGTCGGCGCCGGCCTTTCAAGCCGTCCAGCAGACGATTCGCGCCGGGCCGGACCTCGAGCCGCTGGCTGTGACGCTGTCGCTGGAGGTGCTGGAAGAGAGCGTCGACGTCTTCGATACGGAAGCGGACTTTCGGGTCGATCCCCTGTCGAGCCTGACCACCACGATGCTCTCCGGCGATGAGCTGCTGGCGCTGCCGACCGACGAGGAAGACCTGGCGCGCTACCTCCTCCTTCTCGCCGGGGCCGATTCGTCCGGCGACCTGACGGAAGACGTGTCCGGCTTCATCATCGACGGCTTCGACGACGGGCGGTTGCCGAGGCCGGACGAGATTGCGCAGATCATCATCGACCCTACGCCCCTGCGGGCCGACGGAAGCGGGGAGGGCCCGCGCATCGAGATCGTGACGCGTCCTGGTACGGGCCGGTGGCGCCGATCGGTCAACTTCGGCTTCTCCGACGAGTCCCTGGACGCGACCACTCCGGGTGAGCGGGCGAAACCGGCGCGCCAGACGCGGGACCTCGATTTCGACCTGCGCGGCCCCGTGATCCCCGGCCGTCTGGATATCGACATCGAAGGATCCACCGGCGCCAGAGAGCGCGCGGCCAATTCCCTGCGCGCCATTACGCCGGCGGGCGACGTGTTCCACGGTGTCACCCGGCCGGAAAGCGAGCGCGAGCTGGAAGTCGATGCCGATCTTGCGCTCGGATCGAACCACAGCATCGGCGTCCGGTTCGACTACGAAGCGAGCCGTGCCGAGAACAGCGGCGTGGGAGGGTTCACGCTCCCCGAGCGGGGCATCCAGGACGAGGACCGCCAATGGTCCGTGCAGATCAGCGACCGGATGCTGGGGGACCGACTCGTGAACGACCTGCGTCTTCGAGTGAGACGGGATGCTTCCCGGGAGGAGCCGGTCTCGGAGGGGCTGGCAATCGATGTGGCGGACGCGTTCAACCGCGGGGGCGGGACCGGTCGCAACCGGGACGACCAGACCCGGATCCAGGTGGAGGACCGCCTGCGCTGGGAGCGCAGCGGCTGGAGCCTTGAGGCCGGGTTCGAGACCTGGTACGAACGGAACTTCAGCGTCTCCGAAGACAACTACAACGGGACGTTCGATTTCGCGAGCCTGCACGATTACTGCGGCGCAACGGGGTTCGTCGGCGTGAACTGCCAGGCGACGCAGGCGATCGTCGAGGAAGCCCGCGCTCTCGGCATCGCTCCCACCTACGTGAACGCGCGGGGCCAGGTGGTCGAGATTACCGGAATCCCGACCACCTTCACCCAAACGTCGGGCAACGGCGAGCTGGACATTGTGGAAGTGGGGATCGAGAGCTTCATCCAGGCCGACCGCGGGTTCGGCGAGCAGGCGAGCCTGCGCCTCGGCGCCCGGTACGAGGCGACCAACCACTCCGTCAACTTCTTTCGGCTCAGCCCGACCGTCAACCTGCAATACCGGCTGTTCGAGGACACCATCATCAGCGCCGGCTCGCAGTTGAACTTCCGCGATTTCCGCGACTATGTCCGACTGATCCGGAACGATGGGTCGATCTATCAGAAGCAGTTATTCATCTCGTCGCCGTCGTTCCCGGATCCGTTTCTGGGGGGCGCGGTCACGATCGATCCCCGGCGCACGTCCCTGTACAGGCTGGATCCGGAGTATCAGGCGCCGTTCAGCGTCAATCCTCAGGTCAGCGTCACCCAGCAACTGCGCGGCGGCCTGCGCCTCTCAGTGTCCTACAGCATGAGCTACGGGTTCCGTCAGCAGCGCACCCGGAACATCAACGCGCCCTGGCCGGGCACGTCGCTGCCGGACGAGATTCTGGCGCTGCCGTCCGCCGTCCGGCGGGAGACCGTGGATCGGATGCGCCCCTTCTATCCGATCGTGGGCAACATCAACCAGATGGAGTCGACGGGCCGGTCCGTCAGCCGGCGCTTCTCGGTCAGGCTCCAGCGGCGCCAGCACGTCGAGCTGATGGGCATCGGCTTTTCCGGCAGCGTCCGCTACAGCCACCGTTCCGGCGAGGACGACAACGACTTCAACAATCCCTACCTGCCCCAGTGGGGTCTCGCCCGCCGAGAGCACTCGGTCGAATCGCAGTTCAGGATTCGCTTTCCGCGGGAAGCCCCGGCGACTCATCCGTTCCTGCGGGCCCTGGCCCGCGCCACGTTCGTGGGCACGAATCTCAACTTCAATGTCAGCGCAAACGCCGGCCGGCCATACAGCATCCGGAGCGGCCGGGACCTCAACGGTGATCAGTCCACCCGCGACCGCCCACCTGGCGTGCCGCGCAACTCCGAGACGGGACCGGCTCGCTTCGGCCTCGACCTGACGTTCACCAAGGAGATCCGAGCCGGGGCGACGGACCTGTCAGCGCCCCGTGGCCGCGGGGGTGGGGAGCGGTTGGTCCGATTCCAGGCGCGCGTCTACAACCTGCTCAACCTCACCCAGGTGCGGGGCTACAGCGGCGTGCTCTCGTCTCCGCTGTTCGGGCGGCCGACGGGTTACCTCCAGGGCCGGACAGTTCGCCTCTCCATGCACGTCGACTTCTGAAACGCGTGACGGACGTCACACCCGACCACCGCAGTCCGAGGTGTATGCTACTCAACGCACGTCTTGCCGCCGGATTGCGGTTGATTCCAAGGACGCGCCCGTAGCTCAGCTGGATAGAGCGTCGGCCTCCGGAGCCGAAGGCCACAGGTTCGAATCCTGTCGGGCGCGCCAACTCTCTCAGCCGCTTTCCTCAGCAAAAACGGCCGGTTTCTGGGCCTTTTGGCCTTAGTCAGGCACTTGCTCCCTGCGCTGGTCACGGGTCAGAAACGGTCAGAAAACGGCCCAAAGCCCCGGTACCGCCGGTCGACTTCGCCACGCGGGGCTCGAGGCGGGCGCGCTGCTCTCGCCGCCGCTCGACCAGCATCGTGGCGGTTTCCCAGGTCTCCACGTCCTGCCGTGGATCGATTGGCGTGGAGAGCAGCCCGGAAGCCGCTGGGGCTCTTGCTGACGTTGAGGAACAAGCCCCCGGTGCCATGAGTCCCCTACCGGCGGACAATCATCACTGGGCGGAGCTGATACGGCGCAGCTTAGGTATCGACGCGCTCGCCTGTCCGCGGTGCGGGGGGGGCCTCGCGCTGATCGCGATCGTGGAGGATCCGGCGCTCATCGGGCGGATCCTGCGCCATCTGGGGTTGCAGGCGACGATCCCCGAGCCCTGTCCCGCTCGGTCGCCCCGGTTGGTCCCGGCGTCGTGAACCGTCCGGTTCCCCGTGGCGCGACCGGGCACCACGTCCCCTGTCCGTCTCGTTCTCTGCCCGTCTGGTGCGGCACGAGTCAACCTGCCGGAAGTGCGCCCTGCGTACAGGGTCAGCCTGCCTTGTAGCGCGCCGTGGCACCCGTTCGAGCCTGACGATCGCCTTTCGTGCGAAAATGGTCCTGCGAATCCGGCCCGACCGCGCTGCCGGGAGGGGCGAATCCGCGCGCGGACAGTCGGTAATCCGCCCGGTTCGAGCGTGCGGCGGCGTGCGGCGTGCCGGGGTCCCAGGAGGGCAGGATGATCTGGAGCGCGCTAATACGGACTATCGTCCCGCACCGTGCTTTCCGAACTCAAGCAACGCATCCGCGACGTGCGGCAGGGACCAGACGGCCTCGTGTATCTGGCGACCGACGAGCCGGACGGCGCGGTGTTGAGGATCGAGCCGGTAGAGCCGCAGTCCTGAACCACACGGAGGCTTGCCGGCGAATCCATCCCACGGGACTGTCAAGGAGGCTCGCGATGCAGCGTCTGGTTTCTGGTCTGTCGCACGTGGTCGCAACGCTCGCAATCGTGGCGGGGCTCAGCGCCGCCGCCGTACACGCGCAGTCGCCCGCGGGTGAAGCGCCGGGCGCCGCGCTCCGGACGTCGTGGGGAGATCCGGACCTGCAGGGTATCTGGGTCGGTTCCACCCTTACGCCGCTCGAACGGCCGCAGCAATTCGAGGGGCGGGAGTTCCTCACCGAAGAGGAAGTCGCCGCGCTGGAAAACGGCGCCGTAGCGCGCAACATCCAGCTTGCGGAACGCCCCGCCGAGTCGACGACGACCGGCGGCAGCGTAGATCGGCGGGCAGACGGCTCGCCCGGCTTCTACAACAACTTGTGGCTGGACGGCGGCACGGCCTGGGACCCGAGCCGGCGCACGTCGCTGGTTGTCGACCCGCCGGACGGCCGGATTCCGTACACCGCCACCGCGCGTGACAACGAGCGCGCGTACGGTTCCGGCCCCTGGAACTCTTTTCTGGACCTCGACACCGGCGAGCGCTGCCTCGGCGACGGCCTGCCGCAGATCTGGTTCGGCTACAACCCGAACCACCAGATCTTCCAGACCCCGGAGCATGTCGTGATCTTCCACGAGATGTTCCACCAGCGGCGCATCATCCCGCTGGACGGGCGCCCGCACGTGAACATCACGCAGTGGAACGGCGAACCGCGTGGCCGCTGGGACGGCGACACGCTCGTGGTGGAGTCGCGCGACTTCCCGGATCTCCCGCACTACCGGTGGGGCAGCACCTGGCGCCTCCCGACCAGCCAATTGCACGTGGTTGAGCGGTTCACGCGGGTCGACGCCGAGACCATCGCCTACGAGGCCACCATCACCGACCCCACGCGCTTCACGCGCCCGTGGACCGTGAGCTTCCCGCTGTCGCAGAACCAGTCGGAGCGCGGCGTGGCGGCGGGGGAGTTGTTCGAGTTCGCCTGCCACGAGGGGAACTACGCGATTGTCAACGTCCTGCGCGGCGCGCGGGCGAACGACGACGTGGTGAAGTAGGCGGACCCGAACCTGCGCAGGCTCCCGGAGCGTCCCGCAAAATCCAGTGCGCCAGCACCCGGTTCTGGGCTGCTACGTTGCGTCCTGCGGGTCGCCGGTCTGCTTGATCACGCTCTGAAGTTGAAGCCATTCCGCGGACACCTGATCCTGTTGCGAGGAGGAGGAATCCGTGATGTCGAAGCTGTCGAGCCCCTTGACGAGGGGAAACCGGGCCAGGGATGTGCCGCACGAACCGCCTCACCGTTTCGTAGCTGCCTTGGTACTCCTGCCGGCGCAGCTCCTGAAACAACACCTGCGCCGAGTAGCCCACCTCCGCCGCCCGACGATGGACCTCCTCCCACCGCTCCTCTCCCAGCATCTCGACCTCCCCGAGCGCTCGCCGCTCGGGGTCGATCGTCCGCTCTGTCGTCAACATCCTGCCCCTCTCCTCAACACATGGGGTGGGGAGTTTTCAATGACCACGGATGGGGATTATTGGGTGACCCGTGACAGTAGGACCGTTGCCGTCCGGATCCTCGACGGCTGAGTACTCCTCCGGGCCGGCCCGCACGAAGCCGCTGCCTTCTGGCTGCTGCCGCGGCTTCCACATGGCGTCGACCAGCGCCGGTGAAACCTCGAGATCCACCACGTCTTCCGCGGGGTCGTCATCCGCCCACACCAGGAACCGGTACTCCCGCTGGGCGCGGTGGGCCATACGTGTGCAAAACCACTTGAGCAAAAAGAGCGGTCATGGCAAAACGTTGATTGTCCAGTCAACCCACTCACCAAGGAGTAGGAGCCATGACCACCCGAGCCAAGCGTAGCGCGAAGTCCAGCGGAATCGAAAGCCCTCGTCGACGGTGACCGCGACCTGCTGAGACAGTTGATGCGAGAGGCCTTGCAGGAAGTCCTCGAAGCGGAGATGAGCGAGGCGTTGGGAGCCGGCCCCGGCGAGCGGACGGAAGGCCGGCGGGGTATCGCGCCGGGTACGACAGCCGGGGCCTGCTGACCCGCATCGGGAAGCTTGAGCTGCGGGTGCCGAGAGACCGCGACGGGCGGTTTTCGACGGAGCTGTTCGCTCGTTACCAGCGCTCGGAGAAGGCGCTGGTGAGCGCGCTGGCGGAGATGTACGTGCAGGGCGTATCGACCCGCAAGGTCAAGGCGATCACCGAGGAGCTGTGCGGGCACACGTTCTCGGCGAGCACCATCAGCCGGATCAACGCGAGCCTGGACGGCATGCTGCGCCGCGTTGCCAAGCGGCGGCTCGACGAGGCGTATCCGTATCTGATTCTGGATGCGCGCTACGAGAAGGTCCGGCTCGATGGCGTGATCCAGAGCCAGGCGGTCTTCGTGGCGATCGGGATCAATGGGGACGGCCGGCGCCAAGTGCTCGGCGTGGAGCTGTCGAACCGGGAGTCGCGTTCGAGCTGGGCGACGTTCGTCACGGGCCTGAAGGCTCGCGGCCTGCACGGGGTCGAGTTCGTCGTCTCCGACGACCACGCCGGGCTGAAGCGGGCTGTTGCGGAGCTGCTGCCCGAGGCGTTCTGGCAGCGCTGCTACGTGCATTTTCTTCGGAACGCGCTCGACTACCTGCCCCGCAAGGCCGATGATGATTGCCGTCAAGAGCTGTGCTGGCTCTACGACCGCCGCGACCTCAAGGAGGCCCAGCAGGACCTGCAGGCGTGGCTCCAGCGCTGGGCGCAACGCTATCCGCGGCTGACCGACTGGGTCGAGGCGGAGATCGGCGAGACGCTGAACGTCTACCGGCTACCGCGCCAGCACCACAAGCACCTGAAGTCGACCAACCTGCTCGAGCGGCTCAACGAAGAGATCAAGCGCCGCACCCGTGTGGTGCGCATCTTCCCGAACCCGGCGAGCTGCCTGCGATTGATCCGGGCGCTGTGTGCCGAGACCCACGAAGCGTGGCTCGAAGATCACCGCTATCTGAACATGGAGTTCCTGAAGGAGCAGAGCCTCAGCCATGACTCGAATTCTGCACAACTTGACGTACACAACCGCCGTCCCTGCCGGTCGCAGAGGACGCAATCCGCTTGTGGGCCGTCGGGGAGCGCGCATTGAAACAGATTGCTCGAGCCGGCGGTCAGATTCCAGCCCGCATCCTGGAGAAGGGCGTCGATCTTGACGCGCGCGAAGGTATCGGTCGTGCCGCTCATGCGGCCGCCCAAGGATCGACGACCTCGATGTCGACGTCCTCGAAATCCCTAACGTTGCGCGTCGCCACCGCTATGTTGCGGGAGCGGGCGATGGCCGCGATTTGGCAGTCCGCCGGTGCAACGGGGCGTCCGGCGGAACGGCGCATCGCGGCGATATCCGCGTATGCACGCGCCGCTTCGCTATCGAACGGCAGCACCCGGTTCTCGAAAGCGTCTCGCAGCATCCTCTCGATATCCGAGACCAGCGTTGCCCGGCGCCGGCCTAACGGCAGGATGGCGGCACCGTAGCGCAACTCCGCTTCGCCGACCGCCGAGAAGAACAGCTCTTCCAGGGGATGGCCGGCGGCCCACTCCTCGACGGCGGGATCGGGCGACTTGCGGATCAGTTCGGACACCACATTGGTGTCAAGCAGCACGGTCACGGCCGCAGACTCAATCGAAGGCCGGCGGCTCGCGCCCGTGCTCGCGCGGCGGCAACTCGAGATCCACGCCGTTGGCCGGCCCGAAGTGCGCGCGGATGATGCTCGTGAGATTCCGGGAACTCGGCTTGCGCCCGACGGCATCACGCAGGATCAGGCGCGCTTCCTCTTCCATGGACCGGCAGTTGTCCGCCGCACGCACGCGTAGCCGGGTCTTCACGTCGTCATCGAGGTTGCGGATCGTGATACTCGCCATGGTTACGATCTCCGTTCGTCCGGGAGCTCAATCTACGCAACGATTGCGTTGCTATCACGATAGCACAGGTGTCACATCGCCCTGCAACGCCGGCGCGGCGACCGCCCTTCACGGTGACCAATGCCGGCGTGCGGCACACCCGGGCGGCGACGCTAGGCCGGAACGTCTCCCGCAAGCTGACGAATGACCCCGACCCGGGGCCAACGCCGGCCGCGATCATGGCTCGGTTGTTTCTATCCATATCACGCCCGAGATGCGCGATCTCGAACGCGCCCAGGACGGCGCCGAGATCAACGCCAGCGAGCTGGAACTCGTCACCGGGCGCGCGCGGAACCTCGGCGACCGGCGCGACGCATTCGAGCAGATGCGCGGCGCGCCGGCCGAACAGCATCGCGGCACGACCGGCGAGGCCTGGCGTCCGCGCCGCGGTAGCCGGCAACGATGAGCGTGACCCCGGCGCCATCGAGGTCCTCGACGCGGCGCGTACGCTCGGCGACGGCTCCGGGCCGCTCGTGTTTACCACCGGCGAGGGGAAGCCGCCGTCCGCAGCCTCCGATCGCGGAACCGGCGGAACACGAGGCCGTCGGAAGCGCAGCACCGTGACCACGACCTGAGCTGCCTCCCCCGGTCGATCACATCGTCCCCGCAGATCTCCCCAGGAGCTCCCTGTCGCCTAGGAGTCTGCGCCGCAGGAAAAATCACGAGCTAAAAATCCCACCAGATGGCCCAGAACGCTGCAGAATACGACGGCCTTTCCCACCACGGAGCCTTCTTGATGACACCGGTCGAGAACAATTTCCCACCAAGAGGTCCCAAAATCGTTCCGGGGCGCAGACTCCTAGCTCATCCTATATGCTGGGCGGCGGGAACCGTAACCCAGGGGGACATTCATCTAAGCCGCAAGTGCTGCGCGCACACGCTTCCCGGCCGGCCAGCACAGAAATGGCATGACCTCCTTGAGCACCTTGAGGGTGTCTCGGAACGGGCTGCCGCAAGCGGCGATTGCTTCCAGGCTAGTGCCTGGGCGCGGGTCGCCGGCCTCTGGCACGACCTGGGGAAATACTCCGACGCTTTTCAGGAGTACCTGAAGACGGCTTCGTCCCCCGATCCGCACATCGCCGACTCCGACAACAGGGCTGCTCTAACCGACCATTCCACGGCCGGGGCACAGCATGCGGCCGAGAACATCGACGTGCTGGGGCACCTACTCGCCTATGCGATTGCCGGTCACCACAGCGGGCTCCTCGATGGCCGGGGTCCCGGCTCGTGTCTGGAGGCTCGCCTAGCGAAGACCGTCGAGTCGTGGAGGAGTGCCGCCCCGGCCTCGTTGGTGGCTACTCAGAATCTCAACCCCCCCCGATTTTGTCGCGGACGCTCTGGGGCGTCGGGATGCTTTCTGCGTGGCCTTCTTCGTGCGCATGCTGTTCTCGTGCCTGGTCGACGCTGATTACGCCGAACGCGAGTTAACGGTACGGCTTCAGCTGTGGCGGGAACCGGAGTCTAGGAACGGGATTATTTACACCAGGGATTGGGGTAAGAAGATTGACTCGCCAAGCACGTGGGGTGGTACGTGGGTCGATACAGCAACGTGGGTGTCTCACGAAACAGTGGTCCAAATTGAGTGCAAGACTTCCATGGACGACAAAGAAGTCCTTTCGTTAGTACCCCTCCAGCTCTGGAAAGCGCTCGTCGTCCGGGAGTGGCTGCACGCCAAACGCGTTGAGCGTCATCGACACTCTTCGATACCGTGCCGTGGTCCACACGATACTCATCATCTGATGGGTATCGTATCGCTCCGACAGCTTCTGCCAAGTCTCATCCGAGATCGTGGTGTCACGATACATCTCGTTCGCCGCGTCGATGAGCGTGAGCTCGTTGGCATTCCACCCGTCCGCGTCCCCACCTTGCGCAATCCAGAGAGGATCGAGCCCGTGGTCGCGCGCCCGCCCGACGCTGCCGACATGCTTTGCCCACTCGTAGACCGCCTGCGCGTTCCATCCGGTTCGCAAGATGAGGAGCTCGCGGTCGTGGGGCGTCAGGCGGGACTTCTCGGGGTCAAGCACATATCGTTCGTTCACATACCACTGATCCGCGAGCGCAGGATGCCGGCGAAGGGTTCGCGACACCCTGAGGCCGTCGCCAGCCGCCGGGTCAATGCGGGGTGTGGTCAGCGGCGGCTCGCGGTCGGGGACGACCACCCGGTAGCCGACCGACGTCGTGGGAAGCCGCGCCGTGGTGGCTTCGTCCGGCTGAATGCCGAGGGCATTGAACAACACGGCCTGTGCGGTGATCTCGGTGACCGTCACGACGGCATCCGCCAGGTGGGGAAGGTCGTACTGGGCCGAGAGCCGATCCCACGTCGCGGCCGTGACCGACGAGTGCCGAAACAGCTCGTCGGCCAGTCCGATGAGGACCGCTTCAAACTCGCTCCAGCCCTCATCGGGTCCCTGGGCAACCCGCAGCACCTCCGCGTCGGTCAGGTCGCCCCGGCTGGCATAGGTCGCCCAATGGTTCGCGCTCTGCGTGAGCCAGGCGGTCCGAAGGATCAGGATCGCACGGTGACGCGGCGCTAGCGTCGAATCGTTGGCGATGTAGGTCAACAGCGGCAACACCCGATGGGCCAAGGCCGGCACCCGAATTAGCGTGCGGAGCGCATTTCCAGGATTTCCGTCAGGCGCATACCGCTCAACGATCTCCCTTTGTTCAGCTGTCCACTCCGATTCGGAAAGAGGAGACACCCGTGCCTCAGAGGACCGTTCTATCGTCAGAATGTTACCCGGCGGGTCAACAATCGCGTGGGCCGGTTCAATGCGAAGCAAGACACCATCAGCTTCCTCGGTCAGAACATAGAGATAGCCGTCATTGCCTTGTCGAACGTCTCGGATTCTTTGCTTGAGCTCCGTGAGTAACCATTCCCGCCTGATTTCTTGACCCTGCCGGTTGAAAATAATTCGTTCGAGGTGCCCGGTTCGGCCAGGCATCCGATTTCGCATCGCACCGACAAACAGGTTGCCTTGCCACGCGGGGAAATGTTCGCCGGTGTAGAACGTCAACCCGGACGGCGCGATCGACGGCCACCAGAGGATTTCCGGGGCCTCGAACTCCTCCAGCCACGGCGTCTCTGTTACGGGAATGCCGGAATATTCGCGGCTGTACGACGCAATCGGCCAGCCGTAGTTGGCACCCGGCTTGATAACGTTCGCCTCGTCGCCGCCTTGCGGCGCGTTCTCGGTCGCCCAGAGATCACCCGTCGCAGGGTTGAAGCCGAGCCCAATCTGGTTCCGATGCCCCAGCGAATAGATTTCCGGCAGGTAGCCGGGGTTGCCGACGAACGGATTGTCGTCGGGGACGGTTCCGTCATCGCGCAGACGCAGTACCTTTCCGTAATGAGTGCCTGGATCCTGCGCATACTGGCCGGTCGACCCCGACCTGATCGCCCCGCCGACGGTCATATACAGGAGCCCGTCCGGTCCGAACACGATTCGCGATGCGGAGACGCCGAGGTCGATGCGGTTGGTCACGAAAATGTCGCGGACCTCGGTCAAGGCGCCCCCGTCGAGCCGGCCCCGGGCCAACGCCACCCGCGAACCGCGTTGGCCGTCATACGACCACGTCGGCACCTCTTCGGACGGGTCGAGCTCGGCCGCCTTGGAATAGGTCAGATAGACGAGGCTGTCGTCGTCTGGGTGGATCGCGATGTCCATCAGCCCCGCGCGCCGCACGTCCGTGTAGACCTCTGGCACACCCGGGACGGACCGTTCGAGGAGCTGCCCGTCACGGATCACACGCAGGATGCCTTTGTCGCGCTCGGTGACGAGAATGTCCCCGTTCCGCCGGAACGCCAACCCCCACGGATGGGAGAGCCCGCCGACGATCGGCACGACGCGAATGCGGGCAACGTCCGTAGTTTGGAGCACAACGGGTCCGTCCGGCGGCGGCACGGCCGGAACACCGGCACGATTCTGGGCAGACGCCGGCACCCCGACGAGTGCGAACGCCAAGACACACAAGAAGAAAGCACGTCGAATTCGGAAAGGATGGGCCATAAGTCCTCCACACTGAATGACGCTCAATCTACCGCAAGAGACGGCAAATGGCTAGCGTTCTGTCCGCTCGGCGTTCCGCGCTTGATCCACCTCACCCACGCCCGCCGCGGTCACGTACTCAATCTGCGCGTCCGGAAAGAGCACCTTGCCGCGCGCCATCGGGAGGTCGAGCTCCGCCGCGGCGCGTCGCCCCGGCCGGTGTCGCCGCCACGACCGTGAAGCGGCCGCCCTTCGGACCGTGCGCCGTCTGGCGTTCGATCCACCCCCGTTGCTCCGCCTCCCCGATCCCTCGCCGGCCAGGGAACGGATGGCCGTCAAATTGTTGCGTGATCAGATCCGCCAGCGCCACCACCCGGAACACGGCGACATCCCGCACCACCCCATCGACCCGGTCCGAGAAGTCCCGGCGCGGGTGCTTCGCGTCATACTCCCGACGATGGCCATGGCGGTCAGGGTCCCGATCGCGGCCCGCGTCACGATCGGGAGCAGGCCGCGACGGCTCGATATCACGATCGATATTCATGGGTCACAGACCGCGCCGCGCTGAAAAGATGGTGACCTCCTATCACTTCGCCGCGACGCCTTAATTAAAGGCACTCGAGCAAGAGGACCTGCGGCTGAAGAAGCTGGTGGCCGACCAGGCCCTGGACAACGCGATCCTCAAAGAGGTGGCCTCGGGAAACTTCTGAGCCCGCCCCGGAGACGCCAGCCGTGAACCCTGTCTGCACGCGGCTGGGCGTTTCGGAGCGGCGGGCCTGCCGAGTCATGGGACACGCCCGGTCGACCCACCGGCATCTGGCGCGCTTACCGGATGACGAACCACGGTTGGTCAGCCGCATGATCGAACTCGCGACGACGTATAGGCGGTATGGGTATCGACGGATCACGGGGCTATTGCGTGGGGAAGGCTGGACGGTGCATCACAAACGCGTCGAGCGCCTCTGGCGGCGCGAGGGCCTCACAGTGCCGCAGAACCAGCCGACACGAGGCCGGTTGTGGCTGGCTGACGGGTCCTGCATGCGCCGTCGTCCCGAGTATCGCCATCACGTCTGGGCGTACGACTTCGTGGCGGACCGCACGCACGACGGCCGCCCGCTGAAGATCTTGACCGTCGTCGATGAGTACTCGCGGGAGTGCTTGGCGATCGTTGTGGCACGCCGAATGCGGTCGACCGATGTGCTCGAGACGCTCGCGGCCCTGTTTATGACATACGGCGTTCCGGCGCACATCCGGTCTGACAACGGATCGGAATTCACGGCGGCACTCGTCCGCCGGTGGCTTGAGGCCCTCGACGTCCAGACGTTGTTCATCGAACCGGGCAGCCCGTGGGAGAACGGCTACGTCGAATCCTTCAACGGCACGTTGCGGGATGAACTGTTGGACCGCGAGATCTTCTACACCCTCACGGAAGCCAAGGCCTTGATCGAGCGGTGGCGCCGGGAGTACAACACGGTGCGACCGCACAGTGCGCCAGGCTATCGTCCGCCCGCGCCCGAGCCGGTCAGACCGGTCTCAATTGGCGGGTTCAACGGGTTCAATATGAGTGCAGCTCTCTCATAAGAACTGGCACCACCATGGGGGGCGGGTCAATCGGCGAACGCCGACTACCACTATTGCAACTGGGTCGACCAGTCCGATACGCTTGGCCTCGGTGCAGACACGCCGATTGCCACCGGCACCACCTCAGACACACTGCTCGCCGTCGATCCGGACAGTGGCGAGTGGGTGATCATGCGCGTCCCGTATCCGCTCGGGTTCTACAGCCGCGGGCTCGACGGCCGGATCGACAATCCGGACGCCGGGTGGAAGGGGCGCGGCGTGTGGTCAAGCTTCAATACCGGGTCGCCGTTCCACCTCGAAGGAGGCAAGGGCGCGACCAGCGAGATCATCCGCTTCCAGATCCGGCCGAATCCGCTGGCGAACTAGAAGGCATGCTCCTGGCGGGCGCGTTGCAAAGATGCGCAAGGCGGTGATTGCGATCGCGGCGTTGGCGGTGCTGGGTTGGCTGTTCTGGTGGACCGTGCAGAGCAGCCTGGCGGAGCCGTACGTGGTGGATGCTGGTCTGGCGTCCGAGTGGAACCTCGCGCTACGCAGCGGGACGGAGCCGGGCGCCGGCCTGCTCGTGCTGGAGTCCTCGGATCAGATTCGCGCCGAACTCTTCCAGCAGATCTTCGCGCGCACGATGGAGTCGTTGATGTCGCCAACGGCGGCGACAGTGCCACTGGTGCTCGACGCGGAGTACCGCGAGTCGCTGGGGAACGCGCTTTCGCCGCAGGACCTGCTCCAGGTGGCCGAGGAGTCCGGGTTGTCGGACATCGTCCCCACGCCGGTCTGCATCGGCGTGGTCCGGCGCGATAGTGCCCGAAGCACACGCCAGCTCTACTACGCGCTCTTCGAGGCACCCGAGGTCGACCGCTTCCGCGAGGCGCTGGCGCGCCGGTACGCCGAGGGCGGTGGGACGGCGGCGTTCGAGCCGGACGGATTTCCGCTGGTCATGCCGCTGGCCGGATCCGACGGAGAGTTCGCGAGCTGGTGGCCGCTCGACGTCAGCGCCGCCACCGACTGCCAAGCGCCGCTCGTGACGCAATAACCACGCCGGCACGCAGACAACGCGTTCCGCCGGGGTCCGGCGTTCAGGTGTATGCTATTTGCGACTCGTTCCCGAAGAGAACGCGGCTGGCGATCCCGGCTGGCACTACCGTACCAGTCATCGTAAGCCGTTGATTCTAAAAGGGCGCCCGTAGCTCAGCTGGATAGAGCGTCGGCCTCCGGAGCCGAAGGCCACAGGTTCGAATCCTGTCGGGCGCGCCACCATCAAGGCCCGTTTCCCCCGTGGAAACGGGCCTTTTCTTTAGGTTTCTCGGGGTTCTCCCGCGTGGCAGCTAGCAGCAGGCACGTGCCCTAAAATGGACAGAAATGGACTCAAACGGACCCAGCGAGACACCAAAAGTTAGCAGAAAAGTTAGCACCCAGCGGAGCCGCCGGCCCAAGGCCACGCCTCCGTCTGTCAGATGCCGCTGCCAGTAACGGCGTGCCAGTCCTTGCCGGATGTCCGGCCGGCCGATGAGCACGCGAACCATTGACCCTGACCAAGTGAGGCGGCCGGTGGACGAGAGCGGGACTGCCGACGAACGCGGCAACCGCATCAGACGACGTGACCCGGAGCTGGCAGACCAGCGGCGAACGGATGACGAAGCTCGAAGACTCGCTCGAAGGGTTCCTCCGGCCGCCGTGACCGCGACGTTGCCTGATCCCTGATTCCCGCCATCACGGTTCCGCGCTGACAGTCCCTGGCCTCGATCGTGCGCCGCGTGCGGCCTCCGTTGCGCCGCGCCGCCGGTGACCCGTCGTCACGCGACGCGTATCCTTCTGAGCCATGACCCGACTGGATCGAATCACGCAGGATCCAGACGTCATGGGAGGACGCCCGTGCATTCGGGACCTTCGCGTCACTGTTGGCACGATTGTGGGTTGCTGGCGGCGGGCCACGACGTGGACGCAGTGCTGGCCGCGTACCCGTACCTTGAACGCGACGACATCCGCCAGGCACTGGCTTACGCCGCGTGGCGCAGCGAGGAGCAGGAAGTCGCGATCGGTTCGAGTCGAAGCGCCTGATAGAGCGTCTGGCTACGAACCCGTTCCGGTTTCCGCAAGAATCCCAGAAAAACCCGTAGTTATTGGCCTAAACCACAGTCCGAACGGGTCCGAAAAGGTCACAAAACGGCTGGTCGAAGCAGAAACGGCTGGCAGTACGGCTGGCAGTACTCGCCCCCTGACGACCGGACACTTCTCGCGCCGTCCCTCCGACGTCACCGCACGACCAGTTCTCGGTCACGCCGCTCATGCGTTGGGGATTATACCGTTGACTTGACGGCTCGTCCAGCCTGATCCATACTCCGCCTGCCACACCCAGACACGTTGTGGCCCCGACACCTGGCCGCCCGTTTCGGCGGGAGATTCGTACGTGCGCGTGTCTGGTGTGGCAATCCGGCCCGGTGACCACTTCCGGTCAGGGCCAGGGAGAACACCGCATGCGTCAGATCACCATTCTCATCGTCCTCGCCGTCGTCGTGTTCGCCGCTCCACTTCAGGCACAGGCCCAAGTCGGGCGTGTGCTCGGCGCGGCCGTCTCAGTCGCTGGGGCCGTCATGCTGCTGGTTGACCCTGAGCAGCCCACGCAGCCGGCGAGCGTCTCAAGGGACATGCTGATTGATGAAGTTGCGGACTTCATCACTGGCCCGTGCGGGACGAACCCCGTCTCCTGTGAATTCCGCGAGATCGTCTTGTCCATAGAACCAAGGTTGTTGGTCATCGAACGGCGAGGCGTGCTCGTCGGTGCCATCGCTGGAGCAGGCGTGGGCATCGCCGCAGCCACGTCCGATGGACGAACCGTCTACACCGGATCCATCGTGCCCTACGAAGAGCGATCGTCAGGCCTGAAGTACGGCGGGGCGGCGATGGTGATCGGCGGGGCGGTCCTCGCGGCGCTTTGGCCGACGCAGCCAGCGGTTGAGAACCTCTCCATCACACCGACCGTTGGGGGCGTGCAGGCGCGGAAGTCGTTCGGCTGGTAGTCGGGTCTCCCCCGGCGCACGCGGACGGACCGGCGTCAGGTTTCCTCCTCCGCTGCCGTCCGCGTGCGCCGGGGTCGGTTTTGCACTAAACGTGGTGCAAAAGCGGGCATAAACGGCCACATGGGATACAGTGAAGGTGCTAGACTTTCTGGCGATCAGGGGGGGGAGGCTAGACGAAATGACTGAATGGACGCAGCCGCAGATCGTCACGGCCATCATCGCCGGTGTCGGCGCTCTCGCAGCTCTCCTTGGTGCCTGGCGATCCTTTTGGAGCAACCCGTCATGGGTGCGAACGTTCGAGGGCAAGCTCGGAACGTTCGAGGGCAAGCTCGGAACGTTCGAGGGCAAGCTCGGACAGCTCCGCTCGGATTTTGACGCGTTCGCAAAGGACGTGCGCGATAGGCTTCTCGTACGTTTCCGCCGTCCGCTGATCATCAGCGGCAGTCCGATGCACCTCACCGAGTTCGGCGAAGAGATCGCCGCCACGATCAAGGCGCAGGCGTGGGCCGACGAAATCGTGCCCACCGTTCTAGTCGACACCGAGGGAATGGAACCACACCAGATCGATGCCTTCAGCCAAGAGCGAGCCAAATTCAACCAACTGAGCGCCGCATGGCAAAACCGCGTGTCGGAGTGCGCGTACGAAGTCGGTATTGAACGCGACGGGGTAATGTCTGTGCTCTACGTCGTTCTACGCGACGAACTGCTACGCCTAACCCGCAGCCACGAGGACCCATGACCGACCCCAAGCCCCGCAAGCGTGGTTTCGATCCCGCCCGTGATCTGATTGGCGCGACCCCGGAGACGCTCGCCAGGGCGCTCTTGCGGCCGCTACGCCGACCGCGCGCCGCTGTCCAGTCCGGTGTCCGCGATGAGGTCGCGGTAGAGCAGCCGGCGTCCGAGCAGCCCTGCGACGGCCGCGTGCATCTGCGCCAGCGTGCCTGAATCCCGCAGGTTGTGCTTGGCCTCGAACTCGGCCACATAGCGGCTGAGGTGTTTCGGGCTGAGCTTGTGGAACGTCCCGACGTAGGCGCGCTTGAACATCGACCAGAAGGACTCCATGCCGTTCGTGTGCGCCATCCCCCGGACGTATTCGCCGACCGAGTGCTTGACGGCCTCGTGGTGCGGGAGGCTGGCGTAGGCCGGCTCCCCGTCCGAGTAGACCATCGCGGCCGGGTCGGTGTGGGCTTCCACGAACCCGCGTAGCGTCTGGCCGGTCGTGTTCGGCACGGCCGCGGCGCGCACCTTCCCGGAGGCCCGATCCTTGACGCCGACCACGGCGGCTTTTCCAACCGGCCCGCGGCCGAGATCCGCACGGTCGCAGGCGTGCCGGTTCTTGGCCTTCCCGCCGACGAACGTCTCATCGACTTCGACGGGACCGGCGAACCCGCCGGCCGGCTCGGTCGCCCACGCTTCGCGGATGCGGTGCAGCATGAACCACGCGGTTTTCTGCGTCACGCCCAGGTCGCGGTGGAGCTTCATGCTCGATACGCTCTTGAGGCTGGTCAGGTAGAGATAGATGGCGATGGCCCACTTCCTGAGCGGGACGTGCGACCGCTCGATGGCGGTCCCGGTGCGGACGCTGAAGTAGGACCGGCAGTCCGTGCACCAATACGGCATTGGCGTCCGGCCGGGAACCTCTCGGGTCTTGACGCTGCCGCAATGCCCGCAGCACCGCTCCCCGGCCCAGAGGATCGCTTCAAACCACGCGGTCGCGGTGGCGTCATCCGGGAACATGGCCATGAGTTCGATTAAGCTGATGCCGGTGCGGTGGGCGCGTCCAGGTGCGTGTGCCATGCTTCAGATCATACTGAATCCTTGACGGATTGTCATGTAAACGGTATAATCCCCCAAAGACCAACCCGGTAGCTCGTCGCTCGATGAAACAGACCAACGATGAGGAGAAACGTCATGCGATCTCTTGGTGCCATTCTGCTTCTGACATTGGCCGCAGCGGGGACGGCACGCGCACAGGCCACGCAAGGTGAGCCGCGCCCGACGGGTGGATCAGAAGACCCCAAAGTGTTCCTCACGATCAACGGCGGGCTCCAGCCTGGCACGAGCGACTTCTCCGACAACGTGGTCTTCATCGACTCGGGCGGCGCGTACACCGACATGCTGTCCGGCGCCGCGGCGCGCGAGCAGGCCAGCTTCGACGGCTCCTACCGCGTTGAAGCCGGGACGCTGTTCGACGTGAGCGGTGGTGTCCATGTCTGGCGCAATCTCGGGCTTGGCGTCGGCGTGTCGCGCTACTCCCTCGACGCGGCGGTCAGCCTCTCCGCGCAGGTGCCGCATCCGTTCTTCTTCGATCGCATTCGCTCGGTCACAGGCGACTCGGCCCCGCTCACGCACGAGGAAACCGCCGTGCACTTTCAGGCGTCCGTCGTGCTACCGGCCGGCGGCTTCACGGTGACCGCGTTCGGCGGGCCGACGTACTTCACCGTGAAGCAGGACCTCGTCACCGACGTGCGCCTCACGCACAGTTACCCGTACGACACGGTCGCGTTCGCCGCGACGAGCACCAGGCAGCAGACGGGCTCGAAGCTCGGGTTCAACGTCGGCGCCGACGCGGCCTACTTCTTTTCCAACCACGTCGGTGTCGGTTGGCTCACGCGGTACAGCGGGGCGACGATCGGACTCGCGTCCGTCGACGATGGCACGGTCCGTGTGCGCGTGGGCGGCCTGTACACGGCGGGCGGGCTGCGCCTCCGGTTCTGAAGTCGCTTCCCGAGAAGTCCTCCGAAACTGCCCTCTTGCAAGGAGAGAGAACGCTATGAAAACTGCACCACGATTCGCGATCGCGGCCCTCGCGGCGGTTCTGATCCTGGCATCGAAAACCGCGGGGCAGGACATCACGTCGCAGTCGATCTACGTCGTTGCCGAGTCACCCGGAACGTCGCAATCCGCTCAGCGGAGCCAGGACGCCACGTCGCTACAGTCGGGCGTTAGTGTCCGGGTGTCAGCCGGACACGGCACGGATGTTGACGAGTTGAGACAGTTGGACGCGACCGTTGATGGTATGGCGCGAACCGGCGAGCTCGTCGTCACGTCGCGCCGCGCGGACCGCACGCTCGCGGGGCGTACCCACGAGTATCTCGTGCAGACCTTCGCCGGCATCCCTGTGCACGGCGGCGGAGTCTCAAGGCAGTTCGTTGAAGGCGTCACCGTTTCGATCTTCGGGACCCTCCACTCGGGGATCGACCTCGACCCCGTACCGCGCCTGTCGCCGGGCGAGGCGCTCGACGTGATCGAGCGGCGCGCAGGTGCCGGGCCTGCCACTAGCGATCCACCGGCGCTTGTCATCCTGCCCCACGCGCTTACCCTAAGGGGAGGTTACATACTCGCCTACAGAGCGACCATGCGAGACCTTCACACCTATTTCCTCAACGCCCACAGCGGCGAGGTGGTGCACGCGGAGCGCGAGGTTCAGGAACAGGGTGCGGCAGCGGTAGGCGTCGGTATTGGAATCGTGAATGACCGCAAGAAGGTGAGCACATCGCAAGCTGGCGGGAGCTTTCAAGCGTACGATCGACTCCGTCCAGCCGAGATCGTGACGCTCGACCTGCGCTACAACGAGGACCGTGCCGACCGTCTCGTCGACCCGCGGGGACTCACGTGGTTGCCGAGTGACGTCGCGAGCGACACCGATAACACTTGGGACGACCCGGCAGTGGTGGACGGGCACGCCCACATGGGCTTTACCTACGACTACCTTGCCTCGCGCCACGGCTGGAGCGGCATGGACGGCCGGGACGGTCGCATACTCGGCATGGTGAATATCGAGGCCCGCTACTCGAACGCTTTTTTCGCTCGGCCGCCGGCCGGACCGGAAGGCACAGGAGTCGTCGCCTTCGGCGAGGAGAATGACGGTACGCCGATCGTGTCCGCCGATGTGGTTGCGCACGAGATCATGCACGGGGTCACATATTTTTCAGTAGCGGCGCGAACAGGAGACGGCTTCAGAAACAGCGTCGACGCCATCCTGGGTCCGTCGAGCTTCCGGCACGAGGACGGCAGACGGTTCCGGTGTGGCGCGTATGTGTTCTTCAGGAGCGGACCGCTGGTGGGCCGACGGTTCCCGTATATCTGCGAGGGTGGCCGATTCCTGTTGTTCATGAATCACGGGGGCGCCATCAACGAAGCCTACTCGGACATCATCGGCACTGCGGTGGAGTTCTCGCTGCAGATTCCCGGCACCGGCCCGAACCGCGCGGACTACGTGATGTTTGAGGACACAGGGCCGCCTTCCAGATCGCTGGAGAACCCTCGTTCGATCGCGCTAGCGGGGCAAGGCACCCTTCGCTATCCGGACGCGTTCGGCGCGGGTGTACGTTTTCTCGTCGCCTCAGATGGTGAGTACACCTTCTTCAGCCACCGGGGGTCGGTGGACGGCCGAACCATCGTCCGACTCCCTACGTTCGGCTACTCTGGTGTTCATTGGAACTCCACGATCCTTAGCCACGCGTTCTATCTGGCCGTTGAAGGGGGGCGGAACGCGACGACGGGGCGGACCGTCGAGGGGGTCGGCGGAGCCAACCGTGCACAGATCGAGCGGATCTTCTTCCGTGCGATGACCGACCTGATGCCGGGAGTCACGCTCTTCCAACAGGCCGCGGATGTCATCCGCCAGTCGGCGGCCGACTTGGCGGCGGGGGAGCCCCCACAGCGAGCGGTCGATCAGGCGCTCCGCGCAGTCGGCCTGTAGCCAGCGTCGCTGAGTCCTGGACGCCGAGCACCCTACGAGGGTTGACACGAGGATGACCTCACGGCAAGACATCATTAGCCGAGCGCCCTTTCCTGCGGGTTTCCGTGCTGCCGTCAACACCAAGGGACCCGCAGCGTGATTTCATGACCCTTCCGCACAACCCGGCGCGGCACAAATACGGAGGACGGGATGACGAGACTCGATTGGTCGATCGGTGTCGGCGAGCGATGACGGGAGACCATTCGACTACGGGCGAGGCGAAGCTACATCTGTTCGCGTGGCCCTGGAATCGCATGGGTTCAGGTTCGAGGGCGGCTGCGCGAGCGGCGCCAGCTTTGCCGAGTACCGCTTCAGGAGGCCGAACCGTCACGGTTCCATCTACGTGCAGGCACCAGTGACCGCGTGCCGGTCGAATCCGGCGCTGGCGCTGGAGTCCCTACGCGAAACGGGGGCGCTGGTCCGATGCCTCGACACTCAAGCGGATCGACGGGTCTTCATGATGCGCCGCGACCGGTGGATCGGCGGCGTCGTGACAGGCATCGCCCTCGCACTGGCCGCTCCGACCGCGGCGACCGCACAATCCGACGACCCCGCCTGGATCTGGGTGAACGTCGTCGCCGCCGACATCGACGGTACGCTCTTCGAGGTCGCACCGGGCGACTCGCCGCAACCATCCCTGTTCCGCACGGAACACATCCGGTTCGTGGCCGAAAGCGCCGACGGCGGCGTCGACCTGTTCGTGCGGGACTCCGAGACCGACGAGCCGTCGAGGTTCCGAATCGCCGAGAGCCTGGACGCGCTGTGTGACGTCCTGGACTGTGCGCGGGTGGCAGCGCCTCCGCCCCCGTGACGGTGACGGGTGCGCGATTTATGGCCGAGGCCGGGGGGTAGACGGTATCGCCCTTGGTTTCTAGCAGGTGCTGAAGAAACTCGGGACGGGAAACGGGCGTGAGGTTCCTGCAAGCGCATCCTTTCGGTTCGACGGCGCCGGCGAATCCGCGAGCGACTTCCCGCAGTGCGGGCAGGCACTCGTCGGCGACAGCGCGGCGCGTTCCGGCGCCCGCTCCAGCCCTTCGCGCAGCGCGTCCGCGAAGACCTGGCCGATCGTGTGCTCGTGCTGCACGCTGCCGGACAGCTCCAGTTTGTCGACCAGCATGCCGGCGCGCTTCATCATCAGCTCCTGGTAGCGCGCTTGGTCCTGAAACCGAATCTCCACCACCTTTTCCGTCTTGCCGTCCGCGGGGTTCGCGTTGTAGTCCAGCACCTTCACCGACGCGATCGCCGGCCATACCTCGGGGGGCCAGTCCTTCACCGGCAGGAACGATCCGGCGTCGTCAATGATCATGCCCAGGTCGGCCGCGAGGATCTGATGGCCGCGCACCAACAAGAAGTTGGGGTCGATGAACTCGACCATCTTTCCCAACCGCTTCCGCAGTTCCGTTTGCCCCCGCTTGCCCAGGCCGCCGTGCCGGATGCAGCGGTCGAGCCCCCACACCGCCGCGTGCGTGCAGGTGGTTCCTGTGTCGTGAACATAGGTGCAGCGCATCGAGCGGAAGCCGCTCGGCGTGCTCACGAGCGCGTGCAATCGTTTCCGCTCCTCGGTGATCGGCTGCCGCCGCGACCGCGCCGGCTTCGGCGGGATCTCGCCCGCAGCCAGCGCGGCCGCCACCGCCGCCCTATGCTTCGGTCTGCCAGCCATGCTTAACGGCTCAATCTAGCGCGTAGACTACTTGCTCGACCACCTGCCGGGCGGCTTCCCACGAGCCGCCCCGCGCGCGGACCTGCTCGCCAACATCGAGTGCGGCCGAGCGGCGAACACGGGCCAGCGCGACTAGGCTTGCGCGGCCCTCGCGAACAGCTTGCAGTCGGGCGCCCTCGTCGGTAGCAAGCCAGTGTGCGGCCAGGGCTCGATCCGCGGGCAGGGTCTTCGCGAGACGACGACGGACAACGGCGCGAGCCGGGGCGAAGACACCGTGCAGGGCCTCGATCGGTTCAGGCGCAACGGCGATTGATCAACGACAATTATTTTTGCCGGTTGCCGAGGACGGGATTGGCCGGTTCATGGGTGATGGCGGCAGCGTGTGAGACTGTCCGTTTTCCTTGCGGAGGACGGGTTGGTCACGAATGCACAGGTTCGGCGATTGCGCGAGAAACGGATGTCCGGAAAGACATTGGCGGCAGCAGCGGCGGCGGCGGGCATGAGCGAGCGGACGGCGCGCACGTGGCAGCGCGGGGCGTTGCCGTCGACGGCGAAGGCGCCGCGGACGTGGCGGACGCGGGAGGACCCGTTCGCCGATGTGTGGCAGTCGGAGGTCGTGCCGCAGCTGGTGGCCGATACCGACGGCCGGCTGCAGGCGCTGACGCTGTTCACAGTGCTGTGCCGGCGGCATCCGGGTCGCTTTCAGGCGGGGCAGCTACGGACGCTACAGCGGCGGGTCCGCGATTGGCGGGTGCAGTACGGCCCGGACCGCGAGGTGTACTTCGAGCAGGTGGCGGTTCCGGGTCGGAAAGCGGCGTTCGACTTCACCGACGCGAGCGACCTGGGCGTGACGATACGGGGCGTGGCGTTCCCGCATCTGCTGTTCGAGTGGGTGCTGAGCTACAGCACGTGGACGTATGTGGGGCTGGCGCTGAGCGAGACGTTCGAGGCGTTGGTGTCGGGCCTGCAGGGCGCGTTGTGGATGCTGGGCGCGGTCCCGGCAGTGCTGCGACACGACAACCTGTCGGCGGCGACGCACGAGCTGAAGCGTAGCGGTGGGCGCCAGCTGACGGCGCGGTTTCAGCAGGTGATGGACCACTACGGGCTGCGCTCGTCGCGGATCCAGCCGGGGAAACCGCACGAGAACGGCGTGGCCGAGCAGGCACACGTCCGGACGAAGACGGCCATCGAGCAAGCGTTGCTGCTGCGGGGCGACAGAGATTTTGCGGACGAGTCGGCGTACCTGCGCTTCGTGCGGGCGGTCCTCGACGAGGAGCGGAATAGGCCGGCGGCGGCACGGTTGGCCGAGGAGCGTTTGTATCTGCAGCCGTTGCCGACGGCTCGCATCCCCGAGTACACGACGTTCCAGTGCCGGGTGCGCAAGTGGAGCACGATTCGGATCGGCAGCCGGATCTACTCGGTGCCGTCGCGGTTGATCGGCCACACGGTCGAGGCGCGGCAGCATCCGTCGACGGTCGAGGTGCTCTACGGCGGCCGGGTGCTGTGCACGATGCCGCGGCTGCGGGGTGCGGCGGACCACCGGATCGATTACCGCCACATCATCGGTCGCCTGGTCCGCAAGCCGGGCGCGTTTGCCCGGTATCGCTTCCGGGAAGAGCTGTTCCCGTCGCTGACGTTCCGGGCCGCCTATGACGCGCTGGGGCGAACGCACGGCGAGCGGGCCGACGTCGAGTACGTGCGCCTGCTGCACGTGGCGGCGACGACCAGTGAGCGTCAGGTCGAGGCGACGCTTCGGGCTCGGCTCGACGCTGGCGACACGTGCGCGTACGCCAGCGTCCAGGCCGAAGTGCGGCCACCAGTCCCGACCGTGCCGGTAGTACATATACCCCGCCCGGATCTGGCGCAGTACGACGCTTTGTTGACCGGAGGTCTCCACGGATGACGGTGCCGAGCACGCAGGTGACGACGCTGCTGACGCAGTTCAACCTGACGACGGCGTCCGAAGAGCTGGTGCCGCGATTGACGCAGGCCGGCCACCACGACGCGCTGCCGGTGTTGCTGGAAGTCTTCGAGGCCGAAGCCGAGGCGCGCCGCCAGCGCCGGATTGCCCGGCTGCGACGGGCTTCGCGTCTGCCGCCCGGCAAGACGTTCGAGACGCTCGACACGGGTCGGTTGCCGGGCCCGCTGGTGCAGCAGTTGAAGACGCTTGCCAGCGGGGCGTTCCTCGAGACGGCGACCAATGTGCTCGCCTTCGGTCTGCCCGGCGTGGGCAAAAGCCACGGGTTGTGCGCCGTCGGGCACGCCCTGGTCGAGGCCGGCCGCAGCGTGTTGTGCGTCCCGGCCTACGCCCTGGTGCAGGAATTGCTCGGCGCCAAACGTGACCTCGACCTGCCGCGGGCCCTCCGCAAGCTCGACCTCTTCGAGGTGATCTTGCTCGACGATCTGGGCTACGTGCAGCAGAGCCCCGACGAAGCCGAGGTGCTGTTCACGCTGCTCGCCGAGCGCTATGAGCGTCGCTCGATGATGGTGACCAGCAATCTGGTCTTCAGCCAGTGGGACCGGATCTTCCGCGACCAGATGGCCACGGCCGCGGCGATCGACCGCCTGGTGCACCACGCCGTGGTGCTCGAGTTCGACGTGCCGAGCTTTCGAACGGATCCGTCGCGCCCAACGTCGCCGCCATCGCCACCGCCCGTGCCTCGCGGCCGGCCGCCGGGGCCGCTGTTGCCGCGGCGTCGCCGACCTGCGAGCTCCTGAGCGTCTCCGGTCCGGAAGCGATCACGGCTTCGACCGAGACGTTCACGGCGCACATCTTCTCGCGGGCTCGCGTAGCAACCACCAGCCCCTCCCTTCGGAAGCCGCGCGCTCGGCTACCGCACTCCGTGAACGTCCCCAAGCGGACGTTCACGCCGTTTGGTCTTCTGCGTCTTCAGAACCCGCAGCAACGCCCACCGAACGGTGCGTCGTCGAACGAGCAGCCGTCCGAAACCGGCAAGAATAGTTGACGTTGAGCGGCAGAAGTACTTGACGCCAAACAAGCGGGGATGAACCGTACTGCCCGTCGTAGCAGATCGTCTCGAAGCCGTGTTCCCCGCGCGAGCGGGGATGAACCGTCAACGACTTCCATCAGCACACCTTCCGGCAGGTGTTCCCCGCGCGAGCGGGGATGAACCGGACCTGCTTTGAGAGGACCAAGAACGTGAGAAGTGTTCCCCGCGCGAGCGGGGATGAACCGGTCTTGATGCTCCAGGCGGAGCTGGATCGAGTGTGTTCCCCGCGCGAGCGGGGATGAACCGGTGCAGGAATACGCCTGGCTCGGGCAATTCCCGTGTTCCCCGCGCGAGCGGGGATGAACCGGCCGACCTGCCGGTCGAAGGGCTCAGCGTGCGCGTGTTCCCCGCGCGAGCGGGGATGAACCGGGTACCAGTGTGTGGTGAGCGTCGGATGTCGCGTGTTCCCCGCGCGAGCGGGGATGAACCGGTCATGCGGACGGCCCACAACACCAACGATCCGTGTTCCCCGCGCGAGCGGGGATGAACCGCACTTGGAACTGATGCCTTCCAGCCGCAAGAAGTGTTCCCCGCGCGAGCGGGGATGAACCGGGGACGCGGTGGACGCGCAGGCCGGTGTCGGTGTGTTCCCCGCGCGAGCGGGGATGAACCGGCCTACGACATGGACGATAGCGCGACGGCGCTGTGTTCCCCGCGCGAGCGGGGATGAACCGGTGGGGGCCGTGGCGACGCAATTGTTGCGGGAGTGTTCCCCGCGCGAGCGGGGATGAACCGTTCCTCGCCACGTATTGCACGATTTTTGCGCGAGTGTTCCCCGCGCGAGCGGGGATGAACCGCTCATCACCTTCAGCTATTCCTTCAGCTATTCCGACGAGGGTGCCCCCTGCGGCCAAAGGCGCCGCTGGGTGCGCCCAGTCAGCGTACTCGCACGACGCAGGACCGGTGGCGCCCATTCTCGCTTGACGTGGCCGCATTATCGAGGGCAAGGCCGGCGGCCGGACACCACCGCCGGCAAAGCGGACGGGCCGACGCTGCGCACCACCTGACGACGCCTAGCTGCGCCCATCGGTTCCGGGTGCGGTCGGCCACCTCTGCCCCTCGCCGGCAGTTGAGTGCCTGTTTCGCCGCGTGGGTCGCCAGCGCTTCCCGTGCATCACCTCCCGGAGCGTGAGTAGTTGCGTCATGCCTCCCCCTGTGTGTGGCGGCTGTGCGTCCCTGCCGCACGCCTGTGGTATCCGGTTACTAACGTTGGCCGTGCCCGCGCCGTGTTGCACGCCGCACGCGATCGCCAGCGCACCCATCGAGCCCCTCCACACCGCCTGCGGATGCACACCTTCTCATTCGCTGTCGTCTCCCGACGCGTCACGCGCCAGCGCCTCCGTCAGACGCGGATCCTGGCCCGTCCCCCGGCGAATCGCCCGCTCGACCACCTCCACCGTGCGACCTAGCGCGCCCACCGGTGCCGGGTGCGGTCGGCCAGCTCTGCGCCGCGTCGGTACTGGTCGGCTTGCGTGGCGGCATGGGCCGCAAGCGCGTCCCATGCGTCGGCCGCTGCGCGGTTGGCGGTCGCGGCCTCGGTCGCGGCGGCAACGACCTGGGCGGCGCGCGCGCGGTGCGCGGCCTCGGTGCGCGCCTCGTCCGCTTTCACGGCGCGGGCGCGCATGGTGTCGAGGGCCTTGCTGGCCTTCGCGCTGCGCGAGGCGGCGTCGGTGATTTCGTTCGGCATGTGCGCGGGGCTCCTTTAGTTGAGGACGGTGCGCGGGGCAAGCGTGCCGTCCGTTTCCGGTTCCGGCCCGCCTATCAGGTCAGAAAAGGCGATTAGCCGTGGCGTGATGCTGTCGAGTTGTGCGGTCAGCACATCGAGCGCGGCAAGGCTCCGCTCGGCGGCTGCATCGAGGTCCGCGTGTTTCTTGGCCTCAAGCGCCATGCGTTTTTGGATGCGTTCGGACAGCTCATTGCGTCGTGTCATCGTCGGCTCTCCTGTTGTCAAATTCTCGATACCACGGCCCGCCGGCCAGCCACGCGAGGACCGCGAAGGGGGCAACGTACCGCCGGATGCGATACGCCGCTAGAGCGGCTTGCGGTCGAGTCGTTCGATGTTCCATGCGTTGCTCCCTGCGTCGTACCCCCGGACGTACGCCGCTTCTTCGACAAAGCGCCGGCCGTCGGCGCGGGTCATGTGGATCACCATCGAGATTCCGTCAACGACGCCCCGGCACGTCACGTCCCACGGAAGATCGCCGCCGCCCTGCATCGCGCAGCTCGCCAGGCGCGACAGGGCGCTCTCGGCGTTGTTGGCGTGGACGGTGGTGAGCGAGCCGCCGTGGCCTGTGTTGAGGGCTTGCAGGAGGTCGGCCGCTTCGCCGCCGCGCACTTCACCGACGACGATGTGATCGGGCCGGTGCCGCAAGGCGTGACGCACGAGGTCGCGGATCGTGACCGCGCCGTGTTGCAGTCCGCGCGCTTCGAATCGGACGCAGTTCGGAGAGTCGATGCGGAGCTCCAGGGTGTCCTCGATCGCCACGATCCGCTCGTCGTCGGGGATGAGTTCAATGAGAGCATTGAGGAGCGTCGTCTTGCCGCTCCCGGTGCCGCCGCTCACGAGGATATTCTGCCGGGTGTGCAAGGTCCGCTCGGCCGCGTGCCGGATGTTTTCTGGCAACGCGCCTTGTTCGACAAGCTGCGCCGCTGAAAAGGATCGCTTGCCGAACCGCCGCACGGTGATCGCCACGTGCGCGCTCGCGGGTGGCACGCAGATCGCCACGCGCGAGCCGTCGCCCAAGCGGGCATCGAGGACCGGCATGGTTGCGGGATCGAGCCCCAGGGGGCGGGCAATGTGGATCGCGGCGCGTTCCAGCGCCGCCGCGTCCAGCGCGGGCGCGGCGATCCGGCTCAAGCGGCC
This sequence comes from Vicinamibacterales bacterium, assembly GCA_965263055.1. Classification (GTDB taxonomy): domain Bacteria; phylum Acidobacteriota; class Vicinamibacteria; order Vicinamibacterales; family UBA8438; genus VXRJ01. The sequence continues at coordinate 3,004,048 of OZ253581.1, read as the reverse complement.
GTGTCCTTCAATCCAGACGTTGCCCGGCCCGTTGATCATGATCTCACTCACGTCCGGATCGGCGAGCGCCTTCTCAAGCCCCGGGAGAAAGGGCTTGAGCAGGTCCAGCCCGTCGCGCTGGCTCATAGTCGTCCTGTCTGTTTCGCGGTCCAGTACGGAAGGTCGGCCGGCAAGTAATGCGGCTTGAGATAGACGCGCCTGGGCGGGAGCGATTGCACGCCGTCGTAGGGGAGACAGATCGCCTGACAGTTGCCAAGCAAGGCGAAGTCGCGCGGCTGAAACATGGCCTCGCGCCGCTCCTGGAAACTCTTGCTGGCGCCCACGCTGCCGCGCCCGCCGCCGGCCTGGGCGGACATGAAGTTGATGCCGCTCGATTTCGCGCTTTCGTTGATGGTGTACGAGCTCTTGATTTTGGCAACCTGGCCGCACAGCTTCGACGCGATCTCGGCGCTGGCCTCGTCGCTGAGGCTCAAGAAAATCCGGGTGCGGAGCGTTTGCAACAGAGTCCGCCACGCCTCGCCGCTGCCGAGGACTGAGCGAAGCGAGCTGATAGATTGCGTGGCGACGATCGGGATCACGCGGCACTGCCGGGTGAGGGCAAACGCCTTTTCGTCGCCGCTCGGATCGTCCTCTCCGACGCTGGCGAACGCTTGGTATTCGTCACAGATAAAGACGGCCGGCCGGAAGTAGCGGCCGGGCTCGGTCTTCATCTTCGCCGGCCGCAGCAACAGCGATTGCAGCCACGCATTTTTCAGCATGACACCGATCGCCCTGGCGAGCGCCGGGTTAGAGCCGGCCGGCATGTTGAGCGCCACCACCTTGCCGCTCTCGATGAGCTGGTCGAGGGGCGGCAGGTCGTCCGTCCGCTTGTCGAGGACGAGCGCCGCGCCGCTGCGCGTTTCGTGCGGGTCGTCCTGGGGCTCGGCCGCGCGGCGGATGCGCGGCGCGGCCGGGCAGAACACGCGAGACACGCTCGGCAAGTCGAACATGCTGAGGAACACGGAGACGCCTTCAACGATGCTCGAACGGATCTTGTTGTCGAGGGTGTTCCAATCGTGGACGTACCAGCGGTTGATGGCTTCGACGCGGAGCCGGATATCCTGCGCGCTGGCGCTTTCGCGCCGCTCGGCAGTCCATGTGGTCTTGTGGTCTTTCAGATACTTGATCGCCTCGGCGCTCGGCTTCGCGCGTAGGCGGGTCGGGTCCATCGGATGCGAGACAAACCCGAGTTCATCGAGCGCGAAAATCTGCTCCTCGTTCCGCGTCTCGGTCGCGTCGATGGTGACCCACTCCTCGCGCATGTCGCGGGCGTACTCCTGGGCCTGCTCGATCTTCTCCTGGAACAGCGCTTTGTCGATCGCGCAGTGGTACACGTCTCGGAGCGTGACCCATCCGGGAGTCGCGCCCTCGTCGCGGGCCGGGAGCACGCGGTACAGTTCGATGATCCAGCGGACGAGGTTCGTGTATGCCTGTTGCCAGAATGGTTCTTTGCCCTTGCCGAATAGCTGATTGAGCAACGACGCCACGGTGTAGGCGAGCGAGTACGAATCGAGCCATGTAGCACTGAGGGGATTCCACGTCAGCCGGCCGTCGAGGGATAGCTCGATGTAGTCGTCGCCTCGGTCCAGCTCGTCGAGCAGCCGGCGGATGTCGTGGCAAAAATCGCCCTTCACTTCAAGGATGAGCGCGGCCGGTCGCCGCTCGGGATTGTCGGCTTGCCAGCTCAAGAGCTGGCGCGCGAACGGGTGCATACAGGCCGACGTCTTGCCGGACCCGACAGCGCCGAAGATCGCCACGCCGGTATAGAGTCCGCGCTCGGGGATGGTCAGCCATTCGGGGCTCTGGCTTTCGACGGCGTGTACCGGGTGGTGAACCTCGCCGACGACAATGGCGGGCGCGTCGGCGGTAGGCGAAAGTGGCCACGCGGGGAGCCGGGGCCGGAGCCCCAAGCTCACCCCAAGGCGGGCGAACCAGATCCGCGACACGCTGATGAGGAATTGGCCCGTGAGGAACACGGCTACGCCCGGCGCGAGGTAGTACCACGCGACGACGGCGCGATACGCGATCGGCGTGTGGTAGCTGACGAGAACGGCGACGGGATCGGCCTCGGGAAACGGGCCGGGCCACGTCCACGCGGCAGCGGCGCTGACGCCGCCGACGATGAGGAAGGCGCGTAAGAAAGCGTCAATCATCGCGCCGCTCGGCGTTGCGGTTCGTCCGGCCAGCTCGCGGGCCGGCCAGCCTTCCCGACTGACATGGACTCCTCCCGGCACTGCGATGCAGCATCCTGTTGTGAGCAGTGAACGGTTCAGGACGCACCAGGAGGAGGCCGACATGGAGAGTACGACAGTGGCGGTGGATCTCGCAAAGAGCGTGTTCGAGGTGGCGGTGGCGAACGAGCGCGGCCAGATCACCGAGCGGAAGCGGTTTGGCCGGACGGCGTTCATGCGCTTTCTGACGAAGCGCCCGCCGTGCCGGGTCGTGATGGAAGCGTGCGGCACGGCGCACTACTGGGGGCGCGTTGCCCAGGGGCGCGGACACCGGGTGACGCTGTTGCCGCCCAACTACGTGCGTCCGTTCGTCCGCCGGAACAAGACCGACCGCGCCGATGCCGAGGCGCTGGTGGACGCATCGCGCGTGGAGCGGATTCCCGCCGTGCCGATCAAGCGGGCGGAGCAACAGGCCCTGGTCGGGTTGCACCGGGTCCGCGAGCAGTGGATGACGACGCGCACGGCGCGCATCAATGCCCTGCGGGGTCTGCTGGGGGAACATGGCCTGAATCTGCCGCCCGGTGCGAAGACGGCCGTGCAGGCGGTTCCAGCGCTGCTGGAGTCGGCGACGGAGTTGCCCGCTGCGTTCCGGCGCGTGCTGGCCAGCGTGCAGGAGGAAATCCGCGCGCTGGAGGACCGCATCGCCGCGCTCGACCGCGAGCTGCGGGAGCTGGCCGCCGCCGACCCGGTCTGCGCGTTGTTGCAGACCGTGCCCGGCATCGGACTGTTGGGGGCGACCACCCTGGTCGGCACGGTCGGTCACATTCATGCGTTCGACCGCGGGCGCCAGTTTGCGAGCTGGGTCGGGTTGACGCCGCGCGAATACTCGAGCGGCGGCCACCGGCGACTCGGACACATCAGCAAACGCGGCGACCGCTACCTGCGGTGCATGCTGATCCACGGTGGCCGCGCGGTGGTGCTGGCCGCGGCTCGCCGCCGGCGCACCGGGCAGCCGCTCTCCCGCCTGCACCGGTGGGCGCTGCAGGTGCGCGACCGGTGCCACTTCAACCTGGCCATCGTCGCGGTGGCCAACAAGCTCGCCCGGCTGGTCTGGGCCGTCTGGACCCGCGACACCGCATTCGTCGCCGCGTGATCGTGACTTCCACAACGACTGCTGAGAGTTCGAACAAATGACATGGCATCTCGAACCGACCGACACCGCACGAGGCCGATTCCCTGCCGGCGCACGTGACGCCGTTTCCCGTAGTGGCCCGCGGTGTGCGACTGTCATGGTGGCCCGGAGACGGATGTCTCCACCTCAGAGGCCGAATATAGGTCCGCAGTCGGTTCGTCCCCTCGTGTCATCGTTCCCGTTCCCGTCAGCACGCGGCAGGTGGAAGCGCAATTCCGGCCGCACGCAAGGAGGCTGCGCCTGATCTCACCCTTCCAGGATGGATGAAACCCTTGCATAGATGGAGGAGTCCATATAGGAGGGATAAATAGGACGGGAGCGACCCCCACTTGCCGGGGGGGTGGGTGTGCCACAGCCGATGCCACATCGGATGCCACACCCCCCCCCACGGCTGGCCGCGTCAGCGGTCAAAAAGGGGGGGTCGCTCCCGTCCGTTCCCTCTCCGCTGGCGCGGCTCGGGTCGTCCGGTCTAGTTCCGAAAACCCGAACAACGCCGGCGGTCAGTGCAAAGGTGGCGTGCCACATCGACGCCCTCTGTATTGCCACACCCCCCCCAATGTCGCCGTGGCAATTCGCCTGCCACGGAGCCTGCCACGCCGCCTGCCACGAAACGGAACCGCAAAGGGAGCGGGGCATTAGGTCGCCGCCTCGGGTGTGGTGAGCCTAACGGTGGTCCAGAATTTGAACCGGTCTATCGCGCCTCGGGCGGTCGCCTTGGTCGGTGTTCCCTCGGGGAGCTGGCGGAGTTCTTTGAGCCTACGCGCGGCCGTGGTAAAGCCGCCGATCGCGGTCAGCTGTGCCCGATCGCCGCCGCTGATCCCTGCCTTCAAGCGGGCGATCTCCTGGCGGATATCCGGGTCGGCCTGGGTCTGCCCGCTCGGGTCGTCCGCGCCCGTACCGTCGACGTCCTGGGTCCAGCTTTTCAACACGGGCGCTGCGCGGTCGGCCGCGTCTGCGCCCGTGCCAACGGCGACGACGTGCACGGCGAAACCCCGCGCGCGAAGCGCGGCCCATAGGGGCGTGTGGGCTTGCCCCCACGCGCGCAGCTCACTATCGGTGGTCTGCGCCGCATCGACGTACGCGAACGTCGCCGCCTGGTCGTCTACGGCGATCGGAAGTTTGAACGCGAAATACCGCCGAACCTGCTGATCGTCCGGGCCGTACAGCCGGTACGGGAAGTCTCGCCGGTCGATGCCTAGCGCCTCGAACCGCTGCACCTTGTCGGCCTCGGTGGGGAGCCATCCGAACGTCGGCCGGTCGATGATGTAATCGAGCGAGAGCAAGCGGCGCATGATGACTTGGGGCGTGGCCTTCTTGCCCCGGCGGTGGCGGACCTCGGGGATTCCAAGCGCGGTATAGATCCGCTTGCCGCTGAGCAAAACGGCGCGCGCGCCGCCGTTGAACATCATCCGCTCGTCCTCGGTGGCGAGCCGCTTCTCGGTGAGGGCGCGGACGAAACGCAAAATGCGTTTGCGGTCGTCGCCGGCAAGGAAGTACGCGCCGCATTGTGCGCGCGTAAAGACGCCGCTATGCAGGGCGACGAGCGCCAGCCATTCGGCCTCGATGCCGCTCCATCCAAGGGGGCCAAGTAGGGCGGCGCGGGCCTGCAAGGTGGGGACGGACGCGGGGGTCGTCTCGACCTGGGGCGGCTCCTGGGCCGTGTCGGGTGTCACCCTGTCACCAGCGCCCGATCGCCGCGCAAGTAGGTGATGAGTAGACCCATCGGATTGACGATCATCAGCTCGGGATCGACCGTCTCCAGGAACGTGAATTGTAGTGAGAGAGTCCAGCGGTCCCGACCCACTTCCGCGCCGGCCACCATCCGCACCAGGTCGAAGTCCGCCGCCGCCGCGTGCGGGGGTTCCGGGCTGGCCTGAATCCGCAGCGTCACCCGCTCAACTTGCAGCTCGTCGCGGGCTGCGCCCGCCGCGAGCATGGCGACGTTATCGCCCTGCAACCGGAACGCTTCATTGGCAAGCGTGGTGGTCAGAAAGCGGAGCGAGCGCGGCCACGACTGTTCGACCGTGGCGGCGCGCCGGCTGTAGTAATCGTCAATGAATCGGTTAAGGAAATACTTGGTGGTGGGGTCCAGCGGATCGGCCTGGACTTCGACCGTTTCATAGGCCAGCGCCTCGGCGCGGCCCACCTCGTCCACGCGGACGACAATCGGCTTCGGCAGCTCGACCGACGACAGCCGAATGATGACAACGACGAGCAACACAATGAGCCCGGCAAGCCCCATCGACAGCACCCGCAAGTGCCGGTTACTGTGCACGGCCTCGCCCCAAATATCCGCGTACGTCTTTCCGCTGTCCTGTTCGGTCTGCGCCATCATTTGACTCCTGCCGCGCCTGCGGCTTTGCCGGCGAGCATGGCCTTGCCGCCGGTCGCGGCGGTCATGAGCGCGCCGGTCATGCCAGCGCCCCCGCCGCCCCCGCCGCTCACCAGCATCCCGGCCAGCTCGCCCACTTTGAGCGATGCGAGGACGCCGGCCACCATGAGGGGCAAAAGGATGAGTAACCAGCTCAACATCTGAATGGGATTGGTTACGTCGGCCGTGCCAATAAACGTCGTGAGAAACCCGAGGGACACGCTCATGAACACGCGCATGATCGCGCCCGCGATCGCGCCGTAGAGCGCGAATGTGATCATCGACCGGAACCAGCCCCAAAAAAGAAAGGCCATCGGCTCGAACACCAGCCACGGAATCATCATCGGCCCGAGAAAAACCAAGATGAGGATCGCCATCTGCGCCCAAATCACCTGGGCGTAGGTGACGGCGTAGATCACGATCATGCACAGGACGATGAGCCCAAGCATCGTCGTGCCGGCGAGAAGCGAGTACACGATGTGACCGAAGGCGGCGTACAGCTCAAGCCAGCTCGTGCCAGACCACGCATCGGTAAGGGACGTGGTGTGTACCTGGATGAGGTTGCTGAGTTCGATCTGCACGGCGGAGACAATGTCGGACAGAAAAAACGAGTGCAACCAGTTCCCGCCGCCGGCAATCATGCCGGGGAAGGTGAACCCGACGCCGGGGATCGGCGTGGCGTAAAACAACAGCATGACCCACGGTATCCAGAGCCCGATTACCAGCTCGATGAGCGCCCACGCCGAGAACGTACCGGACATGGCGATCTTCACGCCGGTCCAGACCACGACGATCGCCGCAAGCCCGCGCCAAAGGGTGTTGCCGGCGTTCAAGATCGTCGGCCCATTCGCCGCCGTAATGTCCTCGAATACCTGGTCGAGAAACCCTTTGAAGTCGTGCAAGTCCTCGGGCGGGATCGTGGTCGGGACGGATGGATCGATCTGCTGCTGCGCCAAGGCGGGCGCGGCGCACAGCGCAAGCGCGGCCAAGGCGATGCACGCCGCGCGCCTCGCGGCACGCCAGGCGCGCGGCGGTGATGCCGGCTCACGCCTGTAAGGGGCGTTTACCGCAAGGCCGTTTGCATCGGCGCGCCCGGCGCGCCGATGCTCTCTCCGGATCGGTCGGGTTATGGGCACGTTCTCAACTCCGGGCTATTGCACGCCGAACAGTAGAGAGTCGCCGCCGTCGCGGTGGCCGTCGATGCCGGCGAGTCGCCGCTCATGCGACTCACGCGCGGCGCGTTGGGTGGCGATGCGCGCGGCTTCAAGCTCGCGCCGTCGTTCCTCGGCCGCGAGTTCTTCCGCTGCCTGTTTGTTCGCCTCGAACGCTTGTAGCTGTAGGAGCGCGGTGGATACTTCGCCGCTTGTGATGAGTCCGGCGATCTGCGCCTGGGCCAGCGCCGTACTTGATACGTTCGACTGACCGCGCAGCTCGGCGTAGCTGTCGCGCGCTTCCAGGACGGTGGCGGTGGCTGCGGACGCGGCCGTGTTGACGCTGTGATTCAGCGCCGTCCGCCGCTCGCCGTGGTTGCGGTCGCGGCGGTAGTTCTCGGCCGCGCGATCGGCCAGCGATACGGGCAAGGTGTTGTACTCGGTCAGTACGTCCGCCTCGGTCGTGTCGGGCGCGGCGCTCAAGCGGTCGCGCCAGTAATCGGTCACGGGCGTGCCGGTGGTGCTGAGTTGTTCAAGCGCATCAATAAAGCCGGCGGTATCGGTGCCGGTAAAGTCGTCGCGCCAGTCGAGCCCGTCAGCGACGATCTGACTTGGCAGCGCGGCAAGGTCCAAAAAGGGTTCGGTGAGCGCGCCCACTTGCCCGAGGGATTGCTCTTTCAAGTGTTCGTACTGGCCTTTGATCTCCTGCATCTGCTCCGTGATTTTGGAGATTTGCGTAACGCTGTGGGCGATCTGGATGCCCTGATTGGCGATGATGGTCACGCGCTGCGCGAGCGCCGCCAGGTCGGGTACGCCGAACAGCGCGTGCGCCGTGGTGTTCCAGAGTAGCGGGGTGAAAAGCACGAGCGTCCAGAGTGCGGTTTTCTTCATCGGTCTGCTCCTTCGGTGTGCGAGCGCGGGCTCAAGGAAAGTCCTCGAGCCGCGTCCAGAAAGCCCGGATGCCTCCGCGTTCCGGGCGTGTCAACGGCTGCGCCGTCCTTCGCTTCGCTGCGGCCCTTCGGGTGACACACTCGGCCCGCTGCGGCCGGATGGCCGTTATGAGCCGGCGGTGATCCGCCGGCCGTGTTACGCCGGACGGGGCACCAATACATCGGACGTGAACCAAATCCGCAGGCGGTGACCGGCGCGGATCGTGATGGTCGGGAGTCGATTGAGGAAACGGTCTAGGATGTTCGTCGCGCCCTGGGCCAGCCCTTGCCCGGCGCCAGCTTGAATGCCCTCGCGCCCGCCGGCATACGGGTTCGACCCGCGCAAGGTCAAGCCGCTGATGACGCCGACAGCGCCGACGCTGGCGAACATCGAGAAGTAATGCCGGTTCACCTGGTCTTTGAGTGCGCCCTCTCCGATCTGATTCAGTCCGGCAAACTCAAGGGACACCCAGCGACCATCGGGGAAGATGAGCCGGTGAAACCCGACGGCGAGCCGCTGTTGATCCTGGCCGGCAACGGCCGACGCGGATCCGATGACGCGCGCGCCGCGCGGGATCACAATCCGCTGCCGGTCGGCCGAGTAGAAGGGCACGGCCACGGACGCGAGGACCGGGCCGGGAAAGTCGCCATTGAGCTGGTTGACGAGTACGCCTTCAACAAACGCGCCTTCGTAGATCCGCTCCCATCCTGGCGGGTCGTTCGGTGTCTGTACGATGGCGGGGTTCAACGGGTCGCCCTGGGGTACGCGCGCGCTGCCCGTGGCTCCCAAGGGAGGCGCGGCCGGCGGCTCGATCTGTGAGCCGGCCGGAAGCGCGAGCCCGGCGGCGAGCTCCGATCCGGCGGTCTGCTGAGCATCAAGGGCTTGCAACGCCCCGATCGTCTCCATCAAGGTCACGGGCTGCTGAGGAATAGGAGTACTCGCGCCGTTGGGGTTGTCGTCGGCCGTGGTGTCCGCGCCCGCTCCTGGCGCGGTGGCGGGCTCGGCCGCGGCGGTCGCCGCGGCTGGTGGTAGTCCGCCGGTGTCGGGTCGGCGGTACGTGATAACGACTGGCCCGGAACGGAGCGAGCGCGTACGCCGCTCGATGGCTTCAAGGCGTAGCACTTCGCGGAGCTGCGCCTCATCGTCGGTCAACGGGACGTACGTCGCCGCCTCGCCCTCGGTAAGCGTCTCTCCCGTGGTCGGGTTAAAGGCGGGCGTGATCCGTCCGCCGGCAAGCTGCGCGCCGTCGGTGGCGAGCTGCCGCGCGGCGGCTGCTGCTTCGAGCGCCGCCCGGTTCTCTATGTCGTCCACCCGCGCGCCAAGCTGCGCGCTGGCGCGATCGCCGGCGATCCCCTCGGCCTCGGCGATGGATTCTGGGTCTGTGGGAACCGTTGAAAAGCACGATTGCACCAGGAACGCGCCGCCAAGTATCAGGGCGAACAAAAGCGCGCCGATCCGAGTGATCCACGTCGTTGAAAATGCGCCGGCTGCCGGCGCGGTGAGTCGTGTCCAGTTCGGCATAACAGTTAGTCCAGGTCGGCGAGATCAATTTTCCAGCCGGCGCGTTCTCGGCCGATTTGGAGCCAGCCGGTACCGACAAGCCGGCGGACGATAAAGAGCCCGTCTTGCTCAAGGTCGTAGGGGATGAGGGACGGCTCTCCGTCCTTGTTCTCGTAGAGCGCGGGTGTCTCCTGGGCGGTGGATCGGACGTAGGTAAATTGCCCGTCGTGCCACATGCCTTCCACGAGGAACGGCCAGCGCGCGGCCTTGTCCTCGAGCTTGTAGGGAAACTGCAAGCGCGTGGGGTAGTCGGATCGGAAGTCGTCTACCTGGGCGCTCGCGGCCTGGGCCATCGCCGCGATCTGCGCCTCGGCCTCGAACTGCGCGCGTTGCACGGCCTCGCGGCTCTGCTCGGCCATGAGCTGATACTCGGCCACGCGCGATCGCGCGACAAAGGCGGGGAGCCCCACACCGATGGCGGTAGCGTCATCGGCGGCGCCGACACGGACAATCAAGTGTGGCGGGGCGTCTCGCTCGGTCACGAGGAACGAGTAGATCCGGCCGCTCTCGCACACGAGCGCGACGTTGGTATTCACGCCCTCGCCGATCGGTTTCAGAAAAGCAAGGTTCGCGGCGCCGGTCAGGTGCCAGTACTCGGAGTCGCCGACGACGAAATCGAGGATGTTCTCGCGCGCCGGCAGTTGAATCACGGTCGTGTGCCGGATGCGGGTAGTGAGACTGATGATCTGGTCGGGGGCGTCTTGTACCTGCAGGACGGACGCCCCGGCCACGTCGCCGGGCTCCTGGGCCAGCGCCGGGACGGTCCAGAGCGCAGAGCACAGGGCGAGAGTGAAGTATCGGGCGGTCGCGGTCATGGGTGCCTCTCCTGGGTTGGGGGTCATCGTTGGGCGGCAAGATGGGCGAGCGCGCCCTCTAGGCCGTGCTGTTCCACGGCTTCTGCACGGCGGGCGGCGTCACGCGCCGACGACGTGTAGAGCCAATACGATTCGGGATCCACTTCAAGCCGGACGGTTGCGGCCATGTTCGGGCGTCTGAGGTACATCTCCTGTTTCGAGACAAGCCCTCGGATGGTCGCCACTTCCGCCGGGTTCAATCGGAAGATTTCAGCCGCCTTGTCGGGCAGCTCGGGGTTGGCGAGAAACAGCTTGGTCGGCATGGATTCGAGCAATGCCTCTGCGCCGGCCGTGCCGGTGATATCGACGGCGCTTTGCGTCGCCATGATGAGCGCCGCGTTTTTCTTCCGCCACGTCTTTGCTGCTTCCGCGAGGTACGCGAGGACCGCCGGATCGCGCAGGTAGCGCCACGCTTCATCGACCACCATCAATTTCACCCGCGCCGTTTCGTCGGGGTGCTCAAGGGTGAGCCGCAAGCGTTCCAGGAGGTAGAACAGCGCCGCCTCACACAAGTCCTCATGCTCGGCCGCGCCCGCGAGGTCGATCACTTGCCAGTCGGCAAGGTCGAGATCGTCTCCGTCCGCCGAGTTGTCGAAGTACTGGCCCCATGCGCCGTCGCCGTACCATCGGCCCATCGCTGGCCACATCGGGGCCGGGAGCGAGTGGACAAAGACGCCCATCGTCCGGCGTTCCGGGGGAAAGGCGTAGAGGTCTTCAATCCGCGCGCGGATTTCCGAGGGGTCCGATCCGGTCACGGTCCATCCGCCGATCTTGAGGAGGCGCATGATCCAGCCGGTGAGAAATTGCAAGGTCCGCTCGGCACGCGGGAGCGCGAACGGGCGCAACCGAAAGCCGCCCTCGCCGCTGGCGTCGTCGGGGGACAGCTCCAGGTAGCCGCCCCCGAGGAACCGGGTGATCCAGCGGTACGAGCCCCCGAGGTCGAGGATGAGGACGCGCGGGTTGTATTGCAGGGCTTGAACGAGCAGGAAATTGAGCGTGAAACTCTTGCCCGCGCCGGTCGCCCCGAGTACCAGGGTGTGGCCGACGTCGCCGTGAAACAAGTCGTAATGAAACGGCGTTTGCCATTGCGTTTCGAGGATGGCGAGCGCGGCCCGGTTCAGGTGCCCGCTGCGCGGCACGCCGGTCGGCGGGCCGTAGATGGGCGCAAGGCACGCCGCCGCGCCCGCCGACACGAACACGGATCGGACCTGTCGTTTTCGAGGTTGCGCCGGCAGTCGGCAGAACCACGCGGGGAGCTGGCCGTAGCCCTCTCGGATCACCTTGGCGTCGTGCGCGGCGAAGATGCGGTGCAAGTCGGCGTCGAGTCGTTCGGTGTGCGTGAGGTCGCCGTGCAAGGCAATGGTGAGCGCCAGATCACCATAGGCGACACCCTGCGTTTCGAGTTCAACGGTGGCATGGCCCAAGCGGTCTGATTCCACTTCGGCGGCGCTGTCCACCATCGCCGTCGCGGTCCCTTCCGTCTCCTGTACGTGAGACATCATCGAGTACCGCTTTGAGAAGTAGTGGCGCTGCGCGCCGCGTATCCTGCGGCGCGCCGCGTCCAGATCCCACGGGCGCCATTCGAGCGTGACGGTCATCACACTGTCGAGCCGGTACAGGCTGTGTAGGAGGTTCGCGGTCCCCCTGGCCGGCGGGGAGAGAAGCGAGTACAGGATCACGGGGTCGCCGTCCAGTCGAAGATGCCGGCGTTCGGCCTCCAGCTCGCTGGTGGCGAGTCGCCAATTCAAGCCGCTCCCGGTGGCTCCATCCCACGGCGTAGAGCCCGGCCTGTTAATCAGCTCGGCGAGAAACCGCGAGCCCTCGTGTGCGGTGAGGATTTTGATGGGGGTGAAGTCGGCGACGAGCGTACGGCTGGCGTCCACCTGTTGCCGAAAGCGCGCGGTCGCGTCCTCGATCTGCTCTCGGAAGTAGATCGCCTCGTTCGGGTTCCGCCGCCGCTTCATCCACGTGTGCGCGTAGTTGCGCCACCACGGGGCGTTGTCCTTGCCGGCTGCGGCCGTCGAGAGGTGCGGGTCATAGCACCATGCGAGGTACGTCTCCATCTGTTGGATGCGGCGCGACAGGAACGCGCGCCGCTTCCGTTGCCCGAGGTCGGCCACGGCGGACAAGCCGCCGTCGGCGTCCTCGAAGGTCGCCGGCCGGCGAAGCAAATAGAAATACATCCGGGTCCGCGAGTCGATCCCGCTCAGCATCCGTTGCCAACGGTTCAATACAGCGTCCAGTTGTTCGGGGGTGTGGCCGTCTACGACGGTCGGGGTCAGCCGGGCGATCGTCACCAGCTCGCCGTGTCGGGTGAGACACGTACGATCGTCGGGGAGCCATCCCCAATACGGCAGCTCGTCGGCCAGCGCGCCGGCTGCGTGGTGGTCGGCCAGTTCTAGATCGGTGGTGGTCATGGCCGGGCCTGTCGTCGGGCCTGGGTGGTGAGGACGTACCACGGGTGTTCGGCCCACTTCGCCGGGTCGTATCGGGTTTTGAATCGGACAGACTCACGCAGGATGGTGAGCATGTGCGGGTCCGTCCGCCATGCCCACCATCCCACGCCGTAGAGCACACAGAACATGCCCGCGCCGATCATGATGCTGTTGATGGCGTTCCACATGGCCATCCCGATCGTTGCGGACAAGAGGAACCAGCGCCGTTCAACCCCCATCATCGTGAGGGGGGCCGACAGCGCCGGGTACGCCGGCCACGTTCGCGCGCCGCCGCTGATCATGCAAAGAGCCACGTCAGGAAGTTGGCCGCGCCCATCGCCATCCCCAGCCCGAAGATGATCCCGGCGAGCGCCTTCTTGCTCCCGCCTTCACCGAACGCGAACATCAGCCCGCCGATCACAATCGAGATCAGCGAGAGTCCGCGTGCAAGCGGGCCGGTAAAGGCTTGCTGTAGCACGTCCACGGCATTGAGCCACGGGCTGACGCCCTGGGCGAATAGCGGGGCCTCGGCCAGCCCTACGGCCGTCAACACGGCGACGGCGATGAGGACGGGTGAGCGGTTCATGGTGTCTCTCCTTCGGTGCGGGCACGCGCTCTTGATAGAGCGGCGTCCTGGTTGGTGGTACGGGCGGGCGGTCATTCGGTAAAGTCTCCACGCTCCTGCTGCTGCATCTGCTCGGCCAGCTCCGGATCGCCGCCCGCGCCTCTCCGGATCGACCGTTCGACGAGATCCACTTTCCGCCCGAGGTCCGCGAGTCCGGCGGCGCGCGCGGTCGCGTAGAGCACCGCGATCATGGACAGCACGGCCAGCGCGCCGTATGCGGTCAGCGCCGGCCAGTACTGCGACAGTAGGATGCGGGAGTGAGGGGCCAGGTAGGCGAACGAAGGACCGGCGACGAGCGCGGTCAGCGCGAGGACGGTCACGGTGAGCCCAAGGGCAACGGTGATCGGTTGCATCGTCTACAGCTCCACGGACCCATCGCGGCCCGGCCCGCTGCCGCCGCCGGGTCCGCTGTCGGTTTCGCGCGCGGCGGCGTTTCCAAGCGCGCGGCCGATCTTCTGGCCGGCCGATCGGCTGCTGCCGTGCATGGCAAAGCCCGCGCCGGCCTTCGCCACGATTGCCGCCGCGTGGTAGTGGTCGGATGCGATCTCGACGTTTACCCGTCCGCTCACACCGTCGGCGTCCTCGATTTCGAGCTGAGCATCGGGGTACATCACATGGCCGTCCTTCATGGGGAGCCCTAGCTCCTGGGCGGCTGCGGCCTTGGCTTCATCGGCGGCGCGGTCGCCTCGTTCGGCGCGCGCCTTCTCGGTGGCCTTGGCGACGATGCTCTTGAGTTCGGCGTCAAGGCGCACACGCACCACGCGCCCGCCCTCGGCCTCGATGCGCACCCGTTCGTCCAACGCGGCGCGGTAGACGGCGGTGTCATGTGACAGCTCGGCCGCCTTTACCAGTCCGGTCCACGTTCGCTGCTCGGGCTGGTGGCCGGCCTCGAGCGCGGCGCGGTGCGCCTCGGCGCGGCCTTTCTCCGTGGCGGTCAGCACCTTGAAACTGTTGCCTTCCGGCCCGGTGGCTTCGTGTTCTTCCATGAAACCGTCTCGGACCATCCGGCTCACGGCGCGGCGCGTGGCGTACGGGTGTCCGTCGTAATGCTGCTCGGATATGTCCTTGTAGGAGACGGCGCGATACATCCCCACGTCGGCGATTGCGTTGCGGTCGCGGGCGGCACGGCTGCGCCGCTCGCGGGGCTGCGCCTCGCGCGCGGTGTACTCGCGGCGGTGGCCGGTGCGCGGTTGCGCCTCGGCCCTGTTCTGGCGAGCTGCGCGGCGTTCAAGGAACTCGGCGCGGTCCTGGTGCGTCCACGCGCGATCTTCGGTCCATGCTCGGCCGTCCTCGGTCGCCTGCCGGTCCTGGCGGCGGTCGGCGGTAGCGGCCACCGCCTCGCCTCGTCCGTCCGGTGGCGTGCCCTGGCGCGGCGGTGGCGCTTCGCGGTATTCCTCGGGCCGTGTCGGGCGGGCCTGGGGAGCGCGGCGGGCGCGGTCTATCGCCCGCTGGAACGCGGCTTGTCCATCCGGCCCTAGCGGATGATGGTTGATGGTGTCGCCTTCTTCTTGCGGCGCGCGGCCATTGCTCGCGGGTCGTGCGGTGGCGCTGGCGCGGCGGCGTGGCTTGTTGGTGGCGGCGTCCAGTCGGCCGCGCGCCGCGTCGGTGCGTGCGCGCCGTTCGGCTGCGAGGTGGGCGCGCGCCGGGTCGTCGGGGTGAGCATCGGCCCGCGCGGGATCGCCGTCGCGGGGGTGTTGACCTGGCGCGCCTGGTCGTTGTTCGACCTGGCGCGCCAGGTCA
Source organism: Vicinamibacterales bacterium (assembly GCA_965263055.1). Classification (GTDB taxonomy): domain Bacteria; phylum Acidobacteriota; class Vicinamibacteria; order Vicinamibacterales; family UBA8438; genus VXRJ01. The sequence goes on along the minus strand of OZ253581.1, from coordinate 2,988,980 downwards.
TCGGTCGGCCGGTTGTCGCGGACCGGCTTTTGGGCCGGCTCGCGCGTCGGTTCCTCTCGCCACAGCGCGTCGGAACGGTCAAACATGGCGAGCCTCGTCGGCCGGCCGAACGGCTGCGTACGATTGACTCTTACGGTGGACTATGAGGGGAAGGGTCGGCAGCATGGCGTTAACGGCTGATGCTGGCCGTGCGTTCTTGGCCCTGGGGTTGCGAGGGGGGCGCGTGGCTGATCTGCGGGCTGCGGTCGGGTGAGTACTTCTCCGCAAGGGCGGTGTGCTCCTTGGCGGTTTCCTGTTCGCGCTCACGGATCGGCCGCATGAGGTAATCGGAGATTTTCTGTGCGTCGGCGGCGGCCTTGTAAATCTCCTTCGGGTCTTTGTCGAGCGCCTTGATCCAGCCCTCGACGTACGCCGCGCCCCGGCTCCCGTCGTGCCCGACGCCAACACGATCGCCGGTCATCATCGCGGACATTTCCGCCCGGAGTTCTTCGCGGGCGTACTCGGTGCTCCCGAAATGCCCCACGCCGTTTTTCAGGGTGTCGCGGTCCATCCGCGAGGGGTGGCCGGTCGCGTGGCCGAGTTCGTGCAAGGCAGTTTGGTAATACCCGTTCGCGGTGGCGAATTGCTCACGTTCCGGGAGCGTCACCTTGTCGGTCTGCATGTTGTAACAGGCCCGGTCGCCGCGAATGTGGGCGACGTGGACGCCGCTCTCCTGGATCACCCGCTCGGCCGTCTGGTGCGCCTTCCACTCGGGCTCTTTGGTGCGGTCGTCGGCCTTGCGTTCCAGCTTCAACCCGTCGGCCTGTTCGACGTTGAACACGGCGTAGCAGCGGACCATCGGCGGGCGCGTCTGGTCCTTCTCGCCATTGCCCTCGGTCGTCGGGGTGCCGGGCTGCTCCTGGGCCTTCGTCTTCTCGTCGTCAAACTTGTAAAACAGCACGTGCGTGGCCTTCTCGCCCTTGCGGACCTGCCCGCCCATCTCCTTGATCTGCTTGTAGGTGGCCCAGCGGTTATCGCTGTAGCCCTTCGCCGTTTGGGTCACGCTGAGGTAGACCGAGTTCCCGCCCCGGTACGCCTTGTCGCTCTGGATGTTCTTGGGGAGTCGGCTCTCGCCGGGCTTCCACGGCTTCCGATGTGAATGTCTTGTAAGTCATTGATACATCTACACCTTAAAGCATTCCTGGGTTCTTGTTCCCCTCGCTCCATCCCTCGTTCTGCATCGGATTCCAGCGGACCCAGTGCACCGTCCTCGAATGAATTGGGATCGTAGACCGCAACAGGTGGGGTTACCCACGGGCACCTCGGATGGGCCGTCTGCGCGACGAGCGGGCGGAGTGGGACGGCGGATCCGACGCGGCGACGTCGGTCCGCATCGTGAACGAGGAGGTGCCGCTCGCCGGCCGGCAGCGTCGGCAGACTAGCGCGCAGTTCGACCGTACCCGGATCGTCTTGCACACCGTGCCAGCGGATCTCGCCCGGTCCGCAAGGCGCGGACCTTGACGACGAGTGCCGCGAGGCCACTCAGCGCCGTGATGTCCTGGAACGTGGCGTCCATCGCGTGGCGCTGGGGGTCGTTCCAGCGTCAGCCAGGCCGCCCACAGCGCGTCGGGCTGGGGCTCCGGGCAGCGCGGCCATGTCGAGATCGCCCAGGACGCCGCGGGCGTGTAATTAGCGGGCCAGCAGCGGGTTCGGCATCTGCCGGAAGAAGTCGCGGGTGGCGCAGTGGCGCGCCATGGACCCTCTGCGCGCCCTCAGACTTCACCGTGGTCTATGCAGGCGGCCTCTGCCTTGTTGAGTAGGTTGATGTCTCCAGTCACCAACACCACCTGATCACTTGGATTGGCCGCCTGTACTTCCAGCACACTGGCAATGATCCTGTCGTCGGCAATCGCCGGATCCAGCCACGACAGAGAATCGTGCATCTTCGGATCCCTTGGTACGGCCCGAACCGTGATAGTCCCATCAACCGTCACGCCATCCCGGAGGCGCCCTTGCATTCGCCATCCCTTGATGCGTGCGATTGTCCTCTTCGCCTTGTCTCTAAAGTCCGGATTGCGGTGCAGTGTTTTGAGGTCGTCCAATTCAGAAAGCACCGTTGGAAGCAGCACGAACGTGAAACTGGCGCTTCCCGCGACGGTCCTATAGTGGAGTGGATCTGGGTGTTCGACGATTGAGTTCGTGTCAGGAATCACGATAACGCCGATGCGCGACGCCGAATCCAAGATGCCAAGTAGGCGGTCGAACTTTGTGCGTCCGCGCGAAAGCTGACCTCGTTGTTGGTTGGATCCGGTCGCAACGACCAGTTCCCATCAAACTCCATCCACGTCCGATACAGACCGTCGGCCTCTTCAATCTCTTCCGCGACGTCATTCGACGCACTTCGGAAGACTGAACGCAACAGCTCGATCCACTCTTCGTAGTCACGCTTGATTGCATGCAATCGTGCGGCTTGCTGAACGGTGCGCTCCGCCCAATAGTACTCCGGTGCTATGAAGACTATGCCTTCTGACTCGCGCTCAAAACAGCTGACCGGCACCTCACGGACCAGCACGGCTAGTCGATCTGTCATTAGGACGAGTGTTTCGCGAAGCCGAGATGCGACGGACTTCATGGTTATGTTCTGTGGGATCGGTCGGCTCGATCCCTCCTGGACGACCTTTCGGCGCTGCCCCCCACTAGCGTGCCAGCTCCGGCGATTCCCTTCATGAGTTATCATTCGACTTCTGAAGTGTTGCCGTCATGCCTAGAGCCAGTTGCTTGATAATCCTAACGAGTTCCTTCACTTCGCCATCATCGACAACGACCTTCCGCCCCACGACAGCACGGGTGTCGCCGGTCTTTGTGACGTAGTCCTGATCGATAACGCCCAGTTTGTGTGCGATGACGTGGCGCTGCTGAAACGCCAGGACAGCAGCCCGCCAATCTGCCGGCTCTACCGCCGTGGCAAAATCAACTCTGAACAGATCCAAGAAGCCAGTTCTCGCACCCTCCAGATTCTGAAAATGCATCTTCTCCGCCTTAGCGGGAGTCCGTGCCTCTTTTGCGTGTACGCGACACAGTTCGCGCCCGAATCCGTCAAAGGTGGAAACGCAGTCTTCCAAGGCGTTTTCAATGAACCGTTCGGCTAAGATCTTCTCCTCCGCCGTTGCTAGCTCCAACATCTTTCCGACCACTTCGAGGCTCCTGTCGAGGACCTGGATCGAGTTGTGCTGTCTACAATCCGGGCAGAACGCGAAGACACCGTATACCGAGTATCTGAGCGTACAGTTCGTACAGACGACCTCGGTTTCGAGCTTCCTCTCTCTATAGTAGTGAATAGGCGGTCGCCGATCTCGCTTGACCTTTAGTGAGAGGCCTATGCTGAACGCACCCCCTGACCTATCGTCAAACTCTAGCTCCTTTAAGTCCTCGTGAAACGCGTCGGTGATCTTCCGTATTGCGACCGACCTTGCGTATTCGATCTGCTCCTTGGTCCGGCACTGATCATGCTCAACTGCGTGACCGCAGTAAGGGCAATAGCATGGAAGTCCGTCACCCTTGAGGCCAGTGCCAAGTTCTATCTTGAAGTACCCCTCACAATCCGGCTGAGGGCACTGGCGTCCGGTGAAGCGGTTCTCGTCTGGAGGAATCGCGATCGAGATACTGGTGCCGAGTTGGCGACGATGATCCATCAGTGCCTCGCCCGGACGCGGTCAGTGTCTGTCACCCGCAGGTCGCCGGCTGCTAGCTTAGGCAACAGCGTGTCACGGCAGATGCCCAGTACACGACATTCGTGGTTGGCCGATCCTATCGGTGGGCATCGTGCGGGCCAGTGACGATCCGTGGAACAATGCCCCCAACCGCCGCCGGAGCGGGAGTTAGTGCGCGAGCGGCGGGCGTGCGACGCCAACTAGTGGCCCGCGTCGTCGACATCTCAATTAAGGGTAACAATATATTTGACTAAAACACTGGCCCGGCCGAGAGTCGCCGAGCGCGCTTAGCCTGTTGACCCGTCGGCCTCGGCCCACGGTACCGATTCCTGCTTGGTCCATGTTCGGGTGAACGTTGCGACCTTGAGATCAAACTGAAACAGCCCGGGGTTGTTGCAGCGGCGCGGCGAATCCACGTTCTCCTTGGCCAGCATACCGGTCCACATATTCTGGTGGTAGATCCCGTTGTCATGGACGTCCTCGAAAACGGTGACCGTCGGCCCTGGACCGCCATTGCGTCGGGCTTCCTCCGCCGCTTCCGTCAAGCTCCTGAGCCACCAGTCGAAGTCTCTGCCTGTGGAATCGTCGTGCCCTTCGTTCTTGACTCTGAATCGGAACCGGAAGGTGTTGAGAGGCATCCGATCGACTGACATGAAGTCGGGGGAGCGAGGGCGGTCATTGAATGGATCGGCGTCACCTACGCGAACGAAAACTCGTCTCTTCATGTGGTTTACACTCTGCGTCCCGACGCTCTATGCGCCGCGTTCTCGATTCAGCGCCCGGCACTGCCTAGGCGCTCATTGTACCCGATCAGTCTAGCGGATTCGAGCGCAGGGTGGCCCCGCTGATCCAGCCGGCCGGCGGAGATTACGTGCTTCTTCCCCGACAACAATACCGGGTTCGGTGCCTTGCGCCTTTTCGACGAGGGCCTACCGGCAACCAGGACACGCACATTGGTTTGCAGCCTTGACCATAGTATTTTGCGGTCCCTTGCGCTGATACTCATTGCTCCGTAGTCTTGCTATGTCGTGACGTTGGGACTCTCGCCCGCCGGTTCAACTAGGCGGCAACAGTCTGCGAGAGGACCGAGAAAGAGTCTCATTCGGTGCGCCTGTGGTTCCAGCGCGAGCTGCGGATATTTGTAGCCCTCGGGAACAATCAGACCTGTGATCTTCTCGAAGTCGAACACATCCCTTCGCGTGCCAAACGCGAAGCGATACTCTTGGTCCCGCGCGTATCCCTCATACTTGGACATCGTCAGACGGTCCGGCAAGGCCCATGCTTCGCGGGGCGGGTTCTCTGGCCACCAATAGCACACTCTGTCGTGAATCAACGTGTCGGCGCGGGCCTTGCGATGACGGTCCACCGCTCGCCTCATGTGCCGGAGAAACGTCGCGGGCTCGAATATCTCCACGCAAGCTCGGTTAGCTGCATCACCGATAGCCAGCCGCGAGTACAGCGTCGTCGAGTAAATGAAGATGTGATGACTCTGCGTTGCCATGAACTGGCTTCCATGAGCCGCAAGCGCCATTTCAGCTTGGTCTGGGCGACCGTTCCGCTCAGTGCGAGTAACGTTCAGTCCTTCTGCCGGAAAGTATCGAAGGTTACCTTCGAATGGGTCACCCCGGGTCGGGTCTAATTCGTGCTGGAAATATGTCAACGTTGACCACATCATCTCGCCAACGTCCAGCAGCCGACGTGCATACCGTTGAGGAAGCACCTTGTAGAGCGTCTTTGGTAGCGGCCCGCACATGTCGGCGCTCCGGTAACGGCGAGACTCCCGTTGAACTGGCTGAAATGTGACAAGGCCTTTCGGAATGTATTGCCTGGCGATCATCGCAAGCTCGTTTGACCGATTCTACGATTGTCGGCCGACCGGCACACTTGCCTCAGCCTTCCGGAGAAACCCGATGACCTGCGCCTCACTGAATCGTCGCTTCACGTCCGATCTCTCTTTGGCTGCTCGACGAGAAACCGGGCGAGCGCCTCGGCGTCGCACTTCCATTGGTCCACGTGTGCCGTGGTAGCGCGACCCGGTTGATGTCGCTCCGTTTCAACAGCGCACGGGCCCTCCCCTCTGATCACACGCCTCCGTCCGGTAACTGCTCGGCCTCTGTAATTACACGGTAGCCGGTTTGGCCCATCTCCAACGTGTCCCGGAAATGTTTCCGTCCGCACAGAATCTTGCGCTTCTCGTCCGGGCGCAACGCGTCGATGTCGAGCGTGCCCTTGGTTTCGCGGACGAGATAGAGCAAGTCGTCGCCGCCGTCTGGGTCCTCCATGACGATCGCCCAATCCGGGTTGTAGGCGCCGATCGGCGTCGCGACGGTGAACCAAGATGGAAGCTTGACGTATAGCTTCACGTCCTTCCTCTTCTCCAGCGCTTCGATAAACGGCTTCTCAATGGTCTCGGAATCGAACGGGACACCGTCGTAGATATGCGTGCCCCCGGCGCCGTTCCGTTCCGTACTCGGCACGATGTAATCGGCCCAAGTCTCGATCTCGGAGTCGAAAAGCGTCATTTCGTACCATTCATCGAGCTTTGAGTAGCGAATCCCTTCGACGAGTTGGTCGGAGAGCTTGTTCTTGACGATGCCGACGGCCACCGTCGCGAATTCATGGGGATTGTCCAGAGCCACCGCGCGGCTGCCGGTGCGCCGAAATACCTCCAGCAAGGTCCGGCGGCTCACGCGCATCGGCGGCGAGGTGTTCTCCATCAGGTTTTCCATGATCTCGACGAGGTTCGGTAGCGGGTATCGTCCCGCAAGGTCGATGGCGGTCCGCGCGCCGCTCTGCGTCAGTGCCTCGAACGTGTCCTTGTCGTTGGCGATCACTTCCGCTTTCGAGATCGACACCCGCGGTTTGCGGATCGCTGCGCTATCAAGCTCTGGCAGGATATCCTCGACAAGTCGGTGGCTGTCGACGGTGACGGCGTAGCGCGTCTTATGCCTGATACGGTCCCACAGTTCCTTGAACTCAGGCTTCAGCATATGCGCCTTGCGCAGCCGCAACGTCGTCTTCTTGCGCGCGTCTGGCGGCTTCGGCGGCGTGCCGTCCTTGCCGCATTCGGCCTCGATTTCGCTTTGCAGTTCGGCGACGAACCGCTCGTAGGTCTCGCTGGCGACGACGGTCAGTACGTTGATCCGCTCGTCCTGTATGCGTTCGCCCTCCTGGTTGACTGGCAGGCGAACACCGCGGCCGACCTGCTGGCGACGTTCCGTATCGGAGCCGACCTCCCGCATGGTGCAAATCTGGAAAACATTCGGATTGTCCCAGCCTTCTCGCAGAGCCGAGTGCGAGAAGATGAAGGACACCGGCTCCTCGAACGACAACAGGTCCTCCTTGCGCTGCATGATCAGGCTGAATGTTTCCTCGTCCGCCTTACTCGTGCCGGTCGTATCCAGGTACTCGACCGCCCCACTTCTCTTTGACTTCGTGGCGAAATATGCGGACCGCACGTCTTCGGCATTGCGGTCGCGCCACTCGGGATACGACGCCTTCAATTCGTTGAATGCGCTGTCGAACAGTTTCCGTATGACCCCGTCCTCTGCGACGTAGTTGTCAACCTTGTCGATGAAGAACAGGGACAGGATCTTGATCCGTTCGTTCCGGAAGCGCGCCTGTTTGCGAAAATGTTCCTCGATCGTGTAGCGAAGCTGCGCCTCGAAAAGCGCCTCCTGCTCGACGCCGACCGCCTGACCGATGCGAAGCTCGACGTTGTTGGCGAAGCGAACAAACTGGCCCCCGTAGCTGATTTCCTCGACGACGTAACCCTGGTAATCAACACGCCTGGTTTTCTTCTCTAGGTCGTCGTCGCCCTTGATAGTCAGCACGGTTTCCTTGATTGCGCCGCTTCTCATCAGCTTGTGAACACCGAGCCGTGCTGCGGGCTTCTTCGACTGGATTGTGATCTCGTCGAGGCGCAAGAAGGGCTGGTTCTGGTTGTCTTCCTCGATGACCGAGGCGATCTCGATTCGCTTAACCAGCCCCTGCCGGTAGGCGTCGTAGGGAGTGAGACGGTAGATGAGGTTGTACGGATTCCGGTGCGTCGCGCTGTAGCGCAACGCGAACAGCGGGTGCAGGCTGGCGAGCGCCGCGATGCGATTGTCGCTTTCCATGTTCTGTGGCTCGTCGAGGATCAGAACGGGCCGACTAGCCTGGATCAGGCTTAGCGGCCGCTCTCCCTGCAGCCGGTCCGTCAATTGGCGGATGACGTTCTCGGCGCGCGCAAAGGCGTCGATGGTCATGACCATGATCTCGATCCCGTCGGAGAGCGCGAACTGACGCACTTGGCTCAGATTGGCCGAATCATAGACGTAGTAGCGATACGGCGGATTGTCGTAGAGCGCGTTGAGATGCGCTTCGGTGACCTGGAGCGTTTTGTAAACGCCCTCGCGCACGGCCACGGACGGCACGACAATGATGAACTTGCGCAGGCCGAAACGTCGGAACATCTCCATCGCGGTGCGCAGGTAAACATAGGTCTTCCCCGTTCCGGTCTCCATCTCGACGGAAAAGTTCGGAAATCGAACCTCGGCGTCTCGGCCGTCCGGACCATCGTCGGGCAACGTACCAGTGATAAGCTTCAATCCGTCGTCGGCTTCTATCCCGGCGTTCTCCTGAACCGTATGGAGGTTCTTGAGCAGCGTATCCCCCGACAAGTCGAGCCGGTTGGCGACCGTGAAGCACGCGCCCTTGTCCGGGATGATCAGCTTGCTACGGACGTAGGCCTGCCCTTCAAACAGACCGCAGGCGGCTTCGATGGCTGCGAGCTGGTATTCCTGCGTTGCGTCGAAGCGAAATTTCATGGTGCCTCACAGGACTTTCAGACGGCATTGGAGCGCCAGGTTGGCGGCGAGCGTGTCGTCGAGTGCGGTGTCGCGGCAGACGAACAGGTCGTCGCGCGTCAGCCCCAGTGTGCGAACGGCCTCTATGCCGAGCGTGTCGTCAAGGCAGATATGGAAACTTTGCTCGCGTTCGGGATCGGTCACGCGCCAGACGGTCTGCCCGTTCAGCTCGCGTTTTTCGATCTGGGAGGTAAGCGCGTAGCCCTCGCGCAGCGCAACCTCCCACATGACGTTCTCCGGCGTCCAGCCGGGCACAAGGGTGTCGGCGAAAGCGTCGAGCTGTTCCGCGTACGCCTCGGCGTCCTTGGTCTCGACGCCGGTCCAGCGGCGGATATTCGATTCGTCGAGCCGGAACACACGCACGGCAAGATTGGCCGCGTCGCCGTTGCTGTCGGTCAGCATCGTGCTCTCGTCATCGGCGAGCATTTTCGCCGCCGTGCGAATCCTGTGAAGCCCGAGCTGGCTTATGGTCTTGTAGCCGCGGCGTGCGGTCTCGCTGTCCGCGTCTATGGGCTCGGGAAGCTGCACGCAGACGTAACGGCGGTGTCCGCCGTCCCGGCGGTTTTGTTCCATGACGGCATGGGCTGTCGAACAGGAACCGGCGAAGAAATCCATGACGATATCGTCGTCCGAGGAAAGTTGTTCGACGAAACGGCGCAGCAGTTCGACGGGCTTCGGAAAGTCAAACGCCTGGAAGCCGAATATTCCCCGGACTTCCTCCGTCCCGTGCGAAGTATGAACGTCGTCGATGATCGTCGGGAACGCCATAAAGTGATGCTGTAGGTCCTTTTTGAATTTCTTTTCGCGCGGCCGTCCGTCGGGGTTCGACGGGAACAGGACGCATCCTTCATCGATCAGCTGTTGCATCCGCCGTTTCGAGTACCGCCAGCCGCGGTTCGCGGGCGGCTGATACGTGATACCTGTTGCCGGATCGGTGATTGGGAAATGCAGGTTTGGCCGCTGCTCGGCCGTGGCGAGCCCCAGCATACTGCGGCTCATCCACGGGCCGCGCGGATCGTTGTCCGGGTTCTGGAACTTCGTCTCGTCGCGTTCGCTGCCGCGGAACAGACCTTCGGGGCTACGGCGATATGCGAGCAGGTATTCATGATCGATTGATACCTGCGTGGTCGAGCGCGAGTCCGGGAACTTGCGGCTTTTCCAGATGAACTGGGCGATGAAGTTTTCCTCGCCGAAAACCTCGTTGAGAAGGAACTTGAGCGCCGCAACCTCGTGGTCGGATATGCTGACGCAGATAACGCCCGCCTCGTCCAGGAGTTGCCGCGCCATGACGAGGCGCGGATATATCATCGACAGCCACGCCGAGTGATATCGCCCGCGTGTCTCGGGGGCCGATGACATGTACTCGCCGTCGCCGTTCTTCTGTCCAGTAATGCGCAGGTAATGATTGATCGGATCGGCGAAGTTGTCCGGGTATATGAAGTCGTTGCCGGTATTGTAGGGCGGGTCGAGATAGATCATCTTCACCCGGCCGAAATACGCCCGGTAGACAACCTTGAGTGTCTCAAGGTTGTCGCCTCCGATAAAGGCGTGCTGCGCTTCCGTAAAGTTGACGCTTTCATCCATATCGGGAACCAGCGTTGCGCTCGTGGGGGCCTGGAGCATCGCGACGGCGTCGCGCCGCCCGGCCCATGTGAACGAAAATCGTTCCGGCCTGTCATCGACTTCATCTCCGAGGAACTCGCGGAGTTTCACGAAATCGACACGGTCTTCAGTGAACGCCTGCGGCGTCAGGAGGCGGAGCTGGGCGACAAGCTCGTTGCGTGGCGACGGCGATTCGCCCGCGACGCGCTCCCTCTGTCTCGAGTGTTGTTGCTCCGGCATAGGGTTATCGAGTCCTTTCCAGTGGCTCCGCGGCGAATAACGAGCCTTGTGCTTCCGCCTGGCGCTTCGCAACATGCTCGCGCATAAACTCTCGTATCACCTGCGCTGCGGGCTTGTCTTCGGCGCGGCACGCTTCCAAGAACTTGTCGCGAAGCGCACGCTCAACCCTGATGCGAAGCCCCGCGTTTTTGGCTGCCATGGCATTAGTGTAGCCGTTGGATACACAAATGTGTGGCCAAATGTCCGGCAGACAGAAAGAAATTTCTCTGGCAACTTGGCCTCAGACGGTCACGCGGTCGAATCGTTGTATGTCCCATTGATTCGTCCCGGCATCGTAGCCGTTCACAAAGGCGGCTTCTTCGACAACGCGCCACCCCTCGCGGCGGGTCATGTGGATCACCATCGCGATGCCGTCCACGACGCCCCGGCACGTCACGTCCCACGGGAGATCGCCGCCGCCCTGCATCGCGCAGCTCGCCAAGCGCGACAGGGCGCTTTCCGCGTTGTCGGCGTGGACGGTGGTGAGCGATCCGCCGTGTCCGGTGTTGAGGGCTTGCAAGAGGTCGGCGGCTTCGCCGCCGCGTACTTCGCCGACGACGATGTGATCGGGTCGGTGGCGCAAGGCGTGACGCACCAGGTCACAGATCGTGACGGCCCCTTGCTGCAGGCCGCGCGCCTCGAAACGGACACAGTTCGGGGAATCGATGCGTAGCTCCAAGGTGTCCTCGATGACGACGATCCGCTCGTCGTCGGGGATGAGTGCAATGAGGGCGTTCAGGAGCGTCGTCTTGCCGCTCCCGGTGCCGCCGCTCACCAGAATATTTCGGCGGGTGTGCAGGGTCCGCTCGGCCACGTGGCGGATGTGTTCGGGCAGCGGGCCTTGCTCGACCAGCTGCGCCGCCGAAAAGGATCGTTTGCCGAACCGCCGCACGGTGATCGCGACGTGCGGGCTGGCCGGCGGCGCGCAGATCGCCACGCGCGACCCGTCGCCCAGGCGCGCATCGAGGACCGGCGTGGTCGCCGGGTCGAGGCCCAGGGGCCGGGCGATATGAATCGCCGCCCGTTCCAGCGCCGCCGCGTCCAGCGCGGGCGCGTCGATCTGGTTCAAGCGGCCGTGGCCTTCCAGCCAGACGTTGCCCGGCCCGTTGATCATGATCTTGCTGACGTCCGGGTCTTCGAGCGCCGCCTCAAGCCCCGGCAAGAAGGGCTTCAAGAGATCCAGCCCGTCGCGGGTCATAGCTGCCCCGTCTCTTTGGCGGTCCAGTACGGGAGGTCGGCCGGGAGGTAGTGCGGCTTCAAGTACACGCGGCGCGGCGGGAGCGATTGCACGCCGTCGTACGGGAGACAGATCGCCTGACAGTTGCCGAGTAGAGCGAAGTCGCGCGGCTGAAAGAGCGCCTCGCGCCGCTCCTGGAAACTCTTGCTCGCGCCGACGCTGCCCTTGCCGCTGCCGGCCGTCGCCGACATGAGGTTGACGCCGCTCTGCCGGCTCGATTCGTTGATCGTGTAGCTGCTCTTGATCTTCGCCACTTGCCCGCAGAGCTTTGACGCGATCTCGGTGCTGGCCTCGTCGCTCAAGCTCAGAAAAATCCGGGTGCGGAGCGTTTGCAGGAGCGTCCGCCACGCCTCGCTGGTGCCGAGCACGGAGCGTAGCGAGCTGATGGATTGCGTGGCGACGATGGGGATCACGCGGCACTGCCGGGTCAAGGCAAAGGCTTTCTCGTCGCCGCTCGGATCGTCTTCGCCGACGCTGGCGAAGGCTTGGTACTCGTCGCAGATGAACACGGCCGGCCGGACGTAGCGGCCGGGCTCGTTCTTCATCGTCGCCGGCCGCAACAAGAGCGATTGGAGCCACGCATTTTTCAGCATGACGCCGATGGCGCGGGCGAGCGCTGGGTTGGTGCCGGCGGGCATGTTGAGCGCCAGCACTTTGCCCGCCTCGATGAGTTCATCGAGGGGCGGGAGATCGCCGCTCAGGGCGGTCGCCGCGAGCGCGGGATTGCTGCCCTCGTCGCCGGCCGTGCGAGCCGGCCGCGCCTGGGGTGCGGGTGGGCAAGAGACCCGCGCGACGGCCGGCAAGTCGAACATGCTGAGGAACACGGACACGCCTTCCACGATGCTCGACCGGATCTTGTTGTCGAGGGTGTTCCAGTCGTGCACATACCAGCGGTTCACCGCTTCGACCCGGAGCCGAATCTCCGTCACGGTGGCGCTCTCGTGCCGTTCGATCGTGTGCTTGATCTTGCGGCCGTGGAGGTACGTGCGCGTCGTCTCGATCTTGTACCGGATGTCGTGGTTCTTGAGGTACTCGCGGGTCGTCTCCGTGGCCGGCCCACGCATCAGCGCGTCGGCGGCCGGGTGCCGGGAGAATCCCATGCCGCGCAGCTCGGCGTTGTGGTCGATGACCTTGTCAAGCGGGACGGCGATCCACGCCGTATCCGGCCCGCGCATCAGGCCGGCGGCGGTTGGGTGGGGCTTAAAGCCGAGGTCGGCCAGGGGGATGATCTGGTCGTCCGGGATGGCGGTCTGCGCGACGATGATCCAGGTGTCGGACATGTCCGCCGCGTAGGTCTGCGCCTGTTTGATCTTCCGGGCGAATAGATCCTTGTCGATGGCGCAGTGGTACACGTCGCGCGGCGTCACCCATCCGCCGGGGAGCACCCGGTACAGCTCGATGATCCAGCGGACGAGGTTCGTGTATGCCTGTTGCCAGAATGGTTCTTGCCCCTTGCCAAAAAGCTGGTTCAAGAGGGACGCGACGGTGTACGCGAGCGAGTACGCATCGAGCCATTCAGCACTCAGGGGATTCCAGTTTCTTCGGCCGTCGAGGCTCAGCTCGATGTAGTCGTCGGCGCGGCCGAATTCGGTCAGCATTTGGCGGATGGCGTAGCAAGAATCGCCCTTGACTTCGAGCACGAGCGCGGCGGCGCGCCGCTCGGGATTCGAGGCTTGCCAGCTCAAGAGCTGGCGGGCGAACGGGTGCATACATGCGGAGGTCTTGCCGGACCCGACCGCGCCGACAATCGCCACGCCGGTATAGCGGCCCCGCTCCGGGATCGTCAGCCATTCGGGGGCCGGGCTCTCGATGGCTCTGACCGGGTGATGGACCTCGCCGACGACGATCGCCGGCCCGTCGGCCGTAGGCGAAAGCGGCCACATCGGAAGGCGGGACCGGAGCCCTACACTGACGCCCATCCGGGCGAACCAGATCCGGGATGTGGCGAGAAGGAACTGGCTGGCCAGGAACACGGCCACGCCGGGCGCCACGTCGTACCACACGACGACGGTGCGGTACACGTTCGGGGTGTGGTAGCGGACGAGCACCGCCACGGGATCGGCCTCGGGAAACACGCCGGGCCACGTCCAGGCGGACGCGACACTGACGCCGCCGACGACCAGGAACGCGCGGATGCGTCGGTCAAGCATCGCGCCGCTCGTCTCGGCTCGTCGTCCGGCCCGCGTGCGGGCCGGGGAGCCTTCCTGCAAGGATACATACAGACGGGAGCTGTTTGGCGTCAAGTACTTCTGCCGCTCAACGACAACTATTCTTGCCGGCTCGGACGGGTGCTCCCTGGGACCACGCACGCGGGTGGCCGGACGGGTGGCCCCGCTGGCGTTCAGGCCGTTCGCTGGGCGTTGCTGCGGGTTCTGAAGAAGCAGAAGACCAAACGGAGTGAACGTCCGCTTGGGGACGTTCACGTAGTGCGGTAGCCGAGCGCGCGGCTACCGAGGGATCGGCTGCTGGCCACTACGCGAGGAGCGGTGTGCCCGCCGAGGACGGCTGGACGGATCGTCGTCGGGGCCCGTGCCTGTATCCGTTGACGTTCGCCGGCGGCGTGGCGGGTCATGGCCGGGATGGAGATGACGCGCGAAAGAGCCTGCGGGAAGATGTGCGCCGTGAACGTCGCCGCCGAAGCGGTGATCGATTCCGGAGGGAAACGCTCAGGAGGTCGCAGGTCGGCGACGCCGCGGCAGCAACGGACCTGGTGGTCGTCCACGAGGCGCGGGCGGTGGTGACGGTGGCGGCGACGTCGGCCGCGACGGGTCCGTTCGAAAGCTCGGCACGTCGAACTCGAGCAGCACCGAGTGGTGCACCAGGCGGTCGATCGCCGCGGCGGTGGCCATCTGGTCGCGGAAGATCCGGTCCCACTGGCTGAAGACCAGGTTGCTGGTCACCATCACCGAGCGGCGCTCGTAGCGCTCGGCGAGCAGCGTGAACAACACCTCGGCTTCGTCGGGACTCTGCTGCACGTAGCCCAGATCGTCGAGCAGAATCGCCTCAAAGAGGTCGAGCTTGCGGAGTGCGCGGGGCAGGTCGAGGTCGCGTTTGGCGGCGAGCATTTCCTGGACCAGGGCGTAGGCCGGCACGCACAACACGCTGTGACCGGCCTCGACCAGGGCGTGCGCGACGGCGCTCAGCGCATGGCTCTTGCCGACACCCGGCAGACCGAAGGCGAGCACGTTGGTCGCTGTCTCGAGAAACGCCCCGGTGGCCAGCGTCCTCAACTGCTGCACGACCGGCGCCGGCAGCCTTCCGGTGTCGAGCGTCTCGAACGTCTTGCCGGGCGGCAGACGCGAGGTCCGTCGCAGCCGGGCAATCCGGCGCTGGCGTCGCGCCTCGGCTTCGGCCTCGAACACTTCCAGCAGCACCGGCAGCGTGTCGTAGTGTCCGGCCTGCGTCAGTCGCGGGACGAGCTCCTCGGCCGCCGTCGTCAGATTGAACTGTGTCAGCAGCGTCGTCACCTGCTCGCTCGGCACCGTCATCCGCGCAGACCTCCGGTCAACAGCGCGTCGTACCGCGCCAGATCCGGGCGCGGTATGTGCACCACCGGGACGGTCGGGACTGGCGGCCGCACCTCGGCCTGGACGCTGGCGTAGTCGCACGTGTCGCCGGCGTCGAGTCGAGCGCGAAGCGTCGCCTCGACCTGACGCTCGCTGGTCGTGGCGGCCAGGTGCAGCAGCCGCACATACTCGACGTCGGCCCGCTCGCCATGCGTCCGGCCTAGCGCGTCGTACACCGCGCGGAACGTCAGCGACGGGAACAGCTCCTCCCGGAAGCGATACCGTGCAAAGGCACCCGGCTTGCGGACCAAGCTCGCGATGATGTGGCGATAGTCGATCCGGTGGTCCGCCGCACCCCGCAGCCGCGGCATCGTGCACAGCACCCGGCCGCCGTAGAGAACCTCGACCGTCGACGGATGCTGCCGCGCCTCGACCGTGTGGCCGATCAACCGCGACGGCACCGAGTAGATCCGGCTGCCGATCCGAATCGTGCTCCACTTGCGCACCCGGCACTGGAACGTCGTGTACTCGGGGATGCGAGCCGTCGGCAACGGCTGCAGATACAAACGCTCCTCGGCCAACCGTGCCGCCGCCGGCCTATTCCGCTCCTCGTCGAGGACCGCCCGCACGAAGCGCAGGTACGCCGACTCGTCCGCGAAATCTCTGTCGCCCCGCAGCAGCAACGCTTGCTCGATGGCCGTCTTCGTCCGGAAGTGTGCCTGCTCGGCCACGCCGTTCTCGTGCGGTTTCCCCGGCTGGATCCGCGACGAGCGCAGCCCGTAGTGGTCCATCACCTGCTGAAACCGCGCCGTCAGCTGGCGCCCACCGCTACGCTTCAGCTCGTGCGTCGCCGCCGACAGGTTGTCGTGTCGCAGCACTGCCGGGACCGCGCCCAGCATCCACAACGCGCCCTGCAGGCCCGACACCAACGCCTCGAACGTCTCGCTCAGCGCCAGCCCCACATACGTCCACTTGCTGTAGCTCAGCACCCACTCGAACAGCAGATGCGGGAACGCCACGCCCCGTATCGTCACGCCCAGGTCGCTCGCGTCGGTGAAGTCGAACGCCGCTTCCCGACCCGGAACCGCCACCTGCTCGAAGTACACCTCGCGGTCCGGGCCGTACTGCACCCGCCAATCGCGGACCCGCCGCTGTAGCGTCCGTAGCTGCCCCGCCTGAAAGCGACCCGGATGCCGTCGGCACAGCACTTTGAACAGCGTCAGCGCCTGCAGCCGGCCGTCGGTATCGGCCACCAGCTGCGGCACGACCTCCGACTGCCACACATCGGCGAACGGGTCCTCCCGCGTCCGCCACGTCCGCGGCGCCTTCGCCGTCGACGGCAACGCCCCGCGCTGCCACGTGCGCGCCGTCCGCTCGCTCATCCCGGCCGCCGCCGCCGCTGCCGCCAATGTCTTTCCGGACATCCGTTTCTCGCGCAATCGCCGAACCTGTGCATTCGTGACCAACCCGTCCTCCGCAAGGAAAACGGACAGTCTCACACGCTGCCACCATCACCCATGAACCGGCCAATCCCGTCCTCGGCAACCGGCAAAAATAATTGTCGTTGATCAGGAGCGACCTCCCCGAAGGCGAGGGGGGGCTGACACGGTGCCTGACACCGTGCCTGACACCACCCATTCGCCGTGCCGCGCCAGCGGCACAAAAGGGGGGGTCGCTCCCGTCACGTCCCTCTCCGCTGACGCGGTTCGGGTCGGCCGGTCTTAGGACGAAAAGCCAAACAACGACAGCGACAAATGGAAGGGGGGGATGGGACACCCCCCCTGCTGTCTTTGGGACACCCCCCCCTGTGTCCGTGTCAGATTTTGCTCGCCCCCGGCATCGCCCTGCGCTTCGACCCCGGAACGGTCCAGAAGACGGGGCACCATCAGATCGCCACCTCGGGCGTGGTCAGCCGGACGGTGGGCCAGATTGTGAAGCGGTCAATCGCCCCTCGCGCGGTCGCCTTGGTGGGCGTGCCGTCGGGGAGTTGTTGCAAGAAGACGAGACGATCGGCCGCCTTGTCGAACCCGCCGGCCGCGCGCATGAGTTCACGATTGCCGCCGCTGATCGCGTCCTCGAGCCGGGCGATTTCCTGGCGGATGTCCGGGTCGGCCTTGGTCGGCCCGACCGGGTCCGCCGCGCCCTGGCCCTCGCCGTCCTGGGTCCAACGTTTCAGGACGGGCGCGGCGCGTTCCGCGGCGTCAACACCCGTGCCGACAGCGACGACGTGCACGGCGAACGTCCGCGCCCGGAGCGCGGCCCACAGGGGCGCGTGGGCCACGCCCCACGCGCGCAGCTCGCTATCGGTGGACTGGCCGGCGTCCACGTACACGAACGTCGCCGCCCGCTCGTCTATGGCGATCGGAAGTTTCAGCGCAAAGTAGCGCGGCTGGCCCTTCTCACCCTCACCATATTTCCGGTACGGCAACACGGCCCGGTCGATGCCGAGCGCCTCGAACCGCCGAACTTTATCGGCCTCCGTCGGGAGCCATCCGAGGGTCGGCCGCTCGATGAGGTAATCGAGCGAGAGCAACCGGCGCATGAGGATGTGCGTGGTCGCGTTCTTGCCCCGACGGTGCCGCACGTCGGGGATGCCCAGCGCCCGATAGAGGGCTTTCCCGGTGAGCAGGACGGCGCGCGCGCCGCCGGGGAAGATGGCCCGCTCGTCCTCGATGGCGAGCTGCTTGTCGATGAGCGAGCGCACGAATACGCGCGCTGCTTCGCGGTTCGCGCCGTCGAAAAAATAGCACCATTGCGACCGCGTAAAGACGCCGGTATGCAGCGCGACGAGCGCGATCCATTCGGCCTTTCGGCCGCTCCAGCCGAGGGGTTCAAGCACACGCGCGCGGTCCTGCAACGTCGGGACCGTGACGGGGCGCGGTGTCTCCGGGGCGGGGCTCGTCGTCATCCGGTCACCAGCGCGCGATCGCCGCGCACGTACATGATGAGGAGGCCCATCGGATGCACGATCATCAGCTCGGGATCGACCGTCTCCAAAAACATGAAGTGGAGTGAGAGCGTCCAGCGGTCGCGGCCCACGATCGTGTGCGGCATCGTCACCTTCCTCGCCGTGCAACGGAACTCCTACCACCGTAGCTGTGCGCGTTGTGCGCGAACAGCTCGGGGTCAGTGAGCAGACGTACGACCGATGGCGGCGGGAGTCGGGCGGGCTCCGTGTGTTCCACTGAGATACGCCGCCCAATCGTCCATCAGCCGGCGCCGCCGCTCGAACAGGTCCGAGCGGGCATAGGCGGCTTCGACCTTATTCTGGACCACGTGCGCGAGCGCCGCCTCGACGACCTCGCGCGGGTGATTGGTCTCCTCGGCCGTCCAGTCCCGGAAGCTCGAACGAAAGCCGTGCGGGACGCCGCCGATCGCCAGGTCCCTGAGCAGCCCCGACAGCGCCATATCGGCCAGCCGCTTCCCGCGCCCGCTCGGGAACACCAGCGCATGGCCGTCGCCGAGCGCGCGCGCCGCGTCGAGGATCTGTGCGGCACGCCGGCACAGGGGAACCCGGTGTTCCCGCTTGGCCTTCGTGCGCGTGGCCGGGATGGTCCAGACGTGGTTCTCCGCGTCGACCTCGGCCCACTGCGCCCCGCGGACCTCACCGGATCGCGCCGCCGTGAGCACGAGGAACTCGAAGGCGAGCTTCACCACGGGCGGAGCCCCCGACGCCTGCACCGCGCCGATGGCCGCCGCCACGTCGCGATGGGGCAGCGCCCGCATGTGCTGGACCAGATTCTGCTGCGGGCCCAGGACCGGCCCGATGCGGTCGCACGGGTTGTCGGCTCGCAGGTCCATCGCCACGGCCCATTCCATCACCGTGCTGATGCGTTCGCGCACCCGCCGCGCCGTCGCCGGGCGGACATGCCAGACGGGCCGCAGCGTCTCGATCACGTCGGCGCTCGTCACCTCGGAGACCGGCAGCTGACCAATGCGCGGGAACGCGAACCGCGTCATGCTCGACATCCAATCCTTGCCGTACTTCGGATTGCGCCAGCCGGGCTGCATCTGGGTCCAGACCTGCTCGGCGGCGGCGGCGAAGGTCGGCGTGCGCTGGAGACGGCGCTTCTCGGCGAGCGGGTCGCCACCGGCGCGGGCGAGCTTGCGGTTGGCGAAGGCGAGCGCGCGGGCCTCCTTGAGTGAGACTAGCGGGAAGCCGCCGAGCCCGAGTTCGCGGCGGCGTCCGCGGATGGCGATCCGCTGGACCCAACTCCGGCTGCCGGACGGCTGGACGTCGAGGTACAAGCCCTGGCCGTCGCAATACCGGCCGGCCGCGGCGATGGTGCGAACTCGGGCGGTCGAGAGGGCGTGTTCGGGCTGGCGCGTGGGGGGGTGAGTCGGCAGCATCCTTTTCACCATTATTTCCACCGTTATGTGGT
This sequence comes from Vicinamibacterales bacterium, assembly GCA_965263055.1. Taxonomy (GTDB): domain Bacteria; phylum Acidobacteriota; class Vicinamibacteria; order Vicinamibacterales; family UBA8438; genus VXRJ01. The sequence continues at coordinate 2,969,438 of OZ253581.1, read as the reverse complement.
GGAACGTAGTGGATGTTATAGGTTGCTCTGGCTTGTGTCAAGCCAAGATGCACTGTACTAACTATCTATAAATTAGATAGTTATGGACGGTATGGGACATTATCGGACGACTCACGCTGAAGAGACATGGTGGACACGGCTTCTGCCACGGCGCGACGCCCTGCGCGATCTGCTCCTTGAGCTTGCCGGCAAACTCCTTGTGATAGTCGTCCTGGTTCCAGCGCGGCTTGTCAGCCGGCGGTTTTCTTCGACCCCACGGCATGACTAGTCGCCCCCCTGGGCGATCCACGCGTCGTCGCGCCAGTCGGCCCCGGCCACGATTTCCGGGAGATCGGAGTTCTCGGTGTCCGTCCACCCGCACGCGGCGAGCACCTCGCGCGGCGCGCGCACGTACACGCCGGGGATGAGGACCTGCGTCAGTTCCTCGGCGGTCTCGACCTCAACCGCCGGGATGCCGTCCACGGTGCCCTGGTCACGAATGGCCATCGTCTGGCTCCTTTCGTCGTGTCATCGTCCTGTCCCTCCACGTCTCGTGCCCGGGCCGTCACCCGGTCCGCTCTCGCGCCCACTGGCGGCTGAGGGGAACGAGACGCGGACGGGCGTACCGCCGGTCCCGCCCCTCCAGCCCGACCACCTGACACCTGCCCGCGATCCGGCTCGCCAGCCGGTCGTCCCCCATGAACGCGGTCAGAGCCGTGCGCGACAGCGCGGCGTCGGACGGACTCCAGGGCTCTCGCATCACGCCGACCCCGCAGCGCCCCGCTCCGCGCCGCCGACCTCGCCCGCCGACCCGTGCGGCTCGGCCTCCTGCAGCCGCCAGTCGCTGCCCTCTAGGGCAACGACGCGGCACCGGCCGGCGATCCGGCTTGCCAGCCGGTCGTCGCCCATGAACTCGCCAATCGCGCGCGGCGTCCTGTTCGACGTCCAGATGGTCCGCCGCCCCGCGTCGTGCCGCGCCTCGTACAACATCAGGAGCGTCCGCCTCGTGTAGTCCGTCGCCGCCTCGCGCTCCGCGCCGAGGTCGTCCAGCACCAGCAACTCCCTCCCAATCAGCCGATCGAACATCTCGAACGGATCCGCGTCGGCCCGCGGCTGGAGCCGGTAGAGCAGCATCGGCACCCGCACGAACTCCGCCGACGGCCGCTCCGACTGCCACGCCTCGTTGAGCACGGTGCACGCCAGGCGCGTCTTCCCGCTGCCCACCGGACCGCACAGGAACAGGTCCGGCTCCTCGCCCCCGGCGGCCAGCAGATGCCGCGCCACGCCCAGCGCATGCCGGTTGTCCGCCGTCTCCTGCCATGTCGCCCACCGCGCGTCCCGGAACTCTCTCGGCACCGACGGCGGGAAGCCGTGGGCACGCTCCCAGCACACGCAGCGCCGCAACCGCTCGACGCCCCCGACCCGCGTCTCCAACCAGCCCGGCGTCCGCCGGCACCGCTCGCATCCCGCCGTCATGGCCGCGCTCGCTCGATGACCGCGTCGTACGCCGCGCGCGGATCTGCCGACCGCGCCTCGCCGCCGCGTGAACCCGCCTGGAGCCGCTCGGCCAGCGCCGGGGCCATCGACAGCAGCATCGACACCGTCCGGGTCCGGCCCTCCAGGAACCGGTCCCCCTCGGTCGCCAGGAATCGCTCCGTCAGCCGCTCCAGCTCCACCGCGTCGTAGGTCGCGCACAGACGGCGCGCCGACTCCGCGTCCGACGCCTCAACCGCGCGCGTCGGCGCATACGCCACGCCCCGATGCCGCGGATACAGCTCCACCCGATACCGCTCGACGAACGCCGCCGCCCGCGCCGCCACGGTGTCCGGACCCTCTCCCCCCGCACCCCCCTCTTCCGGATTAGCCGTAAGCCGTAAGCCATTAGCCGTTTCGCAGCCGCGCGCGTGAGACGGGAAAGTTCCCGCAAAATTCCGGGAATTTTCCGGGAAAGTCTCCGAAATCTTTCGGGAATCCTCCGGCAACGCGCCGGAACGCGGACCGGCTTCGTGCGCGGCTGGCGTCTCTCGCGAGTGCTTCCTGACGAACGGCAGGGTCGAGCCGGATGCCTTCGGGAACGCCGGCACCTTCACGCCGCCCGGATGCACCGACCACAGATATCGCGTCTTCGGGCTCACCTCCGCCGCAGCCGGCAGCGGATGGAGCGTGCGAAGCGGGTACCGCACCCGCTGGAAGTCCTGCCAATCGACCTGATAGAGGTAGCGCGCGCCCTGGTGGACGAACGCAGCCACCAAGCCCACCTTCACCAGGCGCTCGATGCACCCGCCAATCGCCTTGGCCGGCCGCCGGCTCAGCGCGTCGTGCGCCGCCTGGAACGCGACCGCCTCCGCCCGCATCACGCCGAAGTCGTCCGCACCGAGCAGGTACGTCGTCCACACCCGATACTCCAGATCCGTCAGGCTCGACACCCTCGCCGAATGGCCGAGCCGGGCGTGCAGGAATCGATCAGCTGGCATCGCCACCTACTCCCGACGCGCGTGTGAGCGCACGTCCGAACGACGTGTCCGCATCGACCATCAGCACACCCGCTCCGGGTCGCACGCCGCGCAGCGCGCCCATCCCGGCCGCTCATCGAGCACGCGCACCTCGACGCCGGAACGGCCCCGCACGCGCGCCGCCATCTCCGACCAGCACTCGGGACAGACGAATTCCGGGGCGCCCGTTCCCGCGTCCACTTCACGCCACGGCGCGTCGGATCGTCGCGATCCGGCGCCCTTCTGCCGCGCGTCCGCCGGCAGCCGCTCGCTGACATCAGCGTTGACCACGCTCTCGAAACGCAGCCGTGGCTGTTCGCCCTCGCACCACGTGCGCCGGGAGCTACCACCCGAGTCCCGTCCGCATCGCTGGGCGCTCATCGCATCCACCTTCTCTGGGCGGGCTTGCGCCCCGCCCCGCCGGCCGCGAGCCACCGCAACACGGTTGCCTTGCTCCATCGCGGGCGTCTGTCGATGCCAGACATCGGCGCCACCGGAAAGACGTGCGCCTCAAGTCGGCGCTTGATCGTCTTGGGGTGGCAGCGCAGCAGCGCCGCCAGATCCTCCAGGAACAACACGTCGGGCAACTCGTCCGGCGCGACATCCGGGCCGCACGAATCCCCATTGCCGCGGGCCTCCGCGTGCCGCCGCGCGCGCGCTCCGATCAAGCACGGCTGTAGCTCACGCACTCGTGCCAGAACCTGCTCTCGCGCCGCGTCCGCGGCGCGTTCCGCTTCCTCCACCACGTTCAGGATCTCGGTGGCCTGCTCTGCGAATCCGGTCGGCGGCTGGGTGTGGCCGTTGAGCCACCCGTTCAGGGCGGGCTGACTGACGCCGAGCATCGCCGCGAGCTTGCGCTGCGACAGCCTCAGCGTCGCGATCCGAGCGCCGATTGCCTGCGTGGGACTGACCATTGGTGCCTCCAGGAATCTAGAGACACCCGAAGTTACTAGTCAAATGTAATCAGTGATTATCATTGGCACGTGAACATCGTCGGACAGCGCCTGCGCGCCGCGCGCGCGCTCCGGGGCTTCAGCCAGGCCCAGCTCGCCGCCAAGATCGCCCTTACCCGAGAAGCAATCTCCATGGTCGAGCACGGAAAGTCCCGCCTTCGGGTCGACAGGCTGGCCACCGCCGCAAGGATGCTCGACGTGTCGACCGACTACCTCGAAGGACTCACCGAGGACCCGACCCCCGCCGAGAAGCTGGCACGCGCCCTCGCCGCCGCCACTGGTGGACAACTTCTCGATGACCGGAATGCGCGCGGCGCATCCCACGACGACGGCGACTACGTCGGTGTCTACGCGCTGGCCACGTCCGCGGGCGGCGGCGCCGTCGCCTACAACGAGCCCGTGACCGGACGCCTCAAGTTCCGAATGACGTGGCTGGCCCGACACGGGCTCGTCGCCCGCAATTGCCGCGTTATCGGGGTCATCGGAGAGTCCATGGAGCCGACGCTGGCAGACGGCTGCTCGATCCTCGTCAACCACGCCAGCCGTCGCCGGCACCTCGGCCACATCTACGTCGTGCGCACCGGGGATGGTCTCGTCGTCAATCGCGCGGGCAGGGACCCGGCGGGTGTCTGGCAACTCGTCAGCGACAACCCGGACAAGCTGATCTGGCCGAACCGCCCGTGGCCGCCTGACGCCGAAATCGTCGGCGAGGTCAGGTGGACGGCCAGAACCTTCAGATGACGAGAAACCGCATCGAACCCGGCAGTCTCCGTCGGCTCCGTTGCCACCGCTCGGTGAGTCGCATGCAATCGCAGCATACTGATTGCAACGAAATCGCTATTTGGGTTAAGCTCCCGGACGAACGGAGGGCGTGACAGATGGCGAGCATCACGATTCGCAACCTCGACAACGACGTCAAGACCCGGCTGCGCGTGCGGGCGGCGGACAATGGCCGCTCCATGGAAGAGGAAGCGCGGCTGATCCTGCGCAATGTCGTAGGGCGCAAGCCGAGTTCCCGGAATCTGACAACCATCATCCGCTCGCACTTCGGCCCGGCCAACGGCGTGGACCTGGAGTTGCCGCCGCGCGAGCCCGGACGTGAACCGCCTTCCTTCGACTGAGCCCGCGGCCATGACTGTGCTGCTGGACACGAACGTCGTATCCGAACTGATGCGCAAGGTGCCAGACCCGGTTGTCGCGGTGTGGGCAGCCGGCCACCGCCTGGAAGACCTGTTCTTCTCCGCGGTCGGCGAAGCGGAGTTGCGCTATGGCGTGGCCATCTTGCCGACGGGCCAGCGCCGGGACACTCTGATATCGGATATCGAGAGGATGCTGGGCGAGGCTTTCGATGGTCGCGTCCTGCCGTTCGACAGCGGCGCGGCGCGCGCATACGCGGACATCGCCGCCATGCGCCGTTCAGCCGGCCGCCCCGTCGGCCCGGCTGACTGCCAGATCGCAGCCATCGCTCGCTCCCGCCGCATGGAGCTGGCGACGCGCAACGTTCGGGACTTTGACGACGTCGGAATCGAGGTCGTCGATCCTTGGGCGGCCGCATGACCGCGACACTCGACGTGGCTTGGCTCTCCGTGCCGATGCGAAACAGCCTCGGCGAGACATGCCCGCCGTCGGCACTCGCCCAGGCCGGGTGCTCCGAGAGCGACATTCGGGCGTTCCTTGACGATGCGAACTCACCGTGAACCCGGCATTCGGCGTGATACGAACGGTCGGATTCAGGCTTACGTCCGCGCCAACGGGCAGTTGCGCTTCAAGCGGTTTCCGGCCGGCACATCGCTGGACGCGGTCCGGCGATGGCGCGCGGACACCCGCGTGTCGCTGGGGCTGACGAACCGCGCCGTCGGGACGCTCGCGGCCGATATCGAGCCCTTCCTCCGACAGATCGCGGATCGGCCGCGGCTGGTGGCCGAGCGGCGCCAGCAACTGGAGTGGTGGGCGGAGCGGCTCGGCCACCTTCGGCGCCATGCCATTGCGACGTCCGACGTCCGGGCCGCGCTTGCGGACCTGCGCCGGACCCACGGCGCATCGACCTGCAACCACTATCGTCAGGCGCTCTTCTCTCTGTACAAGACCCTCGACGGGCGCGACGCCCCCAATCCGGTGCGGGAGGTCGCGCCCTTCCCGAACCCGGCGCCGGAAGCGCGCGGACTCTCGTACGACGCCGTCCTGCGCATCCTGGAGTCCATGTCGGATCAGGGCAGGGCGACCGTCAAGGGACGCCCGCGCGTCAACGGATCTGCGGCGAAGGCACGGTGTCGCGTTCTCGCGTTCACCGGGATGCGGCCCAGCGAACTGATGCGCTACCGGCCGGACCACCTGGATAGGACAACGCAGACGCTCGTCGTGTTGACGGGAAAGGGCGGCCGGACGCGGACGATCCCGCTGAGCAGGCCCGCCGTCGAGGCGCTGGAGGATCTGGAGTCGCTGGGGGCGATCGGCCCCTTCTCGACGTCCTCGGTCCGGCGCGCGTTCATCCGGGCGGCCGAGCGGATCGGGCTCCGCGGGGTGCGCCCCTACGATCTCCGGCACAGCTACGGCACGGCGCTGTACCGCGCCGGCGGGGACACGCGGCTCGTCAAGGACATGCTGGGACACTCGGACTCGCGGATGACGGAGAGGTATACTCTGGGGCACGTGCCGGAGGCGATGCGGGCCGCGACGGCGGTCTTCGAGAAGCAGTTGGCCGACCGGGAAACGGCCCCGATCGTGCCGGGCGCCGGCCGGAAAGTCGAGTCTGAGACGCCACAGCCTGAGCCTGCAACGGCTCCAGCCGATCCGCCGACCGCGAGCCAGCGACGACGACCGGCGGCGGCGCGCCTGAACGCGGGTTGACAACGAGAATCGAGTTGTGGCCCAATATACCGTGCAGCTTCGCCGCCAAGCGGTCGGTTGCACGCAGCCATCTGCCCGACACCCATTACCATACAATGGGCAGACGGTTTCCAATGGGGGCTCCCTAGGGAGCCCCTTTACTGTACGGCCGAGGATCCGCTGATGGACTACGTTGCTGTCTTCGTAGACGCTGGCTACTTGTTCGCCCAGGGTTCAACGCTCCTGACCGGTAGTAAGCTGCAGCGGAGTGAAATGCGGCTCAACGCCGACAGAGTCGTGGATGCGCTGACGACCGTCGCCACGAGAGCATCCCGGCAGCTTCCACTGCTCAGGATTTACTGGTACGACGGGACCGCCGGGGAGCCATCCGACCAGCACCGCACACTGGCCCGACACGCGAACATCAAGGTCAGGCTGGGCATTGTGAACAGGCAGGGTCAGCAGAAGGGCGTCGACTCCCTCCTGGTGACAGACATGATAGCGCTGGCACGTAACCGCGCGATGGCGCAGTGCGTGCTGTTGTCTGGCGACGAGGACATGAGAGTGGGCGTCTTGCAGGCCCAAGAGCACGGGGTGCGGGTTCATCTCCTCGGCATACGCGGCGTAGTCAACAGCCAGTCTGAACTGCTTGTTCAAGAAGCGGACGAGCGTTCGGAATGGGGAGAAGACGACCTGCATCCCTTCTTGACCTGTACGCCGCGACCTCAGCTGGAAGCTGCTGAAGCGGCCGCACCTCTCACGCCCGAAGACGTAGACAGGGAACTCGCCCAGGTGGCTCGTGACGAGGCAGAGGACATTCCTGCGGCTGACCGCGAGACGTTGATCCGCCAGATTCGACAGACCGGCCTGCGGCCAAGAGCGATCGACGGTCGTCTCTTGGCGAAGTCGAGAACAGCAATCGGCGGCGCGCCGTTGGACGATGCCCAAAGGGAGTACGTCCGAACCGCTTTCCTGAACACCCTGGCTAGGCTCGAGGAGGTTGCTGCTGCGGCTGGCGACGGCTGAACTCTCGTCCCCCACGCTGGACGATGGATTGCTTCTCGACGTCCTCAGTCCGGCGCGCGTTCATCGGCGCCGCCGTGCGGATCAGGCTCCGCGGGGTGCGCCCCTACGATCTCCGACACGGCACTGTACCGCGCCGCCGGGGACACGCGGCTCGTTAAGGACGTGCTGGGCCACTCGGATTCGCGGATGACGGAGCGGTTTACTCTGGGGCATGTGCCGGAGGCAATGCGGGGCCGCGGCGGCGGTCTTCGAGGCGGACTTGGCGGATCGTAAACCGGCGCAGTTCGTGCCCAAAAAACAGATCGGGCTCCTAAAAGTTATCTAAAAAAGTTAGCGCGGTCTGCAAACAGTTGATATTATACAGTTTGCGCGTTTATGGTTCGGCCTCCGGAGCCGAAGGCCACAGGTTCGAATCCTGTCGGGCGCGCCATCCTCCAAGACCCTTTTCACCAACGAAAGGGCTTACTCTTGGGCTTTTTCGACCTTGACCCGTGCAGCCGGTCGCTCTGTGCCCAGAGTTAGCTTGCGTGCCCGGCCGCGGTCGTCATCGGCCCACACTCGATAAGCTACCAAGTCCGTGAAGTTAGGCGAATAGACCGTCGGCGATTCTTCCGACGTCCTGAATCGTAGCGTAGACCATCAGCCCCAGGACGAACGCCCACCCGGCCAGAGTGACCGGCATCTGGATCCGGGTCAGAGGCCGATAGATCTTCTCGAGTAGACAGAACAGAATGCGTCCGCCGTCGAGGGGTGGCAGCGGGAGAAGATTCAGCACCGCCAAGTTCAGGTTGATGAACACAGAAAACGTCAGAAGGCCGGCGACGGTTGAACCGAACTGCGAGCCTCCAATCGCCACGATACCGACGATTCCGCTGAGTTGACTCGGCTCGGTAAGCAGGGTGGGCAGGGCGGCCGCTATCTGCTCCAGGCTCGTCCAGACCCCGGTCGTCGCGAAAACGGCGGCCTCGCCCGCGTCCAACCCAAGCTCGATGACGCCGAGGGCAAGCAGACCGGTGAAGGCGGCAACGACGTTGGCGAACGGTCCTCCCAAGGCGAACAGGATGCGATTGGAGACCGCATGCTCGCGCAATCCACGCTCATCGAGCGCCGGCAACACGTATCCCCCGATCGGAACCGCCGAGATTCGGTAGGTGGTCTCCCCCCACTTCCGGCCGACCAGCTTCGGCCCGAAACCGATGGAGAATTCCGCAATCGGAATCTTTAGGTCCGGGGAAGTCCTGGGCGTCGCTCAAAGGCGGTCTCCTTGATCAGGGTTTGCCACTCTCCTACCCCGGCATTCACAGCTTCATGAACTCCGGCAGATAGCGCGCCATCCCGTTACAGCCCTGGAGTGCGCCCGGCTGGAGCTCGATGACCATGAAGGCCTCGTCCGGCACGTCGAGTTCGAAGCGAATGCCGTGCAAGCTGGCGGGGACGAAGCCGAACCGGGGATAGTACGTCGGATGGCCGAGCACGACGGCAATCCGGTATCCCGCTTCACGGCAGCGATCGAGGCCCTGCGCAACCAGGCTGCTGCCGATACCGCGACGCTGGCAGTCGGGATCGACAGCCATCGGGGCGAGCCCGACCGCCTCGTGAACGCGATCCGGCGCACTGATCGTCACCGGCGTGAAGAGGATGTGCCCTACGAGCCTGCCGCCGTCGACGGCGACCAAGGAGATCATCCACCCGCCACGCGCTCGGATGTCGTCGACCAGCGCTGCTTCGCCAGGCTGCCCGAACGCCCGTTCGTTGACGAGGCGGATCCGTGGAATGTCCTCGGGGCGCTCCGGGCGTACAGTCACCATTGCTCGCGCTGCCGAAAACGCGACGGCCGTATGATGGTGCACGTTCGCGCGTTCGCGGACAAGCTTCGGGCCGGCATGGGAGGAGGGATTCCATGAAACGGTGGATCGTGCGGACCGCGCTGGCCGCCGCCTGCCTGCTGGCGCTCGCCGTCGACAGCGGGCGCGCGCAGGAACAGGAAGAGCGGTTCATCCGGATCGACACCCTCAACGTCCGCGACACGCTGTACCACCTCGGGGACGGCGGCGCGAACGGTCTGGCCCTCATCGACGAGATCAACGGCGGGGTCATCCTCGTCGGGACCAAGCTGCCGGGCTGGGGGCAGCCGGTGCTCGACGCCATCTACCAGGTCACCGACCTGCCGGTGACGACCATCATCAACACCCACGCGGATTTCGATCACACCGGCGCCAACGGCGAGTTCCCGGACGTGGTCGAGATCATCGCGCACGAGAACACTCGCGCGAACATGGCCCGCATGCATCTGTTCGCCGGCGGCGCGCCCGGACTGCCGACCACCACCTTTTCCGACCGCTTCGGGCTGCTCGAAGACCTCGACCGCATCGAGCTGTACTACTTCGGTCCCGCCCACACTGACGGCGACATCGTGGTCGTCTTCCCGGAGAAGCGGACCGCGTATCTGGGAGCGCTGTTCCCGGACAAGGCGGCGCCGGTCATCGACACCGCCAACGGCGGCAGCGGCGTCGCCTTCCCGGAGACGCTGGAGAGAGCGGTGGCGACCATCGACGGAGTGAACCGGGTCATCACCGCCCACGGTCCGCTCCCGACGACCTATGCCGGGCGGGGCCGGCGCGACCGCGACGCGACGCGCGCACGGACCGGACGGATGACCTGGGACGACCTGCGGGAGTATGCCGAGTTCAACCGTGACTTCCTCGCCGCCGTGCGCGCTTCCTGGGAGGCGGGCCGGAGCGTCGACGAGGCGGCTGCGAGTCTCGATCTGCCGGAACGCTACGCCGAGTACGACATGGAGCAGGCGCGGGCGAACGTCGAAGCGATCTTCGCGGAACTGGAAGGCCGCTGACGGCGACGAGGACAACACTATGAAGACGTGGCGTGCGGCGGCGATCGGCTGCCTGTTGGTGTTTGCGGGCGGCGCGGGGGAGGTCGGCGCCGACGACTGGCCGGAGTTCCGCGGCGAGGGCCGTCGGGGCGAGTGGCGCGAGACCGGCCTGATCGAGTCGTTTCCGGCCGAGGGACTCAAGGTCCGCTGGCGGACGCCGATCAAGGCGGGGTTCTCGGGGCCGGCGGTGGCCGACGGACGGGTGTTCGCGACCGACTGGGAACCGACCGACGGCATGCGCGGCACCGAACGCGCCCTGGCGTTCGACGAGGCGACGGGCGAGGTGCTGTGGGTCCAGGCGTGGGAGGCGGATTACGCCGGCGTGCAATGGGAAGTGGGCCCGGGCGCGACGCCGACGGTTGACGACGACCGCGTTTACATCCTCGGTCGCACCGGGACGCTCTCCGCCCTGCGCGTCGACACCGGCGAGCTCCTGTGGCGCAAGCACTACGGGGACGACTACGGCGCGGACCGGATGCAGTGGGGTTTCGACTGGGGCTTCGCCAGCGCGCCGCTGGTGGACGGGGAACGGCTCATCTGCTTCGTCGGCGGCCGGCCGGACGCGCGGGTGGTGGCCTTCGACAAGCTCACGGGCGAGGAGATCTGGCGGGCGCTGCCGAGCGACGAGGATCTCGGAGTCGCCCAGCCAATCATCATCGAGGCGGGCGGCGCTCGGCAGCTCATCGTCTGGAACCCGGAAGAGGTGGCGTCGCTCGACCCGGTCACCGGCGAGGTCTACTGGCGGCAGCCGTACCTCGTCGGCGGGTCGATGACCGTGGCGGCCCCCGTGCAGGTGGGCGCGCAGCTCTTCTTCACCACGTTCTACGACGGTCCGATGATGCTGACCCTCAACCAGGATCGGCCCGACGCCACCATGGCGTGGAAGGGATCCAGCAACAGCGAGATCCGCACCGACGGCCTCCACGCCGTTCTGGCCACGCCGATCATCGAGGACGGCTACATCTACGGCATCGGCAGCTACGGCCAGCTCCGCTGCCTGAACGCGACGACCGGGGAGCGCCTCTGGGAAACCCAGGAGGCAATCGTCGAGCGGCGCCGCTGGGCATCCGGCCACTTGGTGCGGAACGGCAACCGCGTGCTCATCAACAACGACCGCGGCGAGCTGATCATCGCGCGCCTCAGCCCCGAAGGCTACGAAGAGGTGAGCCGCACCAATCTCATCGCTCCGACATCCCCGCCCGGCAACCGCCGCGAGCTTCGGTTCGTCAACTGGGTGCACCCGGCCTACGCGAACCGGCACATCTATACGCGCAACGACGAGGAGATCGTCGCCTTTTCGATGGACGCGGCCGACTACGAGTAACCCCCGCGGACGAAGGTGTCGCGACGCCGGTAGCGTCCGCTATCTGGACGCGGCAAACCCGACGATGGGCGGATGGGCCAGGAAGTCGTCCCAGAACGCATTGCGGCGCTCGGACGGCTGCAACGAGACGTCGACCCATCGGAATTCGAGAAATCCGGCCGCGCGGAAGGCATCTTCATACGTCTCCGGCTTCAGATAGAAGTTCTGCACCTCGAACTGCCGTCCGTCCGAATTGGCAAACGAGTAGCGAACGGTGTCTCCCTCGGACGGCGGAGTCGCGCACGTTCTCTCGAGTCCGTATTTCCTGCACGTAGCGCTTGCGGGAGGTGGATTCCGGACGTTGTCGTTGAGGCCTACGAACCGCCCGCCCCGGCGCAAAGCGTCGTGACACGCCTTGCAGAACCGCCGGAGCTGCTCGCCGTTGCTGGCATAACCGAGCGAGTACATCGCAATAGCCACGTCGACCGGCTGGGACAGGGAGAAAGCTGCAATGTCCGATTCCGTGTACTCGCAGCCGAGCGGATTGCGTCGCTCCTCCCCTTCCGCCCTCCGGATCATTTCCGCGGAGACGTCCACGCCGGTTGCCTTCGACGCCCCGGCCCGCTTGAGCCATCGCGTGTAGAACCCGTCGCCGCAGGCCATGTCCAGTGCGTTCGCGCCGGAGAGGTCTCCGAGCAGCTCCCGGAGGGTCTGCTGCTCGACCGCGTCCCGGAACGGGAGCCGCATGGACTCCGCATACGCGTCGGCGATGGCTTCGTATTCCTTAATCCGATCCACAGGATTCCCTCCGTTTGGCGTGGTCTGAACGAATGCCGATGGCATCTTATCGCTGAAAGCGTCGCGGCGACCGCCCACGCGTTCGGCGTCACGTCACGCGCATGTTGCCGAAGAGTCGGCGGTGCCCCTCGACGATCCGCCGTTCCGCTTCCGTGTCGACCTCCAGGCTGCTGTTTCCGCGTTCGAACGTTCCCCCGAGAAGGATGCCGTCCGACCGGGGAAACATGTACAGCCCGCGCTGAAGCACGATGTAGTCGACCTCCGGCTGCGGAAACAGGATCGTCAACTGCCCCTTCACGGGCAGGAGCTGGCCGTCGTCGAAGAGCGCGGCGGCGCCGAGGCCGGTGCAGTTGATCACGATCCGCTCCGGCAGCGCCGCCACCGCCTGGCGGTCGCGCAGCTCGCCCACCACGACGCTTCCCCCGGCGATATGCATGTCGCGCAGCAGGGCGTTCAGGTAGATGGCCGGCTCGATCAGCATCGTCCGAACGCGCAGCGCCGACGCCGCCGCGAATGGATGTTCGTCCGGCCGGAGCTGGGTCGCACTCGCGAAGACGTCGGGCAGGAGGCCGACCAGCCGGTTCTCGCCTTCCTCGTCCGACAGGTAGTAGTTGTCGATCCAACGGACGCCGTATCCGGCGCCCACGAAGTCCTGGAAGTAACGGTAGGCAATCCGGCTCGCCTCGACGAACTGCGTCATGAACGCGGGCGTCGCCTCGTCGCGGTCGAAGACCGACGCCGGCGTCCACTGCCCCCCGGCCACGTTGGAGGTCGTGCGCGGTGGCAAGTCCCGCGCGTAGATCGTCACCGCCCAGCCCCGGAGCTGCAGGAGGCGCGCCGTCGCCAGACCCACCACGCCACAGCCGAGCACCGCTGCCCGGCGCTCTCCCCCGGCGGCGCCCGCCTCGGCTTCACGCGCCGCGAGTTCGGCGGTGCCCCACGAAAGCGTGATGCCGCCGCCACCGTGCCCGTAGTTGTGGATGATGAGCTTGTCGCCCATCCGGACCGTTTCGAGCCGGAAACCGGCCGGCCGATAGGGACGCAGGCCGACGACACGCCGAATGATGCGATCCCACGAAACGTCGACGGGCGCGAGATCGCCCGCGCCTGGCCGCGGAGTCGTTCCCCGAGAACGGATCGCGCAAGCCGAAGCGGCGGTCGACGCCGAAATCGCGCCGAGCGCGGCCCGGCCGGCCAACCGCAGCGCGGTCCGGCGGGTCACGCGCTGCGGAGGGGGCCCGGGCACGCCTTCGGAATCGGACATCGCGGCAGTGTAAGGGTCGCGGGGGCTATCGTTCGGTGAGCGCTTCCTCAGGCCGACGGCCCGGACGATTTCCGCTCCGAACCGCCGTAGACGAACGCTTCCAGCTCGCCGTGGACGCGTTCGATCGTACCGGCGGACGGCGCCGCGGTGAACGCCGACACCAGCAGCGCCGTCCCGCCGTTCACCAGCAGGCCCCAGATGGCGCCATGCATCCCCAGTGGATGCGGCGCCACTACCAGCGTCACGTACAGCGCCACGAGGCCGGCCGCGATGCCGGCAAGGACTCCCGTCCGAGTGAGGGTCCGGCGGCCCGGGAAGCAGACGCCGACCAGACCCGGCAGCAACTGGAGGGCGCCGGCACCCGACAACGTGATGAGCACGACCAGGAGGTCGAAGGTGCTGACGGTGAGGACGTACCCGACGGCGAGGAGCAGCACCACGAACAGCCGTCCCACCTGCAGGTAATGCGCCTGGCTGGCGCCGGGACGCACGTAGCGCCGGTAGATGTCGTGGGTGAGGATGGTCATGTTCGAGTGGAGAATGGAGTCGAGGGTCGACATCGCGGCGCCGACGGCGCCGGCCAGGATCGCGCCGGTCAGCCATGGCGAGACGTGCGCGAAGAGCAGCTCCGGGAAGATCCGGTCGGGGATGTCGATGTCCGGCATCGCCACCGCGCCGCCGAGGCCGACGAGCGCAGTCGGGATATAGAGCGTCATCAGGTAGATCGGCGTCGTTGCCCCGAGCGCCCTCAGCGTCTTCGCGTCGACCGCCGTGTAGTAGCGGATGAGCATGTGGGGCTGCAGGATGATGCCGAACGACAGCGTGACGGTCATCCCGATCCACATGCCGGGAGTAAAGAACCCGTTGGGTCCGGGCAGTTCGAGCAGGTCCGGGCGCTGCGCGGCGACCTCGCGCCAGAGCTGGAGCGGCCCGCCGAACAGCTCGTACGAGAGCACGATCGCGCCGATCCAGACGGCGGCGTACATCCAGACCCCCTGCAGCACGTCGGTCCAGTAGACCGCCCGCAGCCCGCCCGCGATCAGGTAGAACGCAGCCACTATCAGCAGCAGCAACGTCCCAAGCTCGAACGAGACGCGCCCTCCGGTGGCGACGGTGATGATGTAGCCGAGCCCCTGCGCCTGAACCTGGATGTACAGAATGGTGAAGACCACCGATACGAGAGCGACGGTGACCCGCACGAGTTCCGACTCGTAGAAGTCCGCCAGCAGGTCGGCCGGGGTGACGTAGCCGAACGCCTTGCCAAGCGCCCAGATACGCGTGCCGAGGACATAGGTGATAGCGCCGGCGAGCACCGTCCACGCGCCCGCCGCCCAGAAGCCGATGCCGTGCGTGTAGAAGAACCCGGCCGAACCGAGGAAGGCGAAGGCCGAATGGAACGTTGCGACGATGGTGAGGTAGAGGACAATGAAACCGGCCTTCCGGCCGTAGAGCATGAAGTCCTCCACGTCGACCGTCATGCGCCGGTTCGCGAGCACGCCGAGGAGGAGGGTCACGCCCAGATAAGCGGCGATCAGGGCGGTCGCGACTTCCCAGGTTTCCATCAGGTGCCCCTCTGACGGGACAGATTGCGTTGGGGGCCGGCCAGAACACCCATGGCGGCTAGACCCGTCGGCGCCAGACCCAGATCAGGATGCCGATCAACGTTACGTACACCGCGAGCAGCACGGTGTAAAGGAAAGGGGCCCCGAAGAGCCACGGCTCGGTGCGGTTGAGCACCGTGTGCGTCACCGGCGGCATGGCAAGGAGGAAGACCGCCAGAAACGCAACGGTGGCGATCCGGCCGTCGCGGGTCCGGGGAATCAGGTGCGAGCGCCGGGGCGCAAGTATCGGCACAATAGGCTAGGCTGGCGACTCCACCCGGACCGTCACGACGTCCGTCTCATGGTACTGCTGATGGCGAACCGATGAAGCGAGGTGGCGGAGCAGCCGAAGCGAGACTTCCTCTTCGGCCCGCGCACCGGTCACGCGGTCCCCGAGCACGGCGATCCGATCCTCGATGTTCGACTCGTCGGTCGCGGCGACGAACTCCAGTTCCGCGGCCCGGCCGTCGTTGCGCGCGCTGATCTGCAGTCGTCGTTCCCCGGCGGCCTCGCCTTCCCGGCCGGGCCGGATAAGGGTGAGCAGCGTCTCCTCGCCGACGGCGCGGAGCCGGTCGGTCATCGCCTCGCCCCAGCCGCGGCTGGCGGCGAACTGCGTGAGGAACTTGTCGATGGTCGGGTAGGCGTCGGTGTTCAGGGCGGTCCGGAGGCGGTGCGGCCGCGGCCGCGACAGTTCCAGGAACAGTGTCATGAGGATCGCCGCGAGGCCGCCCGCCGTCATCCCGTTGCCCAGCAGCCCACTCCATGCTCCGAGCGCGTCCGCGAAGATCAGCTCGTTCTGGAAGCCGATCCCCATCCAGAAGCCGACGCCCGCCACGACACCCTTTCGGTAATCGACGCCGTCCTCGACGACCACCCGCATACCGAGGACGAAGAGGGTGCTCATCAGCACGATGGTGTAGGCACCGACCACCGGGCCCGGCACCGCGAGAATCAGCGCCATGAACTTCGGCAGGAACGCCAGAACCAGGAAGATGACGCCGATGGCGACACCGACGGCCCGGGAAGCGACGCCCGTCATGTCGGTGACCGAAACGCTCGACGAATAGGTCGTGTTCGGCACCGTGGCGGCGAGGCCCGAAAGCAGGTTCCCGACGCCATCGGCGGCGACCGCGCCCTGCACGACGCGGAAGTCGGTCGCGCGCGGCCTCCGCCGCGAGACGCGCTGAATGGCAACGCTGTCGCCGATGGTCTCTATGGCGCCGATCAGCGTCACGAACACGAACGCGGGCAGAAGCGACCAGAACGCGACGCCGAAGCTGACGTCGAATCCTGGCCAGGCGCCCGCCGGCAGCCCGACCCAGCCCGCCTCGGCGACGAGCCGCGAATCGTAGAGGCCGAACGTGGCGGCGGCGGCGCAGCCGGCAGCGATCCCTATGACAGGCGCCCAGAGGCGCCAGTAACCGGTAGCGCGGAGCGTCACCGCCACCGTCATCACCAGCGTCACGATGACGCTGACCGGAGCCGCAGCCGGCGACGACCCTTCCGGCACATCGGCCAGCATCCCGAACATGATCGGCATCAGAGTTACCGGGATCAGCATGATCACGGTGCCGCACACCGTGGGCGTAAGGACGCGGCGGAGCAGCGACAACTTCGTCGCCAGTCCGAACTGGAACAGGGCCGAGACGGTGACGAGCGTTGCCAGCAGACCCGGACCGCCCTCCGTGAGCGCCGTGACGCAGACGGCGATAAACGCCGCCGATGTCCCCATCAGCAGCACGTGACCGGAGCCGACGCGGCCGACCCGAACGGCCTGGAGCACCGTTGTGAAGCCGCTGATGGCGAGCGCGGCGAACGCTGCCCACGACAGGAATTCCTCACCGGCGCCCGCCGCCCGCACCACGATGGCCGGGGTCAGCACGATGCCGGCCACGGTGAGCATCGCGAACTGAAAGCCGAGTCCGAGGGCGAGCGCGGGCGGTGGGTGTTCCTCGGGCTCGTAGCGAACTTCCCGGGTGGGCTCAGAGCTTGCAGTCATCGTCGGTGGGTGCAATGAACCATCCAGCCGGCCCCGATCTGCTGTTGCGGCTGCTTCGCCGTAGGCTCTCTGCTCCTATTCTACCCGTGCGTAGTCGACGACCCGGCCAGCCGGGATCACGGCGTGCAAAACGCCTGTACAATGTCGCTCCTACCGCCAGCATGGGAGCCATCCACCGCGATGTCTGAAGCCCCGGAACCGGCATCCCACGTCAACCGCGCGTCCTCCGGACCGCGCAGCGGGAAGAACATCTGCGTCTATCTCGGAGGCAACCTCGGTCGGGACCAGCAGTTCATCGACGACGCCGACGCCCTGGGCCGCATGATGGCCGCCGAAGGCATCGGCCTGGTATACGGCGGCGCGCGAATCGGACTGATGGGCGTCCTTGCCAACGCCGTTCTCGATGCGGGCGGCTTCGTCACCGGCGTGATTCCGCGGCAACTGTCGTACCAGGAACTCGCTCACGAAGGGCTGAGCCGGATCATCGAAGTCAACACCATGCACGAGCGGAAGCACCGGATGCAGGAGCTCGTCCAGGGATGCATGGCCCTGCCCGGTGGATTCGGGACCCTGGAGGAAATCTTCGAGGCCCTGACGTGGTCGCAGATACCGGTCGAAATGCATGAGAAGCCGTGCGTGTTCGCCAATGTCGACGGCTACTTCGACCACGTCTTCGCGTTCCTCGACCACGCGGTCGAACGGGGGCTGCTGCGTCCGCAGAACCGGCTCCTCGCCATGCAGGCGCCGACCGCCACCGAGGCCCTGCAGATGATTCAGAGGATGTGGGCCGAGGAAGAGCAGGCCATCCTCGACGTCATCAAGTCCTACGAGGCATGACGCTGCCGCTCGCCGGCATCCAATACGCGTTCGCCCCGGCCACCGATCAACGCCTCACCCTCGACGAATTCGTGCGCGAGCTCGAAGGCTGGCGCCGGTACGGCAAGGAAACGGTTGTCGACGAGTACGCGGGCGTCCCCGTTCTTGCCAACGAGTTCTGGACTTCGAAGCAGCGGGCCGCGCACTCCCTGCACGAGATCTCCTACCGGGCATGCTTCAAGCCGCAGCTGCCGCGGTTCTTCATCACGCGGCTGACCAATCCGGGTGACGTGGTCTTCGACCCGTTCATGGGACGCGGAACGACGCTGCTGGAAGCCGCGCTGCACGGGCGGCAGACACTGGGAAACGACGTCAATCCGCTGTCTCGCGTCTTGCTCGAGCCGCGGCTGGACCCGCCGCCGATGGAGGCGGTCGCCGCCCGGCTGAGCGCGCTCTCGCTGGACGAACCGGCGGCGCGTCCCGACGGCTTCGACGTGTTCTTCCACGAGCGCACATTGAACCAGATCTGCCGTCTCCGGGAGTACCTGCGCGAGCGCCGGTCGGCTGGCTCGGCCGACGCGGTCGATCGCTGGATCCAGATGGTCGCCATCAACCGGCTGACGGGGCATTCCCCGGGGTTCTTCTCCGTCTACTCGCTGCCGCCCAACCAGGCGACGACGATCGAGCGCCAGCGCAGGAACAACGAGCGCCGCAATCAGCGGCCGGAGTACCGTGACGTCGCGGAGCTGATCCTACGCAAGACTCGTTCACTCCTGCGCGATGTGCCGCGCGGGGCGCCCGCGGGACGGAATCGCGGGTTCTTCCAGCAACCCGTCGGCCAGCCGTTCGCTTACGACGGGCCGCCGGTGAAGCTCGCCGTCACGTCGCCGCCGTTCCTCGACATCGTCAACTACAAGGCGGACAACTGGATGCGGTGCTGGTTCGCCGGCATCGATCCCGAGGCGGTCGGGATCACGCAGACCGGCAGACTGGAGGCGTGGCGGGCTCTCGTGCGCGAAACGCTCTACAACGTCGCGGCGATCGCATCCCGCGGCAGCGTGTTCGCTTTCGAGGTGGGCGAGATTCGCAGCGGGTCGCTGCTGCTCGACCGGGTGGTTGCCGACGTGGCGCGGGAGACGCCGTGGGAGGCCGTCTGCGTGGTGGTGAACGAGCAGATGTTCACCAAGACGTCGAATACCTGGGGCGTCCGGAACAACCAGGCAGGGACCAACTCCAACCGGATCGTCGTGATGCGGCGGCGCTGACGCGACGCATCGGGGAAGTCCCGCCAGCGATTCAAAACCTGAACAGGCGGTTGATCTTTACGATCACGGCACGGTTGGCGAGCGCCGGAAACACGCGCGCGTCGGTGTCGCGCTGCTCGTTGAAGACAACGAAGAGCTCACTGCCGGGGATATATTCCCAGCGGAAACGGATGTTGGCCGCGATCGATTCGTCAGACGAGTTGTACTGCAATAGCGCGCTCGCAAACATCGAAGGCGACATCGTGTAAGTGATGCGCGATCCCAGCAGATGTGTGGTGAACGACCCCTCGACGAGGTCGACACGACTGAGGGAGTACGAGGGCTCGACAGAGAACTGTGGCGTCACATTCATTCGGCCCCGACTGGCGCTGAACGTTGCCTTGTGGCCGTTGTAGAACGTGCCATACTCCGCCGCAAGGTTCCCGGAAACCTTGCGGTTGCGGGCAAAGCTGAAGTCGAGCCGTCCGGTCGTGAAGTTGTAGTCGCCGATGGGAAGTGTCACCCCAGAGATCCTGGACCGCCGCGGGAGGAACTCGTAGGTGTCGACGTAGGCGAGGGTCAACTGATCACCACTTTCGAATTCAGTCCCGAACACACCCTCCAGTTCCCGCGTTTCGAGCCGACCCGCACCATTCTCGACGTACGCGATCGATCCGGTCCACGAGAACTTCCGGACTGCTTGGAGAAACGCTGGCCTCGGGCTGAACCGGAGGAGGCCGAACGACCGTCGCAGGTCATTGCGTCTCACATAGCCGACTTCCGGCTTGAAGTCCTCGCCGACGGCGAGATGCTCTGCCTGGACACCGTAACGGTCGCCGGCGTAATCGAGTTGCGCACGATAGCTTGTGTCGTCCTTCGGACGCCCCTCGGTGTACGTCCGTGCCCAGTAGGTGTTGATGTTGAGGTCGTCGAAGAACGCGAACGTTCCGTCGATCCCGTAGGCGTAGTTGGACCCCTCCCCCTCCGGTCGGACCGATCGGTGCGTCATGATCAGGCCAATGGCGCTTCGTCGCAACAGATCGCGCCTGACGCGCACCACCGAAAAGTTGGTTGGCTGCGCGCCGGAGACGGCCTCTTCGTCGGTGCGAATGCTGAGCGCGCCGAGGCTGAAGCCACCCAGCCGCCCTGTGAGGCGCCCACCAGCCCGGATTGGAACGCTGCGGCGATCCAGGAGTCCGATCCGGCGGCTATAGAAGAGGATCGGCACATCGCCGGTGGCGCGCGTGACCGGCACCCCCCCGAAACCGAACAAGCCCTGATTCTCGAGAAAGAACTCCCGCTTCTCGGGGAAGAACAGACTGAACCGCGTCAGGTTGACCTGCTGCTCATCGGCCTCGACCTGCGCAAAGTCGGTGTTGTAGGTGAAGTCGGTCGTCAAGTTCTGGGTGATGCCATACTTCACGTCAACTCCGGCGTCGGCGTCGGGGATGTTCGACGTCGGCGGCGACGCATGAACGTCAGTCGTGAGGTCCGAGGTGGCATACGGCTTGACTTCCAGGTTGTTCGAACCGGACGGCGCCTCCAGGCCGACCAGTGTCGCGGCCAGTGAAGCCAGGTGGTGTCCCAGGTTGGCGCGCGCCGCCGGAATTCGCGTGAGGTACGAGATCTCGTTCTTCCAGCGGTTGGAACGGCGGACGTTGAACCCCCAGACCTGCTCGCGACCGGGACGGTACCGAAGCGACTTGAAGGGGACGGCGGCTTCGAGCGTCCACCCATCTTCGAACCGCCCGGCTCTGACATCCCAGATCGGATTCCAGTCACCGCTGTACTGGCTCTCGTTGGTCACCTGTCCGTCCATCCGGGCGCCAAGCGCGTTGACAGTGAAGGCGACGCTGTTGCGCCGGTCGTAATACGTGTCGAACATGAAGAGGATGCTGTCATCGCCTCCAAAGATCGCCGAGCCGTCGCGGCGCATCTCCGTGGCCACAAGCCGATCGGGTCTCGATTCCCAGCAGCGAAAGGAGACGTAGACGTTGTCGTCATCGAAGCTGACCCACACCTCGGTCTTCTCCGTCGCCGCGACCCCCGCGAGCGGCTCCACCTGGATGAAATCCGAAATCGACCTCACGCTGGAGTAGATCGCCTCGTCGAGTTGCCCGTCCAGTCGCAACGGCGCCGTCAGCTGCACGGCTCGGATCGTCGCGTTGCCCGACCCGTCTCGAGTGATGGTTTCCGGATGGATCGGAATGGGTGGTACGCCGGGGATCGACGCCAGACCGACGCCTGGCACCGAAGCCACCGCCAGGGCCGATGGACGCGCCGGGATCGAGCCGGCTGGCGGCGCCAATTCAGTGTCGTTGATCGGTGGGAGGGTCGCGCCGCCCGATGCCTGCACCGGAGCGGCAACCATCCCTTCGCGCGACACGAGAGCGGGGAGAATTCGATCCTGGAGAGCGAAGAGCCCTTCAAGCAGTCCATCGATTCGCGTCCCGCGTACAACCTCGCCTGTCGGGCAGTCGATAATCTGGGCCGTGATGCGGATCTGCGGGCCGACACGCTGATACGCCCCTTCGATCAGCCAGCGTGCGCCCGCGTGACGCCCGACAGCCAGTGCATCCGTCCGGCTGAGAGCACCTGCCTCCGGCAGCCCCAGCCCGATCCGCGCAGTCGTGAGGGCATTCCGACTGACCACCTCGGTGTCGGCCATGGCCCCGAGATCACTGGACAACACTTCGGCGATCCCGTTACCGATCCAGTCGGTGTCCGTGTCGCCAGAGATGTTCCGGAACGGAAGTACGACGGTGCGGGCACCGGCGAGAGAGTGTTCAGACGCGCTCACCGGCTGCTGGCTCTGCGCGGGTGTTGCAGTCGCCATCCAGACAGACAGGAGCAGGCCGACACGGGCGGTCGACAGAGATCTGTTACGAACTGCGCGCATGCCCTTCTAAGCCTCTGGGCGAGCGAACCCTAGGAGCCCGTGGTGAAACCCCGCGTAGCACCGAGAGCGGTGAGGCGCCCGCCTGACAAGGCGCGACGAGGGAGCATATTGGCCATATGCGACCGAGGAGCAACGCCGTTCAGGCGGGATGCCTCGCCGCTCGAATGTAGTGGGGGTTTCACCACGGGCTCCTAGTAGTGCAGTTCTCGCGCACCGCAGGGACGAGGCCCACGCCGCAACCTCCAGATAGAGGACTATCCGACCGAACCAGTTGCGGGGTCAGACTTCAGGCCCGGGCCTCCGGAGGGCAGACCGACCGACCCTGGGACCGCTCACTGACTCCACGGCGGCACGATCTGATTCGTGCGCGCATAGGCGATCAGCTGGCCGAGATGCTCGTGCATGTCCCCGGCCACGGCGAGGACGGCCTCTGGGGCCGTGCGCTCCCGTCTTCCGAATCGTCCCGTGATCGTGGCGGGGTCGATCGCCTCGAGCTGGGTCTTGGCGTAGGCGAAGCCCTTGGTCAGATGATCGATCACCTGCGCCTTGTCAGTGACCGCGCGCAGTTCCTGGGTTTCCTCCCGGCTCATTGCCGCCTCAGCGCCGAGTGAGGTCGGGGCAAAGCCGTACCCTTCGGTGGCAATGAGCATCAGCACCTCGGAGACCGAGCGCACACCCTCCATGGGACGCCACGTGTATTTGTCCTGCGGAAAAGCCTCAGCGAGCCCGATGAACTTGTCCCGCATGACGTCGAGGTCCGCAACGAATGCGGCCTTGACGACGGCAGCCGAGTCTGCCGTCATGACATCTTGGGCACTGGCCGGCGGAGACAGCATGACCACCGCGGCGAGGGCCAGCAACAACGCTGGCATGAGGCGTTGGAACGCACACGGGCGAACAGAAGATGGCTGCAACATTGAACTGAGGCTCCTTGTCTCTCCGAGGTTCGAAGGATGTGATGGTCAGCGCTGGATGTTCTCGGGCACCACAACGAGGAAGAGGGATGCCGAATTACCCAGGATCGTGAAGTCCATCGCGATCGTCAGGCCCACGTTACCGATGACCGCTGCCAGGCGTCAAGGGCAGATGAGCGAGATCTTGAACGCCTGGAATAGATTCTCCGCAGTTGTGTGGACAGGCGGAAGGGGTTGCGACCCCCTCGTTCTTGCCGCGCGCAGTCGCTCCGCATCCCGCGACGCGCGTTGCGGGTGATCACCTCGCTGAGATCAAGCCAGGTCGAAACGATCGAGATTCATCACCCTGTCCCACGCAGCCACAAAGTCACGCACAAATACCTGCTGCGAGTCGTCACACGCGTAGGCTTCCGCGATGGCGCGGAGCTGGGAGTTCGAACCGAAGACGAGATCGACGGCGGTGCCTGTCCACTTGAGCTCGCCCATCCCGTGATCGCGTCCCTCGAACACGTGCTCGGACCCAGAGGACGCCTGCCACGCCGTATTCATGTCGAGCAGGCTGACAAAGAAATCATTGGTCAACATCTCAGGCCGCCTGGTGAAGACCCCGTGTTCGGACTGCCCGACATTCGCGTTCAGGACGCGCAAGCCGCCGACGAGCACCGCCATCTCGGGAGCGGTCAAGGTCAACAACTGCGCCCGGTCCACCAGCAGCTCTTCGGCGGATCGGCTGTGTCCGTTCCCGAGGTAGTTGCGGAAGCCGTCCGCGGTAGGTTCCAGCACGGCAAATGAGTCCACGTCTGTCTGTTCCTGCACCGCGTCGGTGCGCCCTGGCGAGAAAGGAACCTGCACGTCGTGCCCGGCGTTCTTCCCAGCCAGTTCGACGGCTGCGCACCCGCCCAGAACGATCACGTCCGCGAGCGAGACGTTCGTCCCGCCGGACTGCGCGCTGTTGAAGCCCCGTTGGATTTCCTCCAGGACTCCGAGCACAGTCCCCAGCTGGGCGGGCTGGTTCACTTCCCAGTCTTTCTGCGGTGCAAGGCGAATGCGCGCCCCGTTTGCCCCGCCGCGCTTGTCGCTGCCACGGAACGTTGAGGCGGACGCCCAGGCGGTGGAGACCAGTTGGGAAATGGACAGTCCCGATTCGAGGATCTTGTTCTTGAGCGCGGCGATGTCTTGCGCATCAATCAACTCATGATCGACGGCGGGCACCGGGTCTTGCCACAAGAGCTGCTCGTCGGGAACCTCCGGGCCGAGGTACCGCGAGATCGGCCCCATGTCACGGTGCGTCAGCTTGTACCAGGCTCTGGCGAAGGCGTCCGCGAACTCGTCCGGGTTCTCGAAGAAGCGCCTCGAAATCGGTTCATAGATCGGGTCCATCCTCAGTGCGAGGTCCGTCGTCAGCATGACAGGGGTGTGCTTCTTCGACGGATCGTGGGCATCCGGCACGGTGTCCACGCCCCCGGAGTCCGTCGGAACCCATTGATTCGCCCCCGCGGGGCTCTTGGTCAGCTCCCACTCGTGGCCGAACAGGGTCTCGAAGAAGCTGTTGTCCCAGGTCACCGGGGTGGGTGTCCAGGCGCCCTCCAGCCCGCTGGTGATCGTGTCGCCGGCCTTGCCGCTGCCGAAGGTGTTCTTCCAGCCGAGGCCCTGCTCTACGGTAGCGGCGCCCTCGGGCTCGGGACCGACGTACTGGTCTGCATCGGCGGCGCCGTGGGTCTTGCCGAACGTGTGCCCCCCGGCGATGAGGGCAACCGTCTCCTCGTCGTTCATCGCCATCCGAGCAAACGTCTCTCGAATGTCCCTGGCGGCGGCAAGCGGAATCGGCTCACCGTTCGGCCCCTCGGGATTCACGTAGATCAGGCCCATCTGAACAGCACCGAGAGGGTTCGCGAGCTCCCTGTCGCCGTGGTAGCGCTCGTCGGCAAGCCACTCGGTCTCAGGCCCCCAGTAGATGTCCTCCTCAGGCTCCCAGACGTCTTCGCGCCCCCCGGCGAAACCGAACGTCTTGAGCCCCATCGACTCCAGGGCACAGTTGCCCGCGAGGATCATCAGGTCGGCCCACGAGATCTTCCGGCCGTACTTCTGCTTGATCGGCCAGAGCAACCGGCGCGCCTTGTCGAGGTTCGCGTTGTCGGGCCAACTGTTGAGGGGAGCGAAGCGTTGAGTACCGGAGGCGCCGCCGCCGCGGCCATCGTGGATGCGGTACGTTCCCGCGCTGTGCCACGCCATCCGAATCAACAGCGGCCCATAGTGGCCGTAGTCGGCCGGCCACCAGTCCTGGGACGTCGTCATCACCGCCTCGATGTCCTTCTTCACGGCATCCAGGTCAAGTGTCTTGAACTCCTCGGCGTAGTTGAACTCCTCGCCCATGGGATCGGACAACGGGGAGTTCTGGTGGAGCATCTTCAGATTCAGTTGATTCGGCCACCAATGCTGGTTCGCCGCGGCGCCAACCGCGGTGTGCCTGTGACCCAATACCGGGCACTTGCCCTCGCTCGCCATCTTGTCCTCAGCCGTGTCGTGCATGTCCTTCAGCCCTCTCTGTTCTTGCCCGTTCCGTTCTTGCCCGCGGACTGATTGCGGCAGTCGGGGCAGTACCCCCAGTAGATGACCTCGGCCTCTTCAATCTCGAAGCCGTGATCGTCCTCGGCGGTGAGACAAGGCGCCTCACCGACAGCGCAGTCGATGTCGACCGTGACGCCACAAGTGCGACAGACGAGGTGATGGTGATTATCACCGACTCGATCCTCGTATCGCGCGGGCGACCTCGCAGGCTGAATCCTACGGGCCAAGCCCTTTTCTACCAGCGTTCCCAAGGTGTCATATACCGCCTGCCGGGAAATCGATCCGATGCTCCCTCGCACATCGTCGGCGAGCTCGTCGGCAGTAGCATGCGGGTGGGTCGACACTGCCCTTAGCACCGCCAGCCGCTGGGCGGTGACTTGCAACCCGTGCCGCCTCAGGAGCCGCTCGGCGTCCTCGTTCACCGCGCAAAGTCAATCACTTATTCTAGATTAGGTCAAGTATCAGGCTGTATCTAATATCATCGGCACGGACCTTGAACACGACCGGAACCAAGCTGGGATCAACGCGATCAAGCTGTTGTCGTCATGTCGTGCGTGTACATCGACAGCGTTCCCTGTGGTCGGTGGGGATGCCGCGCGCAGCGCGGGATCCAACGGACTTGTGGGCGCCCGCAGGGCGTCCACGGGCCGCGCACCTACAGGGCGTGCATAGAGTGGTTCGAATTCCAAGAAACTCTCAGCCATCGCGCTGTCATAGCAGTCGCCCACCGAGCCCATCGACAGCGCCACGCCCCACTGTCTGCAGCGGGAGCCGAAGGCCAGCGACGTGTACTGACCAGGTTCAAGGGGTTGTCGCAACGCTACTCTCGAATTAGAGATAGGTAGTCGTCATCGGCGTGAATCCGCGGCGCGCCGTACGTCCCGCGGCTGCGAGCGTGGACCGCCCGCACGCGAACCGTCAACCCCGCATCGGCACGTGCACGAGGGTAATGCGTCGAGCGGCCGTCACTGCTATCCTACCCAACAGCCCGCCATGAAAGGCGCTGCACGCGCCACGAAGCGCGCCCGCCCGGAGGCCCCATACAGCGAACGTCCAAGCCTGCGGAGGTATAGATGAGCATGCGTCTGACGCAAGTGGCTCTGGCCGGCCTGTTGCTGATTCTCGGCGCCCGGGACGCGGCGGCGGAGGTCATGAGATGGCAGGTCGACGGCGAGACGCGCGAAGCCATCGTTTACGTTCCGGCGTCACCGGGAGAGGAAGGAGCTCCGCTGGTCCTGGCGTTCCATGGGTTCGGCGACAACATGCAGAACTTTCAGTACACGAATGTTCACGTAGCGTGGCCCGACGCGATCGTCGTGTACTTTCAGGGACTCGAGAGGCGCGGCGGCCTTCCCGGTTGGCAGGTGGAGGGTGGCGGCGGCAACCGCGACCTCAAGCTCGTCGACGTGGCACTCCGGTCGCTGCGTGAGACGTACAGCATCGATGACGATCGCATCTACGCGACCGGCTACTCGAACGGTGGGATGTTCACCTACCTCCTCTGGGCGGAGCGTCCCGGTGTGTTCGCCGCGTACGCCCCCGTGGCAGCCCGCCTCCGTCCCTCGGTGCGGCCCACGCAGGCCAGGCCGGTCTTCCATGTGGCCGGGGAGCGCGATCGGGTGGTCCGCTTTGCGGATCAGGAAGCCGCGATCGCGGTCGCCATCGAGGTGAACGGCGTTGACGCGACGACACCATGCGGAGCTGGCTGCACGGTGTACGGAGCGGGTACGGCCGCGCCGGTCATGACCTGGATCCATGGTGGCGCCCACGTCTACCCGCGCGGGACCAGCGAGCGGATCGTCTCCTTTTTCCACGAACACTCCCGTTCGCGCTGATCGTGGCCGACAGTGACCGGCAGCGGCCGGATCGACTCGACCACCCGCTTCGGGACACGCGACCGGGAGGGTCTCCGCACCCTCCCCGACGTGGCGTGCTAGGATTTTCAGAACGCTCCCATCGGGCTTCGGCCCGTTTGGCTGGCCGGAATCGGCTGGCAGAGCTTCCGAGAGTTCTCGTAACTTATTGATTCTAAATGGTGTGGGCCGCTAGCTCAACTGGTAGAGCAGCAGACTCTTAATCTGCGGGTTTGGGGTTCGAGTCCCCGGCGGCTCACCATCTATTCCTCAGCAAGTCACGACTTACGCCTCGGGAGCGGAACAGTGTCCGAGCGTCTCCATGATCGTGCGCGGCTCCGCGCCTTGAGCCGGGACATGGGATGACGCTCCGTCCGGCGCAGGCCGGAACGTAGTCGCACCGTCGCCAGCGCAGCCGCGCCATGAGCCTGCACCTTGCCGTCCTGCTGATCTACGGCGCGGCCCTGATGGGCATCGGCCTCTGGATCGGTCGACGCGTCCGGGGCGCTTCCGACTTCTTCGTCGCGGGACGCCGGCTCGGCCCGCTCCTGCTCGGCTCGACCATGCTGGCCGCGAATATCGGCGCCGGCTCGACGGTTGCGGCAGCCGGTCTTGGCTACGCCGATGGTCTGAGCGCCTGGTGGTGGGTCGGCTCGGCCGGTATCGGCTCGATCGTCCTCGCGCTCTGGATCGGTCCACAGATGCGCCGCATCGCGGCCCGCCATGGCCATCGGACGCTGGGCGATTACCTCGAGTACCGCTTCGGCCGCGAGGTGCGGGCAGCGATCGCGCTGCTCCTCTGGTTCGGCACGCTGGCCCTCCTCGCCGTGCAGTTGATCGCGATCGGCTGGGTGCTGAACGTTGTCGTCGGTCTCGACCGGTGGGTCGGCTGCCTGATAGGCGGCGTCGTAGTGACCGCCTACTTCGCCGCCGGCGGCCTGCTGACCGCGGCCTGGGTAAACGTGGTGCAGCTCGTGGTGCTGCTCGCCGGCTTCGCCATCGCGTTGCCGCTGGCCCTGGGGGCGGCGGGGGGATGGGACGCGGTGCGGGCGGCGACCTCCGCCATCGACGGCTACTGGAGTCCCTGGCAGGGGGGCGCGTCCGGATGGTTCTACGTGGTGATGCTCGGGCCGGCGTTCATCGTCTCGCCGGGGCTGGTCCAGAAGATCTACGGCGCGCGCGACGACCGGACGGTCCGCATCGGCGTCGGCGTCAACGCCCTCGTGCTGCTCGCGTTCGCCAGCGTTCCGCCGCTGCTCGGCATGATTGCCCGCACAACGCACCCGTCGCTGCCGGAACCGGCGCTCGCCCTGCCGACGCTGCTGATGGACACGCTTCCGCCCGCCATCGGCGCGCTCAGCCTCGCCGCACTCTTCTCCGCCGAGGTGAGCTCTTCCGACGCGATCCTGTTCATGCTGGCGACGTCGCTGTCGCAGGACCTCTACCGCCGGTTCGTTCACCCGGAAGCGGACGAGCGACAGATGCTCTCGGTGGCGCGCCTGGCGGCTATCGCCGGGGGCGCCCTCGGCACCGTGATCGCTATCGTCGCCGTCTCGATCGAAGCGCTGCTCGCGCTCTTCTACACGCTGCTGACCGTCAGCCTGTTCGTTCCGATTCTCTCCGGCCTGTACACGCGCCGCGCCGGATCGCCCGAGGCGCTGGGCGCCATCGCGGGCGGAGTCACCCTGTTCACCGTTGCGCGAGTGGCGAGCGGCGGCGCCCGGATCGCCGGATGGACGCCCGCCATGATCGGGTTGGCGGGCGCCGTCGTCACCGCGCTGGCGGTGTTCCTGTTGCGGCGGCCGGCGCGACGTCGCGCTGCTTGAGAAGACCGGCGGCCGCGCGGACTTCGGCGGGGATCGCCTGCGGCGTGATGTCCCCGGCGGCGGCGTAGCGCTCGAGGCAATCGAGTTCCGCCACGAGGCGCGCGGCGAAGAGGCCAGGCTCCCGATCGATGGACGCATCGAGCGACGTCGCGGGGGGACAGCAACGCACTTCGACATCGGGCGCCTGCCGGTCGAAGGTGGCGGCGCAGCGCCGCATCACGAACGGCTTCGCGACCAGCAGCGCACGCTGGACCGCGACGCCCGCGCGGTCGAGCGCGGCGAGACCGAAGCGGACGTTCTCCAGCGTATTCGTGGCGTCCGGCTCGGTGACAATAGCCTCCGGCGGGACGCCATCGCGCACCAGCCAGTCGCGGAACACCACCGCCTCCGGCGCTGGAAAGTGGTCGCGGGTCATCCGGCCGTAATGCCCGCTCGTCAGGACTACCGGGGCGTGACCGGCGTGGTACAGCTCCGCGGCGCGCGCCGGCACCGCGAACGCCTGGCTTCCGAAGACAAAAATCACGTCGCTGCGGGCCGGCGGATCGGCGACGGCGAGGAACCTCCAGAGCGGATCGGCGTGTTGCGCGAGCACGGCGCCAGCTTAGCAGCCCGTCGTGGAACTCCCGCGGTTCCACCACGGGCTACCAGCAGACGGCCAGCGACCCGCGCGATCCGGCGGGTGCTATTATCGACTGATACCTACCGTGCGACAGAACCTTCCATGACACGCGCGCCTGTCACGGCCAGCCTGTTGCTCGCTGCCGCGATTCTGCCGTCCCCCGCAGCGGCACAGGAGCCGGCCGGCGGGCTCACGCTGATCGACGCGAACGGCCGGCAAGCGGTGGAAACGTTCACCCTGCGGGAACAGGAAATGATCGCGGTTGATCGCCTGGTCGAGTTGTTCCGCTTCGACTTGAGCGAGGATGCCCGCACCCGATCGGTGACGCTGACGGTGGGCGGCCGGCCCGTGATCCTGACGGCGGAGCAGACGATCGCGTCGGTTGACGGACGGCTAGTGTCGCTCGACGCACCGGTCCACCGGCTGGGGGGCGACTGGTTCGTCCCGCTCGACTTTGTCAGTCGGGCGCTGGCGCCGGTCGCCGGCCAACCGATCGAACTCCGCCTGGCTTCACGGCTGCTGCTTGTCGGCGAGCTGCGCGTCCCGCGCGTGGCAGCCCGCTACGGACCTCGCGGCGACGGAGGCCGACTCAGTCTGGACGTGACCCCCGAGACGCCGTACGAACTGATTGAGGAACCGGGACGCCTCCGGATCCGGTTCGAGGCCGACGCGATTGATCTGGCGGGTCGCCCCGTCGCCGGCGACAACATGGTCCAGACGATCGCCATCGATGATGCGCTCCCCGGCCTGACGCTGGAACTCGGTCCGGGGTACGGATCGCACCGCGTCACCGGCCGGCCGGCGCGGTTCGCCGTCGAGCTGGAGCCTGCCGGTGCCGCCGCAGCCTCCGCCGACCCGGACCCCTCGGGTGACGTTGCCGGCGTGCTCCGCGACCGCGTGAGCCGTCCGGCCCTTCGTACGGTCGTCATCGATCCGGGCCACGGCGGCGACGACCAAGGCGCACGGGGCGGCGACGGCACGCTGGAAAAGCACGTCACGCTGGCGGTTGCCCAGCGGCTGCGTGCGGCGCTCGAGAGCCGGCTGGGCGTGCGGGTGATCCTGACGCGGACCGACGATCGGGGCGTCACGCTGGATCAACGGGCCGCCATCGCCAACAACAACCAGGCCGACCTCTTCATCAGCCTGCATGCCAACGCGTCGCTCAGCGAGATTCCGGCGGGCGCCGAGGTGTTCCACCTGAGCGTCGAAGAGTATGGCGCCGAGGCGCGCGAGATAGCCGAACGCACCGGCGAGTTCCTCCGCGTTGCGGACGGCGGACAGCGGGAGATCGATATGGTCCTGTGGGAGCTGGCGCAGGCGCGTTATCTCTCCCGCTCCGCGATCCTCGCCGACCTGGTCGAGGATGAGCTGTCCATCCGCGTGCCGATGAACCCGCGCCCGCGACGCGAGGCGCCGTTCCGCGTGCTTGCGGGGGCCAATATGCCGGCGGTGCTCGTCGAGATGGGCTTCATCTCCAACCCCGAGCAGGAAGCCGAACTGGTCGATCCCGACTTCCAGGGATCGATTGTGGAGGCGCTCGTGTCGAGCGTCATCCGATTCCGAAATCTCCTGGAACAGGGCGAATTCATGTCGCCGGAAGTTGAAACAACCGGCGCGGGCGATCGCCGGCAGGCGGTGGAGGTTGCGGAAGACGACGATGCGCGCGGCCGGAGGCGCGAGTAGCAATGGCATTCCGCCGGTTGCGGCGCCGCTGGGTCAGGCGTCCCGGGGTGACAGCCGCCGCCGTAGTGGGGCTGCTCGCGGTGACGTTGGGCGTCGTGGTGGTGCTCGTCGTGCAGCGGTGGCAGGCAGCGGCCGGGGCAGCATCGGCAGGTGACGGGAGCGCCGGCGGGTCGAACAGCGGATCCTTGCTCACGGCGACCGTCTATTACGTGACGGAGGATGGCGGTGCCCTGACCCGGCACGAAACGTACGTGCCGTTCGGTGCGGATCCGTTGTCGCGGGCACGCGCCGTGGTCGAGCAGCAACTCGCGCCTCCACCTCCGCCGCTCCTTTCCCCCTTCCCGGACGACACCCGCCTGCGCGCCATCTACCTGGCGGCGGACGGCAATATCTTCGTCGACCTGAGCGAAGAGGTGACGACGGAACACTCGGGCGGGTCGCTGAACGAGCTGTTCACGGTCTACGCGCTCGTGAATGCGCTGGCCGTAAGCGTGCCGGAGATCTCCGCCGTGCAGATCATGGTGGAAGGGCGTGAAGTGGACACGCTGGCCGGACATGTCGATCTGCGCCAGCCGCTCGAGCCGAGCCTGGTCTGGGTGCTGAATCCCGACGCATCCGACGGCGAGGCGGATCAGGATGCGGATGGTCCTTCCGAGGAACGGCCCGGTGACGAAGCGGGCGACGACTCCCGCCCGGAGCGGGGCGACCGAACGTGACCGACGTGCGGCGGCCCGACAACCGCGCCGTCTCCGAGCTGCGCGAGACCCGGATCACGCCCGACTACCTGCTCCACGCGGAAGGCTCTGCCCTGATCGAGGCGGGACGCACCCGCGTCATCTGCGCCGCGAGCGTCGAACATCGGGTTCCGCCGTTCATGCGGGGCGAAGGGCGCGGCTGGGTTACCGCGGAGTACGGCATGCTTCCGCGCGCCACTACCACCCGCACCATCCGCGAGGCGGCGAGGGGACGGGTGGGAGGCCGAACGCAGGAGATTCAGCGCCTGATCGGCCGGTCACTCCGGGCCGTCACCCGCCTGACCGACATGGGAGAGCGGACGATCCATGTCGACTGCGATGTCATTCAGGCGGACGGCGGGACCCGGACCGCGTCGATCACCGGCGGGTTCGTCGCACTCGTCCTCGCGCTCGACAAGCTGCGCGCCGACGGCGTCCTCGCGCGGCTGCCGATCGACGACTACGTCGCCGCAACAAGCGTCGGCATCGTCGGGGGCCTGCCGGTCGCCGATCTGCAGTACGACGAGGACTCGCAGGCGGATGTCGACATGAACGTCGTCAAGACGGGGGACGGCCGCTTCATCGAGGTGCAGGGAACGGCCGAGCGCGAACCGTTCGACCGCGCCGCCCTCGACAGCCTGCTCTCGCTGGCGAGCGATGCGATCGACCAGCTCATCGAGTTGCAGCAGTCGATCGTCGGCAACATCGTTCCGCGACGTCAGCGATGACGGTCGTCATCGCCACTACCAACCGGCACAAGCTTCGAGAGATCGGCCGCGCGCTCGGCCGGCTCGCCTGCACCGTCGATCCGATCGACGCGCACGTCACGGCGCCGGAGCCGGAGGAGACCGGAACCACGTTCGCCGAGAACGCCCGGCTGAAGGCGCTCCACTACGGCCGCTTCGTCCCGCACCTGACCTTGGCGGAGGACTCCGGTCTTGAGATCGACGCGCTGGACGGCGCACCCGGCGTCCGGTCGGCGCGCTTCAACGGCGCGACCTACCCGGAGAAGTTCGAAGTCCTCTACGCGCGGTTGCGCGACCGCGGCGCGAAGACCAGCCCCGCACGATTCGTCTGCGCGGTGGCGGCGGTCGACGCCGAACGCGTCGTCTTCGAGGCGACCGGGACGATCGAGGGGCGGATCGCGGAGACGCCGGCCGGCTCCGGCGGTTTCGGCTACGACCCGATCTTCTTCTATCCCCCGTTCGGCTGCACGCTGGCGGAAGCGAGCCCGGACCGGAAAGCGGCGGTCAGCCACCGCGGGGCCGCGTTCCGGCAGGTGCGGGCGTTCCTCGAATCGCGGCTCGAAGCCTGATCCTTCAGAGGCCGGCGGACTGCGCTGACAGATCATCCGGGCGTGCGTGGGAGGCGCCGGCGTCCACCGACCCGGTGTCTGTCTCCGCCGATCGGTTCGGTATGACGATGGTAAAGACCGATCCGCCGCCGGGACGGTTGGCTGCCTCGACGGTGCCGCCATGCAGGCCGACGAGGTGCTTGACGATCGCGAGGCCGAGGCCTGTGCCGCCCGGGTTCCGCGCCCGCGAGTCCTCCACACGATAAAAGCGCTCGAACACCCGGTCGAGATCCGTATCCGGAATGCCCGGGCCCCGGTCCGCAACGCGGATCATTATCGTCTTGCCGCCGTTCGCCGCGGCGGAAATGTCGATGTCGGTGCCGTCGGGCGCGTAACGTGCGGCGTTCTCCATCAGGTTCTTGAAGACATCGTGCATCTTCGCCGGATCGACCATGAGTCGGGCCGCGGTCCGGTTGATGTGGGACTCGATCCGTTGGTGCTTCGCTTCGAGCACCGGCGCGAGCTCCGACGCAATGCCGGAAATGAGCGTCCCCGTCGCGCAAGGGCGCAAGTGCAACCGTTCCTGTCCCGAGTCCAGGCCGGCGAGCCGCAGCAGATCGGAGACGAGCCGCTCCATGCGCCGGGTGTGCCGGGTGATGATGTCGAGGAACCGTCGCTGCAGCTCCGGGTCCGACTCCTCCGCCAGGGTGTCGACGGCGCCGCGGATCGCCGTCAGCGGCGTCCGGAGTTCGTGCGAGACGTTGGCGACGAAGTCCTGCCGGATCTGTTCGGCGCGTCGGAAGTCGCTGATGTCGTGCAGCACCAGCACGACGCCCGGCTCGCCCTGCGCGAGGTACGGCGCGGCGCCCGCGAGGCAGATCTTGACCGGCTCGGTGCTGAGCGTGATCTCCGTCCGGCTCGAGCCACCCGCCTCGAGCGCCCGGCCGATCTGCGTGGCGACGTCCGGATGCCGGATCAGCTCGACGTAGTGATGGTCCAGCGGCGACTCGGGAATCTGCAGCATCTCGCGGACGGCGTCGTTCGCCATCTGCACCCGCCCGCGTGCGTTCACCACCAGCACGCCCTCCTCCATGCTCGCGAGAAGCGCGTCGGTCAGACGCCGGCTGCGTGACAGTTCGGCCAGGCGGCGTCCGAGTTCCTGCATGGAGGCATCCAGCGCGCGGGCAACCGTGCCGATCTCGTCGTTCCCGTAAGGACCGACCGGCGCCGAGACGTCGCCCCGGCGGTAGCGCTGCGCCGCCTCCGCGAGCGTCCGGACGCGCCGGCTCATCGCGGTCGACGCAATCCAGGCGAGCACGACGGCGCCCCCGAGGGCAACCAGCAGGCCGACGGCAGTAGCGGCCTGCACGGAGGCGATCTGCTGATCGACGGCAGTCAGCGGAAGCGCCAGCCGGACAAAGGCGATCTCGGGATGATCGACCGTCACCGCGGCGTAGAGGAGATCGCGTTCAACCGTGGTGCTGTACCGGCGCATCACACCGACACCGGCGTCCCGCGCGATCGCGATCTCCGGACGCGTGCCGTGGTTCTCCATCGCGGCGAGCGATGCGCCGTCTTCGGCCGAGTCCCCCAGCACCCGGCCCGCCGCGTCGATGATCGTGACGCGCGCGTCGAGGCGGTCGCCTAGCGAGTCCGCTTCGAAGTCGACGTCGGCCATGGAGCGGCCGCCGCCGCTTCGCTCAATCAGTTCCGTGACCAGTTGGGCCTTGTCCACCAACTCATTCGTGATTCGGTCGAGGAGCTGCCGTTCGAGGGACCAGGCAACCAGGGCGGCGGCCAGCAGCAGGCTCAAACCCGCGATGCCGAAAGCCGCCAGGAAGAGCCTGGTGCGGAGCTTCATGCAGGTGCCGGGTCGCGATCGACCAGCTTGTAGCCGAACTGCTTGATGGTGACGATTGCCGATTCGAGCACCGGCAACTTCTCCCGCAGCCGGCGAATATGGACATCTACCGTGCGGGTGCCGCCGGTGTAGGTGTAACCCCAGACGTCCGAGAGGAGGACGTCCCGGGACAGCACGCGCCCGCGATGCTCGATCAGGTACTTGAGGAGCAAGAACTCCTTGGCCGTCAACCGCACCTCCGCGCCGTTGCAGCTGACGACGTGACGGTCCGTATCGACGGTCAGCGGGCCGACGGTGAGCAGGCTGCCGGCCGGCGGCTCACGGCGCGCGCGCCGCAGCACTGCGCCGACCCGCGCGACCAGCTCGTTCGGCGAGAACGGCTTCGTCACGTAGTCGTCGCCGCCCAGCTCCAGGCCGACGATCCGGTCGGTCTCCTCGGTCCTTGCCGTCAGCATGATGATGGGGACATTCGAGATCACCGGATCGGATCGGATCGACCGGCAGATGTCCAGCCCGTTCTCGCCGGGCAGCATGAGGTCGAGGACCACCAGCGCCGGCCGCCGTGCGCGGACGCTCGACACGACGCCGCTCCCCGAAGTGAAGATCTCTGAGGCATAGCCCGCCTTGCCCAGGTGGTGCGCCACCAGCTCGGCGATGTCACGGTCGTCCTCGACGACCAGTATCCGTTCGGCGCCGCTGTCAGTAGCCAGTCCTACCCTCCAATGAAATGGTGACGGATGTCGCGGCCCGACACCATGAAGATCACCTCTTCCGCCACGTTGGTCGCATGATCGCCGACGCGCTCCAGGTGGCGCGAGATCAGGATCAACTCCAGCGCCGGCTGGGTCGTCGCCGGATTCTGAAGTATGTAGCTCAGCAGTTCGCGAAACACCTGTTCCTTCAACCCGTCCAGCTTGTCGTCGCGGTCAAGCACCTCGCGCGCAAGGTCGGTGCCGTGGCGGACGTAGGCGTTGAGCGCATCCCGCAGCATCCCCTGGGCGAGATCCGCCATGCGCGGAATGTCGATGAGCGGCTTGACCGGCGGGTGCTGCAGGTAGCGGAACGTCGCCTCCGCGATATTGATTGCGAAGTCGCCGATTCGCTCCAGATCGTTGTTGATCTTGAGGCCGGAGACAACGACCCGGACGTCCTCCGCGCCTGGGTGGTACTTGACCAACAGTTCGTAGCAACGCTTGTCGATCTCGATCTCAAGGTCGTCGATCGGCCTGTCGCCGCCGAGCACCCGCTCGGTCGCCTCGAGGTCGCGATCGACGAGCGCCCGGACCGACGCGCGAACCTGCTCCTCGACCTGGCCACCCATGGCGAGCAGGCGCTCCTTGATTGTGCTCAGTTCTTCATCGAAGTTCGCGGCGGCCGATGCCGAAGACACGCCAACATCCTTCACGGCTGTGCCTCCCGGGTTCTCGTCAGCCTACTCCCAGCGGCGCGGGCGCGGCAACCGCTGCGCGAGCCTTCCCG
This sequence comes from Vicinamibacterales bacterium, assembly GCA_965263055.1. GTDB lineage: Bacteria > Acidobacteriota > Vicinamibacteria > Vicinamibacterales > UBA8438 > VXRJ01. The sequence goes on along the minus strand of OZ253581.1, from coordinate 2,932,517 downwards.
CGGCCCGGCGTTACCGAACCGTGAAAGCGCCGTAAATTCTGGGTGAATTGACTCGCACGGCGCCTACCCGGCGGCGGGCAACGCCTCGATCAAGAGATCCAGCACGTCGACTACTTCGCCCGGATCCCGCACGCGGTAGCGCGCGGCGGTCGGCCGATCCGAGAGGGCGACGACTATCGAGATGCCGCGGCCGGCCAGGCGGCCGAAGGCATCCTCGTCGGTCTCGTCGTCGCCGATGTAGACGACCGCCGACGGATCGATCGCCAGCGCATCGATCAACCAGACGACGGCATGTCCCTTGTCCCAGTCGATGTCGGGGCGCAGCTCGAAGACCTTTTTGCCCCTCTCGCGGCGCAACGTGGGATGGGCGCTCGTTACTCCCAGCACGCTCGCGTCGATGCGCGCCACGTCGGCGGGGGCGGCAAGCCGGTAGTGAGTGGAGACGGAGTAACGCTTCCGCTCGATCAACACCCCGTCGATGCCGTCGAGAGCGAGGCGCAGCGCGTGCTCTGCCGCGTCGACTTCCGGCAGCAGGGTCGCTGCGGCCTCGTACCGCAGCCCCCTTCCGTTGGGGCCGTCGATGTCCAGGCCGTGGCAGCCGGCGTAGCCGAGTTGATCGAGCTGGACGAACCGCCGCATGACGGCGATGTCGCGCCCCGTGACGATCGTGACCGGACATCGGGTGGAGAGCCGGGTAAGCCGCTCGCGCGTACCGGCGGCAAGCGCTGCCTGCTCAGGGCGGTCGACGATCGGCGTCAGCGTGCCGTCGTAGTCGAGAAATACGCCGGCCCGGCCGCGCGCCAGCCTCGGCAGCCAGCGGCTGACCTGATCCGGATCAAGCGCCGACGGGAGGGCGTGGGTTGACGCAGGAGCCGCAATCACCGTCTCGCCGCCTACTCCGCCTCCCGCAGCACCCGCAGGAGGTTGCCGCCCCACAGCCTTGCGATCTCTTCTTCGCTGTAACCGCGGCGCACCAGCTCGATCGTGACGTTCAGCGTCTCCGTCGCGTCGCTCCACCCCACAACGCCGCCACCCCCGTCGAAATCGGAACTGATCCCTACATGGTCGATGCCGATCAGCTCCACCGCGTAGTCGATGTGATCGACAAAGTCGGCGACCGTCGCATCGGGGTACCGCCGATCGAGCGCCTCCATCCGCCCGACGTAGTCCTCGTGCGGCTCGGCCCCCAGCTCCTCCGACGGCTGCCCCGGGATCATGCCGAACGCGTTGCGGATGTTCCGGTACTCGAAGGAGCGCCGCAGGGCGGACTCCGTCAGGAACGCGCCGAGTGCCACCACCTGCACGACGCCGCCGTTCGCCGCGAGCGCGCGGAGCTGTTCGTCGTCCAGGTTGCGCGGATGGTCCATCAACGCGCGCATGCTCGAATGCGACGCGATGACCGGGACGGTGGAGAGCCGGACGGCGTCGAGCATCGCCGCCTTCGAGATGTGCGAGACGCCCACCAGCATCCCGACCCGGTTCATCTCGGCGATCACCTCCTCGCCGAACGGACTGACGCCGTCATGTTCCGGGACGACCTCCGCGTCCGGGTCGCGCATCCTGGTGGTGGCCGAATCGGCGATGTCGTTGTGCCCGCTGTGCGCCAGGGTCATGTAGCGCGCGCCCAGGCCGTGGTACGTCTCGACGAGCGAGAGGTCGCGCCCGATCACCCAGCCGTTCTCGATACCGATCAGCGCGACCAGCTTGCCCTCGGCGGCGATCCGCTCCACATCGTCCGCCGAGTACGCGATGGCAACCTCGTCGGGGTGCATCTGCTCGGCCATGCGATGGATGGCGTCGAACTTGGTCCGGGCGTCCTCCTTCGCCTGTGCCTCGTTCTCCGGGGTCCGTTCCGTCTGGCCGACGTAGACGATGAAGAAGCCGGCATCGAGCCCGCCCGCGCGCATCTTCGGCAAGTCGACCTGGAAGTCGCCGTCGACGCCCGGGTCGACATCGCGCGTCGCGAAGATGAGGGGGATGTCGATGTGACTGTCGACCGTGATGACCCGCTCGTGGATCTCCGTGGCCGTCTCGACGAAGGCCCGTTCCGCGCGTTCCTCCGGCGTTCCCCGATTGCACCCGAGAAAGACCGCGCCGGCCAGTACAAGCGTCACCGCTCCAGGGTTCGTCCTCACCGTCTGCCTCATCTCGCGGCGGGCTCCGCTGGAGGCATGAGCATACTACGCGGAATGCCGGCACTGTCCGGGGCGGCCGGCGCTTCGGGCAATGACAGGTCGATCCGGACGGCGCCGCCGAGGTTTGCCACGGTGTGCACCGCCAGGTAAAGCCGTCCCGTCCGGAGCGCATGCATCTCCGACCCGCTCATCCGCAGCCGGCCGGCCGTGCTGGCGCCGCCGCGGCGGGCGAGCTGGCGCACCACCGGGCCGTTGGCGGCGTCCTCGGCCGGACCCCGCCGGTGCAGCGCGACCGACAGCACGTCGTCATCGAACAGCCCGAACGTCGACACGCGGTAGTCGAGGGTGCGCGTCGCCGGTTCCAGGACGAAGCTCGACCGGACCGACAACCCCGCGTCCGCCTGCACTTCCTCCGCGAGGGTGACCGGCGCGGGAGGATCGACCAGGCTCGGCGTGAAGTCGGGCGACCGGCGGTGCGGCGCGCCCTGCTCGTAGGCGTAAGCCAGCTCGATCAGCCGCGACTCGGACCAGGGCCGTCCGAGCATCTCCAGGCCGACCGGCATGGCGTCGGCGGCCTCGCCGGCCGGCACGGTAATCGCCGGCAACCCCGACACGGCACTCAGCGCGCAGTTGCTCCCCTGTTGCTGCTCACCTATCGGCCGGGCGGTCCGGCGGATCGTGGGGTACACCAGCGCATCGAGCTCCTGTTCGTCCATCAGGGCGACGAGGGTGTCCCGCGCCGTGGCGCGACTCGCGATCGCCTCGCGGTACTCCTCGGTATCGCGCGTCTCTACCTCGAGCGTGGTCTGAAGGCCCGCTTCGAGGATGTCGTGGTACAGCCCGGTCTCGACGAAGTCCGCGACAGATCGGACGTAGGCGCCGGGTGTAGCCTGCAGGTAGGCGTTCAGATCGAACCGGAACTCCCGGCCGATCACCGATCTACCCTGCGTCAGCTCGGACAGGTCCGGCTCGGTGATCTCGATCGCCGTGGCGCCGAGCGCTTCCATTTCCCCGACGGCGCGCTCGATCACGTCGCGCACCGGCCGTTCCGCGTTACCCTCGCCGAGCAGCGCGTCCGCGACGCCGATCCGCGCACCGGCCAGCCCTGTCGGATTCAACGACGCCGTGTAGGTATCAGGGATGCGTCCCTCACCCAGGCTGGTCGTCGGATCGGCCGGATCGGGGCCGACCGTCGCGTCGAGCGCCAGCGCCAGGTCCTCGACCGAACGCGCGAGCGGACCGCCGATATCCTGCGTCAAGGAGAGAGGGATGATGCCGTCGCCGCTCGCCAGCCCGCGCGTCCCGCGGAGCCCCGCCAGGTAGTGGTGAGCCGACGGGATCCGGATCGAGCCGCAGGTGTCGCTCCCCATGCCGAACGCACCGAAGCTCGCGCCAACCGCCGCGCCGGTGCCACCGCTCGAGCCGCCCGGGTTGCGCCCCGGATCGTACGGATTGCGGGTCTGGCCGCCGTACGACGCGACGGTGGTGATGCCGCGGGCAAGCTCGTGCATGTTGGTCTTGCCGAGGATGATCGCACCCGCCTCGCGCAATCGCCGTACCTGTGTTGAATCATCCGGCGGGATCGACGTGGCGAGCGCCAGCGTGCCGGCGGTGGTCGGCATGTCGGCGGTGTCGTAGTTGTCCTTCACGACGACCGGGATGCCGTGAAGCGGGCCGCGCACCGTGCCGGACCCCCGTTCCGCGTCGAGCGCGGCGGCGTCTTCGCGGGCGTTCGGGTTGATCGTGACCATCGCGTTGATCATCGGTCCCTGCTGATCGAACGCCGCAATGCGGGCGAGATAGTCCTCGACCAGCCCGACCGACGTCACCTCTCCCGACTCCAGCGCCGCGCCCAGCTCCCGAACCGACTTCTCCATGACGTCGAAGCCCGGCGCCGAATCGGCCGGCTCGCCGCCGCATCCGGAGGCTGCCAGGAGCAGCACGAGCAGTACCGGCCCTCCCCGCGGTCGCCTCAGCATGTCGCTTGACATCTCATTCCCCTCCTGCTCCGTGAATCGTCAGACAAAACAGCACGCCGCGCGCATCGCGCGATCGAGCCGCGCCAGGTACTCGCCCCGCGGGATTCCCACCGCGCCGAAGCGGGCGAGGTGCGGGGTCACCCACTGCACGTCGAGCAGCAGGTAGCCCCGCTTACGCAGGCGCTCGACGAGGGCCACGAGAGCTACCTTCGACGCGTCGGATTCCGTGTGGAACATCGACTCGCCGAAGAAGGCGCCCCGCAGCGCTACGCCGTACAACCCGCCGACGAGGGTGCCGTCGCGCCACGTCTCCACCGAGTGCGCGTGTCCTTCACGGTGCAGCGCGCCGTAGCTCTCGGCAATCACCGCGTCGATCCAGGTGCCGTCCGGATCAGGCCGCGACGCGCAGGCGGCAAGGACCCGATCGAACGCCTGGTTGATGGTCACATCGAACCGCTCCTGCCGCAACACCCGCCGCAGCCGTCGTGGCGGACGGAAAGCCTCCAGGGGCACAATACCCCGCTCGTCCGGCGAAAACCACCTGATTTCGTCGTCGACCGCCATCGGGAAGAACCCGGCCCGGTACGCCCGGAGCAGCATGGTGGAGGTAATCATCCCGAATGTCGTATATATGATGCATGGTCACCGAGTCACACACTCAGGCCGAGTTCACTTCCGAGGCAGTCACCCGCAGCATCCGCGTCCGAGTCCGGGCGCGCTACACGGAGGAGCATTCCGAACCGCTGCAGCAACGCTGGCTCTTCCTCTACACCGTCACCATCTCGAACGAAGGGGATGAAACGGTGCAGTTGATCAGCCGCCACTGGCGGATCACCGACGGGGCCGAACAGGTCCAGGAGGTAAAGGGACTTGGCGTGGTCGGCCGGCAGCCGACGCTCGCGCCGGGCGAGTCGTTCGAGTACACCTCGGGCTGCCCGCTGGGGACACCCTTCGGATCGATGGAAGGAACCTATCAGATGGTCACCAACGACGGCGAACGGTTTGACGCCGACATCGCGCCGTTCGTGCTGTCGGGACCGTACACGCTTCACTGAGTGGCGCCCACCGGCGCTACCACGACGCCTGCCGCCTCGAGGCCGTCGCGCAACTGCCGCGCGATGGCATCCGCGCCCGGCGTGTCGCCATGAACGCAGATCGTCCCTGCGGTCAGCGCGACGCGGGTCCCATCTATCGCGGTGACCGCGCCGTCGCGGACCATGCCGACGGCGCGCGCGACGGCCAGCGCCGGATCGTGGATCACGGCGCCCGGCAACGTGCGCGACACCAGCGCGCCGGTCGCGTCGTACGCACGGTCCGCGAACACCTCCGGCACGACGGCGAGCCCCGCGTCGCGCCCCGCGTCGACGAGCGCGGATCCGGAAAGGGCCAGGAACGTCAGGCCGGGATCACACGCCGCCACCGCGCGCGCCACGGCATCCGCCAGGATCCGGTCGCGCGCCGCCATGTTGTAGAGCGCGCCATGCGCCTTGACGTGGCGGACGGTTACGCCTTCCGCCGCGGCGATCGCCTGCAATGCCTCCACCTGTCCGCGGATCAGTTCGTCGATTTCCTCCGGCGGCAGGTCGATCTCGCGCCGGCCGAATCGTTCGCGGTCCGCGAAGCCGGGATGCGCGCCGACGCTCACCCCGGCGTCGCGCGCGGCGCGGACCGTCGCCCGCATCGTGCCGGCATCCCCCGCATGGCCGCCGCACGCAACGTTGATGGACGTCACGATCTCTATCATCCGCCGGTCCAGCACGCGCGCCGCGTCGCCCGGCAACTCGCCCAGGTCGCAGTTCAAATCGATTCGCGCCGTCATGGCCGCGCCTCGTCACGTCCGCGGGTGAGCGCGATCTGGCGTTCCGCCTCGGCGATCGCGCCTTCGAACCAGACGAGCCACTCGTGCCCGTACTCCTCCATGTACCCGGTCGACACGCGTCCCGCCGCCATGACGAAGGCGCGCCGCTCGTCCGCCGAGAGCGCATGCACCGCGCCGCCCGCCGCCTCGAACGCCCTGAGCGCGCCGGCGGTGCGGCGGCGCTCCTCGGCCAGCGCCAGCCGCGCGAGCTCGCCGATGGCGGCGTTCATCACCTGCCGCAGATCGACCGGGAGCGCCTGGTACGCCTCCTCGCGCATCAGCCAGACGCCCGCCGGGAACCCGTGATCGTCGCGCGTCAGGTACCGGAACGCGCGTTCGTCAGCGACCGCCGCGAGGTCGATCACGCTGCCGACCCGGCCCTCCACGTCCCCGTCCACATCGGAGGCGGCGCGATCGCTCCGGGAGACAGGCGCCGGCGTCGCGCCGACGGCGCGCGTCCACGCCCTCAGCATCGGTGAGTCGCCGGTCGCGAGCGTCACGCCCCGCAGATCGTCCGGCCCGCGCACCGGCCCCGTGCGGGTCGCGATGCCGCGCCAGCCGCCGCCCCCGGAGAGCCCCAGCAGCCGGACGCCGGACTCGCGGATCAGCGCGTCGCGCATCCGCTCGAAGAAGACGCCGGTGAAGACCAGATCCACCACCGCGTCGGACTCCAGCAAGTACGGCACGTCAAGGACATGAAACTCCGGCACGAGGCGGGCCGCCTCGGGCGTGGACGCCACGTAGAGATCGATGTCGCCCACCGCGAGCGCGTCGAGGCAGGCGTCCGGCGCGCCGCACGATCGGCCGTCGGTGTCTACCTCGATCACCACACGTCCGCCCGAGAGCGCTTCGATCAGCGCGCGGGCCGACGCAATCGTCTCGGGCGCGCCGCTGCCGGCGGCGCCGGGAAGCGTGAGGGCAGCGAGGACGAGGTGGACAACCGCGCCGGTCACGGCAATCGCTCCTGATCGTGTGCCGGCCGTCCCGGCGGATCGAGCGACGCCCGTTCCGAATCCCCCATCTCGACGCCCCCGTCCGGGAAGTAGTCGGTCCAGCGGTCGGTGACGCGCCGGGCGATGTCGGGCCGGCAGGTCAGCTCCGTCGGGAAGGACGGCTTCAGCCGGGCGTCGATCACGATGGGCGGCGTGTACACCAGGTGGTGGCGCACGACCCGTGTGGCGGCGGCATGGATGTCGGCGGCCGGCTCGAAGCGGGTGAACGTCGTCCAGAGGAAGTTCATCGGCGACGCGGCGGCGCGGTCCGGCTCGTCGGTCAGCACGACGAGCGGCCAGTCGCGGAACGCCGGCGCTGCGGCGAATCGTGCGGCGGCGTCCGGCTCCGACGCATGGCCGGGCGCGCCAACCACCAGGCAGCCGGGACAGAAGACGTGCACCGCCGTCACCCCTTGCGGCAGCTCCGCCGCCGAGAACTGCTCCGGCAGCGTTCTAACCGGCGGCCCGAGGCCGAGCCAGACCCCCTTCGATCCCCGGTTCACCTCCGGGCCGGTGTAGTCGAGCGTATCCATCGACAGGTTCGAGAAGACGTAGAGGTCGGTCTCGGGGTTGGTCCGCTCCAGCAGGTGGACCAGGGTCCGGCGGAAGTCGCGCAGGTCGACCGGTTGATCGGTTACCAGAAGGAACTTGGTGAGCGAGAGCTGCCCCTCCCCCAGGATCCGGAACGCGCTCGCCATCGCCTCGCGGGCGTAACGCTGGCGCACCACCGCGGCGCCGAGCGAATGGTAGCCGGTCTCGCCGTACGACCAGAGGTCGACGACGCCCGGCATCACCAGCGGGAACAGCGGCGAGAGCAGCTCCTGCAGGAGATCCCCGATGAAGAAGTCCTCCTGCCGTGGCTTGCCGACGACGGTCGCCGGATAGATCGCATCGCGCCGGTGCGCCACCCGCTCGACCGTCAGGACCGGGTAGTCGTGAGCCAACGAGTAGTAGCCGTAGTGATCGCCGAACGGCCCCTCCGGCCGCCGCGTATGCGGCGCGACGGATCCGATCAGCGCGAACTCGGCGCTGCCGATCAGCCGATGTGGCCCAAGGCCGTCGACCGCCGGCAGCCGCTCGCCCGCCAGCAGCGAGGCGAGCATCAGCTCCGGTACGTTCTCCGGCAGCGGCGCGATCGCGGCCAGCATCAGGGCGGGCGGGCCGCCCAGGAAGACGGTCGCCGGCAGCGCCTCGCCCCGCGCCTCCGCCGCCGCGTAGTGGAAGCCGCCTCCCTTGCCGATCTGCCAGTGCATGCCGGTCGATCGCGCGTCATGGACGTGCAGGCGGTACATCCCCAGGTTGTGCCCCGGGCGCTCCGGATGCTCGGTGTAGACGAGCGGCAGCGTGATGAACGGTCCGCCGTCCTCCGGCCAGCAGGTGATCGCGGGCAGCCGGTCGAGCCGGACGTCACCCGTCACCACCTCGGTGACCGGCGCCTGTTGCCGCGGCCGTGTCCCGATCCGCAGGAGCGCGCCGGCGACGTCGCGCGCCTCCCAGAGCTTCGCCGGCGTCGGCGGCATGATCGTCTCGGCCAGCTCGACCAGGCGCCGGATGAACTGCAACGGACGAGTGCCGAAGGCGAGCTCGGCGCGGCGGGCGGTGCCGAACAGGTTGGTGACGAGCGGGAACGCCGCGCCGGTGACGTTGGTGAACAACAGCGCCGGCCCGCCCGCGGCGATCACTCGCCGGTGGATCTCTGCCGCTTCCAGGACCGGATCGACCGGCGCGTCGACCACCGCCAGGTCGCCGTCGCGCCGGAGCTGCTCGATGAACGCGCGCAGGTCGGGGAACCCGCGGGATGCGATTGCCATCACTCGGGGAGCGCGAACGCCCGCCAGGACCGTCGTCTCCTTGGCACGCGCCATGATATGACAGCCGCGGATCGGTCGCGGCCAGGGCCGCCGGTGGCTACAATGCCGACATGGACAGACGATTTCTCCGGACCGCCGCCGCGCTGCTCGCCGCTCTGCTTCTCCCGGCCCTCGCGCCGCCTCCGGTCGCCGCCCAGGCGGAGCGATACCCGGCCTCCCGGCATGGCGGGAACTACATGTTCAACTTCTACTTCCCGCCGTCCCCCAGCTCGACGCCGTGGGCGCCCGCATGGGCGCCGGACGGAGCGTCCATCGCAGTGGCGATGGCGGGATCGATCTGGCGCGTCGACCCGCGGACCGGCGTGGCCGACGAGCTGACCTACGGCGACAGTTACCACTCGTCGCCCGACTGGTCGCCCGACGGCGCGTGGCTTGTCTACACTGCTGACCACGACGGCGCGCGGGTCCAGCTCGAGATGCTGAACGTTACGACCGGCGAGGCGCACGCGCTGACCGACGACGACCAGATCTACGCCGACCCGGTCTTCTCCCCCGACGGCACGCGCATCGCTTACGTCGCCACGACGCCGAGCGGCTACTTCAACATCTACATCCGCCCGGTCGCCGACGGCCAGTGGAGCGGCGACCCGATCGCGGTGACCCGCGACAACGATTTCGGGCGGAGCCGACTGTATTTCGGTCCCTGGGACATGCATCTGACGCCGGCCTGGCTGCCGGACGGCGACGAGTTGCTGATCGTCGCGAACCGCGACATCGCGCTCGGTTCCGGCAACGTCCTGCGGGTGCCCGCGCGGGAAGGAGGCATCGACGAGGCGGTAACGGTGCTCCGGGAACAGACGCTCTACCGGACCCGCCCCGACGTGGCGAGCGATGGCCGGCGCTTCGTCTATTCGTCGACCCGTGGCGCGGCGGATCAGTTCAACAACCTGTACGTGCAGCCGACCATCGGCGGCGAACCGTACAAGATCACGTTCTTCCAGCATGACGCCTTCCATCCCCGGTGGTCGCCCGACGACGAGTGGATCGCCTTCATCACCAACGAAGGAGGCCTGCCGCAGCTTGCGCTGCTCGAAACGCACGGCGGCGCGCTCCGGACCGTCACCATTGCGCACCGGCGCTGGAAGCGGCCCACGGGGGTGCTTTCGGTCACGACACGCGACGCCGCGACCGGCGCCCTGTCCGCGTCCCGCATCCACCTGACCGCGGCCGACGGCAAGTTCTACGCCCCGAAAGACGCCTACGCGCGGATCGGCGCCGCCGGCGATCACCTCTTCCACCAGACGGGACGGTTCACGGTCGAGCTGCCGGCGGGACCGGCGGACCTGACGGTGGTCAAGGGCTTCGAGTACTGGCCGGAGGAAGTGACGGCCGACGTCGCGGCCGACGCGGTCACGGAGGTGACGGTCGATCTCCGCCGGATGACCGACATGGCGGCCCGCGGCTGGTACAGCGGCTCGACGCACGTCCACATGAACTACGGCGGCAACCTGCACAACACGCTGGAGAACCTGATGATGATGTCGGACGCCGAGGATCAGGATGTTGTCGCCGAGCAGGTGGCGAACAAGGACAACCGGATCCTCGATTACCAGTTCTTCGTCCCGGGTGGCGGCCCGCATCCCGTTTCCACACCGGAGCGCCTGCTGGTGGTGGGACAGGAATTCCGCCCGCCCTTCTACGGCCACGTCTTCATGTTCGGTATGCGCGACCACCTCCTCTCCCCCTTCACGATGGGCTACGAGGGGACCGCGATCGAGAGCCTCTATCCCAGCAACACCGACATGTTCCGGAAGGCCAAGGCGCAGGGCGCGACGGTCGGCTACGTCCATTCCTGGACCGGAGAAAACGATCCACTGGAAGGCAATCTGGGCGGCGCCAAGGGCTTCATCGTGGACGCGGCGCTCGGCACCACCGACGCCGTCGAATGGTCGGCCGCCGGGCGGGCCGGCTTCTACCCGGTGTACGCCGCCTGGAACAACGGCCTGCGGGTCACCGCGACGGGCGGGGAGGATTCGATCAGCAACCTGCATCGAATGAAGCTCGTCGGGTCGGTGCGGACCTACGTTCAGACCGGCGGCCACGGCCTCGATCTCGCGGCCTGGCTCCGCGGCCTGCGCGAGGGCCGCGCGTTCGTTTCCAACGGGCCGCTCGTCGAACTGACCGCGAACGGCCGGTCGCCGGCCGCGAACGGCCGGATCCCGGGCGACACGGTGGAACTTCCGGCGGGGGGCGGCGCCGTTGAACTGACCGGCCGCGCACGGTCGATTACGCCGCTCGAGCGCGTATTCATCGTCTGCGGCGGCGAGGAGCAGGCCGACATCCCGCTCAGCCCCGACCGGTTGAGCGCGGCATTCACCCTCGAGGTCGCGATCGACCGGAGCAGTTGGTGCCACCTCCGCGCCGAGGGCAGCCGCGCCGAGCGGGGCGTCCTCGACGTCGGCTACGCCCAGGCGTTCACCAATCCGATCTGGTTCACGGTGGGCGGTCAGCCGATCCGCGACCGCGACGCGGCCGACTACAGCATCCGCTGGATCGACAGGCTCCGTGAGATGGCCGAAGCCTGGCCCGGGTGGCGGTCGGAGCGGGAACGCGCCCACGTCTTCGCGCAGTTCGACGAGGCTCGGGCGATCTACGAGGGCTTCGCAAGCGAAGCGCCGTAGGCTCGCATGGCGCGCCAGCGTCTGTCCGCTGGCGCGAGCGCCCGGGCGCTTCGGAGCAAGGGCGTCAACATGCTCGGCGGCCGCGGCAGCGACCGCGTTCTTCATCCGTTCTCGTGGGTGGAACTCCGTGACCGCTTCTCACTCGACCGGGCGATCAACCACGGACTCCTCCCGCCGCACTACCTGTCGAACGAGCCGGACGAGGAACTGGCGTCGTACGTCGACCGGTACCTGACCGAGGAGATCGCCGCCGAGGGCCTTGCCCGCAGCCTGCCGCGGTTCGCCCGGTTCCTGCAGACGGCGGCGACCACCAACGCGCAGATGCTCAACTACTCCAACGTCGCCCGCGACGCACAGGTACCGCGCCAGACCGTCGTGCAGTGGTACGAGGTGCTGCGCGACACGCTGATCGCGTTCGAGCTGCCCGCCTGGCCCAGGACCGTCAAGCGCAAGGCGATCGAGACCGCCAAGTTCTACTTCTTCGACACCGGCGTGGTCCGCGCACTGCGCCGCCTGCCGGGGGTCACCGACGCGTCGGCCGACTTCGGCGAGTTCTTCGAGCACTACGTCCTGCTAGAGCTCCGCGCCTGGATCGACTACCGGAAACCTCGCACGCCCCTCGCCTGGTGGCGCTCCCGATCCGGCTACGAGGTCGACTTCATCCTCGACGACCGGGTCGCCATCGAGGCCAGGTCGACGCGCCACGTCCAGCAGAAGCACCTGCGCAGCCTGCGCGCCCTCGCCGAGGAGCGACTCGTTGAACGATCCATCGTCGTCTGCCGCGAGGATCGCCCACGCATCGAAGACGGCATCGAGATCTGGCCCCTGGGGTTCTTTCTAGCCAAGCTGTGGGAAAATGGCCTGTGAGTCTCGGCCAGCCTGGAGATCTCTGATGAACAAGAACGAACTTCTTGCCAGAATATCGATCGACCCGAACGTCTGCTTCGGAAAGCCCTGCATTCGCGGACACCGCATCTGGGTGTCTCTTGTGCTCGATCTTCTGGCCAGCGGTTGGACGACACAGCAAGTTCGCGAGCAGTATCCCGGCATCGAGGAAGCCGATGTCCTCGCCTGCATCGCGTACGGGGCCGAGATGTCTCGGGAACGCTACGTTGAAGTACCGCTGGGGACGTCCGCTTGACAATCAAGCTCGACGAAAACCTGGGAAGCCATGGCGCCGAAATCCTCCGCGCCGCCGGACACCAAGTCACGACGGTGGTGGAAGAGGGACTCGCATCAGCCACTGACGACGAACTGGCAAACGTCTGCCGCTCGGATCGCAAGTGTCTCGTGCCGCTCGATCTCGATTTCAGCAACCCACTACGGTTCGCTCCGTCTCGTCATTCAGGCATCGCGGTCCTGACGTTGCCCCACCGCTCTACCGCCGACGATCTATTTCACGCCGTTCGACCCTGGCGTCCGGGCTTGCAGCCAGTACCATCGACGGGAAGCTGTGGATTGTCCAGCGAGGTCACATCAGGGAGTACGAGGAAGATGCCGAGTCTGGAAGCAAATAAGACGGGGGCCGGCATGGGACTACGTATTCACCCTCGGGACATTGAGACCCCAGACGACGATCCGTTCAAGCACGACCTGCTCGGACGCAGGGAACCCGCCGAAATCCTCACTCGGATCCTTAACTAGGAGAAGTCGAAGACCGCGAAGCCATTCGGTCTCTGCTGGACCGCGAACCCGGCTTGAACCGTCACGACAGCGAGCGTCTTGAGGCCATCATCATCGCAGCCGCCATGGAGATCCGAGATCTTGATCTCTACGGACCAGGCATCAAGCCATCCGCGTTACTGAACGAGTACTTGGAAGTGGCCAAGAAGGTCAGGGAAGGCTCCGACTACAGCGATGTGAAAGCCATGCGTGGCGTCGCGATTGTCGAGATGTTCCAAGGGATCCAGAAAGAAGGACTCCTCGGCCGCGGTGGACTGGGTTTCAACGAAGCCGTTCGACGAATCGAGTTGTTGTCGCCGCACCTCGTTGATGACTCAGAGCGGTGAGACCATCGGCATGGCGGCGCTCGTCGCGTTCAAGCACGTGAGCATCACACCGCTGCATCGCGACAGAATTGGCGTACGAGACCCGATCCCCGCGGCCAGAGTAGAATCTCCTCTGCCGGGCGCGTTGCGACGTTTGCGCCTATGCACCGGAAAGCCGGGGGGAACGGATGTCGGATCGGATCGCAGCGGGCGGACTCCAGGTCGACAGGGAGTTGTACGACTTCATCAACGACGAAGCGCTCCCCGGGACCGGTGTCTCGGCCGAGGCGTTCTGGGCCGGCTTCGATCGGCTCGTCCACGATCTGGCGCCGCGGAACCGCGCACTGCTCGACAAGCGCGAAGAGCTGCAGCGCCGGATTGACGCCTGGTACCGCGAGAACCGCGACGAGCCGATCGACCTGGAGGAATACACGAACGTCCTCCGCGAGATCGGCTACCTCGTCCCCGAAGGCGACGACTTCACCGCGCGGACCGCGAACGTCGACCCGGAGATCTCGACCGTGGCCGGACCGCAGCTGGTGGTCCCGGTCACTAATGCCCGCTATGCCCTGAACGCCGCGAACGCCCGCTGGGGCAGCCTGTACGACGCGCTCTACGGCACGGACGCGATCCCGGAGGACGATGGCTGCGGGCGCACTGCCGAGTACAACCCGGTCCGTGGCGCACGGGTAGTCGCCTGGGCGCGCGACTTCCTCGACCGCGTGGCGCCGCTCGCCACGGGCAGCCACGCCGACGCGACGCACTACGCGGTGGCGGACGGCGCGCTCAGCGTCACGCTGAAGGACGGCTCGACCACCGGCCAGGCCGATCCGTCGCAGTTCGCCGGCTGCCGCGGCGACGCGGCCACGCCCTCCGCCATCCTGCTGGTCAACCACGGCCTCCACATCGAGATTCGGATCGACCGGGAAGATCCGGTCGGCAAGGCGGACGACGCCGGCGTGCGCGACATCATCCTGGAAGCGGCAACCACGACGATCGTGGACCTGGAGGACTCGGTGTCCTGCGTCGACGCCGAGGACAAGGTGCACGCGTACCGGAACTGGCTCGGGCTGATCAGGGGGACGCTGACGGCCACGTTCGAGAAGGGAGGCAGGACGGTCGACCGAGCGATGAATGCGCCGCGCGGCTACACTGCGCCGGACGGGTCGACCGTCACGCTTCCCGGCATCAGCCTGATGCTGATCCGGAACGTCGGCCACCTGATGACCAACCCCGCGATCCTCGACACAGATGGCAACGAGGCGCCGGAGGGAATCCTCGACGCGCTGATCTCGTCGCTGATCGCCATCCACGACGTCAAGAGCGGCAGGAACAGCCGCGCCGGCTCCATCTACATCGTCAAGCCGAAGATGCACGGCCCGGAGGAAGTCGCTTTCTGCGACGAGACGTTCGCGCGGGTGGAAGGCATCCTCGGCCTCGAGCGTCACACGATCAAGATCGGGATCATGGACGAGGAGCGGCGCACGACCGTCAACCTGAAGGAATGCGTCCGCGCCGCCGCCGACCGGGTCTTCTTCATCAATACCGGCTTCCTCGACCGGACCGGCGACGAAATGCACACGGCGATGGAAGCGGGCCCGATGATCCGGAAGAAGGAGATGAAGACCGCCGACTGGATGGTCACCTACGAGGACTGGAACGTCGACATCGGGCTGGAGTGCGGACTGCCGGGCCACGCGCAGATCGGCAAGGGGATGTGGGCCATGCCGGACCTGATGGCCGAGATGCTGAAGCAGAAGATCGGCCATCCGGAACAGGGGGCGAATACCGCCTGGGTCCCCTCCCCCACCGCGGCCACGCTGCACGTGACCCACTACCACGAGGTGGACGTCGCGGCACGGCAGGAAGACCTGCGATCCCGCCCGCGCGCCGACCTCGACAAGATCCTCACGATTCCGCGCGAAGAGAATCCGAACTGGTCGCCGAAAGAAATTCAGCAGGAGCTGGACAACAATGCGCAGGGGATCCTCGGCTACGTCGTCCGATGGGTCGAGCAGGGGGTCGGCTGCTCGAAGGTGCCCGACATCAACAACATCGGCCTGATGGAAGACCGCGCGACACTCCGGATCTCGAGCCAGCACATCTGCAACTGGCTCCGCCACGGCATCTGCACCGAGGAGCACGTGCGCGGGACGCTCGAGCGGATGGCGGCGGTGGTCGACGGCCAGAACGCCGGCGACCCGAACTACCGGCCGATGGCGCCCAACGTGGACGACAGCGTCGCCTTCCAGGCGGCGTGCGACCTGATCTTCAAGGGGCGCGAGCAGCCGAGCGGCTATACGGAGCCGATCCTGCACGCGCGGCGCCAGGAGGCGAAGGCGCAGTACGCCCTGTAGATGTCAATCCAGATGGAGTCAGTAACCGCCGACGTCATCCAGGCGCGTTACCCCCGCACGGTCACGCTGGCCGACGGCGGCGAGGTGCAGGTCCGGCTGATGAACGCGGACGACATTGACGCGGTCGTCGCCTTCGCCAGGAGCCTCGCCCCGGAGGAGCTGATGTACCTGCGGGTGAACATCACCGAGCCGGAAGCGGTGGAGCGCTGGGCGCACTACATCGAGACCGGCCGCACGTTCACGGTGCTGGTAGCCGATCGCGAGACGGTGTTGGGCGAGGTGAGCCTGCTCCACAGCCGGACGAGCTGGACGCGCCATATCGGCGAAGTGCGGCTGCAGGTGGCGCCCACCGCGCGGCGGCGCGGACTGGCGCGCCTGCTGGCGGAGGAGATCGACTGGATCGCCCGCCAGATGCAGCTTACGATGCTGACCGCACGAATGACGCTCGATCAGGAAGGGGCGCAGGCGTTCTTCCGGCAGCTCGGCTTCCGGCGCGAAGCCGTACTGTGGGACTACGTGATGACCGCGGACGGGACATTGCACAATCTGCTGGTCGCTACCAAGCGGCTGTAGGAACGGCGACATAGACTAGGACAACGAACGAAGGAGGGAACTGTGGCTGACGAGACTTCTGCCGGATTCGACGCACTACTGACCGAGGACCGTATCTTCCCGCCTCCCGAGGAGTTCGCCAAGAACGCCAACATGAACGACCCGGATATCTACGCGAAGGCGGACGCCGATCCGGAGGCGTTCTGGGCCGGGATCGCCAGCGAGCTGGAGTGGAGCCGGCCGTGGGACACCGTCCTCGACTGGCAGCCGCCCGACGCCAAGTGGTTCGTCGGCGGGAAAATAAACGCCAGCGTCAACTGCGTCGACCGGCACGCCCTGGGCAGCCGGCGCGACAAGCGGGCGATCATCTGGGAGGGAGAGCCGGGCGATCAGAAGACGCTCACCTACGGCGAGTTGCACGTCGAGGTGCAGAAGTGCGCCAACGTGCTGAAGCAGTTGGGCGTCGGCCATGGAGACCGGGTGGCGGTGTACCTGCCGATGGTCCCGGAGTTGCCGATCGTGATGCTCGCCTGCGCGCGGATCGGCGCGATCCACAGCGTCGTGTTCGGCGGCTTCTCGGCCGAATCGCTCCGCGACCGGATGAACGACATGCAGGCGAAGCTGCTCGTCACCGCCGACGGCGGCTACCGGCGGGGCAACGTTGTGCCGCTCAAGGAGATCTCGGACGCGGCACTCGACGGGGCGTCGAGCGTCGAGGCCGTGCTGCTGGTGAAGCGCGAGGGGCTCGAAACACCGTTCCAGGTGGTCGAGGGCCGCGATCACTGGTACCACGAGCTGATGGCGCAGGTGCCGGAGACATGCGAAGCGCGCGAGAACGACGCCGAGGACCTGCTGTTCACCCTCTACACGTCAGGCACGACCGGCAAGCCGAAGGGGATCGCGCACACCACCGGCGGCTACCTGACGGGGACCTACATCACGGCGAAGTGGGTGTTCGACCTGAAGGAGGACGACGTCTACTGGTGCAGCGCCGATATCGGCTGGGTGACCGGGCACAGCTACCTGGTGTACGGCCCGCTCGCCAACGGCGCCACCTGCGTCATGTACGAGGGAGCGCCGGACGCGCCGGGCCGTGACCGCTTCTGGGACATGATCGAGCGCCACAAGGTGACCATCTTCTACACGGCGCCCACCGCCATCCGTGCCTTCATGAAGTGGGGCCCGGATCATGTCTCCAAGCACGACCTGAGCACGCTGCGGCTGCTCGGATCGGTCGGTGAGCCGATCAATCCCGAGGCATGGATGTGGTACCACCAGCATGTGGGCGGCGGCCGCTGCCCAATCGTCGACACCTGGTGGCAGACCGAGACCGGCTGCATCCTCATTACGCCACTGCCGGGCCTGACGACGCTCAAGCCGGGCTCCGCTTCGCGGCCGTTCCCGGGGCTGAGGCCGGCGGTCGTGACCGAGGGTGGTGACGAAGTGAAGGTGGGAGGCGGCTACCTGGTGCAGACGCGCCCCTGGCCGTCGATGCTCCGGACCATCTACGGCGACCACGACCGCTACGTCACCACCTACTGGAACCGCTGGGGCCACACCACCTACGTCACCGGCGACGGCGCCAAAGTGGACGAGGACGGCTACTTCTGGCTGCTCGGCCGCGTCGACGACGTGCTGAACGTCGCCGGTCATCGGGTCGGCACGATGGAGGTCGAAAGCGCCCTCGTCGATCACCAGGAGGTGGCCGAGGCGGCGGTCGTCGGCAAGGCCCATGAGATCAAGGGCCAGGGGATCTGCGCCTTCGTCACGCTCAAGGATGGAGTCACGGGGTCGGACGACAAGGTGCAGGAGCTCCGCCAGCACGTCGCCACCAAGATCGGCGCCATCGCCAAGCCGGACGAGATCCTCTGGACCGCCGACCTGCCGAAGACCCGTTCCGGCAAGATCATGCGCCGCCTGCTCCGCGACATCGCCGCCGGCAAGGCGTTGGGCGACGTCACCACGCTGGCCGACCCGTCCATCGTCGCGAAGCTCCGCGCGCAGTACGAGGAGAAGGAAGGCTAACGGCGCGGCGGGCCGGCCGGTGCGCAGTCGGTGCGCCGGCCGGTGCGCCGGTCTCCTGGCCGGCATCGTTGAACGATGCCTGCGCGATGTACCTCTTTCTCGACGACATCTCCTATCCGAACACGCGAGGGAAGACGCCGATCCTCCATCGGGTCTCCCTCTTCGTCCGGTCGGGCGAGATCGTTTCGGTAGTGGGGCCGGCCGGCAGCGGCAAGTCGTGGTGTCCGGATCCGGCGTTACGCGTTTCCGAACATGGCGCTCGACGGCTCCGACCGCGAACCGTCAGGCGGATGTTCCTACGACGCGGACAATGTCATGCGACCCCGACGACGCGTTGGCAGTCTCGGATCGGATCGCGGTGCTGCACGACGGCACGATTGTGCAGTGCGGAACGCCGGCAGAAATACGGGACAGGCCGGCCAACGAATTCGTACGGCGGCTGTTCCACTGACGTCCGGAAGAGGACGTCCTGATACGCCCTGGCTACGTCTCCTCCAACAGCCGGTGCATCTCCGCGGCTCGGTCCCGATCCGGATCGGGCCTTGACGACGTCTGCTTCAACTCGTCGACGTAGTCGGCGGGCAATCCATGTTCCCGGGCCCCCTCCACGACAAGCTCGCGGTACCAGTCGTAGGGAACGAGCGTGTCATCGATGAACGGCTCCTGCCCAATGTAGGTCACGGCCGCCACGATGGAGCCGTCCTGAACGCGAACGGATATCGATTCCCGCGCGTAGCCGCCGAGATGTACCCCCTCGACCCGGTCAAGCGTTTCCAAGTCCCTTTCCGTGACCTCAAACAGCACGCCCCACGCCCCCGCCGAGTCATCCGCATCAACCAGCGTGCACTTGCCGGATCCGTCCACACCTCGCTTGTGGAAGCGAACACGGACTCCCGAGGCCGCTGCGACGCCGCGCGCGACGGCCGCGGGCACACGGCCCGGATGCCGGAAGCGCCGCGACAGCATGTTGGATCCGTACGCGAAGTAGATCACTGCTCCGACTCGCCAAAGATGCATATTAAACTATTGGCGAAAATGTTGTGTTATGCGCCTCTGTATATTCGTCTAGTGTTAATACTAACGTATATAATATTAATACTAGCCAAGTTCTCCTTCCTGAGAGGACAAGTCAATCGTTCCTTTTCGAACGCGCGCAACCGGTTCGATTCGATCCGTCAGCATCCCGGCCAGCCAGAGTGTCGCGAGGATGGACATGGGGGTCTTCCTGTCTGACGCCCGCGTGCGGCCCTCGGAGCCCGCCCGCGACTAGTATCCTCCGCCATGCGCGTCGTTAGCTGGAACGTCAACGGCCTGCGGGCGTGCGCCAGAAAAGGCTTCCTCCAGTTCCTCGCCGCCGCCGACGCCGACATCGTCGGCCTCCAGGAGGTGCGCGCCTTTGAGCACCAGCTCGATCCGGACGTGCGCGCGCCGGCCGGCTGGCACGCAATCTTCTCTCCCGCCGAGCGTCCCGGCTACAGCGGCGTCGCCATCTACTCGCGCGAGCCGCCCGTCCGCGTCCGCACCACCCTGGGCGAGCCCCGCTTCGATGCCGAAGGGCGGCTCGTGATTGCCCGCTTCGCGCGCCTGACGGTGGCGTCGGTCTACTTCCCCAAGGGGAGCGGCCGGGACCGCGACAACCGCCGGGTGCCGTACAAGCTCGACTTCTACGCGGCGCTGTTCGACCACCTTCAGACGCTACGCCGGCGCGGGCCGGTGCTCGTCATCGGCGACTACAACACGGCCCGCGAGCCGATCGATCTCGCCCGGCCCGGCGCCAACACGAAGACCAGCGGGTTCCTGCCGGAGGAGCGCGCGGAACTCACACGCTGGATCGACGCGGGCTGGGTCGACACGTTCCGCGTCCGGCATCCCGGCGAGTCCGGCCACTACACCTGGTGGCGGCAATGGGGCGGCGCCCGCGACCGGAACATCGGCTGGCGCATCGACTACGTGCTGGCCTCCCCCGCCGCGGCCCGGCGGGTGACCGATGCCTTCATCTGGCCCGACGTGACCGGATCCGATCACTGCCCCGTGGGCGTCGACCTGTCCGGCTGAGGCTCAGATCTTTACCAGCGGCAGGTCCGTGTGGGGGAAGTCGTCGCCCTTGGACAGGATCGGCTCGCCGACGTGCCGAGCCAGGGCGTACGTGAAGCAGTCGCCGAAGTTGAGCCCGGCTCGATGCCGGCGGTTTCGATCTTGTCCGCGTCCGGGGGTTCTGTTACCGTCAGGATCACGATGGTCATGGGAGGACTCATGCACAGAGGGCTCGCATCCTGCGGCCCGCGCTGGCGCATAGTGATCGCCGCGCTGGCGATCGCGCTGGTGGGTGCCGCGTCCACCGCGACCGTCTGGCACGAGGAGCATGCCGGGGATCAGGATTGTGCGGTCTGTCAGCTCCGGCATCAGCCGGCTGCCGACCTGACTGCATCGATCCAGATCGGTTCGGCGGACACTCCGGAACTGCTTGTCCTCGCTCCGCGCGCCGGATGGGTCGCCTCCGGCCACTTCTCTCGCGTCCCCGCCCGCGCCCCGCCCGCCTAGCCGCACTTCGCTCCTCGGCTGGCTTCGATCACCGACATCGGGGCTACCAGTGCCGGTACGCGGAATCGGGAGGCTATCCCTCGCGCGAGAGGAATTCGATCATGCAACGGAAGAGGAACAGACGGACAGCCATGGCAGCGGCGGTCACGGCTGCCGTCCTGATGGCGATCGCCGCGCCCGCCGACGCACAGGAGACCGGCCAGGTAGGCGGCACGGTGACGTTAATGGAGACGGGAGACCCGGTCCACGGCGCGGTGATCCTGGTGGTCGGATCCGGATCGTTCGCACTGACCGACGAGCAGGGGATGTTCACGGTAGATAACGTGCTGCCAGGCGACTACGAGGTGCTCGCGCAGCGCGAACATCTGACGGCGGGGCGGCAGATGGTTAGCGTTGCGGCAGGTGAAGAAGCGGCGGTCGATTTCGCGCTCGAGCTGTCGCCCATTCACGAGGATGTGACGGTCACCGCCACGGTCGCCGGGGCCGAGACGGCGTTCGAGGCGTTCAACGCGGTGACGACGCTTGATTCGTTCGATATCGTCGGCGCCGCGAAGGGAAGTCTGGGCGACGCACTGCGCAACGAACCGGGCCTCGCCAGCCGGAGCTTCGGCGCCGGGTCGAGCCGCCCAATCATCCGCGGCTTCGACGGCGACCGGGTATTGATTCTGCAGGACGGCGTCCGGACCGGTGATCTCTCCAGCCAGTCCGGCGATCACGGCGTGACGATCGACCCGAACACCGCCGAGCGGATCGAGATCGTGCGCGGCCCGGCGACGCTGCTGTACGGATCCAACGCGGTGGGCGGCCTGGTCAATGTGGTGACGCCGCACGAGAGTTACCGCGATTCGCTCTTCTCCGGCACACGTGCGCAGTTCAATGCCGACGGCGGCAGCGCCAACAGTCAGGTCGGCACGAACGGCAGCGTGCAGCACGCGCAGGGGAACGTCCTGTTCTGGGCCGGCGCCAGCACGCGGCAAACCGACGACTACCAGACGCCCGAGGGGATTATCGAGAACTCCGCCACCAAACTCACGAACGGACGGGCGGGTGTCGGCTACTTCGGCGGCCGCTTCTTCGCGAGCGGCGGCGTCACCCTGGAGAATGGCCGCTACGGCGTCCCGTTCGCGGACGAGTTCCATGGGCACGACGAGGAGGAACCGGCGGTAGACGACCACGAGGAAGAGGTGTCGATCGATCTCGACTCGCGGCGTCGCGTCGGCCGGTTCGACATCGGCGCCCGTAATCTGAACAGCAGCCTCATCGACGGGATCCAGGTCAGCCTCAACCTGATCGACTGGAAGCACGACGAACTGGAGATCGGGGAGGGGATCGAGAGCATCGGCACGATGTTCACCAACCGGACGACGCTCCTTCGTGCCGACGTGGATCAGCGCCAGACCGACCGGTTCGCCGGCAAGTTCGGCGTCTGGGCGCAACTCCGTGACTTCGAGGCGGTCGGCGTCGAGGCGCTCGCTCCACAGACCGATCAGACCGCGTTCGCCGCCTTCGCCTACGAGGAGGTGAAAGCCGGACGCTTCCGGCTCCAGTTCGGAGCCCGCGTCGAGCGGAACGACTACCGGACAGCGGAACGGACCGGCGGGCAAGGTCACGAGGACGACGCCGATCTCGACCACGACCCTGTGGACGATGCAGAGGAAGAACACTCCCTCGAGGCCCCCGACCCGCGCGACCGAGATTTCCTCGGCGCGTCGGCCTCGGTCGGCCTGCATGCCGACCTGGGCGCCGACACCGCGTTCGTCGCCAACCTGACCCACTCGCACCGCGCGCCGGCGCTCGAAGAGCTTTACAACTTCGGCCCGCACGTCGGGAACCTCGCCTTCGAGGTCGGCAACCCGGAGCTCGACGCCGAGACGACGCTCGGTCTCGACCTGAGCCTGCGGCACCAGTCGGACCGGGTCCGGGGCGAGCTGAACTTCTACACCTACGGCATTAGCCACTTCATCTTCGGCGAACGGACCGACGAGGTGGAGGACGACCTGCCGGTGCTCGACTTCACGCAGGGCGACAGCCGGTTCGTGGGGTTCGACGCGCGGGCCAGCGTCCGCCTGGCGCAGAACGCCTGGGTGACGCTCGGCCTCGGCTATGTCGATGCGCGGCTTACCGCGACCGACGAGCCGCTGCCGCGGATCCCGCCGCTACGCGGAACCCTCGGCCTGGATCTGCCGATCGGCGGGTTCACGTTCAGCCCGGAGCTGGAGTTCGCCGGCACGCAGGACCGGCTGTACCGCGGCGAGACGGAGACCGACGGGTACTCGGTGGTCAACCTGCGCGCGTCGTACGTCTGGCCGCGCCAGCACACCGCGCACATCCTGAGCGCCACCGGCTACAACCTGACGAACGCCACGCACCGCAACCATACGTCGTTCATCAAGGACCTCGCGCCGGAGATCGGCCGCGGCGTGCGGGTGGGCTACTCGCTACGGTTCTTCTAGCGAAGCGAAGCTTGGCCGCCGGGCGATGCCTGGCGGCCGGCCGCCGCGCGTCAGTGCACGACGACACGCGCGACAACCGGGTAGTGGTCGGAGGGGTACCGCCCGTTGTCGTGATCGATGATGGTTTCGACCGAGCGCACCCCGATCGGCCCGCGCACGAGGATCCAGTCGATCCGCCCTTCGTTCGCCTGCTCCGGCGGAAGGAAGTCGCTCGACGTGCGGGCCGGGCCGATCCGGCGATCCGCGAGCATCCAGGCGTCGCGCAGGCCGGTGGAGGTCGCCGCGCGCCAGGTGGCGCTTGCCTCCGCCATCGCGTTGAAATCGCCGACGGCCAGGACCGGCGTTTCCTCGGGAAGCGCGGCGGCCCGCTCGGCGATCATCGTGGCCGAGTTCACCTGCCGCTCTCCCTCCCGGAGCGTCAGGTGCGTGTTGTAGACGTACAACCTCCGGTCGGTAGCGACGTGATGGAAGTGCGCCCAGGTGACGATGCGCGAGACGCGGCGGCGGAATCCGGTGCCGGTCGGCGCGGCGGGTGTCGGCGAGAGCCAGAACGTGCCCGACTCGATGGGCAACAGCTCGCGGTGGCGGTAGAAGATCGGCACGTGCTCGCTCAGGCCGCTTCCGCCGTTCAGGCCGCGGTCGACGCCGAGCCAGCGGTAGTCGGGCAGCTTCGCCGAGAGGTAATCGAGCTGCTCGGCGAGCGCTTCCTGCAGGCCGGCCACTTCCGGCGCGATGCGCGCAATCGTGTCGGCCACCAGCGCACGGCGGTGCGGCCAGCTGTTCGCGCCGTCCCGCTCGCTGTACCCCGATGTCCGGATGTTGAACGTCATGACGGTGAGCGGGAGCGGTTCGTCCTCCTGCGCGCCGGGCGCGGCGGCGGCGGCGAGCGTCAGCACCACCGCGACCGGTGCGGCGGCGAGCGCGGCCAGGACGGAGCGGGCGGTTCGATGGGCGCGGAAATGCGACATCCCCTCAGTCTACAGGGGCGGCGCGCGGTGCTATCGGATGGCGAGCCGGGAGCCCATCGGATAGGGTGAAAGAGGTGTAAATGACGGCAGCGAACGACGCGGCGACGGAGCAACTCGACTTTCGCGTCGAGGGACTCGACTGCACGGAGGAGGCGACACTGATCCGCCGCGAGCTGGCGGGCTGCGCCGGCGTCTGCGACATCTCGTTCCACGTCATCGAGGGACGGATGACGGTGGCTGTCGACCGGTCGCTCTGCGGCCCGGACGAGGTGACGGCGGCGGTCGCGCGGCTCCGCATGAAGGCGTATCCCTGGACGCCAGCCTCGGACAACGCGGCAGCGCCGGCGGCCGCCGCGTTCTGGGAACATTACGGACGCCAACTGCTGGTCGGCGTGAGCGGAGGGGCCCTCGGGGGCGCGCTGGCATGGCACGGAATCGAGACCGGACGGCTGACCGCGGCGTTCCTTGCACACGATCATGGCGGCGCGGGCCTGGAGCCGATTGTCCTCGCGCTGTTCCTCACGGCGATCGTCGCGGGATTGTTCCACTCCGCACCCGCCGCGGTCCGTTCATTGGTGCGGTTCCGCCCCGACATGAACGCCCTGGTGCTCGTGTCGGCGGTGGGCGCCGTCATGCTGGCGGAATGGGCGGAAGCGGGAACGCTCGCCTTCCTCTACGGATTGTCCGGCCTCATCGAGAACTGGAACGCCTTGCGCGCGCGCAAGGCTATCGGGTCGCTCATTCGGAACTCGCCGGCGAGCGCGTCGGTGATCCACGGCGGGCATGAGCACCGCGTGACGGTAGACCGCGTGACAGTCGGCGCGCAGGTGCGCGTCCGGCCGGGCGAACGCATCCCCTGCGACGGTGTGGTGACCGCTGGCAGTTCGTACGTCGATCAGGCACTGGTGACCGGCGAGTCGGCGCCCGCCTGGAAAACGGCGGGCGACCCGGTCTTCGCCGGCACCGTGAACGGCCATGGGGTGGTCGAGTTACGGACGACGCGGCCAGCGTCCGACACGACGCTCGCGCGGATCATCCGGATGGTGGGCGAGAGCCACCACCACCGCGCGCAGTCAGAGCGCTTCATCGATACGTTCGCGCGCTACTACACGCCGCTGATGTTCCTCACGGCGGCGGCAGTCGGCGTCGTCCCGCCGCTCCTGCTCGGCGGCGCGTGGGACTTCTGGTTCTACCAGGCGATGCTGATCCTGCTGATCTCCTGCCCGTGCGGCCTGGCGATTTCGACGCCGGTGACGATTGCCGCCGGCCTCGCCGCAGCGGCGCGGCGCGGGGTGCTGATCAAGGGAGGCATTCACCTCGAATCGCTCGCCCGCGTCCGCGCCTTCGCGTTCGACAAGACGGGCGTCGTCACCGAGGGCGAGCCGGAGGTGCGGGAGTTCCTGCCGGTCGGCGGGCGGTCCGAACGCGACGTGCTGTCGCGCCTCCTCGCCATCGAGCTACGGAGCGAACATCCACTCTCGCGCGCCATCGTCCGCTACGCGCGCGACCGGGGCGTCGAAGCGCCCGATCTGACGAACTTCGCGGCGATCGAGGGGCGTGGCGCCGAGGCGACGGTGGACGGCGATGCATTCTGGGTCGGCAGCGCTCGGTTCGCACGGGAAAAGCTGGGGCACGACAAGCTGCCGCGCGAACTGGCCGAGCTGCCCGACGCCGACCGGACCGTCGTCATATGCGGCGCGGGCAGCGACCCGTGGGCCGTGGTGACGCTGTCGGACCCGGTCCGCCCCGAAGCGTCATGGACGATGTCGCGTCTCGATGCACAGGGCATCCGCCCCGTCCTGCTGACCGGCGACAACCCGGTGACGGCCGGCAGCGTCGCCGCGCGCGTCGGGCTGTCGGACGTGCGGGCCGAGCTGCTGCCGGAAGACAAGGCAACCGCGGTTGCCGAACTGCGCGCACGCCACGGCGTCACCGCCATGGCGGGCGACGGCATCAACGACAGCCCGGCCCTGGTCGCTTCGTCCGTCGGCATTGCCCTGGGCAACAACGCCACAGACCTCGCGGTCGAGTCGGCCGATGTCGTCCTGATGCGCCCCGACCTCCGCCTCCTGCCGTTCCTCGTGGATCACGCGCGCCGCGCCCGCGCGCGCATCATCGAGAACATCGCGCTGGCGCTCGGCGCCAAGGCGCTCTTCCTGGTCGTGATGGCCTTCGGCGCCGCCACGTTGTGGATGGCCGTCGCCGCCGACATGGGGGCGTCGCTCCTTGTTACTTTCAACGGCCTCCGCATGCTGCGGCCACCGGGCGATCCGACTGACGGCGGCGCTCCCGCCAACCTCGCCGCTCAGGACGCGTAGTGGTGCGCCGGCCTCCCTGGTGCGCCGGCCTCCAGGCCGGCAAAGAAACAAACCATGCCGGCGTGGACGCCGGCGCACCAATTCGCATCCAGCCCGACGCGCATCAGTCGGTGAAGAACGCTGCCTTCAGTTCGTCCTCGGGAACGAACCGCGCGACACGTCGGTAGATCGCGCGCACGGTGCCGAGCGCAAGCTGCTGATGCATCGGCGCCGTCACCACTTGCCGGGCACCGGTCGGCGCGATTCGAACGAGCGTGGCGTGGCTCCCGCGCGTGCGGTTGACCGCGAAACCGATGCCCTGCAGTAGACGCACGATCTGCTTCGCCGAAAGACGTCGGAGGCGTGGCATTACTGACCGAACGGGGTGAACTCGTAGGTCATCGACAGCCGTGGCTTCGGTGACAGTCCTGACTCGGCTGGGTCTTCACCCTCCAGGTGCAGGCCGACAGCCTCGCGCAGGTTGCCAACCAACTCGTCCAGTGTGCGACTCTGCGTGACGACCGCCGCCTCCATGCACTCGGCGACGTACCACCCCTCGCTCTCCGTCACGACGACGTGAATCGTCGACGCCGCGTCAGCAGCATCGATCACGTATGCGGGCGCGGTCTCCCGTACCGCAATGGCGGTCGCGCCTGGCGTCTCGGCGGACGCCGGACGGCGGCGATAGTCCGGTTCCACCTGGTATACGCCGCGGCCGATGCGGCGGAAGTACGGCCAACGGTGCTGGTGATGACTCGGTGCGTTGACACAGCACCGGCTGGTGATGTGCGTGCGAACCGTGGACTCGTTCAAGTGCGCGAGTTCGCGGACCACGTCAACCAGCCTGAAGGTCCAGTCTCCATCAGCCGCGCGCCGCGCCGCTTCCAGAACCTCAATCTGCACTGTCCGGTTCTCTGCGTAGTCGGCCATGCGGCACCTCCATTCCTCTGGACAACATAGTCACGTGATTGTCACGTGTCAACCACGCTGTGGCGCGCAAGTCCCTGGGGCGCCGGTTCCTGGACCGGCAACAAGACGCACCTCCTCAGGCGCGGGCCGACCGGCGGCGGAGGTATTCGACCGCGATCAGGAGGAGGATCGCGAAGAGGATGAGGAACGTGGCGACGGCGAGTATGGCGGGACTGATCTGTTCGCGGATGCCCGACCACATCTGGCGGGGAATGGTGCGCTGGCTTCCGCCCGCCATGAACAGGACGACCACCACTTCATCGAACGACGCGGCGAAAGCGAAGAGTCCGCCGGACAACACGCCGGGGGCGATCAACGGCAACTGGACGCGGCGGAAGGCGTAGAGCGGGCTCGCGCCCAGGCTGGCGGCGGCGCGCAGCAGGGTGGGGTCGAACCCGGAGAGCGTCGCGGTGACGGTGATCACCACGAACGGCGTCCCGAGCGCCGCGTGGGCCAGGATGATGCCGAGGTGGGTCTGCGTAAGCCGCAGGTCGGAATAGAAGAAGAACATGCCGGTGGCGGAGATGATCACCGGGGTCACCATCGGTGAGATCAGCAGCGCCGTCACGAAGCGGCGCATCGGCATCGCGCGGCTCGCCAGGCCGAGCGCGGCAAGCGTTCCGAGCGTGGTCGCCAGCGCGGTCGCGGCGAAACCGATCAGCAGGCTGTTCGCGAGCGCGCCGGTCCAGGCGCCGCCGCCCGCAATCTCGCGGTACCAGCGGAGCGACCAGGCGTCGGGGTCGAACCGCAGCCACCGTGCCGTCCGGGGCCGGCGCCAGCGACTCGATCGTGATCGGTTCCAGCAGCCCCTCGTCGCACGCGCGCACCGCGTCGGCGATCTCCATGTCGACGACGTCCCAGAAGACGTTGCCGGTATCCACCTGCGCCCGCATCTGCGCGAGGCCGCCGTTGTAGTCCTCCAGCCGGACGCGGATGCCGGTCTCCGCAGTGAACCGCTCGTGGTAGCCAAGGACGCAGGCGCGGGCGTAGGCACCGCCCCAGGACGTGACAGTGACCGACGGCCCGGCGCCGCCCAGACAGGCGGCCGCCGCGATCAACAGCGCCGAGCCGATTCCAGCCGCGGGCGCTCTCACACCGACGCTCCGCCGTCACCCTCGCGGTTCAGCACGCGGCAGTCGGTCGGCGTCCAGCCGACACGAATCCGGTCGCCCTCCAGAACCGCGCCATGACCCACGATGTTCTTGATCTTCACGACGAAGCCGGACTGCCCGCAGACGGTGACGCGCAGGCGCAGGTGATCGCCCAGGAACACGATATCGTCCACCGTCGCCTCGAACTCGTTGGTGTAGAGGCCCGGCTCGGGATCCACCGCTACTCGCTCCGGGCGGATCGAGAGCGTCGTCTCGTCGCCCGGGCCGCACGGCACGACACGAAGCGCCTGCACGTTGGCGCCCCCCACCTCGACGTCGCACAGATCCTCGTCCCGGAACGCCGTCACCCGGCCGTCGAGGCGGTTGTTCTCCCCGATGAAGCTGGCGACGAACACGCGCTCCGGCTCTTCGTAAAGCGCTTCGGGCGGGGCGACCTGCTCGATCTGCCCGGCGCGGAAGACGGCGACCCGATCCGACATCACCATCGCCTCCTGTTGATCGTGCGTGACGTACAGGATGGTGACGCCGAGCGTCCGGTGAATCCGCCGGATCTCGTACTGCAGCTCCTCGCGCAGCCGCCGGTCGAGCGCGCCGAGCGGTTCGTCCATCAGGACCAGCTCGGGCTCGAACACCAGCGCGCGGGCAATCGCCACCCGTTGCTGCTGGCCGCCGGAAAGCTGTCCGGGACGGCGATCCTCGAAGCTGTCAAGCCGCACCAGCTCGAGCGCGCGTCGCACCCGCGCCGCCTGCTCGTCGCGCGCGAGGCGCCGCACCTGCAGCGGAAAGGCGAGGTTCTCCCCCACCGTCATGTGCGGGAACAACGCGTAGTGTTGAAACACCATCCCGATCCCGCGCCGCCGCGGCGGGACGTTCCCCACCGGCCGGCCGCCGATCCGGATCGCGCCGGCGGTGGGCGTCTCGAAGCCGGCGAGCATCATCAGGCAGGTGGTCTTACCGGAGCCGGACGGGCCGAGCAGCGTGAGGAACTCTCCCTTCCGGACCGCAAGGTCGACATCGCGCACGACCAACGCGCGCCCGTCGAAGCTCTTGCTGACCCGATCGAACTCGACGTACGCCGCGTCCTGGTCCGCCGCTGTCATCTCTCGAAGTCCTCGGGTCCACCACCCGCTGCTCGCTCAGCAGGGCGTTGAACACGTTGCCGCAGCGTGAATTGCCTGGACGGCATTGGCAGCAGGACTTAACTACAGCGCTTTCCGCTTCCCGGATTCGGATATCGTGGGCGGGAAAGGAGAAGAATGATGAGAATCAGCCGTCGAGAAGTGCTCGCGTCCCTGGGCGCAATGAGCGCCGGATTGGGTGTCGCGACCGCGGCGCCCCGGTTCCCCGCAGTTCTCCAGTCCCGGCCCCTGCGCATCGGCGCGCTCATCTCGCACATGGACCGGCAGGGACAGGACGAGCTGTACCAGCCCTACGACCAGCAAATGCGACTCGGCCTCGAGCTGGCTGTCTCCGAGATCAACGCGGCCGGAGGGATCCTCGGACGGCAGGTCGAGCTGCTCGTCGCCGACGACGAGGGCAGCCCGGCGCCCGGAGCGGCGGCGGCCATCGACCTCATTCGCAACGAGGGGATCGAAGCGCTCGTGAGCGGCTTCATCATGGCGATGCCGCCGATTCTGGACCGCACCCTCGAACGCGAGGGGCTGGACGTCCCGGTCGTGCACGCCTCTCAGACCCCGGGCGCCTACTGCGGGCGAGTCGCCCACTTCGGGTCGACGACGCTCCAGGCGATCTCGACACTGATCGAGCACCGCGGCCCGGAGGCCCGGCAGCGCACGTTCCAGATCTCCGACTGGAGTCCCTCGCAACGGGAGGTCTCGAACCAGTTCTACCGCCGGGTGCAGGGCGGCGCGACCGGGGCGGCCCTGGTCACGACGCCGGTCCGCGGCAACAGCCCCGGCGAGTACACGGGGCTCGTGCAGTGGGCGCGCGACCTCGACGCGAGAAACTTCTGGATCGCCATCCCGCGGCCATACGCCGTGAATGTGGTAACGCAGGCCGACTCGCTCGGCGCCGCGTCCGATTTCGCGTATCACTTCCTGGAGTTCAGCGAGTGGCAGGCGGCGCGGCTCCCGGACGGCGTCGAGGCCTGGACGTCCGTGCCGTTCGTCGCGAGCGACGACCGTCCCGGCGTCCGCGACTTCGTCGCGCGCGCCCAGAGGCATGCGGGTGACGACCTGGTCACGCACGTCGCCTTTTCGCATCATACGGCCGTCCACGCGCTGGCACGCGCGATGGAGCAGGCGGGCAGCACGGCGGCGGGCCCGGTGCGCACCGCGCTCGACGGACTCCGTCTGGAGGTGGCGACCGGGACGTTGACCTTGGGGTCGGACGGGTACTCCACGATGCCGATGTACGTGGCGCGCGCCACGCGCCAGGGCCTGGAGGTCGCGCAGCGGTTCGAGGACGTGGCGCCGGAAGCGACGTGCGCCTGATTTAGGCGCGCGACCCAACGTCGCTGCCCGCCGGACGTGTCGCCCAGGGCCGCGCCGTCGCCAGGCAGACGGCGGGAACGACGAACATGTTGAGCGCGGTCGAGGTGACGAGGCCGCCGAGGATCACCAGGGCAATGGGCGCCTGAATCTCGCTGCCCGGCTGACCGGCCCCGAACGCGATCGGCGTGAGGGCGAGCCCGGTCGACGCGGCGGTCATCAGGATCGGGATCAGCCGGTCGACCGATCCCTGAATCACGGCGGCCCCGGCGTCGGCCCCCGCCCGCTGCAGCCGCCGGATGTACCCCACCAGCATGATGCCGTTGCGTGAGGCGATCCCGAACAGCGCGATGAACCCGATGAGTGACGCGACCGAGAGGATGCCTTCGCTCAGAAAGACGCCCGCCACACCGCCGATCAGCGCGAGCGGCAGGTTGATCATCACGATCGCCGCATCGCGCATCGATCCGAACGCGGTGGCGAGCACCACAAGAATGCCAGCGACCGCCGCGACGCCCAGCAACATCAACAGTCGCGATGCCGCCTGTTCCGCCACGAACTGTCCGCCGTACTGCACGCGGTAGCCGGGCGGCAACACGACGCCGGTATCGACGCGGGCCTGTACATCGGCGACGACGCTGCCCAGGTCGCGTCCCGCGGTGTTCGCGGTGACCACGATCCGCCGCTCTCCGTTCTCGCGCCCGATGAAGTTCGGGGAGCGATCCTCGACGACCTCGGCCAGGCTGCCGAGCGGAACGCGGGCGCCCGCCGGTACGTCGAACCAGGTCTGTCCCACCTGATCGAGGTCGGCCAAGTCCGAGCGTGCATGGCGCAGGACGACCGGCACCAGAACCGGACCCTCGACGATCTGGCCGACCTGCCGGCCGAGCAGCGCGGTCTCGAGCGTCGCCGCCGCCTCACCCGCCGGCAGGCCGTGCCGCGCGAGGGCGCTGCGATCGAAGACGACGCGCACGGTCGGAATGTCGGCCTGCGGTTCAAGCGCGACATCGACCAATCCGTCGATCCCCGTCATTGCCGCGGCGGCGTCGGTCCCCAACGCCCGCAGCACCGCGAGGTCGCGGCCGAAGATCTGCACCGCGATGTTGGCGCGCGAGCCGGACAGCATGTGATCGATCCGGTGCGAGATCGGCTGGCCGATCGTGATGTTGGTGCCGGGCACCAGCGACAGCCGGTCACGGATCTCCGCCAGGACCGTCTCGCGCGGCCGGCCGCCGGGTGTGAGGCGCACGTCGATTTCCGCGGACTCGACGCCCTGGACATGCTCGTCCATCTCCGCGCGGCCGGTACGGCGCGACGTCGCCTCCACCTCCGGGACCTCCAGCAGTAACCGCTCGATGGCGCGGCCGAGCGCGTCCGACTCCGCCAGGTTGGTGCCGGGAAGCGTCACCGCGCTCACCACGAGGGCGCCTTCATTGAACGACGGCAGGAACTCGCGCCCCATCCGCGGGATGGAGACGAGCGCGGCGGCGAGGAGCAGCACCGCCGCGCCAATGACCCAGCCCGGCCGGCGAACGACCGATGGCAGTATCGACCGATACCACCGCTTCAGTGTCGCCGCGAATGCCGGCTCCTGCCCGACGCGGATCCCGGGCGCACCCGGCAGCAGGTACGCCGCCAGCGCCGGCGTGACCGTCAGAGCGACGACGAGGGAGGCGCCGAGAGCAATCAGGTACGCAAAGCCCAACGGCTGCAGCAGCCGGCCTTCCACGCCGGCGAGAAAGAAGAGGGGCAGGAAGACCATCATGACGATGACGGTGGCGTAGACGATCGACCGCCGGATCTCCCGGCTCGCGTCGATCACGACGTCGAGCACCGGCCGCCGCGCCTCCTCCGGCAGCCTCGCGTTCTCGCGGAGCCGGCGCGTGACGTTCTCGACATCTACGATCGCGTCGTCCACGAGCGCGCCGACGGCGATCGCCATCCCGCCGAGGGTCATGCTGTTGATCGTCAGTCCCGCGGCACTCAGGCCGGCGACCGCCGCGAGGAGCGACAGCGGGATCGCGAGGAGCGTGATGACGCCGGCGCGCAGGCTGGCGAGAAAGATCAGCGTGACGGCGATCACCAGCAGCACGCCGTCGCGCAACGTGGCACTCAGGTTGTCGAGGGCCAGCTCGATGAAGTCGGCTTGGCGGAGAAGCCGCGTGGAAAGCTGCATCCCGGCCGGCAGCTCCGCCGCAAGCTCGTCGAGGACGCTGTCCAGCTCGCGCGTCAGCACCAGCGTGTTGACGTCCGGCTGGCGATGGATGCCGATGATCACCGCCGGGCGGCCGTTGTGCGATCCTTCGCCCCGCTTCAGCGATTCGCCAACCCGCAATTGGGCGACGTCGCGGACGCGGATCGGCCGCATGTCGCGCGTGGCGACCACCGTCGCGCCGATGCCGTCGATCCCGGTGGCGCGTCCAGCGCCCTGGATCAGATACTCCTGGCCGCCGGCGAGCCTGAACCCGGCGGAAGTGTTCCGGCTGGCGCCGCGGAGCGCCGTTTCGACCGCGCCGAGCGGGATGCCGTAGTCGGCCAGCCGCACCGGATCGACCAGGACCTCATACTGCCGACGCTCGCCGCCGATGACCGTCACCTGGGATACCCCGGGAGTTGCGAGCAGCCGGCGGCGGACCATCACGTCCGCCGTCGTCCGGAGTTCGAGCGGCGTCGGCTCGGGCCGGCCCGAGGCGGCGGCGGGATCCTCCGAGGGCTCGAGGGCCACGAACATGATCTCGCCCATGATCGACGACAGCGGCGCCAGCACCGGCGGCTCCACGTCGTCCGGCAACCCCGCGGCGACCGTGCCCAGTTTTTCCGTCACGGTTTGGCGGGCGCGGTAGGGATCGGCGCCCCAGTCGAAGTCGACCCAGATCACGGCGATGCCGACCGCCGTCGCGGAGCGGATCCGGCGGACGCCCGAGGAGCCGTTCAGCGCCGATTCGATCGGAATGGTGACCAGGGCCTCCATGTCGGTCGGCGCCATGCCATAGCCCTCGACCAGCACGGTGACGGTGGGCGCGGTCAGGTCGGGCAGGACGTCAACCGGCATGCGAACGGCGACGAAGGAGCCCCAGGCAAGGCCGACCGCGGCAAGGGCGGCCACCACGAGGCGGTTGCGGACCGACCAGGCGATGAGCGCGTCAAGCATGTCCTGGGAGCCCGTGGCGAGATCCCGCGCAGCACCGGGAACGATGAGGCGCCCGGCGCGACGGTGCGGCGCCGCCGACTACCGGTCTAGTGCGTGTGGCCATGCGCGGGGACCTGCGGCGAGAGCGCCGCAAGGCGGATGAGCGGAGCGCCGCGGACGACGATCCGTTCGCCCGGCGCCACGTCTCCCGTCACCTGCACGGCGCCCCCCTCGCGGTTGCCGAGCGTAACGGCGCGTCGTTCGAACGATTCACCGCCCACCTGCACGAAGATCACGGGCTGGCCCGCGTCATTCACGACGGCGCTCTCGGGTACGGTCACCGTTTCGATCGCCGCCGACAGGAAGAGGCGCAGCTCCACCGCCTGGCCGATCGCGATCCGCCGATCGGGATCGCGCAGCTCGTACGTGATGGGCACGGTCCGGGCGACCGGATCGAGGACGCGTCCGACCGCCACGAGCCGGTCGAGCGGAAGCGGCGCGCCGAGGCCCGGCACGTCGAGTTCGGCGCCCGTGAGGTTTGCGATCCGCGGGAGCGCGGCTT
This sequence comes from Vicinamibacterales bacterium, assembly GCA_965263055.1. Lineage (GTDB taxonomy): Bacteria > Acidobacteriota > Vicinamibacteria > Vicinamibacterales > UBA8438 > VXRJ01. Next base: position 2,897,657 of record OZ253581.1, on the reverse strand, counting down.
CCGGCACCGAGCCCACGACGTGCACCCGATCGACCGCCACCAACTGGAACAACCGCGCCGCCGCCTCGACGCTCGCGCCCGGCGTGGCCTCCGAGAACGCGACGACGCCGGCAATCGGCGCGCGCAGCACGAAGCGGACGTCGCGTGCGCCTTCACCCTGGCCGGTCCGCGTCGCATCGAGCTGGGCGAGATGCGCTTCGGCCGCATGGAGCCGCGCCTCCGCGGTTTCCTCGGCAACTCGCGCCTCGAGCTGCCGCCGCGCCGGCACCGCCCCGGCTTCCACCAGGCGATCGACGCGCGCCCTCGCGGCGCGGTTCAGCTCGAGCGCGCTTCGCGCCTCCGCCACCTCCAGTTCAAGCGCCGGGCGGTCTTCGCCGTGCCCGCTGTGCGGGATCACCTCCGCCAGCGTCTCGCCTTGCGCGACGAGCGATCCGATCGGCAGCGGCGGCAACTCCTCCGCCAGCCGGCCCGCCACCGGCGTCGTCACCTCCGCGCGCCCGCCGGTGCGCGGCGCAATCTCGGCCGCGACCACCAGGCTGTCGGCGACCGAACGCACCTCGGCGGGGGCGGTCGCGAAGTCGAGCACCCATTGCTGTTCCTTCAGGAACGAGACGGCGCCATCGTCGCCGGCAACGCCGGCGGCGGACGCTGCATCCGGCGTGCCATGAACCGTCACGCTCCCGAGGCGATGCCGGTCGGCGAGGCCGGGGGCGTCGAGCTGAATCTCCAGGTCGTACGTCCCCGCGGCGGACGGCGTGACGTCGACGCCGAAGATGCCGGGACGCCCCGGCGCATCGGCCGTGAACGTCTCGTCGGTGGCGCCGCGCAGCAAGACGGCGGCACGGCCCGTAAGAACCGGTTCGAAGGTCGCGAGATCCGTCAGATGGATCGCGAAGCGGCTCACCTCACCCGCCACCAGCACCGGGAACTCGACGAACAATTCGGTGCTGTCACTCCAGCGGGTCTCGACAACCGCCGGACGCTCGTCCGGATCGGCCTCCGGCAAGTCGGCCGGCGCCGTGCCGGGTGCGCCGCCGCACGCGCCGGCAAGAGCCAGCGTCACGATTCCGGCGACAGTCCGCGTCATCTTCATGGGGCCGTCGTCTCCCCCACCGCCCGGTCAAGCTCGATCGCCGCACGACGCGCCGCCGCGAGCAACTCCAGCTCACGCAGAACCGCGCCGAGCGTCACGCGATGCGCGTCGAGCAACTCCAGCACACCATACTCCCCTTCTTCGTACGCCACCCGGGCAATCGACGCCAGCTCCGCCGCCGGGTCGACCGACGTCGACCGGTACTCGCTCGCGAGCGCAGCGTAACGGCTCGCCGCGGTCCGCGCGACACGCAGGTCCCGTTCGATCCGGCCGCGCAGCACGTGGCGTTCCGCCTCGATCCGGGCCCGTGCCGCTTCGGCGCGCGCCGCCTGCAACTGCCCGCGATTGAAGAGTGGAATACCGACCGCAGCGGTCACCGCGTAGCCAGCGTCCGCGCCGATCGACGGGTTGGCGCTCCGCTTCAGTCCGGCGGTCACCGCCGCGTCCGGGAGGCGCAGCCGCTCCGCCGCCCGCCGCTCGATCGCCCACCGTGTCTCCCGCAACGCGAGCGCCCGGTAGTCGGACCGCTGCTCCAGGGCGCGGGAGAGCAATGTCTCCAGGCTTTCCGCCGTCACCCCTGCCGCACGATCATCGAGCCGGCCGGACGCCACCAGCCTTTCCGGATCGGATCCAGGAGCAAGGAATCCAGCCAGACCGGCTTGCGCCGTGGCCCGCTCGATCCAAGCGATTGCCAGATCCGCCTCGACGTCCGCCACCTCGCGCTCCGCCCGCTGCCGGTCGAAACGCGATCCTTCACCCTCCTCTTCGCGCACCCGCAACAACTCGACCAGACGCCGCAGCTCCGAGACGCCGTCATCGATCGCCGCTGTCCGCTCCTGCGCGAGCAACAGATCGGCAAACGCCAGACGGAGCGACGTCTCGAAATCGTGCAGATCGGCATCCACCTGCGCGTCCGCCGCCTCGGTCGCGCGCCCCGCCGCTTCACCCAGCAATCCGGTGCGCCCACGTATCGGCAACTGCTGCGTCAGCAGCAGGAAGTCGTCCCGGTTGCCCGCGGCGTCCTCGCGCGTGAAGCTGATCGTCGGGTTGAGCAGCAGGCTCCGTTCGAGCGCGTCCGCCTCCACTTCGCGGACGCCGAACCGAAGTGCACGCACCGCCGGATGCTCCTGGCGCATGCGCGCGATTGCCTCCGCTTCGGTCAGCGTCTGCGCCGCCGCCCGTTCAACCGTGCCGGCCGCCAGCATCACCGCACCTGCGGCCGCGGTCATCAGCCCCCACCGTCGCCATTGGTTCATTGTTCTGCTCCAGAGCACGACGATCTGCGCGTCGAACTTTCCATCCACTTGTACAGCGAATCCCTATCGTCGAAGCTCACGCCGGCACTCGAGCGGCGCGCGCCTTCACCTCACCGAACAGGCGATCGTCGAGGGTCAGCGTGGTACGCATGCGTATATCGGTAGCGGTCGTGCCTAAGTCTGTCAACCAAACGGCCCGACTTCCAGGGTTGCGCCTGCAACGCCGCGCGATCTAGAGTCCTCACCGGCGCGTCTGCCGTCCCGGGGCGGGCGTGCGCTGGTGACACCGACCGCCGGACCCCGGGCACGGCCGGTCCGGAACCACTCCAGGAGACAACATGGACAGCAAGGCATCGGCCGTCTGGAAGGGCGGACTCAAGGATGGCAACGGATCGATCACGAGCGGCAGCAGCACGCTGGACGATACGGCGTACACCTTCGCGACGCGATTCGAAGGTGCTTCGGGCACGAACCCGGAGGAGCTGATCGCGGCGGCGCATGCTGGCTGTTTCTCGATGGCGCTCTCGGCGGCCCTGGGAAACGCGGGGCTGACGCCGGACCACGTCACCACCAGCGCCACCGTGACCCTCGATCGGGTGGAGGGCGGCTTCGCCGTGACGAAGATCCACCTCGATTGCACCGCGAAGGTGCCGGGTGCGAGCCAGGAAGCGTTCGACGAGGCGGCGAACGGCGCGAAGACCGGGTGTCCGATCTCGAAGCTGATGAACGCCGAGATCACGCTGGACGCCACCCTCGAGTCATAGCCGTGACGCGCGCCGCTTTGGCATCGGCCGGCGTTGTCCTGGCGCTGGCCGTCACTCCGGCGGCACAGACGGATGGACCTTCGTTCTATACGTGCGTCGAAGGGACGTCGGCGGAGGCGCCGGTCGTCGGGATCGAACTGTGCGACGCGGCGCCGACCGACGCGCTGACCACCCGCGCCGAGGAAGACAACCTGCAGGTGCTTGACGGCGCCCTGGTGGTGTCGGCCGACCCGGACGGGGTTGGAGCAGCGGAAGGCCTGCAGGCGGGCGATGTGATCTACCGGGTGGGGGGCGTCGATGTCACCGGCGCGGAGGCGGCGGCCGAACGGCTTGCGGGGATCGTCGCGCAACGTGACACGGTGGCGAACTTCCTGCGCGGCGGCCGGCCGTATCGGGTAAAGCTGCGGCGGTAGCTCCCTTCCTCACCTGCTGGAAACCTGCGGGCGGTAGACTGAGGGCATGCGGATTGCTCGGCCGGACCGCCGGCGGTTTCTGGCGACCGCAGGGGCGTTCCTGGGAGCAGGACCGTTTCACGCCCTGGCGTGCCGGATCGCCGAGACGGGCGGCGCGCCGGAAGCACACGAATCGGCCGCCGCCGATGTCGGCTACGGGCCGCTCAGTCCGGTGGCCGACGGCACGACCGGTCTCCCGCTGCTTCATTTGCCACCAGGCTTCCGTTACGTCACGTTCGGCTGGACCGGTGACCCGCTCGACGGCGGTCTCGTGACCCCCGCCTGGCACGACGGGATGGCCGCGTTCCCCGCCGCCAACGGCTTGGTCCGCCTGGTGCGCAACCACGAACTGCGCGACGGCGTCGCGTTCGCGCCCCGGCCGCTTTACGACCCGAACGGCGGCGGCGGGACGACGACGCTCGACTTCGATCCGGCGACCGGGGAGCTGGCGGGCGCGCACGCCAGCCTCACCGGCACCGCGGTGAACTGCGCCGGCGGGCCGACGCCGTGGGGATCGTGGCTCACCTGCGAGGAGACGGTGCTCGGTCCGGGAGGTGATCCGGACTACGAGTTGCCGCACGGCTACATCTTCGAGGTGCCGGCCGACGGAGCGGCGGGGGCGACGGCCGAGCCGTATCGCGCGATGGGACGCTTCGTCCACGAGGCGATCGCCATCGATCCAGCCACTGGCATCGTCTACGAGACCGAGGATCAGCGGGCCGCGGGGCTCTACCGCTTCCTCCCGGAGCAGCCGGGCAACCTGGCCGGCGGTGGTCGCCTCGAGATGCTGGCGATCGACGGCGCTCCGGGCTACGACACCCGGATCGGCCAGACCGCCGGCACGTGGCACCCGGTCACGTGGGCGCCGATCGCCGATCCGGATCCCACGGAGATCGCAAGCGACAGCCTCTACCGTCAGGGCATCGCGGGCGGCGCCGCCACGTTCGCGCGGCTCGAAGGAATCTGGCACGGCGGGGGGCGAATCTACATCGTCTCCACCAGCGGCGGCGACGCGGACGCGGGCCAGGTATGGGAGTACGACCCTGCCGGTGAGCGGATCCTCCTGCTGTTCGAGTCGCCCGGCACGGATGTGCTCGACATGCCGGACAACATCACGGTCAGCCCGCGCGGCGGCCTGGTGCTCTGCGAGGACGGGCCGACGGAGAACTACGTCCGTGGGCTGACGCTCGACGGCGGGATCTTCCCGTTCGCAAAGAACAACGTGGTGTTGGAGGGCGAGCGGAACGCGATCGCCGGCGACTTCCGCGATCGGGAGTTCGCGGGCGCCGTCTACAGCCCGGCGGGCGACTGGCTTTTCGTCAACGTGCAAACCCCCGGCATTACTTGCGCCATCACTGGCCCCTGGGCCAACGGCCCGCTCTGAGGTTCCGCCGGCGTGGTGCGCCGGCGTCCACGCCGGCATGCGTTGGCCTTGCTGCCGGCCTGGAGGCCGGCGCACCAGGGAGACCGGCACACCACGCGGGCCAGCGCACCATGGATAATCCGTGGCGTGACACGTTTCGGCGCGGCTCTCCTGATCGTCTGTCTGCTGCCGGTCGCGACCGCGTCTGGGCATCCCCTCAGCTTCACGCAGGTGACGCTGACGATCCTGCCGGACGGAACATTCGCGGCGGATCTGATCTACGACCTCGACGCGCTGGCGCTCGGCGCGCCGATCGACACCGACGACGCGGAACTGGTCGCCGCACTCTCGGGGCTGCCGCCGGACGAGTTCGACCGTCGGGTCGACGGGTTGCGCATGCTGTTCGAGCGGCGCGTCCGCGTCCGCTTCGACGGCGAGCCGGCGCCGTTCGACGTCGCGTTCCCCGACTACGACACGCCGCGGGCGACCGAGGCGGACATCCCGACCGTGTTCGGGCTGACCGCGCGCCTGACCGGACGGATCCCGGAAGGCGCATCGGATGTCGGCTTCTTTGCGTCGCGAGCCTTCGGCGAGGTGCACCTGACGGTGGTGGATGCGGCGCGCGACACAGAACGGCGCGCGATCCTGGAAGCGGGCGCCCGCAGCGATCCGTTCGACCTGACGGCGCCACCTCCCCCCCCCACCCGCGCCGACGTTGCGGGGCAGTACGCACGCCTCGGGTTCATCCACATCGTGCCGGAGGGCACCGACCACATCCTGTTCGTGTTGGGCCTCTTTCTGCTCAGCGCGCGGCTGCGGCCGATCGTCTGGCAGGTGACGGCGTTCACCGTCGCGCATGCGGCGACGCTGACCCTGGCCGCGTTCGATCTGGTGACGCTCACGCCGCGCGTGGTGGAGCCGCTGATCGCGCTGTCGGTGGCCTACGTGGCGATCGAGAACGTCGTGACCGACCGCCTGACGCGCTGGCGTCCGGCCGTGGTGTTCGGCTTCGGCCTGCTCCACGGCCTCGGCTTCGCCGGCGTTCTGGGCGAGCTGGGCCTGCCGGAGGACGAGCGTCTGGTGGCGCTGGTGTCATTCAACGCCGGAATCGAAGCGGGACAGCTCGCCGTGATCGGCGGTGCGGCGCTGGCCGTCGGGTGGTGGCGGGCGAAGCCGTGGTACCGGCGGCGCGTCACGATTCCGGCGTCGCTCGCGATCGCGGCGGTCGGGTTGGTCTGGGCCGTCGAGCGCGCCCTGGGCTGAGGGCTCGCTCGGCTCGGCACCCCCTGGCTTCAGCCTGCGCCGTGGCGATCAGGCGGACGGCTCGCTCTCGGCGCGACGGGCGATCAGGCGGCCGATGGCCTTCAACTTGCTCCAGAAGAAGTCGAACTGGCCGAGGAGCGTGCCATAGCCGAGCAGGAGGAACTGGTAGATCGGCAGCATGACCACCAGGTAGATTACCCAGCCAATCCACCCCGGCGTCTCGACCGGGAGCAGCCACCCTATCACTGGCCCCTTCAGGCGGACCGTGGTCATGCCGGCCAGCGCGAACGCAGTCAGGACGGCGACCAGACCGGCAGGGCCGACGCCCCACCGTGCCTTCATCCGCTCGACGAGACCGCGCCGCGCCATCAATCTACCGTGACGAAACGCTCGAGGCGCGCCACCTCACCGTCATCCACGTACTTACCGATTTCGCGCCGGAACTGCGCCATCGCCACATACGGCCGGTACTCCTCGAACTCGTGCGCCATGCGGTCCCCCACACCCAGCACCAGCAGGATCAGCTCGACCCAGGCGCCGGACGACTGCGGAGTCCCGTTGGCTTGGCATGGACCGCCTCGCGCTCGGGTAAACGTCCCCGCGACGCGCCGTATCGGATCGTATCAGACCGGGCTCGCGACGGCCGGGGGAGCGCCGGGCCGCATGCTAGAATCCGGGCTTGGCGCGAGCCGCGGACTCCAATTGAATGAGGGATTTGGCCATGATCGGGATAACTTTTTCCGCGCCGGTGCGCGCTGCCGTTCTGGCGTCGTACCTCGTCGCGGCCGTACTCCTCCTGCCGCCGGCCGACGCGGAGGCGCAGGACTGGCCCAGCTGGCGCGGGCGGGCACAGACCGGCGTGTCCGAGCTGACCGGACTGCCGTCGAACTGGTCGGTGGACGGGGAGAACCTCGTCTGGTTCCAGCCCCATATCGCGCGGTCGACGCCGGCCGTCTTCGACGGGCGCGTCTGCGCCAACGGACGGACGGGCGAGGATGTCGCGAAGAAGGAGATCGTCACCTGCTGGAACGCCGACGACGGCACGCAACTCTGGGAGCATACGTTCAGCGTCACGAACACGACTGTCCCGTTCAACCGGGTCGGCTGGGGCAGCGTCACCGGCGATCCGGAGACCGGCTATCTCTACGCCCTGAACGTCGACGGCCATCTGCACGCCTTCGACCGTGACGGCGCGATTGTCTGGAGCTGGCGCCTGCACGAGGAGCTGGGCCGGGCGTCAGGTTACGGCGGCCGCACGTCGACCCCCATCATCGATGAGGACCGGCTGATTCTCAGCGTCATCGGCTCGAGTTGGGGCGATCTCGGCGGTCCCCCCCGCCACCGCTACGCGGCGTTCAACAAGGCGAACGGCAATGTCGAATGGATCTCGACCCCGGGCGGCCGGCCGGCCGATCTGAACACGCAGTCGGTGCCGATCGTCGCGGTGGTGAACGGCCAGCGGCTGATCATCGACGGCAACGCCGACGGACGCGTCTACGCGCTCCAGGCGCGGACCGGGAAGAAGGTCTGGGAGTTCCACCTGAGCCAGCGCGGCATCAACGTCTCGCCGGTGATCGACGGCACCACGGTCTACGTCGCCCACAGCGAGGAGAACATCGATCAGGGAACGATGGGCCGTTTCGTCGCGCTCGACGCTACACGCGAGGGCGATATCACGGAGACGGGCGAGATCTGGCGGATCAACGAACTGGCAGTCGGGTTTTCGTCGCCGCTGATCCATGACGGACGGCTCTACGTGATCGACAACTCGGCGAACCTCTACGCGATCGACGCGTCGGACGGCACCGTGCTGTGGGAAGAGAGTGTCGGCACGGTCGGCAAGTCGTCGCCGGTCTGGGCCGACGGCAAGCTGTACGTCACCGAAGTGAACGGCAACGTCCACATCCTTCGGCCGGGCGATGACGGCGCCGAGTTCCTCGACAGCGACGAGCTGGAAGTCGAGGACGGCCGCTACGCCGAGATCTACGGTTCCTTCGCCCCGGCCTACGGCCGGCTCTACGTCACGGCGGAGTCGGGCATTTACTGCATCGGCGACCCGAACGCCCCGTTCGCTGCGAACCCGGGCGAGACGCCGCCGCTCGGCGCCGAGGCAGCCGCCACCAGCACAGTAGCGACCATCCAGGTGCATCCCGCCGAGTTGATCGCCGCCGCCGGCGAGACGCTCCGCTTCCGCATCGAGGCGTTCGACGCGAACGGTCAGTCGCTCGGCGCGCGCGATGCGAACTGGACGGTCGAGGGACTCACTGGGACGCGCATGCGCGTCAACGGAGAGTTTCAGTCGTCTCCCCAGTCGACCAACCAGGCGGGCCGCGTGATCGCGACGGTCGGGAACGTCTCCGCGGCCGCGCGCGTCCGAGTCTTCGCAGCCCTTCCCTGGGCGGAGAACTTCGAGAACGGCCGGCCGCCCCACTGGATCGGCGGCGGCAACTTGCAGGCGGTCGACGAAGGGGGCGAGCAGCTCTTTCGCAAGGGCGCGTCGCCCACCGGCATCCACCGGCATCCGCTCTACGTCGGTCCGGCATACATGTCGAACTACACCGTGCAGGCCGACGTGATGTCGACCGAGAGGGGCCGCCGCCGGCCCGACATCGGGCTGATCAACAGCGGGTACACGATGGATCTGCAGGGCAACCACCAGCGGATCGAGGTTCGCTCGTGGGCGGCGGAGCTGCGGATGGCGGAACGGTTCGATTTCGCCTGGGAGCCAAACGTTTGGTACACGCTGAAGCTGCGCGTCGACACCGACGGCGATCGCGCGCTGATCCGGGGCAAGGTGTGGCGCCGGGGCGAGCCCGAGCCGGAAGACTGGACTGTGACCGTCGAAGATCCCGAACCGGTCCGTAGCGGCAGCCCCGGCCTGATCGGCTACTCGCCGATCGACATCTACTACGACAACGTGCTCGTAACGGAGAACCAATGACTCGACTCTCGCTGATCACCGGAACCTGCGTCGCTCTCCTCGCCGGCCTGGCCGGGCCGGCCGCCGCGCAGGAGGTGGCGATGTTCGGTAACACCCCCGACCGCAACATGGTGTCGGAGGAGACCGGCATCGTCTCGGAGTGGGACGTCACGACCGGGCAGAACGTCCTCTGGTCGCAACCGGTCGGATCGCAGGCCTACGGCGGACCGGCGGTGGCCAACGGCCGGGTCTACGTCGGCACGAACAACGAGGGGGGCCGTGATCCGGCAATCGAGGGGGACAAGGGGGTTGTCATGGCGTTCGACGCCGCGAGCGGCGACTTCCTCTGGCAGATGGTCCACCCGAAGCTGTCGTCGGGCCGCGTGAACGACTGGCCGCTACAGGGCGTCTGCTCCACCGCGTTCATGGAGGGTGACCGAATCTGGTACATCTCGAACGAGGCACACGTCATCTGCCTCGACGCGAAGGGTCTGGCCGACGGCAATGAAGGGCCGATCATGGACGAGGAACAGATGGGCGATCAGGACGGCGACCTCATCTGGTCCTACGACATGATCGGCGAGCTGGACGTCTTCCCGCACAACCTCGCCACCGGCTCGCCCCTCATCGTCGGCGACGTCCTCTACACGCTGACCAGCAACGGCGTCGACGAAGGGCACGTCAATATCCCGTCGCCCTTCTCCCCCGCCTTCATCGCCCTCGACAAGAACACGGGCGAGCTCCTCTGGGAGTCGAACCCGGTGGGGGAAGAAGTCCTGCACGGCGCCTGGACCAACCCCGCGTACGGCGTGGTCGAGGGGCGCGCCCAGGTGATCTTCCCGGGCGGCAACGGCGTCATCTACAGCCTCGACCCGGAAACGGGCGACCTGCTCTGGGAGTTCGACTGCAACCCGAAGGACTCCGAGTGGATCCTGGGCGGGCGGGGCACGCGCAACAACATCCTCTCGACGCCGGTCGTCTACGACAACAAGGTGTACATCGGCGTCGGCCAGGATCCGGAGCATGGCGAGGCGCCGGGCCACTTCTGGGTGATCGATGCCACCGGCAGCGGTGACGTGACCGACACCCACGTCGTCTGGCACCGCGGCGGCGAGGACTTCTACCGGACGATGTCGACCGCCGCTATCGCCGACGGAGTCCTCTACATCTCCAGCCTCTCCGGCTTCCTGCACGCGCTCGACCCGGAGACCGGCGAGGAGTTCTGGACCTACGACACGTTCGCGGCGGTGTGGGGCTCGCCCTTCGTCGCCGACGGCAAGGTGTTCCTCGGCGACGAGGATGGCGACGTCGCCGTCCTGCGCGCCGGCCGCGAGATGGAGCTCCTCGGCGAGTTCAACCTGGGCGCCGCCGTCTACTGCACCCCGGCCGCCCGCGACGGCATCCTCTACATCCTCGCCCGGAACCGCCTCTGGGCGTTCCAGGAAGGCGCGCAGGGCGAGCCGTTCTGATCACGCGGCATGGGTGCGCCGAGTGCTACGCGGGGTTTCACCACGGGCTCCTAGTGTTTCTTTCGTTGAGGTGGACTCCCCTTGCCAAAGTGGTGGGAATGTGGCAAGCTTAAATAGCTACTTTCCTGAGACCTGCCGCTGACTCTCGGCGTTCCGCCGAACCTAAAGCTCCAATCCTCACCAAAGCAGCTACAAAGGGCGCGCGGCCTCAGGAGGAGGCAGAGCGCTGTCTTAGTCAATTTGACAGTGCCCCTCGGCGCGTTCACGGCCTATTTTGGCCGACTACACTCGGAGGACTCATCGTATGGCATCTAGTACCGGCACGATCAAGCGCATCACCGACAAGGGCTTTGGCTTCATCGCCGCACCCGACGGCATCGAATACTTCTTCCACCAGTCCGCGTGTACGAGCACGCCATTCGACTCGATGCGCGAAGGCGATAGCGTGACGTTTACGCTCGGCCAAGGCCCGAAGGGCCCCCGCGCCGAGAACGTCACACCCGCCTAACCCGGATCATTCAGCAGGGCGCGGATTCTTTGAGCACCCGGTCGCGCAGCCAGGTCACCTGCCTGCGACCACAGGTGGTGTGGGCCGCACGCAGCCGCAGTTCCTGCCTGAACACGTAGACCTCGGCCGACTTCGGCCTTGATCACGACGCGGTCTCCCGCGTCCACTTGCCCGCCGCATAGCGGGTGTCGGTGTAGACGTACTCGGTCCGCTCGCTGCGGGCGCTCTGCGCCCGCGGAAACGCGCTGACGTCGAGGACCGGGACGCACGCACCGTCCGGTATCTCGACGTCGGCGTCCGAGCCCGTTGCGGCGATGCGGCCGTCCCGGATCAGCACCGTCTGCGGTCTCCTGCCCGACCACCACGGGCTGTGAGATGATGGGCGCTGGAGGCCGACATGACGAAGCTGAATGTTGCGACGCTCTTGGCCGCCCTGGTCCTTGGCCTGTCTGCGGTCCACGCGCAGAGCAGCGGCCCCGGTGGGTGGGACGCGCGGGCCGCTGCCGCCTATCTCGACCAGCGGGTGGACTGGTGGTCGGGCTGGGAGACGGCGGCGCGCGACCGCGGCACATTCTGCGTCTCCTGCCATACCACGGCCCCATACGGCCTCGCCCGCCCGATGCTGCGACCCGCGGGCGGCCCGAGCGAGGCGACGCCTTACGAACGGGTGCTGGAAAGCGCGACGACCCGCGTCGCTCACTGGGCCGAGATCGGCCCCTTCTACACCGACGAGCGCAACGGTGCGCCGAAGACAAGCCAGTCGCGCGGGACCGAAGCGATACTCAACGCCCTGATCCTCGCGCAACACGACGCGCGGCGCGGCACGCTGAGCGACCGGACACTCCACGCATTCGACAACCTCTGGGCGCTGCAGCAGACGAGCGGCGCCGCCGCAGGCGCGTGGCCCTGGCTGCATTTCAACCTCGCGCCGTGGGAATCGGACGAGGGGCCGTACCACGGGGCAGCACTGGCCGCCGTCGCGGTGGGACTCGCGCCGGATGGCTACGGCGCCCGCCCCGACATTCAGGACAACGTCGCACGGCTCGGCGACTACCTCCGGGGGCGGCTCGACAGCCAGCCACCCTTCAATCGCACCATGGCGCTGTGGGCCTCAGGGGCGCTGCCGGGTCTATTGGCAGACGCGCAGCGGCAGGCGATCGTCGACGAGATCGTCGGCCTGCAGCGGGAGGACGGGGGTTGGAGCCTGTCGTCGCTGGGAGCCTGGTCGCGGCGGGACGAGACGCCCGTCGACACACAGAGTGACGGCTACGCCACCGGACTGGTCACGTTCGCGCTGCAGCAAGCCGGCCTGCCACGGGATCACGAAGCGATTGCGGGCAGCCTCGCCTGGCTCGTCCGGAACCAGGACCCCGACGGATCATGGCCCGCCTCGTCGCTCAACCGGAACCACGATCCGGCGTCGGACCGCGGTCGCTTCATGCGCGACGCCGCGACCGCGTACGCCGTGCTGGCCCTGACGGCGGGCTGACGACCGATTGCCCTGCGTACACCTACGGAGGATTCTCTGATGGCCTATCGAGCAGACATTCGTGCGGCGGCGGTGGTGGTCGTTTCCGTGGCGGCAATCGTCTGGGCGGCGGGGCCGGCGCAGGCGCAGTTGGCCACCGAGCCGATGAACGACCATCCGAATCCGTTCGAGACCATCAACGACCACTTCGAGCTGCCGGCGGGACGGACATGGGGCTCAACCAGCGCCGTCGACATCGATCCCGACGGCACGTCGATCTGGGTCGGCGAGCGGTGCGGGGCGAACAGTTGCGCGGAATCGGACCTCGATCCGATTCTCAAGTTCGACAAGGACGGCAACCTGCTGACGAGCTTCGGTGCCGGCATGTTCATTTTCCCGCACGGCATCCACGTCGACCGGCAGGGCAACGTCTGGGTGACTGATGCGCAGGGCCCGCGGGGGCGCGGTCCGGCCTACGAAGGCAAGGGACACGCCGTCTTCAAGTTCAACCCCGACGGTGAACTCCTGCTCACCCTGGGCCGGCCCGGCGTGGCCGGCGACGGGTCCGGGCCGCTCCTCAACGAGCCGAACGACGTGCATGTCGCCCCGAACGGCGACATCTTCGTCGCCGAAGGCCACAGCGGCCAGGGCGCGACGGCGAGTTGGGACACCGTCGCCCGCATCGTCAAGTTCGATCGTCAGGGCAACATCATCAAGTCGTGGGGCAGTATCGGCACGGCGCCGGGGCAGTTCCGCACGCCTCACGGCCTGGCGATGGATTCGCGCGGCCGCCTGTTCGTCGCCGACCGCGGGAACGTGCGCATCCAGATCTTCGATCAGGACGGCAACTTCATCGACCAGTGGAAGCAGTTCAGCCGCCTCAGCGGGATCTACATCGACGCCGACGACAACGTCTACGGCGCCGACTCGGAGTCGAGTGCCACGTCCAACCCCGGCTGGCGCCGCGGCATCCGCATCGGGAGCGCGGTGACCGGCCACATGCGGTTCTTCATTCCGGACCCGGCCGCCGAGCCACGGGGAACGACCGCCGCCGAGGGCGTGGCCGTGGACGCCGAGGGCAACGTCTACGGCGCCGAGGTGGGTCCGCGGCAGCTCGTCAAGTACGTCCGCCGCGAGCAGTAGTCGAAACGCCGGGTTCCGGGGCAACGTCCGTCCGGGACCCTGATATCCGCCGCTCTGACGGCTACTCGCGCGCGCGGGGAATCAGTTCGACGGTGATCCGTTCGCCGTCGCGGACGACAATCACTTCGGCCGGCTGGCCGACCCGAAGCAGATCCAAGGCGAACATGTAGTCGTAGATGTCGCCCACCTCGCGTCCGGCGAGGCTGACGATGACGTCGCCCCCTTCGATGCCCGCCTCCGCCGCGGGGCCGCCGGCGACGACGCCGGAGAGGGCAAGCCCTTCCGTTTCCTGCGTGTAGTCCGGGATGGTGCCGGTATAGATCCGCATCATCGCGGTGCCGCCCTGCTGCTCCTCACGCTCCACCTCGACGAAGTCGGGCGGCTCCGGGCGGAGGGCGAGACTGGCGGTAACCGCCGCGGCCAGGTCGACGATCTTCGCGATCCCCTCGTAGTTGATGGTGTCGGCGTCGTCAGTCGGCCGGTGGTACTCCTCGTGACTGCCGGTAAAGAAGTTGAGGCTCGGAACGTCGGCGTCATTCAGGCTTCGGACATCGGTCGGCAGGTACGGGTCCGAAACGAACGACAGCGTCAGGCCGACCGGCTCGTTCAACTCCTCCACCAGGCCGGTCCAGATCGAGCTGCTGCCGACCGCCTGCACATTGACGGTGTTCTCACGCAGGCGGCCCACCATGTCAAAGTTGATGTAGGCGGCGATCTCCTCGGTCGGCACGGGCGGCCGCTCGACGAAGTCGTCGGAACCGAGCAGACCCAGTTCCTCCCCCGACCAGAACGCCAGGATGACGCCCCGTTCGCGTTCGACATCGGCCAGCCGGTCGCCCACCCCGAGGACGGCGGCCACGCCGGACGCGTTGTCGTCGGCCCCGTTGTGGACCTGGCCCACCTCGTCGCTCCGCGCCAGCGAATCGCCGCCGCGGCCGTGACCGAGGTGGTCGTAGTGGGCGCCGAGCAGGATGTACGGCTTGTCGATCTCCGCCGTGCGGGTCGGCGGCAACCAGCCGATCACGTTGTGTCCGGCGCCGGGCTGGCGCTCGAGACGAACATCGAGCGACGCGGTAAGCGGCAGGTCGAAGCCGGCGATGTGCGGGTTGGCGCTGTCGAGCTCGGCCTGCACCTCGGCGAGCTCGCGGCCGGCGCTCTGGACGATCGCGGCGCCCAGCACGCCGTCGACCGTCGCCGCGACCAGGCCGGCATCGCCCATCGCGTTGTCAAAGGTGAGCGGCGCGAGCTCGCCCGCGTTGGGCGACGTCGGGCCGGTGACCACAATCAGGCCGACCGCGCCGCGCTCGCGCGCCACGAACGCCTTGTTGCGGAGGCCGGCGACACGCGACAGCTCGCCGCGCACGTCACCCTCCGACTCCTCCGGGAAATAGCGGAGGACGACAGCGATCTTTCCTTCGACATCGAGCGTTGCGTAGCTGTCGTAGCTGAAGCCGTCGGCGGTCTCCGGGACCGACAGGCCGTAGCCGGCGAAGACGAGCGGCGCCTCGACGGCGGCCGTCTCGGAAAAGGCGAGCCCGCGGACGGACGGCGCCTCGCCGCCGGACGGGGCAGCGGGCAGCTCGACCGGCGCGCCGTCCGCATCGCTCAGCGCAATTATCGTGCCGGTATCCTCAATCCCCGCGGTGAACGTGAACTCGTGGCGATAGGCGTCGTGGCCCGGCAGCGGGTCGGCGCCGACCGACTGCAACTGGCCGATCAGGTAATGCGCGGCCATCTGCTCGCCCGTCGATCCGGTGAGGCGGCCTTCATAGTCGTCGCTCGCCAGCGTCTCGACGACCATCCGCGTGTCGTGGGGCGGCGGCGGGCCGCAGGCAACCAGCAGGGCGAACAATCCGATCAGCGGTCCGGTGCACGTACGTGCTCTCATCATCGATCTGCCGGTAGTACCGCGATCATTCTTGCATGGTGGGCGCGCCGGCGGCGAACGGCGCCGCGGGCAGCAGGTCGACCATCTCGCCCGAGAGGGTGCTGACGCGCGCCCCGGGCGTGACGATGCCCGCCAGGTTCATCGGGTCGGCGGCAGCGACGCGGACCCCGCGGCCCTGATCGATTCGGCCTTCGTCGCGGCGGACGATGCGAAGCAGCTCCACCGCGTCCGGGCGCGCGAACTGCTCGCCCACGAAGCCGGCGACGAAGCGGCCGCCGCGCACCTCGCCCCGTGCCTCCATCCGGCGGAGCGACGTAAGCACATCGCGCCACGGGGGCATCAGCGTCTCGCGGCGGACCAGGTCGCGGAAGACGACGCCCCAGCGGAGCAGCAACTGGCGCGCGAAGGCGTCGGCCCGTTCGCGTTCGGCGGCGCGGTCGTGTTCGGCGCCGCGGTCGCGAACCATCGCGTCGCCTTCGACGCTCTCGGCTGTCCCGGTGTGGCGGCCCGTGCCCGCCGGCACAAGCAGCGCCCAGCGGCCACTCGCATGACGGGGGCGGGCGGCACGGAAGCGGCCCTCTCCGCGGCGGCGCTTCGGATTGGTCAAGGCGCGCAGGTTGTCGAATCCGTCGGCGGTGACCAGGCCGGCGGCAACCAGCTCCCAGAGTCCATCCTCCACCTCGCTCGCCAGACGGCCGGTCTCGTGCACCAGTTCGCGGAGGAACGACGCACCCCGGCGTCGGAGGGCGTCGAGCACCGCCCGGGCGGGATGCGAGAGAACTGGCAGGTCGGCGCCTACCGGATGGCCGCCGGGCGGGAGCAGCCAGTCGAGGTCTTCCCGCAAGAAGAGCGCGACCGGCGCGACGCGCGTCGGACGGACGCGGCGCGTGCGGCCATTGGCCGGCTCCCGGTTCTCACCGCCGTTCCGGGGTTCGAACGCCGGGTGGGGCGACAGACGTCCCCACGTCACTTCGCCCGACAGGCACAACTGATCGAGCATCTCCGGGTCGTAGTTCGCCATGCGGGCGGCGAGCACGTGGCGTTCCCAGGCGGCGGCCGATACCTCGCAACCCTGCAACTGTCGAATCACCTGCAGCAGTCCGGAAGCGCCGTGCAGCTTCGTCCCGTCCGCCAGCCGCTGCCAGCGCGCGAGGAAGCGGACGAGATCGGCCGAGGTCACCGGTTCGATCTCCCGGCGAAGGCGGCCGAGGGTGCGGCGATGGATCCTCGCGAGGACGCGGCGGTTGCACCATTCCGTCTCCGCGCCGTCAGCGCGGCCCGCCGCGGTGAAGCAGCCACGGAGCACCTGGCCTTCGCCTTCGAGGCGGGTGAGGGCGGCGGTGATCCGATCCTCGGGGAGTGCGAGGGTGACAGCAAGGGCGGAGGCGGTCATCGGGCCGACCGAGTCGAGCCAGCCGCGGAGCACCTCGGTCACGGCGGTGTCGGTGCTGTCCGGAACCGGTTGATCGATGTCGGCGGGGTCCGGATCGAAGACACCGTCGGGGTGTACCAGTCGCGCGGTACGGGTTCGCTCAGTGGCAACCCAGAATGACGGAGGTGGGGCATCTCCGGCGTCCGCTGCCGGCCTGGGGACCGGCGGACCAGCGGCCGGCGCACCGAGGGTCAGGCACGTGGCGCGCCCGGTCGCCGCGAGCCGGGTGAACCACTCCTGCCATGCATCGCGCGGCGGGACCAGGGTCAACGTCAGCAGCGCGTCATGGAGCTCCTCGGGATCGCGCACGACGGGCCACGCTTCGTCCGCCACCTCCCGGATCGCCGCTTCGTCGAGCGCACCGATCTCGCCGCCGGCGTCGCCGAGCGTCCGGCGCAACTGTACGGCGCGGGCGCGGCGTTCCTCGAGCGGCGCGTCGTCGAGGAAGGCGTACGGGTTCGCGTTCAGAATCTCGTGGCCGAGCAGCGACGGCTCGGCGGTGTCGATGGCGTGCGTCCCGACCGTGCCGTCTTCTATGCCGGCGACAAGATCGCGCAACCCATCGATATCCATCGCCTCGTGCAGGCAGTCGCGGATCGTCTCGTCCACCAGCGGGTGGTGCGGGATCCGGATCTCGCCGCTCAGGTTCTCGGCGCACGCCACCTGATCGGGAAAGACCGCGGCCAACAGATCGTCGGATCGCATCCGGAGGATCGGCGGTGGCACCTTCTTTCCGCCCGCGAAGCGGAGGATGGCGAGCGCGCGCGATGCGTTCCACCGCCAGCGCGCGCCGAACATCGGCGACGGCAGCATCGCCTGCGTCAGGACCTCCTCCACCGTCGCCGCCTGCAGGAACCGGAAGACCACCTCGAGCGGAAAGCTGTGCTGCTCGGCCAGCGAGATCACCAGACCGTTGTCAGTGGCCGCCGCCTGCAGCTCGACGTTGAAGCTCCGGCAGAAGCGTTTCCGGAGCGCGAGGCCCCATGCGCGGTTGATACGGGCGCCGAGCGGCGCGTGCAGCACCAGTTGCATGCCGCCGCTCTCGTCGAAGAAGCGTTCCGCGACGAGTGTCCGGTTCGACGGCACCGCGCCCAGCACGAGCGCGCCCGCCCGGACGTACGCGACCGCCTGTTCGGCCCCGGAACGGTCGAGACCGCATTCCCGAACGAGAAACGCGACCGCGTCATCGCCGGCGTCCGCTCCGGCAAGGTGCTCACGGATGCGGGATACCTCGTCCGACAGCTCGCGCGTTCTCCCCGGCGCCTCCCCGAGCCAGAACGGCACCGACGGCGCGGCGCCATGCGCGTCCTCGACCCGGACGCGTCCCGCCTCGACCCGGCGGATCCGCCACGACGTCGTGCCGAGCAGGAAGACGTCGCCAGCGAGGCTCTCGACGGCGAAGTCCTCGTCCACCGTCCCGACCGTCGTCCCTTCCGGCTCCGCCACCACCTGGTAGCTGGCGTTGTCCGGGATCGCGCCGCCCGAGGTGATCGCCGCCAGCCGCGCGCCGCGCCGCCCGCGGATGACGCCGTTCACCCGATCACGGTGCAGCCAGGTGCCATGCCGACCGCGCGACGAGGCGATGCCATCCGACAGCATCGTCACCACCTCGTCGAACGCGGCGCGCGGCAGGTCGCGGTAGGGGTAAGCGCTCCGCACCAGGTCGAACAACTCGTCCTCTGCCCAGTCGCCCGTCGCCGCGGCGGCGACGATCTGCTGCGCCAGCACGTCGCGCGGCCACGGCATCACCGTCCGCTCGTCGAGCAGGCCGCCCCGGATGGCGCGGACCAGCGCCGCGCACTCGATCAGCTCGTCGCGCGTCGCCGGGAAGAAGCGCCCCTTCGGAATGAACGCCCGATCCACCTTGTGGCCGGAACGCCCAATCCGCTGCAGCGCGACCGCGATCGAGCGGGGCGTGCCGATCTGGCAGACCAGATCGACCGAGCCGATGTCGATGCCGAGCTCGAGTGACGCGGTGGCGACGATGGCGCGGAGGCGTCCCTCCTTGAGCGCCGTCTCCGCCGTCTGCCGCAGCCGGCGCGACAAACTGCCATGATGCGACAGTACCGCGTCGTCACCGAGGCGCTCCGCCAGTTGATGCGCCACGCGCTCGGCGAGGCGTCGCGTGTTGACGAAGACGATCGTCGTCCGGTGCGACAGGACCAGTTCCGCGATCCGGTCGTAGCTCTCCCCCCACATCCCGGTGGTGGCGACGGCGCCCAGCTCCTCCTGCGGCACTTCGACCGCGAGGTCGAGCTCGCGGCGGTGGCCGGAATCGACGATTGCGGCCTCGCCTCCGTCCACCTCCCCCGTCAGGAAGGACGCCACCCCGGTGATCGGCTTCACCGTGGCCGACAGTCCGATCCGCTGCGGCCGCCTACCACCGGCTGACCGCACCAGGTGGTCGAGCCGCGCCAGGCTGACCGCAAGGTGTGCGCCCCGTTTGTCGTCCAGCACGGCGTGGATCTCGTCGACGATCACCGTCGTCGCCGTCGAGAGCATCGACCGGCTCCGTTCCGCCGTCAGCAGGATGAAGAGCGACTCGGGTGTCGTCACCAGAATGTGCGGCGGCCGGCGCACCATCCGCTCGCGATCCCAGGCGGGCGTATCGCCGGTCCGGATCCCGGTGCGGATCTCCGGCCGGTCGACGTCTGACGCTTCGATCAGGTTGCCCAGCTCGGCGAGCGGCTCCTGAAGGTTCCGGTGGATGTCGTTGCTCAGCGCCTTGAGGGGCGAGACGTAGACGACCGAGGTCCGATCGTCCAGCCGCCCCTCGAGCCCCTCCGTCACCAGCCGATCGATGCAGCTCAGAAACGCGGCCAGCGTCTTCCCCGAGCCGGTAGGCGCCGAGATCAGCACGTCGCCTCCCTCCCGGATCAGCGGCCACGCCTCCGCCTGAGCGGGCGTCGGTTGCCCGAACTTCCGTCTGAACCACTCCGCCGTCAGCGAAGAGAAACCGTCCATCGCGATGCCTCCAGTGTACGCGCCGGACGTGGTCGGGAGTAGCATTTCGGAGGCGCAAGGGGAGAACCGCGGGTGGACCAGGATCGTCACGATCAGCAGGATGAGAGGCGCAGCGATGCGGCGGCCCGGGTGAAGAGCACCTTCCTGGCGAACGTGAGCCACGAGATCCGGACTCCCCTCAACGCGGTGATCGGGACGGCGGAACTGCTCGGCGCGACCGACCTGACACCGGAGCAGCGGCGTCACGTCGAGGCGATTCAGGTCTCGGCCGAGGCGTTGCTCGACATCCTCAACGACATCCTCGACTTCTCGAAGCTGGAGGCGGACCGCGTCGACCTCGACCGCTCCCCCTTCCGCCTGCGGCAGCGGGTCGAGGCGTGGGTCCGCTCGCTCGCGCCTCGACTGCACGAGAAACCGGTGACACTCGCCACCGAGGTCGCCACCGATGTGCCCGACACGCTGGTCGGCGATGAGCGGCTGCTGCGGCAGGTGCTGGCCAACCTGCTCTCGAACGCGATCAAGTTCACCGCGTCGGGCGGGATCGTCGTGCGCGTCCGGGCCGAAGCGCGCGACGGCCACGACATCATCCTGGGGTTCGAGGTGACAGACACCGGCATCGGCATCCCCACGGAGAAACAGCAGGTGATCTTCGAGGAGTTCGTGCAGGGTGACGCCTCGACGACGCGTCACTACGGCGGAACCGGACTCGGCCTGGCGATTGCGGCCCGCCTTGTCGATCTGCTGGGGGGGACGATCGGTCTCACGAGCGAACCGGGCAAGGGCAGCACCTTCCAGTTCACCGCGCGGTTCGTGCTCCCGCCGTCAGGCGCCGCCTCCGCCGAGCGGGTCGGCGAGGCAGCGCCGCTCGGACCGTTCCGCATCCTGATCGTCGAAGACAGTCTCGCCAATCAGCAGGTGGCCATCGGGATGCTGGAGAAGGCGGGCCACGCCGTGCGCGTCGCCGACAGCGGTGCGGCGGCCGTGGAGGCGACGTCGTGCGAGACCTACGATGTGGTCCTGATGGACCTGCAGATGCCGGAGATGGACGGCTACGAGGCGACCCGCGTCATACGTCAGCGTGAAGCGGAAACCGGTGCGGCCCGGATGCCGATTGTGGCGCTGACCGCACGGGCCTCGCGCGGCGGCGAGGCCTACTGCCTGCAGTCTGGGTTCGACGGCTACCTCCTCAAACCGTACCGGTCGCGCGAGTTGTTCGACGTGATCGCCACGGCGGTCTCGACCGAGCCCGCAGCGTCTCGCGCCGGCGCGGATGGCGGCACAGGGACCGGCGGACGCCCCGGGGAGCAGGTTGGCGGCGGAGCGCGTCTCGACTGGGAGGCTGCGCTCGCCGCAGTGGACGGCGACGGCGAGCTGCTCCGGAAGGTGATTGGCGGCTACGTGAGACAGCAGGCGGCATTGCGCGACGAACTGCGTACCGCCCTCGACGGGAACGACCTGCCGGTTGCGCAGCGCCTGGCCCACACGATCGCCGGATCGCTCCGGATGTTCGAGGAGGCGCGCGTGGTCGCACTCGCGCATGAACTTGAAGATCAGGCGCGAGCGGGCGACGCGGGTGGTGCAGCCAGCATCTGGACCGTGCTCGAACCGGAACTGGACGCGGTCGGAACGGAGCTGCGCGGCTGGATCGGAGGCTAAGCGAGTGGCGACCATCCTTGTTGTGGACGACTCGGCGGCCGACCGGGAGCTGGCCCGGCACTTGCTTGAGCGGCAGTCCTGGGACGTGCTGCTGGCCGAGCATGGACAGGCAGCTCTCGATCGGATGGGCGCGGCCGACGTCGACCTGGTGCTTACCGACCTCGTGATGCCGGAAATGGACGGCCTCGCCTTCGTCGAGCGAGCGGCCGCCGACCACCCGCTCGTGCCGGTGGTGCTGATGACGGCGCGCGGCAGCGAGGAGATCGCGGTGCAGGCACTGAAGGCCGGCGCATCAAGCTACGTCCCGAAGAAGCTGATCCCGCGCGACCTGATCGACGTGGTGGAACGGATCCTCGAAACCTCGCGCGAACGGCGAAGCTACAAGCGGCTGCTGGGCCGCCTTCGGAGTGCGTCGTTCGTCCTGGAGAACGACCTCCGCCTGATCACGTCACTCGTCAGCTACCTGACCGGCATCCTGCGCGATTCCGGGATGTTCGACGAGACCGACTGCCACCGCGTCTCTACCGGGCTCGACGAGGCGCTCACCAACGCTTACTTCCACGGCAACCTGGAGGTCTCTTCCGAGATCCGGGAACACGACCCGCGAGCCTACCGCGTGCTGGCGGAGGAACGCCGGCGGGCTGCGCCGTACCACGATCGCCGCATCGCCGTCCGCGTCACGCTGAGCGAGGACGGCGTGCGTTTCGTAATCGCGGACGATGGAAGGGGCTTCGACGTCGACGCGGTGCCGGACCCGACGCTGCCGGAAAATCTCGTGCAGGCCAGCGGACGGGGCATCTTCCTGATGCGGACCTTCCTCGACGAGGTGACCTACAACAACGCCGGCAACGAGGTCACGCTGTTGAAGCGCTGGCCGTTGCCGCCGCGGCAGGGCTGGCGCTAGGAGTCAGGCTCCCCGGAACAGTTGATCGCAAGCACGCTGGAACCGGCGGTCCAGATCCACGGCGCCGTCGCCGCCGATCGGGCCGAGCTGGCGCCGCGCCGTGACAAGCCGCTTCACTTCGTCGCGCGCCCCGCGCCCGCGAACCTCCTTGGCGGCCCCCTGTCCCATCGTGTTGGCCGCCAGCCGCTCACGCCACCGCCGGGCGAGGATCTGGGCGGGCGATCCCCCGTTTACACTCTCCGCCGCCAGCTGGTCTTCCGGCAGCAGCTTCTCGGCCCGGATGCACAGTTCCTTCAGCCGAATCAGTTGCTGCCCCTGATTGACCACGGCCGGCGCCGGGGGCGCACTTTCTTTCTGGCGGTCAAACAGCACGTCGCACGCCGCGCGGAAGCGTTTCCATATCGCATCCGATCGGGATCGCTTGACCGGACCGATCGCCTTCCATTCCGCCTGGACGCGCTTTGCCTCGTTGATGGCCGCGGCCAAATCCTCGGCATCCGCGAGCGCCTCGATACACTCGCACAACGCCGCCTTCTTGGCATAGTTCTCTGCCCAGACATGCTTACGCTCCGCCAGGTTCGCCTTGCGCCGCTCGAAGAAGGCACCGCTCGCCTTGCGGAACCGGTCCCAGAGCTTCCGTTGCGCTCTGAACGGCGCTGATCCGAGCTCCTTCCATTCGTGCTGCAACTCGGTCATCCGATCGACCGTCTTCAGCCAGTCGGTCGACGTGGCCAATCGCTCCGCCTCCTCGACGATCTCGCGCCGGCGCTTCAGATTCTTCGCCTGCTCTTCCTTCCGTGCGGCGAAATACGCTTCGCACCGTGGGCACACCCGATCATGGGCCGCCTTGAAGCGCTCCCACAACGCCTGGCCGCGCGCCTTCGGCACGTCGGCCGCCTGTCGCCACCGCCTCATGATGTCGGTGAAGGTCTCCGCCAGCGCGGCGTCGCCGTTCGGCGATCCGTCATCCGACTCCAGAGCCTCCATCTCGCGGCAGAGCGTTTCCTGTACTCCCAGGTTGGCCCACTGTTGCCAGTCGGCGAACTCGCGGAGCTCGCGCACCGTCACCGTCAGCTTCGTGACGCGCGCACGCAGCTTCCGCGTGATCGCTTCCCGATCGTGCCGTGTGGGCAGCGGCGGCATCTCCTTGAGCGCCTGCCGCGCATCGCGGAGCAGCCGCTCCGCCTCGCCGAGCGACACACCCCCATCCCCCGTCATGACCATCGCGACGCGATCCAGCAAGGCCTCGAGCTGCGCCAGGTTGTCGCGCGCCTCCTGCTTGCGCGCCGCCCGCGCGTCCGCCGTCTCCTGCCTGCGCTGCTCGGCCGCCGCTGCCTCCGCTCGCCGTTCATCCTCCCTTTCGGCCTCCGCGACGGCCGCCTCGGCCGCCCGCTGCTCAGCCGCGCGCCGCGCTTCGACCGCCGCCAGGTCGAGCGCAAGGAGTCGATCCTCCGCCACGGTTCGCGCCTGGTGGAAGCGCGCGCTGACCGGGGCGGCGACCGGCCCGTCCAGGTTCGACCAGGTCTCCAGAATGGCGTCCAGATTACGGCGCCCCTGCTCCAGGTCGGTCATCGATTCGGCAATCGATTCGAGCTCTTCGCACTCGGCCACTCCCGCGGTCGGGTCCGGCTCCGGCGCGGACGCCGGCTCCGGCTCGTCCGGCTCGACGCGCGTCTCAAGCTCAGAGCGAGCCCACCGGGCTGCCCCCTTGCTATGTGCGCTGCGGGCGATCAGGTCGAGCGTGGCGTCGTCGAGCGTGCCCGCGCAAAGCCGCTCACACGCCGCGAGCGCCGCCCCCTTCAACTCCGCCTTGATGGCGACCGCGAGCAGTTCGTCGCGGCTGGCGATCCGGGCGACCGCGGCGACCGCCATGTCGGTGCGCGCGGCGCGGCGGGCGATCGATCCGAGTGTCGCCTCGTCGGTCACGCGTTCGAGCGCCGCCCACGCCACCACCTCGGACTTCGCGGATCGCGCGACCAAGGCGAGATCTTGGTTGTCGGTCAGCACTTCAAGAGCGATAGTCATGTTTATGTCGTCCCCGGCCTCGATCAACGTTTCCCGCACGCCTTCCACCGCCTCGGCGCGTGTCGCCCTGTCGTCACCCGGATCCTGTAGAAACACGACGAGCGTCCGGAGGTTGGGCATCTGTTCCACGGCCGCGAGGCGCACTTCTGGCGCGGAATCCTCCCGGGCGATCTCGATCAGCAGGTCGCTCGACTCGCCGTTCAGGCTGCGTACCGCGGCGACCCGCTCCGCGGGGTCGTCGCTCTGCCAGGCGGGCTGAGACCGAAGTCGTTCGAGCAGCTTCATCAAGGTGGCTGGGTGGACAGGTCTCAACGGATTATGCATACTCTGGGCCAGTTTGGGTCAGACGCGGCAGATCGGGAGAAAAAGGCCATAACTAGAGCATTCCGTGTTGATCAGGGCAACGGTTACCCCTCGGGCGACGGATGCAATCCCGGTCATTTTGGATCTTGAATTCAGGATCTTGAATATCCCGCACACCGGGGGGGGCCGGGAGACGCGGCCGCAAACGGCCGCAAAGGAGCAGGACCGATGTTGTTTCGCAACGCAGTCATCGGCGGCATGTTGACCATGATGGTGGCAGTACCCGGACAGGCGGCGGCGCAGAACCCGGTCGTTGTGATGGAGACCAGCATGGGAAACATCACTATCGAACTGTTCCAGGATCAGGCGCCGATTACCGTGGAGAACTTCCTTCAGTACGTCGATGACGGTTTCTTCTCGGGAACCGTCTTCCATCGGGTCATCGAGGGTTTCATGATCCAGGGAGGCGGGCTGACCACCGACCTGCGCGAGAAGCAGGCGCGTGCGCCAATCACGAACGAGGCGGACAACGGCGTCAGCAACGAGCGCGGGACCATCTCGATGGCGCGGACGAACGTGGTCGACAGTGCGACCGCGCAGTTCTTCATCAATACCGCCAACAACGCGCGCAGCCTCGACCACCAAGGTCAGCAGAGCTTCGGTTACGCCGTCTTCGGCCGGGTAACCGGGGGCTTGGACGTGGTGGACGCGATCGCGGGCGTCACCACCGGACAACAGGGGCCGCACCAGAACGTCCCCGCCGAACCGATCACGATCAACGGTGTCACCCGGCAGTAGGCTTCTCGCAATGTCACATTCCATCCGAGCAACTTCGTTCGCCACCGTCGTCTTCGTGTTCACCCTGCTTGCCGTCGCCGTTCCGCCGCCGACGGCGGCGCAGGAGCCGCCCCCCAACCCGCGCGTCGTCGTCGAGACATCGATGGGCGACTTCACGATCGAACTGCTCCGGCCGGACGCGCGTGTGTCGGTCGCCAACTTCCTCACCTACGTGCAGGACGGGTACTACGACGGCACGATCTTCCACCGGGTGCTCCGCGGCGGGATCGTTCAGGGAGGAGGCTTGACCGAAGACCTGATGCCGAAGCTCGAGGGGCTTCGGGGCGCCATCCTGAACGAGGCCACCAACCGGGTGTCGAACCGGCGCGGAACCGTTGCCATGGCGCGACTGGGCGAACCGAATACCGCGCGCGCGCAGTTCTTCATCAATATGGACAACAACAGCACGTTCGATCACCGCGACCGGACGAACCAGGGATTCGGATACGCCGTCTTCGGGAGGGTCGTCGACGGCATGGACGTGGTGAACGACATCTCGCGCGTCCGAACCACGCGCGTCGACCAGATGCAGAACGTCCCGCGCGAGCCGGTCGTCATCGAGACCATCCGGCGACTCGAACCGTAGCCGGCGCCGTCCGCCGCCGGGCGCCCCCGCTGCGCCTCGCCGGCGGCGAAACGGGTCAGAATACGCGGCATGCCTTCTCCGACACACGCCGGCGCGAGTGTGGAGGAACGTGTCCTTGACCTCGTCGCCGAACTCGTGGGCGAGTTGCGCGGCGGAGTGGACGGCGGCGCCGTCGATGTCAAGCGCGGCGACTCACTCGAGCGTGACCTCGGGATCAGCAGCCTCGAACGGGTCGAGCTGCTGATCCGGCTCGAACGGACTTTCGGCGTCCGTCTCGGCGACGACGCCATGATGGAGGCGGAGACGCCGGCCGACCTGGCGGCCGCAATCGCCCTGGGGTCTACCGCGCCCGCCACCACGGGGTCGGCCAGCGGCGGCGCGAACCGATCGGCGTCGGAAGCGGCCGGCGCGACAATGGCCGCGGCCTCCCTGCCCGCCGGCGCGCCGGCGCATGCGCGTTCCGTCGTCGAGGCGCTCGCCTGGCACGTCGAGCGGACGCCCGATCGAGTCCACATTCACCTGCGCGAAGACGACGGCAACGAAGTCCCGCTGACCTACGGCTGGCTCTGGGACGAAGCCCAGGCCGTGGCGGGCGGTCTGACCGCGCGCGGCCTGGGACGGGGCGACCGAGTCGCCCTCATGCTCCGGACCGAGCGGGCCTTCTTCCCCACCTTCATCGGCACGCTGATGGCGGGCTGCGTCCCCGTGCCGCTTTACCCGCCGTTCCGCGCCGACCGGATCGAGGAGTACGCCTCGCGGCAGGTGACAATCCTGAGGAACGCGGGCGCGCGGCTCCTCGTCGCGTTCCCGGAGGTGCAGCGGGTGGCGGGTCTGCTGAGGCAGCAGGCGCCGTCGCTCGAGGCGGTCGTCGGCACGGACGGCATCGCGGGTGAGGCGCGGCGGCCGGCGCCGATGACGCCGGACGATCCCGCGCTGCTTCAGTACACCTCCGGCAGTACCGGCGATCCGAAGGGAGTGCTGCTCACCAACGGAAACCTGTTGGCGAACATCCGGGGGATCATCGCGCGGCTCGGCTTCCAGGCGGACGACGTCGGCGTGAGCTGGCTGCCGCTCTACCACGATATGGGGCTGATCGGGGCCTGGCTAGGCACGCTCTATACCGGCGCGCCGCTCGTGCTGATGTCGCCGCTTGCGTTTCTCGCGCGGCCGGTGCGCTGGCTGCAGGCGCTCTCCACGCACCGCGGAACCGTCTCGCCGGCGCCCAACTTCGCGTACGACCTCTGCGTGTCGCGGATTTCCGACGACGAACTGAAAGGACTGGACCTGCGCTCGGTCCGCACGCTGCTGAATGGATCCGAGGCCGTGTCGCCCGATACGCTGCGCCGCTTTACCGAACGGTTCGCGCCGTACGGGCTCGATCCGACCGCCCTCTTGCCGGTCTACGGTCTCGCCGAGTGTTCGGTCGGCCTGGCCACGCCGACCGTCGGGACGCCGTTCCGGATCGATCAGATCGACCGCGAGCGCTACCAGTCGTCGGGCGAGGCGGCGGCGACGGACGACGCCCACGCGCTGGAGTTCGTCTCGTGCGGCCGGGCGCTGGCCGGTCACGACCTGGCGGTGGTGGACGAGGCGAACGATCCGGTGCCGGAGCGCCGCCGCGGCCGGATCCGCTTCCGCGGGCCGTCAGCGACGCAAGGCTACTTCCGTAACCCGGAAGCGACCAGCGCGCTGATCGGCAGCGACGGCTGGCTCGAGACGGGCGACCTCGGCTACATCGCTGACGGCGATCTCTTCATCACCGGACGCGCGAAGGATCTGATCATCAAGGCGGGACGCAACCTTGCGCCGCCCGAAGCGGAAGAACTGGCCAGCGCGGTCGACGGTATCCGCACCGGCTGCGTCGCGGCCTTCGGCGTGCGCGATGAGGCGCGCGGCACCGAACAGTTCGTCATCGTCGCGGAAACGCGCGTCACCAACGCACAGGCCCGCACCGCACTCCGCCGGGCGGTGAACCGCGCGATCACCGGCGGGATGGGCGTCGCGCCGGATCGGATCGTGCTCGCGCCGCCCGGCTCGGTGCTCAAGACGTCGAGCGGCAAGATCCGCCGCAGCGCGACGCGCGACGCCTGGCTCAGCGGGCAGATCGACCGCGGGCGCGCCCACCCCGTGACCCAGTGGATCCGCCTCGGGGCCGCGGCGGCGGGCGCGATGGCGACCCGACAGGCCGCGCGCGCCTGGCACCTGCTCTACACCGGCTACGCCTATACGCTCGTGTTCACCACCGCCATCCCCGCCTGGGGACTCCTGCGATTCTGGCCGCGCGTCGGGCAATCAGATCGACTCGTCGGCCGCTGGACGCGCCTCGTGTTGGCGCTCGGGCGCTGCCCGATCGATGTGGTGATGCCGGAGAGTGGACCGATCGGACCCCCGGTCGTCTTTGTCGCCAACCATGCCAGCTTCCTCGACCCGCCGCTGATGATGGCGGTGCTTCCGGTCGGGGTGCGGTTCGCAGCCAAGGCGAAGCTGGCGCGCTACCCGATGGTCGGGCTCGCAATCCGCAAGGGAGGACACATCCACCTGCACAAGACCGATCAGGCTCAGCGGATCGAGGAGGTGGCCGCCATCCGAGGGCCGCTCGACGCCGGCGAGGCGCTCTTCGTCTTTCCCGAAGGGACCTTCGACCGGGCGCCGCGCCTGCTCCCCTTCCGGCTCGGCGCCTTCCGCGCCGCCGTCGATGCCGGCTGCCCGATCGTCCCGGTCGCCATCCGCGGCACCCGCTACATCTGGCCCGCCGACACGCTGCTGCTCCGTCCCGGCCGTGTCACCGTCACTTTCGGCGAACCCATTCACCCGAGGGGGACCGACTGGTCGGAAATCGTTCGCCTGCGTAACGAGGCGAGGGCCTTCATCTCCACCCATTGCGGAGAGCCATAGGACCTTCACCCACCAGAGACTGTTCCATCGCGGGCGCCGCCTTCAATCCGCCTCGTCGGCCAGCCTTCGCAGCGAATCGCCGGTGAGACGCCAGAC
Source organism: Vicinamibacterales bacterium (assembly GCA_965263055.1). Lineage (GTDB taxonomy): Bacteria > Acidobacteriota > Vicinamibacteria > Vicinamibacterales > UBA8438 > VXRJ01. The sequence continues at coordinate 2,868,372 of OZ253581.1, read as the reverse complement.
GGTCCACTCGTCCATCGGAACTGCGCCGGCGCGTCGGTACGAGGTGATCGCCAGCTCGTTCCAGTCAAGCACCGACCATTCGAAACGGCCGCAGCCCCGGTCGACCGCGATGCGGGCGAGGTGCGCGAGGAAACGGCGCCCGTAGCCCTTCCCGCGGTGTCCCGGGGAGATATAAAGGTCCTCCAGGTACAGGCCGGGCCGCGCCAGGAACGTCGAGAACGTGTGGAAGTAGAGGGCGAAACCGACCGGTTCGCCGCCCACGCGGGCGACCATCGCCTCGGCGCGCGGCGGATCACCGAAGAGCGCCCCATGGATCAGTTCCTCGGTCCCCACGACCGCGTCCGAAAGCTTCTCGTACTCGGCCAGCTCCCGGATTAACCCAAGGATCAGCGGTACATCGGCGGGCGTGGCAGGGTCCATCCGAAACGCTGCGTCGGACTGCGCCATTCGGTCGCACTCCTCAGGCGGACAGGCGGTCGAACGCCTGCCGGATGTCGGCGATCAGGTCCTCGACGGCCTCAATGCCGACGGAGAAGCGCACGAGGTCGTCCGGAACGGGGGATCCGGGCCCCTCCGCCATCCGGCGATGCTCCGCGAGGCTCTCGACGCCGCCGAGCGAGGTTGCGTTGTGGAACACCCGGACTGACCGGACGACGCGCGCTGCCGCGTCTGCGCCGCCCGCCATCCGCATCGAGACCACCGATCCGAAACCCCCTTCCATCTGCCGCGCCGCGATCGCGTGGCCCGGGAAAGCGGGCAGGCCGGGATAACGCACTTCCGCGACCGCCGGGTGACCTTCGAACGTCTCGGCGATCCGCTGCGCGCTCCGGGCTGACGTCGTGACGCGCAGGACAACGGTCCGCATGCCGCGCAGCAGCAGCCAGCTCTCGAAGGGGCCGAGCACGGCGCCGCGAAACGCCCGCTCGCGCCGGCATGCCCTCCAGAAGTCGTCTTCCTCGGCGGTGATCAGCGCGCCGGCGAGCACGTCGGAGTGACCATTGAGCTGCTTCGTCGCGGAGTGCATGACGAGGTCCGCGCCATGCTCGATGGGACGAGTCAGGACGGGTGTCGGCACTGTGTTGTCCACCGCGAGGCGGGCGCCCGCTTCGTGCGCGATCTGTGCGGCGGCGCGCAGGTCGGTGATAGCGCCACCCGGGTTGGCCGGGGTCTCGACCCAGACGATGCGCGTCCGACCCGGACGGAGCACAGCGCGCAGTGTGTCCGGCTCGCCGTTCGGCACCAGATCCAGCTCAAGCCGCTTCCGTTCGTGCTGCATCTCGAGCCAGCGGCGCAGCATCCAGTACATCTCGACCGGCGCAACGACATGCGCGCCGATCTCCAGCGTCTCGAACGCGCTGACGGCCGCCGATACACCGGAGCTGAACAGCATCGCGGCGCCTCCCCGCTCGAGGTCCGCCAGCAGTTTCTCCGGTGGTTCGTAGGTCGGATTCTGATCGCGCGTGTAGATCCTGCCCGCGGTCGCCTTGCCGTCCGCGGTCCGCTGGTACTGCACTGCCGGATGAATCGGCGGGACCAGTCCCCCGGTGGCCGGATCGATCCACCCGCCCGCCTGGGCAGCGACGGTGGATGGCCGTTGATTCGGCGGAAGGTCCGACAGGTTCGCTCCTACGCCTGCGCCGGGCCGATGTCGACGGCGATGTCGCGCCACTTGCCCTGGTGGAAGCGGGCAACGCTCAACGTGGCGCGGGCGACGTGACCCAGCACGATCGCCAGCCAGATGTCGGACGCCTCCAGGCCGCGCGTCGCCTGAAGGTACGTGCAGAGGCCAATCGGCACGATCACCTGCGAGATGATCGAGATGTAGAGCGGGCTCCGCGTGTCGCCGGTCCCCTGCAGGCCACCAGTGTAGACGAGCGCGACGGTGACGAAAACGCCGGAAACCGACAGGTACGCCAGCAGTTGACGCCCCAGTTCGAACGCCGGCCCACTGGTCATCCCGAAGACGGCCAGCAGCGGACCCGGCACCGCCAGGAACGCCGCGCCGACCAGGGCCGCGCCGCTCACCCCGATACCGGCCGCGACCACGGCGGCGTGCGTGCTTCGCTCCGGGCGTCCGGCGCCCAGGTTCTGCCCCGCCACCGCCGCCGCAGCTGCCATCAGGCCGACCGATGTCCAGGTGATCATCGCAAAGAGCTGCGTGTAGCCGATCGCGTAGGCCGCCTGCGCCTCGGCGCTCTGCTCGAGGGATCCGACGAACCGGAGCAGGAGCAGGCCGGCGATGTTCATCACGACTCCCTGGAAGCCGGTCGGCAGGCCGAAGTGGAACAGCTCGCGGATGATCTGCCAGTCGGGCGCGAACGACATCCTCCGGGAGAAACGGACCACCAGGCGATCCGAAAAGAGCAGCCAGAGAAAGACCACCGCGGTAGCGCCGCTCGCGATCGCAGTACCCATCGCCGCCCCGGTGGTGCCGAACGCCGGGATCGGACCGAAACCGCCAATCAGGATGACGTTCAGCGTGATGTTCAAGGCGGTCATCATCACGCCCAGCCGGAGCGGCGTCCGGGCATCGCCCGCCGAGCGGAGCGCGCCGCCCATCATGAAGAAGATCAGCATGCCGATGCTGAAGACAAACATGATCCGGAGGTACAGCAGCGCTTCGGCCTGCACCTCCGGCGCCGCGTTCACCAGTTGGAGCAGCCTCGGCGCCGCAACGTAGCCAATCGGCGCAAGGATCAGGAGCGACATCAGGACGGCCGTGAGGAACGCCTGATAGACGACACGGTTCACCTTGTCGGGATCGTTGGCGCCGGCGAAACGGGCGACCAGCACCCCCATTCCGCTGAACACGGAGGCGACGAAGACGATCACGAGGATGAATATCTGTGTGCTGACGCCTATCGCCGCATTGCCGATGTGGCCGACGACGTTCCCCACCATTGCCTGATCGATGATCCCCTGCATCCCACCGATGATGTTCTGCAGCATGGTGGGCCAGGCGATCCGCCAGACGGCCCGCGGAAGCGGCCCCTCGATGATCGCGCGATCGAACGTGCGTTTAGGTCGGCCCGTATCGCTGTCGCTCATCGCGAGGAGGGAGGTCGATGCGGGCCGCAGTAAGATGAAGGTCCTACGGTGCCGGTCGAATCTCCGCCACTCTATCAGATCGCCTCGCGCCTGCAGGACGTCGGCCACGCCCCGGTGACGGGGCTGGACGCGCACGCTCTGCTGACGCCCAAACCGATACGGCACGGCTGGCGGCCGGGCGAGATCCCGAACGACGCGAGGGTCGCCGCCGCACTCGTGCTTCTGTATCTTCAGGACGACGCACCGCACGTTCTGTTGACTGTCCGCGATGGACGGCTCCCGCGGCATGCGGGGCAGGTGTCGTTCCCGGGCGGCCTGCTGGAACCGGACGAGACGGTTCGCGAGGCGGCGCTGCGCGAGGCGTTCGAGGAAACCGGCATCGCGAGCGCGGACGTCGAACTGGTGGGCGACCTGACGCCGATCTACATCAACGTGAGCGGCTACGTGCTCCACCCTGTCGCCGGCGTGGCGGGCCATGCGCCGGCCATGCGCCGCGCGGCGGCGGAGGTGGCGCGACTGCTGCCGGTGGCGCTCGACGAGATTGCCGACCCGGCAAACCTGAGGCTCGGCGTCCGCTGGCGGGAGGATCACTGGTTCGACGTACCGTACTTCGCGTTGCGCAACGAGCGAGTCTGGGGCGCGACGGCGATGGTGCTGGGGGAACTGCTGGCCCGACTCGGCCTCGGGCCGCGCGACCCGTGGTGACGGGCGGCGCAGTTCGGCACGGAATTGCACGGATCGTCCGATAAGAGAAACCGGAAGGAGAGGACCGCATCCGATGGCGAAACGAAGTGCCGGTGGCGAGCAACCGCCCTCGCGGAAGCGACGAGAGCGGGAAACGCCGTTGCTGGAAGGGGTCGCAGGCGGAATCGATCTCCGCGCCCGCCGGGGCGGCGGCGACGAAGTGGTGAGCCTCGACGCGGCGGCGGAGGCACGCTACCTCAACTACGCGCTCTCGGTCATAACGTCGCGGGCGCTGCCCGACGTGCGCGACGGGCTCAAGCCGGTGCAGCGCCGGATCCTCTACACGATGTGGCAGCAGCGGCTCCGCGCCGACGCGAAGCCGCGCAAGTGCGCGAAGGTGGTGGGCGACGTGATGGGGAGCTACCACCCGCACGGCGACAGCGCGATCTACGACACGCTGGTCCGGATGGCGCAACCGTTCACCCTGCGCGCGCCGCTCATCGACGGATCCGGCAACTTCGGATCGCTCGACGGCGACAGCGCCGCGGCGATGCGGTACACCGAGTGCCGCCTGGCCCCGATCAGCGCCGAGCTGCTGGCGGAGATCGATCAGGAGACGGTCCCCTTCCAGCCGAACTATGACGGCACGAAGCAGGAACCGGTGGTGCTGCCGGCACGGATGCCGAACCTGCTGGTGAACGGCGCCACCGGCATCGCCGTCGGCATGGCGACCAACATCCCGCCGCACAACCTGGGTGAGGTGTCGACGGCGCTCGTGCACCTCGTCGACGATCTGGACCTGAGCAAAGAGGCACTGGCGCGCTACGTCACCGGACCCGACTTCCCCACCGGCGGGATGCTGGTGAACAGCAGCGAGGAGCTGCAACAGATCTACGGGACTGGCAGCGGCACCCTGCGGATCCGCGCGACCTGGGAGCCGGGGAAAGCGCTCCGCTCGTCGAAGACGATTCACATCACGTCGGTGCCGTACGGCGTCAACAAGTCGCAACTGGTCGAGCGGATCGCCGACGTGGTGGTCGGACGGAAGTTGCCGCACCTACTCGATGTGAAGGACGTCTCGACCGACGACGTTCGGATCGAGCTGGAACTGAAGCGGGACGCCGACGAACACAAGGTGATGTCGTATCTCTTCCGGCACACCCCGCTGCAGTCCACCTTCCCGGTCAACCTGACCTGTCTCGTGCCGACCGAGCAGCCGGGCATCGGACGCCCCGAGCGGCTGGACCTGAAGGCAGTGCTCATGCACTTCCTCGGCTTCCGCCTGGAGGTGGTAACCCGCCGGCTGGAGCACGAGCTGGCCGCACTCCGAAAGCGCATTCACCTGCTCGAAGGTTTCGCGCTGGTCTTCGACGCGCTGGACGAAATCATCGCGCTGATCCGGCGGTCGGACGGGAAAGCGGACGCGGCGATGCGCATCATGGAGCGGTTTCCACTCGACGCCGAGCAGACCGACGCGATCCTCGAGCTGAAGATCTACCGGCTCGCGCGCCTCGAGATCCTCGTGATCCGGGATGAACTGAAGGAGAAGCGGGCGCGCGGGCAGACGATCGACGAACAGCTCAGCGACGAGGACCGCCGCTGGACGATCGTCCGCGACGAACTGGTCGAGGTGCAGAGGACGTATGGCGACCCGGCGCGGAACCCGCGCCGGACCCGGATCGCGGAGCCGGACGAGGCCGAGGCGACGTACAGCGCGGACGACCTGATCGTCGACGAGGACGCGGTGGTCCTGGTGTCGCGAGACGGCTGGGTGAAGCGACAGAGGGACGTCAAGGACCCATCGACGACGCGCCTGCGTGAAGGGGACGCGCTACTCGCCGCCGTCGCCGGCAGCACGCGCGCCGTGATGGTCTGCTTTACGAACTTCGGCACCGCGTACTCGTGCCGCCTGATCGACGTCCCGGCGACCACCGGCCATGGCGAACCGATTCAGCGTCTCTTCAAGCTGAAGGACGGCGAACGGGTCGTGTCGGCGCTCAGCCTGGATCCGCGCCTCGCCCCCGGCATCGCGGATACGTCGGACCGGCCCGAGCCACGGACGCACGCCCTAGCCGTCACCACCGATGGCTACAGCCTCCGGTTCAGCCTCGCGCCGCTGGCCGAGCCGAGCACGCGGGCGGGCCGGAAGTTCGCACGGCCGGCGGGGACCAGCGAGGTTCTGGGGGTCGTCCCGATGAACGGTGACGAAGTGCTGATTGCCGCCACCCGCGAGGGACGCGCCCTCCTTTGCCCGGCGCGCGAGGTCAACTTCCTGTCGGGTCCCGGCAAGGGCGTGCGGTTGATCCGGCTGCGGGAGGAGGATCAGGTGATCGGATTCGTCGCGTCGGCCGGCGCCCGCGACCTGCTGACAGTCGAAACGAGCCGCGGCGCCGAGCAGACCATCAGCACGGCGAAGTACGAGGTCGTGGGCCGGGGCGGCAAGGGGCGCGAGCTGACGCTGCGCGGTGGCTTCACCCGGGTCGTTCCGCGGCCAGTTACCGTGCCGGCACTGAACGGAGGCTGACAGGACGCATGGTAAGCTTCGGATCCCCCCTCCGGACGGACAGGACCGTGGCGCAGTCATATACGGCGAAGGACATCACCGTTCTCGAAGGCCTCGCGCCAGTCCGCAAGCGGCCCGGGATGTACATCGGCGGCGTCGGCTCCCCCGGCCTGCACCATCTCGTCTGGGAAATCTTCGACAACGCGGTGGACGAGGCGATGAACGGCCACGCCACGCAGGTGCGCCTGACGCTGCACGCCAAGGGCTCGTCGATCACGGTGTCGGACGACGGCCGCGGCATCCCGGTCGATCAGCACAAGGGAAGCCGCAAGAGCGCACTCGAGGTGATCTTCACGACGCTGCACGCCGGCGGGAAGTTCGGTAACGGCTCGTACCGGGCCGCCGGCGGCCTGCACGGCGTCGGCGCCAGCGTCGTCAACGCCCTGTCGGAAGAACTCGTGGCGGAGTCGAAGCGTGACGGCGCGCTCTGGCGGCAGACGTTCCGGCGCGGCAAGCCGACCGGGGCGCTTGCCAGGGTGAAGCCGGCGCGCGGATCCGGCACGACGATCCGGTTCCGTCCCGACCCGCGCATCTTTCCGAAGACGGCGTTCGACGAGGCGCTGGTCCGGGAACGGATTGAGGTTGCGAGCTACATCCATGGCGGCGTCGAGTTCATCTTCGAGAACGAGGCGCGCGCGACCCAGGAGACGTTTCGCCACGACGACGGTCTACCGGACTATCTCGCCCGGATTGTCAAGGAGATGGAGGCAGCGCCCGTGCACGACGTCGCGTTCATCCTCCAACGCGACCATTCCGAAAGCGGGACGCGCATCGAGGTGGCGCTACGGTGGACCGAGGCGACGGAAGAGCGGTTCCGCAGCTACGTCAACGGTATCCCGACCGGCTCGGGCGGCACCCACGAAACCGGACTGCGCGCGGGCCTGGGCAAGGCGGTCCGCAATTTCATCGAGACGCACAACCTCACGCCGAAGGGCGTGACCCTCACCGCGGACGACATCCGCGAAGGACTCGCCGGCGTGCTCAGCGTCTTCCTGGTTGACCCGCAGTTCCAGGGCCAGACCAAGGACCGGCTGAACAACCCCGAGCTGGCCCAGATTGTCGACGGCGCCATCCGTCCGGCACTGGAACACTGGCTGAACCACAACATCAGCTCGGCCGAGGCAATCGTCGCCCGGATCATCCTGGCCGCGCGCGCGCGCCAGGCGAGCCGCGCCGCGCACCAGGCGGTCTCGCGCAAGAGCGCCACCACCAACCGGTTGAACCTGCCGGGCAAGCTGAGCGATTGCACGGGGAGCGCGCGCGGCGAGAGCGAGCTCTTCATCGTCGAAGGGGACTCCGCCGGCGGCTCCGCGAAGCAGGGCCGCGACCGAACGCGGCAGGCGATCCTCCCCCTGCGCGGCAAGGTGCTGAACGTCGAGAGCGCACCCGCATCCAAGGTGTTCGAGAACAAGGAACTGACCGACGTCGTCACCGCCCTCGGCTGCGGCGTCGGCAAGACATTCGACATCAGCAAGCTCCGATATGACCGCATCATCATCATGGCCGACGCCGACGCCGACGGCAATCACATCGCGACGCTGCTCCTCACTTTTTTCTACCGCTTCCTCCCCAAGCTGATTGCGCACGGCAAGATCTTCCTCGCCCAGCCGCCGCTCTACCGCGTCGACATCGGCAAGCAGACCTACTGGGCGCTCGACGACGCCCACCGCGACACCATCGTCAACGCCCGCACCAACGGCCGGGGCAACCCCGAGATAACCCGCTTCAAGGGACTCGGCGAGATGATGCCGAAGGTGCTCTGGGAAACCACGCTCAACCCTGACACCCGCCGCCTGCTGCGAGTCGCCATCGAGGATCAACACCGCACCGACCGGGTGATCGCCAACCTCATGGGCAAGGACCCCTCGGCCCGCTTCCGTTTCATCATGGACCGGGCTGACGAAGCGCTCGACCTCGACGTCTAGTCGGTGCGCACGCCGATCATGGCGAGCATCACTTACGCCGCCCAAGGATCGACAGTCTTCAGTCCGTCCGCCTCGAATGGAGCCGCGTCCCGTGTCGCCACCATCATCGCGTTCGCCGCCGCGGTCGCCGCAATGTAGCCATCGGACACCGAGATTGCCCGACCGGCGGACCGCGCCTTCGCCATCAACTCGGCATAGGCTTGCGAAGCCGCCAGATCAAACGCCAATACCCGGCCGGCGAACATCGGCAATACCTGCCGCTCCAGGTCCTCGTGCAGGCGGTCTCGGCGGCGGCCCGCCGGCAACGCGCGGACACCGAAACGCAACTCAGCGACGGTGATCGCGGACAGGTAGAGCGTTTCCAGCGCCTGAGCGTCGAGCCACTCGGCAACGCGCGGTGCCGGAACCTTGCGCAACGGTTCCGACATCACATTGGTGTCTACCAGAATCATTCGAAATCGAGCGGCCGGGCCGGAGCCGAGTCGCGTCGGTCAAAGCCTGCCGACTCGTCATCCGTCAACTTGGCGCGCCGGCCCATGGCGGTCAACTGCGACCCCAAGCCGACCCGTCCTTCCGGCAGGACCGTTTCCTCCAGGATGGCGCGCACTTCCGCCTCCGTGCTGCGGCCGCGCAGGGCCGCGCGCACGCGCAAGGCGCGATGCACCTTGTCGGGCACGTTGCGCACGGTCAGTATCGCCATAGTCGATGAGCCTCCACGCTTTCCATGCTGTCAATGTATCGGTGTGCAGTCACGTGAGCAATCGTTCAAACGCCGGATCAAGCGCGGAGGTTTCGGCACTCCGCCACGATGCCGGGGACGAATGCCGGCGCGAGCCTCGCCAGGCCGGACGCGGCCGCGCGCTTCGTCCGGTTACTCCGCCTGTTCCACAACGCGACGTCGCTCGGCGGTGTCGAAAGCCTCGCCGAGCACCGCCGCATGTCGGAAGAGCCCGGCTCCTCCGTCCCGGACGACCTCGTGCGGTTCTCGGTCGGCATCGAAGCGGCCGAGGACCTCAGCGCCGACATCGAACAGGGGTTCGACCGCCTGTCCACCTGAGGATTCCGACCACATGGGCCAGCCTGACGCAACGTTCCGGATCGACCCGGCCACGCCGGCCGACGTCCCGCTGATCCTGGCCCTCATCCGGGAGCTGGCCGAGTACGAGAAGCTCCTGGACGCCGTCGTGGCAACCAGGAGCTGATCCATGAATCACTCTTCGGCGATTCGCCCCACGCCGAGGCGGTGGTGGCTCGAGCCGGCGATGAACCGGTCGGGTTCGCCCTCTACTTCCACACCTTCTCGACCTTCCCGGCGCGCCCCGGCCTGTACCTGGAGGATCTCTATGTCTCCCCGGCGCACCGCGGCAAGAGCTACGGCAGACGACTCCTCGTGCACCTCGCCCGCATCGCGGTCGACCGTGGCTGCGGCCGGTTCGAGTGGTCGGTCCTGGACTGGAACGAGCTGGCGCAGGCCACCCACCGCCGCGCCGGAGCCGTCCCAATGGATGAGTGGACCGCCTGGCGCCTTACCGGCGAGCCGTTGCGGAAGCTGGCCGACGAAGCGGATTAGGTCGGAGTTGCACCATGAAACAGCTTGGTCGACTTCAAGCCGTCAACCTCCGAAAGGCGTGGACGTCCGAGCCGCAGGGCTTTACACTTTGGCTCGCGAATAAGAGAAAATCTCGATCAACTCGCCGAAGCACTGGGATTCAACATCTTGGGTTTGAGGTCCAGGAAAGGATGTCGGGCCTTGTCTTGATCGAGAACCAGTTGGAGCCAACGGGCCACACGCAAGGCTGACCTGAGAGATGCGCGCGAGCGGCCTGACAGCGGCAGACACGCAACGGAAGGACACGATGGGTGCTCGTAGCAGGGGCCCGCAAGCTCGGCCTAGGCGGGGCGACCGAGCACTTCGCCGCGACGTCCAGACACTAGTCCGTCCGGATCCGTCCAATCCAAGCCGGCTCTTGTCCCGTGAGAACAGCCGGCTCGAGTACAAGGCAAACTTCAATTGGGCTGGCCGAGCCAAGTATGCCAAAACTATGGCGGCCTTCGCCAACAATGATGGTGGCTATATTGTGTTTGGGGTCAAGGATTCTCCCCGTGAGCTCGGTGGCGTCAACGTGGAGCGTTTCGACACGCTTGACGCCTCCCGAGTCTCTGAGTATCTCAACTCGTCGTTCGCACCAGAGATCGAGTGGGAAGCCTTCCGGATAGAGGTTGCGGGAGTCCAGCTTGGTGTCATGGCTGTAAAGCCTGCGGTCGCGAGGCCAGTCGTATGCAACAAGAGCGATGGAGATGACCTGCGCGACGCGGATATTTACTACCGTTACCGGGGCCGCTCCGAACGGATCCGATATCCCGAACTCCAGCGTCTTCTGGGCGAGCGCGAAGAACGAGCCAGAGACGCGTGGCTTCAGCACCTTACAAGGGTCGCTCATGTCGGCGTCGAGAACGTCGGGGTGCTCGACTTGATCGATGGCAAGCTCTCGGGACCTGGCGGCAACCTCTTGGTTAGCGAGGAGCTTCTTGAGAAGGTACAGTTCATCCGTGAGGGCCGTTTCACGGAACGTCCCGACGAGGGGACGCCCACACTTCGCCTCGTTGGCGATGTCTTGACAGTTCCTCCAGGGTCGCTTGGTCCCCTGAAGACCTTCGCGCAACCACGTGCGATCGGTGAGAAGGAATTGTTCCTTGTATTCCTTCGCCAAGAACATCCGCAAGCCGCAACGGAGTACCTTAGGCAAGCATGCCGTGAGAACTCTTGCTACATGCCCGTGTACTACTTTGCGCGGGCGGCTGGAATGGGGTTAGAAGCACTCCAAGCGCTCGTCGACCGTGAATCCGTACGCAATAACGGCCTCGCGTCTCGCGACCTCGGAGCCACGGTCCGACCCGTTGGATCGATCACTTCGAGCACGCCGTTGTCCAACGAGCGGCGCTGGATTCTCCAAGAGCTCCAAGCAGGCGCCGTGAACAACCTCGGTGCCGCCGAACGACTCCGACTGTTCGAGGCGCTAACTCACTTCCGGCCACCAGACACGTCGACCGCGGTGTTGCCCCTCCTCGCAAAGGTCATCGAAGAGGAATTTGATCAGCTCGACCCCGGCGGGCGTTCCTTGTGCCGGAAAGCGGTCGCACATCTCGACGAGGTGCTGAATCAATCTGCGTGCGGGGCGCAAAGTGTCTAGCTAAGCAGGGCACGACCGCGCGGGGTAGTGTCTCGATCTGTGTGCAAAACCGCTTGAGCGAAGGGAGCGGTCATGGCAAAAGGTTGATTGTCCAGTCAACCCACCCACGAAGGAGTAGAAGCCATGACCACCCGAGCCAAGCGTAGCGCGAAGTCCAGCGGAATCGAAGCTCTCGTCGACGGTGACCGCGACCTGCTGAAACAGTTGATGCGGGAGAGTTTGCAGAACATCCTCGAGGCGGAGATGTGCGAGTTGTTGGGAGCCGGTCCCGGTGAGCGGACCGAAGGCCGGCGGGGGTATCGCGCCGGGTACTACAGTCGGAGCCTGGTGACCCGCATCGGAAAGCTCGAGCTGCGGGTGCCGAGAGACCGCGACGGGCGGTTTTCGACAGAGCTGTTCGCGCGGTACCAGCGCTCGGAGAAGGCGCTGGTGAGTGCGCTGGCCGAGATGTATGTGCAGGGCGTGTCGACCCGCAAGGTCAAGGCGATCACCGAGGAGCTGTGCGGGCACACGTTCTCGGCGAGCACCATCAGCCGGATCAACGCGAGCCTGGACGGCATGCTGCGCCGCTTTGCCGAGCGGCGGCTCGACGAAGCGTATCCCTATCTGATTCTGGATGCGCGCTACGAGAAGGTCCGGCTTGACGGCGTCATCCAGAGCCAGGCGGTCTTCGTGGCGATCGGGATCAATTGGGACGGCCGCCGCCAGGTGCTCGGCGTGGAGCTGTCAAACCGGGAGTCGCGGTCGAGCTGGGCGACGTTCGTCACGGGTCTGAAGGCTCGCGGTTTACACGGGGTCGAGTTCGTCGTCTCCGACGACCACGCCGGGCTGAAGCGGGCGGTTGCGGAGCTGCTGCCCGAGGTGGTCTGGCAGCGCTGCTACGTGCACTTCCTGCGGAACGCGCTCGACTACTTGCCCCGCAAGGCCGACGACGATTGCCGTCAGGAGCTCCGTTGGCTCTACGACCGCCGCGACCTGAAGGAGGCCCAGCAGGACCTGCAGGCGTGGCTCCAGCGCTGGGCGCAACGCTACCCCCGCCTCACCGACTGGGTGGAGGCGCAGATCGGCGAGACGCTGAACTTCTACCGCCTGCCGCGGCAGCACCACAAGCACTTGAAGTCGACGAACCTGCTTGAACGGCTCAACGAGGAGATCAAGCGCCGCACCCGGGTGGCACGCATCTTCCCGAATCCGGCGAGCTGTCTCCGGTTGATCCGGGCGCTCTGCGCGGAAACCCATGAGGGGTGGCTCGAAGACCACCGCTACCTGAACATGGACTTCCTCAAGGAGCAGAAGAAGGACCTGTTGCAGACAGCCGCCTAAACGAGCACGACCTCAGCCATGACCGGCATTTTGCACAACTTGACGTACACAACCAGGCTCCGCGTCGCTGGCCGCTCCGTTGGTCGATGCAGACCTCCCCCTCCGCCGACCAGGCAGCAGCCGCCTTAGCCGATGCACTGCGATCGGTGCCACCGTGGCCTAGGCTCTCTCGCCACGCGGCGGAAACCTCAGTACCGGCAGCCAGTGTCTCGGCTAGCCACTTGGTGCGCCGGCGCGGTCCCGATCTCTCGCCGTCGCCACGGTGGGCGCGCCGCGCTCGCCCTCCGGCGCGGCATCGCGAGGGACTGGCGGGGCGTACCCGATCGCTTGCGCAGCGTCGGGCCGTCCTCGTCCAGCGCCAGCGCGTCGGCGGCGTCCGGCTACGTGGCGTGCAGGAAGGCGGCCGAGTTGAACCCGGTCGACGCAGAACATGGTCGATGCGATACGGTCCGTCCCACTATCGAGAGCTCGTGCGATCTGCCGTTGTTCTTCTGTAGGCGGGAACGGCACGTCAACCTGGCAGAAGTTCTCGAAGTTCAGATCCTGTCCGTCCCGAAGGAAGGATCCGCCCGGTGACTGCCTCGTACATGAGCGCCTTCTTCTGCTCTTCCAGCAGCGCGATCAGCTTCTCCTTGGCGCCGATGTAGCGCCGTATGCGCCGGTCGGCGTGGTCGAGGAAGCGGACGATGGCGGCTTGCTCCGGCAGGAATGGCATCGCAACGGTCACGTACTTGAGATCGCTCGAAGAGATGTGCACGACCGGAGGATGATGACGTCTCCGCCGCAACATGCCGGGCCGGGGATCAAGTTGACCGCGGACTTGCCGATCTCGTCGATCGTCTCGCCGGAACCGGTGAACAACACGTCTCCGTACCGGATTGGCGTGTAGACCGCGTTGGCCAGCTCGGGCGTAACGCACGCCCGTGCCGTACCTCCCAATGCGCCGGCACCGCTCCCAGCCACTCCACGCCGGAGTCCTTGTACGCCCGATACGGCTTGAGTTCGGCGGCCATCGCATCAACCGAAGAGGGTGTCCCGTACTGCCTGCTTGGGCAGACCGAGGAATGCCGCCACGTCGGCAATGATCGCATCCAGTGTGCCGATTCGCACGTCCCGATGCCGGGGTACGGTCACCTGATGCCGATCGCCCTCCGCCGTCAGCGTCACGGTCATGTGGCTGCCCCGGCTCCGAGTCACGCGGTAGCCGTAGTGACGGGCGAGCCGCCGGGCGACCTCGGTGCCCGAGAGGTCGCGGGGCAGCTTCATACCGCGATGGCCTCTTCCCGGACGAGATGCAGCCGGATCACGCGCGGTGCCCCGTCCTCATCGAAGTGGCAGAGCACGGCGTCTCTCGCCATCTCCTTCAAATCGTCCCAGTTCTCTCCCTGCGTGTAGATGCTGTAACCGAGCGCCCTGGCGTCGTACCCGCCTTCGACCGCTTCCGTGACCTCGAAGATGATCTCCGCCGGCCGCGCCCGTGACTCCGCCGATGGATTGTCAGTCATTGCCCGCTCCAGTTGCGCTCGTCCTCATCGCGTCGAGGCCGGTTCACCGTGACCCGGAGTCTCCGCCAACAGCCCGTCCGTGTCCTTCTCCAGCGCCAGAATATCAGCCCGGATCTCCACCAGCGTCCGCATCGGCTTCGGCTTGTAGAAGTAGCGCGTGAAGCTGATCTCGTAGCCGGTCTTCACGGTGTCGGCCTGGTACCATGCGTTCCAGGTCGGTCTTCCAGCTCTTGCCGTAGGGCGGGTTCGAGAGCATGAAGTCGAACTCGCGCGACGGACGTAGAGGTCGCGCAGCACGTCGTCGGCAATGCCCCAGATGTAGTTCGCGATCCAGTGCAGGTCTTGGTTGCTCATCGGACGTTCGCTCTGCCCGCTCCTCGCGGACGTACCGGCAACTCGTCGTCGGCTGGCAGCGGCGCTTTCCAGCGTTCCCCCACTTTCCGGCCTTCCGCCAACCTGAAAGTGTAACCGAGCGTAGCCCGTTGACATTCAGCGGCCCGCACCCCAACGATGCACGGGTCAGCGGCCCGCCGGCGATCACCGGCTCCGCTGCGCCGGGTTCCCGCGGCTCGTGCAGCGCCGCGATCTTCGCTTTGTACAGCCTGCAGCAGATCCGCGGCCTGGAACGCGTCATCGAAAGCGCCCGCTTCTGACTTCGCCACCCAGACCCGGATGAGGTTCGGCGGAACATTGCGGCGTCGTGCCAGACCCTGAAGGGCTTCGCCGCCGAGGAACTCCTGGACTACCTGGCGCTTGAACTCAATGCTGTAGCTGCGGTGTCAGGCCATGGGCTTCCCTTGCGAATGAATTGAGCACAGTCGCTCAGTCCCGTCGCGGCCGAACCGATGCCGGCGCAGACGTCCGGCGTCCAGCCAGGAACGCACGAGTTTCAGACTCCGGCGTCAGCTACGCGGCCAGGGCCGCCGGCAACTCTTGAAGGCGGGCCACGAGATCCGCGCGATCGAGGGGCACGTTGGCAAGGAACTCGCGGTGCCGGCGCGTGCCTCGCCAGGACGGACGCCGCGGCGGTTCGGGCAGAAGCGTGTCGATCAGGCCCAGGTCAAGGGCGTACAGGATGGTGCCGTGATGGAGGAGGGTGTGGCGAAGGCGCCGCTGGGCATGGCCGGCGAATTTGCGGTTGCCGAGCGCGAGGTCAGTCGAGCGGATGGTGACGTCCGGAATGGCAAGCGTGTCGGCGAGGGCGCGGAGTAGCGTTGCGTAACTGCCCGCGACGTCGGCGAGGGCCGGGCGCGCATCGAGTGAAAGGACTAGCGCGACGCTGAGGCAGCCGGGGCCGAGGACGACGGCTCCTCCTCCGGAGTCGCGGCGCAGGATCGGGATGTCGCGAAACGCGCAGGCATCGAGGTTCGCCCAGGCATCTGCGGCGCCATTGCGGGGCAGGACGACGGCGGGATGCGCGGACTCCCAGACGAGCAGGCCCTCTCCTCCTTGAAGACCCCTTCGTGTATTGCCGGCGTGGACGCCGGCGCACCGGGCGCGCTCGACGCTCGCCAGAATCTCCTGTTCCTCGCGGATTCCCCTGGCGGGTGGCACCAACCCGAGGTCGGTCAGCTCCATGGGGGCTGGCGGTACAATCCGAGAACCAACGGTGACTGATTCTGCCGCGACGGAACGGACCCGGGCAGTCTATCTGGACTGCGCCGCAACCTGCCCGCTGGATCCACGGGTGGCGGCGGAACTACGCCGATTCTCCGAGGTGGAGTTCGGAAACGCCGGCAGCCGAACCCACGACTTCGGGCGGCTCGCCAGGCAGGCGGTCGAACGGGCGCGGGCCCACGTCGCGCGAGTGGTGGACGCCGGACGTAACGAGGTGGTGTTCACGAGCGGCGCGACCGAGGCGAACAACCTTGCGATCCTGGGGCTCGAGGCGTTCGGACGGTCGCACGGACGGAAGCACCTGGTCAGCACGCGGATCGAGCATCACGCCGTGCTGGAGCCGTTGCGCGTCCTCGCCGAGCGCGGATTCGAGCTGACGCTGATCAAGCCGGAGCCGGGGGGCTGGGTCGATGCCGACCGCGTCGCGGCGGCGGTTCGCCCCGATACGCTGCTCGTCTCCGTGATGCAGGTGAACAACGAGACCGGCGTCGCGCAGCCGGTGGATGCGATCGCGGAGCGGCTGGCAGACGCCGCGTCGGACGCCTTTCTCCACGTCGATGCGGCGCAGGGGTTCGGGAAGGCGATCGAACCGTTGCGGCTGAAACGGATCGATCTGATCAGCATCAGCGCACACAAGATCTGCGGGCCGAAGGGGATTGGCGCCCTGATAGCCCGCCGGCGAGGTAACGAGAAGCCGCCCCTTGCGCCGCTGCTGCACGGCGGTGGCCAGGAGATGGGATTGCGGCCCGGCACGCTCCCGGTCGCGCTGATCGCCGCGTTCGGCCGCGCCGCGGAGCTCGCGCTCGAAGAGCACGCCGCGCGCCACGCCGCTGCGGCGGCGTTCGAACGGCGCCTGCTCGACGGCCTCGCACCGCTCGCGCCGCGCGTGAACGGCGATACGGAACGCCGGATCCCGTACATCCTGAACCTCTGGATCCCCGGCTGGGACAAGGAAGCGCTGATCGAGGCCTGGGCGCCGCTCGCCGCCATCTCGGACGGTGCCGCCTGCACATCACAGTCGTACACCTGCAGCCATGTTCTGGCCGCGATGGGAGTCGAGGGAGACGCGGAGACGGGTGCCGTCCGGCTATCGTGGTGTCACCTGACGGACGAGCCCGACACGGCAGCGATGGTTACGGTTTGCCAGTCTGGAGGCCGGCGCACCGACGAGAGCACAGCCGAACGCACCGACTCGCGCGCCGAGCGGGTCGCCGCGGGCAGATCGTCATGACCCGCCGCCGTCCCGCCGGCGAGACGGTTCGCTACAAGCGCTCCCGCTTCGCCACGCGTCTTCCGGCCCACTACCGCTACACGCGGGCTCACTACTGGCTCCACCGCGAATCGGACGACGGCCCCTGGCGCATCGGCCTTACCACCTTCGCCACGCGGATGCTGGGCGACCTAGTAGAATGCAACCTGACGTTGGCAGCGGGCGACCCGGTGAGGGTCGGCCAGCGAATCGGCGCTATCGAGGGATTCAAGGCAATCTCGGACCTGTACGCTGTGGCGGAGGGAAGTTTCGCCGGAGCGAACGGGGCACTCGATATGGACATCACGCTGGTCGAATCGGCGCCCTACGCGGACGGCTGGCTCTATGCCGTCGACGGCGTCGCCGACCCGGACAGTCTCGATGTGGAGGGTTATGTCTCGGTGCTGGACGCCACGATCGACCGGATGCTGGCGGCCCGGGGCGACGGGGATCCGGATGCCTGAGGCGCGCGCCGGCGACCGCGCCGCCCGCTACATCATGGTGGGGGGCTTTCTGGGGGCCGGCAAGACGACCGCCATCCTCCGCCTTGCGCGCCACCTGACCGACGGTGGCCAGCGCGCCGGACTCATCACGAACGATCAGAGCGTCGGCCTGGTCGACACGACACTGGCCCGAGCCGAGGGCTTCCCGGTCGAGGAGATCACCGGCGGCTGTTTCTGCTGCCGCTTCAACACGCTGATGGACGCGGCCGACAAGCTCACCGCCGAGGCGCGGCCCGACGTCTTCGTGGCCGAGCCGGTCGGCAGTTGCACCGATCTGCGCGCGGCCGTCAGCTACCCGCTCCGGCGGATGTACGGCGACGCGTTCGAGATAGCACCACTCAGCGTCCTGGTCGATCCGATCCGCGCGCTGCGCATCCTCGAGCTGGAGCCGGGCCGGTCGTTCTCCGAGAAGGTGCGCTACGTCTACGACCGGCAGCTGGCCGAGGCGGATCTGATCGTCGTCAACAAGACCGACATCGTCGACGCCAGCCGCCTGGCGCGTCTGCGGGAGGCGCTCGCCGAGCGGTACGAGCAGGCGGAAGTGATCGCGATGTCCGCGCGCGACGGCGATGGAGTTACCCACTGGTTCGACCGTGTCACGCGCGGTGCACTCGGCCTGGACGCCTCGCCCGACGTCGACTACGAGACCTACGCGGAGGGTGAAGCGCTGCTCGGCTGGCTAAACGCGACGGTGCACGTTGCGGCCGATGCGCCGTTCGACGGCAACGTGCTGCTGCGGGAGCTGGCCGGCCGGATCGCGGGGACGATCGGGGCAGGCGAGATCGCGCACCTGAAGATGACGCTGACCGCCGAAGAGTTGCCGTCCGATATCGCGGTGTTGAACCTGGTGGCGGGCGACCGCGGGGCCGAGATGACGCACAGGCTGAAGGCGCCGATCGACGCGGGCGAACTGATCCTGAACCTCCGCGCCGAGGCGGACCCGGAACTGCTCCACGACGCCGCACGGGCCGCGCTCCGCGGGTGGGAAGCGGAACGTCAAGGGCGTCGCGCCGCAATCGATCACATCGAACACTTCCGCCCCGCGAAGCCGGAACCGACGTATCGAATGGCGACCGCGACTGCCTGAGCGCATGAGACCACGATGAGCGACCGCGACCGCACCAATCCCCAGGCCCAGGCCGACAACGCCCCGACGCAGGGCGGCGGCAGCGCCGGCGCCGGGCCGGCGTTGGTCTACTGCCGCTGCGCCTATGCGCGCGTCGTGCCGCTGAAGGTGAAGGACGGCGTCCTGGAAGCGCTCGCCGCTTCCGGCGTCGATTTCGATGCGGCCCCCGACCTGTGCGAGATGTCGGCACGGCGCGATCCGCGCCTCAAGGAGATCGCGAACGCCGGACCGGTGAAGATCGCCGCGTGCTATCCTCGCGCGGTCCGCTGGCTGTTCAACGACGCCGGCTCGCCCCTCGACAAGGCACAGGTCACGATCCTGAACATGCGGGAGCAGACCGCAGAAGAGGTGGCGGCAGCCATGCTGAACAGCGACCCCAAACCGGGCGAGGAGGAGAACGAATGAGCGGCGCCGGCGCCCTGTCGCTGCCCGTCCTGCAGATCGCCCTCTACGAGGGGCGCGGCGCGGAGCCGCTCGACGCGAGCCGCCGCTTCGCGCTGATCGGCTTGTTGCTCGATCGGGGCTACCGCGTGACACGGGTCACTGACGGGGCCGCGGCGCGCGCCGACGACGGCAACGCGCTCGCCGTCCTGGGTTGCTTTACCGACGATCAGCCGGCCGACGCGCTCGGCACCGACGGCGGCGGGCGCGTCTGGTTCCGCGACATCGGCGACGCCACGCCCGACGCGGTCCTCGCGCAGGTCGAGGCGATCCGCGCCGAATGCGACGCGCGCGAGCCTGGCAACTGGAAGCCGTGGTTCCCCGTCATCGACTTCGACCGCTGCACCAACTGCATGCAGTGCCTCAGCTTCTGTCTCTTCGACGTCTACGGCGTGACGAAGGCGGGGCAGATTCAGGTCCAGAACCACGATAACTGCAAGACCGACTGTCCCGCCTGCTCGCGCGTCTGCCCGGAGGTGGCGATCCTCTTCCCGAAGTACCGCCACGGCCCGATCCATGGCGGCGAGGTGAACAGAGAGGACGTGCGGCGCGAGGCGATGAAGGTTGACATCTCCGCCCTGCTCGGCGGCGACATCTACGCCGCGCTGCGCGACCGGAGCGCGAAGGCGAAGTCGCGCTTCTCGAAGGAACGGGACGAGGAGCGCGCACTGAAGGAACGGCAGAAGTGCCTGGTCAAGCTGCAGGCGAACCTCGACATCCCGGCCGAGGTGCTTTCCAGCCTGCCGACGCTCGACGAGATTCAGTCGAAGGCGGAAGCGGCGAAGACGCGCGCGCAGGCGGCTGTGGAAGCGAACCGCGCCAGTGGCGAAGCCGACGACGAAACGGCCGGACCGGCCCTGGAGTCCTGATCCCATGATGCTCGCCCTCGCCCGCCGGATGCTGACCGAGCCCGATCCCCGCGCACTCCGCAAGCTCGTGTGGAACATGGGCGTCAAGGGGGTCCGCTCCGTCCAGCGCTACAAGCAGCGACTGAAGCGGGGGGAGCACTTCCCGCCGTTCCTTTTCATCTCGGTCATCTCGGGCTGCCAGTTGCGGTGCCAGGGATGCTGGGTCGATGTCGAGGCGCCGAGCCGCAAGATTGAACTTGACCAGCTGAATCGGATCGTCGGCGACGCGAAGGCGCACGGCAACAGCTACTTCGGCATCCTCGGGGGCGAGCCGTTGATGCACCCCGAGCTGTTCGACCTCTTCGCCACACACCCGGACTGCTACTTCCAGCTCTTCACCAACGGCCACCTGATCGACGACGCGAAGGCCGCCGAGCTGCGCCGCCTGGGGAACGTCACGCCGCTCGTCAGCATCGAGGGGACCGCCGTCGTGAGCGACGAGCGGCGTGGCCGCACCGGCGTCCTCGACAGGTCGATCGCCGGCCTCGAGGCATGCACGCGGAACCGGCTGGTGACCGGGGTGGCAACCAGCGTCTGCAAGACGAACATCGACGACCTCGTGCAGGAGACCTGGCTGCGCCGCCTGATCGGGATGGGTGTGCATTACGCCTGGTTCCACACCTACCGGGTGACCGGACCAAAGCCGTCAGTGGAGCTGGCCCTCGACCCGGAGGAAGTACTCCGCGTCCGTCGGTTCATCGTGGAGATGCGGGCGAAGCTCCCGATCGCCATCGTCGACGCCTACTGGGACGACGAGGGGCAGGCGCTCTGTCCGATGGCGACCGGCGCCAGCCACCACATCAGCCCCTACGGCGACATCGAGCCGTGCCCGATCATTCAGTTCGCGACCGAATCCGTCTATGATCGCCCGAGCCTGTTCGAGACGATGACGCAGTCGGCATTCCTGAAGGACTTCCGCGAGACGGCGGCCGCGACGACGCGCGGCTGCATCGTCCTGGAGCGGCCTGACCTGGTGCGCGAGCTGGTCGAGCGCCACGGGGCGCGCGACACGACGCAGCGGCAGACCGCGGCGGCCGAACTCGCCGCCCTGACCGGCCGGGGCAGCCAGCATCTGCCGGGGCAGGAGATTCCGGAGGAGCACTGGGCGTACGCGTTTGCCAAGAAGCACTGGTTCTTCGGATTCGGAGCCTACAGCTAGCAGCAGCGTCGCAGGACATCCATGTACACAGCCACGACGGTCGTCCCGGTGCCGCTTGTCTCGCTGCCGCGCGCAGTGCCGGAGATGCCGGTCCGTCCGCCGCAGGAGACCATCCCGCAGACGCGCGGCGAGCGCGAGCTGATCCTCCGACAGGTGCAGGCCTACGTCGCCGAGACGCAGGACGAGCTGACGCCACCTCTCGTGCTGGACGAGTTGCGCGTGCGTGCGAGTGCCCTTGTCGCGCGGCACGGGATCGATCCGAAGTACGTCGACTACGCCGGCATCCTGATTAACAACGAGGTGTGGCGCGAGCAGCTCGCCTCCGTGCCGTACGACCGGCGGTTGCTGCTGCTGCCGAAGTGCCTCCGCGTCGAGGACCGCTGCCCGGCTCCGTTCGACGAGTTCGGCCTGCTCTGCAAGCAGTGCGGCCTCTGCTCCATCGAGGACCTGCAGGTGGAGGCGGAGCGGCTCGGCTACGCCGTGCTCGTGGCGGAAGGCTCCGCCATCGTCATGGCGATGATTCAGACCGGCAAGATCGAGGCGATCGTCGGGGTCAGTTGCCTCTCGGTCCTCGAGCGCGCCTTCCCCTACATGGAATCGGCGGCGATCCCGGGCGTCGCGATCCCGCTGCTGCAGGACGACTGCAAGGACACCGCGGTCGACATCGAGTGGGTCTGGGACTTCCTCCATGCCACCGGCGACGACAGGACGCGGCGGCTCGACCTCGACGCGCTACGGAAGGATGTCGAAGGCTGGTTCGAGCCGGCGGCGCTCGACGCGGTGTTCGGCGGTCCGGCCGCCAGCGAGACCGAGACCCTCGCCCGCGCCGAACTGACCCGCGCCGGCAAGCGGTGGCGGCCGTTCCTGACGGTCTGCGTCCATCAGGCGCTGCAGGACGATCCGCACGCGCCGGCGCCTGATGCGCTCCGGCAGGTGGCGGTGGCGATCGAGTGCTTCCACAAGGCGTCGCTGATTCACGACGACATCGAGGACGGTGACACACGGCGTTACGGTGAGCCGACGCTGCATGCGACCCACGGCGTGCCGGCGGCGATCAACGTCGGCGACTTTCTGGTGGGCGAGGGCTACCGCCTGCTCGCCGAGAGTGGCTTTCCGCCGGAGGTGCGCGCCGCCATGACGGCGATAGCGGCGCGGGGCCACCGCACGCTCTGCCTCGGCCAGGGCGAAGAGTTGCTGTGGGCGCGCAGTCCGAGGCCGCTCGGCTCGCGGCAGGTGCTGCAGATCTTCCGGCAGAAGACCGCACCGGCGTTCAGCGTGGCACTCGAGCTTGGGGCGGCCGCCGCGAGCGCCGGGCCGGAGGTGTTCGAGACACTGCGCAACTACAGCGACGCGCTCGGCATCGCCTACCAGATCCGCGACGATCTGGACGACTTCGCGCCCTCCGCTGACGCTCCGGACGACGTCACCGCGCTTCGTCCGTCGCTACCGCTTGCCGTCGGCTACGAGCAGGCGAAGTCGGAGCCGGAGCTGCGCCCGATCCTGGAGCGTGCCTGGCGTCGCGAGTTGGTGAACGGCAGCGCCTCGCCGGACCGCCTGCGCGCGCTGCTGGACCGGTTCGACGCGGTCGAGCGGAGCCGCCGGATGATGGAAGGCTACAAGGAAGAAGCGATCCGCTCGCTCCCCGGCCTGACCAACCCGAGCCTCAAGGGGTTGCTGCGCCGGGTCATCGGCAAGATCTTCAGTGTCGAGATTCAAGGCTGGTGCAGTGAGTTTGAGGCTCGAAATGCTGCAGGTGGCCAGGCTGTCGCCGACGCTGCTCGGTGATGCGGCCGACCTGACTGCGCACTTCCTCTCCACCCGGCTGAATCCCGACGGCGGCTTTCAGGATCGCGACGGCGCGAGCGACCTCTACTACACCGTCTTCGGCCTGGAGGGACTGATCGCGTTGCAGCGCGATCCGCCGGCGGAGCACGTACGGCCATTCCTGGCGCGGCACGACGATCCCGAGGCGCTGGACTTCGTGCATGCCGCCTGCCTCGCCCGCTGCTGGGCCGACATCGGCGCACCGGACGAGGGGCCTGCCGACGCGCTGCGCGCGCGGCTCGAAGCGCACCGCACGCCGGACGGCGGGTACAACCAGACGCCCGGCGCGGAGCATGGCTCGGCGTACGGTTGCTTCCTGGCGATCGGGGCGTACGAGGACATGGGCGTCGCCGTTCCGGACGCTGGCGGCATGGTCGGCTGCCTGAACGGTCTGCGCGCGGCGGACGGCGGTTACGCGAATCATCCCGGCGCACCGGCCGGACTGACGCCGCCGACCGCCGCGGCGCTGACCCTGTTACGTCGCTTGTCGCATCCCGCCGCGCCCGACGCGGCGGACTGGCTGCTCGCGCGGCATGCGGCGGAGGGCGGCTTCTGCGCGGGTCCGGCGGTGCCGGCGCCCGACCTGCTGTCGACCGCGACGGCCATCCATGCCCTGGCGGGCGCGCAGGTGCTCCTCGAGCCGATCAAGGAACCGTGCCTCGACTTCATCGACAGCCTCTGGAGCAATTCCGGCGGCTTCTACGGCAGTTGGGGCGATGACCTGCAGGACTGCGAGTACACCTGGTACGCGCTCCTCGCCCTGGGTCACCTGAGTCTCTGAGTGGTGTTCGACGACGCACTCGCCGGCGCGCTCGGCGAGACGCTCGACCGGTTGACCAACACGCTGCTGGCGGAGCGGAACGCCCTCGGCCACTGGGAAGGCGAGCTGTCGTCGTCGGCCCTCTCGACCGCGACGGCAGTGATCGCGCTGACGCTCGAAGCGCGCGCCGGGGGACGGCCGTTGCCCGGGCCGCGCGCCGGCGCCGGCGTCGACTGGTTGATCCGGACGCAGCAAGAGGACGGTGGGTGGGGCGATACGACCGATAGTCCCGCGAACGTCAGCACGACGGCGCTCTGCTGGGCGGCGGTGACGATCGCCGGCGAGGGCCGGGACGGCGCCGACAGGGCGCTGGAAAGGGTCCGCGCCTGGATGACGCGCGCGGCCGGCAGCCTGGAACCGCTCGCGCTCGCCCGCACGATCCGCCGCCGCTACGGCAAGGACCGCACGTTCTCCGTGCCGATCCTGATGGTGCTCGCCCTGGCGGATCTGCTCGAAGATGGCACGGGACGAGGCGGCTGGCGGCACGTGCCTCAACTGCCGTTCGAGCTCGCCGCCGTTCCGCCCGCGTGGTACCGCTGGTTGCGCCTGCCGGTAGTGAGCTACGCGCTGCCGGCACTCATCGCGATCGGCCTGGTGCGGCACCGTCAGCGGCCGACACGCAATCCGGTCGCCCGCCTCGTGCGCGGCGTCTTCACCGCGCGGACGTTGCGCCAATTGGGGACGCTGCAACCGAGCAGCGGCGGGTTTCTTGAAGCGACGCCGCTCACCAGCTTCGTCGTCATGAGCCTGGTGGCGTCGGGAGAAACGTCACACCCGGTCGTAGCCCGCGGCATCGAGTTTCTCGAACGCTCCGCCGGTTTGGACGGGAGCTGGCCGATCGACACGAACCTCGCCACCTGGGTAACGACGCTCGGCATCAACGCGCTGTCGCGACGTCCTGCCTGGCAGGAGCGCCTTCCGGAGGAAGAGCGGCGGGTCCTCATCCGCTGGCTGCTCGATCAACAGCACCGCGAAGGGCATGTCTACACGGATGCGTCTCCCGGCGGCTGGGCATGGACCGACCTGTCCGGCGGCGTTCCGGACGGCGATGACACGCCCGGAGCATTGCTCGCGCTGCGCGCACTGTCGGCGGCGGATGCTGTCCGCGGGGATGCCGCCGCGTCGCTCGACGCCGCATGCGCCGGGATCGGCTGGCTGCTCGACCTCCAGAACCGCGACGGCGGCATCCCCACCTTCTGTCGCGGCTGGGGCGCGCTCCCGTTCGACCGAAGCAGTCCGGACCTGACCGCCCACACCATCCGTGCCTGGAACGCCTGGCGACCGGAGCTTCCCGGCGCGCTCGCGGGGCGGGTGGAAGCCGCCACCACCCGCGCCGTTCGCTACCTCGAACAGTCCCAGCGGCCGGACGGCTGCTGGATCCCCCTCTGGTTCGGCAACCAGCAGGCGCCCGACGACGCCAATCCGGTCTACGGCACCGCCCGTGTCCTGGAAGGACTTGCCAACCTCGACGACTCTGCCGCCGTGCCCGCTACCGAGTCGCGCGCCGCGGGCTGGCTCGCCGCGGCTCGAAGCCCCGACGGTGGCTGGGGCGGGGCGCCGGGCGTTCCTCCTTCGATCGAGGAAACCGCCGTCGCCCTCACCGCGCTCGCCACCTACCGTCGTCTCGGGCGCGCCGCCTCGATGGACGGCGCGAACCTCTCCGCCATCGACGCGTCGATCGAGGGAGGGGTCCGCTGGCTGATCGACGCCACCGACCATGGACGCCGGACCCCCGCCACCCCCATCGGCCTCTACTTCGCCCGCCTCTGGTACAGCGAGGCCCTCTACCCGCGCCTGTTCACTCTCGCCGCTCTCGCCTCCGCGGCGGCGTTGCAATCGGCCCGCGAAGCCGCGACGCGACCTCGTCCCCACCCGGATCCTCCCCCGGCCGCCAGGCCACGCCGATGACATGCGGCAGGTCAAGCCGCTCGCCGTACCAGTTTGAGAGCGATGTCCTGGAGTCGATATCGATGCCAATCCTCGGCGAGCTTCGGGTCAGTCGGCGCGAGCGGATCGCCGGTCCAGTCGGGCGCCGCGGGCACCATCGCCAGCGGCGGACCGGCTCGTGCGAACCGGGCGTAGGCGGGCCGCGTCGCGCTATGATCACGTGTTGGCCTCCCGACGGTGGCCAGTGTTCACGATGACACTCTTCGAGTTTCGGTTGCCTACGCGCGTGTCTTTCGGGGCCGGGTCGATCGCCCGCCTGGGCGAAGCGGCGCGCGAGCTGGGGTTCTCGCGGCCGCTGCTGGTATCGGACCCGGGGCTCGAAGAAGCGGGCCACGTCGACCGGGCCATGGCGCTGCTGCGCGCGGCGGGCCTCGACGTGTCGGTGTTCGACGACTTCGACGTGAATCCGGACACCGCGATGGTGGACCGCGGGGTGCGGTTCGCCCAGGAACGCGGCCCGGACTCGGTCATCGGCCTCGGGGGCGGCAGCTCGCTCGACTGCGCGAAGGGGATCAATCTGCTGCTGACGAACGGCGGCGCCATGGTCGACTACAAGGGGTACGGCAGTGCGAGACAGCCACTGTTGCCGATGATCGCCGTGCCGACAACGGCCGGGACCGGCTCGGAAGCACAGAGCTACGCGGTGATCTCCGATGCCGACACGCACATGAAGATGGCGTGCGGCGATCCGAAGCTCTTCTTCGCGGCGGCGATCCTCGACCCGGAGCTGACGCTGTCGCAGCCGGCCGCGGTGACCACGGCGGCCGGATTCGACGCGATCGCGCACGCGGTCGAGACCGCGGTGACTACCCGGCGGACCGCGGTTTCCGAACTTTTTTCGCGCGAAGCGTTCCGGCTGCTGGACGGCAACTACGAGCGGGTACTGACGCATCCCGAGGACCTCGCGGCGCGGAGCACGATGCAGCTCGGCGCGTTCTACGCCGGCGTGGCAATCGAGCAGTCGATGCTCGGCGCGGCGCATGCGTGCGCGAACCCGTTGACGGCCCGCCACGGCTTGACGCATGGCGTCGCGCTGGCGATCCTGCTGCCTCACGTCGTCCGTTGGAACGCGCAGGCGAACGGCGATATGTACGGGGATCTGTGCCGCGCCTCAGCCGGCAGCAACGGCGCGGGCAACGATCTCGCCGCGCGACTCGTCGAAATGGGCAGGACGGGCAGATTCCCGCCCAATCTACGGACGGCTGGCGTGACGGAAGCGGACCTGGTGCAACTGGCTGAAGCGGCGGGCCAGCAGTGGACCGGGACGTTCAACCCGCGGCCGTTCGGCGAGCGCGAAGCGCTGGAAGTGTACCGATGCGCGTACTGACACGCTCTCTGATCATCATGCTGTGTGCCGCTGCCACCGGCGGCGGGCCGGCGGTCGCACAGACGGCGTCGCCGGCCGATACCTGGGCGCAGTTTCGCGGCGGCGCCAGCCTCACCGGCGTGTCGGCCACGACGGTGCCCGACGACCTGGAGCTGCTCTGGACATTCGAAGCGGGCGAGTCAATCGATTCGTCCGCCGCCATTGCCGACGGCACGGTCTACGTCGGCGCGTACACCGGCGAGCTGATCGCCCTGGACCTCGACACCGGAGACGTCCGCTGGCGCTACCGGGCGAGCCAACAGATGGGGATCGGCGAGTCGTCACCCGCCGTGGGGGACGGACGCGTCTTCGTCGGCGATCTGGCCGGCGTGCTGCACGCAGTCGACGCTGCCACCGGCGATCCGCTCTGGACCTACGCGACGCAGGGGGAGATCAAGTCGTCGCCGGTCCTCGTCGGCGACCGCGTGCTCATCGGCTCGTACGACGGCTACCTCTACGGCCTCGACACGGCGACCGGCGAACTCGCCTGGCAGGTGGAAACGCAGAACTACGTCCATGCAACGCCTGCCGTGATCGACGGGGTCGCGTACTTCGGCGGCTGCGACGAGACGTTCCATGGTGTCCGGGTGTCGGACGGCGTCGAAGTGGTGAGCCTGCCGGCCGGCGCCTATACCGCCGCGTCGTCCGCCGTCCGCGACGGGCGCGCCTACTTCGGGACGTTCGACAACGAGGTGATCGGCCTCGATCTCTCGACGCAGGAGATCCTCTGGCGCTACGAGCACCCGGAACGGCATTTCCCGTTCTACTCCTCGGCCCTCAACGTCGACGGAACCGTGGTGATCGGCGGCCGCGACCGCATGGTGCATGCGATCGACGAAGCGACGGGCGAGGCGCGCTGGACCTTCATGACGCGCGCGCGGGTGGACTCGTCTCCCGCCACCGCGGGCGGCCGCGTCTATATCGGCTCGGGAGACGGCCGTTTCTACGTTCTCGACCTCGCCACCGGCGAGAAGCTGTGGGAGTTCGACACCGGCGCGCCGCTCTCCGCCTCACCCGCCATCGCCGACGGCAAGGTGGTAATCGGATCCCAGGACGGCGTCCTCTACTGCTTCGGGTGACGCAGCTACGGCGCAGCCACGCCTGACGTATAGTGAAAAGTCGATGAGCACGGTAGCCGAAACGGAGGTTGGCAGCTACTTCGTCGCCAACTATCCGCCGTTCTCCGTCTGGACGGACGACGCGGTGCCGGACGCGGCACTGCCGGCGCTCGCTTCACCGTCCGCAGACGTGCCGCTCGGCCTGTACCTGCACATTCCGTTCTGCCGGAAACGTTGCCACTTCTGCTACTTCCGGGTCTACACCAACAAGAACGCAAGCGAGGTGCAGGCGTACCTCGACGTCCTGGCGCGCGAGTGGGAGCTCTACGCGGGGCAGGCCGCGGTTGCCGGGCGCCCGCTCGACTTCATCTACTTCGGCGGCGGAACGCCGTCGTTCCTGTCGGTCCGCCAGCTCACTGGCCTGGTCGAACGGCTGTCCGAGATCACCCCCTGGTCCGCCGCGCGCGAAATCACGTTCGAGTGCGAACCGGGAACACTGACCGAATCGAAGCTCTCCGCGATCCGCGATCTGGGCGTTACGCGCCTCAGCCTGGGAGTCGAGCACTTCGACGACGCGGTCCTTGAACTGAACGGCCGCGCGCACCGTTCGCCGGAAATCTTCCGCGCCTACGACTTCGCCCGGTCCATCGGGTTCCCGCAGATCAACATCGACCTGATCGCCGGCATGCTCGGCGAGACCGATGCGAAGTGGCGCGACGCGGTGGAACGGACGGTGGCGCTCGATCCCGACAGCGTCACCATCTACCAGATGGAGCTGCCCTTCAACACGACGATCAGCAGCGACCGGCTGCACGGCGGCGGGCAGTTCGCCGAGACGGTCGCGAACTGGGCGACCAAGCGCCGTTGGGTGGACGAGGCGTTCGCCGCGCTGGAACGCGCCGGCTACACCGTCGGCAGCGCCTACACCGCGGTAAAGGATCCGGGCCGGACGACGTTCGTCTACCGGGACCGGCTGTGGCAGGGCGCCGACCTCGTGGGCCTCGGCGTCGCGTCGTTCGGCCACATCAACGGCGTCCACATGCAGAACCTGGACACATGGGGTCCGTACGTCAGCGCGATCAACGAGGGGCGCGTGCCGCTCAACCGCGCCTACCGGCCAACCGACGAGGAGCGACTGATCCGCGAACTGGTGCTGCAACTGAAACTCGGGTCGATCCGCCCCGCCTACTTCCATGAGAAGTACGGTGTCGACGTCCACGACCGCTTTACGGCGCCGCTCGCCTCGCTCAAGGCGGACGGCTATCTGGCGGAATCGTCCGCCGCGCGGGTCCGGCTGTCGCGCGACGGCCTGCTGCGGGTCGACAGCCTGCTCCCCCGCTTCTTCCTGCCGGGGCACACCGACATCCGGTACACCTGATCGTCCGCACCCTGCGATGGCGCCGCTCAGACTGCTCTATCCGCTTGACGCCGTCTACAAGCGCGCCGGCATCGATCCGCCGAGTGCGCGCGCCGTGGCCCCGGACGAGATTCCGCTGCCGTACCGGTCGCTGCTGGTCCATGAGAGCGACATGACGGTCACGCTGGAGCGCCACTTCGGCGGGCGGATCGTCCTGCGACCACTCGGCGTCTTCACGCGGGGCCGGTCGTATTTCCGCCGCGTCCTGCTGGTGCAGGAGGAAGCGGGGCAACCGGTGGAGATGGGGGCGATCCGGATGGAGCTCGACGCGTTCGACTCCACGGTTCGCCGGAAGATCCTCCAGAACGAGATTCCGCTCGGCCGGATCCTGCGGGACGGACACGTCGACTACCGGAGCGTGCCGAAGGCGTTCCTGGCGATTACGCCGAACCCCGAAATGATGGGCGTCTTCTGGATGCGCCAGCCGCACGAGCTGTACGGCCGGCGGACCGAGATCGTCCGGCAGGGCGAGAAGGTCGGCGACATCGTCGAGGTGCTGCCGCGGGTGACCCGCTGATGGCGGGCGCGCACCACGCCGACGTTGTCGTGATAGGCGGCGGTCCGGCCGGCGCTACCGCGGCCACGGTGCTCGCGCAGCAGGGCCGGAGCGTGACCCTCCTCGAACGCGACACGTTCCCGCGCTACCACATCGGCGAGTCGCTCATGCCGTACACCTGGTTCACTTTCGAACGGCTCGGGGTGCTCGACTGGTTCGAGCAGGCCGCCTGCCCGAAGAAGTACAGCGTGCAGTTCGTCTCCACGAGCGGTCAGGTGTCCCAGCCGTTCTACTTCTTCGAGACGATCAAACACCCCTGCGCCACTACCTGGCAGGTGCTCCGGAGTGACTTCGACCGGATGCTGCTCGACAACGCGCGCGCCAAGGGGGTCGACGTCCGCCAGGGCGCGACAGTGCGCGAACTGTTGATGGACGGCTCGCGCGCGGTCGGCGTCCGGGCGGTGACCGGAAGCGGCGCCGGCGAGACGTTCCACGCGCGGGCGGTCATCGACGCCTCCGGGCGCGACACCTTCGTCGCCTCAAAGCTGAACTGGAAGCGGCGCGATCCCGATCTCGCCAAGATTGCCATCTTCACCTACTACCGCGGCGCCCTGCGCGACCCCGGCCTTGACGAAGGAGCGACGACGGTCGCCTACATCCCGGAAAAGGGGTGGTTCTGGTACATCCCGCTGCCGGACGATGTCGTGAGCGTCGGCGTCGTCGCGGAAGCGGACTACCTGTACCGCGCGACGCGCGACCCGGAGGCGATCTTCGCGCGCGAGGCGGCGGCCTGCCGGTGGATCGACACCCACCTGCGACCGGGCACGCGCGTCGAGCCGGTCCGCGTCACCGGCGAGTTCAGCTATCGCGCCGACCGGATCGGCGGCGACGGCTTCTGCCTCGCGGGCGACGCGTTTTCGTTTCTCGATCCGGTTTTCTCCACCGGCGTCTTCCTGGCCCTCAAGAGTGGCGAGATGGCGGCCGACGCGATCCACGCCGGCCTCGACACGCCAGCCGGCGTTACGGCCGAGACGTTCGCCAGCTACGAGCGCGACATGCGGTGGGCGCTCGATCAGTTCCGGCAACTGGTGCTCTCCTTCTACAATCAGGCGTTCAGCTTCCGGGACTTCATCCGAGCCCATCCCGAGCTGCACCCCCGCCTGGTCGATGCGCTGGTGGGCAACGTCTTCGCCGACCTCGAACCGCTGTTCGACGCGCTGCAGGAATTCTCCGCCCGCACGTCGCGCGGGCTACAATCGGCACCTTGCCAACCCGAACGAGAGGTGTGACGGGCGAGCATCGCCTCAGGCGGCGTGTGCAGTGGCACGAGACCGACGCCGCCGGCATTGTCCATTTCTCCTGCTTCTTCCGCTACGTGGAAGAAGCGGAACATGCACTCTGGCGCGCGGCGGGTCTGAGCATTGCGCCACCGGGTGCCGCGGTCGGTTTTCCGCGCGTGGCCGCCACGTTCGACTTCCGCCGGCCGCTCCGCTTCGAGGACGAGTTCGAAGTGCACATCCGTATTGTGGAACTGAACGCGCGCTCCATCCGGTACGCCACCGAGATCACGAAGGACGGCCAGAGCATGGCGACCGGTACGCTCACCATCGCGTGCGTTGCGAAGGAACCGGGCGCACCGCTCCGGTCTACCCCCATTCCTGCCGAGATCGCCGAACGGTTCGCGGTGGCGACCGTCGAGGCGGAAGGATGACGGACGAGGAGCACCCGGCCTCGGCTGCCGGCGTGCCTCTGGACGAGTGCCATTCGCGCGAGACCATCACCCGCGATCAGGAGGCTCGCCTGCAGGCACTGCTTCGGGCGATTCGCGGAGGCAACGCGTTCTACGACCGGAAGTTCGCCGCCGCCGGCATCAAGGTCGAGACGCTGATGCACGGGAACGGCCTCACCGCACTGCCGTTCACGACGAAGGAGGAGCTGGTCGCCGATCAGGCGTCAAACCCCCCGTGGGGCACGGCGTTGAGCGAACCGATGGAGCGCTACGTGCGCTACAACCAGACTTCGTCCACCACGGGTGAACCGCTGCGCTGGATCGACACCGCGGAAAACTGGCAATGGATGCTCGACTGCTGGAAGGCGGTCTACCGCGCAGCGGGAGTCACGAGCCGTGACCGCATCCTCTTCCCCTTCTCGTTCGGTCCGTTCCTCGGCTTCTGGACCGGTTTCGACGCGGCCGTCCAGATCGGCGCGCACGCGATCCCGGCGGGAGGGATGACGAGCACGCAGAGGATCGGTCTGATCCGGACGCTGGAGCCGACGGTTGTCTGCTGCACGCCCACCTACGCCCTGCGTCTGCTCGACGTGGCGCGAGAGGCGAGCGACGGTCCGTCCCTCGCGAGGGGCTCGGTCCGGACAATCATCGTCGCGGGCGAGCCGGGCGGCAACATTCCGGCGACGCGGCACCGGATCGAACGAGGCTGGGCGGCGCGCGTCATCGATCACCACGGATTGACAGAAGTGGGCCCGGTCAGCTTCGAGTGCCGCGAGTCGCCCGGATCACTCCACATCAACGAACGGCAATTCATCGCCGAGGTAGTCGATCCGGAAACCGGCGCGCCGATCCCGGACGGGAAGCGGGGCGAACTGGTGCTGACCAACCTTGGCCGCACTGCCAGTCCGGTCATCCGGTACCGGACGCGCGATTTGGCGGTCCGGACCACCGGGCCGTGCGCCTGCGGCCGGACCTTCGCGCGACTCGAGGGGGGCATCGTCGCGCGGACCGACGACGTGGTGTGCGTCCGCGGCGTCAATGTCTACCCTTCCGCCGTGGAGGCGCTGCTGAGGGGTTTCGATGCCATTGTCGAGTACCGTTGCACGCTCCGGCCGAGCGGATCGCTCCACTCGATGGGGGTGGAGGTGGAAGTGGCACAGGAGGCGGACAAGAGGACGGTGATCGCGCTTGCCGCGGAACGGCTGCGCGACGCGCTCGGTCTGGCGATTCCCGTCGCCGCGGTGCGCGCCGGATCGCTTCCGCGTTTCGACATGAAGGCGCGTCGCTTTGTTGTCGATCGGAGTGAGGTCCAAGGATGAGCATTAAGGGCCTGGCTCACGTCATGCTGGGCGTGATCGACCTGGAAGCGTCGCGCGCGTTCTACTGCGGCGCGCTAGGCCTCGCGGTGCAGAGGGAGTCGCCCGGGTTTCTCTTTCTCGATACCGGTTCCGTGACGCTTTGCCTGAGCGAGCCGCACGCTACGCTTGCGGAGCATCCCGGTCCGACGGAGGTGGTTTTCGCGGTCGACCATGTCCGGCAGGCGTCCGACGCGCTCCGCGCGAACGGCGTGGAGTTCATGCGGGAACCTGTCAACGTGACCGGCACGCAGTGGGCTGCGAACTTCCGCGATCCGGACGGCCACCTGCTCTCAATCTTCGGACCCGCCTAGACGTACGGTTTGGACGTAGTAGCATGAGCCGGTCCAGATCGGTCAAGAGGAGGCTCGTGTCCGTGCGCCAATCATTTCCCATCTCCCTGACGATCGTTGCCCTGCTGGTCCCGCTCGCCGCGTGCGGCGGCGGCGACGGTGACCCCGGAGACGCCGACGCCCCGTCCCGCCAGTTCCTCAGCCTGGGCTCAGCCCCGGCCGGCGGCGCGTTTTTCGTGGTCGGCAGCGCGCTCGCGGAGGTGGTGAACGAGACGGGCAGGTCTTTCGGCTACAGCGTAACCGCCGAGGCAACCAGCGGGTCGCAGGAAAACATCCGCCGGCTGGCGAGCGGCGAGCTCGACTTCGCGCTGTCCAACGCCGCGATTACCTACTTCGCGGTCCGGGGCGGCGAAGGCTGGGACCGCGCGTATCCGGTCCAGACGGTAATGACGCTCGCTCCGAACGTCGCACTCTTCGTCGCGCAGGCGTCCTCCGGTATTTCCACCATCGACGATCTGCGCGGACGGCGGGTGACCGTCGGACCGGCGGGCGCCGGGTTCGAGTAC
Source organism: Vicinamibacterales bacterium (assembly GCA_965263055.1). Taxonomy (GTDB): domain Bacteria; phylum Acidobacteriota; class Vicinamibacteria; order Vicinamibacterales; family UBA8438; genus VXRJ01. The sequence continues at coordinate 2,834,259 of OZ253581.1, read as the reverse complement.
TTCGTGGGACCGCTGCTCGAAGCGCACGGCGTTACTTACGACGACTTCTCGCCGCTCAACGCGACGCAGCAGGCGGCGGTCGACATGTTGACCGACGGATCCGCCAACGCATCCTTCCTGGGCGGCGCGGTGCCGACCGCGTCGATCACCCAGGCCGCCGCGTCGATGGAAGTCACCTTCATCCCGTTCGGGGACGAAGAGAAGCAGCGTCTGATCGACGAGTACCTCTTCTTCCGCCCCGCCACAATCCCGGTGGAGACATACCGTGGCCAGACCGAACCGTTCGAAGGGCTCGACGTGGGCTCCATGCACCTCATAACGTCGGCCGACGCGACGGACGATCTCGTGTACAACGTGACGAGGCTGCTCTACGAGAATCGGGCGCTGGTCGTCGAGAGGCACGCGGCAGGACGCGCCATCAACCCGTCCAATGTGGTGCGTGACAGCGGGACGGAATTCCATCCCGGCGCGATTCGCTTCTACCAGGAAAACGGGATCTGGCCACAGTAGGCCTCGCAGTGGCTCACCCCCAGGCTCCCCGCGACTCTCGCCTCCTGGCGAGCGGCATCCTGGGAGTGTTCCTGTGCGCCTTCACGCTGGTCGAGGTCAACTACCCGCTACTCGCACCGCAAAGCCGGCTGGCGCTGTTCACGCTGGCGGGACTCGCGCTTTGCTTCCTGCAGGTTCCGATCCGCCGGACTCTCAAGGATCATCCGGCCGCACGGGCGAGCGACGTCGGACTCGCGATCCTCGCCGTCTGCTGCTGCGGCTACATCGTCGTGCAGACCGATCCGCTGTTCGAAGCGTGGTGGATCGACGGACAGACGCTGGGTAACCGCGCCGGTTTCGAGACCGCGGTGGACACCGCGGTGGGTCTCGTCGGCCTGTTGCTGGTGATCGAAGCGGCCCGCCGCGCCCTCGGCCTGGCCCTGCCGCTGCTGGCGGCCACGTTCATTCTGTACGCCCTGTTCGGCGCGGGGTTGCCCGACTGGCTCTTCCCCCACCGCGGCTACCCCGTAGAGCGCATCGTCGCCCAGACATTCCTGCACAGCCAGGGTGTCTTCGGGGTGGCGCTCAACGTGATGTTCACGTATGTCTTCCTGTTCGTCATCTTCGGCGCGTTCCTCGAGGCCACCGGCGCTACCCGGTTCATCGTCGACTTCGCCGAGCGCGTCTTCGGCCGGAGCTCGGGCGGCCCGGCGAAGGTGGCGGTCCTGAGCAGCGGCCTGATGGGCTCGCTCTCGGGCAGCGCCGTCGCGAACACCGCAACCACCGGGACGTTCACCATCCCGATGATGCGGAGCGCCGGCTTCCGGCCGGTAACGGCGGCGGGGGTGCAGGCCGCCGCGAGCTCGGGCGGGGCGCTCATGCCGCCGGTGATGGGAGCCGGAGCCTACATGATGCTGGAGATCGTCCAACCGCCGGTGACCTACCTGGAGATCATTCGTGCAGCGCTCATACCGGCCCTCCTGTACTACCTGTCGCTGCTGCTGATCGTGCACTTCCACGCCAGGCGCGCGTCGAGTGCGACCGCCGGCGCACCGGCCGAACCGACGTCGGCCGACGGAGGCGCAGGGAGCGAAGCGGAAATCTCCCGCGCGGCCGGGATCGTGTTCGGCTCCGCGCTCGCCAGCCTGATCCTGTTCCTCATACTCGGCTATACGGCGTTTCGCGCCGTCACCATCTCACTGGCCGTGATCATCGTGGTCAGCAGCGTAAGCCGAGAGACCCGCCTCGACTGGCGCGACACACTGGCGGGTCTCGCGAACGCGGCACGCGGAGTGGTGCCGCTCGTGGCGGCCGCTGCTTGCGTCGGCATCATCATCGGCATCGTCACGCTGACCGGCGTCGGCACCCGCCTGCCCGCAACCATCATCCCGCTCGCCGAACAGAGCCTCTTCCTGGCGCTGGTGCTGATCATGGTTTCGTCGATCATCCTCGGCATGGGACTGCCGTCGGCGGTCTGTTATCTGCTGATGGCGACGTTGATCGGTCCGGTGCTGGGCGACCTCGGGGTGATCCCGCTTGCCGCCCACCTGTTCATCTTCTACTTCGGGATGATGTCGATGGTGACGCCGCCCGTGGCGCTGGCCGCCTACGCCGCGTCGTCGATTGCCGACACCCCCATCATGCCGACGGCATTCGCGGCATTCCGCTTCGCGCTGGTCGGCTTCACCCTCCCCTACATGTTCATCTACCGGCCGGAACTGCTGATGCTGACCGCCTCCGGCGAGGCAGCCGGCTGGCTGGAGATGCTGCTCCCGGTCGCCATCGCGACCCTCGGCGTCGGCTGTTTCGCCGCCGGCATAGCAGGACAACTGCGCGCGCCACTCGGTTTGGCCCTCCGCCTCGCGGTTTTCGTCGCGGCAGCGCTGCTGCTGGCGCCAGGGCCCACCGCGAGTCTGGCCGGTGTCGCGGTGCCGTTCTTCGACTTCGCCGGCGTCGCGCTGTTCGGCGTGGTTTTCGCCCTTAACCGTCCGGCCGCGTGATATCGTCGCGTTGAGGTCTGCATGGACTTCGAGGCGTACGACCTAGACGACGACATCTACGACGAGATGTTCGAGCCGAGCGGTGTGCCGCGCCTCCACCACCGCCCCCTTCACGAAGCGATCACGCGCCTCTCGACCGAGGAGTTGTCGGACATCCAGGAGCGGGTGACGCGCTCGTTCATCCACGAAGGTATTACGTTCACCGTCTACGGCGACACGGAAGCAGAAGAGCGGATCATCCCGATCGACTGCCTGCCGCGCATCCTCTCGGCCGCCGAGTGGCACGAGCTCGAGACCGGCCTCACGCAGCGCCTCCTCGCCCTGAACCGGTTCCTGACCGACGTCTACGGGGAGAGGCGGATCATCGCGGACGGGGTGATCCCGCAGGAGATGGTCGACGGCTGCCCGCAGTACCGCCAGGAAATGCGCGGCGCGACCCCGCCGTGCGATACCTGGGTCGCGATCTGCGGCACCGACATTGTGCGGACCAGCGACGGGTTCGTGGTGCTGGAAGACAACCTGCGCGTGCCATCGGGCGTGTCGTACATGATCGCGAACCGGAAGGCGGTCAAGTCGAACCTGCGCCGCCTTTACCGCCGCTGCCACGTCCGCGAGGTGAAAGACTACGGCCAACTGCTCCGGGATACGCTGGTCGAGTTGGCGCCGGACGGCCGCCCCGATCCGTGCCTCGCGCTGCTGACGCCCGGTGTCTACAACGCGGCGTACTACGAGCACCTGTTCCTGGCGCGCGAAATTGGCGCCGAACTGGTCGAAGGCCGAGACCTGCTGGTTCGGGACGGCCATGTCTACATGCGGACCACGGAAGGACTGCGCCACATCGACGTGATCTACCGGCGGGTGGACGACGACTTCCTTGACCCGGACGTCTTCCGACCCGATTCGTTGCTGGGCGTGCCCGGCCTGCTGCATGCATACCGGCTGGGCCATGTCGCGCTGGCGAACGCGCCGGGAACCGGCGTCGCGGACGACAAGAGCGTCTACGCCTACGTGCCCGACATGGTCCGCTACTACCTGTCGGAGGAACCGATCCTGGGGAACGTGCCGACCAGGCTCTGCCGCCTGCCGGCGGACCTCGAGTACACGCTGGACAACCTCGAGCGGCTGATCGTCAAACGGGTGGGCGAATCAGGCGGCTACGGGATGCTGGTCGGCCCGCACGCCACACCGGCCGAACGGAATGACTACGCGAAGTCGGTCCGCGCGAACCCCGCCAACTTCATCTCGCAGCCGGTTCTGGCGCTCTCCCGGGCCCCCTGCCTGATCGACGGGCGCATCGAGCCTCGCCATGTCGACCTGCGTCCGTTCGTCCTGCGGGGACGCGCAACCCGGATCGTGCCGGGCGCCTTCTGCCGCGTGGCGCTCCGGCGCGGCAGCCTTGTCGTGAACTCCAGCCAGGGAGGCGGCGGCAAGGACGTCTGGGTGCTCGACGGCGCCAGCGTCGACCGCTGAGAGCGACCGCATGCTGACACGCAGCGCCGAAGAGCTCTACTGGACCGGCCGCTATCTGGAACGAACCGACCATCTCTGTCGCCTCCTGCGCGAGCAGGTAGAGACGCTGGTTGACCGCCCGGTCCGTGAAATCCATTTCGGCTGGCGGCGGATCTACGCCGCCCTCGGCCGCCTGCCGCCTGGCGCCAACGTCGCCCTCGGCGGCACCGATGACGACTTCACCCTGGCCGATGCGTTCACGCTGGCGGACGACCTGACGTTCGAGCGGTCGAACCTCGATTCGGTCTGGAATGGCTTCTCGATGGCGCGCGAGAACGCCCGGCAGATGCGCCACTGCATCAGTGGCGAGTTCTGGAGCGCGCTCAACCTGGCGTGGCTCCGACTGAAGTCCCAGCGCATCGAGGAGATCTGGAAGATGGCGCCCGAGGCGTTTTATACGGAAGTGTCGCGATACATCGTCACCCTCGACGGTGTCGCCGCGACGACGATGTATCGCGACGAGGGCTGGCGTTTCCTGGAACTGGGTCGGTACACCGAGCGCGCGGCTCTGGCGATCGCTTTTCTACTTGCCCACCTGGCAACCTGGCGTCGACAGGCCGACGAGAGCGTGCAGGCCGATGACGCCTGGTCGAGTCTGCTGCGCGTCTGCCAGGCGGTCGACGCCTACCGGCGGCGCCACGGCGTCGAGGTACAGCCAGCGCGGGTCATCGACCTGCTCGTGAACGACCCGCGCCTTCCCCTGTCGCTCTGCCATTCGTTCGCGATGGCGACCGCGGAACTGCAAGCGCTGCCGATCGGTCCGGGGCCGACCGCCGATGCGCGACAGCTCGCGACGCAGATGAGCACCGCTCTCCAGAACGGGTGGCCGGACGGTCGCGACCTCGACGCGCGGGAAGCGTGCCTGCACGCAGCGCAGACGCAGTGCGTGGCGTTCCATGGCCTCGTGATGGCCGCCTACATCGGGTACGATGTCGAAGGAGCCCCGGTTCGCTGAACCGTCGTGCGCTGACACCGGCGAGCGGACTGATCGGACGATCAGACGGCCTGGCTGGCCTCGGCGCGCGATCCCTTGATCGGGATGATCTGATCGAAGCCGCTGATCCGGAACACCTCTTCGATGTGATCCTTCATCTCGCACAGGATCAGCTTGCCGTTGGTCGCCTGCAGCTTCTTGGCGGCGATCAGGAGTACGCGCATCCCGGAACTGCTGATGAACGTCAGACGGCTGAAATCGACGATGAGGGCCCGTTCACCGCTACCGATGCGTTCCATCACCACGGACTCGAACGAGCGGGCGTTCGCGCTGTCCAGACGTCCGACCGGCAGGAGCACCAGCGCCGTACCATCCCGTTCTTCCGCCACTTCAATGTTCATCGATTCACCCTCGGAACCAGTTCGGCAACGGCGCCGTCAGCCCTCTGTCTATTCCGACGTCCGCTGTAGGTCATGGTCGAGTGTCAGGCAGTTTTGGCCGTCCACGTACTCGTAGTGGATCCGGTTGGCGAAGCTCTTCACCAGGTGCAGCCCCAACCCGCCGACCGGGCGATCCTCGAGCGCCGACGCCAGGTCAGGGTTGGTATCAGCCGTCGGATCGAACGGTGCTCCGTTGTCCTTGACCGTCAGAGACAGCTGATTGCCCTCAACCCGCAGGCTGATGTCGATGTGGGGATCCCCGACGCCGGTGAACCCATGCATCACGCAGTTGGTAATCAACTCGTCGAGCGCCAGATTGATAACGAACACGGTCGGCTCCGGCAACCCCCGGGCGTCACCAAATTCCTCCACCAGGTGCGACAGGTCTTGCAACTCGGTTACGCGAGGCACCATGGAGACATGGAGCCCATCTTCAGCCATCCCGGGATCGTAGCACGAGTCATCGGCGCTTGAGTACCAGGCAGGTCATGTCGTCCACGACGTCCGCTCCGGCCGAGAAGTCCGCGATCCGCCGCCACACAAGGTCGATGATCCCTTCGGGCGGTAGCGCCGCCGCTTCCATGAACGTCTGATCCAACCGTTCCTTGCCGTAGAGTTCGCCCTGGAGATTCACGGCGTCCGTCAGGCCATCGGTAAAGAGGAAGAGGGTCTCCCCCGGCTCCAGGTGGATGCGCCGGCTGCCGTAGTCCATACCGTCCATCACGCCCATCGCCAGGCCACGCGTCATCTCGAGCACCCGGGAGGCACCGTCCGCCCCAACCACTACCGGGGAGTCGTGGCCGGCGCAAACGTAGTCCACCGTGTTGGCCGTCAGGTCGACCAGCGCGACGACGCCGGTGACGAACAAGCCCATCGGATTCTGGCTGCAGAGCCGATTGTTCGCCTCGGCAACAATGGTCCCGATGTCGCCGTGCGTGGAAGACGCCGTTTTGATCGCGGAATGCGCCGCCGCCATGAAGAGCGAGGCAGCCACCCCCTTGCCCGAGACGTCGCCGAGGACAAGACACAGCCGCGAGCCGGGCAGCTCGACCACGTCGACGAAGTCGCCCCCGACTGCCTGCGCCGGCGTCATGCGCGCGCAGGCGAAGAAGGCGTCCAGCTCGACGTTCCCCTCCCGCACCAGCGCGTGCTGCACCACCTTCGCCATCTCGAGATCCTGCTCCATCGCCTCCTGGGCGAGACGCAACTGCTGGTTGGTCGCTTGCAACTCCTGCGTCCGCTCTGAGACGAGCGTCTCGAGCTGTTCCTCACGCATGAAGACCTGCACCGTCATGTCGTTGAAGACACGCGCCAGGCTCCCCAATTCGTCCTGACGTTGGGCTACCTGACGAAGCGCTTTCTGGTCGGGCGGCCGTCCCGATTCCACTTCCCGCGCCGCGTCGGCAATCACCTCGATCGGTCGGGTCAGCCAGCGCGTTCCCCAGAGCGCTCCCGCGCCGGCGCCGCCAAGCAGCACCAGTGCGATCAACGTGGTGCTCACCACCTCGGCGAACACGGTCTCGACGATCTCATCCAGGTTGACGGCAACCGCGAGACCACCGATCGGGATCCCTCCGGCGTTGATGATCGGCGAGGCGACCCAGAGCCCGCGCTCGCGGGGCGACAACAGCGACAGGCTGGCCTCGCTCATCACCTGGCCTTCGTCCATCGCCTGCGCCATGACCGCTTCGGCGCGCTGGCCATAGATGGCGCGCGCGTCGGTGACGCTCCCGTCGGTCTGCATCCCCGGACGCGGCGCCGCCGCTGCGATCTCACGGTCGAGGTTCACAATCCAGAGCGCCTCCAGGTTGCGCGAGCGAACCAGAACGTCCGCCTCGCTCTGGTAGACCGAATAGAGGAGGTTGCCGTCGCTCCCTTGGATCGGGATTCCGACCTGCACGAACTGCGGCATGTCGCGGCCGGCAATCGTGACGTACTTGAAGATGGCGCCATCGAACGGACGCGGCGCGGCGGGATGCTCCGCCACCCGCTCGGTCCCGTCACGCAGGAATCCCAGTTCGGCGTCGTGCGGCAGCGGACCGTCCGCCATCGCACCGGGCAGGCTCGAATATCGGACGGCGCTCGAGGTGTCCGTCACCCGGACCTCGCCGATGGCCGTCGTGTCGACGATGCGGCGCAACCGCTCCTCTATCTCGCCCCGGTCCCACTCCGCCAGCTCGGCGGCGTAGATGAACCGGTCGAGGATGGTCGCCTGGGCGACCATCTGCTGGCCCAGGATCCCCTCGATGACGGCCGAAACGTCGGCGCGCTGCGAGGCGTAGACGTTCGTCAGGATCTCCTGTTCACCGAAGTTGATCGCGTTGCCGACCTGCACTATCCGCGGCTTGTCGACGCCGCCGACGCCGACGTACTTGAAGACCTGCTGATCGATCTCGCGCACCTGAGCGGGCTGCGTGATGACGTCGCCACCGTCCAGCGGCGAAGCAAGCAGGACGTAGAACTTCGACGCCTGCGGCTGCACCGTAGGATCAGGTTCGAAGGCGAACGGAACCAGCTCGCCGACCTCGTCGCGCACGTTCGTCAGGTACGCGAAAGCCGATTCGTCGGTGATCCAGAACTCGTCGAGCACCGTCTCGTCGATGATGCTGTCGAGCAGCGCGATGACTTCGGGCGGCGACATGCCGGCCGCTTCGGCGGCGGCCACCATGTTCGCGGTAAGGCGCGCCTGCGCCGTCATCTGCCCGTCGAGCGTCGCATCGAGCGTGCGCGCGACGTTGGCGAGCGAGATCTCTCCGATCTCGGCAAAGCTTGCCGCGAGCAATTCCGACAGGTTGACGGCGGACGCTTCCGCTTCCTCGCGCAGGGCGATGGCAGTGTTGTAGAGCTGGGTCGTTGACGTGGCGGTGATGGTGACCGTGAGCAGGACCGCCGCCGCGAGGAAACCACGTACGGCAAGCCGGAGCCTCGGTGAGGCCTCTCCCACCACGATAGGCGCAGTTGCCGTACCCACTGTCGCGTCACTCATACCACCGCCCCCCGACAGGCTTCCAATTACTATATTTTACTGCGCCTGCCGCCGGCCGCCGGCCGTCGCGCCGGCGCTACATCCGCCACACCGCAAGGAACTGCACGGTGTTCTCATCAGCATCGGCGCCCAGCTTGTTCCGCCAATACTGGTACTCGACCCCGATGAAGAACTGGTTCGCGGCGGGCTCGCCGCCGATGGCGTTCCCCAGGTCCCAGACGAGCTGCGGTTGCGCCAGAATCCAGCCGTTCAGGTTGCGGTTGAAGGGCACGTCCTCCGTGATGGTGGTCGCGCCGATGTACTCCGCGTGCCCCATGAAGTTGAACGACTGATTGCCGATGCTGAAGATCGAGAGCCAGTTGACGTCGAACATGTAGCTCTGGCTCGTCCGGGCTGCGCCGCCGCTCGCCACGCCGGTATTGCCGTCGAAGAACGCGGTAAGGTCAGTGTTCAGGAAGACGAAGCCGGGAACGCTCCAGGAAAGCCGGACCCCCGGCAGGAACTTCATGAAGTTCGCGTCGCCGTCGATATTTATGCCGGCGATAAGGCCGACATCCCGGATCGGACCGGCACCCACGGTGGAACCCGAGACCTTGGACAGGCTCAGCGTCGGGTACCACTCCGCATAGATCTCCTTCTCGTTGAAACCGTCGATGCCCGTGTCCTCGATGATGTCGACGAAGAAGAAACTGTCGCCACCCTTCCAGGTGGATGCCTGCTGCAGCGTCAGGATGTGCGTCGTCGCGGTGGTCGCCTCCGGCGTCGCGAACGGGTTCACCAAGTGCCCGAACTGGTAGTGGAACTCCGTCTGCGCCGATGCCGCGTTCGCCGTCGCGAGCACCAGCGCCGTCGCCGTCATGGCCCGTAGAAGAGTAGTCATGCTCTCATCGTCCTCCGGATGGGGATATTAGTTTGTTAATACATGATGGTATTATACTTAACATGTAGCGTGGTTTTCGATGTCCATGCCATAAGTTTAACCGCTAGAGCTTAATAAGGAGCCCTTTGCCATGCAGCGCAATGCCAGAGGCGGCTACGCCGTCGTGCAGGTCGAGGGGGAGGAAGTCCGCGCGTTCGTCCCCGACCCGCTGCCGCCGGCGCCACCGCTCGCGATCGACGGAGGCGTTCCACGCGCGCTGGAAGCAGCGGCGGGCGCGCTCGGGCGCCTCAGCGCCGTCGGCGCCGCCCCCCATCCTCAGGCGACGGCCCTTCGCTACGCCTGCGTCCGGCAGGAAGCGATCGGCTCGTCCCGCATCGAGGGTATCGACGTCCCGATGGAGTCGCTGCTGAAGGCCGAAGTGTACGGACCGTCGTCGACAACCGGCGATGACTTGCGTGAAGTGGTGAACCATGTGCGCGCGATCGAGCAGGGCCTCGGTCAACTGGAGCGGGATCAGCCGATCTCGAACCGGCTGCTTCGCGAGCTGCACGCGGTTCTGCTGGACAGCCCGCGCGGCCGCAGGATGATGCCGGGCGCGTTCCGGCGGGCGCAGAACTGGATCGGCGGACCGCATCCGCTGAGCGCGCGCTACGTGCCCCCACCGCCGGCGGAAGTGGAGAACTGCATGGCGGCGCTCGAGCGCTTTGTGCATTCCGCCGACGACCGCCTGCCGTTGCTGGCACGTGCCGCCCTGGCGCACGTGCAGTTCGAATCGATCCACCCGTTCCTGGACGGGAACGGCCGGGTAGGGCGCCTGCTCATAACGTTGATGCTGCGCGACCTGAATCTCCTGCGCGAGGGGGTGGTGCCGATCAGCGCCTACCTCTATCGCCACCGGATGGCCTACTACGACCTGCTGAGCACCGTCACGCGGACGGGCGACTGGGAAGCGTGGCTCGAGTACTTCCTGGAGGGGGTGCGCGCGGCAGCCGAAGGCGCGCTCGCGCTTGCCGGCCGGCTGACGGATCGCTTCACCATCGACCAGCAGCGGATCAAGGACGCGGGCCGCCGTAACCGGTCGGCCCCGCGCGTGCACGAGGCGCTGATGGCACGGCCGGTCGTTTCGATCCCGAACATCCGGAAGGAGGCGGGGATCTCCTTCCCCGCCGCCGCCAACGCGATCGACCTGCTGAACGACTTGGGAATCACCCGCCAGATCACCGCCGGCGCCCGCAACCGTATCTTTGCCTACGACGGGTACCTGAAGATTCTCGGCGAGGCGGGCTGAACCCCGTCCGTCCCGCTTTCGGGCACTATGATAGGGTCGATGCGGAACGGCGGCTCGATCCGTCGCGCGATGACGGGCGCGGCGCTCCTGCTCGGTTGCCTCTGCGCGCTCTCCACGGTCGCTTTCAGTGAGGCGGCGGAAACGCAGGCGGCGCCCTCGACGATCGACGTCCCGGCGGTGATTCCGATCTTTCCGCTGGACGACATCATGCTGTTCCCGCACGCCTCCCGCCCGCTGCACATCTTCGAGCCGCGCTACCGGCGGATGGTGGCCGACGCGCTCGCGGGCGACCGGATCATCGGCATGGTGATGCTTCGCCCCGGCTACGAGGACGAGTACGAGGGGAATCCGCCGATCTACGAGATCGGCACCGCCGGCGTAATCGCGAACGTCGAGGAGTTCCCCGACGGCCGCTACAACATCGTATTGCGCGGCGTGACGAAGTTCCGCGTCACGTCCGAGGACTGGAGCCGGCCGTACCGGATGGCCGATGTCGTGGCAATCCCGGATCCGCTCGGCGAGGATGAACGCATCCCGCTACGCCGGCACCGCCAGCTGCTGCTGGAGCTACTCGCCCTCGACGACCCGGGCGATACGCCGATGCCCGATGAGCTGCCCGACGAGGCGCTGGTCGACGGACTGGCCCAGTTCCTCGGCATGAGCCGTTTCGACCGGCTGGACCTGTTGCGTGAGGAGGGTTCACTGGCGCGCGCCGACGCCCTCGTCGCGATGCTCAACCGGGGGGAGTTGTCGCGATGAACGTCACGGTGCGGCTGTTGATCGATTTCCTGCGTAACGCGTAGATTGGCGCATCGATGCCCGGAAGGTTCACCGCCGCTCTCGCACTCGCGCTGCTCTGCGCGCTCCGGCCAGGCCCGGGCGACCCGGCGGCGGCCGCCACGGCGGCAAACGACCCGGTCGAGCACCGCGTTGTCATCCTCGCCTACGACACGAACGACGTCCGGCTGCCGATGGCGCTCGACGCAATCAAGTTCTGGAACGCCGTGGCGGAGCAACTGGAACTGCCGCTTCGCCTGACCGAGGAGCTCCGGATCGGCACGCCCATGATGCGCCCCCTCGAGAACTACGCCCGGTCGATCTCGCAGCGCGCGGGCCGGTTCCGCGGCGGACCAACCGAGCCGGACGCGCCGGCGGAGGTGACCGATCTGGACGCCGAGGCGGTGCTGCTGCTGTCGCGCCAGGACCTGATGTCGTTCGCCTGGCCGGTCCCGCACGACCTCGGTCACTTCTTCGTCGCGATCGAACAGGACGCGACCGCCATGGCGTTCAATCCGAACATCGCCCGGAACATTCTGGCGCACGAGATCGGACATACGCTCGGGTTGCGGCACAACCGGAACCCGACAACCCTCATGTGCGGGCCGTGTCAGACGCGCGGGCTGACGACGGACCGCCCTCAGTACATGCGCCTGACTGGTGCGGACCGCCAGCGTTTGATCCGGCGCTACGCTCCCGACGACGCTCCGGACGGACTAGAATGAACGCCCTTGAAGTGGAAGGAGTGGCCACGATGATGACACCCAAGACGCTCGTCGCCCTCGGCTTGGCGGTGTTTGGCCTCGGCTTCGCGGCCGGGCAATTCGCCGATTTCGAGCCGGTCGCCTCGGCGCAGGGGGAACGGGTCTTCGAGTTGCGCACCTACACCGCGCACCCCGGACGGCTCGACGCCCTCAACGCCCGGTTCCGCAACCACACGACGCAGATCTTCGAGAAGCATGGCATGAAGAACGTCGGCTACTGGACGCCGCAGGAGGCGCCGCTCTCGGAGAACACGCTCGTCTACATCCTGGCGCACGACAGCCGCGACGCCGCGCAGGCGAGTTGGGATGCGTTCCGGGAAGACCCGGAGTGGGCCCGCGTCGCCGAGGAATCGCAGCGCGACGGCCGGATCGTGCAGAACGTCGACGTGCTCTGGCTCGAGGCGACCGACTATTCGATGATCAAGTAGCGGCCGCGCCGGCGTCCACGCCGGCACCGACGAGAACTAGAACCGCGACGCCGCGATCCACGTATCGGAACGCGCCCAGCTCTGGTCGAACTCCGCCTCGACATCGGCGGTCGGTTTCCCCTGCTTCTCGAGCGCCGTCTTCAGTCCGAACAGCGACCATCCGTTGTTCGGATGGTCCTCGAGTTCCTCCCGGTAGACCCGCTCGGCGTCGGTGTAGCGCTCCGCCTCGATCAGCGCCGCACCCAACCAGTGGCGCGCGGCGAACGGCAACGGCTCCGGCTCCGAGTACTCGAGCTGATCCTCCACCGCCGCCGCCCGCTGCAACGTGTCGATCGCGGCGCGGAGATCGCCTTCGGTGCGCTGCAGCTCGCCCTCCAGGATCCCTCCGACCGTCTGCAGCAGCAGCCGCGCTTCATCGAAGCGGAACCGCGCCCTGGTGTTCTCGGCAAGGGCCTTCACCCGGCCGAGATAGACGCGCGCCAGGTCCGCCTCGCCGCTGAGCAGGTGGGCGTATCCCTGCGCGAAGTCCCAGAGCCCGGCCGAGGCTTCCTGTTCGGGCCGCTCCGTCACTTCCAGCACCTCGTCGAAGCGGCCGAAGCGGAGGAGCGTCAGCACCTCGTAGACGGTGTCGTCCGTCAGCTTCGCATAGTCCTTCCCTGCCTGCGTCGCGACCGCCCCCTGTCCATCCATCGACGCGGCGAAAAGCAGCATGTGAAGGTTGTGGCTCGGGTAGATGGCTATGCCTTCGTTGCGCTCCGCCTTCAGGTCGGAATGCCAGGCATCGAGGTTCGCCCGGACGCCGTCCGCCCAGCGGCCAATCTCGTTCCAGGTGTGCGACGGCATGTGGTTGATGTGGCTGGCCCCCGGAATGCCGCTACCGAGATGTTCCGCGCAGTCCGACGCGCGGCCGGGATCGACCGTCGACTCGGTAGCGTGGATGTAGAGGTGGCAGGCGCCCGGGTGGCGGATGTCGCGGTCGAGCACGCTCGTGAGGACCGCGTGCAGCCGCTGTACGTTCGGATCGTTGACGTCTCGCGTGCCGCGGCGCGGCTCGAGCAGGAACAGCGCGTCGGCATAGAGCGTCACCGCATCCAGGTCGTCAGGGAACTGCTCGGCCACCTGCCGCATCGCCTCGGCATACGCCTCGTCCTGCTCGCGCCGCGCCGCCGGGTCGAAATCTTCGACGTAGCGGTGCGTCATCGCCTGGATGTAGGCCTGCTCCTTCGGGCTCGCGTTCCCGGCGTGCTCGAGCGCTTCCTGCAGCGCGGCGTGGGCATGCGGCGCCTCGAACGGCCGCATCGGACCGTTCAGGTACGACCCCCACGACCATGCCTCGCCCCAATAGCAGATGGCGCAATCCGGGTCGCGCTTCCACGCCTCGCGGAACGAGCGGGTCGCTTCCTCCTTGGCAAAGGCGTACATCAACGCGAAGCCCTGATCGAAGTACGCCTGCGCTTCCGGATTGGTGGTGGAGATCAGATGCGCGTGCGGGCCGCGGACCGAGACGTCATAGAGCGGCATCGGCTCGGCGAAGCCTTCCGGCAAGTCGCTCCCGGCCGCCGGGGCGGCCTCGCCGCCATGGTCGTGCTGCGCCAGCGCCGGCGCCGCCGCCAACGCGATCACTCCGGCCACCAGCGCCGCGCGCACGCTGGCCCACCCGGTCGCCGTTTTCATGTGGTGCATCGCTCTTCCATTCCTCCCGCTCACCCGACATCGGGGTAGCGCTCAATGATACGCAACTGAGGTATGCTCAGGCGCCGTGACGCGTCGAACTACCCTGTTGGTCGTCGCGTTCCTCTTTACCGGCCTTCTCGCGGTCGGGTCGGCGCAGTGGGGCTGGGGCGTCGGCGAGGGAAACCTGCCGCCCCGCTTCCCCCCCGAGTCGATGCCGGACCGCAGCTTCACCTTCTGCAAGCTGATGTACGACCAGGTGCGCTACGAGGCGCTCGGCATGGGCTGGTCGACCGACTACCCGTTCGCCGGCATCAACCTGATGCACCGCCTGGAGGATCTCACTTCGACCGAGATCAGCACCGACGGCCGTGGAGAACCGAACCACTGGGTGGTCCGGCTGACGGATCCCGAGCTGTTCAACTGCCCGTTCGTGATGGCAGCCGACGTCGGGACGATTGGCCTGAGCGGCGAGGAAGCGGCGCGGCTGCGCGACTACCTGCTCAAGGGAGGCTTCCTCTGGGTCGACGACTTCTGGGGCACGCTCGCCTGGGAACATTGGACGAGCGAGATCGGCCGCGTGCTCCCGCCGTCCCAGTACCCGATCCGCGACGTCCCGATGGACCACCCGGTCTTCCGGGCGCTGACGCATGTCGAGAAGGTGCCGCAGATAACCTCCATCCAGTTCTGGTACCGCTCCGGCGGCCATACCACGTCCGAGCGCGGCCGCGACAGCGACGTTGCCCACTTCCGGACGATCACCGACGAGCACGGCCGCTTCCTGGTCGTGATGACGCACAACACCGATGTTGCCGACGCGTGGGAGCGGGAGTCCGACGACCCGCGGTTCTTCAGCCAGTTCTCGCCCGACGGCTACGGTCTCGGCATCAACGTCCTGCTCTACTCGATGAGCCACTGACCGGCGAGCGGGTTTCGATGATCACGCCCTGCGGCCGGCGGACATTTCTTTCAACGCTGCCCACCCTCGCCGGTGTCGCGGCCGCGGTCGATGCGGCGGCCACCCCCGCGCCGGCGCGCACCGGGCTGCCAATCGGCCAGGCGGAGCTGGGGGTCCGGATCACCGGCATGGAGACGACCGTGGTGCGCGCGACGAGGCGAACCGCCTGGATCTTCGTGCGCCTCTCGACCAACGACGGGATGACCGGCCTGGGCGAGGCGTCGATGGGCGGCCGGACCGAGATGCCGGAGCTGGCGCAGTTCTTCGACATGGTCCGTCACCGGTCGCCGTTCGAGATCGAGCGCTACCGGCAGAACGGCCGCGCGACGGCGGCGGACGGCGGACGCGTGGTGGCAACCGCGTTCAGCGCGATCGAGCAGGCGCAGTGGGATCTGGTGGGCAAGGCGCTCGGCGCGCCGGTGTACGACCTGACCGGCGGCGCCGTCCGTCACGACCTGCCGGTCTACGCCAACATCAACCGCGCGACATCGAACCGGACGCCGGAGGGATTCGCCGCGAACGCGCGGCAGGCGGCGGCCGACGGCTTCCGCGCGATCAAGGCGGCGCCGTTCGACGGCTTCCCTCCTCTCGACGGGCCGGCGGCGGACGTCGAGGCGGCGTCCGAACTGGGGATCGCCTCCATCGAAGCGATGCGCGAGGCGATCGGCCCGGATGTCGACCTGAAGATCGACGTCCACAGCTTCTTCGACGTGCCGCTTGCCATCGAGGTGGCGCGCCGGCTCGAACCGCAGCAACTATCGTGGTACGAGGAACCGGTGCCGCCGACCGACCTGGCGAGCACGAAGGCGATCAAGGAGGGGATCCGCCAGACGATGGCGGGCGGCGAGTTCCTCTTCGGCGTCGAAGGATTCGAGCCGCTGTGCCGCGAGGGCGCGGTCGACATCATCATGCCGGATGTCAAGCACTGCGGCGGACTCGCCGAGATGGCGAACATCGCCGCCGTGGCCGAACTGCACGAGGTGCTGGTCTCGCCGCACAACCCGAGCGGACCGGTCAGCACGATGGCGTCGGCGCACGCGTGCGCCGGCATGTCGAACTTCGACATCCTGGAATACCAGTGGAACGAAGCCGACTGGCGTGGTGACCTGCTCGATCCGCCCGAACGGTTCGAGGCGGGTGTCCTGCGCGTGCCCGACGGCCCCGGCTTCGGCGTCACATTGAACGACACGCTCGCCCACGAGCATGTGTAGGCCGCACATGAGGCGCCGTACGCGCGCGGCGCGCGGCACCACCGCGACCGGCGGACACCCGACAGGAAGGAGCGAACGACAGCGATGAAGATCCGTGCGGTTGACGCCCTCGAAATAATTGATTCCCGCGGCAATCCGACCGTGGAGGCGCGAGTCCACCTTGAAGACGGCACCGTCGCCGAGGGGCGCGTCCCGTCGGGCGCCTCGACCGGCGAGCGCGAGGCGGCCGAGCTGCGCGACGGCGGCGGACGCTATGGCGGCAAGGGAGTCCGGCGCGCCGTCGCCAACGTCAACGGAGAGATCGCGGACGCTCTCAAGGGCTGCGACGCGGCGGATCAGGAAGGGCTCGATCGGCGGATGATTCAGCTCGACGGCACGCCCAACAAGGCGCGCCTGGGGGCGAACGCGATCCTGGGCGTCTCGATGGCGGCGGCGCGGGCCGAGGCGGCGGCGGTTGGCGTGCCCCTCTACCGGCACCTGCAGGGGCTCCACGGCGGGAGCGACAACGACGGAGCGGTGTTGCCGGTTCCGTGTCTCAACGTTATCAACGGCGGCCGCCACGCCGACAACACGGTCGACTTCCAGGAGTTCAAGATCGCGCCGCACAACGCGGCCACCTTCGCCGAGGCGCTGCAGATGGGGATCGAGACGTTCCACGCCCTCCGCGCGCTCCTGAAGGCGGCTGGCAAGTCGACCGGCATCGGCGACGAGGGCGGGTTCGCACCCGACCTGGCAAGCAACGAAGAGGCCGTCGAGCTGATTCTCAGGGCCATCGAAGCGGCCGGCTACCGTCCCGCGGCCGACATCGCGATCTGCCTCGACCCGGCGACCAGCGAGATGTGGCGGGACGGCGGCTATGTCGCATTCAAGTCGGATCAGTCGGTGCGGAGCACGACCGAGATGGTCGATCTGTGGCGCTCCTGGATCGATCGCTACCCGATCGTCCTCATCGAGGATGCGCTGGCGGAGAACGACTGGGAAGGCTGGGCGCAGTTGACCGAGGCGCTCGGCCGGCGCATCGAGCTGGTGGGCGACGATCTCCTCTGCACCAACCCGGCCATCCTGCGGGAGGCGATCGACAAGAACGTCGCCAACGCGATCCTGGTGAAGCTCAACCAGATCGGCACCGTTACCGAGACGCTCCAGACCGTCCGCCTGGCGCAGGAGCATGGCTACGCCGCCTACATGTCGCACCGCTCGGGGGAGACCGAAGACACCTTCATCGCCGACCTCGCCGTGGCGACCCGTTGCGGGCACATCAAGACCGGTTCCGGCTGCCGCGGCGAACGGACGGCGAAGTTCAACCGCCTGCTCCGCATCGAGCACGACCTGGCGGGCGAATGCACCTACGCCGGGATCGGCGGCTTCAACCAGTCGGTACTCTGAGGGCCGCGCCTCCTGGCGGTTGCAGGAGTGGCTAGAATCCGAGGCTGCCGCCGCCGAAGCCGAATCCCAGGCCGAAGCCGACGATCCGGGATACCGCGGTGTTCCGGCCGGCCACGACCTGACCGAAGAAGGCGTTCAGGCTGACTGTCTCACTGACGTTGGCGAGCAGTCGTCCCGCCACGAGGTGGCGATCCTCCTCCAGCCCCGGAAAGCGGCTCGGGGAGAAACCCGGGCCACCGATGTCGATCCCCGAAAGGGCGTTGACCATCTGATAGTCGGCCCCGATCGTGACGGCGTCGCTCACCGGGACGAAGAGACCGAGGTTGAGGAACATGTCCGCCGGGATGTCGACCCGCTCGCTGGACCCGGAAGCCCCTACCGCTTGCGGGTTGACTTCGGTGCTCGTTCGGTTCCGGTAGCCAATCTCCGCGGAGAAGCCGGCCACGTTGCCGAACTTGCCGATGATGAGCGACGTCTCGATACCGTGGCCCCCGTCGCCCATCGAGTTGATATAGCCGGTGTCGTAGGCGCCGGCGGCAATCGCCCCTATCCGAAGGGCCACGCTCGGCGCGTCACTGATCAACTCGTCGACGATTCGCCACGTCACCGCGATGTTGGAATCGTACAGGCCGCTGTAGCTCTCCTGTCCGCCCGAGGGGCCGACCCCTCCGGCCACGAAGCTCCGAGCCCACGCCGACTGCACATCAATGGCCACGGTGTCCGTGACCGCGTAGTTGACGCCGAACCACACCGTGTTCTGCGAGAGGTTCGCTTTGGTCGCCTCGAGCGGCCCCTTGACCTTCGTGGTCTCGCGAAAGAACTCGGCGGCGTTCTGATTGACGTACGAGATGCTGAAAGTGCCGGTGCCGGGTTCCGCCAGCCACGGCGTCCCCTGTGCGAATGCGGGCTGGACAAGCAGGCCCGACGCGAGCGCCGCGCCGGCCGGAAGGCTCAGAAGGCAGCGCACATTGCGCAGTACTGCTTGCATTTCTCTTTCTCCGGGCGTCTGGTGGATTGGACCTCGGGGACGCCAACGCTACAGCTTGAAGCGGCGGGTGAGGAAATAGTGCACCAGCTCCATCCGGAGATTGCACTCCCCGCCCTGCACCGCGCCGCCGCCGCACACCGCGCTGACCGCCTCGTCATCGGGCGATCCGGTCTCGTTGCCCTCGAACACCGCCACGAGGCTGGTCGTCAGGCTCACGGCTCGATCCCGATCGAGGTCGTTCTTCTGCAGCGGACAGGAATCACAGACCAGGAGGTCGAACGTCAGCGCCTTGCCTTGCGAGTACGCGGCGCGCGGGCTCACCTTGCCGGCGCCGGCGCCGATGGAACCGGACGCCTCGGCCGAGCCGTGGATAAGGCCGATGCCGCCGGCGAGCAGTACGGCCAGGAAGAAGCAATGTCTCATCTTCTCTACTCCAGTCAGATGGCTGTCTCCGGACAGACGCGCGCGGATGATATCAGACAAAAATGTCATCGCAGAAATCCAAGGTGCGCGCAGACTTCTTGAAAGCACTTGAGGCCCGCCTCGACGAACAGGGTCAGCGATCACGCCGGCCTGACTGACGTGCAGATTGCCGCACCTCAGCGTTTCTGTTCGTTCAGGCTCCAGTCGTAGTCGTACTCGATCGCTCCCTCAAAGGTCTCCAGGAACGTCCCGAGCTCGTCGTCGGCGTACTGGCGAAGGTGCTGCATCACCGACGCCTCGGTGTTTCCGAAGTCCTCCGCATACCAGTCGTAGATGTTCGATATGACAATGAAGTCCTCGTCGACGACGTCGACCCCCCGCGGATTGTTCACGTACGCCCGCGCCCCGGCTTCGAGCAGCTCCTCGGTGTTGGCGGCGGTGAAGACCGTGTCCAGCAGATGCGGACAGCCGTAGGCCGCACAATTCGCCGCGTAGTGAATCCGCTCGTCCTGCCAGATGGGACGCAGAATCCCATGTTCCATGTGGTTCAGGGTCAGGTCTTCGCCCGCGACACGGGCGTGCACGTCCTCCCACGGGCCGGTCAACGGAACCAGGCCCTCGTGGATGTCCCGGATGGTTTCCACCGGATAGGCGTCCAGCACGACCTTCACGGTGAGCGCGTTGTAGAAGTTGATCCAGTAGGCCATCTGTTCCGCGCGCGAGTAGTCGCGGGGATCGAGTCCTTCCAGGTATTCGAGGTAGCCGTTCAGCTTCGCCGTGTCGTCAGCGTTGGCGGCAAGACCCTCGTAGTCGACGAGATTGACGCCCGACTCGTCGGTGGCGACGTAGCCGTCCAGAACTTCCTGCCACGCGCCGTGGTCGATACGCTCGACGCTGGTCTCGTCGGTCGCGTCCCAGCCCGCCAACTCCACTGGTTCCGGCGCGCCGCACGCCACGGCGAACAGCGTGGCACTGATCAGAGCCCCCGCGAGTTGCCGGCGGCACGGCCCCGCTGTGCCATCGATCCGGAGTGTCTTCATCGTGGGATTTCCTCTTTGCGATGCCGGTTCTTTCTGCGCCTCACCAGATCGTAACCGACCGCCGCCAGAATCAGGCCGAACTCCAACCAGCGGACCCAGACCGGCTGCGCGTAGGGATCCATCGCGTAGTCCTGCAGGTTGAGGAAGGTGACGTAGCTCAGGAGGACGGCCGCCGAGGCCGTCCACGCCCAGGCGCTCGGAAAGATCGCGGCGAACGGGAGCAGCCAGAGGAGGTACCACGGATTTATCACCGGGGAGACCGCAAGCAAAGCGCCGTACAGCCAGTCACCACGGGGTATCCCGTGAGCTTCGCGTCGCGCGTACGACCGACAGTAGCAACCCCAGAGCACCACGAAGACCAGGCCCAGGACAAGCCTCGATTCGAAGCGCGGGGCCACGGTCGCGAGCAGTCCGAAGAGCGCCGAGTTGAACTCCCACTCCCGGGCGAAGACCTGGAGTGTCGTCAGGTCCGTACCTCCCTGCAGCGCGAACGGCCCGTACAGCAACGCGAGTGTCGCACCGAACAGGAGCCAGTACCGGACGGGGGCGCGGGCCAGCACCAGCGGCGCGAGTACCAGCCCGAAGGTCTTGGCCCCGGCGGCGAGCCCCAGAAGGATGGCAGCGCCCGACCAGCGGCGATCCAGTGCCAGCACGATGGCCGCCAGTAGCAGGCAGGCCCCGGCGCCGTCCGGGTGCGCGGTGAAGGCGATCTCCTTGACGACCAGCGGACACCAGGCGTAGAGGAGAACGTTGGTGGTCGAGGTCAGACGCAGCAGCAGGACCAGCGTGACCATGTCGACCGCGATCAGAAGGGCCTGCAACACCGTGACGCTGGCCGGCTGCAGCCAGTAGCCGAGCAGGAAGACGAGTTGCGTCGTCGGACCGTAGATGGTGGGCAGCTCCGGATAGTTGATCCCGTCCAGCACGCCCTGAAACAACGCAGGCACGCTCGGATCGATGAAGAACGCTTCCGGGGCGGCGCCGTACGGTGTGCCGGTGGTCGCGAAGCGGTAGGCGTCCCACAGGTAGCGATAGAAGTCGTCCTCGTAGAACGGTCCGCCAACCAGCCCGCAGATGCGAAAGACAACGGCCCAGAGGAAGAGGCGGCCGACCGGGATCGGCTCGCCGCGCCGGCGGACGTACCAAAAGAGCGCGAAGACCGGCAGGCCGGTCCAGGCGATGAGGAGAAAGAACGCGAACAGGCTAGGCTCGCCCGGTTGCCGCGCCAGCAGGGCGAGGGCGGCGTAGCCGACGGCGCACCACAGACCGACCGCGTCCAGGTAGCGCATCGCCTCGGTGGCGTGTCAGGTCCGCGGCGGCTGGGACCTCTCCGGGAAGTAGCGGCCAAGCGTCCTGGCGACCGGTTTGGGCGTCAGCCACGACACGACGAGCATGAGCAGCGACGAGCCGATCAGCATCGGCAGCACCGGCATGAAGCCGAGCACGTCGGTGCCGCCCGGAGTGCGGGTGATGATCTCGGCGCCGCCGACCGTCCAGACCGGGATGGTGACACCCGGGGGTGGGGCCGAAATGACTGCCTGCAGCAGAGCGACGCCCGCCATCGTCAAGGCGGTCCAAATCACCACCGCGAGCGCCCCCCACTTCGTGCTGCCGCGCCAGAACAGCGCCGCCACCAGCAGCGGCAGCATCGACGCGAAGCCGGAAAAGGCGTACTGCACGGCGAGGCCGAAGATGCCGGGTGGCACGTTGAGGGCGATGACGTAGGCGATGGCCGCAATCAGGACAACGAATAATCGCCCCGTCTGCACCTGCACCGCCGGGCCGAACCGGGAGGTGCCGCCGTAATAGGTGAAGACGTCCTCCGTGAACATCGTCGAGAGAGCCAATATCTGCGAGTCGCTCGCCATGACCGCCGCCATGATGCCGGCGCCGAGCAGGCCGGCCAGCCAGAGCGGCGCGTAGTGCTCCAGCATCAGGATGATGACGTCGTCACCCGCCGCCGCGCGCTGCAGCGACGCCGTCTCCTCCGGCGTCAGCGAGTCGCGCTCGGCGGCCAGCTCCGCGCGCGCCTCGAGCTTCGAGTCGATCGCCGGCACGTCGGTCATCGCGTTCGCGGCCAGCCCGAGGAAGGTGCACGGGAGCCAGATCGCGAGGATGCAGAGGGGATAGAAGATCACGGTCTTCCGGAACTGCCCCATCCGCCGCGCCGTCAGGCAGAAGATCGAGATGTGCGGGAACATGATTGACGAGAGCGGAATCAGCATGTAGCTGAAGAAGAAGCGCGGCTGGATCTGCTCGCGCGTCAGGAGCGGCGCCGTCTCCGGCGAGCCGAGCAGCCGTTCCATCGCCTGCGGGAAGCCGCCGATGCTCACCCCGATGAAGACGATCGCCGCCGCCCCGAACGTGAGGAACAGCACCGTCTGGAACGCGTTGACCCAGGCGGTGCCGCGCATCCCGCCGAAGAAGACGTAGCTCATCACCACCGCGGCGACGATCGCCCCGCCGAACCAGTACGGCACGATGCCGCCGCTCACCGCACTGAGCGTCGTTCCGCCCCCCATCACCGCGATGACGATGTAGGGAACCAGCAGCGCCGCCTGCAAGGCGAAGATGGCAGTGCCGATGTGACCGCACTCCCAGCGGTCACGGTACATCTGCACCGGCGTCATGAAGCCATGGCGCTTACCGAGGGCCCAGACGCGCGTGCCGAACAGGTAGAGCGTCACCGGGATGATGAGCGCCGACGACGATCCCATCAGACCGTAGGTGACGACGCCGTTGGCGAAGGCGTGCCCTGCCGAACCGAGGATGGTGAACGCCGTCATGTTGGTGCCGAAGAGCGAGAGCAGGAACACGTACTGGCCGAGCGACCGGTTCGCCAGGAAGTAGCCCTCCGCCTGCTCGCCGCCCGCCGCCTGACGGAACACGTGCCCGCGGCGGAACGCGAAGATACCGATGTAGAGGACAACGCCGAGGTAGGCGATGACGACGAGCGCGGGGATCAAGGCTTCGGCTCCGCCCCCGGCGGCCCGTTGGCCTTGACCTGCGCGTCAACCTCGAGGTGCGCGGGCCAGGCGTAATGGACCAGCGCCCACATCAGCACGGCGACGGCCAGCGAGTAGACGGCGTGGTAGAAGAGCCCGATCGGCAGGAACCCGAATACCAGCGGGCGCGCGCTGTCCCAGAACCAGTAGTCCTGGTGCAGCAGGTAGAGGGCGGCGACGGCGGCCGCAAGCAGCCAGGATGTCGCGCGCGACGGACGAGTCATCGGCGCTCGCCGATGGCGTAGAGGTGGCCGGTGGTGCGGATGAAGATCTGACCGTCGGAGATCGCGGGCGAACTGAGACAGTAGTCGTCGAAGTCGTTCTCCGCCAGCAGCTCGAACTCCGGCCCGTCGCGGAAGACCGACGTGACGCCATCCTCGTTCGTCACGTAGATCTTCCCGTCGGCCAGGACCGGCGACGCGCTGTAGGTGCCGCGCCGGAGCCGCTCCGGTCCGTACACCGGCTCGCCGGTCTTCGCGTCCATGACGAAGACGATGCCGCGGTCGTTCACGACGTAGAGGTACTCGCCGTCGCTCACCGGCGTCGGCACGTCCGGCCCATCGTCGGTCCGCCAGAGGACATGCGTCTCGAGCACGTCGCCCCGCCCGCCCGGGCGCAGCGCGAGCATCGGCCGGATGCGGGTCGGCGCGTAGATGACGCCGTCATGGACGACGGGGGACGCGACGATCCGGTAGTGCCCCTCGCGCCGCGGGTTCAACCCGTCGGCGCGCCACAGCTCCTCGCCCGTCTCGGGATCGTGCCCGGTTACCGCATCGCCCCCGGTGACGACGATCTCGGTAACGCCGTCGTACCGGAGCAGCGCCGGAGTAATGTAGGAGTCGGGTGACTCGCGCCGCGCCTGGGTCGGGCGCTCCACGCGCCAGACCGTGTCGCCGGTCGCGGCGTCGATGCGCAGCAGGTAGGACGGATCATCGGTTCGCATCCCGTGCAGCACCGGCACATAGAGCGCACCGGCGTGCAGCAGCGGCGACGAGGCGTAACCCCAGTTAAGCCCAAACCGTCCGTACGACTCCTGAATGTCGCGCCGCCACAGTTGATTGCCCTCGAAGTCGAACGCCGTCAGGATGCCGGTGCCGGTCATCACCCAGACCGACTCGCCGTCGGTCACCGGCGACGGCGACGACATGTTCTGCTTCTGCAGCCGCCGGTTCCCGTCGCTCAGGTGCCGCTGCCACAGCA
The DNA here is from genome assembly GCA_965263055.1 of Vicinamibacterales bacterium. Classification (GTDB taxonomy): domain Bacteria; phylum Acidobacteriota; class Vicinamibacteria; order Vicinamibacterales; family UBA8438; genus VXRJ01. The sequence goes on along the minus strand of OZ253581.1, from coordinate 2,809,882 downwards.
CCGCGCCATCCGTCCGATCGAGAGCCCAGAGCTCGATGTTGTCGTCGTCGACCGCGACGTTGATGAAGATCCGTTCGTTCCAGATGACCGGTGTCGAGCCCGACCAGGCAGGCATTTCCAGCTTCCACGCGATGTTCCGCTGGGTGTCCCACTCGACGGGCAGCCCGGTCTCGGAGCTGACGCCGTCCCGCGTCGGCCCCCGCCAGTTCGGCCAATTCTCCGCCGAGACGGGAACGGCCGCAACTGCGGCACCCGCAAGCAACGCCAGGAGGCACACTGTCATCCGCCGCATCGTCATCATTTGCGCTCATCCTAGATCACGTCGTCCGCGGATTGAACGGCGACAGGGGCATGGTAGCCGGATTGGGCGGTTCGTTCGGGACTCCCTGCCGGTCGGCCGCTCCGACGAGGTCGAGGAGAAAGGCGTACTGGAGAGCGATCTCGCGGTACTTCCGGTAGCGGCCCGAGGCGCCGCCGTGGCCGGCGTCCATGTTGGTCCGGAGGAGGAGGCGGCGGCCATCGGATGGCGCGATGGCCCGGCGACGGGCCACCCACTTGGCCGGCTCCCAGTACTGCACCTGGGAGTCGTGAAGGCCGGTCATCACGAGCAGATGTGGCCAGGGAACGGGCGCCATGTTGTCGTAGGGGGAGTACGAGCGGATGTAGGCGTACGCGGCGGGGTCGTTCGGGTTGCCCCACTCGTCGTACTCGCCCGTGGTCAGGGGAATGCTCTCGTCGAGCATCGTCGTGACGACGTCGACGAAAGGGACCTGCGCGACGACGCCGTGGAAGAGCTCGGTCCGCAGGTTGATGACGGCGCCCATCAGGAGGCCGCCGGCGCTGCCGCCCATCGCGTAGAGGCATTCGGGGTCGGCATGCCCTTCCGCTACCACGTGCTCGGCGCAGGCGATGAAGTCGGTGAAGGTGTTCTTCTTCCGCATCAGCTTGCCGGCGTCGTACCAGGGGCGGCCCATCTCCTGTCCGCCGCGGATGTGCGCGATGGCGAAGGTCACGCCGCGATCGAGCAGACTGAGGCGAGACGAGCGGAACGACGGCTCCATGCTGATGCCGTACGAGCCGTAGGCGTAGAGAAGCAGCGGCGCCGGACCGGCGCCTTCCGCCCCGCGCCGGCGGACGAGCGAGATGGGGATGCGTGCGCCGTCCCCCGCCGTCGCGAAGAGGCGGAGCGTCTCGTAGCGCGCCGGATCGAAGTCGCCCAGCACCTCCTCACGCTTCAGGAGCGTCCGCTCGCGCGTCGCCATGTCGTAGTCGTAGATCGACGATGGCGTGGTCATCGAGCTGTAGTGAAACCGGAGGGTCGTCGTCTCCGGATCGCGGTTCGTAGCGATCGACGCCTCATACGCCGCCTCGCCGAACGCGATCGTGTGTGGCTCCTCGCCGGCCCAGGGTGGACCGAGAGCTGCGTCAGGCCGTCGTGGCGCTCGGCCAGCACCAGGTGGCCGCGAAACAGCTCGAAGCCTTCGAGGAGCACGTCGTCGCGGTGCGGGATCAGCTCGCGCCATGCATCGCGCGACGTGCGGCCGCCGTCCGCCTCCATCAGGCGGAAGTTGACGGCGCCGGCGTTTGTCCGGATGTAGAACCGTTCGCGGTAGTGATCGATCTCGTACTCGTGGCCCCGCTCACGCGCCAGGAAGACGACCGGCTCGGCGTCCGGATCCGACGCGTCGATCAGGCGGTATTCCGTGGTGATCGTCTGGAACGAACCGATCAAGAGGTAGCGGCGCGATCGGCTGCGCCACACGGCGCACACGAACGTCTCGTCGGTCTCTTCGAACACCAGCCGGTCGGCGGCCGGATCCGCTCCGAGTCGGTGGCGGAGCACCTGGAACGGGCGGAGGGTCGTCGGGTCGTGGCGGGCATAGAGAAGGGTCCCGCTGTCTTCCGCCCAGGCAAGGTTAGCGGTGACATCCGGGATGACATCCGGCAGGTCCGTGCCCGTTTCGATATCGCGCACGCGGATGGCGTACTGACGGCGGCCCACGGTGTCGACGGCGTAGGCGAGGAGCCGGTCGTCCGGACTGACCTGCATCGCGCCGACTGAGCAGAACTCGTGGCCTTCCGCCACGCGGTTGACGTCCAGCAGAAGCTGTTCGTCCGGCGGCGGTCCCGCCGTGTCGCCTGGCCGCGGCGCGGAACGGGCGTCCGGCCCCGCCAGGCGAACGCGGCCGTAGATGGGGTATTCCCGCCCATCCTCGTACCGCTCGTGGTACCGGTAGGCGCCGTCGCGATACGGCACCGACATGTCAGTCTGCTTGATCCGCCCCTTTATCTCCTCGAACAGCTCATCCTGAAACCGCGCCGTGTGCGCCATCGCGGCGTCGGTCCAGGCGTTCTCCGCCTTCAGGTAGTCGACTACCGCCGGGTTTTCCCGCTCGCGCAGCCAGTAGTAGTCGTCCATCCGCACGTCGCCATGTGTCTCGTGGCGGTGCGGGTGCTGCGGGGCAACGGGCGCCGAGCCGCTGTGTGCCATGTGTTGTGGTTCAGTCTGCTCCATGCCGGGGTGGACGCCGAGGCACCCCGGGCCTTACTCGATGCGGAGGGCGCCCATCGGGTCGATCCGGCCGGCGCGCCGGGCGGGAAGCCAGCTTGCCAGGAGGCAGATGGCGATCAGGACCGCCGAAACGCCGGCGAACACGACCGGGTCGACCGCGCTTGTCTCGTAGAGGAGCGCCTGCAGGCGTCGAGTGAGCGCGACGGCAGCGGCGATGCCCACGATGACGCCCGCCGCGGCCATCCGGGCGGCTTCCCCGACCACGAGGCGGCTGATGTCGGACGCCTGCGCGCCGATCGCGATTCGGATGGCGAGTTCGCGCTGCCGTTGCGCGACCCCGTAGGCGACGACGCCATAGAGGCCGACCGCGCCCAGCAGCAGCGCCAGCGCGGCGGCGATGATCAGGAGCACGATGACGAAGACCCGCTCCTGGTGCGAACGGGCGATCAGGGTGTCGAGTGTCTCGATGTCCGACACCGGCAGGTTCGGATCGATGGCCGCGACCGAGTCGCGGACGGCCCCGGCGAGGGCGGCCGCCACCGGCGCCCGAACCACGAAGCGCATCGCCGCCGGCACCACCTCGCCGCCCTCGACCTGACCGATCCACAGGTAGTACGCCATTTCCGGCGGATCCTGGTTCAGGCCCAACTCGTAGACGTCATCCACCACGCCGACGACACGCGACCACGCCTCGCCCTCCTCCTCGTTCGGGGGGCCGCCAGCCCGGATCCCCCTGCCAATGGCGCTCTCGTCCGGCCAGGACGCCTCGGCCAGCGACCGCGAGACGATGACGATGGCCCCGTCGCGTCCCTCGTCAAGCGGATCGAAGTCACGCCCCTCGAGTAGTTCGATCCCCATCGCTTCGAAGAAGCCGGGTGAGACCCGCTTGAGCATGAAGACTGTCGGGACATCGTTCTCCTCCGTCGGCTGCCCCTCGATGCTGTGCCCGCTGCCCTCCACCCTCCCCTCGAAGGGCAGTGCGGAGGCAGCAGCGGCTGACGTCGCCCCCGGCAGCGCGGCCAGACGATCGACGACGGTGCGGCGAAAGTTGAGGCGGGACGCCGGTGTCTCGTAGCCGCGCGCGGGAAGCGCGACACCGAAGCTCAGGACTCCGTCGGGATTGAACCCGGGATCGACCGCCGCGAGCCGCTGGTACGACCGGACCGCAAGCCCGGACCCGATGAGCAGCGTCAGGGCGAGAGCGATCTGCGTCACCACCAGTCCCTGCCGCAGGCGCTGTCGCCGGCGGCCGCCGGTGGCGGCGCGCGCCCCTTCGGTCATCCGCGCCGCCGCGGCCGACACGGCGGCCGAGCGCACCGCCGGCAGCAGGCCGAGCAGGAGGCCGGCTGCCACCGACACGGCCAGGCCGAACAACAGCACCCCGCCGTCTATCGACACTTCCTCGAGGCGCGGCAGGTTCTGGGGCCCGAAGCGGATGACGAGGCGGACGGCCGCCCACGCAAGCGGCAGCGCCAGCAGTCCGCCCCCGACACCGAGCGCGACGCTCTCCAGCAGCAGCGACCTGGTGAGTCGCCCGCGCGTCTCCCCCAGCGCGGCGCGAATCGCCAGCTCTCCCGCTCGTCCCTCCGAGCGGACCAGAAAGAGGTTCGCCACGTTCGCGCAGGTGATCAGCAGAAGGAACCCGACCGCACCGAGCAGGATCCAGAGCGTCGATCCGAGGTCGCCGACGACGAACTCTCGGGCCGGGCGCACCAGCGGCCGCAGGCCCGCGTTCGCCAGGAACGGCGCGGCCGCCTGCTCCGGAAACGTCTCCGGCAGATTCGACAGCATCGTCTCCAGCTCCGCCTGCACCTGTGTCAGCGACGCGCCGGCCGCCATCCGCCCGATGCCCTGCGCGCCGAACGCGCCCAACTGGAGTGCGGCCCGGTTGACGGTGAGCGGCCTCCACAGCTCTGCGTACGGCTGCGACGGCACGACGAATCCGGGCGGCGTGACACCCACCACTTCGACGCGATCCCCATCGATGTCGACCACCCGGCCGACTGCGTCCGGGTCGCCGCCGAACCGCCGGCGCCAGAGGTCGTCGCTCAGAATCGCGACCCGGCGCGCATCGCCACGCTCGTCGTCGACCGTGAAGGCCCGGCCGATCCGCGGCTGCGTCCGCGCGACGTCAAAGAACGACGCGGTGACGCGAGCGCCGTCCACGCGTTCCGGGTTGCCCGGGCCGGTGAAGCTGGCCGGTCCACCCTCGATCATCGCGACGCTCTCCAGCGTCCGGCTCTCCTCCGCGTAGCGCACGTAGAGCGCGTCGGAGATGGGCAGTTCATCAAGCTGCGAGAGGGCCGGCGCGGCATGCTGCAGCATGACGAGGCGGTCCGACTCGGGGAGCGGCAGCGGACGGATCAGCACCGCGTTGACGACCGTGAAGATGGCGACGTTGGCGCCGACGCCGACCGCCAGCGTCAGGAGCGAGAGGATGGTGAAGCCGGGGGCGGCGGCGAGGCGCCGGAAAAGGACGTGGAGCCCGTGCATCATGAGGATCTACTTGCGGAGGGTGCGGTCGACGTACGACTGAACCGCCGCGAGGACACGGGGCGAGAGCCACGCCTCGAGCACTTCCTCGTCGATGGACCGGAGGCCGGCGACCGCGCGGTCGCGGCTCGGACTACGGATTAGACGCTTCGTGAGGGCGAACGATACCGGGGGGAGTGCGGCGAGGCGAGCGGCGAATTCGACCGCGCGATCGACGCACGAATCGGGCCGCGTCACTTCGTCGACGAAACCGTTCGCGAGCGCCTCGGCCGGCGTACAGGTGAGGCCGCCGTAGACCGCGGCCTGCAGGCGGTGTGAGGGGACCGTCAGACGGAGAATCTCGAGCGCGATACCGGGAAACGGAACTCCGACCGAGAGCTCCGGCGTGCCGATCCGGCCCACTCCGTCCGCCATGACGCGGTAGTCGCACGCGCACGCCAGGATGCAGCCGCCGGCGATGGCGTGGCCGTTGACGGCGGCAATGAGCGGCTTCGGGAAGGTGAAGGCCCGGAAGAAGGCGTCACCCAGGAGAGGCAGAAACTCCCGGATGTAGTCGCGGCCACCCGCCATCAGGCGGCGCAGATCGACGCCGGCGGAGAAGACCGAACCGGTGCCGGTCAGCACGACTGCCGCGGTGCCATCCGACTGTTGGAGCTTTGACAGTTCCGCGCTCAGCGCCCGGGTGAAGTCGCTATCGAAGGCGTTGACCTTGCCGTGATGCATCCGGACGACCGCGACCATGTCGCGTTGTTCGGTCGTGAACATGCAGACCCCTACTCGCTGCGAAGCGCACCCAACAGCGGCGAGCGGACGGCGGCGACGGTGGCGGCGACCGACGACGTGAGACCGGCGGCGACTACCACGATCAGCAACACGGCGAGCGAAACCACCGGGACGGCGCCGCCGCGCTCGAGCCACGCCGGCGCGATGGCGACGAGGGCGCAGCCTGTTCCCGCCAGCAGGCCGGGAAACAGGAGAAACGCATTCTCGGCCACCACTATCAGCGAGAGGTGTCGCGCGTCGTACCCGACGGCGCGCATCAGCGCCAGTTCGCGGCGCCGCTCCAGTACGTTCCGCAGCAGGACCGCGCCGAGGCCGAACGTGCCGAGGATCAAGCCGAGCCCGCCGAGAGTCTGGAACGTCGCCAGATACGTGTTCTCCACCCGGTGGAACGACGCCAGCCGCTCGGCGGCGGAGACCGCATCGAAACCGAAGTCGGCCAGCCGGTCCTCAAGTGCGGCGCTCACGTCGTCCATCCGTTGCACCGGCGCGTCGATCAGGAAGACGCGGTAGCCGTCGTAGTCCGGGAAGACGCGCTCGAAGTCTGCTTCGCCGATCAGCAACTCGGCCTGAAACACCGAATCGGCCAGCGCGGCGACGATGCGCAACGTCACCGGCCGGTCCGTGTCCCGGTTCAGCACGAAGTCGTCGCCCACCCCGAGATGCAGCGCGTAGGTCAATGACGTCGCGTCGGCAATCGCCGGAATCGCGCCGTCGTCGAACGTCCGATCGAGCAGCAGCCAGGGGTTGGCTGCCTCCTCTGGAGTTTCCGCCGCGGTCGCGCCGAAGGCGAAGCGCCCCTCCGCCAGGAACGCCGGAGTCGGCGCCAGCACCCGGGGATCCTTCGCCTGGTAGAGGTTGAGGCAGCTCGCGTCCTCGCCCGGACGGAGACGGAACCGGGCAAGCGAGACACCCGCCAGCGCCTCGCCGTCGCTGAACAGATCGTCGATGAACAGCTCCGCCTGCCCCGCCGCGCTCGACGGATCATGCACGATCGGCACGAGTGACTCGGCCAGCAGCGTGTAGCCGCCGGTGCCGGATCCAGGGTCGGTCGGATCGGCCTCGCCCTCCCTTCGGAACGCGTCGACAGCGACGATGATAAAGACGGCAAACGCGATCAGCCCGATGCACAGGACGCTCCGGCCAGGACGGTAGGCAGCGTTCCGGTAACCAACCTGCGTGAGCGACTGGCGTCCGCGCGCCTGGCCGCCCGGACTTCCGCTGATCCAGGCCCAGGAAAGCGCGAGCGATGCCAGCAGCAGCGACATCCCGCCGCCGAAGAAGCCGGCCGTGGCGCCGATCAGGCCGAGTGCGGCGGCCCCGATCAGCGCGAACCCGGCGCCACCCAGTGCGAGGCCGATCCACCAGGCGCGTCGCTCCCTCACCTGCGGTCCATCGAGCTTCGGCACGCCGGTCACCTCGGCCACGGCGCCGGTCAGCAGGCTGCGCGGTGTCGCGGGGGAGAGCGCACGAAGCGTCCAGGCGATCGACAGGAGCGCGGCGAGGATCCCGCCCGCCGCGCCCGCAACCAGAGTGGCGGGCGACGGGTCGAGGGTTAGGCGCGTCGTTCCGACCGCGTCGATCCATAGTGTGCGGAAGCCGAGCATGATCAGCCATGCGTAGGCGATGGCGCCGATGACGCCGATTGCGCTGCCCGCCACTGACAGCAGCAGCGCCTCGCTCAGGAAGAGGCGCCGGATCGCGCGCGGCGTCCAGCCGATGGCGCGCAGCAGGCCGAGCTCGCGAAGCCGCTGTTCTACGCCGAGGCGGAAGAAGAGGCTCGCGAGCAGCAGCGCGGACACCACCAGGAAGAAGCTGAAATAGATGAAGTAGAGCCCGAAGTCGGTCGCGCCGGCCGACGCCTCGAGCGCCAGGGTCCGCGCCGGGTAGACGACGAAGCCGAGCGCGAGCGGGTCGAGCGCCTCCCGGAGCGCGCCGGCCACCTCCGACGCGGCGGCGTCGAGGCTGGCGCCGCCGCCGTCCGCGGGCGTCAGGCGAACCGAGGTGACCTGGCCCCAGCGGGACTGCCACAACTGCTGCCCCGCCGCCAACGGGATGAACGCCTTCGGCGTGGTGCCGTAGTCGTCCCAGTACGCTTCGTCGACCGGACGGATCAGGCCGAGATCGACCGGAAAAGGGGGATCCCAGTCGATGACGTCGGTCGCCTCGGTGATGCCGGGGTACTCGGGCGTCAGGTCGGGATCGGCGGCGGCGCTCTCTATCGGAACGACGCCGGCGATGCGTAGCTCCGTTTCGTGCGTGGTGAGGAGGCCTTCGTCCTCCCAGACGTAGTACTCGATGGTGAGGCTGTCACCCGGGGCCGCCTCGAGGTCGTCCGCGGCCCACTGATTGAGGATGACGGGCGGCGCTTCCGTCGTGGCGGCGTCCACGGCGGCGGGCACCGGCGCGCCGAGACGGGCGAGGTCGCGGGCGGTTACGACGGAGTATGGGGTGACGCGTTCGCCGCTTCGCAGCTCGTTCGCGAGGTACGAAAGGATCGGCTCCGCCGCAAGACCGCCTGCCGCGGCGACGCTCTCCACCGCCGTGACGGTCGCGTCGGTCAGCAGGCCGGCGTCCGATTCGACGGCGATGGCCCCCTGCGCCGGGATGGGGCGGACCCGCAGTCCGAGGTCGGCGAGCGTCGCCGTGTCTCGAACCGCCGTCTCGGCGATCTCCTGCCGCAGGGCGTCGTCGCCCGGGTCTGCGGCAGCCGAGGCGCCGCCCAAAAGGAGTGTGTTGACCCGTCCTTCGGTCTCCAGTTCCTCCTGCACGCGCGAGAGCGGGACGAAGACCGAGCGCGCCAGGCCCTGGGCGGGACGGAACGAGAACTCCCCGAGGTCGGCCGGGGGGAGCACGCGGGTAACGCTGAGGCGGAGCGTCCGGCCAACCTCATCGCGGCGGCCGTGAAGTGAACTCATCGGCACCGCCGACGGCTTCTCTACACGGATCAGGAGGGCGTCATCCAGCTCGACACCCAGCTCACGGGCGAGGCCATCGCTGGCGAACGCGGTCGTGCGGTCCAGCGCGAAGCGGCCGGGGTCGCGGCCATGGAACGTCCAGAAACGGTCGTCGACACCGTACACCTGCACGCCGGACGCTCGACGGCCGCTCGCCTGGTGGGTGACGAACCCTTCGACGGCGACCATCGGAACGGCCGACGGGAAATGTGCCGCCATACCGTCGGCGGCAAGCAGCACGGCACCCGTCTCCTCCCGGATGAAGCGGCCGGTCGTGACGACGCGCTCGATGGCGCCGAGCCGTTCGAGGGCCAGGGCGCGCAGGCTGGACCGGACGGACGTCCCGACCAGCAATGCGCCGGCGAGGACGGCGACGGCCACGGCGACACCGCCCACGACGGCCATATTGCTGCGCCAGTAATGGCCGAGGTTGCGTCGAACGAGGGTGCGGACCACCATGTGATGCTCCGTCAACGGCGCTAACCGCCCGCGGGCGTCAACCGCTGGTTGTCAAGGCGGTAGCGGATCGCGCACCGCGCCGCCAGCTCCGGGTTGTGCGTCACGATCAGCAGCACACTTTCCTGCTGTTCGTGCAGCGCGAACAACAGTTCCGTGACCGCCGCCGCCGAATCCCGATCCAGGTTCCCGGTCGGCTCGTCGCACAGGACGAGCGGGGGCTGCCGAATCAACGCCCGCGCCAGCGCCACCCGCTGCCGTTCCCCGCCCGACAGCTCCGCCGGCCGGTGATCCATCCGGTCGGCCAGCCCGACCTCCTTCAACAGTGCCTCCGCGCGCTCGGCCACCGCCGCGTCCGGCTCGCCCACCAGCGTCGGCACCAGAACGTTCTCGAGTACCGTGCACTGCGGCAGCAGCAGGTGGTCCTGGAAGACGAAACCCACCTTCGAATTCCGGAACGCGGAGAGCTGAATGTCGTTCAGCGTGAACGGGTCGGTCTCTTCGAGCGTGACGCTACCGCTTGTCGGCGGCTCGAGCGCTCCGACGATGTAGAGCAGCGTGCTCTTGCCGCTGCCGGACGGCCCGACAATAGACGCCGCGTCGCCGCGGCGGAGCAAGAACGAAACGTCGTCGAGGATCCGCAGAGATCCGCGGGCGGTGGCGTACTCCTTGGAAACGTTCCTGACGTGCAGCACGCGCGCCCTCGCTTGTAATGCGCCTATGACGCCCTTTGCAGCGCACGCGGACGGAAGAGGAAGTCGACGATGTTGCCTTCGTGCGGCTGCAGCCAGTTCAGCCTGATCGTCGGAATGGGCCCCAGGTTCAGCCGGTCGATGTTCCGCGCGTCGAGCAGCTCCGCCTCGAACGCCGCGTCGGACGTGAGCGCAGTCGCCACGAGCGTCGGACCCATGGACCGGATCATCTTCGCCTGCGCGCACTCGACAACCGTCACGAACGGGAACATGTATTCCTTCTTCGCCATCGCCGCATCGGGCGACGCACAGTAGACCACGGTCGGGCGGAGGTAGTCGCACCGCTCGCGCTGCACCAGCCGGCCGTCCGGATGGTGGGCGGCGGTCATTTCCTCGACCCCCTCCTCCTTCAGCGCGTTGTCGATGTCGGCCGAGATCGCCGGCGCCTGTCCCGGCACCGTGAACGCGGCGAGCACAGCGTCCGGGTCCTCCGGCGGCAGGGGCGCGATCGGCCCGAGACGCTCGGCCAGGGCCTCGGCGATGGCCCGGCCATGCCGCGGCGTCCAGATGCCGGAACAGTTGATGCAGCTCCTGCCGCTGTTAATCAGCACGCTGTCGACCATCAGGTCGAGATGCTGTTCCCAGTTGTCCGCCTCGTCGTCGCCCAGCAGGATCTTCGAGAAGCCGGGACCATGGACCTGGACGGCGGGGTTCCCGGCGTACTGCTCCACGGTCGCCGTACCGCCGAAGATGAGGCTGCGCGCGCAGTTGTTCAACACCGTCGCGCCGACATCGCCCAGTCCCGGATAGAGCGCGATCGATTGTCTCGGCACGCCCGCCTCGAAGAACGCCTGGGTCATCCGCCAGGGGGTCCACGGCTCCTGCGGACCCGGCTTCAGCACCAGCCCGATCTGCAGCGGGATGATGGGCAGCCAGAGGCTGTGCACGCCCGGCGAGTTCGACGGCAGAACCATGCCGAGCACCGGCGTCGTCGCCTGGTAGCTCCGCATCACGCCATCCTCCTCGCCGAAGCCCCGCGCGAGGATGCCCGGATCGAGCCGCCGCGTGAGCGACGCCAGGATGTCGTCGATGTGGTCGAGCACGTACCGCAGCTTCTCCATGTTCATGCGGCACATATGCTCGGGAAGGCCGGTCGTCGCCGACTGTTGCCGGACGAAATCATCGGGCGTCTGCGTCCCGTCGCCGAGCGGCAGTTCCGCCGACGAGAAGAGTTCGGCGCCCCGCTTGATCATCGCGATCAACTCGTCCGGAGGCACTTCGCGCAGCGCGGCGCGCGCACGCTCGGCCTTGCGGAGATCGCGGGTAACGATGCCCGGGTTGGCCTGGCTCACCTCCGCCACCGGCTCGCCGGTGTCGAAGTGAAACACCTTGTCAACTTCGAGGCTCCGGTAGGGCTCGCCCCACCGGAGCGCCGGGAAGTGAATCACGGCGTGTTCCGGCGGCTAGATGCCGTCAGCCACCTCGATGCCGATCGTTTCGCAGAGCCCCTCCTGAGTCGCGTGGAGGTCGTCGCCGATCTGGACCGTCAACTGGTACTGGCCCGGCTCTACCTGCAGCGTGTAGCTGTTGGAGCCGTCGCCGAAGTGCTGCCAGCCCTGGCCCTGCGGGATGACTTCACCCACCGGGAGGCAGCCCGAATTCAGTCCGACATGAAAGTGGCCCATGCCGGGCCGCGGCGTGTCGGCCTCCGGGTCGAAGCCCTCCGGGATGGCCGAAATGGGGTAGTTCTCGGCCCCCATCTCGATCTCTACATCATGGTCGCTGGACATCGCCGCGCCGTCGAGGGGGGCGACGAAGAAGACGCGCGGCGTTCCGCCCGGCGCCGCGTCCGGCATCGGCTCTTCTGCGGCCGTCTCCATCGGCTCTTCCGGGGCCATCTCTCCACCACCGCCGCACCCGGCCGCGGCCAGGGCGAAGATCGCCAGCGTGATCAGCAGGTTCCGGTTCAGCTGTTCAGTTCGCATTGTGGGTCTCACTCCTTGAAAAATGGACAGTGTTCGTCCCTTCTCTACGCTCGATCGGTGATTGCCTGCCAAGGCCGCGAAGTGCGACCCTCTCATGATACCTGACCCGCTCAGTAGACGCCGACCGTGGTCGAGGACGTGAGGGCGCTGAACGGGCGGACGCCGCTCACGCCGTCCCACGGATACCGGTCGCTGGGCGGTTCGCGCTCTCCCTCGTCCCGCTCAAGGAACCGGGGGACGAAGAACTCCTTCGTAAGCGTCGTCAGCATCACCCGCCCGGTCTCGCCGTAGCCCACCACGCGGCCGGCGTCGTCCGGATCCACCACCTGCAGGACGGCGCGCGGCTGCGGCGCGTAGTAAGTGATCTTGTAGCCCTCTTCAGGTCCGCTGGGCGGCGAGGCGGCAAGCCCCATCAGCGTGTTGCCGTAGGTCGGGGTCATGTAGACGCCGTCGAGCAGCTCCTCGTGCGCGAAGCGGTTCCACTGCGGCGTAAACTCCGTGCCACCTGCGAAGATGCCGGTGATGCCGGTCTCCCGGATGCTCGATCCTTCCTCCTCGAGGCGCGTGGCAAGCGCCTCGATCAGCTTCGGGGTCGAGAAGAGACACTTGATGTCGTGGCCGGCTGAAAGCACCGTCAGGCCCTGATCGATCACGTGCGCCTGGTACGCCTTCAGGTGATCCATCCACCCCTTCCTGATCAGCTTGATGACCCAGCGCGGGTCGAGGTCGACGCAGAAGCAGATGCCGCCGCGGTACTGGGCCAGGTGCTCCACGGCGAGGCGGAGGCGGCGCGGTCCGCTCGGGCCCAGCATCAGCCAGTTGGCGCCCTTCGGGAAGCACTCGTCGGGAAGCGTCTCCGAAAAGAGCTCGTAGTCGGTCCGGAAATCGTCGATGGCGATCCGGCTCTTTGGAATTCCGGTGGTGCCGCCGGTCTCGAAGACGTAGACCGGACGGTCGGAGTACGCCCTCGGCACCCAGCGGCGTACCGGCCCGCCGCGAAGCCATTCGTCCTCGAAGTGGCCGAACTTCCTCAGGTCGTCGAAACAATGCACTTCGCGGCGCGGATCCCAGCCCGCCTTCTCGGCCCAGTCGAGCCAGAACGGGCAGCCGGTAGCGGGGTTGAAATGCCACTCGACCACTTCGCGCACGCAGTCGTCGAGCGCCTCGCGCGCGGCGGCGGAGCGGTGGTCGGCATCGGTCACCGGTGCATTCATCGAGCGCGGATCTTACACTAGCAAGTGGCGGCGAAATCCGCAGTGAATCCAGCGGGTAACTGGTGACGATGACCGAAACGGACGTGGCGGACGGAGCAGGCGCGGGGCGGCTCGAACGGATCTGGATCAAGCGTTTCCACCGCGGACCGATGGACCCGGTGGAGCAGGCGGAGCTGCGCGCCGGACACGGCCTCGTCGGGAACGCCGATCAGGGCGGCAGGCGCCAGGTGACAATTATCGCCTGCGGGCGGTGGGATAGCGTGAGCGAAGCGATGGCGGATCCGATCGACCCGGCCACCCGCCGCGCGAACGTCCTGATCTCGGGCATCGAGCTCGAAGGCGCCCGCGGCCGGGTCCTGCGGATCGGGTCGTGCCGTCTCAGGATTAACGGCGAAACCCGCCCGTGCGAACGGATGGATGAAGCGGTCCCCGGACTGCGAGCCGTGCTCCGCCGGCCCTGGTCCGGCGGCGCCTACGCCGAGAGCATTGACGACGGCACGATCGCGCTGGGCGATCCCGTCTCGTGGGACGACTGATCGCTGCGCTTACAGCAACGCGTCCCCCTTCGCGGCAAAGACGAAGTCGCTCTCGGTCAGCCCGTCGATCTTGTGCGTCCAGATGATGACCTTCACGCGCCCCCACGCCAGATAGATGTCGGGATGATGGTCCTGCTGCTCCGCCATCTCTCCCACTCTGACCGTGAAGTCGAGCGCCTGCCGGAAGTCGTCGAACTTGTACACCTTCTCCAGGTGATGTTCCTCGACGACGTTCCAGTTTCCCCCGAGCCGCTCCTGAAACGCCGCCAGCTCCGTGGCGGCCAGCGGCGGCACGCCCCCTTTGCACGGGACGCATTCCTGCTTCGCCAGATCACTCATAACGTCACCCCTCACTTGCCCGGTCCGCGACCGCCGACGCCGTCAGCGACGCATCCCACGCTTCGCTCATCCGGCTCGACGCCAACCACAATCCCCCATCCACCACCAGCGTCACGCCGGTCACGAACGACGCGAGGTCCGAAGAGAGGTACAGCGCCGCCCGCGATATGTCATCGATCGCGCCCAGCCGCCGCAGCGGCGTGGTGTTGACGGTCCGAGTCTTCGCCTCGCCCACCAGCAGGCGCTTCACACCCTCGGTCTCGGCGATCGGTCCCGGAGCGATCCCGTTCACGCGAATCCCGTAGGGACCCCACTCCACCGCGAGCACCCGCGTCAGCGCATCGACACCCGCCTTCGCCGCCGACACGTGCAACTGCGCCGCCGTCCCGAGGTAGTGCAGCGTCGCGCTGATGTTCAGCACGCTCCCCTGCTGCGCCTTCAAGTGCGGCAGCGCCGCCCGGCACATGTGGAACGTCCCCTTCAGGTCGATATCGATCACCGCGCCGAACCCGTTCGGCGACAGATCCTCCGCCAGGCAGAGGAAGTTCCCCGCCGCCCCGTTGACCAGGATGTCCAGCCGTCCGAACGCTTCGACGGTCGACGCCACTGTCGCCCCCGCCGCGGCCGGATCCCGCACGTCGCCCGCCGATGCGAACCCGAGCACGCCCAGCGCTTCAATCTCTCCCCGCACCGTCTCCAGCGGTGCCGTCCGGCGCCCGGTCACCGCCACGTCGCACCCATGGGCCGCCAGCGCCAGCGCCAGTCCCCGGCAGATTCCGGATCCGCCACCCGTCACCAAGGCCGCCTTCCCCTTCAACAGGTCAGCCTGGAACCCCATCAGCCTCTCCCTGCCTCCCGGCGGGCATCCCGTGTGCGCGGCGCCCGCATACAATCCCCGACGTTGCGCCTGCTCACCACCGCCACCAACGCCTTCCCGCTCTGGCTCATCCTCGCCAGCGCGCTCGCTCTCTGGCGCCCCGTGTTCTTTACCTGGTTCAGCGGTCCGCTGATCCCGCTCGGACTCGGACTCATCATGCTCAGCATGGGCATGACCGTCGGCTTCGAGGACTTCCGCCGCATCGTGCGGGAGCGCGCGACTGTCCTCCCGGGCATCGCGCTCCAATATACGCTCATGCCGCTGCTCGGCCTGACGCTCGGCTGGCTGTTCGGCCTGCCGGCGCCGTTCGCGATCGGCCTGATCCTGGTGAGCTGCTGCCCCGGCGGCACCGCGTCGAACGTCATCGCCTTCATCGCGCGGGCCGATGTCGCCCTCTCCGTCACGATGACCACCGCCTCGACGTTGCTCGCCGCCCTCGCCACGCCGGCCCTCATCGCACTCCTTGCCGGCAGCCGGATCGATGTACCCATCATCGGTCTGCTGACCGATACCGTGCAGGTCGTGATCCTCCCTGTCGCGGCCGGCGCCCTCCTGAAGGCGCGCTTTCCACGAGCGTGTGACCGCCTCCTCCCGGTCGCCCCGCTCGTCGCCGTCCTCGCCATCATCCTGATCGCCGGATCCGTGATCGCCGGCAACCGGACCCAGGTGATCGACGCCGGGGCGCGCCTGCTGCTGGCGGTCCTGGCGCTGCACGCCAGCGGCTTCGTGCTCGGTTATGCGGCTGGCAAGGTCTGGCTCCGGAAGGAGCAGGCCGCCCGGACCGCCGCCATCGAGGTGGGGATGCAGAACTCCGGCCTCGGCGTCGTCCTTGCCCAGCAGAACTTCACCAACCCCCTGACCGCCGTCCCCAGCGCCATCTCCGCCGTCCTGCACTCCCTGGTCGGAAGCGTCGCCGCCGCGCTCTGGCGCGCTTGGCCCGGGCGATAGTCTCCGACGCACGGCCACGCATCGCTCGTAGCGGCCCCTTCGACCCGCATATCGATGATGATGAGCTGGCCTGGGTCCCGGGGTCCATCCGGGCTACTCCCACGCAAACCGCTGCGGTCGCCAACGACCGTCTTTGTCTTCGCGGTGCCAGCCGCCATGCCGTCGCGACGAGGGCGTATGCCACACCTCAATTAGTCAAACCGCCGTCCTTCGATCTCGGATTCCCTTCGTGGACGAAGCGGATGTCGCCACCGCAGTCCGGGAAACCGGTCGAAATCCGCGTCGGTCGATACCATCGTGCACCCATTCTCGACCGCGACAGCCGCATGTTGTGCGTCAGCGATCAGCTTGCCGGTGGCGCCCGCCTCACGGCACAAGCGTTCGAAGATAGCAAGGTGTTCGGGACCAGGACCGACGATACGGGCCGTGGGCCGCGTAGTGAGTTCCGAGAGGAAGGCGAACGCGCTGTCGAAGGTGGACGGCGGACGGAAAACACTCTGGTTGGTCACGACTCGGAGAAACCCCGACAGCACCAGAACGGAGACCGCAAAAGGCTCCGGACCCGTTGCCAGCCGGGAGATCCATTGCGCGTACTCGGCATGATTCGCGATCGAGTCCTCGCGGTGGGCATAGACCAGCACGTTGACGTCCGGCAGGAGCATGACGGTCAGGGCCGCTGATGGCCAAAATGGATCTCGTCGTCCGCCACCTCGATTGCTCGCGGCCGATCAAGATCGACACCCGGTCGCGGGCCGTCCCCGCCAACCGTAATCAGCCGAAACGGTCTGACCGGTTCCGCTGGCGTCCGCCGCTTGAGCGCATCGTCCAACGTCTTCGCGATGAAGGCGCTCACGCTGACGCCCTGCGCGGCCGCCTCACGACGCACCTGCATCGCGAGCCGGTCTTCAAGAGAAATGGTCGTTCGCATTATGCAGAGAATAACATTATTGCATCTGTTCACCGCCAACGCGGACGCGCAGGAGGCGATTGACACGACCCCCAGACCCGTAGGTAATCATGGGTGCGTAAGTCAGGCAGCACCCCGCAATAGCGAAGACTGGCAGGTACTCCTTGAGGCCCGCGTGGCGCGGTTGCAGGCCGAGACCGGGCTCACCGGGGTGGCCGCCGCCGTGATGACCGACGGGCAGTCCGCCGCGGTGGCCGCCAGCGGCGAGCGCCGGCGGGGTTCCGGCATCCCGGTGGCCGCCGACGACCGCTGGCGCGTCGGCTCGATCACCAAGTCGATGACCGCCACGCTGCTCGCCGTGCTCGAAGACGACGGGCGGGTGTCCCCGCACGACACGTTGCCCGCATTGTTGCCCGACGTCGCCATGGCGGGGGGTTGGAGCTGCTGCACGTCGCACCATCTACTGACACACACTGCGGGCGCACCCGCGAATTTTCCGAACAAGGTGCAGAGCGTCTGGCCCGACACCGGCGAGGAACTGGTCGCGGCGCGGCGCCGCTTCGTCGCCGATGTTCTCGTCAAGGAACCCCGGCACCCCTGCGGTAAGCGCCACACTTATTCCAACGTCGGCTACACCATCGTTGGCCATATTGCCGAGACGATTGCCGGCAAACCCTACGAAGTCCTGCTGCAGGACCGCGTGTTCGCCCCTCTGACGCTGAAGAGCGCCGGCTTCGGCCCACCGCAAGGCGATACCCCGAATCAGGAGCCGGTCGGGCACGTTGTCTGGTTGCGCCGGTTCCGATCGCCGATGGATCCGTTTGCGACGCGCGCCGACAATTCGCCGGTCGTGGCCCCCGCCGGCGGCGTTCACATGACGATCGGTGACCTGACCCGCTACGGCGCGGTCCATCTCGAGGGAGAGTCCGGAACCTCGCCGGGCCTGCTGCCGCAGTCGACCTGGGAGCGGTTGCACACGCCATTTCTTGACGATTACGCGGGCGGGTGCGGCCGCCGCATCGCGGTCAGGAACCTCAGCCGAAGTCGGCGACTCTCTCCACCAGGGAGCGGACAGCCTCCGGCAGTTCCTGGGATCGAACGGCGGCGCGACCCTTCTCCGACATCTTGCGCCACGTCTTTTTCAGGATGTCGGTCACCGTCCCGTCGTCGTGCTTCACGGCGAAGTCGCCAAGGTGGTGGGTGAGGAAGACGTGGCAGACGACGTCTTCGAGGAGCTGGGCGTCGGGGTCGGCCTTGAGCCGGTCTTTTCGAACGAGGGACTGAACGCGCGCGATCGTCGCCTCGTCATAACCGACATCGCGAAGGATCTCCGCCGCCGTCTCCGCGTGAAAGGCGGCCAGGTCGGTGCGCCATTGGCGGTAGCCGGCGCGGCCTTCCGGGTAGTCGCCGCGGGGGATGGTCCAGCGCCGGATGTGCTGGCAGCGGGCGGCGAGCTGAACGGTTTCGTGGGCGCCAGGGGCGAACCGGTGGAGCGCCGCCGTCATGCGGTTGGCGTAGACCAGTTCCTTGGGCTGAGGGAAATCGTGCTCGACCTCGATGTTAGGGTCTTCCGCGTTGGCCGCGTCGAAGCGGAGGATTGCTTCGCGGAAGCGGGCGAACGAGTCGTCGGGCCAGGTCATCGCTACGCTCCTGGTGGCGGCGTTGGTGCCGGCCCGGAGGCCGGCGCACCAAGCCGGCGCACCCCTGCGTAACTCTACTCCGCGGCGCTGACGTGACCCTGGCGCTCCAGGTGCAGGATGATGCGCTGCGCCGCCTCGTCAGGCGTAAGGGCGGTAGTGTCTATGGTCAGGTCGGCGTCCGCCGGGGCCTCGTAGGGATCGGAGATCCCGGTGAACTCCTTGATGATGCCCGCCCGCGCCTTGGCGTAGAGGCCCTTGCGGTCACGTTGCTCGCACACGCCGAGCGGCGTGTCGACATGGATGAGAGCGAAGCCGCCGAGCGGCTCGATCATGCGGCGCACATCCTTGCGCACCGCGTCGTAGGGCGCGATCGGGGCGCAGACGGCGATGCCGCCGTTCTTCGTAATCTCGGATGCAACGTAGCCGATGCGCCGGATGTTGATGTCCCGGTGCGCCTTGGAGAAGCCCAGCTCGCTCGACAGGTGCTTGCGGACCAGGTCGCCGTCGAGTAGCGTGACCGGCCGGCCGCCGAACTCCAGAAACTTCACGAGCAGCGCGTTGGCGATGGTCGACTTGCCGGAACCGGACAGACCGGTGAAGAAGACTGTGAATCCCTGCCGCCCGCGCGGCGGGTGGCTGCGGCGCAACTCCTCGGCGACGTCCGGGAAAGTGAACCAGTTCGGGATGTCCCGCCCCTCCGCGAGGCGCTCGCGCAGGTCGGTGCCGGAGATGTTGAGCGTGCGTCGTCCTTCCTCCACTTCGTCGATCGGGACGTAGGCGTCGGCATCCTGAACGTAGACCATCAGCTTGAACGGCACCATCGTGACGCCCAGCTCCGCCTCGTGCTCGCGCAGCAGCTCCTGCGCGTCGTACGGCCCGTAGAACGGGTTGCCTGCGGAATCGCTGCCCGGGCCGGCGTGGTCGCGGCCGACGATCAGGTGGGTACAGCCGTGGTTCTTGCGGATGATGGCGTGCCAGACCGCCTCGCGCGGACCGCCCATCCGCATCGCGAGGGGCAGCAGCGAGAGCTGCGCGGTGTTCGACGGGTAGCGGTGCAGCAGCGCCTGGTAGCAACGGACGCGCGTGTAGTGATCGACGTCGCCTGGCTTGGTCATCCCGACCACCGGGTGAATCAGCAGGTCGGCGCCCACTTCCTTCGCGGCGCGCAGTGTGAGCTCCTGGTGCGCGCGGTGCATCGGGTTGCGGGTCTGGAACGCGACCACCTTCGTCCAGCCCAGCTTCGCGAACTGCGCCCGGAGCTCGGTCGGCGTGTGTCGAATCTGCCGGTAGTCGTAGTGCGTCACCGGCTGCACCACCGTGACGCGGCCGCCGACGTAGAACGGATGCGTCCGGTCAAGCAGGTGCGCGACACCCGGGTGCTCGGGGTTGTCGGTGCCGAACACCGCTACCGCCTCGGCGGTGCGATCGGGTTGCCAGACGTCTTCGACGTCGAGGACGGCGAGCATCACGCCTTCCGGGTCGCGAAGGGCGAGCCTTGATCCGGGCGCAAGGGATGCGGCGAGATCCTCGGGGACGTCGAGCGTGATCGGTATCGGCCACAGCGTGCCGTCCGCGAGGCGCATTTCGACGCAGACGCGATCGTAGTCCGGTTGCGTCATGAAGCCGGTCAGCGGAGAGAAGCCGCCGTTCGCGAGCAGCTCGAGATCGCAAAGCTGACGTTCCGTGAGGTCGTGGGAAGGCCAGTCGCGGGAGGCCTCCTTCAGGACGGCGCGGTCCGTGTCGGGGGCGAACAGATCGACGAGCTTCCCGCCATGGGGGGCAATGAGGTGGTCCGGCACGATCGTGGTTGCTCCTTCTTTGATGGCTACGCTTACGTAGAACCGGTAACTGTAGCATGCGGTAGCGGGCGGCCAGGGAACAGCGGCAGGTGACGGTGCGCCGGGACGGTGCCGGCCCGGAGGCCGGCGCACCATGACGCCGGGCCACGGTGACGACAGCTTGACTCCAGGGTGGATCCGAGGCTAGAGTGCCTCTCTTAACCGATGCACGTGATTCCCGCCGCGGTCGGCTGCGCCTGTTGTTGTTGCTGTTGTATGGGGCCCCACGGGGCTCCCCTGGGCGACGGTCTTACGCGTGCGGATGCATTGAAGTAGCGAACCGGCAGCAAGCAGCGCACGACAGACCTTAGCCCGGGGGGCGACGCCCTCCGGGCTTTTTTTG
Source organism: Vicinamibacterales bacterium (assembly GCA_965263055.1). GTDB lineage: Bacteria > Acidobacteriota > Vicinamibacteria > Vicinamibacterales > UBA8438 > VXRJ01. Next base: position 2,789,365 of record OZ253581.1, on the reverse strand, counting down.
TGGCCGCGCGCGGAACGGACGGTACGAACGTGGTGAACGGAGTGAGACTGGCAACGGCCGGCGGCGCGGCGCACGACGGGATGGTTTCCGCGTGACGGAGATCGCACCCGTCATCATCGGGTTTGTGATCGGCCTGCTGGTCGGCGCCACCTCAACCGGCGGCGGGGCGCTTCTGACCCCGGCGCTGATCCTGCTTGCCCGCGTGCCGGCACCGCTAGCGATCGGCTCGGATGTGCTGATCGCGAGCGGCATGAAGCTGTTCGGCGGCGGGTTCTATGCGTTGCGCCGCGAGGTGCACTGGCCGACAGTCGGACACCTGGCGCTCGGATCGATCCCGGGCGCGATCATCGGTCTGGCGATCCTGGGCGCGCTTCCGGCGGCGCAGCTCGACGACTGGCTTACGCGCACGCTCGGCGCCGTCCTGCTGGCGGCAGGCGCAGGGCTCTGGCTGCGCGTTCGCCTCGAGGGACGTTGGCGACCGTCCGGACAGCCGCGCGCGGTTGTCACCGTGGCGACCGGCCTTGTCATCGGAGTACTGGTAGCGACGACCAGCGTCGGGAGCGGATCGCTGCTGCTTTGCGCGCTGGTGTTGTTCTACCCGCTCGGCGCGCGCACAACGGTCGGCACCGACCTGGTCCACGCGCTCTTCCTGTCGGCGGCGGCGACGGTCGGCCATGCCGCGGCGGGACGCGTCGATTTCGCGCTGGCGGCGACAGTGCTTGCCGGCGGCATTCCGGGCGTCCTGATCGGTGCACGGATGTCAATCGCAGTGCCGGAACGCGCGCTGCGCCTCGGCCTGGCGACCGTTCTGGTCGTTGTCGGCCTGCGGTTGTCGTTCTTCAGCGCGTCGCACGGTGTGACGACGGCGTACGGAGGTGGCTGGTGATCGAAGCGGTTCTGGACCCGGTTGAGGCTGTTGGGATTGACGGTGAACACACGGACGGCGACATCATCGCGCCGGCCGCGTCGGCACTTGAGGGGGCACCCCCCGAGGAGACGCTGGGCTGGGCGGTCGAGCAGTATGCCGACCGGCTGACGTTCGCCACTGGCTTCGGTCCGGAGGGATGCGTCCTGATCGATCTGATCGGACGTCACGCCCTGCCGATCGACATTTTCACGCTCGACACCGGGCTGATCTTCGAGGAAACGCGCGACCTGTGGCGGCGCCTCGAGGCACGCTACGGCCTGAGGATCCGCGGGGTGAAGCCGGCGCTGACGGTCGACGAACAGACAGCAGTGCATGGCGGGCAGCTCTGGGAGCACGCGCCGAACCACTGCTGCGCCATCCGGAAGGTGGCTCCGCTCCGGGAGGAGCTGGCGAACGTGGACGCCTGGATTACCGCAATCCGCCGTGATCAGACGCCGGAGCGGGCGAATGCGCGGACGGTCGACTGGGACGACAAGTTCGGGATCGCGAAGGTGAACCCACTGGTCACCTGGACGTCGGCGGATGTCTGGCGCTACCTCGCGCAGCACGACGTGCCCTACAACCCGCTGCACGACCAGGGCTTCCCCAGCATCGGCTGCTGGCCCTGCACCACGTGGGTCGCGCCGGGCGAGAACGAACGGGCGGGGCGCTGGCGCGGCACGACGAAGACCGAGTGCGGCCTCCATGCGGCACCGGAGCCCGCGACCTTCCCGGCGGACCCGTGATCCAGGAATCCGAGAGCCAATGCCTCTCTTCCCGGCGTTCCTGAAGCTGAACGGTCGGCGGGTGGTGATGGTGGGCGGTGGCCCCGTCGCCGCCTCCAAGCTGCGCGCGCTGCGCGACGCGGGAGCGGCGGTGACGGTCGTCGCACCGGTCATCGTCGAGGCGATCGCATCGACGCCGGACGTCAAACTGATCCGCCGCCGGTTCGAGCCGTCCGATCTCGACGGCGCCTGGCTCGTCGTAGCCGCGGCGACGCCCGAAGTGAACCGCGACGTGGCGGGCGCCGCCGGGGACCGCCAGCTCTTCGTCAATGCGGTAGACGATCCCCCGAACGCCAGCCTCTATCTCGGCGGCGTTGTCCGCCGCGCCGGCACCACCATTGCCATCTCGACTGACGGGAGAGCGCCGGCGATCGCCGGTCTGCTGCGTGAAGGACTCGACGCGGTCCTTCCCGAGGCGGATCTCGAACGGTGGCTCGCCGAGTCGGACCGAATGCGCGCGCGGTGGCGGCAGGACGGCACGCCGATGGAGGCGCGGCGGCCCGAACTGCTCGATGCGCTGATTGCGTTGTACGCCCGGGACGGCCGGCGTGGCGCCAGCGCGGAAGGCGGGGGGTTCGTCTCTCTGATCGGCGCCGGGCCGGGCGATCCGGATCTGCTTACCGTACGCGGGGCGCAGCGTCTCGCCGAGGCGGATCTCGTGCTCTACGACGGCCTCGTGCCCGAGGCGACAGTCGCACTCGCGACGCACGCCCAGCATTTCCGCGTCGCCAAGCGCGCCGGCCGTCCGGCGGTGACGCAGGAAACGATCCACCGGCTGATGATTCGGGGCGCGCGGCGCGGCAAGCGAGTTGTGCGGCTGAAGAACGGCGATCCGTTCGTGCTCGGGCGCGGCGGCGAAGAAGCGCTGGCGCTCGCGTCGGCGGGCGTGCCGTTCGATGTGATCCCGGGTGTGACATCGGCCGTGGCGGCGCCAGGCCTCGCGGGGATTCCGGTGACCCACCGGGGCATGACGGCGGGGTTCACCGTCGTGTCGGGACATGCCCCGGAGGCGTACGAACCGGTCCTCCGGGGCGTGGCGCCGGGGTCGATGACCGTCGTGGTGTTGATGGGATTGCGGAACCGCGAGCGGATTGCACGGACACTGCTCGACGCGGGGTGGCGGGCCGACACGCCGGCCGCCCTGGTGCTGCGGGCGGCGACGCCCGAAATGACGACATGGAGTGGACAGTTGGACTCGTTGGCCGACGTGCGGGTCGAATCGGCTACACCCGGAACGATCGTTGTCGGGGAGGTGGCGCGGCTGCGGCTGTTGACCGGGGCTGACGCCGTCCAGAGCGCTGGCAGGCACGACGATGCCGACGGGGCGGCCGGACGACGTCGCGCCGGGGGACGAGTGCGATGAGCTGGAAAAAAGAGCTGGCGGACCGGATTCCGGCGGATCTCAGGGCGGAGATCGATCTGTTCGAGAGTCAGATCGAGCTTCGGCGCCAGGGAAAGATCGACGAGAAGGTCTTCGCCGAAACGCGGCTGCGGCGCGGCGTTTACGGGCAGCGGTACGACAACGGGCAGCGGAACGACGGAACGGGACCGAAACCCTTGCGGTATCCCTCGGACACCCTGACCAAGGGCCCCGACACCGTGTGGGACGCGCCCGGCATGCAGCGGATCAAGATCCCGATGGGGCTGCTCGACCCGCAGCAGATGCGGACGCTCGCCGATCTCGCGGATGAGTACAGCGACGGGGTCTGCCATGTGACGACCCGCCAGGACATTCAGTTGCACTTCGTCCATATCGACGACACGCCCGACCTGATGCGTCGCCTCGCCGCGGTTGGCATTACGACGCGCGAGGCGTGCGGCAACACGGTGCGCAACGTCACCGCCTGTCCGCTCGCCGGCGTCTGCCACGACGAGACGTTCGACGTCACGCCGTACGCGGTGGCCTGCATGCGATTCCTGCTGGGCCACCCTGATACGCAGGACTTCGGCCGGAAGTTCAAGGTGGCGTTCTCCGGTTGCCGCGATCACGCGTGCGGCCTGGTGTCGATGCACGACCTGGGACTAATCGCGGTGACGAGAGAGGAGAACGGCGTCGAGCGGCGAGGCTTCGAGACGTACGTCGGCGGCGGTCTGGGCGCGGTGCCGTACCAGGCGAAGCTGTTCGATCCGTTCCTGCCGGTGGAGGAACTGCTCCCGACGGCGCAGGCGATCGCGCGCATCTTCGCTCGCATGGGCGAGAAGAAGAACCGCGCACGGGCGCGAATCAAGTTCCTGGTGGCGCAGCTTGGAGTGGAAAAACTCCGGCGGCTGGTGCTGGAGGAACGGGCGGCGCTGCCCGAGGATCCGCGGTGGACGGCGCAACTTCCGAACGCGGCGGCGAACGGCACGGACGCGGTGGGTCCGGCGAGCGCGGTGGAAACGAGCCCAGGCGGGGTGCCGGTGTCGCTGCACAACGGAAATGGGAGCGCCGACGCCGCGCGACAGCGGTTCGAGCAGTGGACGCGGACCAACGTCTACTGGCAGCGGCAGGCGGGGTACGCCGTAGTCACTGTCACACTGCCCCTCGGCGATCTCACGTCCGCCCAGATGCGCGGCCTGGCGTCCCTCGTGCGCCGCTACGCGAACGGTGAAGGACGCGCGACGGCCGAGCAGAACTTCGTGCTGCGGTGGGTATCCGAGACCGATCTGCGGGCGCTGCACGACGGACTACGCGCAATCGCGCTGGACCGTCCGGGCGCGGGAACAATAGCCGACATCACTGCCTGTCCTGGCACCGACACCTGCAAGTTGGGCATCGCCTCGTCGCGCGGCCTGGCGGCGCAGTTGGCGGACCACCTCGCGCAGCAGGACGAAGCGACCGATCCGGCGGTGCGCGGGCTCCGGATCAAGACGAGCGGCTGTTTCAACTCGTGCGGCCAGCATCACATCGCCGACCTCGGCTTCTATGGCGTCAGCCGCAACGTCGGCGGCTACGCGGTCCCGCACTTCCAGGTCGTGCTCGGGGGGCAGTGGACGGAAAACGCCGGATCGTACGGGCTGGCGTCGGGCGCGATTCCGTCGAAGCGGATACCGGAGGTGATCGATCGGATCACCAGCCGGTTCGTCGCCGAGCGGCAAGGGAACGAGACGTTCCAGGACTACACCCAGCGGATCGGCAAGCGTGCGCTGCGCGAGATGTTTGCCGATCTGGCGACGGTGCCGCCGCACGACGAGGACACCTCCTTCTATTCCGACTGGGGCGATCCGCGCGAGTTCACGCTGGGCGACATGGGAGTCGGCGAGTGCGCCGGCGAGGTGGTCTCGCTCACCGAGTTCGACCTGGCTGCCGCCGAGGCACAGATCTTCGAAGCACAGTTGAAGCTGGAGGAGGGCTCGGCATTGGAGGCCGACGCACTCGCTTACAGCGCGATGCTGCTGGGCGCCCGCGGGTTGATCAAGACCGAGTTCGTCGACATCGGCGACGACCCCGACACGGTGATCCGCGAGTTCAGGACCCGTTTCTTCGACACGCAGATATTCTTCGACAAGTACGCCGGGGGAAAGTTCGCGATGTACCTCTTTCGCCGGCACAACTCCGGTCCGCGCGACACCGCGGAGGCCGTGCATCATCTGATTGAGGAGGCGCAGCTCTTCCTCGAGGCATGCCATGCCTGCGCCGCGCGGATCGCTGCGCGGCCGGCGGGCGGCGTCGGCACTCTGCCCGCCGCGTCCGCCGGATCGCCGACCGCCTGAGACGGACCGAGTCCCATCGTCCAAGCCGCCCGGATGGATCACCCTGTCGACGTCGACGCCATCGAACGCTTCAGCCTGAAGCTCTTCCTCGCCGAGGGCCGGACGGTCCGTCCGCACGACATCATCGTGATCTTCCACCGCTGGATCCGCGAGCAGGCGGTCCCCGGCCTGCTGATCGACGTCGCCGACTACGGTCACCTGCCCGAGTCGCCGAACGTCCTTCTTGTGGCGCACGAGGCGAACTATGTATTCGACTGCTACCAGCGCGCCGGGCTCGCCTACGCGGTCAAGCGAAGGACTCCCGGCCCGCTTGCCAGCCGCATCGCCGACGCCGCGCACGTCCTGTTTTCCGCCGCCGGACGCCTGCGGCAGGACACGTCGGACGACCCGGACGGGCCAATGCCGTTCCGGACCGATCGGATCGAGCTCGTCGTCAACGACCGGCTGCACGCGCGGAAGACCGCCGACGTGGAACGCGCGCTGCAGGAAACGGTAGACCAGGTGGCGCTGCTGATTTTCGGGGAGGCGGGCGTCGAGTCGGCCCCGCTCGCCGACGGCGACCGCACCGGCGTCACGCTTCGCATCCCGAACGCGCCGCATCTCGACACGCTGGCCTAGCAGTTCTCCATGCCCATGGTCTGGGGCATGGATACTTCCATCACGTAATCTAATGCTGGTAACATTTGCTATTAGCTAATGCCGTGTGTACAGTGACCGTCTCACCAATGCAGATCGAGGCGCTGAGCATTTATTGCGACGTCGTGCGGCACCAGAGCTTTTCGCGGGCGGCACTCGCCAATTCGGTGTCGCAATCGTCGGCAAGCCAGACCGTCCGGCAGATCGAGAGGCGGATCGGCGCGCAACTGATCGACCGGTCCCGGAGGCCCTGGCGGCTGACGGCCGAGGGGGAGCTTTTCTTCAAGGGATCCCAGGAGATCGTCGAGCGCTACCGCGAACTCAAGGAGTCGGTGCGGCGACAGACGAAGCGGGCCGGCCACACGGTGCGAGTGGCGTCGATCTACTCGGTCGGCATGCACGACCTGAACCAGTATGTCGACCAGTTTCGCGCCGCCGAGCCGGGCGCGCATGTCGACATCGACTACATGCACCCGGACGAGATCCCCGCCCGCATCCAGAGCGATCAGTACGACCTGGGGCTGCTGGCATTCGCGCCGCCGGGGCGTGACCTGACGGTGGTGGCGTGGCAGGAGCAGACGATGATGGTCGCCTGTCCGCCTTCGCACCGTTTCGCGAGGCGGAATTCCGCCATCGGACCGTGGGAGTTGGCAGGCGAGGCGTTCGTCACGTTCGACCGCGGACTCCCGGTGCGGCGCGAGCTCGACCGGCACCTGAAGCGGAACGAAGCGGACGTCCATATCGTGGCCGAGTTCGACAACATCGAGAACATCAAACAGGCGGTGGAGGACGGCGCCGGCGTGGCAATCCTGCCGGAACCGACACTCCGCCGCGAAGTGGAACTGCACGCGCTGGTCGCCGTGCCGCTTGACACGCTCGACGGCGAGGCGCCGTTCGTCCGGCCGCTCAGCATCGTCCATCGCCGCGGCCGCCGGCTCAGTCCGGCGGTGACCGAGTTCATCCGGGTGCTCCGGAGGGCGAGCGCCGAACAGGCCGCCTGAGAAGGGGACCAGCGTGAAGGACAGATCCCCCGCTACCGGTGCCGTTGCCGGCGGATTCCCGGAAGCTCAGGGTCTGTACGACCCGGTCCACGAGCACGACTCGTGCGGCGTCGGCTTCGTCGTCAACATCAAGGGCCGTCGCTCGCACACGCTGGTCCGCCAGGCCCACGAGGTGCTGATCAACCTGCTCCACCGCGGTGCGTGCGGCTGCGAGAAAACCACCGGCGACGGCGCCGGCATCTTGCTGCAGCTTCCCCACACGTTCCTGCGGAAGGCGGCGGCGGAGGCGAGCTTCGACCTGCCGGAGCCGGGCGCCTACGGCGTCGGGATGATCTTCCTGCCGCGCGACGCCGACGAGCGGCGCCGCGTGGAGGCGCGGTTCGCCGCGATCGTCGCCGAGGAAGGCCAGCGCGTGCTCGGCTGGCGCGATGTCCCGACCGACAGCTCGCACCTCGGCGCCACGGCGCGGAGCGGCGAACCGGTGATCCGGCAGATCTTCATCGGCCGCGGCGCTGCGCTCGACGGCGCGCCCGACGCCCACCTCCGCTTCGAGCGGAAGCTGTACGTCATCCGGATGCGGATGGCGCACGCCACCGACACGCTCGACCTGCGCGAGCGCCCCCTCTACTACGTCGCCAGCCTCTCGTCGAACACGATCGTCTACAAGGGGATGCTGATCTCGGATCAGATCGAGCAGATGTTCCCCGACCTGGTCGATCCCGACGTGGAGTCGGCGCTGGCGCTGGTCCACTCGCGATTCTCGACCAACACCTTCCCGTCATGGCCGCTGGCCCACCCGTACCGCTATGTCGCGCACAACGGCGAGATCAATACGCTGCGCGGCAACATCAACTGGATGCGGGCGCGCGAGTCGCTCTGCCGCTCCGAGGCGTTCGGCGACGACGACCTGCAGAAGCTGTTCCCGTTGATCCGCGAGGGGCAGAGCGATACGGCGACGTTCGACAACGTGCTGGAGTTCCTCGCGCTGACGGGTCGCCCGCTCGCCCACGCGGTGCTGATGATGATCCCGGAGCCGTGGCGCAACCACGAGTCGATGAGCCCGGAGCGAAAGGCGTTCTACGAGTATCACGCTTCGCTGATGGAACCGTGGGACGGGCCGGCGTCGATCGCGTTCACCGACGGGACGGTGGTCGGCGCGGTCCTCGACCGGAACGGCCTCCGCCCCTCGCGCTACATCGTGACGAAGGACGATCTGGTGGTGATGGCGTCCGAGGTGGGCGTGCTCGACATCCCGCCGGAGAACGTCCTGGTCAAGGAACGGCTCCACCCGGGACGGATCCTCCTGGTTGACACGGCCCAGGGACGGATCGTCGACGACGAGGAGATCAAGACGGAGCTGGCCCGCGAGCATCCGTACGCCGACTGGCTGCGGCAGGAACTGACCCACATCGACCGCCTGCCGGCGGTGCCCGCCGACCCGCCCGCACCCCGGTCGTCGGTCCGTGACCGGCAGCGGGCGTTCGGCTACACCGAGGAGGATCTTCGGATCCTGATCGCGCCGATGGCGCGGAAAGGCGTCGAGCCGGTCGGGTCGATGGGGACCGACACCGCGCTCGCCGTCCTCTCGGACCGGCCGCGGATGCTTTACGACTACTTCAAGCAGCTCTTCGCGCAGGTGACGAACCCGCCGCTTGACGCGATCCGCGAGGAACTGGTGACCGACATGGGCTCGACCCTCGGCGCCGAGGCGAACCTGCTCGCGCCCGACGCCCGTTCCTGCCACCACATCAAGGTGGACGCGCCGGTGATCGCCAACGGCGACCTGGCGAAACTGCGGGCGCTGGACGATCCCGCGTTCCGCGCGGCAACGCTGCCGATGCTGTTCGACCCGGCGGAGGGCACGGCCGGCCTCGAACGCGCGATGGACCGCCTGCGCGAGGCGGCGAGCGCCGCCGTGGCGGACGGCGCGACGCTGCTGATCCTGTCGGACCGCGGCGTCGACGCGAATCACGCGCCGGTGCCCGCCCTGCTCGCCACCGCCGGCGTCCACCATCACCTCGTGCGCGGAGGCACGCGGACCCGCTGCTCGCTGATCGTCGAGACGGGCGAGGCACGCGAGTGCCACCACATGGCGCTGCTGGTCGGCTACGGCGCGGCGGTGATCAACCCGTACCTCGTCTTCGAGACGATCGAGGAGCTCCTCGCCGACGGCGAGGTGCAGGACATCGACCTGGAGCAGGCGATCGCCCGCTACATCAGGGCGTGCACGAAGGGCGTGCTGAAGGTGATGTCGAAGATGGGGATCTCGGCGCTGCAGAGCTACCGCGGCGCGCAGATCTTCGAGGCGGTCGGCCTCGACAAGGCGTTCATCGACGCCTGCTTCACCTGGACCGCGTCGCGCATCGGCGGCATCGGCATCGACACGGTGGCCGAGGAGGTGATCCGCCGCCACGGTCAGGCGTTCGCCGGCCGCCGCCGCGAGGACGACGAGCTGGAGACCGGTGGCGAGTACCAGTGGCGGCGCGACGGCGAGTACCACCTGTTCAACCCGGAGACGGTGTTCAAGCTGCAGCATGCGACGCGCAGCGGCCAGGAGCGGATTTACCGGGAGTACGCCACCCTCGTGAACGATCAGAACCGGAAGCGGGCGACGCTGCGGGGCCTGCTCGATCTCAGGCAAGCCGCTCAGCCGATCCCGATCGACGACGTGGAGCCGGCCGAGTCGATCTTCCGGCGCTTCGCCACCGGCGCGATGTCGTACGGCTCGATCAGCGCCGAGGCGCACGAGACGCTCGCCATTGCGATGAACCGCCTGGGCGGCAAGTCGAACACCGGCGAGGGAGGCGAGGATCCGGCGCGCTACATTCCGGATGCGAACGGCGACCTCCGGCGGAGCGCGATCAAGCAGGTCGCCTCCGGCCGGTTCGGCGTGACGAGCGAGTACCTGGTGAACGCCGACGACCTGCAGATCAAGATGGCGCAGGGGGCGAAGCCGGGCGAAGGGGGCCAGTTGCCCGGCTTCAAGGTGTACCCCTGGATTGCGAAGGTGCGCTACTCGACGCCGGGCGTCGGCCTCATCTCGCCGCCGCCGCACCACGACATCTATTCGATCGAGGACCTGGCGCAACTGATCCACGACCTGAAGAACTCGAACCCGGAGGCCCGGGTCCACGTCAAACTGGTGGCCGAGGTGGGGGTCGGCACCGTTGCGGCGGGCGTGTCGAAGGCGCATGCCGACGTCGTGCTCATTTCCGGCCACGACGGCGGCACCGGCGCATCGCCCCTGACCAGCATCAAGCATGCGGGCGTCCCGTGGGAGCTGGGGCTGGCCGAGACGCAGCAGGTGCTGACGCTCAACGACCTGCGTGACCGGATCGTGGTGCAGGTGGACGGCCAGATGAAGACCGGGCGCGACGTCGCGATCGCGGCGCTGCTCGGGGCCGAGGAGTACGGCTTCTCCACCGCGCCGCTCGTGGTCTCCGGCTGCATCATGATGCGGGTCTGCCACCTCGACACCTGCCCGGTGGGCGTCGCGACGCAGAACCCGGAACTCAGGAAGCGCTACGCCGGCAAGCCGGAGTTCGTCGAGAACTACTTCCGGTTCGTCGCCCAGGAAGTGCGCGAGCTGATGGCGCAGATGGGCTTCCGGACGATGGACGAGATGATCGGCCGCGCCGACCGCCTCGACACGAAGTCGGCGCTCGACCACTGGAAGGCGCGCGGCGTCGATCTCTCCACCATCCTGCATCAACCCGACGTGCCGCCCACGGTGGGCCGGTACTGCACCGAGCCACAGGACCATGGCCTGGACCGCGCGCTCGACAACACGCTGATCGAACGATGCCGGGAGTCGATTGATCACCGGACGCCGGTCGAGATCGATCTGCCGATTCGGAACGTCAACCGGACCGTCGGCACGATGCTCGGATTCCACATCACGAAGCGCTGGGGCGCGGAGGGGCTGCCGGACGAGACGATCCGGATCCACTTCACCGGCTCCGCCGGCCAGAGCTTCGGAGCGTTCCTGCCGCGCGGCGTGACGATGACGGTCGACGGCGACGCGAACGACTACTTCGGCAAGGGGCTCTCGGGTGGCCACCTGGTGATCCGGCCGCCGGCCGCGTCGACGTTTGTCGCCGAGAAGAACATCGTCATCGGCAACGTCGCGCTGTACGGCGCCACCGGTGGCGAGGCGTTCGTCCGGGGCATCGCCGGCGAGCGGTTCTGCGTCCGGAACAGCGGGGCCCACGCGGTGGTCGAGGCGGTGGGCGACCACGGGTGCGAGTACATGACTGGCGGCCGCGTCGTCGTCATCGGCCGGACCGGGCGGAACTTCGCGGCCGGCATGAGTGGCGGCGTTGCCTGGGTGCTCGACGTCGATGGCCGCTTCGCGACCCGTTGCAACCCGGGCATGGTCGATCTGGAGGCGCTCGGCGACGACGACGAGCCGCTGGTGCGGGACCTGCTGGCGCGCCATGCCGATCTGACCGGCAGCCCGGTCGCGCGCCGCCTGCTGGATGACTGGGCGGCGACGCGCGAGCAGTTCGTCAAGGTGATGCCGCGCGACTACAAGCGCGTCCTCGAAGCGGAGGCGCGCGCACGGGCCGAGGCGCGGGAGCCGGAGTTCGCCGAGTTGATTGGGGCAGCGTCGTAGTCGCAGGCGCGCGCGGAATCCGAACGGAACCGATGGGCAAACTGAAGGGATTTCTCGAGATCGACCGGCAGGGGCAGCCGAAACGGCCGACGGCCGAGCGGTTGAACGACTGGAACGAGGTCTATCTTCCCTACGCGGACGCCGACCTGCAGGCGCAGGGAGCGCGGTGCATGGACTGCGGCATCCCCTTCTGCCACCAGGGCTGTCCGCTCGGCAACCTGATCCCGGACTGGAACGACCTGGTCTACCGCGACAAGTGGCGCGATGCGATCGATCGGCTCCACAAGACCAACAATTTCCCCGAATGGACCGGCCGGCTTTGTCCCGCCCCATGCGAGGGGTCGTGCGTGCTGGCGATCGACGACGACCCGGTCACGATCAAGTCGATTGAGCTCGCCACGGTGGAGCATGCGTTCGAGGAAGGTTGGATCGCACCGCAGCCGCCGGCGATTCGGACCGGCAAGGCGGTGGCGGTGGTCGGCTCCGGTCCCGCCGGCCTGGCCGCGGCGGATCAACTGAACCGCGCCGGCCACACGGTTACCGTCTTCGAGAAGTCGGACCGGATCGGCGGACTGCTCCGCTACGGCATCCCCGAGTTCAAGATGGAAAAGCGCTTCGTCAACCGGCGCCTCGACATCATGGAAGCCGAGGGAGTGCTGTTCCGGACCGGTGTGAACGTCGGCGTCGATGTCTCCGCGGCGGAGCTGCGGGACCGGCATGACGCGACACTGCTTGCCGGCGGCGCCGGCTGGCCGCGCGACCTGAAGGTGCCGGGGCGGGAGCTCAGGGGGATCCACTTCGCGATGGAGTACCTCACGCAGCAGAACCACCGGAACGAGGGAGACATCGTCCCGGACGCGGAGGCGATCACGGCAGCCGGCAAGCGTGTGATAATCATCGGCGGGGGCGACACCGGCGCGGATTGCCTCGGCACCGTGCACCGGCAGGGCGCGGCGTCAGTCTCGCAGTTCGAGCTGCTGCCTCGGCCGCCGGACGAGCGGGCGCCCGACAACCCCTGGCCGTTGTGGCCGAACATCTTCCGGGTCTCGGCCGCCCACGAGGAAGGGGGCGACCGGATCTATTCGGTGTCGACCGAGCGATTCAGCGGCACCGGCGACGGGCGGGTCGCGAAGCTGCACGGGAGACAGGTCGAGATGGTGCGGGTGGACGGTCGCCTGTCGTTCGAATCGGTGCCGGGAACCGAGTTCGAGCAGGAAGTCGATCTGGTTCTGCTCGCCATGGGGTTCCTGGGGCCGGAGCGGCCCGGGATGCTCGAGGAGTTGGATGTCCGGCTGACCGAGCGAGGCAACGTCTGGCGGGACGAGAATTGGATGACGAGCGTGCCGTCGGTCTTCACCGCCGGCGACATGCAGCGGGGGCAGTCGCTCATCGTCTGGGCGATCGCCGAGGGCCGAAGCGCCGCACGCGGCATCGACGCCTGGCTGATGGACAGATCGAGTCTTCCGGCGCCGGTCTGAGGGTCTCGTTGCGCCGCGGCGCGCATGCGAACGGACTGCCCGGGCTGGCAAGAAATTTGCATATGCCTTCGGGCGTATGGTTTCCCGGACGCGCCGCGCGCGCACAGCGATGTCCCGGGCCGGGGCAACTGCCCTGGCCGCCGGACGGCCACGTTCCATGCCGATCAGGCTGAAGTCACTCCCTGCCGAAGTCAGGCCGCTGGCGATGCTGGCCGAGATCAATCAGACGCTCACCGTGGCGCAGTCGTCGCGCGCCGGAATGCAACGGGCGCTGGAGATTCTCGACAACGACTACGGTGTCATACGGAGCGCGGTAGTGCTGTCGGACGCGGACACCGGGCGGCTCCGGGTCTGGGCGTCGGCGGGCGTGCCGGGTGAGGGACGGCATGCCGAGTGGGAGATGGGCGAGGGGATCACCGGGCGGGTGGTGGCCTCCGGCCAGCCGGTAGTCGTCCCGCAGATCAGCCAGGAGCCGGCGTTCCTCCACCGGACCGGCCGCCGGCCAAGGGGAGCGCGCTCCGAGATCACCTTCCTGTGCGTGCCCATTCCGGGCGCCACGAGAGCCATCGGCGCGCTCAACATCGACTTCCGCTTCGAAGCGAAGCGCCACTACGACCGGGATCTGCACGTCTGCCGGGTCGTCGCCAGCATGTTCGGCCAAGCGATCCGCCTGAAGGAGGCGGCTGCGGCGGAACGCCAGCGCCTGCTCGACGAGAACATCCACCTGAAGGCGGAACTGAAGGAACGGTACGACTTCGCGCAGATCATCGGGACTAGCGGCCCGATGCGGCAGGTGTACGAGCAGATTACCCAAGTGGCGGCGACCAACACGACGGCTCTGATCCGGGGCGAGTCGGGCACCGGCAAGGAACTGATCGCCCACGCCATCCACTACAACTCGATGCGCGCCAAGATGCCCTTCATCAAGGTGAGCTGCGCCGCGCTGCCCGATTCCCTCATCGAGGCGGAGCTGTTCGGCCACGAAAAGGGCGCGTTCACCGGCGCCGCGGCGCGCAAGAAGGGCCGCTTCGAGCTGGCCGAGGGCGGCACGCTGTTTCTGGACGAGATCGGCGACATCAACCTGTCGACGCAAGTCAAGCTGCTACGCGTGCTTCAGGAGAAGGAGTTCGAGCGGCTGGGCGGCGTCGAGCCCGTCCGGGCGAACGTACGCCTGATCGCCGCCACGAACGCCGATCTCGAGAAGGCCATCGCCAGTGGCACGTTTCGCGAGGATCTGCACTACCGGCTCGATGTCTTCACCATCTTCGTGCCGCCGCTGCGCGAGCGGAAGACCGACATCCAGCTTCTCGCCGATCGCTTCATCGAGAAGTACTCGGTGGAGCACCGCAAGGAAGTGAAGCGGATCTCCACGCCGGCCATCGACATGCTGATGGCGTACCACTGGCCCGGCAACGTGCGCGAGCTGGAGAACACCATCGAGCGGGCGACCCTGGTGTGCGACGGGAGCGTCATCCACGCGCACCACCTCCCCCCCAGCCTCCAGACGGCCGAGGCGTCCGGCACGGTGTCGCGCGTCGCGCTCGCCGATGCAGTCGGAGCCTACGAGAGGGACCTGCTGCAGGACGCCCTCAAAACAACCCGCGGGAACCGTGTCAAGGCGGCCAGGCTGCTCGATTCCACCGAGCGGATTGTCAACTACAAGGTCAAGAAGTACGGGATCGACTGCCGACGTTTTCGATAGCAATCTGGTGCCTGCATTTTTGTATATACGCGCCCAGACCCTGTACAATTATGTAGCTCTCGTCCCTACCGGCCAGGCCCGTCCGGACCTCGGTTGCTCCTGCTTGAAACGCCGGGAACGGGCCTGACTCCAGCGTTTCTCGAGCACCCGGGATGCCGCCGATCCCTCTGAACAGGTCGAGCGGACCGACACGTTCTACGAAACTGTAACGTTGTAAACAATACAGCACAGTATTGTAGATCCTGGCCCTCTCGGGCGACTCCGGCCGGACTCGCCGCGCGACGCGTTTTCTGGCGCGTTTCCGCTGTTCTCCCCAAGAGAGTCGTCAATGCATGGAGTTGGCATGGCTATTGCTTCCAGGGAAGGGCAGCGAGGAGGCTGGCAGCATGCCGGCACGAAAAGAGCCGGCCCGCATCGCCGGTGCAGCACGGACGGTACCTGGAGAGACAGCGCATGAAACTGATAACGGCCATCATCAAGCCGCACATGCTCGACGACGCGCGGGACGCCCTCGCCAAGGCGGGCATCGCTGGGCTCACGGCCACTGAAGTCAAGGGCTTCGGCCGCCAGAAGGGACACACCGAGGTATACCGCGGCGTCGAGTACTCGGTCGACTTCGTCCCGAAGATCCGAATCGATCTGGTGGTCGATGACGACCTCGTCGATGCCGCCGTTGACGCGATCACCGGCGCCGCCCGGACGGGCGAAATCGGCGACGGAAAGATTTTCGTCAGCGACGTGGGGCAGGCGATCCGGATCCGCACCGGCGAGACCGGCCCGACGGCACTCTAGGCAACCACCCGACCACCGGAAGCAGGGAACCACTCATGACATACGCAGTTCGCCACTCACTCGTCCGTTTCCGCCGCCTCGTCCTGCCGGCGCTACTCCTCGTGGCACTAGCGCCGACCGCCGCGTTCGCGCAGGAGGAGGGAGTGTCGGCGGAGATGTTCGCCGTCAACAACACCTGGATGCTGGTTGCCACGTTCCTGGTGTTCATCATGCACCTCGGCTTCGCCTGCCTGGAGTCGGGACTGACGCAGGCCAAGAACACCGTCAACATCCTGTTCAAGAACACCGCCGTCATCTCGATCGGGTTGCTCACCTACGCGTTCGTCGGGTTCAACCTGATGTATCCGGATGACTTCTCGATCGGACAGTTCTTCGGCTTCGCCGGCTTCGGCATCGATGCCGGCGCCGAAGGCCTCACCAGCGCGTACAACCCCGGCTACACCTACTGGACCGACTTCATCTTCCAGGCGATGTTCGCCGCCACCGCCGCGACCATCGTTTCGGGCGCCGTGGCGGAGCGGATCAAGCTGGGATCGTTCCTGGTCTTCACGACCATCTACGTCGCTCTCATCTATCCCATCGCCGGCTCCTGGAAGTGGGGCGGCGGCTGGCTCGATCAGATGGGCTTCTACGACTTCGCCGGCTCGACGCTGGTCCACTCGGTGGGCGGCTGGGGCGCGCTGGCGGGCGTGATAGTGCTCGGGCCGCGGCTCGGCAAATACGTCGTCGGCAAAGCGCGGCCGATCGCGGGCCACAGCATGCCGCTCGCCACAATCGGCGTCTTCCTGCTCTGGCTCGGCTGGTTCGGGTTCAACGGCGGCTCGGTGCTGAGCGCCGACCCCGGGTTGGTATCGCTCGTATTCGTCACCACGTCGCTTGCGGCGGCAGCCGGCGTCATCGGCGCGATGATTGGCTCGTGGTCCGTGCAGCACAAGCCGGATCTGTCGATGGTGCTGAACGGAGCGCTCGCCGGCCTGGTCGGCATCACGGCAGGCGCCGACACCGTCAGCGTCAACGCGGCGATGGTCATCGGCCTGGTCGCCGGCTTCATCGTCGTCGCCTCGGTCATCCTGATCGACCGGGCGAAGCTCGACGATCCGGTCGGTGCGATCTCCGTCCACCTGGTCTGCGGCGTCTGGGGAACCCTCGCCGTCGGCATCTTCAGCGTCAACCCGGACCACTCGTTCATCACTCAGCTCATCGGCGTCCTGGCCTACGGCGCCATCTCACTGCCGGCGGCGCTGGTGATCTTCTACGCGCTGAAGGCGAGCATGGGGCTGCGCGTCAGCGAGGACGAAGAACGAATGGGCCTCGACGTCGGCGAGCACGGTATGGAGGCCTACGGCGGCTTCCAGATTCAACACCTGCATCAATAGCAGCTTCAGGAGGATCAGACAGATGAAAGGCACGCTTCGCATCACTACCGTCGTCTTCGCACTCGCCGCCGCGGCCGGTCTCTTCGCGAGCCCCGCCGCCGCACAGAACGGCGGGAACGTCAGTCTCAGCAGCGGCGCCGACGTCGTCAGTGACTACTACTTCCGCGGCATCGTGCAAGAGACCGGCGGCTTCATCGCCCAGCCGTCGCTCGAGGGAAGCCTCAGCTTCGGGAACGCGTCGCTCACGGCCGGCACCTGGAGCAGCCTCCACTCGGAGGGCGACGAAGGGTTCGCGGGAGCGCCGCAGAGCTTCTACGAGACGGACTTCTACGTCGGCATCGGCGCTTCAGCCGGCATGGTCGGCTTCGACGTCACCTACACCGCCTACATGAGCCCGCGCGGGAGCTGGGGCACGACAAAGGAGCTGGCGTTCGGGCTGAGCGTCGATGACGGCTACGTGAGCCCCTACGTGACGGTTGCGGCGGAGCTCTCGGGCGGCGCGGACGGCTACGCCACCGGCAACTATCTGGAGTTCGGCATCGAGCCGGCGGCGCCCCTCCCCGACGCGCCGGTCAGTCTGTCGTTTCCGGTGGCGATCGGCATGAGCCTGAGCGACTACTACGAGTACGAAAGCGCGCCCGGCGTCATCTCCGACAGCGGGTTCGGTTTCCTCTCGGTCGGCGCGTCGCTCGGTATCCCGCTAATGGTGCCGGAGTCGTTCGGTTCGTGGGAGCTGGGAATCGGCGTGCAGGCGCTGGTGCTGGGTGAGGGCGCCAAGGCGATTGACGGGGGCGACAGCGGCACCAAGCTGCTGGCGACATTCGGCCTGAGTCTCGGGTACTGAAGCACGGCTCTGCTGGCCTCCTCGGCAGAGTCATCGCGGGGGACCGGAGGACGACCCGCCTTCGGTCCCCTTCTTTCTGTTTCGTGCTTTCGTTGACCGCTTGGTAAGATACGCTGGTTTGTCGTCATCGCAGCCTGGCTGGCGAAGTCCGGGCAAATCCCGCGAGGAGGCTATTCGAGATGAACTGGCGAGGCGGTAGTGCAGCCCGCGTGTGCATCGTGCTGGCGGTGGTCGGTATCGGAACGGGGCTCGCCGCGCCGCGACCGGCGGCGGCTCAGGGAAGTGACCGCCGCGTCGCCGCCACCATCGGGATGGACTTCAGCCACGCGTACCTCTTCCGCGGCATCAAGCACCAAACCGGCGGCCTGATTGCCCAGCCCTACGCCGACGCTTCGTTCTTGCTGCTGCAGAGCGACGAGGGACTGACCGGCGTCACGTTCTCCATCGGCACCTGGAACAGCCTGCACAGCGGCGAGACAGGCGCCGGGGGACCGGCGACCAACCTGGCGTCGTGGTACGAGTCCGACTTCTTCACCGGCATTACGCTGGGACTGGACAGCTGGAACGCCGGCATCACCTACACGTCGTACCTCAGCCCGAACGGCAGCTTCTCCGCCGTGCACGAACTGGCGCTGACCCTCGGCATGGACGACAGCGACCTGCTCCGGTTTCCGCTCTCGCCGCACGTCGGTCTGGCGATTGAAATGGACGGCCAGGCGGACGGCGGCGCCAGTGAAGGCGTGTACCTCGAGTTCGGGATCGAGCCGTCCGTGGAAGCAATGGACGGCCGGGTCACCTTCACCCTGCCCGCGACCCTCGGCTTGAGCCTGAGCAACTACTACGAGAATGGCGCCGGCATCGATGACAGCTACGGCTTCTTCGACGTCGGCGTGGTGGCGAGCACACCGCTGGGTGTGCCCGAGGCGTTCGGCGCGTGGGAACTGACGGGCGGCATGCACCTGCTTCTGCTCGGAAACTACCTGGAGACGCTTAACGACGGCGACGAAGTGCAGGTCGTCGGCTCTATCGGCCTCAGCATCGGTTACTGACAGCAAGCCGCCAGACGGTCAACCTTGCGCTGATCGAGTCCGCGATGCTCCCCACCAACGACGCTGCGCCGGCTGACGCCGGCGGAATCGCCCTCGGGACGACACGGCGGACGCAGCTCGACGCCGCACGCGAGGAGCTGAAGGCAAGGACCCGGAAGGCAGGCGCCGGCATCCACTGCCTCGACCGTTATACGTCTCGCGTCGACGACATCCTGCGCGGCATTTATCGCGCTGCCGAGGGCGTCACCCGCACGCCGTGCGCCCTGATTCCCGTCGGCGGGTACGGCCGCCGACACCTCTGCCTGCATTCGGACATCGACCTGCTGATAGTCCTCGACGGTGAGATCGGCGCAGCGGAAGAGAAATTCATCAGTGCGGTCCTCCATCCGCTTTGGGACCTCGGGTTCGAAGTGGGTCACCAGATCCGTCGCTTCGCCGAACTCGCGGATCCCGAGGTCGACAACCCCGAGTACCTGACGGCCCTGATGGAGGCGCGCTTCCTCGAGGGGGATCGCGCGTTGTTCGAGCGGGTGACCGACAACTGCCTGTCGAGCGAATCGCCCTGGCGTCCGGCGATGCGGGCCGCCCTGGTCGATCTGGTGAAGCAGCGGCTCTCCCGCTTCAATCACACCGTGTTTCACCTGGAGCCGGACGTCAAGGACTCGCCCGGCGGACTGCGCGACGCGACCGCCATACGGCTGCTGCTTGGGATGGAGAACGGCGCGCCTTACGAGACCCACGTCGATCCCGGGCGCCTCGCCGAAGCGGAGGACTTCATGCTGCGGGTCCGGTCGATCCTGCACATGGAGCGCAACCGAAACGCGAACGTTCTGGAGCATGGGCTGCAGGAGGTGGTGGCGAAGCTGTTCGGATCGCCTGGCGAGCGACCGCAGCAGCAGGTGGAACGGCTGATGAGCACCTACTACCACCATGCCCGGCGGATCAATCGATCGCTTCAGACGCTGCTCAAGGCGACGGACGCGCCGGCCGAGGCTGACCGCGCGGTGACGCTGATCGACGACGATCTCGAACAGGGATGGGACGGCATCCGCTTCGCGGACGGGACGCGGGCGTCACTCCAGCCGCGGATCTGGCTCCGGCCGTTTGAGGAGGCGCTCAAACGGGACTCGACGGTGTCGGAGCAGGTGCTCACCTGCGTGGAGAGGCATGGCGAGCGCTACGTACCGGAAGCGTTCTTCCCGACCGACCGGGAACGCGATCAGTTGCTTCACCTGCTCCGCCCGCGCCCCGGCCTGTACGACCGCCTGGAAGAGATGCACAGCCGCGGGCTGCTCGGGCGGATGTTCCCGGAGTTTCAGAAGATCTACTGCCACGTCACGCGCGACTTCTACCACAAATACACGGTGGACGAGCACACGCTCCGCGCCATCCGCAACGTGGAGCATCTCTGCACGCCGATGACCCACAGCCGGCGACGGTTCGCCGGCCTGCTCGAGGCAATGGGCGAGCCGGAACTTCTCGTGCTGGCGCTGCTGTTCCACGACTGCGGCAAGTGGACCAACAAGAACCATGCCGAAGAAGGGGTCCGGATGGCGAACGAGGCGATGCGGCGCCTCCGCTTGACGGAACGGTCACGGCAGACGGTAGAGTTCCTGATCCGCCACCACCTGCAGATGTCGGTCGTCGCCTTCCGGCGCGACGCCGAAGACCCGGACACGGTGATCGGCTTCACGCGACTCGTCGGAACCGAAGAGCGGCTGAAACTGCTGACGCTGCTGACCCTGGCCGATGTCGACGCGGTCAGTCCCGGGGTTCTGAACCCGTGGAAAGAAGAGATGCTCTGGCGCCTCTACGTCGAAACCTTCAACCAGTTGACGCTCGGTTACGGCGACGATTCGATCGATCACGACGAAGTGGCGCGGATCGCGCTGAACGAGCAGCGTCCGGACGACATAACGGAGGCGGAGCTTACGTCGTATCTCGAAGGGTTTCCGCAGCGCTACCTCCGCCTGGCGGATGGCCCGGTGGTCTACGACCACCTTCGGCTGGCACGAAACCTGAGGCCGGGCATGGTACGGCCGATACTGAACGCGTACGAGACCTCGTGGGAGCTGAGCGCGATAGCGCTCGATCAGCCGCGGCTGTTCTCCAATATCTGCGGGGTGCTGTCGTTCTTCGGAATGGACATCATGCGGGGCCATGTGATGAGCAATCAGCATGGCGTGGCGCTCGACATCTTCGAGTTCGAGGACCGGGAGAAGTTCCTGACGCTGAACGCGTCGGCCCGCGAGGAGATGATCGAGCTGCTCGACGACGTGATCGGCGGCGGGGTGGCGATCGAGGAGAAGCTGAAGGGCCGCTGGCGCGCCGGCAGGAGGAAGCTGCCGATCGAAACCGATCCCGTCGTGCACTACAACAACCACTTTTCGAAGCGCTTCACGGTGGTGGAGATGGTCGCGCCGAACGGATGGGGGCTGCTCTACCGCCTAAGCCGCGCGATCGCGGACAACGGCTGTTCGATCGACCTGGTCCTGATCAACACCGAGGGGGCGCGGGCGCTCGATGTCTTCCACCTCACCGAGGACGGACGCAAGCTGAGCGAGGCGACACAGGAGCGACTGAAGGCGGACCTGGAGCGGACGCTCTCGGCGCCGGCGAATCGATGAGCGGCGCGCGACGCACGGGCGTGCCCGGACGGACTGCGGCATGAAACTGATAAAGGCGATTGTGAGACCGAACAAGGTGGACGAGGTGAAGGACGCGCTCAACAGGGCGAACCTCTCGGGAATCACCGTGACCGAGGTACGCGGGCATGGCCGGCAAAGGGGTCACACGTCCATCTACCGGGGTCGGGAGTACGAGATCAGCCTGCTGCCCAAGGTCAAGATCGAGGTGGTCGTCCCTGACGAAATGGTCGAGACGGCGATCGACGCGATTATGGACACGGCGCGGACCGGCGAGATCGGCGACGGACGGATCTTCGTCCTGCCGGTCGAACAGAGCCGCGTCATTCGGACGGGAGAGCGCGACGTCGTGTAGGCGTTGCGCCGACAGACGGCGTACAGGGTGTGCGCGCGGATGGTCGAACGTCGCGCGAAGAGGAACACCGGGGAGTGACGACCACCAACATGATGGAGAGGTAGAGGGATGACAGCGAATGATGTGATGGCGAAGATCGAGAAGGAGGGGATCCGCGTCGTCGATCTCCGGTTCGTCGATATGCCGGGACTGTGGCAGCACTTCACGGTGTCCACCAAGGAGTTCTCGGAGGAAGTGTTCGAGGAGGGGATCGGCTTCGACGGATCGAGTATCCGCGGGTTCCAGCAGATCCAGGAGAGCGACATGCTGCTCTTCCCGGATGCGGCCTCCGCGTTCATGGACCCGTTCTCGGCCGAGCCGACGCTCTGCCTCATCTGCAACGTGAAGGATCCGGTGACCGGCGAGGACTACTCCCGCGACCCGCGCTACATCGCGCAGAAGGCGGAGAACTACCTGAAGTCGACCGGCATCGGCGACACCGCCTACTTCGGGCCGGAACCGGAGTTCTTCATCTTCGATGACGTCCGGTTCGGTCAGACCTACAACGAGGGCTACTACCACGTCGACGCCGGCGAGGGCTTCTGGAACGCCGGGCGCGCGGAGAATCCGGACGGCGCGGGGAACTCGCGGAACCTCGGCTACAAGATCCGCTACAAGCAGGGTTACTTCCCGGTGCCGCCGATGGACAGCCAACAGGATCTGCGGACCGAGATGCTGCTCGCCCTCGAAGCGCTGGGGGTCGAGATCGAGGTGCACCACCACGAGGTGGGAACCGCCGGACAGGCGGAGATCGACATGCGGTTCGACTCGCTCGTCAACATGGGCGACAAGCTGCTGAAGTTCAAGTACGCGGTCAAGAACGTCGCGCGCAAGCACGGCAAAACGGTGACGCTGATGCCGAAGCCGATCTTCCAGGACAACGGCTCCGGCATGCACGTGCACCAGAGCATCTGGAAGGAGGGGCGAAACCAGTTCTTCGCGGCCGGCACCTACGGCGACCTGAGCGAGATCGGCGTCCACTACATCGGCGGCATCCTCAAGCACGCGCCGGCGCTGCTTGCGCTGACCAACCCGACAACCAACTCGTACCGCCGGCTGGTGCCCGGCTACGAGGCGCCGATCAACCTCATCTACTCGATGCGGAACCGCAGCGCGGCCGTCCGGATCCCGGTCTACTCGAAGAGCGAGAAGTCGAAGCGGATCGAATGCCGGTTCCCGGATCCGACCTGCAACGGGTACCTCGCGTTCAGCGCCCTGCTGATGGCGGGCCTCGACGGCATTCAGAACAAGATCATGCCGCCGGAGCCGATGGACAAGGACCTGTACGACCTGCCGCCGGAGGAGCTGGGCAAGATCGCGAGCACACCGGGTGATCTGGCGCAGGTGCTCGACGCGCTCGAGGCGGACCACGACTTCCTGTTGAAGGGGGACGTCTTCACGCCCGACGTCATCGAGAACTGGATCTCCTACAAGCGTGAGAACGAAGTCGACGCGATCCGGCTGCGGCCCCATCCGTGGGAGTTCGCGCTCTACTTCGACATCTAGTTCGAACGCGAGCTGCGAACGGTCGCACGTTCGTCACCGCACGGCGGCCCGAGGCGTCCGCGCTGGCGCCTCGGGCCGCTCCTATATGGCTTGATGCGTCGGCCCGGCACATCACGCCGTTTGCACCAACCTGCCCCCTCCTCGATACTCCTCCTCAGGCATGCATGCGGCCGAACCCGAGGTGATCACCCCACGCGACATCTTCCTCGCGGCGCAACTCGCGCCTGAACGGGCGGCCACGTTCATCGAAACGCGCGGCCTCCGCGACGGCGCCGCCGCGGATGCTCACCTGCAGCAACTGGCCGCCGATCTGCCGAGCCGGCTGGCCCTGGGCGCGATGGCGGAAGAGTTGCTCGACGCGTTCGCCACGACGCCGGACCCCGACGCCGCGCTCGTCGGTTTCTGCCGCTTCGCGTCGGAGCACACGCCGAAGATCACCTTCATCAACAACCTGCGGGCGGACCCGCGAATCCTGGAGGTGCTGACGCAGATCCTCGGCACCTCCCCCTACCTCAGCGAAATCCTGATTCGCAACCCCGAGTACCTCCACTGGCTGCGCCACGAGCTGGACTACCGGCCGCCGGGTCGGGACGACTACGCGGCCGAGGTGAACCGGCTGCTGTACGAGATGTCGAGCACCGAGCAACAGGTGGACGGGCTCAAGCGGTTCCAGCGGCGCGAATTCCTGCGCATCGCGGCGCGCGACCTCTTGGGCATGCTGGATGCCGCGACGCTCACGACGACGACCGCGCAACTGTCGAACCTGGCCGACGTGCTGGTGGACGGCCTGCTGCGGATTGCGTCGGCAGAGCTGGCGGCCCGAAAAGGGGGGCCGCTACCCGGCCGCTTCGCTGTCGTCGCCATGGGCAAGCTGGGGGGCGGCGACCTGAACTACAGCTCGGATATCGACCTGATCTACGTCTACGAGCTGCCGGGCGGCGACGGGGACCCCGCGGCGGTCGAGGCACACGAGCGCTACCAGAAGCTGGGACGCCGGCTGACCGGCCTTCTGAGCGAACACACCGCCGAGGGCTATCTATACCGCGTCGACATGCGCCTGCGCCCCCTCGGCCAGCGGGGGGCACTGGTCTATTCCCTGCAGCAGTCGGTGCAGTACTACGAGACCACGGGCGAGACGTTCGAGCGCTTCGCGCTCCTGAAGGCGCGGCCGATTGCCGGGGACCGGGAGCTTGGCGCGAGGTTCGTCGAGCGGGTGGCGCCGTTCGTCTACCGGAAGTACCTCGACCATGCCGCCATCGAGGAGCTGGCCCGCTACAAGAAGCGCGCGGACCGGGCGCATGCGAAACATGGCGATCTGGACGACAACGTCAAGGAGGGGCGCGGCGGTATCCGCGAAGTGGAGCTGTTCGCGCAGGTCTTTCAATTGATCTACGGGGGCGAGCAGCCGTCGCTTCGCACCGGTCACACGCTGACGGCGCTGCACGAGCTCGGCGCGCTGGGTTTCATCGAGCCGAACGAGCAACACGACCTTGAAGCGGCGTACGTCTTCCTGCGCAACATCGAGCATGGCCTGCAGGCGGCGCAGGGTCAGCAGACGCACAGCCTGTCGGGGACCGAGCGCGGCCTGCGCGCGCTGGCCCGGCGCCTCGGCTTCGACGCGATGGAGACGCTGACCAAAGTGCTCGACACGCACCGGAACAAGGTGCATGCGATCTACGCCAACCTCTTCTACGAGAAAACCGAAGCGGATGCGCTGGCTGGCCGCACGATCTTTCGCCTCCTTGCCGGTGACATGGAGGACGACGAGGCACGCAAACGGCTGGCCCGCGCCGGCTTTGACGATCCCGCCAGCGCGCTTTCGGCCCTCCGGGCGCTCGACGCCGCGCCGTCCACCGGCCGGTCGTCGGCGCGCAACCTGTTGTCGAATCTCCTGGCGACGATCATGTCGGACGACACGCCGCTGACCGCGCCCAACCGCGTCCTGATTCGCTTCGAGCGTGTCGTCTCGAAAGCTCGGGGCGCGACCGGTCTGTACCGCACGCTGTTGGAGAACGCCGGGCTGCGCCGCCGGCTTATGGCCGGGCTCGACGCCGGCGATCTCTTCGCCGCACGATTGTCCGCGTATCCCGAACTGCTCGACTTCATGGCGTCGGCCGTGCTCGATGTCGAGGCCTTCCGGCCGGCAGTTGAGGAAGCGTTCGCCGATGTGCTGGCGGGGGACGGCGGCCTGGAGTCGAAGTTAGATCCCTTCCGTCGCGTCAAGGCGATCCAAGAGTTCAAGGTGCTCGTCGAGTGGCTTAGCCTGCGGGAGCTCGCCCCCCTGAACGAGAAGCTCTCGCTGGTGGCCGACTACGCCATCCAGGCCGCGGCACGAGCCGTGAGGGCCGGCCCGGCGGCCGCCGCTCCGTCATCCGCCGGGAACACGAACTTCGATGCGGGCTGGGCCGTTCTCGCCCTGGGCAAGCTCGGCAGCTCGGAACTGACCGTCCACTCCGACCTCGACCTCGTCTTCATCTACGACGGCGATCCATCCGACGCCCGGCGATTCCAGCTTCAACAGAAGTTCGTCCGGGCCATTTTCGACCTGCTGTCGAAACGCACCGTCGCCGGCGCCGCCTACGAAATCGACACCCGCCTCCGTCCCGAAGGCAAGATGGGCGCCCTGGCCATTCCGCTCGTTGCCTTCGAGCGCTATCTCCACGGCCGCGCGGAGATCTGGGAACGAATGGCGTGGACGCGGGCGCGGTTCGCGGGCGGCGACCCCGCGCTCGGCGAGCGCGTCCAGTCAGTCGTCAATCGGTTCGTCTATGGCGAGTGGTCGCCGAAAATCCCGGCGTACGCCCAGCACGTCCGCGGCCGAATCGAGACCGAACTGGCCCGGGAGGCCGCCGGGGGCCGATTCGACCTCAAGCGGGGCAAGGGCGGGCTTGCCGACATCGACTTCCTGCTGCAGGTCCTCCAGCTCCGGGCGGGTCGTGAAAACGAGCAGTTTCGGGTCCAGGGCTCGCGCCGTCTGCTCGCGTCGCTGCCCGACACCCAATACCTGCCCCCCGACGAGGCGAATACCCTGCGCGCCGCCTACGCCTTCCTTCGGGAACTCGAAACCGTGCTGCGGATTGAATCGGACACCGGCACGAACGCTATCCCTACCGACGCGGCTGCCCTGGAACCGCTCGCGAGACGACTCCGGAGCCCCCTGTCCGGCAGCGATCTGCTCGACAAGTACCGTACCGTGACGGATCAGGTTCGCCGGATCCACACCGCCGGGATGGCGCGCCTGTCAGCCTGATCCGTGCACCGTGAATACGCTGCCGTCCGTCTCGAACGCTGGACGCTCTTCCGAAGACTCGCCGTCGCGCCCCGCGCGGCTCCTACGGAATGGTGTGGTAATGCCCGTGGACCGGGTCCCAGACCTGGCGTGAACCGGTGCCTTCAGTGGTGAAGGTATAGACGAGGACGCCGGCGATGGCGACAAGGACGGCTGCAATCGCGTAGAGCCCCAGCTTCGAGCGGGACTCGGCCTTGTTGGCGCAGCATGCCTTGTACTTGCGACCGCTCCCGCAGGGGCAGGGATCGTTGCGCCCGACCTTGCTGGCTGCCATGAGGACTCCTCAAGCGAACTCGTAGGCTAGCAGTATACCGCGATGCCGGCGTGGACGCCGGCGCACCGTCAGGGGATCAGCAGCAGCTTTCCGATGTGGCGGCTGGACTGCATGACGCGGTGGGCTTCGGCCGCATCGGCCAGCGAATAGGTTCCGTGAATCATCGGACGGAGTTCGCCACTGGCGATGTGCGGCCAGACCTGCTCGCGCACGGCGCGGGCGACGGCGGCCTTCTGGTCGACGCGTCGCGCGCGGAGGGTGGACCCGGTAATTGTGAGACGTCTTGACATCAGCGCGGCAAGGTTCACTTCGGCCCGGCCGCCTTCCATCAGCGCAATGATGACGAGGCGGCCTTCGAGGGCGAGGCTGTCGATGTTGCGCTGCAGATAGGCGCCGCCCACCATGTCGAGGATGACGTCGACGCCCCGACCGCCCGTGGCCTCCCGCACCGCCTCGACGAAATCCTGCTCGCGGTAGTTGATTGCCAGGTCGGCCCCCAGCGCGGTGCACGCAGCGCACTTCTCGGCGGAGCCGGCCGTCGCGAAGACGCGGGCGCCCCGCAGCTTCGCCAGCGGGATCGCCGTGGTCCCGATGCCGCTCGATCCGCCATGCACCAGAAACGTCTCCCCCGCCGCGAGGCGCCCCCGCTCGAAGACGTTGGTCCACACCGTCATGTACGCCTCGGGCAGGGCGGCAGCGTCCCGCAGGCTGACCGACGCCGGGATCGGCAGGCACTGCGGCGCCGGCACCAGGCAGTACTCCGCGTAGGCGCCGCTGGTGACGATGGCGCACACCTCGTTACCGACCCCAACGTCCGTAACGTCCCCCCCGGCCGCCACGACGGTGCCGGAAACCTCGAGCCCCGGGATGTCGGACGCGCCCGGCGGCGGCGGATAGCGCCCCTCGCGCTGCATCACGTCGGCGCGGTTGACGCCGGCCGCCGCCACCCGCACGAGCACCTCGCCGGGGCCGGGCCGCGGCGTCGGGCGCGCCGCCGGCCGCAGCGCTTCGGGCGGGCCGGGTTCACTGATCTCGATGGCGGTCATCGTCTCGGGCAGCGTCACGGGCGTCGGCATAACGCGCGAGTATAATCGTCGCGCGCGGCGCGCCGTGAGCCGCCGGACCCGACCGATGGCCTCCGAATCGTCCCATCACGCCCCAGTCCGCATTGTCCTGGTGGGCTACGGCAGGATGGGCCGGGCGGTCGACGCGATCGCTGGATCGAACGGCTGCGAAGTGGTCGAACGGCTCGACATCCACAACAACCGCGACGGCTCCGGGATCGATTCGCCGGCACTTGACGGCGTGCAGGTGGCCATCGATTTCTCCCTCGCCGACGCGATCGTGTCGAACGTCGCGAAGCTGGCGGCGCGCGGCATCAACGTCGTCATCGGGACGACC
Source organism: Vicinamibacterales bacterium (assembly GCA_965263055.1). Lineage (GTDB taxonomy): Bacteria > Acidobacteriota > Vicinamibacteria > Vicinamibacterales > UBA8438 > VXRJ01. The sequence goes on along the minus strand of OZ253581.1, from coordinate 2,760,978 downwards.
GGGTGGAACGACCGTGAGGCGGAGATGCGCCAACTGGCGGATGCTGCCGGGATCGGCGTTGTCCATGCGGCGAACTTCTCGCTCGGCGTGAACCTGTTCCAGGCCGTGGTGGAACGGAGCGCTGCACTGATCGCGCCGCATGCCGACTTCGGCGCGTTCATCCACGAACATCACCATGCCGCAAAGCGGGATGCGCCCTCCGGGACGGCGCTCGCGCTCGAAGCGGCGATGCGCAACACCGGGTACTCCCGCCCGATCGACATGGCGTCGACGCGCGCCGGCAAGATGCCAGGCAAGCATACGGTCGGCTACGACGGACCCTTCGAAACGATTACGCTGACCCACACCACGCGGGACCGGGCGACGTTCGCGCGGGGTGCGATCGAGGCGGCGAGGTGGGTGGTGGGCCGGCAGGGATGGTTCACGATGCGCGACGTGCTGGGACTCCACTGAGATGGCAACCAACTGGGCAGGCTGCGGGCCGGCGCTCGTAACGCCGTTCACCGAGGCGGGCGACCTGGACGAAGCGGCCGTCACGCGCCTGGCCCAGCGGCAGGTGGACGGCGGCGTCCACTTTCTGGTGCCGTGCGGCACGACCGGCGAGAGCCCGACGCTGTCGCACGCGGAGAAGATCCGCGTCGTAGAACTGGTGGTGCGGGTGGCGGACGGCCGCGTTCCGGTGCTGGCCGGCGCCGGCGGCTACGACACGCGCGCGGCGGCGGAGCTGACGGCCGACATGGCGCGCGCCGGCGCCGATGGCATCCTGTCGGTGACGCCCTACTACAACAAGCCGACGCCGGACGGGCTCTACCTGCACTACGCGACAATCGCCGAGGCGACCGAGTTGCCGATCATCGTCTACAACGTCCCGAGCCGGACCGGTTGCAACGTCACCCCCGCCACGCTGCGCCGCCTTGCCGAGATCCCGCACGTCGTCGGGGTGAAGGAAGCTTCCGGCGACCTGGGCCAGATGTGCGAGATCTGCCAGACGATGGCGGACGACTTCGCCGTCCTCTCCGGCGATGATGCCTTCACGCTCGCCCTGATGGCGCTCGGCGGCCGCGGGGTCATCTCGGTCATCTCGAACGAAACGCCGGACGAGATGGCCGCCCTGGTCGACCGCGCCGCGGCCGGCGACTTCGCCGCCGCGCGCGCCATCCACAACCGTCTCCTGCCCCTGATGCAGATGAACTTCGTCGAGTCGAACCCGATCCCGGTGAAGGCGGCGCTGGCGGAAATGGGCCTGATCGAAACCGCCGCCTACCGCTCGCCGATGGCGCCTCCCCGGCCGGAGAGCCACGCGCGGATCATCAGCGTGTTGAGAAGCCTAGGCCTCGTCCCGGTCTAGGAGCCTCGATCCGTCGTCACAACCGGTTCACCAGTCAGCCGGCTTCTCGACGAATCCACCAGAGGCTGTCGGAACACGCGCCGGCAACTGCGTCCGCGGCAGCAACACCAGCGGGAGTGTTCGGTCACGGTGGGCGGCTGTTCTGAGTTCGACAGCAGCGCCTCGGTCCAGCGTTCTTGCCGGAACGTAGACCGTCGTTCTGATCTCCGGAAATCGCTGCCGTACCATCTGAATCGCCGGCACCAAATCCGAGTCCCCACTCACGAGCACCTGGCGCTCGCAGAGTCCCCGATAGGCATCGTCCAGCATGCGTATGGCGATATTCACGTCCGTACGTTTCTCCTCGGGAACCACGAAGGTGCGCGTGCCCGGCGCGGTCTGGGTGCAACCAGAACAACTACAGATCACCTGCTTCTGCTTGAAGCGTCCGAGAATCGTCTCGACAAGAGGGCGCGTCGCCAGCGCGTTCAGGTACGTCGCTTGGCGTGCTCGTTGGGCTCCGGCGTCGACGAGCGCGGTGCAATATTTGATCGCCTCAATCTCGTCGTGCGGTCGCAGGAGGGTGAAGAACCGTTCGAGGTCGAGCCACTTGTACGCTGTGTTCTTCAGGATCCCGTAGTAGAGATTGAAGCCGTCCACGTACACGATGGTTCGGGGCAACGTGGTTGGCGGGGAGGAAACTCAGACGAAAAGGAACGGGCGGCCATGTAGGCCGCCCAACCGGCCATAATGCCGGGGAGTAGTACGCTCCTTGGAGCGTATCTCGACCGCTTCGCGGCGTCAAGAAGGTGGTTCGCCGCGGCCCTCGATTCGCCGCTGCGGTTCACGCCTTCTAGGCCTCGTCCAGTAGCTGCTTCGCCAGCGACTCGTAGAGGTCGACGGCGTGGACCAACTCCGGGATCGCGACCTGCTCGTGGTCCGTGTGCGCGACATGGATGGAACCGGGACCGAGCAGCAGGGGCTGGCCCCACGCCGTGAGGAACGGGATGTCGGTGGCGAAAGAGACGACCTGTGTGTCGAAGCCGGGCCGCGTCGTCAGTCTCACCGCCGGGACGTCCAGGACGTCTTCGACGGTGACGTCCGTGAGGCGCCCGTCGAGCAGCGTTCGGATCGCGCTCGACGGACCGACAGTGCGGAAGTTGACGTCCGCCTCCGCCTCCGGAGGGATCACGTTCGGCGCGACGCCCCCTTCGATGAGACCGATCGTGCAGGTCGCCTGACCCAGAACGGGATCGGACGGCAGCTCGAGATCGCGGAGCGCGATCAGCGCGTCGAGCAGCTTGTCGATGGCGGACTCTCCCAGCTCGGGGTAGGCCGAATGCGCCGCGCGTCCGGTGGCGGCGATGCGGACGCGGAACGCCCCCTTCGTCCCCAGCGCCAGACGGTTGTCGGTCGGCTCGCCGTTGATCAGGTAGCGGGAACGTGTCGCGAGGCGGTTGGCGGCGTGCGCCCCATGGCTGCCCCGCTCCTCGCCCACCACGGCGAGCAGCCCCACGCGCTCTTCGCCGGCCACCCGGAAACGTTCGAGGGCCATGATCTCGGCGGCCAGGATCCCCTTCGCATCGCACGCACCCCGGCCGTGGAGGATGTCCCCCTCGACGCGGCTCGGAAAGAACGGCGGCACGCAATCGATGTGGGTCGAGAAGACGATCTCCGGATCGCCGGCACCGAACGTCGCGATGACGTTAACCCGGTCGTCGGTCACCGGCTGCTCGGTCACGTCGTAGCCCTGACGCCGCAGCCAGGCGGCGAGCCAGTCGGTCACCTGGGCTTCGTGGCCGCTGGTCGACTCGATGTCGATGAGCGACCGGGCGAGATCGACGACGTCGGTCGCGGCACGTTCCATCACTGAATCACCGAAGCCAGTCTTCGAGCTCTGTCCGCGTGTCGGTCTTCTCGTCGCGGTACTTCACGATGACCGGTGTCGCGAGCGACAGTCCCCACTCCGGTCCGGGATCCGTGGTGACGGCGCGTGCGCCCGGCACGACCACCGCACCCTCCGGCACCACCGTCGGCCCGCCGGACACCGGCTTGATCACCCGACGGTTCGGTAGATCGTAGATCGGTGTCGAACCGGTCAGCACCGTGCCGGCCCCGATCACCGCGCGACGCTTCACCACCGCCCCCTCATACAGGCCGGTGTTGCCGCCGACGAGCACATCGTCCTCCACGATCACCGGCAGCGCCCCGACCGGCTCGAGCACGCCGCCGATCTGCGCGCCGGCGCTGACGTGAACGCCGCTGCCCACCTGGGCGCACGAGCCGACCAGCGCGTGCGAGTCGATCAGGCTGCCGTCACCGACATACGCGCCGATGTTGATGTACATCGGCGGCATGCAGATCACGCCCGCGCCGAGGTAGGCGCCGTCGCGCACCGACGATCCGCCCGGAACGAGCCGCACTCGCGACTCGGCCGACAGCGGCCGGAGCGGCAGCGTGTCCTTGTCGAGCCAGGGGGACGCGGCGTCGGGCGACGCAAACGGCACGATGTCGCCGCAGCGAAAGCCGACCAGGATCCCCTGCTTCACCCAGGCGTTAACGCGCCAGCCGGTCGGCGCGGCGGCGTCCGGCTCCGCCGCGCGGACATTGCCGGCCGAGAGTTCCGCCCGCAACTCGGCGAACGCGGCGCGCGCTTCCGCGCGGTCGGCGTCGGCGCCCTGGACGAACAACGTGGAAATGCGTGCCTCGAGATCCATCGGTTGGCGAGATTGTATCCGCCACGCCCTGCCACGATACCGCCGGCTCGACGTTCTCCTAGCGGACCGGGGCAACGACGCGATCGTTGCGGGCCGGGACGCGACCGTCGGGCTCGAATCCGAAAGGGACCGAGCGGTTGTCCGGATCCCAGATGTCCAGGTGCGTCTGCACCTGCAGGTGAAGGTGCGGCATGGTCGTGTTTCCGGAATTTCCGACCAGGGCAATCCGATCGCCCTTGCGTACGCGATCCCCTTCACGGACCCGCAATGTCCCATGCCGGAGGTGCGCGAGAACGACAAAATGGCCACTGTCGAGCTCGATGACAATGACATTCCCGGCCGCGTCCCCCAGCTCCGTCACGAAGTTGGCGCCTTCGGCATCCTCCATCTCGTCGCGCGCAACGACCACCGTACCGTCCGCGGGCGACTGCAGTGGCTGCTCCCAGCTATGAACATCAGCATTGCCCGTCACGTCAGCGAAGATCCGGTTGTTTTCCAGCCGGACGAGATCGAGCGCGAACCGCTGGTTGTACGCGGAGAGGTGGTGGCTCTGCAGCGGGCTCTGTCCGCCCTGCAGCACCAGCCACTCGCCCTCGAACGGAGCGGCAAGCCGCACCACGGCGGCTGGGCTTCCAAGGAAGCCGCGGCCGAGATCGAACAGGAGCACCGCCGCGCATGCCACCATGACGAGCGTCGGCCCGGCGTTGGTCCGGCGCGAGACAAGGAACGACGCCGCGACCCGAAGCAGCGCAACACAGGCCAGACCGGCAATCAGGGGCGTCATCTCCGCAGACCGCGGAAACACGGCCAGACACACTACGGCGCATGCAGCCCAGAAGCTCGCCCGACCGGACGCCTGGAGGAGCTGAGGCCGACTCGCGCGCGCGCGAAATCCGTGCAGCAGCCAGGGATGCAGTCGTCTCTTCCACGCCAGCCAGACGCGGCTAACGATTGCCCAACCGAAGCCCAGCAGCAGCACGACAGCCAAGGCCTGGTGGCTGTAGGAACCGACGAAACGGAGAGAGAGCAACCCACCGAGGCCGAGTACCGTGAGCACGGTCGTGGCGATCGCGTAGACATTCTTCGGCACGGCTCAACGCAGGCTCGGCGCACCAGCGGCTAGCGGCGGACCACTTCGGCGTCGGTGATCTCCACCCGGTCGACGGGAGTCTCGCCGTCGATGGGCACCGCTTCGATTGCCGACACGACATCGAGGCCTTCGGTGACAACCCCGAAGGCCGTGTAGACGCCGTCCAACTCGGGCGACGTGTCGGTGACGATGAAGAAGCTGGTCGATGCGCTGGACGGATCGTCCAGTCTCGCCATGGAGACGACGCCGCGGACATGGGGCGTGTCGTTGAACTCCGGATCGAGGTCCTGGATGAAGCGCTGCTGGCGATCGGTCAGTATCTCGCTGCGCGTCGGCAGGTGGCCGCTCTGGATGACGAAGCCGGGGACGATGCGGTGGAACGCGATGCCGTCGTAGACGCCGGCGTCGGCGAGGCGGAGAAAGTTCCGGACATGGTTCGGCGCGCGGTCCGGGTACAGGTCGATTGCGATCAGACCGTGCGTGGTGTTCAGCACGACGCGGTACGCGGCCAACTCGGCGTCGGTCTCAGTGGTGAACGGCGGCGCCTCCGGCGGCGGCTTATCACGGATCGAGGCGCTCCGGACCGCCACCCGCTCGGCGGCGAGCCCTTCCGCGTCGACCGGGGTCTCGGAGATCCGCGTCACGACATCCATGCCGTCCGCGACCTGGCCCCAGACGGTGTATTGCCCGTCGAGGCCCGGCTGATCCACGACACAGATCAGGAACTGCGCGCCGCCGCTGTTCGGGTCGCCCGGGACGACCACGGCGGAGACCGTCCCCCGGACATGCGGCGCGTTCATCTCCCCGTCCACCAGGCCGAGGCCGCCCCGGCCGTAGTCCGCCGGCCGCTCCGGATCCGCCGTGAACGGATCGCCGCCCTGAACGATGCCGTTCGCCACCATCCGGTGGAACGTCGTGCCGTCGTACGCCCCCTGCTCGACGAGCCGCATGATCAGCCCGACATGGTTCGGTGCGAGGTCGGGCCGGAGGTCGACTGCGATCGTCCCCAGGTCCGTGTCGAGGACGAGTTGCTTGCCGCTCATCTCCTCGACGGTGAGGGTCGCGACGAACGGCTCGGACTCCGCCTGTTGCGCGGGGGCGGATGCGCCGGACACCAACGCGAGGGCGGTCCCCAACGCCACGGTGATCCCACCAAACGGGGCGGAAAGACGGACGCTGCGCATCGGCTACGAACAGTATCATGCCCCGATGACCGTACCGGGCGACGACCGCCCGCGCTGTCCCTGGGGTGCGTCCCACCCCCTCTGCCTGCCGTACCACGACGAGGAATGGGGCGTGCCGCTCCATGACGATCAGAAGATCTTCGAGATGCTCGTGCTCGAGGGCGCGCAGGCGGGATTGAGCTGGCTCACCATCCTGAAGCGGCGGCCGGCATACCGCCGGGCCTTCAGCCAGTTCGATCCGCAAGAGGTGGTGCGGTTCGACACCCGGAAGGTGGCGCGGCTGCTGAACGACGCCGGCATCATCCGGAACCGGCTGAAGATCGAATCGGCCATCAAGAACGCGCGGGCATTCCTGGCCGTGCAGAAGGAGTTCGGTAGCTTCGACGCCTACATCTGGCGTTTCGTCGACGGGCAGCCGAAGCAGAACCGATGGCAGTCGTGGACGGAGGTGCCGGCGCGAACGCAGGAGTCAGATGCGCTGAGCAAGGATCTGAAGTCGCGCGGCTTCTCGTTCGTCGGCTCCACGATTTGCTATGCGCACATGCAGGCGACCGGCCTGGTGAACGATCACCAGGTGGATTGCTTCCGGCACGGCGAGGTGCGGGAACTGGGGCGCACAACGGCGTGACGGCCTCGCTACAATGGCTGCCTGATACGGCGGCACCGAAGGAGAACAACCCATGACGCGGAAGTGGATGACGGCATCGGCGGCAGTGGCGGCGGCGCTCGCGGTGATCATCGCCGCCTGCTCGGGGGCGGACAGCCAGGAGGATCAGAACTATCCGCGCAACGCGGAGGAATTCGACGCGCTCTTCCAGGAGGTGTCGAACGCGGGGCGCTGGGGTCCGGACGATGAGCGCGGCACAGCCAACCTGATCACGCCGGACAAGTTGCGCGAGGCGGCGGGGCTGGTGCGGAGCGGCATCACCGTCTCGCTGGCGCACAACCCGATTCCGGACGAGGCCGCGGACACCCCGGACACCGCCTTCAACCACACGATGTCGGAACGCCTGACGAGTGACACGATCGAATTCAGGTACCACGGCTACAGCGTCAGCCACATCGATGCGCTGTGCCACTATCTCTACAACGGGATGCAGTACAACAACGTCCCGGCGGACGTAAGCACCCTCGAGGACGGATGCGTGAAGAACGGCATCTCCAACCTGCAGCAGGGGATCGTGACCCGCGGCATCCTGCTCGACATTCCGCGGCTGAAGGGGGTGCCGTACCTCAAGCCGGGCGAGGCGATCTACACCGAGGACATCCTGGCGTGGGAGGAACAGGCGGGCGTTACGGTGGGGTCGGGCGACGTCATCTTCATCCGGACCGGCCGCTGGGCGCGACGCGCGGCGGAAGGGCCGTGGCAGCTCTCCGGCAACTCCCCGGGCATTCACGCGTCGGTCGTCCGCTGGATCCACGAGCGGGACGTCGCGTTCGTTGGGAGCGATACCGCGACCGATGTGCAGCCGTCCATGGTGGAGGGTGTGAACCTGCCGATCCACACGTTGTTGATCCCGGGAATGGGGACGAACATGTTCGACAACCTGGATCTTGAGGCGCTGGCGGAGACGGCAGCGGCGGAGAACCGCTGGGAGTTCATGTTGACGGCGGCACCGATCCCGGTCATCGGGGGGACGGGATCGCCGTTGAATCCGATCGCGATCTTCTAGCTAGAGCCCGCGGGGTGCGCCGGTCTCCGGACCGGCACTCTCCGTGATGGGGGCGGCACTGGTGCGCGATGCGAGTCCATGCTGCACTTTCTCGCGGCACGCGACTCATATCGCAAGATGATGTTCCTCACAAGGACAACGAAGAGGGGCGTGCTGCAGGAGACCCTTGCCGATCCGCACTACGCTCTACCTGCCTTCCCACAGCTTCAACTCATCGGCAGTTCGCAATTCGTGGCCGTCAGTGACTGCCCGGAGTGACAGGAACTGACACACCTTGTGGGTACGCTCCCAGGATCCGCGCCATGCCGTGCGCGCAAGAGGGGAGTACGACCATGCAAATCATCCAAGACACCATCGCAGGCCTCGAGCTCGGGGCGCCTGTCGTCCATCGGCAGATGGCGATGTTTCCGCTGCTGGACAGGAAGCCGGACCCCGCTTCACGAACCTACGTGACCCTGGATGAGGCGCTGGAATCGGCGACCGCACAGGTGAGCGAAGTCTCCAATGGCGGGAGCGTGCCCGAGCTGCTGTTCAAGAATCTGGGCGAGCAGCCGGTGCTGCTGGTGGAGGGAGAGGAGGTGGTCGGCGCCAAGCAGAACCGCACGCTCAACATCTCGATTCTTGCCCCGCCCAGGCAGGAGACGCCGATTCCTGTGTCCTGCGTCGAGCGCGGGCGCTGGGGGTATGGCGACGACGTGGTGTTCGAGCCCTCGGACCGCGCGCATTACGCGCGTGGCCGCCGGGCCAAGACGGAAGCGGTCAACCGCAACATCCGTCGCGATGCGGTCAGCCGCCACGCCGATCAGGGGGCGGTGTGGGAAGACATCGACGCGAAGATGGCGGCGATGTCCGCCCGCTCCGAGACCGACGCGATGGGCGACATCTACGAGCAGCACCGTGAGTCGCTCGACGACTACGTCGGTGCATTCGAGCAGCAGCCCGGCCAGGTAGGCGCCGTGTTCCTGGTCGGCGCCACGTTCGCGGGCCTCGATCTGTTTGCGCATGAAACGACGTTTGCGGGGTTGCTGCCGAAGCTGTCCCGCAGCTACGCGCTCGACGCGCTGGAGTTGGATGCCAAGACGCCGTTCGAGCCTCCCGCAGCGTTGGCGCAGCGGCTGGTCGCCGACGTGGTCGCGGCGCAGGCGCGGGCGTATCCAGCGGTCGGCCAGGGTCAGGATGTGCGCATGGAGAGCCCAACGGTCGCCGGCGGGGCGCTGGTGACGGACGGCGCCGTGCTGCACCTGGCGGCATTCCGCCGCGACGCAGGGGACGGACCGGTCGCGTCGGGTGGATACCGCCGCGCCAGCCAGCGCCGCGCGGGCCGCATGCGGCGGCATTAACGGAAGGACGGATTCGTCTGGCCCGAGCGGTTGCCGCGGGACGTCAGGCCCACCGGCATACCCTCAAGCCGCACCACCACGCAGACGGTAGAGCGCGATGGCAACCGCCGTCGCGACATTGAGGGAATCCACCGCCGGGTCAAGCGGAATCCGGACGGTGGCGTCGCACATCCCCAGCACGGCCTGACTGACGCCGTCGCCTTCGTTGCCGGCGATCAGGACCAGCGGGCCGCCGCCAAACGTGCCGGCAAACACGTCAAGGTCGACGCCGCCACCAACAGGCGTGAGGGCGATCGTGCGGGCACCCGCGCCTCGGAACACGTCCAGCACTCCGGGCCAGTCGCCGTCCGCTACGACCCGAAACGGAAGCGCGAGCGTCGTGGCGATAGACGTCCGTATCGCCTTCCGGTAGAGCGGATCGGCGCAGCGGGGCGACAGGAGGACCCCTGCGACGCCGAAGGCGGCGGCATTGCGGAAGATGGAGCCGACGTTGTCGGGGTCGGCGACGGCATCGAGAGCAACAACCGGCGCCCCCGCACGGAGCGGCGGCAGACCGCCCGGCGTCGATCCGTCCGCGGGACGCTCCCCCAGCGCGAGGCACCCGCGGTGGAACCGGAAGCCGGTGATGCGTCGCAGCTCCGACGAGCCGGTGACGTAGATGGCAGGCGACGGCGCGGCACCGGAAGCCGCGGCGCAATCGGCGATGGCCGGCGCCAGCCGGCCGAGTGCGCTCTCGGTGACGAGCAGCGCACGCGCTCGGAACCGCGAGGCGAGCAGCCGCTCGACAGCGAGCGACCCCTCGGCCACGAACAGCCGCCGGTCGCGCATCAGGACCGGGTCGGAGACAACGTGGAAGTCGCCGACGCGCGGGTCGTCGATCGCGTCGATGGTGACGGGCGTCACACCGATCGGACAACCGAGCGCTGGCTGCGGTGGCCGTCGAGCACCTCGAGACCGAGCCGCTTGCTGAGATACACCTTCGATTGGCGGTTGTCCGCCTCGTTCGGCTCGAACTTGATCACGTTGAACTGCAGGTGGTCGAGCGTGCCGCGCATGCCGTAGAAGCAGTTCTTCGTCTTCACGATGATCTCGGCGAAGCCATTATCGTGCGCCCACGCCTCCTGCTCCTCGGTCAGCGCCCGGAAGAAGCCGCGGCCGCGCCAGTCGCGCCGCGTGCCGCCGATCCAGCTATAGAGGATCTTCCGCCCCTCGAAGTCGATCGAGGACCGGAGCCGCGTTAGCAGATCGGCCAGCTTTGGTTCGGCCTCCTCCCGCCGCAGCTCGTGCGATACCTTGTAGGCGACCGGCACGATGGTGGAAGGGTCGTCCGGGAGGGGCGCCTCCGCCATCAGGATCTGGTGGTCACGGTCGCCGAGGCGGGCGATCACCTCGGCGGCGCGCTTGCGGCGGGGAAATTCACCGAAGTACTCCTCGATGTACTCGATCTCGAGGGCGCCCTGCTGGAGACTGTACTGGCGGACCTGGTACTCCATCGTCAGCGTGTCGGATGATACCGGACGGCGGGAACGCGGGTGTCGTCACGGCATGGGGACATCCCGGCGGAACAGCGCCGCCGCACGTTCCAGGGCTTCGGGATCGCCGACCACCACGGCGGTATCTCCCGGCCGATACCGGAACGTGTCGTCGCGGCGGTAGATGGGGGCGCCGTCGCGCACCACCGCCACCTGGATGGCGCCGGTCACACGGCGGAGGTCGAGGGTGCGGGCGTTCTCCCCATCCGCCGTCGAGCCTGCTTCGACTTCCACCAGCTCCAGCGCGTCGTGGATGCCGAGATGCTGCAGTGCATCGAGGGTCAGGTCGGGCGCCGCGGTGCCGCGGAGCAGGCCGTAGTGCTCGTCGCGCACCGCGCTCAGCTCGAGCGCGATCCGGCGGGCCGGGATCTCGTAGCTGCGGAGCGCGCGGGCGAACAGTTCGAGCGACGCTTCGAACTCCTCCACCACCACTTCGTCGGCGCCGAGACGCATCAGGTCGTCGATGGCGCGGACGTAGCGGGTTCGGACGACGATCGTCGCGGCGGGCGCCACCTCGCGCGCCGCCATCACGCCGCGCCGTTCCTCGACCGGCGACGAGATCGCGTAGACGACGATTCGCGCCCGCGCGCACCCGACCTGCTCCAGCATCGCGTGGCGCGCGCCGTCGCCGTAGACCGCTGACAGTCCGTCGTCGTGCGCCTGTCGGACCAGTACGGCGTTCTGATCGATCACGACGCACGTAATGCCGGCCGCCTGCAGCATCCGCGCCAGGTAGCGGCCAGCGACACCGTAGCCGACCACCACCGCGTGGTCGCGCAGCGCGTTGAGCTCGCCGCCGCCGCCCCGCGCCGCCTCGGCGCGATGGCCGCGCCACAACGTGGCGCGCAACGCCCGGCCGACCGCTTCCGACGCGCGGTGCGACGATCCGATCAGGAACGGCGTCGCCATCAGCGAGAGAGCCGCCGCGGTCAGGAAGACCTGGTAGTCGTTGCCGGCGAAGAGCCCCAGGTCCAGGCCGACCGCGGCAAGCACGAACGAGAACTCCCCCACCTGCGCCAGGCTGATGCCGCTCCGCAGGCTGGTCTCGAGGCGCCGGCCGCGCAGGAGCACGGCGGCCGTGGCGATGACACCCTTCGCGATGATCAGGAGGAGCGTCCCGCCGATGACCGCGAGCGGCGCCTGCATCACGACTTGCAGGTCGAGCAGCATGCCGATCGACGTGAAGAAAACGCCGCTGAAGAGCGATCGGAACGGGATGACGTCGGACAGCGCCTGCAGGCCGTACTCCGACTCCGAAATGACGAGGCCCGCGATAAACGCACCGATCGCGAGCGAGAAGCCCGCCGCTGCCGCGACCAGCGCGGTGCCGAGGGCGACAAACGCGACGCAGAGCGTGAACAGCTCGCGGTCGCGCAGCAGCACGATGCGATCGAGGGTGGCGCGCACCACCACGCGGCCGCCGAAGAGAAGGGCCGTCATTGCGCCGAGACCGACCAGGATGTCCACCATCGCCCCGCCGGCGTCCGCCGTCCCGCCGGCCGCGAGCGGGAGCAACAGCATGATCGGGACAATGCACAGGTCCTGGAACAGAAGGATCGCGATCACCTCGCGGCCGTGCGCCGTGTCCAGCTCGCCCCGGTCGGAGTACGCCTTGGTGACCACCGCCGTCGACGACATCGCGGCGAGCGTGCCGTAGAAGAGTGCCCGCCCGGGCGGCAACCCCATCGCCAGGCCAACACCAAGAACTACGCCGACCGATCCGGCCACTTGCAACCCGCCGGCGATGACGACCGAGCGTCCCCACCGCAGGACGTCGGAGAGCGACAGCTCCAGGCCGATCGCGAAGAGCAGCAGGACGACGCCGATCTCCGACAGCACCGACACGGTGTCCGGATCCGGGATCAGCGCAAGTCCCGACGGACCAATCAGCACCCCCACCACCAGAAAGCCGACCAGCGGCGGCAGCCGCAGGCGGTGCGCCAGCGCGACGACCGGGATGGCGAGGCCGACGATGATCGCCAGGTCGCGTAGCAGGCCGAGATCGTGCACGGTCGGTCAGCGCCCGGTCGCGGCGAGCGGCGACGTGTCGACGGGCGACTCCGCGAGGTTCGTCGAGAGCCACCGCTTCACCTCGACGACCGGCATGCCCTTGCGCGCCGCGTAGTCGGCCGCCTGATCCGGACCGACGCGGCCAACCGTGAAGTAGCGCGCCTCCGGGTGCGCGAAGTAGAGGCCGCTGACGCTCGCGGCGGGGGTCATCGCGCCGCTCTCGGTCAGGTCCAGCCCGGCCGCGCGGGCGTCGAGCAGGTCGAACAGCTTGAACTTCTCGCTGTGGTCCGGGCAGGCGGGATAGCCGAACGCCGGGCGGATGCCGCGGTAGCGCTCGGCGAGCAGGTCGTCGTTCGAAAGCTGCTCGCCGACGCCGTAGCCCCACTCGCGCCGGACCCGCGCATGCAGGTACTCCGCGAACGCCTCCGCGAGGCGGTCGGCGAGCGCCTTGACCATGATGGCGTGGTAGTCGTCGTGATCCGCCTCGTAGCGGCGGACCAGCTCATCGACGCCGAGACCGGCCGTGACGGCGAACGCGCCGATGTAGTCGGGCCGGCCGGAGTCGCGCGGCGCGACGTAGTCGGCGAGTGAACGGTGCGGACGGCCGCCGCCCGACGGCTCCTGCTGGCGGAGCATGTTGAAACGGATCAGCTCGGGGCCCGGCTCGCCACCGGCGTCGCCGGACGGCGCGGCATGGACGACGATGTCATCTCCCTCCGACGCCGCCGGCCAGAAACCATAGACCCCGTGCGCCGCCACGCTGCCGTCACGGATGATCTCGCCCAGCAGCGCCGTCGCGTGGTCGTACAGCTCGCGCGCCGCCGCCCCGCGCTCCGGGTGGTCGAGGATGCCGGGGAAACGCCCCTTCAGCTCCCACGCCGCGAAGAAGTAGGTCCAGTCGATGAACGGCGTCAGCTCGTCCAGCGCCACCTCGACGCGCCGCCGGCCGGTGAATGAAGGGACGCGCAGGTCGACCGCGTACCAATCGGTCCGGACGGGATTGGCGCACGCCTCGGCATACGGCACGAGCGTCCGCTCCGTCCGTCTTGCATACTGCCCGCGCAACCGCTCCTGATCGGCCTGGTTCGCGGCGTCGAACGCGTCGCGCCGGTCCGGATTGAGCAGGCCCGAGACCACATCGATCACACGCGAGGCGTCGGCCACATGGACGGTGCTGCCACCGTATTCCGGCGCAATCTTCACCGCCGTATGCTGCCGCGACGTCGTCGCGCCGCCGATCAGGAGCGGCTTCCGCAGGGCGCGCCGTTCCATCTCGCCCGCGACGAAGACCATCTCGTCCAGCGACGGCGTGATCAGGCCGCTCAGGCCAACCAGGTCGGCCTCCTCCTCTGCCGCGCGCCGGAGGATCGCGTCGCTCGGCGCCATCACTCCCAGGTCGATCACGTTGTAGTTGTTGCAGCGGAGCACCACCGCGACGATGTTCTTGCCGATGTCGTGGACATCCCCCTTGACGGTCGCGATCACGATCGTCCCCTGCGCTGCGCCGGAGCTCTGTTCGCCCTCCATGAATGGCTGCAGGTAGGCGACCGCCTTCTTCATGACGCGCGCGCTCTTCACCACCTGCGGCAGGAACATCTTGCCGGCGCCGAACAGATCGCCCACCACCTTCATGCCGTTCATCAGCGGGCCTTCGATCACATCGAGTGGTCGCCCGGACTGCCGGCGCGCCTCTTCCACGTCTTCCTCGATGTAGTCGACGATGCCGCGGACCATGGCGTGCGACAGCCGATCCTCCACCGAGGCCTCGCGCCACGTCAGGTCGTCCTGCCGCGCGCGGGCGCTCCCCCTCACCCCTTCGGCGAAGCTGACGAGCCGCTCGGTCGCATCATCGCGCCGGTTGAAGATGACGTCCTCGACCTGCTCGAGCAGGTCGTCCGGGATCTCCGCGTAGACGGCGAGCTGGCCCGCGTTGACGATTCCCATGTCGAGGCCGGCGCGGACCGCGTGGTAGAGGAACGCGGCGTGCATCGCCTCGCGCACCCGGTCGTTCCCCCGGAAGGAGAACGACAGGTTCGAGATGCCGCCGCTCACCTTCGCTCCGGGGCAACGCTGCTTGATCTGCCGTGTTGCCTCGATGAAGTTGATCGCGTAGTCGGCGTGCTCCTCGAGACCGGTGGCGACCGCGAGGACGTTCGGGTCGAAGATGATGTCCTCCGGCGCGACCCCCGCCTGTTCGATCAGCAACCGGTACGCCCGGGCACAGATCTCCACCTTCCGCTCCGCCGTGTCGGCCTGGCCCGTCTCGTCGAACGCCATCACCACCATCGCGGCGCCGTAGCGCCGGATGCGGCGCGCCTGATCGAGGAACGGCTGCTCCCCCTCCTTCAGGCTGATCGAATTGACGATGCCCTTTCCCTGCACGCACTTCAGTCCAGCCTGGAGGACCGACCACTTCGAGCTGTCGACCATGATCGGGACGCGCGCGATCTCGGGCTCGGTGGCGATGAGTCGCAGGAAATGGCTCATCGCCGCCTCGGAGTCGAGCATGCCCTCGTCCATGTTGACATCGATGATGTTGGCGCCGCCCCGCACCTGATCGAGCGCCACGTCGGCCGCCGCGGCGTAGTCCGCTTCCCTGATGAGCCGGGCGAAACGGCGCGATCCGGTGACGTTGGTCCGCTCGCCGATCATCTGGAAGTTGCTGTCGGGGCGGAGGGCAAGCCGCTCGAGACCGCTGTACTCGGTGACCCGGTCGGCGGCGGCCGGCGTCTGCCGCTGGCGGGGCGCGACATCCGCCACCGTCTCGGCCAGCTTGCGAATGTGCTCCGGTGTCGTTCCGCAGCAGCCGCCGAGTATGTTGACGAAGCCGCTCTCCGCGAACTCGCGGAGCAGGCCGGCGGTCTCGTCCGGCTGCTCGTCGTAGCCGCCGAACGCGTTCGGCAGGCCCGCGTTCGGGTAGCAACTGATCCAGGTGCCGGTCGCCACCCGCGCCAGCTCCGCCAGATACGGCCGCATCTCGCGGGCGCCCAGCGCGCAGTTGAGACCGACGGCGAACGGGTCGGCGTTCACCACCGAGACCCAGAACGCATCGATCGTCTGGCCCGACAGCGTCCGCCCGCTCCGGTCGGTAATCGTGACGGAGAGGATGATCGGCAGCTCCGTCCCCAGCTCGTCGAACAGGTCGCGCACCGCGACGATCGCCGCCTTTGCGTTCAGCGTGTCGAAGATCGTCTCGATCAGCAGGAGGTCGCAGCCTCCCTCGATCAAGGCTCGTGCCTGCCCGGAGTAGGCGTCGCGCATCGCGTCGAACGTCGAGGCGCGGAAGGTCTGATCGTTGACATCGGGAGAGATCGACAGCGTCCGGTTGGTCGGTCCGATGGCGCCGGCGACGAAGCGAGGGCGGTCGGGCGTCCGCTCCGTCCAGCAGTCGGCCGCCGCGCGGGCGAGCCGAGCCGCCTCGCGGTTCAGCTCCCCGACGATCGACTCGAGGCCGTAGTCCGACTGCGCGATCGACGTGCCACTGAACGTGTTGGTCTCGATGATGTCGGCGCCCGCCTCGAGGTAGGCGTCATGAATCGCGCCGATGACATCCGGGCGCGTCAGGACGAGGAGGTCGTTGTCGCCCTTGAGGTCGCGGGGATGATCGGCGAACCGCGCGCCGCGAAAGTCCGCCTCATCCAGCGGATAGCGCTGGATGACGGTCGCCATCGCGCCGTCGAGGATCAGAATCCGATCCGAGAGCGCGGCGTCGAGCTGCGGCCGCACGCCGGTGCCAGTCACACCGGCGCCGTCACCGGCTGCTCACCTCCACGAAGGATCCGCATGTGAGCATCTCGGACCCGTAGAAGGGGTTGCGGAGTTCGGACCCCGCCTGCACCCACGACTTGTCCACCATCGGGCAGTAGGCGACCCGCAGCTCGCCGAAGCCCACCTCTTCGCCGTAGGTAATCAGGGCGTCGCTCAGCGGGCCGAAGGCGGCGCGGGCGGTCTGGATGTCGGTGGCGGCGGCCAGCGCCCGCGCGGTGGCGGCGATCATCCGGGCGGGGGGTCCCATGCCCTCCGCCTCGGCCGCCATCGCGCTGGCGGCATCGCTCACGCCGTCCATCGAATCGTTGGCGAGCGCCAACTGTATGTGCAGGTACGGCGCAGCCAGTCCGTCTTCCACCGCCGCCGCCCCGGGTAGCGTCGTGAGCAGCACGAGCCCCACGGTGGAAACCGCGAACGCCACCCACCCGCGTGAAACCATTCCGTGCCTTGCCATCGTCTTCATCCTCCCGGGGCGCGCCGCCCCGCCGGGCCGCCTTGCGTGTTCCCTAACCGTACTACCGACCAGCCGCCGTTGACAATCGGGCGCACCGGCGCCGTTGCCCCGGCGGGGCGGGGCGGATAAGCTGTTCCCATGAACGGTCGTCACCGCCTCGGGCCGTCGCTCGGCCTCCTGCTTCTCGCCTGCGTGGTTACCGTCGCCGCGCAGCAACAACCGCTATTCCGGAGCGGGACCCGGCTGGTCGATCTCTACGTCACGGTGACCGACCGCGAGGGACGTCTGGTTCCCAATCTGACGCGCGAGGACTTTGCGATTCTTGACGATGAGGAGCCGACCGAGATCGTGCTGTTCGAGAACAGCGTCCGGCCAATCACGGCAGTGGTCATGCTCGACACGAGCGCCAGCATGGACCTGAACCGTGACCGATTGATGGCCGGCGCCGAACAGTTTCTGCTGCGCCTGCTTCCCGCCGACCGCGCGCGGGTTGGCGCTTTCAACGACAAGGTGGAGATCTCACCGCCGGAGTTCATCTCCGACCGCGACGCGCTGATTTCCGAGTTGTCCAACCTGGACTTCGGCAACGCCACGAGGGTGTATGACGCGGCCTACACATCGCTGGACGCCCTGACGGGGGTGGACGGCCGCCGCGTCATCCTTCTGTTCACCGACGGCGACGACACCGACAGCGACGTGGGCGGCGGCGACGTGCTCGACCGGGCGGTGGCCGAAGAAGTGATGATTTATTCGATCGGGTTCGAGAGCAACTACTTCAACGGCATCCGCTACGTCACGACGCGGCCCGACCGCAACCTGCGCCGGTTCGCCGAGGAGACGGGCGGCGGCTATTTCGAGCTCACCGAGGCGGCCGATCTGGGCCCGACCTTCACGCGCGTGGCGCGGGAACTGCACAGCCAGTACGTTCTGGGCTTCACGCCACGGACCGACGGGCAGCTCCACGAGATCGAAGTCCTCCTGACGCAGCGTGGTCTCCGGGCGCGGGCGCGGCGCAGCTACCTCGCGCCCAGCAACGACCCGGCGGGCCAGTGACCTGGTCCCCCCGCATCGAGCTGGCGATCGACACCGCGATCGAGGCACACGGCCTGCGCCGTCGCAAGGCGAAGCGCGGCTTCCAGACGACGCACGTCCTGTCGGTCGCGATGATCGCCGCCGGCTACGGCTTCGACGAGGATACCGTCGTCGCCGCGCTGCTGCATGACACGCTGGAGGACACCGAGCTCGATCCGGACGTCATCCTGTCACGCTTCGGAGAACTCGTGCTACGGATGGTCCGCGATGTCTCGGAGCCGCCGAAGCCGACGCGGTGGCGGGAGCGGAAGGAAACCTACATCGAGCAGATAGGGACCACGCCGCGGCTCGGATCGCTCGCGGTCGCGTCGGCCGACAAGATCCACAACCTGACGAAGATGCTTGCCGATCTCGAGATCCGGGGTCCGGCGTTCATCGACGCGTTCAACACGAGTCTCGAGGGCATGATCTGGTACCACCAGACCCTCTACGCGTCGATGGCCGCACGCTGGTCACACCCGATCCTGGAGGAGCACGGGCGTCGGCTCGACGCGTTCGTCAGCGCGGCGTCCCGGCCGGCGTCGTCGTGACCGGCGTCGCGCCGGCAGGCTGGGAGGTGGTCGACATCCCCTCGCTCGCGGGCGCCGACTCCTCGCACTCGCCGGCGCAGCCGGAGCACGCGGGACCCGCGCCGGATGTGGCGGAGCCGAACAGGCCGCGCAGGTGCCGGTAAAGGGAAACCGCCGCGAGTCCGACGATCAGCGCCGCCACGAGCTCCTGCCAGCCCGCCGGCCCGGCCGTCAACCACTCCATCGACATCGCCGATCTCCCGTCAGAGCCCCCAACCGAAGAGCGCTCCCGTCTGGTAGACGAGGAGCGCCGCCACGTATGCCAGCACCGACATGTACGCGAACATGAAGACGGGCCAGCCCCACGAGCCCGACTCGCGCCGGACGACGACGACGGTGCTCATGCACTGGCAGGCGAGGACGAAGAATACCATCAACGACACGCCGGCGAGCGGCGTCATCAGCGTGCTGCCGTCCGGATGTTCCGCCTCCTGCAACGAGGTCCGGAGCGTGACGCTCTCCTCGTCCGCCTCCTCGAGGCCGAAGACGATGCCAAGCGTCGAGACGAACACCTCGCGGGCAGCGAACGCCCCCAGTATCCCGACGCCGATCCGCCAGTCGAAGCCGAGGGGCTCGATCGCCGGCTCCATCAGCCGGCCAACCCGCCCGGCAACGCTGTAGCGAATCTGCTCCCCTGCCTCCTCACCGTTCAGCAGGGCGATCTGTTCCGCTTGTGCCTCCGGGGCCGCCGCCGACGCCTCGACGGCAACACGCTGCGCGTCGTAACGCTGAACGATCTCGGCGCTCCGCGGATACGACAGCAGCGCCCAGAGGATGACGGTCAGCGTCAGAATGATCGTCCCGGCGTCCTCCAGGAAGTTGCGCACTGCCCGCCACGTGGCGAGGAAAACGTCACGCCAGACCGGCATCCGGTACGGGGGCAACTCAAGGACCAGCGGCAGGCGCGGGCCGCGCAGTACCGTCCGCCGCAACACCGCCGCCGCGCCGAGCGTCGCGCTGACCGATAGGGCGTACATCGCCAGCAGCACGACCGCGCCGGTACTGAACAGACCCAACAAGCGCCCGCTGCCCGCAAAGACGACGGCGGTCACCAGCGCGAAGACCGGCAGCCGCGCGCTGCACGAGATCATGGGCAGCGTGAGCATCGTGATGAGCCGGTCGCGCCGGCTCTCGATGGTTCGCGTCGCCATCACCGCCGGAATGGCGCAGGCGAACCCCGACAGCATAGGGACAAACGCCTTGCCGTGCAGGCCGACCAGACCCATGAGGCGATCGATGACGAACGCGACGCGCGCGAGATAGCCGACGTCCTCCAGCACCGCGATGAAGAACATGATCAGCGCGATCTGCGGCACGAACACCACGACATTGCCGACGCCGGCAATCACGCCGTTCGCCGCCAGATCCTGCAGTGCACCAGTGGGCAACAGGCCTCTGACGCCGTTCTGCAGCCAGACGGTCACCGTTTCGATCGCTCCGATGAACGGCTCCGACCAGGCGAAGAGCGCCTCGAAGAGCCCCCACATCACGACGGCGAACGTGCCCATGCCCCAGACCTTGTGGATCAGAACGGCGTCGATCCGGTCGGTCCAGGGAACCTTCGACGCGGCGGCCGGATCGACGCGCCGCGCGTCACCCACGGCCGCTTCGATCCAACGGTAGCGGGTGGCGATCACGTCGCGGCTCAGCTCGACCTGCGCATCAGTCGCCCGCCGCCGCACGTCGTCGATCGTCCGGCGCACGCCGTCCGGCAGTACCACGACATCGTCCTCGTCGTTCGAGTGGGACAGCAGCGACCAGATCGCCCACGAGCGGCGCTCGGCCGGCGTACGGACGAACGGAGCGTCGTCGAGCGACCGCTCCACCTCGTCGACGGCGGTTTGGACCGCCGGCGGAAAGCCTGGCCAGTCTACTGCGTCGTGCGCCGCGAGACGGACCGACCGGCTGATGGCATCGCGCAGAGCGTCGATTCCCTCGCCGGCCGAGGCGACCATCGGCACGACGGTGACGCCGAGCCAATCGCTCAGCCTGGCAGCGTCCACTTCGATGCCCGCGGCCAACGCCTCGTCCAGCATGTTGAGCGCCACCACCACCGGCACGCCGGTCTCGACGATCTGCATCACCAGGTAGAGGCCGCGCTCCAGTGAGACGCTATCGACCACGACCACGACCGTGTCCGGCAGATCCCCGCGGCGACCGAGCACTTCGTCCACCGCCACCTGTTCGTCGGGCGAGTAGGCGCTCAGGCTGTAGGTGCCCGGCAGGTCGACCACCTCGACGCGCGCACCGTCCCGCAGCTCAACCTCGCGCGACGCCCGCGTGACGGTGACGCCTGGGTAGTTGCCCACCTTGGCGCGCGCACCGGTCAGTGCGTTGAAGATGGTGGACTTCCCGGAGTTCGCGTTGCCCGCCACCAGGACGCGCGACGGACGCTCGTGCGGAGCTCCGTCGCCCGGCGCGTGCGTGGCGAACCGCGTGGGGACGGCGCTTTCACGGCCGTTGCCGCCGGCTGCGTAGACATCGGGGTCCGCCTGCCCGTCCGGCGCGAGATGCACGTCGGCCGCCTCCAACGAGTTGACGCTCAACAGATAGCCGCGCAGCCGGATCTCGAGTGGATCACCGAGCGGCGCCCGGCGGACCATTTCTATCCGCGTCCCGGGCAGCAGCCCCATTTCCATGAGGCGGCAGCCGACACGCTGCTCGCAGCCGACGCGGTGTACGACGGCCGACTCGCCAATCGGCAACTGATCGAGCGTGCGAAGCCCTTGGTGCACCTGAACACGCGCCTCCTGTCGAGGAACCAGCAGCCTGTGGTGAAGGTCGCTAGACCAGACTGGATCTCAGTAGCACGAAGTCTATCGCAGGATGCGGCATCGAGGGGAGGGTGCTTACGGAAAAGTGTCGCATGTCATGGGCGGATCATGTGGCGCCGGACCCGAGCGATCCCCGCGGTGTTGACACTTGCTCTCGCGCTAGCCGCCCTGAATGTCCCGGCCGAAGCGAGCCCGCAGAGTGAGTCCAGCCAACATGCTGCAGCCAGCCCGCGCCCGGATGTCAGTGCGGCGGAACTGGACTCGGCGCTGGAGGCCGGCTTCGAACTGGTCTACAACCTGGACTACGAAGAGGCGGTGGCGGCGTTTCGGGGGGTGATCGCCGAACACCCGGTTCATCCCGCTCCGTACCGCGCCGTGGCGGTAACGATCTGGCTGCAGATACTGTTCGAGCGAGGCGCCGCGCTGATCGACAGCTACCTTGCAGGATCGATGTACGGACCGTCCGGCGAGTTCGACGACCCGCCGGAGGAACTCGCCCGGTCCTTCGAGCAGCACGTTGCGCATGCGATCCGACTGGCGGAGGCGACCGTCGAGAACGATCCGGACGACCCGGACGGCCACTACGAACTGGGTGTCGCCGTGGCGCTGGATGGGTCGTACCGGGCCTCGATCCTGCGGCAACCATTCCAGGCGCTGCGTTCGGCCCGCCGGGCCTATCTGGCGCACCAACACGTGCTGGAACTCGATCCCACCTACCACGACGCCAAAATGCTGGTCGGCCTCTACCGCTACCTCGTCTCGGTGATCCCGCGCCCGCTCCGGTGGATGGCGTACCTGGCGGGGTTCGACGGTGGCAAGCCGGAGGCGATCCGGATGCTGGCTGACGCAGCCAGACGGTCGACCGCGGTGCGGACCGAGGCGCAGTTCGCGCTCGTGCTGATCTACAACCGCGAGCGGGAGTTCCGCCTTGCGCACGCGGTCCTGGGTAACCTGCGGCGCGGCTTCCCCCGCAACCGGTTGCTCTGGATCGAGACCGCCTCTACATGGCTTCGCGACGACCGGCCGGCGCTCGCCGACCTGATCCTGTCTCACGGCCATCGGCGTCTGGAGCGCGACCCGCGACCCCGGATGATGGGCGAGGAGGCGATCTGGAAACTGAAGCGCGGTACGGCGCTTGTCGCGTTGGGCGAAGGCGAAGGGGCGTTCCCGGACCTCGTCTTCGCCGCGCGCGAAGGCGCCGCGACCTGGGTCCGCGGCCGCGCCCACCTCGAACTGGGAAAGTTCCATGACCTTTCGGGGGATCACCAGCGCGCCAGGGGCCACTACATCCGCAGCCGGCAGATCTGCAACGAGGCGGGCGACCGGGGATGTGCGCGCTGGGCTGACTGGTACCGCGAGAATCCGTACACCGCGCCGCGCTGACAGGGCGAAGACCGCTAGCCCGCCAGAGCGCCGGAAGGTGTGAATCCGGTCACCGCGGTGCCATGACACGCTAGCCCGCGGCAGACAATGTCTCGATGCCGACCGAGACGCGCGTTGCGGCGCTGACCCGCGCCATCGAGGAGCGGCTGTCGGAGCGGCTCTCGAATCCGGTGCAGGCCGTCGTCTTCACCCGTGCGCGCTACCGGGCTG
The DNA here is from genome assembly GCA_965263055.1 of Vicinamibacterales bacterium. Classification (GTDB taxonomy): domain Bacteria; phylum Acidobacteriota; class Vicinamibacteria; order Vicinamibacterales; family UBA8438; genus VXRJ01. The sequence continues at coordinate 2,737,855 of OZ253581.1, read as the reverse complement.
CGGTCGCGGCGGCCCCGGACTCCTGGGGCCGGGACGACACCCGGAAGCACAATGCGCTGTTCACGCTCCGCGGCGTCACCGTCCGGAACCACCGGACCGTCTTCCGGCTGCGTGAGCTGCTCGAAGAGCTGTAACCGGATCCAGCGGCGCCCTGGACGGCGGGTAACGGCGTCAGAGCCGGGCGCGCTGCTTTGTCGGCGCGGACCCGGCTCACCAGCAGCCGGCCCGGCAACGGCTGGTCATTCCAGGCCGGCCCCGGATGCTCGGGCTCGGCGGCTACCCGCTGGTGTCGCTGGCCGAGGCGCGCGACGTGGCGTTCGCCCACCGCAAGCAGGCGCGGGCGGGCGGGGATCCGCTGACCGAGAAGCGCCACGCCCAGCACGTGCCCACGGTCGAGGAGGCCGCCGCTGCGGTGCTGGAGCAGCAGCGCTCCGGCTGGCGGCACGCGAGGTACGAGCGGGACTGGCCGCGCAGTCTGCGCGCCTATGCGTTCCCGCGCATCGGCGCGATGCCCGGTCTGACCTGTTCGCCATCACACCATTGTGCGCGCTGTCTTGTTCGCGAGCGCGACGGCGACGACATTGGGAGGACGCCGCTTGGCCAGCTGGAGTCGCCAGGCCGTCGGCGCCTTCGCGTTGATGAGCACCGACCGGGCGCCATGGCCGACACCGGGGATCGCCGCAGCCGCACCATCTTCGCCGGCAGCAGGCGGACCTGGTGGCCCAACGCCCGGAGCCGCCGCGCCCAGTGCTGCGCGCCCCCGCATGCCTCCATGCCGACCAGACACGCCGCCCGATTCGCGAAATGCTCCAGGAACTTCGCTCGACTCAGCCGCAGGTCCACCATCTCGCCCGTCTCCAACTCGACCCAGTGCAACTGAAACACCCGCTTCGCCGTGTCCACGCCGACGACCGTTCTGTGAGCCTGCATCTCGGCCCCCCCCGGGTTTCATTCTGGGCGGCATATCTCAACGGGCAGCCGAAGTCGGACACCCTTTCCGCCATCTATTCCAAGACCCCGTAGGGTGTAGCATGGGATTCTAGAGTCAGGAACAAGAATGCCCACGCTTGAATCTGTCGTGCGATGCGACCCGGACGTACTGGGTGGCACCCCGGTTTTTGCGGGTACGCGCGTCCCGGTCAAGAATCTGCTGGACTACCTCGCCGCCGGCGATAGCCTGGAGCGCTTCATCGACCACTTTCCCTCCGTCACGCGGGAACAAGCGGTCGCGGCGCTGGAGATTTCCAAGGACTTGTTGACGTCGCGTGCGACTCCTGCTCGATGAATCGCTGCCTCGGCCGCTGGCTGACCTGCTCGTAGGCCACGAGGTTCGTACGGTTCCTCAAAGGGGCTGGACCCGCTTGGGCAACGGTGCGCTCCTGCGACAAGCCGCCGCCGAATTCCACGCCGTCCTCACTGCCGACCAAAACATCGAATTCCAGCAGAACCTCACGACGCTTCCCATCGCCGTCGTCGTTCTGGTAGCCAACAGCAACCGCCTCGAATCTCTCGTGCCCCTGGTCACCGGGGTTCTCCAAGCGCTCCACACACTCCAACCAAGGATCCTGGTGCGGGTAGGCGCCTAACGTTTCGCGCTTGCATGCGGCCGTTCAGCACAGAACAGATCGTCACGAAGCTCCGTCAGGCCGAGGTAGAGCTCGGCCGGGGGCTGCGCACGCCCCAGGTCTGCAAGAAGCTGGGGTAGAGTCGACGACTGGCGCGGTGGCGGTAGGCGGATGGGGGTAGCTGTTCCCGGCGGCTTTCGCCCGTAGCCGGTGCCTCACTCCCCGCCGTGGCTCCGTTTCCAGTCGCCGCTCATCGAACCGGACGTGCGGATTTCCCGCATCCGGCTCTCGGACGAGATCATGCCTTCGCCCACGGAAGACTCGTCGTGCGTGTTCCAAGGCGGGTGAGCCCGTACTCCTGCCAGAGCCGCTCGTCCATAGGGTCCGGACCGCACCTTGTGCTTACGACAGAGCCACTGGCGCAGCCGCCGCGTGGCGTGCCGGTCAATCGCTGCGTAGGCCGGGCTGACCTGCCCGAGGATGAAGTAGTTCGCCCACCCGGTCAGCAACCGGTTCAGGCGCGCCACGACATCTCCCGGCGGCAGGAGCCCGTCACGCCGCGTCGTCAGTTCGCTCACTCGACGGCAAATGCTCTGGACGCTCGCCGGACTCGGACGCGTGCCGATGTAGGCTCGCCCCGTGTCCCGACGGTAGTTGCGTCCAATCCGGTACCCGAGAAACGTCATCGACGTCTCGGGTATTCGGCAACAGCGGGTCTTCTCGGCGTTGATGGGCAACTTCAGACGCTTCATCAGGGCTTCGACCGCCGTCAGCATCTCTGCCGCCGGCACCTTGCCGAGCACTGCGAAGGCGTCCGCGTAGTTGACGATTTCCGCCTTGAAGCGCCGGGCGTAGCCCAGCACCTTCCAGCCCAGAATGAAGCGACGCCTGTAGATGTTGCTGAACAGCGGCGAAATCGGAGACCCTTGCGGGGTCCCCTTCCGCTCGCGACGCGCCCGGTTCGTCCGGCGGCGACCGCCGCGCCCATCGTCCTCGTCCACGGCCATCTCCAGCCACAGCTTGACCCAACCCAGCAACCGCCCGTCGCTCACGCGACGCGCGATGGACCGGAGCAGGTCCGAGTGCGGGATTTGACCGTAGTAATTCGACAGGTCGGCGTCCACCACCTCCCGGTGGCCCGTCGTCAGCAGCCGGTGCACGCGCCTGACTGCGTCATGCGCGTGTCGGCCCGGCCGATAGGCGTATTGCTCCGGTTGCAGGTCGGCTTCGAAAATCGGCGACAACACCAGCATCGCCGCCGTCTGCGCCACCCGGTCCCGGAGACAAGGAATGCCCAACGGCCGGAACTTCCCGCGCTGCTTCTTCGGGATGAGGACCTGCCGAACCGCCCGCGGCCGGTAGGTCCCCTCCTTCAGGTCCCGCGCCAGTGCTCCCAGCCACCGGTCCACCCCGAACGACTCGATGTCCGCGACCGTCTCGCCGTCCACCCCGGCCGCGCCGCCGTTGCGACGGACGGCCTGCCAGGCGACGGCGAGTACGTCGTCGCGCCACACCTTGTCGCTCAGCGAGTAGAACCGGAAGCCCGGAGCTTCCTTCGCTTTCGCATGTAGCGCCGTCTGGAGTCGCTGAACTCGTTCTGAGGCTGATAGGCTCTCGCCAGTCCCCACGTCCTGTCCCCCGTGATGCGCTGCTCTCGAACTGAGGTCCCTTCCCTCCACCGGCGTTACCCGGTTTCCCCGGTACTACGGACCTCTCCGCCACCCTGCTCGGCCCGACCTGACCCTCACGGGCTGTCGGTTGACGCGTACCTCGCCGCCGGCAGGGCTTCCCGCGTTGCGCTCACTCCCCCCTTCCATGCGTGCCGCCGCCACTACCCCGGCGGAGCGGGTCGGTGCCAGCGTCGCCCGCTTCCCGACCCGTGGCAGCCTTCCCCGTTGATCAGGCGGGTCGGCTTCCGCGTTATTGGTTTCGAGGCCTGCACGGCGTTCAGAATCTTGCGGCCCGCAGGGTCACTGAGCCGCCCGAGGCGACCCTTGCCATCGAAGTGCTTCAGACGATGTCGTTACCTCCATCATCCGCTCCGACTGTTACCGGCTGGAGCGACAGTTGCCGGGCGGGATTCGCACCCGCTGGGGACTGGCGCCTTCTCGCGGCGCACTGATCAACGACAATTATTCTTGCCGGTTGCCGAGGACGCGATCGGCCGGCGCATTGCCTCGCCTGATCTGTTACCGGGCGATCATCGTTGCCTCAGAATTTCTGCTACCGAGGGGAGGCACGATGTCGACGATCAGTCCGGCGGCGCGGCAGGAGTTGGTGACGGCGGTGGCCGAGCGGTATCAGCACAGCACAGCGGCCGAGAAGGGGTGGATCCTGGATGAGTTCGTCGCGCTCACCGGGTACCACCGGAAGCATGCCATTCGAGTTCTCAACGGACGCGCAACGATGCCCACGGTGCCCCGGGGACGCCGGTGCGTCTACGACGAGGCTGTGACGAAGGGACTGATCGTCCTGTGGGAGGCATCGGACCGTATGTGCGGTGAGCGCCGCGACCATCGACCGCCGTCTGGCACCGGCGCGGGCCGTGACTGCGGGTCAGCGCCGACCTCGCCGTTCACGCCTGGACGGCGTGCGAGGGAGCGTGCCGGTGCGCACCTTCGGCGATTGGAAGGACCCTGCGCCGGGCTTCGTCGAGGCCGACCTCGTCGCGCACTGCGGCAGGACGATGGCCGGCAGTGTCGTCTCGACGCTGGTGCTCACCGATATCGCCAGCGGCTGGACGGAGTGTGTGCCGCTGCTCGTGCGCGAAGCGCAGCTGGTGGTCGACGCGGTGGACCAGCTTCGCGGTGCACTCCCGTTTACGTTGCGGGGGATCGACACCGACAACGGCAGCGACCGCGTGGCGTGCCGGCGAGGTACGGCCGACGCACCGTCCTCGCAAGCGACCGCCACGACACTGGCGCACCCGGCGGGACCCGCTCGAGACGACCTGGCCCCGCGTCGTGCAGTGGCTGGAAGCCGAACCGCATCGGACGGCGAAGGAGCTGTTCGAGCGTCTGCGACGGGAGCACCCAGGGATGTTCGTGCCGGGCCAGCTTCGGACTCTGCAACGCCGCGTCAAGGACTGGCGCCGGGTGGCAGCTCGTCGTCTCCTCTTCAGCGATCCGAGCGGAGCGTTCCAGGGCGCTGCTGCGTCGGTGACCACAGTACCCGAACGTCACCCCCGCGATCCGGAACCGGACGATACGCAATCCGGCCACGACGATACCGTCGTGCTCGTCCGAGTAGCGCGTTGACCGGCACGAGGAACGGGCATTACGGCGGTCCAAGCCAGAATCTCGGCTGCAAGTCGTCGGTACGATCTTTGTGAGGCACGGCAGGTAACATTCTGAAATGAGGCAACACGAGCGGCAAAAGTACTTGACGCCAAACAGCGGGGTCGCGCTCCTTGAACGGTCCGCGGTAGGACGCCCTCGGGCCGCGGCGCGGATGCTCTCGACGGCGAGCTTGGTCAAGAAGACAAAGGGCTCTGCCGCCTTGAAGGTCGCAGAGCCGCCGATTCAGTGACCCCAGACAGCTTGTCATCACCGGCTGGGACTGCTGCCCTCCTTCGAGGTCAGTCTCTACGAAGCCCGAAGTGCTCGGGAAACAGCAGCCATCAGTGACCCGCACCCGGCGGTGTGTCAAGACCGAGGCTGATTCTCACGCAGGCGCGGATCGCGTCGAGGTCTGCCTCAAGCACCCGGAATGTAGCCGTATCCACTCTCTTGGTCGCCCGGCTGAGTCGAACCAGTGACGCAGGAGCGGGTTCGTCTGGCGAACCGGATATTGGTGGCGCTTGCGGAACTCGGGCTGCACGAGCAACACGGAGCAGCTTCGGTAACGGTTCACATCACGTTCGGCCGACGCGACTGAAGCCCGCGCAACACGTTACAGGGGCGCTGAGAGTAAAATGGTGAGGATCTGCAAGGGCGCTTCCGGGACTCTGCGGACGCATCCAGCCCACCGCAGCCGTTCAGTCCCCGCCCGTTCCTTTCCGAATCGACCGGATTGCCCACATTACCGTCCCGACGGCTACCAGTCCCACCACCGCAAGCGCGGCAAGGTAGATCAGGAGCTGCCACGCGGCCTCATTCATCAACAGCCCGAGTCCGACCAAGGCCAAGCCCCAGATCCACTTGCGCATGTTGACACCTAAGTCTAGGTTGCCCTGTGGACGAGGGGCAACTGGGCCGCGCTACTCGCCGGACCGCCCCTGCTCACGTTCATAGGCTTCGAACAATCGCCGGAGCAGTTGAACGGCCGACAGGTCCGCATCTAGCGCGGCGCGCTTAGTTAGGTTTTCGGCGTTCTAGCACGCGGTGGCCGGCAGGCAGGCATATGCCCTAGAACGGACAGAAATGGACTCATATGGACCCAGACGGACACCGACAGTTAGCAGAACAGTTAGCACCCACGGCGGCAGCGTTAGGAGGTCCCTGCGCGCCACCGACTGCCACTCCGTGAATCCCGCCATCTCGGATCCGAGCTGCGGTTCTAGCTAGCCCGATCGTGCGCAGCATACGACCTCCTAGCGGCGCAGGCACGCGGGATGAGCCGACTGTCAGGGCTGGCCTGCGAGCCGGGCGTCGAGCCGCCGGAGGAACAGGCGGCCGAGCAACAGAACCATGTGCAGCCTGAAGGTGGAATCCTCGTCGTCGGACAGCCCCGGATGCGCGCCCTGGGGATGAAGTCTCTTGAAGACGCCGTTGACGAGATTCTTGCCCTGGTTGCCCCATTCGTTCAGGTCCCCGACGAGGAATGGCGGCTGCAGGTTAGCCAGCATCTCCCGTCGGGCCTCGCTCTGATTCGGGCCTCGCGGTGGGTTCTGCGCGAGGCGATAGGCAGCCTCGTCCAGCAGGGACTCGAGAAAGCTCCTGCTCTGGCTGTTGGCCGCGGCCCAATCGCCCCGGCCATGAGCGGTGATCGCTTGGTCGAGATGCCCGAGCGGAATAACAAGATTGTAACGCTCAAGCAGCAGGTGAACTTCATCGTCGGCGGACGGCACGTCGAGAGCCTCGGGCAGGGTCCGTCGCAATTGGCCGTCTTCGATGAGGTAGCCAGCGCGGGTCAGTGCCAGAACGAAGGCTTCCCCGGGGCAATGCGGGGAAACGTGTTCGGCGGCCTTCTCCACGACAACGTCGGTCACGAGCCTGTCATCGCACTGGGCCTCCGGATTGTCACGAAGGAACCGAAAGAGCCCGCGGAACCGCTGATGGACCGGTCCGTCGCGGACATCGAACTGGTCAAGGCCCCAGCCCAAAACCATGTCCTCGAACGCCCCGTGGTAGCCGATGGTGTCTCCGAGAAAGCGGCAGGCCTCAAAAATGACGGACCGAGGAAACGCCATGATGGATTTCCGATAGAGTGCAACCCGCCTGTGTCCCACATGGGCGTTTCGCCGTCGCCCCGCACAGCGGATCGCCGCGCCGGATGTCCTCGACGGACATCGTCAAGGCCTTCAAGGCTACCACCTCGCCCTCTTCATGATCGAGGTCAAAGTGCGCTGCAACTGCGGGAAGCAGGCCGTCACCGAGATGCGGTCCTCCCATTCCGCCGCCCCGCCGCTGACCCGTCGTCACGCGGCGCGCATACTGCAGCCGTGGCCCGACTGGACGGAATCACGCAGGGACCTTCCCGTCACGGTTGGGACCATCGTGGGGCTGCTGGCGGCGGGCCACGACGCGGACGAAGTGCTGACCGCGTACCCGTACCTTGAACGCGACGACATCAGCCAAGCACTGGCCTGCGCCGCGTCGCGCAGCGAGGAGCAGGCAGTCGCGGTTCGAGTTGAAGCTCCGGATCGACATGAACCTGTCGCCTCGGCGGATCGAGCCGCTCGCCGACGCGGGCATCGAGGCCCGCCACGGGAGCGCTATCGGTGATGGTGCGACCTCCGACCGGCAGGGGTTCCTATGGGCACGGCGGCTCGGGTTCGTCCTGCTGACCCACGATCTCGACTTCAGCCGGATCCTCGCTCGTACCAACGGCGGTTCGCTGGCGTGGTTCTGGTCCGCACGCATCGCTTGCTGCCGACTGATTCCGCAGCGCCGCGCGCGAAGGTGCTGCGCCGGCACGCGGTGGAGATCGAGACAGGAGCAGTCGTAGCACTGAGCCCCGACCGTTACCGGGTGCGCCTCCTCCCCCTTCTGTCGAAACCTTGAATTACGGGACGCTGACCGCATCATCGACCGCTCGATGCAGTTCGCTTCCACCGAGAGCCGGGCCAGGTCGCGCCGTGTTGGCCGCGCGATTCCGATGTCGCCGATGCCGCAGAATCGGTGCAACCCGACAAGCTGCAGAGAGTTACAGCCAGGACTCGCTTGCCCTTACCGTGACCGCCGGCGGCAAGTCCATTGTTTACAGCGGCATACGCTCGCATCACCGCCCCCTGACAACCGCTCCCGACCACACCTTTATGACTGGGAGCGACCCCGGCCATTCGGCCGGTTCTGCGGCATCGGCGTAGCGCATACGCTTACACGCCGATCCCTCCGCAGTTGGTCGCTCCCAGTCGAGTTTTCCGTTCCGGAAGATCCACACCGTCGGCGCTGCCGGCCACCGCAGCGGCCAAGCAGCGAATCCCCGTTGCGTTGGCCTCGGCCGACTGAGCCGTTGGACATCGCGTCCGTCGCACTGGTTCCGGGTGCCCGGCTACGCGAATCTGCCGTGCGTCTGCGACAATTCGCACGGCATGACGGTGCGCCCCGAAGACCTTCAACCGCGCCCCGCCGTCCTGGCGTGCCTCCCCAGGAGTTGGTCACGGTCGTCATCGTGCTGCGATCCGCCTCCGAAACCCGTGAGCTGACGTACACGACCCCGCCCGGGGGGCTCGCCAACGATCTGCTCTACCGTCCCGACGAATCGCAGCTGGCGATCGTCGCCAACCGACCAGTGGGAAAGGGCCGACGCCAGCAACGACAGTGGGAGCGACCCAAAAGAAGACGAACGACCCCACGAGCGCACGCGTACGTGTGGCCAACTCCGCCGGGGAACAGCGCGTGACTAACGGCGGGACGTGAACCTTGACAGGCGCCTACGACGGCGACACCGCCTGCAGCCTCCGCAGGCTGACTGAGACCACGACTGACATCCTCAAGCGCACGATCAAGTACCATTGCACCGTTGCGATCGCGAGCAGGACTATCGGTTCTCCTGCACTGCGGCGTCCGACGATTACAACCGTGAGGACGAACGCGGACTCTCGGCGTCTTCGACGTAATTCGACGACAACGACATGGTTCCGGACCGGATCGAGCGGGAGTTCAGTCGAGAAAACTCGACAACGTGGCGAGCAATTACGTTCGGTCGAACGTTTCGCATTCCCACACTACCAGCACGTCCCAGCCGAGCGCGCTTAGCGTCGCGATGTTTCTTCGATCACGCTCAATGTTGTGTTCGAACTTCTCGCACCAATACCCGGCGCGCGTCTTCGGCGTCGTCGTTCGGACACAGCCCTCGTGCCGGTGCCAAAAGCATCCATGCACAAAGATCACCTTACGCAGGCGCGGAAACGTCAGATCCGGCGTGCCCGGCAGGTCCCGGCGGTGAACGCGAAAGCGGTAGCCCAGCGAGTGGGCAGCACGGCGGACGGCGCGCTCAGGGGTGGTGTTCTTTCCGCCCACTCGACGCATCAGCGCCGACCGCGCGGCGTCGATCGGCGCGCCGACCCAGAGCCGGTCACGGTTCATCGCCCGCGCCTCTTTGCTCGATGACAATGTACGTCCCAGTGTCCGACTTGATTCCGCCCTCCGGCCAGCGCTGAACAAGTGGAATCCACCGCATTCACGGTCGACGCGGCGTTGCTCCGCGAGCTGGGTGACCGCCTGATCGGTCGTTCATATATCGCCTTGGCCGAACTCGTCAAGAACTCGTACGACGCGGACGCGACGGCGTGCAGGATCGAGTTCAGCGCTGACAAGATAACCGTGTCCGACAACGGCCACGGCATATCCGAGCGGGAATTTCACGAACGCTGGATGCGCATCGGGACCACCCACAAGTCCGACGAAAAGACGTCGAGACGCCTTCGCCGGCCGATGACAGGATCGAAGGGACTTGGGCGTCTGTCCGTCCAGTTCTTGGCCGATGAGATGACGCTCGAAAGCACGTCGGCCGACGAAACGTCGCGCTCTCTGTATGCATTCATTGACTGGACCGGTATTCGGCGTGGCGAGGGAATCGATACTTTTAGCGTTCTTTGGGACATGCAACCAGGCGAGCGGGAGTACCCGGGCAACCGGAATACCGGCACACGAATTATTCTGAACGGCCTGAGGTCGACGTGGGACACCGCCGAGATCGGTAATCTGGGAAAACACGTCTGGATGCTGCAATCGCCGTTCAGACGGTCCAGCAGCCGTTCCGTAAGCGGGACCGCACAAGACTTCTACGTCGACATCCACGCCCCCGGCATCGAACGCGCAAAGGAAGCGTTCGGCAAATTCCAGAACGCCTTGTTCGACAACTGGAAGGCGCGCATTCACGGGGCGGTAATCGATGGTCGATCCAAGGAGAGCAGGGCCACGGTATCCGTGGAATTCAAGGCGGGTTATCCAGAGCGTATCGAAGCGGCTAACTCCTTCCGGGAAGACGTCACATTACCCGTAGGCCCAAGACAAACTGGAACACCTGCAATCGACCGTGCAGAATTCGAGATCCTTATCTTCAAGGCGAAACGTCGGCAACCCGGCGGAATATCTGTCAAGGACATGAGGAAGTATCTTCATGACTTCGGCAACGTGTCCGTTTATGACGGCGGATTCCGCCTTCCGTATTACGGCGCCGAGCACGACTGGCTGAACATAGCAACGGATCAAGGACGCCGATTGGTCGTGTCAACGCTCCTTCCTCCCACCTTGCACATACGCGAACGGTATCTGCTAGACCTTCCAGCACCGGGTCGGATCTTCGGCTCCGTGGAGATCGATACCAGCCATGAACGTTCCGTCGCCGACCGGCACAACGCAGAGCCCGGGGCCTGCCTCCAGATGTCACCCGGTCGCGACAGACTCGCCGACAATTCAGCCTTCGATCAACTCCACGATGTGGTTCGTTGGTCCCTTGACTTCTACGCGAATAGATATTGCCTACTCAGAGTTCAAGCGGCCGAAAAGACACCCGCAAAGGAACCGCCGTCCCGAACCTACGACCGCGCGATCGCAATCCTCGATGACAACCGGGAGGAAGTCCCGGCCCCCGCATATCGGGAACTCCGGCGAGAGATTGTCGCGGCAAGGACCGTCGCCGCCGCTCAAGAAGACGTCATCGATCGCCGTGCTGAGATGTTGGCACCCCTCGCAACGGCCGGCATGACGGCGCTCGCGCTGAATCACGAACTGGCTCGCGAGACTCGATTCCTTGCGCGGACCGGCGACAAACTGCGAGCAATCGCCGCAGCTTCCCAGGCCCCGGACCTCGTAGAGATCGCTGAAGCCATCGTCGAAGCCAGTCGCCGTTTCCATGCGCTTCAGGAGTTGTTCGCCCCGCTGCTTTCCAACGAGGATCTCGAAGCGACGGATCGGCTTCTCGTACGTTCAGTGGTTCGCCAAGTCGTTCGCGCAATCGCACCATTGATGCCAGGCATCAAGTTCGATCTCGCCGCGATTCCAAGGCAACTCCGGTTTCCCCGCGGATCGTTCTCCGAGTGGAATGCGATACTTCAGAACCTGCTGTCGAACGCTTGGAATGCCATGCTCGACTCCAATGAATCCTCCATCTCCTTCGACGGCGGTCGCGGTCGACGGGCTCGCGAATGGCTTCGTGTCAGCGACACCGGCGTCGGGCTCGATGTCCCCCTGGATGACTCGGAGAGGCTGTTCGAGCCATTTCAACGCCGGCTTCGCATCAGCGAGCAGAATCGATCGATTGCCATGGGTGGTCAGGGACTTGGTTTGGCAATCGTCCGCATGATCGCCCAACGTCGATCGGTTCGAACTGCCTTTGTCCAACCCAAGATGGGATTTGCGACCACTGTCGAAATATTTTGGACGGGAGCACCGGAATGAAGATTCTCGTCTGCGACGACTATGAAGACACAGGCGCCGACACTCTGAACGAGATCGCAACTTCCAAGGGTGGCCATGAGGCCATCGGCGCCTTTGGGAAGACGCTGAAGGACGGCATCGACGCGCTCTTTGAGCACGCTCGCCGCGTGCTCAGTGGAGAATTGACACGATCAGCTGCACCACTCAAAGGTACGGTGTTTGAGCATTCTGATGTCGACATTGTTATTCTCGACAACAACCTAGCTGCTCTAGGCGTTTCTGGTGCACGCCACACGGCCGAATCTATTGCAGGTTACATCCGAGCCTTTACGAGTACACCCTATATCCTATCGCTGAACAAGAATCCAGAGGTCGACTTCGACCTCCGTCATCTTATTGGTGATTATCACACGCAAGCGGATGTTGCCTTGAATACTGACCATCTTGCGAACCCTGCCCTATGGCGCGCACGCCCAGGAGCCGGAGTCAACCATTTTCAGCCTTGGTACTGGCCGTTTTTGAACGAGACACCAACTAGGCGTCGTAGGCAAATAGCCTTCGTCACGGAGCACCTTAGCGAGCCCGTGCTGGAAGCGTTATCGTTTTCTGCGGACCAAATCGACTATCTCTCAAGGCATGCCAAGGGGGCGTTATCACCAGAAACGGAGGATGGGTCGATCGGGACTGTTACGTTTAGGGAGTTTTTTGAGAGATCATGCCGATCCCTGCCAATCCGACAAGAGCGGCAAGAACTGGCATCGAAGATTGACTCTGAGAGTCCGACAGAACGAAATACGGCCCTCCGGGTCGTCGCTCGCGTCGTTGCCGCCGAAGTCGACAGATGGATCCGCCGAGATCTTCTTGGCCCGCAGGACGTGCTCGTGGACGTGCCGCATCTCCTCATGCGTATGCCGTTTCTTCTCGGTAGCAATGCCGGTAGGTTGAAACAATGGAACAAGGCCGTTTTGACTCCGAGGCGACCCTTCGGATTGTCGGAAGGAATCTACCGCAAGCATCTAGCACGCGCGTCATTCACACGTTCGATTTGGGTGAAGTCGCCTTGTTTTTGGTGGCAATCGTTGAAGGCAGACGAAGGACTGAATAAGATGTTCGTCGCCGACGAGTCCAACTGGGTAGACGCTGCTTTCTGCGAGGACGTGTCTCGATTCAAGTCGCTTTCGTCCGGAGCACGACTATTGGAGCCGAAAGAATTCACGACAGAATTCGAGGGAATCTGGAACAGGCGCCATGTGGCGGTCGTCGAAGGAAGGAAATACTCGCCCAGGAGTCGGTTGGCAGTGTGACGGCGGTTCTCGCGCGTTGGGCGTGAGGAGCAAGTGATGGCCGATCCTGACCTGAAACACATTATGCGGTTGTACTCTAAGCGCGGGTACGAAGACTGGAAAAGAGACACAAACGCGAGGCACCGGCAAGCCGTACGCAAGTGCTTTGCCAGCGCGATCGCGGACAGTGAACGTGATGTCGAGAAGACAATCGGTAGAGTGTTTGATGGGGAGTGTCACAGAGAACTATTCATACCAATGCCGAAATGTCCATCGGAAGATGTTGATTGGTGCTTTTTCCTGCCGATGAAAACAGGCAACGAACCGAGTACGTTTCTGCGTTTGTTCTTGCTCATCAAGTGTACGGGAAACAACTGGTTGGCCTTTCGATTTGAAACGGGTGCGACTACGACCCGTCACGGGTATAGTCATGTGCAGTTCACTCGACGTGTTGTGAATGCTGCGTGCACGTTTGGGCCACAGTGGTTGCCGTGCAAGGATCCGGCCTTCCTGACGCCAGCTCGCGATCCACTGGAGATGTTTCTCGCAATGGTGGTTGCCGTGCATGGAGTTCGTGGCGGAATTGATACCTTGCTGCTTGAGATCTTTCAGGAAGCAAATCATGCGCGCGAATACAATCGGAAACTCAATAGAATGCTAGATCCGAACGCGTAGCAGAAACCGCTTATAGGAGCGTGTGCAGTTTCCCTTGAGTCGCGGCGCGATTCCTTCGAGTGCTCGCGCTAAGCCACCGTCACGGAGGATTTCGTAAAGATCCTCGATGCGGTCATGCGGCGCGAATATCGCGTAGACGCCATGCGACGGCACGGCGCCGGAGCGGTCAATCGCGACGCGTGGGACTTTAGCCAGCTCTGGGACCAGCAGCTTCGGACGTAGCCAGTCGACTGTTCGTATTCTGTCTATCGTCCGGTACCACGGGGCTCCGTTTCGGACAATCGAACGTCTCGTCAATTCGACGGAGAACCGCTTTAGGCGACGTTCGAGGCGTGGAAAGCGTTGCAGGTCCACCAAGTTGCCGTCATCATCGAACATGGTGATGACGTGGCGTCCCTGCCACGTAACCGAACCTTCCAAGACTTCAGAACAGTCGATCCACGGATGCAGAAGCTCTGGCTCGACGTCATCCTCGCCGGGTCGGATCACGAACGCAGGGGTGTGGCCGAGTGCCGGCCCGACCCTTATGGCATATTGAAGTTCCTCTAGAGTCGTACGCGCGTTGTGAATCGCCGGTGGATACACCGGCTTTTTTTTGGCACGTTTCGATGCGATCAATACCGTTGGATACGCGTTGACGCGTTGATTGAAGACTTCCGCCGCGTTCACGGGTTCGTTGGAAACGATGTCCAGCCACGGCAACCATTCCCTTCGAAAACGCTCCGCGAACGCCATGTACATCCATCTATCGGAACAGAGGAACCCGCATTGGCCGCCGGGTTGGAGGAGTTTAAAGGCGCGGTCGAGGAACGGCAGGAACAGATCGCCACGGGTGAGGTGTCGCGGAAGACGTTCCTCGTAGATCGATTTTAGGGGTGTCGGTATTTTTGACCACCTTATGTACGGTGGGTTGCCGACGACGTGAGTGTGGTCCGCCGCCGGTGTTTCGGACAGTAGGAAATCGGCGTTGCGGATCCACGCAGCGGCGCACGCCAACGCGGTCGTGCGATGAATGCCGCTCGCCTGAAGAGAAACCCCAACGCGCTCCTTCGCCTCGGCGGCGGTTTGAGCATGCAGCTCGAAGGCGGTGATTCGCGGACCAAGCCGTTGAATCGTTGGCTCCATGCCTCGCGCACGGCAGGATGCGACCAGACGCTCTCCAGACTGCACGACGAATTCCCCGTTGCCGGCTGCCGGCTCAAGGAGCCGGAGGTTGGTGAGATCGGCGTCGACGTGCCAGCCGATGGCGTCCAGTATCCTACCGGCGACTACAGGCATCGTGTAGACTCCGCACACCCGATGGAGATCGTCGACGGATTCGTCGAGTCGGTGATCGGTGGTCGTTCCGGCGGTCGAGCGAACACGGCGCGTCATCCTTGAGGCCCCAGCATCGTCGACGGCGCGAACGCTTTTCGTCGGGGTGACAGCTCGACGTCATGTTGATTGCAGGTCTGTTCGCCGGGGTCGGCGGCTTCGAATTGGGGCTTGAGCGGGCGGGTCATCGCACGATCCTACTGTGCGAGAACAACGAGCCCGCGTCATTGGTGCTCCGGCAACGCTGGCCGGGCATTGAATTCCATGCAGACGTCGCGACGCTTGATGGTTTTCCCAACGGTACCGAGGTCGTCACGGCAGGGTTCCCGTGCCAGAACTTGTCCATGGCAGGAGACAAGAAAGGGATCGACGGCCGGAGAAGCACGGTCGTCGGCGAGCTGTTCAAACTACTCGATCGACATCCCGTCCGTTGGGTCGTAATCGAAAACGTTTACTTCATGCTGCATCTGGGGAAAGGCTCGGCTATCGAGCACATCCTCGATCGACTGGAGCAGCGCGGTTACCGGTGGGCATATCGTGTCGTCAACAGCCGTGCGTTCGGCCTTCCCCAACGCCGTCGGCGCGTGTTCGTTGTCGCTAGTCAATCATACGATCCTCGAGACGTGCTCCTCGCCGACGACGCCGGAGTCAGGACATGGCCAGATGTCGATATGGCGCACCCTATAGGATTCTATTGGACGGAGGGACGGACGGGTCACGGCTTGACAGCCGATGCCGTACCACCGTTGAAAGCCGGCTCGACGCTGGCGATTCCGTGTCCGCCGGCCGTACTGTTGCCGTCGGGCCGAGTCGCGACGCCGACGATCGAGGCCGTGGAACGCCTTCAGGGATTTCCCGGTGGCTGGACGTCAGTGCTGCGTGCGAAGTCCACCCAGCGGCACAGATGGCGGCTGCTCGGGAATGCGGTGTCCGTACCAGTGGCGGAGTGGATCGGCCATCGATTGGCGGAGCCCGGCTGCTACGACGCCAGCGGGGACGCACCGCTCGACACGGCCAGGTCGTGGCCCACTGCTGCCTGGAACGTGGACGGGCGCAGAGTTGCCGCGCGCGTGACGGAATATCCGGTGCGAAGACGCCGCGGACGGATTTCCGCGTTCGCAACCGAGCATTGGCCGAACTTGTCGCAAAGAGCACTGCGGGGTTTTGCCAGGAGGGCTCGCGAGGGACGCCTCAAGTACCCGCCTGGTTTCTTGGACGCCCTAGAGGCCAATCTTTCCATGGTCTCGCGTTGAATCCGGCCTGTGTGGAACCTCAGCACGTTGTCCCCTTTCAGCCCGAGTCGGCTGATGGGGGTTTGGGCTTTCCATTGGCCGACTGCCGCTCTCAAGGGACAACCTGTTGAAGGGTCACAGCTAGGCTTTTGCACAACGTGACGTACACGACCCCTATTTCGCGACTGCGTCGCGTTCGGGCCAAGGCATCAGACCCAGCCGAGACAGCTCTCTTCCGAGCGATGTCGGCACGGCAGGCGTATCGGGAGAGAGACTGTGCGAGATCAGCTGCTGCTTGCGCCCCTTGACGGCATACACATGCGCACCGGTTGGCCCGAACGCCATCTTCGCCTCGGCGTCGACACCCTCGGGGAACTTCAGCGAGACGACCAAAATGTCATCGTCGGTAATCGAAACGCCGCCGATGGGGTCCACGAACCTCTTGCAGAGGTGGCTTATCCAGGGTTCGGCATGCCAAGCTGAACTCGCCGCCTTCCTTCGTCGCTCGCCCCGGACCTGCTGCACCTTGGACCGGAGCGCCGACAAGGCCGCTGCAGTCGTGGCCGCCCGCGGATTCTGGGCGAACTCGGCGGGATCGATTGTCCTGCTCAACGGCGTTGTGGGATTGTCACCGCTCCCGAGAAGACCGGGCCAGAACCAATCCGACGTCGAGTCCAGCGGTTCTTGGCTCGGGGAGTCTCGATCCGTGTCTTCGCCCACATCCGGCAGCTCGGTCCGCTCTGAGTCGCATTCGGCCACGCGTCCTGCATCGGACAGGCGCGCCGATTCCGGCGGCCGCTCCTCAAGCGAGCCGAACATCGCGCACGAGATGCTCAGGTCGACCACGCACTCCGAAGGTTCCTCTTCCGCCCAGATAGTAAACCGGTACTCGCGATGTCCGGCGAACCGGTGGTGCTTCACGAATATGGGCAACAGCACCCGCTCCACTTCGGTCCGCGCGGAATCGATCGTCCGAAACGGATCCGGAACGTAGATCACCGGGCCATGGACGATCAGCTGCCCGCGCGACCGCGTTTCTACGACTTCATCCCCATACGTATCAGTTGATTGTTTGGCGTCAAGTACTTCTGCCGCTCAACGTCAACTATTCTTGCCGGTTCGGACGGCTGCTCGTTCGACGACGCACCGTTCGGTGGGGGTTGCTGCGGGTTCTGAAGACGCAGAAGACCGCACTCCGTGAACGTCCGCTTGGGGACGTTCACGGAGTGCGGTAGCCGAGCGCGCGGCTACCGAAGGGAGGGGCTGGTGGTTGCTACGCGAGCCCGCGAGAAGATGTGCGCCGTGAACGTCTCGGTCGAAGCCGTGATCGCTTCCGGACCGGAGACGCTCAGGAGCTCGCAGGTCGGCGACGCCGCGGCAACAGCGGCCCCGGCGGCCGGCCGCGAGGCACGGGCGGTGGCGATGGCGGCGACGTTGGGCGCGACGGATCCGTTCGAAAGCTCGGCACGTCGAACTCGAGCACCACGGCGTGGTGCACCAGGCGGTCGATCGCCGCGGCCGTGGCCATCTGGTCGCGGAAGATCCGGTCCCACTGGCTGAAGACCAGATTGCTGGTCACCATCATCGAGCGACGCTCATAGCGCTCGGCGAGCAGCGTGAACAGCACCTCGGCTTCGTCGGGGCTCTGCTGCACGTAGCCCAGATCGTCGAGCAAGATCACCTCGAAGAGGTCGAGCTTGCGGAGGGCCCGCGGCAGGTCGAGGTCACGTTTGGCGCCGAGCAATTCCTGCACCAGGGCGTAGGCCGGGACGCACAACACGCTGCGGCCGGCCTCGACCAGGGCGTGCCCGACGGCGCACAACCCGTGGCTTTTGCCCACGCCGGGCAGACCGAAGGCGAGCACATTGGTCGCCGTCTCGAGGA
Source organism: Vicinamibacterales bacterium (assembly GCA_965263055.1). Lineage (GTDB taxonomy): Bacteria > Acidobacteriota > Vicinamibacteria > Vicinamibacterales > UBA8438 > VXRJ01. The sequence continues at coordinate 2,719,916 of OZ253581.1, read as the reverse complement.
ACGCCCCGCTGGCAAGCGTCTTCAACTGCTGCACCAGCGGGCCCGGCAACCGACCCGTGTCGAGCGTCTCGAACGTCTTGCCGGGCGGCAGACGCGAAGCCCGTCGCAGCCGGGCAATCCGGCGCTGGCGGCGCGCCTCGGCTTCGGCCTCGAAGACTTCCAGCAACACCGGCAGCGCGTCGTGGTGTCCGGCCTGCGTCAATCGCGGCACCAGCTCTTCGGACGCCGTCGTCAGGTTGAACTGCGTCAGCAGCGTCGTCACCTGCGTGCTCGGCACCGTCATCCGTGGAGACCTCCGGTCAACAAAGCGTCGTACTGCGCCAGATCCGGGCGGGGTATATGTACTACCGGCACGGTCGGGACTGGTGGCCGCACTTCGGCCTGGACGCTGGCGTACGCGCACGTGTCGCCAGCATCGAGCCGAGCCCGAAGCGTCGCCTCGACCTGACGCTCACTGGTCGTCGCCGCCAAGTGCAGCAGGCGCACGTACTCGACGTCGGCCCGCTCGCCGTGCGTTCGCCCCAGCGCGTCATAGGCGGCCCGGAACGTCAGCGACGGGAACAGCTCTTCCCGGAAGCGATACCGGGCAAACGCGCCCGGCTTGCGGACCAGGCTACCGATGATGTGGCGGTAATCGATCCGGTGGTCCGCCGCACCCCGCAGCCGCGGCATCGTGCACAGCACCCGGCACTGGAACGTCGTGTACTCGGGGATGCGAGCCGTCGGCAACGGCTGCAGATACAAACGCTCCTCGGCCAACCGTGCCGCCGCCGGCCTATTCCGCTCCTCGTCGAGGACCGCCCGCACGAAGCGCAGGTACGCCGACTCGTCCGCGAAATCTCTGTCGCCCCGCAGCAGCAACGCTTGCTCGATGGCCGTCTTCGTCCGGAAGTGTGCCTGCTCGGCCACGCCGTTCTCGTGCGGTTTCCCCGGCTGGATCCGCGACGAGCGCAGCCCGTAGTGGTCCATCACCTGCTGAAACCGCGCCGTCAGCTGGCGCCCACCGCTACGCTTCAGCTCGTGCGTCGCCGCCGACAGGTTGTCGTGTCGCAGCACTGCCGGGACCGCGCCCAGCATCCACAACGCGCCCTGCAGGCCCGACACCAACGCCTCGAACGTCTCGCTCAGCGCCAGCCCCACATACGTCCACTTGCTGTAGCTCAGCACCCACTCGAACAGCAGATGCGGGAACGCCACGCCCCGTATCGTCACCCCCAGGTCGCTCGCGTCGGTGAAGTCGAACGCCGCTTCCCGACCCGGAACCGCCACCTGCTCGAAGTACACCTCGCGGTCCGGGCCGTACTCCACCCGCCAATCGCGGACCCGCCGCTGTAGCGTCCGTAGCTGCCCCGCCTGAAAGCGACCCGGATGCCGCCGGCACAGCACTGTGAACAGCGTCAGCGCCTGCAGCCGGCCGTCGGTATCGGCCACCAGCTGCGGCACGACCTCCGACTGCCACACATCGGCGAACGGGTCCTCCCGCGTCCGCCACGTCCGCGGCGCCTTCGCCGTCGACGGCAACGCCCCGCGCTGCCACGTGCGCGCCGTCCGCTCGCTCATCCCGGCCGCCGCCGCCGCTGCCGCCAATGTCTTTCCGGACATCCGATTCTCGCGCAATCGCCGAACCTGTGCATTCGTGACCAACCCGTCCTTCGTAAGGAAAACGGGCAGTCTCACACGCTGCCGCCATCACCCATGAACCGGCCAATCCCGTCCTCGGCAACCGGCAAAAATAATTGTCGTTGATCAGGTGGTGCTCAGCGCCCCGGTGTGGATCGCGTGGTACTGGCTCGTGCGGCAGGGTAACCCCGGCGGACGGCGGGCCGGCTGTGCAGCAGGGCAGCGTGCGCGGCCGGAAGCGGGCCGGCTGCGAAGCGAGCCGGTGACCGTCCGTATTCAGCCGGGGCGGTTCGCGTCGGCTTCGAGGATGCGGATTTCTTCGACCAGCGCGTCGAACCCGGGTGCGTCGTCGCCGACGATGGCGGCGGTGCGCATGGCGTCGTAGTCGGTTTGCAGGCTGGGAAGCTGGTCGTCGTCGGGGACGAGCCGCAGCCGGCCGGCGAGGCATTGATCGTAGTCGGCGTAACCGGCGTGGAAAAACACCTTTTTGTGCCGGACGACATCCTCCAGGAGTTCGCGGTCGGCGAGCGCGGCCCGGCCGATATCGTGGGCGGCGAGGCGTGTCAGGTCGAACCAGTGCCGAGAGAGTCGTTCGGGATGGTTCGCGAGCCGGCGCCTGTGGCACTCGACATGGATCAGCGTGGCCTTCTCCCAGAAAGTGCGTACCGGAGAGAGGACCGTCACGGTCGCGGCGGGATAGTCGAGGTCGGGGGTCAGGGCGGCCATGTCGGGAGTGATCGTGTGCTGCTCGTTCGGATCGATGACGTTGCGTCCGCCGAATTCCAGCAGGACTTCACTCCGGACATAGCCGTGCGGGTCTTCGACCGCGGACGGATAGGCGAAACGGATCGTCTCGCCGTCGTCGCCGATGCGGATGTCGTGCTGGCCGTCGGCCGCAAGGCGGTCGGCGGCGGCGCCGAGGGCGGGTGCCACGACGTCGTGGATGTAGTCCGCGACGCGGTCCTTGAGGCGTTCGCTGAAGAGCCTGATCTGGTTCCGGCTGGCGCCGTCTGCAAAGGGGTCGAAACCGTCGTTGAAGGCCCTGTAGTCAAGGGTGACGTCCACGTCCTCGGAAAACCGGTCGATGATGCGGTAAACCTTGGAGAGCGAGGTGCCGCCCTTGAAGGCCATGGGATGGGGGTCGGCCATGGAGAAGAGGGCCTGGAGGACCCAGCAGACCCAGATGTCCTTCTCCAGGATGATGGCCGTCCGCCCGGACCGGGCGGCGATGGTCCGGAGTATGTCGGCGCGCTCGCGGGCGTCGAGGGACAGGAATGCCTCAGCCATGGAGCCTGTCCCGGGCGGCGGCGGCGAGAGCCTTGGCCATCCACGCCGGCATGTTTGCCGAGCGCAGCCTCTGGAATTCCGCCGGGCCGAGAGCGGCCTCGATCGTGGCGACCGTCTCCGGGGTCACGTTGTTCTTGCCGAGATACCAGAGGGCGGAGAGCGCGGCGCCCGTCGCCTCGCCGGCGAATTGCAGCCGCCGGCGGTTTGAGGTGTGGACCATCCTGACGGTGATGTTGGTGATCTGGATGGTGCGGCTCGATGCGCTGGTATGGAACACGGGCGCGGTCGGCACCTGGGTACTGAGCTTGAACCGGCGCGCGGCTTCCGCGCCGTGGACCTGGACCGTCTCGCCATTGTTCCGCGCGATGGCCTCGACCACCTCGAGGACGTCGAGGAGGACGGTGCCCACGAAGCGGCTTGTCCTGGGGCGGACGAAGACGCCGCGGGCAAGACGCTGGATTTCGCCCCGGCCGGCGAGGCGCGAAAGCGTCCGGTCGACGGCGCTGCGCGAGCCGTGCTTCAGAAAGCGCTCGCTCGTGAAGGGCTTTCCCGTCGGCAGCTTGCGTATGCTGGCTCGAACGGCTCGTGCGGTGGACATGGCATGACGCTCCTGTGTCCGAAATAATAGCGATCTTTTGGACAACGTTCAAGGGGCCGATGTTGCGCGCTGGTCGCGGGTTCAGTGCCTGGTGGTGTCATCCGGCTCGCGTGCCTCGGCGCGCATGGACTCTGCTGCAAGCGCGGTCCAATTTCGCGGTGGTCAGGGTGTGCACGCGGGACAACGCCCCGCGACCCTCACTGTTTCCCTGGCCGCCGCTAGCCGACCCGCGCTCTGTGAAGAGCAAGGCTGGCCCGCCCGCCGCCCTCGCGTGGCTTGTGGCAGAAGTTTTCCACGAGGCCCGCGGCGCCTTCGCGTCGCGAGCGTTTGAACCGGGTCCTGGATGAGGCAGGGTTCGACGCCTTCGTCGAGGGACTGTGTGCGGTCGAGGGCCTGTCGTCGGAGCGCGGGATTGCGTGGCGGGTGGCCGATTCTCTGAGCCTTCGGTCCTTCCTGGACCTGGAAGTGACCGAGATGGCGCCGGATCACTCGACGCTATCGCGGACGCGTCGGCTGATCGACGTGGAGACGCACGTAGCGGTTTTTGACCTACAGCGCCTGGTCGACGATGCGCTGCTCAGGGCGGGTCGGCGGTCAGCAGCAAGTGCTGACGGAGGTGGCCACCCCATCGGGTTCTCAACCGGATCGCCGAACATCCTGGCGAACAGCGCCGGCACGAACTCCCGCAAGCGCTCGACTGCTTGCCTCCGCGGCGCCTCGATCCTCGCGGCCCGGTTCAGGATGTCCACGATCTGCCGCTGCTCGTCCAGCGGCGGGAGGGGGATCAAGAGTGACTTCAAGTCGTTCTGCCCAATTGCTTGCAAAGGTACTGCCTTGGGCCTTCGCGACAAGATGGGGTTCACGGTGCTTGATCGCCCAGTGCACGAAGTCGCGCAACACGGTCTTGTCGCTGTTTGACCGCATCGTGCGTATTCCGGTCGAATCCGATCACTGATTCCGGTCCAAAGCGATCACCTGAGTTAGAGCTGAACGGCGCGGGACAACCGGCCGGCTGTGAGACCCTTCGTGCTTTTGCAGGAGGGACGAACACTGGCGAACAGGAGGTTGTCGATGCGCGAGATTCGAGAGGTGCTGCGGCTGTACTTTGCCGCGGCGTTGAGCATCCGGGCGATTGCTCGCAGCGTGGGGACGTCGCCGTCGACGGTGGCCGATTACCTGCGCCGTGCCGAGGGGTCCGGGCTGAGTTGGCCGGTACCCGAGGCGATCGACGACGTCGGGCTGGAACGGCGACTGTTTCCGGCATTGCCGCCGAGCAGCCCGTCGCGTCCGCTGCCGGAGTGGAGCGAGGTGCACCGGGAGTTGGGGCGGAAGGGTGTGACGCTGTCGTTGCTGTGGCAGGAGTACAAGGCGCTCCACCCGGAGGGCTGCAGTACAGCTGGTTCTGCGAGCAGTACCGGGCCTGGGCCGGGAAGCTCGACCTGGTGATGCGCCAGGAGCACCGAGCCGGCGAGAAGCTGTTCGTCGACTACGCGGGTCAGACGGTGCCGGTGGTCGAGCCCGAGACGGGTAAGGTGCGCGAGGCACAGGTCTTCGTGGCCGTACTCGGGGCATCGAACTACACCTTCGCCGAGGCGACCTGGACGCAGACCCTGCCGGACTGGACGGCGTCGCACGTGCGCGCTTTCGCTACGAGCCGGACCTGAATCCGAGCTATCACGACCTCGCCCGCCACTACGGCGTGGCGGTGCTGCCGGCACGGGTGCGTCGTCCCCGGGACAAGGCGAAGGTGGAGGTGGCAGTCCAGGTGGTCGAGCGGTGGATACTCGCCGCGCTTCGCCATCGGACGTTCTTGTCGCTGGCCGAACTGAACGCCGCGATCGCCAAGCTGCTCGAACGGCTCAACACGCGACCGTTTCGCAAGCTTCCGGGCTCGCGACGCTCGTGTTTCGAGCAGCTCGACCGGCCGGCGCTGCGCCCCCTGCCGGCCAGCCACGTCCGCTCCTCGCACCAGGGGCGTCATACCACCGCGCCGGAGCACATGCCGGAGCAACACCGCCAGATGGGTGAATGGACGCCCGAGTGCCTCATCCGCCGGGCCGCGAAGGTCGGGCCCCAGACCGCCGCCCTGGTCACCGCCGTCCTCAACGCCGGCCGTCATCCCCAGCAGGCCTGCCGCTCCTGCCTCGGGCTCCTGCGGCTGGCCAGATGCTACGGCGACGCCCGCATGGAAGCGGCCGCCGCACGGACGCTCGCCATCGGCAGTTACAGCTACCGCAGCGTCGAATCGATCCTCCAGCACCGACTCGACGCGACCGCCGCCAAGCCATTCGAACGCGCCGACCCGGTCAGGCACGACAACATCCGCGGCGCCCTGTACTACCAGTGACTCCCGAAAGGAACCGCAACATGCTGACTCATCCGACCGTGGACAAGCTCCAGCAGCTACGATGCGCCGGGATGGCCAGAGCCTTGACTGAACAGCTCGCCTCCACCGAGGTGGACGCCCTCTCGTTCGAGGAACGGCTCGGGCTGCTCGTCGACCGCGAACTCACCGAGCGCCACTCGCGACAGCTCACCAACCGGCTGCGACGAGCCCGGCTCAAGCACGACGCCTGCATCGAGGACATCGACTTCCGGCACCCGCGCGGGCTCGACAGGCAACTGGTCCTCTCGCTCGCCGATGGACGCTGGGTCCGCGAGCATCTCAACGTCCTGATCTGCGGGCCAACCGGCGTGGGTAAGAGCTGGATAGCGTGCGCCCTCGCCCACAGCGCCTGCCGCAACGGACACAGCGCGTTGTGCCTCGGCGTGTCCCGGCTGCTGAGTGCGCTGGCCATTGCGCGAGCCGACGGACGCTACCCGAAGCTGCTCAAGTCGCTAACCGACGTCCTCGTGATCGACGACTGGGGGCTGACCCCCTTCAGCGCGGAGGACCGTCACGACCTGCTTGAGCTCCTCGAGGACCGCCACGCCGTGCGCTCCACGGTCGTGACCAGCCAGCTTCCCGTCGACAAGTGGCATGACGTCGTCGGTGACCCGACCCTCGCCGACGCGATTCTCGACCGTCTCGTCCACAATGCCTACAAGCTCGAGCTGAAAGGAGACTCCATGCGAAAGAGAGGCCGGCCGTCGGCGCGAACGGAGAACCGAAACTCATGATTTCGTCCCGTGTCGCTTCGCTCTGACAGGTGATCGATTTGCGCCGGAACAGGTGATCGATTTCACCGGAACGGGCGATCGATTTCACCGGAATGCGCACGCCCGACGAAACCGGCTGGAAGGTCGCCAGCCGATCGGCAGGTGAGGATCCTGTCGGTGGACATCGTGCGGGCAGTGACGATTCGTGCAACAGCGCCAAGGGATGCATGACGGCATGAAAGGGTCGTCACGAGCACGGTGGGTAGCCGTGATACTGGCAGTTCTTTGTCCGGGGCTGGGTCACGTCTACAACCGACAGTACGGGAAGGGGTTCGTCTTCAATATTCTCAGCTGGGGCACCTTGTGGTTGACGTTTCTCGTGGCGAGGGAGACTGCCATGGCTCCTTTCAATCTCGCGTTGGCCGCGCCCTGGATGCCTGTCTTCTACTTCTACCAGTGCCGGGATGCGTTTGTTGCCGCGCGACACACTTCCTCGGGTGTGCCGGACGTGAAACGCCGCTGGCCACGCTACCTGGCGGCTGTTTCCCTGCTGCTGACGTCGAATGCGCTCGGCCAGGTGTCCTCCTACTACATTTCGCTGACGTACTCAGTGGTTGTCGGTGAGGCCATGGCGCCGGCTCTCGTGGACGGGGAGCGTATCCTTCTGGACCTGCACGCCTACGATGACCGCCTGCCGGATCCGGGAGACATCGTCGCCTTCGAATTCCCCGGGAACCGGGAGCGCTTATTCGTCCAGCGATGCATCGCGATCGAGGGGCAGATTGTGACAATCGAAAATGGAGTGGTGTACGTTGACGGAATCCGTTTCGATGAGCCGGAAGGGGTGCAGCCCTCGTCGGAGTCTCTGGATCCGCAGGTTGTGCCCGACGGGCATGTCTTCGTGATGGGCGACAATCGGCGTAACAGCTCCGACAGCAGACACTGGGGTCCGGTGCCGCGTGACCACGTGCTGGGGAAGGCCGTCCAGAAACTGCTCGCAAGGGATGCTGATACCGGAGCAATCAGGCTGGATCAGACTGGCGAGGGTCTCGACTAGCAGCCTGTGGCGAAAGTCGGTTTTGCCGGGATCGACAGGACCGATCCTCTGTACTAGACTGAGGCCCATGGCGATGGGCACGACCCGCGACGACGGGTCCCAACAGGCGATGTGGGTGGCGACGGCGGACCTGCCCCAGGGCGGCGGGCATCCCTTCTACGAGCGGCTGAACCAGATTCTGAACGCGGCCGGCTTCGATGCCTTCGTTGAGGAGCTGTGCGCGCCGTTCTATGCGCGGATGGGGCGCGTGTTAGCCCACTTGCACGATCGGTCGCGGCAGATCTAGACCGTGGCGCAAGGCGCGATAGATGTCCACGGCCTTCTGCGCATTGAGCCAGAACTCGGGTGTCGTTCCGAACGTCGCTCCGAGCTTCAGCGCCATCGTCGCGCTTACAGATGTCCGTCCGTTCACGAGTCGGTTAACCACCTTGACGTCGCAGCGGAGATGCTCGGCAAGCCGTTTTTGCGTCATGCCGAGCGGCAAGAGAAACTCCTCACGGAGGATCTCTCCAGGGCTTGTGGGTTCACGTCGTTGCCGCAGGACTGCCATAAAGGTCTCCCTTTCAGGATTCAGTGGTAGTCACGAATGTCCACATCCCTTGGTCCGTCCACCGTCCAGCGAAAGACGACACGCCACTGGTCGTTGATCCGGATGCTGTGCAGACCCGCTAGGTGGCCCGTGAGGCTCTCCAGTCGATTTCCGGGCGGCGACCTCAGGTCGTTCAGCGCGTTGGCGTAATCGAGCATGTCGAGTTTTCGGTACGCAATCCGGGCGACCCGCGTCCAGCCGCCGCCGCCGGGCCGGGTGCCATCCGCAAAAAAGCGCTCGACGGCCCGACTGGCGAATCCTTGAATCGCCACGATGCGAGACGAGTATACCCGATGCAGGTATGATCAACCGGCGCCTACGTGGCCGCCAAGATCGCCTGCTGGCGCATTCCTGCCCCGGAAGATTTTCACTAGGATGCGGCTGGGTGACTACGCCGATGGCGCGTGGTTGTTCATCGCGGCATGCGTGGAACAACGCCCTCGCCGAGTCTGTGATCGGCCTCTACAAGACCGAGGTAATCGACCGACGCGGACCCTGGCGACATGCCGAGGCCGTGGAGTTTGCGACGCTCGAATGGGTGGATTGGTTCAACAACCGGCGGCTGCTCAGCTCGATCGGTGACGTGCCACCGGTCGAGTACCAAGAGCAGTACTATCAGGCGAAGAACGCTCCAGCCATGGTGGCCGGAGTCAACTAATGAGCTCTCCGGGAAACCCGGTACGGTTCAGTGATGCGGTTGTGGCGACATGGATTTTGGTGCTGGTGCACTTGAACACGAAGGGAACCGAACGATGCCAAGATTCCTGACACGCCGGCTTGGACTGATCTTGCCTCCATTGCTGCTTTGCGGCTGTGGGAACGTCAACGAAGATCTGGTGGAAGCAGCGGCGGACAGAGACAACGACGCGGTCAAGGTGCTGACGGCCGAAGGCGCCGACCCCTCCACGGCGCTCATCATGGCGTTACAGCGGGGCCGTGTCGACGCGGTGCAACTCCTTCTGGACAACGGCGCCGATCCCTCGTCGAAGGACGAGGCCGGCACGCCGGCCATCGTGGTGGCGGCCACGCTCGGCCAGACAGAGAGTGTCAGGGCTCTGACGGATGGAGTGTCGACGCTGGATGATGTCGATGCCGACAATCGAACTGCGCTCATGTGGGCGGTCGAGAATGGTTACCCGGAAATCGTGAGCCTGCTGATCGAAGCGGGGGCCGACATCGACGTCGAGGACGCAAACGGCAGGACGGCCCTGGTCCTGGCGGAGGAAGCGGGCAAGACGGAGATCGCACTGCTCTTCCGCGCTTGTCGTGTCGGACAGGAACTGAATCCCGGCGAGAGCTGCGACGTGTCCGGTGCCGGCACGCTTAGCGTTCGAACCGACGGGTGTCTGGGCGAGCGGCCTGCCCTTAGCGGTCGCCTGTCGGTCGGCAACCTGAGCATCAGCATATCTAACGGCGAAACGACGAGTTGCATGCGCGGCCATTACGAACGCGGCGGGTTCAGGATCAGCGCGGTCCCCGATACCTCCCGCTGGCGAATCGATGCACTTCCGTAGTACGTAGCGCGACGGTGCAGCAAGTGGAGCCGTTGGCGTTCGTGCGCGAGCGCCGGGACATCCTGGCGAGAGACGTGAAAACACTCAGGGAAATTGAGGAATCAATGCCGGCGTGGGAGGACGCGATGCGGCGGATGCCGTCAACGACTCGTGGGGAGCGGAGCCTGGGGAGGCCACCGGCGTCGGCCGGTGAGGGAGCGGCGCCGGCCCGCGCGTTGACGGCTGCGCCGCGGTTCGGGAGGAATCACAAGTGCGGTTGGGAGGGCTGCCCCGGCGGTCCGTTGAGCTTCCAGCTCACCCGGCCGCATGTTGTGTGTACGGGCGTGCCTTCGGTTTGGAACGGCCCGATCGGGCCGGTTGTCGCGATGGGCTACCGGCCGGACAACCCGGTGGGCGACTCCCTCGGGCAGGCCCTCGGGCGGCAGCAGGCCGTCGTCCAGCACATGCGGGCGCTGCCCCACGGCGCGGTGCCGGACGCCCTCGCGACCGTGTGGGCCTCGTCGGCCCGGCCTGTCGTCAAGCTGATATTCGAGTTTGTGGTGCTGACGGCGGCGCGTTCGGGCGAAGTGCGCCTGGCGACGTGGGACGAAATGGACCTGGACGCGGGCGTCTGGACCATCCCCGCCGCGCGCATGAAGGCGAAGCGGGATCACCGCGTCCCGCTCTCGGGGCGGGCGCTTGCGATCCTGCACGACGTACAGCGACTGAGCGATGGCGCCGGCCTGGTGTTCCGCAGTCTACGCGGGAAGCCGCTCTCCGACATGACGCTGTCGAAATTGATCAAAGAACTCGGCATCGCCGCCGTGCCGCACGGGTTCCGGTCGAGCTTTCGGGATTGGGCGGCGGAGCAGACAAACACGCCCCGCGAAGTGGTCGAGGCCGCGCTCGCCCATACGGTACGCAACCCGACGGAGGCGGCCTATGCGCGCAGCGACCTCTTCGAGCGGCGGCGCCGCCTGATGGACGAGTGGGCGGCCTACTGTGCGGGTTCAGCCACATGTGGACCACTTGAGGGGTTGAGATAAGAGAGACGTTGCTGCGGGAGGAGATCCCCATGACGCAAGCAAAGTCGACGGAGAAAGTCGTCCAGGAGATCCGCCGGAAGACCCGGCGCGCCCGCTGCGGCGCGCGCCCGAGCGGTCGGGGCCGTCCTCGCCCGTCCCGGCCGTCCAACAGGCCGACCCGTGCCGCCAGTCCACCGGGCCGGCGTCCCGCGCCGACCCCTAAACCGCCCGCCGGGCCGCCGCGGGCCGGGTGTGTCACCCGCCGGGCCGGTGCTGGAATGGAGGGGCGCCAGTCTGGACTAAAAAAGCGCCCAAAAACACTGAAACCGGCCTTGCGGCCGGTTTCGCACCCTCTTCCCGAAGGAACAGGGGGGATGAAGAGATATGAGTATACGCGGTCGAGACGGGACGGTCAAACCCAAGGAGAGCGCCCATCGTGGCTGATGCCATCGTCTACGTGGACGGGTTCAACCTGTACTACGGTTCGCTCAAGCGGACCCCGTACAAATGGCTCGATCTCGGGCGCCTGTGCGCAGGAATGCTTCCCAACGACCGAGTGATCGCCATCAAGTACTACACGGCTCGCATCAGCGCACGGCCCGGCAATCCAGGCGCACCGAATGACCAGCAGATCTACCTGCGGGCGCTTCGTACCATCCCAAACCTGTCGGTCACGTATGGGCACTTCTTGACCCATTCCGTTTCCATGGCTCTGACTGGCGTGACGCCGACCCAGCGTGTCTGGGTCGACAAGACCGAAGAGAAGGGCTCAGACGTCAATCTGGCCGCGCACCTGGTTCGCGACGCATTTCAGCGCACGTTCGAAGTCGCGGTACTGATCACAAACGACTCAGATCTCTCCGAGCCGGTGAGAATTGTGCGGCAAGAACTGAACCTGCCGGTCGGCATTCTTAACCCACATCAGCAACACAGCGCCGAACTGAAGCGCGTCGCGACCTTTCTGAAGAGGATCCGGCAATCCGACCTCATCGCGAGCCAGTTTTCCCCGGTGTTGACCGATGCGAAGGGCACGTTCCACAAACCCGCGTCCTGGTGACCTTCGGTCGGCCACGCCACCGGCCACCCCGAGCGGACGGTCGATCCCGAGCTGATGATCGTGAATCCAATGGGCCTCCTCATCATGTACGTGTGCGGCGGTCGCGCGCTGGTGACAGGATGACGACGAGCCCCGCCCCGGAGACACCGCGCCCCGTCACGGTCCCGACGTTGCAGGACCGCGCGCGCTGTCTTGCACCCCTCGGATGGAGCGGCCGAAAGGCCGAATGGATCGCGCTGGTCGCCCTGCATACCGGCGTCTTTACGCGGTCGCAATGGTGCCATTTTTTCGACGGCGCGAACCGCGAAGCGGCGCGCGTGTTCGTGCGCGCGCTCATCGACAAGCAGCTCGCCATCGGCGCGGCAAGGACGCGACGACGCACGTACTCATGCGGCGCGTGCTCTCGCTCGATTACCTCATCGAGCGACCGACCCTCGGATGGTTGCCGACGGAGGACGACAAAGTACAACGGTTCGAGGCGTTCGGTATCGACCGGCGAACCTTCCCGTACCGGAAGTACAGGCAACCCGGAATCCCGCGCTATTTTGCGTTCAAGTTACCGATCGCGGTAGACGAGCGAACGGCGACGTTCGTGTACGTGGACGCCGGCCAGTCCACCGATAGCGAGCTGCGCGCGTGGGGCGTGGCCCACGCGCCGCTCTGGGCCGCGCTCCGGGCGCGGACGTTCGCCGTGCACGTTGTCGCCGTCGGCACGGGTGTTGACGCCGCGGAACGCGCCGCGCCCGTGCTGAAACGCTGGACCCAGAACGGCGACGGCCAGGGCGCGGCGGACCCGGCCGGGCCGACCAAGGCCGACCCGGACATCCGCCAGGAAATCGCCCGGCTTGAGAAGGCGATTACCGCCGGCAATCGTGAACTCTTGCGCGCGGCCGGCGGGTTCGACACGGCGGCCGATCGTCTCGTCTTCTTGCAACAACTCCCCGACGGCACGCCCACCAAGGCGACGGCGCGAGGGGCGATTGACCGCTTCACGATCTGGCCCACCGTCCGGCTGACGACCCCCGAGGTGGCTATCTGATGGTGCCCCCGTTCCGTGGCAACGCGCAGGGCAACGCGTAGGGCAATAAAAATCTGACGCGGACACAGGGGGGGTGTCACATCCCCCCCCTTCCATTTTTCGCTGTCGTTGTTCGGCTTTTCGTCCTAACTAGGAGTACGTGAGCGGATCCTCGTCCGGATCACCGGCGGACGTTTCACGTTCACTACCTCCGCCGGCTGGGGGGCTCTGGCGGCGGCGGGGGGGGCTCTGGCAGCGAGGGAAGCACGTTGGCCGGTGCTGTTCCGAGTTCCGCCTCCACCCACGCGTCCCCCTCCCGTACAACGATGACCCCCATCGGCGTGTCCCCGCGCATCCCGTGGACACGGAACCCGATTTCGTCGCCCGTCAACACGACCGGCTCCGACAGGGGGACCCATCGCCGGAACCCGAACTGCGCCCCGGCCCACTCGGCCACCGCCAGCAGGGACCCACACCACACGGCGATTAGCAGAACGAGTGCGCGTCTGGACATGCCGTCCCTCCTCTGTCTTGAGGATAGCGCGAACGGACGGGGCCGCGTATTGCCAGGTTCGGACGCTACCCGCGCAGGCGCTGCATGAGGGGTGTTGCACCTCTGGAGCGGCACTCTGTGGTTTCGGATGGGTGTGATCTCTGCTCCGCGCCACGTGCCCTTCTCGTCGCCGCCTGCTTGATCCCGTTCTTCGTCCTGTGCGTGATCACTCTCCTCGTGGCCCTGCTGCTCACGCCCTGTTTGTGACCCTGCCGCGCCGTGATACCGCCTGTTGAGTCGTCGTCTCGCGCCTCGTCGATCCGTCCATCCTGAACGGCGTCGGAAACGCTGGTGTGTTCGGCATGGTGCGGCTGGTGGAGTGCACGGTTCGCGCGGCCCTTGTGGCCGTGGCGGTCCGCTCTCCAGCGCCCGACACCCGCCGCGTGAGCTGTCTTCGTCGCTGCTATCATCGCTCCGTGCAGGTTGTTGACGGGCGACTTCCGCGCGACACTGTGGCCCCGGCGACGATGCCCGCGGCTGGGGCCTGCCAAAGCGTCCCGCTGACGACGGGCAGCCAGTGACCGACGACCGCGTGACGAAGGCGGCGCTTGTCGAGGAGGTGGTCCGCGTCGCGGACCTCACCAAGACACGCGCGACAATCGTCGTCGACACCGTGTTCGGCAGCATCGTGGAGGCGCTGCACACGGGAGACAAGGTCGAGATCCGCGGCTTCGGCAGCTTCCGCCTGCGGCGGCGCGAGCCGCGCAAGGGCCGCAACCCCAGGACCGGCGACCGGGTGGACGTGCCGTCGAAACGTGTCGCCTACTTCAAGCCCGGCAAGGAATTGAAAGCGATGATCAACCGGGAGCCGGCGCGGGCCGGACTGCCGCCGTTGTCCGAGTAGCCTTCCGGTCCCAGTCCCGAGCCCGCCGCCTCGAATCTCCGCGCCTCCATCACCTCGATCCCGCTACCGTGCTCACTCTCGCGGCCGTCTCTGCCGCTTGTGCTGCTCTCCGTTCAGCGGCTCGATCTCCGTGTTCATGGCTGGAGGGTGTCTGACACGCTCGTGCGTTCGGCTGAGGATCCTGTGATCGTACCGGTCCGTACTCGGGCCGGACGCCTGCGTCCGAACCAAGACCTTGGCCACCTCGACCTGTCCGGATACGATCATGGCCAAGGCGGTACGGCGGGCGTTGAGCACGATGTCGCCGGGAGGGCGGGGCAACAAGCGTAGATGGTGCAGTTGCCGGAAGGCCGCATGACGATCGGACAGCTGACCCAGGACTTCGAGGCTCGCTGCGTCAAGCTCGCTGAGGACGCTGAAGTCGTCCTGAGGCGCCGAGTGCCAAGATTCCGCGGCTTGCTTGCCCGGCGGGGTGCTGTTGGTGCAGCAATCTATCTGATCCGTGCCCCGAGACCGTCGGACACGTACACGGACCTCTGGGCCGAAGGGCACCTACCATACACGGTGGAGGCAGTCATCCTACTTGAACCCAAGTGGAATCCGCTCTTCACTGATGACGACAGAAAGGCAGCACGGGCACGCTTGCAGGAGTACGGGTGGTCCGCGGCAGGAGCAAGATCCCGGTAGTTCTGGGTTGGGGATCAGTTGCCGAGGGGAAGGGGCGCTGATGCTCTACTGGGCCATCTGCCGGAAGTCGGCTCGCCCTGGCGCGCTGGTGTCTCGGTTCGACCTGTGTCACGTCACGCATGCGACTCGCGGCGCGGCCGTGGCGTGCGGCATATCCCGCCCTGGCGATCATGAGTTGGTAGCGGTCAAAGCGGACGCGGACCGGGCGCGGCTCTACCGCGTCGTATGGTCCCTGAGTCACACGGCGGACGGGCGGCTGAGGACACCGGAATGACTGAGTAGTAGACCGGCGCGCGGCCCGGCGACTGCCGCATCTGGCGACGGACGGCGCCGGCAAGCACGCCTTTCGGCTATAGCCGGATGTCGTCCTGAGCGAGCGCGGGCAGATCCGATTCATCCTGGATGCGAAGTGGAAACACCTCGACCCCGCCGCACCGAACCACGGCGTCAGTCAGGACGACGCGTACCAACTCTTCGCCTACGGGAAGAGATACGGCTGCCGGCGCGTGGTCCTGGTCTACCCGAGGACGACGGCGTTTCATGAGTCGCTCAACTTCCAATTCGTCGATGATCACGATCTGGAGATGGCCTGCTTCCCGTTCAACGTGGCCGACTCGGCAGGAACCATCAGCGCAATGATGCGGGATCTGCTGCGCTGACCGCCGTTGGCTCGGCTCACGTGCGCCACGGCTCCGGAGCAGCGTGAGTTCCCATCGTGGTCGATGCCGGTCCGTTCTCGGCCGGACGCCGGCGTCCGGCCTAGCCCGACGCGCTGTGGGCGGCGTGGCTGACGCTGGACGACCCCCAGCGCCACGCGATGGACGCCACGTTCCAGGACATCACGGCGCTGAGTGGCCTCGCGGCACTCGTCGTCAAGGTCCGCGTCTTGCGGACAGGGCGAACTCCGCTGGCACGGTGTTCAAGAGCACATCCTCGTTCACGATGCGGACCGACGTCGCCGTGTCGGATCCGCCGTCCGACTCCGCCCGCTCGCCGCGCAGACGGCCCATCCGAGGTGCCCGTGGGTAACCCCACCTGTTGCGGTCTCCGATCCGAATTCATTCGAGGACGGTGCACTGGGTCCGCTGGAATCCGATGCAGAACGAGGGATGGAGCGAGGGGAACGAGAACCCAGGAATGCTTTAAGGTGCATATTTATCAATGCCTTACAAGACATTCACATCGGAAACCGTGGAAGCCCGGCGAGCGCCGACTCCCCGAAAACGTCGGCAGCAAGAAACCGTACCGGGGGGGAATTCGGTCTACCTCAGCGTTGCCCAAACCGCGAAGGGCTACAGCGATAACCGCTGGGCCACCTACAAGCAGATCAAGGACATGGGCGGTCAGGTTCCGTGTTCAACGTCGAACAGGCGGACGGCCTGAAGCTCGAGCGGCGCGACGAGGACCGGGACAACGAGCCCGAGTGGCATGCGCATCAGACCGCCGAGCGCGTGATCCAGGAGAGCGGGGTCCCCGTGCGCCACGAACGCGGGGACCGGGCGTACTACAACCTCCAGACCGATCGCGTGACTCTTCCGAACGGGAGCAGTTTGCGACCGCGAATGGGTACTACCCAACCGCGTTGCACGAACTCGGGCACGCCACCGGCCACCCCGCGCGGATGGACCGCGACACGCTCAAGAGCGGCGTCGGGAATTTCGGCAGCACCGAGTACGCCCGCGAAGAACTCCGCGCCGAAATGTCGGCGATGATGACCGGCGAGCGCGTCGGCTAAAGTGGTGGATGAGGCTTCCACCATATATCATGGTCCGAAGTATTCCAATGGTGTCCAACACTGTTCATGTAAAATACGTTAGTAAAACGTGTTGATGACCGTCTGGCGTCTTGACGTGGTGCCACTACGTCCGGTATATTCCTAAATTAATGTGTATAGTTTACTGTATAGCGACAGGCGCGAGAATCGATCGATGACGGCAACGCCGCCGCGCCGCCTCGCGCACCGCTTGAGCGCCGCCTTTGTGCGTACCGCCGAGCCCGGGTTCTATTGCGATGGCCACGGGCTGAACTTGCGCGTGGATCCGTCCGGGGCGCGGCAGTGGGTGCAACGGCTGGTCATTCGGGGCCGGCCCCGGATGCTCGGGCTCGGCGGCTACCCGCTGGTGCCACTGGCCGAGGCGCGCAACGCGGCGTTCGCGAACCGCCAGCGAGCCCGGGCGGGCGGAGACCCGCGGGCCGAGAAGCGCCATGGCCAAGGCGTGCCCACGGTCGAGGAGGCCGCCGCCGTGGTGCTGGAGCAGCAGCGCGCCGGCTGGCGAAATGCCAAGCACGCGCGGGACTGGCCGCGCAGTCTGCGCGCCTATGCGTTCCCGCGCATCGGGGCGCTGCCCGTGTCCGAGGTGACCACCGCCGACGTCTTGGCCATCCTCACTCCGATCTGGCACGACAAGCCCGAGACCGCGCGGCGGGTGCGCCAGCGGATCGGTGCCGTGATGAAGTGGGCGGTCGCGATGGGCTACCGACCGGACAACCCCGCGGGCGACGCCCTCGGGCAGGCCCTCGGCCGGCAGCAGGCCGTCGTCCAGCACATGCGGGCGCTGCCCCACGGCGCGGTGGCGGACGCCCTCGCGACCGTGCGAGTCTCCCAGGCCTCTGTCACCACCAAGCGGGCGTTCGAGTTCTTGGTGTTGACGGCGGCGCGGTCCGGCGAGGTGCGCCTGGCGACATGGGACGAAATGGACCCGGACACGGGCGTCTGGACCATCCCCGCCGCGCGCATGAAGGCGAAGCGGGATCATCGCGTCCCGCTCTCGGGACAGGCGCTCGCGATCCTGCACGATGTACAGAGACTGAGCGATGGCACCGGCCTGGTGTTCCGCAGTCCGCGCGGGAAGCCACTCTCCAACATGACGCTCTCGAAATTGATCAAGGAACTCGGCATCGCCGCCGTGCCGCATGGGTTCCGGTCCAGCTTCCGGGACTGGGCCGCGGAACGGACGAGCACACCCCGCGAGGTGGTCGAGGCTGCGCTCGCCCATACGGTGCAGAATCCCACCGAGGCGGCCTACGCGCGCAGTGATCTCTTCGAGCGCCGGCGCCGCCTGATGGACGACTGGTCGGCCTACCTCAGTGGAGCACCCGAGTATGTGGTGGCAGGACGCCGGTGACTGCACGTCGCCGTAGCCGCACCTTTTTACCTAGGCCGTAATGTTTTCCAGGTGTCTCGTCAGCCGTACCTCGACGTCGCTCTTCCCACCGATGGTGTTGTCGTAGAAGAGCGTTCTGAAGCCCGAGACGTCGAATGGAAGTGTCTCGCGTGTCCTATCGCTTAAGAGGATGGTTGGTTTCTTGATCCCATGCGCATACCCAACCTCATAGAACACGTTCGGATTGTCGATCGTAACATCAGCGATGATAACCGAAGCCTCCTCAATCGATCGAGCGATGTCGTTGATGATTAAACCAGACTTGTAGATGTCATCAGCACGGATGGCCGTCAAACCAAACTTTTCACACGTGGGTTTGATCACGTCTGTGTATAACGCATTGAACGCATCGGAGAATTGCATCACCACGAAAGCCTGAGGCTTGCTTGCCGTGGCCTTGATATTGCGGACTTTTATTTCCTGCGGGCCTCGCAGAAAGAGCTCGACCTGACTCTTAGAAATGTTCCGCAGTGTTGAACATACTTTCACTTCGTTGACAAAGAGATCGATCCGAGAACCTAGCACCCGCAGTCTTACTGGAATCCATTCGTCTGTCGGCACTGGATTGCCCATGCCAGCGCCCTCAAGAATCTCCCACTCATTGTTTCGAAATAGTGCGAGGCCGTAGGCGAAAGCGCCAACGTTTAGGCCAGCGAATACCCTGTCACCCCCTTCAATATTGAGGCCAACTTGGCATGCAGAGGCTGGTTCGGTGAGGTGCGCCTCATATGTCACCTCCCCGCCCTTGAATTCCATATTCGAGCGAAGGAGGGTTACGACGTTTTGACCAGCACCAGGGCCTTCTGCGATCGTCGACGGGATGTAAGTCACAGTCCCATCAGCAACTTCGGCTTTACCGACGATCACAATCCATTGAGTAGTCATAATTCAAGAGTGAGACGGCCTCGCGTTCGGCGCTGGCCCATGCGCTACAGTGGGCGACCATGCGTGCCCCCTTCCAAGGCCCAGCTAGCATACATCCGTCGGGGACGCGCAACGCAGCCGGGGTCGGACTCCGTGGTGTGTTAGCCCGCTTGCACGATCGGTCGCGGCAGATCTAGACCGTCGCGCAAGGCTCGATAGATGTCCACGGCCTTCTGCGCATTGAGCCAAAACTCGGGTGTCGTTCCAAACGTCGCCCCGAGCTTCAGCGCCATCGGCGCGCTTACGGAAGTCCGTCCGTTCACGAGTCGGTTAACCACCTTGACGTCGCAGCGGAGATGCTCGGCCAGCCGTTTTTGCGTCATGTCGAGCGGCAGGAGAAACTCCTCACGGAGGATTTCTCCAGGGCTTGTGGGTTCACGTCGTTGCCGCAGGACTGCCATAAAGTTCTCCCTTTCAAGATTTAGTGGTAGTCACGAATGTCCACATCCCTTGGTCCGTCCGCCGTCCAGCGAAAGACGACACGCCACTGGTCATTGATTCGGATGCTGTGCAGACCCGCCAAGCGGCCCTTGAGGCTCTCCAGTCGATTCCCAGGCGGCGACCTCAGATCGTTCAGCGCGTTGGCGTAATCGAGCATGTCGAGTTTTCGGTACGCAATCCTGGCGACCCGCGTCCAGCCAACGCCGCCGGGCAGGATGCCATCTGCAAAAAAGCGCTCGACGGCCCGACTGGCGAATCCTTGAATCGCCACGATTCGAGACGAGTATACCCGATGCAGGTATGATCAAGCACGGCAGGTTCGGCGACATCAGACGCACGCACCATCGCATCGTCGCGGCGGTCCTCGACGTGCTACCCCTGATGCCGTGTGCTCCATTGACGAGCTCGCCGCCACGGTGGAGCCCAGCGGTGTCCCTGCGGCCCTCGCGCACCAGATCAAGCAGTGCCTCCATGGTCGAAGCCGCGCTCGCCCATACGGTGCGCAACCCGACAGAGGCGGCCTATGCGCGCAGTGATCTCTTCCAGCGCCGGCGCCGCCTGATGGACGACCTGGCGGAGCACCTCAACGGACAACGTACAACGGTCGCTCCCGTGCGTCGCTGACACGTCCACTGAGACCCGCACACCGAATCAGACCGGGAATAGATCGACCACCGAACACGAGATCCACGACCGGAACACGAGACGTACCACCCGAACACCGACAACCATCACAACCACGAGGAACGGGGAGATCAGGAACGAGAAGATCAGATCAGGGCCTCGATCGCTCCAGGGAACCGACGAGAACGAAATCAAGCACGGCGCCGAGACCGAGGACATGGAAGAAATGGAGAATCGGGAGGACATCGGGAGGGGAGATCAGGCGAAAGGATGCCGCGCTGGAGTGCGCTCAGACCCTGTCGCCCGACACAGCTTGATCACACCCCGGATCACACTTGCCATGCCGAAGACACCCCGTATTCATTGACGAGAATGCACACCCACGATCCAACTCCGAAACGATAAGTGGGGTCAGAGACAATTGGGGAGCAACCCACCCCATTCAGGGGTGCCAGCGGCATCGGGGGGTGCGTGATCACACGCCCCACCGCTCCGTTAGTTCGGTCGCTCCCTTTGAAATCGTCCCGTGCGGGAAGGCGCAGCGGCGATCAGGCTTCTGATGCGAAACCGTGACCGGGCTTCAGCGGGTGCCCCTCAAGGAACCTCAACCGCCTGGGCGGCTGCCTCTCCCCGTCGGAACCAACCTACGTCAGGTCCGACGGAAAGCACTCCACCACCGTAGCCCATCTTCCCGTCGTATCGGTCTCCGAGGGGGATAGAACCGAGCGTCTTGATGATTGCTCGTTCGCGAGTCAGGATGCGCTTGGGCTCAGCCGCGCCGTTGTCGACGTACTCCACCGCTCTGTCTTGTTCGAGGTAGAACAGCCCAACGCGGCCGAACACACCACTTCCACCGCCCCAGTCCGAGCAGCGGACCATCTCAATTCCGGAAGGCGAAGTCGCAATGTGAGTGTATGTGAAGGATTCTTTACCATGCCGCCACCGGACAAACAGTGTTCCATCATCATGGCGGCATGGGGAGAACTCCCCAAAGAACCGGTTGCTCCGGTTCGCAGCGGTCAGGTTCACCGCTGCTACAGTCTCGTCCGCGTCTGACAGCCAGCCGAGCAATTCCCTGAGTATCAGGGGGTGGATGAACTCGTCCCGGACAAATGAGTAGCGGCAGTTGCCGAAAGACGTGTACGGCGAAGCCCTGACGACGGCCCCTGGCGCCTCTCCAGTAACCGTCTTGTACCACTTGTCTCGGTGCTCTCGAATCATCTTCCTCTTTGTCGGGTCTCCGCCGTAGGCCCGATGGCACCCGGCACAGAGTGGAGCCGCGTTGTCTTCTGTACTCTCGCCGCCGGCCGCTCGGGGTACGATGTGATGGATGTCGATGTCCGGCTTGTGGCAACCGGCAATGCAACAACGCAAGTTGGCGCGGTCCCGAATCTTCTTCTTCAGCGCTTCTGTGAACGGCGGCATGTCGTGGCACGTCCG
The DNA here is from genome assembly GCA_965263055.1 of Vicinamibacterales bacterium. Taxonomy (GTDB): domain Bacteria; phylum Acidobacteriota; class Vicinamibacteria; order Vicinamibacterales; family UBA8438; genus VXRJ01. The sequence goes on along the minus strand of OZ253581.1, from coordinate 2,698,396 downwards.
GCGTCAGGCGGTCGTGTGTCGCATCACCACAAGATCCTGGATTACCTCGAATCGTACCACGGCGGGACAGGTCGTACGAGGGGAGCGCGGACACTCTGCGACGGGAAGTCGCTGATCTTCCCGACGCGGAGCGGGAAGCCGATATTGATGTCGACGCTTCGCAAGATGCTCCGGCACCACCGGATCGCGGCCGTGGCGCACGGGTTCCGGTCCTCGCTCCGCGACTGGGCGGCCGAGGAGACCGACCACCCGCGGGAGGTGATCGAGACGGCGCTGGCGCACGTGGGTCCCACCCAACAAGGTGAAGGCAGCCTATGCGTGGTCGGACCTGTTCGAACGCCGGTGTCGGCCATGGCCGACTGGGCGGCCACCTCGCCGGCCGTGAGCAGCGCCCGCCACTCGATGGCGTTGCGTCCACGACGAGACCGAGCAGGCGACACTCATCAAGGCCGCTGGGCCCTAGAATGGGTAGCCGACCTTGCCGTCCGAAGTGGTGTGGCGGGGCGACGCGAACGTAGAAAGTGCGGCGGCGGACGGACCGCCCCAGCCATCGTGAAGTTGTTCGCCCGCGTGCGGCGGCTCACGCTGCTCCACGCGCGGAAGAAGGTCCCCAAGAGCACGGTCGCCGCGCCATCGCCTCCCCGCCGGCCGTCGAGCACGAACAGCAGTACCATGACCGCTGTCGGGCACTCCACTCCTGAGGCTGAAGTCAACCTGTAGAGTCTCCGGCGAACCCGGTACTGTTCAACGGACCTTGCTGAATCATGAGTGAGCCACCGCCGCATTCACGAGAACCGGAGGCACCCGCCATGGGTGAACGGCGGGCCCGTTGGGGATACGGGTACCAGGACAAGGTCGCCACAGAGCGAATCCTCAGCTTCCTGCGGAGGGATCTACGTGACGGTACTACCGTGTTCGAGGGTGTCCGCCTAGCGGACCCTGAAGCTGGTCGGGTCGATGATTTTGTCCTCGTGTGGAAAGAATCGGTTGAGGGTAATTCGATCAAATGGTCCGAAGGCGCAACTGGCTTTACATGGGGTGAGCTCATCGGTGCATCTGGGCTTCTTCGAGATCTCGCTACCGGCCGGAACCGCCTCCGAAGCCGCTGGACCGGGCGCACAATCACCGTGCGACTTCATACCAACCGGTCGGCCTCTATCGAGAAACACCATGCACAGCTGATTCCGTCTCTTAGCCTCGCCGAATTCGTCGCGACCCACTGGCCATCCGGTCCTGATACTGCCGATTCCGCCGATGCGGCTATTGCCTGGCGTAAGATTGCCGAACACGTGGGCATATCGGGAGTCGAGTTATCCGATTTCGTTGCTCATTGCCAATTGACCTTCGGACAGGCTGAGCCTCCAGGCCCCGGACCTGCCTCCGTTGACTGGAGACACTATCGCAAGCAGTTCGAGAGCCTTCACCAGGCCATTGCCACGTGGCTCACTAACAACCCTAAGGACGATTTCATAGAACGAGACTACCTCCTTGCGGCAATCGGACTACATTCGAATCGTTCCGGGTTGATTCAGCGCTTCCCAGAACCCGATATACCGTACGAGAAGAACCACGCGGCAGCGGACCGCTTGCGATCGCTGCTTGATGGAACCCCGGGAGGGTACCTCGCGGTTGTGGGCCCAGCCGGCGTGGGAAAATCCACGCTCGTTCAGGACGTTCTCACCGGCTCCGTATATCCGCTCTTTATCCCATACTATGCGTTCTTACCTTCTGCCGACGGGAATCGCGACCGGGCCGAGGCGCTGACCTTCTTCCAAGATGTCGTCGCGCGTCTTGACCGATTCGATTCGATGCGTCGAAGTCTCGGTGTCGCTGATATCGCCCAAGGCCGAGATGCGCTCCGCAGCCACATGCGAAGTGCGAATCAACGCTACGTCCTGCACGGCCATAAGACCATCTTGCTGATCGATGGCCTGGACCACGTAATGCGAGAAGTCAACCTTCAGATGCCGGTGCTCCATGAGCTCCCGCCTCCCAGTGAGATCCCGGACGGATTCTTGATCATTCTGAGCGGTCAGCCGCAGGCTTTCTTTGCAGGCCCGATTCCCGCAGCCGTTGCAGCCAGAACCGCAGAAGATCGTCGGAGGGTCGATGTCGCTGGCTTGAGCCGACCGGAGGTGCACACCCTTGTGTCACAACTCAGGAAGCCGACGACCGGGGAAGAGCGAGATGTCCTCTACGACGCCTCCCTTGGAAACCCTCTGATATTGACGTACCTCCTTTCGTTGTTCGAACGAACAGTTGACACAAGTGTGACAACCGCCGTCGAACTCGCCGGCAACTACGATGGTCACATCGACATGTATTATCGGGAACGGCTATCAGTGCCTCTGCAAGACGCCAAGACGAGGGAGCTTCTTGGATTGTTGTGCAGGGCGGCACCACCGCTACCGATAGCATGGCTTTCCGAGTGGCCCGAGAAGGCAGCGATCGAGGATATCTATCAGCGAGTACTGGCACCTTTCGTTCGCGAGGACTGCGGTCTGGTGACTTTCATCCATGACAGCTTGATCGCCTTTCTCACATCGGAGACGCGTTCCCGGCTTCCCGGCAGCGATCCTGTCACGGAGGAACGCAGGTTTCATTCAATCCTTGCGGACCGAACAAGTGGGCGTTCTTGTGTCGACCCCGTCGGGCGCGAGCGAGTTGTCCACCTAATGCGAGCCGAAAGGCACGCCGAGGTGATCGAGCAGTTGTCCTCCGATTGGCTACGGTCGGCAATGTGCGGATTTCTGCCGTATGCCCACCTCCGCCCGCTCCTGCTCCTCGGCCACCTCGCTGCGTCCGCTACAGGCGATTGGGGCCAAACTCTCAGGCTACTTCTTCTAGGCCATGAGCTCGACCAAAGAACGTCCCGGGTCAATGCAGCTAGCCTTACTAATGCTCTGTTGGATCTCGGCGATTGTCGACTCGCCGTGGCGCAGATTCGCTCCGAAGGGCGATTGCTCGTGGATGACCATGTCGCCCTCAGATTTGCAGGCACCATGTGGTGGTACGCACACCGGCGGAATCGTTCAGATCTGAACGCTGTAGCTCGCTCCATCTATTTGCAAGCGAAGCCGATATCACTCATCTATGCAGGCGAACCGAACGAGGCGATTCGTCACGATGAGCAATTTCAGAGCATCGGAGCTTGGAGTGACGTAGCCGCCCTGTTCGAGCGGCCCAGCGCTATAGTACAAGATCTTCAAAGCCTTGTTCTCACCTCAGATCACGCCCACCACCGGTCGGATCCGGTGACAGTGAGAGCGGGTTTCCTATTTCGCGCGTTAGACGCAGCGCTCGACGCTGGCTGTGATGCGACGGAATGCCAAGTCCTGATCGATGAAATCCAAGCTTTGGGGTCTGACAAGTGGCGCTTTGCTGCGCTGCTTCGGCTGGCTGAATCGATACCGTCGGCGGTGGCCATGGAGGCACTTCGAGCGGCCTATGAGGCCGCCGAGGCAAAGGACGACATTGATCTCGCTTATGCGTGGTTTCTAAACAGCCAGGGCGATCAGGTTGGGGCGGGTCGGATTATCCGCCGGCTGTCACACATTCGTTTCCAGGTGGCCCGAGACCACAGCTGGGGGTTCTCGGATGTGACTTACACCATCCGGTTGCGGTGGCTGCAGGAGCTACTAGGGATTCCCGAGGGCGCGGTCCCCGGGGCCGCGGACGAGAGTGAAGAGGCATACGTCAGAACGGAAGGGACGGCTAGGCACCTTGGTAAGCTTCGCGCGCTTGCATCCAAGGGTGAAGTTGCAGACGACCGGCATGCACTATTTCGGTCCCTTCTACTCTTCCATAACCGACCCGTGCACTTTAGCAAGCTGCGGCCAGGTCACAATTTCATCGTGCAGGGGTCGCGGAACGCAATATATAAGCAGGTTGGGACACTTGCGAAGGTAATGGGGCGACGCGAGGTCAGCGCTCTACGTGACGTAGTAATGGATCTGGTGGCGGGCCCAGCGGGGCCACAATTCAATCCGCATCACCGTAGACATTTTGCTCAGCTGTTTCATGACGAGGGTGTGATGGCCCGGGAGCAGGCCATGGCGCTGGGGCTCTCCTCAACAATTGATGTGGCCGACGAAGACCCCACTCAACGTCAAGAGGCCTGCCTGGAGTTAGCGGCGTTTCTACACAGGGTCGGCGACCAAGCAGGGGCGGAAAACTGGAAAACAAGAGCAAGCGAAGTCTCAGCCGGGTCAGGCAGCCACAAGGACTATCACATGGCACATGTTGCCGAGTGGCTGACACGGTCGACCACTGGAGTGGATCCAGCACGATTGGAGGTTCTCGACCGATTCGCACGGGCCGTCGAGGTCTCAGGAGGAGACGGCGGGTCGGAGGGAGCCGCGACAGCACTTCGTTTGCTCGTACGCCTAGCGCCTGCGAGGGCTTGGCGGCTGGCTGTCGAGCAAATGGAACGCGACGTACTGAGCGTGTGGCAGGTGCTTGACGCGCTAATCGCTGGGGGCGTTGACGCGGGGGCTCATCCCGAGCTCCTGAGCGCCATGTACGGTGAACTGCACACGTTGCTCGCACCTGGCGATACCTCGGAGACAGCGGCGGCGGTGCTGGGCGCATTTCCGCGTGGGCAAAAGAGGGACGCTGCTGGGCGGTTGATGTCCTATGTGTGCACTAACGCGATGCCGTCCCATCGCGCGCCTGTCGCGCGGGCTCTTCGGGACGTGATTCGGAATCAGGGCATTGAAGCGATCCCGCTAACGCTCGGCCTGAAACCAGGTCACGATGATTCCTCGCGAAAACACACCCTCTATCGGCTCGCCGGCGGCGACGTAGAGACGCTTGGTCAGATTGCGGAGCGCCTTAGCGATCCGAGTCGGCGTGACAAATGGAATCCTAATCCTGAGGAAAACACTGAATTTGATTGGTGGGCTGCCATTAAGGAGGCGAACGTCAAGGACGAACACCATTTTGATAGCCTTGTTGCGACGTTTCCCCCACCGGACTACTGGGGAGTTGAGGCGCTAGTGCGGAGGGCTGAGATTCTTGTCCACTCGGGCAACCGTGACTCTGCAAGACCATTGATTGAGGAAGCCATCATCAGCTCGAACGACGGTTCATGGCATCGCTGGTTCGATGGCGCACAAAAGGTGACGGTCTTTCGCGGCCTTAAGCAGGTCGATCATGCCGAAGGCGTCGGCCGCGCCCGAGAACAGTTCTGGAGGGATCTGAGCGCTGGAAAGTTCTTCTCGTCGTACCTGCTTTCCGATATAGGCGAGATACTCGAACTTCTGGAGGTTGATTGGCCGGGCGATGCCGTTGTCGAAGCGGTCCATGACTACCTAAAGCAGGTACTTGCCGCAAACACACAGGTACGACCGTATGAATCACTGAGCGGCTCGGCACCCTCCTGGTCTGCTGACCAGGCGCTTTGCCGGTTCATAGCCGAACTCCTTGCGTTCCCAGTCGTCGATGTCGGTGTAGCCGCTAGACGTGCGCTAGCGAGGTACGTAGCGGTAGGCGGAAGGGGATTGTTCGGGTTACTAAGAGACCGACCTTGGTGGAACCCACTTCAGCTTGAACACCTGCTGGCCGCGGTTCATGTCGGGGCGTCGGGCGGATCATCAGACGTAGGCGACGTAAGGGAGTTTGTCGAGAGCTTGAACCGCGCGGAATCACTCGCCGTTCGGAGCGTTGCTAAGCGGATCTGCGACGCGCAGGGTTGGGGATGGGAAGACGTCACAACCGCTACAGCGCAGCCGGTGATCCTTCTGGTAAGGGCTTCAAGCAGTCGCCAGGAGTCGGGAATGGTGCTTGGCGGCGATACAACGACTGAGTGGGACCTTCATCAGGCAGTGATTTCGCCGCTACGTCGCGCGGGACTCGATGCAAATGAACTGCGCTCCGAATTTGAGGCCTTGTACAGGACGCTAGAAGGACAGTACCCGTGGACTGACGACGGACGACTTCAACGTTGGATTAGACTGCTATTGGTAAGATTCTGGCTCAGTCCTAGAGCGATCCTCGGTCGAGAAGCCGCGATGCGCGTCTTTGGTAGGCAGTCGCTTTCCGGTAGGGTTGAACCGGGCGCGGAGGCTCGCTATGACAGTTTCTATCCAATCTACGATCCTCAGCTCGAGGTTCATCAACCAACCGAGCGCCCACTGGAACTTCAGGCGATGGAATGGCGTTTCACGGCGGATGACGGCGAGGCTTGGCGTCAAGGAACGGGGGCCGGCGAGTGGAGTCACTACCCGGATTCAGTTCAAGGCCGGTTGCTCATCGGCGAGCGAACTTGGTATGTACGGCCGGAATGGGAGTGGCCGCGTGAAAAGCGATATCGAGGCCTGATTGCGGGATCCCCTGACGACGCGGACGAACGCGCTTTGAAGTCCGCGTTCGATCTCACGTATGAAATGTACCTGGATGGCCGCGGACAGCACGACAAGCAGGCCATCGTTCTGAACGATGAAAGGCAACTCGGCGGACCGGCGTACCGGTGGGCAGCGATCAATTCAAACGTTGCCAGAGCGCTTGGCTGGCACCCATCGACCAATGCCCCTTTCCGGTGGCTGGATGCCGCCGGGAACGTGATGGTCGAGTCGGTCTACTGGAAGGATGGCTGGATAGAGATCGAGCCGCCGCGATTTGAGTCCCTTGGCGAGGGCTGGTTCGTCTCAGCATCCGCCGCCGCCATTGATACTATCCGGCGGCAAGCACCTGAGACCGAGATTCATTTGTGGGTTGAGCGCGAGTCTCACGGAGACCGGCCATGCGACGGCAAATGGCACCTGCGCCGGCCGCTGTGAATGCCCACCGTATCCTGACGCGACCTCTCTTCGATACGGGCGACGCAGATTCATGCTGGGCAGCGCGCCCCGGGGGTGTCTAGGGTGGTGGACCGGGAGTGGCTGGCGACATGGGACGAAATCAACCTTGACGACTTGGTGTGGACGATCCCGGCAGCGCGGATGAAGGCGAAGCGCGAGCACCCGGTGCCGCTGTGCCGGCGGGCGGTGGAGATTCTCGAGGCGGCGCGGACGCTCGGCGGCGGCAATTCGCTCGTGTTCCCCATGCGGAGCGGGACGCAGATACCCATGTCGACGCTTCCCAAAGATGCTCCGATACCATCGAATCGCGACCGTGGCGAACGGGTTCCGGTCGAGCTTCCGGGACTGGGCCGCGGAACGGACGAACACACCCCGCGAAGTGGTCGAGGCCGCGCTCGCACCACACGGTACAGAACCCCACCGAGGCGGCCTACGCACGCAGTGATCTCTTCGAGCGTCGGCGCCGCCTGATGGACGACTGGGCAGCTTATCTCAGCGGGGCACAAGGGCAAGTGTGGCATGAGGACGGTAACCGGGCAGCACGGCCAGGAATGTTGCCAACCCTGCAACCCACGTCCAGATAACCATCTAAAGCTGTTCCAGTCATCGGGACGGCGCAGCCGCACACCGCTCGTCCGGTCCGCTACAAGAACTTCCAGTATCAGGCTGACAGCTGGACCGCGACCATGTCGTGCCAGGTTGAAGCCGCAGACCTAGACGAGCCACCGTTTCAAGATGTTGGGATGCCCGCGCAGATGCGCGCCCCGGATCCCGCCGGTCTCGTATCATGTCGATCCCAAGAACGGGGGCTTTCACGTCGGGATGCTAGACAAGCAACTGCAAGCCTCGTCCCCGAGAGTTCAGTTTGTCGGCAGACCCAGTTTGTCGAAGAATGCCTTGTTGCGTTGTTTGGCGGCATTGACAAGGCGGTCGAAGGAAATTACTTCAACGTACGACCGAAAGCTCTCCTTGTATCCGAAGTAGCCCATCCCATCATAGGTTCGCTTTAGATCGTGCATCTTGCAACGGCGCGCAATTGAGGTAGTGAGGTCGCAGAGCAGGTAACAGAATCCTGGAACGTCTACGGAGCCCGGAATTGGGCGCCCCATCGCTGTGTGAACTTTGCCTTCACGTACGCGCTCCATGTAGCCCAGTGCTTGTTCTATAGGATCATCGGCCTCTCCACTGGCAGCGTCGTTTCGCATCGGTCGTTTGATCTCGATGACGACAATCGACGCAAGCGGCAGGGCAGGACCTTCTGCAACAAGCATCGGATTATCAAACACTTTGAGGCCGATAAGGTCCGGCTCTTTCGTGTCGGTTGCCCCCGTAATCGGCATTGCTGCGAGTGTCTTGTCAGATGCCAAATAGTCGTGAAAGGCGAGTCGTTCATCTATCAACCACAGATTCGAATCCTCAGGACCGGCCTCATTCGAATCCGTCCGCATCGGCATGATCAATGTGTGGATCAGTTCCTCACGTGCGTATCCTCCGTCCGGTAGTCTTTGAATCGCTGATTCCAGTAGATCGAGCACGACGCGCCGATGTGCTACGTAGTTCGCAAGATCAGACTTTTTAATGTCCTCGACAGTGCGCAGATAGTCACTGATCCTTGCTCTGTAATCCTCGGGAGATTCGCCATGACGTAGGGTCATGAGTTCATGGCCAGTGGCAAGCAATGTCTGCTCGATGTCTGCAAGATGGCGATGAAGAATAAGCTCGAGGTCCTTGTCGGAGATATTCGGATCAATATCCAGTTGTTCAGACGTCAGGCGATCGATAATCGGTCGATAACGTGGAGCCTGATTCGCAACAAAGTTATGAATTCGTTCTCTGGCGCTCTCCTTCACACCTGCCAGGCAATCGGATAGATGCTCGGCAGCGCTCTCAACAACGCATCTTCTGATGTCCTCCCAACTGACTTCGGTTCCCTCGAACAGGCTGCCCACATCCATGGGCAGATCAAACGCATGTCTCTCTGGGCGCACACGCTGATCAAGGAAGGGTGAGCTCACGTAGCAGGTGTAGAAGAACTCACCATGGGCGTCTGCCAATTTACCGTGCAGTCCAGGAATGCGCCGCGCCAGTTTCTCTTCGAGAACAAGCCGATTGTCGGCACAATACGCAATGGAATGATCGGCTGAAGAACCGGCGCGCAGCTTCACATGCAAAAGTTCGAAGTCAGTACCATTGACCGTAACAGTATTAACAGCAGATGAATGCATGTGTTGTCGGAACAACTCGTCTGATGAAATGCTCTCGCCCTCATCCTCAACGACGATGGTTGGTGCGCCACCGGGTCTGATGAAGTACCACATACAGTGTTCAAGCAGCGCATTGGCAATCGCCTCAGCAGTCTTGCGACTGTGTATTCTATATTGAACGTCAAAACCTTCGAGTGTGACCGAGGTCTGACGTGCCGTTCCACTCTGAGCCGCGATCATCTTCTCGCTGGCAACACCAGAGGGGCTAAAAGTGAACGACCGTTCGTACAAGATGCCATCCTTGCCGACGAATCTGCTCGTTATGTCAGCGTGATCAAACGCTTTCAACCAGAGCAGTCGACCAATTCCGCGCCCGCCCTTAGTTGCCTTGTGCTCAGTGTCGAGAGTCATGAATGACGCGAAGTTGTCGTCGTTGAAGCCTATTCCGTTGTCAGTGATTGTGAACGTGACGATGTCGCTCCTTTGTGACTGGTCGGGCTTTGTGGTGTCAGCACCTATCGTTAGTTGCTGTTGAGCAGGAATGCGCTTGATTGCGACACGAATGCGGGCATCCTCTGGCGAAAGCTGAGCCTCTTCGATGGCATGCACCGAGTTAACCACTGCTTCAAAAACAGGCAGAAGTCCATGCGATCGGAGAAGGCTAGTGTTGCGTAAACGACCATGAAGGTTAGTGGTTATGTTCATTGCAGTATCGACTTCGATGGAGTCCTGAATCTGCCTTAGCCCTCTCGATGCTCCTCATGAGAAAACGTCGGCTGTATCCGTTCCATGGATCAAATGCGGATTAACGCCAGGTGGGCCGGAAAAACTAATCGCCCCGCGCAGTGTATCGAGCAACCGGTCGTAAGTGTGCACCTCGATGCCATTCTGTTCAGCCTGACTGTGGCGGGCCGCGTCGTGATCAGTCTTCAGTTGAGATCGACGACCGACCATCACTATCGCTGGAGAGTTGGGCCGAATGTCAACGAGGCCCAACCCCCCATCGGGCTTGAAGGCTCGAGCGGTATGCAGATTCTCGCCCAGCCAGTGTCGCCAATCGCCGATCTGTGAAATACCTTTTCTAGCCTTCTCGTCGAACTGCCGACCGTCCTTCAGATACATCCCAGATCGTGGCGTTTCAAGTTCCACCAGTACCCAGCGGATACCGAGAGAATCTACTCCCGCGATGAGAAAGTCTGGTACGTATTCGGAACCGAGACGTGGCTTTGGCAGGCAGTAGCGGCGTCGGCCAGCTATTAGGGCTGTCAGCAGGCACTGGTGGTTCTCCAGGAACTGCTGAATCGGGCGCTCGTCTTCTGCGAGCGTGATCACCTCCTCGAACTCGTCAATCTCGACTGTCGTCGGTGTGGCAGTGACCTCGTAGTCAGACAACGCCGCAGCCTTCGCCCCGGACAACGGTGTGAGCTGTCGACGATGGGCAGCCGCGCTGTCCGCGCGGCTGCGTAGAGCGGCCGCCTCCGCTGTCAGATCGGCGGCGCGCGCCTGAACTGTCACTAGGTCAGGCCAGGCGCATTGGCCAGAGCCACCCCTAAAGTAGATCCTGCCGTCGATACTGATTGAAGACACTTCAGCTAATTCACCGTTTGGGGTCGTGACGATATCGCCTTCGCACAACTGGCGGCTGATCAGGGCTTCTCGGCGCCGGATCAGGTACATGTATTGGATCCAAGCAATCGCTTCTTCCCCGTTCGTCGGCTTCATTAGCGGATCGGAATCGCGCCGCAGCGAATCCAGCCGTTCTTCGAATCGCTCTACGGGCGCACGTGTGATTTCGATAGCCATCACGGGGTGCAGTGCCACCCGCAGCATTGCGGCGGCGACCACGCGGGGGGTGGCGGGGTCGATACTGACCCCGACCGTCGCTGCTAATGCCAATTGGTCTGCCGTGGCTGGACCAGCCTCTGCTGCAAGGGCGACGCCAGCCTCTTGCCAAGTGCGGATTAGGGCTGGCGACTTCTTCCGTGCAGGGGCTTGACGGGAGCTCGGAATCACAGCTATTCCCCGCTTAGTGTGGGAACCATCGTGTTCTTCGACATGTCGTTTGTTTACCAGGACAGTCTCGCATCACTCGCGGCCGTCGATTGTGGCCTCTTCGTCGATGTCCGGCAATGCCTCGTCACCGCGGCAGGCGATGACACGGCTGAAGGCGTGCAGTTCACGGCGCAACGCTTCGTTCGCTGCCCGGATACCGCCGCTTGCGTCGGTTATCCCGGCAATCAGACGCCGCTGCTCTTCGGGCTCGGGAGGGAACGCGAGTTCGATCGCTTCAAAATCAGCAATCTGCGTGCGTCGTCGATTGCGATGCCGGGTGGTAATCGCGCGAAAGGCGCGCTGATAGTAGCGGGTCCTGAACAGGGTTTCCACGAACTCAGGAAGAAGTCTCTGGTCCATGATCTCGTAAAGTGGGACTTCTTTCGTAACTAGAGCACCATCGAAGGGAGCAGGAACTACGGCAACGCAGCCCTTCCACAGGTCGACGTTCTGTGCGGTATCAAACGGCATATTGAGAATCCACGTTCTCGGCCCTGCACGCGACCACCCAAGCGGGCGTTCTGTTCGCAGCCTTGGCCTATTACGTCTCCCAGACCACGATGTCGACGGGCGGGCTCCTGTGTCCATGCATGGTCCGTCACTCCTAAACTTTTGATGATCAAGAGTTTAGCAGCCCGTGGCAACAAGGGGCTGTTCGTGAGTCGGGGATCGCGTGTCCAGAATGACGTGTTGGCGGTCTTCCCCACGACGAATCCGGTCGATCGGGGCGCTCCGGGGCCCCAAGGCGGCGCACACGCCTCCAGCACCCGCTCAGGAGGCCGATCAGCGCGCCCAGAAGCGCTGCCGCCCTGCAGGCTCCGCGGCGTCCCCACGTCCGTCAGGTGCGGTATGAGCAACCCCAGAGGTTGAAGCCGCAGACCTTGACGAGCGGCCGTTTCAAGATGATGGGATGCCCGCGCAGATCCACGCGCCGCATCCCGTCGGTCTCGTAGAGATGCGCGTTGGGCCGTTCCAGCCGTTCGCCCCGCTGCCGCAGCAACCGTTTCCCGCGCGCGCCGCGGGGACCACTTGGCTGGGTTGTGCCGGACACCGCCACTCTGCGTATCGAACTCTCTATCCGGACGCCGGAACCAGATCTTCAGCTTGTTCCTGGGTTCCGCTGGGAGGCGGCGGGCTCCCGGTCACGCCGCTCGGCCGGCGGCTGTGGTGTTCGAGCGAGCCACCCCCCGTGGCGGCGTCCGCCCGGTGGATTGGGTGTTTCAGACGCGAAACGTCTGACCGAGCTGCACGCAGAACGGGAAAAAAAGTTGCGCGGAAAGTTTGCGCACAACTCGACGGCTCTATCCATCTGATTTCAGAAGGGTTACGGCTGCGCTCGATCGGCCGCCGACCGAAAGTCGCCGCGCGTCCTGCTCGCCGAGTCCCGTATTCATTGATCTTTTTGGGCACAGGGGGTTGCCGGTCCCCCCTGTTCGCGCACAACGCGCACAGCTACGGTCGTGGAAGTTCGTTTGCACAGGCAGCAGGGTGACGATGCCGCACACGATGTTGAGATTTCCGACCGTCAAGGCTCGCACGGGTCTGTCACGCAGCACGATCTACCTCCGCATTTCCCGCGGCACGTTTCCCGCCCCGGTGTCCCTCGGGGGCCGTGCCGTGGGCTGGATCGAGGCCGAGGTGAACGCGTGGCTCACCGATCGGATCGCGCAACGCCGGCTGATTCGCGCCCGCGGAGCGGGAACTCCAGCCATGACCCGGTTCAGGAGGGCGGGCCGTCGATGACGCCGCGTCACACGACGCCGACGCCGGTGGCGCACGGCGGCGTTCGTGCCCTGGCCGACGGCTGGGGGCACGGGCGGATCGCTGCCGAGCAGGCGGAAGGCGCGCCGCGGCCGGAACGGAGGACGGCGGCTTCGGAGGACGGTTACCGGGCGCGGGGACGCACACCCCGTCCCGCAGAGAAAGGGTGGTCAGCATGATCCGGAACATCACCGTGGATGGCGAGGAGGCGCTTGCCGTTGACACGGCCGAGGAACTGGGCCGGGCGCTCTTGACCGGCCTGTACGTTGTCGCGTCCGACGCGGTGCGTGCGGAGTACGGGCTCACGGACACCGAAAACTCCGACACCGAAGACATCGTGGACGGGTCGGACTGGCGCGATGCCGCGTGGCGCGCTGCGGGTGGTCGCTGATGGCCTGGGGCCGAAAGACTGCCGTGGCGCAGAAACCCGCGTGGAGTCAAGACGACTACCACGCGGCATTTGCCGGCAAGCTCAAAGAACAGATCGAGCAGGGCGTCGCGCCGTGGCAGAAACCGTGGAAGCCCGGCGAGCGCCGACTCCCCGAAAACGTCGGCAGCAAGAAGCCGTACCGGGGCGGGAATTCGGTCTACCTCAGTGTCGCCCAAACCGCGAAGGGCTACAGCGATAACCGCTGGGCCACCTACAAGCAGATCAAGGACATGGGCGGTCAGGTTCCGTGTTCAACGTCGAACAGGCGGACGGCCTGAAGTTGGAGCGGCGCGACGAGGACCGGGACAACGAGCCCGAGTGGCATGCGCATCAGACCGCCGAGCGCGTCATCCAGGAGAGCGGGGTCCCCGTGCGCCACGAACGCGGGGACCGCGCGTACTACAACCTCCAGACCGATCGCGTGACCCTTCCCGAACGTGAGCAGCTTGCCACCGCGAATGGCTACTACCAAACCGCGTTGCACGAACTCGGGCACGCCACCGGCCACCCCGCGCGGATGGACCGCGACACGCTCAAGAGCGGCGTCGGGAATTTCGGCAGCACCGAGTACGCCCGCGAAGAACTCCGCGCCGAAATGTCGGCGATGATGACTGGCGAGCGAGTCGGCGTCGGACACGACGGCAGCCGTGGCGCGGCGTACGTCGAAGGCTGGTTGAAGGCGCTGGAAGACGATCCGAAGGAAATCTACAAGGCCGCCGCCGACGCGCCGCGTCGGCTCTTGCAGCCGCGCCTACCAGTCCACCGAGGCCCGGGCGAGCACCCCGTTGTCCGCGCCTTCGACCATCGGACGCTCACGGCGCTGCGCCTCGACCCCCAGCTCGAACGTCAGGCTCTCCCGGTTCAGCACACCGAGGCTGTAGCCCAGCCGGTAGTCCCGCCCCGTCTCGGAGGTCCCGAGGCCGATCCGCGGCGTCCCGACGAAACGCCTGCCCACCGGCAGGCCGTAGCCGAGCTCGGCGTCGAGGCGGTTGCCCGGCGCGACGCCACCGTGCGTCATGCCCGCCATCGTCTCCCGGCCCCACAGCGCCTCGGCCCCGCTCGTGGCCTGCCCGCCCCATGACGGCGCGACCCGCGCCACAAAGCCCAGCGGCGTCGACGGCGTCGGGTTGTAGCTCAGCGACAGCGCCACGCCCCGCTCGCGGAACCCCTCGGCCTGGTGCATCACCAGCATCCGCACCCGCAGGTCGACGGCCAGCCCGGTCGAGGCGTCCGACACCACCAGCCCGCCGCCGACGTCCATGCCGGCGCCGGTCTCGGCGTCGCCGCCGTCGTGCCGCAGCCCGACCTCGACGCTCGGCTTGAGCGACAGCCGGCCCGCGAGCGTGTAGGCGCGCGAGCCCTCGAGCCCCGTCCGGAAGCGGGTCACCGCGGCCGCGGTAGCCGCCAGGCGCCCCGCCGCGCCGTCCACGCCGTCGATTGACGTGCCGACCCACAGCGCATCGGCCTTGAACGCCAGCTCGAAGCCGCCGCCGCCGCCCGCGACCAGCTCACCCCGAGTCCCCGCCGCCGCCATCGCCATCGACAGGCCGCTCTCCAGCGCCGGCCCGCCTTCGGGCGTCAGCCGCAGCCCGCCGGCGCCGTAGCCGGCCACGCCCCACACCGTGACGCGGTCGGTCGCCTTGTAGCCGACCCACGGGTACAGGCCCGTCACCGACGAGGCCACCTGGCCGCCGGCGACCCCGGCGTACTCGCCCAGGCCGCGGCTGTGCGACAGCGACAGGCCCGTCACGACCGGCCCCTTCGCGTAGTCGGCCCCGAACATCGTCGTGCGCACGTCGCCGCCCAGCGACAGCGCGCCCTCGCGCCCGGAGAAGCGCGACTGCGCCCCGCGGCTCCAGAACGAGAGGATGCCGCCGTGGCCCGTCTCGCGACCCAGCGCGAAGTCCGAGCCGGTCAGCACGTCACCGCCGCCGAGGCCCATCCGCAAGAGTCCGCCGCCATCGAACCGGCCGTCCGGCCCGGCCGGGCCGCCCATCGGGCCGGCCGCCATGCCCATCGACCCGGACGCGCCGCCCATCGGCTCGGCCGCGGCCAGATGCCCGCCGCCGCCGGCAGGCCCCGGCATCCCGAGCGGCGCCGCCCCCGCCGCCGGCGCCCCGGACAGCGGACCGCCCGCGCCCGCGCCCATCGGACCCGCGCCGGCCGTCCCGCCGAGCTGGCGCAGGAAGTTGAGCGCGATGTCGCGCTCCATGCCGCGCCGCAGCTCCCGGCCCGCGAACCGGCCCCGGAACCCCGGCTCGCGCGGCGCCGCCAGCCGCTCCTCGACGTGCTCCACCACGTGCACCGCCGCCGTCCGCCCGAACCGCGCCAAGAGCGCCCGCGGCATCGGATCGTGGTTCTCGATCGTCCCGGTGGCCTCGCCGTCGGCCAGCCGGCCCCCCGAGGGGTTCGACAGCCGCAGCGTCAGCGTCTCCTCGCCCTCGTCGTGGGCGTCGTCGAGCACCGCCACCTCGATCGTCTTCGACGACTCGCCCGCCCCGAACGTCAGCGTGCCGCTCGCCGCCGTGTAGTCGTCACCCGCGTGCGCGCTGCCGTCCGCCGTCGCGTAGTCCACCGTCAACGCGGCGCTCGCCGCGCGGCTCAGCGTCACCGCGAACGCCAGCACGGCATCCGCGCCTTCCTCCACCCGCGCATCGGCCACCGCGATGCCCACCGGGCCGGCCACCGTGGCCGACAGCGCATGCGACAGCCGCCGGCCGTCGCCGGTGCAGATCGCCCCGCTCGCGCCGCAGTCCGTCGTCTCCGGCAGCCGGACGGTCACCGCGCCGTCGGAGTCCGGCTCCACCGTGATCTTCCACAGGTCGCGGCGGCGGTCGACCCGGCGCGCCTGCGTGACCTCACCGGCCGTCACCGTGAACGACGCGTCGCGCACCGTCTTGTAGCTGATATTGATCCCATCGCTGAACGCCACGCGGAAGCTGAACGACCCCTGGCCGTTGTGCTCGGCCGGCAGGCCCTCGAAGCTCGCCGTCAGCGGCTCCGGCCGCGCCGCGACGGCATCGGTCGCCGCGCTGGTGAGGCGCTCCGCGTGGCCGGCGTCGTCGGTGAAGCTGACCCGGACCTTCAGCCGCTTGCCCTCGTCGGCCGGCACCGGCGTGTAGGTCGCGCCGGTCGCCCCCTGAATGTCGGCGCCCGTGCGGATCCACTGGTAGGCGAAGCGCGCGTCGTCCAGCCCGTCGGCGTCGGAGATCCCCGACGTCGAGGCGGTCAGCTCTTCCCCGACCTGCGCCGTCCCGCTGATCGTCGGCATCCCTGTCGCCGCCGTGTTGCGCTCCGGCGGGCCGGCGATGGTCGCCGACAGCGCCTGCGACAGCCCCCGGCCGTCACCGGTGCAGATCGCCCCGCTCGCGGCGCAGTCGGTCGTCTCCGGCAGCCGGACGGTGACCGCCTCGTCCGCGTCCGGCTCGATGGTGATCTCCCACAGGTCGCGGCGGCCGTCGACCCGGCGCGCCTGCGTGACGTCACCGCCCGTCACCGTGAACGACGCGTCGCGCATCCTCGTGTAGCTGATACTGATCCCCTCGCTGAACGCGAGGCGGACGCGGAACGCGGTCTCCCCGTCGTGCGCCGCCGGCACCCCCTCGAACGCCGCCGTCAGCGGCTCCGCCGCGCTGCCGGATTCTGGCGCCGCAGTGACGGCACCGGTCGCCGCGCTGGTCAGGCTCTCCGCGTGGCCGGCGTCGTCGGTGAAGCTGACCCGGACCGTGAGCCTCTCGCCTTCGTCGGCGTCCACCGGCGTGTAGGTCCCGCCGGTCGCCCCATCAATGTCGGCGCTCGCGCGGATCCACTGGTAGCCGAAGCGCGCGTCGTCCAGCCCGTCGGCGTCGGAGATGCCCGACGTCGAGGCGGTCAGCGCCTCCCCGACCTGCGGCGTCCCGCTGATCGTCGGCGCGCCCGCCGCCGCCGTGTTCGGCTCCGGCGCGTCGTCCGACGGACCGGGGATCGTCGCCGAGGGGCTGTTGCTCAGCCGCCGCCGGTCCGCCGTGCAGATGCCGCCGTCGGTACAGGCCCGGTTCGCGTGAAGCCGGAAGACGATCGCCTGCTGGCCCTCGGGGGTGAGGAAGAACACGTACGCGTGCTCCAGCCCCTCCTTGTCGAGCCGCTGCACGCCATCCACCGACGCGCCGGTCGCCGACACCGATGGCGTGTCCGCCCCGAACGCGGCCACCGGTGCGCTGAACGCCACCACCACCTGCGGGCGGTCGCTGGGTCCCTTGTGCTGTGCCGACGCGTAGACGCTCTCCGGGAACGTCGCCGTCAGCGGCTCGGTGTTCCAGATCGTGCCCACCGCCTGCGTGCCGTTCCTCGCGAAGCCCGCGTTGAAGGCGTTGCTCAGCACCAGCGTGAACGTCTCCCCGTTGTCCTCCACCGCGTCGTCCATGATCGGCACCGACACCGTCTTCTTGTCCTCGCCCGGCGCGAAGGTCAGCGTGCCGCTCGTCGACGTGTAGTCGGACCCCGCCATCGCCCTCCCGTCCTGGGTGGTCCGGTAGTCGACCGTCACCTCCCATCCCAATCCCAGGGACGGCCTCCGGTCGAGCTTCACCACGAAGTCGAGCGTGTCGTCCACGCCCTCGGTCGCCTCCGCGTCCGCCACCGACAGCGCCCCCGCGTCGTCATTGCGGTCGTCCTCGACCACAATGACAGTGGGAAGAATGAGGCCTTGATAGTTCCGGTCGCGGCTGTGCGACCAGTTCAAGAAGTACCGCTCCCCGTTCTCCGCATCGTCGTCGAGCGCCGCCCTGATTTTCACGTAGAACGGGGTCTCCCACTCGTCCGCCAGGATCGCCTTTGCGCCTTCGGCCGACGGCAACACCAGCACATCCGGGTCGCCGTCGGACTGCATCCCCGCCACCCACACCGCGCTTGTCGGCCGGGTGTTGAGCTTGAACCCGTAGCGCCCCCGGGTGCCCTCGCGAATCGTCAGCCGGATCGGGTTGCCCGTGAGCGGATCGCCATTGGTATCGATCATGGTGATCCCGGCATTGGGGTCGTAGGGCGAGGGGGTGTCCGGCGCCGCCCGGGTCACCGTCACCATGTAGGTCTGGGTGGTGTTACCGTCCGCGGCCGTCACCTTCACCTTGATGACGTTGGCGCCCTCCGCCACCGCCACCTGGTGGCCGGCCGCCGTGCCTGCGTCGGCGAGCGTCGCGTCGTCCCCGTCCAGATATTCGATCGTCGCGCCGGTGTTGTTCTTCGTCGGCGTCAGCGTCACCTCGGTGACGGTGCTCGCCACCATCGCCGTGTAGGTGGTGGTGCCCGACACGAAGGTCACCAGGTTCGACCCGCCGCCGGTCACCGTCAGCGCGCTCAGCGTCGCGTCCGTCGCGTCCGTCGAGGGCGCCACCTGCGTGGAACTGTTCGTCACGGCGGGCACTCCACCGGAACCGGTGGTGAAATCGACGACCTCGTTGCCGGCGACGTCGGCGATGGCATCGGCGCTGGCCGCGGACTGGTCGTAGCTCACGACGACGGTCTGGCCGCTGTAGATCTTTGAGTGGTGGACAATCAAGGAGGGGGCACCCATCGTTCCAAACCCCCTCAATATCTCTCGGATCTCTTGCTGGCCGCTGTCGGTGGTGAGCGAGAAGGCGCCTTGAGCCGTCGCAGAGAGAGTTGTCCCGCTCGGCAGGTCCAAATCCTCGCTGAACCAAAGGGTCGTGGAACTTCCGGAACGGGCAACGCTCGCACTTGTGAGCGTTGGCGCGGTGGTGTCGGTGGCCGCGGCCCGGGTCACCGTCACCGTGTAGGTCTGGGTGGTGTTACCGTCCGCGGCCGTCACCTTCACCTTGATGACGTTGTCGCCCTCCGCCAGCGCCACCTGATGACCGGCCGCCGTGCCCGCGTCGGTGAGCGTCGCGTCGTCGCCGTCCAGGTATTCGATCGACGCGCCGGTATCGTTCGTCATCGCCGTCACCGTCACCTCGGCGACGGCGTTCGCCACCATCGCCGTGTAGGTGGTGGTGCGCGACACGAAGGTCACCAGGTCCGACCCGCCGCCGGTCACCGTCAGCGCGCTCAGCGTCGCGGCCGCCATCTGCGTGGAACTGTTCGTCACGGCGGGCACTCCACCGGAACCGGTGGTGAAATCGGCGACCTCGTTGCCGGCGGCGTCGGCGATGGCATCGGCGCCGGCCGCGGACTGGTCGTAGCTCACGACGACGGTCTGGCCGCTGTAGATCTTTGAGTGGTAGACAACCAACGAGTAGGCAGTCAAGAAATCCCTTCTAATATCAGCGATATTTTGCGCGACGCCGTTGACGGTGCGCGAGAAGGCGCCTTGAGCCGCCGCAGAGAGAGCCTCCCCGACCGTCAGGGGCAAATCCTCGCTGAACCGAAGGGTCGTGGTACCTCCGGAACGGCCAACGATCGCACTTATGAGCGTTGGCGCGGTGGTGTCAGCCGTCCCATCCTGCAGCCGCAGCGTGACTTCGCTCGTCGACGTCCAGTCCAGGCCGGAGCTGGCCCATTCGTAGGTATTGCTATGACTCGGACCGGACGCAGCGCTGAACGCGAACGTGTCGCTGCTGCCGTCGATATGCAGCACCAACTTTGCCTTGTCGGCAGCGGTGAGGTCGCTGGTCAGACTGAACTGCAAGACGCCGGCATTGGTACCTGTCCCTACAGTGACAAAATCGATTGTGTAGCTGTTCGTTCCGACAGGGAACCCTGTGTCGGACAGGGCACCTGTACCGGAACCCGTGAATCCGTATGCAACGGTCGACCCCAATATTTCGAGCACCCCCACCGTGACGACGCCGCACCAGAGGTCGCCGGTGTTCAGCGTGCAGGTCTGCGCCTCGGCCGTGGCGGGCAGGGCGAGGCCGCCGGAGAGCGCGAGCAGCGCCGCGGCGGCGAGCGTCCGCACGGAGTGGACGAGACCGCGCCGCGCGCCGGCCAGGCGCGCGGAACCCGCCGGCCGGCCAGCGGCGGATTCGGTCTGAGAAGAGGGATGGCCGCCCCGAGGGGACGGCAGGCGGTCAGGCGGCGCGGGTGGGCGGTGCGGCTCCCGAGGCGCCGTCATGGCCTCGGCTCGGCTCAAAATAGCCGACTCAAATCGCGCGCGGGATGTCAAGTCTGTTGTCGAGCCGTTCATCGCTTGTCCGCCCTCCGTACCGTTGTGACCGGGAAACCGCGCCCGCAAGGCGACCGCTCCGATCGTTCTCACCGTCGTCCCCTTCCGATTTCAGCCGCGCTCCATGACACCGGCGTCTCGGAATTCATCGAGGTGTCGAACAACACTGACCGCCGAGCGTCCGTCCGGAACGTCGAACGTGCCCACTCGCCAAGGGCCCGGCCTTGACCATTGGCATGTGCTCTCCGTCCACTGATTAGCTCGCGATAATTGCAGTTATCGCGAGCTAACGGTCTGCTGTATGTCATTGGCAAGGTGTGACTTATGCAGTTTTCACCCCAGGACGACGTGTCCGAGCTTCGCGACCCGGTCACTCCGAAGTCACACAACGGCGAGCGCCTTGCCACCTATCTGGAGGACGCCCACGGCGCCCTCAGCGGGAATACCGTGCGGGCGGTGAGCGCGGACCTGGAACGGTTCACGGCGTGGTGCGCGGAGCGGGGGCTTTCGCCGCTGCCCGCGCGCGCGGCCACGGTGGTGGCGTACATCGAGGCGATGGCGAGCGGCCGTGCGCCAGCCACCGTGCGCCGTTACGTCTCGAGCGTCGCCACCGTGCACAAGGCGGCCGGGGAAGACAGCCCGCTCGAGCACATCACCGTGCGGCGGGCCCTAAAACGCATGCATCGGCAAAGGGGGTGCCGGCAGACGCAGGTCCAGGGGCTGACCTGGGCGCTCCGCCGGCGCCTCGTGGAGGCCGCCGGCCACCGACTGATCGACGTGCGGAACCGCGCGATCCTGGCTGTGGCCTACGACGCCATGCTCCGCCGCTCCGAGCTGGTCGCGCTGCACGTCGTTGATGTGACGACAGAACGGGACGGATCGGCCTCGCTCCTCGTGCGCCGCGCGAAGACCGATCCAGAGGGCGGCGGCGCGATGCTGTACCTGCACCGCGACAGCGTGACGCTGCTGCGCGGGTGGCTCAGCGCGAGCGGGATCGCCAGCGGGCCGCTCTTCCGTTCCCTCCGCAAGGACGGCACGGTGGGCGGGAGGCTCCATGCGAGCCAGGTGCCGCGCCTCTACAAGGCGATGGCCGAACGCGCCGGGCTGCCGGCGGAGATGGTGCGGCGCCTCTCGGGGCACAGTCCCCGGGTGGGCGCGGCGCAGGACATGATCGCCTCGGGGATCGGGATCCCGGCGATCATGCAGGCCGGGCGCTGGAAGAGCGCCGCGATGGTGCAGCGCTACGGCGAGCGGCTCCTCGCCAAGCGGAATGGCGCCGCCCAGCTGGCGCGGCTTCAGAAACGCAGATGAGCCCCGGAGACCCCGCCGGGTTGCCTTGGGTCTCCGGTCACGGTATTGTTTACCGATAGCTCGCGATAACTGCAACTATCGCGAGCTATCTGGAACATTAAGCGATCTGTTGTGAGCGTATCGTGACTGCACGGGCGGGTTTCACGTCCCGCGCGTGACTTTTCGTCCGAAGCGCGCGATCCTCCACTCTCCCCTGCGGCGCGGCGGCACCCACCCGGGTGACCTTGCACGATGCCAAGGAAGCGCTACAGCACAGAACAGATCGTCACGAAGCTCCGTCAGGCCGAGGTAGCGCTCGGCCGGGGGCTGCGCACGCCCCAGGTCTGCAAGAAGCTGGATATCAGCGAGCAGACGTACTACCGCTGGCGGAAGGAGTACGGCGGCTTGGGTCTGGACGGTTGGTCAGCCGCATGATACTCGCGGGAGTGCTTGGCGATCGTTGTGGCGCCGGGAGTACAACACGGTGCGACCGCACAGTGCGCCAGGCTATCGTCCGCCCGCGCCCGGGGCGGTCAGACCGGTCTGGCCGCACGGACCACGACGTCGGTCAACGGCATGAGGGGGCAACTCCCGTTCGGTGTCTCCCTGTTGCCCCCAAAGTTGCCCCACATGCAGGGGCAGCCCGGTTGGACTGATGAATGGTAGCGGTACGGTCACTCGCATCTGCTATGTAACCTGTTTATTATAATAGCGTTACATATCCGTGGCGGGCATTGTTGCCCCCACTGTTGCCCCCAGAACCTCATTCCCAGACGCACATTACGTCGGGCCGACATCTGGCCCGGACACTTTCGCTGTTCACGATCCTACGAGCATGGTTCGCTGGAAGAAGCCGCAGGCTACACGGGTCCGGCCGTATCGGTCGAGCTGGGCGACCTTCGTCACGGGCCTGAAGGCTCGCGGCCTGCACGGGGTCGAGTTCGTCGTCTCCGACGACCACGCCGGGCTGAAGCGGGCTGTTGCGGAGTTGCTGCCCGAGGCGGTCTGGCAGCGCTGCTACGTGCATTTTCTCCGGAACGCCCTCGACTACCTGCCCCGCAAGGCCGATGATGATTGCCGTCAGGAGCTGCGCTGGCTCTACGACCGCCGCGACCTCAAGGAGGCCCAGCAGGACGACTTGCACGCGTGGCTCCAGCGCTGGGCGCAACGCTATCCGCGGCTGACCGACTGGGTCGAGGCGCAGATCGGCGAGACGCTGAACTCCTACCGGCTCCCGCGCCAGCACCACAAGCACCTGAAGTCGACCAATCTACTCGAGCGGCTCAACGAAAAGATCAAGCGCCGCACCCGTGTGGTGCGCATCTTCCCGAACCCGGCGAGCTGCCTGTGACTGATCCGGGCGCTGTGTGTCGAGACCCACGAAGCGTGGCTCGAAGATCACCGCTATCTGAACATGGAGTTCCTGAAAGGGCACTGTCAAGTTCCGTGGGAGCGTGGAGCGCAACCGGAGGTCCTCTGACGGAGAGTTGCGGACTCCGAGCCGCCCAATGGCGGCTCGCGGCCTTGACGAGCGCTTCGGGACAAACTTCACGGAGGCAGATCAGTTGTTTTTCGATCAGATACGGGCCTCGGCGGAGAACAACGAGAACCCCTCCGAAGCGGCCTACGCGCGCAGTGATCTCTTCGAGCGCCGACGCCGCCTGATGGACGACTGGGCGTCTGCCATAGAGTCTAAGTAACTCATTCTATAGAAATAGCTTACAACTGCATATGTAATCGCTTCCCCTCATCGCACCCCTCGTTCGCAATTAGATGTCCGACGGCGTTGAAGACCCTCTGTGGACGGCTTGAGATCGTGGACCGCAGAGACGACCACGCGCTGATCAGGCGCTACGGGGCACCATCGCCACCCCCGCCGTTGTCACCGAACGACGATCGCGCGTCGGCCCGCTACGCGGCCGAACGCGGGAGCGCGATCCCAACGCCCCCGACTACGCTCCACACCCGGACGGCCTACACCCCCAACCGCCGCCATGACTCTGGCATATGGCGTCACCTATCCACCGACACGACCCCGCCAATCTCGCCTCATGTTGTCTGCCATCAGCCCCGCTCCCGCGGCGGCAGTCGGGTAGCGCGCACCGCACCGCGCCAGGACGCTACGCTTACCTTCGGTCCCTGTCACGTCCGTTGCCACTGCGCTCCTGTTCCTCCCTTCGCCGCTCGGCCGCGGCCTCCTGTCCAGGTCGCTCATCCCCTTCCGCCAGCTCTTGGTGAGCGGAAGGGCAATCACGCCCACAACGGACAGGAGAAACGAAATGGCAAACAACACCAACGGCAAGCCCGTCGCGGAGATCCGAGTCGGCAGGATAATCGCCGCCATCTGGCAGAACACCCCCACGGACGAAGGCGTGTTCTACAGCGTCCACATCACCCGCCTGTTCCGCCGCGGGTTGAACTGGGATCGCACTCCCGCATTCGGCCGCGATGACCTTCTGACCGTCGCGAAGGTCGCCGACCTCGCCAACACGCGGATCTACGAGTTGCAGAACGCCATCGAATTCCGCAACCCGCAGGACGACGCCGACGCCGCCTAACGCACGAAACGCCGCGGCGGGACCGCTCCCCGCCGCGGCCTTCTCTGTACATGGAAATGGCAACCTGAAAAGGGACCCTCCATTGTTGAGTTGTCATGGTCATCGGGACGTGGCCGAACGGAGCCGAGCGACGGGAGGCCACGTCCCGATGAGCGCTATTGCCGTGGCACCTCCTGTGGCGTGCGGGATGCCTGGTGGCGTGTGGCGGCCTTGAGCCGGTAGCTGTCGCCGGCGATCGTCAACACGGTGGCGTGGTGGAAACTAGACTGGTGGGGGCGGCGGGAGTCGTTCTATCGAAATCCTCGAATTTTCTAGAGTTCCAAGAAAATCGATGCCCTGAATCAGCGCGATCCGCTCAAAAGCCGAGGTAGAGACACGTATGGAGCACGTGGAGTGCGAGTACCTGGTGCTCATGTCGAAGCCGTGGGGTGAGATGCGTTGGGTGCGTATGACTGAACCAACGCTGGGTGGAGGCCACGGTCGTCAACGGCCGGTCGAACACGGTGACCGCGATCGGCTGGGCGTGTTCGCTCATCGGCATGCACTCGAAGCGCTTCTGCGGCCGTGCTCGCAGAAGGCCGCCTGAATCCCGGGGCCGTTCCTAGCGGCCCCGACTCCCTTCGTACGAGACCAGATCAGCACGGGGAGCTGCGCGTTCCGCGGGGTTCACGCCGAGGGCGGCCGTGTCAGGCAGAGGAGCCATTGCGGGACACCCGCAGCGCCCGACTGGGCGCATCGTCGAGGCGTCCCGCTGGACTTCATCTTGATTGCCTGTAGGCGGCCCCGATGCGGGATCGATTGCGGTCGGAGATTCTCGGCAAAGTTGACGTATGACGTGCATCATGCGACAGTATTTCGATGCTCAAGTCTGTGCGACATCGAGCACTGAAACGGGCGGTTCGCGGTGACGGCAGCAGGCTTCCACCAGCACACGCGGCGCGGATTGTACGCATCTTGAGGGAACTGGACATCGCTATCACTCCCCGCGACATGGCCTTGCCAGGCTACCGACTGCACGCGCTCAAGGGCGAGCTTGTCGGCTATTGGTCGGTACGGGTGTCGGCGAACTGGCGAATCCTGTTCCGCATGGCGGACGGCGACGTGTTCGACGTTGACTTGACTGATTACCACTAACCATAGGAGGAACAACATGAGCATGATCAGCGATGAGGTCGTGGCCCACATCCATCCCGGCGAGGCATTGCGGGAAGATTGTCTGAAGGCCGAAGGGCTAACAGTGACCGCTGCGGCCGAGAAGTTGGGTGTGGCCCGCACGACGCTGGACCGCGTACTCAACGGCCGGGGTGGAATCTCGGCCGATATGGCCTTGCGCTTCGAGTCGGTCGGCTGGTCGAATGCCGATTTCTGGATGCGTTACCAGGCCAGTTACGATTTGGCGAACGCGCGAATGAGCGCGCGCAAACGTGCTGCGACGGTCGTCGTAGAGACTCGCTAAGCGGGTGCCATGCAAACGGACACGGGACGGCAGCCAGGCCTGGCAAGGCAACTCCCTCTACGCAGCGCTCCCTTGGTCCATCATGACGTGAGGAAATGAAGACGCTTCTTGCGTTGCTGCGTACGCGCCTCGGTCGTTCGATCATCCGTTGGATGCGCGTGCTCTCGCTCTCCGTTGTTGTAGCGATCGTTTTTTGAGCTGATACTGTACGGGGAATCGTCGCAGATGGTTGCGTAGTCGTGAATCGAGCCGCCGCTGGAGTTTCAACAGCGCGCAGGACATCCCCTTCTCGAGCCCGGAGAGAGGGACCGCCGATCGTTCGGGATCTTTGGGACGGTAGCCATGCTTTTTTCGAGGTCAGCTCTTGTCATAGATTTTGCAATGGCGTTTTGGACATTCTTTCGAACTATCTCAGTCAAGATCGCCCTGCGCATCGAGCGCGGCCTGGTCGTGCAAAACTCCCCGGAATCACAGGTTTTGTGGAAACCGCCCCGAAGGGCGCTGAGCGGCCCCAGGTCGCGCGCCATGGGCGGGTGGTGGCCCCAAAGGTGCCCCGGCCGCGGTGCGGCCTCCGGGGAGCATCCTCGACGCGCTGAAGAGCCTTGTTTAGGCCTTAGCGTGCCAATACTCGGCGGCAATGACGTTCGAACTCTTGCTCTAACACCTCATCGGTCAATCCGAACCGTTCGCGAATCGGCTTAACGGCCATGTTTAGCGTGCGTGCGGAATCCCAAAAGAGGTGCTGGGCGCTCACTAGCTCACTGATCATCAGATTGCACCCGGCTGAGGATATAAGTTCCAAGGCGCGCTCTCTGAAATAGTCGTGCGCTAGCCAATTGCGCTTTTTAAGGGCTTCCGAAAGGGTCTGCTCTAACTCATCGTGAACCGAAACGTATTTCTTCAGCTCCCGTATGAGTTTACCGAGCGTGTAAGTGAACTGCTGGTCCCTGAAAGCGTCTATTTCCTGCATCGTGACGTGGTCTTTTTCAGGAAGTCTGGCGATAATCATGGCGTTAACGATGTCGGTTTCGAGGTTCTGTGCCCGGAACATAGCCACAGCAAAGTGCACATAAGTGTCGCGCACTAAAGCGTCGGTGCTATCCAGTTCTGGTCCCATCTTGTAAGCCTCAAATGGCCGCACATAGCCGCCCACGCTTTCCCGGCGACGGGACGGTCACCAGCGTCGGGATTCTCATGACCGTCTCACTTTCCCGACGTTGGGAAAGGCCGGAGTAGTGTTTTCTCATTCTTGGTTAATCGTAACGCCGCGCTCGCCGTGTGTCTTTGCGCCAGGAACTCTAGGCCACGATGGACAGTCGTCCGTCTTGTGGAACCCAGTGCGTGTGGCCGTATATCTGCCCACCCCACGGTTTAGGGTTGGTGTAGTCACACCGGACGTGGCACGGCACCCCTTCCGCCAGCACCGTGTCGATGTTGACTCTCGTCTGTGAGCTGCCCCAGAACGCGAGCTTCCCGCCGCCCTTGATCTGACACACGAGACGGAGTTTTTCCAGGTTCTCCTGGTTTTGTTTAACGCCACCTTCATCAAACGCGACCAAGTGAAACGTTGCCTGCTGCATCTGTTCGTCTTTGCTCACCGGACCTCTAGCTGTGGTCAAGGGATCGGGTGTTCCGCGTGCCACTCGCGTGGCTCCGGCCTCGCTGCGACCGCGCCACTGGGCGCAGTCAGCACACGTCTATACTACGGGGCGCGATGGGACACGCCAAAGACCTCATGATGCAGGAGGAGGAGCAGGGCTGGAGCTTCTCCGACCACCAGATCTGCTCACGCTGCATCTCCGAGGCGCACCTCAAGGCCTTCATCAAGAACTCGGCGGTCGTCGCTCCGTGCAGCTTCTGCGGACGACGCGATAGCCACAGCGTCCCCCTTGACGACGTGATGGAGATACTCGGCAACACGGTCGCCGAGTACTACAACCGTGCCGTCAACGAAGCACCGTACGAAAGCGCCGAGGGCGGGTACCAGGGCGTCACGTATGACACGGATGAAGTCATGGACGACATCGTCGGCGACATCGCCCGCCGCGACGAGGTCCTGACCGCCATCAGGGAATCGTTCGACGATGACATCTGGGTCGAACGCAACATGTTCAGCCTGAACGGTGTTCACAAATACGTTGCGAGCTGGGACCGCTTCAGCGACGCCGTGAAACACCGCACGCGGTACTTCTTCGATCACGATCAGGATGACGACTCACACGACACGATCCCCGTGCCGTTCATGCTGGACACGCTGCGCGAGATGGTCGAGGAGTCTAGCCTGATCCGCACCCTTCAGGCAGACCTCGTGCTCTACAGGGTCAGGTCTCACAACAAGGCTGAGCAGTGCACGACACGCGATGCGCTGGGACCACCTCCCAACGACAAAGCGCCTAGCAGCCGTATGAGCGCTGCAGGGATCAGCGTGTTCTACGGGGCGTTCGAGATGACCACCGCCCAAGTTGAAGCTAGCGTCAGCATGCCGCTGAACCCGAAGTGGACGCTCACAGGCGCCGCGTGGCGTTGCGCTAGGCCCTTACGGGTGCTCGACCTGTCGGACCTGCCACCAGTACCCAGCATCTTCGCTGCCTCTCGTGAACAACGTGGGGCGCTTCAGTTCCTCTGGGAGTTCGTCAAGTCGATCACAGCCCCTGTAGTGCACGATGGTCGGGAGCACATCGATTACGTGCCAACGCAGATCCTGACGGAGTATTTTCGTGAACGCGTGAAGTGCAGCGACGGATCAGCGCTGAATGGAATCGTTTACCCAAGCGCTAGACGACGTGACGGGCGTTCCGTAGTGGTCTTCGCGTCTCAGGAGGATCTAGATCCCGACGGGATGTGGGGAGACGAAGAGCCGCTCCTCAATCTTGACCCGAGCTCTGTCAGGCGTCTTCGCCGCCCTCGGAAGAAGAACACGTAGGCTAGTTCTCGAACCGGCTTCCTGCCACGGACCATGCCGCTCGACTATTTCCAGAAGTGTCCCCGGTCCAGGGCCGCGTGCCGAAGGCGGTCATGCCCGTTCACCACCAGCCGAAAGGCGCCTCCGACAACGCGAAAGTATTCTGATCAAGGGTCAGGAGCGACACCTCCGACACCTCGTTACCGCCTTCTGTGAACGAGCTCTTCGCGGTGCCTGAAAGCTCCACCCTCTCCGCCATTTATTTACGCTAACACCTTTATTGTCAGTATTGTATGTTTACCTAAGGAGGACTGGTCCCCTATATAGTTCCCATGTCATTGCGCCAGATCAAGAACAGGATTCTGCTCGATCTCGCTCGGCTCCAGCGACCAACGAACCTTGTCATGTCGGCTCGGAACACTGCCGGGTTCTTCAGTGTGGAGCGGCCGTATTGACCATCCCCGCCGCGCATGAAGGCGAAACGGGATCACCGCGTGCCGCTCTCCGGGCGGGCGATCGAGATCCTGCACGACGCACAGAGGCGCAGTGACGGCACGGGCCTGCTGTTCCGCAGTCCCCGCGGGAAGCCGCTTTCCGACATGACGCTGTCGAACTTGATCAAAGGACTCGGCATCGCCGCCGTGCTGCATGGGCTCCGGTCGAACTTCCGGGACTGGGCCGCGGAACGGACGAACACACCCCGCGAAGTGGTCGAGGCCGCACTCGCCCATACGGTACAAAACCCCACCGAGGCGGCCTACGCCCGCAGTGATCTCTTTGAGCGTCGCCGCCACCTGATGGACGAGTGGGCAGCCTACGTCTAGTGGGGCACAGGAGTAGGTGCGGCCGGGGTAGTTCAGGTAGCGCGCGGGATACTCGAGCCTAGGTGCCCGCCGGCAGGCGCACGCGAGCGACGCGGGCAATGTCAGGCGCACCGCCAGGCTAGTTGCCCTCTTGTTCCTGAGCATCTGCCGGAACTACAAGGTCAGCAACGAAAGGATCCATCGCATCGCCATTGAGGCCAAACTCCTTGAAGACATAGTGAGCCAGATGAACCGTGTGAAGCACCGGCGTTACTGCGACATTGTCCGGCGACTGCGATGAGTCCACAGAGACTGCCCATTCATCGTCGTCTCCGTAAACCAGATGTCCACCGATCGTCGTCAAGTTCGCATGGGCCGAGACGAGCGACTCGTAGCTGTAGGTCACGTCATAACCAGTGACGCCTGCTGGGCCATCGACCGATTCTCGTTCGCGGAGTTGCTCAAGCAGGTGGTCGTGCAGGTCCTTGTAGTTCAGTTTCGCGAGCTTTCCAGTCCAGTCCGGATGATAGTCATCTCGTTCCAGCCGGAGCTTCTTGGATAAGCGGCGCTTCCAGTAGATGTCGTCACCAGCGATGACTTGCAGAGCTTCGTCTCCAGCCAAGAGAACGTAGAGCGAAACGGACCAGGTCTCCCAGTGCTGCCGAGCGAGGATGCCTGCTAGCGCTGGCATTCTGGCCTCGTCGAGTACAAGAATGCCCTTCAGCAACGCGCAGCACCGCATGAGTCCTGCCGCAGCGAATTGTTCAGCTGGCCGTGACGGTTTCGCCCTGAATGCCTCTACATGCTCGTAGACGTGGGCAAGGATCCGATCGGCAGCCTCTTGGGCCTTCATGGGCTGCATCGTACCTTTCGCGAGCAGCGACCGGCACCTGGACCGCGCAGTCCGTGCGGTTTGCGGCCTGTATCGTGTTGACGGGATCCTAAACGAGCAACGCCTCGATAGAATCTTTGGCGTTCGAATTGTACTTTAAAATCTGCGCCACCGTACTCTTGGGGTCTCTGTAATGATGAAGGGGCTTGGTTCCTTCGACCACAAGCCTGTAACAATGATATGTAATTGCGTAGAAGACGTCTGCGCCGAAGATGTCTTGAATGGTCGGACATCCAGGCGGGGGTGGAAGCACAAAGCGGAATGGATCCGAAAGGAGTTCTGTCACAGAGCAACTCAATCGCCTTTTCTCATTATACCCGATCACGCGTCTGTCGTCTTTTGCGAGGTCCATGAATTGATCGTCGGACGCGTTAACACGATAGTCGACTACGAATCCGGGCGCAAGGTCAGGACGGTTGCCATAGACTAGCGCTATGTCTGGAATGTCAGGATAGAGGTATTTGACAGTCATACTTGCGTCAACGAGTGCACAGTCGTCAATACGACACCAAGCGTGGTCGCTTTCATCGCCCACCGAATAGTAGGAGTCTCCACCAGGACGGCGCAATACAAAGTCTCCCAAACAAATCTCAGAAGTTCTCCGCATCAACGTAGCGAGACAGTACAAGTGCAAGGCGTGCTCGCGACAATACCATCCGCAGTCCAGACCGCTAGATTGTCGTGTGGGTGGCTCTGTATAGATGTGGTTGAGCTCAGGCTTTACTTTCTGCGAAATAATGTCTGGGAAGTCCATGGCACAATCCACGTGTTACTCATCTGTACTTATCGAAGTATTCCATCAAACGCCGATACCGTTCCTCCAGCTTCTCGTTGCGGTTCTCCCTATGCGATTGGTATTGCTTGCATACCCATTCACGGGCTGGTTTTGAATCTATTGCCATGAATGGCGACAGAAAATGTAGCATCGTCAGCCCGTCGTCCGGAGCCGCGCACAGCATTTTCTCCCTGCAATCCCGCGCTAGTTGGGCCGCCAGAGCACGTTCCCCGTCGGGCTCCGGTTGTAGTCTGTCAAGGGCATCGAGATAGGCAAGTAGCCCTTTACCGATAACAGCACGGGGGTATTCTGCCCTCTTGCTCTCTAGCCTGTACGCGTTCAGGAATACCGGACCATACACTTCGCCGTCCAAGGCACCGGTCAAGCCCGGCCCCACATCGATACCGGCTCGTGCTGGAATGCCGTGACCGAGACCTATGAGCATTACAGCTGCCACGCTGTAGAGTGTCGCGAACAGCCCCATAGCAGCTACAGCGAGTGAAGACGGAGGCTCTTGATGGATCGGAACGGAAATGACCACACAATCCGAGAATACTCGCAGGGAGTACTTAAACTGACGAAGGTTGTGTAGCCGCTTGCGATAGACCTCTGGGACATCGTCTGATGGCGGCCTCTGCGCCTCCTCGAACGCCTGGATAAACGCAAGACGCAACAGTTGGACCTGATCGGCCCCCTCGTCAAGAACCCGCCACCGTGGGTCGCGCCTGTTCGTGGTGGGTTCCAAGCCTTGGAGCCTTTCAAGGCTCGCCTGCTGCCCTAAAAGGTCGATGAACGCAACCACGTGAAAGCCGTACACGCGATCGTTGTCGATTGGGTCGTCGTCTGGCATTCTCCTCTCCAACACTGAGAAGTATGGCCGGCCTCGGCAGGACGGCCGCCGCCGGCAGCCACCGAGGGCCATGATATCAACTCTGCGTGAAACGTCGCAGGCCGCGGGTCGGGACACAAGTTGTCGCCGACACCCGCCTTCGGTCGACCTACGTGTCCAGAGTGGTCAGTGTAGCGTTGGCGTCGTTCCGGCAGACACCGGACAGGTCCGGAGCGCTGGGTCGTTGTCGTCGGCATCGTACGGCACGCCAGCGAACCCGGACTCGGTAGGGTTGCGGGGCTGGGACAGCGCCGCGCGGCGTTGATTGGGGACGGGGGTCCGTGCCGGCGTCCACGATCTCGAACCGTCCATGGATGGGGCTCTACTTCCGCTGGCGTCCGGTTGAGAACGAGGGACACGATGAGGGGGGGTGACCACTGGGACAGCCGCAAGTTATTGCCGTGTAATAACTTACCGTGTCGCCAAGGCCGACGCCCAGTCGTCCATCAGGCGACCGCGGCGTTCGAACAGGTCCGACCAGGCGTATACCACGTAGGTCTGGTTCCGTAGTCGGACGACCCGTGCTCACTCGTCCCACGATGCGGGACATGTTTTCCTGAAGGTCACCCCGAGGCTCAGCGCTCTCCATCGGTGATAGTCGTACTTGATCATCGTCCCGTCAGCAAGCGCCTGCTCAATGACTCGTCGCACGGCATATGCGATCGCCTTGAACTCTCTAAAGCGAGCGTCATCATCGTGGTCGTTCCCGACCACCTGCAACCGCCGCCGAAAGATGCCGTCAGTGTCCCAACTGGCGACCGTGCTCGCGAAGCCTTCAAGACCCTCGCTGGCGATTTCGTCGCCATACGCATTCCATGCACTTGCCAAGGCCCGCCGAACGACGGCGTTCTCTTGCTCCTCAGCCTCTTCAACGCGACGCCGAATATCTTCCATTCGCTTCGCTCCCTCACCGTGTTCGCTGACGGGTGTGGCCGTGGTGGCGGCTTCGGATCGTCAGGAGACACTAGAAGCATATCAAGCCCGCCGGCAACGTGATCTGCGCGTCGCGGAGCAGCGCGCGCTCCCGCTGACCTGCGTACCATCGGCTTGATGATGCGGGGAAACGGACGTCCCATCCTGCGAGTGAAATTGCCACCCCATCCACGCACCCATCCCGGCATGCGCGTGGCAGCACTCGCGATCCTCCTACACTGTCGGGACTGCCGCCACCGCACCGCGCGGATCGACCCCGTCGCCCGCCTGCCCACGCAGGCGTTTGTCGCCGGGATGATTTGACGGGGCTTCGCGGCACCCTACCTTCCAGGACAACAAGAAAACGGCTGACGGGCCGTCTCGCGCGGTGACCCGGCCGGCTACGCGGAGGCGGTTGGAGCCGTCCACGGGCCACGGGTGGCATCTCACCGTCGCCGTCGGACATTGGCATCGCCCCGCCCCCCGCTGGGCCCGCCCATCTGGTCGTCACGCTTCCAGACAACGGCTGGAATCAGGCGATCCGTCAAGCGGAAGATCGTAAAAAAAAGTTGCGCGGAATTTTTGCGCACAACTCACTCTCTCTATCTCTTTGATTGCAGATGGGTTACGCCTGCCAATAATTTGACGTCGACAGAAATGCGCCGGGCGCCCGGCCGGCCGAGGCCCGTATTCATTGATCTTTTTTGGCACCGGGGGTGGCCGGTCGCCTCTGTTCGCGCACAACGCGCACAGCTACGGTGGTGGAAGTTCGTTTGCACGGGCAGCAGGGTGACGATGCCGCACACGATGTTGAGATTTCCGACCGTCAAGGCCCGCACGGGCCTGTCGCGCAGCACGATCTATCTCCGCATCTCCCGCGGCACGTTTCCCGCCCCCGTGTCCCTCGGGGGCCGTGCCGTGGGCTGGATCGAGGCCGAGGTGAACGCGTGGCTCACCGCGCGGATCGCGCAACGCCGGTTGATCGCGCCGCAGCCGGAGCGGAGGACGGCGGCGGAGGACGGGTACCGGGCGCGGGGACGCACACCCCGTCCCGAAGAGAAAGGGTGGTCGACATGATCCGGAACATCACTGTGGATGGCGAAGAGGCGCTTGCCGTGGACACGGCCGAGGAACTGGGCCGGGCGCTGTTGACCGGCCGGTACGTCGTCGCGTCCGACGCGGTGCGCGCGGAGTACGGGCTGACGGACACCGACAACTCCGACACGCAAGACATCGTGGACGCGTCGGACTGGCGCGACGACGCGTGGCGCGCGGAGGGGGGGCACTGATGGCGTGGGGCCGAAAGCACACCGCGGCGCAAAAACCCGCGTGGAGCCAGGACGACTACCACACAGCGTTTGCCTCGAAGATCAAAGAGCAGATCGAGCAGGGCGTCGCGCCGTGGCAGAAACCGTGGAAGCCCGGCGAGGAACGACGCCCGAAAAACATCCAGACCGACAAGCCGTACCGGGGCGGGAATTCGGTCTACCTCAGCGTGACCCAAACCGCGAAGGGCTACAGCGATAACCGCTGGGCGACCTACAAGCAGATCAAGGACAGGGGCGGCCAGGTCCGCAAGGGCGAGAAGGCCACCCACGTGCTGTTTTACAAGTTCGACGACGAGAAGCAGAAGGCGCAGGACCAGCCCGACCGCCCGACCACCGAAGGGAAGGCCGAGCGGGAACACACGCGCCCGCCGATGGTGCGCTGCTATGCCGTGTTCAACGTCGAACAGGCGGACGGCCTGAAGCTGGAACGGAAGGGCGACGACCGGCAGCACGAGCCCGAATGGAAAGCCCATCAGACCGCCGAGCGGGTGATCCAGGAGAGCGGGATCCACGTCGCCCATGTTCGCGGCGACCGCGCGTTTTACAACCTCCAGTCCGACACGGTGACGCTTCCGGAACGTGAGCAGTTCGCCACGGCGAACGGCTACTACCAGACCGCCTTACACGAACTCGGCCACGCCACCGGCCACCCCGAGCGGATGGACCGCGACACCTTGAAGCAAGGCGCGGGGCACTTCGGCAGCGTGGAGTACGCCCGCGAAGAACTCCGCGCGGAAATGTCCGCGATGATGACCGGCGAGCAATGCGGCGTCGGCCACGACGGCAGCCGAGGCGCGGCGTACGTCAAGGGCTGGTTGAAGGCGCTGGAACAAGACCCGAAGGAGATGTACAAGGCGGCAGCCGACGCACAGAAAATCTCCGACTACCTCATGCGCCCCATCCGCGAACGCGAGCAGACGACGGACAAGGAACATGGGGAGCTGGCCGAGAAATACTCGGCGGCGCGCAGCCCGCAGATCAGCCAGACGCCCCCACCGCAGCAGCCGCCGCAGAGCCATGAGCGGGAGGCCGGCATCAGCCGCTAGGCGCTCCCCATGTGTGACCGTTCCGATCTTCTCTGGCGAGACGACGCCCCGACGCCGGCCACCACGCCGGCGCGGGACGACCACGCGAAGGATGACCAAGCGCGCCAGGTCACAGCACGACCAGGCGCGCCCGGTCACACCCGCGCCACCGCCGAGGAGCCGGCGCGAGATGGTGAGGACCGCCCGCAGGAACCCGCCGGCCCGCGCGAGCATCCCGAGTGGACCCCGCAGACACGCACCACGGGCCATCGGCGGGAACACGACGCCCGCGCGCACGACCCCGAGGCGCGCCACCGGGCGCGCCGCAGCAGGACTGAACGCACGCGCGCTGCGGTGGCCGACGTGGGGCTCTATCGCGCCGTGTCCTACACAGACCTGTCCGACCAACATTTTGACGGCCACCCCTACGCCACCCGGCGCAGCGTCAATCACCTGATCCGCGCCGGGCTGATCGAGGAACACGAGGCGACCGGGCCGCAAGGCCGGAGCTTCACCGTGCTCACCGCGACCGAACGCGGGCGAGACGCCGCCCAGCGCGCGGCGGTCGACGCCGGCCACGTCCCCGAGCAGCAGACGTGGAGCGGCATCGTGAAGCCCGCCGAGCTGTCGCATGACACGGCCGTGTACCGCGCCGCGCTGGACGAGCGGGCGCGCATCGAGGCCGAGGGCGGGCGCGTGACCCGCGTCCGGCTCGATGCCGAACTCAAACAGATGGTCGCCACCGCGACCGAGAAGGCGCGCGCCGAGGGCGGCGACCGCGCGGCGCACGAGGCGAAGCTCGCAGCCGCCCAAGACCTCGGGTTGCACGTCGTCAACGAGGACCACGTGTTGTATCCCGACGCCCAGCTCGACATCGAGGACGCCGATGGTGTGAGCGGCCGGGTGAACGTGGAGATTGTGTCCGACCACTACCACGCGGCGGCGATCGCGGCGAAAGCCGGCGCCGGCTTTGCCCTGCACGGCAGCAGTCGATCCGCCACCCGGACGATCGCCCGCGCGCTGGCGCGCGAAAGCGACGCCGGCCGCGGCGGCGGACCCTCGCAGCCCGGCCGCGATGGATCGGTGGAGCTGTAGACGATGCAACCCATCGCTGTCGGCGTCGGGTTGACCGTCACGATCCTGGCCCTCACGGCGCTGCTCGCCGGCCCGCACTTCGCCTACCTGGCCCCGCACACCCGCGTCGTTCTCGCGGCGTACTGGCCGAGCCTCACGGCGTACAGCACGCTCGCCGTGCTGACGTTGATCGTCGCGCTCTACGCGACGGCCCGCGCGGCCGGGCTCGCGGACCTTGGGCGGAAAGTGGATCTCGTCGAACGGTCGATCCGGCGCGGCGCGGGCGGCGATCCGGAGCTGGCCGAACAGATGCAGCAGCAGGACCGGGGAGATTTTGACGAATGACGAACGGGCACGAGGACGCCACCGGACGCGGCTCGAGACCCTGTCGTGAGCCCGCGCCCGCCCATCACCACAAGGAGACGACCAATGCACCCGCACCGCTCACACTGGATCACCGCGCTCGCGGTCCTGCTCGCCGTGGGGCTTGTCGACGCCCCCGTGTTCGCCCAGGGCGTCAGCCCGTGGCTGAACGCGGTCGACGTGCTGCAGCAAGCCTTCACCGGCCCGCTGGCGCGGGGCTTGTCGCTGATTGCGATTGTCATCGGCGGGCTGATGTTCGCCTTTGGTGAAGGCGGCAGTAAGAAGGCGCTCGCCGGCATCATCTTCGGGCTGGGCATGGCGATGGGTGCGGCGAACTTCCTCACGTGGCTGTTTTCATGAGCATCGGCCAGGGCGCGCGCGCGTGGGCCGCCTACCCGGCGCTGTCGGCCCCCCTCACCATGATGGGGGTCGAACGGCGCTGGTTCCTCTTGTCCGCCACGATCGGCATGGCCATGTGGAACGCGATCAACTCGATCGTCATCGGCGCGGCGACCTTTTGCCTCCTGTACGCCGTGGGCTGGTGGGCATGGCGCACTGACCCGCACATGCTCAGTCTCTTGCGCGAATCCGTCCGATTCAAGACGCGCTATGACCCGGCGAAGTGGGCCGAGCAGCCGTGGTACATCCTCATCACCCCGGCCCGCCGGCTGCCCCGATCATGACGACGACCGATCGCGACGTGGCCGACCACCACGCGGCCGGCTCCCTGGCCGACGAGCTGCCGTATTGGGGTTGGCTCCCCGACGACCGGACGTGTCTGACCCGGCGCGGCGAGCTGGTGACACTCGCCCGCTTGACGCCGACGGTGGTGGACGGTCACACCCCGGCGCAGCTGGACGCCGTGCTGAATCGCTGGACCCGGATGCTGTCAGGCATCGACTCCCGCACGCGGCTCTATTTCTACCTGCTCCGCCGGCCGGCGATCTTCCCCGACGCCGATACCGGCTTGTCGGCGGTCGCGGACCTCGGGCAACGGAAGCGGCGCGCGTTCCTCGGATCGCGCATCCAACAGATCGACACCTTTGTCGCGTGGTGCTACGACCCGCGCCTCTCGGCGGCGGCGCACGGCCGCAACCATCAGCCGTGGTGGAAGCACTACGTGCAGACGTGGATGACGCGGCGGCGGACTCCCAACGAAGCGATCTACTTCCGCGAGCAGATCGAGGACGCGGCCGGGCGCTTTCGGCAACAAGTCGATGCCAGCCGGACGCTGGTCGCCGATCTGACGCCGCTCGACATCCTGACGGCACACGAAGGCTCCCGCCTCCTCGCCGAGCTGGTGAACAAGCCCGGCCGTCCGCCGTGGGACGGGGCGACCGGCAGCGGCTTGAACTGGCGACTGGCCTACTCCGAGCTGGAAGCCGAACGCCGGCATCTTCGACTGGACGGCGAGCCCGTGATTCTCTACTCGCTCTTGTCCCCGCCGGCCAGGGCGATCGCCAACCTCTTGAACGACCTGTACCGGCTCGACAGCGTGATGACCGTGGCGCTCGAATGGCGCCCGTGGGATCTGGACGCAGCGCGGCGAAAGATCCGCGGCGCGCAGCGCCACTACTTTTCCAAACGCTATTCGATGATGGCCCACGTACAGGAGACGGAAGGCACGGCGACCGCGATGGTGGACAGCGCGGCCGACGTGGAATCCGGCCGCTTGGGGAACGCCCTGGTTGAACTCGAAACCGAAGGCGTGGCCTATGGCGATCTCGCGCTGACGATTGCGCTCCACGGCGATCTTGCGCAGACCGAACGACTGGACGGCGATGTACTTCGCATCTTCGCGGCGCACGACGCGAAGGCGATCCGCGAAGGCTACGGCCAGCTTCCCGCGTGGTTTTGCCGACTGCCGGCGCAACCGCGGAAACGGCAGGTCCGATCCGTGTTTGTCTCGGCGGGCGTGGCGGCATGCCTGGCGCCCATCTACGGCCCGCCGACCGGCTCCCCGCGCAGCCGACACCTGGACCGCGCGGCACTCGCCATTCTCGAAACCCAGTGGCAGACCCCCTTTCACTACGACCTCTTTCACGGCGACGTCGGCCACACGCTGGTCCTCGGCGCGACCGGCGCGGGGAAGAGCTTCACGCTCAATTTTTTGCTCGTCCAAGCCCTGCAGTACAACCCGCGCGT
Source organism: Vicinamibacterales bacterium (assembly GCA_965263055.1). GTDB lineage: Bacteria > Acidobacteriota > Vicinamibacteria > Vicinamibacterales > UBA8438 > VXRJ01. The sequence goes on along the minus strand of OZ253581.1, from coordinate 2,659,641 downwards.
CCTCATCCTCGACCTCGGCGGCTCGTACCGCTGGATCACCCGGTTCCTCGGGGGCAGCTACCTGGAGCTGTCCCCCGACGACGCGACCGGGCACGGCGGCTTTCGGTTGCGACCGTTCGCCCTGCCGCGCACCGAACGGAGCGTGCAGTTTTTAACCGGCTGGATCATGCGGTTGCTCCGGATCGGCGGCTGGACCGTGACCGGATCGGACCCGTCCGAAATCCGCGCGCGGATCGAAGACATCTATGCCTTCCCTCCGGCCCGCCGGACGATGACCGTCTTTGTGCACTCCCTTCCGGCCGCCATGTGGCCGGCGATGGGGCGCTGGTACGGCAACGGCGCCTGGGGCCGGTACTTCGACAACGCGGCGGACGGCGACGACCTTGAGCTGGCCGACTGGCACGTGATCGACCTGGCCGGCGCCGCCGAGCACGAGGACTTGTGTGAGGCGGCGTTGTTCTACCTCCTGGAACGGTTGCGGCTCTCGCTGGAGAACCCCGACGAAACCGACCGCGTGAAATTGATGGTGGTCGATGAAGCGTGGCGCTACCTGCGCGATCCGGCCGTACTGGCCTACCTCGCGGAAGCCGCGAAGACGTGGCGGAAGAAGAATGCGGCGCTCATCATGGCGACCCAAAGCGCCGTGGACGTGACCGGCACGGCCGGCGCGGAGGCACTCCTTGAATCCATGCCGACCAAGCTCTTCCTGGCGAATCCCGAGCTGCCCGAGACGGCGGCTGAGATCTTCCGGTTGAACCCGTCCGAAGTGGCGACCATCCGGGGGCTCGTCAGCAAGCAAGAGCTGTATCTCCGACGCCCGAACCTGGCCGCCACGGTGCGGCTTGAAGTCGATCCCGAATCGTACTGGTTGTACACGTCATCGGCGCGCGACAGTGCGCGCCGCGCCGAGGCGGTGGCCCAGCACGGCCTCGAGGCGGCGCTCGCGCACCTGGCCGCCGGTCGCTGAGACCCACGAACACAAGAGAGGACCCTATGACCCTTCGACGCTCGACCGTTGCCCTTGTCTCACTCCTCTGGATCGGCCCGGCACTCGCCCAGGCGCAAGCGCCCCAGGCCGACGCGCCCGCGCCCGACGCGCCGGCCGGCGCGTCCGTGCTGCAGGTGCAAGACGTGGCCGATCAGATCATCCGCGTCAACACGCGCATCCGGCACACCACCGTGATTCAACTGCCGGCCGCTGAGACCATCCTCGATTTCATTGTCGGGGACTCTGAGTACTGGCACCTGACCGGCGCGGCGAATCTCGCCTTTCTGAAACCCATCGGGGAAGGCGTCAATACCAACGTCGCGCTCGTGTGCGAGAGCGGCCGGATCTATTCGTTCCTGGTGACCGAGCAAGACGGTCCCCCGCACTTGATCGTCCGCATCGGCGGCGATCCGAACAGCAGCCCGGCCACCGGCCACGTCCCCGCGTTCGTCGCGCGCTCGCGCGTGGCCGAGTATCAACTGATGGCGGACGAGAGCCGCGCGGCGGTCCTTGCCGCGCAGCAAGACGCCGCGGCGCGGATCACCGCCATGCGCCAGGACGCCACCGCCCAGGTCGAGGCCTTTCGCGCGACCTATCCCACGCGGTTGCAATTCCCCTACGAGCTGGAGGACAAGGCCGCGCGCTGGCCGTTCCTGGTGCACGGCATGTGGCACGACGGGCAATTTACCTACGTCCGATCCACGGCCCAGGAGACGCCCGCGCTCTACGAGAACACAGACGGCCAACCGTCCCTCATCCCGTACGACCTTGAGCAAGACGGCCTCTTTATCGTGCGTCGCCTTGTCGGGCATGGCTGGCTCCAGATCGGACGCGAACGCGCCGGCTGGAAGGTGGACCTTGAGGATCTGGACTAACCGTGATGCCGAACTGGACACGCATGACCCCGCCGGCTGCCGGCGCCTTTTCGGCGACGTGGATCACCCGCATCGGCGGGCTGCTCTTCGCCGTGATTCTCGGCGGCGCGTTCCTGGTGCAATCGTGTTTTTCCACGGTGCCGACCGACCCGGAATCACTCCGTGAGCCAGAAGGCATTGCCGGCGACCGCGCGACCGTGCAACTCGGGGCGCGCGTGCAAGACCTTGAGCAACGCGCCGCGCTCGACGCCGCAGCCGCCGAGCGGGAACTCGCCACGCAGGGCGCGCAACTGACCGGCGGGCACGTCACCCCCGCCTTTAACGAGACGACGGGCGAGACGGACGGCGAGGCTCCCGCCATCGTCCCCTTGACCGAGGCCGAGGCCGAGCTGCGCGAAGTATTGCGCCTTGAAGCGATCGAGCGGCGCACGCGCTCGCTTCGTTCCGCGCCGATTGCGATCACGTACCGACGCCCGGACACCGGCGGGCTCGCCCCGGCCGCGGCCGAGCTCACCGCGGACGCGCCGGCCCAGGCCGACGCGGCGGGTGACGAGAACCGCGCGAGTACTCCTCTCCCCACCGAACCCGTGAGCCTGATGGACACGATCCAGGCGTTACAGGCGCTTGATGCGCAACAGACCGGCGGGGCTCCAGATCCAGCCCCCGGCCGTGTCGCCCTTGGGCTCCCCGGACAGCGCGCGCGTCGCGCAGGGCGATCCCGTGAATCCGGCCATCGTGCGCGCACCCAACACTCCGCCCGGATGGGAGCGGATCTATGAAGGCTCGTTTATCGAGGCGGTGCTCGTGAACCAACTCAACGGCGACTTTCCCGGTCCCGTCCTTGCGTCCGTCGCCGTGCCGTTCTACTCGGCCGACCGGCAGCGGATTGTGATCCCGCGCGGCGCGCGCCTGATCGGATCCGCCTCTGCCGTCGCCGGCCAGGATCAAGAACGCCTGGCCGTCGGGTTTCACCGACTCATCTTCCCGGATGGTCGATGGGTGTCGCTTGCGTTTCGCGGGCTGAATCAGATCGGCGAGGGCGCGCTCAAGGACCAGGTGAACCGCCATTACTTGTCGATGTTCGCCAGCGTGGGCGCGGTCGGCATTATGTCCGGGCTGACCTTGCGCGGGTCGGACCCGTATGCCGGCGGCATGGAGGGCGTTCGCGCGGGCGCCGGGCAAGGACTCGCACAAGGCGCGACCAGCATCCTCGACCGTTTTCTCAATCGACTGCCGACCATCACGATCCGCGCCGGCCACCGGCTCCGGATCTGGTTGACGTCCGATGTGCTGGTGCCGCGTCCCGGTTAGACCGGGCCGCCGTCATACGCCCGGAACGCGAAGGCATCCGGGCTTTTCAGGAGAAGGAGCTCAACCGATGCGAAAGATGATCCTCTGGACGGTCGTACTACTCGGCCCCCTCACGTGGACGACCACCGTGTCCGCGATTTTCGGCATCCCCGACGTGGCGGCGCTGGCGCAGCGCGTCACCATCATCGCCAATCAAGGCATCCAGATCGGCCATGCCGTGACCGGCTTGAGCCGCGCAACGGAGCAGTTCAACAAACTCAAAGAACAGTACGAGCACTTGCGGGAGCAAGCGCTCGGGGAAATCGGCGCGCTGACCTCACCCCTTACCGAGATCGCGGCGCTGCCCGGCCAGCTTGTCGGAGCCGGCCTGTCATGGCGGGCGGACTTCGCCAACACCGACGCGGCCGGGCTGGTGGATGCGCTCGACCTGTTCAGTAACGACGGCACGCCGCTGACGGACTACTGGCGCGACCGCTTGAACGCCGCGCCCGCCGTCACCGAACAACAGGTACTGACCGAGTACAGCACGCTCCCCGTGGGGCTCGCCGACCGCGCGGCGGCGAACTACCGCCGCGACGCCGCAGCCGGCGCACGCCGGACGGCCGTGAATCACACCGTCAACGACGCCGCAGCGTTGGCCACGTCCACGGTGAAATCGGCGCTCGATTCACTGGCCGCGCTGCGCGGACAAACGAACACATCCGGCACCGCGCTCCAGCAAGCCCAGGTGGCCGGCCTCATCACCAACGGGGAAGTGACGGCCGCGCTCGCGCAACTGCTCGCCTTCCAGGCGACCCAAGAGACGGCCCAGGAACTCGAGGCCGAGACGCGACGGCGCGAACGCGCAGCCGCGCGGCTTGCCATCCAGGAAACCGCGCGCGAGGACTACGACCGCCGGCTTGCCGGCATCGACGCCCACCGCGACGGCGGCGACGGGCTCCTGTTTGCCATCCGCTAAGGCGTGAGTACGTCCCTTGACCAACGACCACCGAGGACGCCCGGAGCATCGTCACCCTCGACGCGCACGCCGCGCGGAGGGCGACGATGCACGCCACGTGGTACGCGCCCTGCACGGCCGCACGCCGGCCTCACGGAGCGGCGCGTTGCGCCCGCTCATCCGCGCGGCGGGCTTCGGCCTGGCCGCGCTGCTCCTGTGCGCCGCGCCCGCCCTGGCGCAGCAGCAGATCGATCCCTCCGTCCCGACCAACATCCCCCCCGAAAATCACAACGACTTCAAAGGGTATTTGGATCAGGTCATGGACGACATTATGGCCACCAACGGGCCGGTCATCTTGAACGCCGGCAACACCCTGTGGCGCGGACTCGCGGCGATCGTGGTGGTGTGGACCGGCGTGAAGATCGCGATGTCCGGCACGTTCTCCATGTGGGCCATCGTGCAGCTGGTGATCGGGCTGTGGATCCCGTGGGTCATGCTGCAGTTTTACGCCACGCCGATCCCCGGCGTCGGCTTCACGTTCCCCGGGATGATTGCCGGCGGCGGCAACTGGCTCCACTCGTTTTTTCTGGCCGACATTGTGCCGGCCATGCAGATCGAGCTGTCCAATCTGGTGCAGACCCAGACCACCGCCGTGTCCGATGCGTGGGCCGGGACGAGCTGGCTGGAGCTGTACACGGCCCTCGGGGATGTCGTCGGCACGCTCATGATCGGCACGTCGATGATGCTCTCCATTTTTCTGTGTTTGGTCGTCATCTACGCCGTGACCTACGCCCAGGTGATTTGGGCGCAGATGGCGATGCTGATCCTCACGTTCGTCGGGCCGATGATGATTCCGTGGCTCGTGTTCGAGCCGATGGCGTTTCTGTTTTGGGGCTGGTTCCGCAGCATGATCACCTTCGCGCTCTACGGCGCGATTGCCGGCGCGATCATGCGCGTCTTCATGAGCGTGTGCCTGGGGTACATCACCACCTTTTCGCAGGTCTCCGACATTGAAAGCCCCGTGCAGATGGTGAGCTGGTTGCTCATCCTCTTGCCGTTGATGGTGGCCGGCGTGCTGTCGTCGCTCAAAGTGGGTGAGCTGGCCGGGATGCTGGTGAGCGGCGGCGGTGGCGGCGGCGCGGGCATGACGGGCGCGCTGATGACGGCGGCGACCGCCGGCAAGGCGATGCTCGCCGGCAAAGCCGCAGGCGCGGCAGGGGGGAAATGATGGGCCAGACCGAACAGGACAGCGGGAAGACGTACGCCGATATGTGGGGCGAAGCGGTGCACAGCAACCGGCACTTGCGGGTGCTGTCGATGGGGCTCGCCGGACTCGTCCTGTTGCTGGTGGTCATCATCATCCGCCTGTCGTCGGTGGAGCTGCCGAAGCCGATTGTGGTGCGCGTGGACGAGGTCGGCCGCGCCGAGGCGCTGGCCTATGAAACCGTCGAAGCCCAGGCCGATCCGCTGGACCCGACCACCAAGTATTTCCTCAACCGCTGGATTGATGATTACTACTCCCGCCGCGGGGCGACGGTCGAAACCGCGTGGCCGCGCTCGCTCCGCTTTTTAACCACCACCCTGGCGAATGAAGCCTTCCGCGTGGAAGGGGAGAACGTCGCCATGCTCGCGGCGGGCGCCGCCCGCGACGAGCTGCAAGTGGAACGGGTGACGCTTCGCATCCAGGCGAACCCGCAACCCCCGCACGGCGCGGCGGCGGACTTCGATCTGGTGCGCCTGGTCAACGGCGCGGAAGTGGGCCGCGACCGCTGGACGCTGTCACTCCAATTCACCTTTCTGGACACGGTCGATCCCGAGCTGATGATCGTGAATCCGATGGGCCTCCTCATCACGTACTTGCGCGGCGATCGCGCACTGGTGACAGGGTGACGACGAGCCCCGCCCAGGAGACGCCGAGCCCCGTCACGGTCCCGACGCTGCAGGACCGCGCGCGCGTGCTTGAACCCCTCGGATGGAGCGGCCGCGAGGCCGAATGGATCGCGCTGGTCGCGCTGCATACCGGCGTCTTTACGCGGTCGCAATACGGCGCGTACGTCAACTCTGGTGATAACCGAAAACCTGCCGCCGCGCTTGTGCGCGCGCTCCTCGACAAGCAGCTCGCCATCGAGGACGAGCGGGCCATCTTCCCCGGCGGCGCGCGCGCCGTGTTGCTCACCGGCAAAGCCCCCTATCGCGCGCTGGGCATCCCCGACGTGCGCCACCGTCGCGGGAAGGACGCGACCACCCAGGTGCTGATGCGGCGCGTACTCTCGCTCGATTACCTCATCGAGCGACCGACCCTCGGATGGCTCCCGACCGAGGCCGAGAAAGTGCAGCGGTTCGAGGCGCTCGGCATCGAGCGGCGAACCTTCCCGTACCGCCTGTACGGCCCGCACGGGAAGCCGCAGATCCCGCGGTACTTCGCCTTCAAGTTGCCGATCGCGGTCGACGAGAAAACGGCGACGTTCGTCTACGTCGACGCTGACCAGTCCACCGATAGCGAGTTGCGCGCGTGGGGCATGGCCCACGCGCCCCTCTGGGCCGCGCTCCGGGCGCGGACTTTCGCCGTGCACGTGGTCGCCGTCGGCACGGGCGTAGCGGCAGCGGAACGCGCCGCGCCCGTCCTGAAACGCTGGACCCAGGACGGCGATGGCCAGGGCGCGGCGGACCCGGTCGGGCCGACCAAGGCCGACCCGGACATCCGCCAGGAAATCGCCCGGCTTGAGACAGCAATTACCGCCGGCAATCGTGAACTCATGCGCGCGGCCGGCGGGTTCGACACGGCGGCCGATCGTCTCGTCTTCTTGCAACAACTCCCCGACGGCACGCCCACCAAGGCGACGGCGCGAGGGGCGATTGACCGCTTCACGATCTGGCCCACCGTCCGGCTGACCACCCCCGAGGTGGCCATCTGATGGTGCCCCCCCGCCGTACCCCGTTCCGTGGCAGGCCGCGTGGCAGGCTCCGTGGTAGGGAAAACGGGACGCGGACAGCGGGGGGGGTGTCCCAAAAACCGCAGGGGGGGGTGTCCCATCCCCCCCTTCCATTGTTCGCTGTCGTTGTTCGGCGTTTCGTCCTACGACCGGCCGACCCGAACCGCGCCAGCGGTGAGGGGAGAGACGGGAGCGACCCCCCCCTTTTGACCGCTGGCGCGGTTCGGCAAGAGGGGGGGTGTCCCACCCCGTGTCCCACCGGGTGTCCCATCCCCCTCCCGCCGTTGGAGGGGTCGCTCCCGTCTGTATGTATCCCTGCGGGAAGGCTCCCCGGCCCGCACGCGGGCCGGACGATCAGCAGCGACGAGCGGCCCCATGCTTGACCGACTCATCCGCGCGTTCCTGGTCGTCGGCGGCGTCAGTGTCGCGTGCGCCTGGACGTGGCCCGGCGTGTTTCCCGAGGCCGATCCCGTGGCGGTGCTCGTCCGCTACCACACCCCGCACGTGTATCGCGCCGTCGTCGCGTGGTACTACGTCGCGCCCGGCGTGGCCGTGTTCCTGGCCGGGCACTTGCTCATCAGCACATCGCGGATCTGGTTCGCCCGGATGGGCGTCCGTGTAGGGCTCCGGTCCCGCCTTCCGCGCTGGCCGCTTTCGCCTTCGGCGGATGGGCCGGCCATCGTCGTCGGCGAGGTGCATCACCCGGTCCGAGCCATTGAGAGCCCGGCTCCCGAATGGCTGACGATCCCCGAGCGTGGCCTCTATACGGGCGTGGCGATTTTCGGCGCGGTCGGGTCCGGCAAAACGTCGGCGTGTATGCACCCGTTCGCGCGCCAGCTCTTGAGCTGGCAGGCGACGAATCCCGAGCGGCGCGCCGCCGCGCTGGTCCTGGAAGTGAAGGGCGATTTTTGCCACGACATCCGCCGGATGCTCGCCGAGCTGGGCCGCGCCGACGACTACATCGAGCTGTCCCTCGATGGCCGGCTGACGTGGAATCCCTTGAGTGCCACCTGGCTCGATTCGTACTCGCTCGCGTACACGGTGGCGTCCCTCTTGAATCAACTCTTCGGGAAGGGCAAAGAACCCTTTTGGCAACAGGCGTACACGAATCTGGTCCGCTGGATCATCGAACTGTACCGGGTGCTGCCCGGCGGATGGGTGACGCTGCAGGACGTGTACCACTGCGCCATCGACAAGGCGCTGTTCGCCAAGAAGATTCAACAGGCGCAGACCTACGCCGAGGATATGTCCGACACGTGGATCACCATCGCGGCGACGGAGATGAAAGGCGACCAGATCACCCCGCTGCGAGGCGTCGGGTTTCAGTCGGACCCGGCCGACCTGTCCCGCTTCCGCGCGCGTGCGGAGCCGGCCGTGCTCACGTACCTGACACAACACCAGATCACGCACGACCGTGAGCGGTTTGAGAGTACGACCGCGCAGGAGATCCGGCTCCGCGTCGAAGCCGTCAATCGCTGGTACGTCCACGATTGGAACACCCTCGACAACAAGATTCGGTCGAGCATCGTGGAAGGCGTGTCGGTGTTCCTCAGCATGTTCGACCTGCCGTCCGTGGCTCGCGTGTTCTGCCCGGCCGCGCCCGAGGCGCGGCGGTTCCACGACCCGGCCGGCGACGCGCACGACGCGCCCGGCACCGACCCGACGCCGCTCGCGGCGACCGCCATGAAAGGCGTCGATTTGCCGCCCCTCGATGCGCTGATCGAGAGTGGGAAGGTGCTGGCCCTCAACATGCCCGCCGGCACCAACCCGGCGCTGGCCCGCGCCGTCGGCGTCATGTTGAAAAATGCGTGGCTCCAATCGCTGCTCCGTCGGCCGGCGAGGATGAAGGCCGAGCCCGACCGCTTCGTCCGGCCGGCCGTCTTTATCTGCGACGAATACCAAGCCTTCGCCAGCGTCGGCGAGGACGATCCGAGCGGCGACGAAAAAGCGTTTGCCCTCACCCGGCAATGCCGCGTGATCCCCATCGTCGCCACGCAGTCCATCAGCTCGCTGCGCTCCGTGCTCGGCAGTTCCGAGGCGTGGCGGACGCTCCTGCAGACGCTCCGCACCCGCATCTTCTTGAGCTTGAGCGACGAGGCCAGCGCCGAGATCGCCTCGAAGCTCTGTGGGCAGGTCCGCAAGCTCAAAGCCACCTACGCCATCAACGAAACCTCCCGGCAGAGCGGGATCAATTTCCTGTCCGCCCAGGCCGGCGGCGGGCGCGGCAGCGTCGGGGCGAGCAAGAGTTTCACGGACCACCGCGAGGCGGTGTTTCAGCCGCGCGACTTCGCGCTCCTCGGCAACTGTCAGGCGATCTGTCTCCCGTACGACGGCGTACAGTCCCTGCCACCCCGGCGCGTGTACCTGAAGCCGTACTACCTCCCGGCTGACCTTCCGTACTGGCACGCGAAACGGACCGGCCAGCTATGACCGGCGACGGACTGGATCTGCTGAAACCGTTTCCACCATGGCGCTTCAGCGTGAGTCGTCCAATAACGTCCCATGTCGTCCATAACTATCTCATTTATAGATAGTTATGACAGTTTATCTTGGCTTGACACCGGCCAGAGCGACCTATAACATCCACTACGTTCCACCACATAACGGTGGAAAGACCGGTGGAAAGGATGCTGCCGACTCACCCCCCCACGCGCCAGCCCGAACACGCCCTCTCGACCGCCTTCGTCCGCACCGTTGCCGCGGCCGGCCGGTATTGCGACGGCCAGGGCTTGTACCTCGACGTCCAGCCGTCCGGCAGCCGGAGTTGGGTCCAGCGGATCGCCATCCGCGGACGCCGCCGCGAACTCGGGCTCGGCGGCTTCCCGCTCGTCTCGCTCAAGGAGGCCCGCGCGCTCGCCTTCGCCAACCGCAAGCTCGCCCGCGCCGGTGGCGACCCGCTCGCCGAGAAGCGCCGTCTCCAGCGCACGCCGACCTTCGCCGCCGCCGTCGAGCAAGTCTGGACGCAGATGCAGCCCGGCTGGCGCAATCCGAAGTACGGCAAGGATTGGATGTCGAGCCTGACGCGGTTCGCGTTCCCGCGCATTGGCCAGCTGCCGGTGTCCGAGGTGACGAGCGCCGACGTGATCGAGACGCTGCGGCCCGTCTGGCATGTCCGGCCGGCGACGGCGCGGCGGGTGCGCGAACGCATCAGCACGGTGATGGAATGGGCCGTGGCGATGGACCTGCGAGCCGACAACCCCTGTGACCGCATCGGGCCGGTCCTGGGCCCGCAGCAGCATCTGGTCCAGCACATGCGGGCGCTGCCGCATCGCGACGTGGCGGCGGCCATCGGCGCGGTGCAGGCGTCGGGGGCTCCGCCCGTGGCGAAGCTCGCCTTCGAGTTCCTCGTGCTCACGGCGGCGCGATCCGGTGAGGTCCGCGGGGCGCAGTGGGCCGAGGTCGACGCGGAGAACCACGTCTGGACCATCCCGGCCACGCGCACGAAGGCCAAGCGGGAACACCGGGTTCCCCTGTGCCGGCGTGCCGCCCAGATCCTCGACGCGGCGCGCGCGCTCGGCGACGGCCATGCGCTGGTGTTCCCGAGCGAGCGGGGGAAGCGGCTGGCCGATATGGCGCTGTCGGGGCTGCTCAGGGACCTGGAGATCGGCGGCGTTCCGCACGGCTTTCGTTCGAGCTTCCGGGACTGGACGGCCGAGGAGACCAATCACCCGCGCGAGGTCGTCGAGGCGGCGCTCGCGCACGTGGTCCAGAATAAGGTCGAAGCCGCCTATGCTCGCTCGGACCTGTTCGAGCGGCGGCGCCGGCTGATGGACGATTGGGCGGCGTATCTCGACGGAACACACGGAGCCCGCCCTACTCCCGCCGCCATCGGGAGTACGTCTGCTCACTGACCCCGAGCTGTTCGCGCACAACGCGCACAGCGACGGTGGTAGGAGTTCCGTTGCACGGCGAGGAGGGTGACGATGCCGCACACGATCGTGGGACTGCCGACCCTCAACGCCCGCACCGGTGGCGGCGCGGACGTGGGCCGCGACCGCTGGACGCTCTCACTCCACGTCATGTTTTTGGAGACGGTCGATCCCGAGCTGATGATCGTGAATCCGATGGGCCTCCTCATCATGTACGTGCGCGGCGATCGCGCGCTGGTGACCGGATGACGACGAGCCCCGCCCCGGAGACACCGCGCCCCGTCACGGTCTCGACGTTGCAGGACCGCGCGCGCTGTCTTGCACCCCTCGGATGGAGCGGCCGAAAGGCCGAATGGATCGCGCTCGTCGCGCTCCATACCGGCGTCTTTACGCGGTCGCAATGGTGCTATTTTTTCGACGGCGCGAACCGCGAAGCGGCGCGCGTATTCGTGCGCTCGCTCATCGACAAGCAGCTCGCCATCGAGGACGAGCGGGCCATCTTCCCCGGCGGCGCGCGCGCCGTCCTCCTCACCGGCAAAGTCCTCTATCGGGCACTGGGCATCCCCGACGTGCGGCACCGTCGGGGCAAGAACGCGACCACGCTCATCCTCATGCGCCGGTTGCTCTCGCTCGATTACCTCATCGAGCGGCCGACCCTCGGATGGCTCCCGACGGAGGACGACAAAGTACGACGGTTCGAGGCGTTCGGTATCGACCGGCGAACCTTCCCGTACCGGAAGTACGGGCAACCCGGAATCCCGCGCTATTTTGCGTTCAAGTTACCGATCGCGGTAGACGAGCGAGCGGCGACGTTCGTGTACGTGGACGCCGGCCAGTCCACCGATAGCGAGCTGCGCGCGTGGGGCGTGGCCCACGCGCCGCTCTGGGCCGCGCTCCGGGCGCGGACGTTCGCCGTGCACGTTGTCGCCGTCGGCACGGGTGTTGCCGCCGCGGAACGCGCCGCGCCCGTGCTGAAACGCTGGACCCAGAACGGCGACGGCCAGGGCGCGGCGGACCCGGCCGGGCCGACCAAGGCCGACCCGGACATCCGCCAGGAAATCGCCCGGCTTGAGACAGCGATTACCGCCGGCAATCGTGAACTCTTGCGCGCGGCCGGCGGGTTCGACACGGCGGCCGATCGTCTCGTCTTCTTGCAACAACTCCCCGACGGCACGCCCACCAAGGCGACGGCGCGAGGGGCGATTGACCGCTTCACGATCTGGCCCACCGTCCGGCTGACGACCTCCGAGGTGGCTATCTGATGGTGGCCCCGTTCCGTGGCAACGCGCAGGGCAACGCGTAGGGCAATCAAAACCTGACGCGGACACAGGGGGGGGTGTCCCAAAAACAGCAGGGGGGGTGTCCCATCCACCCCTTCCATTTGTCGCTGTCGTTGTTCGTCTTTTCGTCCTAAGACCGGCCGACCCGAACCGCGCCAGCGGAGAGGTACGTGACGGGAGCGACCCCCCCTTTTGTGCCGCTGGCGCGGCACGGCGAAGGGGGGGTGTCAGCCACGGTGTCAGGCACCGTGTCAGCCCCCCCTCGCCTTCGGGGAGGTCGCTCCCGTCTGTATGTATCCTTGCAGGAAGGCTCCCCGGCCCGCACGCGGGCCGGACGACGAGCCGAGACGAGCGGCGCGATGTTTGACCGACGCATCCGCGCGTTCCTGGTCGTCGGCGGCGTCAGTGTCGCGTGCGCCTGGACGTGGCCTGGCGCGTTTCCCGAGGCCGATCCCGTGGCGGTGCTCGTCCGCTACCACACCCCGAACGTGTACCGCGCCGTCGTCGCGTGGTACTACCTCGCGCCCGGCGTGGCCGTGTTCCTGGCCGGGCAATTCCTCATCAGCACGTCGCGGATCTGGTTCGCCCGGATGGGCGTCCGTGTGGGGCTCCGGTCCCGCCTTCCGACGTGGCCGCTTTCGCCTTCGGCGGACGGCCCGGCGATCGTCGTCGGCGAGGTCCATCACCCGGTCAGAGCCATCGAGAGCCCGGCCCCCGAATGGCTGATGATCCCGGAGCGGGGCCTCTATACCGGCGTGGCGATTTTCGGCGCGGTCGGGTCCGGCAAAACCTCGGCGTGTATGCACCCGTTCGCCCGCCAGCTGTTAGGCTGGCAAGCGGACAATCCCGAGCGGCGCGCCGCCGCGCTCGTCCTGGAAGTGACGGGCGATTTTTGCCACGACATCCGCCGGATGCTCACCGAGCTGGACCGAGGCGGCACTACATCGAGCTGAGTCTCGATGGCCGGCTGACGTGGAACCCGCGGCGCTGGTGCAGACCGCTCCGTCGCGGCGGCCGATGCTTGCGCTGGTCTGTGTACGATGCTCTGACGTACGTCCGTTTCCGGGCCGATGGAGACGGGCCGGAAGGGAACCTGACGGCCCTCATCGCCTGCTGAGCCGGAGGCGGTGTTGGTGGCAACCGTAAATTTCCCATTTGTGGCAACCGAAAACCGCACACGCTGGTGGTTGGCGGAGGCTGCCCTGCGTTCCACGATGTTGGCGAGGCCAACAGCGAAGGAGCGGGGCGCAGATGCATGGATGGGAGACGAGGATGTTGCTGAAGCACTATCTGGAACGGGGCGTCTCGAAGGCAGAGTTGTCGAGACGCTTCAGGGTGAGTCGCCGGACGATCCACGCGTGGGTCGAGACGGGTCAGTTGGATCGGGACCTGTCGACCGGTGGCTCGCGTTACGCGCCGCGGCCACCGGCGCCCCACAAGCTGGCTCCCTACACGGGGATCATCGATTCACGTCTCGAGGAGTTTCCCGGGCTGTCGGCGCAGCGGCTGTTTGACGAGGTCCGCGCGGCGGGCTACCCGGGTGGCTACAGCCGTGTGCGGGACTACGTCCGTGCGGTGCGTCCACGCGAGCCGGCCGAGTCGGTGGTGCGGTTCGAGACGCCGGCGGGGCGTTAAGGCCAGGTGGACTTCGCGACCTTCACGCTGCCCTACGATGGCAAGCGGGCCGGCGACGGCCGGCGCTGCTACCTCAAGCCGGACTTCCTGCCGCAGGACCGTCCGTACTGGCGAGCCCGCGAGGCCGGAGAACTGTAGATGGAGTTGACCGTCGCTGACCTGGCGCCGTTTCTGCCGGGACTCGAAAGGGGGCCTCGACGACGACGTGGCTTCGGAATGACAATCGACGAGCCGGCCCACCGTCTTCGTCGAGCGCGGCGTCTCGGGATGCGGGGCCGAGCCGATGACCAGCGTGCTGGTCGACGCGGGAATTGGGCGCCGAGTCGCCCTCGGGTACACTCTCTGGCCAAAGGGGAACACCGGAAGGTGCGAACCGCTCAACCGGGCGCCATCCTGTCGCCGCCGACGTGGCGCCGGGGCGGAAGGAACCTCCTGTGAGCAACCACGACCTGCACTGGATCGCGAACTACATCTGGGGGATCGCCGACGACATCCTCCGAGACCTCTACGTGCGCGGCAAGTACCGGGACGTCATCCTGCCGATGACGGTGCTGCGCCGGCTGGACGCGGTTCTGGAAGGCAGCAAGCAGGCGGTGCTCGACATGAAGGCGACGCTGGACGCAGCCGGCGTTGTCGAGCAGGACGCAGCCCTCCGGCAGGCGGCGGGACAGGCCTTCTACAACACCTCGACGTTCACCCTGCGCGACCTTCGGGCCCGCGCTAGCCGGCAGCAGCTCAGGGCCGACTTCGAGGCCTACCTCGACGGCTTCTCGCCCAACGTACAGGACATTCTCGAGAACTTTGAGTTCCGCAACCAGATCCCGCGGCTCTCGAAGGCCGACGCCCTGGGTACGCTCATCGAGAAGCTCACCTCGCCGGACGTCAACCTCAGCCCCGCCCCGGTGAAGCACGCTGACGGCTCGGTCCGGTATCCCGGTCTCGACAACCACGGGATGGGCTCGATCTTCGAGGAGTTGGTCCGCCGCTTCAACGAGGAGAACAACGAGGAGGCGGGCGAGCACTGGACGCCGCGCGACGCCGTGCGGCTGATGGCGAAGCTCGTCTTCCTGCCGGTCGCCGAGGAGATTAAGTCCGGCACCTACCTCCTCTACGACGGCGCCTGCGGCACCGGCGGGATGCTCACCGTCGCCGAGGAGACGCTGGGCCAGCTTGCGGCCGAGCGCGGCAAGGACGTCTCCACGCACCTGTTCGGCCAGGAGATCAACGCTGAGACCTACGCCATCTGCACGGCCGACCTGCTGCTGAAGGGCGAGGGCGAGGCGGCCGACAATATCGTCGGCGGCCCGGAGTACTCCACGCTCGCCAACGACGCCTTCCCGTCCCGCGAGTTCGACTTCATGCTTTCCAACCCGCCCTACGGCAAGAGCTGGAAGACCGACCTGGAGCGCATGGGCGGCAAGAAGGATATGCGCGACCAGCGCTTCGTCATCGAGCACGCCGGCGATCCCGAGTACTCCCTGGTCACCCGCTCCAGCGACGGCCAGATGCTCTTCCTCGCCAACAAGCTCTCGAAGATGAAGCAGGGCACCCCGCTCGGCAGCCGCATCGCCGAGGTGCACAACGGCAGCTCGCTGTTCACCGGCGACGCCGGGCAGGGCGAGAGCAACATCCGCCGCTGGATCATCGAGAACGACTGGCTGGAGGCGATCGTCGCCCTGCCGCTCAACATGTTCTACAACACCGGCATCGCCACCTACATCTGGGTGCTTACCAACCGCAAGCCCGAGCACCGCAAGGGCAGGGTGCAGTTGATCGACGCCACGAAGTGGTACCGGCCGCTCCGCAAGAACCTGGGCAAGAAGAACTGCGAACTGGGCGAGGACGACAGCGCCCGCATCTGCAACGCCTTCCTCGCCTTCGAGGAGACCGAGGAGAGCAAGATTTTCGACAACGCCGCGTTCGGCTACTGGAAGGTGACGGTCGACCGGCCGTTGCGCATCGATGCCGCCGACCCGAACCGCGTCTACAAGGCGGCCGAGATCAAGGCGCTGAAGGAGACCAGCAAGCGCAGCGAGGATGCGCCGCCGGTCCTCCGGAAGATCCATAAGCGCGGCACGGAGGCCGACCCGCTGCGCGGCCTGTTCGCGGCCAACGTCAACGGCCGGCCGGCTGTCGTGGAGTACGAGCCGGATACCGACCTGCGCGATAGTGAGCAGATCCCGCTGCAGGAAGACGGCGGCATCGAGGCGTTCCTGCGGCGCGAGGTCCTGCCGTACGCGGCCGACGCCTGGTACCAGGCGGACAGTGTGAAGGTCGGCTACGAGATCAGCTTCACGCGCTACTTCTACAAGCCGAAGCCGATGCGGACGCTGGCAGAGATTCGGGCGGACATTCTGGCGCTGGAGCAGGAGACGGAGGGGCTGCTGGCCGAGATCCTCGGCGGCGGCGAACAGCGGGAGACGATTGCATGACCGAGATCATCTTCGAAGTCACCGAAGACGACGTGGACGGCGGGTACTCGGCAAGCGCGCTCGGGCACGGCATTCACACCCAGGGCGAGTCTGTCGAGGAGATCCGCAGCAACGTCAAGGAGGCCGTCGACTGCTACTTCGACGACACCATGCCGCGACCGAAGGTGATCCGGTTGCACTTCGTGCGGGATGAGGTTCTCGTGGCATGAAGTTGCCCCGAAACGTGAGCGGCGCGACGCTGCAAGCGTCGCTTCGACGTCTGGGGTACGACACCGTGCGACAGCGAGGCTCCCACGTGCGGATCACGACGCAGATCAACGGTGAACATCATGAAGTGATCCCGCTGCACACGCCGATCAGGGCGAAGACGCTGTCGAGCATTCTGAAGAGCGTTGCCCGGCACCACGAAATGACCGTCGAGGAGCTTCTCCGTGAACTCGACCTGTGAACTCGGCCGCCACGCGGCACGCGCACTCAAGCCGTACCCGGACTACAAACCGCAACCGCTTCGTTCGCTTGAGGAGATCCGGGCCGACATCCTGGCGCTGGAGAAGGAGACCGAGGGGCTGCTCGGCGATATTCTCAACACCTCGGGGAGCGAGCGATGAAGGATGCGCCGAAGGTCTATCTCGCCAGGGCTGGTCGCCATGGTGAAGAAGAAGACTACGCGCTTGAGCACAACCTCGCCATTATCGGCTTTCGGGAGGTTCCGTCTCTGGAAGGCGCACGAGACTACGACGCCGTGGTTCAGCTCGTGAAAGACGCGCTCCCCGGTGAGAAGCCACGCGCCCTCGGGAACGTTGCCGGACAACTGTGGGCCTTCGCGTGTGCGATGCAGGAGGGCGACCTCGTCGTTTTGCCACGCAAGCTCACGTCGCAGATCGCCATTGGCCGGGTCACGGGGCCGTATCGATACGCCGAGGTGAACACGGCCTGGCGGCACACACGGCCTCTGGAGTGGGTGCGGCCGGACATCCCCCGCGCCACGTTCGAACAGGATCTGCTCTATTCGTTCGGCGCGTTCATGACGGTCTGCAACATCTCCCGGAATGATGCCGCCCGGCGTGTCGCAGCGGTCCTCAAAGGCAAGCCGGACCCTGGCCCATCTGTCCCCACAAAGGCGCCGGTGCCGACGGAGATCGAAACGCCGGAGGTACCAGACCTGACGCAGCTGGCGCACGACCAAATTGTGGCGCGGATCCAGTCACGGTTTACCGGGCATGCCCTGGCGAGGCTGGTGGATGCGGTGCTGCAAGCCGACGGGTGGGAGACGAAGATCTCGCCGCCAGGGGTTGACGGTGGCGTAGACATTCTCGCAGGCCGTGGCTCACTGGGGTTGGACGCGCCACGTCTCTGCGTGCAGGTCAAGTCGCAGAACAGTCCTGCCGACGTCACGGTGTACCGCACCTTGCAGGGGACGATGCAGACGTTCAAGGCGGAGCAGGGGTTGCTCGTCTGTTGGGGTGGGGTGAACAAAGTTGTTCTGGCAGAGTCGAGGCAGGGCCACTTCATGGTGCGTCTGTGGGACAGCCGTGACCTCGTGAGAGCCATCTACCGAACCTACGAACGCCTCCCGGCGGAGATCCAGGCGGAATTACCCCTGAAGCAAGTGTGGATGCTTGTCGCCGAGGAGTCTTCAGAATGAGCGCCGACCTCAAGCCCTATCCCGCGATGAAGGACTCCGGGGTGCCGTGGCTGGGAAAGGTGCCGGCGTATTGGGAGGTCGAGAGGCTCAAGTGTTCGCTGGCCAATATCGTGGAGCAGGCAGCCGAACTGCCGCAGGTGGGTACCGTCGTCGCCCTGGAGAACGTGGAGAGTTGGACCGGTCGCGTGGCGCTCGCGGATTCTGGCTTGTGGTTCGACAGCCAGTTAAAGTGCTTTCGGTCCGGGGATATCCTGTTCGGCAAGCTTCGCCCCTATCTCGCGAAGGTCGCTCGACTCACGAGTGGCGGTCTGTGCGTCGGGGAATTCCTGGTCCTTCGGCCTCGCCACGGGAACGTCATGGGACCGTACTTCGAGCATTTTCTCCGCTCGAAGCCGAGCATTGACGCGGTGACAGCTTCGACGTTCGGGGCGAAAATGCCTCGCGCGGGTTGGCGATTCATCGGAGGAATGCCAATTGTTCGCCCTCCCCTCGCCGAACAAGCCGCCATCGTCCGCTTCCTCGACCACGCCGACCGGCGCATCCGGCGCCACATCCGCGCGAAGCAGCAGCTGATCGCGCTGCTGGAGGAGCAGAAGCAGGCCATCATCCACCAGGCCGTTACGGGCCAGATTGATGTCCGGACCGGTCGGCGGTACGCCGCGTATAGGCCCTCGGGTGTCGAATGGTTGGGTGAGGTGCCGGAGCACTGGGAGGTAAAGAGGCTCCGCCAATGCGGGAAGGTTGCTGGCGGAGTGACACCGAGTATGGACAACCGGAAATTTTGGGATGGTGCAATCCCTTGGATCACGCCAAAGGACATGAAGCGAGAAGCTATCTGTGACTCAAGTATTAGAGTTGCAGAGGCTGCTATTCGCGAGACATCGCTACGCTTGATTGATCCTCCAGCAGTGCTTATGGTCGTCCGCGGGATGATCCTGGCTCGGAGAGTTCCCATCGCTTGGATCACTGGCCCTGTGACAATCAACCAGGATATGAAGGCTTTGATGCCAGTCCCAGAAATCGACCCAGAGTTTATGGCGCGTGTGTTGGCGTCGGCGCAAGACGCTTTCGTACCACTGATTGACGAGGCCGGCCATGGTACTCGCCGCCTTCCCACAGAACGCTGGCGAGACCTTGCCATCGCTATTCCGCCTAGAGATGAGCAGGAGGAGATCATCGATTCTCTTAAGATATCGACGCACACCACCGTCGCAACAATTGACCGCACTTATCGCGAGATCGTCCTCCTCCGCGAATACCGTACCCGCCTCATTGCGGACGTGGTCACCGGGAAGATCGACGTGCGGGAGGCGGCGACACGACTCCCGGACGAGGTCGAGGAACTGGAGCAGCTCGACGAGGCGGATGCCTTGATCGACGGCGAGGAAGAGCCCACCGACGCCCTCGCCACCGCCCCCTAGGAGGCTGCGGTGTGACGACCGACACCAGCGAACGCGGCCTCGAACGGCTGATCTGCACGGCGCTGACCAGCCATCCCTGCGATCCACCGCAAGAGAGCAGGGCAGTCGAGGCCCGCCCCGGCTACGGCGGCGGCGCGGGCTGGAGCGGCGGCAATCCCAACGACTACGACCGCGAGTTCTGCGTCGATCGGGTCCAGCTCGCGGCATTCCTGAAGTCCACCCAGCCGGAGGCGGCCGAGTCGCTAGCCCTGGACGAGGACGGTCCGACACGGCGCAAGTTCCTGGCCCGGCTCCAGGGCGAGGTCTCCAAGCGCGGCACCATCGACGTGCTGCGCCACGGCATAAAGCACGGCGCGCACAACCTGGACCTGTTCTACGGCACGCCGTCGGCCGGGAACGTGCAGGCGCAGGAGCGCTTCGAGCAGAACCGCTTCACCGTCGTCCGGCAGCTTCGCTACAGCCGCGACGACACCCAACGGGCGCTGGACATCGGCCTCTTCATCAACGGCCTGCCGGTCTTCACGTTCGAGCTGAAGAACAGCCTCACCAAGCAGACCGTTGACGACGCGGTGTGGCAGTACCAGAAGGACCGCAACCCCCGCGAGAAGCTGTTCGCGTTCGGCCGCTGCGTGGCCCACTTCGCGGTGGACGAGACCGACGTGCGCTTCTGCACGCACCTCAAGGGGAAGGCGTCCTGGTTCCTGCCGTTCAACCTGGGCTGGAACGACGGCGCTGGCAATCCGCCCAACCCGCGCGGCATCAAGACCGACTATCTGTGGCGCGAGGTGCTAACCCGCGAGAGCCTGACCGACATCCTGGAGAACTACGCCCAGGTGGTGGAGGCGAAGGACGAGAAGACCGGCAAGAAACAGCGGACGCAGATTTGGCCGCGCTACCAACAGCTCGACGTGGTGCGCCGGCTGCTGGCCGACGCCGCGGCGCGCGGGGCGGGCCGGCGCTACCTGATCCAGCACTCGGCGGGTAGCGGCAAGAGCAATTCCATCGCCTGGCTGGCCCACCAACTGATCGGGCTCACGAAGGACGCCGCTTCGATCTTCGACTCGATCATCGTGGTCACCGACCGGCGCATCCTCGACCGGCAGATCCGCGACACCATCAAGCAGTACGCCCAGGTCGGCGCGACGGTGGGGCACGCGGAGCGCGCCGGAGACCTGCGCCGGTTCATCGAGGCCGGCAAGAAGATCATCATCTCGACGGTTCAGAAGTTCCCCTTCATCCTCGACGAGATCGGCAACGAGCAGCGCTGGCAGCGCTTCGCCATCATCATTGACGAGGCCCACTCCAGCCAGGGCGGGCGCACCTCGGCGTCCATCTCGGCCGCGCTGGGGACAGCCGGTGAAGAGGCCGAGGAGGAGACCACCGAGGACCACATCAACCGCCTGATGGAGTCGCGCAAGCTGCTCCCGAACGCCAGCTACTTCGCGTTCACCGCCACCCCGAAGAACAAGACGCTGGAGATCTTCGGCGAGCCGGACCCGCAGCCCGGCGGCGCGGTCAGGCACCACGCCTTCCACAGCTACACCATGAAGCAGGCAATCCAGGAGGGGTTCATCCTGGACGTGCTGGCGCACTACACGCCGGTGGCCAGCTACTACCGGCTTGCCAAGACGGTGGAGGACGACCCGGAGTTCGACGTCAAGAAGGCGCAGAAGAAGTTGCGGCGCTTCGTCGAGGGCCACGACCACGCGATCCGCCTCAAGGCCGAGATCATGGTCGACCACTTCCACGAGCAGGTCATCGCCAAGAACAAGATCGGCGGCGAGGCGCGGGCGATGGTGGTCACCAACGGCATCGAGCGCGCCCTCCAGTACTTCCATGCCATCCGCGACTACCTGCAGGAGCGCAAGAGCCAGTACCGGGCCGTCGTCGCCTTCTCCGGCGAGCCCGAGTTCGGCGGCGAGAAGGTGACCGAGGCGTCGCTGAACGGCTTTCCGTCCGGCCAGATCGCCGACAAGATCCAGCAGGATCCGTACCGCTTCCTGATCTGCGCCGACAAGTTCCAGACCGGCTACGACGAGCCGCTACTGCACACAATGTACGTGGACAAGACGCTGTCCGGCATCAAGGCGGTGCAGACCCTGTCGCGCCTCAACCGGGCGCATCCGAAGAAGCACGATGTCTTCGTGCTCGACTTCCTCAACGACGCCGACACCATCCGCGACGCCTTCACCGACTACTACCGCGCGACGATCCTCGCCGGCGAGACCGACCCCGACAAGCTCCACGACCTGCAGACGGACCTGGATGCCGCCCAGGTCTACTCACCCGAGCAGATCGACGACTTCGTCGAGCGCTACCTCGACGGGGCCGAGCGCGACCAACTGGATCCGATCCTCGACGCCTGCGTGGCGGTCTATCGGAACGACCTGGACGAGGACGGGCAGGTGGACTTCAAGGGCAAGGCCAAGGCATTCGCGCGGACCTACGGCTTCCTGTCGTGCGTCCTGCCGTACACCTACGCCCCGTGGGAGAAGCGCTCGATCTTCCTGAACTTCCTCATCTCGAAGCTGCCGGCGCCCGAGGAGGAGGACCTCTCCAAGGGCATCCTCGACGCCATCGACATGGACAGCTATCGGGTCGAGAAGCGCGCGGTGCAGCAGATCCTGCTGCCCGACGAGAATGCCGAGATCGAACCCGTGCCACCGATCGGCGGCGGCCACGTGCCGGTGCCGGAGCTGGAGCGGCTCTCGAGCATCTTGAGAGAGTTCAATGACCTGTTCGGTGCCATCGCGTGGCAGGACACCGACCGGGTGAAGGAGATGATCATGGAGACCATTCCTTTTCGAGTAGCCCAGGACGCTGCGTTCAAGAACGCTCGCCAGAACTCCGATCAGGACAATGCTCGCATTGAGCACGGCAAGGTGCTCACTCGTGTCATGACGGCGCTCATCAAGGATGATGCCGAGCTGTTCAAGCAATTCATGGACAACGACAGCTTCAAGCGTTGGATGACCGACGCGGTGTTCGAGCTGGCCTGCGCGAGAACGGAGGGTGCGTGAGGGGGGCGGCGGTGGCCTTTCACGCGTCGCTTGGGGGCCGGTCGCGTGGGCAAGGCATGTGATCCTTCCCGACGGGAAGACTGAAAACCGGGAGCGACCCCGGAGGCCCGGCGGCGAGTGTAACCACACGAGCCAGCCGGGGCCCCGAAACGCCAGTGTCGTGGGGGTCGCTCCCGTTTTGGCCCTGACACGGTACCTGACCCCGTGTTTGGTTCGTGGGTGTCCGGTTGGGTCAATGGAATCAGGAGTTTGGAGAAGGTAGAGTGTAGCTTTGGTGTAACGGGGGCTGTAACACCGGCTGTAATCAGGGCGTCCAAGGCCCATTACAGGCTGGAGTGTCTTCTTCGTCGTCGGGCAGGTGTGATCCGCATGGTCCTGTCACTGTGATCAGATGCCGGGTCCTATCACACGCACGCGCGGCCTCTGCTGCTCGATCCGCCCCTCGGTGTCGCCGTCCGTCTCCCCCTCGCCGATCCCGTCGCCGTAGTGCGTGACGTTCTCTCGAGGCCGCCACGCTCGGCTTCGAGGAGCGTTTCGGCCTGCTGGTCGACGCCGAATGGTGCAAGCAGCAACGGCGCCTGCAGACGGCCAAGCTGCTTCATCCGGCGACGCCCAAGGCCGCCGACTTCACGCATGCCCGACGGCTCAACCACCAGCAGGTCCTGACGCTGGGAACCTGACCGAGGTCGTCGAGGACCGCGCCGAACGCGCCTCCACGTTGATCGCCGGCCACTTGCCGGTGACCGACTGGCACGCCGTGATCGGTGACCCTAACCAGGCCGACGCCATCTGCGACCGCCTGTTCCACGACGCGCACCGCATCAACCTGAAGGGCCGCTCGATGGGACGGACGCACGACGCACCGGACAACCGCCCGAAGGAGACGACATGAGCACCAGAACGGCAACGCCATTACCGCGGCGAAGCGAAGACCAGAACCATCGCGCCGGCGACACGCGTGACCGGGGCCCGTCGGGGTCCGACCGGCGTGTGGGTCCTGCCGGTGTTGTGGGAAAACGCGCGCGATGCGTTCGGCGCAACTGAGCGGTCGCCGAAGGCGCGTTTCCCACAGTCTGTGAGCATGATGATGTTGCTGCCCGGCCGGTTCTGACCCACGTTTGGACCGACTTCGTGTCTTTCGCGGCGATCTGTCGACCCGGCGCGCAGCAGCACTCAGATGTTGTCTGGCGGGAGGGCACTGACCGAATAGGGGCCTGGCTTGAAAGTCCCGTCACAGTCCTGTCCGCCCGCCCGACCAGACGGCGCCGCCAGCTCTCAGATGCCCCGTTTACATTTCGAAGAAAGCCGTTGTCCAAACCGACTGCTATACTTCCCTCCAGCCTTGGAGACTAGATTTCGGACCGAACTGTCACGATTGGCCGAACCGATTTTGCAACTGTTAGCAGTGGAGCTACTGGGGGCAACCTCGTGGATTTACCTGATTTCCTGGTGACACAAGTTCGAGAGGGAAAGGTCGCACTCGTCTTTGGTGCCGGCGCATCTTTAGGCGCACGTCGTGCGGACGGCTCAGGGCCACCGGACAGTGCACAGCTGGCATCTCTAATCGCAGGACGCTTCCTAGGCGGCAAGTACGCAAGTGCCCCTTTGAGCCAAGTCAGCGAATACGCAATGAGTGAAAGCACTTTGCCTGCCGTTCAGGAGTTCATAGGAAGTGTCTTTTAGGGTCTTAGGCCAGCGCACTTTCATTGCCATATACCGAGATTTCGATGGCACGGTCTCGCAACAACGAACTACGACCGAGTGGTCGAAACATCGTACGCGATGGTACGTGATGGGCTTCAAGGGATCAAGCCGATCATCTCGAACGGTGACAATATCCAAGATTCGCTCCGGGCTCCACGGGACGTTCTGTTGCTGAAGCTGCACGGCTGTATTTCGCGGACTGCGGACGAACAATGCCCGTTAATTCTCACGACTGACCAATGAAGATGCTTCCGGAATCCACAACATCTCGTGTTTGACTTTGGTTCGACATCCTGGCGAGATTCCTGATCCCTGGACGATATGGGGAAAATAGACTCGACCACGGCCGACAGTACTGCTATCCACCGGCTATTTTCCAACGGATTCTCAAGGGTCTCCCTGTCGCGAGGCGTTCTTCGCTTCGACAGCCCACGGCAAGACGCTCTGCGTGTGGTCGAGATCGACGTAGGCGTGGTAGACCACATCCAGGTGCGGCGAGGCTGGTTGTGGCGCCGACTCATCGTCCATGCGAGCGACGGCACGGTGGCTTCTATTGGGGGACTGCCCGCGGTTTCTTCCGACGGCGTGGTCACAGCCGTCGACAGATCGGCTGCGCAGCGGGCTGCGGAGATGGCGCCGCAACTCCGAGCACTGGACGGACGCATTCGGGAGTTCTTTGAACATTCAGGATATGCCCGCCACTCTACGGCTGAGCCGCTCCATGCGAAGGTCGCTCTTCTTGTGCGGCGCTGCGCCGGGAAGCTTGCCTCTCGTAACCTGCCAATCAGCGCCGCCAACGCCCTGAATCATCTCCAACACCTGTCTATCGACGGGCAGTTCGAACAGGATCGCGAGCGGGCAAACTCGCGCTTTGTTGCCCGCCAGCGAGACGCTGTTCAGCTCGTAGCGCGCAGCGTTGTCGCGCACCCGCTAACCGTCGAACAGGTCGACGCAATTGCAACGGACGAAGACGCCACACTTGTGTTGGCGGGTGCAGGAACCGGCAAGACAGCCGTGATCGTAGGCAAGGTCGCCCATCTCGTCCGCAACCGGCAAGCTGGACCGGAGCAGATTCTGGTATTGGCCTTCAACCGGAAGGCGGCCGAAGAGATCCGAAGCCGTCTGCCGGCCGATCTGAATGATGTCCACGTTTACACGTTCCATAAATTCGGCATGCGCATTCTCGCGGAGGCGACCGGCACGAAGCCGCGCATAGCTAGGATGGCTGAGGATGATCGGCTATTTTATCGGGCCCTCGGCAAAATCCTCGAGGACTTGCTACATTCCCGGCAAGACGGCAACACGCTGCGGGACTTCCTCGCCTACTACAAGAACCCGTACAAGTCCCCCTTCGATTTCAAGACGACCAACGAATACTACGCACACGTGCGCCGCGGTGACCTTCGTACGCTTAGCGGCGATCGGGTTAGGAGTTTCGAGGAAGTCCAGATCGCCAACTTCCTAAGCCTGAACGGCGTCCGGTTCGAGTACGAACGAGCCTATCCAGAGAACACCGCGACCGGCCGGCACCGGCAATATTGCCCTGACTTCTATCTCCCGGACTACGACGTCTATATTGAGCACTTCGCGCTTGACGAGGCAGGCCACGCGCCGTCCCACTTTCTTAACTACCGGGAGGAAGTGAACTGGAAGCGCGGCATTCACCGCACGTACGACACGCGCCTGATTGAGACCTGCAGCTGGGAGGCCGCCCAAGGCGTGCTGCGGGAGAGACTTGAGCGCGCGCTGAGTCGCGAAGGCGTCGCGCTCCGCCCAGTACCCATCGCCCACCTGCTCGATCAACTCCGACGTCAGTGCGAGTCATGGCTGGCTAGGCTGATTGGGACCTGTCTCAAGCACGTCAAGACAAGCGCGCTGTCGATGGACGAGTTGGCTCGCCGCGCAGACTGTGCGTTCGACACTACAAGATGTCGGGCCTTCCTCGCCGTCGTCGCAGCCGTGCGGGATCGCTATGAGGAACGCCTCGCGGCCGACGGTGGAGTCGATTTCGATGATGTCATCAACGATGCAGCCAAGGAGGTTCGTAGCGGCGGATGGGCTGCGCCTTACCTGTATGTCCTGGTCGATGAATTCCAGGACATCTCTGCCGGCCGCATGGCGTTGATCGCGGCACTCCGGTGTCGGGGACTTGCCTACTTCGTGGTGGGAGACGACTGGCAGTCGATCTATCGCTTCGCTGGGAGCGACGTTGGCCTTGTCCGAGGCTGCGGCAAGCATCTTGGCCACGTACGCGAACGCTCGCTAAGCACGACGTTTCGCTACGGAGACGGCATCCTTACACCTACGTCCGAATTCGTGCAGCACAATCCTGCGCAGACGCAACGCAGCCTACGCACGGCCGTCACCGATCGGGACTTTGGCATCACCGTCGTTGCTGCGATGACGCCGTCCGACGGGATTGAGCTGGCGCTCAACGATATCGCGGAGCGTGAGCGAAGCACGGCAGCGAGCAATGGCCGTCCCGAAATCCTAGTCCTCGGACGCTACAAGAGTAGCGAGGACGATCTTCCTCACACCAGATATCGTGGCCATAGACCAAATTCGTTCAGTACCGTGCATCGAGCAAAAGGGAGAGAGGCAGACTATGCAGTGGTCATGGATTTGAAGGACGCCTGGATGGGGTTTCCGTCGCAGGTCGAGGACGATCCGCTGCTCGATCTCGTCGTGCCGCACACCCACGGGCAGTCTTTCGCCTATGCCGAAGAACGCCGACTGTTCTATGTGGCGACAACCCGGGCGAAGCGGGGAGTGTACCTGATTGCGGACCGGATCCACCCGTCAGGCTTCGTTCAGGAGCTGGTCGAGCGACACCCTCGTATTCGGCAGATCGGTACGCTCGCTCGGGACAAGAAGTGGGGGTGTCCGCGCTGCGGAGGCCATCTCGTCGAGTCTCAGAGTGGACGCACGATACGTTGTAATAACCACCCATTGTGCACACACCAAGCACCTCGATGCCAAGGGTGCGGCCACGGGTATGTCCTAGTTAACCGTGGCAAATCGACGTGCACCAACGACGATTGCACCGTCCCGACGCCGGTGTGCCCGGGCTGCGGAATCGGTGTACTGGTCGAGAGTAATGGTCGATTCGGCCCGTTCCTGGGGTGCACCGAGTACTGGTCGGAGCCACCGTGTGAGTTCACGCAGTGACGGTACGATCGGGTAATCGTTCAGGCATGGCGGGCCTTTGACTGCGGCGAATACACGCCACCCGCAACTACTTCGTCCGCTCCCAGTCATCGCACCTGACGCGCTCCCCGTTTTCCCGCTGCTATTATTTCTCTGGGCAGGTCGTCTACGGGCGCCTTCCGCGCGGCGGTCCCGGCGCCGGGTGACGAGGCTAGCGCCTGGGGCCTGCTAGCAGCCCGTGGCAGAAGGGGCCGATTGTCAATCGAGAATCACGTGCCCGTATTGGCGTGTCGCCGGACCATCCCACGACGAATGCGGCCGATCGTGGCGCTCGGGGCCCAAAAGCGGCGCACACGCCCCCAGCGCCCGCTCAGGAGGCCGATCAGCGCGCCCAGAAAGCGCCGCGGCGCGGCCCTGGAGGCTCCGCGGCGTGCCGACGCCCGTCAGGTGCCGCATGAGCAACCCCAGGTTGACGCCGCAGACCTGCACGAGCAGCCGTTTCAGGATGTTGGGATGCCCGCGCAGATGGACGCGGCGCATCCTGCCGGTCTCGTAGAGATGCGCGTTGGGCCGTTCCAGCAACTCGCCCCGCTGCCGCAGCAACCGTTTCCCGCGCGCGCCGCGGATCCGCCGGCGGTTGGCATACACCGCGTCCCGCGCGGCCGCTTGGCCCTTCCAGTGGCGCCGGCCGCGATCCGGCTCCGAGACGTAGCTGCGCACGCCGATGGCCGCGAACCCGACCATCGTTTCGTTACTGTGATACCCCTTGTCAGCGACGACCTCCGCGATCCCCGGCGCGCCGACCGCCTCGACCAGCCGCATGTTCTCCGCCGTCATCCTACGTGAACCCAAGTGGAATCCGCTCTTCACGGATGACGACAGAAAGGCAGCACGGGCACGCTTGCAGGAGTACGGGTGGTCCGCGGCGGCAGCATGATCCCGGTAGTTCTGGGTTGGGGATCAGTTGCCGAGGGGAAGGGGCGCTGATGCTCTACTGGGCCATCTGCCGGACGTCGGCTCGCCCTGGCGCGCTGGTGTCTCGGTTCGACCTGTGTCACGTCACGCATGCGACTCGCGGCGCGGCCGTGGCGTGCGGCATATCCCGCCCTGGCGATCATGAGTTGGTAGCGGTCAAAGTGGACGCGGACCGGGCGCGGCTCTACCGCGTCGTATGGTCCCTGAGTCACACGGCGGACGGGCGGCTGAGGACACCGGAATGACTGAGTAGTAGACCGGCGCGCGGCCCGGCGACTGCCGCATCTGGCGACGGACGGCGCCGGCAAGCACGCCTTTCGGTTAAAGCCGGATGTCGTCCTGAGCGAGCGCGGGCAGATCCGATCCTCCTGGATGCGAAGTGGAAACACCTCGACCCCGCCGCACCGAACCACGGCGTCAGTCAGGACGACGCGTACCAACTCTTCGCCTACGGGAAGAGATACGGCTGCCGGCGCGTGGTCCTGGTTTATCCAAGGACGATGGTGTTTCACGAGACGCTCAACGTCCGATTCGCCGATGATCACGATCTGGAGATGGCCTGCTTCCCGTTCGACGTGGCCGACTCGGCAGGAACCATCAGCGCAATGATGCGGGATCTGCTGCGCTGACCGCCGTTGGCTCGGCTCACGTGCCCCACGGCTCCGGAGCAGCGTGAGTTCCCATCGTGGTCGATGCCGGTCCGTTCCCGGCCGGACGCCGGCGTCCGGCCATAGGTGCACGCGTCCGCCCCGCCGGCCGGCTCGTCACCCGTCAGGCCGAAACGCCAGTGGAGGAGCCGCGCTAGCCCGACGCGCTGTGGGCGGCGTGGCTGACGCTGGACGACCCCCAGCGCCACGCGATGGACGCCACGTTCCAGGACATCACGGCGCTGAGTGGCCTCGCGGCACTCGTCGTCAAGGTCCGCGTCTTGCGGACAGGGCGAGCTCCGCTGGCACGGTGTTCAAGACGATCCGGGTACGGTCGAACTGCGCGCTAGTCTGCCGACGCTACCGGCCGGCGAGCGGCACATCCTCGTTCACGATGCGGACCGACGTCGCCGAGTCGGATCCGCCGTCCGACTCCGCCCGCTCGCCGCGCAGACGGCCCATCCGAGGTGCCCGTGGGTAACCCCACCTGTTGCGGTCTCCGATCCCAATTCATTCGAGGACGGTGCACTGGGTCCGCTGGAATTCGATGCAGAACGAGGGATGGAGCGAGGGGAACAAGAACCCAGGAATGCTTTAAGGTGCATAGGTGTCAATGACTTACAAGACATTCACATCGGACACAGTATCCGCCTTTCGGAATGTGTCCACGAGTTCGGATCAAGCCCAACCTGACGCCCTGGCTGCATCGATACAATTGCCATCGACCGCATGGCAGTCTCAACTATCAGCCTCCTATGAGCCGACTGCGGCTCTTGAGGGATAACCTGTTGAGGTACCACAGCTAGGGGCGACCATTTGGGATGGTACGAGGGACCAGAACACCCACGAGGGTGAATCGCCTCACTGCTACAGGAGGAAACCAAGCCAGACAGCTATTTGCGAGAAGACCACTCTTCCACCGCTCTCTCCATCACTGAATCGCGCTTCCAATCCCTTGCACTTTCCATAACCAGCCGAATGGCGCCGTTTGGCGCCAACGCAAGGCCAAACCAACTGTTCGCTCGCGCCACATACTTTCTGACCTCGCAGTGTCGCCGCAACACAGACGCTATCCCATGATCCAGCGTTCGACTACAATACACTGTTAGACCGGTAGACGCTCCAGACACTCCAATCCCCATGTTGTGATCCCGACCATCGTCATTGGTGCGCCTTAGTACTTCTTCAACATATTCGTTGATGCTGTAAATCGTGTCCTCTCCAAACTCCAACAGCACGAATCCGAAGTTGAGCGCTACCGGGTCTGCTACGTCTTCAATTTCCGAGATAATACTCGCGAAGCGTGTGCCATCGAACCGTGTCAAGATACCCTCTGGCGTTGCAGCCCCTGGAATACCCTCACGCCGGACTGCCATGGCTACATCGAGGTCGGTGGATATGTCGTCTTGAAGAAACACCAGATCCACGCCATTCTCAAACCAGAGATTTCTTCTCAAGTGATACGACAAGACGACATGCTCGTGGCCTGCCATTAGTCTATCGCTATGTCGGGCTCGAAAACTGAGGTAGCTTAACATCCTAAGGGGAGACGTAAGCATTTCCGTGATCGCATCCAGCGCAAATACGTCGGTAACAAGCGGCGCCATGATGCGTTCGGTAACTCTAGTTGTCAGAAAATGCCGAGCCTGAAACGCCAAAGCGGGATAGTGATCGGCAACAATTGCCATAGGAAAGATCGTCCCCGGACGTCCCCTGAGTGGAATCGTTCTCCCATCCTTGCTATGCAAGCTGACCGTCGGATCGTCAAGTAGGTCTGAGCACGAGAGGGATTGATCAACCGCATTCTGTATTGCCTTTTTGAAATCTTCCCGCAACGCCCGATCGTTTCCCTTCCGGGCCTCAAGCGTCAACCGCTTCGACTTCGCTTGCAGTACGATGACGCGGTCTCCGAAAATCACTAACACATCAATCTCCCCCAAGGTCTCGCCCTTATCTCTACGGATTTCAACATTCTGGAATACTCGGTCAGGCCCGAATACAAGCGACAACCGTTCGGCCGAAAAAGACTCTGCAAAGTTACCTCGATGGTGAAACGCATCGGAAACATACGACTTGTCATCACACATCCAGTAGAATGGAACTTCGTAGAATGCTTCCGACACCCCGTAATACTGTAGAAGTACGATCTCGCTAGGTCCTTTCCGAATAAATGGATAAGCGTATGCTGCATTAAAGGCGCTCAGTGACGCAAAGGTATTATTCCGTTCACCTTCGGGCAACGTGAACGCATCTACAAACGCGTTAACATCGTCGATGGGTTGATCAATATGGACGGCCAGTTCTTCGCAGGAAAAAACAAATCCCGGGAGCAGCGTCCAATCCCTCTGCGGCTTTTCTCGGAGAGCAATTAGCGTGTTATGGATCCGCTGGTTCAGAATATCGGCGATGCCTTGACACACCGAGCGACCGACGGCCAAGTCGATGGCTTTGTTCTTAGACAACCATGCAGAGTCAGCATCGTACTTGCGAGGAGCGAGATCACGATACTGAAAGGGGTATGCTGACTCTCCACCATAAAAGATGGACTCCCTGAGAAACGTCCCGAATGTGAATGGGTCGGCGTCGACGGAAGGAGGACTATCGGCATCGACGCGTCCTGGTGGAGGTGGTAGCATCGTTTGATGGAGTTCTTCCAGTAAGGCTTCCGCCCGCTGCATATAGTCGGAAAGTACTTCAGGTTCAGGGAGAGAGAAGTCGATCGGCCCGCGCATCGTGAGACCAACGAGAGTTGTAATCTCCGTCCGAATCAGCCGCGATCGGGAGCGCATTGAGACCAAGTCCTCGGAGGAAAGGTCGTCGGCAAAGCCGACGACGGTATCTCGGAGGCAAATTGTGGCCACGGCGTGTATGAAACCGCTCGAGAGACAGAGGGAGGCCAATTCGTCGAATACGGTCTGCTCGGCGCGCATTGGGTGATGATCCGTGTCTCGCCGGTGGAATCAGGCCGGACGGCAGTTGGGCGCGCCTTGTTCGTGCGCGACTATTGCCCACCGGAAAGGACGGCGCCGAACTGCTGGTCGTAAGTTCGTGAAATCCTCGTCAGGGCTGCACCGTAGTCACGATGGGTTTCGTATAGTCGACCCATGCGAAGGGGTACGGAGCCTCGTTCGTTGCGCGGTACCGCAGGAAGATGAGCTCATTGAACTTCCGGGACAGGGCGTCCCGCAGGCGGCGCTCCGCCTCGCCGGCGGTCAGCGGCAGGCAGAACACCTCGTCGGGAGTCAGGCGGCGCCAGGGCCCTTCGGTCCGACCGACACCGCAGCAGGCCGATAGCAGCCCTGGCGCTCGACGCCGGCACCACGATTGGCCCGCGGTGCGCGACTGTCCATGTTGGCCAGGAGGCAGACGCCTTCCACGCACAGGCCGGATATACGACCGCAGCCGACTCGAAGGACACCGTGTCACCAACCGCCCGCCGGACAACCGGGAGGAGTCCATATACGGGCTGCTAGAGCGAGCAGACCCTTGTAGTCGCGAACGGAGACCCGTGACACCGGCGGTTCGACACTCGGCGCGACCTGGAACCTAGCGCCAACGCTACGCGCGCCGGCCCACATCAGCATGCTATATCGCCCCAGGCTGACCTTGCGCGTACCGTGGATGCAGACTGAGCGTTTCGATCAGGCGCTTGCATGGCAACAGTGGCGGCGGCACGAGGTTGACGATCCCGGCTCTTTCTCGGAGCATTGGCACGACACGCTTGGACAGACTGATGCCAGCCAGTGTGTCTTGCGCCTGTTCGCCAATCAGCCCAGTCGTCCAGAGTTCCGCATTGCATACCGTGGCGTCCGTGAAGCATTTCAAAGCCGCCGGAACTGTTTCGGCAAAGAACTTGCGGACATCCGCCGGATCGAGTTCCTTTGTCTTGTGCGCCGCCTTGCACTCCACCAGATATATCTGGCTTCCACCGCCTCGCTTCCCTACGACATCGACCTCGCGTTTCGTGTCACCGAACTTAAATGTCCGCCTGAGCGCTATATCCTCCCAGCCCAATGCCCGCAATAACACTGCGGTGACAACCTCAAGAGCTAGCGAGCGTAATTCTGCAATATACGGGTGTACTTGCAATACGTCGAAGTCACTGGCCAATCCCTCGTACTCGATCGCTGCCGCGTGTTCGCCAAACCAATCGCCGGCATCGGCCAGGTGAAGAAGATGCTCCATCTTCGCAAGCATGGCCAGCGCCGCGTCACCATACGACTGTCGTAGGTTGATCGCCCACACACCGCGTTCCTTGGCGATCGACCAGGCGTCACCAGAAAACGCGTACGCGGCGAGCACTCCTAGCACCGGCATACGGGCATTCCGATTGGAACCGATACGGGCGAGACGGTGGACAAAACCCAGAACGTCTTGGACGTCGCATTCACGCGCGTACACGTCAAAGAGCACTGGTGCAGGCTTCGGCGTTTGGCCAATGGCTCGGCGCACTAGTGGATCAAGCCAGCTGAAGCCGAGAGCAGAGAAGACGTAATCATTGAATCGAACCGTCCCGGTCCCAGGGTCCGGGAGAGTGGTGCCTGTCCAACTAATGACTCCCTGTCTACGAAACTGATCGGTGATCATGCGAGTGAGGAACATGTCGACGATCTGGCGTGCTCGCTCCGACCGCGCAAGCTGGTGGCTTTTCGGCAACCCGACGATTGAGCTGAAGGTGAGCCGTTCCATCGCTGTCGTCGGATCTTCGACACCGCACAACCGTAGGTCCGTCAGGGCTTCGACCTCCGCGTCATAGGTGGGCGTACGCGACGACTTCGGATTCAAGGGCGCCGCCAGCAACCGATGCGCGTCGGCCCTCAGTAGGAGCCGACGCTTCAAGAGCGCCACAATCGTTCGAGCCAAACCCGGGCGGGAAGTGGTGATGACGTCCGCGAGGCGGCGGTAGAAGCCCTCGTTCGGAACGGAAGTGCGCCGGGTGAACAGCCGGCCGCGCCCTGGCAGACGAAACGGAAGGATCCAAACCGCTGGATCAGTACTGCGACTGATCACCTGTCGTGCGGCGGCGGGACTGAGCCCCGTCGTCGTCAGACGCGCGGCAAGCTCGCCGGACGTGAGGATCTCGTCGAGTGCAATGTGATCTGATAGGGACGGCATGTCACACTGCACTTAGTATATTCGCTTAGGGACATCGTTCCGCGTGCAAGGAGATAAATGTATATTTCCCAATGGGTTACCAGCCATATCAGGTAGCCGATCGTGTCACAGCCCAGCCAGGCGGCAAACTCGCGTCCGGACCTGAAGGCGGCCGGATCGCCCATCGCCGCAACCGCGGCCGTCGCGCTCAGCACGCCGACACCGGGGATTGAACCGTACCGGGTTTGTCGGAGACCTCATTACTTGGGAGGATGGCCTGTCTATCCCGGCGACTGGTTCTGGACAGCAATGCTCTTGGCCACGATCTCCATGCTCGCGACCTCCGGCTGGTTCTGGGCGCACATCCAGGACGACGAACGCGCAAAGGCGGTCGTGGCTGACCTGTCGGCGGAAGACTGGCGGACCATCACGACGGCGCGCAACGGCCAGACCGTTCACATCGTCGGACCGAGCCCCTGAATCCCCGCCTTGCCGGCCCGACACGTGCCGTTCGTGGTACGATAGCCGTCACGGCTCCGACCGTCGCTGCCGGGACGTGCTTGTGGCTCGGTTGATGGACAACGACGCCAGACAGCAACTGAAGAGCCGCATCATGGAGCAGTTGAGGTACAGCATCCTCAGCGACTCCCATGTCACATTCCTTCAGGGAGAGGGATCAGAGCAGCGGGTCCTCGGATCCGGAACGCTGATTTCGATCGGCGATGCCACCGCGATCCTCACCGCTAACCACGTCCTGGCGGAACTACGAGACCCGATCCACGTCCTATTCCCAAGCCGACTTGACGACTCGCCAGGATCGACTCCCGGACTCCCACGGACGCTACAGTACTGCGACAAGAGAACCATTGCCAGGGGACGCGATGGAGCCCGGGGACCAGACCTCGGTCTTCTGGTCGTTCTCAAGTGTGACGTGCCTCATGCCAAGGAATTCTACAGCCTTACGAAGCATGCCAACTGCGTCCTGACTAAGCCACGACCAAACGACGAAGGCGGATGGGCACTTGTCGGCGCGCCCGCCGAGTGGACGGGGATAGACGAGCCTCATCCCGGGTTTGCGTCGATCAAGGAACAGCGTGTACTCATCGGTGCCACTGACGTGCAGAGAGAGTTTGAGAGGGACGGTTTCGACTATTTTGATATCCTCACGAATTCCAACGCGGTCCCAACTTCTTTCGGAGGTTGCAGCGGCGGTGGGCTCTGGCACGTACGATTCGTGAGGACGGTAAGCGGCGAGATCGACGTTCACGATCCCATCCTTTCCGGTGTGGCCTTCTATCAATGTGGATCGCCACCCCACGCTGTCAGGTGCCACGGGAGGCGGAGTGTATACCAGAAGGTGATCCAAGCGTTCCAGAGTTAGCTCGTGCTGCACGGGAAGTTCCTGTCCCCGCCCGCGCCCCTTGCCCCCACGTCTCGGCCTGCCGGCGGTTGTCCGACAGGACTCGACGAACACCCTGAGATCATCGAGTCGATGGCTCCAGATAATCGCAAGCCCGTCGCCCTGAGCCGCTTCCAGATTGACCGGACTGAAGACGCCGCCGAGCACCGCGGCAGGGACGGTCTGACGCTTTCCGAAGCTGGTGATCCATCCCCGTGCTTTGCTGGCCGCCTCGTGATTGACGCGCTTGTACGGGTTGACCGCACTGTTGGAGACCTTGCACTCGATGGCCATTGCCGGGCCCCTCGAGTCAGCCGTCCGCCGCCTTGGGCGTCCGTTTGAGGGCAACGGGTCTGTTGACTAAGCTAATATCGAGTCTCACCCATGTCCAAGAAGGCCGTATCGAGAGCACTGAAAGCACTTCGCGAGGGCGACGCGCCGGCCATCGACGAGATTCTGCGCCACGTGACACAGCAATTCATACGGAAGGACCTCACTCGTCGGATGGGATCGGAGGATTCGGACTCCGCGCTGGCAGAACGCTTGTGGAGGTTGCAGTTCGAGTCTCGCCCCCCGGTTCGGTCGGGAGCCGACACACAGGCGCTTGGTCCGGCCACCGGAGCACAGCCACCTGCCGACGGGGACGCGATGCCTGACTCCCCGGACGTCGAACCCCCACCATCGGCGATCGGACTGGACGATCCCGCCCCGCTGTTCGATTGGCTGCATCGGAACCACAGTCGAGTGCTGAGTTTCGCCGGAGTCTTGAAGTTCGAGGTGTGGGGAATCGTCGGGACGAGCGCTCTGGCCCGTGCCGAGTTGAACGCCCCACTCACTCTGACGGACTATACGGCAAGCGCGGTGGGGAAATTCGCCCGCGCCATTGGCGCGTCCGACCTCGTCCGGGGCGTGGCCCCCGCAGCTCCCGGCGAAGTCGGGCGGACGGCCAAACTCCGCCGGGTCACGGCTTTCGCCGAAATCGAAGCGGCCGCTAGCGAGGTTTCGACCCTGCTCGTGCGGAGCGAGAAGGACAGAGATACCCGCCTCACCATGAAGTACGTCATCGTCGAACTGCTGCGAAACGTGGTTCAGCACAGCCATGACAAGTTGGGCGGTGTAGTAGCGGCGCAACGCATGGACAACCGGAACCCGCAATCTCTGCAGGTCGCGGTGGCGGACAACGGCGTGGGTATCTTCGACGCCATGATCGAGAAGCACTCCAAGCTCCGCGACAATCGCGAGGCCCTGGAGAAGGCGCTCTGGCCCCGCATCTCCGGCACCTTCGTGGAGGGGCTTTCCGGGTCGCAGCAGAACGCCGGGCTTGGGCTCTTTTTCATTTCCGAGATGGCGAAGCTGACTGGCGGTAGACTTCTGCTGGCCTCACGCGATGCGGCCTTGTTGCTCACCGCGGATCCGGAGGCCGGCGACAAACATGACATGCGCTTCCTGAAGCCTGACGGACTGGGCTATCCGGGCACACTGGTTGCTTTTGAGCTTCCTGTCGAATCGGTCGGAAGCTACGACGATCTGATCGAGACGATCCAGAAGCGTGCCCGCGAGCGGACGCCCAAACGCGCGCAGCACCACTGGATTCGCTACGATGAATCACCGAGCGATGCTGTTGTCTTCGTGGTCCGGTACGCTTCGGAGAACACCGAACGGGCCGAGAAACTTGCCCGGGAGCACTTGGAGCCGAGGATTCTCAGGAAGGAACCCATCGTTCTGGACTTCGGCGGAATGGACATCGTCACCCAGAGTTACCTTCACGCGCTGTTGTTCAGCACCCTGCGCCTCGCATGGGCGAGACAGAACTCCATCTACGTCGTGAATGCGAGTTCGTCCGTACGCAGCGGCATCGAACTCGTCGAAGACTATGCGCTGGGGGGCTAGCGACGGTAGGACGGCCAGTCGCCTCGCCGTCCTCCGTGGTTCGCGCGGACGCGTCGCATCCGGGCGCCACACGAGCGGCCAGCGGCGCGGTCGACGCTCGTTGAGGTCATTGCACGTTCGCGAATCGGATTCTGCCCGACCTCGCACGACCCTACCTGGGATCGTGGGCAGGTGTGGCGCCGGGCAACAACACCAGTGCGGGCAAGCGCCGCTCCGGACGGGCGCGCCCGGGAAACCCGACCTTACGGGCGACGTTGGCCGAGTGCGCCCACGCGGCCGCGCGGACCACCGGGTCGCAGTTCCATGGCTATCACCGGGCACTGACCGCCCGCCTGGGCTACAAGCGCGCCATCCTCGCCACCGCCCACAAGCTGCTGCGCGTGATCCACGCCGTGCTCCGCGACGACCGGCCATACACCGATCCGGGCATCGATTACGA
Organism: Vicinamibacterales bacterium; assembly: GCA_965263055.1. Lineage (GTDB taxonomy): Bacteria > Acidobacteriota > Vicinamibacteria > Vicinamibacterales > UBA8438 > VXRJ01. The sequence continues at coordinate 2,622,000 of OZ253581.1, read as the reverse complement.
ACACGTCGTCGTCGCACGCAACGCACCGCGGTGGATCCGCATGCTCACGCAGCACGGTTTCCTCGAGGAAGCACAAGCCGTGCGCGGCTGACCGACTCCCGATCACGCGGCAGCGCAGGGCCATAGAACGGGGCTGCCCGCGCGCAGCCGCCCGATCGGGATCTCCGCATCGGACGCCCAACAGACCGTCCGGTCCCGCCGATCGGCCGTCACGCCCTCCGTATGCCTGCGTGAGGGGAGCGTTTCACAGCAATAATTGTCGTTGATCAGCAGGACTGCCGAGACGAATTCGACGCCGCGGCGCCACGGCCGTTCCACGTCGGCATCCGGTACGCGTTCGTTCAGAAAGCCGGTGATGGACGACGAGCCGTACCGCTCCTGGGAGAGCACGGCGAAGTACCGCCGCTAGCTAGTGCAACGAGAACCTGCCAGACTGGTTGGGCTACAAGAGCGATGAGGCGGCCCCAGATCCGGATAAGCCCTCACGAACCGAGCGCACGCGTCTTCTCGAACACCGTGCCTATCGCGGCATTTGGTCGTCCTCGTCACCGGGCGCGCGGAAAATTCACAAGTGTCGGGGAGCCGGCGGCGATCCGCGTTTATCCTCCTGGCGGCAAGGGCGGACTCTCTAACTTCGTTACGTCGAGCTTTACGTTGATCGTACCCATTCGCGGCATTCTGAGGTTCGCAGCTATTAACTTGTAGTTGATCTTGAACGACATCACACATTCGTCCGCATTAAATCGGAAGTACACAATGGGCAGTTCAACTGGCATGTGATGCGTTGTGCGCTTGGTCCAGTACTTCACGCGTTTGGGATCGTCCTCGACAACCGTCGGACCTGCGAGATCTGCATCTGCGAATATGATGTCGGAAGGATCGAAGTACGGGCCGCCATATGAACTGGAGAAGTCGAAGGGATTCCGCGGCTCTGGCACCACAGGTGGCTCCGGCATGCTCGGTAGCTCTTCGAGCCAGAGGCCGTCCGCGTCCGTCCAAATGGTCAGATGGACGTCATCGGCCGGCGCTGTGCCGGAGTTCTCAAGAATGAATCTAAGTCCCAGGCTTCGTCTATGGCCATTGACGTTCGAGGGCCACTCTTGAATATACCTCTCATAGTCTTTGTAGACGCTGTCAATCTTACAATTGTGTTCCTTGGCACCTTCTCCTTCTTGCAAGACTATCAGAGATGATCTGATTCCCCGCAGAATACCTGCCGCGCCCGTCTGCGCGCTGGGATCGGGCGGCAGCTCGGTACGGGGATGTCTTGACCGCCAGTTGCCCAGTAAACGACCCAATGTCCGAGCATCAAATGGCTTCACGAGTCGCACGTCGCGCTCCAGAAGGGATTCGCCATCGATAGTTAGGCGCAACTCTGGAACAGCATGCCGCAGCGCCACAATTTCTTGACGCGCTGCGGAAAGCCGGCGCTCCGTTTCGTCCGGCTCGTCCTTTTCTATAAGATCGTCTTTTGGTACGAGGACTTCGATCTGTCGCGGTCGTGCCTTCACACGTAATCCCATATCCGCAGTTACCAACGCGGCGCGGATAACGTCTCCTCGCCCTGCAACAAAACCCAACAGTGAGGCCTGTAGACGATCGTCGGGTACGGTGGGTTGAAGCCGGTGGCGTTCAAATAACTCGTCCTCTGGTTCCGTACCGATGGCCATGATTTTGAAGCCGGCGGTGACCGTCACCTTGTCTGTTGACAGTTTGAATTCGTCGAGAGCCTTCAACACCGAGCGGGCGCGCGCCTTTTCGCGGCGGGATCCAGACCATTTCTTGTTGTCGAGCTCATGCAGTACAACCTGTGCAAATACAAGGACAACCTCGGACACTCCGAGAGCGGTAGGCCAATCAATATGGCGAAAGAACTTGTAGTGCAGAAGTACATTGGTGTCGACAAATGCGTAGATGAGTGTGTTCTGTGGTCCGTTGGACTCCGAGAGCGCGGAGTTTGTGGACATAGTAGTCATCCGGTGCATCTCAGGATCCAGGGAGGCTTGGTGCGCTGCACCCGCCACCATGAACTTACGCGTCGCCCGATGGGTTCACCTCGGCCGGCGTCGGCTCGCCCAGCCGCCGGCACAGGTCGATGAACTGCTCCTGAGCCGGGATTTCCGTTTTGCCTGCCCAAGATGGCCCCTTATACACGCGAAAGCCCGCAGCGCCCACGAGAATCTTCTTCATCGTACAATCGTCCAGGTTCTGAGGCCGTCACTCAACCCGCGCTGATGTGCAGCGGGCTGGAGGTCCGTGCTTCCAGGGCATTCCTTTTAGACACCGCTCCTCGCTTGTGTCCTCGCGTTGCCAAGCCGGCGTCCTTGCACTCGCCGCGCGTCAACCTGCCGGGACCGGTAGCGCCCAGATCCGCTGAAGCATCGCCCCGAACAGGTGTCGGGTCAAGTGACTCTCCGCCAGCAGCAGCCAGTAACAGCGGGCGTGTTTCACCAGCCGGCCACCCGTTTTGACAAGGCGCTGCTGGAGACTGGTCAGCGACCAGGTGTCGATCCGCTTCGGGAGCACCAGCCGCCGCCAGAGGTTCCCGAGGGTGTAGGCCAGTACGCTCAGTTGCAAGCGGACCTCGTTCGCCCGGAACCGATGACACGACAGGCGCGTCCAATGCGCGGCCTGCTTGCCTTCCTTGATCCATGGCTCCGCCGTCCCGCGCTTCTTGTAAAACCGCACGACGGGACGATTCTGGAGCGGGAGATTCGTGACGATGAAGCCGACGCGGGGGAACAGCTCGCCGACGTGGTGCTCGACGTTTGCCACGACCCGTCGGGGCGTGGTCCAGCTGTTCGCCTGATAGCGAACACTCGTGTACCGGACCAATGGCGTGTGGCGTGGCCGTCCCGCCGGACGAAACAGGATGTCTTCGATCTCTCGCTCCAAGCTCTTGTTCGCGGGTATCCGGATCGCGTACTGGACGCCGCGTGCCTCCAGCGCCTCGTAGATCGCCGGCCGCGCGAAGGCGGCGTCGGCGCGGAAGGCCACGCGTTTGCCCTGCGCCTCCTGTCGTTCAATCTCAGGCACCAGCAGCTCGTCCCAGTCGTCCGCGCTGGAGACGTTGCCCGGTCGCAGCTTGGCCGCCAGGCAGTCCCCGTCGTCATTGAACAGAAACAGTGGGTGATAGCAGACCGTCTCGAAGTGCCCGTTGTAGGCACTGCCTTCCTGCTGCCCATGCACCGGGCTCTCGCTGGAGTCCATGTCGAGCACGACACGATCGGCGTGGTCGAACGTCTCAGCCTGTCCGACCAGGTCGCGATTCACGGCCATCAACCCGACGAGGTTCTCTTCACGGGTCAGCAGCTCGGTCTCGAACCAATGGAGCGTGGAGGTTAGGGCCGCACTCCGGTCCCACCGCGTCGGCGATCCGATCAGACGAAACGTCGGATCGGTCGACAGACGCTGCGCGTCGTTGAGGTCTTCGTAGCCCGCCAAGCGGCTGTACACCGACTGCCGCAGGAGATCGGGTAACCGGAACTGTGTGTTCAATCCGTGGCGGGAGTCGCGCAGGTGCGCGGCGATGAGCCTCGCAAGGCCAAGACGTTCATCCAACTCACGCACCAGAATGAAGCCGGCGTCGGAGGTGATGCGCGCCCCCTGAAACGCGACCTTCAGACATCCGTTGAACGTGAACTGAAAGGGCGCGGTTTGTAATTCACCCACTGGGTGTCACCCTCCGTGGCCTCGTTTCTCTCGAGAAACCCGCGAAAATCAAGGCGTGACGACTGATCGAATGGGCAAACACAGCCAAATCGGAAATCCGGGCCTACAGGACCTGACGGACACGAAGTCTCTAACCAACGCTGAACTGAAGAGTCTCGCTACAACACCTGCACGAAAGCAGTATCTCGCGTTCGACGAGATGGCGCGCCGAATTCGAGACAACCCGTCGGGTTGGACCCAGCAGGACGAGCCGTGGGCCTGGAGCGCTGTCGACTGCACACGCGGACCGAACGCCAGAGAAATGGAGTGGGCGTTTCTGAAGTGGTCTCAGCGGTTGAACGACGTCGAACCCGCGCTTGATCAGGAGCAGGAGATGAGGATCGAGGAACTTGAGCGGCATCTGGACCAGGAGCCTGATTCCTTGGAAGTCAAGTACCACAACGCGATCGGCGAGGAAATGCGTCGGCAAGAGTGATGTTTTGCCGACACGGTGGGCCTCAATGAGGCCCGATTGCTGGTCTAAGTCCGTCCGCAGTCGGTGTTCTGCGTTCACTGGAGTCCGCTTCCGAAAGGGGATGAAATGGTGGAAGTGGAACGTCAAGAAGACTCCCACAACCCGTATTTCCAATAATTTGCCGGAGGTCTGGGTCGGAAGCCCTGAAGCGCAACGGCTGGTCGAGTTGCGTTACCGCTAGCTGAACCCGCCCGAGCGGGTCGAGTGGGTGGACAAGCCGGTTCCCGGCCCATCCGAAGCGTCGCGTTCCTCGCGACGAGGCGGCCGCGAAGGTGCTCACGAAACGCGCTGACGAACTTGCGCAACGCCCGGCCGCAGTGGCTCGACGGCGCGCACGCGACCCTTGACGCCGCCGTGGCGGCCTGCGTAAGGTTTGGTCGGCGCGGACATCGCCGCCGACGAGATGCTTGCGCTGAATGTCGTAGATGGCAAAGACGAAGGACCAGAAGAAGGGGATTTTCTGCCTGGAGGGCCATTGGTGGGGCGTCACGGGCAAGACTTCCGTCGAGCCATTGATGCGCCTCCTGGAGACTCAGGCCCACTATAGGGCACCGTACCGCCACTACGATGTCGGAACGCGCGAGGAGTTGGACTTCTATCTGAAGAAGTGGCGCGGTGCGTTCTTCAACGATTTCCCCATTCTCTATCTCAGCTTCCACGGCGATGCCGGTGAGCTGTACGTTGGAGAGGGACGTGACAAGTCGCTGTCACTCGAAGACTTGGCGGACCGGCTCGATGGCGCCTGCAAGGGACGCGTAGTTCATCTCGGATCCTGCGGCACAGTCGGCGTGCACGGTCATCGGCTCAAGAGATTCTGCACTCGCACCGGTGCGCTGGCTGTGTGTGGATTCCGGAACGAGGTCGATTGGTTGAAGTCTGCTGCGTTCGAGATGTTGGTGCTCGGGGGGCTGCAGGGCGCGTCCTTCTTGCGGACCAACAGCATGCGAAAGTTCGATCGAGACCTCAAGCAGTCGGCACCCGGCCTGTACAAGCAGTTGGGGTTTCGGATTTGGTGCCTGGACTGATCGGTGCGCGGTGCCCCAGACTTGGCATCCATGTCGGCGTTCGCAGGGGCAACGTGGATCGGCTTGGGTGGGGGACAGGGTGTGGGTTAGAGAGAGGAAAGCCCCCGACAACCGGCTTTTCTCCAACGGTTTACGGGTATAGCGTGGCGGAGAGGCAGACCGCGCCCAATCACGGCGTCCTGCGGCGCATGTCGGTGCGCCGGGAGACTCGGGTTAGGGCGCGCAGAGGGTCCATGGCGCGCCACTACGCCACCCGCGACTTCTTCCGGCATGCCGAACCCGCTGCTGGCCCGCTATTTCCACGCCCGCGGCGTCTTCGACGATCTCGACGTTGCCGCGCTGCCTGAGCCCCAGCCCGACGCGCTGTGGGCGGCCTGGCTGACGCTGGACGACTCCCAGCGCCACGCGATGGACGCCGCGTTCCAGGACATCACGGCGCTGAGTGGCCTCGCGCCACTCGTCGTCACGGTGCGCGTCTTGCGGACAGGGCGAGATCCGCTGGCACGGTGTTCAAGACGATCCGGGTACGGTCGAACTGCGCGCTAGTCTGCCGACGCGACCGGCCGGCGAGCGGCACCTCCTCGTTCACGATGCGGACCGACGTCGCCGCGTCGGATCCGCCGTCCGACTCCGCCCGCTCGCCGCGCAGACGGCCCATCCGAGGTGCCCGTGGGGAACCCCACCTGGTGCGGTCTCCGATCCCAATTCATTCGAGGACGGTGCACTGGGTCCGCTGGAATCCGATGCAGAACGAGGGATGGAGCGAGGGGAACAAGAACCATGGAATGCTTTAAGGTGCATATGTGTCAATGACTTACAAGACATTCACATCGGAAACCGTTTCTGCCGTGGCTTGAGGCCGCGCTCGACGATCCGGACGTGAGCGAAATCATGATCAACGGGCCGGGCAACGTCTGGCTCGAAGGCCACGGCCGGCTCCGGCCGATCGAGGCGCCCGCGCTCGACGCGGCGGCGCTGGAGCGGGCGGCGATCCATATCGCCCGGCCGTTGGGCCTGGACCCGGCCACGACGCCGATTCTCGATGCACGCCTGGACGACGGCTCGCGCGTGGCGATCTGCGTCCCGCCGGCCAGCCCGCACGTCGCGATCACGGTGCGGCGGTTCGGGAAACGCGCCTACTCGGCGGCGCAACTGGTCGCACAAGGCGCGCTGCCCGAGAACATCCGCGCGGCGGCGGAAACGACGTTGCACACCCGGCACAACATTCTCGTGAGCGGCGGCACCGGCAGCGGCAAGACGACGCTCCTCAACGCCTTGATTGCACTCCTCCCCGACGACGAGCGGATCGTCGCCATCGAGGACACCTTGGAACTGCGCATCGACCGCCCGAACTGCGTCCGGTTCGAGGCGCGCGGGTTGCAACAAGGAGCCGTGACCATCCGCGACCTCGTGCGTCACGCCTTGCGGCACCGGCCCGATCACATCGTCGTCGGCGAGGTACGCGGCGGCGAAGCGGCCGACCTGTTGCAAGCCCTCAACACCGGCCACGGCGGCTCGCTCACCACCGTCCACGCCAACAACGCGGAGAGTGCCCTGTCCCGCTTGGCGAGCTGCGCGATGCAGGGCGGCGGCGATCTCCCGTGGGACGTGACGTGCCGGGGCGTGGTGGACGGGATCGCCCTGGTGATCCACATGACGCGCCGCGACGGGCGGCGGTTCGTGGAAGAAGCCGCCGTGGCACTTCTCCGGCCAAGAGGGCGCGCTGTCGCTCGGCGGGGACGTACGGACGACGATGGTCGGGCCGACGGCGGCCTACGACCTGCTTGCGCGGCTGGGTTCGGCGGTGCCCCTCCACCTCTACCGCGTCACCCAGGTCGAGCTGGCGGCGTCGGTGATCACGGACATCAGCCAGCCGCCACAGCGGGTGACGATGCGCCTCACGCATCCCAACGCGTGCTCCCTGCCCTACGACGACCTCGGCCTCACGCTGCGCGCCATGCTGCACGCCTCCGGGATCGAGCCACAGGCCCCCGCCGAGGCGGTGGCTCCGGCGGGATGACGCCGCGGGCGGCCCTCCTCGACCTCGTGGCGCGGGTGGGGGCGCGAGACGGCGCGGCCGTGCGAGTGAGCGAGACCGACGTACGCCAGTGGCCGGCCGAGGCCGTCTCGGCCCTCAAGGCGCACCGGCTCCTGGTTCGGGCGCGGCCTGCCAGGACCGTGGTCTGTCCCGGCTGCGAAGCCGACTGCGTCATGCCGGTGCAGACGATCCCCGCGGGGCCGCCGCGCGCGGCGGCGCGCTTTATCGTTTGCGACAAACGGAGCGACATCAATCGGGTCGCGCTCACTACGGCACACGTGGACCAATGGAAATGTGATACCGAGGCGCTCGCCCGGTTTGTCGTCGCGCAACTGGGCCTGCGCCGGAGCCGGCACCGGGCCGATGCGTCAGGGACGCAGCCCCTCGGGCTTGCCGCCGGCGACACGCGGCACCAGATGCTGGGCCTGCGCACGCACGGGGACGTGACGCTGGTGGTCGCGGACACGGCCGTGGCCCTGGCCGACCTGATCGACTTCGCGCGCGGCGCCTACGTCCTGGACACCGCCGCCATTCGCCACCTCGTCGATGCGGCGACGACCGCCGACCCGCACTACACGCCGAGCACGACGCGGCGCGAGGCCCACACGCGCGACACGCAGGCACGGTACGCGCGCTGGCAACGGGCCTACCGCGCGCTGAAGCAGCGGCGCCCGCACATGTCCGACGTGTGGTACGCCCGGCAGATTGCCAAGCAGGCGGTGGCGGCCGGCTGCCACGTGAGCACCATCCGCAAACACATGACGGTACGGCCGGGGGCCGTCACGCGGCGCGGCTGATGCGACGGGGATGGAGAGCCTGCGGCGCTACGGCATCAGCTCGCCGTGGCTCTGCAGCGTGGGTGACGGGCTGTCACACCGAGGCATGGTTCAACAGTCGTCAGGCGGATGACGAGTGATGGACAGGCGACTTCGCTCGTGGATCGTGGACGTGCTCGAACAGCATCGATTGCTACTCAACCCAGGATTTCCGATTTAGCTCTGGTACTGTTGCCCATCCGATCACTTGCCACATGTTTATTTTCTGGGGTTTCGCGAGAGAAACCAGACCACGGAGGGTGACACCCAGTGGGTAAACTACAAACTGAGCCCTCAACGGTGCCGACCGGGACGGCCAAAATGGACATCCCGGATGGACGATCTGCTGCTGCCTTCATGACACCGGCTAATTCCGAACCCAACGCTTGGATCGAGGAGCTGGCACGCGCGCTCTCCGGGCTGGCCTCCGCCCAGGACCTCTACCGGGACGACATCGACAGGCATCGCCAACAGCACATCCGTAGTCACGCTGAGCGGAGTTGGTCGACCGTGCCCCTCCATCCTTCCGACTACCTGAAGAGCTTCTACTTCCACGCGTGCCGTACGAAGAGTCGTTATCTGGCGCAGCACTACACTCCACTCCGTGCCGCCTACACCAACGTCCGTGCCGTTCTCGCAGCGCACCCGTCATGGTCGGATTTTGTGGATCCCGCCGACGATAGCGGTGGGTTCCCGATTCGGACGGCGACCAGTGGCGGCCTGGGAGCCTTGTCCAGCATCATCGGCGGGTTGATGGCCCGCGCGATGGAGCTTGGTGCGAATCGTTTCAGCACGGCCGCTACCGAATTGCACGACTTGCTCGAACCAGCTCGGGAACCGAAGGCTCCTCCAGCCCGCGGCGATCTTTCGGTCGGATACCACGTCGTCCTTCTCCACGGTCTATCCGTCAGCGACGACCTTCAGATCGCCGAGGACATGGCGCTGATGCCCTTCGAACAGATGTGCGATTTTGTCAACGAGACCGCGGTGAGCGATGTCGCACCCAACATCATCAAGTTCAACGCCTGGAAGTCCGTTTCGGCCATTGTCAAGCCCTTTCACTGGAAACCTGCATTCGGCGAACGCGGTGACGATACTCTCCCCACGCTTGACTGGGGTGGCTCGTTTTTCGAAGACGCGCAGACCTTTGTGGAACTTCTGGCGATGTTCCACGCGGGTCCCGTCGTACGCCTTGTGACAATTCCTTACTGCATCCACCGCACCGCGTCTTACCTTCTCGGCCTGCCTTACTACCACGGAAGCGTCGAGCACGGCCCCATGGCACACTCATTCGACAGCTTTGCGCGAACCGGCCCGGTTAGCTCGCATGCGCTGGCCGAAGCCAGAAAAGCGTTCAAGGATCGCGCAACCGACCGATACAAGGGCTACGCGCCCGTTATCGCGCGACTGGCCGAGGCCCTGGCGCGTAGCGGCCGCTTTGAGGCCGACGATAAGATCCTGGACGTGGCGATTGCCCTCGAACGGATGTACGAGCTCGATAGGGGCGAAATAAGCTTCAAGCTGAAAACAAGAGCGGCGTGTTTCCTCGAAGCGGGCACCGAAGGCCGCTTGCGCGTGTTTCGCGACGTGGGAGACTTCTACGAAGCACGATCGTCCATCGTCCACAGACGGCGGAAGGATGTGTCGACCGAGGCGAAATTGGCTGCGTTCCAGAAGGGATTCGAAGTCGCTCGCCGATCTGTCGTCAAGCTCGTGGAGCACGGCCCGCCCCAGGACTGGAACGAAATGGTAGTCCGAACCCAAGACGGCGCAGATGGAAGACCAGCAGAGCTACCGAGACAACCGAACCCCGCACCGGCAATTGAACCGACCAAGTCGTGACCGAACAACCTGAGATGCTGGACCGTTTCGGGCTGGAGCGAATCCAAGCTGAACATATGTCAATAGTTCTCACGCCCGTCTCCGCGTGCCGCATGAAGGCGAACTCCACGTCGAGGCGACCGCACGCGCCGGCCACATGGTCGGACTCGCCGCCGCTGACGAGCTCGCCGGTGCCGGTTTGTGACTATGTGGACGGGAAAGGTCTAATAAATGACACGCTCATTCGGTCTTGATGCTGCGTCAGCGCTTGAGGCATTAAAGACCGCTTCGGAGAAGTTCAAAAACGACGACCTCAACAAGGACTTGGCGCGGGATTGCGCTATCAAGGCTTGGCAGCTCTGTGACCATGTCTTCAACGCTCTTGGTTCAACTTCCCGATTCGCAACATTGAGAGGTCTCCAGGATCACGTCAAGCACACATGCCCAGAACTTGCCTATTTGCAAGACATTTGCACTGCATCGAAACATGGAGAGAGTTTGAGGTATACGCCTCGAATTACTGAGGCCAGATTTAAAGGCGGCGCCTTCTCCCATGCTTTCAGTCGCGGCTTTGATATTTCGCGTCTTGAAATAGAGCTTCCCGACGGCCAGACGATTTTCTTCGAGGATGTTATTGATCGTGCCGTGGACTTTTGGTCGACATTCTTCGACAACAACAGAATCACGGCGTGACGTGCTTGCCGGGTCCGACCCGGACCCGGCAAGGACAATTCCCACCGGCTGTCTAGGCTTCAGGACAATGAACGGGTGGCCGTGTCGCCGACCGGGGCCTGCGCGTCGAGTGACCGCATCGCCTGATCACAGTCCCGCACGAGGTCCTGGGAAACCACCGTCCTCTCACACCTCCGTATCGCGGACGCCCTCGCGCAGTACTGGGAGGCTTCTCCAGGGCGTTCCCCGGAGCCGACCTGAATGAAGCTGCTCGCTGAGTGCCTGTACGTCGGTGCTGCGCGCGCGCCTGTTACGGCTGGAGGTAATCAGCCCACGCTTGCATCATCTGACGACGTTTGGTAAACAGATCGCCCCGCCGGTAGGCCGCTTCGACCTTGTTCTCCACCACGTGGGCCAAGGCCATTTCCGCCACCTCTCGCGGGAAGCTCGATACTTCACCGGACCAATCCCGGAAACTGGACCGGAATCCATGCGGCACACAGGGCCCGCGAGCCCCCGCAGGGCCGTAGCCGAGGTGTCGCATCAGTTGCAACAGGGCCATGTTTGACAGCGGGCGGCCATAGCGAGCGCCCCGGAAGACATAGGGATGGCCGGGCACGTGGGGCAACGCGTCCAGCACCGCGAGGGCCGCATCCGAGAGGGGAACCCGATGTTCCCGCCGGGTTTTCATCCGGGAGGCGGGGATGGTCCACAGAGCGCCGGGCCGATCAACTTCCACCCACTGCGCCTGGAGGACCTCACTGGTGCGGGTGGCGGTCAGAATCAAGAACTGCAAGGCCAGGGCCGAGACGCTCCGGGTTCCGGACAACTCCCCCAGGAAGGCCGCCACCTCGGGATGGGGCATGGCGGGGTGGTGGGTGACGCGCTTGACCCGTGAGGGCTTCGGCAGCAACTTGTCCAGATGGCCGCGCCAACGGGCCGGGTGCCAGGGATCGCAATAGTGGTGCGCGGCGGCGAAGTCCAGGATATTTTCGATGCGGCCCTGCACACGCTTGGCCGTTTCGGTCTTCGTGTTCCAGATCGGCGACAGGATCCGGAGCATGTCCTCGGTCTCAATGGCGTCCACGCGTGTGGCGCCGATCACGGGCCGCGCATACGTCTTCAGCGTCCGGACCCATTGTCGCGTATGCTTGGCATTCTGCCAACTATGCCGATGGGCTCGGATATACTGGCCGGCGCAGGTCGTAAAAACAGGACTCGTCTCCGGGATCACCCGGCGGGCCTCGATAGGGTCCACCCCTGTCGCCACCTGTCTCCGTCCCTGCAGCGCCTGGGTCCGGGCGTCGGCCAACCCGACATCCGGATACCGGCCCAGCCCCATCTCCCGGCGTTTGCCCTGCGAGGCGTACCGCAAGACCCATTTCTTCGCACCCGTTGGCGACACCACCAAGCGGAGCCCGCCGCCGTCTTCGTACTTGCCCGGACCGGCGGTGTCCACCTTGCGCACCGTGAGTTTGTGAATGGCCATGGCCGCGTCCTCAGCGGGGGGCTGGGAGTTGTTCGGTCCCCCACTGAGTCCCCCATGTGGGGCGGATTATAGCAGATGGCTTGGGAGTGCCTGGGACGGTAAATGCCTATAAAACGGATACTTTAGGATGGTACTGAGTCGTGATGGACACCATATAGGCGGACACCCTCTCCGCCACTGTTCGCGGCAAATGGGAAACTGGCAGAGGCAGGCGCCCGAGCCCGGGTGCTGACTGACTTACGAATTACTGGTCGAAGCGGTAGAGGAATCCGAGGCGCACCGAGCCGAGCGTGTGCGAGGCCTCGTACTGGCAGGGCCGCTTAGGACCGCCATTCCAGCGTTCGATCAAGACGGCTCCCCCGCCGGCGGCACGTCCGGGCGTGCGTCGACCCTCCGGCGGGTGGCGAAGAACTCGTGCATGAGAGCGGCGCACTCGTCGGCCAGGATGCCGGAGACGACGTCGACGTGGTGGTTGAGGGCGGGGTTGTCCAGTGCCTGCATCGTCGAGCGGACGGCGCCCGCCTTCGGTTCGGCGGCGCCGTAAACAAGGGTTGCGATCCGGGCGTGAACAAGAGCACCCGCGCACATCTGGCACGGTTCGATCGTGGCGTAGAGGGTGGCGCCGGTGAGGCGGTAGTTGCCGATCCGGGTCGCGGCATCGCGCAACGCGGCGATCTCGGCGTGCGCGGTCGGGTCGGCCGCACCGATCGGGTGGTTGTGGCCGCGGCCGATCACGACGCCGGTCCGGCTGTCGATGACGACGGCACCGACCGGCACCTCGCCGGCCGCCAGGGCTCGCCGCGCCTCGGCCAATGCCTCGCGCATCGCCGTCTCGTGATCCATCGGTTCAGGAGCCCCGGCCACGCCCGAACCGGGGACGCCCACGCGGCCGGACGGCACGGGATCGTTTATTCTCCCCGAAAACAGTCGGTACGGAGGCGATGAAGGGACTGATTCTAAGCGGCGGACGGGGGACGCGACTGCGGCCGTTGACCTTCACGAGCGCGAAGCAGCTCGTGCCGGTGGCGAACAAGCCGGTGCTCTTCTACGGCATCGAGACTCTCGCCGCGGCGGGCGTGCGCGAACTGGGGATTGTTGTCGGTGACACGCAGGCGGAGATCGAAGCGGCGGTGGGCGACGGCTCCGCGTGGGGCGTCGACGTCACCTACATCCCGCAGGATGCGCCGCGCGGCCTGGCGCATGCGGTGCTGATCGCCGAGGATTTCATCGGCCGTGAGCCGTTCGTGATGTACCTGGGCGACAACCTGTTGGCGAAGGGGATCGTCCCGTTCGTCGAGGAATTCGCGGCGACGAAGCCCGCCGCGCAGATCCTGCTGACCCGGGTCCGCAACCCGGAACAGTACGGCGTCGCCGAGACCGACGGCGACCGGGTAGTCCGGCTGGTCGAGAAGCCGAAGGTCCCGAAGAGTGATCTGGCGCTGGTGGGCGTCTACATGTTCGGACCGGAGGTGTTCGATTCGGTCAAGCGGATCAAGCCGAGCGGCCGCAACGAGCTGGAGATCACGGACGCGATCCAGGACCTGATCGACCGCGGCCTCGACGTCCGGAAGCACATCGTTGACGGCTGGTGGAAGGACACCGGCCACCTGGAGGACATGCTGGAGGCAAACCGGTTGATCCTCGACACGTTCGAGCGGCGGATCGACGGGGAGGTCGACGACGCCTCCAGCGTGGAAGGCAAGGTAGTGGTGGAAGCGGGCGCGGCAATCGTAAACTCGACCGTCCGCGGCCCGGTGATCATCGGGAGCGGGGCGCGGATCCGCGACGCGTATGTCGGACCGTTTACCGCGATCATGCGCGATGTCGAGATCCGCGCGGCAGAGATCGAGCACAGCATCGTGATGGAAGGGAGCCGCCTGACTGACCTCGGGACGCGCGTCACCGACAGTCTGATCGGGCGGAACGTCACGATCGCGCGGCAGACGAGCAAGCCGGCGGCGCTCCGCTTCATGCTGGGCGACCGCTCGGAGGTGGGGATCTGCTGAGAACGTGCGGTACGATCCGCCGGCTGTCCCGCGGGCCGGGGCGGCGGGCGAGAACCGGCGTCCACGGCGGGCGCCGGCCCCAGCCGGCAGAACGGATGGAGCGAACGTGACGACACCGGTGAAGCAGACGACAGGAACGGGCACGTCGCCCGACACCCTGATTCACGGCGTCCGGACGAAGAAGCTGCGTCGGATTCCGGACGAGCGCGGATGGCTCATGGAGATCCTCCGGGCCGACGACGAGCTGTTCCGGCAGTTCGGGCAGGTGTACGTCTCGGCCACCTACCCCGGCGTGGTGAAGGCGTGGCACTACCACACAATGCAGGTGGATCACTTCGCCTGTATCGCCGGCATGATCAAGCTGGTGCTGATCGACACGCGCGACGACTCGCCGACGAAGGACCGGATCAACGAGTTCTTCATCGGCGCACAACAGCCGATGCTGGTGCAGATCCCGAGCCTCGTCTACCACGGTTGGAAGTGCATCGGCACCGAGCCGTCGCTCGTGGTGAACGTGCCGACCGAGCCGTACCACTACGACGACCCGGACGAGTACCGGATCGAGCCGCACGGGACGCTGCCGTACGACTGGGCGCGCAAGGACGGCTAGCTGGGCGGCCGGGCGCGGGGATCCATCGATGGTAGAGGTGCTGGTCACCGGCGGGGCCGGGTTCATCGGAAGCAATTACGTCGAGTTCGCGCTCGACGCGCACCCCGACTGGCGCGTCACCACGCTCGACAAGCTGACCTACGCCGGGCGCCGCGAGAACCTCGCGGCGGTCGACGATCATCCCCGCCACCGCTTCCTGCAGGGAGACATCGCTGACGCCGCAGTCGCCACGCCGCTCGTGCGCGCCTCGGAGATCGTGGTCCACTTCGCCGCCGAGACGCATGTAGACCGCTCGGTCGAGGCGGCCGGCGCGTTCATTCAGACCGACGTCCATGGGACATTCGTGCTGCTCGACGCAGCGCGCGAGGCGCCACACCTCCGCTGCTTCGTCCAGGTGTCGACCGACGAGGTGTACGGCAGCGTCGCCGAGGGACGGAGCCGCGAGACCGATGAGCTGCGGCCACGCAACCCGTACGCCGCGAGCAAGGCGGGCGCCGACCGGCTCGCCTACAGCTACTGGGCGACGCACGGCGTGCCGGTAGTGGTGACGCGCGCGTCGAACAACTACGGCCGCCGACAGTACCCCGAGAAGGTCATTCCGCTCTTCGTCACGAATGCGATCGACCACCAGCCGGTGCCGCTCTACGGCGACGGGATGAACGTGCGCGACTGGCTGCACGTCGATGATCACTGCCGCGCCCTCGACCTGCTGATCGAACAGGGCGAACGCGGTGAGACGTACAACATCGGCGGCGGCAACGAGGTGACGAACCTCGACCTGACACGGCGGATGCTCGCGCTCCTCGACCGCCCGGAGTCGCTGATCACCCCAGTCGGCGACCGACCCGGTCACGACCGCCGGTACGCGCTCGACACGTCGAAGCTGCGCGCCCTCGGCTGGAAACCGCAGGTCTCGTTCGACGACGGGCTCCGCGCCACCGTGGACTGGTACGTCGGGAACGACGCGTGGTGGCGCCCCATCAAGGAGCAGAGCGACGCGTTCCGCGCCTTCCACGACCGGCTGTACACCAACCGCGGCTGACGGACGCGCGTGTGGCGCGCCGTCTCCTACCGCTGCCGGCTGACCGCCGGCGCACCGGACGCGGGCGCGTCCAGGCTCGTGCGGATCGGTTCGTGACCCGATTCCGCCGGCGCGGGGGGCGGCGGCGCCGACGGCGGCGCGCTCGCCATCGACTGCATCGCCTGCTCCTCCGCCACCTGCGCGATGACAGCGCGGACACCGGCGTCCACCCGCGCGATCTGGCGTCCCATCCGCGCGGCGGCCACGACGCCGGCGCCGGCGCAGACCACAGCCGCCGGCATCGATCCGAGCAGAAGGCTCGCGCCGATGGCACAAGCCACCGTCGCACCGACCGTCGCGCCGAACGGGGCCAGGCGATGCCGGGCGGTGACGCGGAACAGGCAGCGCCCCTGCCCATGCTCTTCCATCAGCGTCCGGAGATCGAGCCAGCCCCACCGGCCGGCCGCCACCGCAAGGTCCCGCTCCTGCTGCCACGTGTCGTGCGCGTCGATGGCCCGGCCGACCGACGTGGCCTCGAGGCGCCGCGCGATGCGTGTCAGCAGGTCGGTCCGGTCGACCCACTGTTCGCTCCAGAAGCGGAGTCCCACCCGGCCACGGCTCATCAGCCGAAGCGCGCGCATCGCGTCGCGTGGCCACTCCACGCGCGCCGGCGCATCCTCCGCGCGCTCCGCGCGCCGCGCCGCCACCTCCGGCGGCCACAGTCGGCCGCGCAGCCGCCCCCAACCGCGCGCCACCGGCTGTACCAGGTGAAGCCACGCGATCGTCGCGCGGTAGATCGCACGGCTCGCGCGCGCCCCCCACGGCCTGATCCGTGGCAGGCCGCGCAGCTCGGTCCGCCAGCCGTAGCCAATGCACTTCCAGACGGTCACCGCGATTCCGCCGGCCGCCGCCGCCGCCGCCACCACGCCGAGGGCGGGCTGGCCGAACCTGACCGCCGCCCCGGCGGCGACACCCAGCAGTACCGATCCGACCTGCCACTGCATCAGGTGCGGCACGTAGGTCATCGATGGGATGTGCGCGCTGTAGACCGACGGGAACGCCGCGGTCCCCCAGACGCCGGCGTTGACCCGAACGCGCGAGATGGCGCGGACGAACGGCAGTGGCGAATAGATCCGTCCCTTCCAGACGGCGTGGCCGTTCAGGAACCGCTCCGGATGATTCCCCATCAGTTGCGTCTCCGCCTCACCGTAGCCCACCTGCTGCCGCCAGTAGCCGCGGACGCTGCGGCGGTGGCGGTGCCAGACGAGCGCCGACGGCGCGAAGCCGATCCGCCGGCCGCGCGCCTGCAGCCGCCAGCAGACATCGACGTCGTCCCCCGCCGCGTGGTACGCCGGATCGAAGCCGCCGATCGCCAGCAGGGCTTCACACCGGTACGCCATGTTGCAGCCCGGGACATGTTCCGCGGTCCGTTCGTCAACCAGCACGTGCGTCGGTCCGCCCGGTGCGCGCGCGACGCACTGCGCCAGCCACGGATCGTCCTCCGGCACGACGTTCGGACCCCCCGCGCCAGCCACGTCGGTGCGCAGGAACGGCTGAATGAGGTAGGTCAACCAGGCGGGATCGACTTCGACGTCGGCGTCGGTATAGGCGATCACCTCGCCCGCTGCCGCACGGAGCGCCGTGTTGCGGGCAGCGCTCAGTCCGCCGTGCGGCGTATCGATCAGGGTGACACCTGGATGCGCACGCGCAATCGCACCGGTCGCATCCGTCGAACCGTCGTTGACGACGATCACGTCGAAGTCGGGATAGTCGAGGGCGCGGATCGACCGCAGGCAGGCGTCGAGCGTGTCGGCGGCGTTGCGCGCGCAGACGGCAACGGTGACGCGCGGCCAGTCGCGGCGCGCGGCGTCCGGGAAGCCGGCGCCGGCGTATGCGCGCGCGACGGCGGCGAGCGATGGCTTCGGCGCGCGCGCGGCGTCGGTCAGGCCGAACTGCCAGTCGTCCACCGTGGCGCCGCCTCGCCACCAGTCATCGGTCCAGGAAAAGACCACCACGCCCGCCGCCCCTTCTTCGAACGCGGTGCGCACCTGCATGCCGGCGAGCGCCGCCTGTCCGTCGTGCCCCTCGCGCAGGCTGTCGGCCCCCGCCTCGGCGAGGACCAGCGGCCGTCCGCCGGCGACCAGTTGCAGATGCGCGAGGTAGGCGCGCAGGTCCGCCTCCCGGTGCAGGTAGACGTTGAACGCGCACACATCGAAGCAGGAGAGATCGAGATAATCGGTCGGGGGGTAGTTGACGTAAGCAAGCACGGCGTCGGGGGCTGCCGCCTTGGCCTCGTCGTATGTCTCGCGCAGGAACTGCTCGACGCGCGACGCGCCGTGCCACCGAACGATTCCCGCCGGGATCTCGTTGCCGATCGCGACAAGCAGCGTCGCCGGATGCTGTGCGAGGCGGCGCACCTGCCGCACAATCTCCTGCCGCGCGGCGCGCGCCAGCTTCCGGTCATCGAGAAACGCGACATGCTGCGCCCAGGGGACGCCGGCGAAGAGGCGCAGGCCGGCGTTCGCCGCCTGATCGAGCAGCGCGGCGCGCGGCGCGGTGTAGGTCCGGACGGTGTTGATGCCGGCGCGCGCCATGGCCCCGAAGTCGGAGGCAACCCGATCTGCCGTCGGGAACTGATCGCCGTCCGTCGCCGGATTCGGCGCGAACGTCCCGTAGGCAATCCCCCGGAGGAGGAACCGCTCGCCGCCGACATGCAGAAACTTCCCGATGACACGAGCCGACATCGTCCTTCGATCCTATCGCAACGCTATAATCCGCCCGCCAACCGCGCGCCGGCCGTCGGCCCACAGTGGCGATCGCGCGCCACGGAGCGGGCCTGTCCTATATCGTGATGCCGTGACGACGGGAACGCTACGCTCGGGCCTCGTCCCGCTGATCGTCGCCTGTACGCTGGCGGTCGATCCGGCCGCGGCGCAGGAGGAGGCTGGGGAGGCGCCGCACCCCCGGGCGACGCTTGTCACCGATCTCCTAATCTACGGCGACAATGCCGAGTTCTTCAACCGCTTCCGCGACGGCGAGACGATCCTGGGAGCCGCTGGCACCGTGGCGGTCGACGTCCCGCTGAGCGAGCGCGCCACGCTCCGCGGCGGACTGTTCCTCAACCACCGCTTCGGCTCGGAACGCTTCGCCGAGCAGTACCGGCCGGTGATCAGCCTGACGGTCGAGAGCGGCGCGTCGACGTTCACGATGGGCACGCTCGACACCGTTCCGCGCGACGGCCGCCCCGCGCCCGACCTGACCGGACCCCACGGCCTGCTGCCGCCGCTCCAGATGGAAACGCTTGCCTTCACGCGGCCGTACGAGGCGGGCCTGCAGTGGCAGGTCGGTTCGCGCCGCCTGGAGCAAGACACCTGGATCAACTGGCAGCGGCTCAACACGCCCGCGTATCGCGAGCGGTTCGATGCCGGCGTCCGCGGGCGCCTGTCGCTCGGCGATCTCCCCGTCGCGCTCGGCTACCAGGCGCACCATGTGCACGAAGGGGGACAGCTCTTCGACTCCGGCCCGGTGCGCGACAGCTTCGCGGGTGGGCCGGGCGTGATCATCGAGCCGCAC
This sequence comes from Vicinamibacterales bacterium, assembly GCA_965263055.1. Classification (GTDB taxonomy): domain Bacteria; phylum Acidobacteriota; class Vicinamibacteria; order Vicinamibacterales; family UBA8438; genus VXRJ01. The sequence goes on along the minus strand of OZ253581.1, from coordinate 2,602,744 downwards.
ATCGACCGTCTCGACGCGGCATCGATCGAGGCGTACATCGTCTGGTCGAAGCATGTCGGCGACCGCGCGGATCCGGAGGCAACCGAGCACGGCCACGGCCTCTTCCTCCGCGCCGCGGCGACAAAGAGCGGCTGGCGCGGCCACCTGATCTTCTGGAGCGCCTGCGTCTGGCTGAAGGACGAGGGCGACCTGAACTACGGGTCACGCCTGTCGGACGGCACGGTGTTCCGTCCGACGAGACACTACGGCGAGGCAGGCGTCGCGCGGACGTTCTACGAGGCGGATGGCGTCACGCTTGAAGGCGCCCTCCGGTTCCACCGCATCGAGCGCGACTACAACTACTCGTTCCGGATCCTGGCGCGGATCGACCAGTCGTTCCCGTTGTTCCGCCGCTGAGGACGCCTGCCGTCGTCAGAACAGGGTCACGTCGACCGGCGTGCCCGCCTCCACGGCATCCACGCCGACCGGGATCTCGACGTAACCGTCCGCCTGCGACATGCTGGTGATGTCGCCCGACGCCTTGAACGCGCCGACCGCGGCGCCGTCGATCAGGCGCACCGTGTACAACTGATGCCGGTTCGGCGTCGAGGAGAAGCGGTGCGCGGCGGGCGCGGTCACCTTCCGCCTCTGATGCGCCGGCAGGCGTGCGACGCGGCGCAGGAACGGGATCAGCAGCAGGTACGCATTCGAGAGGCACGACGTCGGGTAGCCGGGCATCCCGAAGACCGGCGTGGCGCCGATCCGTCCGAACGCGGTCGGCTTGCCTGGCTTCACCGCGATGCCGTGGAACGTCACCTCGCCCCGTTCGCGCATCACGTCGAGCGTCAGGTCGCGCTCGCCGACGGAACTGCCGCCGGAAAAGATCAGGATGTCGGCGCCGGCGGCGATGATCCGTTCGACCGCTTCGCCGAGCGCCGCGAGCGAATCGCCCGTCACGGGATGGATCGTCGCCGTGCCGCCATGCGCCTGGATCACGGACGCCAGCGTGAAGCGGTTGACGTCGTAGATCTGTCCCGGCGCCAGCGGCTCGCCCGGCTCGACAATCTCGTCGCCGGTCGAGAGCAGCCCGACACGCGGCCGGTCGTACACCTCCACCTCGGCCTGGCCAAGCGCGGCGATGGAGCCGACGCGACTCGGCGTAAGCACGTCGCCCGCTTCAAGCAGCATCTGACCCGCCGTGATGTCGGCCCCGCGCCGGCCGATGTTCCGGCGTGGCTCGACCGACGCATGGACGCGCACCGTCTCGCCGTCACGCTCCGTCTCTTCCACCATCACCACCGCGTCGGCGCCATCCGGCACCGGCGCGCCGGTCGCGATCTGGGTGCAGCCGCCGGCCGTCACCGTGTGTGACGGCATCTGGCCGGAATGGACCGTCTCGATCAAGTGGAACGTGATCGGTGCATCGGGGCCGGCGCCCACGGTGTCGGCGGCGCGCACCGCGAAGCCGTCCATCGCGGCGCGATCGAACGGTGGGACGTCGCGGCCGGAAACGATCGCCGACGCCAGGACACGGTCGCTCGCGTCGGCAAGACCGACCCGCACGGTGCGGTCGATCGGCCGCGCCGCACCGTTCACGAGCGCGAGCGCCTCATGCACCGGAATCGTCGATCGAATCGGCCGCATCCGTGTGCCCCGCCCGCCAGTCCACTGGCTCCGGCCGGTTCCCCCTCCACCGGCAGCACTGCCGCCGGTCATCGCCTCGCCTCCCGCACCAGGTGTCCCAACTCCGGCAGGATCAGCTTCTCCATCGCCAGGCGCACCGCGTTCGGCGACCCTGGCAAGCTCAGAATGATCGTCCGTCCCGCAAGGCCGCCCGTCGCCCGCGACATCATCGCGGCCGCACCGATCTCCTCGTAGCTGAGCGCGCGGAACAACTCGCCGAAGCCGTCCAGTCTCTTGTCGAGCAGGGCGGTGACCACCTCGTACGTCCCGTCGCGCTGGGTGATGCCGGTGCCGCCGGTGGTGATCGCGACGTCGACATCGGCCGCGTCGATCGCCTGGCGCAGCGTGTCGCGCACGCGGTCCGGATCGTCCGGCACGATCGTTCGCCCCGCCACCTCATGCCCGCCGGCCGTCAGCAGCTCGACGATCGCGTCGCCTCCCCGGTCCGTCTCCGGCGTCCGCGTGTCGCTCACCGTCAGGACGAAACAGCGCGTCATCCCCGGCGAGTCGGCGCGATGTTCGGTGTGGCTCACGCAGGCGATTATAGCCACCGCCCCCGGTTTGCCCGCCCCGACGATCCTGCGTACGATGGCGGTGTGACTGCACGAACGCCGGTCTTCGCGGCACTGGGTCTCTCCGCCGCGCTGGCGCTCCACGCCTGGACGCTCGGCGCGCAGGGGCACGGGCTCGACGCGGACGGGCGGCGTTGGGTCGACGAGACGCTCGCCGCGATGTCGGTCGACGAGAAGGTGGGTCAGCTCGTCGTCCCGACGTTCCTGTCGAGCTACACCAGCAGCGACAGCGAGACCTACGACAACCTGGTGTCACTGATCCATGAACAACATATCGGTGCCATTCATGTTTTCGGGGCAAGGACGGCGGCGCCCGACGTCCTGCTGAACCCCACCTACGCCCGGACCGCGCTCGGCCAGCCGCTCGACGCCGCGTCGCTGCTGAACCGACTGCAGGCGATCGCGCCGCTGCCGCTCCTGGTGACGGCCGATTTCGAGACCGGAGCCGGCTTCCGCCTGGAGGGCGCCACCAACTTTCCGAGCGCGATGGCGTTCGGCGCCGCCGGCGACCCGCAGCTCACGCGCGAGGCGGGACGGATCACCGCGGTCGAATCGCGCGCGATCGGGGTGCACGTCAACTTCGCGCCGGTGGTCGACGTCAACAACAACCCGCGCAACCCGGTGATCAACATCCGGTCGTTCGGCGAGGATCCGGACGCGGTAGCCCAACTCGCCGCCGCCTACATAGAAGGCCTCGCCGACGGCGGCATGATCGCCACCATCAAGCACTTCCCGGGCCATGGCGACACCGACATCGACTCGCACCGCACCCTGCCGGTTCTCCGCCATCCGCGCGCGCGCCTCGACGCGGTGGAGCTGCCCCCCTTCCGCGCCGGCATCGCGGCGGGCGCGGGCGCGGTGATGACCGGACACATGGCGCTTCCCGCCATCCACCCGGACGACACGACGCCGGCGACCCTCAGCCGCCCGATCGTCACGGGCCTGCTGCGCGACGAAATCGGTTTCGACGGGCTGGTGTTCACCGACTCGATGCGGATGCGCGCGGTCACCGAGATGGCGTCGGCGGCGGAGGCGGCAGGGAGAGCGGTCGCCGCGGGCCATGACCTCGTGCTGCATGCCCCGAACGACCGCGCGGCGGTGGCCGGCGTGCGCGCCGCGGTCGACGACGGGCGCGTCAGCGCCGCCGCCCTCGATCGTTCCGTCCACCGCGTCCTGGAAGCAAAAGCGCGCCTCGGCCTGCACCGCCGCCGCCGCGTCGAGCTCGACACACTGCCGCTCGTCGTCGGCACCCGCGCGCACCGTGCGGTCGCCCACGAGGTGAGCGAACGGTCGATCACGCTGATCCGCGACGCAGGAAACGACGTTCCCCTCCGCACGCCGCGTGACGGCTCGCTTCTGTACCTGTCGGTTCTCGACCGCGCCTCCGGCTGGGGCATTGGCGCCCCGAGCCGGATTGTGATCCCCGAGCTGCGCGACCGCTGGGCGGAGGTAACGGCGGTGGAGCTGTCCGATCAGTCGACGCCGGCCGACGCGGAGCTGGTCCGCCGCATGGCCGAACGCTACGACGCGGTGGTCGCCGGCATCTTCGTCCGGTCGTCATCGTTCAACGAACAGATGGACCTGGCCGCGCACGTCATCGCGCTGATGGAGGAAGTGGCTGCCGAGGCCGCCGGCCGCCGGCAGCCCTTCGTCGCCCTGTTCTTCGGCAACCCCTACCCGGCGGCCGCGCTGCCGGCTATCCCGGCCGCTCTCCTGACCTACGACTACCGCGGTCTCTCGGAAGAAACCGCCGTCCGCGCCCTGGCCGGAGAGATACCGATCCGCGGCCGCCTGCCCGTCACCCTGGCCGACGATCTCCCCCGCGGCCATGGCCTCACGCGGTAACCCAGCAGTGCGTCTCGCGGGCCTTTCTTGACAGTCGGCTCGCCGCTGCAACAAGCTTGCCCGTTCCTCTATGTTCGAGGCGAGCGCCCCTTCGCTGCTGGACCGCTACGTCGCCGCGGTTCTGCGCCATCGGTGGCCGGTTGTTGCGCTTGCCACGGTACTCATGCTGGCGATGACCGCCGGCGCGCCTTCAATCACCGTCACCAACGACTACCGCATTCTCTTTAGCGACGACAATCCGCAACTCATCGCCTACAACGCGCTGGAGAATACCTACGCCGTTTCCAACCGCGCCCTGATCGCCGTGGCGCCGCGGGACGGCTCGGTATTCACCCAGGAGACGCTCGGCTCGATCGTGGAGCTGACCGATGCGGCATGGCAGGCGCCGTATTCCAGTCGCGTCGATTCGCTCACCAACTACAGCCACAGCGAGGCGTTCGGCGAGGACGACCTGATCGTCGCCCCGCTCGTCGAGGATGCCAGCGGGCTGAGCGATGCCGATCTGGCCAGGATCGAGGCGATCGCGCTGGACGCGTCAGACATTGCCGGCCGCCTGATCTCCTACGACGGGCGTGTGGCCGGCGTGGCGATCAATTTCGTTCTTCCCGAGAATCCCGATCTGGCGGTGATCGAGATCACCGACTATCTCAACGCGGTTCTGGACGAAGCCCGTGCAAGCCATCCCGGCATCGACTACCACACCACCGGCGACGTGGTGATGAACCGCACGTTCTCGGACGCCACGCAGAGCGATATCCAGACGCTGACGCCGATCGTGTTCCTCATTATCGTGGTCGCCACGGTCGTTCTGCTGCGATCGGTATTCGCCACGGTGGCGGTCGTCGCCGTGCTCATGTTCGCCATCAACACGACCATGGGGTTTGCCGGCTGGCGGGGCGTGGTGTTCAGCCCCACCAACGCCGGCGTGCCGATCATCGTCATGGTGGTGGCGGTCGCGGATTCCATCCATATCGTCACGACCGCCCTGCTGGGGATGCGGCGCGGGCTGGACAGGCACGCCGCGATCGTCGAATCGTTTCGGGTGAATTCCTATCCGATCTTCCTGACCTCCCTTACGACCGCAATCGGGTTTCTCAGCCTGAACGCCTCCGACTCCCCGCCGTTCCATGTCCTGGGAAACTACGTGGCGTTCGGCGTGGTCGCCGCTTTCGCCTACACCATGACGCTCCTGCCGGCGCTGCTGGCGCTCCTGCCGCTGCGCCCGCCGCGCGTCCAGGCTGTCGAGCCCGCGTTCTTCGACCGCTTCTACGACCGTTTCGCCGACTTTGTCATCGCCCGGCGCACGCTGCTGCTCTGGTCCACGACGGTGGCGGTGGTGGTGCTGATGACCGGCATTCCGCGCATCGAGTTGAGCGACAACATGACGCAGTACTTCGATGACCGCTATCAGTTCCGGCGCGATTCCGACTTCATCGCCGCGAACCTGACCGGACTCGACAGGCTGGAGTATTCGCTGGACACGGGGCGCGAGGGAGGCATCACCGATCCCGAGTACCTGCGCAACGTCGATGGCTTCGCGGAGTGGTACCGGGAGCAGCCCGAGGTCTCGTATGTCCAGTCGTTTCCGGACATCATCAAGCGCCTCAACAAGAACATGAACGGCGACGACCCGGCCTTCTACCGCCTGCCCGAGAGCGCGGAACTCGCGGCGCAGTTCCTGTTGCTCTACGAGCTTTCGCTGCCGTTCGGCAGCGACCTCAACGACCGCATCGACATCGGCAAGTCCGCCACGCGCATGGTCGTCGCAACCGGCAACGCCTGGTCCCGGGAACTGCGGGAGCTGGACGAGCGCGCGCAGGACTGGCTGCGCGCCAACGCCCCGGACCTGGCAGGCGAGGCGTCGGGCGTCAGCGTCATGTTCGCCCACCTGTCGCAGCGCAACATCAACAGCATGCTCGGCGGCACGATTTTCGCAATGGCGCTCATCTCGTTCATCCTGATTTTCGTCTTCAGGAGCGTACGGATCGGTCTCATCAGCCTCCTGCCGAACTTCATACCCGCCCTGATGAGCTTCGGCCTGTGGGGCTATTTCGTGGGCCACGTCGGCATTGCGTCTTCGGTGGTCGTCGCCGTCGTCTTCGGGATAGTCGTGGACGACACCATTCATTTCCTGAGCGACTACCTGAAAGCGCGGCGCGCAGGGCTTGGCGCGCCGGAGGCCGTGCGCACCGCGTTCCGTACGGTGGGCCATGCGCTGTTCACGACGACCGCCGTCCTCTCGGCCGGTTTTCTGGTTTTCGCCTCGTCGGGGTTCGAGGTGAGCTGGGCGCTCGGAATCCTGGTGACCATGACGATCATCCTGGCGCTGGCGACCGACTTCCTCCTGCTGCCAACGCTGCTGCTCGCCATCGATCGGAAGGCGTCGTAAGGCCGGCGGACTGCTAAAAGTTGTAGGTAAGGCTGACGTCGACGAAGCTGTCGGTGCGCATTGCGTAGTGCAGATCCGCCGGGTCGACGCTGAGGAGACCGATCACCTCGGCATGGAGGGACCACTCGCCGGAAAGCCGCCGGTCGAATTCGACCACCACCGTGCGCGTGGCGCGGCCCATGTCCGTGAAGAAGCCCGCGGTAATCTCGGTACCCGGTATGTCGTTGAACGCGAAGCGTGTGGCCAGGAAGAGATCGTTCTCGAGGGTGTTGGGCGAACGGCTCGGGGTCGCCTTGCGGCCCCGCCCGTCGTAGTTCCATTCACTGACCACGCTCACGTCGACGGCGGAGCCGCCTACCGAGTAGAACGCGTATTCCCCGCCGAATACCGTGGCGAAGTAGCCCTCCTCCAGGCCCGAAAGATTGCGCGCGCCGGCGCGGTGGATGGCCTCCAGCTTCAACAGCCAGGAGCCGGCCGTCACCTGTGCGTCCACCCCGAACTGGCGGATCTTCGTGTAGTACTGGAGGAGGGTCGGCGCCCCGTCGGGATCGGCGCCCAGCACCAGGAACGGCTCGCGGCTGGTGCCGTTGAAGACGCTCAGGCCGAGATCGAGCAGTCCGACGCTGTGGCTGTAGCGGGAGGCCAGATCCGGGTGCCACCGTCCGGCCGCGCTCTCGTAATCGATACGTTCGTCATCCACGACGAACGGCAGCCGCAGCCGGCCTTCGCGCCCCTGAAAGGTGCGCGCGCGGTGATAGGGCATGCCGAATACCTCGAACGCGCCCCAGTCGCCGAACCACGTGGCGTGCACCATCGGTTGCCCCAGCTTGGCTTCGCCGTTCGGATGCTCGACAAAATCGACCTGGTTGACGATATCGACCAGATGCTGTGATTCGGTGACGCCCCAGAACACCTGATCGACCCCCAGGCGCACCTCCCAGCCGCTGTCGCCGATTTCGCCGAACAGCAGCAGATACGCTTCGTGCAGATCGAAGTGGGTGCGGCGCGGGTCCGCATGGTCGTAGCGGAAGAAGGGTGCGAACGTGAGGCTTCTGCCCGCGGCATCCTCCAGGTAGAGGCGCGGCGCCGCGACGAAGCCGGTTGCGAGCGAGCGCTGGTCCTCGAACCCGCCGGCCTGCGGAAACCAGCGGCCTTCGGCGCTCACGCGCCCCGAAAACTCGTACTCGACCGGCGTATCGGCCTCTTCGTCCTGCTCGTCCTGCTCGCTGCCGGCGTGGGTGTCGACGGCGAAGATGGAGATGGAAGCCAGAAGCCAGGCGGCGCCCAGGAGGCCTCTGGAAACAGCCGCACGGCGTGGCATCAGCGCGCCCGTCTCAGCCCCGTCTGCGTGAAGTCTCCGTCGTCAAGGTCCGTCTGGAACTGATAGTCGGTCCAGGTCAGCACGGTGCTCTTGCCGGTCAGATGGTTGACCATTTCCATCTCGCCGGCCCGCCAGTAGCGATCCAGATGCTGGGCGTAGTTGCCCGTGGTGAGGGTCTTCAGGTGGGCGTCCTTGCGGTCGTAGTATTCCACTTTCCAGACGCGGAGCTCGTCCTGATCGCGCCAGACCACCTGGCGCGTGTAGCCCGACTTGTCGTCCACGGGGGTACGCTCGGTGACCGTGCACGTCTGGTTGCCGCACGGCTCGTCGCGCAGGTAGCGGTAGGTGAACTTCTCCACTTCCTGCGGGGTCAGGTCTTCGTACGCGAACTCGCTGCCCATGAAGGAGCCGGACCGGTTCGCCGAGCTGATGCGCTTGACGCGCCTCAGCGCCGGCAGGTAGAGCCACTGGTCGTTCGAGTCGTCGCGATGGGCGTGAACGAGGAACGCCGTCCCCTGGATATCGCGCGGTTCATCGAAGACGAACAGGCTCCTGTCGCCGTCGTCGGACACCTCGAGAACCTGGACCCGGAGCTGGCGCCGGCTCTCCTGTCCCTGCTTGTTGCGCAACAGCATCACCTGCTGGGCGGTAAAGTTGCCGAATCCCTCCTCGCGCGCCCGGGCGTTCTCGGCGATCTTCAGCCCGACCTCCTCGGGGGTGTCATCCTGGGCCTGGGCCGGCGCCGGGGTGGCAACCGCTGCCGCGAGAGCCAGCGACAGCGCGCAGAGCAGAAGCGCCGGTCGTGCGGCAAGACATGCGGGCATCATGAATCTCCCCGGTTGACGATCGGAATTCTTCAGAGCCTGGAATGCGACCAGCTACTCGATCGTCACCACGGGTTCGATTTCGACGTGTGGACGTGGTCCGGCATCTTGTAGCTCAGCCCCTCGTCGTCGAACACCGATATCTGGAGCAGCTGGGTGAAATTGTCCGCTCTGACCATCCTGTTGGTCCGCAACAACCGCAGAAAGCGCTGCTGCATCCGGTACTTGAACAGGGTCGCGAAATTGGAGTCCGGCGGAAACTCGAAGCTGTTGGCGAGGTCGGTGCCGATGAGCGCGCGCGACAGACGGTAGGCCAAGCCCACCAATCTCTCCCGTTCAGCCTGGTCCTCTATGTCCGCAACCTTGGGAATCGACTGGATCAACAAGTTGGCCACGGATACCGAATCGGCGTCCGCGGGCGGCTCGCACAGGTAGCTGACCTTGTACGTCTGTTCCGCGTCCTGGGCGTTCGTATAGAGGATCGTTTCCGGTATCCCCATGAGGTAGCCGGCGTAGCGCCAGATGGCGAGAACGCTATTCCTTTCTTCCTTGCTGAACCTTGCGCCCAGCATTACCGAGTACTCCAGCAGCCGCTTCGAGAAGACAGAGATGGCGAAACCCAGGTGCGCCGCGCTCAGCGGCGTCCCCCAGGCTTCGTGATTCCACTCATCCGACTTCGCCAGCAGGCCCCGTATGCGAGTGTGAACGAACCGAATGCGCGTGGACAGCTTCCACCCCTCGTTGTTTCTCTGCAGGCCGGCAGGAAAGAAGATCTCCATCATGTGGCGGTTGTTCTGCTGGAGGCGCCTTCTGGTGGTCGCCACTCGCCCGGTAATGCCGAAGGACTTGGCGATGAGCGTCGAAAAGCCCTCCACCAGCACTCCCGTGACGAACGCGGTGAGCATCAGGTCCACGTTTTCATGGAAGGCGCGGACCCCGGGACGAAAACCCTCGTAGTAGAGCCACGGCGGCTCCTGGAGGTTCTTGAAGAAATCGCGCAGAGCACGCGGCGCGAGACGCAGAGCCTCCTCGTTCTGCTCTATGCCGGCCCCGACGAACCGGTGCAGCTCGCCTGGAGACAACCCCGCCGAGAGCTCCTCCATGATCGGGTCGAGCTCGGGGTCACCGATGGTGGTGTGCTTGATGTAGTTGTCGGCCAGGGCCTGATCGTAGAGACGGGCCTTCTCGTAACCTTCGAGATACGCAGTCGGCATCTTTGCCGTCACGTTGCCGGCGACCAGTGAGGAAGCAACAGGATTCACGAGTAACCCCCCTGTGGGAACCTGATCGCCGCGATCAAGTCCCACATTTGAAGCCCACCAACAAGGATGCTGGCGCGGTCAACTGATGTCAAGGGGCTGCCCGCGGCGGCCAGCAGGGTGCTGAGGGTGGCGCGCGAGACCCCCACGGTCCGCGCAATCTGGATCCCCGGCTGGCGCTGGAGACGCAACGCCGTGAGTGCGCACCGTTCGCGCCCAGCGCCCTTGCTCCTGGAGCGTCGGCTATAATTCTGGTTGCCGGTGGGCACCGATACGCGCCCTTAGCTCAGCTGGATAGAGCGTCTGGCTACGAACCCGTTCTCGATCGGCCAAGAATCTCAATAGACCCCGTGTTTATTGAGAAAACAGAGATCCAGAACGGGTCCGAAAGAGCCAGAAAACGGCTGGCAGTCCGGCTGGCAGTCCGGCTGGCAGAGAAAATCCACGATGCGCCGATCCAGTCGCACGGTCTCAACGTGTCCAGGTAGCTGGGGCCGCGGATCCGAGGCAGTTCCCCGATGAAGCGGGTTGGTCGCACCGAGCGGCACCATCCCCAGATCGGCAGTTGTGATTCTCCCACCAAGAGCGAATCAGCCTGACGGCCCGCCCGTAGACCTGGTGCATGTGAGGATTGGGCGCCGTCTTGAAGAGTCGCAGGATGCCTATACTCACTACCGATGACTTGCCTTACCGTGAAGGATTCCGGAAGCAAAGAACGCATGCACCCATGACGAACGGCCCGCAGATCGTCATCGAAGGAACGCGCGAGGACTGGCCCGGCGACGCCCAGACGTTTGCGCCTCTTCCCGCGGAACGAGACACTCAACGACACGCTTTCTGGTTCGGAGCCCAGCTTGATCCGGGCGACAACGAGGTATGGTTCCGGATCACGCCGGAAGCAATTGAGCGGATGCGGGAGCGAACGTCCGAGGAGCGCGGCGCGCGTCTCGTCGACGCCCTGCTCACCTGGATGGGAGAGAACCCGGGTCATCAGCTGAATCCCCGGAACGCCTATCAGGTTTTCGTCTCGGATGCCGGCGATGCGAGGCTAGAACCCCACCGTGACTGATTCGCTCGCCGCGATCGTGCCGGCCGAGACGGCTCGGCCCGGCTTCGGCACCTCCTTCTGTTACGGCACGCCGGAGTTTTTCATCGTGTAGGGCGTGAGGTCGGCGATCACGCTTCGGCCCCCCCCCCGTTACCCATCTGCTTCTCGAAAGCCTGGCGCACGAGGTCCATGATGTAGGGCATTTCCTCTGCCTCGCTCAAACCTACCTCCACGTCGCCGTTGCCCCAGCGGCCGAGGTTGGTCACATCCTTGGCGAGTCCCTTCGGGTCATGGAGTTCATGGAAGTGCATGTTGCGCGAGAGACGTAGACGGCTCTGCTGGGGCACCACGTCCACGAAGTTGGTCTCGGCCTTGTAAGCGACGTAGAGCTTCAGGATTTCCTCGCCGACGCAGGGGTCCAGCGCTAGAACCTCCTTGCGGAACTTCTCGAACAGCGACCGCATGGGGCTCCCCTCGACTAGTTGCGCATGGTCGTCGAGCGTGTAACCGGCAGGCCGCTCGGCTTTCAGTCGGTAGGTCTCAAGCACGTCGGCCGGGAGCGTGGGTGGTTTCCACACCGTCGCCGCCTGATCAGCGAGCCGCTTCGCACGCATCTGGATGGTGGCTTCGTTCCAGGTGTTCAAGGCGCCGAGACCCTCGTTGAGCTGCAGCGGGCTCTCCTTGAATCCGCCTTGCATATCGCGCTTCTCCCTGAACGGCCGGTCGCTGTACTCCGCGTTGTAGCCGGTGAGCGTGAGGTTGCCGAGGGTGTGCAGCCAGGTCTCCTGCACGCGCTGCCACTCTGGGCCGAGCGCCTCGCGCCACATCGCGGAAAGATTCTTGTTCTGCGGCAGGATGTGCTCGATGGTGTAGTCGCCCACCGGCACACGCTCCTTGCGGTCGTGGTTTTCCAGCCGGCGCAACCAGTAGCTCCGACGCGGGAAGTTGTAGAGGTCGCGCACGGACAGTTCGCGCGTGAACTCCTCGTCGCCGGGAAAGCGTCGATAGGATGGCAGGGTCAGGAGGTGCGCCTGGATGCTCTCGATGTAGCGGTCCTTCTGGAGCACACGTCCGACAGAACTGCTCGCCCGCGCTCTTGCGGTAGATAGTGGATCGCACGCGGTTCCCGGATCGGCCGCGCGGGCCGACTCGGCAACTTAGGCGGTTTCCGCGATCGTCCCGGTCGATCTCGTCGACAGCCGGCTGAGCCAGTGCGCCTGTCACCAAGACATGCCAGCTCGGAAGCTTGACGGTTCGTGAGACTTCCTAGTGCATTTCCTAGCATCCATGGACCTCGTCGAGATCCTCAGGCGGCCGGAGGGCAAGACACTGGAGTTCAAGCGCGACCTCTCCGGACCCCTGGGTGTGGTGAAGACGATCGTTGCCTTCGCCAACACCGCGGGCGGAACGCTGTTGCTCGGCGTCGAGGACGGGAGCCGCCACGTCCGAGGCGTGCGCGACGTGCTCCGTCTGGAGGAGCGCCTCGCGAACCTCATCAGCGACCGGATTACTCCTCGCCTCGTACCGGAAATTGAGATACTGCGGTGGCGGCGGACGCAGGTGCTGGCGGTGCAGGTCCATCCCAGCCCGGTCCGGCCGCACTGGCTCACCCGGGAAGGGTCTTTCGGTGGGGTGTATGTCCGGGTGGGCTCGACGAACCGCCGTGCCGACGCGGAGATGGTCGAGGAGCTGCGTCGCGTTGCGCGGGGCGATGGGTTCGACGAGCAGCCGATGCCCGGGCTCGACTCGGAAGCCATCGACTTCCGAGCCGCTTCCGAGTCGTTCGCCGCGGTGCGTAAGCTTGCCCGCCGTGACCTGGAGACGCTGCGACTCGTTACCAATCACCAGGGTCATAAAGTTCCCACCGTGGGCGGAGTGCTCCTCTTCGGCAAGGACCGCGCGCGTCACTTCCCGGACGCCTGGATTCAGGCCGGTCGCTTTGACGGCACTGACAAGCGCCGTATCGTCGATCGCGCCGAGATCCGCTCTCTTGCGGTCCGTTCCGTCGAGGAGGCGATCACGTTCGTGAACAAACACGTCCTCTACGGCGCCGAGATCGGTTCCGTGCGTCGTACGGACCGTTGGAGCCTTCCTCCTGTGGCGGTCCGCGAGGCGGTCATCAACGCGGTGGTTCACGCCGACTACGCGCAGCGCGGCGCCCCGCTGCGCTTGTCCATCTTCGACGACCGGCTTGAGGTCGAGAATCCGGGCCTGCTGCCGTTCGGCCTCACGATCGAGGATCTTCCGCGCGGCGTGTCGAAGCTGCGTAACCGCGTGATCGGCCGCGTCTTCCACACGCTGGGCCTCATCGAGCAATGGGGGAGCGGGATCCAGCGGATGACCGCCGCCTGCCGCGAGGCCGGGCTCGCGGCGCCGGTGTTCGAGGAGCTTGCCACTCGCTTCCGGGTCACGATCAGCACCGCGCCGATCGGCCCGCCGGTGCTGGACACTACCGATCAAGCCATTCTCACCAGTCTCACCGGCGGCAAGGGGCTGCTGACCAGCGAGATCGCGGGGACGATCGGTCTCACGCCTCGCGCCACCCGCACACGCCTCGCGCGTCTCGTCGGGCGTGGGCTCGTGCGCCAGATCGGCACGGGGCCGCAGGATCCGAGGCGGCGGTACTTCGGGGCGGATCCCCCCCAGGAGCCGGCATGACGCTCACCCTCCAGCAGCTCGAGGCGCACCTCTTGGGCGCGGCGAACATCCTGCGCGGCAAGACCGCCGGACAGGACTACAAGAATTACATCCTGTCGTTGATGTTCTACAAGCGCCTCTGCGACCAGTGGGAGTGCGAGACCGACGACGCGATCACCGAGCAGGAGCGGCAGCAAGGTCGCACCTTCAACGAGATGGAGAAGGCCATCTTCCGAAAGCGCGGCGAGCACCGCTTCCGGATTCCCGACGGCTCGCGCTGGGGCGATGTGAAGGCCGTCTCAACCAACCTCGGCGCGGAGGTCGAGCGGCTGTTGGGAACACCGACGACGCTGCTGGCTTAAGTTGGAAGTTTGGGTAGTCGCAAGGGAGCTGCGTCGACTCTTGTCCTGTGACGTGAGGTAATCCGGGATGGGCGCGCCAGCGCGGTCGGACTCGCGGTGCTCGGCGGCGTGTTGACGACGCGCTTCTCGGCCAGGGTCGACCAGACGGTGCGCGGCAGCGTCGACGGCCTGCTCTCCGGGGGCGAGCTCGACGCCATCAAGGACAACCCGCGGGTGCTGCTGGATCCGTCCGCGACCGACGCGCTGCGAGCCGGCTTCACCGAGAGCGGGGCGGCCGGTGTCCAGCTGGCGGACGCGTTGCTCGCCGCGCTGAACGCCGCGCTGGGCGGAGCGATGGAAGACGTATTCGCCTTCAGCGCGGCCGTCGTGGGGCTGGCGGTGGTCGCCGCGCTCTTCATGCGGGCCAAGCCAGGTTGACGGCGGCCGGCGCATGGGTCTGGCGGTTGCTATAATCAGGGTTCCCTCGCGCCCTTAGCTCAGCTGGATAGAGCGTCTGGCTACGAACCAGGAGGCCGCAGGTTCGAATCCTGCAGGGCGCGCCACTTCCCCGTGGGCTGTCTGCACAGCACGGAGGCGCCGCGCTGTCGTTCGAGAGGAACGAGCAGCGGCCACCAGCGGCACACGGCGCGGACGGCCCTACTTCCCTATCCCCTCGAGGAGTAACCCACACACACTGCGGCCCGACTGTCGCGCCGGGCGTTAGCCCGCTCTGAGATGTGCTCGAAGTGGGCCAGGATCCGGGGATCCAACACAACTTGCGGAGCGTGAGGGGTAGTCACAACGGCCCATCCGGGCCGAATACCGCCAGCGGCACCGCCGCGGCGGATGATCCACAATACCTGCATGGACCGAGCGCCCAAATTCTCGCTGGCCAGCTACACCGAGGGCGTCCTTGAGGGATGGCCAGAGGTGGACATCGAGCGCATGATCGTCCACGACCTGCCGCGGCAGTTCCACGCCCGGAGCCCGCATGGGTGGATGAGCCGGAGCGGTTCCTCGACAGCACCTGGGTTCTCTCGCCGATACCTGAAATCCGCATGAACTCGTTGATGTTCGCCCCGGCCGCATTCCTGAGGCACGGAGCGATTCCGGATCCCAGAGATCTCGACCGGCGAGGAGGAGAACACCATGAGTGGGTCCCTTGACCGGCAGAGAATCCTCAAACTGTTCGACAAGCTCTCGGAGGAGCTGCGATTCAGCCGGACGCGCGCCCAAATCTATATCGTGGGGGGGGGGCCGCGATGAGCTTGGCGTTCAGCCGGGAGCGAACGACGAGGAATGTTGACGCCCGGATCGATACCGGGCACTCCCATCTGGCGCAGGCCGTGCGGAAGGTCGGCTGCAAGCGCGGCCTGGGCGATACGTGGCTCAACGACCAAGCGACGACGGCCATTCCGCGCAGCCCGGACGCGAAGGCGACGACGCTGTACGAGTCACCGTACCTGACGGTCACCGGAGCATCGGAGAAGCACCTGCTCGCGATGAAGCTCCTCGCGGCGCGAAGCATGGACGCGACGACATCGCGGCGCTGACTGAGCACCTGAAGTTGAAGGAGCCCAGGGACGCGATACGGATCTACGAAGAGCTGTTCCCGGGCGCCGCCTCCGGATAGACCCTCGTCGCGTCCCACTCGTGTTGCCGCACGTAGGTGGCGACGCCAAGTCTGACGCCAAGTTCGCGTAACCGCTTCACCGGCTCCGGCGCATCGAACAGGAACACCTCCGTGATCACCAACGGCCGGGTCTGGCCCCGCGCGGTCGTCGCCCCCGCCTTCGGCCCGGTCATCACGAGGTGGTTGTCCGGGACGCTGTCTGAGCAGCGGATGAACGAGTTCGCTTGACCAACCAAGTCGATCAGATATAGGGTTATACTGCAACTGAGACTCAGGCTCAGTTACGAGAGCGCTCGCCGGGTGGTGTAAGCACCCGGCGAGCTGGATGAGCGCGAGGTCCGCTGCGCGGACCCATCACACAGAACACGCATGACGGCGCTCGCCCGGTCCGAGTGTAGGCGACGCTCGTCGTGACGCGCAACAGGAGACGTCATGACGTGTACCGCCCCGTCGCCTCTCCTCGCAGACCTCGCCTTGACCCTGCTCCCGCTCTTGCCCGTTCTGTTGGAATGGGCGCCCCCGCACCTGGCCTGGAAACCTCGCGAGGACGCCCGGATGAGCACCGGTGCCGCATGGTGCAGCGCCGGACACCCACAAGGAGTATAGAGATGGGATTCAGTCACCATACCAACACCACTCGTGGCGCCGCCGGCCCGGCGACGCCGTTCATCCTCGCGGCACTGTTCCTGATCGTGTCGGGCTCGGTTGCCGTGTTGGCGCAGGAATCAGACGAGAACCAGCCGGCAAACGGCCAGCAAACCGCCGATCCGCAAGACGGCGCCCCGTCCTCGGCCGATGACCCGCTGACGTTTCTCGATTCGGTGACCGTCTCTGCAACGCTCCGGCCGACACCGGTGCGGGACACCCCGGGCACGGTCTCGGTGATCGACAGCCAGGCCATCCAGGAACGCCTCATCGAGAACTTCGCCGATCTCGTCAAGTACGAGCCGGGCGTCTACATCGAGAACAACGTCGCCCGCCTGGGGCTCAACGGCTTCAACATCCGCGGGATGGGCGGCAACCGCGTGATGACCCAGGTGGACGGCGTGCAAACGTCGGAGCAGTTCGACTTCGGGCCGTTCAACATCCACCAGGTGGGACTCGACATCGATGCCCTCAAGTCGGTCGAGATCGTTCGGAGCGCCAACTCGGCGCTGTACGGCAGCGACGCACTCGGCGGTGTTGTATCGCTCTTTACCAAGGACCCGGCCGACTACCTGCGCGGCCGGAGATACCACCTCGGCGCCAAGGCCACCTGGGACGGTCGCTCCGACGCGATCAGCGGCAACCTCGCCCTGGCCGCCGGCACCGAGCGGCTCCAGGGCTCGCTCTTCACAAGCATCCATCGGGGCAACGAGATCCGCAACAGGGGCGCCGTGGAAACGTCCGACGCCACCCGCACCGCGCCGAATCCCCAGAACGTCTTAGGCACACAGCTACTCGCCAAGCTCGTCTTCACCCCCTCGCCCGGCAACATGCTGCGGGCCGCTACGGAGGTCTACCACACGCGCGTCGAGACGGAGTGGTTCTCGGACCAGGGCCTGGTGGACTTCGGCAGCTTCCAGTTCCGGAACACGAATTCAGACGCCGCCGACACGCAGGACCGAACGCGCCTGTCGTTGGATCACACGCTCGTCGACCGCGGCCTCGACCAACTCTCGTGGCGTGTCCACGGTCAGTTCAACGACACGTCGCAGGTCATCGACCGAGAGCGGATGACGTTCGGCTTCGGCCCACCGCTTCCATCGCGGCGGCACGGCACGCTCGACTACGAGCAGGTTGGCTACGGTGGATCGCTACAGAGCCAGCAGTGGCTAGGCGAGCCGGACGGCGGGGTGCTGATCACGGCCGGCGCCAGCTACCAGAACGACTACTTCGACATCCTGCGCGACCGGACCGAAACGCATACGATCACCGGCGAGCCCGTGCGCACGAGCCTGATCTTTCCGACGAAGTACTTTCCGGAGAGCACGGTCACCGAAGCCGGCGCCTATCTGCAGGCCGAGCTACAGTTCGGCCGCCTCACTCTTGTTCCAGGGGTGCGCTACGACCACTTCACGCTCGACGCCAACCAGCACGATCCCGTCTTCATCGCGAGCCTCGCCCCCGAGGCGGCCGACTCCTCCAACGGGGCGGTGTCGCCGAAGCTCGGCATGGCGGCGCGGTTGACGGACGTGGTGACCGTGCACGCGCAGTACGCCGGCGGATTCCGGGCGCCGCCCTACAGCACCATCAACACCGGGTTCAGCAACCCTCGCAGTGGCTACACCACGCTGCCGAATCCGAACCTGCGGGCCGAGACCAGCACCAACCTGGAGGTCGGGGTGCGCGCCGCGTTCGACCGGGCGAGCCTCGGGCTCACCGTCTTCTCGAACCGCTACGACGACTTCATCGCGAGCACCAGCCTCGGCTTCAACCCGCTGACCCAACTGCTCGAATTCCAGAGCCAGAACCTGGAAGAGGCGGAGATCTCGGGCGTCGAGCTGCGGGGAGAGGCGTACCTGAGCGACAGCCTGATGCTGCGCTGGAGCTACGCCCGCATCGATGGCGTCGAGATCTTCGAGGACGTCGCGGTGCCGGCGCTCGCCGAAGAGACGCCGCTCGGCGAGATCGCGCCGAACGAAGGGGTGCTCGGCCTGCGTTACGTCAGGCCCTCGGGGCGTTGGGGCAGCGAATTGTCCGTCCGGATGGTGCAGTCCTACGGGCACGGCGACGAGGCTCAGTTTGCTCCGGAGGCGTACCAAGTGGTCGACGTGGTTGGCTTCGTCTCGCTCGCGGAATCGCTGACCTTCCGCCTCGGCCTGCTCAACCTGACGGACAGCAAGTACTTCGAGTGGTGGAACGTGCGTGGCCGTCAGGCGAACGACCCAGTGATCGATCGGTACTCCAGCCCGGGGATCAGTTTCATCGGATCGCTCGGGTACGACTGGTAGCACATTCGCCTGGAACGGAGTGAGCTATGCATCACATCAATGAATCGGAAACGTTGGCCAGAGGGACGGAGCAGGCCGTGTACCAGTGCGGACACGGCCTGCTCCACTTGCGCGTGAATCGCGTGACGTTGACGCTCAAGCCAGAGGAGTTCAGCCGCCTTGCGATCCTTGCCGGCGAGGCTCACATCCGACTCGGCACCCGCGAGGCCCTGCGCGCGTGTGCGAAGCATTGAGGGCCGGACCCAAACGACGCATCGAGGGACCAGACATGTCGAAACTTGCTCTTCGAACGCGACTAGTGCTCGCGCTGTTGCCCACACTCCTGACGCCGGGGGTCGTCGAGGCCCAAGGAATCCTGCTGCTCGCTCACGGCGGCAGCGACGACTGGAACCGGGAAGTCCTCGCTCTGGCGGACCGAATCGACTCGAGCCGGCCGGTCGAGGTGGCGTTCGGCATGGCGAACAAACGCACGATTCAGGACGCGGTGGAACGCCTCGCGGAACGGGACGTCTCGGAAATCGTTGCGGTTCCGCTGTTCGTCTCGTCGCACAGTAGCGTCATGCGCGCTACCGAGTACCTGCTGGGGAGCCGGGACGTCGCGCCGCCGGAAATGCAGGCCTTCGCCCGCATGGGCGCCCGGCGCGATTCCGGCCGTGCCGATGCCGACCCCGGTTTCGATCGGACCACGCCGGTCGAAACGACGGTGCCGATCTCGGTGGCGACGGCGCTGGACGGCCACGCGCTGGTCGCCGAGATTCTGATCTCCCGAGCGGTGGACGTCAGCCAGACGCCGGAAGACGAAATCGTTGTGCTGGTCGCTCACGGCCCCAGCTCGGCGGAGGACAACGAACTCTGGCTCGACAACATGAGGAACCTGACCGAGCGAATGCACGCGCGCACGCGCTTCGGCCGCATCGAGTGCCTCACGGTTCGCGACGACGCGCCGGATCCGATTCGGTCGCAGGCGACTGCGGAACTGCGCGCCGTGGTCGAGGGCGCGGTCGAGGAAGGGAAGTCCGTCTTGATCCTACCGCTGCTGCTCTCCTACGGCGGCATCGAAGTCGGCATCCGCCGCCGGCTCGAGGGACTGCCGTATCGGATGGCCCGCCAAGCCCTGTTGCCGGACGAGCGTCTGTCCCAATGGGTCCTGATGCAGGCAGCGGAGCGTTGACCAACATCGGGTACTGAGCGGCGCTCAAGCGGGTGGAAATGGTCGGATCCGGAGCGATGGGAAGATGTCCATCGCCGGGCCGGCGCCGGGACGTGATCCGTGTGATCGCGCGCGAGCCCGGATGATCGCCGCTGGCGCGCCACTTCCCCGTGGGCTGTCTGCACAGCACGGAGGCGCCGCGCTGTCGTTCGAGAGGAACGAGCAGCACCCCACGACCGCCGCCGAAGCCGCCGCTGTGCTTATTGAAGAATATGCGTCCATTTATTTATATGGAGCGCGTCTTCGAAGGCTTATAGTGTAACTATACGCTATAACTATTAATAAGAAACCCCTACCGCTTGCCGAGGCGGCGGGCCCACTCGAGTTCCAGCACGTCGGCGGTATGGAGGTCGAAGATTCCCGCGGTGGGGGCGCTGTCGCCGCGGAACTCCGCGTGGCAGCGGTAGCAGATGGTGATGTCCTTCAGGCGGCCGTAGACGATCAGGTCGAGAAGGGCGGCGGCGCCCAGAACACCGTAGGCGATCAGGTCGAGACCGAACCAGTAGAAGCCGGCGCTGATGAGGGCGCCGGTGATGATGACGGCGAGACCCAGCTTCGGGTCGAAGTCCTTCCGCCGGTAGAAGTCGGGGCCTTCGCAGACGGGACACCGATCCAACCCGGCGCCGCCGCGGACCGCGCCCGTCACGTTCAGGGCGATCGCGCGCTCGCAACCGCCGCACCGAATCGCCGTGGGCGCGTCGGCGGCCGGCACCGGAAGGCGGCTCTCACAGTCGGGACAGACGACGGTCACCGTCATAGCGGCACCCGCTGCGACACGAGCAGATACTTGGCCAGCACCTCGCCGACGATGACGGCGAAGAAGTCGACATAGAGGATGCCGGTGGCGGACTGCGTCGACTGAATCTTGGCCGTCTCCCAGGTGAGATACGCCAGCACGAGCGGACCGAGCAACCCGAACAGCATCCGCTGCCAGAAGAAAACCCCCTCGATCGACAGCACGTAGCGATCGAAACCGGCGCCCGACGGCGCCTGCCAGGTGGCGAGGGCAATGGCGATCACCGCGCCGACGACCGCGATCCGCGCGAGCGTCGATACGATGTGGAACTTCACGATTCCCTTCAGTAGCTCCACGTCCATTGACGGCAGCACCAGGTACCAGTGCCCCAGGATCATCGCCGTGCAGCTTCCGCCCAGAAGCGCCGCCGACGATGCGAAGCTGACCGCGGTGAGCACGGCTGGCGGTCCCGCCTCAACCGCCGCCCACCCGGCCGCCTGGGCGATCAGCGCGACAAGGCCGCCGACGAGGGTGGTCCACAGCAACGGCGTCCGAAGCCGCGCCAAGGCGCGCCCGATACTGGCCCAGTAGATGAGCAGCGCCCCGGTCGCCACGACCAGTGCTACCCATCCGGTCGAGGCCAGAGGGGTGCCGGCCGGTGCCTCCGGCCGGAACGCGAGTGCGATCAGCAGCAGGATCGACGCCAGTCCGGCGTTGAACCGGAAGAACTGGACCCCCGCCGTGCGGGCGACCAGGAGCAGCGAGGCGGCGATGCCGATCCCGAGGTGGGCGAGAAAGAGATAGAGGACCGAAGCCATCCCGCCCGGAGCGTCAGCCGAGCCGCCGGTTCACTTCGTCCCAGTTGATCGTGTTGAACCAGGCGGCGATGTAGTCGGGACGCCGGTTCTGGTAACTCAGGTAGTAGGCGTGCTCCCAGACGTCGAGGCCGAGGACCGCCGACTTCCCCACCATGATCGGGTTGTCCTGGTTCGGCGTGCTCTCGATGCTCAGCGAGCCGCCGCTGTTGATCAGCCAGACCCAGCCGCTGCCGAACCGTCCGGCGCCCGCCGCGGCGAACTGCTCCTTGAACGCGTCGAACGATCCGAACGCGGCGTCGATCGCGTTCGCGACGTTGCCGGTCGGCGCGCCGCCGCCGTTCGGCCCCATCACCTGCCAGAACATCGTGTGGTTCGAGTGGCCGCCGCCGTTGTTGCGCACGGCGGCCCGGATCGCCTCCGGCAGCGCCGCGAGGTCGGCAATCAGCTCGTCGACCGGCGTGTCCGCCAGGTCGGGGTGCGAGGCGACCGCGCCGTTCAGCTTGGTGACATACGTGTTGTGGTGCTTCGTGTGATGGATTTCCATCGTTCGCGCGTCGATGTGCGGCTCGAGCGCGTCGTAGTCGTACGGCAGCGGGGGCAGTTCGTGGGCCATGGCGCGTCTTTCTCCTTGGACGATGCGTGATGCGTCGCTGTCCGGGGACAGGACGGTTGAGCCGTAGATCCTAGTGGATCTCCAGCATCCGGTCGAGCGCCACGCGTGCCCAGTGCTTCTCCGTGTCGGGCACCGTGATGCGGTTGTGTACCTCGCCGTCGCACAGCCCTTCGAGCACCCAGAGCAGGTGGTTGGGGGAGACCCGGAACATCGTCGAACAGAGGCAGCCGATCGGGTCGAGCGTCAGCACGGTGCGGTCCGGGGCCAGCTCCGCCGCGAGCCGGTTGACCAGGTGGACCTCGGTGCCGACCGCCCAAATCGAGCCCGGCGGACTCGCCGCGATCGCCCGGATGATCCGTTCCGTGGAGCCGCTCTGATCCGCCGCCTGCACCACGTCCCACGTGCATTCCGGATGAACGATCACCCGCACGCCCGGATGCCGGCGGCGCACCTGCTCCACCTGCGCGACCGTAAACCGCTCGTGGACCGAGCACTGCCCGTTCCAGAGAATCAGCCGCGCGTTGTCGAGCTCCGCCGAATCGACACCGCCGTTCGCCAACTCCGGATCCCACACCACCATCTGATCGAGCGGCACGCCCATTGCGTACGCCGTGTTGCGCCCCAGGTGTTGATCCGGCAGGAAGAGCACCTGCCGGCCATGGGCCCACGCCCACTCCAGCGTCGGCCGCGCGTTGCCGGACGTGCACACGACGCCTCCCCGCTCGCCGCAGAACGCCTTGATGGACACCGCCGAATTGATGTACGTGACCGGCACCACATCCGTTGCGCCCATCGCCTGCAGTTCGTCCCAGCAGACCTCCACCTGATCCGCCGCTGCCGTGTCCGCCAGCGAACAGCCCGCCGCCAGGTCGGGGAGAATCACCTGCTGGTGCGGCGCGCTCAACACGTCGGCGCTCTCCGCCATGAAGTGGACGCCACAAAACACGATGTAGTCGGCGTCGCCTCGCTCGGCCGCCCGACCCGCCAGGCGAAACGAGTCGCCAGTGTAGTCAGCGAACCGAATCACCTCGTCCCGCTGGTAGTGATGACCCAGCATCACGAGCCGCGACCCCAGCTCAGCCTTCGCGCGCCCTATCCGCTCCGCCATCTCGTCGTCGGAGAGCCCCAGGTACCGATCCGGCAACGGCTGCCGGTCTCCGATCTGCGTCTTCTCAAACTCCGTCAGTACCGCTAGATCCATCCGCCCACTCCCGGCGCGCTTGTGAAATTTTTCTCAAGCGGCGCACAACAAAAAGCGCGGACCCGTGCCCGCGCTGAACTCATTACCAGCTTATCACGACAACAGCGGGGCGGCATCCGGCCGCTCGACAACGTTGTAGAGCGTATCCCGCTCCACCGGATCCCGTCCCGCCGCCCGGATGAGCACGCGGATCTCCTCCGGTGTCATCGCCTCCGGCGTGCGGGCCCCCGCCATATGATAGATTCGCTCCTCCTGCACGGTGCCGTCGAGGTCGTCTACACCGAACCAGAGCGCGGTCTGCGCCACGTCGACGCCGGTCGCGATCCAGAACGCCTTGACGTGGGGGACGTTGTCGAGCATCAGCCGCGAGACCGCATGCACGCGCAGGGTGTCGGCCGCGGTGGGCGCCGGCAGCTTCCGCATCTGGTTGTTGTCGGGATGGAACGCCAGTGGAATGAACGCCTGCACGCCGCCGGTATCATCCTGGAGCGCACGCGTCCGGAGCATGTGGTCGACCCGTTCCGCGTCGGTCTCGATGTGACCGTAGAGCATCGTGACGTTCGAACGCATCCCGAGCCGGTGCGCGAGGCGGTGGATCGCGAGGTACCGGTCGGCGTCCGCCTTGTCGTGGCAGATCTTGCGACGGACCCGCTCGGAGAACACCTCCGCCCCGCCCCCCGGCAGCGAGTCGAGCCCCGCGTCCATCAACTCGCGCAGCACTTCCTCGTCGGTCTTGCCGTAGATTTCCGAGAAGAAGGCGATCTCGATCGCCGTGAAGCACTTCAGGTGGATGTCGGGTCGGATCCGCTTGAAGCCGCTCAACAGCTCCAGGTAGTAGTCCCAGGGCAGGTCGGGGTGCAGGCCGTTCACCACGTGCACCTCGGTCAGGGCCTGATCCGACCGCTCGCGCAGCTTGTCCCACGCCTGCTCCAGGCTCATCGTGTAGGCGCCGTCATCGCCCGGCTGCAGCCGGGCGAACGCGCAGAAGAGACAGCTTGCGACGCAGACGTTGGTCGCCTCGAGGCGGATGTTGTGGTTGAAGTAAGTGCGGGCCCCGTGGCGCCGCTCGCGCTCGCGGTTGGCGAGCCAGCCGACGGCGAAAAGGTCGGGCGCCGCGAACAGCCGGATGCCGTCGTCGAGCGTCAGCCGTTCACCGGCATCGAGCCTGTCAGCGACCTCGCGCAGGCCAGCGGCGTTCAGTCTGGTCCACACCGGCTACGCAAACCTCCGCGCCTGCCCGCGATGCGTCCGGGCGCACGTGGAACTCCTGCTGAACCCAAGCATGTCTGCGCGGTTATAGCACGCTACGCGGGGTTTCACCACGGGCTCCTAGTCAACGAACTCGACCGGGATCGGCTGGGGGATCAGCCGCTGCGCCCAGGCGTCGGCGAACAGCCGCTCCACCGCCTCGCGCCCGCGCGGACCGTAGTCGAGGGTCAACGCGTTGACGTACATCCCGACGAAGCGGTCGGTCCGCTCGACGTCGAGGCCGCGGCCGAAGTCGAGCGCGTAGGCGATCGCCTCCTCCCGGTGGCTGAGCCCGTGGGCGATGCTCGCATGGAGGAGACGGGACACCTCGCGCATCGTCTCGGCCCCCAGGTTGCGCCGGATCACGTTGCAACCGAGCGGCAGCGGGAGCCCGCCGGTCCGCTCCGCCCACCAGACCCCGAGGTCGACCAGACTCCGGAGGCCGTCGTCGGCGTAGGTGAGCTGCCCCTCGTGGATCAGCACGCCCGCCTCCACCGTGCCGTCCACCACCGCCGGCTGAATCGCATCGAACGGCATCACGCGAACCGCGACGCCGGGATGGAACAACTGCAGCGCCAGGTTGGCCGTCGTCAGCTCGCCCGGGATCGCGACCGTCACGCCGTCAAGGGACGCCGGGCCGCCGGCACGGGTGACGACGATCGGCCCATACCGATCGCCCATGCTCGCGCCGTGCGGCAGCAGCGCGTAGCGGTCCACGAGATGCGCGTAGGCATGGAACGAGACCGCCGTCACTTCGTACGTTCCCTCGAACGCCGCGCGGTTCAGCGTCTCGATGTCGGCCAGCACCTGATCGATCTCGAACTCCCCGGTCGTCACCGCGCCGCAGGCGAAGCCGTAGAACATGAACGCGTCGTCGGAGTCGGGGCTGTGGGCGACGGTGATGCGCATCGGTGGCTGCTGTGAGGCGAATGTGGCTGGTCTCAGGGCGCCGCGGCCTACGGCGCCGGCCGGCACGAAGGGTCAGACGTCGTCGTCCTCCGCGACGGCGTACGGAGTCGAGACGCGCCGGACCACGATCGTCATGCCGAACAGCACGATCATGGTTGCGGCGCCAAGGCCGAGGTACGCCCCGGGAGCCATCGACGGGTCGGGCAGGTTCACTGTCACGCCGGTGCCCGACACGATCGCCTGCGCCTGCGCCTGCGCCCAAACCTGATCGGCGGTTGTGCGCTCCATCCACTGCTCGCTCAGCAGGACGATGGCAAACGCGGTCAGGCCGACAACGAGCAACGGATGCCGCGAGTTTTTCCGGGTGACGACACTGAGCGTCGCCAGGACCGCCGACAGAATCCCGAGGCTGAGCACCCAGAAGCTGGCGAGGCTGGGCATGCCGCCGAGACCGCGATCACCGATCAGCATCCACGGCATGAACGCGCTCGATGCGAGTACGATGCCCGCCGCGAGCGGCAGGTAGTACGCGCGCATGCTGTGCGAAAGCAACGCGCCGAGGCTCCCGGACGACATCGGCCGAGTCTAGCACGGTGGTCCCGGCGGTCCCTGACGGTGGGCCTACTTCGGGTCGTCCCGGTTGCGGACCTTTCTGGCGATCACTGTCTCGACGTCACCCTCGGCCTTGCCGGGCGGCGGCGGGAGCGCGCGCGGATCGAGCTTCTCGAGGCCCACGAGGATGTCCGACGCCCAGCCGAAGATGTTCCGGCCGGCGACGACGCGCCGCATCGCGTGCATCCGCCGGCGCCGCTCGGCATGCGGCATGTCGATAGCCTGCCCGATCGCCGTGGCGAAGCCGTCGACATCGTACGGGTTGATGATCAGCGCGTCGTGCAACTGTTGCGCAGCGCCCGCCATCTCGCTCAACACCAGGGTGCCGTCGTCGTCCTGCCGCGCGGCGACGAACTCCTTCGCCACCAGGTTCATGCCGTCGTGGAGCGAGCTGACGATGCAGAAGTTGGCCAGCCGGTACAGCGCGACGAGCCGTCGGATCCGGAACGCCGATTTTCGGTAGCGGATCGCGCCACGGCCGGACCCGTAGCGCGCGTTGATGTCAGCCACCTTTCGGTCGATCGCCTCCACCACGTCCACGTAGCTCTGGAGGCTCGACCGCGACGGGACGCCGATCTGCACGAAGGTAAGCGCGTCCCTCAGGTCCGGCCGCTGTTCGAACAGCCGCTCGATCGCCTCGAGCCGCTCGAGCACCCCCTTGGTGTAGTCGAGCCGATCGACGCCGATGCCGATGTACGGTGTGTCGAGTCCCAGCTCCTGCCGCAGCCGCGCCATCTCCTCGTCAAGCGTGGGATCCTGCGTGATCTGCTGAATGCGGTCGTAGTCGACTCCGATCGGCACCGCCTTCACGGCGACGATCCGGTTGCCCCGCCGGACCGTGTTGCGCGTGACGTCGAAGCCGAAGTCTTCACGCGCCGCGGTCAGGAAGTTGCGGCGGTCGCGAGCCAATTGAAACGCGATCAGGTCGTTGCCGAGCAGGCCCTCGATCAGGTCACGCCGCCAGGGACAGATGCGCAGCCGGTCGGGGCTGGGCCACGGGATATGCCAGAAGATCGCCGTCTTCACGCCGGGGTGGCGCTGGCGCAGCTTCGCGGCCACCAGCGCGAGGTGGTAGTCCTGAATAAAGACGGGCACCCTGGGGTCCGGCAACTCCGATGCGATCACCTCGGCGAACCGATCGTTCACCTGCTGGTAGGTCTCCCAGTCGCGGGTGCGGAAGACGGGGCGCACGTGCGCCTCGTGACAGAGCGGCCAGAGTCCTTCGTTCGAGAATCCCTCGTAGTACTGCAACGCCTGGCTCTCGGAGAGCCAGAGACGACGCAGCAGGTAGCCGGGCTGATCGGGCGGCACCCCGACGCGGTCGGCGTCGTCTACCACCTCGCGGTCAGCGTCACCCGAGCCGTGCGCGATCCACACCCCGCCGCGCTCCCGCATCAGCGCGTCGAGCGCCACCGCGACGCCGCCGGTGGTGGGCGACGAAACGATTGAGCCGTCCGGCGCGTAGCTGTGCTGATACGGCTCGCGGTTCGAGACGACCACGAGCGGCCGGTCACTGGACGTGGAACCGGACTCGGACCGCTTCGCGGAACGCGAGCCCTCCTGCGTCGAGGGTCGCGGGCGGCCAGTTCCGGTTCGTGGGGCCATTCGGGCTCGGACGGCGTCGGGGTTACGTCGACGCGCTGGCGTACCCTTCGACGACGCCGCGGGGAAACGGTTACACGTCGAACGACAGGCCGCAACCGCACTCGCTCTTCGCGTTCGGATTGCGGAAGATCAGCGACTGGCCCAGCATGTTCGGGTCGCAATCGAGGACCGTGCCGCGCAGGTACTTGTAGCTCTTCCTGTCGACAAAGATGCGCGTACCGCCCTCTGCCTCGAACACTTCGTCGCCGGGACGCGGCGCCTTCTCCCATTCGAACAGGTAGCTGAAGCCGGAGCAGCCGCCGGCGCGAACGCCGACGCGCAGCCCGCCGCTGGCCGCTCCCTCCGTCGCCATCGCATCGCGGATCCGTTTTTCCGCCGCTGGGGTTATTTCGATCATCGGTCTGCCGGAGGCCTCAGCCGCCGGCCACCCGTTCAGTCTAGTCGATTGGTTACGCCCGCGTCAGGCCGCCGGGGCTCCGCCGCGCGTCCGCCGGCGCGAGCTGCCGCAGACGCGTCACCAGGCTCGCCACCTTCTCGATCGCGTAGTCGATCTCGTCCACCGTGGTGGTCCGTCCCAGACCGAAGCGGATCGAGGCGCGCGCCAGGCCGGCCGGGACGCGGATCGCGGCCAGCACATGCGAGGGCTCCGGGTTGGCGGTGGTGCAGGCCGCACCGGATGAAACCGCGATGTCGTCCAGACCGACCAGGAGCGATTCTCCTTCGATGCCGGCGAAGCTCACGTTCAGGTTATGGGGGACGCGCGCGGTGAGCGACCCGTTGACGGTCACCCCGTCGAGCCGTTGCTGCAACCCCGCCAGCAACCGGTCCCGCATCGCGCCGACCCGCTTCGCCTCGTCCGCCAGCTCCGCCCGCACGAGCACGGCTGCCGCCCCGAAGCCGACGATCCCCGGGACGTTCAGCGTACCGGACCGCAGGCCGCCTTCCTGTCCGCCACCGTCCGCGAGCGGCGCAATCGCGATCCGCGGGCGCCGCCGCCGGACGTACAGCGCGCCGATCCCCTTCGGCCCACAGAGCTTGTGGGCTGTAAGCGACAGCAGATCGACGCCGAGCGTACCGACATCGATCGGGACCTTTCCGACCGCCTGCGCCGCGTCGGTGTGCAGCAGGACGCCGCGCTCCCTCGTCAGCTCCGCGATCTGCGCGATCGGCTGCACGACGCCGATCTCGTTGTTCGCCGCCATCACCGACACGAGGCGGGTATGCGGCCGGAGTGCGGCGGCCACTGCCGCCGGGTCGCACAACCCATCCGGAAGGGGCGGCACATACGTCACCTCGACCCCCTCGCGTTCGAGGCGCCGGCACGGATCCAGGATGGCGTGATGTTCGGTCGTCATCGTCACGACGTGGATTGGACGCTGCGGGTCGGCCGTGACGACGCCGCGCACCGCCAGGTTGTCCGATTCAGTCGCGCCGCTGGTGAAGACGATCTCGCGGGGATCGGCGCCGATGGCTGCGGCGACCCCCTTCCGCGCCGCCGCCACCGCATCGCGCGCCTCCCAGCCGAACGGATGATGCCGGCTCGAGGCGTTGCCGAACTTCTCGGAGAAGAACGGCAACATCGCCTCGACGACGCGGGGATCGACCGGGGTGGTCGCGTGGTGGTCGAGGTAGATGGGATGGGTCCGCATGTCAGACGCCCACGGCGGCCACATCAGAGGCGCCGCCACCGCAGGCAGGCGCGTCCGCCTTCAGGAGCCTGGCTAGTGGTCGGCGGCGGCGCTGCCCACCGCCTCGTCCGAACGCCGCATCGTGACCGTCACCGGCAGCGGCTCCGGCCCATCCTCCGCCACCAGTTCGTTCACGGTGAAGGCGGTAAGCGACTCCACGATTCGGTCCTTCAGGCGCCAGAGCGGATCTCGTACGTTGCACTTGGCGTACTGATCGCAACTCTCGTCCTCGTCGGAGCAGGCCGTGACCAGCACTGGCCCGTCGATCCCCTGAATGACGTCGGCGACCGAGATCTGCGCGGCGTCGCGCGCGAGGTGATAACCGCCGCGCGTCCCCTGGTGCGAGGCTACCATCCCCATCCGGGCGAGCCGCTGCAGGACCTTCGCCATCAGCTCGACCGGGACGTTGTAGCGTTCTGCGATGTCCCGCGCGCTCGACGACGCGCCTTCAGGACGCGACGCCAGATCCGCCAGCGCGATCAGCGCGTAGTCCGCCTTTTTGGAGAATCGCAGCATCGGTTACCCCCCGAGCTTGCCGCAACAGGGCTATTCTAGTCTGCCCGCGACCGGCCTTCAACCGGCTCAGTACTTCTGCAGCGACGGATCGACAACATCGATCCAGCGGAGGATGCCGCCCTTGAGGTTGTGGGCGTTGGTAATGCCGCGCTCGCGGAGCAGCTTCACCGCCTTTGCGCTGCGGGCGCCCGACTTGCAGTGGACGATCAGTTCGCGCTGGTTGCGCAGCTCGTCCAGGTGGTGCTCCATCTCGTCGAGCGGGATCAGCGTGGAGCCGGGAATCGAACAGATCTCGTACTCGTGGGGCTTGCGGACGTCGAGAATGAACATGTCGTCGTTGGCGTCGATACGCGCCTTGAGCTGCTCGACGGTTACCTCGTCACGGCTCGGTTCCACCGCCGTGGGACGGATGCCGCAGAACTGCTCGTAGTCGATCAACTCGGTCACGGTCGGGCGATCGCCGCACACCGGGCACTCCGGGTCGCGCTGCAGCTTCAACTCGCGGAAACGCATCTTCAGCGCGTCGTAGATGAGAAAGCGGCCGATCAGCGGTTCCCCCGTGCCGACGATCAGCTTGACCGCCTCGGTCGCCTGAATGGTCCCCACCACCCCCGGCAGAATCCCGAGCACGCCTCCCTCCGCGCAGCTCGGGACGAGCCCCGGCGGCGGCGGCTCCGGGTAGAGGCAGCGGTAGCACGGCCCGTCCTTCGTGGCGAAGACCGACGCCTGTCCCTCGAAGCGGAAGATGCTGCCATAGCAGTTCGGCTTGCCCAGCAGGACGCAGGCGTCGTTCACGAGGTAACGGGTCGGGAAGTTGTCGGTCCCGTCGATGACGATGTCGTAGTCGCGCAGCACGTCGAGCGCGTTCTTCGACGAGAGCGCCAGGTCGTGGAGATCGAGATGCACCTCCGGGTTGATGGCCGACAGCGTGTCCCGTGCCGACTCCAGCTTCGAGCGTCCGACATCCGGGGTGCCATGGATCACCTGCCGCTGCAGGTTGCTGTAGTCGACGACGTCGAAGTCGACGATCCCGATCCGGCCGACGCCCGCCGCCGCGAGATACATGGCGACGGGCGAGCCGAGCCCGCCGGCCCCGATACAGAGGACACTCGCCGCCTTGAGCCGCAACTGCCCCTCCATTCCCACCTCGGGCATGATCAGGTGACGGTCGTAGCGAGCCAGTTCCTGCGGCGAGAGCGCCTGCGGCGGGGCGGTTGTCGTCATGCTGCACCTCCCGCCACCGACGGGATGATGCTCACCGTGTCGCCCGCCTTCACCGGCGTCGCCTCCTTCTCCAGGAAGCGGATGTCGTCGTCGTTCACGTAGATCGCGACGAACCTGCGCAGGCTGCCATCCTCGCCGTACAGGTGCTTGCGCAACGCGGCATGTTCCGCCGTCATGTTGGCCAGCACTTCGCCGACCGTCGCCCCCTCCACCTCCACCACCTCGTTGCCGCCCACATAGCCGCGAAGCGGCGTCGGGATCAGAATCTTCGTTGGCATGTCTCGCTCGCGTTCCGTCGCAACTGTCCCGCTATCCCACCGAGAGCGGTTCCTCGTCGAACGCCGATCGGTCCTCCCGCAGGCGCCACGACGTCATCGCCGCCGGCTCGCCATCGTTCACCGAGACGATCACGTAGGCGAAGACCGGCCAGGCGTGGTCAAGGTCGTACCGGGACGGCCGCGCCGGGTGATCGGGGTGCGAATGGTAGAACCCGACCAGATCGGCGCCGCGCGCCGCGGCCCGCCGCTCCACCGTCTGATAGTCGGCGGGGCGGATGCGGAAGCGCCGCCGTGTCCCTCGCTCGGACGCGTTGGGCAGGGCCAGCGCTTCGTCTACCACGCTGCTACGGCCAATCAGCGCGCCGCAGCATTCGTGCGGGTAGCTCTCCCGGCCATGCCGGCGGATGTCGGTCTCCGCCCCGGTGCGCAATGTCAGCATCGAGTGTCTCACCTTCGCTCGGAAGCCGGTGACCGTGATCGTCCTCGGTTCGCTCAGTCGGTGGTCGAAGCCGTGACCGGCTCCGGCTCGGACTCGACGGCGTATCCCTTCTGGCGCCAGGCGAGCGTCCCGCCGTTCATGCTGCGGACGTGGCGATATCCGAGTGACTTGAGAAACAGAAGCCCCGAGAGCGACGCGTTGCCCCGCTGGCAGACGCTCAGGATTGGCGTGGCGCGATCTTCCGGGAGCTCGTGGCGATGCTCGTCCATGCCGGCGAGCGGCATACTGACCGCTCCCGGCAGATGCGCCTCTCGGTACTGCGCCGCCGGCCGGACATCGACGACGAACGGGCCGCCGGCTTCCAGCTCCTGCCGCGCCGCGTCGACGCTGATTGTCAGGTCCGGGTTGTTCCGGACATGCTCGCGCATCGTCTCGAGCAGCGGATCCTTCCGGGCCGCCGGCTTCGCTCCGGCCGGCAGCAGCCCCGGCAGGTGCTTTACCACCGACGAGGCGTACTTGAACGCGTTGTCCGGGAAGATCACGACGACGACGTTCCCCGGTGCGTCCGGCACCAGCTCGAACGCCCCCTGCAGCGCCATCGCGGAACTCGGTCCGGCGATGATGCTCTCCTCCCGGTTCAGGCGGAGGCAGAGATCGAACGCCGCCTGGTTCGATACCTCCACTATTCCGTCGTACTCGTCGGGGAAGAAGAGCTTGGTCTGCTGCAGTTGCCCCAGGCTCCGCACCCCGGGAATGTCGTGTCCTTCCTGCGGATAGACGCCGAGCACCTGCACGCCGGCGCGCTGCTCCTTCAGGAAGCGTCCGGTGCCGGTAATCGTGCCGCAGGTGCCCAACCCGGCGACGAAGTGCGTCACGCCTCCGTCGGTCTGCCGCCAGATTTCCGGGCCCGTCGTCCTGTAGTGCGCCTCCGGGTTCGCCACGTTGACGTACTGGTTCAACATGTAGAAGTCCGGACGGTCGGCGATCTCCATCGCCTTGGCGATCGCCCCTTCCGGCGCGCCCGGCGCCGGGCAGAGCGTGTCCTGCAGCTCCATCACGTCGGCGCCGAAGAAGCGGAGCATCGTGCGCTTTTCGAGCGGCACCTCGCTCGACATCGGCGTCGTAAGCGAGTAGCCGCGTGCGTTCGCCAGCATCGCAAGCGCCATCCCGGTGTTCCCCGAAGTGGGCTCGACCAGCTTCTGATGCGGGGCCACGGTGCGGCGCTCCTCGCCGTCGTCGAGCAGGCTTGCGGCAACGCGGTCCTTGACCGCGCCGAACGGGTTGTACCACTCCAGCTTGGCGTAAACGATCGTTTCCCGGAACGGCGTCACCCGGTTCAGACGGACGAGCGGCGTAGGATTCTCGGTACCCGAGAGGAGGCCCAGAATCGAGTCGTAGACGCGCCGCGCGTGATCGTCCATGAAAACCTTGATCCTACCCGATCCGACGGGCATTCCCGCCGGCCGGCGGCAGTGTACGATCGCCCGCCATGACCGAGATGCCGCCGTCCAGCCCGACCGCCGCTCCCAACACGGGCGCCCTTGACGGCCTGACCGTCCTCGACCTCACCCGGGTGCTCTCCGGTCCCTACTGCACCATGATGCTGGCCGACATGGGAGCGCGCGTCATCAAGGTGGAGCAGCCCGGCAAGGGCGACGACACCCGTGGTTGGGGCCCGCCGTTCGTCGAAGGCGAGTCGGCCTACTTCATGAGCATCAACCGCAACAAGGAGAGCGTGACGATCAACCTGAAGCACCCCGAGGGCCGCCGCGTCCTCGACGCACTGATCGCGCGGTCGGATGTCCTGGTCGAGAACTTCCGCCCCGGGACGCTCGACCGCATGGGCCTCGGTCACCGCGATCTGGCCGAGCGGCGGCCCGCCCTGGTCTATTGCTCGATCTCCGGCTTCGGCCAGACCGGCCCGCGCCGGCACGAGCCTGGCTACGACGCGGTGCTGCAAGGCGAGGGGGGCCTGATGAGCATCACCGGCGATCGGGACACACCAGCGTACCGGCTGGGCGTGGCGATCGCCGACATCATCTCCGGGATGTTCTCCGCCTGGGGGGTTGCCGTCGCGCTGCTCGCCCGGCACCGGACCGGGCGCGGCCAACTCGTCGACGTCGGCATGCTCGACTCGGTCGCCGCGATCCTCACCTACCAGGCGGGGATCTACTTCGCCACCGGCGAAGCTCCGGTCCGCCTCGGGAACCGGCATCCGACGATCACCCCGTACGAGACGCTCGAGGCGGCCGACGGCGATCTGGTCGTGGCGGTTGGCAACGACCAGCTCTGGGTATCGTTCTGCAAGGTGCTCGGCGTGGACGATCTGGCGGACGACGACCGGTTCCGGACGAACAGGGACCGCGTCGCGCATCGGGAGGAGCTGCGGCCGCTGCTGGTGAAACGGCTCAGGACGCGCAAGGCGGAGGAATGGCTGGCGGATCTGAAGGCGGCCGGGATCCCGTGCGGCGGGGTGCGCGACCTCCACCAGGTCTTCACCGACCCGCACGTGATCGACCGCGCCATGGTGGTGGCGATGCAGCACCCGGTCGCCGGCGCGATCCGTCAGCTCGGAGTCCCGATCAAGCTGGGCGACACCCCCGGAGCGGTGCGGACTCCCCCGCCCACGCTCGGGCAACACACCGATCGGATCCTGGGCGAATTGGGAATTGGCGACACCGAGATCGCCCGGCTCCGCGCCGGCGGCGCGATCTGACGCGGCGGACGTCCGGCTACCGGTCGACGATGAACCGGAGGCCGGTCAGGACCGCCGTGAACAGGTGCGCGTCGGTCAGGGCCCCGATGGCGGGGTGCTCGGCGACGACCCGTTCGTCAATCACCCCCTCGTCACGGCGGACGCGCGCACTCCGAACCAGCAGGGCGGGCGGATCGCACTTCGTGTTGAGGGCCAGCTCCACGTAGTTGTCGCCCGACGCCTCCGAAGTGAGGCGCACCACGCCCGGCGGCGTCGAGACGGTGAAGCGGTAGCCCTCGGCGATGAGGACGGAGGCGATGGTCCGAAAGAGCGGCGCCGCGACGCGCTGCAGCAGATCACTCCCCACCTCCTCCGCCCTGGCGGTGCGCGCACGGCGAGCATCCGGACCGGTTGCGTGCGCGTCAGCAATCGCCTCGCGCACCCCGCGCCGGATGTCCGACGTCTCGAGACCCGCCGTTAGCGGCGGCGTCCCGCGGGCAGGTGTCTCGCGCCGCGGCGGCATCTGCAGCCACGGCTTTCGGCGGATCAGAACGCGCGGCAGCTCCTCCCGGGGGCGTTCGGGCTTCTCGCTCCGCGACAAGGCCCGCGGGGACTCGTCGCGCGGGGACCTGTCGCGCGGGGGGGGCTCCCGCCGCTTCCGCCGCGGCTCGTCCTTGTCCCACTCGCGCGGCAACGGCCGGGTGCGCGGACGACCCTCCTCAAAGGTAGGGGCCGCTTCCTCGGCCCGACGATCTTGCGCGTCCCGGCGCGGCCGAGCAGCACGGGGCGGACTGTCGTGCTTCCGCCCCGGCGACTTCCACGTCGGCGGCTTCCCGCCCGGCTTCCACGTCGGCGGCTTCCCGCCCGGCTTGCGCGCGCCCGGCTTCCAGCTGCCCGCGCGCTTTGCGCCGTCCGGATTGCGCGCGCCCGGCTTCCGTCCCCCCGGCTTCGGTCCCCCCGGCCTCCATCCACTGGCGCCGCTCGCGGACTTCGGCCCACGCGGCCCGCCGCCCCCCCCGGGCTTTCGCCCACCCGGTTTCCGGAAGGGCGGCTTGCGGCCTGGCGGTTTCCGTCCGGGCGGCTTGCTGTTGGGCATCTTTCGGTCTACTCAGTGCGGCGGACGGTCAGGCGGCAGGCGGGCTCCCCGCCTCGTAGACGCGCACGAGCTCGATCAGCTTATAGCCCTTCGTCTGGTACGGCGGAATCACACGCTCGGTCTGCAGATACTGGATCATTCCCTCGTCGGCGAAGTCCGGATCGGGCAGGTCCGGGTCCGCCACCAGCGCATCGTCCAGTTGCGACAGCGTCATGGCTGGCGCGCTGACCGTGCGGGTGACCGGAATGACGCCGAGCAGCCGCCGCCGCTCCCGGCGATCGCACGTCCGGAAGCCGACATAGATCTCGTTGCTGATGAAGTTGTAGTCCACTTCCGCGCGCGTCGAGGTCGAATCCTCCACCCGGAGCAAGACGACGTCGGTCCGCGCCGCGAGCCACTCGATCAACCGGCCGGTGAAGTCCCCTTCACCCGACCATTGCTGCCGGTCGATCGCCACATCCTCCACCGCGAGCTCCTAGGCCGGCGCCACCAGCAGTTTCGCCGCGGCGCGCATCCCGATAGTCACCGGGTGGTCCGGGTCGCGCCGGACCACCACCTGATCCGCCTCCGCGTGGCGCGCCTCGACGCGGATGCACTGTCCCGGCTTCAGATCATGCTGCTCGAGGAAGCGGAGGAACGCCGAGTCCTGATCGGTCACCCGCTGCAGCACGACCGACGTGTCGAGCGGGCAGGTGAGCAGCGTCTCGTAGTCGGGCGTGGCGATGGCCCCGGTCGGATCCGGGATCGGATCGCCATGCGGATCCACCGGCGGCCGTCCCAGGAAATCGTCGATCCGATCGATCAAACGGTCGGACACGGCATGCTCGATCCGTTCCGCCTCGTCATGCACTTCCGCCCAGCTCATGTCGAGCACCTTGACGAGGAACAGCTCGATCAGCCGGTGCCTCCGCAATACGAGGGCGGCAAGCTTCTGTCCGGCGGGGGTCAGGCGTACTCCCGCGTACGGCTCGTAGCACACCAGGTTCGAGTCGGCCAGCGCCTTGACCATCGTCGTCGCCGTGCCCGGAACGACGCCGAGCGCCGAGGCAAGCTGACCCATCGGCACCAGCGCCCTCGGATTGCCCTGCGCGATCTCCGCCTGGTAGATCGCCTTCAGGTAGTTCTCGACGGTGCTCGACGTCGGCATCGTGGCGGCAAGGGTACCATGCCGGCGCGACTACTCCGGCGGCCGGAACGTCGCGAAGGATGTGGGCGTCTCCCAGACTGTCACGCGGACGACCGGAAACCCGGCGTCGCGCGTCTTCTGGTAGATGAGCCGGGCGATGTGCTCGACCGTCGGGTTTTCTTCGCTGACGAAAACCGGCTCACCCTGCGCGCGCAGCGGCTCAATCAGCGGATCGTCGTGCCGCAGGATCATCTTGTGATCCAGCTCGGCGTCGATCCACCCCTTGACGATTCGCTTGATGTCGCCGAAATCGCACACCATGTTCCGCTCGTCAAGCGACGCGGCGCGTACCTCGATCTCCGCCACCGCGTTGTGGCCGTGCGGGTGCTTGCAATTGCCGTCGTAGTCGAGCAGCCGGTGGCCGTAGCAGAAGTCGATCCGCTTCGTAACCGAGTACATACGCTATTAATATCGCATGGTCTGCCGAAACGGCGGTACGGCGGTCCTCTGCTCCGGTGGTCTCGACAGCGCGGTGATGCTGGCGCATGAGCTGGACGAGACGGAGGACGGCTGCCCGGTCCACCCTGTCTACGTGCGCGGCGGCCTCGCCTGGGAGGCGGCTGAACGCCGGCTGGTCGAACGGCTGCTCGATGCGCCGCCGTTCGTTGGCAACGCGGCGCCGCTCGCGCTACTCAACTGCCCGGTCGGCGACACCTATCCCGAGACGCACTGGGCGCTCCGCGGAACGCCTCCCGGGTACGCGACGGCGGACGAGGAAGTCTACCTGGTGGGCAGGAACGTCCTGCTCCTCGCGAAGGCAGCCACCTGGTGTGCTCTCCACCAGGTCGAGCGAATTGCCGTCGGCCCCCTCGCCGGCAACCCGTTCCCCGACGCGACGCCGGCGTTCTTCGACGCGATGGCGGCAGCGCTGACGCGTGGTCTCGATCACCCGATCCGGATTGCCGCGCCGTTCGGCAGGTTCCGCAAGACGGAGGTGATTGCGCGCGGCGCCGCGCTCGGCGTCCCATTCGAGCTCACCCTTTCCTGCATGAACCCGGCGGAGCAGATCCACTGCGGCCGGTGCAGCAAGTGCCGCGAACGCCTGCAGGCGTTCGACGAAGCGGGCGTTGATGACCCGGCGCCGTACGCCCACCGCCCCACGAATCTCCTCACCGGCTGGTAGGCGCCGGGAGCTTCATTCCCGCGACGCCGCGGGCCTGACGTTCGAGCTCGGCCACCAGCACGCCGCGGCGGTGGAACAGTGCCTTCCGCTCGCGCCGCCCATGCTCCGCGCCAGCGGCGTACTCGCAGAACAGCGGAAACGCGATCGTCGAGTCGGCGTACACCACCACCGTATCGGGCAGCACGCCCGGGTTCACTTTGCCCCAGCTCACCGCCTCGGCCGGCGTGGCGCCCGACAGGCCGCCCCAGACCGCCTGATCGGTCGTGATCTGGATGAAGTAGTCATTGCCCCCCTTCTGGATGCCGTAGATCTCCCAGAGCGTCGGCTGCCCCTGCAGGTAGAAGTTCTTCGGCGAGCCGCCCCCCAGGATGACGCAGCCGTTCCTTTCTCCGGCCAGGATGATCGCGCACACCTCGTTCACGTCCAGGCTCGGGTCCAGCACGAGATCGCTCTGCGCGATCAGCCGGTGCCACGCGACGTTCATGCCGATCGAGCTGTCGCCCGGCGACGACGTGTAGATCGGAATGCCGAACCGGGAAGCCGCCGCCACCACCGAGTGCTCCTCGCATCCCGGCTGCCGCGCGCGCAGGTCGCACCCGAGCCGGTAGTGCAGCTCGGCCGTCGTCACCGGTCCGTCGAGCCCGGAGCGCGCGAGGAAGGCGCGCAGGTACGCGTCGGTCTCAAGCAGCACCGTCGCCGGGAACAGCACGTCGTAGATGCGGATGACGCCGTCTTCGTACAGCTCCACGTCGTCGGCGAACGGTGAGCCGCGATGCAGCGTGAAATTCAGGGCGTAGTGCAGGTCGTGGTACAGGTTCGCGCCGGTGCTGATGACGAAGTCGACCAGCCCGCGCTCCATCAGGTCGATGACGCAGCCACCGAGGCCGGCGGGCGTCAGCGCGCCCGCCATCGTCAGGCCGATGGTGGTGTCGTGCGCGGGGTCGAGCATCTTGTCGGTGAAGATGTGGCACGCTTCCGCGAGCCGCCCAGCGTTGAACGCCTGGAAACCGTCGTCGATCAGCGCGCGGACGCCGGCGTCGCCGCGCGGGCGGTAGTAGCGGATCGGCTTTCCGCCCAGGTGGCGTGACGCACGGATCTCAGGAGACCCGGGCGATCGATGTGGCATGGCGGCGGGATCGTAGCACTCGGCGCCCACACACCGCGCCGGGGTTCATTCCGCCCAGTCAGCGCGGCGGCCGGTCAAGGAAGTGTGGACCAGTGCGATGCCGGTCGCGACGGCGACGAGCGCCAACCCGTCGGTGATCCACGACTCCCACGGCGCATCGATGGACATCAGCCAGACGGCGGGCGCGGCGACCGCCGTGCCCAGGAGGAAAGCGGTGCGGCGGCGGAGCGTCGCTCGGAGCAGGCGTCCGCGCAGGCGCTGAATCAGCCGCACCGGCGCCACCCCGACTACATCCCGATGGCGTGGTAGCCGCCGTCCACCATCACTACGTCGCCGGTGATCCCGCGGCCGCCCGGACCGAGCAGAGCCACCGCGGCATCGGCCACCTCGTCGGCGTCGACCGTCCGGCCGAGGGGCGACTGCGCCCGGTAGTGATCGAGGATGCGGCTGAAGCCGGAGATGCCCGCCGCGGCAAGCGTCTTGATCGGCCCCGCCGACAGCGCGTTCACCCGGATGTTGCGCGGACCGAGGTCGCTCGCCAGGTAGCGGACCGTCGCTTCGAGCGCCGCCTTCGCCACTCCCATCACGTTGTAGTGGGGGAAGACCCTTTCGCTCCCAAGATAGGTGAGCGTCAGGATGCTGCCGCCGCCGCGCCGTTCCATCAGCGGCGCCGCGTCGCGCGCGAGCGGAACGAGAGAGTAGGCCGAGATGTCGAGCGCCTGCGCGAAGTCGGCGCGCGTCGTCTTCAGGAACGGCTCCGAGATTGCCTCGCGCGAGGCGAACGCGACGGCGTGCACCAGGAAGTCCAGCCCGCCGTGCGCCTCCTCAACCGCGCGGAGCAGCGCGGCTATCGCCGCGTCGTCGGTCACGTCGCACGGCACCAGTTGCGCCGGACGCTCGAGGGTCTCCGCCAGCTTCCGCGCCTTCGCCTCGAACCGCTCGGTGGCGTAGCTCAGCGTCAGCGTCGCGCCCGCCGCATCGGCCGCCTTCGCAATCGCCCAGGCGAGCGAACGCTGGTTGGCGACACCGACGACGAGACCATGTCGGCCCGAGAGGAGACCCATGCCGCCGGCCTACCGCGAGCGGCCGCGGTTGCGGCGTGAGCGATACCCGCCGTGGCTCCGGCCTTCAACGTTCCCGTTCGGCTGGCCGTTGCCGTTACCCGCCTGGCCACTACGGAAGCGGTTGCGGCGGCGCGGTTTACCACCGCCCTGCTTCTGCGCCGCATTCCGGGCAGGCTGGGAAGTGGGAGGTGGTTCCCAGGTGTTGCCGAAGTTGTCCGGCAGGTCGGTCCGGTCGGCGTTGCCCCGGCCGGTCCGCTGATGCATCGTGAAGACCGGCGGCCGGCGAGTGGGCTGAAGCGGCGTGCCGTCAGCCGCCGGCAACGTCGCACGGATGAGCGGGCGTCGGACCGGCCCGTCGCTACCGCCTTCGCCGTTGGGTTCAGCCACAGGTTGCTGCACGGCTGCGCTGTCGTTTACGTACGCGTCCGCAGTGTTCGCCTCACGGGCTTGGCGTTCCGCCATCCAGTGTCTCCCGAACTCGTCAGAACTGCGCGTGTGCAGGCAGATGTAAGGAAAGGAACATGCCTGCGTGCAGAAGCGCAACTGTACCAGAGTGGTGAGCCGAGTGGCAAGGGCGGGGGGGCCGCCGTGTCCTCCCTCTCAACCTTGCCGGGCGACCCAGGCTCGGGTCTCGTCGAGCGCGGCCCGTACCGCGGCCGGCCCGGTAGACTGCGGTGTTCGGCGCGCCGCGACCGACGTCCGGGCGGTGACGCGCCCGCCGGCGTCGGCAGGAAACCGCGGGTCATAGCGCTGCCACTCCTCCGGCGTAAGCGAGGCAAAGTCGCGCCCCGCGGCGAGAAGGTCCCGGACCATCCCACCCACCGTCTCGTGCGCCGTCCGGAACGACACGCCGGCGGCCACCAGCAGATCGGCTACATCGGTTGCCAGCAACATCCCCCCGGCCGCCGCCTCCGCCCGCTCCGGCCGGAGAGTCAGGCCCGACACGACTGTGGCGACGGTGCGTACTGATCCGTAGACGGTCTCTTCGGCATCGAAGACCGCCTCCTTGTCTTCCTGAAGGTCCTTGTTGTAGCCGCTCGGCAGCCCCTTCATCGTGGCAAGCCAGCCCGTGAGGCGACCGATCGTGCGGCCTGCCTTCCCGCGCGCCAGCTCCAGCGGATCGGGATTCTTCTTCTGCGGCATCAGGCTGCTGCCGGTCGCCACCCGGTCGTCCAGATCGAAATAGCCGAACTCCTCCCCCGTCACGAGGATCAGATCCTCCGCCAACCGGCTGATGTGCACCATTGCGAGCGCCGACGCATGCAGCATCGCCGCGACGAAGTCGCGGTCCGCGGCCGCGTCGACGCTGTTGGCGACGACCCGCGAGAAGCCGAGCCGCTCGGCAAGCGCCGCGGTGTCGATGGCATAGCTCGTGCCCGCGACCGCGCCCGACCCGAGCGGCATCGCGTCCGCCTCGTCGATGGCCGCGCCCAGACGCGCGTGGTCGCGCCGGAACGCCGCGGCATGCGCCAGGAGAAAGTGCGCCACCAGGATCGGCTGCGCGCGGCGGAGGTGCGTGTACGCCGGCATGATCGCCCCCTCCGCCGCCTCCGCCCGGTCGGCGAGCACCGCGATCAGCGATGCGACTTCGCGCTGCAGCAGCGGGATGCGCCGGCGGAGGTAGAGGCGCAGATCGAGCGACACCTGTTCGTTGCGCGACCTGCCGGTATGGAGGCGCCGCCCCAGGTCGCCTACCCGTTCGATCAGTTGCCGCTCGACGAACGCATGGACATCCTCGTCGTCTCCGTCGACGAACGCCGGATCGTCTCGTCCGCGCCGGCGGATCTCGGCCAGGCCGTCGCAGATCGCTGCCGCCTCGGCCGCCGACAGGACGCCCGCGGCGGCGAGCGCGTCCGCCCAGGCGAGGCTCCCCTCGATATCATCGTCGAACAGACGCCGGTCGAAGCGGAATGACGCCTGGTAGCCGAAGACCTCAAGGTCTGGCCCGGCTTCGAACCTGCCGGACCAGAGGTGCGCATCGCCGCTCATGCTGCGGCCGTCACGACGTGCTGGAATCCCCGGCCGGCGCCGCCGCCAACTGCTCGGCCGCAGCGACCCCCGCCGCCGCCTTCCCGCTGGCTGCCCGGCGCTTTGCCGCGGCGTTGGCGATCGGCAGGCCCCAGATCCGTATGAAGCCCTCGGCCGCCGAATGGTCGAATGCATCGCCCTCGTCGTAGGTGGCGAGCGCGGTGTCATAAAGCGATGCGGGCGACTTCCGGCCGACGACGTGGCAATTGCCCTTCCACAACTTCAGCCGCACCGTGCCGGTCACATGCTGCTGCACGCTCCGGACGAACGCGTCGATCGCCTCGCGCGTCGCCGAGAACCACAAGCCGTCATACACGAGGTCGGCATAGACGCGCGACAGCTCCGCCTTCAGCCGCTCGAGGTCGCGCGGCACTACCAGCGCCTCGAGCTCACGATGCGCGGCGTGCAGCACCGTCGCCGCCGGCGCCTCGTAGATCTCGCGCGACTTGATCCCGACGAGGCGGTTCTCCACCATGTCGATCCGTCCGACGCCGTGGGCGCCGGCGATCGTTTCGAGCGAGTGGATCAGCTCGGTCAGCGGCATCGCGACACCGTTGACGCGTATCGGCATTCCCTGATCGAAGTCCACCTCGACGTACGCCGCCGCATCGGGCGCATCGGCCGCCGATCGGGTGAGCGCGAATATCTCCTCCGGGGGCTCAGTCCACGGATCCTCGAGCACGCCACATTCAATCGACCGGCCCCAGAGGTTGCTGTCGGTGCTGTAGGGCGAGTCGACCGTCGCCGGCACCGGGATGCCGTGCTCCCGCGCGTAGGCGATCTCCTCCGGTCGCGTCATCCCCCAGACCCGCGCCGGCGCAACCACCACGAGCGCCGGGTTGAGAGCGCGCGCGGAGACGTCCATCCGGACCTGATCGTTCCCCTTGCCGGTGCAGCCGTGGGCAATCATGCCGGCGCCTTCCATCTCGGCGATCTCCACCAGCTTCTTCGTGATCAGGGGCCGCCCGAGCGCGGTGGCCAACGGGTACTTCCCCTCGTAGATCGCCCCTGCCCGCAGCGCCGGCAGGATGTAGTCCTGCGCGAACTCCTCGCGCGCATCCACCACATGCGAGCGGACCGCGCCGACCGAGAGGGCTCGCTCGCGGACGTCGTCCAGTTCCTTCCCCTGCCCCAAGTCGACGGTGACCGCCACCACCTCCGCGTCGTACCGGTCGGCAAGCCACTTGACCGCCACCGAGGTATCCAGTCCACCCGAGTACGCCAACACGATCCGTTCCATCATCCGTTCTCCTTGGTCAATCCATCGCCCAACCTTCAAACAGCCGCGTCACCTCGCGTCCCGCCCGTCCATGCCGCGTGATCACCAGTATCGTGTCGTCGCCCGCCACGGTCCCGACCACTTCCGGCAGGTCGGCCCGGTCAATCGCAAGTGCCAGCGGCGCCGCCTGTCCCGCATCCGTCCGGACAACCAGCAACTGCTGCACCAGATCGACACGGCGCAGGTACTGCGAGATCGCACGGCGCAGCTCGCCGTCCGCCCCGCCCCGCGCGCCCGGTGCAGCGCCTGACTGCTCGTAGGCGCCGTCGCGTGCCCGCTTGACGAGCTGCAGCTCCTTGATGTCGCGCGATATCGTCGCCTGGGTGGCGTTGAATCCGCGCGTACGGAGTCGCTGACCCAACTGCCCCTGGCTGCAGATCGCTGCCCCCGACACCAGATCCAGAATCGCTGCCTGTCGATAGTGCTTCATAAATATGCACCGGAGCGAATTAGTATACAATACCTTTCTCATGGCAACCATCCGGATCGGCATTGCGGGAGCGACCGGTTACGGCGGGCAGGAGCTGCTCCGCCTCGCCGCGCGTCACGGCCGTGCCGAGGTGACGGTGGCCATGCGCTCGGGCGGGGGAGACGGCACCGCCGAGCTGCCCGGCCTCGCCGGCATCTTCGACGGCGAGATCGAGCCCTTCTCGCTGGACGCGCTCGCCGACCGCGCGGAGGTTGTGTTTCTCGGACTGCCCGACACGGCGAGCGCCGAGCTCGCCCCGGCGCTCCTCGAGCGGGGCCGGCGCGTCTTTGATCTCTCCGGCGCGTTCCGCCTTCGGAACGACGCAGAACGGCGGCGGTGGTACCCGCACGCGCCGGCGCTCGCGCATCCCGCCACGTACGGCCTGACTGAATGGAACCGCGACGCGCTGCCGTCAGCGGATCTCGTCGCCTGTCCGGGCTGCTACCCGACCGGCGCCCTGCTCGCGCTCAAGCCGCTCGCCGACGCCGGGTTGATCGCCGACGGAGCGGACATCTATATCGACGCCAAATCGGGCGTGTCCGGAGCCGGCAAGAAGCCGAGCGAGCGGACACACTTCTCGGAGGTACATGGGAGCGTTGCCGCCTACGGCATCTTCGCGCACCGGCACGGCGCCGAGATCGAGCAGGAACTCACGCGTCCGGTTACGTTCGTCCCCCACCTGGTGCCGCTCGATCGGGGGATCCTCGAAACGATCTACACCCGGCTGCACCCCGGTACGACGGAGAAGGCGATCGATGCGGCGTTCGACAAAGCGTACGCGGAGGCTCCGTTCGTCCGCCTGACCGGCGCCCGGCCGCCCGAGATCAAACATGTCGCGCACACCAACTTCTGCGACATCGGCTGGCGGGTGGATAGCGGGCGCCTGGTGCTCGTCTGCTGCCTCGACAACCTTGTAAAAGGG
Source organism: Vicinamibacterales bacterium (assembly GCA_965263055.1). GTDB lineage: Bacteria > Acidobacteriota > Vicinamibacteria > Vicinamibacterales > UBA8438 > VXRJ01. The sequence continues at coordinate 2,558,195 of OZ253581.1, read as the reverse complement.
GCCGCGGGCCAAGCGCTGCAGAGCTTCAACGTCGCCTTCGGAATCGACGAGCGCGAGGGTCTCGCCTGATGGCGGCCGGTGCGACGCAGCTTCCCGCCTGGCCCGTGGCGGGCGGGTCGAACCATCCTCGGAGCGCGACATCCGGGGTCACGCCGACCGTCGTCAAGCTGGGCGGCGAGTTGCTGGAAACGCCGTCGCGCCTCCGGGGTCTGGCCCGCGCCCTGGCGGACATCGCCTCGCGCGAACCCCTCGTCGTGGTCCATGGCGGCGGCCGAGAGGTGGACGCCGAGATGGCGCGCCTCGGGATCGAGAAGCAGGCGGTCGACGGCCTGCGGATTACCGACGGTGCGACACTCGATGTCGTGGCCGGTGTGCTGGCGGGCCGCGTGAATACTCGACTCGTGGCGGCCCTCGGCGTCGCCGGAGCGCGCGCCGTCGGCCTGACCGGCGCCGATGCGCAGCTTGCGCCGGTCAGGCGCGAGCGGCGGTACCGCGCGGCGGACGGCCGGTCAGTCGACCTCGGCTATGTCGGCCGTCCGACCGGTGAGGGTCCGCCGGCCCTCCTGGTCGATCTGCTGGCGGCGGGCTACACGCCGGTCGTTGCCAGCCTGAGCGCCGCGGCGGCAGGACAGGTACTGAACGTCAACGCCGATACATTGGCGGGCAACCTGGCGGCACGCCTCAAGGCGCGGCGGCTGCTGATCGCCGGCAGCACCGCGGGGGTGCTGGACGAAGCGGGCAGGACGATTCCCGCACTGGACGACGCCGGCATCGACACGTTGATCGGCGGCGGCCAGGCGAGCGCGGGGATGGTGGCCAAGCTGCTCGCGTGCCGGGCGGCGCTTGCCCGCGGCGCCGCCGAGGTGGCAATTGTCGACGCACGCCGGCCACGGCGCGACATGTTCGAGGCAGCGGTCGGCACGAAGCTGGCCCGACGGCCGATGACACGGCGGAGCAGCCAATGACGACATCGACGGATCGAATTGATGTGGAACGCGTGAAGGCGGTCGAGGCGGCGCACGTGCTGCAGGTGTACCGCCGGCACCCGGTCGTCTTCACCAGCGGCCACGGCGCGTGGCTGGTCGACGCGGACGGACGCGAGTATCTCGACTTCCTCTCCGGGATCGGCGTCGCCTCGCTCGGCCACGCGCACGCCGGACTGTCGGAGGCAGTCGCCGGCCAGGCGCGCGAACTGCTCCACACGTCGAACCTGTTCTTCCATCCGCTCCAGGGGCAAGTGGCGGAACGGCTCGCGCGGCTGTCGGGACTGCCGCGCGCCTTCTTCTGCAACAGCGGCGCCGAGGCGGTCGAAGCGTGCCTGAAGTTCGCGCGCCGCTACCACCGAACCCGGGGTGACCTCGACCGCTTCGAGATCGTTGCCTTCGAGGGCTCGTTCCACGGTCGGACCTTCGGCGCGCTGTCCGTCACCTCCGGCGAGCCGTACCGGATGCCGTTCGAGCCGCTGCTGCCGGGCATCCGCTTCGTGCCGCCCTCGGAACCGGAGGCGATCGGCTCCGCCATCACGAACCGAACCGCCGCGGTAATCGTCGAACCGATCCAGGGCGAGGGGGGGATCCGTCCCATCCCACACGCGGCGGCCGAGGCGATTGCGCAGGCGTGCGCCACCACCCGCACGCTGTTGATCGCGGACGAAGTGCAATCGGGGCTGGGACGGACCGGACAGCCGTTCGCGAGTTCAGCCCTGGGACTGATGCCCGACCTGATGGCGCTCGGCAAGTCGCTCGGCGCCGGCGTGCCGATCGGCGCCGCCCTGATGAGCAACAGCGTCGCGCAGGCGGCATCGTTCGGCGATCATGGAAGCACGTACGGCGGCAACCTGCTCGCCTGCCGCGCCGCCCTTGTCGTCCTTGACGCGCTCGAAGGAGGGCTGATCGATCGCATCGCCGCGGCGGGTGCGCGTCTCGGCGCCGGCCTCGACGCGCTGGTCTCCGCGAGTCCGCAGATCCACGAGGTGCGCGGGGCCGGACTGATGCGCGGCGTCGAGGTGGATCGGGCAGTGGCCGACAGAGCGGTCGACTGCGCGCTCGCACAGGGGCTGATTGTGAACCGGACGGCGGACACGGTGATCCGTCTGCTCCCCCCCTACACCGTCACCGACGACGAGATCGACGAGGGGCTCCGCCGCCTCCGCCAGACACTGGCGGAAGCGGGCGCGACGTTCGGATAGGCCCGGATGTGCCGATGAACAGTACGACCGACACGCGGGTGGCGGTAGCCGCGGCGTTAGCGCCGGATCGGATCGGGATCCGCCCGGCGGTCGCCGGCGATGCGCCCCGCGTGTACCAACTCATCACGGAGAATATCGAGACGGGACACCTCCTCGCCCGGCCGCTCGGCGAAGTGGAGCTGCATGTCCCGCGCTTCCTCGTGGCGACGATCGGCGAGCGTGTCGTCGGCTGCGGCGAGCTGGCCGAGCTCAGTCGGAAGGTGGCGGAAGTGCGTTCACTCGTCGTGGCCGACGGCCACCGCGGCGCCGGGATCGGCCCGCGACTGCTCGACGCGCTGATCGCCGAGGCGACGGCGCAGCGTGTCCCGCGCCTGTGCGCCTTCACGCACGAGGCGCGTCCGTTCGTCCGGGCCGGCTTCTCGATCGTGCCGCACACCTGGGTGCCGGAGAAGATCGCCGCCGACTGCGCGACGTGCGATCTCTTCCGCCGCTGCCGGCAGTACGCCGTCGTCCTCGACCTGGGACGCAAGGCCGGAGACGGAAGATGAGCCCGCAGGCGTCGGGAACCGCCGCGAACGTCACGACGACGGACGGCGGCATTACAGCTCCGGCCGGCTACCGGGCGGCCGGCGCCGCCTGCGGTTTGAAACCGGCCGGCCTCGACATCGCACTGGTGTTGTCGGACCGGCTGGCAAGCGCGGCAGGGCTCTTCACCACCAACCTCGCGGTCGCCGCGCCGGTCGTCGTGACGAAGGCGCAACTCGCCCGCTCCAGTGGACGCGCGCGGGTGATCGCCATCAACAGCAAGTGCGCCAACGCCTGCACCGGGGCCAGCGGCGTGGCCGACGCCGAGGCAATGGTGGCGGCGGCGGCGGAAGCAGTCCGTTGCGATCCGGCGCATGTCCTGATCGCCTCAACCGGCGTCATCGGCATGAAGCTCGACATCACGAAGGTGTCGGCTGGCCTGACGGAGGCGGCACTTGGGCTAGGCCGCGATGCGCACCGGGCGGCGGCCGAGGCGATCATGACCACCGATGTCTCGCCGAAGGAAGCGGCGGTGCGGGTCGACACTCCCGGTGGCCCGATCACGATCGGCGGCATGGCGAAGGGCGCCGGCATGATTGAGCCGAACCTGGCGACAATGCTCGGCTTCCTGACGACCGATGCCGCCGCGGAGCCGACGGCGCTCGAACGTCTGTTACGTGCCGCTGCCGCGGTCTCGTTCAACGCGATCTCGGTGGACGGCGAACCGTCCACCAACGACACGGTACTGATGCTGGCGAACGGCGCTAGCGGCATCACGATCAACGAGAGGATTGCCCCCGCCTTCATGGCGGGACTGGAGAACGTCTGCACCCAACTGGCGCGCGAGATCGTCCGCGGTGGCGAAGGGGCGACGAAGCTCGCGACGATCCGCGTCGAAGGGGCCGCGACCGACGACGATGCGCGCCGCGCGGCGCGCGCGATTGCGAATTCCCCACTCGTCAAGACGGCGCTCAACGGAGGTGATCCCAACTGGGGCCGCCTGGTGGCGGTCGCCGGACGAGCTGGAGTTGCGTTCGACCCGGACCGGACCGTCGTCCGGATCGGCGGCGTCGTGTTGTACGACGGCGTAACGATCCATGTGGATCGCGAGGCGGAAGCGGCGGCACATCTCGCGAACGACGAGGTGGAGCTGAGCGTCGACCTGGGCGTCGGCGGAACGTGCGCGGCAACGATGTGGACCTGTGACTTCAGCGCCGACTATGTCCACATCAACGCGGACTACCGGACGTAAGCGGAAGGATCGTCATGCCCGTCACCACCCCGCGCGCCGCCGGCAGCCTGGAGGGTCGCTGCTTCCTGTCGGTCCTCGACTTCGAGCCGGATGACCTCGAACACTGCCTCGCCCTCGCCGCCGAAGTGAAGCGCGACCGCCCGCTCGGCAAGGAGGCGCCCACGTCCGCGGCGCTCCAGGGAACCTATATCGCGCTTCTCTTCGAGAAACCGTCGCTCCGGACCCGCTCGACGTTCGAGATCGCGATCCGCGAGCTGGGAGGTAATTTCATCGATCCGGATGCCGCTGTCGCACTCGGGAAGCGCGAGTCGCTTGCCGACGTGGGGCGGAGCCTCGAGCGCTGGGTGGCGGGCGCCGTCGTCCGGACCTACGAGCAGTCGCGGCTCCTTGACCTGGCGCTCGCGACATCGAGCTTCCGCGTCATCAATGCGCTGAGCAACGAGGAGCATCCCTGCCAGGCGCTCGCCGACTGTCTCACCCTGAGAGAGCGGTGGGAGGATCCGCGCGGCCGGAGGGTGGCGTTCGTCGGCGACGGCAACAACGTCGCCACGTCGTTCGCGCAGGCGGCGCTAATGCTGGGTGTGCATGTCCGCGTCGCGTCGCCTGACGGCTTCGAACTGCCGGCCTCGGTCGATGACGATGCGGCGTGCGTCGCCCGCTACGGCGCGGAACTGACGCGCCATCACGACCCGGTCGCGGCGGTGCGGGGCGCCGACGCGGTCTACACCGATGTCTGGACGTCGATGGGACGCGAGGCGGAAGTTGCCCTCCGCCGCCGGCTGTTTGCCCCCTACCAGGTGAACGACGCGCTGATGGCGCACGCCGCGCCGGACGCCTGCTTCCTTCACTGCCTCCCGGCGCACCGGGGCGAGGAAGTAACCGACTCGGTGATGGACAGCCCCGCGTCAGCCGTCTTCGATCAGGCGGAGAACCGCCTTCACACCCAGAAAGCGTTACTGGTCATGCTCTTCGAGGACTAGGAGCCCGTGGTGAAACCCCGCGTAGCACCGAGAGCGGTGAGGCGCCCGCCTGACAAGGCGCGACGAGGGAGCATATTGGCCATAGGCGACCGAGGAGCAACGCCGTTCAGGCGGGATGCCTCGCCGCTCGAATGTAGTGGGGGTTTCACCACGGGCTCCTAGCGCGCCCGTCAGGGCGCGCCGTCTCCACCCTCGACCCTTGCGGCCGCCCGCTCCACCTTAGCCGCCAGCGAGGCCTTGTAGTCCGCCAGCCGCCCCGCAAGCTCCTGATCCGACAACGCCAGGATCTGTGCCGCGAGGACACCGGCGTTGGTCGCGCCCGCGCTCCCCACCGAGACCGTCGCCACCGGCACGCCGGGTGGCATCTGTACCGTGGCCAGCAGAGCGTCCCACCCGGAAAGCGGCGAAGAATCGATTGGCACTCCGATCACCGGCAGCGTCGAGTGCGCCGCCACCACGCCGGCGAGATGGGCCGCCGCGCCCGCGCCGACGATGAACACCGTCACTCCCTGGCCCGGTGCTTCCTCAATGATCCGCTGCACGCGTGCCGGCGACCGGTGCGCCGACGCCACGGTCATCCCGACTGCCACACCGAGGGTTTCGAGGATATCAACCGCGCGCTGCATCACCGGCGCGTCCGAGTCGCTCCCCATCAGGATCTGTACCCGTCGTTCAGCCATGCTGTTCCTTCCGCTCCTGCTCCCGGACGACCACTTTCCGCCCGATGTCCGTACGTGCGTGGCTCCCTTCGAACCCGATTAGTCCCACGGCCTCGTACGCGCGCTCCACCGCTTCCTTCCAGTGCGCGCCACGTCCCACGACGGTCAGCACGCGGCCACCGTTCGTCACGATGTTGCCCGCCTCGTCGATGCGGGTCCCCGCATGGAAGATGCGAACCCCTGCGCGGGCCGCCGCATCGTCGAGCCCGCTGATCGGCAATCCTGTCCTGTACAAACCGGGGTAACCGCCCGAGGCCATCACCACACCCACGTGCGGGTCGTCCGCCACGCGCCACCTCGCATCGCCCAGTTCGCCCGACGCGGCGGCATGCAGCACGCGCGCCAGACCGGACTTCACCATCGGCAGGATCACCTGCGCCTCCGGATCGCCGAACCGGACATTGAACTCGATCACTTTCGGTCCATCGTCCGTCAGCATCAGCCCGGCGTAGAGGACACCGCGGTACTCGCACCCCTCGTCGCGCAGGCCGTCAATCGTCGGCGCGATGATTTCCCGCTCGATTCGCGTCGCAAGATCGGGGCCGACGAGCGGACTGGGAGCGAACGCGCCCATCCCGCCGGTGTTCGGGCCGGCGTCGTCGTCGTAGGCGCGCTTGTAATCCTGCGCGGGGGGAAGCGCCAGGCCGCGCCGCCCGTCGCAGACGACGAAGCAGGAAACCTCCGGCCCGGTCAGGCACTCCTCGATCACCAGCGTCGTGCCGGCCGCGCCGAAGCGCCCCTCGATCATCGCCCCGCGCACCGCTGCCACCGCCGCCTCGCGGTCCGGCGCGACAGTGACGCCCTTGCCCGCTGCAAGCCCGTCCGCCTTCACCACGACCGGGAAGCCGAACCGCTCGCCGCTCACCGCATCGAGTGCGGACGCCTCGTCGCTGCAGACCTCGAAACGGGCAGTCGGTATGGACCGCCGCGCCATGAACGCCTTGGCGAACGCCTTGGACGACTCGAGCCGCGCCGCCGCCCGTGTCGGCCCGAACAGCAGGCGGCCCGCCTCGGCGAACGCGTCGGCCGCGCCGTCAGCGAGCGGCTGTTCCGGGCCGACGACCGTCAGATCGGCCCCTTCCGCCTCGGCCAGGGCCAGGATCCGCTCCGGATCGGACGTGTCGACTGGCCTGGTCCACACGCCCGCCTCTCGGGCGATACCGGCGTTGCCGGGGGCGCACACCACGCGCGCCACTTCCGGATCGTCCCGGAGCGCAGCCACCAGGACGTGTTCGCGCGCGCCACCCCCCACGACAAGCAGGGTGAGATCCTCGTTCATGCGCCAGAGTGCATCCGCCGGTTTGACGGGATGCCGGTATTGTCCTAAGCTGATTCGCCTTGGCCGGCATGACCGGACCGAACGCCGCCACAGCCTAGCACACACCGTGGTTCGGTTCGGGATGACCGGTCACGCGGAGGAGGTGACTAGCAAGCGTGGCGGAAATAAGAGTTCAGGAAGGTGAGTCGATCGAGGGCGCACTGCGCCGCTTCAAGCGCCGTGTCCAGCAGGAAGACATCATCAAGGACATCAAGAAGCACTCCTTCTATCTGAAGCCGGGCGACAAGCGCCGAACCAAGCAGGCACTCGCGCGGAAGCGTTCGAGGAAGAAGTTGCGGCGCGACGACTGATGCGGCGTCCGGTTGCGCCGACGACTGAGCAAAATACTTGGAGGAATCACCGCGATGCAGATTGAAGAACGCGCCAGCGGCAGCGTCATGATCCTGGATCTTCAGGGGAAGCTGACCATCGGCGACGGCGACGAGCTCCTGAGGGACAAGGTCAACAGCCTCTTGCACCAGGATCAACGGAACATGCTGCTCAACCTCGAGGGCGTGCCCTACATCGACAGCGCCGGCCTGGGAGAGATCGTCCGGACCTACACTACCGTCAAGAACACTGGCGGCAGCCTGAAGCTGCTGAATCTCGGCTCCGGCGTCAAGGATCTACTCGTGACCACGAAGCTGCTGACTGTGTTCGAGTCCTTCGACACGGAGCAGGAGGCTCTCGCCAGCTTCTCCTGATTGGCGGCTGCAGACGGGGCCGCTGCGACCCACGCGCCCTGATCCGCCGCGCGGCAGTCGCGCCGCCCGGGCGCTGTCGCATGCCACTGCACCCATTGCCTGCGCGTCACCGCGCCGGTGCCTGAGATACTCGATGCACGCACGACGTAGCGACGCCCCCGGCGGTTTCGGAACCGCCGCCGGTGTTTGCCACTGACCGCAGACAACCCACATCCATGGCCGAATTCAACATTCGTTCCGACGCAATCGACGTGGAGCAGATCATGGCGCAGATCCGGAGCCGTATCCGTGAGAAGCGCGGTGTCGACTACACGGAGGAGGAGGTTCGAGAGCTGGCGAACGTGAAGCTCGAGCGCTTTCTCGATCCGAAGAACGTCCGTTCCGATCTGCTCGACCACTACCGCCGGCGGGGCGCCCCCCCGGCGGCCGACGCCGACCCGACGCCGTTCCCCATGGAGTTCGATTCGACGCCGTTCCCCGTCGAGTTCGATCCGGCGAGCGTATATCGCTCCACCCGCCCCGGCCTCGTGGGACGCGGGCTGTTCAGGATCCGCCGGCTGCTCAATCCGATCCTGAAGCTTTTTTTCAACCCGGCGCCGCTCCTCGAGTCGGTGTCGGTGCAGAGCCGCGACGTGCGCCAGACGGCGATGATTCTCCAGGAACGCACCGAGAAAGCGGCGCAGATTCTTCATGAACGCACCGAGAAAGCGGCGCAGATTCTCCGGGAACGCACCGAGATGGACACACTCACCTACGAGGTGATGAACAACCTTGTGGTCGAGATGACGCGTCTCGCCCTCGACATGAAGAACCACAAGATGCGCGTCGAGTCGGTCGCCGCGCGTCTCGACTTCGACGAGCGGCGCGCCCGCGCTCTCGAGGAGACGGTGCTGGAGCCGCCTCGGCCCTCGGGCGGCACGGGAAACGACACGAAGGAGGGGACGGGCGAACGGCGGCGGCGGCGGCGGCGGGGGGGCCGCAGGCGGTCGGACACCGGCGTGGGAAGCGAGGCGGGTGCGGCTGTGCCCGGCCCGGCTGACGCCGGCGCATCCACGGCTCCGGACGACGAACCCGGGGCGACTGCGGATACCGGCCCGGCCACGGCTGGATCGACAGGCACCCGGAGCACTGACGCGGACGCGCCAGCGGACGCATCCCTGGAGGGCGGTCCGCTCGACCCCGACGAGGAATCGTGACCCTCGGGGTGGTCGTGCAGCGGTACGGCGCCGAGCTGAGCGGCGGCGCGGAACTGCACGCCCGCTACATCGCCGAACGGCTTGCCCCGCATGCGGCGGTGGAGATCCTCACCACCTGCGCGCGCGACTACATCACCTGGGCGAACGATCTTCCACCGGGTGAGACCGAGGTCAACGGCCTGCGCGTCCACCGCTTCCCGGTCACCCGCGAACGGGATCCGCGAACCTTCGGCCGCCAATCCGAGCACGTGTTCGGCGCCTGGCATTCAGTCGCGGACGAGCTGCGCTGGCTGGACGTGGAAGGACCGACCAGCCCGGCTCTCATCGATCATCTGCGGAAGCACGGCAGCCGCTATGACTACCTGATCGTCTTCAGCTACCGCTACTACCTCGCCTACCACGCCGTCCTCGCGGCGCCGTCCCGCGCGCTGCTGGTCCCGACCGCCGAGCGCGACCCGGCGTTGGGGCTGCGGATCTTCGCCGCGCCCTTCCGGCAGGCGCGAGCCCTGATGTACAACTCCCACGAGGAACGCGCCCTGATCCAGACCGTCTCGGGCAACCACGACGTGCCGGGCGTCGTCGTCGGCGTCGGGTCCGAGGTGCCAACAGGCGCGGACGCAGCGCGGTTCCGCGCGCAGACCGGGATCACCGACCCGTTCGCGTTGTATGTGGGCCGGATCGACCGGAACAAGGGCTGCCTGCAACTGTTCGACTACTTCCAGCGCTATGCCGCCCGGGCGTCGCACCGCCTCCACCTTGTGCTCGTGGGCGAACCGGTGGAGCCAGTCCCTTCCCACCCGCGCATTCACCACCTCGGGTTCGTCAGCGACAAGGAGAAGTACGACGCGATGGCCGCAGCCGACCTGCTCGTGATGCCCTCCCTCTATGAGAGCCTGTCGATGGTGACACTCGAGGCGTGGGCAATGCGTCTGCCCGTCCTGGTCAACGGCCAGTGCGACGTCCTGCGCGGCCAAGCGTTGCGGGCGAACGGCGCCCTCTATTACGAGTCGTTCATCGAGTTCGCCGAAGCGCTGCGCATGCTCGAGACGGGTGACCGGATCCGGCGCGCGCTGGGTGAGAACGGCCACACCTACTTCGAGCAGCACTACACCTGGGACGTGGTGATCGGGAAGTACCTCACGATGCTGGATCAGCTCGCTCGTGCCGATCGCGACGGCTACCAGGCGCCGTCCCCCGAAGGAACCCCGGGTTGGTTTGCGCGCCGGCGGCGCGACCTGCCGCCGGCACAATCGGTCGTCGACCGGTTGCCGAGCGGCCCGGTGCGGCCGGCAGCCGAGGGTGGCCGCGGGCAGCGCCGCCGCCGAGGGTCGGAAGGATGACCACCCGTCGCGCCGGCGCGGTCGATCAGGTGCTCGCCACGCTCGGCTACGGCGACGCCATCGGCAACGAAGCGCTCGGGATTCAGCGCGCACTCGTTACGGCCGGATACGACTCGCGGATCTACGTGCAGACAGCCGACCCGCGCGTCGAGGACCTGACCGAGGACTACCGAGACCTGATTGACGACAGCCACCCGAATCGCATCCTGATCCACCACTTCTCCCTTGGCTCGCGCGCCTCGCGAGTTGCCTTCGCACTGCCGGATCGGATGATGCTGGTCTACCACAACATCACGCCGCCCCAATACTTCCGCGACGTCAACGTCACGCTGATGCAGCAGTGCTTTGACGGAAGGCGCGAACTGCAGGCGTGGGCGCTGCGCTGCGACCTGGCGGTCGGCGACTCCGCGTTCAATCAGGCGGAACTCGACGCCCTCGGCTTCCCGCGAACCGGAGTGCTGCCAGTCGTTCCCGACTTTTCGCACCTCGACGTTCCACCCGACCAGGCGCTCGCGGGACAGTTCGATGACGACGCGATGAACATCCTCTTCGTCGGCCGGCTGATCCCGAACAAGAAGATCGAGGATCTGGTCCGTACGCTCGCCGTCTATCGCCGGCGCTACGACCCGCGGGCGCGGCTCCTGGTGGTGGGATCCCACGCCGGCTTTGACGATTACCACGCATCGATCGCCACGCTGGTCCGCGATCTACGGATCTCGGGCGTCCACCTGCTCGACCATGTCACCAATGAGGAGCTGACGGCGCTCTACGACGTCGCGGACCTCTTCCTTTCCGCGAGCGAGCACGAGGGGTTCTGCGTACCGCTTGTCGAAGCGTTCTGGAAGCGGATCCCAGTGGTCGCCTACGCCGCCGCGGCGGTGCCGGCGACGATGGATGGCGGCGGCGTGCTGTACGACCGGAAGGATCCGCGCCACATCGCCTCGATCATCAACGCGGTGCTGAGCGATTCGGCGCTGGAAGACGATATTCTCCGCGCGCAGGACGCCGCACTGGCGCGACGCCGCGCGCAGGACTTTCCCGCAACGCTGCTCCGCCTGATCGATCAGGTGCGCGCGACTCCGCGCCTCCCCGACTGGAAGGTGGATCCTGACTTCTGGCACCAGTTCGAGCGGGCCGAGGCGCTCGAGGAGTTGAAACAGTACCGTCCGGCGGCATACGAGGCGCTCCCGCGAGCGGACCGCTCATGATCATCAACCAGTGGGTGCCGGCCGCGCACCGGGGCGATGCGGTGGGTGACAGCGCCCGGCGAGTCCGGCGGCTCTTGCGTGAGCGGGGCCACGCGTCGGAAATCTACGCCCTGTCCATCGACGACGACCTCGTGGGCGATATCCGGCCGTTCGCCGAAACCGCCGCGCGGCAGGGAGACGCCACCATCCTCCACTTCGCCGTCCCCTCGCCGATGACGGAGGCACTGACAAGCCTGCCCGGACGCACCGCGATCCAGTACCACAACCTGACGCCCGCCCACTTCTTCGCGCCGTGGGATGCCGGGTTGTTCCGGTTGATGACCGTCGGCCGGCAGGAACTCGCCTCACTGGCGGGCCGGGTCGACCTCGCGCTGGGCGATTCGGACTACAACCGGCGGGAGCTCGAAGCGTTGGGCTTCCGGCGGACCGAGGTGATGCCGATCGCCGTCGACACCTCCCGGATCACCGACGCGCCACGGATGCCGGTGCTGGAGCGGGCACTCGACGACGGTCTCGCGAACATCCTCTTCGTCGGCCGGATGGTGCCGCAGAAGAAGATTGAGGATCTGCTCAAACTCGGCGAACACTACAAGCGATACGTCGACACCGAGTACCGCTTCCTCTTCGTCGGCCGGACCGACGGTGTTCCGCGCTACTACTCCGCGCTCCGGGAGATGGCGAGCCGCTACCAGTTGCCGGCGCAGCGGTTCGTCTTCACCGACAAGGTCCCTGACGACGAGCTGGCCGCCTACTACCGGATGGCCGACGCGTACGTCTCGCTGAGCGAGCACGAAGGGTTCTGCGTCCCGCTCGTAGAGGCGATGGCCGCCGACGTCCCGATCCTGGCCTACGGGGCGGCGGCGGTGCCCGAAACCCTCGGCGGCGCGGGGGTTACCTTCACACCGAAGGATCTGGAGTACGCTGCCGAGCTGCTCGGCCTGCTGGTATATGATGACGCCTTGAGGGCGTCAGTCCTCGCCGCACAGCGCCGTCGCCTGGCGAACTTCGGCGCCGAGCGAATCGATCGCGCGCTCGACGGCATGCTCGATGCGCTGACCGCTTGAGCCCGTCCACCTTCCCGATTCCCGATGAAACTTGCGCTCATCGTCCAACGCTACGGCGCCGAGATTCTGGGCGGCTCCGAGTATCACTGCCGGCTGGTGGCGGAACGGCTGGCCCGCCAGCATGACGTCACGGTACTCACCACCTGCGCGCGCGACTACATTACCTGGAAGAACGAGTACACGGAGGGCGCCGACCGGATCCGGGGTGTCACCGTGCAGCGTTTCGCCAACGCGAAGACGCGCGACATTCAGAGCTTCAACGAGTTCTCCGACTGGATCTTCCACAACCCGCACAGCGCCGCCGACGAGCAGTCCTGGCTCGAGCAGCAGGGACCCTGGTGTCCGGCACTGCTCGAGCACCTTGAACAGAGCCACAGCAGCTACGACGCGCTGATCTTTTTCACCTACCTCTACGCGCCGACCGTGCTCGGCCTCAAGGTAGACCCGAAGCGGAGCCTTCTCGTGCCGACGGCGCACGACGAGCCGGCGATCCGGCTGGAGTTGTACCGCGACGTCTTCCGCAAGCCGGCCGGCATCGCGTTCAACACCGGCGTCGAGCGGGCGTTCCTCCGCGCGCGCTTCGAGATGAACCCGAGGTCCGAGGCAATCGTTGGCTGCGGCGTCGATCTGCCGGCGCGGTTTCTCGACGGCGGTCACGCTGACGGCAGCGACCTCCCCCTGCCGCCCGCCTCGTCCATCGCCGAGGCGGCGCTTGCGGGCGACGACGAGACCGGCTTGGCCAGCGCTACACCAAACGGGGTTGACGGCAGGCCCGGTTACGGGGGCACACCTGCTGCGCTCTTCCGCCGCCGCCACCGACTGTACGAACCGTTCGCGCTCTACGGCGGCCGGATCGATCCGGGCAAGGGGTGCGAGGAGTTGATCTCGCACTTCGGCGCCTACGCCGAGGCACGGGGCGACGCGACGCTGGTCCTGATGGGCGTGAAGCTGATGCCGATCCCGGAAGAGCCTCACATCCGGTTCGCCGGGACGTTGCCGGACGCCGAGCGTTTCGAGGCGCTCCGCGCCGCGACCGCGGTCATCGTGCCGTCACCCTTCGAGAGCCTCTCGCTGCTCGCGCTCGAAGCGTTCGCCGTCGGCACGCCGGTGGTGGCGAACGCTCGTAGCGACGTCGTCACCGATCATTGTCAGCGGAGCAACGCCGGCCTCTACTACGGCGACCGCGACGAGTTCATCGAGTGCCTCTCCCTATTGATCGACAACGCCGGGCTGCGGAAGGCAATGGGCCGTAACGGCCAGGCGTACGTCGAGGCGAACTACGCCTGGGACGTCATCCTCGACAAGTACGAGCGCCTGATCCACGACGTGGCCGGCGGCGCCCGGAGGCGGCAACGGGCGTCAGCCGGATCCGGATCGACTGGCGCGGAAGTCGACCAACCGGACAAGGTCCGACGCCGCCCGCGCGGGAATAGCGGCGGATCGCGGAGCGGCGGCGGGCGATCCCGGCGCGGCCGGCGATCCTGACGCGGCTACCCTGCCGGATCGCGCCCGACCGGCCGGAATGCCGTGGCGCTTGATCATCTCGTTGAGCGTCGTCGGTTTGATCCGGAGCAGTTCGGCGGCCCGTTTCTGCACACCTCCCGCCACCTCGAGCGCGCGGACGATCAACCGCTCCTCCATCTCGTCGATGATCGCGCGAAACGGGATTCCCTCCGGCGGAATGTCAAACGCGGGAAGTGCAAAGGAAGATGGCGTGAGGACAGCGTCGGGGAACAGGTCGGCGCCTATCCTGGCGCCGGTCGTCAGCACCACCGCCCGCTCGATGACGTTCTCCAGTTCGCGCACGTTGCCGGGCCAGTGGTACGCCTCCAGCAGGTCGAAAGCCTCCGGCGTCAGTTCCAGGTCCGGCTTGTCGTTCTCGTCGCCGTAGCGTTGCAGGAAGTGCTGGACGAGAAGCGGAATGTCGCTGCGCCGCTCGCCCAGAGGCGGCAGGTCGATCGAGATGACGTGGAGCCGGTAGTAGAGATCTTCCCGGAACTGACCCGCCCCCACCATCGCCCACAGATCCTGGTTGGTTGCGGCGATAATCCGTACGTCCACTTTCACGGTGTCGACGCCGCCGAGCCGCATGAACTCCCGCTCCTGAATCACGCGCAGCAGCTTGGCCTGCGTCTCGAGCGGCACCGTGCCGATTTCGTCAAAGAAAATGCTGCCGCGGTTGGCCAGTTCGAACAGCCCCTTCTTGGGCGCGACCGCGCCGGTGAACGCCCCCTTGACATGGCCGAAGAGATTCGATTCGAGCAGGTCCGGCGGCAGACTGCCGGAGTTGACGGTGATGAACGGACGGTCGCACCGGTGCGAGTGCTCATGGACCGCGTGGGCCACCAGTTCCTTGCCGGTGCCGCTCTCGCCGGTCACAAGGATGGTCGCGCGGCTGGGCGCCGCGCGTACGATCAGCTCGAAGACCTCCTGCATCCGGTCGCCGGTTCCGATCAACTTGCCCAAACGGGTGGTGCCGGCTTCGAGCGCCACGCGCCTGGCGCCGTGACCCGC
The DNA here is from genome assembly GCA_965263055.1 of Vicinamibacterales bacterium. Classification (GTDB taxonomy): domain Bacteria; phylum Acidobacteriota; class Vicinamibacteria; order Vicinamibacterales; family UBA8438; genus VXRJ01. The sequence continues at coordinate 2,543,187 of OZ253581.1, read as the reverse complement.
GAACCGCCGCCGATGCTCCACCGCGTTCAGAATGACCTGCACGAGGTCTTCGTTCTTGAACGGCTTCTCGACAAAGTCGAAGGCACCCCCCTTCAGCGCGTCGCGCGCGGTCTGGGAAGTGCCGTAGGCGGTGACCATGATCACCGGCAGGTCCGGACATAGTTGTTGCAACGTACTCAACGCTTCCATGCCGTTGATGCCCGGCATCATGACGTCGAGCAGGACCGCATCGAACGCGCCATCCCGCGCCGCTTCGACACCTCCGGCGCCATCGGCCGCGAGATGGACCTGGCACCCCTCGCGAACCAGGAGGGACTCGAGGACATCGCGCATGATCTCCTCGTCATCCACGATCAGGACCGTCGTGCCGGCGAGCCGTGGACCACGCGAGGCGCCGGCGCGCGGATGAGCGGCCACGCCATCCGCACCCGCATTCGGCGCGATGGTGCTCACTGCAGAACCGCCTCAGCCGCCCGCGCCCGCGACGCGACGGTCGTCGCCAGCGGGAGGTTCAGCGTAAACCTGGTCCCCCGACCGGGCCGGCTACTGCATTCAATCGTTCCCTCGTGCTCCCGGATCACGCCGTGCGTGATCGACAGCCCGAGCCCGGTACCCTGTCCTGCCGGCTTCGTCGTATAGAACGGGTCGTAGATGCGCGAGAGATGCTCGGGCGCAATGCCGGTGCCGGTGTCAGCCACCTCGATCACCGCGTGGCCGCCGGCGACGTGCGTCGACACCGTCAGCCAGCCGCCCGTCGGCATCGCGTCGCGCGCATTGAGGCAAAGGTTGAGTAGCACCTGCTGCAGCTTGAACTCCACTCCCCGGATCACCGGTGACGGATCGGCCAGCTCGCGCCGAATCCTTACGTTGCCTGACTCGAGCTGATGCTCCAGCAGGACGAGAACGTCGTTGATCACCGCGTTGATCGGGACCGGGCCGGCGCTGTCCGACCGGCCGGGCCGTGCGAGATGCAGCAGGCCATTGACGATCTTCGCCGCGCGGAATGTCTGCCGTTCGATCTTCTCGAGCATCCGCGTCTTCGGATCCTCCGGGTCGGACCCCGCGAGCAACGTCTGCGTGAAGCTGGAGATTCCGGTGAGTGGCGTGTTCACTTCGTGCGCCACCCCAGCCGCCAACTGACCGATGGAGGCGAGCTTCTCGGAGAGCTGCACCTGCTCCTCGAGCTGCACCCGTTCGGTGACGTCCACCACGATCAGCATCGTCCCGCTCGTCTCGCGCCCCGGTGTCAGGAGCGGCGCGAGCGCCGCATGGACGAGCAGGTGACGTGGCGCGGCGTGCCGCGAGACGAGCGGCGCGCGGTAGACGTCGGTCTGGGATCGCGGATGCTCGCGCCGGGCGCTCCGGAGCCTGTCAACGAACCCGGGTTCGAACAGTTCGTCGAGCCGCCGGCCAATGGCGGCGGCGCGCGGGACCCCGTACATCCGCTCGAGCCCGGCGTTCCACCGGACCACCCGGTCGTCGAGATCGATCACGGCGAGACCATCGTTGAGCGATTCGATGATGTTCTCGCTGAACTGCCGCATCCGGTCCAGCTCGTCCGCTTTCCGGTGGAGCTGGCCATAGAGTCGGCCATTCTCCAACGCGGTCGCCGCCTGACCCGCCACGGCGCTCAGCAGCGAGACATCCTCACTGCTGAGCGGCTCGCCGCTTCCCTTCCGACCGAGCGCGAGCACCGCGATGACGCCGCCCTCGGCGATGCACGGCACGAAGTAGTAAAGCCCCTGATCCCGCCAGAACGCTACGTCGCGCGGAGCGCACTGGCGCCGGTGGGCAGGATCGTCCAACAGGACGGTGTGGCGCCCTGCCATCCGTTCCCCGACGCTCGACGCGCGGGTAAGCGCGGGGGGCGGTCCATCGAAGCCTACCCAACGGATCGGAAGAAAGTCATGCGGCTTCGAGGACGACGCCTCGGACGATTCCCTGGCACTTAGTTGACCAGTCGCTTCGGCGTCGTCACCCGCCGCGAGACCTGGTCCGAGGTGCAGCGCCATCCGGTCGACGGCCAGCGTGCTGGCGACTCGCTGAACGAGGCGCTCGCTCAGCCGCTCCAGGTCGAGGTCCGCGTTGAGGTCCCGGGCGAAGCGGACGAGCGCGCGCCGGTAGTCGAACCGGTCGCGGTAGTAGAGCCGGTCGAGCATCATCTGGATGGTTCGCTTCACCGGGCCGGCGAGCAGGACCACCACCGCGGTCGCCAGTAGCGCGATGATGGTGTTGTGCCCGTCGGAACCGTCCAGCAGGACCGCGGTCGCAAGCCAGTCAAGCGCAAAGTAGATACCGACCATGGCCGCCACCACCACCGCGTAGACCACGCTTCGCTTGACGATCACCTCCACGTCGCGAAGCCGGTAGCGGATGATGGCCGACGCGAACGCCAGCGGGATCAGGCCGAGCGGCACGGCGGTCAGCTCCAGGCCGAACCCCGGGTCGAAACCCAAACCATAGGGGAGCGCGTAGCCGAGCGCGAACGGCAGTCCGCCGAGCACCGCGCCCGAGACAATCCATCGGAGCTGCCGCCGCGACGTGACGGAGCGGACGCGACGTAGCGCACTCACCATCAGCGCCAGGCCGCCCAGCGTGCAGAGGGCGAGATAGAGATGCTCCAGGCTCCAGATCCGCTCCACGGCTCGCTGAAACTGAGCACCGGGCGGTGAGTTGGCGATCGTCACTACCTGCATCAGACCCAGAATGACCGCCGGCGCGTAGACGATCGGCAGCACGCGCGAGCCGAGCCGGTGACGCAGCCAACCGGGTGCGCGTTCAGGGAAGACGAGCGCGAAGTGCATGAAGAGGGGCGCCACGAGCAGCGTCGCGACTTCGTCTGCCCAGAAGAAGAACCAATCGAGGAGATCGAACCGGCCGACGTAGGAAAAGGCGAAGACGCCAAAGAAAGCGACGGTCAGCCAGAAGAAATGCAGCGTCGCCTGGTGTCCCGGCCGGCGTACGCGGACTGCCGCGCCGACCAGCAGCCCGATCAGGCCGACGCCCGCCAGCGTGAGGTAGATCGGGAACGAGCCGCGCGGGATCGGCGCAACCGGCACGGTGAGCAGCCGAGCCTCGTCGGCCCGCAGGAGGGTGTAGTCGAGCGCATCTCCGACCTGGGCGTCGTACAGCCGAAGCGACAGATCGCGGTGGCGTTCAATCGGAACGCCGTCGACGGCAAGCAGCAGGTCACCGGGCACAACCCCCGCTGCAGCCGCGGGAGACGAAGGGTCGACCGCCGCCACAGCCAACCCGTCTGCCCGGTCCTCCCAAAGCACGCCATCCTCGACGCCGCTCCATGTCGACTGCACCACCGCGTTGGCAATCGACAGGCAGAGCAGGACGGCGACCACGGCTACGGCCAGCAACGCGCGGCGCCAGTCGCTCCGGTAGTCGCCTCGCGGGTAGCGCCGCTTCATCGCTGGGCTCTCGGCCGGCATGGTGGAGTGCACGCCGTGCGGACGGCGATCAGAAACTAACAACGAGGCCGCCGACGAGCTGCCGCGGCGGATCGACGACGAGCAGTTCGTCGTAAATCGAGCCGCCGTCGGACTGCTGATGGAAGAGGCTGCGCAGCGCCAGGAGCAGTTCCCAACTGCTCCCTTCGATCGGCGAAACCGGCAGCGGCTGGGTGACGCGGATGTCGAACCGGGCGTCGAGACCGGCGGTTACGACGTCTGCGTCGGCGCGTGCAAACCCGGTGCTGACGCGGCAGCGTACGGCAACCCGCGTCGCGGTCCGGGGAACTTCAGCCTCCACGGCCGTGGTGACATCCTGCACCCATTCGGCGCCGGTGCGGAGCAGGCCTGCACTCGTGATCCCGAAGGTAGTGGGTACCTCGGCCGGCAACCAGTCGGCGCGGACGATCCGGTAGTCCACTTCGCCTGTCACGACGCCCGGCCAATCCTGACGGTAGCTGACACCCCATCCGTCCGCCTCGACGCCGTTGGCGCTCGCCAGGTAATAGTGGCCGCCGGGCGCTGGAAGCGTGCCGTCCGGGACGTAGCGCCCCGGCGTGAACAGCGCCACAAGTTGGTTGTCGACATCCTGTCGGAAGCGCCGCACGCCGACCGTGGCGTGCGCGCCCACGTCCTGCTCCAGACCCACCTCCAGGTGGCGGGTTCGCTCCGCCTGGAGGTTGTCGAAGCCGGAGAGCGACGTGAAGGTCCGTTCCGGCGGCAGCCAAGCGCCATCGAGCGGCGGGAGGAACTGCTCCGCGCCGGGTGCGGTCATCTGCTGCGACACGGCCACCCGCACGCGTGAACCGTCAACCGGCGACACCGTGATGTCCATGCGCGGCGAGAGGAGCTTGCTGTCCTGCAGGTAGCCGTACCGCGCGAACTCCGCGCCATAGCCGATGCGCAGCAGCGGAGAGACTTCCCAGGTGTTGGTCGACTCGATGCTCCCCACCTGCCGGTTGACGCCCTCTGCCGCGCCCCGGGCGGCGGCCGAGGCAGCCTGCGCGCCGAGCCGCGGGTGAACATCAACACCAGGAACCGCCTGCTGGCTGTACGACATCGCGACATGCATGCTGTGATTGTCGTGCGGCTCGACGGCGTACCAGCCGGCTATCGCCCAGGACGACGTGCTGTTCCCGGTAGTCATGTCGACCCTGCCGCGGACCGCCCAGTCGCCCGTGCCCGCCAGCGGACCGCTCGGTGTCACCGCCACATAGGCGATCTGCCCAGGCGCCGCACCCGCTGCCGGAAGCGGTGACGGTCCGGTGAGCGTCGCGCGTGCCAGCAACTGCACCTGGCCGGAAACCGGCAGGCCGAACGCGCCATCACCCAGTCCGTCGAGCAAAGACCCGTCCGCCTCGTCCCGGCCCGCCATCGCCCAACCGGCCGGCCTCGGGGCGTCCGGGGGTTCGCTGTTCGGCAGGACGAGAGCCGGTCCGGCGGCGCGATCCTTCAGGACGCTCCGGCCAGCGCGGCGCAGCCACCAGGCGCGCCCGCCCGCATCGGGAGGGTTCGGTCCCGCGGCCGATCCGGTGTCGGCACTGGCATCGGCCTCCGGTGCATCGTCCGGCGCAGGCGCGCCGCCGTCACCGGAACCCGGCGACCCGGGTTGCGCCGCCGCCACGGCATCGAGCATGCCGAACGGCAGCCCGCCGCCAGCGAGTTGAACGCCGGGCGTCCCGGTCGCCAGCCCATCCGGCGGCATCGCCGGCATCTCTGTCGGCGGACCCGCAAGGGGTTCCACGGTGAGAGCCGCAAAGACCGACTCCGCAGTGCCCACCTGCACCAGACGCCGGCCTTCACCGGCGTGGGCACGATGGGCCCGCACGAGGTACTGGCCGGCCGGCAGGCGCTCGAACATGAAGCGCCCAACGTCATCCGTCAGTGCGAGCGCCGTCCCAGCGGCGCCCGTGACGGAAACCAGCACCCGCTCGGCCGGGACATGGTCCGGTGTCGTTACGACACCGGAAAGCTGCCCCGCGACGGATTCCGCACCGGCCGCGGGCGCGGCACCGGCGGGCGGGGACGGCGGATTGGGCTCCCTCGCCGCTGCCACGACCGGCGCCGCAACCACCGCGACGCCGAGCGCAGCAACGCCGATTCTGACAAGCAGCATGCGCGCCATCCGGTTTCACGGCAGCCAGTCCCGCCGGGCGGGAGCGCCGCCGCGCCTCCTATGATTCCAGCACGGTGAACATCACGTTCTGAATCAGTTCGTTCGTGTCCGAATTGTCGATGATCTTGATTTCCAGACGATAGTCCCCCGCGGGGAAAACCGCCAGCGGCACTGCGAAACCTCCGGTGATCTGGTGCCCGAGCGTGGCGTCCCATTCGGCCGGGAGCGTCTGGCCGTCGAACTGCTGCGGCGTCGTCCGGTTGAAGTACTCCTCACCCCCCTCGGTCTGCTGGTGGAAACTGTACTCGACCGTGACGTCCGGCTTCTGCCCGTCCACAAGCCCGTGGTTGTAGACCAGGAAGATCGGGAACAGTTCCTCCTGCTTGGTGTACTCCGGGCCGACTTTCCGCCTGATCTGGATGTTGCCGAGCGTGAACGGGTTGGCGACCTGCTCCTCGCTGCTCAGCGGCGCAGCGAGCATCTCCACGTCAGCGGCCATGATGATGCTGCTGGTCTTCAGGTCGTCGACCCAGAGATCGGGCACTTCAACCTGCTGGCGAACCAGCATTATCGGCGCTTCCTGGTCGCCCGGCTCCTCGCCCAAGCTTTCGCGCAGCGCGATGTAGACGTCGTGCGAACCGGCTGGCGCCGCGAAAGCGCGGCTGAACCGGAGCGGCGCGTCGCCGTCGAGCGAAACATCGACGTACCAGCCGTCATTGAAGAGAGAGGGTGGCAAAATGTCGTTGGCCTCCTCGGGTTCGGCCGCGGGGTCGGGCGCGGGGTCGGGCGGGATCGGAACGTAAACGACCATCGCCAACCGCGAGCGCTGAATCTTCGCCGGATCCAGTGTCACCGTGAACGGAGCATAGGAACTGCCATCGGCCCCCTTGAAGAAATCGAACGATAGTTCGAACGGATCGGCCTCGGGGACGATCTCGCCGAGGAAGGCCGCGGTAATGGCATCAGACAGGCTCCCGAACTCATCGCACTCCCACTCTTCGAACCGCTCTTGGCACGATTGCGCAATCGCCGGCGAGGCAGCGATAAGGGCGACGGCGAGGGTCGCCGCCAGAATGATGAGACTCCGGACGTTTATCATCATGAGTGACACGTTTCTCCCGCCCTTAGGGGCACTCCGTCGAGAATTGAACCTCGCCATGATAGGCGAGCGCCGGTTTTCAAGTCAAACCGGCCTGTTTCCAACAAGCCGTTGAGTGACAAGCAGTTACCGCTCGCCCCGCTCCCCTGTGGGCGTGATATTATCCCGTCTCGCCAAGTGGCGCGCAGGCCCGGCGCCGAGTGCCATCCGCAGTCCGTGGCCCCCCGATGCCGCCACCATCCCGCCCACCGGTAGTTCTGATCGTCCTCGACGGTTGGGGCCTGAGTCCGGAGCGCGACCACAACGCGATTGCGCTCGGCCGAACCGAGGCGTGGACCGAGTTGCTAGAGCGCTTTCCGCATGGGTCGCTCGTCGCCTCCGGCGAAGCGGTAGGCCTGCCGCCCGGCCAGATGGGCAACTCCGAGGTGGGCCATATGAACCTCGGGGCAGGTCGGATTGTCTATCAGGACCTGACCCGCATCGACCGGAGCATCGCGGAAGGTGACTTTTTCGAGAACCGCGCGCTCGCCGACGCGATGGCGCGGGGCGGAACGGGAGGACGGGCGCTGCATCTGGTCGGCCTGGTTTCGAGCGGCGGCGTCCACAGCCACCTCCGGCACGCCGTGGCGCTTGTCGAGATGGCCCGGCGGCGGCGGGTCGAGCACCTGTTCCTCCACGTGCTCACCGACGGGCGCGACTGCGCACCGAACGCAGCGGCGGACGACGTCGCGACGCTGGAGCGGACGCTTGCCGATGCGGGCGTCGGGCGCGTGGCGACGGTGACTGGCCGCTACTACGCGATGGACCGCGACCGGCGCTGGGATCGCACCCGGCGCGCCTACGACGCAATCGTCCATGGCCTTGGCCGGACCGCGACCGACGCGGCGTCGCTGGTGCGATCGGCGTACGCGGAGGGTGTCACCGACGAGTTCATCGAGGCGGGTGTAGTGGTCGATGCGGACGATGCGCCGGTCGGGCCGATCCGCGAAGGCGACGAGGTCATATTTTTAAACTTCCGCGCCGACCGGGCACGGCAACTGACTCGAGCCCTGGCGCTGGGTGACGACCGCTTCGACGGCTTCGAGCGGCACGGGGCGCCGACGTTCGCGGTGACGACGCTGACCGAGTACGACGCGAAGTACGGACTGCCGGTCGCGTTCGACCCGCTCTCGTTCAGCGGCAACGTCGCCGAGGTGCTCGCTGCCGGCGGGCGGACGAACCTCCGGCTGGCGGAAACCGAGAAGTACGCGCACGTCACCTACTTCTTCAACAGCGGGACGGAGCCGCCCCACGTGGGGGAGGATCGGATCCTGGTGCCGTCCGCCAAGGTGCCCACCTACGACCTGCAGCCGGAAATGAGCGCCGAAGGGATAACCGCCGAGCTACTGGCGGATGTCGCGGCGGGACGACACGACGTCATCATCTGCAACTTTGCGAACGCCGACATGGTAGGTCATACCGGCAAACTGGACGCTGCCGTCGCGGCGGTCTCGACGCTCGACCGCTGCCTTGCCCGGATCGTCCCCACGGTTTCTTCCGTCGGCGGAAGCGTGCTGGTGACCGCCGACCACGGCAACGCCGAACAGATGTGGGACCGCGAGCGGAACGGCCCCCACACCGCCCACACCGCCAACCCGGTTCCGATCCTCCTGGTCGCCGGCGAGCTGGCGGGAAAGCGCCTTGCCCTCCGCGACGGCACGCTCCGGGATGTCGCGCCCACCCTGCTCCACCTTGCCGGCCTGGAAGTTCCCAGGGAAATGACCGGGCGGGACCTTCGCCCCTGGCTGGAGTAGCCCGGCGGCCAGTCCTCGTTGGATCAGCAGGCTGCCCGGAAAGCAGAACCACAGCATATTGTGGTGTAACCACACAACTTACTCCACATGACGTGGTTGTCTCTTGACAGCCGCGCCGCGCGGTCCTAGAATGGCCATGCGTCTTTCCCAAACAGGATTCCCTCCGCGCATGCCCCACGCCGACCCGGCCGGAGACACCCCGATGGACGACGACATCATGACCCGTCTGGCACACGAACTCGCCGATGCGATCGGCGGCGCCGTGTCCAGCAATCCCCGCGTGGAAGCGTGCCGCGAGAAGGCCCGCGCCGCGGGCTATGAGTTGCGCGTCTCGCTCGAGGCGGAAATCGGCTTCGGCTCCCGCCATGGCGACCTCGAAGAGAATGGCGCGGCAAAACGGCCGGCCGCCACCACCACCACCATCGAGCCCCCCTTCTCCCCGCCGGAAATCACTGCGAACGACCGCCGCTTCCTTCGCGCCCTTCGCATCGCCGCGGACGAACCGACCCAGCCGACCGAGTAGGCCGGGCGCCGCCAGTGTGGAGGCTGTCGACCAGCCGGGCTGCTGTTAGGATCGTTCAACGATGTCCGCGAATGTCCACCGCCCAGCCGATCTGTCCGGCACCGACGCGGATCGGCTCGGCGCACCGGGCACGTTTCCGTTCACTCGCGGCATCTACCCGACGATGTATCAGGGCCGCCTCTGGACGATGCGGCAATACGCAGGCTTCGGGACCGCCGCCGAATCGAATCGGCGCTATCGGTACCTCCTCGATCAGGGCGTCAGCGGCCTGAGTGTCGCCTTCGACCTGCCGACACAGATCGGCTACGACTCCGACCACGCCCTCGCCGCGGGCGAAGTGGGCCGTGTCGGCGTCGCGATCGATTCCATCGAGGACATGTCGCACCTTTTCGAGGGCATCCCGCTCGACCGCGTCTCCACCTCGATGACGATCAACGCAACGGCGATCATCCTGCTGGCGCTCTACGTTGCCGCGGCAAGGCGGCAAGGGGTCGAACCGCGCGCGCTGGCGGGCACCGTGCAGAACGACATCCTCAAGGAATACGTGGCGCGCGGCACCTGGATCTTTCCGCCGCGTGCCTCGATGCGGCTCGTCACCGATGTCGTCGCGTTCTGCGAGCGCGACATGCCGCGCTGGCATCCGATATCGATCAGCGGCTATCACATCCGGGAGGCGGGCGCGACAGCCGCGCAGGAGCTCGCCTTCACCTTCGCCCACGCGCTGGCCTACGTCGAGGCGGCCCGCGAGCGCGGACTGGACGTCAACTCCTTCGGCGCCCGGCTCTCCTTCTTCTTCAACGCGCACAACCGTATTCTGGAAGAGATAGCGAAGTTCCGCGTCGCGCGCCGCCTCTGGGCGACGCTGATGCGCGACCGCGTCGGCGCCACTTCGCCCAAGGCGCAGCAGCTTCGTTTCCACACGCAGACCGCCGGGAGCACGCTGACCGCGCAGCAGCCGGACAACAACATCGTCCGCGTCGCGCTGCAGGCGATGGCGGCGGTGCTGGGGGGGACGCAGTCGCTCCACTGCAACGGGCGGGACGAAGCTCTCGGGCTGCCGACGGAGGAGGCGGCTCGGATCGCCCTTCGGACGCAGCAGATTATCGCGGCGGAGTCCGGGGTGACCCGCACGGTCGATCCGGTCGGCGGCGCCTGGACCATCGAGGCGACCTGCAACCGCCTGGAGGCAGAAGCACTGGCCATCCTCGACGCGATCGGGCAGCAGGGCGGCGTTCTGGCCGCGGTCGAGTCGGGTTGGATTCAGCGCGAGATCCAGGAGTCGGCCTACCGGGCGCAGCAGGCTATCGACGCGGGCGAGGCAATCGTCGTCGGGGTCAACCGCTTCGCCGACACCGAGAGCCGTCCGATTGAGCCCAACCCGATCGATCCGCGGGTGGAACAGGATCAATCAGCGCGGGTCGCGGCGCTGCGCGCCGCGCGGGACGAGCGCTCGACACAGGGTGCGCTGGAGGCGGTCGACACCGCCGCGCGCGGTGACGCCAACCTGGTTCCCCCTATCATCGCGGCGGTCGAAGCAAAAGCGACTGTCGGCGAAGTGGCCGATACGCTGCGCGAAGTCTTCGGCACCCACAAGGAAACCCACTGACTCCGCCCCCGGGTGCACTACGGCGCCGGCGGCGACGGTTGTACACCAACGCCAGCCCCGGGGCCGTCCGAGTGGATGGCGCCGTCCAGGAGCTGAATCACCCGGTGTGCGTGGTTCGCCACCTCCGCCTCGTGCGTGATCAGGACGATCGTGTTTCCCGCTCGGTGCAACCCCTCGAAGATCGCCATGATCTCGACGCCGGTCTTCGAGTCCAGATTTCCCGTCGGTTCGTCCGCCAGGAGGATGGACGGTTCGTTCACCAGCGCGCGTGCAATCGCGACGCGCTGCCGCTGGCCGCCCGAGAGCTCGTTCGGCCGGTGGCTCATCCGTTCCTCCAGCTCCACCAGCTCGAGCGCCGCGACCGCCCGCCTGCGCCGTCGCGCCGTCGGCATGCCGGCGTATATCAGCGGCAACTCCACGTTATGCAGCGCGGTTGCGCGCGGCAACAGGTTGAAGGTCTGGAAGACGAAGCCGATCTCCTGATTCCGAATCCGCGCCAGCTCGTCGTCGTTCATCCGGCTGACGTCCTTGTCGTTCAACGCGTAGTGCCCGGTCGTGGGCGTGTCGAGACAGCCGATCAGGTTCATCAGCGTCGACTTCCCCGAACCGGACGGACCCATGATGGCGACGAACTCTCCCCGCTCGATGTCGAGTGAAACGCCACGCAGCGCGTGAACCGTTTCGGTTCCCATCGGGTAACTCTTCCAGAGGTCGCGCGTCTGGATCATCGGCATCGATCGCTAGGAGCCCGTGGTGAAACCCCGCGTAGCACCGAGAGCGGCGACCGAGGAGCAACGCCGTTCAGGCGGGATGCATCGCCGCTCGAATGTAGTGAGGGTTTCACCACGGGCTCCTCTAAGGGCATGGACGCAGACGCACGGCCCGGGGTTCCCCAATCGGGTGGTCCGGACGTGGCACGTTGCGGCCGCGGAAATCGGCTCACCCAAGCGAGTCAATCTCCGTCACGCGTCCGGGGCAATTGGCGGGGGCGGCACGACCGGTGCGCCGGACGATGCGGCGGGGGGCGCAGGCGGCGGCGCACCCCGGCTGGCGAATAGCGCCCCGAGCAGGCCCCCGACGGTGGAGAAGATGACACCGACCACCAGCCACAAGCCCAGATTCAGGGTGGCCATCAGGATGACGTCGCCCGTCACCGCCTCGTAGAACTGAGCGATCTCCGCCGGAACTCCGCTCCTGACCATCATCTCGGTCACCGCCTCCACCTCCGGCGCCATCACGAGGCCGATCGGTGTGGCAACCGCCGTGTAGAAGAACGCACCGGCCAGGCCGGCCAGGGCGCCGCCGATCGCGCCATCGGCCACCCGCATCGCCACGGTCCGGCCCTGCTGCATGAGCCAGGCGGTGATTGCGCCGCCACCCGTCACCCAGAGGCAGCAGCAGATGTTGGCGGCGCCGACGATCGGCAGCGCCGACAGGATTCCGTTGAACGCGCCGCCGATGAGCACCGCCTGGGTGCGACCGTACGCCATTGCGCCTCGTCAGTCGTAATACTCGAGCCCGAGATGCGTAATCAACTCCTCCCCCCGGAGGTGGCGGAGCGTGTTCTTCAGCTTCATCAACTGAATGAACAGATCATGTTCCGGGTAGAGGCCGCGCGCATGGATCGGGCTCTTGAAATAGAAGGATAGCCACTCCTGAATGCCGCGCATGCCGGAGCGCCGCGCCAGGTCGAGAAACAGCGCCACGTCGAGCACGATCGGCGCCGCCAGGATGCTGTCGCGGCAAAGGAAATTGATCTTCAGTTGCATCGGATAGTCGAGCCACCCGACCAGATCGATGTTGTCCCAGCCCTCCTTGTTGTCGCCGCGCGGCGGGTAGTAGTTGATCCGGACGACGTGGTGCAGGTTGTCGTACAGCGTGGGGTAGAGCTCCGGCTGCAGGATGTGATCGAGCACCGACTTCTTGCTCTCCTCCTTCGTCCTGAACGACTCCGGATCGTCGAGCACCTCGCCATCCCGGTTCCCCAGGATATTGGTGGAATACCAGCCGGAGACGCCAAGCAGCCGAGCCTTGAGCCCGGGCGCGATCATCGTCTTCATCAGGGTCTGCCCGGTCTTGAGATCCTTCCCGGCAAGCGGCGACCCAGTCTGCAGCGCCAGTTCCTCCAGGGCGGGAATATCGGCGCTCAGATTCGGCGCGGCGTTCGCGTACGGGATTCCCTCCCGGACTGCCGCGTAGGCATAGATCATCGAAGAAGGAATCGCCGGGTCCGACGTCTCCAGGCCCGCCTCGAACGCCTCCAGCGACTGGTGAACCGGTGCTTCTTCCATGAAGATCTCGGTGCTGCCGCACCAGATCAGGACGAGGCGGTCAACCTGTTGTTCTTCCCGGAACCGGCGGATGTCCGCGATCAACTGCTCCGCCAACTCCTTCTTGTTCGCGCCGGTCTTGACGTGGGTGCCTTTGAGCCTCTTGACGTAATGCTGATCGAACACCGCGGGCCAGGGCGCGACCGCCTCGAGCTCCGGCTGCACCTGATCGAGCAGCGCCCCCTGGAGCACTTCCGCCTTACAGGCCGCCTCGTAGCAGTTGTCCTCGAAGATGTCCCAGCCGCCGAAGACCAGGTCGTCGAGCGCGGCGAGCGGCACGAAATCCCGGATCAGTGGCGACCGGTTGTCGGTCCGCTTGCCGAGGCGGATCGTTCCCATCTGTGTCAGCGACCCCGTGGGCGCCGCCAGCCCCTTGCGGATCGCGTGAACGCCGGCAATGAGCGTGGTGCTGACGGCGCCGAGGCCAGCAAGGAGAATGCCCAATCGCCCCGTGGCCGGGGCGATATCACCTGAGAGCGGCACGGGCGGAGACTATATCATGGAGAGAGTCACATGGCGCCGTTCAAGCTGCCGTTCATGCGCCAGTCGCGCGCTGGCCCTCGCGACCTCGAAGTGTCGATGGTCGGTCTGAAACTGGGTGCCTCGGTGCTGCAGTTGGGCGGTCGGGATCCGGTACTGATCGCCCAGCTCGCCCGCGTGGCGGGTATCAGCGGGACTGCCGCCGCCGTCGTCGAGACGCCGGACGAAGCGGATGCGATCCGGCGCGCCGGCGAACAGGTGGGCGTCCTGATCGATATCCTGAGAGGCAGTCTCTCCGCGCTGCCTTGCGACCCTGAGTCGGTTGACGTCGTCGTCATCCCGGGGCTGCTCGGAGCGCTCCGAATGAATCAGCGAGTGCTCTGCCTGCAGCAGTCGCTCCGTGTCCTCCGTCCCGGTGGACGGATCATTGTTATCGAAACCGCGCCGCGCGGCGGCCTTGGCGCCATGTTTTCGCAACGCACGCTCGACCGGACGTACGTCACGAACGGCGGCGCGAAGGGCGCGCTCGATGCCGAAGGCTTCCGGGCCGCCCGCCTGCTGGCCGAACGCGACGGAAAGCAGTTCTTCGAAGCGGTCCGCCCCTGATGACGAGACACGGAAACGCCGAAGCCGCTCCGGCAGTTTCTTCCCCCGCCCTCGAGGTGTACGGCGCGAAGGAAATCGCCGCTGTGGCGCGTGTCCCTCCCCACGCCGTCACGCGCCTCATTGCCTCCGGCGAAGTGGCCACGGTCGACGGCGCGCTCCTGCGCCAGTCCGAAGCGGTGCGCGCGGTCCGCTGGCTCCGGCGCAACCCGTTCCGCCCGCTCCGGATCGGGTTCGGGGCGTCGCAACTCGATCGCACGGTCGACGACCCCCCGACCCACGGCCGCGCCACGACGTTGACCGCGGCACTCCACGCCATCGTCCTGATCGTCGCAATCATGCTGGCGATGGCCAATCCCGCCACCACCGGCAGTCTGGTAGATCCGAACGGACCTGCACTGTCGCGGCTGGTCTTCGTCGCCGACCCGGGCCCGGGTGGTGGCGGTGGCGGCGGCGGCCTGCGCCAGCCGTTGCCGCCTCCCCCTGCCGAGCGTGAAGGGACAAGCCGGATCAGCAGCCCGGTTCCGCCGCGCGAAGAACCGGCCGCGGTCGAGCCAATCGATGAGCCGGAGCTTGAGCCGATCGAGCCGAAGGACCTGCCGCAGATCGTCGCGCCGCTGATGGAGGCGCGGGCCGACATGCAGGACCGGCTGGGTCTGATCGATGAGTTGCGCAGCAACCGCGCCTCGAGAACCCAAGGCCCGGGCGCCAACGGGGGGGTCGGCGACGGCGACGGCCGCGGCATCGGCGCCGGCCAGGGCGCGGGCCTCGGCCCGGGGACCGGCGCCGGCACCGGCGGCGGCCCGTACCGGCCGGGCGCCGGGATCACGCCCCCGGCAATCCGTCGCGAAGTGCAGCCCGATTACACCGGCGAGGCTCGGCGGCGCCGCATCGAAGGTGAGGTGGTGCTCGAGGTGATCGTTCTCGCCGACGGATCGGTAGGCGACATCCGGGTCCTCCGCAGCCTCGGCCACGGACTGGACGAAGCCGCCATTTACGCCATGCGCGCCTGGCAGTTCGTCCCCGCCCGGCGCAACGACGCGCCGGTCGCGGTCGTGGTCGAAGTCGCCATGGAGTTCCGGCTGAGGTAGGCGATGACCCTTGCGTTCAGCGCCATCACGATCCTGTCGCTGCTGATCGCCATCGCGCTGGGCATCGTGACGTACAGCCTCGTCCGTGAGGAACGGCGTCGCTTCGACGCCCGCGTGGCGGCGCTCGCCGAGGAACTCCGCCTCGAGGCTGCCGACGACACGCCCGAGGGTGATCCGGAACTCCCGGCCGGACCTGAGCGAGGAAGCGACCTGCCGTTCTTCAATCCGGCCCCCGAGTCCGCATCTACGCTCGGCAACCGTCTTACCGCCCTCGCCGCGGCCGCCGCTGCCGTCGCGACAGTCCTGGCCGTCGGGTTCGTCGCCCTTTCGCGCGACGGCGCCGAGCGCGCGCCGGGCGCCACGCACCCACCGGTCGAGCTGCTTGCCCTCGAGCACGACGCAGTCGGCCCGCTGCTCGCCATCAGCGGCTCGGTTCGGAACCCGTCCGACGCCACCACGCTGGCAGAACTCTTCGTCGTCGCCATGGCGTTCGACGAGACCGGAGCGATGATCGCCAGCCGCCGAACGGCGATCCCCGCCCCCGTCCTCGCGCCGGGCACCGCGTCTCCGTTCGTCGTCGAGATCCCGGCCGATGGCGTCAGCCGGTACCGGATCAGCTTCGTGATCGACGAAGCCACGCTCCCGCACGTCGATCTTCGCCCGCCGGCGTCTGCCGAACTGGAAGGAGCCGACTCATGACTGCATTCGCGACACGGCGGCCACCCATCGCCATCGCCGCTGCGACCGTCATCCTGTTGCACCTCCCGCTCTCCTCTCGCGCCGCCGCGCAGGACAACGACACGCTCGCCGCGTTCCGCTTCCGTTCCGGCGTCGAGCTGATCAATGTCTCCGTCACCGTGACCGACGGTCGCGGCCGCTTCGTCACGACACTCGATCAGGACGACTTCCTGGTATACGACGACGGCGAGCCTCGGAGGATCACGCATTTCAGCCGAGAACGGGTGCCGGTCAGCCTCGGCATCGTGCTCGACACGTCCGGCAGTATGGAGGGCGAACGGATGGCGGCGGCGCGGGACGCGCTCGATCGTTTTCTATTCGACCTGCTCGGTCCGGAGGACGAGATCTTTCTCTACCGCTTCAGCTACCAGCCCCGTCTGGTGCATGACTGGACCACCGATCCCGCACGCGTCAGCCGCGCGCTCGGCGGGATTCGCCCGACCGGCGGCACCGCCCTCTACGACGCGGTGGCGGAAGCGGTGCGGATGGCGGAAACGGGCCGCCACCGGAAGAAGGCGGTGGTGGTCATCTCGGATGGAAACGACACCAACAGCGAGACGGATGACCGGTCGCTACAGCAGCTGATCCGCCGGACCGAGGTGCTCGTCTACGCGATCGGCATCGACGGCCCCGTCTCCGTCTTCAGGGGACGACCGGTACCCCGCCAGCCGATCCCGCAGACCCGTCCGCCGCGGATTCCGTTCCCGGTCCCCGGGGGCAACCGCGCGCCGGTGCCGCCGATCCCCGGGCAGGGTCCGTTTCCGGGAGCGGGCATCGGACGCGGCGAACGGGTGAACGCCGGCGCGTTGCGTGACATTACCGACCACAGCGGAGGCCGGACCGAGATCATCAATGAGCCGAGTGACCTCGACCCCGCGACGGCCGGCATCGCCGACGAACTGAGTCGCCAGTACTACCTCGGCTACCCGGCCCCCGGCCATGCGGACGGCGCGTGGCACGAGATCGAAGTCCGCGTGCGCAACGAACAGCGTTACAACGTGCGCGCAAGGCGCGGCTATGTCGCGTCCCCTTAACCAGCCATGGTGAAACCGCCGCTGCATTCGAGCGGCGACGCATTCCGCCTGAACGGCGTTGCTCCCCGGTGGCATATGGCCGATATGCTCCCTCGTCGCGCCTTGCCAGGCGGGCGCCTCACCGCTCTCGGTGCTACGCCGGGTTTCACCACGGGCTCCTAGTGGCCGACACGCTTTTTCTCATCGACGGCAGCTCGCAGATGTACCGCGCCTACCACGGCGTCCGGGGGCTCACGGCCCCCGACGGGCGCCCGACGAACGCCGTCTACGGCTTCGTAACGATGCTCCGGAAGCTGATTGCGGACCACCGGCCGACGCTGCTCGCCGCCGCGTTCGATCTGCGCGGCCCCACGTTTCGCACCGAGCTCGACGCCGAGTACAAGGCGAATCGTACGCCGATGCCGGACGAGCTCCGGGTTCAGGCGCCCACGGTCCACCAAGCGTGCGAAGCACTCGGCGTCCCGATCCTGACGCACGAGAGGGTCGAAGCGGACGACGTGATCGGCACTGTTGCAGCTCAGGCCCAGGCCGCCGGCTTCGACGTCGCTATCGTCACCGGCGACAAGGATTTCTTTCAACTCGTAAGCGACAGCATCCGTGTTTTCAATCCGCGCGACCCGGGCACCTGGTACGACGCCGAAGGCGTGAAGGCGAAGTTCGGGGTGATGCCGGGCCAAGTGATCGACGTTCTCTCGCTGATGGGCGACGCGGTTGACAACGTCAAGGGCGTACCCGGCATCGGCGAGAAGGGCGCGCGGAAGCTGATCAATCAGTTCGGCTCACTCAACGCACTGCTCGACGGCACGGAAGCTGTCCAGTCGAAGCGCTACCGCAATGCGCTCGAACAGCATAGCGACGAGGCCCGCCACAGTCGGGAACTGGTCACCATTCGGATTGACGTCCCGGTTCCGTTCGACGCGGATGCTCTCCGCTACCGCGGTCCGTCGAACGAACGTTGCTTCGCGCTCTTCTCCGACCTCGGCTTCAGAACGCTGATCGCAGACTACGCCCCGACCGCCGCAACCGTCGGGACCGATTACGGCAGGGTTCGGACCGACGCCGATCTGGAGGGGCTGATGGACGCCGTCGCCACGGCCGGCCGCGTCGGCCTCACGGTCGTGAGGGACACGCCACACGCGGTGGAAGGGGATCTGGTCGGCTTGGCGCTCTCTGCCGGCAAGGGTCATGCGCGCTACGTTCCACTCGGCCACCGGACGCTGGCGGACAGCACCTCGCTCGATCGCCGGAGGGCGCTCGCCGCGATCGGAAAGGTGCTGGCGGACCCACGGCTCCCGGTTAACGGTCACGACCTGAAGCAGGCATTGATCGTCCTGGGCCGGCAGGCGATCCGGCTCGGCGGCCTCGATCTCGACACGATGATCGCCAGCTACCTGCTTGAAGCGAATCGTCCCAACCACGAACTGGATCAGATCGCGCTAGAGCTGCTCGGCCGCAAGCCGGCGCCCGCCGCCGACATCGTGGGCAAGGGGGCGAAGACGGTCAGTTTCGCTGACGTCCCGGCCGACGCCACCGCTCCATGGGCGAACGAACAGTGTGACCTGACGCTGCAGGTCGCCGACCGGCTCGCCGCGGAACTGCGGGAGGACGGCCTGGAAACTCTCTACCGGAAAATGGAGCTGCCGCTCATTCCGGTGCTCGCCGACATCGAGCGCGCCGGCGTCCTGATCGACACGCGCGCACTCGCGGAACAGTCGGTCGCAATGGAAAGGCAACTGGCCGGCTTCAAGCAGGAGATCCACGCACTCGCCGGCGAGGAATTCAACATCGCCTCGCCGAAGCAACTCTCGACGATCCTGTTCGACAAGCTGCAGTTACCCTCACTCAAGCGGACCGGCAAGACCCGCGTGGCGTCGACCTCGGTGGACGTCCTTGAAGAGCTGGCAAACGTGCACGACCTGCCACGCCTGGTGTTGGAGTGGCGCAGCCTCGCCAAGCTGAAGGGCACCTACATCGACGCGCTGCCGCAACTGGTCAACCCCGAGACAGGCCGCGTCCACACCAGCTTCAACCAGGCGGTTGCCGCCACCGGCCGCCTCAGCAGCAGCGATCCGAACCTGCAGAACATCCCGATCCGGACCGCGATCGGCCGCGAGATCCGTGCCGCGTTTATCGCGCCGGAAGGCTCCGTGCTGATTTCGGCCGACTACTCCCAGATCGAACTGCGCGTCCTGGCCCACCTCTCGTCCGACCCGAACCTGATCAGCGCTTTCCGGCGTGGCGACGACATCCACGACAGGACCGCCCACCAGGTCTTCGGCGACGACAGCGGGCTCGACCCACACGAGCTGCGCCGCCGCGCGAAGGTCATCAACTACGCACTCCTCTACGGAAAGACCGCATTCACGTTGTCGAAGGACATCGGTGTCTCCCAGAAGGCGGCCCAGCGCTTCGTCGACGCCTACTTCGACGGCTTCCCGAAGGTTCGCGAGTTCATCGATCACACGCTCGACCGGGCGCGGGCGTCCGGTGAAGTGACGACGCTCTTCTCGCGGCGGCGCCGGGTCCCCGACATCATCAGCCGCAACGTCATGGCGCGCCACGCTTCCGAGCGCATCGCCGTCAATATGCCGATCCAGGGGACAGCGGCCGACATCCTGAAACGCGCCATGCTGGATGTCCACCGCGCTCTTCCAAACGACGTGAAGATGATCCTCACGGTTCACGACGAGCTTCTCCTCGAATGTCCCGAGCGGTCGGCAGAAGAGGTCGCGGCCCTGGTTCGCCAGAAGATGGAGTCCGCCGCCCGACTCGACGTTCCGTTGACGGTCGACCTCGGCATCGGCAGGAACTGGAAGGACGCCAAGGGCTAGAAGCCGGAAGCCCGGATGAGCCCGCAGTGAAAGCCCCGGTGCGTTCCGGTAACTTGCTAGAGTACTGTTGGTCGTGACAGCCCCGACGATCATTTCCCGGGCGGACCATCCGATTTCGCGCGCGAACATCGATCCCGACGCCCTCTTCGTGCTGCGGCAGATCCGGAAGCGGAACCACACCGCCTATCTCGTCGGGGGCGGAGTGCGAGACCTCCTGCTGGAGCGGATACCGAAGGACTTCGACATCGGGACGTCCGCGCATCCGAACGAGGTGAAGCGCATCTTCCGACGCTGCTGGATCATCGGACGGCGGTTTCGACTCGCGCACGTCAGGTTCGGGGACAAGACGATTGAAGTGGCGACCTTCCGGCGCCAGGTGCCCGATCACGAAGCGGCTGCAGAGGCCGGAGGCGGTAGCGAAAACGGCGAAGCGGAACGGCGGCCGATCAAGCGTGACAATACGTTCGGCACGCCAGAGGAGGATGCGTTCCGGCGCGACTTCACCATCAACGCGCTCTTCTACGACATCTCAACCTTCGCGGTCATCGACTACGTCGGCGGCATGAGGGATCTGCGCCGCAAGCTCATCCGCTGCATCGGCGACCCGAACGAGCGATTCATCGAGGATCCGGTCCGGATGATCCGTGCGGTCGCCTTCGCCGCGCGCCTCGGTTTTCGTCTCGACCCTCCGGTGCGGGAGGCAATCCGCCGGCACGCCAGCGAGATAGCCCACGCGGCGCCGGCACGCCTGATGGAAGAGGTGTACAAGCTGCTCCGGAGCGGCGCCGCAACGGAAACGTTCAGATTGCTGTCGCGGAGCGGATTACTGAGGCAGATCGCGCCCGAAGTGGACCGTGTCCGGCCGAAGACGCCGCTCTGGACTTCACTCGACCGGCTCGACACCTACCGCAACCGCCACGGCTCGGCGCCCGAAACGCTGACCAACGCCGTGCTGCTCGGGAGCCTGGTGACGCCGGTGATGCGGATCGAGCTGACGCCGCCGGCACGCGACGACCGGACGGTGCGTGTCACCCTGGGCGATCTGACCGTACCCCGGCGCGATGCGGAGTACCTGCGGCGGCTGCTGGTGATGCTCCCGCGGCTGACTCAGCCCGGCCCGCCGCCCGGGGAGGTCCGGAGCATCCTGGCGAATACCAGCTTTCCCGAGGCCCTGACGTGGCTGGAGATTCATGGGCAGGCTCCGAACGCGCTGGAGCGTTGGCGGGATCAGCTCGAGCAGGGGCCGCCGCCGCGCCTGCGGCGGCGGAGGCCGAGACGGCGCCGACGGCCGGCGGCCACGGCGGGCCCTGGGAGCTTGTGACGGACGCGCCCGTAAGGACGCGCTAGCCCGTCAGCAGCAGGTTGTGAATGTTGTAGAACGACAGGGCGATGCCGATGGCGGTGACGAGAATCAGGCCGAGTGCGGTCAGCATGACCGCGGCGCTTTCACGCCGTTCGTCGTTGAACCCCATCAGGCTCGCCGCGATCCAGCCGCCGGCGAAGCCCCCGCCGTGCGCCCAGTTGTTCACGCCCGGGAGGATGAAACCGAAGATCCCAAGGATGATCGCCCACTGCCAGAGTTGTTGCGTCACGACCGAACTTCCCCGCTTCCGGCCATACACGATCAGGGCGGCGAGCAGGCCGAAGACGGCACCCGACGCACCGATCGTCGTTGCGCCCGACATCATGTTCGAGACCAGGAACCCGACCGCTCCCGCGAAGTTGAACAGCACGAAGGACCTTGCCGGGCCGAACGCCTCGACGGCCGCCGGGCCGAGATTGCGGATCCACATCACGTTGAAGAAGATGTGCAACAGGCCGCCATGCAGGTATATGGCGGTGACTAGCGTCCACCACCACCCGAGCTGCCAGGCAATGCCGCCGGTCATGCCGAGCTGGTAGAGGGCGCGCCGGCCCGGCGAGAGGATCGAGAGGAGGCCGCCGCCAGCGAAGATCGCGTCAGGCTGCAGCAGCAGCGCTACTGCATAGAGGGTGACGCACGTGCCAATGATCAGGACGATCGGGTCGACGCGCGCGCCGACGATCAGCCGGAGGGCGGGCGCCCAGCCGAACAGTCCGGGGCGCCATGCCCCGCAGTAGGGGCAGTGCTCCTCTTTGACGCCAACCAGGCGGTTGCAGTTGGCGCAAACGACCGACCCGTCGGCTTGCCGCACGACTCCCTGTGCATACCAGCGGCCGGGCGGCTAGGTTTCCTGTGGCTGCCCGTCCGCGCGTGCTTCGTGCTCTTCTATGGTCCGGTACGGCTCTGCCAGGCCGAGCTTCGTAAGGCACCAGATGAGCAGCCAGGCGGGATCGATCTCAGACCACTTGCGCCCCACGCTGAACTTCGGGCTGCGCGGGAAGCCGTGGTGGTTGTTGTGCAGTCCCTCGCCGCCGGTGATGAGCGCAATCAGCCGGATGTTGGTCGCCGTATTCTCGAAGTTCCGGTAGCCGTGATAGTGGCAGAGGCCATTGATCGACGGCGAGAGCACAAAGACGTACAGCACCCCATGCAACCCGCCGGCCAGGAGGGCCCAGCCGACCCCCAGACCGGCCGTCGCGCAGATTACGCAGAGCGCTGTAATGCCGATCAACGGGCCGGCGACACCGTAACCAAATACGTTCCGCTCCCACCAGTCGACCTTGATGTCGCGGGCGTACTTTTCAAGCACGTCCTGATCGCGCGCCTCGCGGGCGTAGTGAAAGACGTTGCCGAGCTGCACCGACCAGAATCCCTTGAGGTGCGGGCTGTGCGGGTCACCCTCCTCGTCGGTGAAGGCGTGGTGCTTCCGGTGGACGGCGACCCACTGGCGGACATTCAGTCCGGTCGTGACCCAGAGCGCGGCGCGAAACACCCAGGCGACCGCCGGGTGCAGCACCAGAGCGCGGTGCGTCGCAGCACGGTGCAGGTAGATCGTGGTGGAAAAGACCGCCATCTGCACCAGCACCAGCGTGATGGCCAACGAGATCAAGAGCGATATGAGCAACTCAGCCCTCCAGTAGTCCGAGGCCCGGCGGTTTCAACCGACGCGGCCCCGACCGCCAAAACCGGGCGGTAGGCACACAAGCCATGTAGGGTAACATGACGGGCCGACTGGCGCACGCGTCGATACTCAACCGTGAAGGCGCTCGAACTCGACCATGAAGTCGACGAGCGCCTCCACCGCCTCCACCGGGCAGGCGTTGTAGAGCGACGCACGTAGACCGCCCACGGAGCGGTGGCCCTTGAGTCCGGCCAGCCCCGCTGCCTCCGCCTCGGCGGCGAACTGCGATTCGAGCGCCTCGTCCGCCAGACGGAACGTCGCGTTCATCAGCGAGCGGTGCTCCGGTTCGGCAACGCCACGGTAGAAGCCGGTCCGGTCGACGGCGGCGTAGAGGAGTGCCGCCTTGCGCGCATTCCGCTCCGCCATCGCGGCAAGCCCCCCCTGCTCGCGCAGCCAGGCGGTGACGAGCGACACCAGGTAGATCGCGAAGACCGGGGGCGTGTTTGCGCGCGACTCCCCCTGGACGTGTGTCGCGTACCGAAGCAGCTTCGGCAGCGACGCCCGTCCGCGCTCAGCCAGATCCGGGCGAATGATCACGAGGGTCACGCCGGCCGGTCCCAGGTTCTTCTGGGCGCCAGCGTAGATCAGTCCATACCGTGCAATGTCGACAGGTCGGCTGAAGATGTCGGACGAAGCATCGATCACCAGCGGGACATCGCCGGTGTCCGGCATGGAGCCCCACTGGGTGCCGACGATCGTGTTGTTCGTCGTGACATGGACGTACGCGGCGTCGCCGCTGAGGGTCAGTTCGTCCTGCGCCGGAAGACGGCGGAAGCCTTCCGCCTGGGTAGTTCCGGCGATGCGCACCGTGCCGAACTTCCCCGCTTCCGCCGCCGCCTGCCGCGCCCAGGAGCCGGTAAGGATATAGTCCGCCGCATCGCTCCCCCCCTGCGGCAGAAGATTCATCGGCACCATGGAAAACTGAAGCGTCGCGCCTCCCTGCAGGAAGAGGACGTGGTACTCGTCCGGGACGCCCGCGAGCGCGCGGATGTTCGTTTCCGCCGCGGTAAGGATCTCGTCGAACGCCTTCGAGCGGTGGCTAATCTCGAGGACCGACATGCCGACGCCGGGGAGCGCCAGGAGGTGATTGCGCGCCTGCTCAAGGACCGGCCCCGGAAGGACGGCGGGGCCGGCGCCGAAGTTGTGGATACGGTTGGTCATCTATGGATCTGCGCCTCTTGAGGCCCGCCGTCGGAGAAGCTGCCGGCGCATGCGGACTATATCCGGTGGATCAACAGTCCGTCCCGGAGCTTGGGGTCGAACCAGGTCGACTTGGGAGGCATGACGCCGCCGTGGTCGGAAACGGCAATCAGCTCATCCGGCGTGACCGGAGCGAGCGAAAAGGCGACTGCGGCCTCGCCGGCGTCGACGGCCCGGGCGAGAGCCTCCGGTGCGCCCTTCCGACCGCCGGCAAACGTCACGCGCGCGTCGTTCCGAATATCCGTGATCCCCATCACGCTGGCGAACACCTCGGTCTCCAGCAGGCCCGCGTCGAGGCGAGGCACGTCCGCTTCGGGTCCCGACGACGGGATCGCTGCGCCCACGTCGATCGTCCGCCACGCGCCGCCGACATACATCGCGCAGCGCCGCTTGGCCGGTGTGGGACGACCGCCATCGGTTACCGGCAGGCGTGACGCAATTGCCTCCACGAACTGCGCCGGCGTGTAGTCGCCCAGGTCGGCGACCGTCCGGTTGTAGCGCAGGATCCGCGTCTCGGTGTCGGGAAACGCCACGCCGAGGAAGAAACGCGAGGCCGCCATCGGATTGGTCTCGGCCAGCTCGGTGCGAGCGCGCGCCGCGCTGGCGATCCGGTGATGCCCGTCAGCGATGTAGATTGCCGGCAGCGCGGCGAACGCTTCGACCGCAGCCGCTGCGTCCTCCGCCGGAAGCCGCCAGACGGTGTGCGTCACGCCGTCGGAGGCCGGCGCCTCGAGGAGGGGCGCACCCGCCGCACCCTTCGTAATCAGGGCATCGATCGCGCTGTCCGAGCGGTACATCAGAAAGACAATCCCGGTCTGCGCGCGCAACGCGACCATGTGGCGCGTCCGGTCGTCCTCCTTGTCGCGCCGCGTCCCTTCGTGCCTCTTCACGACGCCGCGGTCGTACTCGTCAAGCGAAAAACAGCCGGCAATGCCAGTCTGCACATGGCCATCGGCGGCGCGCATCCGGTAGAGATAGAGGGAGGGTTCGTCCTCCAGCACAAACGGCGCCGACGATGTGAGGGACGCCAGGTTCCCGGCCGCCCGGGCGTACACGGCATCGCCGTACGGATCCGCATCGTCGGAAAGACCAATCTCCGCGCGTGAGACATGCAGAAAGCTGAGCGGGTTCCCCGCCGCGAGCGCACGCGCCTCGCGAGTGGTCACGACGTCGTAGGGCACCGCCGCCACCCTCGGCGCCGACTCCGGTGTCGGCCGCAATGCACGAAACGGACGGACGGTTGCCATTCCCGGGGAGCAAATTTGCTGACTACGGCGCTGCCTGTCCGCCGCCGTAGCCGCTCTCAACGCCGGTGCGCAGGCTCTGCCAGGTCGCGTCGCGGGTCGCTTCGAATGCGGCCATCTGTGTCTCTGGTACCGGATCGCCCGGCGGCAGGTTCCGGTGCTCGAGCAACGGGTTGACGAAGACGCCGTTCTTCCGCATCCGGTAGTCGAGGTGGGGTCCGGTAACGACACCGGTCGCACCGACGCGGCCGATGATCTGTCCCTGTCCGACGCGGACGCCCGGCTGCATCCCGGCGGCGAACGCGGAGAGGTGCAGATAGTAGGTCTCGTAGCCGTTCGTGTGCCGGAGGCGGACCATGTTGCCGGAGGCGCCGCTCCGGCCCGCGGAGACGACCGAGCCGGTGGCGACCGCAACGACCGGTGTACCTACCGGCGCGCCGTAGTCGACGCCCAGATGGGGCCGGACGTTGCCATGCACGGGGTGCAGCCGCCGGTACGAGAAGCGCGACGTGACGCGCGGCTCGAAACGGAACGGGGAGCGGAGGAAGAGCCGCTTCATCGAGCGGCCTTCCGAATCAAAGTACTGTGCCTCCGGCTCGTCCGGCACCCGGAAGCGGTAGGCATGCAACTCGCGCCCCTCGTTGACGAACTCCGCCGCCAGTATGTCGCCGTAGCCGGCGAGGACAGTATCTCCCTCGCCGAACACGCCTTCGCGCCACGTCCGCTCGAACAGCAGCGCGAAGTGGTCGCCCCGCCGGAGGTCGTTGTTGAAGTCGATCTCGCCGCTGAAGATCTCCGCCAGTGCAATAGCCAGCGTTACGGTTTCCCCTCCCGCGTCGATAGCAGCGACGAGCGAGTTGTTGGTGGCGTCGATCGTCCCGCGCACAGTCGCTTCCTTCCGCTCGGCCTTGTACGGAATGAGTGCCGCGGTGAACGCCGCGGCATCCGCGCCGTCAACCGCGGATGCTGCCCGCGTTACGCGGAGGAACGACTCGTCATCGACGTGATATTCGAAGCGGCGAACGAAGTTCTGCTCGCGGTCGAATCGCAGGCGGTACGGGTTGCCGACGCGGAAGCGGCGCGGATCGAAGACGGCGCGGACGGCGTCAATCAGCGGGACCGCTTCGCGGCCAACGTCGTGCGCATCGAGAAGGCTGGCGAGCGTCGCCCCGCGCCCGATGGTCTCGCGAATGGTGCGAACCGGGGGAGCGAGGAAAATATCGACTTCCCGTATGGCAGCGGGTGCCGGGAGGTCACCTGCGCCACTTTGTTCCGGGGTCCGGCTCTCAGCCGGCGCACCACTGAACGGAGCCCCGTAGGCGACAAAGATGGCTGCGCCCTGGGCAAGCGCCACCGCCACCGTAGCGACCGACGCCAACACACCTTTGTCGCCCCATCTCACCTGCCTCATCCGAACCGTGAGTTTATCATGCGGTCCGGGGAGGGGCGCCCCCCGCCGGGGCGCGTTCTCTCGCCACAGTCCTGTGTTATCGTGGCCTCGCGATCCTGGCGTCTGAAGGTCAGCGCGCAGGTTCACGCGCGTCGCCCCGGCGGCTCGATTCCATGAGCAACCCAGTCGTCGAGACACACTCTCGACCTCGCTCATCTCCGTCGCG
Source organism: Vicinamibacterales bacterium (assembly GCA_965263055.1). Lineage (GTDB taxonomy): Bacteria > Acidobacteriota > Vicinamibacteria > Vicinamibacterales > UBA8438 > VXRJ01. The sequence continues at coordinate 2,516,381 of OZ253581.1, read as the reverse complement.
GCAGCGTTCGACCACCAATCCGAAGGGGGATCGCCTGCGGCAACTGCGCGCCTTCTGCTACGCGGCGCAGGAAGGCGGCCTCAGTCGCGCCGCGCGGCGCCTCAACCTGACGCAACCCGCGATCTCCCGGCATGTCGGCAGGTTGGAGGAGGAACTCGAGACCCAGCTCTTCGAGCGGCGCGGTCCTTACATTCACCTGACCGAAGCGGGGGAGGATCTTCTAGCGCTCGCAAAGCCGCTCGTAGAAGGCATGGATCGACTGAACGACACCTTCGCAGAGCGCCAGACGACCGCTGGCCACGATATCGTCAAGATCGCCGCCGGCCAAGTGGGCGCCCTGCACATACTGCCGGAGTACTTCCTGCTGTACCGCCGGCAGTACCCCGACGTGAAGCTAACCCTGAAGCCAGTCGGCGGCCGAGAGGGTCTGGCCCGCCTCCGGGCCTACGAGGTGGACTTTTTCGTCGGCGCCATGGAGGTCGTGCCGGACGATCTGGAGTACCGCCCGTTCGTCGCCTGTGACTTCGTCCTGATCACGCCGCTCGACCATCCGCTCGCAAGACGCCGCTCGGTCACACCGCACGAAGCGACACGATACCCGACCGTTTTGCCGCCGGTCGGCACCGACACCCGCGGGGCGGTTGACGCGATCGCACGCCAGTTGCGTCTGGAGATCGACGACGTCCTGGAGACCGAGGGGTACGACGTCATCAAGCGGTACGTCGAAGCCGGAATTGGCATCTCGACCGTCCCGTCCATCTGCGTCCGCGAAACGGATCGCGTCGCCGTCGTGCAGTTGGAGGAGACCGTCACCAGCCGGACCTACGGCGTCATCACCATCGCCGGCCGTCCCCTCTCCCGCGCTGCTGCCCGCTTCGTCGCCCTTCTCGGCGTCGAGATCCCGCCGCACGCCTAGCCTGGAGTCCGTTCGGCCGGATCCGGACCATCCGGGCAATTGCGCCGGTCAGCCCGTCGCGCAGAAGCCGCGGAGCCTTTCGGCGACGTGACCGGCGTGGCCCGCCGCGCGCACTCTCTTCCAGTGATGCGCGACGTTGCCGTCCGGATCGATGAGCACAGTCGATCGGATCACGCCAACCGACTTCCTGCCATAAAGGACTTTCTCCCCCCAGGCGCCGTACTCCGCCATCGTCACGTGCGATGGGTCGGAAAGCAGTCGCACCTTGAGGTTGTGCTTGGCAATGAACTTCCGGTGAGCCTCGGCGTCGTCCGGACTGCAGCCGAGCACGACCGCGTCGAGCTCCCGGAAGTCGCGCAATGTCGACGTGAACTCACACGCCTCAGTCGTACAGCCGGGCGTGTCGTCACGCGGATAGAAGTACAGGACAACCCACTGTCCGTTCAACTCCGCGAGTGAAACCTGCTCGCCGTCCTGATCCGGCAGCCGAAATGCCGGAGCCTGTTTCCCTGCCTCCACCATGCCGAGCTGAACCTCCTCTCACAACGCCGCGAACCCGCCCGCCAGTCTACCCTGCCGAGCGCGCGACGCGATCCTCGCCATCACGCTCCAGCCCGCTCAGGCGATCTCTATCAGTCTGGTGTCGTCGAGGGGGACCGGGAGGGCTTCGCCGATAGCGGCCGCGTGGTTGTAACCGGCCGCCTGCAGGGTGGCGACGTACGTGGCGGCACAGTCGGCCGGGACGGCTGCGAGAAGACCGCCGGAGGTCTGGGGATCAAAAAGGATGGGGTAGCGGTCTTTCCCAGCTGCCGCGTCCGGGTTGGCTACCGCGCGGCGGAGTCGCAGGTTCTCCGGCTGTAGCGAACTCACGATGCCGGCGGCGACCGTCTCCTCCGCGCCGTTCAGGATCGGGACGGCATCCAGTTGGATGCGCGCCCCGACGCCTGACGCGCGGGCCATCTCGAGCAGGTGCCCCAGCAGTCCGAAACCAGTGACGTCCGTGCAGGCGTGCGCGCCATGTTCGCGGAAGACGCCGGCGGCGGCACGGTTCGATTGCAGCATGGCCTGCGTGGCGCCCGCGACCCAGCGCGCCTTCGCCTTGCCGCGCATGTCAGCCGCCAGCAGTGTGCCGGTGCCCAGCGGCTTCGTCACGATGAAGCGGTCACCAGGTCGAGCGCCTCCCTTGCGGAGCATCCGATCGCGCTGGATGGTGCCCGTCACGCTCAAGCCGAACGTCAGTTCCGCCCCTTCACTGGTATGCCCGCCGGTCAGGGTAACTCCGGCGTCGTTCAGGACGGCGAGCGCGCCCGCGAGCAGATCGAAGAGGAGCGTCTCCATCTTCTCCTCGATGCCATGGGGGATCGTGACGACGGCAAGTGCCGACCGCGGTTCCGCGCCCATGGCGTAGAGATCGCCCAGGGAGTGCGTTGCCGTTATGCGACCGAAGACCCACGGGTCGTCCACCATGGCGCGGAATGCGTCGACCGACTGCACGAGCAGCGCGCCGGGCGGAAGCTGTTCAACCGCGGCATCGTCCGGCGCATCCAGGCCGATCAGGACGTCATCGCGGCGGAAGGGATGGAGGCGCGCCAGGACGCGGTCGAGCAGCGTCGCGCCCACCTTCGAGCCGCAACCGCCGCAGAGCATCGCTGGTCTGGCGAGTTGCTGAAGCACTTCCGGCGGCGCCAGGCCGGGCGCGGGTGCCGCCGCGCGCCGTGTCGGCGCGGCCTCGCCGTCATCCATCTGCGGCAGATCGGAGAAACGTCGCATGAAGCGGCGGTCGATCCGATCTTTCCAGCGCCAGACCCAGCGACCCTCCATCGACCAGGCCCCACGTGACGCGACGGCGTAGCGGTTGCCGGTGCTGACCAGGCTGAGGAACTTCCGCTGCGGATGGAATTCGCGGACGGGGTCGCCCTCGAGAGCGCGGCGAAGGTTCGCTTCGAGCGGGGGACCCTGGCGGACCGCGAAGACGCCCGCCTTCTCGCGCGGGTGACCGACAACCGAAGCGACATCGCCGGCGGCGAAGACGTCCGGGTGCGACGTGGAGCGGAGCGTGGCGTCCACCTCGATGAAGCCCCGGCCGTCGACCGCGAGCCCGGCACGCGCCGGCCAGGCGGGCGGCGCCGCCTCGGTCGCCCAAATCACTTCGTGTGCCTGAAACGTCCCGCCGTCTTCTGTGTGGAGCTGAACCACGCCCGGCGCGGAAGCGGCAACGCGCGTGACCCGAGAACCGAGGCACAGTTCCACCCCCCGCTCCGTCAGGACGCGTCTGAACCGCCGTCGCGCTCCCGCGCTGTGCGTAGGCAGGATTACCGGCTCGGCGCCAAAGAGGTGAAACGTCACCCCGCCCGGCGCCGGCGCCGCCGCGGCCGCGACGTTCCCGGCACCGGCCGGGCTCTCACCGTTCGAGAGCGCGTGCTGAATCGCCAGGGTCAGCTCGACGCCAGCCGCGCCGGCACCCACCACCGCGACGTGCAGTGGCTGTTCGTTCGCCCGCACGCGTGCCGCGAACCGTTCCCATCGAGCCACCAGACCGCCGATCGGCTTGACGGGCACCGCATGATCCGCCACCCCTTCCACGTTGATCGAAGGCGTGATCCCAACATCGATCGAGAGCAGGTCGTACGGCACCGGCGGCCGTTCGCGGCAGATAACGGTTCGTCCCTCCAGATCCAGACCGACCGCTTCGTCGTGATAGAGGCGCGCACCGGCGAAGCGGGTGAGCGGCGCCAGGTCGATGTGCGCGTCGTCGAACGTGTAGTGCCCCGCGATCAGCCCCGGCAGCATGCCGGAGTATGGCGCGTGGAGGTCACGCGCGATTACGGTGACGCGCACACCCGGGATCGGCCGCATCCCGAGCCGGCGAAGAACAATCACGTGCGTGTGACCGCCGCCGACAAGTACGAGATCCTTCAGCACCGGCGAGCCGTGGTCTCCCGTCATCGGTACATGTCGGCTGTCACGTCCGCCTTCCTCCCCGAGGGCTTCCAAGATGACACAACTGCCGCCGGACGTCACCTTCCCGCGCGAGCGAGCAGGAGTCGTACGCCTGCCCGGAAGCGCTCAGGGGTCGGAAGGAGGCTGATCACAATGTGCGCCCCTTCCGGGAAATCGAAGAAGTAGCCGGGGTGCACGAGGACGTGGCCATCCTCGCCAAGGCTGTTCTCGAGCAGGTCGATTGCCAGCGCTTCCTCAATGTCGGAATCGGGAGAGACCGCCAGTCGGATAACGGCAGACCAGCCCCCTTCCGGGCGCAGAACCTGGACTGCCGGGCTCCCGGCCGCGTGGTCGAGGAGCCGGGCGTAGTTGTCCGTGACGCGCGTCCGGATCTGCGACGTGACAGCGGCCCCGGCGACAAGAAGATGCGGCACGGCCAGTTGAGCCGGGGTGGAGACCGAGAGGTACGTATCAGCCAGCAGGTCGAGCGCATCGAGCAAGTCCGTGACGGCGGCGGCCGGGCCGTCGATGGCGATCCAGGCGAGCTTCACCTGGGGGAGGCCAACCGCCTTGGATAGGCCGCCGAGCACAAACGTGACGAGGTCGTCCGCCACCCTGCCTCCGGCGGCGTCACGGTCGAAGACGCTCCGGTCAACGCCGGGACGCGGATCGATCTTGTAGCGGTTGAACACCTCGTCCACGATCAATGGAATGCCGCGGGTTCGGCAGAGCGCGGCGAGTGCGTCCCGATCCGGCGGGGCGAGGTACGAACCGGTCGGGTTGTTCGGGTTGACCGCGACGGCGGCGCGGGTACGCGGCCCCGCCGCGGCGCGGAGCGCCGCCGCGTCGACCAACCACGCATGGCCGTCGCGAACCAGGGGGTAGGGCGAGAGGCTGACGCCTTCGAACCCTGCAAGATGTTCGAAGAGCGGGTAGCTCGGCTGCGGCACGAGGATGTCGTCGCCCGGATCGCAGAGCAGCTTGAACAGGAGGGCGTACGCTTCGCTGGTGCTGGCCGTCAGGACGATCCGGTCGGGATCGACCGCGGCGTCCAGCCACGCCGACACGGCTCGGCGGGCAGAGAGGAGCCCGCGTGGCTGTGGGTCGTAGCCGAGCCCGGCGGCCGATCCGAGCGGTGCGAGCATGCCGGGTGGGTACTCGATATCGACCCGGGTCGGATTCGATTCAGTCAGGTCGTTGATGTCGACCCCTTGCCCGCGCAGGCGCGCGAGCCGACGCGCAAGGCGGTTGGTGGCGCGGTTCACGGGGATACGTGAGGAAAGCACGGCCGTCTCCGTTCGGACTCCGGCTTGTACCATGCCACGCAAACGGCGTCGGAGCCAGATTACGGTAGGATGGTTCGCATCATGACCAACACGATTCGTGCGGCCGGTACGACTCGTACGGCAGGAGGGGCAGCGGCGCTCGTGGCGACTGTCCTGATGGGTGGAGCGTCGGCGCAGCAGCCGTCTCCGAAGGCGAGCGGCTACCTGGTCCCGCCGGACGGGGTCGTGAAGATCCTGGACGCGCCGCCGACTCCGAGCGTCCTGGTCGGACCAGGACGAGACGTGATCGCTCTTGTCGAGTCGCGCTCGATGCCGCCAATCGCGTGGCTGGCGCGCCCGATGCATCGATTGGCAGGTTACCGGATCGACCCGCGCAACAGCGGGCCCTGGTCGGCGCCGGCGATCGCGGCGATGACGATTCGGCCCCTTGAAGCGGCGGGCGTATCGAACGGCAACAGCAGCGGCAACACCGATGACCACGGCGGCTTCCGCATCGTCGCTCCCGCCGGCACGACACTGGGGTGGCCCGCTTTCTCCCCCGATGGCTCGCACCTGTCGTACGCCGTGTTGCGCGACACCGGCATAGAGCTCTGGGTTGCCGACCTCGCGGGGCAGCAGCCCAGGCCACTCACCTCGGCTGCGCTGAACGCGACCTGGGGCAACCCGTGCGAATGGCTCGCCGACTCGTCGGGCGTGCTCTGCCGCTTCCGCCAATCGGCGCGCGGCTCGCCGCCCGACCCCCCACGCGCTCCCGACGGGCCGAACGCACAGGAAAACGACGGGCGACAGTCGCCGGTCCGAACCTACCAGGACTTGCTCGCCAACGCGCATGACGAGGCGCTCTTCCGGTACCACTTCACGTCGCAGATCGCCACCGTCGAGCTCGCTACCGGGTCGCGGACCGACATCGGCACGCCGGGACTCTACGCTTCGGTCGACGGCGCGCCCGACGGCCAGCACCTGTTGGTCGAGCGGGTCCAGGCGCCGTTCTCGCGTCTCTTCCCCGCCAGCCGGTTCGGGCGCACGGTCGAGGTGTGGTCGCGGGATGGGGGCGGCCAGGATGCCACCACAAGACAGGCCGGCCCCATCGTCCTGGCCGAGTTGCCACTTGCCGATCAGGTGCCGATCGGTGGCGTGTCGACTGGACCGCGTGGCCACCGTTGGCACGCGACGGCGCCTGCTACCGTCGTCTGGGCCGAGGCACAGGACGGCGGCGACCCGAACGCCTCGGTGCCGAACCGGGACATCGTGTACTCGCTTGATGCCCCGTTCGACACTGAACCGCGCGAGCTGAGCCGCACCGAGCACCGCTTTTCAACAATCGCCTGGACCGCCGACGGGACGGCGCTCGTCACCGAGACCGACCGGCCTACCCGGTGGACGCGCACCTCGATCGTCTATCCGGGTGGCGGCGACGCGCGCCGGCTGTTCAACCGGAGCGCCGAGGATGTCTACAGCGATCCGGGGCGACCTCTCTTCGGTCCCGGCGGCGGCACCGCGAGCCGCGCCGTCCTGCAGGACGGTGACTTCGTCTACCTCGCGGGCAACGGCGCATCGCCCACCGGCGATCTTCCCTTCGTCGACCGACTCAATCTGGCGACACTCGACACCGCACGGTTGTTCCGGACCGAACCGGGAACCTACGAGACCGTCGTCGCCGTGCTGTCCGACGACGGCCGCAGGCTGTTGACGCGACGGGAGAGTCCTACCGATCCCCCCAACTACTACGTCCGCGATACGGGGGCGGACACGGTGCAGGCGCTGACCGATTACACCGACCCGGCGCCGATCCTCCGCGGAATCGAGAAGCGCCTGATCACGTATCAGCGCGCGGACGGCGTCGGGCTGTCAGCGACCCTCTACCTGCCGCCCGGTTACCGCGAGGGTGACCGCCCGCCGATGGTGATGTGGGCGTACCCGCGTGAGTACGTCGACCCGGCGGCAGCGAGCCAGGTGCGGGGATCGCCCTATCGCTTCACGACGCTGCGTGGGGCGTCGCACCTGCTCCTGCTAACCGAGGGCTACGCGATCCTTGACGGCCCGGCAATGCCGATCGTCGGCGAAGGCTACACGGCGAACGACACCTACGTCGAGCAACTGGTCGCGAGTGCACAGGCCGCGATCGACGCGGTGGTGGAGATGGGAGTCGCCGACCGCGACCGGATCGCGATCGGCGGCCACAGCTACGGGGCATTCATGACTGCGAACCTCCTGGCCCACTCCGATCTGTTTCGCGCCGGCATCGCCCGGAGCGGCGCCTACAATCGGACGTTGACGCCGTTCGGTTTCCAGAACGAGCGGCGTACGTTCTGGGAAGCCCGCCACATCTACGCCGCGATGTCCCCCTTCTTTCACGCGGAGAAGGTGAACGAGCCGATCCTGCTGACACATGGCGAGATTGACAACAACGCCGGGACCTTCCCGATTCAGTCGGAGCGCTTCTACCACGCGCTGAAGGGCCACGGCGCAACCGTCCGCTACGTCACGCTCCCGTACGAATCGCACGGTTACGCTGCACGCGAGTCGGTGCTCCACGTCGTGGCCGAGATGCTCAACTGGTGCAATGAGCATCTCGCTCCGCGGCAGTAGCCCGTCCGCCCAACCCGGCGCGGGCGCGACGGGCGTGCAGCCGCGGGCTGGGAGCCTCGGTCAACAGCGCAGCAGCTCGATGAAGTTGCCGGCAGGGAGTGTCAGATCGTCGTTGACGCGGATGAAGACGACCACCTCGCCATTACTGACGATCCCGTGACGCAGCAGTTCCGGGCGGAGCTCCGCCGGTGAACCCAGGCCGGGCGCGACGGTGTGGGGCGTCACGCCCCACGAGAGCGCCAACCGCCGGTTCAGGACCGGATCGTCCGTAACCGCATAGACCGGTACGCGCGGGCGGATGGCGGAAAGATCGCGTACCGTTCGGCCGCTGCGAGTCACCGCGATCAGTGCCGCCGCCCGTGACGTCTCGGCCAGCATCACCGCCGCGGCGCACACCTCGTCGCCGTGGCGCGTGTCGTCCCCGAGCATCCGATCCAGAAAGTGGACACCGATGCCGGCCGCCGCCCGAACCGCCGCGTCGGCGTGCGACGCCTCGGCGTCGCGGATGATTGCGTCGAGCGTCCGGACCACGCGTTCGGGATCTGCGCCGACCGCGGTCTCGCCCGACAGCATGATGGCGTCCACCCCGTCATCGACCGCATTCGCCGCGTCACTCACCTCGGCGCGCGTCGGGCGTGGCTGATGCGTCATCGTCTCGAGCACCTGCGTCGCGAGGATGACCGGCACGCCGGCAGAGCGCGCCCGCCGCGTCATCGATTTCTGGACCCGCGGCACCTGCTCGAGCGGGATCTCGATACCCAGGTCGCCGCGCGCCATCATCACCGCGTCCGACTCCGCCAGGATCTCGTCGAAGCGGTCGACCGCCTGTGGCCGTTCTATCTTCGCGACGAGTGCGGCGGGCCGGCCGATTCGTGCCACCGCCTCGCGCGCTCGCCGCATGTCGTCCGCGTTCTGCACGAAGCTGACGCCAATGAAGTCGACGTCGGCGAGGAGCGCCCGTTCGAGATCCTGGATATCCGCGGGGGTGATCGCGGGAAGGGGAAAATCGACGTCCGGCGCGTTGATCCCCTTGCGGGATGCGAGCGGGCCGCCATGCTCTACCTCGGTGACGATCTCGCTGCCGTCGGTCTCGAGAACGCGAACTGCCAGGCGGCCATCGTCCAGCATCAGCCGGTTGCCCGGCCGGACCAGTTGCGCGAGCGGCGCGTACGGCGTCGCGACCCGCTTGGCACTACCCGCGAAGTCACCCGTCGCGATCCGGAAGCGCGCTCCTGCCTCGAGGTGCGCGCCGTCCGCCACGTCCCCGATCCGGATCTTCGGACCGGCCAGGTCCTGGAGGATAGCCACGGTCCGGCCGGCCGCGTCGGACGTCCGGCGGATCCGCTCCGCCGCCGCCTGACGGCTTCCCGGCGTTCCGTGCGACGAGTTGATCCGGAAGACATCGACACCCGCGTCGATCAACGCAGCCAACTGCGCCTCCGTCTCCGTGGCGGGACCGACCGTGGCGACGATCTTCGTGCGGCGGTGCATGGGGCAGGAGTATAGGGGGACCCTGGCCCAACGCCGAACGTCGGCCGCCGCTTCAGCGTCGGGGCAGACTACAATCTACTCAGGAATCCAGCGCGCGGAGGGGCCGCGCGAGATTGCACGACGACAGGACGAAGGAATGTCAGAAAACACGCACGAAGTGACCGACGGCAACTTCGAGGAATCGGTGCTCAGGTCGGATCAGCCAGTGCTCGTCGACTTCTGGGCCGAGTGGTGCGGACCGTGCCGCATGATCGCGCCGACCATCGAAGCGCTCGCCGCGGACTTTGCCGGCAAGGCGACCGTCGGTAAGCTGAACATCGACAGCAACCCGGAGACGCCGATGCAGTACGGCGTCCGCTCGATTCCGACACTGCTCATCTTCAAGGGGGGCGAGGTGGTCGAGCAGGTGGTCGGCCTCACGGACAAGGAAACGCTCCAGGCGCTCCTCGACAAGCATGTGCAGGTCTAGCCGGGCCGGCCAGGAGCCCGCGACGTAGAAGTTTCGCGCCTGCGAGACTTCCAACGCGCCCGTCAGGGCGCGCTGCTACTCATTTCGTGGATCAGTTTCGTCAGGGCCGGGGTGCGCCCGAGAAGTCGTACGTAGAGGGCGAGTTGCGCGCGGTGGTACTCCTCGTGCGCGATGCCGTGGTGCATCCACGTGAGGCGGGTCCAGTCTTCTCCGTCGAAGCGGCGGATCTTCTGCAGCATGCCGACCTCGCCCGCCTGACGAATCGCGCGCGCGCCGGCGGCGTGCGACGTCCGAAGCAGGCGGACAAGGCCGGAGCGGGTCGCCGGGCGGTCGGCCGCCAGTGTGCCGTACTGGCGGATGAACGCGGAAAAATCCTTCCGGGCGAAATCGCCCTTCGGGTTGGCGAGCTCGCCCGCCCACATCGCCGCCGTGTCGACGATGTGCTGCGCGAGCTCGGCGACCGAGCGCGCGCCCGGCTCGGGACGGAAGTCGATCCGGTTCGGGGAAACGCGCCGCAGTTCGGCGATGACGCCCCGGCGGGCATCGGCCCACGACTCGAGGGCCTCTTCAAGGAGCGTAGTGGCCAGTGGCATGCGTGATGTCAGACCTGGGCGGAGAGGGTGGGAAGGAATGTGGGTGCGCGGCGGTGCACGGTGGCCTGCTCGAAGGCGTAAGTGATGCGGATGAGCGTCGGTTCGCTCCAGGCGCGCCCGAAGAAAGAACAGCCGACCGGGAGGCCGTGGATGAAGCCGGCCGGAACCGTGATGTTCGGGTAGCCGGCAACGGCCGCGAAGGCCGAACTGCTGCCGCCGAAGTGGTCGCCGTTCACCAGGTCCGTCACCCAGGCGGGGCCGCCGGTCGGCCCGAGGATCGCGTCGAGATTGTCGGCGTCCATCACCCGATCGATCCCTTCCGTGCGGGAAAACCGGCGTGCCGCGGCGCGTGCGTCGAGGTACACCGGATCCGTCAACGGGCCACTCGCTTCGGCCGCGAGCAGGCGCTCCTGCCCGAAGTACGGCATCTCGTCGCCGGCGTTCGCCTGGTTGAAGGCGATCAGATCCGCGAGTGTGCGGATCGGCGGATCGGGAAGCGTCTCGAGGTACGCGCGGAGCCCCGCCTTGAACTCGTAGCTCAGCACCTCGGTCTCGGCACGCCGCATGGCACTGTCCGGACGGAGATCGATCGGGTCCACGATGACGGCGCCGCGCGCGCGCATCGCATCAAGCGCGTCCTCCATCAGTCGATCGACCAGGGAGTGGAAACCAAAGGTGCTTCGCATGACGCCGATCCGCGCGCCTTCCAGCCCGTCGGCATCGAGGAACGGGGTGTAATCGGCGAGCCCGCGGGAGTCCGCCTCGGCCGTCGCCGGATCGCGCGGGTCCGTTCCGGCGATGATCCCCAGCACCAGCGCCGCATCGCGCACCGTACGCGCCATCGGGCCGGCGGTGTCCTGCGACTCGGCAATCGGGATGATGCCAGCTCGGCTTACCAGACCGACAGTCGGTTTGATGCCGACAATGCCATTGGCGTTCGATGGACAGACTATCGACCCGTCGGTCTCGGTGCCGATCGCCGCCGTGACGAAGTTGGCGGAGACGGCGGCGCCCGATCCGGAACTCGACCCGCACGGGTTGCGGTCGAGCACGAACGGATTGCCGCACTGCCCGCCCCGAGCGCTCCAGCCGCTCGATGACCGGGTCGAGCGGAAGTTGGCCCATTCGCTCAGGTTCGCCTTGCCTAGCAGCACCGCGCCGGCTTCACGCAGGCGTCGCGCAACCGGCGCATCTTCGGCGGGGCGCGAGCCTTCGAGGGCGAGCGAACCGGCGGTCGTGGTCGTTCCGTCGGCGGTCCCGATGTTGTCCTTGAGCAGGATCGGAATGCCGTGGAGCGGCGAGCGTGGACCGGACGCGTCGCGCTCGCGATCGAGCGCCTCGGCGTCGGCCAGCGCGTCGGGGCTGGTTTCGATCACGCTCCGGAGCATCGGCCCCTGGCGGTCGAGCGCGGCGATGCGGGCCAGGTAGGCCTCGGTGATGCCGCGCGATGTCCGTTCGCCGGACGCCATCGCGGCGGCCAGCGTATCGATGGTGACCTCGTCAAGCTCGAAGGGGACCGGCGGAACCGCTTCCGATACGGAAGGAGGCATACCGGGGAGATCGTTGGCCTGCCCAGCCGCTTTCGACGCGGCTTCCCGGTCGCACGCCGCCGTGCCGGCGACGACGGCCCCACCTGCCAGCGCGCCGGAACGGAGAAATGCGCGTCGATCCATCGCCATCGCTCCAATCCCTTCAGTGCGCGTGGGCCGACATCGAGACTACGGCACGGTGATGTTGAAGGGTACGTAGGTCTCGCCCCAGTGGAGTCGCAGTTCGGCGTCCTTCTTCTCGACCTCGGCGAAGTAGAAGGCGAGCGTCTCCATGTGAGCCCCGAAGCTGGGCGTCGCCATGAAGCGGATCGCATCATGCTCCTCGCCCGGGTACGGCGTGTGGTAGACGTCGGCGGCGCGGCTGAAGACGATCGTCCACCGGTTCGGATCGGGGATTGCCCAGAGGCTGTACTTCCCCGCCGGGAGCGCGTTGCCGTTGATGGTGACGTCGCGGCTGAAAGCGATCGCGGTTGCGTCGTTCGCGCCCGGGTTCCAGATCTCGCCGAACGGCACGATGCCACCGAACAGCTCACGGCCGCGCGCGACGGGGCGATCGTATGTGACGGTGATCTCGGTGTTCGCCACCTGCTGCCAGACCGACCCGCTCTGGCTCGCCTTGACGTCGTCGAGCGGGATGATGGGGAGATCCGCGGCCGCCGCATCCGCGCCCGCCGGCGCGTTACCGCCGTCACCCGGCGAGCCGCCGCCGCACGCGGCCAGCACAGCCACCAACCCCACCACGATTGCCGCTCGCTTCACCATCACTCACTCCTTCCTGACAGGTGCAGTCTACCCGTACCGCGCGCACGGATGTCCGACGGCGGGCGGTCCAGCCGGCTGCGCGATCAGCGGCGGGGAACCATGTCCTCGGCCATCGCGGTTCGATAGGCGAACACCGCCGCGACGATTGCCATCTGGCGGAGGTCATCCGGCTGGACGCGATCGGTGACATCCATATTCGAGTGGTGCGTCCGCGAGTTGTACTCCAGACGGTCCTGAATGAACTGGAAGCCGGGCAGACCGGCGCGAACGAACGGAAGGTGGTCCGTCCCGCGCGTCGAGCGGAGGCCGATCGTGACGACGTCGAGATCCGCCAGGTCGCGCATCCAGTCGCGGAACATCGGTGCCGCATCGTCATGCCCCTGGAGCCAGATGCCACGGATCCGCCCCGCGCCGTTGTCCAGGTTGTAGTAGGCGGAGAGTTCAGCATGCCGCGGCAGGCGCGGACCGGCGTCGCCGCCGCCGTAGTGGCGCGCGACATAGGCGCGCGATCCGAGCAGTCCCTGCTCTTCGCCTCCCCAGAGCGCAACCCGGATGGTCCGCCGCGGGCGCGCGCCCACCGCCTGCAGGATGCGCGCCGCCTCCATCATCGCTGCCACGCCTGCCGCGTTGTCGGTCGCCCCGGTCGCGGCGTGCGTCGAATCGAAGTGCGCACCCAGGATCACTGCTTCGTCCGCGAGGTCGGTGCCGCGTATTTCGCCGATCAGGTTGAAGCCGTTCGGACGGGTTTCCCCGTGGAAGCGGGTCGTGATGTTCAGCTCGACCGTAACCGGAAGACCCCTGTCGATCAGTCGCGCCATCCGGTTGTAGTGTTCGACCGCGACCGTCGCCGTCGGGACGGCCGGCGGTGCATCCGAGGCGCGTGATCCGCCATTGCCGACGAAGATCGTCCCGCCGTCGGTCCGCTGCGTAGGCCAGTCGAGATCGCTGCCGAGCGGCCCACCGCCGACGAGGTGGGCAGCATCGCTGCCCCGGTCGAGTACCGCAACGACCCCTTCCTCGATGAGGTACTCGTGCAGCGCCGGGTCATGGCTCGGACCGGAGCCGCCGCTGCCCAAAGCCTCCTCTCCGCCGGGCCGTGCGGCGCGCGCGAGCAGCCGATCGTCCATCCGGAGGACGATGTCCCCCTCAAGCATCGCGACCTCGCGCTCCGGTTGCAGCAGCACTACCTTGCCCCGGAGTGTGCCGCGGGCACGCGCGCGGCCGGCCGCCGAGTCGAGATCGACGCGAACCGCTTCCGCCGTGACCGTCCCGTCCGTGCTCGTCGACCAGGCGCGCGGGTAGCCGATGACCGGCATCACCTGCGGCTCGATCATGTGCGCGTGGAATCGCTCGAGCGACCAGCCGCGGCCGTACTGAAAGCGCTCCTCGTGAACGACGAGACCCCACGAGCGCATCCGGCTCGCCGCCCAGGCGCCCGCGGCCTCGATCGCGGGCGTGCCGGTGACTCGCGGGCCGTAAACGTCGCTCAGCCACCGGACGATTGTCATCGCCTCCGACCGCTCGGCCACCTCGGCGCGGATCGCTCGCACGATCCCCGCATCGTCGGGGCCGGGCGACTGTCCCTGGAGTGTCGGGGTGACGAGCGAGACGCCAACACCGAGCGCGAGGGCCGCGGCGAGCATTCGTCCGGCCGGCCGTGCGATCGGCGGCACGGACGACTACCCGCCCGGCGAACCGGCGGGGCTCGGGGAGGACACCATGCCGGTAGCGTCGATACTGAAGAACAGGCCACCGGTGGCCGGATCCACCGTTTCGATTTGCGTCCCGTTGATGCTGACGCCAGTCGTGACGCGCCCGTTGCCGGCCGGGTTGCGGCGGCACTCGTTCAGATCGCGCACGGTCATCGAGTTCGACACGCCGACCGGCACGTCGGTGAACGTCATCTCGAAGAGGTTGGTCATCGTCTCCCGGAGCACCACCGTCTCAAAGTCTCGCCAGCTCGGCGCGACGTTCGTCAGCTGGCCCATCCGTTCCAGGCAGCGGTTGAACTCCTCGGTCTGCACCGGCGGCGGCGCGGCGGCCGGACGGCTGACAAAACGCAAACGCGCCGTCGTGATCTGCGTCGGCTGCAACCCGCGCGGCGACTGGCCGCAATCGCTCGCGAGCGACGCCATCGAGGCAGCGAGCAACACGATCGGTGAAAGGAGACGGCGGTGCATTATCGGGGCCGGCGAGGGCGTTCAACTACAGCATAGCGGATACCAACCGATAACAGGCATGCGGGTTCGTTCATGTTCATGTTCCTGTTCCTGCGGGCGTCGACCACTGCCGTCAACGCACTGCTTGCCGGGCTGCTCGCCCTCGCCGCCGGCCTGCTCATCGCACTCTCCAGCCAGGAGTTGCGTGCGCAGGCGTCGTGGCTCGTCAACGAGCAGGCGCCCGCCGTCATCCGCAACATCACGGACGCCTTGGGGGCGGTCCGGAACCTCGGCGATCCGCCGCGTTGAGAACGCCCGGGCGGCGACCTGGCGCCGGCGCCCTAACGAAGGAGGCAGCAGATGGCACGCGCAACCCATGTCGGCATCATCGGTGCGGCTCTCGTCCTCATAGCGCTTGCGGGCGTGCAGGACGCGGCGGCGCAGGCCCACAACCATATCGGGCACGTTGCCGACAGGTGGAACGACACGCCTGAGGTGGTCGGGCTGCTGCCGGCGGCGATCGCCGAGGCGCGTGTCGCGGCACAGCACGCCGGACTGGCGGCGAGGGATCCGGGTGACCTCGACGCGATGAAGCGGCATACGGCGCATGTGCTCCATGCGGTAGACCCGACACAGATCGAGAACGGTCCGGGCGCCGGCTATGGCGTGAAGCAGGCGGCCGAAGGGGCAGCGAAGCACATCATGGCGGCGGCCAACTCCGATGACGCGTCGGGTGCGGTGAAGACGCACGGCGAGCATGTCGCGACATCAGTACAAAACACCGCGGCCCGGGCGGACGAGATCGTCATGCTGGCGCAGAAGATCGACGCCGCCACGTCGGCCGGCGAGGCATCAGGCCTGGTGGCCGAGTTGAACGACCTCGCGCAGGCGCTGCTCGCCGGCGTCGACGCCAACAACGACGGCCGCACCGGCTGGCAGGAAGGCGAAGGCGGCCTGGAGACCGCGGAGACGCATCTCAACCTGATGAAGAACGCGGAAGGTCTGCAGTAAGGGCAGCGTGATGGGTCCGTCCGTGGGACGCGCCACCGACGGACTTCAGTCGTCGACGTAGGAATCGCGGAGGCGGTAATCGGGGTGCGCCTCCAGCCATGCGGCCATGCGTTGGGTGCGCGTGACCGCTTCGGCCAGGAACGCGACGGCATCCGACAATCTTTCGTCCGGCTCGGCACAGCTCAATCTCAGGAAGCCAGCGCCGGCAGCGCCGAAACATTCGCCGCCGAGACAGGCGACGCCCGTCGCGTCGTCCGCTCCCTCCAGCAGAAACAGCGCCAGCCCGTGCGACGTGATGCCGTGCCGGTTGCAGATCGGCTTGACGGACGGGAACACGTAGAAGGTCCCGCCCGGTGACAGACATGTGACGTCTTCAATCGTGTTGAGCCCGTCGACGAGCAACGCCACCTTCCGCCGGAAATCGGCCATCCGCTCATCGCGCACCGCGTCGTCCGCTGCCATCGCCGCGATCCCCGCCCGCTGCACGAACGGCGGGACGCACGAGAGCGACGTGTTGGCAAACAGGCCGAACTTCTCGATAGCCGGTGCGCTCCCCACCGCGAAGCCGAGTCGCCAGCCGCTCATGCTGAACGACTTGCTGAACGTGTAGGCGGCGACGCATTGATCGAACATCCCGGGCTGCGCCAGCAGTGAGTCGTGCCGGCCCTTCCAGACCATCGCGTCGTACGGCTCGTCGCTGAATACCGCCACGTCGCGGCCGCGGACCAATTCGGCGAGCCGTTCGATATCCTCCAGCGTCGCTACGCCGCCGGTCGGGTTGTGCGGAGAGTTCAGGATGATTGCCTTCGGGCTCGGATCATCCGACAGGAACCGTTCGACGTCGTCCAGTTGGGGCCGGAAGTCATGCGACACGCGCAGCCTCGAGATCACCATTCGCCCGCCGCGCCGCTGCACGTTCGCCGGGTAGGTCGGAAAGTGCGGACTGAAGATCAGGACGCCGTCGTTCGGGTTGACGAACGCCTCGCAGAAGAACTGCTCGAAGATCTTGGCCCCTGGTCCCGCGACGATGTTCTCGGCGGTCGCCGACAACCCGTACTCACGGTTGACGTATGCCGCTGCTGCGGCGCGGAATTCCGGCAGGCCGAGCGACGGACCGTAACGCGTCTCCCCCGCTTCGATTGCGGCGATGCCAGCCTGAAGCGCCGACGGCGATGTAGGGAATGGACTGTCGCCGATCTCCAGTTCGATCACGTCCTTGCCCGCGGCGATCAGCCGCTTGGCAGAGGCCAGGACCGTGAAGGCGGTCTCTCCCTGCACGGTGGAGGCGAAGGTGGAGAAGGTGGCAACCATAGAAACCGGGCGATCCTACGCGAACAGCGGGGCGGGATCTTCAAGCAGCGCACGGAACGTCCGAAGCAGGTCCGCACCGGTCGCGCCATCGAGGGCCCGGTGGTCGGCGGCGAGCGTTACCGTCAACAGACTCGCGGCACGCACCTTCTTCTTCCGGACGACCGGGCGCTCCTCCACCGCCCCGATGCCGAAGATGCACGCCTGCGGCGGATTCAGAATCGGATACAGGCTGGACACACCGAACATGCCCAAGTTCGACACGGTGCATGTGCCGCCGGTGTACTCCGCCGGTGCGAGCTTGCCGTCGCGGGCCCGACCGGTCAGGTCGCGGAGCTCGGCGGCGATCGTTAACAGGTCCTTTGTGTCGGCAGCGCGGACAATCGGCGTGATCAGACCTGCGCCGGCAGCAACCGCGACCGCGAGGTCCACGCGTGCAAAGCGGCGGATTCCGGTGCCGGTCCACGCAACATTCGCTTCGGGAACGGCGGCCAGGGCGAGCGCGGCGGCGCGGACGATGACGTCGTTCAGCGTGAGCGCCGCGTTCATCGGGACGGCGGCGTTCGCCTTGGCGCGGCGCTTCAGCATCCTGTCGATGGCGCAGTCGATCGAGAGATAGAAGTGCGGTGCGGTTTGCTTGGCGTTCGTCATCCGTTCAGCGGTGACGCGGCGCGCGGCGGTGAGCGCTTCGTCGCGGTACGGAGTCTCGGACGACAGGGGCTCACCGGCGCCGGGTTCCAGCGACGCGGATGCGGGTGGCGCTGATGCCGTTGTGGCTGCCGGTGCGCCCCGGCCAGCGAGGAGCGCCGGCGAGGGTGGCGGCGACGCGATGGGTGAACCGGTAACCCACGGGGTCGAAGCGGCGACGGGCGGCGCAGCCGGGGCCAGCGGGGCTTCGCTGGCAGTCGCGCGGCGGATCACGCCGAGGCGGGTGCCGACCTGCACCCCTTCGGTGCCAGCAACGATCCGGATATCGTCCAGGATCCCGTCGGCGGGAGACTCGATCCTGGCGACGGTCTCGTCGGTCTCGACCTCGGCGATCGGTTCGCCCGCCTTCACGCTGTCGCCCGGTTGCCTGAGCCAGGCGGCCAGCGTCGCAGAAGTCATCGACTCTCCGACTTCGGGCATCCGGATCTCGACGGGTTCGGTCGTCATCGTCGTCTCAACGAGACCACGCCGCATGCCACGATCGCCAGCGCCGCGCGCCGGCCGGGCGGATCGGCCGCGGGTGCCTCGACAGTCGCCGGGATCGCCATTGGAGTAGTAGGATGCCCCAACACGCCGACGCGGAGCAATCAGAGACCGCCGATGACCGACGAAAGACTGACCCGGCGCGAGGCGCTCCGCCTCATCGGACGGGGGGCGATGGCGGCGGGCGCAGGGGCCACCGCCGCGGGCGCCGCACCGCTCGCGGCGCAGCAACGGTTCACCAGCGCGGAGCCGCCGGATTTCCCCGCCGGCGCCATTATCCGGACACTGCAGGGGGACGTTGACCCGACGGCGCTGGCCGAGGGGGCAACCCTCTTTCACGAACACGTGGGGCGTGCCGACATCGAACTGGCGGTAGAGGAGCTGCGCGCCTGCGCTTTCGACGGCCTCGGCTGCATCGTCGACGCGGCGACCGGTCGCCGGACCGGCGAGCAGGTGCGTGACCTCCAAGCGATCGCCGACCAGAGCGAGGTTCGGATTGTCGCCGCCGGCAGTCATTTCCAGGACATCGGATTTGCCATTTATCCGGTCCGCGTCGCCGAGATGTCCGAGGACGACCTGGTCGAGGAACTGGTTGCCGACGCGGCCGCGCAGCGCTGGGGCGCGTTCGGCGAGATCGCCTCATCCCTGGAGATGCGCCCGGACGAGCGGAAGGTGCATCGCGCCGTGGCGCGCGCGCATCTGCGGACGGCGCTGCCGATCTTCACGCACACGCCGCACGAGAGCTGCCCGAGCTGCGCAATGGAGCAGATGGACGTGATCGAGGGTGTCGGCGTCGACCTGTCGCACGTAGTAATCGGGCACATGGCGACGATCAGGCCGGAGCACGATCCGCTAGGCACGCACCGCGCGGTGGCGGAACGGGGAGCGTTCATCGGCCTCGACACGCTGGGGCACGAAATGGGACGCTCCGACATCCCGGCCGCCGACAAGGTGCGGATGGTGCAGGACCTGCTCGACGCCGGCCTCGAGGATCACATCCTGCTCTCGTCCGACATGGGGAACGTCCGCCAGTTCAATCGCTTCTACGGCCACGGCTGGGCATCGGTGCTGATGCAGTTCGTCCCGAAGCTGCGCTTCGCGGGGGTTCCGGAAGAAACGATCGGAAAGATCCTGGTCGACAACCCGAGGCGCTTCCTCGCCTTCGTACCGGTCTGATCCATGCGACGCTGGATGCCATTCGTGGTCGTCGCGCTGGGAGCAGGCGTCGCCATGTGCAACGGTCCGACCGATCCGGGACCGGACGAAGACTACCTGTCGCCCGAGCTGCGCGCGGCGGTGGAGCAGCTGAAGGCGTCCGTCGCGGCGCAGCCGACCGACGAGGAGACGATTGCCGAGCGGGCGCGCATCCTGGCCGACTGGGTCGACGCGTACGCGCTGGCGGGGAACGAAGTGGGGCTGGCCGGGCCGAACGTCAGGTTGCAGGCGACGCTCTCGCCGACCGGCGCCGCCGCCCGCCGGCAGGGGGCGACGATCGACCGGTTGGTGCGGGGATTCTCACTGCACGACGTCCAGGGATCGCTCGGAACGCTGACTGCAGAATCGCTCGGGCCCTTCGAGGCGCGCGGCTACCAGACGATCCGCCAGACCTGGACGGTGGGAAGCGAGCCGGTGGTTGCTGGCGGCGGGTTCTGGGTGGCGCGGCACTTCAGCGTGAACAACGGGCCGTACCAGACCGACGACCCCTCCGCCGACGGATACGTGACGATCCTGACGAGCGATGGCGACGCGCGCTTCACGACCGACGTCTACATGGCGAGCGGTCCGCACGGCGGCTTCCGCTCACCGGAGCCGGCGCAGGTGTTTCGCCTCGCGTCGGGCACGCTCGAGCCGGGCGAGACGGTAACCATCACCTACGGCGATACCTCCGGCGGAGGGCCGGGGCTGCTGATGACCAGCACGTCGAGCGCCCGGATGCCGTTGCCGCTCTACGTCGACCTGGACGGCTCAGGGGAATGGCGGCCCCTGCCGATCCTCCCGTTCGTCGTGAGCGGCACCGCCGCGGCGGGGGTCCACGGCTTCGCGCCGAGCATCGTCGCGCCGGGCGAGACCTTCGAACTCTCGGTCCGCGCGGAGGATCCCTTCTTCAACCGGGCGACCGGACCGATTCCCGCATTCGAGGTGGTGGTCGACGGCGACGTGCGCGCGACGACGCCCGCCGGCACAGATCCAATCACCGTGGTGGAGCTGACGCTCGACGAACCGGGGCCGCACTGGGTGGAGATCCGCTCGGAGGATGGCGCCATCACGGGGGACGCCAATCCGATCCTGGTGGCGGAGGATCCGGAGCGGCGGATCTACTGGGGCGACACGCATGGCCACTCCGGATACGCCGAGGGGATCGGCACCGTCGAGTTCTTCATGACGTTCGCGCGTGACGACGCGCGGCTCGACTTCGTGACGCACTCCGACCACGACACGTCGATGGACAACGCCGAGTGGGAGATCTCCCGGCAGGCAGTGCTCTCGTTCGACGAACCAGGGCGGTTCATTCCCTATCTCGGCTGGGAATGGACGCGGCATGCGCGTTTCGGCGGCCATCACAACGTGCTGCTCCGGACCGCGGAGGGGCGCGAGCGGGTCTCGGCGCTGGAGCATCCGACGCTTTCCGACCTGTACCGTGAACTGCACGCGCGTTACGACCCGGCCGACGTCGTGGTGATTCCGCACGCGCACAATCCCGGCGACTATCGGCAGTCGGACGCGCAGCTCGAGCCGCTGATCGAGATGATGTCCATGCACGGGACGTTCGAGTGGTTCGCGCGGCAGTACCTCTCGCACGGCCATCAGGTAGGGCTGGTCGCCGCCTCCGACGATCATCTCTCGCACCCCGGTTATTCGGCGCCGAACCGGAACACGCTGGCGCAGCGGGGCGGCCTGGGCGCCGTGCTTGCGCCGGAGCGCTCGCGCGACGCGATCTTCGACGCGATGAAGGAGCGGCGGACGTACGCCACGACCGGCGACCGGATCATCCTCGACGTGACAGTGAACGACACGCCGATGGGCCAGCGGGCGGAGTACGCCGAGACGCGCGCGGTGTCGGGGCGGGTGATCGGTACGGCGCCGATCGCCTCGATCACGCTGCTGAAGAACGATGAACCAATCTGGAGCGAAACCTACGCGCTCGACACGGGGGGCGGGAGGCCGGCGGACGTGGAGGAATGGCTGCTGTCGTTCACGTCCGACGCGACGCCACTCCATCCTGGCGATGCGCCGCGCGGCTGGCGGCACTGGCGCGGCGACCTGCGTGTCGAGGGGGCGGCGCTCACGGGCGTCGCGGCAACCGACTTCGTCAATCCGACGACGCAGGCGCTCGAGCCTGAGGGGAACGGCGCCCGATTCGCGACCCACACCCGCGGCGACGCGAGTTCGATCCGGCTGACGTTGACCGATATCCGTCCCGACACGTCGATCGTGATCAACCTCGATGCCGCGCGCGAGACCGGATCCGCGCCACCCTTCTTGCGCCCGCCTGCCGACATCGAAGCGGAGGAGGTGCGGCTGCCGCTCAACACGAGCGCCATCACCCGCGCGCTGCCGGCCGAGGGTTACCCCGACGACCGGATCATGCTGCGCCGGCTGATCCGCAACGGCCCTCGCGATGTGACGTTCAGTTACACCGACGAGGAAGAGCCACGCCAGGGGGACTACTACTACGTCCGCGTCGTCCAGGTGAACGACGCCATGGCCTGGTCCAGCCCGGTCTGGGTAGGTGGCTATCCGTCGCGGTAGCCGACCGCCGCGTCAGTCCGCTCCCCCGCCCAGGAACTTCTGGCTCAGCGCGTCGCGATCGACCGTCTCGCCACGCATGTAGACCGACTCGATCCGGCGCGTGTTGGTGATGTCGTCCAGGGGGTTGGCTTCGAGCACGACAAAGTCGGCGCTCTTCCCCGCCGCCACGGTGCCTGCCTCGTCCAGGTTCATCAGCGCCGCGGAGTTGCCGGTCGCCGCGATCACCACGTCGTGGGGGGTCATCCCGGAGGCGACCATGTCGGCCATTTCCACGTGGGCCTGCCAGGGGTTGTTACCGTCGGTGCCGAGCGCGACCGTCATGCCCTCGCTCGCCAGCCGGCCCAGGTTGCGTCCCTGCACGGCGAAGCGCTCCGCCACCTCCGGCCGGTCGACGAAGTTCGCCTGCATTTCCGCCAGCACGTCGGGCGGGTAGGTGCCGCTCAGCCAGGAGAGGTCCTCGGCAACCCCCCGGCCCGCCAGGTTCGGCACCAACACGACGTTCCGCCGCTCGCGGATCATCTCGACGAACTCGTCGTCGACGTCCATGTCGCGCACGCCGTGGGCGAACGCATCGATGCCGGCCGCGAGCAGCCCCTTGGCATCCTCCTGCGTGAAGATGTGCGCAGTGACGCGCAGGCCATTCTGGTGCGCCTCGTCGATTGCCGCGCCGTACAGCTCGGGCGTCAGCTTCTCGTACTGGCCGTTCCGGTCGTCCACCCACAACTTGATGATGTCCACCTCGCGCTCGGCCATCTCGCGCACCGCGGCCCGCGCCTCTTCCTCCGTGTCGACCCAGAACGGGATCTCCGAGCGCCCCTGCTCGGGCCGGGTGATCCCCTTGCCGGCCATCCGATAGCGCGCCGCACCCGGGACTTCCATCGCGCGGACGGCATAGACATCGTCCCCCTCGTCCTGCCCCAGGCTCATCGCCGCGCCGACGCCGTAGTAGGCGCGGTGCTCCAGGTCCGCGATCAGCTCATCGCGCGTACGCGACAGGTGCACGTGCGTGTCGAGGATCGCCGGGATGACGGTCCGCCCCGTGAGATCGACCCGTGTCGCGCCCTCCGGCACGTCGACCGCGCCGGTCGCGCCGACCGCCATGAACCGGTCGCCGTCCACAATGAAGGTGGCGTTCTCGATCGGTCCGCTGCCGTCCCCGACGATCAGTCGCGCCCCCTCGAAGACCGTGACGTCCGCCATCGCAGCATCCGGCATCTCCTCCACCGGTTCCATCCCCCCGCCGCAGGCGGCAGCGAGAGTGAGGGCCACAAGGACCGCCCCAAACCCGGTCGAACGGTGCACCCGTGTCAGTGGTCGAAGCATCGGAATCCCTCCTGTTGAACTGATCCCGGCAAGCATAACCCGCCTGCGAACCGTGGCCACCTCAATCCGGAACCGCCACGGCAAGGCCGTCGAGGCCCGTCCGGGCCGGAACGGCGCAGGCGGCACCGCGGCCTAGTGGAGCGGCAGCGAGTGCGGCGCCAATCGCGGCGAGGGTCGTTGCCCCGCACGCGGCTTGCATCGCCTCGAACAGATCCTGCTCCTCACGACGGATGTGTGCACGGAGCAGGAAACCGAACGCCGGGAGCCGATCGTCCAGGCGGCTGACCGCATCCGCCTCGAAGCTGCGAATCAGCGCCCGCATCGCGTCATGGTCGGCAACGAGCGCCGCCGCCGCGCGCCCGCCTTCCTCCATCTCCTTCGCGGCCGCGGGGAAGACATACGCCTCCTCCGCGTCGAAGTGCGGCCGAAGGTCGCTTTCGAAAAAGGCGATGAGCCGCGCCACCTGTTCGGTCCGATCCTCGGGCCAGTCGGCGTTCGGATTGGTCGACCGCCCCAGGATCAGTCGCTCTGCCATGACGAGTCCATGGTGATGGTCGCGCGACAACAGCACCAGGCTCGCATGACGTTTCATGGTGAAAGACCTCGTCTCCCTGTCCACGCTACACCAACGCGGGGCGGACGACGATACGGCGGTCCGAGCGTCGCGGGTTGCATTCGTCGAACTAGGAGCCCGTGGTGAAACCCCCACTACATTCGAGCGGCGATGCATCCCGCCTGAACGGCGTTGCTCCTCGGTCGCCTATGGCCAATATGCTCCCTCGTCGCGCCTTGTCAGGCGGGCGCCTCACCGCTCTCGGTGCTACGCGGGGTTTCACCACGGGCTCCTAGCAGCCGCCTAGCGGCGTATCGGCCGGAGCATCGGTCGAAGGAACCGCCGGCAGGACGTCGGCCGGCGCGCCGGCACGGCGGACGCGTCCCTGATCGAGGACGATCACCCGGTCGGCAACGCGGCGCACCTCCTCGGCGGCGTGGGAGACATAGAGCATCGGCGTGCCCAGCTCGTCGCGCACCCGCTCGAGATACGGCAGGATCCGGCCGCGCAGGCTGGCGTCGAGCGCGGCGAGCGGCTCGTCGAGCAGCAAGAGATACGGGTCGGTCATCAAGGCGCGGGCCAATGCGACGCGCTGACGTTCACCGCCGGACAGACTGTCGACCGATCGGGCGAGGAGCGTGTCGATCTCGAGCAGTTCGAGGACCGGCGCGTGCGTCACGGCGTGGCCGGTGCCGGGTCTGCTGGCGCGACGGCCGTCGCGCGCCCCGTACATCACGTTGCCACGAACGTCGAGGTGCGGGAAGAGCGCAAGATCCTGCGGAACGTAACCCACGCGGCGGTCGTGCGGCGGGACGTCGATCCGCCGGGCGTGGTCGAACAGCACGCGGCCACCGACCTGGATGAGACCGTCGTCCGGGCGGCGGAGGCCCGCGACGGCTGCGAGCGTGGTCGTCTTGCCGGAGCCGGACGGGCCGAACAGCGCGACGATGCGCGCTTCGATTGTCTCGTGCAGCTCAAGCGAAAACGTCCCCTGGCGGAGGCGGATATCGATCACGACCGGCACAGCGGAGGCGTTCGCGCGCGTCGGCCCTGGCCCCGTCATGACGTCGTCCCGAGGCGGTTCGACAGGTGAACCGCGGCAAAACCAATCGCGACCGCCGCGCCAATCATCACCATTGCCGCCGAATCGCGGCCCAGCTCCGCGTTGCGGTATATCGCGACCGAGAGCGTGCGCGCACCCGGCAGCGCACCGGCCAGCATGATCGTCGCGCCGAACTCGCCGATGGCGCGCGAGAAGGCGAGGACCGTGCCGGCAAGCAGGGCGCGGCGGGCACGCGGCAGGCTGATGGTGCGGAAGACCCGCCAGGGCCTCGCGCCCAGGGTCGCCGCCACTTCCTCGTAGCGGCGATCCGCCTGTTCGAACCCGGCGCGCGCCGTGCGGATCAGGAGGGGGAGCCCCATCACTCCCATCGCAATGACGACGCCGCGCCAGGTGAAGACGACCTCGACACCGAGCGGCTCGAGCAACGCACCG
Organism: Vicinamibacterales bacterium; assembly: GCA_965263055.1. Lineage (GTDB taxonomy): Bacteria > Acidobacteriota > Vicinamibacteria > Vicinamibacterales > UBA8438 > VXRJ01. The sequence goes on along the minus strand of OZ253581.1, from coordinate 2,490,995 downwards.
ATCGGTCCGCGGCGGCCGAACAGCTTCAGCAGCAGAAGGCCGGTGGCGACCGGCGGTACGACCAGCGGCAGCGAGACGATCGTCTCGAGGATCGAGCGCCCCCAGAACTGCCGCCGCGCGAGCGCCCACGCGATCGCGATGCCCGGCGGCAGCATCAGGAGCGTCGCCACCGCTGCCATGAGCAGCGTGAAACCGGTCACCTCGATCAGCTCGGCAATCATCGCAGCGTGACGAACCCCGCTTCCTCGAACAACCGGCGCGCGGCGGATGCCTGGAGGTAGTCGAGGAAGCGCGCCGCACCGGCGCGATTCGGTGCGTCGGCCGTGATGGCGGCCGGATACACGATGGCCGGCCCGTCGCCAATCGGCACCGCGATGGCGACAATCGCGCCGGTGGACGTCCGCATGTCAGTTCGGTAGACGACGCCGGCGTCGGCAGCGCCTGATTCGACGGCGCGAAGGGCAGCACGGACGTTGCTCGCCGGAACCACCTTCGTCGCGACCGCTTCCCAGACGCTGGCCGCGCGGAGCCAGTCGCGCGCGTACACGCCGGCCGGAACGGCGTCGGGATCACCCAGGGCGAGGCGTTCGATGGACGCTCTAGCCAGATCTTCGGGCGCTGCGACGGTGTCCGGCCGGTCCGACGGAACGACGACGACGAGCTGATTCGTCAGCAGATCGACTCGGCTGCCGGCCTCCATCCGTCCCGCCGCCACCACGCGTTCCATCTGCAATGTGTCGGCGCTGACGAAGAGATCGACCGGCGCGCCTTCGATAATCTGCGACGCCAGCATTGGTGATCCGGCGACGTTCAGCCGGACCGCCGTGCCGGTGTCCGCCTGGAATCGCTCGGCAATCACCGCCATCGCCTCGGAGAGACTGGCGGCCGCCGAGACCAGGATCGGCGCCGCATCGCCACCGTCGGCTTCGCCGCCGTCCCCGCCGACGGAACCGCCGCACGCCGCCAGCAGTCCCAGCAGGCTTGCCAGAACGGCCGTTCGTCCCAACATCCGAACAATATAGTATGATTTTAGTCAGATCAGCCAAACGAATTGAGCCGATTTCTACGACCGTTACGACAATGTCCCTCCTGACCGTCCGCGAGGCGAGTGACCGACTCGGCATCAGCTACTCGACACTGAAGCGCTGGATCCACAAGGGCGCCGTCCGCTCCGTGCGAACCGACGGCGGTCATCACCGCATCACCGAGGACGAAGTGACGCGTCTCCTCGCCCGCCCCGGCGCGCCCCCCGACCGCCGCCGCCGCAGTCCCCGCAGCAGCGGCGTGCTGGTCTCGCTCAGCGGTCGCAACCGCCTCCGCGGTGTCGTCGAAGAAGTCCGCCGCGAGGGCATCCTCGCCCAGGTCCGCCTCCGCATCGGCGACCAGACCCTCACCGCGGTCATCACGCGAGACGCCGTCGACGAGGTCCGCCTCAAGCGGGGCGACGACGCTACCGCAATCGTCAAGGCGACCGAAGTGATGATTGGCCGCGAAGACATGCCCACGGACGGCTGACCGCGCCGAGGCCGCGGGGCTCGCCGGGCACCCTCTCACGCCGTGATCCTCTGCCCGACCGGCGAACCGCACGCCGGGGTTCAGCGGGCGGAGAAGGTCGGAAGCAGAACGGACTGGACCTGGAGGCCCCAGTGGCCGCCCTGGTTGGTGATGATGTAGAGCGCGGGAGTGGTGCGGTACGGGGATCCATCCGCCTGCCGGCGGCTGGTGACGACTCGGAAATGGACCTTGTCGGGTGACACCTGAGTGGCGTCGACCAGGTCGAGCGTCGTGTGGTCCCAGCCTTCGGCGGCCCGGAGGATGTCGAAGTCGACAACGATCTCCTCAGGGTTGTCCCGGACGATGACCTGACCGTTGAGGCCGATGCTGATCCGCGGAAAGTTGGTGATTGCCGCAATGGCGTCGTTGTCTTCTTCGTTCCAGGCGCGGATGTACTCGTCGAGCGCGGCGCGGGCGGCCACCGCAGCGTCGTTGCCCTGGGGAAGGGCGGGTGAAGCCGATCCCAGCAGGCAGGCAAGAGAGCCGATCGCCAGCGCAAACCTAATCATTGCCCTCTTCGGATTATAGATGGGGTAGCTGCCGGCTGCCGGGGCCGCCAATCCGGGCCCGGGCGGTGCTGGCAGGAACCGGCGTACCAGGGACGGCGTACCGCTGGCCCATTTGACGGTCGAACGGGGGTGGGATATGGTACGCGCGCAATGCGAGCGAATGTCAGCCGCGCGCGGCGTCATCACGGTGCTCATCATCACCATGCCCATCCGGGGGCGGGCCCGTGGCGGCGCGCGTAGACTGACCAGCATACAGACGCTCGCGCGCGACACGGTGGCCTCGCCGAAGAGATACGGCGAGGCTTTTTTTGTTCACGAACTCCGGGCCGGGGATGAGCGCTGGACGTGCTGGGCCCTCGCAGACGGACCGCGACAGAATCGAACGGGGAAACGAAGACGATGGAGATTGATTTCGAGAAGATGGGCGGACTCGTGCCGGCTGTCGTTCAGGACGACACGAGCAACGAGGTGCTGATGGTCGGCTTCATGAACGCCGAGGCACTCGAGAGAACGCAGGCGTCCGGGTTCGCCACGTTCTTCAGCCGGACCCGCAACACGCTCTGGATGAAGGGAGAGACCTCCGGCAACCGTCTCAAGGTGAGGCGCCTCCTGGCCGATTGCGACGACGACACGCTGCTCGTCCGCGTGGAGCGGCAGGGGGAGGGTAACGTCTGCCATACCGGAGAACGGACCTGCTTCTTCAAGGAACTGCCGGGCAACACGGAAGGCGTCGACGACACCGCCGCGACGGGAGGCGCGTCATGACGTTGCGGCTCGGTATCCCGAAGGGATCGCTGCAGGACTCCACGGTGCAACTCTTCGCCCGCGCCGGGTTCAACATTTACGTTCGCGAGCGCTCCTATTTCCCGACGATTGATGACCCGGAGATCGCCTGCACCCTGATCCGCGCGCAGGAGATGGCGCGCTACGTCGCTGACGAGGCGGTTGATGTGGGTCTGACCGGGATCGACTGGATTGCCGAGCACGAAGCCGCTACCGGCAACGGCGACAGTATCGTACGCGTCGCCGATTTGGTCTACTCGAAGCAGAGCTTCCGCAAGGTGCGCTGGGTACTTGCGGTGCCGGAGGATTCTCCGTTCCGGAAGCCGGGCGACCTCGAGGGCAGGCACATCTCGACCGAGCTGGTGCGAGTCACGGAGGAGTACTTCAGGCGGCTCGGCGTCAACGTCAGCGTCGAGTTCTCATGGGGTGCGACCGAAGTCAAACCGCCCGATCTGGCTGACGCCATCGTCGAGGCAACCGAGACCGGATCGACGCTCCGCGCGAACCACCTCCGGATCATCGACACCGTGCTCGAGTCGAACCCGCAACTGATCGCCAACCGGCGCACGATGGAGGACGAGGCGAAGCGGACGAAGATCGAGAACATCGCCCTGCTGCTGAAGGCGGCGATGGAGGCGCAGGGGCGGGTCGGATTGATGCTGAACGTGGAGCGTCCCAACCTCGACGCGATCCTGGCGCTGCTGCCCGCACTCCAGCGCCCCACCATCTCGCCGCTGAGCGACAGCAACTGGATAGCGGTCTCGACCGTTCTCGAGGAGCGGACCGTGCGGGAACTGATCCCGCAACTGTGCGCGGCGGGTGGGCAGGGGATCGTCGAATACCCACTTAACAAGATCGTGTTGTGAGGGTCGTGACCATGAGGATCGACGCGTGAAGATCATCAACTCGTCGAACCGGCGCGGTGTGCAGTTGATCATCGATCGCGGCGCGGAGGAAGGGGTCGACAGCCAGGTCGCGCAGCGCGTCGCCGAGATCGTCAACGATGTCCGGACGCGCGGCGATCGGGCATTGCGCCACTACGCGCGGACCCTCGACCGGCTGAGGGGTCCCATCGAGGTCCCGGCGAACGAGCTGATCGCTGGCCTCGAAGCGACGCCGCCGGCCGTCCGTGCGGCGATTGCGGAGGCGGCGCGCCGGATCCGGCGCGTGGCCGCGAAGCAGGTGCCGAAGGGGTGGCGGGTCGAGGCAGCGCCGGGTGTCGTGATCGAACAGCGCGTGACACCGCTTGACCGGGTTGGCTGCTATGTGCCGGGAGGACGACACCCGCTTCCTTCCTCGCTGCTGATGACGGCGATCCCCGCGCGCGTGGCAGGTGTCGGCGAGTTGATTGCGGTCTGCCCCAACCCGGCGCCGGCGGTGCTTGCCGCGGCGGTCGAGGCGAAAGTGGACCGGCTGTTCCGGATCGGCGGCGCGCAGGCGATAGCCGCCCTCGCCTACGGAACGGCAAGCGTGCCGCGCGTAGACAAGATCGTCGGTCCGGGAAACGCCTACGTCGCTGCGGCCAAGGCGCTGGTCGCGCAGGACTGTCCCATTGACTTCTACGCCGGCCCGACCGAGATTGTCGTCGTCTCGTCCGACGGGAACCCCGACTGGATCGCAGCCGATCTTGTGGCGCAGGCGGAACACGATCCCGACGCGCGCGCGATCCTCCTGACGCCGAGCCGGACCCTCGCGCGGGCCGTCGCCGCCGCCGTGCGTGTGCAGTTGCGTGAACATCCCTCGGCCGAGCCATCCATCGCCGCGCATGGCGTTGCGGTGGTTACGCCGACGCTGGACGACGCGATCGATCTGGCGAACCGGATCGCGCCGGAGCATGCGGTGACCGACACGGCCGCCGACGCGCGCCGGATCACGCACGCCGGAACCGTCTTCGCCGGACCGTTCGGTGCGCAGGCGGCAGGCGACTATGCGACGGGATCGAATCATGTGCTTCCGACCGGCGGCGCGGCACGCGCCCGGGGCGGCCTGAGCGGGGCCGACTTCGTCCGTGTGAACAGCGTGCAACGGCTGACGCGAACCGGCCTCCGCCGCATTGCGCCCACCATCATCTCGCTCGCCAACGCCGAAGGGCTCCGGGCACACGCAGCCTCGGTGGCGCGCCGCGTTCTGCCCGACCCGGGAGCGCGGGCCGCACGACGCGCGCAGTCGACACGCACGGGGGCAGACGGAGGATGAGTGCCGACGGTACGGCTCGAACCGTGATGACGCGAACGGCAAAGCGGAGCACGACCACGCCCCGCGCGCCGCGCGGCGCCCGAACGGCGCAGATCAACCGTGAAACGACCGAGACGCGGATCACTCTCTGCCTGACGCTCGACGGCCGGGGACGTTACAGTGTCCGGACCGGCATCCGCTTCCTCGATCACATGCTGGAGCTGGTCGCGCGTCACGGAGCGTTCGACCTGACGATCGACGCGTCCGGCGACCTCGACGTCGATCAACATCACACGGTGGAGGACATCGGCATCGTCCTCGGCGAGGCGGTGGCGGCAGCCCTCGGATCGAAGCGGGGGATTAACCGGGCGGGATACTTCGTCATGCCGATGGACGAAACGCTTGGTGTCGCCGCGGTCGACTTGAGCGGACGGGTACATGCGGTGACCGATCTCAAGCTGCGGGCACGGCGAGTCGGCGATCTGCAGGCGGAGCTGATCGACGACTTCTTCGACGGCTTCGCGCAGGGGGCGCGTGCCAACGTGCACGTGAAGGTGCTCTACGGACGGTCGAGCCATCACCGCGTCGAAGCGGTATTCAAGGCGTTCGCGCGCGCGCTGCGGGTTGCCTGCTCACGCGACCGGCAGTTGGGACGGATGCTGCCCAGCACGAAGGAATTGCTGTGAACAGCATCGCGTTGATCGACTACGGGGCGGGCAATCTGACGTCGGTGCGGAAGGCGCTGACGCACCTGGGCGCGCGCTACGACACGCCGGCGGCGCCCGCGGCGCTCGAAGAGGTGCGGGGCGTCATCGTGCCAGGTGTCGGGAACTTCGACGCCACCTCCGCTCTCGACGATGCGTGGCGGCGCGCAATCGCCGGCGTGGTCGAGCGCGGGGGCCTGCTGCTCGGGATCTGTCTCGGTCTGCAGTGGCTGTTCGAGGGGAGCGCGGAAGCCCCGGAGTTGGCCGGCTTGGGAGCCATGGCAGGACGCTGCCGCCTGATTGAGCCGTTCGCCAACGGCAACGACGCAACGGCGGCGGACGGCGGCGGGCGCGGGGTTGGCCGGCGCCTGAAGGTGCCGCACGTCGGCTGGAACAGCCTGCACCGGACGCGCGACTCCTGGGCGCTCGACGGGATCGCCGAAGGGGATCAGGTCTATTTCACCCATTCCTACGCGGCACCCGTGACAGGCGACTGCGTTGCTTCCACCAACTACGGCATCGAATTCGCCAGCCTCGTCGAGCGCCGTCGACTGGTCGGGATGCAGTTCCACCCGGAGAAGTCGGGCGATGTCGGGTTGCGTCTCTTCCGCAACGTCCTCGACCGGATGACGGCGAGGGGAAACGGATAGGTCGGCCAATGCTGTCGAAGCGGATCATCGCCTGCCTCGACGTCCGCGACGGTCAGGTAGTCAAGGGAATCAACTTCGAGGGGCTGCGCAACGCCGGTGCGCCGGCCGAGCTTGCCCGCCGCTATAACGTGGAGGGGATCGACGAGGTGGTAATCCTCGACGTCACCGCGACGATCGAGAAGCGGAAGGCGCTTGCACGGACCATCCATGAAGTGGCGCAGGAGATCTTCCTCCCCCTCTGTGTCGGCGGAGGGATCCGCGACGAGGCGCACGCCGAAGCGGCCATCGAGGCGGGCGCCGACAAGGTGAGCCTGAACACAGCGGCCATCGAGCACCCTGAGCTGCTGACGACGCTCGCCCGCCGGTACGGCAGCCAAGCGGTAATCGTCGCGATTGACGCGAAGCGGGAGGGGAACGGATTCGGGATTTATGTCCGGAGCGGCCAGCAGGCGACCGACCGCGACGCCGTGGAGTGGGCACGCGAAGCGGCCAGCCGGGGCGCGGGCGAGATCCTCCTGACGTCGATCGACCGCGACGGGACGAAGTCGGGTTTCGACTGCGAACTGACGGCGGCGGTCTCGGAGGCAGTGCCGATCCCGGTGATCGCGTCGGGCGGTGCGGGGACGTTCGAGCATTTCGTTGAGGTGTTCACCGACGGGCGCGCCGACGCGGCGCTGGCGGCGTCGATCTTCCACTACGCGGAACATGCGGTGGCAGACCTGAAGGCCCATCTGCAGGCGTCCGGCGTCCCGGTCCGGTTGTGACGACGCGATGCTGATTCCGTCGATCGACCTGAAGGGCGGGCAGATCGTGCAGCTCGTCCAGGGAGAGCGGCCGGCACTCGCCACGGACGACATTGACGGATGGGTCGAGAGATTCCACGGTTTCCCGCGCGTACAGGTGATCGACCTCGATGCGGCGATGGGATCCGGGACGAACGCCGGGATCGTTGCCCGGATAGCGCCGAGGCTGCGCTGTCGTGTCGGCGGCGGTGTCCGCACCGTCGACCGGGCCCGGGACCTCCTGGAGGCGGGGGCAACCGCGGTGATCGTCGGCTCCTCCCTCTTCCGCGACGGGCAGGTGGACATCGCCTTCGCGGAGTCGCTCGCGGCTGCCGTCGGCCCGGAACAGGTGATCGCCGCCGTAGACAGCAAGCGGGGCCACGTCGTGATCAACGGGTGGACGGTAGCAACGCCGCTCACCGCGGTGGAGGCGGCGCGCGCACTCGAGCCGTACTGCGGGGAGTTCCTCTATACCCATGTCGACCGCGAAGGGCTGATGCAGGGAACCGACATGGAAGCAATCCTGGCGGTCCGCGCGGCGACGTCGCGGCGCCTGACGGCGGCCGGCGGAATCACCACCCGGGCGGAGATCGATCAACTGGATGCCGAGAGGATCGACGCGGTCGTCGGGATGGCAATCTACACGGGGCGGATCGACATAACGCCGCCGGAGCCGCCGCGGACGACGTAACGTTCGGAGAGCGTCAGGATGAGCGCGCCAGCGGGCCGTGTCGAACCTGCGCCAAGCGCCCCGCTCACACCTCCCAGCCGCTGGGTCTGGAGCCTCGGCACGCTCGGGGTGCACATCTTCTATCGCGTCGAGCGGACCGGCCATGCGCTACCGGGCGGACCGCTGCTCCTGGTTGCCAACCATCCGAACTCACTCCTCGATCCGGCACTCATTCAGGCGAGTGCCGGACGCCGGGTGCGGTTTCTCGCGAAGTCGACCCTGTTTGCGGGGCATCCCCTCAGCCCACTTATCCGGCGCTCCGGCGCTATCCCTGTCTACCGCCGGATCGATCTCGGCGTCGACACGTCGCGCAACGTAGAGATGTTCGCGGCAGTCATGACCGCGCTCGCGCGTGGCGAAGCCGTCTGCCTTTTTCCCGAAGGGATCAGCCACGCGAGAGGCCATCTCGCACCTCTCCGGACCGGCGCCGCGAGGATGGTGCTGGAGAGCGGCAGCCGTGGCACCCCGGTCACGATCATTCCGGTCGGACTGAACTTCGAGCGCTTCTCGCGCTTCAGGTCACGCGTGCAGGCGGTCTTCGGCCGCCCGTTCGACGGCGAGGACCTGCGCACGCTGCACGAGACGGACCCGCCCGCCGCCGTCCGGGAGCTGACCGGGCGGATTGAAGCGAGGTTGCGGCGGCTGATGGTGGAAGCGGAGCCGCGCCATGACCTGCGGCTCGTCGAGCGGGCGGACTGGCTGTACGCCGCGGCGCGCGGCGCGCCGCCAGATCCGCGTGAACGCGTGGAACGCCGCCGCCTGATCGCCGCCGGGATGGAGACGCTGCGGGAGCGGAATCCGGAGCAGCTGGCCGACGTCGTCGCCCGCGTGAATCAGTACGACGCCAGCCTCCGCCGGTTCGGTCTGCGCGATCACGACATCGACCGGGAGATTCCGTTCCGCGTCGCCGCGCGGTTCGTCGTCCGCGAGGGCCTGCTGGCGCTTCCCCTCGGAGCGCTGGCGGTAGCGACGCTTGCGCTGTTCGCGGTGCCGTACTGGTTGACCGGATGGTTGGCGCGGCAGACGCCCGACCGGCAACTGCGGCCGACATGGCAGGTCATGGGCGGGGGTGTGATCTATGTCGCCTGGATCGGCTTGGCGGCGGTGGCGGCCGGCGTGTCGATGGGACCTGTCGCTGGGCTCCTGACAGCATGCGGCATGATCGTGCTCGCGCTGGTCGGCATGCGCGCCATCGAACGGGAGTCGCAGGTCATTCGGGCGGTGCGGGCGTTCTTCGCCCTGCGGCAGACCCCGAGCGAGGCGCGGGCGTGGCTCCGGCGCGAACGCGCGGCGCTGGCGGAGCTGCTGGACGAGCTGCGCCAGTGGATTGGTCGCTAGGAGCGGCTCCCAGAGGCTGCTAGAGACCCAACTGACTCGCCATGCCGTTGAAATCGGTGGCAACGACGTCGAAGTCCGGGTCGGGGGTCAGGTCGCGATCGTCGTTCGGGCCGTACTCCGTGGGACGCGGGACGTAGCCGGTCCGGAATCCGAGCGCGCCGGCGGCACGCAGGTCGCCCTTGTGCGCGGCCACCATCATCACCTGCTCCGGCTCGAGACCCAGAAGGTCGGCCGCCGTGAGATACGCCTCCGGATCCGGCTTGTAGTGGCGCGCCAACTCGGCCGAGAGGACCGCGTCCCAGGGAATGCCGGCGTTCTTCGCCATGTTCACGAGGAGCGCGACATTCCCGTTCGAAAGTGACGCCAAGACGTACCGCTTGCCCAGGCGGGTCAGTCCCTCCAACGTATCCGGCCAGGGCGTCAGCCGATGCCACGCACGGTTAAGGTCATCGAGTTCCGCCTCCGTCAGGCTCTCCAGGCCGTACTTGGGCACCAGTTCGTCCAGGATCATCCGGTGGAGGTCGTCGATCTTCGTCCAGCCCAGCTCGCCCCGCCGTACGCGGCGCATCGCCGGGCCGTAGCCGGCACGCCAGTCGTCGGCGAACGCGGCCCAGTCCGCCTGAATTCCCTTCCTCCGGCCGACTGCTTCCCCTTCGCGCGTGATGCTGGTCCGCCAGTCAACCACCGTCCCGAAGACGTCGAACGTCATGGCGCGGACGCCGCGAACTCGATCGCTCAGCTCCTGTGCGGCCGAGCTTCCCATCGGTGCCCAGGCGGCGGTGCGAGTGAACGCCGCCGCGAGTATCGCCGCCGTTCCACCCATCAGGAACGCCCGCCGGCTGCTGCTGCTCGACATCGTTGCATCCTCCTCGAACCGCGCGCTACAGGGTTGGGCACGCCCCCGCTGACCGCCTCCAGCGTATCGCTCCGGGCGCGGCCTGTCCATCGGCGACCGTCAAGCCGTACCCATGCGCGGGGAGTACAATCTCGCCAGTGATACCAACGCGACTGGGACTGGGGAGCGACCCGCAGCCGAAGCCCTCGGACGACGCGCCGAGCGGACCGACACCGGTGGCTCTGCCATCGGAGGCGGCCGGGTTGACGAAGGAGGATGACCGGACACTGGTGTCCCGGATCGCCCGGCAGGATGCCACCGCGCTCGCGTCGCTCTATGACCAGCACGTCGACGCCATCTATTCCCTCTCAATCCGGATCGTCGGCGAATCGTCGGAAGCCGAGGCGGTCGTGCAGGAAGTGTTCGCGCGGGTATGGTCCGAGACGACGCGGCTTCTGGCCGACGGCACCGCTACGGCGCGGCTTTTGCTCGGACTGACCCGCGAACTGGCGATCGAACAGGCACGCGCGGCAGGCGGGACCCGTACGACCGACGCAGACGGCCTCGGGGGCGCGGCGACCATCCGCCTGCCCCAACCGGCGCTCGGCCTGAACGACGACCCGGCGGACCCCGCCGGGGCCCCGCGGCTGCGCGACAGGCTCGCCAGTCTGCCGCTGCTTACGCGCCTGTCGATTGAGCTGGCGTACTTCGACGGCCTGACACTGGCGCAGATCGCCCGTCGACTCGAGCAGCCGGAGGAGACGGTGCATGAGCGCATTCGGTCCGGTTTGTCGGAACTGCGAGCGGCGATCGAGGAGAGCGACCGATGAGTCCGGACAAGCATCACGGCCGGCATGCGCACAGCCTGGCCAGCCTCTACGCGCTCGGTGCGCTTGATGCGGGCGACCGCGCGAAGTTCGAATCCCACATCGAGATGTGCAGGTCCTCTGTACAGGAGGTGACGTCGCTGCTGCCGGTGACGCACCGGTTGGCCGCGGCCGCGCCGCTGCGCGAGGCGCCGGCGGCGATGCGCGACCGCGTACTCCGCGCTATTTCCGGCGAGGCACCGCCCGCCGTTGGCGCGCAAACGAACGGCGACGCCGGCCGTGACCACGGCTCGACTGCAATTGCAGTGGCACCATCGACAAGCGGCAGCCCAATGACGGCCAGTGACAACGCGCCGGACGCCGCCTTCGCGCCCGCCGGCACGTCCGAGCCGGACGACATTGCTGCGGCCGACGCGCCTGTCGCAGAGCGCGAACGCGCCTTTTCAGTGATCGACGACCTGACGATGGGCGCGGACGTTGGCGCGGACGCTGCGAGCGCGGCGAGACCCGGCATGCGGCGCGCCGGACGCGTTACGCTCTGGCTGATCATGATCGCGAGCCTCGGAGCCACCGGCTGGACAGGCTGGCAATGGATGCAACAGGTGACCTACACACAGGGGCTGCAGGAAAACCTCGATGCGGCGAACCTGCAGGCGATCCAGTCGGAGGAAGCAACCGTCATGGCGCGCGAGGAGGTGGCTGCGGTGCGCGCGCAAATGGCGATACTGGCCGCACCGGATGTCGAGACACTGCACCTCGCGGGGCAGCCCGCTGCGCCCGACGCGTCGGCGCGCTGGATCACGAGCGCTACCGCGGGAACGCTTTTTTCCGCGGCCGGCCTGCCGCTGCCCCCTCCGGGCCGCAGCTATCAGCTCTGGTTCGTGGCGAACGACGCGCCGATCAGCGGCGGGATGCTGCCGGTGGACGAAACGGGCCGTATCGCGGCCTCAGTGCCGCCGCCGATGCAGAATGGCACGGGCCGGATCCCGCTCGTTGCGATGGCGGTGACGCTTGAGCCGGAAGACGGGGCCGACGCGCCGACGGGTGAGGTGTACCTCCTGGGCAGGCCGTAGCAGCCCGCCGTGGAAACTCGAGCGCATTCGAGCGGCGGTGCTACCGAATGTCAGTCCGGCCGAGACTGAGGAGATTGGCGAGGAGCGTGTAGGCGCCGGGAGTTCCGGAGGGGAGCTGGCGCCAGAGGCCGAGGCCGAGATAGATCCAGCGGCCCTGCCCTGGCTGGGCTTCCACGAGCGCACCCCGCTTCACGCCGGTGTTGTACTCGAACGTGTCCTCCAGTTCCACCAGGTCGGCGTAACGCTCGTCCCGGTCGGCGAGGAAATAGAGACCACGTTCCTGCACCCAGTTGTCCCACGTCGCCGCCCCCACCGGGTTCGGCCAGGCGAAGACCGGATGGTCGTTCGCCAGGATTTGAATCGGTGACTGCTCGTCGGTGACACGTCCGCGTCCCACCTCGGCCGGCCACGGGCCGTACTGCGCGTCATTGAACTCGAACTTGTTGTACTGCACGATGACCGTGCCACCCGCCTCGACGTACTCCAGCAGTCGATTGTTGTTCGCCCGCAGGTCGGCGCGACGCTCGTAGGCACGGACGCCGGTGACGATCACATCAAAGCGCTCCAGATCCCCCCATGCCAAGTCGTCGGCGTCGATGAACTCGACGCCCGCACCCAGTTGCTCGATCGCCGGCGGAACCTCATCGCCCACTCCCTCGATGTAGCCAACCAGCAGGTCGGGCGCCACCGCCACGTCGAGCACGTGCACCGTTCCCGCGGCCGGGCGACCGATGTGTCGGCGCGAAGTGTGGGGATACTCGATCACCTGGTACCCCTGGTCGTACGCCGCGCCCGGCAGATCTACCGTCGCCTGCATCGCGTACTCGCCCGCGGGCGCGCCGCCGGTCGACACGCGGAACCGGACCGTGCGCGATTCGTCTTCGCGGAGGAACGTGACGGCCGCCGAGGACGGCTCTGAGATCCAACCGTTCGGCAAGTCGAGGCGCACCTCGCCGGTCACCGTCTGGCCCGGGGCAATCGGACCGATGTGCGTCGCGGTAACGCGCACTTCGCGTGCCGCCGCGTCTCCGGTCGCGGCAACCGGCACGACAGTAATCGCCGGTGTCATCGACACGGCAACGCGCGGGACGACCTGAAGAACCATCCGCTTCTCACCGGTAAAGAGGTCGTCCCCGTAGCGGTAGTCGACCGGGTGCTCGACCGAAATCGGAGCCGACCCGAGCCTCAGATCGATGGTCGCGCGGAACGGCGTCGGCCGGAACGGCAGGCCGAACGGCACGTCCGGATCCAGTTCGTACCGGGCCGCCCCTTCGACATGCGTCCAGTGGATATCGGTCATCCGGGCGTCAGCCGGGATCCGCGCTTCGAGGCTGCACTCATGGACATCGCCCGCGGCCAGCAGGTTGTCGGCGCACGCATCCGCGCCCGTCGCGGCGTCGAAGCCATCCAGCCGTACGCTCTGCACCGTCACGGCGTCATCGCCACGGTTCGCCACCATCGCCTGGAGGCGGACCGGCTGCCCGGGTATGACGACTCCGTCGTCTGCCAGCACCTCCAGCCGGACCGCGTGGGCCAGCAGCGCAGCGCGCTCGAACTGGCGCTCCTTGTTCGCGAGGCGGAAGTCAATCTCGGCGCGGGCTTCGTCGGACAGACCGTAGATGCCGTTCTCGAGGGCAGTGCGCATCAGGCGGATCCGCAGCAGGCCGTTGAGGACTGGCGCGCGGGCGCCAGCGTTTCCCTCAGCCCCGAAACGTTGGAGCGCCTCACGCGCGTCCGCGGCGAGTGCCGCCAGGTCGTCAACCAGCCTGTCGGACGTTTCCGTCCCGGCGAACCGCGCGAGTGCGCCTATCGAGGTATCGATGCCGTCGAAGAGCGAAGATTCATCAGCGGTGTGGCCGGGAATGCTTGTCTCCGCCAAACGATAACGACCACCCGCGGTGCCCGCCGGCAGCGCGATGAATTGGGACATCCCCTGGCACTTGTGCATGCTGCGGGCACGACTCCCCAACTCCGTCCAGGTGGCGCCCAGCAACGGGTCATAGCCGCCCAGGTCGATCGTGGTCAGGGCCGGGTCGGGCTCGCCACGGCGGTCGAAGAAGCCCGGCGGTCCGCCCCTCGTGCCGAACGGGAAGCCGGAGCGGAAGTAAAACTTCCGGGCCTGCCATGGACGAAGTCCGGCCGCGATCTGCTCCGGGAACCGCGCCGGATCGGCGGCGGCGTGGTACGCCTCGTGGGCGAGGATCGCGGAGGCCTGATGGTGCTGGCCACCACCCCGTCCCTCCGGGCTGAGCGCCGAAATGACGTCCGGGCGGATGGTCCGGATCATCCTGACGATGTCCGACAGGATCTCCTCGCGGCCCCAGCGCTCGAACGTCTCCTCGACGCTGAATGAGTAGCCGAAGTCGACAGCGCGCGTGAAGTACTGCTCCGCGCCGTCCAGCCGGTGCGCGGCGGCGAGCTCCTCGGTCCGGAGCACCGCGAGCGCATCGAACAGCTCCGGGCCGATCTCGTTCTGGCCACCATCGCCCCGCGTCGCTGAAAGCAGCACCGTCCGGTGTCCGCCCCCCTTCGCGAGGCGCGCCAGCAGCGCATTGTTCTCGTCGTCCGGGTGGGCCGTGACCATCAGGAAGGTGCCGGTGCTGTTGAGTTGTCGGAGAGCCACGGCCAGCTCGGCCTGTCCCGCCGGATTGTTCAGCGGCTGCGCGGCAGCCGGAAGCACCAGGACGGCCAGCGTGAGCCCGACGGACACGGACAGCGCGGTGATCCGACGCATCGTCAGCATAGGCTTGCAGTATACATCCGGGTCAGGAGCCGACCCCGGAGCGCACTGCCGCGCCGGCCGGACGGGCCAGGACCGCCTCGTAGAAGGCTTCGTACCGGGGGACGACCGCCTCGGCGCAGAAGCGTTCACGCACGCGTTCGACGCCGCCGCAGGCGATCCGCCGGTGGAGCGCCGGGTCGGTCAGCAGACGGATGGCCGCCGTTGCCATGCCGGCGACATCGTCCGGATCGCAGAGCATCCCGGATTCGCCGTCCACCACTACTTCCGGCAGGCCGCCAACGCGCGAGGCGACCACCGGCGTGCCGCACGCCATCGACTCAAGCGCGGCGACACCGAAGCTCTCCTCCGACGACGGCAACAGGAAGAGGTCGGCGATCGACAGCAGCGGTACCACCAGCTCCTGCTCGCCCAACGCCTCGACGTCGGCGGCAAGGCCGAGGTCGCGGGCGCGGCGGCAGGCGCCCGGCAGGTCGGGTCCGTCGCCGACCAGCAGCAGTCGCGCGGGCATCCGCTCGCGGATCCGGCGGAACAGTTCGATGACTACGTCGGTGCGCTTCACCGGGCGGAAGTTCGAGACATGGATCACCAGCTTGGTTGCCGGATCGCTGCCCCGGTATCTCTCGAGCAGCCGCTCGTCGGCAACGCGCTGGTGACGCTCGCAGTCGAGAAAGTTCGGGATCACCTCGATCTCGGCCCGGACCGCAAGCTGACGGTACGTGTCGTCGCGCAGGCTCTCCGACACCGTGGTAACGCCGTCCGACTGATCGATGGAGAACGCGGCGGTCTCGAGGTAGGACGGATCGCTGCCGATCAACGTGACGTCGGTGCCGTGGAGCGTCGTGATGATCCGAAGCGACCGCGCCTCCTCCCCGCCGGCAGCGAGAATCTGCCGCGCAAGGTACGCCGCCGTCGCGTGCGGAATCGCGTAGTGGGCGTGAATGATGTCGAGCCCGTGTTCACGGGTCACCTCGACGATGCGGCTGGCGAGCGACAGCAGGTACTGCGGCTCGCGGAACAGCGGGTAGCCGGGAGTACGAACCGCGTGGAAAGCGAGTCCCGCCTGAAAGCGGTTCAGGCGTATCGGCGGCTCGGTGCTGATGAGGCGCACCTCGTGGCCGCGCCGCGCCAGCGCCTGGGCGAGCTCGGTCGCGACGATGCCGCTGCCTCCCACCGACGCGTAGCAGACGATGCCGACGTTCATGGTTTAGCGTACCATCGCCAACCGCACGTGCGCTCGCGTGGACGCTGGCGCACGTGCGGGGCTACACTCGAAAGACCGTGATGAGCCATTCGACGTTTCACTTCCGCGGCGGCATCTTGCTCGGGTTCGCGCTGCTGCTGGGCGTTGCGGCGGATGCGGCGGCCCAGCCGCCGTCGCTCGTTGAGATCGCGCGACAGGAACGGGCGCGGCGGGCGGCGATCCCGGAGGAAGGTCGTGCGCGGGTCTACACCAACGCTGACCTGCGGGAAACGGGCGGCCTGACGGTAGCGGCGGCGCCCGCGGGCTCCGTGGCGCCGGCCGATACGGGCGAGCAACACGCCACGCCCGCAACCGGGGAGGATGCCGCGGAAGCAGACGGCGGCGCCACCGCCGGCACCGCCGACGCCAGCGAGGCGCGCGACGAGGCGTACTGGCGCGGCCGGATGGCCGAGGCCGAAGCGGCACGGGCGCGGGCTGCGCTGATGGCGGCTGCGCTGCAGAACCGGGCGGACGGTCTCTGGGCCCAGCTCACCGGGGTCGACGACCCGGCACGGCAGCGGGTGATCGAACGGCAGCGGAACGACGCGCTCGAGGCGCTGGAGAACGCGCGGGTGGAACTGCAGGACGCCGAGCGCGCCATCGCCGAGATCCGTGAGGCGGCGCGCCGCGCCGGCGCGCCGCCTGGCTGGCTGCGGTAACACCGAGGCTGGCGAAGCCTGCGGAGGCAGGCTCAGCGCTTGCCCGAATACTCCAGCATCTGCTGCGTGAAGTCCTGGGGGTAGGAGATCAGGACATCGGTGATCGTGCCGTCCGCCGCCGTGACCGCCTCCAGCTTCGGCATGACGAAACCGGTGTAGGAGGGCAGATTCACCTGCGCGACCCGCTCCAGCACCTCATCGCGCAGCGCCGGATCGAACCGGATGCCGTAGGTTTCGAACAGCGTTCTCGCCGCTTCGTAGTCACCTTCCGACTTGATCCGCTGCACCTCGGCCAGCAGCTCCGCCACCCCGGCGCGGAACGCTTCCGCGTCGGTCACGACGTTGTAGGTCTTGCCGTCGCGCTGGCGCACCTCGATCGCGTCGGTGTTGTCGATCAGCCAGTGGACGACCATCTGCCGGTTACGCATGTGGTCCTGCTCGATCTGATCCCCCTCGCGAACGCGCCGGAGCTGCAGGATCGCGTTTCGCGCGTACGCCTCGTACTCGGCCAGCACAATGTCCGGCTGATCGGCGACGTCGAAGATCCCGATCTCGACCAGCTTCGGGTCGGCGATGAAGTAGAGGGCGATCAGGTCGGCACGCGCCTCCTCCAACGCTGAGTACTGCTCGCGAAGGAACGGCTGCGCGTTGCCGCCGAGGCGCTCCGAGAGCTGCCCGGAGGCGTGGCCGATCACCTCGTGCATGTTGGTGGTCATGTCGCCAGCGAGGCTCCCCCACTGCTCGGCCCGGGCGGTCTCCGCGTCGTCCCAGGTGAACTCCGAACGATAGGCGGCGGGCGCCGACAGGTCGTATGCCTCGATGACGTTCGACAGCGAGACTGACTTGCTGCCGTACTGCTCCCGCACCGTCTGATCGTTCGGCAGGTTAATCCCGATCGGCGTCACCGGCCCCGCGTCGCCGATCTCGATGACGACGTCGATCGCGTTCGCCGTGATACCGCGCACCCCCTCCTTGCGGTACTGCGGATCCCACGGCATGTGGTCCTCGAACCATTGCGCATGCTCAGCGAGCATCCGGATCGTCTCGGTCCTCTCCCGGTTGACGTAGAAGACCAGCGCTTCCCACGATCCCTTGGCGCCCCGCGCATCCATGTACACCTCGGTGAAACCGTTGATCGTGTCGACTGGAGAGTCCTGATCGGCGACCCAGGCGATGTCGTACGCCTTGCGATCCTCCGGCTCACCCGTGTGGTACCAGGTGGTCAGGGCCTCGAGCGCCACAACCATCGGTTCGGCCGCAAACGGGATCGCCGCCTCGAGGTGGCGCACTACTTCACGCAGCTCGTCGGCGTAGCGGCCGTCACCATCGATCCGGTACACCTCCTCCACCAGCTCTCCATCCCGCTTCACGAGGCGCGAGTTCAGCGGGTACTCCTCATCGAACCCCTCGACGTCGGCCATCGAAACCCCGGCGTACAGGTTGTTGGCGCTCGACAACAGCATGTCCTCACCGTCGCGCGGCGACTTGTTGGTCAGGATCGGATCGACGTCGGGATCGAAGACGATCGGCTCGAGCCGAGCGAGCATCGCGTCGAGCGTCTCGCCATCGCGGGTCGGGAACTCCGCGCCCGCCGCCGCGGCGGCATGCACAGCCTCGGCGAACGCTTCCGGTGTCGTCTCCGGCACGAACTTCCGCGCCGTCAGGTTGTTGAACGGCCCGGTGTTGATCCAGAAAAGCTTCGTGTAGCGATGGATCGCGTCGAGCGTGGCCGGGTCGACCCCGTCGGCGTGCGTCAGGATCTCCTCGAGCACCTCGCGCATCTCCAGGTTGTGGGCGTAGCGCTGATCGTAGAAGATGTCGCGCCCGGCGAGCGCGGCGTTGTAGAGGTGCCAGATGAGCGTCTTCTCGCGGAGGTCAAGCGCCGCGAAGCCATCGGCATAGATCTGGGCGGTGGCCGCATCGTCAATCCGCTCCAGCAGGTACGCGCGGTCGGAGGTCGGCTCGGCGTCCCCGGTCGAAGGCAACGGCTCCGGCTCTTCCACCGGCGCGGTGCAGGCCGGCGTGAGCGCCGCGAACAGCAGAAAGAGCAGGCTCGGCAGGGCGAGCGAACGATTGGACATCATCGAACTCCTCCGGCCACGTTCGCGCCCCCGCAGCAACCATCTGGCGCCGGTCGCATCGGTCTTCAGGGGCTCCGATTGGCCGTTGTAGAATTGGGTGTTCAGGGATTATACCGGCCCGTACGGGCTGGAGAGGTCAGTACCATGAGACGCCTCATCGCCAAGGCACCTTCCCCCGTCACCGCGCCGGTGATCTGGGCCGCGTTTGCCATCGCGCCGGCCTTGCTTGCGCCCTGGACTACACCGGCCGGCGCCCAGCAGCGGACGCTGACGGTTGCCGACCTCTACGACCCGGGAGATCGGATCGATGTCGGCGCCAGTACGATGCGCGGCGGCTGGCTCGACGACGATCACTACGTCGAGCGGACCGCGCCCGGCACGGCCGGTAGTCCGCTTGCCCGGGTGGACGCGCTGACCGGGTCGCGCGAAGCGTTGTATGACTCCTCGATGTTCGAAGCGGCGGTAGCCGCGCTCCCCGGCCTGACGGAGGACGATGCGCGCAACATTGCGCGGCGGACCGGACACGTGATGAACGACGCCCGGACCGCGCTCGTCTTCACGTCTGCCGACGATCTCTACTACTACCGCCTCGGAGGATCCGACGTGCGTCGTCTGACGTGGACGCCGGAGACGGAGACCGAAATATCGTTCAGTCCGGACGGCGCGCTAGTAGCTTTCGTCCGCGAGGGCAACCTGGTCGTCGCCGACATCGATGGCCAGCGCGAGTTTCCGCTGACCACCGACGGCGGCGGACGGGTACGGAACGGCCAGCTCGACTGGGTGTACCAGGAGGAAATCTATGGCCGGGGCAACTTCCGCGGTTACTGGTGGAGTCCCGACTCGTCGCGGCTGGCTTACCTGCAACTCGACGACCGCGAGGTGCCGGTCTTCACGGTGCTCGACCACATCCCCTACAACCCGGACGTGGAGGAGTGGGAGTACCCCAAGGCGGGTAGCGTCAATCCGAGGGTTCGCCTCGGCACCGTCCGCGCGGCTGGCGGTGGCACCACCTGGGCCGACCTTGCGCGCTACGCCACGGACGATCCGTTGATCGTTGACGTCGGCTGGACGCCCGACAGCAGCCGCGTCGTCTTCCAGGTACAGGATCGGGAGCAGACCTGGCTCGACCTCGACCTGGCGCACCCGCCCGACGGTTCTGTCGAACGGTTGCTGCGGGAGACCTCCGAGGCATGGGTCAACGTCAACGGGCCTCCCACCTGGCTCGACGACGGCACGTTCCTCTGGCGGAGCGAGCGGACCGGTTGGGCGCACCTTTACCATCTGGATCGCGACGGCACGGTGCTGCACACGGTGACGGAGGGCGAGTGGGAGGTGCGCACTGTCCATGGCGTCGACCAGACGGCCGGGGTCGTCTATTTCTCTGGTACCGAGCGGAGTCCGATAGGCCTCGACGTCTACCGCGTGAGTCTCGATGGAACCGGCCTGCGCCGCCTGTCGGACCAGCCCGGTACACACAGCCCTCAATTCAACCCGGGTTTCACCCGTTACCTCGACACCTGGAGCGACATTGGGACACCTCCGCAAGTACGCCTCCACGGGGCGGATGACGGCGCGGAACTGCGCGTCGTGGCGGCGCGTGAGCCGCAGGCGCTCCGGGACTACGACCTCCCGGAACCGGAGTTCGTGCAGGTGAAGAACCGCGACGGCTTTGTGATGGAAGCGTTGCTGATCAAGCCGCCCGACTTCGATCCCTCCCGGCGCTACCCGGTTTACCAGCACATCTACGGCGGTCCACACATCCAGCGCGTCCGCAATGCCTGGAGCCAGGAGACGCTCTGGTGGCAACTCCTGGCCCAGCGGGACATCGTCGTGTGGGTGCTCGATAACCAGACCGCCAGCGGCAAGGGCGCCGTTTCTACCTGGCCGGTCTACCAGCGCTTTGGCGAGCTGGAGTTGCGCGATCAGGAAGACGGGCTCGACTGGCTCATCGCACAAGGCTTCGTCGATCCGGATCGCATCGGCATCGAGGGATGGAGCTACGGCGGCTTCATGGTGAGCCATGCGCTGACTCACAGCGACCGCTGGGCGATGGGGATCGCGGGCGGGTCGGTGACGGACTGGCGTGACTACGACACCATCTACACCGAGCGCTACATGCGGATGCCGCAGCACAACCCGGAGGGCTACGAGCGCAGCTCACCCCGTTTCAGGGCGGAGAATCTCAGCGGCTCGCTGCTGCTCGTACACGGCTCGATGGACGAGAACGTCCACATGCAGAACACGTTGCAGTTCGCCCACGCGCTGCAAAAGGCGAACAAGCCGTTCGAGATGATGATTTACCCGAAGTCGCGCCACCGCCTGGGCGGCCCCGACCTCGAGCACCACCGGCGCGAACAGATGCTTGCCTTCGTACTCGAGCACCTCCGGCCGGACCACGCCGACGTTGCGGCGCGTTGACCGCTCGGTCGTCGCCGCACGCTCTACCGAACGTGGCGGCCGCCGTCAACGCGGACCGTCTCGCCCGTGACGAAGTCGGAGCGGACGAGGTCAAGCACCACGTTGGCCAGCGCGTCGGCCCCTCCCCATCGGCCAAGCGGGGTGGCCGACTCGACCGCGGATAACGCATCGGCATCCAACTCCTCAGGAGGAAGTATCGGTCCAGGAGCAACGGCGTTCACCAGGATGTGGTCCGGGGCGAGTTCCAGCGCCAGCCCTTCCGTCAGGGCGATCACGGCACACTTGGCGACATAGTACGGCAGGTAGCCGGTGTACCGAGGACGGCCACTTGCCGCGGTCCAGTCCGAGACGGTAACGATGCGCCCGCCGCCCGCAGCGCGCAGGTGTGGCGCGGCGGCTCTCGCAAGGCGGAACGCGGCGGTAAGGTCGATGTTGAGTGCGGTCGACCAGTCGTCCTCGGTCAATTCATCGAACGGCGTGTGACGATAGGTAGAGGCGAGGTGGACTACGATGTCGAGCCGGCCCAGAGCGGCGGCGGCCTGATTCACGAGCGCTTTCGCAGCCGGCGAACTGGCGAGGTCCGCTTCAAGAACAATTCCCTTCCGCCCCTTCTCCCGCACTACGGCGGCAGCCCGGTCAGCTTCTTCTTGAGAGCGGCGGTAGGAGAGCGCCACATCGGCACCCGCCGCCGCGAGTTTTGAGGCGAGCGCAACCCCCATACGACGCCCGCCGGTCAGGAGCGCCGCCTTCCCAGTGAGCTCCATCGTCCTGCGTGCGCCGGCGTGCGCGCCAACGAGGGTCGGCGCCTCCGGACTGCTAAGGCTGCTGTGGCTCTGTGGACCGATCGGGCGGCGGCGGAACGTCGGGGGGAACACCGGGCGCGGGCTCAGGCTGGACGTGCGGCGCCTGCGGTGCGTCTGGGCGTAGCATCTCGTCCATCAGAAAGACATCGGTCAGCAACGCCCGCAGGTGAATCATTCCATTCAGGTTGTCGGCCATCTGCGAGGTGATGGCGGGCTGCGCCAGCACCAGGTCGACCGCAGCTCGCCCCGCTTTAGCGTCGCGACGAAGCACTTTGACGAACCGCCGGTAGCCGTCCCGACGTGACTCGTCCTGGTCGTTCGCCAAATCAAGGAAAGCATCGCTCAGTTGCGGAAGGGCATCCGCCAGTTTCTGCAGTTGCATGCGTATCTGCGCGTCGCCCGCCCGGGCCATCTGGGCAGTGACTCCGCGCGCAGCGTACGCGAGACAGAACTCGTAGCTTTCCTCGACGACGTCGACGAGCGCCTTGAGGGTGACGGCGCTCAACTCTTGGTCGAATCCTGCGACACGACCCAACGCTCCGGATCGTGGTGCGACAGGTAGTTTTCGCGATCAACCGACCCGAAGATCATCGCCTTCGTAAGCCACAGCTTGTCGGGTCGGACCGCAAAGTAGATGTGGGTGATCGTCAGCATGACGAACAGCACCGAACCCAGGCCGTGAAGGGTGTACATCAGACCCCATGTCTCCTCGGCCAACAGGTACGCGTTCCGCGTGACCAGCAGGTTCTCGATCCGGAACATCATGACGAGCCCGGTCGCAATCACCGCAAAGCCCGCCAACATGACGGCTGTGTGGTACAGCTTGTGATCAAGCGGGTACTTACCGTGCCTGGGCACCGGCCCCGCATCCTGCCCCATCTGCCGCTTCACTCGCGCTATCGCCTCCTGCATATCGGCCGGCAGCAGCCAGATCGACCAGAAGTCCAGGAAGAAAGTGGAATGGATGATGTGGTACAGGATCGAGATCGTCAGGAGCACGCCAGCGATCCAGTGGATCGTAACCCAAGGAAACTGGATGCCGACAATGGGGAAGAAACCGGTCACGAGCAGCACGAGCATCGTGGCCGCCATGATCCAGTGAAAGAGCCTGGCGGCCAGCGTGTGCCGCTCGATCCGTGCGGGCACGGCCGGGGCTGCCGCACCGCCGCCCGCATCACCCTTCACGCGGGCAAGCTTCGGAACCCAGACGGCCGCGTACGCGACGTGAAAAACGCAGAACGCAACGCCGAGCCAGAACGAGAGGTAGAGCAGATCCCAGGAGACCCTGATCAGGACCTCCTGGCCCCAGGGGTTAGTACCCCACTGAAACAGTTGCATCTACGCCTCGACGCCCCGTACCGACCGAGCCACCAAGTTCCGCAGCAGCGTCACCTTGTAGCCGTTGTGCGCCAGCGTACGAACGCCGTTGATGGCGATCTCGCCCGCACGCGCCGCCGTCGCTTCGGTCACCTGCTGCCCCCGCACCGCGTTCTCGGCAGCGATGAAGCGCACCGGATACGGCGCAACGCCATTGGCGACGATGCGGATGTCCTCGATGGCTCCGTTGCTGACCATCGCTGCCGACGCAATGTTCGCCAGCGGGAAGTCCCAGACCGCCCGGTCGCGCGCCTTCTCGAAGTAGAAGCTCGCACCGGCCCAGGTGGACGGAATCCGGATGGACGTCAGGATGTCGCCCGGCTGCAGCGCCGTCATCCGCATGATGTCAACCGCCGGACCGATGAAGAAGTCCTGCGCCGGAATCACCCGCTCGCCGCTGCTGTTACGCACGACCATCTCGGCGTCGAGCGCAACCAGCACCGGAGCGGTGTCCGACGGGTTGACGGCGACGCACCGGCTCGCGCCGAGAATCGCATGCTCGCGGTTCATGGCGGTCGGCGTGTCGGCATAACAGATGTTGCCGCCAGCGCGGTAACAACTCCACCCGTCACGGTAGTACCAGCAGCGGGTGTCCTGCCCGACGTTGCCGCCGATCGTCCCCTGGTTCTGAATCTGGGGCGATGCGGCCTGCGACGCCGCGTCGGCAAGCATGCTGTACTGGCTTGCCACCTCGGGGTGACGGATGACCTCGCGCAGCGTGGCCATCGCCCCGATCTCCAGTCCGTCACCGGTGGAGCGGATCTCCCGCAGCGACTCCACGCCGCCCAGGTCCACCACCGCCGCCGGCTTCTTGACGCGGTCCTTGAGCCAGTCCCAGGTGTCAAGCCCACCCGCGAGCACCCACGCCTCGGTTCCGTACTGATCGAGCACTCCCAGCGCCTCTTCCGTGCTGGCAGGCTGGAAGAGCTGGAATGCCGGCATCTTGTCGCGAATCACGGCCATTGGATCTTCTCCCTCTCCAGATGTTCCAGTTCGGCGCTACACATGCGTCGTCAGCTTGTTGTGGGCCTCGGTCAGCTCGGGATTGAGCTTCGTGAGGATCATGTCGCGCATGATTGGCGAACGATTGAAATCGACATCGCCACCCAAGGCATCCGAGATAGCGTTGAGCACCGCGCCGGCGCCGGCGCCGACCGGCGCCTCGCCGATCCCCTTCGACCCTATCGGGGTGAACGGATCCGGCTCGTCGGCATTGACCCACGCCATCTCGCTGTCGTGTGGAGAGTCCAGAATCGTCGGCGGACGGTTCGAGTAGAACCGCTTGGCGACGTGCAGCCCCCACTTCGGGTCCATGACCCACTTCTGTCCAAGGGCCACGCCGAAGCCCTGGATGCCACCACCGTGCACCTGGCCGCCGAAGTTCTGCGGATGCAGGATGGTCCCCGCGTCGGTGGCCACCTTGTAGTCCTTCAACTCCACCGAACCGGTCTCGATGTCCACTTCCACTTCGGCGAAGCCGACGCAGAAGGAGATGTTCCGACCGCCCGTCTCGAAGTTGTCCTTGGCGGCAACCACCAAGCCGCGCCCCTGGAGCGCGGTTGCCGACCGGGTGGTCATTTCGTTGATGTCCTCCGGCAGGACTGAGCCGTCATAGACGCCACCCATCTCGATGGCGCGCTCGGCCGCCTGAGCGAAGGTCATCCCCTGACCCCGGTTGCCACTACGGTAGACCCGACCGTCCGACACCTCAAAGCTGTCGGGCGAACCACCGAACCGGTCGGCCGCGATCTCCTGGAGGCGCATCTTGGCCTCAAGGCCGACGGCCCAGTTTGACCTGGTGTGACCGTGGGTCGTCTGGCTGCCACCCTGAATGGCACTCCAGGGGAGATGCTTGCTGGTGTCGCCCCAGACCACCTCCGCCTGCTCCCACGGCGTGTCGAGCGCCTCCATCGCCACGCGCGACGTGTCGGAGAACGACTCGGTGCCAAGGTTGCCGACGCCGGTGTGAATCTCCACGATACCGTCGGGACGGATAACCACCAGGCCGTCGACACCCGACGTGCCGGCGGAGTAGGAACTGATGGCTGCGCCAACGCCGGTCACCCTCGTACCGTTGCGCTGACCGCTCCGCGCCATCATCCCCGCCCAGTCGAACTCGGTGCGAGCCTTCTGGATGGCCACCTTCGGGAAGGCACCCGAGCAGTTGCTCTGCTGTCCCTGCCGGGGACGACCGAAAATAGCCTGGCCCTCTGGCGCGTTCAGCTCGATCATGTCGAGCCGGTCCACGCCGAGCTGCCGGGCCGCCTTGTCGATGACCGGCGCGAACATCGCCACCGCCTGCACACCGCCCGGCGCCCGCTGCGCCCCGCGCGGCGGCGTGTTGGTGTAGACGGTGATGCCACGGACTCGAACGTGCTCGGGCGTATACATGAGCGACGCCTGATCGGCGCACGACATGTAGTCACCCGAACGCCCGTAGGGGCCGCCATCCTGCACGAGCGTCAGGTCCATCGCGAGGACCTTTCCGTCGCTCCGGAGACCGAACTTGGCACGGCACTGGATGCCGGGCCGCGCGCGGCCGAAGAAGTTCTCCTCCTGCCGTGTCACCCGCATCATGACCGGCTTGCCGATCTTGCGCGACAGCAGCGCCGGGATCTGCGACTGAACCGACGCCGCGATCTTGCTGCCGAAACCACCGCCGCAGTACTCGGCAATGAGCACCAGATCGGTCGGGTCGACGCCGACCCACCGAGCCATTCCGCCCTCGGTCCGCGCGGTGCTCTGGGTCGAGCAGTGCATGTAGCACTTACCATTCTGCCAGTAGGCCATCGCCGTCCGGGTCTCAAGCGGCTGGTGCGACAGCGACGAGCAGAAGACCGTCTCGTCCAGCACCAGGTCGGATGCGGCGAAGCCCGCTTCGACGTCACCCACCTGCCACTCGTCGGTCACCTCGCCTCCCGTCGGCAGGAGGCCGCGGTCCACTTCGCTCCAGTCGATGTTGTCCCACTTGATGGTCGACAGGTCACGGCCCGCCATCGTGTTGCCTTCGAGGCGCGCGTTCGGCCCGCCCGGCCGGAGACTCTCGAGCGGATCGAGAACGAACGGCAACGGCTCGAAGTCGATGTCGATCGCCTCGATCGCCTCGGCCGCGGTCTCCTCGTCGACCGCCGCGACAGCGAGAATCGGCTCACCCTCGTAGAGCGGCTCGTTGGTGAGGCTCGCTTCCTGCGGCGCCTCCCCCGGCTCGATATCGTCGGCCGTCAGAATGCCTTCGACCCCGGGTATCGCCAGCGCTGCGCTGGTGTCCATCCGCCGGACGCGCGCATGCGGCATCGGGCTGAGGAGCAGCTTGGCGAAGACCATCCCCTCCGCGCGGAAGTCCTCCGCGTACTTCGCCCGCCCGGTCACCTTCGCGAGAATGTCGGGCGTCGTGTAGTTCTTGCCGATCAGCTTGAAGTCAGCCATCGTCAGCTCCTCATCCCGTTACGCGTGTACTCGCACGCCTTCTCTGCGACGTTGAGGATCTTGTTGTAGTCGATGCACCGGCAGAGGTTGCCGGCCAGATGGTGAGCCGCCTCGCCACGCGTCGCGTTCGGGTTCTCTTCCGTGAGCGCGACCATGTTCATGAGGAACCCCGACATGCAGAACGCGCACTGGAAACCCTGCATGTCAACCACCGCCTGCTGGACCGGGTGCAGCGTGCCGTCGGCACTCTCCAGGCCCTCGATCGTCAGCACCTCGCGGCCGCGCACCTGGTGAGTCAATGTCGAGCAGGAGTACTGCGGCACCCCGTCGACCAGAACGGTGCAGGCGCCGCACTCGGCGCGGTCGCAACCGATCTTGGTGCCGGTAAGCCCCAGCTTGTAGCGCAACGTCATCGCCAACGTCTCCTGCGCCATGACGTCGACGCGCCGCTGCTGCCCGTTGACGTTCAGCGTCACGAGCTGCTCGACGGCGCCCGGCGCCTGCGCGAGGGCGATGCCGTTGTTCCGAAGGACGTAGTTGGATGCCGACACGCTGGCACCCGTCGCGATCACGCCCTTGATGAAGCCCCGTCGCGAGACACCCGGCTGCTGCGCCTGGCACTCGCCTCCAGTCGTATGCGTGTGAGCCGCGTCTCCCATGAGACGACCTCCTAGGTGGCGCGACACCGCCGCGCCTGGAACTAGCGGGAGAAAGTCCTCCCGAGGCCGAGAGTGTATCACCAGATAACGTCGATGCCAAGCCCCGGAGTAAAGTTTTCTCGGCCGAACGCATCTTTCTCGTAAGTAACGTTCTTTCAATGGTTTGCGGTGAACCAGTCGGATCTCCCAGCGGCCGTGCCGACCCGATTCTGGAAAAAGTTTTCCGGCCCTTGGGCCTGAGCGGACAAGAGTTTCTCCGATTCGTCCCGGTTGAACTTTCCGGCGGCTCCAACGTATGATTGAAACAGCTGTTTCATTATGGCGACCAGCACCAAGGATCGGATTCTGGACGGGGCGGAGCGGCTGTTCGGCGACCGGGGCTTCGCCTCGACGTCACTTCGCGACATCACCGCCGGGGCGGGCGTCAACGTCGCCTCGGTGAACTACCACTTCGGCTCCAAGGAGGCCCTGCTGAAGGAGGTGCTCGAGCGACGGTTCGGGCCGATCAATCAGGAGCGCCTCGCGCTGCTCGACGCGGTGGATGCGCGGGCGGCGGACGGCCCGCCGCCGGTCGAGGAGGTGGTGCGTGCGTTCCTGCTGCCGCCGTTCGCGCGGCAGCGCGAATGGAACCCTGACGCGCAGCTGTCGTTCCTCCGGTTGGTGGGGCGGATTCACGCCGAGACGAACGAGGTGTTCCGCGCGATGCTGGCCCAGCAGTTCGACGAGGTTCGCGAGCGTTTTCTGGCAGCGCTCCAGCGCGCACTGCCGGACCACCCCGACGTGGCCTGGCGGATGCTCTTCATGATCGGCTCGATGGCGTTCACGATGTCGTGGGGGCCGATGCTCATCGAGCGCGACGCAGGCGCCAGACACGATCCCGAAGAGCTGCTGGAGTCGCTCGTCCGGTATACCTCCGCCGGCATGGCGGCGGCGCCGTCGGAAGCCGCGGCGCCCCTCCGGATGGCCGGTGGCGCAGGTGCGAGGCTATAGATCATGCGAAGGACGGAACCGTTGATCGCGTTGGCGGCTACAGCACTTGCAGCCGGATGCGCGGCCACCGTGCCTCCGGTCGAGCGGCCGGAGGTCAGCGTGACATTGCCCGATAACTGGACCGCGGGCGAGATCCCGACCGGCCAGGTGGCGCCCGACTGGTGGACCGCGTTCGGCGACGATGGGCTCTCGCGCGCAATCGACAGCGCGCTGGCGCGCAACCTCGACCTGCAGGCGGCGGCCGCGCGGCTCGAAGTGGCCGCGGCGGATGCCCGCGCGGCAGCGAGTGCGCTCAGCCCGACGCTGCAGGCGTCGTATAACGGCATCCGCCGGAAGCAGAACTTCATCGGGTTTCCGATCCCGGGAAGCGAGGATCGGGTGCTGAGCACCGTCTTCACGAACCATGGGATCTCGCTCGACACTGCGTGGGAAGTCGATCTCTGGGGCCGGCTTCGCAGTTCCGAGCAGGCGGCGCTCGCCGACCTGCAGCGCGCCGGCGCCGATCTCCGTGGCGCGCAACTTTCACTCGCGGGACAGACGGCGAAGACCTGGTTCGCGATCGCCGAGGCGCATCAACAGGTGCTGCTGTCGGAGGCAACCGTCGAGAGCTTCCGCGAGTCGGTCGACTTGGTGCAGCAACGGTTCGAGGCGGGTGTGCGTCCCGCCCTGGACCTCCGCCTGGCCTTGCTCAACCTGTCGAACGCCGAGGCACAACTCGCGGAACGGCGTCGGCAGCTCGACGCATCGCTGCGCCAGCTCGACCTGCTGCTTGCGCAGTACGCATCGGGGGACGCCAGGCCGCCGTCGGAACTGCCCGCGATGCCGCCGCCGGTGCCCGGCGGAGTGCCGGCGGACCTGGTGGCGAGGCGTCCGGATCTCGCCGCGGCCGAACGGCAGGTGGCCGCCTCCCGTGCCCGGTTGCGAGTGGAGCGCCAGGAGCTCCTTCCGAACATCAGCCTGACCGCAAACACCGGCACCGCCACCGACTCTCTTCTTTCTCTGCTGAACGGCAATTTCGGTGTGTGGAGCATCGTTACGAACCTCGTCGCGCCACTCTGGCAGGGCGGCCGGTTGCGTTTGGACATCGCCCGCGCTGAGGCGCAGGTGGCCGAGGTGCTGGCGAACTACGTCAACACCGCACTCACGGCGTACAGCGAAGTAGAGACCGCGCTCGCGGCCGAGGAGTTCCTGGCTGATCGGGCCACGCACCTCGCGACCTCCGTCGAACAGTCCCGCGCGGCGGAACGGCTCGCTGACGAAAGGTACCGGGCCGGTCTCGACACGTACATCCCCGTCCTGGATTCGCAACGGTCGGCCTTCCAGGCCGAGGCCGAGTTCATCGCGGCCCGGCGGCTCCGCCTCGAGAACCGCGTGGACCTCTACCTGGCGCTCGGCGGCGGGTTCGAGCAACTCGAGGGACCGGTTTCCATCGCGAACCTGAACGACAACACCACGGAGTCCGAGACTCCATTAAACGGAAGAGCACCATGAAACGCGTACTCACTCGCCTCCTCCAGGTTCTGCTGCCGCTGATCATTCTCGCGGCGGCCGGCGTCGGAGCGCTCACGATGTACTGGAATCGGCCGCTGGTCGAAACGCTGGCACCGGTGGTCACACCGCCGGGCGTTCGGGTCCATGAGGTGACGCTAGTGGACGCACCGCTCACTGTCATCAGCCAGGGTACGGTCCGGCCGCGCACCGAGAGCCAGCTCGTTACCGAGATCGACGGCCGCGTGATCTGGGTCGCGCAGTCCTTCGTCGAAGGCGGGTTTTTTGAAGCGGGCGACGTGCTTCTCCGGGTCGACCCCTTCGATTACGAGCAGCAGCTCGTCAGCGCGCGGTCGCAACTCGCGCAGGCGCGTCTTCGCCTCGCCCAGGAAGAAGCCGAGGCGGAGGTGGCCCAACGGGAATGGGAAGCGCTCGGCCGGGGTGACCCGCGGGAGCTGGCGTTGCGCAAGCCGCAACTCGAGGATGCACGCGCGGCGGTGGCCGCAGCGGAGGCGGGTGTCGAGCGCGCCATGCGCGACCTCGAGCGATCGGACATCGTTGCCCCGTACGCCGGGCGCGTGCGCCTCAAGGATGCCGACATCGGCCAGTACGTCCGGAGGGGCGACCCGCTTGCTACCGTCTACGCCGTCGACGCTGCCGAAATCCGGTTGCCGCTCCCCGATGACCAGCTCGCCTACCTCGACTTGCCCCTTTTGTACCGAGGCGTCGAACCGAACAGGTTCCCGGACGTTACGCTGCGCGCGACATTCGCCGGCGAGACACATGCGTGGCAGGGACGCATCGTCCGCACCGAGAGCGAGATCGACCCTGTGAGCCGCATGGTGCACGTGGTCGCCGAGGTTGGGAATCCGTACGCCCCCGGCCCCAATCCGAACCGTCCCCCGCTTGCGGTCGGGATGTACGTGGAAGCCGAGATCAGCGGCCGCACCGTCCGCGAGGTGGCCGTGCTTCCACGCGAGGCCCTGCGCGGCCGGAACCAGATGCTGGTGGTGATGCCTGACGACCACCTCGTATTCCGCACCGTGGACGTGCTGCGGACCTCGGCGGAATCGGTCATTGTGAAGGCAGGGCTGGAGGCGGGCGATCTCGTCGTGATCTCGCCGCTCGACGTGCCGACGGACGGAATGCTCGTGCAGCTTGCCGACGCCGACCCGGAAATGCTCGCCCGACGGCGCGGCGTAGCCATGGACCCAGTGCCCCCGCCAGATCCTGACCTCCCGGCCAGCGACGTCCCGGCGGTCGCCGCTGCAGATCCGGACAGCAACGTGCCGGAAGTCGGCGCGCCGGTGACAACGACTCCCGCGATTGAGGAAGCGGCCGCGCCGGCCGCACTGGCCGCGGCGGAGACAGTCTCGGAAACAGCCTCTGCAGACCCGTCCGCGGACCCGGCGGGGGCAGCGCCCCGCCCGGAGGCCGCGCCTGTTGCACCGACGGAAGGGGCGCGGAGTCGTCGGCCATCCGGAGAGCTGCCGAACGCGCTGTCCGTGCTGCCGTTCGATCACCTCAGCTCGGGCAGCGAGACCGCACTGGACGTAGACCTCGGCCTCGCCATCACGGAAGCAGTGACCGCACGACTCGCCACCATGCCAGGAGTCGGCGTCGTAGCAGGCAGTGACGGCCCGGTCTGGGTGGTCGGCGGCGGCATCCAGCGTATGGGGTCCATGCTCCGCGTGACGGCTCGACTCACTGACGCCCGCAACGGCGCCATCCTCTCGGCCGTGAAGGTCGACGGCACCGTCGAGGCGCTGGCCGATCTCGAGGAGCGCATCGCCGCCGCGATGGCCGAGAGCGTGCGAGACGCGATCGCCGGCGAGGCGGGTCGAGCCGCGGGCATCGGCGCCGATGCCCGCGCTCCGCGTCAGGAAGGGAGGCAGCTATGAACAACGGGGGGATCGCCTGGTTCGCCCGGAACCCCGTCGCCGCCAACCTGATGATGGTCTTCATCATCGCCAGCGGCCTCATCGCCACCGGCGCGATTACCGAAGAGGTGTTTCCGGAAGTCGATCTCGACCGGATCAGCATTCAGGTGCCCTACCTCGGCGCCGCGCCGGAAGAGGTAGAGGAAGGTGTCGTAATCCGGATCGAAGAGGCGATCCAGGGCGTCGACGGGATCAAGGAAATCGTGTCGACCGCATCGGAGGGCAGCGCCTCCGTCATGGTCGAGCTCGAGCTCGGAGCCGACGCGAGCCGAGTGGTCGACGAAGTCAAGAACAACGTCGACTCGATCACGACGTTCCCACTCGAGACCGAAGAACCGATCATCCGCGAGCTGATCGCCCGCAACCAGGTAGTAGACATCTCCATCTCCGGGCAGACCGACATCTTCGCCCTCAAGTCGCTCGCCGAGGACGTTCGCGACGAGTTGTCGGCCTTGCCCAGCATCACGCAGGTCGACCTGGTCAGTGCGCCGCCGTACGAGATCTCCATCGAAGTCTCGGAAATGGCCCTTCGCCGGCACGGCTTGACGTTTGACCAGGTGGCGGACGCGGTGCGGCGATCCTCGCTCGATCTCCCCGGCGGCTCGGTTCGCACCGACGGCGGTGAAATCCTCCTGCGCACGATCGGTCAGGCCTACCGCGGCGACGAATACGAGGAGCTGGTCCTGTGGACACGG
This sequence comes from Vicinamibacterales bacterium, assembly GCA_965263055.1. Lineage (GTDB taxonomy): Bacteria > Acidobacteriota > Vicinamibacteria > Vicinamibacterales > UBA8438 > VXRJ01. Next base: position 2,458,516 of record OZ253581.1, on the reverse strand, counting down.
CCCGACGGCAGCCGCCTGCATCTTGGCGACGTCGCAACCGTTGTCGACGGCTTCGAGGAGACGGATCAGTTCGCCCGGTTCGATCAGGCACCGACCGTCATGGTGTCCGTATTCCGCACCGGCGATCAGAGCGCGCTCGACATCGCGGAAGACGTCACTCGCTACGTGCAGGACAAGCAGGCGCAACTCCCGGCCGGCGTCTCGATGGTGATCTGGCAGGACCAGGCGGAAGTGCTGAACGACCGGCTGGCACTGATGCTGCGCAACGGTGTGACCGGCTTCGCGCTGGTCTTCATCGTGCTGGCGCTCTTCCTGGAGCTCCGCCTCGCGTTCTGGGTAAGCCTCGGGATACCGATCTCCTTCCTCGGGGCGATAGCGCTGATGCCGGGCTTCGACGTGACCGTCAACGTCATCTCGCTGTTTGCGTTCATCCTGGTCCTCGGGATCGTCGTGGACGACGCCATCATCGTTGGCGAGAACATCTTCAGGCACCAGGAGAACCATGGCGATGGGCTTCGGGGGTCCATTGAAGGCGCGCGCGAGATTGCGAAACCGGTCGTCTTTGCGGTGCTGACGACAGTGGCGGCGTTCATGCCGCTGATGTTCGTGCCGGGAATGATGGGAAAGATTTTCCGTGTCATTCCACTTATCGTCGTCCCCTGCCTGCTCTTCTCGCTGCTCGAGTCCCTCGGGATCCTTCCCGCGCATCTGTCGCATGTACCGAAGCGGGGCAAGCCGGGACCCTGGCGCTCGTTCCAGCAGTTCATCGCCAACGGGTTGAAGGCATTCGTCAGGAATTGCTACCAGCCGATCCTCGAGACGGCACTCAGGTGGCGGTACGTAACTGCCGCCATCGGGTTGGCCATTCTCATCCTGACCGGCGGGATGGTGCTCGGAGGTTGGACCAACTTCCACTTCTTCCCGTCGATCGAAGCCGACTTCATGGCGGCGTCGGTCACAATGCCGCAGGGCACCCCTGCCGAGGTGACCTCGGCGGCCGTCGAGAAGATGGAAGCGGGCGCCGCGCGGCTGCGCGCGGGACTGCTTCAGGAAACCGGAATGGATTACTTCCGCCACGTGTCGACGGCGATCGGCGACCAGCCGATGGCGTCACGTGGCGGTGGACCAATGGGTTCCACGGTGACCGTATCCGCGGCGAACGTCGGCGAGGTCAGCGTCGAACTCGCGCCGGCGGAGACCCGGGCGTACACGAGCGAGCAGCTCGGGAACATGTGGCGGGAGGAGACGGGGCCGATCCCCGAAGCTGTCGACCTCAATTTCTCGATGTCCATCATGACTCCGGGTGACGACGTCGATGTCCAGCTTGCCGGATCGGACGTTGACCGCCTGCGTGCCGCGGCGGACGCGGTCAAGAGCCGACTGACAGAGTACGCGGGCGTCTACGAGATCTCCGACTCCTTCCGCGCCGGAAAGGAAGAGATGCAGCTCGGTATCAGGCCGGCGGCGGAGACGCTCGGGCTGACGCTCCAGGACCTGGGCCGCCAGGTGCGGCAGGCCTTCTACGGGGAGGAGGCGCAACGCATCCAGCGGGGACGGGACGACATTCGCGTAATGGTGCGTTACCCGAGGGACGATCGAAGGTCACTCGGAGACCTGGAGAACATGCGCATTCGGACGCCGAACGGCGCTGAGGTGCCGTTCAGCCAGGTCGCACAGGTGGAGCCGGGACGCGGCTACGCGTCGATCAAGCGCGTCGACCGGAACCGCGCCGTCAACGTCACCGCCTCTGTCGATCCCGCGGTTACTTCGTCGAACGCGGTTATCACGGACCTGCGCGAGCGCATCCTCCCCGAGGTGCTCGCCGACTACCCGGGAGTGCTCTACACGTTCGAGGGCGCCCAGGCGGAGCAGATGGACGCAGTCGCTGGCCTCCAGCGCGGGTTCGTCCTCGCGCTGCTGATGATCTTCGCCCTGCTCGCCGTTCCGCTCCGGTCCTACGTGCAGCCGCTGATCATCATGGCCGCGATCCCGTTCGGTCTGGTAGGCGCCATCTGGGGGCACATGGTGATGGGGCTCGACGTCACGATGATGTCGATGTTCGGCCTGGTCGCCCTGACCGGGGTCGTCGTCAACGACAGCCTGGTCATGGTCGACTTCATCAACCGCGCGCGGAAAGTGCACACCGACGTGGGCCGCCGTGTTCGCAGGGAGGGCGGCACCCAGCCGGACCGCGACGAGTTCGACTCCACCGGTCTCAAGCTCGCGATCCGCGAAGCGGGCAGCAACCGGTTCCGCCCCATTCTGCTCACGTCCCTCACGACGTTCTTCGGCCTGGCGCCGCTGATGCTCGAACGGAGCATGCAGGCAGCCTTCCTGGTGCCGATGGCGGTCTCGCTGGCGTTCGGCGTGTTGTTCGCGACGTTCATCACGCTGATTCTTGTGCCGACCGGCTATCTGATCCTCGACGACGTCCAGCGGTTGATGCGGCGGATGTCCGGGCGAGGAGCCGCCGTGGCGGTCAAGCCGGCCGACATGACGCTCCCGGCGGACGGCGTCGGCGCACCCATCGCCAGGACATCTTCCTGAGGGCGGCCGGAATCGCTCCGGAACCACGGGGAAGTTGCGGAGGGCGAGAGGCCGAAGACCCGTACTCAGTTCCCGCCGACGATGTCCGCGATCACCTGCTCGACCAGGGGCGGCGAGATGCCACACGCCGCGTCGTTGATCCGGCACTGCGCCAGCGTCAACTGGCAGCCGCATGGACAGCCATCGCTGTTCAGCCGGCGAAGCGCCTCCTCCTTCTGCGCGGGGCTCAGCGCTGAGAGATCGACCCCCGGAATCTCGGTCGCCTGCGCGGCGTTCGCCAGGAGGATCTGCGTATTCGGCGCGACAATCTCGACGGTTGCCTGATTCGGCAGCGACGTCAGATACCGCGCCTCCTGTTCGAGCAGCACCGGACTCACCAGGCCGACGTGGGTCTGCACGATCTGGCCCTCGGTATCGACGATGAACGACGTGGGGAGCGCGAAGACCCCGGGGAACGCCCGCTTGATCTCCGGCGTCGTCATCACGATCGGATAGTTGACGCCGTACTGCGAGGCGAACGCCTCGACCTCGTCGGTGCCACCCGCGTCTTCCGAAACGCCGATGACCATCAGGTGATCCGGATAGCGGGCGGCCAGTTGCACCAGGTACGGCACCTCCTCGCGGCAGGGCCCGCACCAAGTGGCCCAGAAGTTGACCAACACCGCCTTGCCGCGCTGATCGGCCATCGAGATCGTCTCGCCGTCAAGCGTTTCCATTACCAGTTCGGGAACGGCCGCCGGCGTGTCGACGAACTGCAGCGTTACCTCCGGCGGCGCCTCGAACAGCGCCGGCGGTTCGGTAGCCGAGCCCGTCGTGGCGGAGCGGTCGCCACTCTCCGTCCCGCACGCTGCCGCCATCAGGAGCAGCGCGAGCATCGGGACGGCGGCGCGCGCGCGATGAACTTGGGCAGCGCGGTTCAGCATCGCTTCCTCTCTTCTGTGCTTCGGTAGGGCAATTGTCATTGTAGCCGGATCATTCGTAGCCGAACTGTACCGCCGCGACGAGGGCGACCGCCGCGACCAGATAGAGCTTGGCGAGCAGCGGTACGACGAAGGCGAGCCACCGCTGATAGGGAATGCGCCCGAGGGCGAGCATACCCATCAGCAGCGCGTTGGTCGGGACCAGCATGTTGGTGAAGCCGTCACCGAACTGGAACGCCAGAACCGCCGTCTGCCGCGTGAGACCGGTCAGGTCGGCGAGCGGCGCCATGATCGGCATGGTCACGTAGGCCTGGCCCGAGCCGGACGGAATGAACAGGTTTGCCGTCGTCTGCACGGCCAGCATGCCGAGCGCGGCGGCGTGCGACGGAAGTGCGGCCAGCGGTTGCGCCAAGCCGTAGACGATAGTGTCGATTACCCGCGCGTCGGACAACACCACCTCGATCGTGCGCGCGAAACCGATCAGGAGCGCCGTCGCCGTCATTTCCGCCGCGCCGCCGAGAAACGAACGGGCCACCCGGTTCGGCGCCACGCCCGCCACCGCCGCCGCAATCAGGCCGATCGCGAGAAAAACCGCCGAGAGCTCGGAAAGATACCAACCGCGCGCCGCCACGCCCCAGACAAAGAGACCGATGCCGCCTGCGAGAACCACGAGCACCGCCCAGCGCCGCGCCGTGAACCGCTGATCTTCCGGCAGCGTGAAGCCGTTGGAATAGTCGACACTTCTTACCAGGCTGGCCTCCGGGTCGGCTCGGATGCGCGCGGCGTACCGAAGGATGTGATGGACGCCGACCGCGCCGCAAACCATCAGGAGCACCCACCGGGGCGCCTGTCCCGACGTGAGCGTCACCCCCGCGATGTCCTGCGCGATCAGCACCGTGAACGGATTGAAGGCCGCGCAGGCGTAGCCGACGCCGGCGCCGACATAGATGATGCCGACTGCCACTACTGCATCCAGTCGGAGCGCCAGGCACATCGTTACCAGGATCGGGACGAACGGCATGTACTCCTCGGCCATCCCGACGGTGGAAGCGCCGAGCGCAAACAGGCCGACGGCACCGCCGACCAACCAGACCGGCCGCGAGCCGAGCCGGGTGATCGCCGCGCCGATCGCCGCATCGATTGCGCCGGTCGCCCGGACGACACCGATCACGCCCCCCACCAGGAAGACGAAAAAGATGATCTCCTGTGCCGCGCCCAGGCCCGCCGGGATCGCCGTCAGGAACGCGAGCGGCGGGAGGGGCTCGGCATCGACTACCTGGTAAGTGCCCGGCACGACCCGCCGGCCGTCGCGCTCGAACTCCCCTGCCGGCAGTACCCAACCTGCCACCTGGGCAAGCAGAATCAGCGCGAAGATAAGGACGAGGGAATCGGGAAACCGGCGCACCTGAGGTCTACCGCGCCGGGTCGTCGGCCACCCGAACGAGAAGTTTGCCGAAGTTCTTGCCCTGAAGCAGACCGCGAAAGGCGGGTATCGCCTGATCGATACCGTCGACGATATCCTCGCGGTAGCGGATCCGCCCATCGGACAGCCAGGCGGAGACGTCGCGCAGGAAGTCCGCCTCGCGGTCGCGGTGGTCGAAGACGATGAAACCCCGGAGAGTGATCCGCCGGACCAGCGTCAGCCCCATCAGCTTCGGCACGCCGTCCGGACCGGGGGGCGGACCGGTCAGGTTGTAGTTGGCGATCCGGCCGCAGACCGGCACGCGAGCAAACGTATTGAGCAGAGGCAGCACCGCATCGAAGACCTTGCCGCCGACATTCTCGAAGTAGACATCGATGCCGTCGGGGCATGCCGCGCGCAACGCGTCGGCCAGTTCATCGCGCCGATGGCTGACACAGGCGTCGAAGCCGAGTTCGTGGACGACGTAGTCGCACTTCTCCGGTGCGCCGGCGATGCCGACGACGCGGCATCTCTTGATTCGTGCGATCTGTCCTGCGACCGCGCCGACCGCACCCGAGGCGGCCGATACCACGACTGTCTCGCCCGCCCGCGGCCGGCCATGATCGAGCAAGCCGACGTACGCCGTCATGCCGGGCATCCCGAGGACGCCCAGCGCGGTCGAGATCGGTGCTGCGGACGGATCGATCCTCCGCACTCCCGCACCGTCCGACAGCGCGTACTGCTGCCAGCCGTTCGCGGTCAGGACAAGGTCACCCGGCCCGTAGCCGTCCAGGTTCGAGTGAACCACCTCCGAGACGGTCCCCCCCACCATTACCTCGCCGAGCCCGACCCCCGGCGCGTACGACGGTCCGGGGTTCATTCGGCCGCGCATGTACGGATCAAGTGAGAGATAGATCGTCCGGCACAGCATCTGGCCGGCGCCCGGCTCCGGCACCGGGTTCTCGGTGATCGTGAAATCCGACTCGCGCGGAAAACCGTCCGGATGGGCGGCAAGTCGGACCTGACGGTTGACGGCTGAAGTCATCGCCTCGGGTCGGTCGAGCCGGGCAGTATACTGCCGCGGTGATTCAACACCTGCTCTTCACCTACAAGTTCAATCTCGATCGCGCCGAGACGCTCGTCGCCGATCTGTCCGACGAGCAGATGGTGCAGCAACCGCAAGGAGTGGTCAACCACCCGGCGTGGACGCTGGGACATCTCGCGTCCGTTGCGCATTGGTTGGCTGTCACGTTGGGCGCCGATTCGACGCTGCCCGCCGGGTGGGCCGATCACTTCCCTACCGGTGGCACCCCGAGCGGCAACGCGGCTGACTATCCGTCGAAAGAGGAGATCCTGGCGCAGTTGACGGCGCAGCACGAAGTGGTGGCGCAGGCGGCCGCCGGCGCCGATCCGGCGGTCTTCGCGCAGCCGGTTCCGAACGAGCGGATCCGAAGCCGCTTCCCGACGATCGGCGACTTGACCGCCATGCTGATGACGGCGCACGAAGCAAGCCACCTGGGACAGATCGCCGCCTGGCGGCGCGCGATGGGCCTTGGCCCGGGGAGTTGATGCGCGCCCTGGCGGGCGCGTCCGCCGCTCGTCAAGGCTGGCGGTTCGCTTCCCAGGTTCCTTCGCCCACGCCACCGTAGTCGCAGGTCCCGCGCATCGTGTCGCTGTCGAGCGTGCCGACGTAGACAGCTTCGGCCCCCTCACCGCCGAAGCGGAACTCGATCTGGTTCCCGGTGACCGTGCCAGTCACGTCCGCCGTGCCGAACGTGCCCTTGTACGTGCCCGTCAGCGTCTCCCCCTCCTGCTCGAAGACGAAAACCGGCTCGCCACCGCCGATGTCCAGTTCGACGACGACGTTCCAGGTGCCGGTGACGTCCGCTTGCGCTACTCTCGCAACCGCCCCGGTTAGAGCCGGCAGGAGCAGCATCACGATGGCGACGAACAGTGCCCGATGGGCCGCGCCGGCCCGCTCATCGGGGGCGATCCGACGGATCCGGCTGCACCTGTGCATCGTGGCTGCAGCCTAACCTCTTGCCGGTTGGATCGCAACGGGGCCGTTGCTTTCTCCCCCGGCAGGGAGTACTCTGACGTGACCACGGTCGCGAACCCGCTCGCTTCAACCGAGATCGAGAGCAGAGAGCCCCATAGACTTCGCCTCCCTCCTTCGGATGATCCCGCGGCGATGCGCTTCCCGATATAGGCAAACCAGGTGGTACGACACACGGTCAAGGCAAGGAGTCCCGGATGGGTCAGCGGTTGTACGTCGGAAACATTCCGTTCACAGCAGGAGAGGATGAGCTGCGCGAACTGTTCGGCCAGTTCGGAACAATCCAGTCGGTCTACATCGTGAACGACCGCGCAACCGGGCGACCGCGCGGGTTCGCTTTCGTCGAAATGGCGGACCAGTCTGAAGCGGAGCGGGCGATTGAGCAACTCGATCAGAACGAGTTTCAGGGGAGGCGGTTGACGGTGAACGCGGCGCGCCCACGCGAGCCGCGGCCCGGCCCCGCGCCGGACGACGACTTCCGCGGCGGCCGGCGCGAACCGCGCTGGTAGGCTGGCGGCGACGCACGGACGTCGTCCGCCGTAGTACTGAACGGCGATGGCGGCCATCCAACCACGCACCACCATCCATGACGTCGTTGTCATCGGCTCCGGTGCCGGCGGCGCGACGGCAGCACACGTCCTGACCCGCGCGGGCATCCGTGTCGCGCTTCTCGAAGCGGGGCCGATGCTCGATCCGCAGGCCGAGTTCAAGGAACATCGCTGGCCGTACGACTATGGCCACCGGGGTGCCGACGAGGGAGGCGCCGCATATTTCGGCGAGGGGAAGTCGTTCGGCTTCTTCACCACCACGAGCGGAGGCTGGCAACTCGACGGCGAACCCTACACCGTTGCCGACGACACCGACGACTTCTGGTGGTTCCGTTCCCGTATTGTCGGCGGCCGGACGAACCACTATGGGCGGATGTCGTTTCGTTTCTCCGACTACGACTTCCTGCCGCGCGACCGCGACGGGTTGGGCTGGAACTGGCCGATCCGTTACGAGGACATCGCCCCGTACTACGATCGCGCCGAGGCGTTCATCGGTGTCGTCGGCAGCCGCGAGGGGATCCGGAGCGCGCCGGACGGTGTCTTCCACGAGCCGCCGCCGCCGAAGGCGCACGAACTGCTGATTCAGCGCGCCAGCCACCGCATGGGGATCCCCTGCATTCCCAACCGCCGCGCGGTGATCACGCGGCCGGTTAACGGACGTCCAGCCTGCCACTACTGCGGGCAGTGCGGGCGAGGCTGCCAGAGCGGCTCCAACTACTCCGCCAGCCAGACACAGATCTTCCCGGCGATGGAGACAGGGCGCCTCGAGGTCATCGATCTCGCGATGGCGCGCGCCATCACCACCGCACCCGACGGGAAGGTCGACGGCGTCCTCTACATCGACAAGCGGACGGGGGAAGAACGGCGGATCCGCTGCCGGGTGCTGGTCGTGGCGGCGAGCGCGTGCGAATCGGCCCGACTCCTGCTCAACTCGACGACTTCGGAGCATCCGAACGGGGTTGCCAACGGCTCGGGCGTGGTCGGCCGGTATCTGATGGACACGGTCGGCTTCGACATCAGCGGCCACGTTCCGGCACTTGAAGGGATGCCCCGCTACAACAGCGACGGCGCCGGCGGCGCACATCTCTACATGCCGTGGTGGGGCTGGGAGCGGCAGGAGGGGCTCGGCTTCCCGCGCGGCTACCACATCGAGATCGGCGGTGGCTACCGGATGCCCGGCATCGGCGCGTTCGGCGGAGCGGCCCGGCGCGGCGGCTACGGCGCGGCGATCAAGGAGGAAGCCCGGCGCGACTACGGCACGACAGTCTCGTTCGCCGGCCGCGGAGAGATGATCCCCAATGAGCGGAGCTGGTGCGAGCTCGATCCCGACGTCGTGGACAGCTGGGGGATCCCGGTACTCCGTTTCCACTTCCAGTGGAGCGACCACGAGCGGCGGCAGGCGGAGCACATGCGCGAGACGTTCAGGGAACTGGTCCACCTGATGGGGGGAGAGCCGAACCCGCCGGGACGCCGGGACGCGGCCGGCATCTCCATCGGCGGCAGCATCATCCACGAGGTGGGTACGGTCCGGATGGGCAACGACCCGGGAACTTCGCCGCTCAACGGCTTCTGCCAGGCGCATGACGTGCCGAACCTTTTCGTCTGCGACGCCGCCAGCTTCGTCAGCAACCCGGACAAGAACCCGACGTTGACGATCAACGCGCTTGCCTGGAGGGCATCCGACTATCTGGCCGAGGCGATGCGGAGCGGGGAGCTGTAAGGCGGATGGACGACAGACCGACCCGGCGCGCCGTATTGCGGCAACTCGCGCTCGCCGTGACAGCGGCGGGCGCCGGCGCGTTCAACATCGAGGCGGCCCGCGTCGTGCATGCCCTGGCGGGCGAGGCGCGTGCGCAGCCGGGCGGGTACGTACCCCAGGCGCTTGACGCGCCTCAATACCGGACGGTGGCGCGTCTGGCCGAGCTGATTATCCCGGCTGATGCAGGCGGCGGGAGTGGCGTCGATGCCGGCGCGCCGGAGTTCATCGACCTGCTTTGCAGCCAGAACGATCGACTGCTTGAGATTTACGCCGAGGGACTGGCCTGGATCGACGAACGGATGCGCGACGACCACCGCATGACGTTCGTCGAAGCGAGTGCTTCACAGCAGACTGGCCTGCTGGATCGGCTGGTGGCAGCCGAACGCGGCGACATGCCGAGCGGATGGCGCGACGGCGTTCGCTTTTTCGACTGGGCCCGTCGGATGACGGTCGACGCGTACTACACCTCGTCGATCGGCATAGCGGACATTGGCTACAGGGGCAACCGGGTGCTCAGCGCGTACGAAACGCCCGCCGAGGCGATAGCGTTCGCCAACCACCGCGCGGACGAACTTGGCGTCTGACACGCCGCTCCCCATCACCCGGCGGCCGTCTGGTAAACTGGAGGTTCCTTTGAGCGCCGCGCGCGCTCGCCCCTTTCTGGCTTCGAAGGAGGCACATGGCAAACAGAGGTCGTCCCACCCAGACAAAGCGGCAGCGGGAACGCGCCCGGCAGGAGAGGGCAAGGTTCAAGGCCGAACGGCGCGCCGGAGTAAAGCAGCGGCGGCAGGAAACGCCGCCGCGTCCCAGGGACCACGATCCGGACCTTCAGGGCATGGTCCCTGGTCCTCAGGAGATGCCGGACTGGCAGCGCGAATTCTTCGCAGAGGAGCAGCGCGCCGCAGAAGAGGCCGCCGAGAAGCGAGAAGACGGCGGCTAGAGCACCGTAGCGCGGCAGGTCACCGCGTGCGGCCGGCCGCCGCGATCCCAGCGCCCTTGCGGTCGCAATGAAGAACGGGACGGGGCTCGATGCCCGCCCCGTTCTTCCTGCCGATTGACCGTCACGTCGCAACCGCTAGGAGCCCGTGGTGAAACCCCGCGTAGCACTGAGAGCGGTGAGGCGCCCGCCTGACAAGGCGCGACGAGGGAGCATATTGGCCATATGCGACCGAGGAGCAACGCCGTTCAGGCGGGATGCATCGCCGCTCGAATGTAGTGGGGGTTTCACCACGGGCTCCTAGGCGGCGTCGATCGTGGCTCCGTCCGTCTTCGCGCCGACGCCGTTGATCGTGATCCGACGCGGCTTCGCGGTCTCCGCCAGCGGGAGCGTCAGCCCGAGCATTCCGTGCGTGAAGTCCGCGCTCACCTTCTCTGCATCGACGTTCGACGGCAGCGTGAAGGACCGCTCGAAGCGTCCGTAGTGCAACTCCGACGTGTGCTGGCCGTCCCCCTCGGTACGCGTCCGCTCACCCGAGATTGTCAGGGTGTTGTGATGGAGGTCGACCTGCACGTCGTTCGGGTCGATTCCCGACAGCGCCATCCGCAGCGTCCAGCCCTCCTGGCTGGAGCGGATCTCGGTCGCCGGCACCCAGGCCGACCGCCCCAGGCCCGTCTCCTCGTCGGCGATGTAGCGCCCAACCACGCGGTCCATCTCCCGGTGCAGGCTGTTCAACTCCGCGAACGGGTTCCAGCGAGTCATGCTCAACATCTCTCTCCTCCTCATCTGTTCAGCCGGGCCATCCCGGCCTTGTTTCCGCCGTCGAGATGATGATCGCACAGAATATATGCGCTGTCAACTCATACAATATGCGTTTATACCACTCATATTATGAGCGCACCAAGGGCCGCGCGGAGCGATTCCCATCGCTTGATTCCGGCGCCCTACCAGGGCATCGTGCGGTTGGTGTGCCGCCTTCCCAGATCCGCGGCTTCCGCGCCAGGGTTCGCACCGATCATCACGCCCTCGTCGAGCATCTCCGTGATGTTGTCGGCGTTAACCGCGTTGAGAAACGCGACGCCCGCCTGCCTGGTCGCCTCGAAGACACGGGCGCGCGCATCGGCCAGCACCTGAGGAATCGCGGCGCCGCTCCGGGACACGTTGTAAGACATCGACATGTCGCCCGGACCCCACTCGGCGAAACCGACGCCGGGCACGCTCACGCTAGGCTCGGCATTCTCGAGGGCGTGGCGATCCTCGATCTTCAGGCCGATCAGGATCTCGCCGTCCGGGTTGAGCGGCCACGGATCCGCGAGGCGCTGATACTCGCCGCCGGAGACGCCCCAGATGCGTGCGGCAAATCCCTGGCCGCCACTGCCGCGCAGCCCCTCGCCCATGCCAGCCGCCGCCGGCGCGTGGGGATAACGGGCCGACTGAACCAGAATCCGGACCACTTCCGGCGTGCGCGCGTGCGCCAGCAGCACGCCATGGACGCCCGAGCCGAGGACCTGCTCGACCATCCAGTAGTTGCCCCACATCACCTGCTCGTTGATGCCGCCGAGCGGCAGAACTGCGACAACCGTCGGCGTCCGGTGGCCGCTCTTCGTCGGGCCACCGTCGACCAGCCCCTGCATGAATGCTCGGAGGTCATCCATGTTGAACGGGCTGTGCTCCATGTTGTAGGTGATGTAGTCAGCCCAGGTCCGGGCCAGCTCCTTGCCCTCTTCGTAGCCTCCCCCGTTCACCTGCGTGTAGTAGACGGGCTGATCCTGTTCGAACAACTCAATCACCTTGTTGATCCGCTTGGGGACATAGGTGTCACCCGACTGGGCAGCCGTAAGGCCGACGAACGCAACGGCGGCAACGAGCGCGACGGTGGCGAGCGCGAGTCCGAATCGGGCGTGGCTGTGCATGGTCTGTTCCCTCCTCCCCCCATTCTGGCGCATCCACCGCGTATCGCCGAATAGTAGAATCCGACGGTCTTCCATGCCGTCCCGCCACGACCCGGCAACTGATCGGATCAGAGGCCTCGCCGCAGGCCCCCGTGACGGCGCGGGGCTCGACGAGTTGCTGCCGCTCGTCTATGACGAGTTGCGCCGGCTGGCGCGCGGGTACCTGCGGCAGGAGCGGCGCGCCCTTACGCTCCAGCCGACCGCGCTGGTCAACGAGGCGTACCTCAAGTTGCGAAACCACCGACCGCAGCAGTTGCAGTCCCGGGCGCACGTCGTCGCAGTCGCGGCGCTTGCGATGCGGCAGATCCTGATAGAGGCAGCACGGGCACGCGCCGCGATGAAGCGTGGCGGCGGCGCGGCGCAGGTGACGCTGGACGAGGGACTGATTGCCGGCGCGCCGACGACGGTCGATCTGCTGGCGGTGGACGAGGTGCTCCGCCGCCTCGCCGAACTGGATCCGGAGCAGGCACGGCTAGTGGAACTGCGCTTCTTCGGCGGGCTCACAATCGAGGAGTGCGCCGAGGCGCTTGGCATGTCGCCGGCGACCGTGAAGCGGCACTGGGCGGTCGCGAGGGCGTGGCTGCAGCGCGAGATGACCAGGGACCGGCCCGATGGACGCTGACCGCTGGCGGCGGATCAACTACCTGTTTCACCACTCGCTGGAGCGCCATCCGGACGCGCGGGACGCGTTCCTGGACGAGGCATGCGGGGGCGACCGGGCGCTCCGTGACGACGTGCAGTCGCTGCTCGATGCCCACGCCGGACCCAGCGTCATCGACCGGCCCGCCCTGGAGGCGGATCCCGGCCTGCTGCGACACCACGAGGAAAGCCCCGGCAGCATCTCGGACGCGCGGGGCGCCACCAGCATGGACGACCCGCTGATCGGCCAGTCCCTCGGCCCGTACGAAGTGACCGGCCTGCTCGGGCGCGGCGGCATGGGGGTCGTCTACCGCGGCTTCGACTCCCGCCTCGGACGCTCCGTTGCCATCAAGGCGCTGCCACCGATGTTCGACAGCGACGCCGTCCTTCGCGAGCGGCTGCGACGAGAGGCGATGTCCGCCGCCGCGTTGTCACATCCCGGGATTGCCACTGTCTACGCCCTGGAGGAGTTCGGACGCCACCTGTACCTGGTGTACGAGTACGTCCCGGGCGTCACGCTGCGCCACACCTTGCGCGCGCGACACGGACTGCTGCCGATCGACGAGGTGGTGTCCATCGCGCGGGCCATTGCGCACGCGCTGGCCGCGGCGCATGCGGGCGGCGTCATCCACCGGGACCTGAAGCCGGAGAACGTGATGCACCTGCCGGACGGCCGGATCAAAGTGGTCGACTTCGGCCTCGCGCGGATTGCGGCAGGCGAGGGTCAGACTGCAGGGGAACCCCTGACCCGCCCGGGTGAGCCACCCGGCACGCCCGGTTATGTCGCGCCGGAGATCCTCCGGGGCGAACCACCCGATGCGCGCGCCGATCAGTTTTCGTTCGGCGTGTTGCTGTACGAACTGCTCGCCGGTCACCATCCGTTCGCGGGGCAGGAGGGTCGATCCACCATCGCGAGCGTTCTGGAGGACGACCCGCCGGCGATCATCCCGGTGCGGCCCGACTGTCCACCAGAGCTTGCGCGTATCGCGACGACCTGCCTGGCAAAGGTGCCGGGCCAACGCTACCCGACGACCTACGACCTGGCGGCTTCCCTGGATCTCGAAGCTTCGCCGACCCCGGCAGACACGCCGCGGCCGGCCTCGCCCGCTGTCGTGCCCGGATCCGCCCGCTGGTGGTGGCAGTTTCACCAGGTGGCGGTCACCGCAGTGTACGGCCTGGCGGTCTACCCGATGTGGCGCGCGCGGGAATGGGTGCCGGACGGCTGGGGCCTGCTGATCTTCATGGCCACGGTGGGGGTCGTGGGCGCTGCCGCCAATCTCCGACTGCACCTCTGGTTCACTTCGCGCGTCTACCCGGCGCACCTGGGCGAGCAGCGCCGACGGTCGGCAGTATGGAAGCAGCTTACGGACACCGCGTTCGCCCTGCTCACGCTCGGCACCGCCGCGGGGATCGCGCCGGGACATCCGCAGTGGGCGGCGCTCCTGATCGTGCTCGCGATCTCCAGCGTGTTGAGTTCTCGCGTGATGGAACCGGCGACCGAGCGTGCTGCGTTCCCCGCCGACTGATCCGTCGATCCCGACCGGCAGTCGGACCGACTGTTACTCGGCCGGCAGTTCCAGCGGCGCGCGCTCCCGCAGCACCTCCGCCATCGAGTTGAGCGTCGCCGTCAGCGTCTCGCGCGCCGTCCGGTTGACGATGGGTCCAATCATCCACCGGAGCATTGCGGGCACCGACCGGCTCAGGCTGACCGACTCGCACTCGACAATCACGCCGCCATCGACCTGCTGGTAACGCCAGTACGAATTGAGCCGCCAGAGGAAGCCGCGGTCGTTGCCGATCGGCTTCTCCCGCTCGTCGGGCGTCTCGGCGTCCTCCAGCTCCGCGATCCGCGTCGCGACACTCCAACTCGACCACCGGTCGTCGCCGCGGCGGATGAAGTCGACGTCGTGGTCCGTGTGGTAATAGACCGTAAACATCGCCTCGCGTCGCAGGCGCAGAAACACGTGTCGCCGGTTCCCCTCCTGTTCCAGGACTCTGGAGTCGAGGACATCCGGCTGCAGCTCGTGCGGCGGGATCGCTCCCATCACGCCGTGCATCACCTGATCGAGCGTGACGTCCGGGATCAGCACTCGGCCGAGCCAGTGGTGGATTGCCCCCTTCGAAACATCGGGCCGCTCGCCGTCGGCATCGCGCGTCTGTAAACGGTCGATCCGCACCTCGCCCGCCAGCACCGCGCTCCGCACCTCGGCCGCATCGTCGCGGAAGTCCTGCGCCAGGAACCGCTCGTCGTCCTCCAGCGCCAGCTCGGCGTCGATGCGCGCTTCGGTCAGCGCGATGTAGAGGCCCCATGCGGCGATCGTCTCCGCGTGCAGGTCGGCTTCCATCGCCGAAGCGCGGGACCAGCCGGTCGGCGCTACGCCGGCCAGGGCCAGCAGGAGCACGAGCGCGCCCCACCAGCGGCCATGCTGCCCACTTTCCGTCATCGTCATCCCCTCCATCGTGTCACATTTCGGTGCGAATACCGACGCTACCAGGAAGTGCGCAGACGGAACGGAAACTGGCTCAGCGGATACCGACGGCGAGGTCCGTAGGGGCGTCCTCCACCCAGGCGGGCTTCGGCAGCGGTCGCTCGCGCGGCCAGCGTTCGTCGAGGGTGTCCGCGTCGTAGAGGCGACCGTTCCTCATGACGTAGCGGATTCGCGACGTCTCGCGGATGTCGTCGAGCGGGTTCCCCTCCAGCACCACCAGGTCGGCCAGCTTGCCCGGCGCGATGGATCCGAGGTCGTCGCCCAGCCCGATCGATTCCGCCCCGAGGATCGTGGCGACCCGGAGCGCGTCGTGTTCCGACAGCCCGCCCGACTGCATCGCCCACAGCTCCCAGTGGTAGCCGAGCCCCTGGAGCTGACCATGACTGCCGACGCCGGCGAGGCCGCCCGCCTCGACAATCGCCTTCACACCCTCGGCGTGCTGGCGGAAAACGTACTCCTCGTCGCGGAACCAGCCACCCGGGCCGGCGTCGACCCCGTCGCCGCGACGGCGCGTCACGCGGTCGAGCTCGCTGTGGGGCGTGAAGCGCTGCAGCTTCGGATCGTCGTGCGGGTTCTCGCGCGTGAAGAACCAGTTCTCGCCGAACGGACCGCCGAACGAAACGAGCAGCGTTGGCGTGTAGGCGACGCGGGTATGTGCGGTGAGCTGAACGACGTCTCGGTAGATCGGAAAAATCGGGAACGAGTGCTCCAGCCCTGGGTACCCGTCGACAATCATCTCCAGGTCGTACTTCATGTCGAGACCGCCTTCGGTGGTGGGGCGCAGCTCCTGCTCCCGCGCCGCCATCACGATCCACTGCCGCTGCTGGCGGTTCCCCGACAGGTACATCTTGATCGTCTTCGTGTCGTAGTAGTCGCTGTAGCGGCGCAGGACGCTGCGTGCATGGTCGAGATCCTCGATATCGTCCGCGCTGAACACACCCGGGCCGGTCGAATAGATCCGCGGCCCGACGATGTCGCCGGCTTCCACCAGATCGCCGTAGGTGAGCACGTCGGTCGTCCCGGTCTGCGGATCCCGTGTCGTCGTTACGCCGTACGCCAGGTTGGCGAGGTACGCCCACGGCTGCGTCTTGTGGACGCCGAAGCTGGGGCGGAGGTGAGCGTGAGTGTCGACGAAGCCCGGCACGATGGTCATCCCCGAAACGTCGAGGATCCGCGCGAAGTCGGGGAACTCGACCGTGCCGCGCCGGCCGAGGGCCAGGATCCGGTGGCCCTGCACCACCAGGTCGGCGTTCTCGACCACCGCGTCCCCCTCCATGGTGATGACACGGGCGCCCCGCAGGACGCCGAAGCCGTCCGGCAGGTCGCGGGCCGCCTCGACATCGACCCGGATCTCGACCGGTTCGTAGTTCGGCGCGCCGGCATCGTCAGCGTCGGCGTCCGGGTCGGCCTCATCGGCATCCGCATCGGCATCGGCATCGGCATCGGCATCGTTCGCGACCGCGGCACGCGCGGCGCGGTCCGCCGCTTCCGCCACCTCCAGGTCGTAGATGAAGTGCGCCGGACCGATCGACCAGTGGGCGCGTTCGCCGGCCACATCCCACGCCGGGAACTGCGCCCCCACGTCGGTCAACTTGCGTGCCGGCACCATCGCCCGTCGCGGGTTGGCGACCGACACCGTCGGCGTGTCGCCCCCGACCGTCGGCACCGCGACGACGTACAGGTCGTGGTTCACCTGTGCGAGCGCCCGGCCGCCTGACGGCGCCATCAGAATCAGGGACGCGTCGGCGGGATCCGACAAGCCGGGAGGCGTCGGGCCGGTTACCTTCAGGTGTGCCTCTTCGTCGGTCCCGTCCCACCGGATCGAGACCAGGCCTTTTTCGTTGTGGTGGAGGTAGATCCGATCCGGATCCGACCGCACGATATGCGGTGCTCTCCGGCCGTCAGCCGGCGCCACCAGCATCCAGTCGCCGCCGTCGGCCGGCAGCGCCACGATGTTCTCGTTCGCCGCGGCCGCAAACGAACCGGATGACTCGCGGAAAACGCGAGCAGGCCCCTGGATGGCGACAAGGCGCTCGCCGTCGGGCGACCAGGCAGGCCGCTGGTAGATCGCAGGCAGGGTCGTCAACCGGACGGCCGGCGCGCTCCCGTCGGCGCGCACCTTGTAGAGGTGGCCACCGCCGGGCGACCAGGTGACGAACGCGATCCACGTGCCGTCGGGCGACCAGGCAGGGTGCGCTTCGACCAGCTCGAGGTCGGTCAACCGGCGCGCCTCACCCTCCGGGAGCGGCCGGATCCAGAGCCGGTCGAGCGCCGCGAACGCCAGCACCGCACCGTCCGGCGACGGCACCGCGTCGCGGATCTGCCGCGCCATGAACGTCGGGCTGTCGTCCACTTCGTACCGGAACGCCAGCTCCGGACCGAGATCCAACTCCGCCCGGACCCGGAACGGCACCGGGATCGGCTGGGCCTCCTTCGCGATCGGCACGCGCCAGATCTTGCCGCCGTAGGAAACGACCAGCTCCGACGAATCGGGCGTGAACGACATCCCTGGCAGAACATCGCTGCTTGCGACCGATTCCTGATCGTCGCGCGTGACCGGATAGGCGAGCCACCGTTCGTCGCCGGTCGCCAGGTGCCGGAGCCGGAGCCCGGTCGCATCCTCGTAGCGTGTCCCGTACACCAGCCACTCACCGTCAGGCGAGATCGTCGGCCGGAACGCCGAGCCGTAGCGCGCGCTCCGCGTGTACTGCTCACCCGTCTCGCGGTCGTAGTAGGCGAGCTGATACTGCGGGAATATCGCGTTGTACTGCCAGAGGCGGGTCCGCTGAGCGTACCAGATGCGCCGGCCATCCGGCTCGGCGACTGGACCGGTAATCCGCCGTGAACCGGGTTCCCTGATCAACTGCACGCCGGTGCCGCCGTCGACATGCCACATCCAGAGCTTCGGGTTGCGCGCATCGCCTCGCGCCGCCATATGGGATGCGGTGGCGGCGATGACATAGTCTCCGTCCGGCAGCCAGTCGGGCGACTCGTAGCTGTTCGCATCCGCGTTGGTCACCTGTCTCGTCTGGCCCGAGGCGACGTCGATGAGCCAGAGGTTCTCCGCCCCGTCGCGGTCCGAGACGAAGACGACGCGTCCGCCATCCGGGCTGTAGCGCGGCTGGCTGTCCCAAGCCATCCCGCTCGTCAGCGGAGTCGCCTCGCCTCCCGTGAACGGGAGCGTGTAGAGGTCGCCGAGCAGATCGAAGACAATCGTCTCGCCGTCCGGGCTGACATCGACCGAGATCCACGTTCCCTCGTCGGTGTCGAGCGAGAGGGCGCGTGCCGGCGTCAGCGGCAGGTCGTCGTCCGCCTGGCTCAGGACGGTCGCCGCCCCGACGGCCAGCACGGCCGCGCCGCACGCCAGACCGACGGCGGATCGCGTCATCTGCACGGCCGGCATCGTAGCATGTAGCCCCTGCGCGCCATTCGGACGGTTGAGCGATGCCCGATGACCTGGAATTGCGGCGGTTCGAGGCCCGAGAGGACTACGCCGCGTGCGTCGCACTGCAGCGCGAGGTGTGGGGGAACGATTTCGCCGACATCGTCCCCGCAACCATCCTCATGGTGTCGCAACGGGTGGGCGGCGTCTCCGCCGGCGCGTTCGACGGGGACGGGCGCCTGATTGGTTTCGTCTTCGGCCTGACCGGCTTTGACCGCCGCGGGCCGGTCCACTGGTCCAACATGCTGGCGGTCCGTCCGGAAGCGCGGGGTAGTGGCGTCGGAAAGCGGCTCAAGTACTACCAGCGTGACCTGCTGCTCGCGCAGGGCGTCCGGCGGATGCACTGGACTTACGACCCGCTCGTCGCCCGCAACGCCAACCTGAACCTGAACGGTCTCGGCGCGCGCCCGGCCGAATACGTTCCCAACCTGTACGGTGATACGCGCAGCCCGCTCCATGCCGGCCTGGAAACGGACCGCTTCGTGGTCGAGTGGCGGCTCGACGAGCCGCCGACGGCCGCTTCGGCCGGAGCCGACGCAAACCATGGGCCGCCGATAATCGACTTGACCCTGCCGGAAGCCTCGCGACTACCCGACGGTCCCGCGGTGCGGGTAGCCGTGCCGGCCGACATCGATGACTTGAAGACGGCCGACCCCGCGCGTGCCCGAGCCTGGCAGCAGACGCACCGCCGGGCGTTCGGCTGGTACCTTGAGCGCGGCTACCGTGTCGCCGGCTTCGTGTCCCGTCCCGCGCCAGACGATTCCTGGTACTTCGTCACGACCGAACGATGAGTCTCAACCTGTCACGGATCACGCTCCGCGAGATCCGGATGCCGCTACGGGAGCCATTCGAGATTTCTTCCGGCCGAACGACCGAACGGCGAATCCTGCTTCTGATGCTTGAGGACCGGGACGGGACGGCGGCCTGGAGCGAGTGCGTCGCCGGCGAACGGCCCAACTACTCCGCCGAGACGATCGACACGGCGTGGCTCGCGATCCGCGACTGGATCGCGCCGCGCGTTCTCGGCGCCGGGATCGTCCACCCGAGATTGCTCGACGACACGCTGCGGCGGGCGTTTCGCGGTCATCCGATGGCAAAGGCGGCGATCGAGATGGGGGTCTGGGCGCTCTGGGCGGAACGCGACAGGGTCAGCCTGTCGCGACTCCTCGGCGGGACACGGGCAACCATCAACACGGGCATCTCGATCGGCATTCAGGCATCACCGGCTGCCTTGATCGACCGGGCGCGCGTCGCACTCGCGGAGGGCTACCGCCGGATCAAGATCAAGATCCGGCCGGGCGCGGACATCGAGTACATCGGCGCGGTGCGCGACGCGCTCGGTCCGGACGCGCCCCTGATGGCGGACGCCAACAGCGCGTACACCCTGGTGCATGCGGATCACCTGGCCGACCTCGACGCCTACGGTCTGCTGATGCTTGAACAGCCGCTCGCGCAGGACGACCTCCGCCGTCATGCCCAGTTGCAGGATCGCCTCGCGACACCGATCTGCCTGGACGAGTCGATCCCGCACGCCGCCGCCGCGGAGGACATGCTCGCGCTGGGCGCCGGGCGGATTATCAACATCAAGCCGGGCCGCGTGGGCGGTTTCTCGCAGGCGAAGGCGATTCACGACATCTGCCGGCGCCACGCCGTGCCCGTCTGGTGCGGCGGCATGCTGGAAAGCGGAATCGGGCGAGCCCACAACGTCGCCCTCGCGTCGCTCCCCCACTTCGTCATGCCGGGCGACCTGAGCCCGAGCGCGCGCTACTGGACAGAAGACATCGTCACACCCGAGTGGACCATGGACGGCGCGGGCCGCGTGACGGTGCCCCTCGACACTCCCGGCCTGGGAGTGACAGTCAACGTTGACCGGATCGACGACCTGACGGTTCGGAGCCGCACCGTCGCTGCGCGCGGCTGATGCGCGGGCAGCCCCACCAATGCGTTTGCGCCCGCACTACTGCGGGCATGAACGGTGCGTCATGAACGCCGCGTCGACACGTTGGGCTACTGCAACTCGGCGAGGTCGACACCGCGGCTCCGGAGCGCTTCGGTCAGGAGGCGGCCGGCGTTAACCGCGGGGGGCCAGCCGGCGTAGAAGGTGGTATGTAGGACCACTTCGGAAAGCTCCTGAGGGGTCACGCCGTTCTGATCCAGCGCACGGTCGATGTGGAGGCGGAGTTCGTTCGTGAAGTAGCGTGCCTGGTTGACCGCCACGGTGACGAGGCTCCGGTCGCGCTTCGAGAGCAGCGGCCGCTCCCAGACGTCGCCGTAGAGGAGGCTGTTCCGGAGAGCCCCCAGGCGCGGCACGGCCGCGTAGGCGTCGCTCAATCCGGCCGGCGTCTCCACCTCCGATGTCGGCGGCGCGCCCGGCAGCTCGCCCAGCATAGTGCCCCGCTCCGCAAACGTATCGATCGCGCCAAGCGACGCGTCCAAGCCGGATGGCCAGCCGGTGTAGAAGCTGACATGCAGGATGATTTCGGAGATCTCCTCCGGCGTCAGGCCGTTGTCGAGGCCGCGCCCGAGGTGGCTCCGCAGCGCCGTGTCGCGCCCCAGCGCCTGCAGCACCGCGATCGTGATCATGCTCCGGTCGCGCTTCGAGAGTTGTGGCCGCTCCCAGATCTCGTCGTAGATCGGCGAGTCCGCCAGCGTGCGCAGATAGGGCGAGGCGGCGAAACGGTCGCCGGGCTGCGCTGGCACGACGTCCGCTTCCTGCGCCGCGCCCGCCGGCTCCGTGCCGGCGGCACAGGCGGAGAGGCTTACCGCCGCCAGGGCGACGGCAACAATCGCGAACGGGATCAACAGGCGTGGTCTCTGCATCGTCATGATCGCTTCCTTGGGAACCCTCATCGCGTCTTCAACTGATACCAGACGTTCAACCCCTGATCGCGCAACCGGTCAAAGATCTGCGCCCGGTCGGACCAGACACGGCGGCGGGTTACGTCGATTCCGGCCCGATCGAGGAAGACGAGCGCGAATGCGGCGGCGTACTGCGGCGGAATGCGCGGGCCGGCGATGGATTCTTCCATCGATCCGTAGTCGGCATCGCCGTCCGCTATCCAGACCGTCGCCTGTTCCACGACGTGCGTGCGAGGCGGATAGAGCGTCGGCGAGTTGGCGACCGTGTACGTGCCAACCTGCACCTCGCCGAGCACCGACGCGAGAACCGGGATCGCCGACGGCGGGCGGAGGCGGAGCGTGTCCCCGGGGCCGGGCGGCTCGCGGTCCCGCTGACGGCCGACGGCGCGCAGCGTCCACTCGCGCCAGGCGTCGTCGCGCAGAACCATCCAGCCATCGCGCCGCGTGACCATGTCGCGGGGGCCGTCCGCCTCGAACACCGTGGCAACGGGCGACGTGATGACGAGCGGTGCGCCGACAGTCCGGCGGATGCGGAGCGTCACGGCCTCGGGGCCGGCGCCGCGCGGACCAACCTCCACCAACCCGGCATCGATCGCCTCGAACAGGTCGCAGTCGGCGAGAGCGGACGCTGCCTCGGCTGCAACCTCGGTGCCGGCAACGCCGCCGGCGCACCCCCCGGCGACGCTAGCCGCCGCGCGGAAGAAGAAGAGATGCTGACTCGGCAGGAAGTCGTGCAGCTCCACCAGCTCGAAGCCGGCCGCCTGCCACTCGGCGAGCACCTGCCGGACCGACATCGTATGGTCCGCCCTTATGTTGTCGCCGCTGCCATCCTCGACGCGGTACTCGAGCAGGGCCACTTGTCCGTCGGGGGCGAGCGCAGCGCGGATGCCGGCGAGCATCGGTTCCGGCTGGGACATCTCGTGGTAAACGTCGGCGATGATCACCCAGTCGATCGCGCCGGCCGGCAGCCGTGGATCCGTCTCGGTGCCGAGCACCGGCTCGATCCCGGTTACGCCTTCGTCGGCCGCCCGCTCGCGCATGGTGTCGAGCATCTCCGGCTGAATGTCCTCGCAGTAGACCGTCCCGCTCGGCTGCACGCGCCGCGCCATCCTCCGAGCGTAGTAGCCGGAGCCGCAGCCGACGTCCGCCACCCTGTCGCCCGGCCGGAGACCCATGGCGTCGAGCACCCGTTCGGGCTGTTCCTCGTCGACACGCTCGGCCCGTTCCAGCCAGTCGGCGCCCAGGTAGCTCATGAACTCGGCCGGGACCCGGTGGCGGACGGCGCGCGCCTCCTGCGCTCCCGCGGCCATGGGGAAACAAACAAGGAAACCGGCGAGCAGCGATAGCGGTAAAGCGAGGGCAGAGCGTCTCATTGTTGGCGTCTCCGCCCAAGCATATAGGAGCCGTTGGTGCGTGATATCCTGCCAGTTTGACACCTGTGCCGAGGCTCCGGTTGCGCGAGAGGCCGCCTCTGAACCCCATGCGCCACTATCGGGTGATCGTCGCGTTCGCTGCCGCGTGGCTGCTCCTTGCCACGACCGGACCGGCTACGGCACAACAGGCGGCCGATCACGGCGTCACGCCGCCGGCAGAGTTCCTCGGCTTCGAGATCGGGACTGACGGCGAGCTGGCGCGGTATCCGATGGTGCTGGAGTACCTGCAGCACCTCGCCGCCCGCTCGGACCGCGTGAAATTCGCGCCGCGCGGCACGACGACAAACGGCAACCCGTACGTCCTGGTCACCATCAGCGCCAAGGCGAATCTCGATCGGCTCGATCGGCTCATCGCGATCAACCACCGCCTCGCCGACCCGCGCGGCCTGACGGCAGACGAGGCACGCACCCTCACACACGAGGGAGTTCCCTTCTACTTCCTCTACGCCACGATCCACTCGACCGAAGTGGGGAACGGCCAGTCGATCATCAACATCGCGCACCGTCTCGCCACCGAAGAGTCACCCGAGATCCGGGAGATCCTCGAGAACGCGGTGGTACTGCTGGTACCGTCGCAGAACCCGGACGGCCAGGTGATGGTGATCGACCACTGGTACGACACCAGGGGCACCGGGTACGACCGGGTCTACCCCGACCTGTATCACCGCTATACCGGCCACGACGACAACCGCGACTGGTTCATGTTCACGCAGAAGGAAACGCGGCTCGCCATCGACATCCACCGCGAGTTCAAGCCGCAGATCACCCACGACATGCACCAGATGGGAAGCCGCGGCGCGCGGATCTTCGTGCCGCCGTTCCGCGACCCGCACGACCCGAACATCCACCCGCTCCTGCTCGAGGGGCAGGCGCAGATCGGACGCTCGATGACCGCCGCGCTTACTGCGGCCGGCAAGACCGGAGTCATCAACAGCGATCAGTACGACCTCTGGACGCCGGCGCGACAGTACATGCTGTATCACGGTCAGCCCCGAATCCTGACCGAGATCGCGAGCGCAAGGCTGGCCGACCCGTACGTCAACCCGGCGGGACCGAACCGGCCGCTCGGACCGCAACAGCTTCGGACCAACTTCCCCGCGCCGTACGACTCGGCGGTCTGGCGGCTGAGCGACATCGTCGAGTACGGCGAGATCGTCGTCTACGCCGCCCTCGAACACCTGGCGAAGTACCGGACGCGCTGGATGGAGAACTTCCATCGGGTGCATCTAGACTGGGTGAATCGCGACGAGGCGCCCTACGCCTTCGTCGTGCCCGCCGATCAGCGCGATCCGTTCGCGACCTACGAGTTGCTCGAGATCCTCCACTTCGGCGAGATCGAAATCGATCGCGCGCGAGCGCCGTTCACTGCCGGCGGCAAGAGCTACCCGGCCGGCTCCCGGGTGATCAACCTGGCGCAGCCGTACGGCGCGTTCGCGAAGACGATGCTTGAGCGGCAGGTCTACCCCGATCTGCGCTACTACGACGGCGGGCCGCCAATCCCACCTTACGACGTCACGGCACACACGCTCGGCCTGCTGATGGGGGTAGACGTCGACCGGATCGACGAGCCGGTCCAGGCGGACCTCGAACGGCTCGAGACGATTGAGCCGCGGCGGGCGCCGGTGCCGTCGGCGCCGGCGTGGGGCTACGCGATCCCGCCCGGATCGAACGCCGGCTTCCTGGCCGCGTCGCGGCTGCAGGCGGCGCGGGTTCCGGTCTACCGCACCGCCGCCTGGTTCGAGGCGAACGGCCGCGATCATCCCCCCGGCACCTGGCTGGTGCCGCCTGGGTCGGAAGCGGCATCGGTCCTGGAACGGACCGCCGCAGAGACCGGCCTGGTGGTGGCGGCGCTCGACGCGGCGCCGCCCGTCGACGGCCACCGTCTGCGCGAGGCGACTCGCGTCGGCCTCTGGCGCGCCGCGAACAATATGCCGGGCGGCTGGATGATGTGGCTCTTCGAGCAGTACGAACTCAACCACGCCGTCATTTCTTCGCTCGATTTCGACGGCGATCTGAGCGAGACCTACGACGTCATCGTCCTGCCCTCCGGCACGAGCCGTGCAAACATCGTCACCGGACTGAATCCGCAGCGTCACGATGAATCGTGGCGCTGGGCGTACGGCATCGGGCGCGACGGCTGGAGCCGGCTCCGCCAGTGGGTGCGGGACGGCGGGACGCTGGTGGCACTCGGCTCGTCCGTCGAGACGGCGCGCGAACTGCTGGACCTGCCGATCGAACCGGTGCTGCCGGCAGCGAGCTCGCGCCGCGCCCCGATCGGCCTCGACGGCCGGCGTCCGCCGCGGATCACGGCGCGCGAGGCGGAGGAGCAGTTGCGGGAAGTCTTTCGCAGCCCCGCGTCGCTTGCCACCGCACTGCGCGAACGAGTCGTCGATCCGACGTCACTCTTCTATTCGCCGGGCACGCTGCTCAAGCAGGAACACAACCCGCTCCATCCGGTGGGCTACGGCATGCCGGATGACTGGCCGGTCTTCTTCCGCTTCGATCAGGCTTATCGCCTGCTGCCCAGCTTCGACATCGACGCGGACGTGGTCTCGCGTTACCCGGTCGACGACGACATGGTCGCCAGCGGCTGGCTGCTCGGCGAAGAGTTCCTGCGCAACCAGGCGAACGTCGTCGCGTTCCGGGTGGGGCGGGGTACTGCGGTGACGATGGGAAGCCAGATCGCGTTTCGCACGCAGACGCGCGGCACGTTCAAGTTGCTCTTCAACGCGATCTTCCACGGACCGTCGGAGTCGGTCAGCGCAGACCAACTGGCGTCGTTACGCTAGCAGCGGATCGAGCGGGAGCTTGCCGGTGGCGTGGCCGAGCGAATCGACCGGCACGCCCAGCCTGTCGAGAAGGCTGACGTGCAGGTTCGCCAGCGGCGTGTCTTCCGGGTACCGGACGTGGTACCCACCCGTTCCGGCGCCACCGCCCGCCAGGAGAATCGGCAGGTCCCCGGAAGCGTGCGAGTTGCTGTCGGCCATCCCGGCGCCGTAGACGATCATCGCGTTGTCGAGCAGCGTCCCGTCGCCGTCCGGCGTCGCCGCCAGCCGCTCAAGGAACTGGGCGAAGAGCTCCACGTGGTACTGGTTGATCTTCGTCAGCTTCGCCAGCTTCGCCGGATCCCTCTGATGGTGCGAGATCGGGTGGTGCGCGTCCGGCACGCCAATCTCGGCGTAGGTGCGGCCGGTGATCTCGCGTCCCAGCATGAACGTGGTCACCCGCGTCAGGTCGGTTTCCCAGGCGAGCGCCTGCAGGTCGAACATCAGCTTCACGTGCTCGCCGAACGTCGACGGGATTCCTGACGGCTGATCGACCACCGGAAGCTCACGGTCGCTCTGCGCCTCTGCCATCCGGATGCGTCGCTCGATGTCGCGGACCGCATCGAGGTACTGCCCCAGCTTCGCCCGGTCGCCGGCGCCCAGCTCGCGGGAAAGGTCCGCGGCCCGCTCGGTGACGGAATCGAGCAGGCTGGCGTCCTTCTTCAGTCGCGCCGTCCGGACCCCCGGGTCGGTAGTGCCGGTGTCGCCGAACAGACGTTCGAAGACGACGCGCGGGTTGTTTTCCATCGGGAGCGGCGTCGACTCGTTCGCCCAGGCGATCGTGTTGGTGTAGGCGCACGAAAACCCGTCGTCGCACGAGCCGGCGAAGTCGCGGCCGTCGATCGCCAGCTCCAGCGTGGCAAGCTGCGTCTCGCGGCCGAGCACCCGTCCCGCGAGCTGATCGGCCGAGACCGCCGCCAGCAGGTTGGATCCGTCGTCCTGCTTCGACGGGACACCGGTCAGGAAGCGCGTTGACGAGCGGGCGTGCGGCCCCTCGCTCTCTACGCCGTGCATCCCGGAAAGCACCTGCACGTACCGGCGGAACGGCTCGAGCGGCTGCAGGATGGCCGGGAACTCGAATCCGGCTCCCACGGCCGACGGCGTCCAGTGCGGCATCATCATGCCGTTCGGGGCATAGACGACGCCGAGCCGCTTGACCGAAGCCGCCGCGGTCTGGCGGATCGCCGCGAACGCCGGAACCATTCCGTCCAGCAACGGCAAGGCGATCGACGCGCCGAGGCCGCGCAGCACGGTGCGGCGCGGAATTGCCTTCCGGGTAATCATCATGACTCTGCCCTCCGCATCCGGAACGCGGTGCTCTCCACGATCCCGACAATGATATCGGACCAACGGTAGCCGTCGGAAGCGGCGGCCCGGCCAATGGCCCGCACCGTCGGGCGGTCGTAGTACTCCGGGGCCCGTCCCAGCGCATACGCCAGGAGCTTTTCCGTCAGCGTGCCGACGAACTGCTCGCGCCGCTCGAGCAGCAATGCGCGGAGGCCGGTCGGCCCATCAAAGGCGGTCCCGTCCGGCAACCGGCCCGACGCGTCGATCGGCAGGTCCGCCTCGCCGGTGGTCCGCCAGGCGCCGATCGCATCGTAGTTCTCCAGCGCCAGGCCCAACGGATCCATCGGCGCGTGGCACACCGAGCAGGCGGGACTCTCACGGTGGACGGCCAGCCGATCCCGCACCGTGGCCGCGCGGCCATCCTCGCCCCGATCCGGCAGGTCGGGCACGTCCGCGGGCGGCGGGGGGGGGGGCGTGCCGAGAATGTTGGTCAGCACCCACTTGCCGCGCAGCACCGGCGAGGTCCGGTTCGGATACGACGTCACGGTCAGCAGGCTGCCATGCCCGAAGATTCCGCCGCGCCGCTCGGCCAGCTCCGGGTCGAGCGCGACGCGCCGGAAGTGGCTGCCGTAGATCCCCGGTATGCCATAGTGCCGCGCCAGCCGCTCGTTGACGAAGGTGTAGTCGGCGCCGAGCAGGTCGAGGACGCTTCGGTCCTCACGTACCAGGCTCTCGACGAACAACTCGGTCTCCTGAAGGAACGCGTCGCGCAGGTTCTCGTCGAACTCGGGGAAGATCTTCGCGTCCGGCACGACACCGCGCAGGTTGCGCAGGTAGAGCCACTGCCCCGCGAAGTTCCGCACGAACGCGATCGCCTTCGGGTCGGCGAGCATCCGCCGCGCCTGCCTGGCGAGGACCTCCGGATCGTTCAGCCGTCCCTGTTCGGCCAGGTCGAGCAGGATGGCGTCCGGCCCGCTCGACCAGAGGAAGTACGACAGGCGCGACGCCATCTCCAGATCGTTCAGCGCGTAGACCGTATCGGGCTCGGCGTCCACCGGATCGCGCTCGACGCGGAAGAGGAAGTCGGGCGAGATCAACAGCCGCTCGAGCGCAAGCTGAATGCCCGCGTCGAAGCTGCCGTCGTCGCGCCCGGCGCGGTAGAACTCCATCACCGTGGCGAGGTCGGCCGCGTCAATCGGCCGGCGGTACGCGCGCCGCGCCAACGACGTGAGGATCTCTTCCGCGCACGCGTCTTCCTCGTCCGCTGCTGCGCCCTGGTCGGGCCGGCAGACAAAAATTGCGCGGCGGCTCGGCGTGTCGCCCGGCCCCGTGCTGACGTACGGCCCGCCGATCGCCATGTGCTCCACCGCGGCGTCGCCGTCGCGCATCTCGTTCACCGCCACCGCGAAGATGCTCTGGCGCGGCTGCAGCACCCCTTCCGGCTCGGTGACCCGCCGGACGAACGAGACGCTCACGACATGCGGACCCGCCGTCGCCTCGAACCGGACCCGCATGTTGGCGTCGGCGTAGAGCATGTACTCTTCCCACTCCGGGTCGCCGAACTGGTTGCCGCCGTAGCTGGCGGGTGCCTGGGTGACGTCCGGCTCCTCGCCTCCGAACGTGAAGGTGCGAACCAGTGTGCCGTCGAGCCGCACCTGCAACTGGTGGCGCGATCCCATGCCGCGGACGTAGTTCACATAGTTCCGGTGCAGGCGGATCTCCAGGTCGTACTCGCCGTCGGCCGGGAAGTTGTGCCGAACCCCGATCCCGCCGCGCGATCCGAACGGCAGGTCATCCCCCATCCGGTCGTCCTGCGTCAGCAGGATCGGCACCTTGTAGGTCTCGGTCGCCGGGCCGAGGGGCACCTCGCCGACGGCGAGCCGTCCGAGCTTCCGGGCCGCCGACAGATACCGCTCCATGAGCGCGGGCGACACCGTCAAGACGTCCGCCATGTTGTCGAAACCGTACCTGTCGATGTTGTCCGCCGGAAGCAGCGCGGCGACGTCAACGTCGAGCGCCAGCAGATCCCGGATGGTGTTGGCGTACTCGGCGCGGTTCAGCCGGTGGAACGCCTCGGTCCGGCCCGGGTTGGAGTGAGCCGCGGCGTACGTATCGATCTCCGACTCGAGCCAGGCAGCCAGCGTGTCGTAGGTCTCGACGTCGGGGCGCGGCCGGTCGACCGGTGGCATCGTCCGGGTGCGGAGCTTCGATACGACCTTCTCCCACGTCTCGGCGTGGGCGCCAACCTGGGCCAGGTCGACGCCATCCAGCGAGAGCTCCGCCGTCCGGAGGCGATCGTTGTGGCAGGTAACGCAGTACCGCCGAACCGTCTGCTGCAGCAGCTCCGCCTCGGCCGCTGACTCCTGCGCAAGAGCGACGCCGGGCGCGGCGAGGAACGGCCCCGCGGCCGCCAGGGTGACGGCCAGCACCCCGATGGGCGCCAGCCGGACGCGATCGCCGTGCAGCATGGTCCGTCTGTCTCCTCGGATGCGGGATTGGGGAACTGAACTCCTCTTATATCACGTTGCCGGCGGCGTCCCCGCCGCCGTGCGCGGCAGCCGGCGGTGCAACAACCCGGTGTTCGCGCGGTAGCCACCGTTCCGCATGTCCCGCACGACGAGATCCATGTCGATCAACACTTTGAGGTCCCGGAGCAGGGTGGTCTCGGTCAGTTTGGCGTATTCCCGCGCCAAATCCAGAGTCAGCAACGGCAGCCTGTCGACCGAAACCGTCCTGTCCAGCGGAAAGTTCAGCATCAGATCCCGCCGGCGCCTGAAGACGCCCTTCTTCCGGTATCGCCGTTTGGCGAAGCGCTCGTGAATGAGAGTCCGCCATGCGATCGCAAACTGATGCCGCTGAATCGTCGCGAGCGTCTCCAGCAGGCCGTCGCGATAGCCTTCGACCGCGTAGGCGATGAACGCGCCGAGGTCGCGGCTTGTGCACGCCTGATGGATCTGCCGGTAGTACTCGGGCCGTGTCAGGTTGTAGAAGTTGGACAGGATGTGCGCCGCGATGTCCGGATTGCCAGCCCGCAGGAGCAGGTAGAACTCGAGCAGTCGGCCGGTCCGGCCGTTACCGTCCCCGAAGGGATGGATCCACTCGACATAGACATGGATAACGACCGCCTGGATGACCGCGTCCGCGAAGGCCGGCGCATTCCCGCCCGCAGAGGACTCTTCCCCGAGCCATCGACACAGCAGGTCGACGAGTTGTGGCACGTCAGCCGCCCGGGGACACTGGTACGGACCGACGACCCGCTCGTCCGTACGGAACTGCCCGGGTGCCGCATCGAAGTGTTCACCGAGCTCGGATCCGATCTGCTGGTGAAATGCCAGCAGGAGCGCCGCCGAGACTGGCGGAGTCTCCCCTTGGTGGCCGGCGACTTCCTTGACAATGCCGTTCATGGCGTCGAGTACGTTGCGAACCTCCCGTTTCTGGTATTCCTTGCTGGGCGGCAGCGATTCACCTGCCGCCACCTGCTCCACCTCAGAGGTGGTCAGCGTGTTGCCCTCGATCGCGGTTGTCGCCTGCGCACCCTTGATCAAGGCCACCTGCTTGAGTTCGTGGTAGCGATCCGGGCTGAGCGGGGTCTCCCGGATCGCGCGGATGATCGCGTTGCACTGGCCGAGCTGATAGTGGACATCCGGGCCGACCTCCCAGTGCCTGCGGAACCGCAGATGGGGGTAGCGTTGCCTGAGCGGCTCGGGAACATCTACCACGACAAATACATCATACTATTTGTCAGTGAATCTGTAGGGGGAGCCGTCTTCGCCGTAGTCGCAACCACCGGCATAGCCGAAACGGCAGCACATCAGGCCGGTAGATCCGGAGGACGTTCTGCGGTACCCTCCCGCAGGATCGCGCCTCCGGTCAGGAACAGCGACTGGACGGGAGGCAACGGAGGAAACGATGCGACCAGCCGGTAACTTGGCGATCGCCCTCTTCACCGCTATCGCGCTCCTTTCCCTGCCGCCCGGCACCGGTGCGCAGTCGGGCACGCCGATGCCCGGAACCCCAGCCCTCATCGAGGCGGCGCGGGCGGGTGACGCGGAGAGCGTGCGCGCACTGCTCGACGGTGGCGCCGACGTCAATGCCCGTCAGGGGGATGGAGCCACGGCACTCCACTGGGCGGCGCATCGGAACAGTCTCGCCGCGACGCGTCTGCTGCTTGACGCCGACGCCGATCCGAACGCCGCCAACGACCTGGACGCCACACCGCTCTGGCTGGCGGCCGAAAACGGCAGCGCTCCCATGACCGAACTGCTGCTCGACGCCGGCGCGGACCCCAACCTGACGCTGGTGATGGGCGAAACGCCGCTGATGATTGCCGCCCGCTCCGGTGCGGCGGAGACCGTGGCCCTCCTGCTCGACGCCGGCGCGTACCCCAACGCCACCGAGCGCGAACGCGATCAAACCGCGCTGATGTGGGCCGCAGCGGAGGGACACGCCGACGTCGCGCAACTGCTGATCGAGGCGGGCGCCGATCTCCACGCCCGGAGCCGCGTCTGGGATCAACTGGAGAACACGGCAGGAAACACCAACACCAGCGGCAATTTCCGGATGGCCCACGGCGGTTCGACACCGGTTCTCTTCGCCGCCCGCACGGGAGACATCGACGCGGCGCGTGTCCTTGTTGAGGCAGGAGCCGACCCGAACGATGCGGCCGCGTCCGGCACCAGCGCACTCGTGATAGCGGCGCACAGCGGCCACGGTCCGCTCGGCATCTACCTGCTGGAACAGGGGGCCGACCCCAACGCGGCCGACGCGGGCTATACGGCGCTTCACGCTGCCGTCCTCCGAAGCGAGCTGGCGCTGGTCGAAGCGCTGCTGGAGCATGGCGCCGAAGTGGATGGGAGAGTCGAGAATGGGACACCGGGCCGGAGATTCAGCGCCGACTTCAGCATCCGCCACCAATTGGTCGGCGCGAACGCCTTCTGGCTCGCGGCGCGCTACGGCGAACCCGAGATCCTCCGGGTCCTCGCCGCGCATGGCGCCAGCCCTCATATCAGGCCGGGCAGCGGGATGTCGCCGCTGCAGGCGGCGATGGGTGTCCCGCGGAATCCAGCGGAGAACCGTCGCAACCGAGTTGACGCGCCGGAAATAGACCCGGCCGATCTGGAGCAGATCACGCTCGATCTCGCGCGGCAGATTCTCGAGATGGGGGTCGATGCGAATCTGGCAGACGGGCGGGGCAACACGGCGCTGCATGACGCGGTGCGGGTCGGTTTCGCGTCGGTCGTGGACCTGCTGGCGTCGCACGGCGCCAACCTCGACGCAACCAACGAGCGAGATGAAACGGCGCTAACCCTGGCGGAAAGCGAGTTGCCGGTCCCCGGCTCGAACGGCCTCCGCACCGCCCGCCCGGAGATTGCCGAACTGCTCCGCCGCCTCAGCGGGCGTCGATGAAGCCGCCGGGCGGCAGGTCGCTAGGCACCCGCGCGGGGATCGTCCGGTCGAAATTCGGGTCGGTGAGCGCCTCGAGGAAGGCGATGATGTCGGCCTGTTCCTGCGGGCTCATGTCGTCCACGCGCCGGAAGCTCCGCGAAAGCCGCGTCACACCCTCGGCGTCGCCGCTGCGCCGCGCCACCACGTTCGGATTCCGCGACCGCCCCTCGTCGTAGAACTCCAGCACGTCCTCGAGCGTGGCCACCGTCCCGTTGTGCATGTAGGGGGCGGTCAGCGCCACGTTTCGCAACGACGGCGTGCGAAACCGGAATCGGCCCGCGCCGGCGTCGGGCTCCTCCAGCCCCCGGATCTGCTGGGGGGTCAGTGCCGACGCGTCGCCTGCCTGGTAGCGGTCGAAAGGGCTGTCCATGGCAACGAGCGTCCGTTCGAACCCGGCGACGGCGCGGCCGATCTGCGAGGCGTCGATCACCGAATCCTCACCGAAGGCCTCGCGGAACCGCGTCACGTACTCCGGGATCGCCTGCAGGCGCTCGACCACGGCATCGAGCGCTGCGTCCTCGTCGTAGGCCCGGCCGCGCATCTCCTTGAGTGCCTTGAGCGGCTCGAGCGCCTGGCTCTCGAGGCTCCGGACGCGGCTATCCCACAACATCGGTGCGCGCTCCTGGTCGACCGACGCGACGGTACCGTCGAACACACTCCGTCCGCCGCGCCGCCGCCGCCGCCGCTCTACGCCGTTGAACGCGGTGTTCAGGATAGTCGGGGAGTTGCGCCGGACGACCGGAATCTCCCCGCCGGACCGATCGACGCGGGCGGGGCCGAGGCCCACGCTGCCCGTGCCGAGCGAGAGTTCGCGACCGTCCGCGTACGCGAGGTCCGGATGATGACAGGTGGCGCAAGCGATGTCGCGATCGCCTGACAGGATGGGATCCCAGAACAGGAGGCGGCCCAGCGTGACGTCGGCCGGCTCCGGGTCGGTGGGGGACTGGACCGCACCGGAGCCGCCCGCCAGGGCGGCCAAGAGCGGAACCAGAACCAGAAACGCCAGCGTTGTGCTGCGCATGCTTCCTTTTAGCACCGCCGGTGACCACGGCCAAGTGGCAGGGGCGGCAACCAGGTTCTTGCTGATGTTCATCTTCGCAGTAACGGTCAAGCGTTGCTTCTTCCGGGTTGTTGTTAACGGCGGGCCTACGCGCTAGCATCCGCGTACGATGACGACCACGCGACGACTGAGCAGCCTGACGTTGGCGCTCGCCGGTACGGCGCTGCTGGCTTCTCTGGTCGCCCCCGACGCCACGATGCTCGGCGCTGAAGCACAAACTGAGCCGCCGACCACCGACGGCGTGATTCAGGGCGGCGTCACCAGCCCGGCCGGGCCGGAAGCGGGCGTCTGGGTGATCGCCGAGACCGACGAACTGGAGACGGTTTTCCGAAAGATTGTCGTCACCGACGACGCCGGCCGCTACCTCCTGCCGGAACTGCCGGAAGCGACCTACGACATCTGGGTCCGCGGCTACGGCCTCGTCGACTCCGAACCGGTCAGGGGACGGCCCGGCGACGAACTCGACCTGACGGCGGTGGTTGCATCGACGCCGGTCGAAGCGGCGCAAGCCTATCCGTCCAACTACTGGCTGTCGCTCATCAACCTGCCGGAAGCGCACGAATTCCCGGGGACCGGACCGGAGGGCAACGGCATCGGCGAGACGATGGAAACGCAGGCCCACTGGATCAACAACCTGAAGGGTTGCCAGCGCTGCCACCAGGTGGGAAGCGAGCGGACGCGCGAGATCCCGGATCTCACCAACTTCGACTCGGCGCGCTCCGCCTGGGACGACCGCACCCAGCGGGGGCAGCGCGGATCCCTGATGTACAGCTTCATCACCCGCTTCGGGCAGGACCGGGCGCTCGACATGCTCGTCGACTGGACCGACCGGATCGCCGCCGGGGAGGCGCCCGAAGCGCCGCCCCGCCCGCAGGGAATCGAGCGGAACGTCGTCATCACGATGTGGAACTGGGGCGACAACGTCGCGTTCGTCCATGACGAGATCGCGACCGACAAGCGGAACCCGCGCGTCAACGCCAACGGGCCGATCTATGGCGTCGACATCGGCAACGACTACCTGCTGGTGACGGATCCGTACGAACACCACTCGACGATGATCAAGATCCCGCTCCGCGTCCCGCGCGAGCAGGTGCCGTCAATGTTCGCGACCGAGGGGTTCAAGCCGTGGCGCGACTTCGGCGAGCGGGCGGTCTGGAACGACCCGGCCAACCCCCACAACCCGATGCTCGGCGCCGACGGACGGGTCTGGCTGACGACACGCATCCGGCATCCCGACAACCCGGACTGGTGCCGCGAGGGATCGGACAACAAGTACGCGGAGTACTTCCCGATCAACCAGGCCGGCCGCCACACCGGTTACTACGACCCGGAGGCCGAGAAATTCGTCCTGATCGACACTTGCTACGGCACCCACCACCTGCAGTTCGCCGAGGACACGAACAACACGCTCTACTTCAGCGGGGGCGGCGACGTCATCGGCTGGCTCGATACGAAGGTGTACGACGAGACGGGCGACGAGCGTTACGCACAGGGGTGGTGCCCGACCGTGATCGACACGAACGGCGACGGCAGGATCACGAAGCCCTGGAACGAGCCGCCGGGGCGCGGGGACGGTGAGGCGGCGCCGTTCGACCCGTCACTTGACACGCGGGTCCGCGTGGGCGCCTACGGCGTGATCGCGAGTCCGATCGATGACGCCACCTGGATTGTCTCGGACGACTTCCCGGGCCGGATGCTGCGACTGGAGCGGGGCGACAACCCGCCCGAGACCTGCATCAGCGAGCTTCATACGGTGCCGGTCGAGCAGGGCTACCGGACGCGCGGCCTCGATGTGGACCGGAACGGCGTGCTCTGGACGGCGCTCGCGGGAAGCAGTCACTTCGCCGCGTTCGACCGGACGAAGTGCGAGGTCTTCGGCGGCCCCGAGGTGCGCGACGGGCGGCAGTGCGATGACGCCTGGACCTTCTACAAGGCGCCCGGCCCGAACTTCCGCGGCACCGACATCGGGACCGATTTCCACTATTACAACTGGGTCGATCAGTTCAACACGCTCGGCCTGGGGGAGAACATTCCGATCGCGAATGGCTCGAGCTCCGACTCGCTGCTCGCGCTCAACCCGGAGACGGGCGAGTGGACGATCCTGCGCGTCCCGTACCCGCAGGGCTTCCACAGCCGCGGCCTCGACGGGCGGATCGACGATCCGAACGCCGGATGGAAGGGCCGCGGCGTCTACGCCACCTACGGGGCCGACGCGGCGTGGCATGTCGAAGGCGGACCGGTGGAGCCGGGCAACCTCGTGAAGTTCCAGATTCGCCCGAACCCGCTGGCGCAGTGACATCGCCCACGTCGTTCGCGAATGACCCCCGCCCCGCCCGGGCGGGCCCCACCTACCGGCGCGTTCGCGGCGGACCTCACCCCCGGCAACCCCGACCGGATGAACGTCCGCTACACCCGAGGTACGCGTGCCTTCCCCGACGGCCCGCGCGGCCTGCCCCTGACGAAGCCCCCCTACGGCCGGATCACGGCGATCGACATGACGACCGGCGATCACGTCTGGATGGTTCCGAACGGCGACGGACCGCGGAATCATCCCGACATTGCGCATCTCAACCTGCCGCCGCTCGGACAGCCGGGCCGGTCGATGCCGTTGCTCACGAAGACGCTGCTGTTCGTGAGTGAGGGCGACCCGATCATGGTCCGGACGCCGCCCGGCGCCGCCCGGATGCCGGCAGGGGCTTCCGCGCGTTCGACAAGGTGACGGGCGAAGTGGTCTGGGAGACGACGTTCCCCGCCGGGACGAACGGCTCGCCGATTACCTACGTGCACGAGGGTAAGCAGTACATCGTCATGCCGATCGGATCACTGGAACACCCCGGCGAGTGGATCGCCCTCGCGTTGCCGTAGCCGCCCCGTAGGGAACAAGGTGCGCCGGTCTGGTGCGCCGGTCTCCAGACCGGCACTTCGGCGCGCTCCGCTAGTGCGCCAGCGCCACGTGCTCCCGCAGCACGTCCCGCCCGAGGTCGCCGTCGAAGTCCCGATACGCCGCGTGTATGTGGTTCGGGTCCTCCTGCGTGTTGTCGAACTCGATCAGGAACTCGGGACCCTGCACGCGGTAATAGGCCACCTCGCCCCGCTCGGTCGGTCCCGCCCAGGTGAACCAGGTGTCGTCGAGTCCGCCGCGCTCCACCGCCGCCCGCCGCAGCGCCGCAATGTCGTCAGTCATCAGACCGACGTACGAGTCGATGACCGCCATCAGCAGATCCCGCTGCGGCGACGACAACGCCGACCCCGGAATCCCGATCGGATCGAGCGGGTTGACCACCAGTTCCGCACCGGTGACGATATTCGTCGGAGCGACGTCATCGAAGATCGCCCGCTCGCGCTGACTCGCATCGAGGGACCCGAGCAACTCGCGCGCCGAATCTTCCTGCGCCTTCATGGCCCGGATGCCCCGGCGCGGCCCGGAGGGCACGGTCGCCGGATTCGCGCCGAGGAACGTGGGCGTGCTCATGGTGAGCTCTCCGTCAACGACGGTGAAGTGCAGCGAGAGATGGTGGCCCTCCCACCGCCAGCCCCACGTGCTCCCCGGCCCCGGCGTGCCGAACACCGACACCCAGTAGTCCTCCTGATCCCTGGAGAACTGCCGCCCTTCACCCTCCAGTATGCCCAGGATGCCCTCGACCTCCATGATCTGTTGCGCCGTCATATAGCCGTCCTGGCTCAGGCCGGAGCGGAGTAGATCGAGTGCGCGCACCTTCTGCTCCGAGTCCATGTCGCGATAGACCATCCCGTGACGCTCGAACACCTCGGTCGGGATGAAGTGGTGCCGCGAGCGTTCGTCGGAATCGAACGGGAAAGTCGCCGCCGAACGCTGCGCGTCAGAGAGCGACGTGAGCAACGCGCGCGCCGCTTCGGCCATTTCGATTTCGTCGACCGCCCGCTCCGCCTGGTACGTCTCGAGGGCGATCGTGCCGCACAGGCCAACCACGACCATCGCCACGGCAATCCTGGCTGTCCGCATGATGCCGCCTGCTTGCTGTCTCTTCACGTCTTCCTCCTTGGGCGCGATCAGAACGACTGCCACGTCCCGGCGACATCGGTCTGGCCAACGCCCGGCTCCGTCCAGGCGCAAACCCCGCCCGGGAAGGTCTGGCGCAGCTCCGCCTCCCGCTCGTCGGTGAACGTCGCCTCGTAGTCGGTCATGTCGATCGGCCGGAGGACGCACTTGATGACGTCGCTCGCCAGCGGCGCGCCAGCCACTTCGCGCGGTCCCGGGGATGACGGATAGAGCTCCTCGCACCGGCCGCGCCCGCGGACCTGTTCCTCGACGATCCGCTCCGGGTTCTCGTCGCGCGACCAGCAGGCGTCCATCAGGTCCGCCGGCTTCGCGCCCACCACGTCGTCAATCCCTCGCTCGCCCGACCCGTCGGCCGTCAGGTTCGCCAGCCACTCATCCATCTGGGCCAGCGCCCCCTGCAGCACCGGGCTCCGGCTGCTGTAGAGGCCGTAGCGCGCGTCCTCCACCAGCATGACGTGGTTGTCCGCACGGCCATTCGCCCGCCGCAGGCGCTCGCGCATGGAGAACGAGTGGTAGCGGACATGGACGTCTCCCCCTTCGCGGTCATCGCTGTACGCGCGGTAGTCGATGATCGGCGTGCCGGCCAGTCCGGCGCCGCCGTGCGCCAGGCGACCGGTCTCGTAGGCGCGCCGCACCGCTTCCGGATCCGCGACCGACCGCTCCGGGCTGAAGTTCCCGTCCTGATCGAAGCCGCCGATCCGCCGGTTCAGGTCGAGGAACTGTTCCGTCGTGATCACGCCGTCGTTGAGTGCGCCGAGGCCGTACTGCACGCCGGTGTTGTCGAGCGGCCGCCGGACGAAACCGGTCTCCGGGTCGCGGCCGAAGATGTTGGCGTAGTGGCTGAAGAGGTCGCACCGCGCCCCGTCCGGATTGTCGGTCGGGTGGTACCGCAGCTCCTCCGGCAGCACGCCGGGGCAGAACTCGCCCACCGTGACGCGCCCGGCGTTGCGCGAGACGTTCGGCATCGTCGCCAGCGTCAGGAACCCGGCGACCGCCCGCTGCTCTTCCTCGGCGAATTCCACACCCGCCGTCTCGTCGAAGTACCGATTGAGCAGCCGGGCGTCGGTCACCATCGGCACCGTGCCGGAGGTGACGTCCGGGAAGCTGCAGCCCGGGATGATGCCGTCGAGCAGGCCGGGGTAGTTGTCGGCAATCTGGTGGTTCTGGTACGACCCGCCGGAACAGCCCCACCCGATGGTGTAGCGGGGCAACCCGTACGCCTCGATGAACCGTTCCTTCACCATCATCATCGTCTCGGCCGCCAGCAGGTCGTTGCAGTTGTTGCCGTAGACGTTGAGCGACGCCGACGCCACCGCGTAGCCCTGGCGCAGCATCACGTCGTCGGTGACGCCGCCGGTGGTGGCGCCCTGGCGATACCAGCCGTTCACGCACCCGCCACCGAACGTGTAGATCAGCCGCCGGTTCCATCCGGGCGACGGCGTCCAGGTGCCGGGGGCCGCGTCGCCCGCTCCCGGCGCGTGCAGCATCGCAATCTGGTAGATGGCGCGATTGATCGTGCCGGTCTCGATCCGGATGACGTACGGCACCTCGTCGCCGCCGAGCGTCATGACCATGGCGGCATCGGACGGCACCCGCGACGGATCGGCGAGCGGCCGGAGCTCCGGATCGCCCGCGGCGCGATAGGCGTAATCGACCC
This sequence comes from Vicinamibacterales bacterium, assembly GCA_965263055.1. Lineage (GTDB taxonomy): Bacteria > Acidobacteriota > Vicinamibacteria > Vicinamibacterales > UBA8438 > VXRJ01. Next base: position 2,419,220 of record OZ253581.1, on the reverse strand, counting down.
GCCGCGCCACCGAACAGTGCTCGTCGAGCGCGGCGCCGAGCGTATCTCCCGACGGCAGCTCGAACGCGTCGGTCTGGCAGACGAACGGCTGCTCATGTGGACCGGAAATCACCGGCCCCTCGACCGGGTGGGCGACCAGCGCCACACTCGCCTCGCCTGCGCCACCGGCCGTGACCGACACCCGGTTCGATCCCTGGTTCAGCCCCTCGATCAGCCCGACGAGCTGATGCCGGTCCGCGTCCGCCCGAAAGGTCGCCGTCGCGTCCGCGCCGTTCACCTCCACACGCACGTCGCCGAGCCCAATGCTTCGCGGGACGTCGATTCGCAGCAGCGCCTCCGCCCCCGTCACCATGTCGGGCCGGCTCGAGAGCACCGTCAGCTCGACTTCACCCCCCGCCTGTTCGGCCGCCGCCATGCCGGCGACACCCGCCAGCATGCCGATTAGCCCCAGGATCCCGACGATCTTGTGCGCGCGCATGGTTCCTCCCCGGATGTGTGGATTGATAAGGCCTACCGTATACCACGTCGCCGCCCGGCAGTCAGCCGGCCCGGGCGTTGAACGCATCTCGGCGGCGCGGAAATAATGCAGACGAAGTGACGGTCGGAATTATCGGGTCCGTTCGCCCGGAAAGGGGCCCGGAGAGGGAAGAGACCGATGGCGCGAATCCTTGACGGCCGTCCCGATGGCATCACGCGGCGTTCCCTCCTCAAGGCGGGCGCCCTGACGGCGGCGGCCGTCGCGACGGGCTGCGCGGAACCGGATCCGCCGCGGGTCGTGAGCGGCGCCGGGGGCGTCTGCACCGTCACCCCGGACTTCGAGGATGGTCCCTTCTACCTCAACACGGGACTCGTCCGTCAGGACGTCACGGAGGGCCACAACGGCGTCCCGCTGGCAATTCGGCTCGTGCTGCGCGACGCGGCGACGTGCGAACCAATCGCCGGCCTGCCCGTCGAGATCTGGAGCGCCGACGCCGGCGGGATCTATTCCGGCGTCGACAACGGCCGCATCGTGCGCGACATGCCCGACACCCGCGGGACCACTTACCTGCGCGGGCGGCAGATCTCCGCGCCGGACGGCGAGGTCCGGTTCGACACGATCTTCCCCGGCTGGTACCGGCCGCGGCCGCCGCACCTCCACTTCACCGCACCGTTCGGCAATCAGGCGTTCACCTGGCAGTTCTTCGTCGAAGACGCCTTCTGCGACGACCTCTACACGACCATCGCCCCTTACGACACGCGCGGCGTCCACCCGCGGCGCACCGGAGACTTCGCGCCGGAGGATCTCATCGTCGTCCCGGTCGGCACCCCCCGGCAGTTGACGCTCGACATGGAGGTGACGATCGACAAGAGCAATCTCTCGCGGCTTGCGCGGGAGTCCGCCTAGTGGCGGCGTGATTACACCAGCCGGTGGCCCGCCGTGAGCTCGGCTCGACTTGCCACGATGGTTCTGGACCACACCGACTCAGTCCACCTCATCCACCACGAGAGCCTGCGCCATGTCGATCTGAAACAACGGGACCGTGAGGGCCGGAAACTCCAGCCGGGCCAGGGACGAATGGACAAGCTCTCGCCAGTATCCCCACACGTGAAAAGGACAATAGTGCAGGGCAAATGTCTTCAACTGTTCCTCACTAAAGTCCGGCGAACCGTCCTTGAACGTGTACGAGGCTTCAAACGTCGCCTTGACGACGACGCACGGATCGCTCGCGCTGTCGTCATCCGAAGAAAGCGACGGGCCATCCAATCGAAAGACCATGGTACTGGTTGCCTTGAACCCCGCGTCCTTTCCGTCGCCAAGCAAGTCGACGTCGGGTCGGCGGAAGCTGATTGATGCCCGCAAACGCGCTTCCTCACCCACTTCCTGCATTGCCATCCGTGCGTGCGCCGAGAACTCAGAAAATCGGACGCGCCTCAGAAGCGTACGGGTCACGACCTCATTAGCCACTTCGACCGGAGTGAGATCTCTGGACGCCGTAGTCGCGGTCGCCGCTGGCGGTGTCTTCTGCGCTCCACCAGGCGATTTCCTGCTCTGACTTACCGTCATGCAGCAATGCCTTGAACGACGGACGGTCGGTCGACACGGAGGCCTGACACGGTTGCCCACTCAAGACCGAGAGACTGCCGGTGAACCTCATGCCCCAAAGCTGCCTTGGCCAGACGAGCGTGCAGCTCACTCCTCGTTTCCTCAAGGAATCGCGGGTCCGTCCGCAGCCGAACCAGGCGGTCCAGTGCCTGCGTCTGGATCTCTCCCCTTCTCCAGCGCTTGAGCGTGGCAATGCCTACGAACACATAGCTAGCGAACTCCGGCCACGTCATCTTCAAGTTGCCACGCAGGTCGTCGATCTCCTCCGTGGTCAGCAGGCCGAACTTGCGGCGGTAGGCGTCCGACGCTGCCCGGTGGTACGCGCGGACATTCCTGCCCAAGATGACGACGCGACCGCAGTTCGTGCACTGAGGCGCGTTCAGCGTCACCGTGACGTGCTCGCCCTTCACTTCGGCGTCAACGGTTCGGAGCCCTTCCGGCTCAACGATGTGCCCACACTTGATGCACTTCATCTGGAAACACTCCGTTCACTTGAGGCTACGGCTTGGTCGACTCGTGAAAGCTCACAATAATCAGGCGACCGTCGAACAGTGAGAACTTGAGGTACATCTGACGCCCCATACGCGCAGAGAACCATGCAGCCTCGTACAGATCGTGGCCCGCGCAGGGCAACCGTGATGGTGGGTTCGCCGCGGATTCCGATCGCGTCGCAGTCGCGGCGAAGCCGATCGGAGATCACGTTGACCGCTGGGCCTGGACTCGTCCGCCATGGACAGCACGAAAACGTGGTCGACACGTGGATCCTCAGGAGTATCCGCAGCCCGATGACCGTTACGGTATCAATTGATACCTGCAGGTGTCAACCTGCGATGCCGTCGTGCTCGCTGCGAACGTTCCCAGTTCTCCTGGGTCAATCGCGTCGTCTGGGACCAGACCGGGCAGCCGCTCCGAGCGATCCAATGTCGACACTGTCCTTCGGCATCGCTCCGATTGTCACACGATTCGCCAGACGCGCCGGCCGGTCTAGCGTTCGACGACCGGTTCGGCGGCGCCAAGCTGGCGCAGGAGCGCGGCAGTGCTTTCGGAGGGCGCGTTGGCGTTGCTGTACTCGACGTAGTAAAGGGGAGTGCGGCCGCGGCGATCCTCGGCGTTGACGTCGGCGCCGCGGTCGACCAGAAGCTGGATCACCTCGTCCTCCCACATCGATGCCGCACCATGGAGCGCGGTCTGGCCGCCACGGTTCGTGGCATGCACGTCGGCGCCCAGGTCGAGCAGCATGGTGACCGCCTCGACGACGCGATAGTCGGGCGGACGGCGCGCGTCGTTTCCGCCCAGGCCGGCAGTGACCATCAGGACCGTTGTGCCGACGGCGTTCGCGTGGTGGGGATCGGCGCCCGCCTCGATGAACAGGCGCATCATCTCCACCTCCCCCTGGCGCGCCGCGGCCCAGAGCGGAGTGGCGCCCTTCAGCACGCCCAACCCGACGTAGTCGCCCCGCAGCGCGTCGGGCGGATCGAGGATCGTCGCGTCCACCTCGGCCCCGGCGTCGATCAGCGCCCGCGCCAGGTCGAGACGGTTGCGTTCCACCGCGCCGACCAGCGGCGTCCGGCCGCGCCGGTCGGCGGCGTTCACATCCGCGCCGCGCTCGATCAGGTAGTGCGCCGCCGCCGCGTGACCGCTCGCATACGGGATGACCGCCCAGTCGATGGCGGCCAGCGCGTCGATGCTGCGGCTCGCGATGATGAGCGGGGTGCTGCCGTCAATGGACCGCGCCTCGATGTCGGCGCCGGCGTCGAGAAGCAGCCGGACGGTATCGACGTCGCCCGCGCGCGCCGCGAACATCAGCGCGGTGAACCGGCCGGTGCTCCGCGCGTCGATCGCGGCGCCCGACTCGGCCAGCCGTCGGACGATGTCAGCGTGCCCCTCGGAGGCGGCCCACATCAACGCCGTCTGGCCCCGCTCGTGCTCCGCCAGGCGGACATCGGCGCCCTCCTCGAACAGGCGCGAGGCGACGCGCGCCAGACCACGCCGCGCCGCCGTCATCAGCAACGTCTCGCCCGACGGCAGGCGCGCCCCGGCGTTGGCGCCGGCGTCGATCAACTGCAGCGCGAGATCGGCGTTGGCATTGTCGATGGCGATCCAGAGCGGGGGGACACCGAGGTCGTTCAGCGCATCGACGTTCGCCCCGGCGTCGATCAGCCGCGCGACGGTTTCAGCGTGCCCCCAGTGCGCCGCCCAGTGCAGCGCGGTGGCGCCGTCCGGCTGCGCGGCACTCACGTCGGCGCCGTCGGCAATCAGCGCCCCAGCGGCGTCCCAGTCCTGGCGTTCCACCGCGGCGGCGATGCGCGTGTCGTCATTCGCGAAGACGGCGGCAGGCGACCCGAGCAGCAACGCCGCCGCCGTGATGACGACAACGGATGCCGGACGGATGGTGAGAGATGCCGGTCGGAGACCGGCGCACCAGGCGGGGTGCCAAGTCGTCATGGCACGATCAGAGGTCCGTCAGCTCGGTGAGCTGGCCGGTGCTGTCGCCGATCGACTCCGGCTTGACCCCCAGCTTGTGCAACAGCGTGAGGAAGAGATTCGCCACCGGCGGGTCGTCGTCGTAATAGACGTGGCGATTGCCCTTGAGCGTCCCGGTGCCGCCGCCCACCACCATGATCGGCAGCTTGTGGTGGTTGTGCGTGTTGCCGTTGCTCATGCCGCTGCCATAGATGGTCATCGAGTGATCGAGCAGCGAGCCGTCACCGTCCTCGGTGGCGGCGAGCCGGTCGACGTAGTAGCCGAAGAGGTCGCCATGGTAGGCGTTCACCCGCCGCAGCTTGGCGATCTTCTCCTCGTCCCCGCCATGGTGCGACAGCGGGTGATGCGCGTCGGAGACATCAATTTCCGGGTAGGCCCGGTTGCTCGTCTCGTGAGCCACCATGAACGTGATCACGCGCGTCAGGTCGGCCTGGTAGGCGAGCACCTGCAGGTCGTACATCAGCTTCGCGTGCTCCTCGAACGAGCCGGGGACGCCGGGCGGCTGATCCATCGCGACCGACAGGTCGGTCAGCCCCTGCTCCTCCGCCATCCGGATGCGCCGCTCCACGTCGCGGATCGCCTCGGTGTACTCGTCCAGTTTCCTCTGATCGCGCGCGCCGAGCGAGCGGCGCAGGCTGGCGAGCTTCTCGGAGACGGCGTCCAGAATGGTGCCGTCCTCCTGCATCCGCGCCCTGCGCGCCGCCGGGTCAGTCGTCCCGCTACCGCCGAACATCCGCTCGAAGACGACGCGCGGGTTGTTCTCCATCGGCAGCGGCGTCGTCTCGCTCCGCCAGTTGAGGGTGTTGGCGTAGACGCAACTGTAGCCGGGGTCGCACGCTCCGAGCGGCTCCTTCGAGTCGAGCGACAGCTCCAGGGAGGCAAGCTGGGTTTCCTGCGCCAGCTCGCGCGCGGCAATCTGATCCACCGAGACGCCGGCGCGGATGTCGGCGCCCGCCGTCTTCTTGGGATGCACGCCGGTCAGGAAGGCGCCGGCGGCACGCGCATGGTCGCCCGCCCCCTCGCCCGGCAGCGCATCGCCATGCTTGTTGGCGAGCCCGCCCAGCACGATCAGCTTGTCGCGGTGCGGCGCGAGCGACTCCATCACGGGCTTCAATTCGAAGGCGGTCCCGGTTGCATCGGGCGTCCACTGATCCATCAGGACGCCGTTCGGGACGTACACGACGCCGAGCCGCTTGACCGGCGCGGCGGCCGACAGGCGCAACGGCGTGAACGCCGGCACCATCCCGTCGAGCAGCGGCAGCGCCAGCGTGGCGCCGACGCCCCGCAGGAAGGTGCGGCGCGGCAGGTGGGTCTTGGTGATCATCATGGCTCTCGCGCCTTTCTCATCTGGAACGGCGGACTCTCGACGATACCGGCGATCAGCGACGACCAGGTGTAGCCGGACGGCTCCGCCTGCTGCACGATACGTCGGATCCAAGGATAATCGTAATACTCGACGCCACGCCCCAGCGCGTACGTAATCAGCTTTTCGGTAACGGTGCCGACGAACTCCGCTTCGCTCTCCAGCAGCAACTCGCGGACGCTCTCCGGACCGGTCAACTCCGTCCCGTCCGGCAGCGTTCCGGACGTGTCCTCCACGCTCAGTTCGCGGTAGCCGCCGATCGCGTCGAAGCCTTCCAGGGCGAAGCCGAGCGGATCCATCCGGACGTGGCAACTCGCGCATACGGGGTCGGTCCGATGGCGTTCCATCCGCTCCCGGACCGAGCGGGGACGGCTCTCCGGGTCGGCCGGGTTGACGACCGAATCGGAATCCTCAAGTCCCGGCACATCCGCGGGCGGTGGCGGCGGCGGCGCGCCCAACAGGTTCTCGAGCAGCCAGACGCCCCGCTTCACCGGCGACGTGCGGTTCGCATATGACGTCGCGGTCAGGACGCTGCCATGCCCCAGGATGCCGCGCCGCGGACTGTCCGCCGGCAGCGGGACGCGCCGGAAATGGTTGCCCCGGACCCCCGGGATGCCGTAGTGCTTCGCGAGCCGCTCGTTCAGGAAGGTGTAATCGGAGGTGAGCACCTCCAGCACGCTCCTGTCGTCCTTGATCTGGCTCTCGAACCAGAGCTCGGTCTCGCGCGTGAACGCCTCGCGCAGATTGCCGTCGAACTCGGGGAACGCGAGCGGGTCGGGCTTCACCGACCGCATGTTGCGCAGGAACAGCCACTGCCCCGCGAAGTTGTCGGTCAGAGCGGACGCGTTCGGGTCTGCGAGCATCCGCTCCACCTGCGCCGCGAGCACTCCGTCGCTGCGCAACTCCCCGCGCGCCGCGACCTCCAGCAGCTCGTCATCGGGGATGCTGCTCCAGAGGAAGAACGAGAGGCGCGAGGCCAGCTCCAGGTCGCTGATCCGGTACGGCTCGCCCGGCGCGGTGTCCGCCGGATCGTGCTCCACCCGGAAGAGGAACTCCGGGTCGACCAGGATGGCACGCAGGGCGAACTCGATGCCGGCGTCGAAGCTCCCCCTGGTGCGGCCGATATCGTAGAACCCCATCAGCGCGTCGACGTCGCCCTCGATCACCGGGCGGCGGAACGCGCGCCGCGCGATCATGCCGAGGATCTCGCGCGCGCAGGCCGGCTCGGCCACCGCGTCGGCCGGGCGGCAGGTGAAGATCCGCTGGCGGCTCGGCGTGGCATCGTCGTCAGAAGCGGGCGCCTCCGGATTGAACGGGCCCTCGATCTCGACGATCCAGACCGCCATCGGCGCGTTGCGGTCGCCCGCGTAGTGATAGGTCTCCGCGCCGCTAACCGGTTCGAGCACACCTTCCGCGATGGCGCTCGTCCGGACGAACGAGAAGGCGATCTCGCGCATGCCGGCCTGCACCGGGATGCGGATCCGGAGGTCGTTGTCGGCGTCGCGCTCGTACGGCGTCAGGTTGAAGACGGCGTTCCATGCCTCACGCTGGCCGTCGCCGCCGACCGTGAACTCCGCGACGCGCTCGCGATCCAGCCGCACCTCCAACCGGTTGCGCCGCTGCAGTCCCTTGATCGCGTCGGCATGCGTCCGCTCCAGCGTCACCCGGATGTCGTACTCACCGTCGACCGGGAAGTAGTGGCGCGTCGCGAAGCCGCCGCGCGTTCCGAACGGATGGAGCTCGCTCATCCGATCGTGTTGCAGCCGGACCGGCGACGTGGTGTAGGCCACGGCGCTCGGACGGATCGACGTATCGCCAATCGCCAGTTGCGCGATCTTCCCGGCCGCCAGCATGTAGCGCTCGAGCAGCGCCGGCGAGAGCGACAGCACGTCGGCGATGTTGTCGAAGCCGTAGCTCTGATCGTCCGCCGGCAGCAGCTCGCGGCCGTCGATCTCGAGGGCGAGCAGGTCGCGGATCGCGTTGGTGTACTCGGTCCGGTTCAGCCGATGGATCGTCTCGGTGCCGGGATTCGGATCGGCGACGGCGGCGCGATCGAGCTCGGTCTCAATCCAGTCGACGAAACGGATGTACGTCTCGTCGGCCGGACGAGGCCGCGGCGGCGGCGGCATCTCGCGCGCGCGCAGCTTGCGCACCACCTTCTCCCAAGTCTCCGCGCCCGCCGCGACGTGTGCGACATCGAGGCGCTCGAGCGACAGGTTGGCGGTGCTGAGGCGGTCGTTGTGGCAGGTGACGCAGTAGCGGTCGAGAACGGCGCGGTACTCGTCCGGCGCGGCGGCGATCTCGGCGGCTGCGGCCTCCGGCGCCTGGGCGGCGACCGGATGGGCCAGCGCCGCAAGCACACCGACGGTCACCAACACTCCGAGCGCGCGCGCGTTTCCGGACACTGTTGACACGTTTCCCAACGTCACGCCGGTACGCAAAGAAAGGCTGAACGGAACCCCGCCATTATCGGCAGCGCCAGGAAGGCGTGTCAACCAGACTCCGCGGCAATGCCGCTATGTATTAAGACATAGTGCCTATAGTATTACTAGTAAACGATTTACCCGGTCTCCATACTGTATATTTTACGCGCTACTGTTAATAACGGTTACCTAGTCACGCCTCGGGGGCCTTCAGGGCACCGTTCTCCAGGATGTCATGAATGCCGGCGGCGAGGCGATCGACCTGCTGTTCCGTGTTGTAGAGGTGCGTCGACACCCGCACCGTGTTCAGGTCGAAGTCGGTGTGGCGCACCCAGACATGGTGCCGCCGCCAAAGCGTCTCCACGACATCGCGCCGGTCGAAACCGTCGAGTGCGAAGCCGGTGATGCCGCAGCCGAGCGTCGGGTGCTTCGACTGATCCGAGGTATGGATCGTCACTTCCGGGATCTCGGAGAGCCGATTGCGCAGCCGCCCGGCGAGCGCCCGGATCCGCCGCTCGATCCGTTCGGATCCAATCGCCTCCTGAAAGTCGATCGCCGCCGCGGTCGCCGCGACGATCGGTCCGGCCCGCTGACTCAGCCGGTCGAACCGGGCGGCGCCCTGCTCCTCGTCGTCCCAGCCGCTCGTCACCACCGTCGGCCAGATCCGATCCTGGACCTCGCGACGCAGATAAAGGAAGCCGGATCCGACCGGTGCGCCCATCCACTTGTATGGACTCGACGCGTAGCAGTCGATGCCGAGGTCGTGCATGTCGAGCCCCAGCATCCCGATCGCGTGGGCGCCGTCGACCACCGTAAGGATGCCTCGCGGACGGGCGAGCGCGGCGAACGCCTTCACCGGCAGCATGCAACCGGTGGGATAGGTTACGTGGCTGACGCTGATGACTTTCGTGCGGGGCGTGATCGCCGCTTCGAAGGCGCTGACGACGTCAGACGGATCGCCCGTCGGGATCGGAAACGGCAACTCCTTGAGGACGATTCCGCGGCGCGCCGCCGCCAGCCTCCACGGCTGCAGGCCGCCCGGATGCTCGTGGAACGACAGCAACACCTCGTCCCCCTCGTCGAGGTCGACGCCGTTGGCGACAAAGCTCATTCCCTCGGTGGTGTTACGCGTCAGCGCCACTTCGTCGCGGTCCGCGTTCACGAAGGACGCCAGCTTCTCGCGGAGTTGGTCCTGGAGGGCGTTCTGCGCCGTGTTCGTCCGTCCCGGGTCCGCGGCGAGCGCGCGGTAGCCGTCGACGACAGCGTAGTAGACCGGCTTCGGCATCGGTCCGAGCGTGCCGCTGTTCATGTAGGCAAGCTCGTCCGAGATCAGGAACTGCCGCCGCACGTCGGTCCAGAACTGCTCATCGTCCGGCGCTCCGCTCCCTGCCGGCGCCTGCCACGCATGGGCCGTCTCGCGCCCCGCGGCACCGGCCACCAGCGCGGCGGCAGGCCCGGCCGTGAGCGCCCGAACGAACTCCCGCCGTGATACGCCGGTCGCGGTCCCCGGCTCCACTCCACCGCCAACGGTCGCAGAGTGTCTCGCCATGGCGCCAACTATGCGTGCGCGAGGCGGCGGCGTCAATCCCGATTCCGTGCGTCGGCGCTCCTTGCCGGCCACGTTGCGCCGCCGGCTTCCGCGCCTATACTGATCGCCGCCATGCCCCGGACCTTCCTGGTCGTCACAGGGCTCGTCCTCGCCGCTGTCATCCCGGCCATTCCTGCCGCCGCGCAGTCCCGCGACGCCCCCATTCCGCACGACGCGGGCCGGAGCGTCAACCCGGTCTTCGAGGGCTGGTTCCCCAACGAGGACGGCACGTACACCCTGTCGTTCGGCTACTTCAACCGGAACTCCGAAACTGCGCTCGACATCCCGATCGGCCCCGACAACCGCTTCGAGCCGGGCCCGACCGACCGGGGCCAGCCGACGTACCTGCTGCCGCGCCGCCAGACCGGCATCTTTATAGTCATCGTTCCGGCCGACTTCGGCAATCAGACGCTTACCTGGTCGCTGACCGCCGGCGGCGAAACCTATGCCGTGCCCGGGCACATCCGCACCGAGTGGCAGATTGACGCGCTCCACGAGGTCACCAGCGACAACCGACCGCCGGTCCTCTCGTTCGATGGCGGCGCCTCCGGCCAGGGACCGACCGGCGTGCGGCAGGCACGGAAGGCGACGGTCGGCCGGCCGCTTGTACTCACCGTCACGGCAACCGACGACGGCGTCATGAAGCACCCGACGGGTCGGCCGCCCGTCCTCGGCCTGGTCTGGAGCAGGTACCGCGGCCCCGGGGAGGTGACGTTCGCCGAGCCCTCACCAGAGGTCGGGGGCGGCAACCGCGCCACTACTACCGTCACCTTCGGCGCGCCCGGCGACTACGTTCTGCGCCTGCTGGCATGGGACGATTCGGGCGGGCAGGGCGCGATAATGGCGGGAGGATTCCAGTGCTGCTGGACCAACGCCTACGTGGATGTTCTTGTAGAGTGAACGCCGACTGACGGATACACCGGACGCATCGCCGGATCGATGAAGATGGATCGAATGAAGACGCGGACGCTCGCGCTCGTGGCTATCGTCACGCTGTTCGTTGCAACCTCCGCCGTCGCGCAAGCCGCCGGCGCCCAAACCGCCGGCGCGGATGACCCGACGTTCGCCCGCGACGTCGCGCCGATCCTTCAGCGAAGCTGCCAGGCGTGCCATCGGACCGGCAGCATGGCGCCGATGTCGCTTGTCACCTACCGGGAGGTGCGGCCATGGGCGCGCGCCATCCGCGAGAAGGTGGCGGCACGCGTCATGCCGCCGTGGCACATCGATCCGACGGTGGGCGTTCGCGAATTCGCCAACGACATTTCGCTGAGCGACGCCGAGATCGACACCGTGGTCCGCTGGGTCGATGGGGGGGCGCCCCTCGGCGACCCGAATGACATGCCGCCGCCGAGCGAGTGGCCAGCGGGCGACATCTGGCGTCTCGCGGACAAGTACACGGAGTTGGGCGAACCGGACCTCGTGGTCCGCTCGACGCCGTGGACGCAGGATGCGGAGGGGCAGGATCAGTGGTACCAACCGATCGTCGAGACCGGTCTCACCGAGGACCGCTGGGTGAAGGCGCTCGAAGTGCGGCCCTCCCTCGACGGCCGGCCGATTGTCCATCACGCCCTGACCTACCTGATGCAGCGGGAGGAGCCGGGCGACTTCGAGGCGGCGGTTGACGTCCCGGGGACCGGCTCCTACTTCACGGAGTTCGCGGTCGGCAAGATCGGCGACGTCTTCCGCGAGAGCACCGGCAAGCTGCTGAAGGCCGGCTCGCGCATCCGCTTCGACCTCCACTATCACTCGGTCGGCGAGGAAGTTACCGACTCGACCGAGCTGGGCATCTGGCTCTACCCGAAGGGCTACGTCCCGAAGTACCGGGTCTACGCGCAGGCCATGGGCGTGCAACAGGCGATGCAGACGCTCGACATCCCCCCGGGAGAGGTGACCAGGCACGAGGCGCTCATCCCGCTACGCTACCCGGCCCGCCTCGAAAACTTCCAGCCGCACATGCATATCCGCGGCAAGGCGATGTTGATGGAGGCGATCAATCCCAACGGCCGGACCGAAACGATCAACTACGTTGACCGCTTCGACTTCAACTGGCACGTCAACTACGTCTACACCGATGATTCCGCCCCGGTTCTGCCCGCCGGCACCGTCATCAAGCTGACCGCGTGGCATGACAACACCGCCGGCAACCGCGCCAACCCCGACCCCACCCAATGGGTCGGCTGGGGCCAGCGCAGCTACGACGACATGTACCACGCCCACGTCAACGTCGTGTACCTGACCGACGAGGACTACAAGCGGATCGTCGCCGAGCGCGCCGCCGCTAACGACGAGTGACAGAAACTGTCAGGTCGGCCGTGGTCGCCAGACCGCCGTCGTGGGCGATGGCGCGCAGGAGGTAGTCGCCCGGCTCACTGAAGGTCGCCTCCGCCGTCCAGCGACCATCCTCCGGGGGATCGGGGGTTCTGAAGCCGAGGGACCAGGGGGAGTTCATACGGTCCCGCGTGTCTTCCCAGACCTTGATCTGCAGCGGGTCGAAGGTGACGTTGTCCCCAGGACCCCGGTAGACGAACCAGGAGAGACGATGGCCGGTGGCGCTGTCCGTCGTGATCGGCCGAGTGCCGGTGGTACCAAGGCGGAGCGGTCGCGCGCGCGGCTTGCCGTCGTCGGTGGAGACCGCCGCCAGCGCCAACGGCTCGCCGGCGCGGACCGTTCGCTCGGCCGGCCCCTCGATCTCGACCGTGGGTGCCTCGTTGTCCGGCAGCTCCGGCGTCGTCGCCGCCGCGCCGCCGGCGCCGTAGTTCGCCTGCACGACGAGGTGGTCGATGTAGTAGTCGCGCTTCAGCGTGGCGTACGCCTTCTCGGCCGCGCCGTTCACGGCAACGGTCCACACCAGCTCCTGCTCGCCGAAGTCGGGTGGCACCTGCACCTTGAAGACGAAGCGGTTGCGGCGCGGAAGGAAATACGTCGGTTGACCCCGGTCGGGATCACCCGGTTCGAAGTAGTTGTCCGGACCGACCGGAATGTACGGGGCCTCCGCCCAATTCCGGTTCATATGGCCGAAGACCAGGTTGAACGAGCCATCGTCGTTCACTTCCCAGCCCTCGTAGGCGGGCGACAGAGTCTGGCCGAAGTCATAGCGCTCCTGCTGCGCGGCGGGCAGGAGCGGCGAGAACACGACGGCCGCAGCCAGCAGCGCAGCGGCAAGTGGTTTCATGGCATCAGACTGGTTGTCTACTTGCCTCCACCGCCCGCCGTCGCCACATCATCCGCTGCGTCGCAGGTGACGCAGCCGATGTCGGTCCCGCCGTTCGCCTGGAGCGCCGCCTGCCGCTTCGCCACCTCCGCCGCAAACTGCTCGTCGTCCAGGTAAATCGCCTGCATCAGGTTGATGAACATGTTGTCGACGGAGCGGTGGCCGGAGCCCGACCAGTTGCGCGGATCCGGCACGTTCGGGTTGGACGGCGAGTTGTCGAAGTAGCCGGTCAGCCGGAGCACCGTTCCCCTCGGCAGGAGCGGCGCCGCGTCGTCGGCGTACTTGTAGACGCGCACCCAATTGTGGTCGTAGCCAGCGCAGTTGAGCGTCTGCGAGTTGGAGTTGTAGATCGCCTCCAGGCACATCCGGACGCCGGGCGCGTGCATGTGCGGCTCGAAGACGCTGAGCTTGGCGTTCTCCTGGAGGGTCAGGTACGCCTCGGCGCGCTGATCCTTCTCCATCGCCCGGATGTCGAGGTCCGGCCCGTTGCCGAAGAAGAGGAGTTGCATCTCCTTCTCCGGCTCGTACCCCTTCGGGTGGAACCTGAAGCCGACATCGAGGCGCGCGCGCGTGTCGGTCCCGTTCGCGTGCAGGTGCGTCGTCGGGAAGATCAACTTCGAACCCGCCTTGAGCAGGCGGCCGGCCCGCTCGTCGAAGACGTCCGCGTTGCGCCCCACCTCGTGCACCGGCCAGCTCTCCGCACGGTCGTCCTCTTCCGGGCCCTGGATATAGAGCGCCGAGTGGTGGACCACGAACAGCCCGCCCACCGTGTCGGAGCGGACACCCCGCTCCATGTTGTTCCGCTCCTTGTACTCGATCGCCGCCACGTAGCGGTCCTCGGTCTGTCCGGTCTCGACGACGCCTAGCGCCCCCCACCAGTCGGGCTGCCCAGCCGCCACCTCGAACTCGGGGGACGAGACCACCAGGTCAGGCTCGCCGAGCTCCCACTCGTCGACGTCGATGAACGGCGGCGGCTCCGGCATGTCGGCGGGATCGCCCTGCGGCGCGCCGTTGTCGGCCCACCGCGCGATGGTGAGAACCTCCTCGTCGCTCAGCGACCAGTCGTCCTTGAAGTCCTGAATGCCGATGTTCCTTTCGATGTACCAGGGCGGCATCACGCCCGGCCTGTCGCGCAGGCCGGTGCGGTACTTGATTGCGCGCGCCCACGGACGGGCATCCTCGTAGGTAATGAGCGACATCGGCGCCAGCGCGTTGGGCCGGTGGCACTTCTGGCAACTCCGCTGCAGGATCGGCGCGATGTCCTTGCTGAACGTCGGCTCCTCCGGCGCCGCACCGGCGAACGCCGGAACCGGCAACACGAGCGCAACCATCGCGGCGAGACCAGGCAGACGCACCATCTTCGAAATCGTCGTCATGGAAACAGACCTCCGACGCTGAGATCCGGTACAGCTTCGGATCCTTTGAACCGTAACACGTACGGCCAGTTTCCGATCTGCTCTCGCGCCCTGTGACAGGAGCCGGCCGCGAGCCCGTGGGTGTAGGATGGCCGGCGCCAGGGGGATCCGCTGGCCCGGGCCTTTGAGAGCCCGGCGCCCGCGACACGAACGGAGGTCACGCCATGCGCAAGTCGCTTCCACTAGCTGTGATGTTGTCACTGCTCGTCTTCGGACCGGCGGCTTCGACCGCCCAGCCGGCGGGAGCGGACGGGCCGTGGCAGACCTACGACACCTCCAACGGCGAGTGGATGAGCTACGCCGGAGACGTCAGGGGGACGAAGTACTCGCCGCTCGATCAGATCGACCGGGACAACTTCGCCGATCTCGAGATCGCCTGGGAGTGGACCAGCGTCGATCAGATCGTGAGCCGGACGACACCGGGGGGCGGTGAGTGGCGAGCGCCGCTCGACACCATCGTCGACTCGCTGATCGAACAGACGCCGAACCTCTACCGTCCGGGACACCGTCCCGGCTATTCCCGCCTGCAGGCAACGCCGCTGATGGTGGGAGGCATTCTCTATTTCAATACACCGCTGTCGCAGGGCGTCGCGGTCGATGCGACGACGGGCGAGACGCTCTGGGTCTACAACCCGAAGAGCTACGAGGAGGGGACGCCGACGATGAGCAGCCCCTGGTCGCAGCGCGGCGTCGCCTACTGGACCGACGGCGCCGGGGACGAGCGGATCTTCTGGGGGACCGGCAACGGATACCTGGTCTGCGTCGCCGCGAAGACGGGCCGGCCGTGCGACGGCTTCGGCACGTCGGAGAACGGAATGGTCGACGCGATGGTCGGCCTGCCGCGCGCCGACCGGAACGAGCGCGACTACCTCAACGCGCTTCCTTGGGGGATCCACTCGCCCCCGATCGTCGTTCGCGACAAGGTGATTCACGGCTCGGCCGTCGCCGACCGGCGGATCACGAAGGAAGCAATCCCGGGCTGGGTGCGCGCGTGGGACGTCCGGACCGGCGAGCATGCCTGGGACTTCCACACCGTCCCGAACAGCGCCGACGAGTACGGCGTCGACACCTGGCTGAACGAGTCGTGGCGCTATTCGGGCAACGCCAACATCTGGTCGATGCTGGCCGGCGACAACGAGCTGGGACATGCGTATCTTCCGACTGGAACGACGACGAACGACTACTACGGCGTCGAGCGCCCGGGCGACAACCTCTTCTCCGAAACGCTCATCGCGGTCGACGTGGAGACGGGAGATCGGCTCTGGCACTTCCAGGCGGTGCACCACGGGCTCTGGGACTACGACTTCCCGACGCACCCCAACCTCGTGGATGTCGTCGTCGACGGCCGGCCGATTCGCGCCATCGCGCAGGTGAGCAAGCAGGGCTTCGTCTATGTCTTCGATCGCGAGACGGGCGAGCCGATCTGGCCGATCGAGGAGCGTCCGGTGCCGCAGGAGACGAACATGCCGGGCGAGGTCCCCTCGCCGACGCAACCGTTCCCCACGAGGCCGGCGCCGTTCGACTACCAGGGGATCGAGATCGACGATCTCATCGATTTCACGCCGGAATTGCGGCAGATGGCGCTCGACGTGGTCGATGGCTACCGCCTCGGGCCGCTCTTCACGCCGCTCGACCGTCCCATCGAGGGGGTGACGCGCGGCACCATCATGCGGCCGCCGCCGGCTGGGACGGCCGGCTGGGCGGGCGCTGCGGTCGATCCGGAGACCGGGATGCTGTACGTGCCGTCGCGCAACCAACCGGCCGTCATCTCGCTCTATTCGCCGGACCCGACCCTCGGCGCCACCGTCACCTATACCCATGGCGCGCCGGAGGAGCAGCGGCTCACCGGCACGGCCCCGCGTGGCCCGCGGATGCCGCAAGGACTGCCGCTGGTCAAGCCGCCCTACTCGCGGATGACCGCCATCGACCTGAACACCGGCGAGCACGCGTGGTGGGTGCCCACCGGCAACGGCGACCGCTTCCGCAACCACCCGATGCTGCGCGACCTCAACCTGCCGCCGCTGGGAGGCGACAACGGCACCAACGGCCCATTGCTGACGAAGACGCTGCTCATCTACTGCCTGACCGCCGGCGGGTCCGACGGCGGGCCGCGCCTGGTGGCGTACGACAAGGCGACGGGTGAGGAGGTGGCGACGGTCGACCTGCCGAGCGGCGCGATCGGGACGCCGATGACCTACCTGGTGGACGGACGGCAGTACATCGCCCTGACGATCGGCGGCGGCCCGCGGCTCATTGCCTACGCGCTGCCGGACACCGAGTAAGAAACCCCGCGGGCGCCTTCACGGCATCCGCTTACGTGTAGCGGAACAGCGATCCCGGCGTGTCCGGGCTCAGGCTGTCCCGCATGCGGGTCGCAAAGTCGTCCAGCGTGATCGTGGTCAGGAGGCTCGCCCCGACGGCGACGGCGACCGTCATGACGACTACCGCCGCGACCCAGCCCCGCCCGACGACGAGCAGGACAATGAACGACACCACCAGACCCGGAGCGTGCATGGCCATGCTGCGCCGGAACTGCCAGTCCCGGACCAGCAGCGAGCGGAGATACTCGTATCCGGCACGGGCAGCCTGCCCGCCGGCGACCTTCCCCACCCAGCGCGCGATCGGCAGTCGTCGCCGCCGCGACCGTCGAATCCTGGCGCCCGAGTGCATCAGGCTCGACGCCCGGATCAGATGATCCCGGGACAGGGCCCGCAGCTCGAACACGACCGCGAGCGTCGCCACGACCGCGGCCCCAGCTCCCGACATTACCGGGAATCCGCCCGGTATCGCCTCGCCAGCCGCGAGCCAGGCCGCAGGCAGCTCGACCGACGCTGCCTGCCTTTCCAGTTCCGAACCAGATGATCGCGACGGCGCGCATGGAGTCGTAGCCGCCCATGCCGACGAGTGCCTGCCGCGCACCGAACGTCTCGAACAGATCGACGAGGACCCAGTACTGGCGCGGATCGATGCCGCGGCGCTCAAGCAGTCGGGTGAACGCCGCGCATCGCTCCTTCGGTATCTGTCAGTTGCCGAAAGACGGCCTCGAGACTGCCCCGCTCGGCAGATGTCTTCAGCGCGTCGAGCGAGCCGTCCGCGACGAGCCGACCCTCGTCGATGATCAGGACGCGGTCGCCGACGCGCTCTACGACGTCCAGCACGTGGGAGCTGTAGAGAATGGCCTTGCCTTGCGCCGCCAGTGCCGCCACCAGGTCTCGCACCATGATGCCGGCGTTGACGTCGAGGCCCGAGAGCGGTTCGTCGAGCAGGACGATGTCTGGATTGTTGCAGGAACAGCTCTATGCGCTGCTGCAGCCGCTCCTCGGAAACATCCTGGAGGCGACCCATCAACTCCAGAAATTCTTGACCCGTCAGGCTCTCGAACAGACCGGCGGCCTCCGGCACATAGCCGATACGCTTCTTTGCCTCGACCGCGTTATCCGGCAGCGCATGACCGGCGACGGAAACCGTCCCGCCACCCGGCGGCAGGACGCCGGCGAGAATCTTGATTGTGGTGCTCTTGCCGGCTCCGTTGCGCCCGAGCAGCCCGACGACCTCGCCACGCCGGAGCTGGAAGGAGATCCCGTGCAGAACCTCGCCTGCTCCGTACGTAAAGGAAAGGTCGTCTACGCTTACCACGACGTCATGATCCGGCTTATCGCGCACTTCGGACACCGCGCATTGTCGTCTCACCCCATCGCGCCGGTCGACCCGCCGAATCGCCACGTGGGCCGAAAGTGTTGCCCGGCCGTTCACCACGCGATACGATGCCAATCTCTGGGCGTGTGTCTCAAGTCCAGCGTCCGCTGACCGAAGGAGCATCGATGGTGCGGCGGCAAGACGGAGGTCGGCGTCGGGCGGCTGGGTTGGCGAGCGGCGCGGTAGTGGCTGCGACCGTGTGGGTTGCCGCACCCGCTGCCGCACAGACAGACGCCGGTCCGTCGCCGCGAGCGGTCGTCGACCGCTACTGCGTCACCTGCCACAACGATCGGCTTCGGACCGGCGGCCTCACACTGGATGCGACCAGTGTCGACGCGGACGACCCGAGCCGTCACGCAGACGTCTGGGAGCGGGTGCTTGGCACGCTTCGGACCGGCGCGATGCCGCCGCCAGGGCGTCCCCGTCCGGATGCGGCGACGTACGACGCGGTGGCAGACCAGCTCGAGGCGGCGATCGACCGCGCCGCGGCGGCGAACCCCGACCCCGGGCGGACCAGCACCGTCCACCGGCTGAACCGGACCGAGTACCGCAACGCGATTCGCGACCTGCTCGCCCTCGACCTCGACGTCACCCCGCTGCTGCCGGGCGACGAGACCTCGGACACCGGCTTCGACAACAACGCCGACGTGCTGTCCATTTCGACTGCGCAGCTCGAGCGCTATCTCTCGGCCGCGCGCACCATCACACGTCTCGCGACCGGCCTGCCGCCGGCCACCCCGGGGTTCGAGACCTTCGACGTGCCGCTGCTCCTGCTGCAGGACGAGCGTCAGGACGAGAACCTTCCGCTCGGCTCGCGGGGCGGGGTCGCCATCCCGTATCACTTCCCGGTCGACGGCGACTACCTCATCACGGTGGAGCTGCGCACGAACTGGCAGGACTACATCCTCGGCATGGGGTCGGCGCATCAGCTCGACGTCCGGATCGACGGGGAGCTGGTCAAGCGGTTCACCGTGGGCGGCGAGGCGCGCGGCCGGCCCGCTCCGGTGACGTTCACCATCGCCGAGCGGGGCGACCCGGAGTGGGAGACGTACCTGCAGTCGGCCGACGAGAGG
This sequence comes from Vicinamibacterales bacterium, assembly GCA_965263055.1. Taxonomy (GTDB): domain Bacteria; phylum Acidobacteriota; class Vicinamibacteria; order Vicinamibacterales; family UBA8438; genus VXRJ01. The sequence goes on along the minus strand of OZ253581.1, from coordinate 2,399,884 downwards.
CTGGAGGTCCGCGTGCCCGTTCAGGCGGGGCCGCGTGTCGTGGCCGTCTCGTTCGTCCGCAACGTCTGGGAGCCGGAGGGCATCCTGAAGCCGCGGCAGGCCGGCGAGCTTCTCTCGAACGACGAGGCGTATCACGGTAACGCCGCGGTCAGCGCCGTCGGAATCGGCGGCCCGTATGCCGCGACCGGAGCGGGGGATACGCCGAGCCGGCGCGCCATCTTTACCTGCCGGCCGGACACGTCCGCCGCCGCGGACGAGCGGGCCTGCGCCACCGAGATCGTGTCGCGGCTGGCGCGGCGCGCCTATCGCCGGCCGGTGAGAACGGAAGACGTGGACACGCTCCTCGACTTCTACGAGAGCGGTCGGGAGAGCGGCGGCAGCTTCGACGCCGGCGTCCAGCTCGCGCTGGAGCGGATGCTGGTGGATCCCGACTTCCTCCTCCGCATCGCACGCGACCCGGACGGGGCGGCGCCCGGCGCGCCGTACCACCTGAGCGACGTGGAGGTCGCCTCGCGCCTCGCCTTCTTCCTCTGGGGCAGCGTCCCGGACCACGCACTCCTCGACGCGGCAGCGCAGGGCCGGTTGAACCAACCCGCGGCCCTGGACACGCAGGTCCGGCGCATGCTCGCGGATCCCCGCGCCGCCTCGCTCGTCGACGACTTCGCCGCCCAGTGGCTGCACCTGCGCAACCTGGAGGACGTCAAGGGCGACCCCGTGCCCTTCCCCGACTTCGACGACAACCTGGTCGAGGCGTTCCGGCAGGAGACCACGCTCTTTCTCGCCAGCACGCTGCGCGACGACCGGAGCGTGCTCGATCTGCTCGACGCCGACTACACGTTCGTCGACGAGCGGCTCGCCCGCCACTACGGCATCCCCGGCATCTACGGGTCGCGGTTCCGGCGCGTCACGCTGCCGGATCGGGAACAGCGCGGCGGTCTCCTCGGACATGGCAGCCTGCTCGCCCTCACCTCCTACCCGACCCGCACGTCGCCGGTCCTGCGCGGCAAGTGGCTGCTCGACACCATCCTCGGCGCGCCGCCCCCGTCGCCGCCGGCCGACGTGCCGGCGCTGTCGGAGCGGGGCGAGGGAAGCCACACGACGTCGGTGCGCGAACGGCTGGAGCGCCACCGGCAGGCGCCCGCCTGCGCCACCTGCCACGCCTCCATCGATCCACCCGGTTTCGCTCTGGAGCAGTTCGACGGTCTCGGCGCGTGGCGGACCAGGGACGAGTTCGGCAACGCGATCGACGCCGCCGCCACCATGCCGAACGGCCGGACGGTCGAGGGGATGGCCGGACTGCGCGCGCTGCTGCTGGAACGGCCCGAGCAGTTCGCCGGGACGGTGACCGAGAAGCTCCTCTCCTATGCCCTCGGGCGCGGCCTGGAGCACACCGACAAGCCGATCGTACGCGCCATTGTCCGCGACGCCGCGGCCGATGACTACCGCTGGTCGGCGCTCATCGCCGGCATCGTGAAGAGCCCGGCGTTCCTGATGCGGAACGCGGCGGCGGATTGAAGACGGCAGGAGACGCTCCATGACCCCAGAGCGATCGCGTCGGCCGGACTGGAACGTCGAGCCTCCGCCGCGCAGCGACGGCGCCGGAGTGGGCCGTGCTCGTGTCCCTGTTGGACATGAGCAGGTGCTCGGTAATGGGAAGTAGTGGGATGACGGTGATGACGGCGACACACGGCGTGGCAATAGGCGCCCGCGTCCGACATTCGACAAGAGCCGAATGGGGAATCGGTCAGGTCCTCGACGTTCACGCGTCCAAGGTCGTGGTGTTTTTCGTTGAGGCCGGCCGCAAGACCATCTCGTTGCGACACGTGTTCCTGACGATCCTCGATCCATCTCCGAATCACCCGTTGCTGGACCGCATCGATGCGGAGGCGGCTGGCGGGCTCGGCTACCGGAGCATCAGCCAATCCATCAAGGGCTTTCTCGAAAGTTACCGAGGAGGATTCTACGGCGACCGTTATCTTCGTGAGGAACGTGACTACAAGGTCAAGGCGCATGAACTGGCCGCGACGATTCTGGGGCGTACTCAACTGGAGCCTCTCGCGGCGAGCGGGGCGTTCGCGGAGATTTGTCGTCGCGCGATGCAGGTGGCGAACAAGACGAATCTGATCTTTCCAAACGAGAAGATGGCTCTGAAGGACGGGCTGAAACCGGCTGGACGTGAAGAAACGTTTGCGGTCGCGCTGTACGCACTGCTCCACGGTGACGACACGCCGCCGTCGCGATTCCAGCGCTTCGCGTCCGTTCTCGAAGATATGGGAGCTGGCAAGTGGACAGTCGCCACTTACTTTCCATTCCTCCTGTACCCCGACCAGCACCAGTTCATCAAACCAACGTATACCAAGAACGCCGCGGGCATCTGCGCGTTTGACATCACGTACACGCCGAGGCTCGACTGGGCAACTTACAGGCGGATGTTGCGTTTCTCGGATTATCTGAAATCGGAGCTGGCAACCCTGAAGCCGCGCGATAACATCGACGTCCAGTCCTTCATGTGGGCGATCGCGCAGGGGTGAGCGACGCGGTGAGGAGCACGACAGCATGACCATCAACAGGAAAGCGCTGCCGCGCCGGACGGTGCTGCGCGGCCTCGGCGTGACCTTGAGCCTCCCGTTCCTCGATGCGATGTCGCCCGCGTTCACCGCGCTGGCGAAGAGCGCAGCGAAGCCGATCCACCGCTTCCAGGCGATCTACGTGCCGAACGGCATGGCGATGCAGTACTGGACGCCGGAGGAGGAAGGCCGAGACTTCGAGCTGACGCCAATCCTGGCGCCGTTCGAGCCGTTTCGCGATCAGCTTCTCGTCGTCTCGGGGCTGCGGGCGTCGTGGGCCTACGTCCACGCCGGCGCCTCGGCGTCGTTCCTCACCGGGACTCCCCGCGGCGGCCAGAACGAGACCGACGTGCTGGCCAGCACGTCGATGGACCAGATCCTCGCGCGCGAGCTGGGCAAGACCACGCAGCTCGGCTCGCTCGAGGTGTCGATGGACAAGTTCGCCAACGCCGGCCAGTGCACTGCCGGGTTGAGTTGCGCCTATACGCAGACGATCTCGTGGCGCACGCCGACGATGCCGCTGCCGATGGAGAACAACCCGCGCGCGGTCTTCGAGCGGCTGTTCGGTGACAGCGGCTCGGCCGACCCCGAGGTGCGGCGGGCGCGGCGGCAGCAGAAGCAAAGCATCCTCGACTCGGTGACCGACAAGCTGACCGACCTGAAGGTGGCGGTCGGCCCGCGCGACCGGTCGAAGCTGGACGAGTACACGGAGGCGGTGCGCGACGTCGAGCGGCGGATTCAGCTCGCCGAGCAGCAACGTGACATCGAGCCGTCGTTCACCGAGCAGCCGTCGGCCCCGCCGCGCATCTTCGAGGAACACCTGGGGCTGATGTTCGACCTGCAGTTCCTGGCCCTCCAGGCCGACCTGACGCGGGTCGTCACGTTCATGATGGGACGCGAACAGAGCACGCGGTCGTATCCGCAGATTGGCGTACCCGACGCGCACCATCCCCTGTCGCACCACGAGGACGATCCGGAACGGATCGCCGTCATGTCGAAGATCAACGCCTACCACGCGAAGCTCACCACGGACTACCTGGCGCGGCTGCGCGCGGCGGAGGATGCCGACGGGTCGCTCCTCGACAACATGACGATCCTCTATGGGTGCGGCATCTCCAACAGCACGCGGCACCTGGGCGTCAACCTGCCCCTGCTTGTTCTTGGCGGCGGCGCCGGGAAGCTCAAGGGCGGCCGGCACCTGCGGTATCCGAGTCACACGTCGAACGCCGATCTCCTGATGACGCTGATGGACAAGCTCGACATGCCGCTCGACCGGCTCGGGACCAGCACGACGAAGCTGCCGATCGATACGCTGTCGGAGGTGTGATGATCCGAATCAGCACGCGGCTTGGCGATCGGCGTCGGTTCACGCTCTGTAGCGCGATCCTGGGATGGACGATCACGAGTCTGGCAGCGAGCGCCTCGGCCGCGGACCAGCCGCTCGCCGACGCGGCGCAGCGGGCCGACTGGAGCGTCGTCCGCACGCTGATTGAGGAGGGCGCCGACGTCACGGCCCGCCAGGGAGACGGCGCGACCGCGCTCCACTGGGCGGCCTATTGGGACGAGATCGAGTCAGCCGACCTCCTGATTCGCTCCGGTGCCAACGTGAACGCGGCCAACGACCTGGGCGTGACGCCGGTCTGGGCGGCAGCGGAGAACGGCAGCGCGGCAATGGTGCGGCGGCTGCTCGACGCGGGCGCGGATCCGGACGCGCCGCTCCTCTCCGGCGAGACGCCACTGCTGACGGCGGCGAGGGTCGGCGCGGCGGAGGTCGCGCGGCAGCTCCTGGAATCCGACGCCAACACGGCAGCGACCGCCGGCCGCGGTCAGACCGCGTTGATGTGGGCGGTGGCCCAGCGGCATGCCGCGGTCGTCGAGGCGCTGCTGGCCCACGGCGCGGCGGTCGATGCCCGGTCGGAGGTCTGGACGGAGGTTGTCAAGACCACGGCCGAGCCATGGAACCCAGAGTACGTCGCGGAAATACCGCAGGGGGGCTACACGCCGCTGCTGTTCGCGGCGCGGGTGGGAGACCTCGCCTCGGCGAAGCTGCTCGTCGCGGCCGGGGCCGACGTAAACGACCAGCCGCCCTACGGCACGAGCGCGACGGTCGTTGCCGCGCACAGCGGCCACCGCGACGTAGCGGTGTTCCTGCTCGAGCAGGGCGCCAACCCGAACGCGGCGGACGCCGGCTATACGGCGCTCCACGCGGCGATCCTGCACAAGGACGCCGCCCTGGTTCGCGCGTTGCTCGACCACGGCGCCACTCCGGACGCGTCGGTGCGGGCCTCCACGCCCTATCGGCGCGATTCGGTCGACTTCTATCTGCACCCGTCGTGGGTCGGGGCCACGCCGTTCTGGCTCGCGGCGCGCTTCAACGCGCCGGACATCATGCGTCTGCTGGTTGATCGCGGAACAGACCCGCTGGCGATGCATCATCCGAAGTACTGGCCCGGTTCGCTGTCGGTGCGGGACGAGCGCGTGCAGGTGGAAGAGGGTCCAACGACCGCCCTGATGGCAGCGGCCGGCCTGGGAGGACGGAACCCACTGATCTCGGTGGACCGGCTGGATCGGATCGCCGAGAGCGCACCGGTCCGGAGCACCCGGCGCGAGCCGGACCGGGTGGTGCGCGAGCGAACGATGCTGGAGGCGGTCACAATCGCGGCCGAGCAGGGGATCGACGTCAACATCGCCAATGCCGACGGGAACACGGCACTGCACGCCGCAGCAGGCGGGGGATATGACACCGTCGTCGAGTACCTCGTTGCGCAGGGAGCCCGGACCGACCTCGAGAACGCCGACGGACGCACGCCGCTCGCACTGGCGCAGCGCGGCGCGCTCAGCGGGCGGGGTCGCTCGCCCCACGACAGCACTGCCGAGCTGCTCCGCCGGCTGGACGCCGGCGAGTAGGGTGTTGTCACCTGCGCGAGCGCTGGCGATCACGTGCCTCGTGCTCGCGCCGCTTGCATCCGCCGACGCTCAGCCCGCGGCGCAGGACGATCATCCGGACATCCGGCTCTTCCTGGAAGCCGGGGCGTCGGGACCGCAGAGCGGGAATGCGCTCCAGCAGATTGGTGCGCAGTGGCGGGATGCGTACGCCGGCATGATCTGGGACCTCGCCTGGCTGCTGCGCCCGCCAGGCCAGGGCATCATCCAATTCTTCTCGCTCATCGGATTCCTCCAGGAGCAGACCGGACAGCCGTTCGGCGGGGATCTCGCCGCCTGGCAGCAGTGGATCTGGTCGCAGCCGTACGATCCCCATCCGGACCACGCGTTCTTCAAGGGACAGTGGTACAGCCAGATCGATCCGCGCTTCGCCGACTTCTTTCCGCGGGGAGTGACCTCTCGCATCCGGCTCGACGAGATCGAGTGGGGCGGGGTGGGGGTCAACGGGATTCCGCCGCTCGAATACCCGGCGACGCTCGCGGCCGCGGACGCCGACTATCTGGCGGACGATCACGTCGTCTTCGGCATCGCGCTGAATGGCGAAGCGCGGGCGTATCCGAAGCGAATCCTCGCCTGGCACGAGATGGCCCTCGACCGCCTCGGCGGGATCGAGCTGACCATCGTCTACTGCACGCTCTGCGGGACGGTGATCCCGTTCGAGAGCGTCGCGCGTGGCCGGCACCTGACGTTCGGCACGAGCGGACTGCTCTACCGCTCGAACAAGTTGATGTTCGACCACGAGACGAAGAGCCTGTGGAACACGTTCGAGGGCATCCCGGTGATCGGCGAGCTCGCGGGCGGCGACCTGCGGCTGACGCCGCATGCGGTGGTGACCACCACGTGGGGCGAATGGCGGCGCCGGCATCCGGAGACGACCGTCCTGTCGCTCGATACCGGCCACCCGCGGAACTACGCCGAAGGGGCGGCCTATCGGAACTACTTCGGCACCGACCAACTGATGTTCGCGGTCTCGCGCACGGACGCGCGCCTGGCCAACAAGGAAGAGGTGCTGGTCCTGCGCCTGCCCGACCCGGCCCGAAACGGCGAACCGGCGAAGCTCGCCATCACCGCGCGGTTCCTCGCGCGCAACCGCATCTTTCACCACGACTTCGCGGAACGGAACCTCGTGGTGGTCACCAGCGGGCAAGGGGCCAACCGGGTGTACGACGCCGGGGACGTGCGCTTCGCCCGGCATCTCGACGAGGCGCGCGTGGCGGACGACGCCGGCCGGACCTGGCGGATCACGGAAGCCGCGCTCATCCTCGACGACGACGCGAGCGTGCGGCGCGCGCGGGTTCCTGCCCAACGCGCCTTCTGGTTCGGCTGGTACGCGCAGTTTCCCGACACCGCGCTGATCGACTGAGAACGCGGGTGAGCGGCTGGACGCTCCCGCCCGCGAAACGAAGCGCAGAGTGATTCAAGTCGCACGCGCCACGTGATCGCGCTCAGCCACCCGCCGTCCACCCGTAGTTGATTCGGACGTAGTAGAACGCGCCGTTGGCGCCGAACGGCGTCTGCACGCTGAAGCGGTTGCCCTTTGCGCGGGCGATTGGATTCTCCTCCGCGTCGTTGCCGACCGCGTTCTGGCCACCGATGGTGAGCGTGGTGGATTCCCCGATCGCATATGCGGCCTGGACGTCGATCACCGCATCGCCGCGATAGACATGGAGATCCCGGGAGTCGAACCAGTCACCGTAGTAGCTGAGGCGGCCGAGCAGGCGCCAGCGGCCAAGCCGCTGCCGGACAGACGCGTTCCAGCGCGTGCCGGGAATCGCCTCCTGCAGCTCGCGAACCCGCAGCGCGTCGAGCACCGACGGATCGAAGCCGGTGACGGTGGTCGCGGTGCGGTTGAAGAGGAAGCCGAACGTCGTCCGGCCGCCGAAACGCGGCGGCGCGTAGGTGGCGACCACGTCGAGCCCCTGCGTCCGGGTCTCGAAGTGGTTGGTGAAGAAGCGGAAGTTCTGCAGGTTGCGCGCGCTGGTCACCCCTTCCGCGAGCAGCCCGCCCACCTCCGCCGGCGCCAGCGCAAACAACTGCGTCAGCGCGAGGCGGTCGGCGAGCCGTATCCGGTAGTAGTCGGCCGTGAAGCTGAACGGTCCGGCGTCGACCACCGCACCGAGCGCCTGGCTGACCGAACGTTCCGGCTGCAGCGGTTCGCCGCCCCGGAGTTCGGCGACCCGCGAGGTGGACGGGATGGTGCCGTTGTTGACCAGGTCCATCAGCTCATGGTCGTACTCCGTGGAGACGTTGAAGGCATTCTGCTGGCCGGGGGTCGGCGCCCGAAAGCCGCTGCTCACGCTGGCCCGCAGGGCGACGCGGCCACCGAGCCGGTAGCGCCCCGACAGCTTCCCGTTGGTCGTCGTCCCGAAATCCTCGAAATCCTCCAGCCGGAGCGCGCCGCTGACGGTCCACGCGTCGTCCCGGCCCCGCATTTCCACCTCGGCGTAGAGCGCGGTGTTGGCGCGACTCCAGTTGCCGGCGGCGATCGGGCTGAAGCCGGGGAATCCGTTGGACCCGGCGCTGAAGCCCTGGGGCGCATACGGGCCGATCTGCCACGACGGCTCCTCGCCGAGTCCGATGGTGAAGCGCTCGTCGCGCCACTCGGCCCCTCCCGCGAGATGGACGCGCTCGCTGACGGGATAGCTGAGGTCGACGTTCAACCCGATCTCATCCTGCCGGTAGAGCCCCGGATCGAAGGTCGTCGGCGTTGCCGGGCCGAGCGAGGCGTTCACGGTGTCGTAGATGAAGAAGTCCGCCTCGCTGGAGCCGGCGCTCGCGCTGGCGTCCCACAGGACGCCGCCCGGGAACTGTCCGCGCACGCCGGCGGCCAGCGACGTGTCGAGCACGTCACCCCCGAACTGCGGCGTAAAGCCGCCGCGGAAGCGCTCCTGGAACGAGAAGCAGTTCGGATCGGCGAAGACCTGCGCCAGGGCGATCTGGTCCGGCCGCGCGGCGGTCACGGGCACGGCGGGACAGCCGGCGGATCCGTCCGGGACGCCGTCCCGGGCATCGACCACATCGCCAATGAGCAGGCTCCGTCCCTGATCCGCGCTGAAGACCGCGGCGCGGGTGTTGGGGTTCCGGAAGAAGAAGCCGCTCTCGACGCGCCGGCTGGCGTAGTTGGCATGACCGTAGAGCTGGACCCCGCCGGCGAACAGGTAGCCGAAGTTGCCCCACAGCTTGATGTTGTCGTCGATCCGGGGCGAACCCCAGATCTGCGCCGGTTCGGCCACGGCGTCGTTGCCGGCGGCAATCAGCGCCGCCGCGTCGTCCCGCTGCACGCTGCGGCTGGTCGGTCCGGCGTTGCCGTACTCCATGCTGAGGTTGGCGAAGCCGGTCCGGCCGAGTGGCAGCCCGGCGTTGCCGGCGACGGTGTAGGCGCCCCCATCGCCCGCGGCGTAGCCGCCGCTGTGCAGCTCGAGGCTGCCGCCCGATCGGGCGTCCTTGAGCAGGAAGTTCAGCACGCCGGCGATGGCGTCGGAGCCGTACTGGGCCGCCGCGCCGTCGCGCAGCACCTCGATTTGGCGCAGCGCGATCGACGGGATGGTCGAGATGTCCGGCCCCTGCGCTCCGTCCGAGACGCCGTTGCCGATCCACGCAATGACAGCACCCCGGTGCCGGCGCTTGCCGTTGACCAACACCAGCGTATGGTCCGGCGCCAGACCGCGCAGGTTCGCGGGTCGGATGAGCCGGGCCGCGTCGCCGACCGGCTGCGGGTTGACGTTGAAGGACGGCACGAGGGTCCGCAACTGATCGCCGACGTCGGTGTTCCCCTGACTGACGATGTCTTCCGTGGGAATGGCGTCTATCGGGACGCTCGACTCGGTCACCGACCGTGGCTGGGCACGGCTGCCAACAACGACCACCCGCTCTTCGAACTGCGCCGTCATCCCGACATCCAGCGTCGTCGCTCCCGAGACACCGATCGCCACGCCGCGGCGCACTTCCGTGACAAAGCCGGCCAGGGTAAACGTCACGTCGTACGTGCCGTCCTGGAGCGCGGGAATGCTGAACCGGCCGGAGGCATCGGAGACGACGCTCCGGACCTGAGCGGCGCCGGTGGCGCCACGCGCTTCCACGGTTACACCGGGCAGGACGAGGCCTGTCGTGTCGGTGACCGTGCCCGACACAGTCCCGTCCTGGCGGCCCGCCTCGCCGTACGCCGGCGCGGGAAGGTGCAGGCAGACGACGAGGCTCAGGGTGAACAACGCCCGCGCAACGACGCCCACAATCACAGGTGCTGAATCCCTGGCACGCTGCTACGCGGCGAATTTCCTATCCGGGAACTACCCGCCCCACGCGTAGTTGAGGCGCGCGTAGTAGTACCCCCCGCTCAGGCCCCACGGCGTGAATTGGCTGTAGGGGAGGCCGAACTGCGCGGCGAACAGATCCATCCGGTCCGAGAAGGTGTTGAAGACGTTCTGGCCGCCCACTGCCAGCGTCACGTCGGACGCAAGGGGAATGGTCGCTTCGAGGTCGGCGATGAACCGGCCGTCGAGCACCGGCGCGTCGGCCCCCCGCACCGACCGCGCGTCAAGGTGGTCGACCCACGACCCGTAGTGGTGCAGCCGGCCCAGCAGGCGGACCCGGCCAACGCGCTGGTTGACGGCGACGTTCCAGCGGGTCTCGGGCACGCCCCGCTCGATGGCGCGCACGTCGCCGGGACCAAGCAGGTCCGATTCTTCCGTCACCTCCGTGCCGGTGTGGTTCAGGGCGAAGCTGAAGACGGTTCCGCCGGCCAACGCCGGTGGCGCGTAGGTCGAGACGACATCGAGCCCCCGCGTCCGGGTCGAAAAGTCGTTGATGAAGAACCGGAAGAAGGCCAGCGTGCGCGCCGACGTGATGCCTTCCGACAGGAGCAGCGCCCGCTCGTCGGCCGCGAGCGTGAAGTTCTGCGACAGGGCGAGGCGGTTCGAGACGTCGACCTGGAAGTAGTCGGCGGTCAGCGTGAACGGTCCGGTGTCGATCACGAGACCGGCCGTCGCGTTGGTCGACGTTTCGGGGTCGAGCGGCCGGCCGCCCCGGAACTGCGCAGCTCTGTAGGTGGACGGCACGGTGGCGCTGTCGACCAGATCCAGGGTCTCGGGGTTGATGGTCGACTGCACGTTGAAGGTGTTCTGCTGGCCGGGCGTCGGGGCACGGAATCCGGTACTGACGCCACCCCGCACCGAGACGGCGTCGCCCAGCCCGTAGCGGGCGGACAGCTTGCCGTTTGTCGTCGCGCCGAACACGTCGAAACGTTCGACCCGCAGGGCTGCGCCGAGGGTCCAGCGGCCATCCGGTCCGCGCAGCTCCACGTCGCCGTAGAGGGCGACATTGGCCCGGGTCCAGGTCCCGGCCGTGTAGTCGGGAAATCCCGGAAAACCATTGGAGCCGGAGACGAAACCCTGCGCGGCGTACGGCCCGACCTCCCACGACGGCCGTTCGCCGGCGCGGATCGTGAAACGCTCGTCACGCCATTCGGCCCCGCCGGCCAGATGGACCACATCGGTCGCGGCGTAGGAAACATCGAGGTTGAGATTGGCCTCCGCCTGCCGGTAAAGGCCGGGATCGAAGCTGCGCGGAGTCGAGGGGCCGAGCGACGCGTTGACGGTGTTGAAGAGGAAGAAGTCCGCCTCGTGGGCTCCGTAGCTGGCGCTGGCGTCCCAGACCAAACCGTTCGCCGTGGCGCGCCGCACGCCGGCGACCGCTGACAGGTCAGTGATCACCCCGCTGAACGACGGGGTGAACCCACCCGGGGCTATTTCCTGAAAGGAAAAGCAGTTCGGGTCGCCGAACACCTGTCCCAAGGCCGCCTGGTCCGGCTGGTTGGCGGTGATCCTCACCGTGGGACAGCCCGCCGAGCCGTCCCGGATGCCGTCGCGCGCGTCGAGCACGTCCCCGACAAGCAGAGTTCCGCCACCGTCGAGGCTGAAGATATTGGCTCGCGTGTTGGGGTTTCGGTAATAGAAACTCTGAACGGAGGTCCTGCCGGCGTAGTTGGCGTGACCGTAGAGCTGCAGGCCATTGGAGTACAGGTGGCCGAAGTTCCCGAACAGCTTCAGGTCATCCTCGCTTGTCGTGTTGCCCCATGGCTGCGCCGGGTCGGCCACGGCAGAGTTGCCGGCCGCGATGAGCGCCGCCGCGTCGGCGCGCTGCACGCTGCGGTCGGTCGGACCGGCGTTGCCGTACTCCAGGCTGAGGTTGGCGAAGCCGTTGGCGCCGAGCGGCAACCCGACGTTGCCGGCCACGCGGTACGCGTCGCCGTCGCCCGCGCGGTAGGTTCCGGTATCGAACTCGACGCTGCCTCCGGCGCGGCTGTCCCTCAGCAGGAAGTTCAGCACCCCGGCGATGGCGTCGGACCCGTATTGCGCCGACGCGCCGTCGCGCAGCACCTCTACCTGCCGCAGGGCGATCGACGGGATGGTGGAGATGTCCGGCCCCTGCGTACCGTCCGTCACCCCCCCGAACCAGACGAGGATGGCCGAGCGGTGGCGGCGCTTGCCGTTGACGAGCACCAGCGTATGGTCATGCGCCAGGTTGCGCAGGCTGGCCGGCCGCACCAGGGAGGCGGCGCCGCTGATCGGATGGGTGGCGACGTTGAACGACGGGACCAGGGTCCGCAACTGGTAGTCGAGAGTGGTCGCGCCCTGGCTCGCCACATCCTGGAACGGGATGGCGTCGATCGGGACCGGGGACTCCGTTACCGACCGCGGCTGAGCCCGGCTGCCGACGACCACCACCCGCTCCTCGAGCTGCACGGCCAGCTCGACCTCGAGCGTGACGGCGGCTCCCGCGCGTATCGCCACGCCCCGGCGCACCTCCGCTCCGAAGCCGGACAACGTGAACGTCACGTCGTAGGCGCCGGGCGGCAACGCGGCGATGGCGAACCGCCCCGCGGCATCGGTGGAGGCGACCCGGACCGAGCCGCCATCGGTCGTGCTCCGCGCCTCCACCGTCACGCCCGGCAGGACGAGGCCTGTCGCGTCGGTGACCGTGCCTGACAGCGCCCCGTCCTGCGCGCGGGCGGCCCCCGGCGCGGACGCGGCCGTGGCAATGGCGAACATGGCCAACGCCCGCAAGGCGGGTCTCACCCACCTGGGTCCCTGCATGCCGGTTGGCGCGACCACAGACCGGGAGATCGGCGACTTCAAGGCACTCAGCGGCCCCATGCGTAGTTGAGGCGCGCGTAATAGTATCCGCCGCTCAGGCCCCACGGAGTGAACTGGCTGTAGGGGAGACCGAAGACCTCGGCGAACAGGTCCATCCGGTCCGAGAAGGTGTTGGCGACGTTCTGGCCCCCGACCGCCAGCGTCACATCGTTGCCGAGCGGCAGGCTGAGCTCCAGGTCGACGATCGGCCGGCCGTCGAGAAGCGGCGAGTCGGGGCCGCGCACGAAGCGCGCATCGAAGTGATCCACCCACGCGCCGAAGTAGCTCACGCGAGCAAGCAGACCGACCCGACCGAGCCGCTGGTTGACGGCGGCGTTCCAGCGGGTCCTGGGTACGCCCCGCTGGAGCCCGAGCACTTCGCCGGGGCCGAGCAGGTCGGATTCCTTCGTCACCTTCGTGTCGGTGTAGTTCATCGTGAAGCTGAGGACGGTGTCGCCGCCGAGATTCGGCGGGGCGTAGGTGGAGACGATGTCGATCCCCTGCGTCCGCGTCTCGAAATCGTTGATGAAGAAACGGAAGAAGGCGAGGGTGCCGGCCGAAGTAATTCCCTCCGAGAGGAGGAGCGCGCGCTCATCCCCCGTCAACGTGAAGGTCTGCGACAGGGCGAGGCGGTCGAAGACATCGACCCGGAAGTAGTCGGCGGTCAGCGTGAACGGCCCGTTGTCGACCACTATGCCGGCCGTCGTGTTGAACGACGTCTCGGGCTCGAGCGGCACGCCGCCCTGCAGCTCGGCGGCCCGGAAGGTGGATGGCACGTTGGCGCTGTCGACAAGCTGCAGCGTCTCCGGGTCGATCGTGGTCTGCACGTTGAGGGTGTGCTGCTGGCCGGGGGTCGGGGCGCGGAACCCGGTGCTGACACCACCGCGCAGGGCGACGACGGGGCTGAGCGCGACTCGGGCCGACAGCTTGCCGTTCGTCGTGGCGCCGAACAGGTCGAAGTGCTCGAACCGGAGGGCGCCGCCGAACGACCAGCGGTCGTCGCGTCCCCGCATCTCCAGATCGCCGTAGACAGCGACGTTGCTGCGGTTCCAGGTTCCGGCCGTGTAGTCCGGGAAGCCGGGGAAGCCGTTCGACCCGGAGACGAAGCCTTGCGCCGCGAACGGGCCGACTTCCCACGATGGCCGCCCGCCCGCGCCGATCGTGAACTTCTCGTCGCGCCACTCGGCGCCGGCCGCGAAGTTGACCCTGTCGGAGGCGGCATACGAGACGTCAAAGTTGAGGTTGACTTCCTCCTGCCGGTAGAGCCCGGGGTCGAAGTTGCGCGGGGTGTCGAGACCGAGCGACGCGTTGACGGTGTTGTTGAAGAAGAAGTCGGACTCGTGCGCGCCGTAGCTGGCGCTGGCGTCCCAGGTGAGGCCGCTCTCCGCGATCTGCCGCAACCCCGCGACCGCCGACATGTCCGTCACTACGCCCCCGAACTGCGGCGTGAAGCCGCCCGGCGCGATCTCGCGGAACGAGAAGCAGTTGGGGTCGGCGACTACCTGCGCGAGGGCAACCGGGTCCGGCACGTTGTCGGTGACCCGGACGACGGGACAGTTGGCCGAACCCATGCCGCGCGCCGCGAGCAAGTCGCCGATGAGCAGCGTCTCGCCTTCATCGAGGCTGTAGATGTTCGCCCGGTTGTTCGGGTTCCGGAAATAGAAGCCCTCCGTCACCCGCTTGCTCGCGTAATTCGTGTGGGCGTAGAACTGCAGGCCGTTGGCGAACACATTGCCGAAATTGCCGAACAGCTTGAGATCGTCCTCGATCGTCGGGTTGCCCCAGATCTGCGCCGGGTCCGCCACGTCGGTGTTGCCGGCCGCGATGAGCGCCGCCGCGTCGGCGCGCTGCACGCTGCGGTTCGTCGGATCCGCGTTGCCGTACTCCAGGCTCAGGTTGGCGAAGCCGCTGGCGCCAAGCGGAAGGCCGACGTTGCCGGCCACCGTGTAGGCGTCGCCGTCCCCGGCGCGGTAGGTGCCCCTGTTGAACTCGAAACTGCCCCCGGACGCATTGTCCTTGAGCAGGAAGTTCAGCACGCCGGCGATGGCGTCGGAGCCGTACTGGGCCGAGGCGCCGTCCCGCAGGACTTCCACCTGCCGCAGCGCGATGGTCGGGATGGTGGAGATGTCGGGACCCTGCGAGCCGTCAGTCACGCCGGCAAACCACGCGATGACCGACGAGCGGTGGCGCCGCTTGCCGTTGACCAGCACCAGGGTGTGGTCGTGGGCGAGGTTGCGGATGCTGGCCGGCCGCACCAGCGTCGCCGCATCGCTGATCGGGTGCGTCGCCACGTTGAACGACGGGACCAGGGTCCGCAACTGGTAGTCGAGGGTGGTAGCGCCCTGGCTGACGACATCCTGGAAAGGTATGGCGTCAATCGGCACCCGCGATTCGGTCACCGAGCGCGGCTCCGCGCGGCTGCCGACCACCACGACCCGCTCCTCCAGCTCTACCACGAGCTCCATATCGACGTTGGCGGTGGCCCCCGCGCCTACTTGCACGGCACTGCGCACCGCCGTCTGGAAGCCCGGCAGCGTGAACGTCACGTCGTAGGTGCCGGGCGGTAAGGCGATTGTGAACATGCCGGACCCGTCGGTGACCGCGGTGCGCGGCGGACCGCCGCCGGCCGCGTCACGCGCTTCCGCCGTGACGCCGGGCAGGATCAGGCCGGTCGTGTCCGTGACCGTGCCGGAGATCGCGGCGTCCTGGACCGCCACGACGCCGGGCGTCAGCCAGGCGGCGCAGAGTCCGATCAGGATCACGCTGGTGGTGTGCCTCGTTCGCGCCATCCCTTGTGCCCCCTTTCCGCAGCTCTCCGACACCGGCGATGCCGGAGTGACCGCTCCGCCCCGACCGCGGCATCCGCGACGTCAGGGCTGGTTGTTCTCGACGAAGGCCGGAACGTCGCGCAAACGCTCCTGCACGGTGCCGGGAATGCCGAGTCGGGTGTCGGCGCCCAACTCCGCGAGCAGCGCCGCGGTCTCCGGCCAGCTCTGGAACTGGAACGACTGCTTCGAGCCCTCCGCCATCCGGTAGGCGGTGCGGCCGCGGAAGTCGCGCGCGTCGATGTCGGCGCCCTGCGCGACCAGGTATTCGATCACCTCGTTCAAGCCGCGGAACGCGGCGCCGTGAAGCGCGGTGAAGTCCGCCTCGTTAACGGCGTTGACGTCGCCGCCCGCCTCCACCAGCAGCTTGACCGCCGCCTCGGCGCTGGGTGAGCGGACGCCGCGCGGCTCGCGCGGCGTGTAGGTGGCGCGGCCCAGACCAGCGGCCGCCATCAGGGGAGTGGTGCCGTCATCCGTCGTCAGGTGCTGATCCGCGCCCGCGGCCAGCAAGGTCTCGAGAACCGCGACGCCGCTCGATGTCCGGCTCGCGCCGACACTGAACACCTGGCCGCCGGCGCCGTTCATGTCGAACGCGGCAACCCAGAGCGGCGTCGCGCCGCGCAGGTCGCCCGTCCCGCAGGCGAACGGCTCGAACGCACCCTTCTTCGGGTAGCCGATGTAACTCATGATCATCCCGGACGACGTGATCCGGCCGTTCGGATTGGCGCCCCGGTCAAGCAGCGCGCGAATGATCGGGAGCCGTGCCTGGCCGCTGAGGCGCCCACTGCTCGGCCGACTGTACAGTCCGCCGCGGCCATGCCGGCGGTACCAGTCGCGCATCCAGGTGCCGACTCCGCCGGACGCCGCGTGGAGCGCCGTAACGCCGCTAATCGTCCCGTTCGGATCGGCTCCCGCCTCGATCAGGAACATCGCGAAGTCCGCCTGGCCGGCCACGATGGTGAACGGCAGGAGGTACGTGCCGTCGGCGCTCGGCGCGTTGATGACGGCACCCGCGGCGATCAGCGCGCGTGCCGTCTCGATGTCGCTGTTGCGCGCGGCGAACATCAGCGGCGTGAAACCCTTGATGGTCGACATCGACGGATCGGCCCCCGCGTCGAGCAGCCGCCGGACGATGGCCGGGTGCGGTTCCGAGACCGCCCACATCAGCGCCGTGCTGCGCGTGGCGTGAACCGTCGCGTCGACGTCCGCTCCGGCATCCAGCAGGGCCCGGACGATCGCCTCGTTGCCGGTTCGCGCCGCGGTCATGAGGGGCGCCAGGCCGCTCTCCTGGGTGGCGTTCGCGTGGGCGCCCGCGGCGAGGAGCATCTCGACCATCGGGAGGCTGGCGTTCTCCGCGGCCCGCTCCAGCGGCGTCACGCCATGGTCGTCAGCCGCGTTGACGTCGGCGCCGGCCGCAATCAGCCGCTCCGCAATCTCCAGGTCGTCGAGGTGCGTCGCCCAGAGCAGCGCCGTCGCGCCGTCCGCCCGCGCCAGATTGACGTCCACGCCCTCGTCGAGCAGGCCGAAAACGGCGGCTCGATCCTGATCCTCCACTGCCGTCACCAGGCGCAGGTCCGGTGCCTGGGCCGCCGCGGTCGCGACGCTGGCGACGCCGGCGGCACCGACCAGCCAGACGAGAAGAAACAGCCGACCCCTCGTAACCATCCTGCGTGTCATGACGCGCACTATACCGGTAGACTTTCGGCATGGCGAGACTGCTTTCGGCGCGTCTCGCACCTGCCGCGGTCGCGACGGCGGTCGTCTTCGTTCCGCTGTCCGCCGCGGCGCAGGCGCCGGACCGCGCGCTCGTCGACCGCTATTGCGTCACCTGCCACAACGAGCGGCTGCAGACCGCCGGACTGCTGCTCGATCAGGTTGACCTGGGCGATATCGCGGGCAACGCCGAGACGCTCGAGAAGATGGTCCGCAAGCTCCGGAGCGGACAGATGCCGCCCGAGGGGCGGCCCCGTCCCGAGGCGACCGTGATCGACGCGTTCGCCGGCGCGCTGGAGGCAGCCCTCGACCGCGCCGCCGCCGAACGTCCCGACCCGGGCCGCGTCGCCTCGCGCCGGCTGAACCGGCTGGAGTACGTCAACGCCGTCAACGACCTGCTGGCGCTGGAGATCGACGGCGAGGCGCTGTTGCCGAGCGACATGGCGGGCTTCGGCTTCGACAACAACGCCGATGTGCTGTCGATTACGCCGGCGCTGATGGCGCGCTACATCGCGTCGGCGACCAAGATCAGCCGCGCCGCGGTCGGCAGTCCCGACAACCGGCCGGTGATGCAGGTCTACAAGGTGGGTTACGAACGGCGCGACGTCCGGCGGAGCGATGACATGCCGTTCGCGACGCATGGCGGACTCGCCGTGCGCCACACCTTCCCGCTCGACGGCGAGTACGTCTTTTCCATCCGGCTGAAGCGGAACGAGACGGTCGAGACGATCGACGGCATCGCGGAAGACGAACACCAGATCGAAGTGCGGATCGATCACGAACTGATCCGGCGCTTCGCCATCGGCGGGCGGTTCCCCGGGCCCGATCCGGGACAGTTGATCGCCGTCCCGGAAGACGACATCGAGGGGCAGCGGCTCCACGAGTACCGGATGACCGCCGACCATGAGCTGGAGGTGCGCGTCCCGGTGCGCGCGGGCACCCGGCTTGTCTCGGTCGGCCTTACCGATTCCGCGCCGTCGCCCAACGTGCCGACTGACCTGCCGGGAATCGACATGCTCTACCTCTCCGGGCCGTTCGACGGCACGGTGCCGGAAGAGACGCCCAGCCGGCAACGCATCTTTTCCTGCCGGCCGGAGAGCCTGGAGACGGCAGCGGAAGAAGCGTGCGCGCGGCAGATACTCGGTACGCTTGCGCGGCGCGCCTACCGCCGGCCGGTGGCGGAAGGCGACCTCGACCCGCTGCTGACCGTCTACCGCGAGGGTCGCGCGGCGCGTGACTTCGAGGCGGGGATCGAGCGCGCGCTCGAGGCGCTGCTCGCCATGCCGAGCTTCCTGATGCGCGTCGAGCGCCAGCCGGTCGACACGCGGCCGGGTGCGGTGTACGAGCTGACCGACCTGGAGCTGGCGTCGCGGCTCTCGTTCTTCCTCTGGAAGAGCATCCCCGACGACGAGCTGCTCGTTCTGGCCGAACAGGGCCGCCTCGGCGACCCGGAGGTGCTGGCCGGGCAGGTGCGTCGGCTGCTGGCCGACCGGCGATCCACCCGGTTCATGAGCGACTTCGCCGGACAGTGGCTGCAGATGCGCAACATCCACTCGCAGGATCCCGACGGCGCGCTGTTCGCCGGTTTCAACGACTCGCTCCGGAATGCGATGGTGCGCGAGACGGAACTCTTCTTTGAAAGCCAGATGCGCGCGGACCGGCCGATCCCCGAACTGCTGACGGCCGACTACACGTTCCTGAACGAGCAGTTGGCGGACCATTACGGCGTCGGGGGGATCTACGGCAGCCGCTTCCGGCGCGTCGACTGGACCGACGACCGGAGACACGGCCTGCTGGGCCACGCGAGCCTGCTGACGGTGACGTCGTACGCCAACCGGACGTCCGTCGTGTTGCGCGGCAAGTGGGTGCTGGAAACACTACTCGGCTCGCCGCCACCGCCGCCGCCGGCGAACGTCCCGCCGCTCGCCGAGAACAACAGGTCCAATCCCACATCGCTGCGCGAGCGGATGGGACAGCATCGACGCAATCCGGTCTGCGCAAGCTGCCATCGGCGGATGGATCCGCTCGGCTTCGCGATGGAGCACTTCGACGCGATCGGCCGCTGGCGCGAACAGGACGGCGGCGCGCCCATCAATGCGACTATCGAACTTTCGGGCCGGACCATCGACAGCCCGCGCGCGCTGCGCGAGGCGCTGCTGGCCGAAGGGGACCGGGAGTTTGTCCGGACGGTGGCGGAGAAGCTGTTGATCTACGCGATCGGCCGGGGCGTGCTATACACCGATCAGCCGCTGCTCCGGCGGATCTCCGACCATCTGGAGCGCGAGGGGGATCCGTGGTCGTCCCTCGTGCAGGCGATCGTCGCGAGTGATCAGTTCCGGATGCGGCGCGCGCCGGATGCCGGCGGGGGTGACGTGGTGGCGGACGGTCAGCCGTAGAAGGAGCCGGAACGATGTTCATCACGAAGATGCACCTGCCGCGGCGCACCGTCCTGCGCGGGCTCGGCGCGGCGATTGCCCTGCCGCTGCTCGACGGGATGGTGCCGGCGCTCACGGCGCTGCAGCGGACCGCGGCGGCGCCGATCCGCCGGTTCGGCGTCTTCTACGTCCCGAACGGGATGTCGATGCCGTACTGGTTCCCCAGGACCGAGGGGCCGATTGACGAGTTGCCGCCGACGCTCGCCTCGCTGCAGCAGTTCAAGGACCGCGTGCTCCTCTGCGGCGGGCTCGACGACGAAGCCGCCAACCTGGTGAAGGGAGGCGGCGACCACGCGCGCTCCGCCGGTACCTTCCTCACCTGCGTGCCGTTCAAGATCACGAGCGGCGCGGACGTCTTCGCCGCGGTTTCGATGGACCAGATTGCCGCGCGCGAGCTGTCGAAGGAGACCCAGATCGCCTCGCTGGAGCTGGGCATCGAATCGAACGCGATGGTGGGCAACTGCGACGGCGGCGCGAGTTGCGCCTACACCAACACGATCGCCTGGCGGACGCCGACGACGCCGCTGTCGATCGAGAACGATCCGCGGGCCGTCTTCGAACGGCTGTTCGGGTCGAGCGGGAGCACCGATCCCGCCGCGCGGATGGAACGCCTGCGGCGCGACCGGAGCATCCTCGATGCGGTCGGAACCGAGCTCAAGGACCTGGAGCGCGTGATCGGGCCGGGCGACCGCGTCAAGCTGGACGAGTACCTGGATGCCCTGCGCGACATCGAGCGCCGCATCCAGATGGCGGAAGATCAGAGCGCGCGTGAGCTGCCCGTCGTGGATCAGCCGGTCGGCGTCCCGAAGGGCTATGCCGAGCATGCGCGGCTGATGATGGACCTGCTCGCGCTCGCCTACCAGACCGACCTGACGCGTATCTCCACGTTCATGCTCGCCCGCGAAGTGAGCGGCCGCGCCTATCCCGAGATCGGGGTTTCCGACTCGCACCACCCGCTGTCGCACCACCAGGACGAGCCGGCAAAGCTGGAGCGCCTGCACAGGATCAACCAGCACCAGTTCTCGCAGTTCGCCTACCTGGTGGATAAGCTGGCCAACCTGCCGGAGGGCGACGGCTCGATGCTCGATTCGACCCTCTTCCTCTACGGCACCGGCATCAGCGACAGCAACACGCATTTCCACGACGATCTGCCGATCGCGCTGGTGGGCGGCAAGGCGGCCGGCATCCACGGTGGGCGCTACATCCGCTACCCGGACGACACGCCGCTCGCCAACCTGCACATGACCATCCTCGAAATGCTGGGTGTCCCGCAGGAATCGTTCGGCGACGGCACGGGCAACCTGCCGCGCCTCACCGTGTAGAGAACGTTGTCATGGTCCGCCAGCGTCCACGGCGCAGCGGCGTCCCGTGGTGCGCCGGCGTCCACGCCGGCATCGCAGCGGCCACATGCCTGCTGCTGGCCGGCGCCGCCTTGCACGCCCAGAACCCCTACCCGATCTACACCGCCGACCATCTGGCCGGCACGATGGAGACGGTCGGCCCCAACTTCGACGCCGGCGTCCGGGCACTCGACGCGGCGGACTACCCTACCGCCAAGGAACGCTTCGTCCGCGCCCGCGAACAGCTCGCGACGACCATCACCTTCTGGCGGCGGCGCGCCCGGGAGGACGCCATGGAGTGGGTGCGCGACGCCGTCACGAAGCTGGACAGCCTCGACACCGCCCTCTCGCAAGACTCCATCGATGCCGGCGCCGCCAGCACGCAGGCGCAGGAGATCGAAACGACCTGCAACGCCTGTCACACCGTCTACCGCGAGCAGGATCCCGCCACCGGCGAGTACCGACTGAAGCCGGGCGCCGCCGACTGAAGGCCGCCCGTGATGCGCCGGCCTTCATGGTTCCGCGTTGAGGGGTGCGCCGGCGTCCACGCCGGCCCTCCTACTTCAACCCAAGCTGGACCTTGTATTGTGGCCAGTCGTGCTTCAGGAACCGAAAGGCGTCGAAGTCCTTGCATCGCAGGAAGGGGTTGGTCTCCTTTTCGAGCGCGAGCGTGGAGCTGGGACGGACGCCGTAGTCGTGGCCGGGCCAGACGGTGGCCTCTTCCGGATACGTGTCCAGCACGCGGCGGAGGCTGTCCCATTCGGAGGCCGTGTCGGCATCCGTCTTCGTGCCGCCCACCTTGCCGACGAAGATCAGGTCGCCTGTGAACAGCAGGCGATGGGTCGGCTCGTACAGCGTCACGTGGTCCGGGCAGTGGCCGGGAACGTGGAGGCACTCCAGAACGAACGAGCCGACCGGCAGGCTGGCGCCGTCCGGCAGCGGGACCGACGGGCCAATCGGGCAGTCGGGGTGGGCGGCGACGGCCGGCGCGCCGGTCAGGCGCAGCGCTTCGGGATTGCCGCCGGTGTGATCCGGGTGGCCGTGGGTGTTGACGATGTGCGTCACCACCAGGTTCTGGGCCGCCGCGCGTTCCGCCAGCGCTTCCGGCTCGGGAGAGGGGTCGATCAGCACCGCCACGCCGGCGTCGCGGTCGCCAAGGAGGTAGCCGAAGTTTCGGTCGCCGCCGGTCCGGACCTGTTCAAAAATTAGCGTCATGAATGTATATTTTAGGTCCGACAGATCGGAACAGGGAGATGGTTGCCATGTGGAAGTCGCTGTTTGTGAGTGCCTCGGTGATGGGACTGGTGATCGCGTCCGGCCTGCTGGGCCGGCCTGCGATGCTACAGGATGTCTTTGTGCTGCAGTTGCCGCTCGGACCGAGCCCGTACGAGGTGGTCGAGGGTTGGTTGAAGCCGTTCGCGCCGGCCGGGCACGCCTTCGGGGCGCACACCGGCGTCTTCGCCGAGTCCCCGGACCGGATCTTTATCGTGCAGCGGGGCGAGATCCGGCTGCCCGACCCGGTGCCGCCCGGTTTCGCGGGGTTCGTCGGCTCGATCGGCATGAACGCGCTGGATGCGGGCGATGACCGCGTCTGGCGCAACTCCATCTTCGTTGTCGACGGTGACGGCAACATGATCGAGTCGTGGACGCAGTGGGACGAGATGTGGGAAGGCGGCGCCGGCCCGCACAAGGTGAAGATCAACCCGTTCGATCCCGACCGGAAGGTCTGGGTGGTCGACGAGACGAACCACCAGGTACACGCCTTCTCCAACGACGGCTCCGAGCTCTTGATGACGATCGGCGAAGCAGGGGCGGGAGACGGCGAGAACAACTTCAACCGGCCGCAGGACGTCGCGTTCCTCGAGGACGGCTCGATCTTCGTCGCCGACTCCGACAACTCGCGCGTCGTGAAGTTCGACGCCGAGGGGAACTACGTCACGCACTGGGGGACGCTGGGCATCGAGCGTGGCCAGTTCGATGCGGTGCATGCCGTGGCGACCGACAGCATCGGCCGCATCTACGTCGCCGACCGGAACAACGACCGGATCCAGGTGTTCAACGAAACGACCCGCTCGGTCTGGTACCACCCGAACATCTCGCCCGTCGCGAGCTGGCCCGGCTTCGAGTTCCCGAACGACATCTACGCGAGCGGCTATGAGGTGTGGATCGCCGACAACCAGGAGCCGCAGTTGATCAAGCTCGACTGGAACGGCAACCCGCAGTTCGCCTTCGACATCGGCGGCGAAGGGGAGGGGTTGTTCCGCGAGCTGCACCAGTTCTCGGTCGACGAGGACCGGAACATTTACGCGGTCGACAACATCCAGGGTTTCACGCAGAAGTTCGTCCCGCAGGAGGGGGCGAGCTTCACCGAACTGATGGGGCGCCCGGACCCGGCTCTTCGCTAGAACCGTGCCCGGACGCCAGGCCTGGCTGATTGCCGTTGCGCTCCTGACCGCCACCCCGGCCGCTGCCGCGCAGGCGCCGGCCGAGACGAAGGTGGACGGCCGCGCCCTGCTGCGGCAGTACTGCGCCGCCTGCCACAACGACCGGATGCGCACCGGCGGTCTTTCCTTCGACGGAGTCGATCCGGATGATCCGGAGCTGGACCCCGCCACGTTCGAGCAGGTGATCCTCAAGCTGCGGACCGGGATGATGCCGCCCGAAGGGCATCCGCGCCCGGAGGCGCCGCTCCTCGCCGCGTTCATCGATCAGCTCGAGACGCGCCTCGACGGCGCCGCGGCGGCCGCGCCCAACCCGGGCCGGCCGATCCTCCACCGGCTGAACCGGACCGAGTATGCCAACGCGATCCGCAACCTGTTCGGCCTCGAGATCGACACGACGTCGCTCCTGCCACCTGACGACATGAGCCAGGGCTACGACAACATGTCGGACGTCCTGACCGTCTCGCCGACGCTGCTCGAGAGCTACCTGACGGCCGCCGGCCGAATCGCGCGGATGACGGTGGGCGACCCGGACGCCACGCCGTCCGTCGACACCCATATCGTCCCGCAGGCCTTCTCGCAGATGCGGCATGTCCCCGACACGCCGTTCGGCACGCGCGGCGGCATCGCGGTCACGCACAACTTCCCTGCCGACGGCGATTACGTCTTCCGGCTGTCGTTCTACTTCGCCAGCATCGGCGCCTTTTTCGGCGACAACATCCCGGCCGAGGGGGAACAGATGGAGGTCGCGGTGAACGGCGAGCGGGTGGCGCTGCTCGATCTCGACCGCAAGCTGCGGACAACCGACGCGCTCCGGACCGAGCCGATCCCGATCCGGGCCGGACCGCAGCAGATCTCCGCTTCGTTCATTCAGCGCGCCGCCGGTCCGGTGCAGGACTTCGTGATGCCGTTCAATCAGGCGCTGGCCGACCTGTCGACCGGACACCTTCCCGGACTGACGGGCCTGCCGCACCTGCGGAACCTGGGCATCGACGGGCCGTACGACGTGACCGGAGTCAGCGAGACGCCGATCCGCGAGCGGCTGCTCACCTGCCGGCCGGCCGCCGGCGCCGCCCCCGACGAAGAGACCGCGTGCGCCGACGAGATCCTCTCGCGCATCGCCCGCCGCGCGTTTCGCCGGCCGTTCACCGACAACGACCGCGCACGCCTGCTCCGCTTCTACGACGAGGGACACGCGGGAGCCGACCACGAGGCGGGCATCCGGATGGGGCTGCAGGCGATCCTCGCCGACCCGGAGTTCCTCTTCCGCTTCGAGCGGACCCCGGCGGGCGTAGCACCGGGCGAGAACCACCGGCTGAGCGATCTGGAACTCGCCGCGCGGCTGTCGTTCTTCCTCTGGAGCAGCCTCCCCGACGACGAGCTGATCGACGTGGCGGCCGAGGGACGGCTGTCGGACCGGGCAACGCTGGAGGCGCAGGTGGCGCGGATGCTGGACGACCCGCGCGCCGAATCGCTCTCAACCAACTTCGCCTCGCACTGGCTGCGGCTGCAGAACCTGCAGGACGTCCATCCGGATGTCTTCCTCTACCCGAACTGGGACCTGAACCTGACCCGGTCGATGCGGCGCGAGACGGAGCTGCTGTTCTACAGCATCGTCCGGGAGAACCGTAGCGTTACGGACCTGATCTCCGCCGACTACACCTTTGTCGATCAGCGCCTCGCCGAGCACTACGGCGTTCCGAACGTCATCGGCAACCGGTTCCGCCGCGTGCCGGTAACCGACGACGCGCGCCGCGGCCTGCTCGGCCATGGCAGCATCCTGACTCTCACCTCGCTCGCCAACCGGACGTCGCCCGTGATCCGGGGCGCCTGGGTGCTCGACGTTCTGCTCGGCGCACCGCCGCCGCGGCCGCCGGCAGACGTCCCGCCGCTCGTCGAGAACGAGCATGGCGAGGAGCCCGCGACGATGCGGGAGCGGCTCGCGGCGCACCGGGCCAGCCCCGCCTGCTCGTCGTGCCACCGGATCATGGACCCGGTCGGCTTCGCGCTCGAGAACTTCGACCCAACCGGCGCCTGGCGGACCCGCGACGGCGGCGAGCCGATCGACCCGAGCGACGTGCTGTTCGACGGCACCGAGGTCGCCGGTCCGGCCGGCATCCGCCGCTACATCGAGCGGCATGAAGAAAGCTTCACCACCAACTTCACGCGTAACCTGCTGATGTTCGCGCTCGGGCGGATCCTCGAGCCGACCGACATGCCGGCGGTCCGGGAGGTCGTACGGCACGCGGCGGCGGACGAGGACCGGTTCTCGACGCTCGTCATGGGGATCGTCACCAGCCGGCCCTTCACCATGCGGCGGGCGGACGCGCGCCCTGACGGGCGCGGTGGAAGTTCCGCTGGCGCGGAACTTCCGGGTCGCAGACTACCGGGGGTTGTCGGGGCCGGCATTCAGCCGTAGGATGCACCGATCCGAGCGTTCCGGAAAGAGATCGCGGCATGTACATCACCGGAAATCACCTCTCGCGCCGCACCGTGCTGCGCGGAATGGGTGTGTCGCTCGCCCTGCCGTTCCTCGACGCGATGACCCCGGCGATGGCGGCCACGCGCCGCACCGCCGCCGCGCCCCGCACCCGCTTCGCCGCGATCGAGATGGTGCACGGCAGTGCGGGCAGCACCGGCGCCGGCACGCGCCGCCACTACTGGTCGCCCGCGAAGGTCGGCAAGGACTTCGAGATCACGCCGATCCTCCGGTCGCTGGAGCCGCACCGCGACTACCTGACCGTCGTCAGCCACACCGACATCGCACCGGCGACGGCGCAGACCGAAGCGGAGGCGGGCGCGGACCACACGCGGTCTTCCGCCGCCTTCCTCACCTGCGCGCACGCGAGGATGACCGAAGGGGCGAACATCTACAACGCCACGTCCGCGGATCAGATCTACGCGCAGGCGTTCGGTCAGGAGACGCCGCTGCCGTCGATTCAGCTCTGCATCGAGGACGTCGGCTCGCTCACCGGCGCCTGCGGCTACGGGTACAGCTGCGTATACGCCAACACAATCTCGTGGTCGTCGGCGACCACGCCGCTGCCGATGGAGCGCGACCCGCGCGTCGCCTTCGAACGGCTGTTCGGCGACGGGGCGACGCCGGAGCTGCGCGACGCGCGCCGCCGCGCGAACGCTTCCATCCTGGATTCCATCCTCGACAAGATCGACGACCTGGAGATGGGCCTCGGCGCCGCCGACCGCGCGCGGCTCGACGACTATCTCGAAGATGTCCGCGAGATCGAACGGCGCCTTCAGCGGGTCGAGGAGACCAACACTTCCGCCGTGGCGCGCGAGCTGCCGGCGTCGCCGATCGGCGTGCCCGACAGTTGGACCGAGCACGTCAACCTGATGTTCGACCTGCAGGTGCTCGCGTTCATGACCGACACGACGCGGGTCTCCGCGTTCAAGATGGGACGCGACGTCAGCTCGCGCGTCTTTGGCGAGGCGGGAATCGAGACGCCGTTCCATTCACTGTCGCACCACGGCAACCGGCCGGCCCGGCTGGCGGAGTTCGCGAAGCTGAACGCGTTCCATGTGGATCAGGTGGCGCACTTCATCCAGCGGCTGAAGGAGACGCCCGACGGCGACGGCAACCTGCTCGACCATTCGCTGGTCCTCTACGGCAGCCCGATGGGGGACGGCAGCGTTCACAACCACCTGCGGGTGCCGCTGTTCCTCGCCGGCCACGCGAACGGCCAGTTAAGAGGAAACCACCACGTGCTCTGCGACGACGGCACGCCGATGGCGAACGCCCTGCTGACGGTGCTCCGCCGGCTGGGCGTCGACATCGACACCATCGGCGACAGCACCGGCGAACTGGACCTCTAACCATGCAGTCGCTATTGGTGCCCCGGCGTCCGCTCCGGCATCCCGGATCGCAACTGCTCCTCGCCGGCCTGCTCATGATGGCGACGGCCTTCGCGTCGCCGGCAGCCGCCGCCTCCGATTCCCCCCTCGCCGATGCC
This sequence comes from Vicinamibacterales bacterium, assembly GCA_965263055.1. Classification (GTDB taxonomy): domain Bacteria; phylum Acidobacteriota; class Vicinamibacteria; order Vicinamibacterales; family UBA8438; genus VXRJ01. Next base: position 2,372,522 of record OZ253581.1, on the reverse strand, counting down.
GCCCGTGATGGCGATGTCGAACGTGTCCGCGCGCTTATCGCCGAGCGCGCCAACCTGAACGCCGCGCAGGGCGACGGCATGACCGCGCTCCACTGGGCCGCGTTCAATGACGATCACGAGATCGCCCGGTTGCTGCTCGCGGCCGACGCCGAGGTGATGGTCCGAACGCGGGTCGGCGCGATCACGCCGCTCTGGCTGGCCGCGAGCAACGGCAGCGCCGCGATGATCGACCGGCTGCTCAGGAACGAGGCGGACGTCAACTTCCCTTCCGCCACCGGCGCCACGCCGCTGATGGCGGCCGCCATGGCGGGCAACGTCGAGGCGATCGACCTGCTCGTCGAACGCGGCGCCTGGATCAACGCCCGCGAAAGCGAGAACGGCCAGACTCCGCTGATGTTCGCAGCCTGGGAGAACCGCCCCGACGCGATCCGCGCCCTCGTCCGGCATGGCGCGCTGACCGGCCTGATGTCGTTCGTCGTGTCGATGATCGAGGAGCGGCTGGACGAGTACGGCAACCCGATCCCCGACCGGCGGCGCCGCGTCCCGGTGGGCAACTCGGTGATGGGCGGGCTGACCCCCCTGTTGATCGCCGCGCGCGACGGCCATCTCGAAGCGGTGAGGGCGCTGGTCGAATCGGGCGCCGACGTCGACCGGGTGAGCGGCGGCGAAGGCAGCAGCCCGATGGTGATCGCCATCGGCAACGGCCACTACGATGTCGCCCAGCACCTGCTCCATCAGGGCGCGGACCCGAATCTGGTCAACATCGACGGCCTCGGACCGGTCTACGCGACGGTCAACATGCGGCACGCGCCTATCTCGTGGGCGCCGAACCCGCCGACCGATCAGGAGGAGGTGGACTCGCTCGACCTGCTGCGCAACCTGCTCGCGGCCGGCGCCGACCCGAACGCCCGGCTGCTCCGCAAGCTCTGGTTCAGTCCGACGTCCCATGACCGCGGCTGGGTCGACTTCGCCGGCTCCACGCCCTTCTGGCGGGCGGCGCATTCGACCGATGTCGAGGCGATGCGCATTCTCGTCGAGGCGGGGGCCGATCCGAACGTGGCCACCAACGCCGGCGCGACCCCGCTGATGGTGGCGGCGGGCGTCGGCTGGGTGGGCAACTTCACGCAGAACGCACCCGGTTCGTTCATGGAGGCAGTGCGGTACTGCCTCGAGCTGGGGAACGACATCAACGCGGCCGACAACCGAGGCTACACCGCGCTTCATGGCGCGGCCGGGCGGGGTGATGCGGAGATGGCTCGCTACCTCGTCGAGCAGGGGGCGCGCGTCGACGCGCTGACTCGCGACGGCAACTCGCCCGCCGACATGGCATTCGGACCGTCGCGCTTCTTCATCCCGAAACCGGAGACCGCCGACCTGCTGGTCGCACTCGGCTCTCCCTTCCGCAACAATTGCCGTTCGGATCAGTGCGTCGACGGGAAATTCTTCGGCGGCACCGGCGACGCTCCGGCACGGTAGCCCTGGCGACTGCCGGCGTGGCGCTCGTTGCGCTGGCCGTCTGTCCCGCGCACCTGGCGGCGCAGACACCCGGCGCCGACCCCGGCGATACGGACGATGCTCGCGGCTGGGACAACGCCACCGAGTTGAGCGTGGTCCGGACCGGCGGCAACGCCGAGACGCAGACCCTCGGTTTCTCCAACACTCTGCGCGTGCGCGGGACGGCGCACCGCCTGCGCCTTCGCTTCGACGGCGTGCGATCACGCGCCGGCGACGAACGGTACCTCCTCGTCGCGCCCGGCGTCCGCTTCCCGCCCGGGGCGCGGCCCGATCAGTTCGAGACGGTAACTGCCCGGCCGCCGCTCGAGCCGGATGTCGAGCAGTACTTCGTCGAGGGCCGCTACGACCGCGAGCTGGGCGAGCACTTCCTCTGGCACGCCGGAGCAAGCTGGGACCGCAACAACGACGCCGGTATCCGCAACCGGACGATCGTCTTCGGCGGCGTCGGCAACACCTGGGCCGACCGAGAAACGCTTGGCCTCTCCACCGCCTACGGCTTCAGTTACACCACGCGCGAGGAGCTGGAGGCGGACGGCGCGAAGGCGGATCACTTTGTCGGCCTCCGCATCAACGGCGACTACCGGCAGCGGCTCGGAACCATCACGTCGGTCGACGGCGCCCTGACCCTGAACGTCAGCCTGGTCGACCGGTCCGACTACTCGGTCAACAGCACGAGCGGCCTTGCCGTCGCGATGACGGATCACCTCTCGCTCCGCGTCAGCCTGCAGTGGCTCTACGAACATCAACCGGCGTTCGAGGAGGCGGCGATTCTCGCGCTCGTCGCGCTGCGCGATCCGGACGGCGCGCCGGGGAGCGGCGACGAACTGTTCGAGACGGTCGCGGACGGCGGTGTAGCGATCGAGCTGGGCAGGGGCCGCCTTCGCAAGGACGGACTGGATACGATACTGAGGACCGCGCTGGTGATCAGTTTCTGACCGCGACCGGTGCGGCGCGGACGGCGGCCAACTTCGCCTGCCGGTAGCGACAACGCTTGAGGCTGATCTATTGTGACAAGCCTTGGGAGTAACTGACGTGCAAGAGCGTTGGCAACCGATAGAAGACTACGAGTCACACGCAACGTTGGCCACGGCGGGGCTCCGTGCCTTGGCGGACGTCTGGGGCGAGCAGCGCGAGCGGCTGGGCGATATGGACGCCTATCGCCAGTTCGAGGAGCGGTTGAAGCGCGAGTGGGCCATCGAGACCGGACTGATCGAACGCCTCTACACCCTGGATCGCGGGGTCACTCAGTTGCTCATCGAACACGGGATTCGGGCGACGCTGATTCCGCACGGGCACGATGTGAATCCGGACGAGATTGTGGCAATCATTGCCGACCATGAAGCGGCCGTCGAAGGTGTCTTTGACTTCGTCAAGGGAGAGCGGTCCCTGTCCGCAAGCTACATCAAGGAATTGCATGCCCTGATGACGCAGCACCAGGAAACCGTTGGGGGCGTCGACTCACTTGGCAGGAAGACATCGGTCCCACTGATACGAGGCGCGTACAAGAGCCTCCCTAATAATCCACTCCGGCCGGACGGTACCATTCACGAGTATTGCCCGCCGGAGCAGGTCGATTCGGAGATGGACCGGTTGATCGCCCTGCATCACCAGCATGGCGATGTCGCGCCCGAGGTCGAGGCAGCCTCGCTCCACCACCGTTTCGCACAGATCCACCCCTTTCAGGACGGCAACGGAAGGATTGCCCGCGCGCTCGCGACGCTGGTGTTCGTCAAGGCCGGCTGGTTCCCGCTGGTGGTCCGGGACCAGGAACGAGCGCTATACATCGGTGCGCTGGAAGCCGCCGATGACGGGGATCTCAAGCCGCTGGTCGAGTACTTCGCCCGTCTGCAGAGGAGTGCATTCGTCCAGGCATTGAGCATCGTCGAGGACGTCCGGCAGGCGCGCCGCGTTGAGGACACGATCCAATCGGTACGGCAACAGCTTCAGCAACGAAAGGACTCTCTTGTTACCGAGTGGGAAGCCGCCAAGGCCATCGCCGGAACGTTGCGACAGCAAGCTGAACACAGGCTGGAACAAGTGGCGGACGATCTAGGGCGCGAGATGCGCGACGTGCTCGATCATGGCAATTACTACGCCGGCGGAGCAGAAGACGGCGGTGAACGCAGCCACTACTATCGCTATCAGATCGTCCAGAGCGCGAAGGCACTGGACTATTTTGCCAATCCGGGCATCTACCGGGCCTGGGCGCGGCTAGCGCTACGCAACACGAATGTGACCGAGATCTTGATCGCCTTCCATGGTATTGGGCGGGATTTCCGGGGCGTGCTTGCCTGTTCCGCGTCGTGGTTCCAGCGTGTAGAGACGGACGACGGCGAGCGGGAGATCGGCCCCGTGACGCCGCTGACGGACAGCGCCTTCCTGATCAACTACAAGGAATCACGCGACGAAGCCGCCGAGCGGTTTTCGGACTGGCTTGAAGACGCCATCGTGCGCGGTCTGAAGCTCTGGCAGGAAACGGCTTTCTGACGGCCGCTGGATTGCCTCGCAGCGTCGTAGAGCCCGGGGGGGCAGCGGCCAGCGCGGATGCGGTCAGCTACTCGGCGGCGGGGATATAGGCCGGCGCGGGGCCGGCGAACTGAACCGCCTCGTTGCGGGACGGCGCGCTGCCGAACATCCGGGCGGGGCGATCGGTCACCTCCGGCGGCGCACTGCTGATCAGGACCAGCCAGTCGGTGACGGCGCCCGGCTCGATGAGGCCCATCCGCAGCTCCTCGACGGTGTCCACCTCGTCGAGGAACGCGCTTTCCTCGATACTGCGCCACTCGACGCGTACCTGCGTGTCGCCCTTGTTGGTGAGGCGATACCGGTACTCGTAGCCGTCGGCCGTCGCCTCGACCTCCGACTCGAAGACGACGCTGACGTAGTACCAGAGCTCGTACTCGACGTCGAACGCGCGCGTGCCGAGCGTGGTGACGAGCGGCTCCCACGTCTCGGCCTGCGTCGCGCGCGCCGCCGGGGCGGTCACGATCAGCAACAGAGCCAGGACCGCCACACACCCTGTCCGACGAGACTTCACAAGGCGTATTGTAGCGTCGCGCGAGACACCAGTTGCCATATCATTGGAAGCTTCAAATGACGCACGCACAGTATCGTCGTCGCTCTACCGCGCGGCGCATTCAGGGATTTGCCGCAGCAACCTGCGCCTGGCTCATTGCCTGCGCCGCCGCGCCCGCCGGGGCGCAGACCTCCGGCGCGGTCGCCATCGCGCCCTTCACCAACGTCAGTCAGCAGCCGCAGGACGACTGGATCGGCGCCGGGATTTCCGAGGCGGTCGCCACCGATCTCTGGGAACTGGGCGTGACGGTGGCGGACGATGCGACGATGCCGGGCGCCCGCTGGCTGGTCGAGGGCGGTTATCAGGTGCTCGCCGGCACGATCCGGATCACGGCGCGCGTGGTTGACGTTGCCGCGGACAGCGTGCACCGTACCGCGAGGATCGACGCGCCCCTGACAGACCTGTTCCGCGCACAGGACGACTTGGCTGTCTTGATCGGTGACGCCCTGATCGCGGCCGGCGACGTCCGTCGGACGGTGGATGCCGGCGAGCCGCGCGCCGGCCAGCGCGCCGCCGCCCCACCGGCGGCGAGGGTGGGGGCCGCCGAACAGGGTGGCAACGCCGTCACCGGATTGCTGGAGTTGCCGGCGGTGCCCGGCAACGGCGGCAACGGTAGCGGCGATGGCCAGAACCGGGCCGGGCGCGGGGGGCCAGAGGTGCAGGGTCAATCGCGGTCCGGCCGCGGACTCGCCGGCTTCGCGGCGGCCCCGGGCGTCCGGCCGGAAGCAATCATCGGTCCAGCCGGGCAGGCGCCGGAGATCGACGGCCGCCTGGACGATTCGGTCTGGGAGACGGCCACGCACATCACAGAATTCGTGCAGATTGCGCCGGTCGAAGGCGCGCCCGGCACGGAGCGGACCGAGGTGTGGATGGCGTTCGACCGCGAGAACCTCTACTTCGCCTTCTACGCCCACTACTCCGACCCGGGCATTCTGCGCGCCAACCGGACCGACCGCGACGACATCCGGGCCGACGACCGAATGTCGGTCCTCTTCGATCCCTTCCTCGATCAGCAGCGCGCGTACCAGTTCGAAGTGAACGGCTACGGTGTGCAGAGCGACTCCCTGGTCAACGCGGACGGGAGCAGCGGATCGTCGCGCGGCCGGAGCATGAATTCCCGCTCGTCGAGCCGCAGCGCAAGCGGCACCACCCGCGGGGGCGGGAGCGGGGGCGGAAGCGGGCTGAGCAACTCGGGCCAGTTCGGCATCCGGGGAGACGCTTCGTGGAACGTGCTCTTCACCACCGGCGGCCTGGTGGTAGAGGACGGCTGGACGGCGGAGATGGCCATCCCGTTCAAGAGCCTCCGTTACCCCCAGCGCGCCGCCGGCGAAACGCACCGCTGGGGCTTCCAGATCACGCGGGTCATCCGTAGCAAGTCGGAGGCGCAGACGTGGTCGCCGATCTCGCGCGGCGTCGCCGGACAGCTCACGCAGTTCGGCATTCTCGACGGGTTGCGCGAGCTGTCGCAGAGCCGCAACCTGGAGATCCTGCCGGAGCTGACCGGCGCCCGGCTAGGGTCGCTCGATAGGGACACCGGCACGTTCAACGACCTGGACCCGCTGGGCGATCTGGGCGTCAGCGTCAAGTACGGGATCACGCCAAACCTGACCGTCGACTTCGCCTACAACCCCGACTTCTCGCAGATCGAAGCGGATCGGCCGCAGATCGTAACGAACCAGCGCTTCGCCAACTTCTACGCGGAGCAGCGCCCCTTCTTTCTCGAGGGGCAGGAGATCTTCCAGACGGCCGGGACGCTGAACCTTCTCCACACTCGGACGGTCGTCGATCCCCGCTTCGGCGGGAAGCTGACCGGCAAGGTGGGAAAGACGACGTTCGGCGTCGTCGTCGCGGATGACGAGGCAGCAGGCCGGCTCGACGACACGAGCGACCCGCGGTATGGCACGACGGCGCAGACGACGGTGGGGAGGGCGCGCTACGACTTCTACGCGGAGTCGTACCTCGGCGCCGTCATGACGTCGCGCCAGTTCGGCGACGACTACAACGTCGTCGGCGGCGTCGATGGCCGGTTCCGCCTCGGCCGGACCCACCGGTTCAGTTTCCTGGCCGTCAACTCGTCGACGCGCGACGCGGAGTTCGGCGAGACCACGGCGCCCGCGTTCGAGGCAGACTTCGCGAGGCAGGGCCGGAACTTCGGCTACAGCGCGTCGTACACCGACATCGACCCCAACTTCTGGACACAGACCGGTTACCTGCCGCGCGTGAACCTGCGCCAGGCGAGCACCACCGTGAACTACCGCTGGTGGCCCGAGTCGACGCTCATCACCTGGGGACCGTCGCTCACCTACGTGCGGCTTTTCGACCATTCGGGCGTTCTGCAGGACGAGCAAATCCAGGGCGAGGCCAGCTTCTCGTTCCAGGGGAACATGTCGATCACGGCCAACGCCAACCGCGACCTCGAACGCTTCGGCGACGTCGCTTTCCGCAAGGCGGGCTACGGCCTGTTCGGCGTCATCAGCGGCCGCCTCTACTCGATAGTGGGCGGGTTCAACACGGGCGACGGCATCTTCTACGACGAGACGAGACCGTATCGCGGCCGGCTCACCTCGGGCAACTTCCTGCTCTCCGGCCGGCCCACCTCCCGCTGGCGGGCCGAAGTGCGGGGCATCTTCAACAAGTTCTTCGATCCGCTCGCCGGGGTCGAGGTGTACAACGTCCAGATTTACCGGTTCCGCAGCACGTACCAGTTCACGACGCGGATGCTGGTCCGGTACATCGCCGAGCACAACACGCTGGCCGGCACGCTCGGCAACAACATCCTGTTCACCTACCGCATCAACGCCGGGACGGTCGCGTTCCTGGGCTACGATGACCGGTACCGGCAGGGGCGGCTGCTCGACGAGCTGCGCTTCCCGCACGACCGGTTCGAGCGGACGAACCGCGCCGTCTTCGGGAAGATCTCGTACCTGTTCCGCTATTGACGCAGGCTCTGACGCACCAGCGCATCGGGACGCGCACATCGAAGGGGAAGTTGTCATGCGAACGACCACGATTCTCGGCTTCGCCGCGTTGCTGCTCTTGGGGAGCGGTTCCGCGGCGTCCGCGCAACTGACGGCCGCGAGCGAAGGCCCGGTCGTCTACGGCCACCACCATGTCAACGGGACCAATCTCGCCGAGCACAAGCGGTTCTGGGAACGGGCGCTCGGCGGCGAGCCGACGATGTTCGGCCAGTCGGAGATCTACCGCTTCCCGAACGTGCTCGTCTTCGTGCGCGAGCGGGCGCCGGAAGGCGGGACGATCGGCTCGACCGTCAACCACATCGGCTTCAAGGTGCCGAGCCTCCGCGCCGCGCTGGCAAGGGTGCGCGCGGCCGGCTTCCCCATCGTCACCCGGCAGGAGCTGCCGCCGTCGGTCACGGTGAAAGAAAACATGGCGTACATCGGGAACCAGGACACCTACATCGCGTTCGTCATGGCGCCGGACGGTGTGAAGGTGGAACTGGTCGAGGCGCGCGACCAGGAGGAGCCGATCGCGCTGCACCACATCCACTTCGCGGGCGAGGTCGACGCGATGAAGGCGTGGTACGTCGACACGTTCGGCGCGGCGCCGGGGATGCGCGGATCGTTCCAGGCGGCCGACCTGCCGGGGGTGAACCTGACCTACTCGCCGGGCGCGGCCGACCTGCACGGCACCCAGGGACGCAGCCTCGACCATATCGGCTTCGAGGTGGAGAATCTCGAAGCGTTCTGCCGCGAGCTCGAGGCGAAGGGGATCACGTTCGATCGGCCGTACCAGGAGTTGGAACAGCGCGGTATTGCAATCGCCTTTTTCACCGATCCTTTCGGGACCTACATCGAACTGACGGAAGGGCTCGACAAGTACTGACAAAAGCCTCAGAGGTCGCCACCAAAGCCATATTAAATACATACGGCATGTGCTTAATATGTATTGGCAGTCCGGAAGCTCATACTTAGCGTTATGGCTTCACCGTTTAATACAGGTCGCTCCCTGGCCGCGGTGGCCGTGGTTGCCGCGGCGTTCGCGCTCTCGGTGCCGGCGGCCGCGCGCGCCCAGGCAGTGCATGTCGACCCGCTTCTGTTGGAACGCTACGTCGGGCAATACCAACTGTCGGAGCACTACGTGTTGACGATCCTGGTAGACCGGGACCGGCTCTACGTCCGGGCGCCCACCCGGGGGCAGCGGCTGCTGGTTCCCACCTCCGAGACCGAGTTCATCGAGGTTGAGTCGGGTCTCCGCATCCGGTTCGGCATCCGCCCGGATACACGGGAAGTGGACCACCTGATTTTCGAGCAGGCGGGGTTCGGCCGGCGCGCCGACCGCATTGCGTCGGATGTGGGGATCGACCCGGCCACTCGCCCGGCGGCCGAGCTGGCGGAGGCAACGCTGGAACGCTACATAGGCCGGTACCAGGAGCAGCCCGGCTTCGGCATCGCGATCACGCGCGAAGACGATCACCTGCTGGCGCAGTTGACCGATCAGGAACCGGTGGCGATCTTCCCGGAGTCCGACACCGACTTCTTCTACCGCGACAGCACCGCGCGCATCTCGTTCCGCGTCGGCGACGGCCGCGTCGAAGCACTGGTGCTATACCAGGGAGGCGAGGCGCTCCAGATGCGCCGGATGGACTAGGCAGTCCATAGGCATGACCCACGACAGGCGGCGGTTCCTGAAACAGACCGTACGCGCCGGCGCGGCGCTGGCCGCCACCGGGGCCGGAGTGGGAGCGGCCACCCGCGCCGTCACCGCGCAGGCGTCAGCCGACCTGGTCCGTTTCGATCATGTCGCGGTGCCGATGCGGAACACGGCGGCGATGGTCGCCTTCTACCGCGGGCTGGGTTTCGAGGTAATGGAGGGGGAGCGGATCTGCTCGGTCCACTTCGGCGACAACAAGATCAACTTCCATCGTCCCGAGCTCTGGGAGAGCGGCACGTTCAGGCTGCGCGCGCCGGAGGCGGTGCCGCCGTGCGGTGACTTCTGTTTCGTCTGGGGCGGGAGCGCCGCGGCGCTGGAACAGGCACTCGAACGGGTGGGGGCCATCGTGATCGAGGGTCCGGCTCCCCGCCAGGGCGGCCGCAACGGAGGCCTCGACACCGGCACCAGCCGCTACATCCGCGACCCCGACGGCAACCTCCTCGAGTTCATCATCTACGCGTAGCTGACCTCCGGCAGCGATCAAAGCGCATTCCATCGCCGCGGGGAAGCGACCGGATACGTTGCGTCAGCTCTTTCCGGAGAGCATGTCCTGAAGGCGCGGATAGAGCCCGGTGACGAGGCGATCCAGCCGGTCTCGCATCCAGGCGACAGCGTCGTCGAGACCGGCCGTGTCCTCACTTCCCGCGAGAAAAGCCAACCCGGTCTTGCGCGTGAATCCGATTCTTGGGCGGCCCACCTTGTTGTTCCAGCGGATGAGATCGTCCCCAATCTCGCGCCGGAGCTCCTCGAACGACGCCTCAAGGTCCTTGTATACGCGAACGGCGGTCGGAATGTCCTTGCGGCACGTGAGGTAGCAACCAATCGTGGGCGATTGGCGGTACAGGTATGCGCCGAAGGAGAGTCCCCAATCGCCGAATCCGGAATTTGGCACCTTCACGTAGATCGTCGAGTCCTTGCCCGGAGCGGGAACCTCCACGTCCACGGCCTTGAACGCGTAGCCCTTCAGCATCCTGGTCCAGAACTGAAGATTCTGCTCTTCGTAGGGGAGGGGATCGGGATCTGGACCGACGCGACCGCCGGTGGCCTCGTCGATGACGATGCGGTGCATTATTTCCGTGCGCGCAAGAACACGGGGCTGGACGATGAGGCGCTCGGCGCCGTCGCGGTATAACGCGGCCTCGACTAGAGCCAGATTGAAGTGCAAGCCGGTGTAACGCTGGACGAAGTCGACGATGTTCTCCACGCCTTCACGGATGCCGTCACCGATGATCAGCAACAGGAACTCGCCGCGCTTCAGATGCCGCGTCACGTTGTCTACGAAGTCCGCTTCGTTCACATCGGGCGCGTGCTTGCGGACCAAGTCGTAGAGGACGTTGCCGCTTGTCCCGCGAGCCTTCGACACCTCGCGCTGCAGATCTTCGTACCTCCACGAGGCAAGTTCCTTCGTGTAGTCGAGGATTTGGCCGATCACCTCTCGGCGCGCCTGAGGGTTGCGCCACAGCTTGAATTCGGCGAGGGTCAACCTGCCGAGAGAATTGACGTACAGCGCGTCCACGTAGCCGGCTCGCGTCGATAACTCGCGGCAGATGGGAACGGGGTCGGCGTACGCTGCGTCAATGGCGGCGATTGGCAGCGTCTGTGGGAAGCGGAACAGCAGGTCCTGCAGAAACGACTCGTCGACTCCCCCACTGGCAACGGAGGCGCCGAGAGGGATACGCCGCAGGATCTCAGCCGACGCGCCGTCCTTCGGACTCAGCCTGATCAGGTTTCCGTGCGCTTGCATGGGATCTCGACCGGTTCGTCGAAGGACCTCCAGTCTACGCCAGCAGGTCGCGCAGGGCCGCCTCGATCTCGTCGAACCGGAACACGAATCCGTCGGCCAGCGCGCGCTCGGGGGTCACGTGCTGCCCGTCGATCAGCAGCCCCGCCGCCTCCCCCAGGGCGAGGCGCAACGCGAACGGCGGCGCCGGCAGGATCGCCGGCCGGCGCAACACGCGTCCGAGCGCCTTCGACAACTCCAGGTTCGTCGCCGGGTTGGGAGCCGTGCCGTTGTAGATCCCGCGCGCCTGATCGTTCGTGATCGCCCATTCGAACATCGCGAGCAGGTCATCCATATGAATCCAGGAGACCCACTGTCCCCCGCTTCCGACCGGCCCGCCGACTCCAAGGCGGAACGGCAGCAACATCTTTCCCAACGCGCCGCCGCCCGGATGCTGCACCACGCCGATACGGATCGTCGCCGTCCGCACGCCGGCGTCGATCGCAGGCTGCCGTGCCGCTTCCCACTCGACGCTGAGCTGCGCCAGAAAGTCGCCGCCCGGACCGTCGCGTTCCGTGAACCGGCGGTCCGGACTGAAGCCGTAGTAGCCGACCGCCGACGCGGTGACGAAAACCGCTGGCTTCGCGTCGGCCACGGCATGGGCCAGGAGCTGCGTCGTGTCAACCCGGCTCTCGCGCAACCGCGTCTTCTGCCGTGCGGTCCAGCGCCCGCCGATCACGTTCTCGCCCGCCAGGTGCACCACCGCGTCGCTCGTGCCGACCGCCTCCTGAATGGCGCCCGGATCCCAGGTGACGTCGCCGTGCGGGCCACGGCTGACAACCCGGACCGCGTGCCCCGATCGCTCCAGTCGCGTCCTGAGCAGCGACCCGATGAACCCGGTCCCTCCCGTCAGCAGAATCGTCATCCCGTCCTCCTGGCGTCGGCGCAATATTCGTCGCTTCCCAGGCGCATTACCCGCCGCGCGCCGAAGGTGCTTCCATCTCCGCCGCCGGCCTGCACCACCAATCGTCCTTATAGGCCGACCGCATACAGGGCCCGACTGATCGCCGTGTGCGTCGCACTTCTGTCTCCGAACAGGTCCACGGCGGATTGCCGGATGGCCCGCGCCGCATCACGGAGCGATGCGTCGGGCGGCATCAGGTCCGTCATGGCCCGGAAGAACGCCCGCTCGACGTCGGCGCGATTGGCTGGCCCCACGCCGGTCACGGACCGCTCGGTCGTCACATTCGTGCCACCCTCGATCGCGAGGTAGAAGGCGTGGCTGAGCACGGTCGAGTTGTTATGGACACCGCCACCATCGGCTGAGACCCGACCGACGAACCTGCCGTTAACGAAGGCCAGAGGAGTCCACCTGGCGCCGGCGAACGTCCGCCCGTCGCGCGTAGTAACGATGAATCGGATCATGCTGTCCCACGCGTCTGGATGAGGAATGTCAGTTCGAGGAATGTTGATCGACCGCGGGTTGCCAGCGTCGCGGCGGAGTGCGGGGAGCGGCACGTGCTCCCCGCTGACGTAGTCGGCGCTTAGGAGAGGGTCGGCGCGATCCTCATGGAAGAACTCGACCGCATGGGCAAAGATGTCCGAAAAGGCTTCATGGATAATGCCGCCGTCGGCTGCCCAAAGCAGGAAGCGTCCGTCGCTGCAGAGCGGCCGCGGTACCGCACCATCCGAATAGGTAGGCCTGAGATTGTTGCACGTGAAGACGCGACCATCGGTATATCGGAAACTGGCCGGGCCCAGGGTGGCATAGACGTCACCGAGTGGGTACGGAACGCCGGTTCTCTGACTTACCGCGAAGTGCGTGACGCCGTGCATGAGCTCGTGAGCGACGATGTCTTCGACGGCGAAGGAGGTGCCGTCGATTTCGCCGTAGACGAAGGCGCCCCTGCCTTCCGGGCCGAAGGGCGGCGGGACGAAAGCGGCGTTGGCGAAGCCGTTGTTGACCAGCGAGAGGATGCGCCCGTTGTCCCCGTCCACGCCGTACCAGTTGTGCCGCTGCGCGAAGTAGTCGTACGTCCATCCCGTATGGGCATGGGCATCGACGGCGGCTGGGTTGTCCTCCCACACGTTGTCCGGGTCGGCCGCGACGTCCGAGTCCGACCAGCGGCGCACCCCGCGCGGTCCCGGATCGGTCAGGCTGTACAGGCGGCTCAGCCGGTACTTCATGTCGAGGGTGACAATCGCGCCCGGCCGCAACTGGTCGATGGCCTGATAGACGCCTCCAGCGCGCGTGGTGCTGACGTTCTTCCGGTCTCCGGCGATGCCCGTGCCGACGCCGACGGCCTGCTGCCTCGACGTGACGTCGTGCGACCAGACGACGGAGCCGTCGGCGGCGTCGACGAAGTAGAGGCGGGCGTCGCTCATGAGCGCGCGGTAGACGAGCCGGTAGCTGGCGTCAGGGAGCGGCAGCACGACCAGTTCGGGCGTGTCCACCGACGAAGCGTCCGCAGCCCGGGCGAGGCCGGCGAGGGCGTCGTCGGGCGACAGCGAGGGAATGGTCGCAATGCCGATGTTCTCGTGGATCCGCCCGAAGAGCGAAACCGTTTCGTTGCTCCGCGTCTGGCGGGAGACACCTGCGCCGTGGACAGGCACGCCGTCGAGGTGCTGGGCCAGATACTCGTGAATTCGGTCCGGCAGCAGACGGTCGACGCGCCGCGACACGACGACCAGGTCGCCGGCTCGGGTCATCGCGTCGACGGTCGCGGCGTCGATGGGGCGGTCGATCGCTTCAGCGTTCCATTGCTGGAGTTGGGCAGCCCCTGGCGCCGTGTTCAGCAGCGTCATCACCAGGGCCGCGATCAGGAGGCGTGTGGTCTTCTGCATTGCAGGATGCTCCCCTTCAGAACCGCAGGCGGAGGCCGCCCGCCGCGTGGAAGCCGCCGGCGGGAACGTCGACGGACCCGTCGCCAGCCGATGGCAGGTCGATGGTCCCCGCGCTGAAGCGGGTGAGCCAGCCGACGCCGATGGTGTCCGTGAAGTAGTAGGCGACGTCGACCCCAGCGTTGAAGCCGACCGTTGACCGCGACTGCTCCCCGGTAACGATGCCTGCGAACACAGCGTCGTCGTACGGGTAGCTGTGCGTGAAGCGGACGTCGGTCACCAGATCCTGCCGGAGGCTGAACACCGTCGGCCCGCCGAACACGGTCACCGTGAACGCGGGATTGACAGGCAAAGTCACGAGAGCGTGCAGGTGAACCGCCCGTTCGGCGTGGTAGACCGGCATGTTCCCGGCAATCGTGCGTACGCTGCCGAGGAAGAACGGATGCGGCAGGCGTGCCGAGACGCTGGCGTCGGCATCCCGCCGGTAGAGCGAGACGGACACGCCGACCCCGAGATTGCGCCACAGGCTTGCGCCGGCGCTGACGTCGACCACCGGCCCGGACTCGACGCGATAGGCGCCGTTGAAGCTGGACGGGTCGCCCGTGGCCGCGCTGGAGACCATCTCGGTGAAGACGGGGCTTGGCCCCGCGAAGGTTGCCGCGTCAGTGAACTCGCCAGGCACGACCTGCAGACCGCCGTTCACGGCGACGTATCCCCGATGGCCATCCACTTGCTGCGCGGCTGCGATCGACGGCAGGGCGAGAAGGAGTACGGCCAAGGCATTCCACCACCGAATGGACCGTGTCATGCAGAGTTCCTTTCTGGTGTCCGGGAGTGCGCCCCTTGGGCGCTGCGCAGTGCGTCGAAGCGCTCGACGTATCCTATGACGGCCCACACCAGGCTCGAGTGGCTCCAGGTCAGCGGCGCCACTGACAGCGGGGATGCGTCCCGGGGATCGACCTGCTCCGCGAGAACTCCGGAAGGCAGTGCGTGTTCGGTACACCACGTGAGGTACGGAAGAGCTTCGTGGAGCTCGGCCAGGTTGCTCGCGCGCTCGATGGCGCATTCGGCCAGCCAGAGCGTCGAGATGAACCAGGGGTTGCCGGGAATCTCATCCGCGAGATCCGCTGGCCGCTGATACTGGTCGCCTTCGTATCGCGCGCACCCCCCCCCGAGGGTGCCGAGCCACAGCTGCTGGCGAATCGCCGCGGTCGTGTCCCGGTTCCGAGCATCGTTTGCCGGCAATGCCCCGAGCGTTGTCAAGCCGAGCAGACTGGCGTCAGGCACCTCGTCAAGGTCGTAGCCGTCAGCGCTGCGGTACCCCGACCGGGCATACCGTTTCAAGCCGGCGTGATACAGATGCCGGATCAGTCCTTCCTTCATCTGATCGGCCGCCGACTCATAGGCCCCGGCGCGGGACGTGTCTTGAAAGAGTCGAGCAAAGTTGGCTGCGGCCCTGAGGCCCGCCATTACGGCGGCCACGGTGAACGTGTGGGTCCCGTACCGCTCTTCCCAGAGATCGAAGGACGGTAGGGGGAGATGGGTGTCAGGGTCGCGGTGGGCGAGCAGGAAGTCAGCGGATTTGAGCACGAGCTTCTTGTACAGCGGCCCAATGAACTCAATATCCCTTGCGCATTCGTGGTGTATCCACAGCGCCCAGAGCACCAATGCCGTCGAGTCCTCCTGGATCGGGAGCACTTGGCGACCATCCACCAGCCAGGGGTGCCAGGAGCTAGCCAACGACCCATCCGGATTGTAGTGCTGCATCAAGTAGCCTTCGTCCGAGAGCACGTCCGCGCAATAGGTGAAGAACCGCTGACACACGTCGGAATACCCCGCCTTCGCGAGAGCGGCAGCCACAAACGCTCCATCGCGACCCCACATGTAGGAATAGGTATCCTTACCGAAGCGCACGATATCCGAATCATTCGCCGCGATAATCGCGCCGCCGTTGTCGATCTGTGTTCTGAGAATAAGAAGGCTCCGGTGGAACAGATCGGTGACCTCAGTGGGAAGGTCTCCGAAGGATCGGGGTTCCTTCTGAATCCATGCTCCCCAGTAGTTGGATGTGAGCTGAATCAGCTCGGCGGGTGTCTTCTTGAGGACGATCTCATTGAGTCGCGTCACGTCCGCGTATCCTGTGCCAGCCGTCACCCAGTAGAACGCCGTGGCGCTTCCTCCGGGCGGGACGTCAAGGGATATGGCGATGGTGGAGTCGGGGGAGCCCCACGCGGCTGGATTACGGCTGAGCTTGCCGTCTTCGGCGTCGGTCCACGATCCTTGCTCGCAGAGGTGGTCCTTGACCGCACACGCGAACTCCTTCACTCCCCACGACCCGGCCGTGCCTCCGTTGACGAGAAAGAATCGGTTGGCGTTGTAGTGAACGATGGAACTGGTCCGCGGATCGAAATACGCCGTGTCCCCGATGTCGTAGCCGTACACGTGAAAGTCGTGCGAGAAGAAGAGCGTCACATGCCGCGCGGTCTCTTCCAGGTTGAGCACGCGGATCTCTTTCAGATAGATGTTCAAATCGAAGTCGACCGCGTCACAGCATCGCAACTCCAACCCGAGGGCCTGGTGCCTGAGCACCACATTCGTGACCAGACTATCGTCACGATACCGGAGATCCCGTGTCCACTCCGACCCGATCCAGGCGAAGCGCCCATCGGCCCAGACACCGAACCGGGAGGGGTGCCCCTTGGAATGATTTTCCTGGCCGACGTGGGGAAAGTAGATGTCGCGAAGCCGGTAGTCCGAGTCGAAATTCAGAAGGAAGTTGCCGTTGCTGACGGGAAGGTCCTTGGGCATCGGTGGCTCCGCCTCGTCATCCGGCTACAAACTCGAGGAGCGGCCGCTCGTGGGATCCAGGCTGACGGCAATGATAGTCGCTGATGACCTCGCGGTAGATGTCGGCGTACCTCGTCGCCATCCGAGTCGTGGAAAAGTGGGTGCCGACGTGCCGTCTACAAACCCGCGGGTCGAGGCTGGTCAAGTGTGCTTCGGCCGCGACCATCTCCTCCATAGAGTTCACGACGAACCCGGTACGGCCGGTGGCCACGATCTCCGACACAGCTCCCTCGTCGAACGCGAGCACGGGCGTGCCACAGGCCATGGATTCGATCAGGACGAGGCCGAAGGGCTCCCGCCACCGAATCGGAAAGAGCGTGGCGCGGGCGTGCCGGTACCATTGTTTCTTCTGGTCGCCGCTGAGCTCGCCGATGTAGACGATCCGCTGGCCGGAGCCCACGACGGGCTGAATGACACGTTCGAAATAGTCCGCCCCAAGCGGAACCCGGCTCACGTCGACGCATGCGTCGAGCGAATGCTCAAGGCCGGCGAAGAACGCGGCATCGTCTGACTTGTTCTGCACGCACCCGGCGATCACGAGTGTCGAACCCGTCCGCCGAGCGAGTTCAATGGCGCGATCCTGTCCCTTGACGCGTGACACCCTGCCGATCATGAAGAGGTATCCACCGCGGCTGGGAGTCGTCTTGAACGGGAAGTCGTTGATGTCAATGCCGTGATGGACCGTGGCCCATGGCTTGACGATGGGCGCGTACTCCGCCGATTGACTATCGCTGATCGCCACGAAGTACACCGACTGCTTGGCGACGAGATCCCGGCACTCACGGTAAGCGTGGCGCAGGCCGCTTGCGGATGCCGGGACGTGAAGAGTCATGACGATCGGCGCAGGCGGGTTGAAGCTGCCATCAAAGATGGAGTCCTCCCACTCGTGCATGTGGATGATGTCGACATCGCCCCTGGTCGTCCGGTCCAGGGCCGCCGACAGATGACGTTCGATGACGTCACGTCGTTTTGACGTGTCGTCGCGCACGTAGTCCCCAAGGCTCCGAGGCACGGTGATGTGCCGCTCTCCCGAGATCCTCGCATCCGCGCTGCAGGCCACGATGGAGCGATGGCCGCAGGAACGCAGGCCCCGGTGAACGTTTTCGATGACGGTTTCGACTGGACTGTAGCCAAGATCTGGTCCGATCGGCTTGTTGAGAGTGCCGATATGCAGCACCGTGAGCCTGCGGCCCTCGGGCTCCAGCATCAACGGGAGCGGGGGCAGCCCACCCTGCTCAGACAGAAACGGCGTCGACATGTGCGGCTCCTTTCGGAACTCATGGACCGCGAGCGCCCTGGCGGCGCCCACAGCGGGACAGCGACTCGAACGCTGCGCGGCCGGCACGGCGCCGAAGAGAGCCCGGGGGTCGAGAAAACCGTGCGACGACTTTGGTGAGGGCTGAAGCTCAGGACTCGGCGGTACGCCGAGGGTCAGCGGCAGGACTCAGAAAGGCACCGAACCTCAAGATTATACACGCATCGCTCGTTCGAGCGCATCCATGGTCTTCACGTGACAATGCCTCTTCATCCAGCCCACCGTCACCCGAAACTGGGTGTCGCTTCCCCTCCACACTCGAATGGAGAATCGGGTAGAATCCCGCTGCCACAGGACGGCGATAGGCGATAAGGGGGACGAATTCAGGTGGAGGTGAAGCGTCACGACATCGTACTGGTCGGCGGGGGAGCGGCCGGTCTGCGCGCGGCGATCGCCGTGGCGGAGAGCGCTCCGGAACTCTCCGTCGCGATGGTCTCGAAGCTCTACCCCATGCGCAGCCACACGGTGTCCGCCGAGGGCGGTGCCGCGGGCGCGGTGGGGCCGGACGACAGCCTCGATCTCCACGCCTACGACACGCTGAAGGGCAGCGACTTCCTCGCGGATCAGGACACGGTCGAGACCTTCGTGGAGGCGGCTCCGCGGGAACTCGTCCAGCTCGAGCACTGGGGCTGCCCATGGAGCCGCTCGCCGGACGGTCGGATCGCCGTGCGCGCCTTCGGCGGCATGAGTGTGAAGCGCACCTGGTTCGCGTCCGACAAGACCGGCTTCCACATGCTGCATGCGCTCTTTCAACAGTCCATGCGCTACGATCCGATCGTACGCTACGACGAGTACTTCGCGACGCGACTCCTCGTGGACGGCGGGCGCATCGGCGGCGTTGCCGCGTTCGATATCCGCAGCGGAGAGATGCACGCCGTGCTCGGCCGGGCCATCATCCTCTGTACCGGCGGCGCGGGCAAGATCTTCCCCTTCACGACGAACGCCGCGGTGAAGACGGGCGACGGCATGGCGATCGCCTATCGTGCGGGCGTCGGGCTGAAGGACATGGAGTTCGTGCAGTACCACCCGACCGGTCTGCCCGGCACGGGCATCCTGATGACCGAGGCGTCGCGCGGAGAGGGCGGCTACCTGCGGAACGCCGCCGGCGAGCGCTTCCTGGTCGAGTACGACTACGGCGTGGGCAAGAGGGCCGAGCTCGGTCCCCGCGACATGGTGTCGCGCGCCATCCTGAAGGAGTTCGAGGCGGGGCGCGGCTTCAAGGGCCGCTACGGCGAGTACGTGCACCTCGACCTGCGCCACCTCGGCGAGGCCAAAATCAACAAGAAGCTCCCCTTCGTGCGCGAGCTGGCGCGGAGCTACGTCGGACTCGATCCCGTCCGGGAGCCGATTCCCGTGCGGCCGGTCGTTCACTACATGATGGGCGGCGTCGACACCGACGTGAACGGCGCCACCGAGATCTCCGGCCTCTACGCGGCTGGGGAGTGCGCTGCCGTCTCGATTAACGGTGCGAACCGGCTCGGCTCCAACTCGCTGACCGAGTGCCTGGTGTTCGGCCAGCGTTCCGGGCAGGCGGCGTTAGAGTTTGCCGGCGGGGTTGAGACGCTAGCCGACCCGGCGTTGCTGGAGCAGGCGCGCGCGGAAGAAGGACGTATGGACGCGCTGCGTACGAAGGCGGGCGGGGAGAAGATCGCGCAGCTCCGGCGTGAGCTGAACCTGGCAATGGAGTCGGGTTGCGGGGTGTTCCGCGAGGAGGACTCGATGCGCGCGGCCCTCGACGCCGTGACCCAGCTCAAGGGCCGGTACGCGGACCTCGGCCTGCAGGACGGGAGCAAGGTGTTCAACACGGAGCTCGTGCAGGCGCTCGAGCTCGGCAACATGATCGACGTGGCCGAGACCGTCGTGATCTCCGCGACCCAGCGCAACGAGTCCCGCGGCGCACACACGCGAACGGACTACCCGACCCGAAACGACGCGGATCTGCTGAAGCACAGCGTCGTCAGGTTCTCTCCGAGCGGACCGACGCTCGATTACAAACCCGTAACGCTGACGCGCTGGGAGCCCGAGGAGCGCAAGTACTGATGGACGATGTGACCTCGTTCGTATTCCGGGTCCGGAGATACCATCCCGAGAGGGACGACGAACCCTTCTGGCAGGAGTACGACGTTCCGTGTCAGCCCGACTGGGTCGTACTCGACGCGCTCAACTACATCAAGGACGAGATCGATCCGTCGCTCTCGCACCGCTGGTCCTGTCGGATGGGCGTGTGCGGAAGCTGCAGCATGCTCGTGAACGGGCGGCCCCTGCTGACGTGCGCGGCATTCGTGCGGGACTACAGCGGCCCAGTTAGCGTCGAGCCGCTCTCGAACTTCCCCGTGGTGCGTGACCTGGTCGTCGAGCTCGACAGCTTCATGGACAAGCTCAAGAGCGTCAAGCCGTGGATCATCCGCAGGGCGGAGAGGGATCTCGACCTTGGCGAGCACCTGCAGACGCCGGAGCAGCTCGAGGAGTTCAAGAAGTTCAGCATGTGCATCAACTGCGCGCTCTGTTACGCCGCCTGCCCCGTGCTCGCACACGAGCCCGACTTCGTGGGGCCGGCCGCAGTCGCGCTGGGCTACCGCTACAACCGCGACTCGCGCGACGAGGGCGAGGCCGAGCGCTGGGAGAGCATGCACGGCGGTGAGGGCGGGGTCTGGTCGTGCTCCTACGCGAACGAGTGCTCGGAGGTCTGTCCCAAGAACGTGGACCCGGCCATGGCCATCCAGCAGACGAAACTCACGGCCGCGTTGCAGTGGACGAAGCTTCTCCCCAAGCGAGGCGCCCGATGAGCGCCGCCGCTCCAACTCCGACGCTCCCCGCGCGTGCGCCGGACGGCTACCCGTTCCGCTTCTCGAACTACCGGAACTACGTGCTGTTCGCCATGACGAGCCTGTTCATGGCCGTGGGGTGCATCATCCTGCTGGTTGGCGTGAACGCGCTGGCGAGCGGCGAGGAGGCCTGGAACGCGTATCTCGCCGGTCTCGGATCACCGGTCATGCTCTTGTTGAGCAGCGTGGTGCTGATCTTCACGCTCTACTTCGCTCTTCGATTCGGCTGGGTCGGTCGCAAGATCCCCGCCGGTGGAAAGATCGGCCGCATCCCGCTGGCACCGGCGACCATCCCGATGCCGCTCCTCGGCCTCGCGCCGATCGGCGGCTTCGTGGCGCTGTGGCTCGTGGTGTTGCTGGTTCTGGGAGGGGCCATCGGATGAACTTCATTCACAAGCTCGAACCCCTGTGGTGGATGCTGTTCGGCGGGGGTGGCTTCGTCGCGTCCTTCTTCCTGCCGGGCCTGCTGATCGGCGTCTGCCTGTTCGCGCCGCTCGGCGTGTTCGAGTCGGGACTCAGCTACGAACGCGCCTACGCTCTGGCCTCCAGCGGCGTCGGCCGGATCTTCCTCGGCGGCGTGATCTCGCTAACCCTGTGGCACTGTGCCCACCACCTCCGCCACCTGGGCCTCGACATGGGCCTGGGCGCCGTGGTCCCGGCGATCACCTCCTACAGCCTCGCCCTCGTCGGCACCATCATCACGATCGCCCTCGTCACGGCTCTCTAGCCCGCGTCCAGCGTCGAGAACAAGTCCCCCGTAGCGACGCTCGCGGCGACGAAACGCCTCGACCGCCCGCCGCAGATCCTCGCCGTCGAAGTCCGGCCACAACGTTTCGATGAAAATGAGCTCCGCGTAGGCCGACTCGAACAGCAGGAAGTCGCTCAGGCGCTGCTCGCCGCTCGTGCGGATCACCAGATCGACCGACGGTGTTTCCGGATCGGAGTGGCACGCGCGGTTGACCCGCCGCAGGAAGCCGTTCTCGTCGCAGCGTTCGTCCGACCTCAGCGTGCCGGCCGCGGCGAGGATCGCCGCGCGTGCCGAGTAGTCCACGGCCAACCGCAGGTAGAGCCGGGTGCCGTCGCGTGTCGCGCGCTCCGTCTCCCCGATCGCGCGAATCAGCGCGGGCGACAGGCGGTCCCGCCGACCGATCAATGCGACCCGCACGCCGCGCCGGCGACAGTTCACCCGCTCGCGGACGAGAAAGGACTCCAGCAACTTCATCAGTGCCGACACCTCGGCAGCCGGCCTTCGCCAGTTGTCGGCGGAAAAAGCGTAGAGCGTCAGCGTCGTTATGCCGAGCCCGGGTGCCGCTTCCACCGCGCGCCGAACGGCGTCGGCCCCGCGACCGTGTCCCTCCATGCGCGGGAGCCCGCGCGCCCAGGCCCAGCGGCCGTTGCCGTCCATGATCAGGCCCACGTGCAGGCCGCCGTCTGCCGGTCGATCCATCTGACGCCGCCTCACGACGGCTCCTCCACGAGCTCCGGCAGCACCGAGCGCAGGGCGGGTCGCTCCCGCGGCCGGGCAAGGACGCCTACCGTGGTGACGACGACGTCGCGCGAGCGCGGCCCGTCGAGCTCGACCAGGAAGATCCGCTGCCACCGGCCGAGCTGGACCTCGTCGCCGATCACGGCCAGCGTGGTCGAGGCCTGCAGGGCCATCGCACGGGCATGGGCGTGGCCGTTGGGGCGCTCGTCGGGTGTCATGTTGGCCGTCCGGCGCTCGAAATCGTCGTGGGAATAACGCGCGTGGGCCGGCGCCCAGCCGGCGAGAACCCGGCTCAGGTCGTCGAGCAGGAGGGGCTCGTTCTCGTTGACCAGGATCGCAGCCGTGGTGTGCCTGGACTGCACCGTCACCGTGCCGTCGCTCATGCCGGAAAGGCGCACGCAACGGAGCACGCGTTCGGTGATGTCGATGAACTGCTGGGGCTTTCGGGTCCCGAGCGCCAGACGCTCGTGGACGACGGCCCACGCGGATTGGGGGGAAGGTCGAAGGGGAAGTCGCAATGCCATCGTTCTCGCTCCTTGTCGGCGGCAGGGCCGCGATCGGATTCGCTCGCGGGCAGTATGGGCGGAAGGCCGCCCCGAGACATGAGCGAGAAGTGAGGGTTCGGTGATATTCCGCTGAAAGCGGCCGAAACGGGCTCAGCGGCAGCTCCCGACCGTCTGAGCGCCGCCGTCAATCCCCCGCGAGCTCCGCGTAGACGGCGGTGAGGAACCGCTCCGGGTCGCCCCACTTGGCTTCGTACTCGGCCGTCGGACCGGCCGCCACGACGTCGTCGTAGCTCGCGCCCTCGGCGACGAGGGCCGACACCTTCGCCTTGACGTCGATGACCATGTCGCGGAACTCGATGACGTCCGCGCGACTGGATACGACGCCGTGCCCCGGCACGATCATGGTGTCCGGACCGGCCATACCGGCCGCGATGCCGAGGGCCTCGATGGTGCCGTCGAGCGTTCCGCCGTTGTTGCGGTCGATGACCGGGAAGGCGACTGTCCGGAACACATCACCCAGGTGCAGCACGTCCGAGGCCGGGAAGTGGATGAACGTGTCGCCGTCGGTATGCGCCGGCGGGACCGGAATCAAGTGGACGTCCTCGCCGTTGAGGTGGATCGTTACCGGCTCGCTGTAAGTCAGCACTGGCAGCGCCACCGCGGGCAGGCTCTCCGCCAGGCGCAGGCGGACGCGCTCCCGAGCCACGATGTCGACCCCCATCCGCCCCATGTTCTCGTTGCCGCCGGTGTGGTCGCCGTGAACGTGGGTGTTGATCAGGAAGCGGATGTTGCCGTTCGAGATGCCCCGGATGGCCTCGACGATGCGGTCCGTGAGCGGGCCGAATTGATCGTCGATCATGACGACGCCGTCGTCGCCGATCGACAGGCCGATGTTGCCGCCCTGTCCGGCCAGGTAGTGGACGGTGCCCGCGACGTGGTGCGTGGAGATCTCCACCGCGTCCCAGTCGACGTTCTGCTGGGCGCTGGGCGTGAAGACGACGACGAACGTGGCGACCAGGGCGAAGGCGACGGCGACGAGCAGTCTGCGTGGCATGGATGTCCCTCCAGTGGGAGCCGGTCGACCTCCCGTGTGGGCTCACGCCTGCGCGCGTGGCGCCATGGAGGCCGCGCTTCCGTCAGCCATTCTATATTCCTGTCCCCCGCTGGGGCGGCTGGGGGAGCCCATCAAGGAGGTAACCGCGGAATCTAGAATCGGGGGTCGCGGGGAGGAGTGCGGAGGCGCTTGAACACGTCGTCGTCCACAGTCGGCATGGAGCAGAGTAGATTGCCGAACGACGGAACCCGACGGAGCCGGTCCCATTCGTCGACACCGATGATGACCGCCCGGGGCTTGCCGTGGCGGGTGATGACGGCTGCGTTGCCCTCGGCCGCCGCTTCCACCAGCGCTGAGAGCCTGGCCTTGGCGTCTCGCAACTGAACCTGCTGCATATCTGAAACCCTTTTGAAGAGACTACTGTAGTCAGTGTATTTCACGAAACGAGCAATCACAGGTATCCTCGCAGCATCTGGGCCGGGATCTGAAAGGGAGGCGGAGCATGAGTCAATCACAAGCGGCGCGAGGTCTGGCCGTGGCGTTGATCGCGGGGAGTGTGATGGTGCTGGGGGGCGTGGCGTCGATCCAGGCGCAGTCGTCCCAGGAGGACACGTGGACCGTCCCGCGGACGGCGGACGGCCAGCCGGACCTGCAGGGCGTGTGGGCCAACAATACCGCCACGCCACTGGAACGTCCGGAGGCTCTGGCTGGCAAGGCGGAGCTGACCGACGAGGAGCTGGCTCGCCTGCAGGCGCGCTACGCAGAGCTCTTTGCGAGCGGCGAGAGCGACGCGGCGTTCGCTGACAGCGTGTTCAGCGTCGCCCTCAGCGATCAGGAGTCGTTCTCGTCGCGCGACACGGCCACCGGCAACTACAACCAGTTCTGGCTGGTGGACCGGGAGTTCGACAACCGGACCTCGCTGGTGATCGACCCCCCGAACGGACGCCTGCCGCCGCTGACGCCGGAGGCGCAGCGCGCGACCGCGGCCCAGGCCGCTCATCTGGAGGAGAACCCCGCGTCATCCTGGACCGATCGGCGCCTGACGGAGCGCTGCATCACCTTCGGCGTGCCGAATCTGTTCGCCGGCTACAACACCTACTACCAGGTCATCCAGACTCCGGAACACGTCGTGTTCCTGCACGAGATGATCCACGACGCCCGCATCATTCCTCTGGACGGATCACCACACCTCAGCGATGCGATCCGCCAGTGGCACGGTGACGCGCGCGGGTACTGGGACGGGGACACACTGGTGGTCGAAACCACGAACTTCTCCGCCAGCGGCGACTCGCCGGCCGCGCTGTACCAGCGGACGCGCGGCTCCGCGGAACGGCTGCGCCTGGTCGAACGCTTCACCCGGGTCGGCCCCGACACGCTGCAGCACGAGTTCACGGTCGACGATCCCGGCACCTACTCAGCGACCTGGACGGCGATGATCCCGCTGTCGCGAAAGGACGAGGTGCTCTTCGAGTACGCCTGCCACGAAGGCAATATCGGCATGGAAGGCATTCTCGCCGGCCATCGCGCCGAGGAGCGGGACGCCGAACCTCGCTCTGAACCGTCCGGCCGAAGCCCTGCTCGAACGCCTCGATGACGTGCGCTGGGCAGCCTTTGGGTGTATAAAAAGGGTCATCTGGAGCAGACAAGGGCGGAAATCCCAGTTCAGACCACTCGCGGCACACCCGAAAAGCAGGTGATAGATGAGCTTTCGATTTCTCACAGCACTCGTTGCGCTGACGACCGTATTCGCCATGGGAGCGGTGGCGCCCGTGACGGTTGTTGCCCAGACCCAAGGGGCCCAGGCGAATTCGTCAGCTCCGCCTCGCACCAGCGACGGCCGGCCGGACTTGCAAGGCGTCTGGAGCTACGCGACCGTCACACCCCTCGAGCGGCCCACAGAGCTGGCGGGGAAGGAGTTCCTCACCGAAGAGGAAGCCGCGGCATTCGAAGCCGAGCGGGTTCTGAGCCGGAACGCCGATCTCAACCGTGAAGAGTTGATTGGCGTGGTGACCGATCGAGGGGTCGTGAATGGAACGACCGAGACCCGTGACCTTGCCCTGGCCTACAACGATTTCTGGTGGGATCGAGGCACCAAGGTGGTCGGCACGCGGCGAACCTCGTTGGTGATCGACCCGGCCGACGGAAGGATTCCAGCCCTCACCCCGGCGGCCACGGCCCGGCAGGCTGCGCGCAGAGAGCGAAGCGAACGCCCTACGGAAGGCCCGGAGGATCGATCGCTGTCCGAGCGATGCATTCTCAGGGGGAACGCAGGACCACCCATGACACCGGCGGGCTACAACAACAATGTTCACCTGATCCAGACGGCGGACCATGTGGTGATTTTCACCGAGCAGATCCACGACGCGCGCATCGTTCCGATGGACGGGCGTCCGCCTCTTCCCCAATCCCTCCGCCAGTGGATGGGGGACTCGCGTGGCTGGTGGGAGGGCGACACACTGGTTGTCGAGACCACGAATTTTACCGACAAGGCTCCCTTCCGGGGTTCCGGCGGCGGGATGCATCTGATCGAGCGGTTTACCCGCACGGACGAAGCGACGCTCACCTACGAGTTCACCGTCTCCGATCCGCAGTCGTTCACAAAGCCCTGGACGGTGCAGATTCCGATGACGGTGAGTCCCGATCCGATCTTCGAGTACGCGTGTCACGAGGGGAACTACGGCATGGAGGGGACGCTCAGCGGTGCTCGGGCGATCGAGAGAGCCGCTCGAGCGGACGCCAGGTAGTACTCCACTTTCGGTACACATCGATCATCGGGAGCAGTCTTCGCGCTCGCTCGTAGCTGTCCGCCGCTGATGATCACCGACAGCGCGCTGGCGGCGGTCGCCGGACTGGTCGCCGTCGTCGCGCTGCTCTTCCTTCTGATCGCCCGGTTTCGGTGGCACGTCTTCATCGCGCTGCTGGTGCCGATTGTGCTGTTCGCCTTGCTCCCGGGGCTCGACCGGGAAGCGTTCATCGAGGCGTTCGAGCAGGGCTTCGGCCGGACGGTTCAGAGCATCGCGGTCGTCATCGTTCTCGGATCCATGCTGGCCGAGGCGCTGAAGCACACCGGCGGCATCGAGCGGATAACCATTTCGATGATCCGGTGGGTGGGCGACGCGCGGATGCCGCTGGCGCTGACGCTGAGCGGCTTCGTGATCGGTCTGGCGATCTTCTCCGATGTCGCCTACGTCATCCTGAGCCCGCTGGTCCACTCCGCCGCGATCAACAGCGGGCTGAACATGAGCGTGATGGCGACCGGACTGGTGGGGGCGATGCAGCTTACGCACGCGATGGTGCCGCCGACGCCGGGGCCGCTCGCCGCTGCCGCGCTGGTCGGCGCCGACATCGGCCAGGTGATTCTGTTCGGCGGAATGGCCGCCCTCGCCGCGTCACTCGTCGGTTGGGCGTACGCCTCGATTGCCGGGCCGCGCATCGAGTCGCCCCCGTCGCGCGAGTCCGTCGGGCAGTCGTTCATCGAGCAGGGACGGGAGGCGGAACTGCCCGCCACCTGGCGGGCGTACGCGCCAATCCTCATTCCGCTCGCGCTCATCGCCGGGAAGAGCGTCGCCGCGTTCGCGCTGCCGGCCGGACACCTGGTGAACCGCGCGATGCTCTACCTCGGCTGGCCGGTCGTCGCGCTCGGCATCGGGGTGCTGCTCGCCTATGGCAACACGCGCGCCAGTCAGCGGTCCGCGCGCACCAGTGAGTGGATCGAGAACGCGCTCCGCAACTCCGCCATGATCATCATGGTGACCGGCCTCGGCGGCGCGCTCAGTCAGATTCTGCGCGAGACACCCGCCGTCGACGCCATTGCCGAAGCGGTCGCCGCGAGCAGCGTTCCCTCCATCTTCCTGCCGTTCGTCCTGGGCGCCGCGGGCAACACGGTGACCGGCTCGACAACCGTCGGCGTAATCGCCGCGGCCAGCATCGCGGCGCCGATGATGGGCACTCTCGGGTTGAGCCCCGAGGCAACCATGCTGTCGGGCGCGGCCGGTTCGATCATCTTCAAGTACGTCAACTCCAGCTACTTCTGGGTCTGCACGTCGCAGTCGAAGATGTCGCTAAGGGCGGGACTTCTCTCCTTCGGCGGCGTCTCGCTGGTGAACGGCGTCGCGGCCATGGCGGTCGTCTACGTCTTCTGGGCCACCGGGTTGATCTGAGCGCCGCTTCAGGCGATCAGTTCCGAAGGGTCGGCCGCTGCCGCGCCAGTGTCTCGCAAATGACACGCTTCGTTGTCACGGGCTTGCTACCGGAAGGCCTGCGCGGTGGCGAGGTCCTCGTGTTCGAACGCTGATGCAAGACGGTCGATGTCGCGGTGCGTCGCGCCGAGCCGGCCGGCGGTCTCCCTCCATGTAGCTACCGCGTCGCCGACCTCTCCAGCGATCCGGCGCGCGGCAGCCGCGTCGAGGCCGTACGACGCGGCGGTCTCCAGGGCCGGATCGAGCGACGCGATCGGATCGTCGAAGCCGATCGACGTGGAGAGGACGCGCGGCCGGACATCGGCCGGTGTCGGGTTGAGGTCGTAGGCCGGGGAGAGACGCCACCCGAGTTGGCCTTCGTGCAGGAAGCCGTGATTCCGCAGGTGGTCGTCGGTGTTCGAGATCAGCACGTTGAAGACGAGGCGCCGCCACAACTGCGCCAGGTCCTGCCGCGGGCGGGCGCCATGCTGACGCAGCGCGTCCGCGATCTCCAGGTACGAGTGCGCCTCGCGCTCCGCGGCGCCCACCAGACTCATCGCGGAGAGGAACGGCACCCGGTCACCACCCCGGCGGTCGAAGCGTTCGACGATCAGGACCGCCGTTCCGCCGACGCTTTGGATCTGCCACGACGGCGTGTCGATACCAGCGCGTTCGGCCAGCGCCAGGGCGACCGCTTCCCAGACGACGACGTTGTGGTCGTCCTCGGTGTGCGGGAACTTGGCGATTGCGAGCGCGCCATCCGGCATCCGGACCGCCGCCTTGGGGCGCGCGCCGCCGAGTGACGACCCGGGACCGATCAGCAGGCGCAGATCCTCGTCATCCTCCCGGTCGCCGGTGACCCGTTCGGCGCTCGCGAGGAGTTGTCGCAACTCAACGAGCGGTGGAATGCGCGACGGTTGGGGCGCGGCCAAAAACGGCCCGTCCGGCTCGATCGCGAAACGGAGCGCGCCCTGACGGGCCTCGTCGTCCACGGACAGGAGCACGTCGGCCTCCGACAGCGCCCGGGGCGTCAGATCGTTCCGCCTCGCACGGCGGCTCTCGGCGCGACGCAACAGCATGCGGCCCCAACGGTCGGGGGCTGAATCGCTCATGCCGCCAAACAGTGGAACGCCCTGGCCCGTGTGGAACGGGCCGGACACCACCGTGAGCGGCAACGCCGGATCGATGGCGAAGCGCTCCGGATGCTGCAGCCAGCCGGCGTCGTACTCGAACGTCGCGCTCTGCCGGCCGCCGCGGATGCGGCACCAGAGGCGTCCCACGAAGACCGGTGCGCCGTGCAGATCGACGGATACGAAGACCTCGCGCTCCATCGTCTACTCCTGCGGCAACGGGCGGCGCCTGCGGGCGCGAATGCGCTGCGGCAGCCGCTCCGCTTCGAGGTCCAGCCCTACCGTGTCGTGCGCGGCTTCCGCGAGCGTGGCGATTCGGTCCGACAGCCCCAGAACGAACAGGACCGTCGCCACGGCGCCGAGCGCGACGCCCGGATCACCCCGCTCGATCTTGTGGAGCGTGGAGCGGCTGATCAGGGCGCGCTCCGCCATCGTTGCCGTCGGGATGCGGCGGCGGCGGCGTGCGTCGCGGATGTCCGCACCGAGCTGGATCAGCCCACGGCGCGCCGCGAAGGGCATCGATTTCCTGACCGGCACACTCATAATGTCTCTTTAGTTAAACAGTATCATCTTCTGTGTTCATTATTATGGACGCTACTAGCATGCTGTGGGCGGAGTGCGGCGGCGCGATATGATATGGATTCGGTACGTTTAGACTCGCGCCAGCGTCGGCACGGTGCGCCGGATTCCAGTCCGGCACAGGGAGGCTCCGGTGCAGATAACGACATCCCAGCGGCGCTCACCGTCAGCGGCAGCCATCTCGGTGGCCGCGCTCGCCGTCGCCATGGCCGCGATGGGCATTGCCGCGGGCGCACTCCGGGCTCAGGACGCCGGCATGGTCGAGTGGCCTTACGTTGGGGCGGATCAGGCGGCGTCGAAGTACTCCCCCCTCACCGACATCAACCGCTCGAACGTCGATCAACTCGAGGTCGCCTGGACGTGGGAACCGAACGAGCTGCCCAACCAGGAGTTCGGCACGCGACCCGGCAGCTTCGAGGTGATGCCGTTGATGGTCGACAACGTCGTTTACGTCTCGACGATGTACACGCGGGTCGTCGCGCTTGACGCCGAGACGGGCGAACAGCTCTGGGCGTTCGACCCCGAAGCGTGGCGCGATGGACCGGAGGGCAGTCCGCCCGGCGGCTTCAAGCACCGCGGCGTCGCGGTCTGGGGAGAGGGCGACGCGATGCGGATCTTCATCAACAGCCGCGACAAGCTGTACGCCGTCGCCGCGCGTGACGGAACGCCGATCCCGACGTTCGGCGAGGACGGCCAGGTGCTGCTGACCGAGAACTTCCCCAACCCCGTCACCCGCGAGATGTTCGATCAGACGTCGCCCCCGGTCGTCTTCGAGGATCTGGTGATCGTCGGCAGCCGCGTGCCCGACCGCATACAGCAGCGGTTCGACACGCCCGGCTCGGTGCAGGCGTTCGACGTTCACACCGGCGAGCGGCGGTGGGTCTTCTACACGGTGCCGCAGTCGAACGACGCATTCGGCGCCGACACGTGGGAGAACGGATCGTGGCGCTTCACCGGGCACGCCAACGTCTGGGGCCTGATGTCGCTCGACGAAGAACGGGGCCTCCTCTATGTCCCGACCAGCACCCCGAGCAGCGACTACTGGGGCGGCCGGCGACTCGGCGCCAACCTGTTCGCCGAATCGCTCGTCTGCCTCGACGCACGGACCGGCGAGCGGGAGTGGCACTTCCAGGCGGTGCACCACGGGCTGTGGGACTACGACTTCACGTCGGCCCCCAACCTGATGACGCTCACCGTGGACGGCCGGACTATCGACGCGGTGGCGGAGGTCTCCAAGCAGGGCTTCACGTACGTCTTCGACCGGGTGACGGGCGAGCCGGTCTGGCCGATCGAGGAACGGCCGGTCGACACCGAGACCGATGTGCCGGGCGAGCTGCCCTACCCAACGCAGCCGTTCCCCACGAAGCCGCCGCCGTTCGCCCGGCAGGGAGTCTCGCTCGATGACGCGAACGATCTGACGCCGGAGGTGCATCGCCTCGCGGTGGCGGAGATGCAGACCTACCGCCTTGGACCGCTCTTCACACCCCCCAGCCTCCGCGGCACGCTGCAGCGCCCGCGTGTCGACGGCGGCGCCAACTGGGGCGGCGCGGCCCTCGACCGGTCGACCAACCGGCTCTACGTCCGGACGTCGGAGGGTGTTACCTCCAACCAGGTGTGCGGGACCGACCCGAGCCTCCCGGACGTCGATGTCGCCTACACCAACAACTGCCCGCGCGGCGCCGCGGCCGGCATCTTCCGCGGCCTGGACGGCTCCGCGCCGGGAGCGACCAACCCGCTCGGTCCGATCCCGCTGATCAAGCCGCCCTACGCGAAGCTGGTCGCGATCGACCTGAACGCGGGGGACATCGCCTGGAGCGTCCCGTTCGGCGAGGGAAGCCGGGTCATGCGGTCGCACCCGCTGCTACGCGGCGTCGAGCTCCCCGAGCGCCTCGGCACGCCGGGGGCCATGGGTCCGATGGTAACCGCCGGCGGACTGGTCTTCCTGGGCGGCGGCGACCCATATCTCTACGCATTCGACGCCGCCACCGGCGAAGAGCTGACGCGCTTCCCCACCGAGTTCCGGACGAGCGGCAACCCGATGACGTATCGCTCGCGCGCGGGCCGGCAGTTCATCCTGATCGCCACCGGAGCCGGTCCCGACGCCCGCCTCGTCGCCTTCGCGCTGCCGCAGGGCTAGGAATGACCCTCTACTCTTTCGCCGGACGCGGACGCGGTAACCTTCACGTGGCGTGACCGCGACCGGTGCGACGCACGGCCGAGAGACCACACGGATGAAGAAGCGATGAGTGGACTGGACCGGCTGGCGGCGCGCGCGGGGCGCTGGCAGGGATCGAGCCGCCTGCACGATCCCCACACCGGCAAGCCCGACGACTCCGCATCCACCGCGGTGGTGACCACGCTACTGGGTGGACGGTTCATCCGCCTGGACTACGACTGGAGCTACCAGGGCGTCGCGCAGGAGGGCTCACTCCTGATCGGCTTCCAATCCGTACTCGGGAAGGCGACGGTCCACTGGATCGATTCCTGGCACATGTCGGACGGAGTGATGGCGTGCGAGGGCGCCGCCGAACCCGACGGGACCATCGACGTGCGAGGCAGCTACGCGGCTCCGCCCGGCCCGGACTGGGGTTGG
Source organism: Vicinamibacterales bacterium (assembly GCA_965263055.1). Classification (GTDB taxonomy): domain Bacteria; phylum Acidobacteriota; class Vicinamibacteria; order Vicinamibacterales; family UBA8438; genus VXRJ01. The sequence goes on along the minus strand of OZ253581.1, from coordinate 2,340,186 downwards.
CGGATCGAGCTCCGGTCCGGCGACGGATCGTCGTTGCGCGTCGTCATGCACAACGTCACCCCGGACGGACAGGAAGCCCTGGCGGTTGAGGCGGCCTATGAGCGCACCACCGACGGGCCTGCTGTCGATGCAGACTAGAGAGAGACCAGCGCCGCACTGATCCATAGATGTCCAGCCCCGTCGTCTCACTCTTCAGCGACACCGAAACCCGCCCTACCAACGCCATGCGCGCCGCGATCGCCGCGGCCGAAGTGGGCGACGAACAGAAGAACGCCGACCCGACCATCCTCGCCCTGCAGGAACGCGTCGCCGGCCTGCTCGGCAAGGAAGCGGCGCTCTGGATGCCGACCGGGACGATTTGCAACCTGGTGGCGATCCGGACGCACACCCGGCCGGGAGACGCGATCGTCGCCGACTGGATGGCGCATATCGTCCGCGCCGAATCGGGCGGGTCGGCCCTCGCGTCCGGGGTGACGATCGAACCGATCCGGACCGACCGGGGGATCTTCACGGGGGACGAAGCCGAAGCCGCGATCACCCGGGCAGCCACGGTGCCGCCGCCCTACGGCCAGCCGGTCTCACTGGTCTGTGTCGAGCAGACGCACAACTTCGGCGGCGGCGCGGTCTGGCCGCTCGATACGTTGCGCGAGGTCTCCGGCACTGTCCACGGTCGCGGCATCGCGATGCATATGGACGGCGCGCGGCTGATGAACGCGTCGGTGGCGGCCGGCGTGCCGGCAGCGGACTTCGCGGCCTGCGTCGACTCGGTCTGGATCGACTTCACCAAGGGGCTCGGTGCGCCGATTGGCGCGGTGCTGGCCGGGTCGAAGGACTTCATCCGTGACGCGCGGCGCTTCAAGCAGCTCTTCGGGGGGGCGATGCGCCAAGCCGGGATTGCGGCCGCCGGCTGCCTGCACGCGCTGGATCACCACGTCGAGCGGCTGGCCGACGATCATGCGAACGCCCGCCGCCTCGCGGCCGGCCTCGCGGAACTCGACGGCATCACGCTACAGACGCCGGAACCGGAGACCAACATGATTTTCTTCGACGTCGACGGCCTGGAGATGACCGCCGATCAGTTCGTGGCGAGGCTCGAAGCGGCCGGCGTCCTGATGAGCAGCGCCGGTCCGTACGTCCGTGCCGTGACCCATCTCGACGTCTCGCGGGACGACATCGATCGCGCCCTTGCCGCGATCCGAGCGGTCGTCGGCGGCGGCTGATCGGCATCCACGCATGCGCCGGCGCCCACGTGGGCTGGCGTCCACGCCGGCACGGTCCAGTTGCGGCAACATCGCGGCGGGTCGGGACTACAATACGGCGATGGATCTCCGCCTCCCGGCAGCGGTGGCGAGCGCGGTTCTGCTGGCCGGCCTTCCGGCGCCGGCCGCGGCCCAGGATCACCCCGGTAGCGTTCCCTTCCGGCAGGTATGCCAGGCATGCCACGGGGAAGGGGCACGCGGCGACATCGCGCCGGCCCTGGTGCCGGGCAGCTTCGACGCCAACTATGTCCTGGCGGTGGTGCGCGAGGGGTCCGGCCAGATGCCGCCCATATCGAGGAGCGAGCTCTCCGACGATCAGGTGCGGCAGGTGGTCGGCTACCTCGCCTCGCTCAGTGCGGCGGGAAGCGCCGGCGGCGGCGGGTCGGCGGCGGCGGCGGGCGCCTACGACGGCCCCCGCACGCCGGAGGGTCAGCCCGACCTGAACGGCATCTGGCAGACGCTCAACTCGGCATCGTGGGACATCCGCCCGCACAATGCGTCGGACGGTATCCCGGCCGGGCTCGGCGTCGTCGACGGCGACGAAATTCCGTACCAGGAATGGGCGGCCGAACGGCAGCAGCAGAACTCCGCCAACCGGCTGCAGGACGATCCGGTGCGCAAGTGCTACCTGCCCGGCGTGCCGCGCATCACCTACATGCCGTTCCCCTTCCGGATCCTGCAGACGCCCGATCACGTCGTCATCACGTACGAGTACCAGCATGCGGTCCGCATCATCTATACCGACGGCAGCGACCACCCCCTGCCGAACGATTTCTGGATGGGCGACTCACGCGGGCATTGGGAGGGCGACACGCTCGTCGTCGACACCACCCACTTCAACGGACTCACCTGGTTCGACGCGGCAGGCAACTTCCACAGCAATCAGTTGCACGTCGTCGAGCGCTACACGCCGATGGGCCCGACGCACATCGACTACGAAGTGACGATCGAGGACCCGGAGGTCTTCACCCGTCCCTGGACGATGCGCATGCCGCTCTACCGCCGGATGGAAGAGCGGCTGCAACTGCTCGACTACGACTGCGTCGACTTCATCCTGCAGAAACTGACCGCACCGGAGGGAGGTCCACCGTGAACAAACGTGGAGACAGGACGTTCTGGCGTGCGGCGGTCGTGATCGGCGCACTGGCGGTGGCCGGCGCAGCCGGCAATCCGGTGCCCGCGCAGGCGCAGCAGAGCGGCGGCGCCGACTTCGAGCCGCCCCGCACGCCATGGGGCGACCCCGACTTCCGCGGCTACTACGGGCCGAGCGGTTCGCAGCCACTCGAGACGCCGGCGAGCGACGACTGGTCGCCGCCCGAGGGTGCAGCCCTCGGGCAGGGCGCCGCGTTCTCCAGGTTCTTCGAGCCGGATCCGGACGCGCCGCCGCGCCCGGAACGGGTAACGCGGCCGATGATCATCGACCCGCCCGACGGCAGAGTGCCGCTCCAGCCCTGGGCAGCCGAGCAACGGGACGAGGTCATGCGGCGGCAGAATGACCTGGCCCACCTCGACCCGCGCGTGAAGTGCCTGCCGTCGGCGCTGCCGCGCGTGCACCTGCCGGTCGGCTACAACACGTACCAGATCCTGCAGATCCCCGGCTACGTCGTGATGATCTACGAGTGGAACCATCTGTACAGGTACATCCCGATCGACGGCGATCAGCCGCCGCTGCCCGACAGCATCCGTCTCGGCATGGGCGATTCACGCGGCCGGTGGGAGGGGAACGCCCTGGTGGTGGAATCGACCAACTTCACCGACAACACCTGGCCGGTCGGTCATGGCGCGCCGCCGGAAGGGGCCCCCGGAAGGACCCTCCGCACGGGGCATGGCGTCTTCCACAGCGGCAACCTGCGCGTCACCGAACGGTTCACGTTCGTTGACGCCGACACGATCCGCTACCGCGCCACCATCGAGGATCCGGAGGTCTTCGCCCAGCCCTGGACTATCGAGTTCGACGCACTCCACCGCGCGCCGGACGGACACATGCTGTTCGAGTATGCCTGCCACGAGGGGAACGGGCGGAACCTCGAGCTGATGACCGGGGTCGACGTCGACGCGGTCCGGGTCGAAGCGAAGTAGGCGCGGGGCGGCAGCGGAAGCGAGGAACACGCGATGCGACTGACATTCTGTGCACTCGGCGTCAGCGCCGTGGCGGCCACGTTGATGATGGGGTCCGCCGCCCCGGCAGAGGCTCACCATGCCTTCTCGGCCGAGTTCGACGCGAACCGGCCGCTGCAACTGCGCGGCACCGTCTCGAAGACCGAATGGATCAACCCGCATTCCTGGATCCACATCGACGTCGTGGGAGAGGACGGCGAAGTGATCACGTGGGCGATCGAGTGCGGTGCACCCAACGCGCTGATGCGCCGCGGCCTGAACAAGAACTCGATCCCGGTCGGCACGGAGCTTGCGATCGACGGCTTCGGGGCCAAGAACGGATCAAACACGGCGAACGCCCGCGACATCACGCTGCCGGACGGATCGCAGTTCTTCGTCGGCTCCTCCGGCACCGGCGCGCCCTACGATCGCTAGCAGCCCGGCCGCACGGAGGGGAAACGATGACGAACGCGTGCATGCGACTCGCGCTGGCGGGCATCCTGGCAATCGGTGTCACGGCGTGCCGGGCGGACTCGTTCTCCCAGCCGGAGGACCGCGAGCCCGTCTCGATCGCGCAGTTCGACCAGTGGATGGACGAGCTGTCGAACTGGGGCCGCTGGGGCGAAGACGATCAGATCGGGGCGGCCAACCTGATGACGGAGGCAAAGCGCCTGGAAGCCGCGGCGCTGGTGGAGACCGGGGAGACCGTATCCCTGTCGCACGACTTCCTGACCGCGGAAGCCGTCGACGCCGCGGAGCCCTACGTGCTCCAGATGCGAGTCAACCCCGAGGGCCAGAATTCGGGAGACCGGGTCGACGTCTACTTCCACGGCGTGACCTACTCCCACCTCGACGGGCTGTGCCACGTCTTCTACAAGGACCGGCTGTACAACGGCCACGACTACCGGGACGTGGTGACCGACAACGGATGCTCGCTGATGGACACCACGCAGATGAAGGACGGCCTCGTGACGCGGGGCATCCTGGTCGACATGCCCCGCCTGAAGGGCGTTCCCTACCTCGAGCCGGGCACGAAGCTCTACCGGGAGGACATCGAGGCGTGGGAGGAGCACGCCGGCGTCCGGCTGGGCTCCGGCGACGCCCTGTTGCTGCGCACCGGCCGCTGGGCGTACCGGGACGCGGTGGGGCCGACGCGGGAGATGGCGGGGTGGGACGCCTCCGTGATCCCGTTCCTGGCCGAGCGCGATATCGCGCTCCTCGGGGCGGACTCGGTGCACGAGGCGCCGAACAGCGTCCCGGGACTGCGCGTCAATCCGATCCATCGCTTCGCCATCGTCGCGCGCGGCATGAACCTGCTCGACAACATCGACCTCGACGCCGCGGCCGAGGTCGCGGCCCGGCTGAACCGCTGGGAGTTCATGCTGGTGATAGCTCCCCTGCGGGTGCCGGGCGGGACGGGGTCGCCGGTAAATCCGATCGCGATCTTCTGAAGGCGGCCAGCGGCGGTGAGGCGCTTGCGAACCGCCGCGCACAGGTGCATGATGAGACACGCGCACAACGAGAAGGAGCACCATCATGCAGCGAGTCATCTTCGTTGCCTCGATCGCCGCCGTGCTGGCGGCTGCCGTGCCCGCCGGCGCACAGGACAGCCTCCGCACCGCCTGGGGAGATCCGAACCTGGGGGGGGTATGGGACTTTCGGACCATCACGCCGCTGGAGCGCCCGGAGGAATTCGCTGACCGGGAGTTCCTGACCGCCGAGGAAGCGGCAAGAGCGGAGCAGGAAGTGGTCGACCGGAACCAGGATCTGCTCGAGCGGGAGGCCGAGCGGACCGAGGCGGCCGATCAGGTCGACCGCCGCTCCGACGGATCGCCCGGCTTCTACAACAACTTCTGGCTCGACCGAGGCACCCGGACCATCGGCACGCTGCGGACATCGCTCGTCATCGATCCGCCGAACGGCCAGGTGCCGGAGCTGTCACCAGAGGGGCAGGAACGGGCTGATGCACGTCGCGCCTACCGGGAGGAACATCCGGCCGACACGTATGTCGACCGTTCAACGTCCGACCGGTGCCTCCTCGGCTTCAACGCCGGCCCGCCGATCACGCCGGGTGGCTACAACCAGAACATGCAGGTCTTCCAGACGCCGGACCATGTCGCGCTGGTGACCGAGATGGTCCACACCCACCGTATTGTGCCGCTCGACGACCGGCCGGCCCTCAACGAGGACATGCGCCAGTGGTCAGGCAGCTCGCGCGGGTACTGGGACGGCGACACCCTGGTCATCGAGACCAGGCACTTCAACAACGCGCGCCGCTGGCGCGGCACGACCGGCAACATGACGCTGGTCGAGCGCCTCACCCGCCTCGACGAAGACACACTGGAGTACGAGTACACGGTGACCGATCCGGAAACCTGGGTGTCCCCCTGGACCGCGTCGATCCCGATGCGGCTGGCCGACGAGCCGATGTACGAGTACGCGTGCCACGAGGGGAACTACAGCATGGAAGGCATCCTTGCCGGCGCTCGCGCGGACGAGGCGGAAGCCGCCGCGGGCCGGTAGGGAACGAAGGATCATGATGCGGGAGCGGATGCTTCGACTCACTCTCGCGGGCGGTCTGGCGGTCGCACTCACTCTGGCCGCCGCCGCCCCGGCGGCGGCCCAGAGCGACAACTGGACGCGGCCCTTCCCGGGTCACCGCGTGATTGGCAACCTGTACGCCGTCGGCACCTACGACCTGGCGGTGTTCCTCGTCACTTCCGACGAGGGACACTTCCTGATCAACACCGGCCTCGAGGATTCGACCGAACTGATCCGGCAGAACATCGAGTCGCTGGGGTTCCGTTTCGAGGACATCAGGGTGCTGCTGCAGATGCAGGCGCACTGGGATCACACCGCGGCTCTGGCCGAGATCAAGGAGAACACCGGCGCCGAGATGTGGGCGACCGCCGAGGACGCTCCGGTGCTGGAGGATGGCGGCGTCAGCGACCCGCACTTCGGCGGCGAGCAGTCGTTTCAGCCGGTCGAGGTGGACCGCATCATTGCCGACGGCGACGTCCTGGAACTGGGCGACGCGCGGCTGACCGTGGTGGAGATGCCGGGCCATACCGCGGGCAGCTCCGGCTACGCGATGACCGTCCACGAGGCGGGACGTGACTACCGGGTCATCATCGCGAACATGGGGACGATCAACGCGGGCAAGAAGCTCGCGGTCGATCCCACCTACCCGGGCGTCGCGGACGACTTCGCGGAGACGTACCGGAAGCAGAAGGAATTGGAGATCGACGTCTGGGTCGCCGCGCACGGCTCCCAGTACAACCTCCACGACAAGTGGGGGCCGGGCAACCCGTACGACCCGAACACGTTCGTCGACCCGGACGGGTTCCGTCTCGCCGTCGAGCGGCTGGAGCAGCGCTACCTGGATCAGCTCGAGGAGGAACGCGCGGACCGCTGAGGGTGCGCGCCGCAGCGCTTCAGGCGCTGAGCGGATGCCGCCAACGGACACCCGGAAAGCGCGCGAAATCGCTGTCGGTCGTGATCAACTCGCAGCCGTGCTCAATCGCGAGCGCGGCAAGATAGGCGTCCGACACCAGGGGACCTTCGATCTCCCGGCACAGTTCAACGAAGACCTCCCAGTGATGAGGCGTGGGACGAACCACCACGGCCCGCGGTCGCATTGTGAGTCGCTGGCAGAACGCGACAGCTGTCTTCATTGGCGTCGCGGGGTCGAAGATCCTCCTGTTCGTGACGAGACGGAGAAAGCTGGCCAGTACCGTCTCCGACAGCGCAAACGGCTCCTGCGACTCCGTCAGCGTCCGCAACCATGACGCGTAACGCGCGTGCTCCGGTGCGTCTTCTCGATGTGCGTAGATCAGGACGTTGACGTCCGGTAGTTGCATCGCCTACCTGCGCGGCCCGTACCGTTCCCGGTCTTCCGCCTCCAGCAGCGCGGATGCCTTGTCGATGTTGTGGCGGGAAAACCGGCCGCCTCCCCCAAAAGTGATCAACTCGAACGGTTCTTCGTCCGCTGTCGACGCCCGCGCCCGCACAAACAGTCGTACCGCCTGCTCGATCAGCCGGCTCACCGACGTGCCCGACTCTGCCGCCCGCCGCTTCAGTTGCGCGAGCAGTTGCTCGTCCAGCGTGATCGTCGTGCGCATGATGCAGCATCATACTATGCATGCATCATCGCATCACAGCCGGCGGATCCGGATTGCCGCCGGCGACCGGGCGCGGGACAGTGCCTACGAGTCGATCCCTCCCATGCAGAGGTACTTGATCTCGACGAAGTCGTCCATGCCGTACTTTGACCCCTCGCGTCCGATCCCCGATTCCTTGACGCCGCCGAACGGCGCCACCTCGTTCGAGATGATCCCTTCGTTGACGCCCACGATCCCATACTCGAGACCTTCGGAGACACGCCAGACGCGGCCGATGTCGCGGCTGTAGAAGTAGGCCGCAAGGCCGAACTCGGTGTCGTTGGCCATGCGGATCGCCTCGTCCTCGGTCGAGAAGCGGAACAGCGGCGCGACCGGACCGAACGTCTCCTCCCGCGCCACCGCCATCGCCGGGGTAACGCCGGTCAGAAGGGTCGGCTCGAAGAAACTGCCGCCGAGGGCGTGCCGCCCGCCGCCGACGGTGACCGTCGCCCCCTTGCCGACCGCGTCCGCGATGTGCTCCTCCACCTTCTCGACCGCACGCATGTCGATGAGAGGACCCTGCTGCGTTCCATCCTCCATGCCGTTACCGACCTGGAGTCCGGCGACTGCCACGGCCATCTTCGCGGCGAACGCGTCGTAGACTCCGTCCTGCACCAGCACGCGGTTGGCGCAGACGCAGGTCTGTCCCGTGTTGCGGTACTTCGAGGCCATCGCCCCGGCCACCGCCGCGTCGAGATCCGCGTCGTCGAAGACGATGAACGGGGCGTTGCCGCCGAGCTCGAGACTGACCTTCTTCACCGTCGCGGCGCACTGCGACATCAGCAGCTTGCCGACCTCGGTGGAACCGGTGAACGAGAGCTTGCGGACCGTCGGATTCGAGGTGAGCTCGGCCCCCATGGGACCGGACGGACCGGTGATGACGTTGACCACCCCAGGCGGGATCCCCGCTCGGTCGGCGAGTTCAGCCAGCGCCAGGGCCGTGAACGGCGTCTGAGAGGCCGGACGAATGACGACCGGGCAACCCGCCGCGAGCGCCGGGGCGCACTTGCGCGTAATCATCGCCGCCGGAAAGTTCCACGGCGTGATCGAGGCGACGACGCCTATCGGCTGCTTCAGCACCACGATCCGCTTGCCGGGCTGGGGATGGTTGATGACGTCGCCGTAGACCCGCTTCGCCTCCTCGCCGAACCACTCGACGAACGAGGCGGCGTAGGCGATCTCGCCTCGCGATTCGGCCAGCGGCTTGCCCTGCTCGACAGTCATGAGTACCGCCAGGTCGTCCTGATACGCCATCATCAGCTCGAACCACCGGCGCATCAGCCGGGCGCGGTCCTTTGCCGGGCGGGAGCGCCACCCGATCCACGCGGCGTCGGCGGCCTCGATGGCGGCCCGGGTCTCCTCCCGGCCGAAGGCGGGAACGGTACCGACGATCTCGCCCGTCGCGGGGTTGTCGACCTCGATGACGTCACCGTTCCGCGCGTCGTTCCAGCCGCCGTTCACGTAGCACTGCTGGCGGAAGAGGGTTCGGTCACCGAGGGTCAGCGTCGTCTTGGCATCCATGGTCGGTCCTTTCTTCGTGCAATCGTAATCGTCCGCCGAGCCACGTAAAGCCACGGGATAGAATCGCCAAGCTACCCGAACTCGCGGGACGATGGGGAGAAACGGACAAGAGGACACCGATGGCGCGGGTTGCGATTACGGTGAACGGCAAGCGGCGGACGGCGGATGTGGAGCCCCGGCTGCTCCTGGTGCATTTTCTGCGGGAGCAACTCAACCTGACGGGCGTGCACGTGGGATGCGACACCAGTCAGTGCGGGGCGTGCACGGTGCTCGTGGATGGACGGAGCGCGAAGTCATGCACTCTCTTCGCGGTGCAGGCGGATGGCTCGGAGGTAACGACTATCGAGGGGCTCGCGCAGGACGGGCAACTCCATCCGCTGCAGGAAGGGTTCTGGGAGGAACATGGACTGCAGTGCGGCTACTGCACGCCCGGCATGATCCTGTCGGCGGTCAACCTGCTGGCCGACAATCCACAGCCGAACGAGCAGGAAATCCGCGACGGTCTGGACGGCAACCTCTGCCGCTGCACCGGCTATCAGCACATCGTAAACGCGGTGCAGTACGCGGCGGCGCGTGCGGCGGGGGCCAGCACGGCTGACACCACCGCATCCACGGCCGGCGAGTAGGCCGGCGCCAAGTAGGGTGATGGCATCTCCGGTCCTCCCGAAACTCGTCGGCGAACGTGTCAAGCGGCGCGAGGATCCGCGCCTGATCCAGGGACACGGCACCTATGTCGACGACGTGAAGATCGCCGGCCTGCAGCATCTCGCCTTCAAGCGGAGCGACATTCCGCACGGCCGGATCCGCTCCATCGACGTGAGCGCCGCCGCCGCGATGGACGGCGTCGAAGCGGTCTTCACGGGGGATCAGATCGCCGAGCTCCTGCCGCCGATGCGGGTGGCGACGCCGTTTCCGTCGCCGGAGCACCGGGCGGTTGCGGTGGACGTGGTCCGCTACGTCGGCGAGCCGGTTGCGGTGGTGGTCGCCGCCGACCGCTACGTCGCGCGCGATGCGGCCGACGCGATCGCCGTCGATTACGAGCCGCTCCCGGCGGTGGTCGATCCGGAAGAGGCGATGACCGGCGAGCCGGCGGTGTTGCATGCGGACTTTCCGAACAACATCGGCGTCGGACCGATGCCGGTCGGGACCGGCGTCCGCAAGGGGGCAGTGGACGACAGCGCGATCGAGCAGGCGTTCGCCAGTGCGGACGCCACCATCTCGCAGCGGATGGTGAACCACCGTCTGGCGCCGTCATCCATCGAACCGCGCGGCGTCGTCGCCTGGTACGAACCGGGCCGGGAGGCGATGACCATCTGGTCGTCGACGCAGAATCCGCACATCCTCCGGACATTCGTCGCCCAGATGATCGGCCTTGGGCAGGACCGCATCCGCGCCATCGCGCCGGAGGTGGGGGGCGGCTTCGGCGCCAAGATCAACATCTACGGCGAGGAATTCGTCGCCGCCGCGCTGTCGAAACGGCTCGGCCTGCCGGTCAAGTGGATCGAGGATCGCTCCGAGGCGTTCCTGGCGACGATCCACGGCCGCGGCTCGATCGCCTACGTTGATCTTGCCGCGACGCGGGATGGGCGTGTGCTCGCCCTGAAGATGCGCATCATTGCCGATATCGGCGCGTACAACATGCTGCTGACCGCCGGCATCCCGACGCTGACGATGACGATGGCAAGCGGCGTCTACGCCTTCCCGGCGATCCGTGCCGAGTTGACCGAGGTCTTCACGAACAAGACGCCGACCGATGCCTATCGGGGCGCCGGACGGCCGGAGGGGATCTACTACGTCGAGCGGGCGATGGACATGCTGGCGCGCGAGCTCGGCATGGACCCCGCCGAGTTGCGCCGCAGGAACTTCATTCCGCCGGATCAGTTCCCGTTCCGGACCCAGACCGGCGCCCTGTACGACTCGGGCAATTACGCCGGGGCGCTCGACCGCGCTTTGGAAGCGGCCGGCTGGGAACAGCTTAAGGCGGCACGGGACGCCGCACGCGCCGAGGGGCGGGTCGTCGGCCTGGGCCTCTCGATGTACGTCGAGGTGTGCGGCTTGGGTCCGTCCCGCTCGGTCTGGGCGGGAGGCTGGGAGTATGCGCAGGTGACGGTGGAACGCGACGGCCGCCTCAGCGCCACGACCGGCGCGTCGCCGCACGGGCAGGGGAACGAAACGACGTTCGCCCAGATGCTGGCCGATCAGTTCGGCATCCCGATGGATCACGTGACGATCCACCATGGCGACACGGGCGTCGTCAAGCAGGGCGTCGGCACGTTCGGCAGCCGGTCGCAGGCGGTGGGCGGAACCGCGATCCACCTGGCGGGTGCGAAAGTGAAGACGAAGATGGCCAGGTTCGCGGCACTGCTGCTCGAGGCTCACGAGGCGGACCTGGTGTTCGAGAACGGCGGGATCGCGGTTGCGGGATCACCGGCATCCGCGAAGTCGTTCGCCGAAGTGGCCGCCTACGCCTACCGGCCGGTGAGGCGGCCCGAGGGACTCGATCCGGGGCTGAGCAACGAGGCATTCTTCGAACCCGACAACAACACCTACCCGTTCGGCTGCCACATCGCGCTGCTCGAAATCGACCGCGACACCGGCGAACCGCGGCTGCGCCGGATGGTGGCGGTCGACGACGCCGGCCATCTGATCAACCCGCTGATCGTCGAGGGACAGATCCACGGCGGGCTGGCCCAGGGCATCGGCCAGGCGATGATCGAGGAGGTGGTCTACGGCGACGACGGCCAGCCGGTTACCGGGTCGCTGATGGACTACGCGCTGCCACGCGCGAGCGACTTCCCCCGGTTCGAACTGTCGAACACGGTGACGCCGACCCCATGCAACCCGCTCGGCGCCAAAGGGGTGGGCGAGGCGGGCACGATCGGATCGACCCCTTGCATCGTCAACGCCGCGGTCGACGCGCTCAGCCCGTTCGGTGTGCGGCACGTCGACATGATGCTGCGCCCGGAGAAGCTGTGGCGGATCATTCGTGACGCCGCGGGCCGTGGCGGCAGCGGAACGGGAGGCGCATCGTGATCCCGGCGGCGTTCGAGTACGAGCGGGCGACGTCGGTCGACGACGCGATCGCGAAGCTGCAGGCGGCGGGCGGCGCCGGCAAGCTGATCGCCGGCGGCCACAGCCTCGTGCCGTTCATGAAGCTGCGGCTGAGCCAACCGGCGGTGCTGATCGACATCGCGCACATTCCCGACTTCGCGGGCGTCCGCGAGACGGACGGCGGCCGGATAGCGATCGGCGCGGGGACGACGCACCACGACGTTGCAACATCGCCGCTGCTGCGCGAGCGCTGCCCGGCAATGGCGGAAACGGCCGCGGTCATCGGCGATCCGCAGGTGCGGAATCGGGGAACGATCGGCGGCAGCCTGGCGCACGCCGATCCGGCGGCCGACTATCCCGCGGCGATGTTGGTGCTGGATGCATCGCTTTGGATCGTCGGGCCGGACGGCGCACGGGTGGTGCAGGCGGACGACTTCTTCCAGGGGATGTTCACCGTGGACGTGGCACCCGACGAGATCCTGACGCACCTGGCGTTCGACGCGGTGCGGACGGCGGCGTACGCGAAGCTCCATCAGCGGGCGTCGCGGTTCGCCATCGTCGGTGTCGCGGCGGCGCTGGAGGTGCAGGACGGCGTCATTGCCTCGGCGCGGGTCGCCGTGACCGGGGCTGCCGGATCGCCTTCGCGGCTGGCGGGCGTCGAGCGGGCGCTCGCCGGCCAGCCGGCGACGCGTGGGACCGTCACTGCCGCGTCCGCCGACGCGGGCGCCGGGCTCGCGGACCTGAACGAAGATATCCATGCGAGCGCCGAGTACCGGCGCGCGATGGTGGAGGTCTTCACGCGGCGCGCGCTTACCGCCGCGCTGGCGCGGGCTAGCTGACGGACAGCAGATCGAGCGGGCCGGTGCTGTCCGCGATCTTGTCCACCGGCATCCCCATCTTGTCGAGGATGGTGAGGTGCAGGTTGGTCGCAGGCGTCCTGTCCTTGTGGACGAGATGACGGCCGCCCGGCTTGAGCGCGCCGGACCCGCCGCCCACGATCACCATCGGCAATCCCCGGTTGTCGTGGGCGTTGCTGTCCGACATGCCGGCGCCGTAGAGCAGCATCATGTGGTCGAGCAGGCTGCCATCGCCGTCCGGGGTAGCCCGCGCCTTCTCGAGGAAGTAGCCGAAGAGTCCGATGTGGAACTCGTTGATCCTGGCGATCTTCTCGTAGAGGATCGGGTCGTTCCGGTGGTGCGACGTCGGATGGTGCGAGTCGGGCACCCCGATCTCCGGGTACGTCCGGCCGCTGATCTCGGGCGCCAGCATGTAGGTGCTGACCCGCGTCAGGTCGGTCTGATACGCGAGGAGCATCAGGTCGAACATCAGCTTGGCGTGCTCCTCGTAGGTCGCCGGCACGCCGGCCGGCTGATCCACCTCGGGAAGCTCGCGGCCGCTCTGCTCCTCCGCCTTCTGGATGCGGCGCTCGATGTCGCGCACCGCCTCCAGATACTCGTCGACGCGGATCCGGTCGTTGGGCCCGAGCCCCTGCTGCAGCGCGTCGATCTTGTCGGTGACTGAATCGAGGATGCTCCGCTCCTTCCGGATCCGGGCCATCCGCGCCGATGTGTCGGTCGTCCCGGAGTCACCGAAGAGCCGCTCGAAAACGGCGCGCGGGTTGTTCTCGCCCGGCAACGGGGTCGTTTCGCTGCGCCACGCGATCGTGTTCGTGTAGCTGCAACCGAAACCGCTGTCGGACGAACCGGAAACGTCGCGGCTGTCGAGCGCCAACTCGAGCGAAGCGAGCTGCGTGTGCTGCTCGAAGCTGTGCGCGATCAACTGATCGACCGAAACCCCCGCCCGCAGATCCGACTCGGTCCGCGCCGGCGTCACGCCGGTCAGGAAACGCGTCGCCGCGCCGGCGTGGACGCCGGCGTTGCTCGGCACGCCGTTCAGCCCGGTCAGAACGTGCATCTGATCGGCGAACTGCTCGATCGGCTTCAGGATGCGGGAGACCTCGAAACCTTCACCTTCCGTCGCCGGCGTGAAGTGGCGCATCGCCATCCCGTTGGGGACGTAGACGACGCCGAAACGGCGGACGGGGTTCGCCGCCGACTTCCGGATGGCTGCAAACGCCGGCGCCATGCCGTCGAGGAACGGCAGTGCCAGGGACGCGCCGATGCCCCGCAAGACGGTCCGCCGCGGAATCGCTTTGCGCGTGACGATCATGAATCTGACCTCCCGCAACCCCTCAGCCCGAACCCTACCAGATCACCTGCGCGCCGAACTTTCGTCCATGCGTTCCCACCAGACGGAGCCGAAATTGACGAACGGATCCCCGTCCACCGAGATCCGCATCCGGACCTGGTAGGCGAACGGAGAGGTCATGTAGGTGCGGCCCGCGAGGCGCACGTCGCTGCCGCCAGGCGAAACGGCAGGCGCTTCCCAGTGGTGCGAGAAGTAGCCCCCCGGATCGCCTCCCACCTGGCCCACCTTCACGAGCCGAAAGCCGCGGCTGTCGTCCTCGATGCGCACCAGGTAGCCCGCCCGCCGGTCGTACACGGTGAGCGTTTCGATCGTGGCCTCTTGATCCGCGATGGTCGCCTCGATAGTGGATCGGTAGGTGCACGCCTCGACATGTTCCACCGTCTCGGTGCCGACGAATTCGCCGGCGGGTGCGAGCGGCGATTCCGGCAGCACCCCCTCGATGGACCACTCGCCCACCAGGTAGTGCGGATCGAAGGGGAGCGGGTCGTCGCCGTCCCCCTCGACGCCGACCGTCGGCCGCCGAAGCGAGTTGAGAGCGTCGATCAGGTCCAGTTCCTGCTGCGTGAGGCACTCGCCCTCGACCGGCGTTTCGCCCGGCTGCAGCTTGACGATCGGCTCCGCCGCGACCTGCTCCGGCGTCTGCGCGGCGAGCGGCGCGGCCGCTCCAATAATGGCCACTCCAACGATGAACCCCGTCACCGGCATCCGTCCGATCAACGCTCCCCTCCCGGTCAGTCCGTTCCGCAGGTGTCAGCCAGGCCAACGACGGCAAGCAGATTCAGGCGCGGGGCGGGATCCGCCTCGATCAGGAGCGCCTTCACCAGGACGGTCCGGCCGTCGCGCAACTCGCCGGTGGCGTTCACCTGATCGGGATCCGTGAACAGCGCCCGATCGGCCGCCCGCAGGAGCGCCTCGGCGCCAAGGAACTCGGGCACCCCGATCAGTTGGAATTCGCGGTCGCCCAGCGGACGCGACTTCGCGGCGTCCACCTCCAGGTCGTTGAAGACGCCCGCCCGGGTTGGCTCCGGTTCGGCGGCCCGCACGAGCCACCAGTCGGCGTCGCCGCCTCGCCGCTCGGCGCAGCCCACCGTGTGGACCATCTCAGCCGCGGGCGCCCGACCGCGCCCGGTGTCGGGCTGCTGCGGCGACGGAGCGGCAGAACCTGCGGCCGACACCAGGAGCATCGCCGCGAGCAGTGCGCCGGCGCGGTGCCCCACCAGCGTGAGCCCGTGGTCCATTACTCCTCGCTCGGCGGTTCTCCGTCCGTGAGGGTGTACTTGACGTTCGCCAGGAACATGTCGTCCCAGCTCTGCTCCGACCAGTACACCTCCTTGTGGGGAGCCGGGTTCAGCCGGTTCGTCCGCGAGTTGTCGTATCGCGCGATCGCTTTCACGGTGCTGCCGGCCGGCGCGAAGACGGGCTCCGTCAAGTCGTACTCGAACTGCCAGTCGAAGCTGTAGTTCGGCACGCGCAGGAGGATCTCCTCCTTGCCGTCGGGGTAGGTCAGCACGTAAGTGACGTCCTTGCCCCGCACGTGCATGTGGAGGAACAGGCTCTGAATGAACGCGTCGTTCTGGAGCGCGCCGATGCCGGTGACGGTCCAGTTCGCCGCGTTCGGCGGAATCGGGGCCAGCAGCGGATTGAGCCCCTGGCCGACCTGACGCGACCCGGCGGCAGCGCGGCGCTGCTCCGGCGTGAGGGGCGGCGGCGCGATCAACTGTTCGTTCTCTGACGTGTGCTCGCGCAGCGACAGGGTCCGCTCGAAGTTCTCGGCGTCAGCCGACGCCAGCCAGGCGCCGATCGCCGGACGCGCCGTCTCGGGCTTGCCGGTCGCCTGGTAGTGGAGGTTCCAGATGATGTAGTCGAACAGGTCGCCGCGGATCTCCCGCTTCTGTCCCGGCTTGACCCGGTCGGCGCCGACGCCCGGAATATAGGGCCCGAAGCCGGCGCGCGCGCGGGCGCGCTCCTCGGCGTCGGGATCGTTCCGGCCGTCACGCGCGTCGTTGGCCCGCCGGCCCGCCTGCCGCGCCTCCCGCTCGGCGGCCACCGCCTCCGGGTCCGCGTCCGGGTCGGACACCGGCACGTAGTCGACCATCGGGCCGCCCGCCCAGGCGGGCCCCCGTCCCAGCTTCGTGCCCGGCGGCAGGTTCACGAGGCCCGTGGTGATGTGGTGCGTCGCCGCGTAGTTGCCCGGCCGCACCTGCGTAGCGGACACCTGCATCACGTCGTCGAACGGCAGCGGCGTGTACAGGTTGAAGTTGGGCGTCTCACCGTCCGCGGCGACGTGCCAGACCATCGGGAACTCGATCACGTAGTCCGGCTCGAGCCCCTCCGGATGACTCCAGCCCGCTTCCGAGAAGATCGGCGGCGCCGGCGCCAGGCCGTCTCCTTCCGGCGCGCCCGCATCCACCCAGGCGACGATCGCGGCGATGTCGTCGTCGCTCAGACTGGTGTCGTTCGCGAACGTTCCGAAGCGCGGGTCGGCGAACCACGGGGGCATCTCGCGCGACGCCACCTTTGCCTTGATCGCTCGCGCCCACGGCCGTGCGTCGGTGTACGACAGCAGCGGCATCGGCGCCACCTGGTTCGGCCGGTGGCAACTGGCGCAGTTGTCGAGCAGGATCCGTCCCACTTCCCCGTTGTAGGTGGGATGGTCCTGGGCCGCGGCGGGCACGGCTCCCAGCATCAGGATGGTCACGACGCCGGCGGCGAAACTCATCCATCGGGTCATTGGCCTGGTCTCCACAAGCGGCGGCGCCACAGCGGTGGCGCCAACGACGGCCCGAGTGTAAACTCTCGCGGGACGTGGTTCAACCCGAGTCACGGGCGGGACCCGGAGCGGCAGAAACGATTGAGGAATCGGGCCGCCGCGGTAAGATGGGCGGCGTGACGGCGAGGCTCGCACTGGCGGCGGCGGCGATCGTCGCCGCAGTCGCGCCACCCGCACCGGTGGCGGCGCAGCAGGGGGCGCCGAACGGCGAGTGGCCCTACTACGGCGGCGACCTGGGCGGCACCAAGTACTCCGGCCTCGACCAGATCGACGCCACCAACTTCGACGACCTGCAGATTGCCTGGCGCTGGCAGTCAGCCGACGCCGGACTGGACCTCGACGCGATCCGCGAGATCCACGAGGACCTGAGCCTCGTCAACCTGAAGGTGACCCCACTCATGGTGGGTGGCGTTCTCTACGTCGTTACGCCGCTCCGCCTCGCAGTGGCGCTCGACGCCGGGACCGGCGAGACAATCTGGGTGCACAACCCGGAAGTGATCCGGGACACCTCGTTTTCCATCAACTCGAGCAACTTCAGCTCGCGCGGCGGCGCCTACTGGCGGGACGGCGACGACGAGTTCTTCTACTACGGCACGCCCGACGGCTACCTGCTGGCGCTCGACGCCAGGACCGGTGAGCCGGTCGCGGGTTTCGGTAATGGCGGGCGCGTCGATCTGGCAGAGGAACTGCCGCGCAACGGACGCGGCCTGGTGGACTGGAGGGGACACCCGTTCGTCAGCGTGAACTCGCCGCCGCTCGTCGCTCGGGGCGTCATCGTTACGCCGCTCTCGATTTCCGATCAGCCGATCGCGCGAGAGCAGGCGCCGGGGTGGGTTCAGGGGGTGGACGCCCGAACCGGGGAGACGCGCTGGATGTTCAGGACGGTGCCGGAATCGGACGACTTCGGCGTCGACACGTGGGGAGGCGATTCCTGGCGCTACACCGGCGGCGCGAACGTCTGGTCCGCCTTTGCGGCGGACGAGGAGCTGGGCATCGTCTACCTGCCGACCGGCACGCCGACGAACGACTACTACGGCGGCCACCGCCCCGGCGACAACCTCTTCGCCGAGAGCATCGTCGCGCTCGACATCGAGACGGGAGCGCGCCAGTGGTACTTCCAGGCGGTGCACCACGGCGTCTGGGACTACGACTTCCCGACGCATCCAAACCTGGTGGATGTCACGGTGGACGGGCGCCCCGTGAAGGCGCTCGCCCAAGTCAGCAAGCAGGGCTTCACGTACGTCTTCGATCGCGTGACGGGCGAGCCGGTCTGGCCGATCGAGGAGCGGCCGGTCGAGACGGACACCGATCTGCCAGGCGAATCGCTCGCGCCGACGCAACCGTTCCCGACGAGGCCGGCGCCCTTCGAGTACCAGGGTTCGTCGATCGACGATCTGGTCGACTTCACGCCGGAGCTGCGCGAAATGGCGGTCGAAGCGGTGCGGAACCACCGGTTGGGCGGATTGTTCTCGCCGCCGATGCTGTCCGTCGAGGGAGGCCTGCAGGGAACGATTCAGCGTCCCTCACTGGGCGGCGGCGCCAACTGGGGCGGCTCGGCCGTCGATCCCGAGACCGGCATCCTCTACGTTCCGTCGCAGAACGCCTACTCCATCCTGAAGTACATGACCCCGGAAGAGGAAGGCGCCGACCTCAACTTCACGCAGGGCGGATTCCAGACGCCGTCACTGATGCCGCAGGGGCTACCGCTGTTCAAACCGCCCTATTCGCGGATGACCGCCATCGACCTCCACACCGGCGATCACGCCTGGATGCAGCCGAACGGCAACGGCGACCGCTTCCGCAACCACCCGCGGCTGCGCGATCTTGACCTCCCGCCCCTCGGCGGCGACGGCCGGGGCGGCCCGGTTCTCACGAAGACGCTCCTGGTGAGTGCGCTTTCCGCCGGCGGCGAGAACAACGACGCCGGCCCCCGGCTCATCGCCCGTGACAAGGCGACCGGCGAGATCGTCGGATCAATCGACCTCCCCGGCGGCGCCATCGGCAGCCCGATGACCTACCTGCACCAGGGCCGCCAGTACATCGCCCTCACCGTCGGCGGCGACGTCCCCGAGCTGGTCGCCTTCGCACTGCCGGAGTAGGGAACAGCTCCCGCCTTGCAGGCAGGTCGGCGTTCTAGAGTCCCGAACGGTCGCGGAGAACGCGAACCCATAGTTGACGGCACCGTGCGGGAAGTTCATTCAGATCGTCGTTGACGGCGCTCACCAGGGTCTCGGAATCCGGACCGGCAAGTAGCTGTTGCATGTCCCAGAGATCCTGGGAGCCGCCAGCGAAGAGCTTGAGCAGAACGAGGTCGCGCGGCTGGGCCGTCGGCAGCGTGATGGCTCCGCCCACCACCGCCGGTTCGGCGCGCTCCAGGAGCCGTTGCTGCCAGCGGTAGCGTCCGACAATCAGGTCAACCTGATCCTGACCCTCCTGCGAGAAGCGGACGACGCCAGCAAGAGGATCGTCCGCGTCGCCACGAGTCGCTGACACGTCCACGCCTGCATCCGTGAGCGGCGTCCACGACGCGGCGTCCAGGCAGATATCCGACAGGGTCAGCAGATCCACGTCCTGCGTCGAGCGGGCGACGCCGTGGACTGCCATGGCGGCGGCGCCAATCAAGGCAAATCGAGCACCTCCCGCGGTGAGGGCCGTGGCAACGCGTTCAGCGAGTCTCAGCCGATCAGCCGGTCCAGGCATGCGCTCGGTTGGCGGGTCGCCTGCTTGCGGCGCTCAAGGAGGCGCTTCGCGAGCGCTCGATCGAGACCGTGCGTGGCGCGGAACGACTCGAGGTCGCGTTCGCCCAGGCGGAGCGCCAGTTCAAGGCGCTCGGGAATCGGCATCCGGCGGACATCGTCCGCGGAACGCGCACGGAGATCGCGGAGCGTCGAACCCACTGAGGGCATGTCCCGAGTATAGCGACTGCCTCCGCTCGTGCGCCCGCGTCCAACCGTGCGTCGGCGTCCGCGCCGCTACGCGGGGTTTCACCACGGGCTCCTAGAACATCGCGATGGGGTTGACGGGGCTGCCCGTGCCCCTCGCAACGTTCAGGGGAAGCGCCTGGAACAGGAACGACCAGCGGTTCTCTTCGGCGCACGCTTCGGCGACCGGCTCGAGCAGGGCATTGTCGAGCAGGGCAACGCCGAAGTTGAAGAGGACTCCATGCACCGGCCAGGGGAGGTTGCTGTCCGCGCGCGCGTCCATCAGATCCCAACCGAGCAGCGCAACGTCGTGGTCGCGGATGAACTCGGCACAGCTCGGGTGGAGGCCCGGGCGGCCGCGGCTCCCGTCGTCGTCGCTCGCCAGGTAGGCCGCCCAGCCGCTGTGGACGAGCATCGCGTCGCCCGACTCGATGGTGACGTTCTCGGCGCGCGCAATTGCATCGAGCTCTTCGCCGGTCACCGGCTGTTCGATCGAGACGTGCGGCTCGCCCCGGTGGCGCGGGACGTCGATCAGCACCCCCTTGGTGATGATCCCTTCCTTCCAGTGGGTGATGTCGCCGAATTGCGCCCCCTGCGTGGTGATCTCCGCATCCGGGTCGCGCCCTTGCCACATCCCGTCACCATCCCAGATGTGGCAGAGCGCGTCGATATGCGTGATCGTCGAACCGTGGTAGATGAAGCCGAGGTAGTCCATGACGTAACCGCCGCCGGACCCGAGGGCGCTCTTCGTCATGAAGTGCTGCGGCGGCTCGAACGTGCGGCTGAGCGAAACGGTCCGTCCCGTCTGCACCAGCCCCGCCGCCGCCCGGCGCTTCTCCGCGGTGATCAGGTTGATCGCGCCCACCTGATCGTCAGTTCCCCAGCGTCCCCAGTTGCGCCGGTCGCGGTACATCGCGGCGTAGTCGACGGCGCCGCCTGATTGCGCCGCGGCGCGCACGGGCGACATCCCTGGCCGGGCGGCCAGCGCCACGCCCCCGAACGCCGCCGCCTGCATCAGGAATCTGCGTCGTGACGTCATGTCCCTTTCCTCCCCTTGACGATGGGTGCCGAACGCAACTGCACACCGGTTCTACTGCGACTCGGCTTCTTCGGCCCGCGCGCCGCTGAGGATGTTCAGCAGCCCGTAGTTCCCTTCGTGGCAGGCGTACTCGAACATCGGCTCCGGGTTGCGGCGCATCGGGACCGCCACGGTGAAGGGGCGCATGAATATGGTCGGGTCGTCCACCGTGTACTCGTAGAGGAGCGTGTCCTCGTCGACGCGGGTGAAGCGCTCGGTCAGCGTCACCGTCAGCCCGGTGCCGATCGACTGCGTGGCGGACGGGTCGAAGCTGCCCGTCTGCTCCGTCAGGTTCTTCGTAACCACGACCAGCGTGTCGCCGTCCCAGTGACCGCGCGAGTCGCCCATCCACTGGCGGACACCGTCCGGCAGGTGCGGACGGCCGTCGAGCGGGATGACCCGCGCATCGTTCACCATCTCGTTCAGGATGACGACGTGATCCGCCGTCTGGAACAACTGCATGTTGTTGTTGTAGCCGCTCGGCATCATCGGCGGGCCGCTGTTGAAGCCGAGCAGGCAGCGCTCGGCCAGGCCGCGGTCCTCGGGATGGTCGGCGCCGGTGCCGGCGCTGCGGACACGGACCGGATGTTCGATCGACAGATCCTCCTGGAGCGAACCGACCTGGCGCCGACGCTCACCCTCCGGCGTCAAGGGCGGTAGCCGGCCGTCGGTCGGATCGACGATGAGGGACGTCCGGCGGTCTTCGATGATGTTGGTGCCGTAGTCGAGCCAGAAGTCGTTGTAACCGCCCACCCGGCGGCCGCGGTCGGCGCCGGTTCCGCCTGCCGGCAGGGGCTCGGTCCGCACCTCGCTCGGCTCGAGCAGCGCCGCGCGCCGCGCGCTGGCGGCCGCCTCCGCCTCGGCTGCCTCCTCCTCCGTCAGAAAGGCCCGATCCTGATTCCGCGGCCGCTGCAGAGGCGTCATGGTGCGAAAGTCCCAGACCCCCTGCAGGTCAGGCTGGCCGTCCGGTGTCCGCAACTCCGTCTGAGCCGCAACCGCCGTCGCGAAGACCATCGGAACCACCGCCCCGAGCGCTACCCTACGAAGCTGAATCCGCATCTCGAATATCTCCCATGGCCCGCGTCGCCGCCCGCACTCAGGCGGACTTGTCCGGGTGACGATCCGAATCGGTTCCTGCCAGCAGCATATGTAGTCGGTCCCCGAGAATCAACCGCGCCTGCCGGGCCGGTCCCAGCGCCGCGATCCGACCCCGGACGCCGGCTGCCAGGACAGCGCCCAGCACGATCCACGTCAGCACGATCGCCCACTCCTCCGGCCAGATGAGCCCCGACGGACTGCCCGGCATATAGAGCAGTACGAAGAACAGCGTCGTCGCAACCGCAAGCCAGCCGACCAGGGTCGGCGCGGCGACCCGATAGGGACGCGGCAGGTCCGGGTGCCGGCGCCGGATGATGAGAAACGCCACGGCCACCAGCAGGTAGGCCACGACCGCCGCGAGCGAACCCGCGTCGACCAGCCACACCAGCGCCGGCCGGCCGAAGAATGGAGCAACCGCGGTAATCCCGGTCAGCACGACAACCACCGCCACCGGCGACCCGTAGCGCGGGTGCAGACGAGCGAACACCGCCGGCAGCATCCCGCCGCGAGCCATCGCGAACAGCAGCCGGGACGCCCCGAGGAAGAACGCGTTCCAGCTCGTCAGGATGCCGAACGTTCCGCCGATCACCAGTACCCGCCCGGCCCATTCGCTGCCGTAGACGGCGGTCATGGCGTCCGCGGTCGGCAGCGCCCGATCCGCCAGAGTGGCGGGATCCAGTGACACGCCAACCGTCCACTGCACGAGGCCGTACCAACCGAGCGCCATCACGATGGACAGGACGATGATTCGGCCGATGGTCCGGAACGGAACGTCGATCTCCTCGGCGAGCTGCGGAATCACGTCGAACCCGACGTACAGGAAGGGAGTCATGATGACGACCCTCAGCACCCCTTCCCATCCTGTGATCCAGGGCGCCAGGTAGGCGGTGTCGCCGCGTACGGTGCCCGGCAGGAAGAACGCCAGGCCGACCAGCAGCAGGCCGCCGACGGCGAGGCGCTGGGCGAAGGCGGCGAAACGAATGCCGTGGTAGTTGACGGCGCCGATCGCGAGAGCCCCGGCCACGCCCGCGATCACCCAGCTCGCGTGCACCTCCCAGCCCGCCACGGTGTAGAGACGGGCGACCTCGAAACCGGGGACCAGATAGCTGAGGACGGTCGGCAGGGCGACCGCCTCGAAGGCGCAGACGGCCACGTAGGCGAGCACCAGCGTCCAGCCGCAGACGAAAGCGCCGGCGGGTCCAAACGCGACGAACGTGAAGCTGATCTCGCCGCCGGCGCGCGAGAGGGCGGCCGAGAGCTCCGCGTAGGTGAGCCCGACCAGCCAGACCATCACCGCGCCGGCGCCGAGGGCGAGGATCGAGCCGACCGCGCCCGCCCGCGCGATCATCTCGCCGGCCAGAACGACCCAGGTCCAGCCGACCATCGCTCCAAAGGCGATGGCCAGCACGTCGCCGCGGCCGAGCAACCTGCGCAGGTGGGCCGGCGCGTCGGACACGAATCGCTACCGCTCGTAGACTACCCGGCCATCGAGGACCGTCAGGTCCACCTCGGTCTCCATCGTGAGCGCCGGGTCGATGGTGAGCAGGTCCTGTGACAGCACGACCATGTCGGCCAGCTTTCCGACCTCGAGGCTGCCCTTGCTGTCCTCCTCGAACGTCAGGTGGGCGGCCAGCCGCGTGTAACCGACGATCGCCTCGGGCATCGTGAGCGCCTCGCCGGGGCCGACCACCGCGCCGCTCATTCCCCGCCGCGTGACGGCCGTCTGCAGCCCCACCATCGGCCCGATCGGCAGGACGTCACTGCCGAGGGCCACGAAGACGCCGTGGCTCATCGGCGACCGCAAGGGATTGTTGGTCTCGTAGCGCTCGCCGTCGAGATGCTCCGCGTAGCGGCCCTCCAGCGTGTAGGTGAAGTTGGGCTGCTGCGCGATGTGTATGTTCCAGGTTGCCATCTTCTGCATCGTCTCGGCCGGCGGCCGGACGGTGAAGTGATTCAGGTAGTGGCGGTGATCGGCGCGGGGCGACTCTTCCAGCATGCGCGCCCAGGCGTCGACGGTCATGGCGATCGCGGCGTCGCCGATGGTGTGGAAGCCCATCTGCCAGCCGCGTTCGTGGGCGGCGCGCGAGATCTCCAGCAGACCCGCCTCGTCGATCAGAGCGCCGGTCCCGTAGTAGTCAGGCTGTCCCTTGTACGGCTCGAGGGTCCAGGCGGCGGCGCCCGTGTAGCCGCCGTCGACGAAGAACTTCATCGGCCCGACCCGCAGCCACTCGCTGCCATCTCCCGTCTTGCGGCCGAAACGGTCCAGCATGTCGATGGCGCGCTCCGGGTCGGGCGGCACCCGGAACTGCACCGCGGCGCGCGGAAGCTCGCCGGCGTGCTCCGCGTAGACCGACTCCCACTCCGCGTATCCCTCAATTCCCGTCCCGGCCTGGGTGATGCTGGTGATCCCGAGCGCGAGCAGGTTGCGCAGGTTCTCGACGAAGCTCACCCGCAGCTCGTCCGAAGTCGGGTCGGGCACCAGCCCCCTCACCAGCCCCTGCGCTCCTTCGCGCAGGATCCCGTTCATTCGGCCCTCGTCGTCCAGCTCGATGATGCCGCCCGGAGGCGTCTCGGTCTCCGGCGTCAACCCGGCCTCCTCCAGCGCGAGCGAACTCGCGACCGAGCTGTGCCCGCCGGCGCGAGTCAGGACTACCGGGTTGGCCGGCGCCGCGTCATCCAGATCCCAGCGGAACGGCCGGCGCTGCTCGGCCAGCTCATCTTCCGACCAGCCGGAGCCGGTGATCCATTCGCCGGCCCCGAGCTGCTCCGCCTTGCGCGTGACCCGGGCCTTCAGCTCGGACAGGCTCTCGAGCCCCGCCAGATTCACCCACCGCTCAGGGTTCCCGCGGATGTGGATATGCGTGTCGATGAATCCGGGCGCCACCAGCCGCCCGGCAAGGTCAATGGTGCGCGCCGCGCGGTAGCGCTCCGCCAGCTCGTCCCAACCGAGCGCCACGATGCGCCCGTCCCGCACCGCCACCGCCGAATACGTGGAGAGCAGAGGGTCCGCCGTGAAGACCTTGCCGTTGTGCAACAGCAGATCGACCGGCTCCTGCCCCTGCGCCGGCTCCGCCGCAATCCCGATGGCCGCCGCCGTGACGATCGACGCCGCGACTCGGATTCCTGTCATGTCGCCCTCACTCTATCCCATGCGAATGTCCCTGCTGCGCGGTGATATTCTTGGCGTCACGGACACGACTCCTTGGGAGTTGGGCGACGGGAGAGCGCGATGACCGAGACGAGACGTTACGTTGGGCAGGCTTGGCGGGGGCGGCGCCTGGCGCTGGCCTCGGTCCTCGGTTTCGCCCTCGCCCTCGGCGCCGCCGCGTTGCCCGCCCCGGCCGCCGCCCAGGTCACGTCCGAAGACGTCGGAACCGACGGCTGGACGCCGCCCACCACACCCTGGGGCGACCCCGATCTGCAGGGCATTTGGGACTACCGGACGCTGACGCCGCTGGAACGGCCGGAGGACTTCGCCGACCGGAGCGTCGCCACGGAGGAGGAGGCGGCCGAGTACGAACTTCGCGCCAACGCGGTGCGCGACGCCCGGACGACGGTCCATGCCGTCTGGTGGCTCGACTACGGCCGGGAACTCACCTCGGACCGGCGGACCTCGCTCATCGTCGATCCGCCCGACGGCCGGATCCCCGAGACGACCGACGCGGCGAAGGCCCGCGCCGCGGCCCGACGCCAGCGGGCGCAGCGCCAGCCTGCCGACGGCCCGACGTTCCGGAGCCTCACCGAACGCTGCATCACGTTCGGCATGCCGCCGCTACCCGGTCCGTACAACAACAACTATCTGATCATCCAGACGCCGGATCACGTGGTCCTCTTCTCCGAGATGATTCACAACACGCGCATCGTCCCGCTCGACGGACGCGACCGTCCGGCGGATGCCGTCCGGCTCTGGTCGGGCGCCGCGCGCGGGCACTGGGAGGGCGACACCCTCGTCGTCGTCAGTACCCACTTCTCGCCGAAGGCGGCCCCGCGCGGCGCGACGGCGGGTCTCCGCCTGGAGGAACGCTTCACGCGCTTGGGCGCGGAGACGATCAGTTACAGCGGGACGCTGACCGACCCGGAGACCTGGACGCGCCCCTGGACCTTCGCCATGCCGATGACCCGGACGGATCAGCCGACCTACGAGTACGCCTGCCACGAAGGGAACTACGGCCTCCCGAACATCCTCCACAACGCGCGCCACGCCGAGGATCCGGACTACCTTTCGAAGCTGCCGTCGCCGACAACGAAGTAGGGAACACTGATATTCTTCTTGATCAAAGTCGCTACGCTGCGAAATAGTGGGCCTTGCAAGTCGTCGTGGCAGGAGGTGTCCGGTGAAGGATGGATCTCGCACGGGACTGCGACTGGCAATCGCGGCATCGATTGTCGCCGCGCTGGCCGGAGCCGCGGCCGCCCAGGAGCGGACGGGCGCCGATGCGGCAAACTCTGACTTCGAGGCGCCACGCACGCCGTGGGGCGCGCCCGACCTGCAGGGAATCTGGGACTACCGGACGGCGACGCCGCTGCAGCGGCCGGAAGAGTTCGGCGAAAGGGCGGCGCTGACCGCCGAGGAAGTGGCGGAGTACGAACGGATCAACTCCGAGCGTCTCGACAACTACGACCGCTCGCCGAGCGTGCACGCAAAGTGGTGGCTCGATGACGGACGCGAGATGACCGCCGACCGGCGGACGTCGCTCATCGTCGACCCGCCGACCGGCCGAATTCCGTCGACCACCGAGGCGGCCCGGGCCGCCGGGCGCGAACGGAACGCGCGCCGTGGGCTGACCCGTGCGGTGCAGGATCGGAGCCTGAGCGAGCGCTGCATCACGTTCGGCGTGCCGCGCCTGCCGGGAGCCTACAACAACAACTACCAAATCGTGCAGACGCCGACGCACGTCGCGATCATGCAGGAGATGATCCACGCCGTCCGCATCGTCCCGCTCGATGATCGTCCGCACCTGACCGGCGCCATCCCGCAGTGGCATGGCTCGGCGCGCGGCCATTACGACGGCGACACGCTGGTGGTCGAAAGCACGAACTTCGAGCCGGACGGCGCCCCGCGTGGCGCGACCTCGGGGATGCTCCTGACGGAGCGTTTCACGCGCGTCGCGCCCAACGTCATCGAGTACGAGGTGACATTCGACGATCCCGCCACCTGGGAGCGGAGCTGGACCGCCGTCATCCCGATGCACAGGACCGATCAGCCGATGTTCGAGTATGCCTGCCACGAGGGGAACCGCGGCCTGGAGAACATCGTGCACAACTACCGGTACGCCGAGGATCCGGACTACCGGTCGAAGCTGCCGAAGGTCGCCAGATAGCACCGGCGAAGGGACCGAACCGATGCGCAGCCTGACACCCACGTCCCGCACCGGCCGGACGCTTGTGGTTGCGGCAGCCGCCGCCCTGCTTCTCGCAGGCAACGCGGCGACCGCCACCGCGCAGACCGGACCGGTCACGTTCACGGACCATATTCGCCCGATCATGGAGCGGAGCTGCTGGAACTGCCACGGCGAGGCAGCGCAGCTCTCCGATCTCGACCTGAGCACGCGCGACGGCGCGCTCGCCGGCGGCACGAAGGGTCCGGCGATCGTGCCGGGCGACGCCGGGAGCAGCCGCCTCTACCGGGCGGTGGCGGGGCTCGATCAGCCGGCGATGCCGATGAGCGGCGATCCGCTGACGGACGCCGAGTTGGCCGCGGTACGCACCTGGATCGAGGAGGGCGCGCACTGGGATGCGGACGGCGCGACAGACACGGACGTTGCGCTCGCCGCGCTCGAGAACAGCGCGCTGCCCTCCGGCGCCCGCGACTACTGGGCGTTCAGGCACCCGGTGCAGGCTGCGGCGCCCGCGTCGGACGTCTTTTCGCACCCGGTCGATCGCTTCCTGGAAGCGGCGCGCCGCGATGCCGGCCTCGGTGCAGCGCCGCGTGCCGACCGCCTGACGCTGCTGCGGCGCGCGTACCTCGACCTCGTCGGGCTGCCGCCGACGCCGGAGCAGGTCGAGGCGTTCCTGGGCGACACCGAGCGGGGCGCCTGGGAACGGCTTGTCGAGCAGTTGCTCGACTCGCCCCACTACGGCGAGCGCTGGGGTCGCCACTGGCTCGACGTCGCCCGCTACGCCGACACCGACGGTTTCGAGCAGGACTACGTCCGGATGAACGCCTGGCGCTACCGCGACTACGTCATCAACGCGTTCAACCGGGACAAGCCCTACAACCAGTTCCTGCGCGAGCAGATCGCCGGAGACGAGCTGGATCACGTAACCGACGAGACGCTGATCGCCACCGGCTTCCTCCGTTCCGGACCGCGCGTCAACTTCCGCGAGAAGGACAATCCGGAGAGGCGCCACGACTATCTGGACGACATGCTGGCGACGCTCGGGCGCGGCGTCCTCGGCATGACGGTCCACTGCGCCCGCTGCCACGACCACAAGTTCGATCCGATCCTGCAGAAGGACTACTACGCCCTGCAGGCGTCGATCTTCGGCTACGTCGAGATCGATCAGCCGCTGCTCGACCGTGCCGACGCCGACGCCTGGCGCGCTGCCAATGCCGATATCGACCGGCGGCAACAGCCGCTCCGCGACGAGATCGACGCCATCGAGGAGCCGTACCGCGAGGAGCTCCGCGCGAAGATGATCCGGGAGAACTTCCCGGAGAACGTGCAGGCGGCCGCGTTCAAGCCGGAAGCCGAACGGACGCCGGGCGAGCAGCTTCTTGCCACGCAGGTGCTCACCCTCAACCCGCCGCGGACGCAGGTGAACGAGGCCCTCGCCCCGGAAGGTGCAGCGAGGGTGAGGGAGCTTCGTGCGCAGATTGCGGCGCTCAACGAACAGCGGCCACCCGAGCCGCCGATGGCGCACATCGTCACGGACGGAGACTACCGCTTCGCGCCCGACGGACCGGGCGACGAAGTGATCGGCTGTCCGGAGTGCCGCACACCGCCCGACGTCGAGGGAACCTACCTTTGGGAGGAAGGGGGCCCGCCCTACCGGACGCCGCCCAACTACTTTCTGATCCGGGGCGACCCGTTCAGCCCCGGGTCGGAGATGTCGCCCGGGTTCCTGACCGTCGCGACCTACGCGGATTCGCCGACTGAGATCCCGCGCCCCGACGGTCGCACCTCCGGCCGGCGGCTCGCCCTCGCAGAGTGGATCGCGTCGCGCGACAACCCGCTGACGGCCCGCGTCATGGTCAACCGGATCTGGCACCATCACTTCGGCCGCGGCATCGTCCGGACGCTCGACAACCTGGGCCGGATGGGCGACGCGCCGACGCATCCCGAGCTGCTCGACTGGCTTGCCGTCGAGTTCATGGACCGGGGCTGGAGCATCAAGGAGATTCATCGGCTCCTGATGACGTCGGAGGCCTACCGGATGGCGTCGTCGTTCGCGAACGAAGCGAACGCAGCCGCCGACCCGGAGAACAACCTGCTCTGGCGCTACCCCAGGCAGCGGCTCGAGGCGGAGATCCTGCGCGACGCGATCATGACCGTGAGCGGCGGCATCGACCTGACGGTGGGCGGCCCCGGGGTGTTCCCCCACATCCCGGCCGACATCCTGTTCCAGTCGGAC
The DNA here is from genome assembly GCA_965263055.1 of Vicinamibacterales bacterium. Lineage (GTDB taxonomy): Bacteria > Acidobacteriota > Vicinamibacteria > Vicinamibacterales > UBA8438 > VXRJ01. The sequence continues at coordinate 2,310,448 of OZ253581.1, read as the reverse complement.
GGCAAGGGATTCTGGTGCGGCAGCCCGGAGCCGGGGCGGCGGATCACGGCGCCGGCGACCGGCATCTGGTGTGAGGAGCCGGACCGGCCGGAGGTGTGGCGCCGCAGCGTCTATGTCTTCCGGCGGCGGTCGCTCGGCTTCCCCTTCTTCGACACCTTCGACCTGCCGGACCAGAACCAGACCGCGGCGGCGCGCAACGTCTCGACCGTATCGACGCAGGCGCTGACGTTGATGAACAATCCGTTCGTGCTCAACCAGGCGCAACTGTTCGCCGACCGGATCGAGCGGGAAACGCCGGGCGACGTCGACGCACAGATCGCGCGGGCGTATCTGATCGCGCTGACGCGGCAGCCGACCGACTCGGAGATGGCGATCGCCCGACAACTGATCGCCGAGCAGTCGCTGGTCGACTTCACCCACGTCATGATGAACCTGAACGAGTTCCTGTACCTGAGATAGACACGATCATGGCTGACCACCATCACCACTGTCGGAAGCGGACGTTCTGGTCGCGGCGCGACTTCCTGTTCCAGTCGGGCGGCGGCATCGCCGGAGTGGCGCTGGCCGAAATGCTCGGCCGACAGGGCCTGCTCGCCGCCGAGCAGTCCGACACCTGCGAGGCGCCGATCCCGGGCAACCCGTTCGCCCCGAAGCAGCCCCACTTTGCGCCGCGCGCCACGGCGGTCATCTCGCTCTTCATGAGCGGCGGAGTCAGCCAGGTTGACACGTTCGACCCGAAGCCGGCGCTGAAGCAGTACGCCGGGCAGCCGATGGCCGAGTCCGTCGTCGTCCGGCAGGGGCACCCCGGTCCGCTGATGCCGAGCCCGTTCGAGTTCCACCGGCACGGCGAGAGCGGAATCGAGGTCTCCGAACTCTTTCCGCATATCGGTTCGAAGGTCGACGAGATCGCCATCATCCGCTCGCTCTACGGCCGGTCGAACGACCACATCCAGGCCACCTACGAGATGCAGAGCGGGCAGATCCGGATGGGTTTCCCGAGCGTCGGATCGTGGGTCACCTACGGCCTCGGCTCAGAGGCGGCCAGCCTGCCGGCGTACGTCGTGATGAACGACCACCGCGGTGGACCGCTCGGCGGCCCCAACGACTGGAGCGCTGGATTCATGCCAGCCAGCTACCAGGGGACCTTGTTCCGTGCAGTGGGTGACCCGATCGTCGATCTGGCGCCGCCCGACGGAATGACCGAAGCGCAGCAGCGGGCCCGTCTCGACACGCTGGCAAGGCTGAACGAGATCGACCTGGCGCAGAATCCGGGCAACTCCGAACTGGCGGCGCGCATTTCGTCGTACGAGCTCGCCTACCGGATGCAGGGCTGCGCACCCGAGGCGGTCGACACTTCCGCCGAGTCGGAAGCGACGAAGAAGCTCTACGGGCTTGACGATCCGATCACCGAGCCGTTCGGCCGGCAGTGCCTGATGGCGCGGCGGCTCGTCGAACGGGGCGTCCGCTTCGTGCAGCTCTTCCATGGCGGCATCGGACAACAGAACACCGACACCTGGGATGCGCACAGCAATCTCGTGGAGAACCACACGCTGCACGCCAGGGAGTCCGACAAGCCGATCGCCGGCCTGCTGACCGACCTCAAGGCGCGCGGCATGCTCGACTCCACGCTGATTGTCTGGCACGGCGAGTTCGGCCGAATGCCGATCTCGCAGCGCGGCGTCGGCCGGGATCACAACCCGGGCACGATGACCGGCTGGATGGCGGGAGCCGGGATTCAGGGCGGCCAGGCAATCGGCGCGAGCGACGACTTCGGCTACAAGGCAGCCGAGCAGCGCATCTCGCCGCACGACCTGCACGCGACGATCCTGCACCTGCTGGGCGTCGATCACGAGAAGCTCACCTACCGCTATAACGGCCGCGACATGCGGTTGACGGATGTCCACGGAGTGCCGATTCCCCAGATCATCACGTGACGGAATCCACCGACATCCTGCGCACCTTGCGCATCCTGCCGGCGATCCTGATGGCGGGACTGCTGGCGACCTCGCTTCCGGTCGACAGGGCGGCGGCCCAGGCGGCGCCCGCCCAGAACCAGCAGGAGGAGCAGGACGAAGAGGAGCAGCCGACATTCACCGAGACGGTGGTTGTCGTCGGCACCCGTGCCGAGCCCCGATCGGTGACGGAATCACCCGTCCCGGTCGACGCCATTCAGGCGACCGACCTGGTCAGCCAGGGCCTGGTGACGCTGCAGGATCAGTTGCGGACACTCGTCCCGTCGTTCAACGTCAACATCCAGCCGATCAGCGACGCGTCAACCGTCGTCCGGCCGGCGATGCTGCGAAACCTGGCGCCGGACCACACGCTGGTGCTGGTGAACGGGAAGCGACGGCACCGCTCGTCGATTATCGACTGGCACGGGGGCAACGGCGTCGCGTTCGGATCGCAAGGGGCCGACCTTTCCGCAATCCCGGCCATCGCGCTGCGACAGGTGGAGGTGCTGCGCGACGGCGCCGCCGCCCAGTACGGATCGGACGCCATCGCCGGCGTCATGAACTTCCTCCTCAAGGATGCGCGCGAGGGAGGCAGCGTCGAGTTCACGACCGGACTCTACGGCGAGCAATGGGACGGCCAGACGGCCACGTTCGCCGGCAATGTCGGCCTGCCCCTGGGCCAGACCGGCTTCGCCAACCTGAGTCTCGAATACGGCGGCTCGGGGGCGACCGACCGGAGCATCCGGCGGACGGACGTCGAGACGCTGGCCGGCACCGGGTTCTTCGACGACATCAACGAGCCGGCACAGATCTGGGGGTCGCCGGACGTCGACAACGACCTGAAGGCCTTCGGCAACTTCGGCCACCTGTTCGCCAACGGCACGCAGTTCTACGCCCACACCAACTACGCGAGCAAGCGGGTGGTCGGCGGCTTCTTCTTCCGGAACCCGAACACCCGCGGTGGCGTTTTCAGCGCCGACAGCGGGACGACCCTCCTGATCGGCGACGCTCTCGCGGCGCGCGGAATGGGATCGGCCAACTGCCCGGTCGTGGCGATCGCCAACAACGTACCCGACCAGACAGCGCTCGACGGGGTCCGGGCGGACGACAACTGCTTCTCATTCCAGGAGCGGTTCCCCGGCGGCTTCACGCCAAACTTCGGGGGCGACGCACGCGACATGTCGGTCGTCGGCGGCATCCGCGGCTTCGGCGCCAACGGCCTGACGTGGGATGCAGGCGCCAGCTTCGGCGCCCATCAGGCGGACCTGTTCATCCGCCACACCGTCAACGCCTCGCTCGGGCCGCAGACGCCGACAGAATTCGACCTGGGCAGCAACCGGCAGCAGGACCTCGCGTTCAACCTCGACGTCTCGTACCCGGTAACCGACCGCGTCAATGTCGCGTTCGGCGCGGAGTGGCGCGACGAACAGTACCGGACGCATGAGGGCCAGCCGGAATCATGGCAGGTGGGCCCGTACGCCGCGCAGGGCTTCAGCGCCGGATCGAACGGTTTCAGCGGCTACAGCCCGCTCGCGGCGGGGGAGTGGTCGCGCAACAACATCGCGGTATACGGCGATCTGGAAGCGACGGGGACGGATGGCCGCTGGACGCTCGGCGGCGCCGTCCGGCTGGAACGGTTCGAGGACTTCGGCGCGACGGCGAACGGCAAGGTGTCGGCCCGCGTCGCGATGGGCGACTACGCTTCGCTGCGCGGCAGCGTCAGCACCGGCTTCCGGGCGCCAACCCCAGGCCAGCAGAACGGCTTCAACGTCTCGACCACGTTCGACCCGGTACTGATGGATCTGACCGAGCGCGGCACGATCCCGTCGATCCACCCGGTCGCGACGCTGCGCGGCGGCACTCCACTCCAGCCGGAAGCGTCACGCAACTACGCGATCGGCGTCGTTGCCGACAGCGGCCCGTTCACGCTGACGGTCGACTATTTCCGGATCGATCTGGACGACCGGCTCGCCGTCACGCGCGATTTCTCACTGACCGCCGGCGAGGTAGACGGACTGCTCGCCGCCGGCGTCGAGAACGCACGCGGCCTCGCCAGCTTCCGCTTCTTCACGAACGAGATCTCCACGACGACGCAGGGGGTCGACATCGTCTCGACCTACATGCCGCCGGGACTGAACGGCAATACGGTGTTCAGCGCCATCTTCAACCACACGAAGACGGAAGTGACGCAGTTCGACGACAGCCTCCTGAACGTCAGCCGCCGGATCCGGGAGCTGCAGGATGCCCTCCCGAAGAACCGCTGGAATTTCGCGATCAATCAGGCTGCCGGCCCGGTCGACGTCGTCGGGCGCGTCAACTACTACGGCGCCTGGTTCGACTGGGACAGTGCGCAGACTCTCTTCAGCGGCAGGCCGGTAGTGGACTTCGAGGTGAGCATCCCCTTCGCCGAGGGCACGACGCTGGCGATCGGCAGCCAGAACGTCTTCAACACCCTTCCGGACGAGAGTCCCAACGCGAGAAGCGTCGGCGAGCGCTACAGCGAATACACCCCCTGGGGGTTCAACGGCGCCTATTACTACGCCAGGATCCGCCACACCTGGGGGAGCTAGTCCCCTTCGGCCTACTCGCTGATCCGGCGCCACCGGAGGGTGCTCTGCACCCGCCGGCCCTCGTCGTCCGTGCCGGCCGGCGGCCTCAGCGAGAGGTGCGTGTCGGTCAACTCATAGAAGCGCTGCGCGTCGGTTCCCGTCCCGCTCGGGCTCTCATTTCCGATTCGATGATGGACCAGATACCCCTCCTCCTCGTGGACGGAGAAGGGCCCGAAGTAGCTCCCGTACGTCTCGGTCGCCATCAATGCCTCTTCCGGCGTCGGCCCACCGTCGGCATAGGGCATCCGTCCCGGCCGCATCAAGTGCACCGACATGTGGCCGGACGGTGCGTACATGATGTACGCCTCGTCGTACTGGTTCGCCGTCAGCTCCTCCCCGTCCTCCGTCCGGCGCTCCACCTGTTCGATGCTGTAGATGCCGAACAACCGCCGGTGCGTGTCGGTCAACTCCGACTCGGGCAGATCCGGGAGCCGCGTCCAGGTGAGGAACGATTTCTCGCCCCGATCGTTCCCGGGCGGCTGCAGCGTCAGTGTGTCATCGCCGAAGGTGTAGAAACGCTGATAGTTCGACCCGGCGCCACTCGGGTTCAGACTTCCCAGGAGGTGATGGGTGAGGTACCCCTCCGCCTCGGTGACCGTGTACGTTCCGAAGTACGACGTATAGCTGCCGAGCCGGTCGAGCGCCTCTTCCGCCGTCGGGGTGTCCCCGGCGTACGGCTGCCGATCCGGATTCATCAGTGTCACACCCATGTGGCCCGACGCGTCGTAGATGATGTAGCCGAGCCGTTCGGTCCTCGGCTCGCCCATCAGTTCCCCGTCGGCATCGCGCCGCTCGACCCGGGTCAATGACCAGGCCCCCGCGAACCGTTCGTTCACCGAGGTATCGGCAGCAGCCTCGGCCGGCGCCGCCGCCTCGGCTTCCGGTTCGGCCGGCGGCGCCTCTCCGCCGCAACCGAACGTCAGAACAACAGCAACCGACGCGAACAGAACGAACCCTGGCCTCCACGTCTTCCGCATCATGCCCTCCTGGCCCTTCCTGGCTCCAGCCCTCTACGACTGCACTCTAACCGATGCGGCGGGCTATTGGGTCACAAAAAGATCGGTCCACGCCGCGGCAAGGGTTCCGTAAGCGCGAGCCGCCGCGGTGATATCACAATGGCGAGCATGCGTGATATCATCAACCCTGAGCGTGACATCCACCAGCGGACAGCCGAAGTCCGGCCGCTTCGTCCTCCGGATGCCGCCGGCGCTGCACGCCGCACTGGACGGCGCAGCCCGCGCAAGCGGCGTGTCGCTCAACGCGTACTGCGTGCGGCAGCTTGCGGGGGCCGGCCTCGGCGCAACGGGTGACGAAGACGTGGCGTCACTCCTCACGCGCGCCCGCGCGGTAGCTGGTGACGCGCTGTCAGCGGTGGCGCTCCACGGATCCTGGGTGCGCGGCGAAGCCACACCCGCCTCGGACGTCGATGCACTCATCGTCGTCGATTCCCGCCTCGCCCTGAGCCGCGCGTTGTACCGGGCGTGGGATGCCCAGCCGACCACGTGGCGGGGCCGCCGGGTGGATCCGCACTTCGTGCACCCCGCCGGGGAGGGGAAGTTCAGCGGCCTGTGGGCCGAATTGGCGCTGGACGGGATCGTGCTGTTCGAGCGCGACTGGAAGCTGTCGGCGCATCTGGCAAGTATCCGCCGTGCGATTGCCGCCGGACGGCTGGTGCGGCGCGTCGTTCACGGGCAGCCTTACTGGACGGAGACCGCCTGATGCGCAATCGCACCCTTGCCGCGGATTACGTCCGGCGCGCCGCCACGCGCCTGCGGGCAATCGACGTCCTGTACGAGGCGGAGAGCTGGGCCGATGTCGTTCGGGAGTCGCAAGAAGTTGTCGAGCTCGCCCTGAAGGGGCTGCTGCGCGCCGCCGGCATCGATCCGCCGCGCGTGCACGACGTCGCCGAGGTTCTGGAAGCCGAGCGGAGTCGGTTGCCGGCAAGCCTCGCCAACGACGTCGACCGGCTCGCCGCGGCCTCCCGCCTCCTGCGGCGCGACCGCGAACTCGCCTTCTACGGCGCCGAGGATCTGACGCCCTCCGACTTCTATCGCGAACGAGACGCCGACGAAGCGCGCGCGTTGGCCCGGCTCGTAGTCGACCGGGTGCGCCCGCACGTCCTGGCGGGGGATTCCGACTGAGTCGAGCCGTTCCCGGCCGCGCGGGCTACTGGCCGAGCGACAGGCCCGCGTCGGACGCAATCTCGCCGATCCGGGTCGCCTGATTCGGATTGTTGCCCATGATCTCGCGCAGTCGGCGGACCACCTGCGCCTGTTCCGCCTCCGACATCCCACTGGCCGCGCCCGCTGCACTCCTGACCGCCGCGTAGCAGTCCTCCTCGTAGGTAATGGAACCGCATTGAGCGGTCAGCTCGGCGAGCAGCGCGGCGGCGCCGGAGCGCTCGACCGGGGCGCCGCCGCCGGTGGCGGCGAAGCGCTCGCTGGCCTGCTCGATCTCGGCCGCCGCGCCGCGGCGGATGTTGGCCGCCTCGGTGCCCGCCTGGAAGCAGGTGAATGACGAGCGGTTGGCCCAGCGCAGCGGGGCGCAGGCATGGATGCCCGCGTCGATGGCCGCCTCCGCCACCTCGGTGATGAGCGCCTCGTACTCCGGATCGCCCTCTCCGTAACCGGAGAAGTTGCCGAGGTCGCCGCTCGCCGCGAACAACCCGGTGACGCCCGGAATCCGGGCGATCTCACGCGCGGCTTCGACGCCCTGCAGCGTCTCGATCATCAGGATCAGGACGACGTTGTCGTTCCACGTCTGCCGGTAACCCCCGGGCACCTGGCGCCAAATCTCGCCGGAACCCTGGCCGCCGCCGGCGCTCCGCCGGCCCAGCGGCGGGAAATAGGTCCAGTCGACCGCGGCCTGCGCCTCCTCGACGCTGTCGACGGTAGGCACCACGATCACCGCCGCACCCATGTCGGTGGCGTGCTGAATCTCACGCTCGTCCGCATAGGCGACGCGCACGCCGGGTGCCGCCGGCCCTGGGCAGGTCCGCCACATTCGCGCCACCTGCTCCCACGAAATCGCCTCGTGCTGCATTTCCACCCAGATGAAGTCGTAGCCAGCCGCCGCCATCGCGCAGTACGTGCGCGGGTCGGTCCCCCGGACGGTCCCGCCAATCATCGGCCCGCCGGCCACCAGCTTCCGCTTGGCCGGATTCCAGATCTCGGCCGCCTGCCCGTCCGGCATTTCGAAGCGTGATCCGTAGTCGAATTCCGCGGCCCGGAACTGCGCGGCCGACTCGCCGGCGGCTCCCGCGACCAGCACGCCGATCGCAACGGCGACGCTGAGCGACGTGGTGATTCTCATGACATCCTCACTTGATTAAGCCCGGGTGGTGCACGTCCGTGGGGCCGATTCCGGTCCCCGAGCGAGTCTACTCCGTCACCCGCTCCACCTTCCACCGCCGCGCGTGGCACGGTCCGGCACGAAAGTCGGCTGCAACGTGCGGGCGGCGTCTACCGCGTCACCGTCACCGTGACATCGGCGTGGGAATAGAGGTACCCATCGTCGGCCATCCCCCTGAGAACGTAGGCGCCCGGCTCGGTGAACGTCACGGTGGTGACGATGCGGCCGTCCTCCGGCAGTTCCAGCGGGATCCAGCCGGGAGTGTGGTCTTCCATCGGCGGCGTCCAGGGGTCGAAGGTGACGTCCGCCGGGCCGCGGTAAACGTACAGCAGGTGGGGTTCATCGTTCAGTCTCCCTCCGAACGCCGGTTATATCACGCTACTGGCTCTCGGACACCTCGTCGTAGAAGCGTTGAAGCGCCACGTCGCTGAGCGGCCAGTCGAGGTCGTCGGTCTGGATGCGGCCCGGCACGTCGTCACGGCTGACACCCGCCTCGACCGCCTCGCGCATCCGATCCTGCAGCGTCTGCATCCGGTCACGGAAGACGCGCACCTCGTCCTTCGTGAGGACCGGCCCATGGCCCGGAATGGCGGTATCGAAGTCGAGCTCGAGCACGCCGTCGAGCGTTCCCGTCCAGGCAAGACCGCTGCCGCCGTTGCCGAAGTCCATGAAGGGCGCGAGCGCGCTGCCGTCGGAGCGCTGCCCCCAGATGAACAGGTCGCCGGTGTGGACGGTGCGCAGGTCGGGGAAATAGATGACGGCGTCGCCGTTGGTGTGGCCGCGCCCGAAGTGGTGCGCCCGCACCTCGACGCCTCCGATGAAGACGGCGGTCTCGTCGTTGAAGACGACGCGCGGCGCGCCGGGCTGATTGTTCCGGACCATGTTGCCGCGCGCGTTCCTGTGCGAGATCACCTCGCTCACCGCCATGAAGTCGGCGTTGCTTCCCGCATGGTCGCCGTGGTGGTGCGTATCGAGCACGTACCGGATCGGCAGCGACGTCACCTTGCGCACCTCGGTGGTGATCATCTCGTAGCTGTACGGGAACTTGTTGTCGACAAGGACGACGCCGTCATTGGTGACGCGGACCGCCACGTTGCCGCCCGTGGCGCCGCCGTCGAAGCCCGGAATGACGTAGAGGCCGTTCTTCCCCGGCACCGGCCGGATCGCGGTCAGCTCCGCCAGCCGTTCCGGCGTGATTTCCTGCTGCGCCGCCGGGCGTTCCGCGGCCACGACGGCCAGAACCGCGAACGCTCCCACGACGATCGCCGCCACGAGTCTCGGTCTGTGCATCACCGTTCTCCTGTTGAGCACCCTCTTGTGTTCAGTCGCCGTCGACTCCGGCCTTCGTCTCCGCCATCACGAGGTCGACAACCGACCGGAGCGCTTCCTCGTCGGAGTCACCCTCCAGGCGGCGCAGCCGGTAATGGTCGAGCTGCCGGTCCGCGCCCGAGCCGTCCCGAATGATCGTCAGCGCGTGACGCACCTCGTCCTCGCAGCGGAGGGCGCGAGCGTCATCCGCCAGTTCCGCGACGAATTCCTCGGCGTAGTCGGCAATGTCAATCCGACCGTCACGGGTCGGGTGGCCGAGGAAGGCGAGCACGCCGTAACGCTGCGCAAGCCAGCGGTTCTCCGCAATGATTTCGGTCGGCGGCTCCGGCAGCAGCGTGCCGGCCCGCAAGTGGCGCAACAGGCACCGGACCAGCGACGCGTAGAGCGCCGTGATGCAAAGGGCGTCCTCCATGAGCGGACAGATGTCGCAGATGCGCACCTCGATCGTCGGGAAGTTGGGCGACGGACGGATATCCCACCATAGCTCGCTGCCGTTCCGGATGAACTGCGCACGCCGGTAGTTGTCCACCAGCCGGTCGTACTCGGCCACCGATCGGAGCGGGCCCGGCAGACTGGTGCGCGGCAGTGCGCCCGTCAGATTCAGCCGGTACGACTTGAACCCGGTGGCGTGGCCGGAATTGAAGGGGGACGAACCAGACAGGGCGTGCAGCAGCGGCAGGTGACGCCGGACCGCGGTCATGATGCGGATCCGTTCGTCGGCGTCGCCGAAACCGGCATGGATGTGCATGCCGCTCACCAGCATCCGCCGCATGCTCTCCTGAAAAGTAACGGCGAACCGCTCGTAGCGCTCCTTCGGTGTCGGCATCTGCGCTGTCCACGCCGCGAACGGATGGGTGGAGGACGCCAGCACCGCGGCACCGTGCGCCTCGGCTGCCTGCACGACAACGCGGCGGGTTTCACGGAGCGCGTTGCGTGCCTCCCGCACCGACCCGCAGACGCTCGTGTTGGTTTCGATCTGCGAGCGCAGGAACTCGCGGACCACCTTGTGGGGTCCGCGGTTCCGTTCGCACGCCTCGAAGATGGCGGGGTCGGGATCGGCCAGCAGGTCGCGCGTCTCGGGGTCGACGAGGAAGAACTCTTCCTCGATGCCGAGCGTAATTGCCGGATCTCCGGCGGCGCTGGCCGTCGTCACGCCTGGGAGCCCGTGATGAAATCCCCGCTAGATACGGGCGGTGAAGTGAATCCGCGTTGCGGGCCGCCGCGGCGGCCCGCCCGCTAGTTGCCGGCCGACCGGAGCTCGACGGCGGAAGCGACGAAGCTCACCTCGGTCGCCGTGCCGTCCGGATTGCGCGTCAGGGCGACACCCTCTTCGATCAGGTGGTCCGCATCGCGCTTCGAGAAGACGTTGGTCTCGAACATCCCCTCGATGCGCGCCGCGTAGCCGTCCGAGTCGGTGGGCACGAAGAAGCCGTAGTCCTTGAAGGTGACCCGCAGGCCGCGCGAGGCGCCCTCCTGCACGAGCTCCATCCAGCACCCCTTGACCTGGCACACCCTGTGAACCGAGCCCTCCAGGATCACGCTGGTGTCCGTATACGCGTGGATGGTGCCGAGCGCGTCGGCGAGGTCGACCACCGGCGAATTCCCGATAGCGTCCCCCCGCGCGATCACCTCTTCCTGCGCTCCCGCCGTACCGGCGAGACCGAAGGCGACCAGCGCGAATCCAACAAGCAACGTGCGGCTGAACTGACTCATCCTGAACCCCCTGTCGACCACAGTGTTCCGCATGATATCACCCCGAACTACCGGTCCGACACGAACGGCACCACCGGCTCTCGGACGCCGGGGTGTCCCCCGTTGATCCGCTGCTGGGAAACGAGCGCGGCGGCTTCGAGGGCGAGATCCTCGTTGGCGCGCGCGCCGGAGAGCAGGTTCAACATGGTGTAGTTGCCCTCGTGACAGGCGTACTCGTAGATCGGCGCCTGGTTCTCCCGCCACCGGAGGGGAATCGCCACGGTATACGGACGAGTGTAAGTGAAGGGATCCTCCACCGTGAACCGGTAGTCGATCGTCTCGGCGTCGACGCGGGTGAAGCGCTCCACAATGCGCAGCGTGTCGCCGGGGCCGCGGTGACCGGTCTGCAGAATGTGCGATGGCTGATAGTCGCCGCCGTCCAGGCGATCGTGGAAGTGAATCGTCTCGACCACCAGGGTGTCGCCCTCCCAGCGGCCGCGCGAGTCGCCCAGCCATTGCCGGATGTTGTCCGACGAATGCGGGCGGTCGTCGATCGGGATGATCCGGGTCTCGTGGATCATTTCGATCTGGACCGCGACGTGGGTGGGCGTCTGGAGGATCTGGTAGTTGTTGTTGTAGAGGTTGGGGATCATCTGGACCGGCATCGTCCGGGAGATGCAGCGCTCCCAACTGTTCCGGTCGAGCCACGAGTCCCCCTCGCCCCGGCCCTCGCGCGCCTTCTCGCGCGCCACCAGCCGGGCGATCGCGTCCGGCGTCAACGAGATTCGGCCATCCGGCGGATCGATGACCAGGGACGGCTGCTCCAGTCGTCCTCCGGTCTCCGGCCACGCGGCGCCGGTGCCCCGCGTCGCCTCGATCACCGGCGCCCGCGCGTCACGGTTGCGCTGCAGCTCGGCTTCGGTCATCTGCTCCAGCGGCGTCGTCGTCGAGTTGTTCCAGATCCCCTGCAGATCCGGATCGCCCCAGGGGGTGCGGGGAAGCGCTCCGTCGCCGCGCTGGGCCACCACCGGCGACGCAGCCAGCACCACGGCGGCGCACGCTGCTCCAATCCTGTTCATCCTGTGAACTGCTGGCCTCGGCATCTGACCTCCCGTGGACGCGGAATTACGACGGTGGAGAACGCAGAGGCAGAAGGATTTGCATGTCGTCGCGGTCAACGACCCGTATTTCCCTCGCCTTTGCCTCCCTGGGTTCCTGTCTCGGCACCGGATTCAGGTAAGCAAGCAGATCCTCGCGGGCCACGACGGTGAGCGCGCCGCCGGGCTTGGCTCTCCAGGTGTCCGACAGGCAGTAGAAATGGGCTTTCCGGAAAAGGCGTTGGTGTTCGTCCGCTGATTCCCGTGCCTTGACGAAGACGACGCTGTCGTCCGGAACTTCCTGGAACACGGCCGGCGAATGAGTATTGACGATCACCTGGCGTAGTGGATTATCCGGTCCCGCAGGCTCGAATGTGTCGACCGCGATGTCACGAAGCAGTTTCAGGATCGCCGGAATCCGCGCCGGATGAATGCCATTCTCCGGCTCCTCGAGGCAGAGAACCCCCTGCGTTTCCGGGTCCATCTCCAGCACTGCCAAGGCCAGAAAGCGCAAAGTGCCGTCTGACAACGCACGGGCCGGGTGACGCGTACCCTCGCCATCTGTCGCGTGCAAGGTAAGCGACTCCCGCCTTTCGTCCCGGTCGACACTTATGTCGCGCACGTCGTCGATCAATTCACTCAGTCGAATGGCAACCCGGCTGCGAGTCTGCGCGCCAGCGTCCGCGGCCGTGTCTCCGATGTCCGCCCCCGCATGGCGAGCCAGGCGGTACAAGGTGGCCGCCAAATGGCTTCCGTCCGTCCCGAGACGTGTCGGTGAAGAGAAATCATCGGGCCGCCTGAGTGCCGACGGCTCCAGTCGCAGCATCCGCCAGGCCTCCATTTCACGGCGCGCGACCACCACGGTGGGACTCTCCGCAGCGCTGGCCACCGACAGCACCGTGCGCGGCAAGTTGGCCGCGGAGCGGCGCAACGGACGTCCGCTGCCACCGCCGTCCTGGTGCAGCGTGATGACCCGGTGGCCGCCGTCTTCCTCCGTGGAGATGAAGTAGGGAGCACGTCGTTGACCCCGCACTACGGATCGCCGCCAGTCCTTCATTCGATGAGGAAACGGGAGGTGCTTCCAGGCGGCGCCCTGGGGTATGTGTACTAACTCCTCCTTCGTGATTTCCAATACCCCCGGCGTCAAACTGTCACCGGTATCCCTGTACGCGAGCTCCAGCGAATAGCGCAGGAGAGTGATGCTGGCCGTGGCTTCCTGTCCCAGGTCGTCGACGGCCTTCTCGGGTACAACCATCTCCGCGGCAAATGACATTCGTTCGGCATGGCGGCCGCCCGCTTGGTGGAAGAGGTTCCGGACGTCCGCGGTCCGGCGGTCCTGGTCCCGCACCGAAGCGGCCGCCTCCATCAGTGTGTGGCCGGCCAGGGCGTGCAGAAACCGGATCGCGTCGAACAGATTGGACTTTCCCGCACCATTGGGACCGACAACGCAGGTGAATGGACCGAAGCGCACGTCCACGTCCACCAGATTCTTGAAACCGGAAACCTGCAGCCGGGTCAGCATGTTCCCCTTGGGTCCTCGATGAGGACACCCCGCGACGAAATCATCCCGTCACTCCCCGACGATGGCGATGCCCCACGGCCTCTCGCCCGCGGGGATGGTCGCGACCACCTGGTTCGTCTCCGTGTCGACGACGCTGACGTCGTTGGACGGACCGTTCGCGGTGTAGAGGTAGCGGCCGTCGGGGGTGACGGCGATGCCCCAGGGACGCTGTCCCACTTCGACGGTCGCCATCGGCTGCCACGTGGCGGCGTCGATGGTGACGACGGTGCGGCCGCGGCCGGTGGTGACGTAGATGCGGGTCCCGTCGGGGGAGACGACGACGCCCATGGGACGGACCAGATCGCCCAGCCCGGAAAGGTCGATGGTGTGGAGCACCTGGTGCGTCGCCGTGTCCACCACATGGACGGTGCCGCTGTTCTCGGCGGTTACATAGGCGCGGTTGCCGTCCGGGGAGAACGCACTGGCCCGGGGGCGGGCGCCCACCTCGAACTGCGCGACCGCTTCGTTGGTTGCGGTGTCGATGGCGGTCACCTGATTGTCTTCTTCCGAGGTGACATAGACGACGCTGCCGTCGGGGCTGATGCGGACGCCCTCGGGCTCGCCGCCGACCGGAACCTCCGCAAGGATCTCGCCGGTCGCGACATCGACGACGCTCGCCGCCCCGCCATCCTCGTTGGCGACATAGAGCCGCGCGCCGTCGCTGCTCACCGCCATCTGCTCGGGATCGGTGCCGGCGCGGACCATGGTTGCCATCTCGCCGGCGGCCAGGTCGACGACGCCGATGCCGTCGGCCGCGCGGTCGGGGGGCGGGAGCGTGCTCTCGTCGATGCCGGGGGGCGCAGGGGGTGAGCCGCTCAGCGCGACAAACAGTCGCGTGCCATCCGGCGACACCTTGACGCCGCGGGGACGCTTGCCAAGCGGGATGGTGTCCACCACCTCGTTCGTCCCGCCGCTGATGACGGTCAGGTCGCCGGAGTACTCGTTGGTGACGTACACCGTGTACCCGGGCGCCGACGGCGCCTCGTCCATCGCCGCCGCGTCTTCGGCCGGCGCCTCACCAGCCCCGCCGCCGCCGCACGCGACCGCGAACGCCGTCGCCACTGCCGCGGCGGCAATTGCCAAACCGTATCGCTTCATGTTCGTGGTCATCATCATCCTCTTTCCTCATCATGGCTCCACCACAATCTGTCCCATTGCCCAGGGATGCTCCTCGCAGTGATACGTGAACGTCCCGGCACGCTCCATCCGGACGTAGCCCGACTGCGCGCGGAGCAGCGGGCCGGTGGTCCAGGAGGCGTCGGTCGCCGAAACAGCGTGGGTCATGTCTCCGCTGTTGACGAACGTTACGGTGGTCCCGACGCGAACGCGCGCACGGGACGGACTGAACGCATGTTCGTCCACCGCGTAGCGGAGGCCGACCCCGCGCTCGGCGCTCTGGACCATCGTCGACGTCATGATCTCGTTCGTCTCGCGCGTCGCGGCGCGCCGTCCCGACGCCGGCGGCGCCTCCCGTTCCGACAGGTCGCCGCCCAGGCGGAACGCCCAGAGCTCCGGCCCCATCGCCAGGGTAACGAACTGCTGTCCGCCTGCCTCGTAGGTCATGGCCGGCCCGCGCGCCCGCGGCTGGCCGGTCTGGAACTGCCGGAGCAGCTCGCCGTTCTCCGCATTGTAGGCCTGGAGGTTGCCGTCACCCGAACCGCGGAAGACGAGGCCGCCGGCGGTGGCGAGCGGGCCGCTGGTGCCGAGGAGCGCCGGGCTCATTTCGTGTTGCCAGGCAATCCGGTTGGTGCGCGTGTCGATGGCGGCGAGAATGCCGACCGACGGCGGCAGGTTGGTGTATGACGGCGCGCCGCCGCGGAACCAGGGGTCGTCGCTGATCCGCCGGGCGCGGCCTACGTTCGCGGTTCCCTGCGCGTAGAGGAAGCGCGTGTCGGGGCTGTAGGCGATGGGCGTCACGCGAACGCGCGGGATCGGCGCGCCGGGCGCCACGACGTCGTCCCGCCCGAGGTACGGCGGCGTGAACACGCTGCAGCTCAGGACGAAGGGGGGCGCCACCCGGTCGCGCCACATCGAGCAGTCGCCGATGACGCTCTCGGCGCCGACCGGGAACGGCTGCGTCGACGCCGTGAAGTTGAAGGGATCCTGCGGCACCTCCCGCTCCTCGACCGGGTAGACCGGCTCGCCCGTCTCGCGATCGAGCAGGAAGAAGAAGCCGTCCGCCCGGAGCGCGGCAAGCGCCGGCCGCGGCTGGCCGTTCACCTGCGCTTCGTAGAGGAGCGGCGCAATCGCGATGTCGGCGTCCCACAGGTCATGGTGCACCACCTGGTAGTGCCAGCGCAGCTCACCGGTGTCCATCTCGAGCGCGAGGATCGACGCCGTGTAGAGGTTGTCGCCGCGGCGCGCCTCACCGCCGAACATCGGCACGGCGTTCCCCGTGACGAAGTAGACGAGGCCCAGGTCCGGGTCGGCGTTGCCGACATGCCAGACGCCGGCGCCCCCCTGCTCCCAGACGTGGCCCCACTCCTCGTCCGCCTGCGGCCAGGTTTCGTGGCCCGGCTCCCCCGGTCCGGGGATGGTGTGGAACTCCCAGCGCACCTCGCCCGTCTCGGCGTCCAGCGAAACCACCTTGCCGCGGAACGCCCAGTCACCGTTCGCCAGGCCGACGTAGACGTTGCCATCGACGTAGAGCGGCGAACCGGAGACCGCCTGTCCCCTCTTCGGCGGGTCGTAGCCGATCTGCGTCGTCCAGAGGAACTCTCCCGTCGCCTGATCGACCGCCGCGACACGGCCGTCCATCAGACCGACGAACACCTTGCCGTCTCCCAGAGCGACACCGGGCGGCGACGGGATGGCGCGTCCGGCGTTCAGGATGGCGCCAATGCCGGCCGCATCGAGATCGGCCGGAGCGTCCTCGTCGGGACGCACAACCCAGATCGTCTCGCCCGTCGCGCCGTCCACCGCGTAGAGGTAGGTGCCGGAGCCGATGTACAGCACGCCGTCCTCCGCCACCGGCGTCGCACGGGTCGTGGCGCGTCCCTCGAACGGCATCACCCACGCGGCGCCGAGCGAGGCGACGTTCGACGTGTTGATCGCGTCGAGCGTCGAGTAGCGCGAGTTCGCCCAGTCGCCGCCGATGAACGGCCAGTCGGCGGCGCCAGGCGCGCCGCCGTCCTCCGTCTGCGCGGCGGGCGCCGCGATCAGCACGGCGGCGCCGAGCAGCGACGCGGCCAACGCAGCGACCTGCGCCCGATGACGACCAGCACTCATGACGTTGCTTCTCCCCTCACGCATCTCTCACCCACTCGACGCGCCACCTCGCCAGAAAGACGAAGGGGACAGCCGCGCGCGGCGCCTGCCCCCTCCGGACCGTTACGAACGAACCCGCCGCGTCCTACCTGGCGAGCGGATCCGGCCGAAGCTGGAAGTGCACCATCTTGCTCCTGGTGCCCTTGCCGCCCTCGGTGTGCCAGATGTAGTTGGCGCCGTAGTTGGCCCAGAGGCCGCGGCCCTTCCAACCGGCGTTCGGGTCGTCGATCCGGCCGTCGAGGCCGCGGGAGTAGAACGCCATCGGGTACGGCACCCGCAGCGTGGTCCACTCGCCGGTCTCGGGATCGAGGGCCAGCAGCGAATCGGACCCCGATCCGTTGGCAATCGGGATGTTGTCCCCGAGGCCCAGCGTGTTGTGCTGATCGACCCAACTGTAATAGTGGTAGTCGGCGCTGCCCGGTGTCTCGACCCCCTTCATCTGCGGGCCGGGCACGTCGTAGAGCGTCCACCCCTCGACACAGTGCTGGCCGGTCGCCCCGGGACCGTTCAGCGTGGCGCACTTCGTCCGGTCGAAGCTCGCCATCTGGCTGCTGCCCGAGAGCGCCGCCCAGATCACGCCGTTCCGGTCGACGTCGATGCCGCGCGGCGCGAAGCCGGTGTTCATCGGGTCGACGTTCGGATTCTCGATGGAGGGCGGCTCGTAGACCTCCGCGATGCAGGTTTCGGGCGGATTGTCGCCCCGGTCCAGGCGGACCAGGCGGCCGGGGAACGGCCCGGTGCGGCTGATCCAGACCGAATCGTCCGTCGGGTGCGGGATGATCCCGTAGCCGAAGCCGACGATCCGCGTATCGAGGCTCGGGTCCATCTCCACCTCGCCGCGGCGGTTCGGCTCGTTCCACGGCTTCGTGATCTTGCCGTCGCCGTTGGTGTCGACGACGGTCGGGCACCAGCCCTGCGAGAACTGCTCGTCACCTGTCTCGTCGTACAGCTTCGTGTCGATCCAGCCGATCGCGTTGCCGTCGCCGCTGAACCAGAGGGTGTCGTTCTCGTCCTCGCCGAACTGCAGGTGGTGTGTCCCGAAGCAGGTGTCGACGAGGACGAACTTCTCCGTCTCCGGGTCGTAGTACGACGCCTGCCGTCCGCTCTGGTTCAGCGGGAAGTACTCGGCGTACGGATTGTCCGACCCCTCCCGGCACCAGTCGGGGTTCGGGCGGGCGCGGACCGTCGACGTCATCCAGACGCGGCCCTCCTGATCCATCATCGGGTTGTGCGGATCGGCCGAGTTCTCGTTCCCATCCGGACCGCCCCGGCCCCAGAGGAGCTGATCGCCCCAGTAGTACGACGGCTGGAGCTGCTCCTGCGGGAAGCGCGACGGCACCGAGTTCGGATCCGCCGGCCGCACCGGGATCGGCAGCTCGACGGCGGAGTTCTCGACCGGGTCGACGATCGTCAGGCTGCCGTGGCCCGCCGAGACGCCGTAGACCGGACCGCCGGCGTTGACGTTCGGGTTCCGCTTGTCGGTCGTGATCTCGTCATGGATGAAGGACGTGTCCAGCCCCCAGTCCCAGAGCGTGACCACCAGGTTCTGCTCCGCGCCGTCCGGACGCGGCGGACGCGGCGGCGTCTCGCCGGCGGCGATCCGGTCGGTCCAGTCGGCGAACATCCCGAGTGCGCGCTGCCGGCCCATCCGGCTTATGGCGGCGCTCATCGAAGTACCGCGCTGGCCGGTCTGCACCCGGTGATCCCACGCGGCGGCCGTGGAGTCGAAGTCGTCGAGTTGCTGGACGACGCGGGTCGCGGTGTTGCCGAGCTGATGACAGAGCTGGCAGCCCTGCTTCATCACGTCGACCCAGTGTTGCTGCGTCCGCATGCTCTCGGCGATGCCGTTCCCGTCCGGCCCGGTGCCAGGGAACTCGCTCGCCGGCGGCGGTTCGATCAGCGAGTACCAGTAGTTGCCCGGGTAGTAGTGCGCCGCCGCCTGCTCGTTCGGCGCGATGACCGCCTCGAGCGTGACGTCCTCCGCCGCGGGCGACAGCTTCACCTTCTCCGAGTCGACCAGCCCGTAGCCGCGGACCCACACGTCGTAGGTGGCATCCGGCAACTGGGGCAGGACGAAGCGGCCGTCATCGGCAGTGACGACGATCTTGGCGAACTTCGTCTCCAACTCCTCGGTCTCGGCAATTACCCAGACGCCTCCCTCCGGGCCGTTGCTGCTCTCGACGACGCCGCTGATGAAGCCTTCGGCCATCTGCGCGGTCTCCTCCGCGCTCGGCATCGCTCCCAAGAGGGCAATGGCGCCGACAAGGGCCGCACTGACGGATCCGAGCCGCAGCGTGCGCCACGAGTTGCAAGTGCGCGCGTTCATATCGTTCCTCCTGAGTCCGGGCCCGTCCGGTATCCCGGTCAATCGACCTCTATCTTCAATGTTCACGGCTACTGCTCCTGCTGCTGGGCAAGCGCCAGGCGTTCCGCCGGGGAGAGGTCCTCCGGCCGCCGCATTCCCGCATCCGGATCGGCGCCCAGCTCGGTCAGCAAATCCATCAGTTCCGGATGCCGATTGAACGTGTTGGGATAGAAAACCCCCTGCGCGATCGAGAGAGCCGACCAGCCCTTCTCGTTCACGGCGTCCATATTCGCCCCTTTTTCGACCAGGAAACGGACGATGTTGCCCGCGCCCCGGTGGATCGCACCATGGAGTGCCGTATCGCCGTTCGCGTCGACGGCGTTCACGTCGTTCCCCAGCTCCCAGGCGAGCCTGACGGCGGCGAGCGCTTCCTCGTTGGTGCCGGGGTTCTCGCCGATCTTCCAGATGCCTACGCCGGCGGCCGCCATCAGCGGGGTCGCCCCCTCCTCCGTGGGGATGGACGGATCCGCGCCCAGGTCGACCAGCAACCGCATCATTTCGAGGTCGGCCACCTTTGCCGCCTGCAGAAACGCCGTCGAACCAATCCGATTCAGCAGGTTGCGGTTGCCGTCGCGCGGCTCTCTCGTCTGGCGCGCGTTCAGGTCCGCGCCGGCCGCGGCGAGGGTGCGCACCATGTCGAAGGCGTCCAGCTCACCCAGCGGCACCGGGAAGGGCGGATTGCGACCCAGGTTCGGACGGCGGGTCCAGACCACCTGGTGGAGCGCGGTCCAGCCGTTCTCGGCGGCGTTGGGGTTGGCGCCCTCATCGAGCAACGCCTTCGCGAAGTCGTACTGCGCGTTGTAGACAGCGAGCACCAGGGCGCTCAGGTTGCGCTCCGGCAGCACGTCATCGACGTTCGCGCCGGCGCGCACGAGCGGCGCAAGCACGCCGACGTTCCCTTCGCGCGCGGCAAAGAGCACCGGCGTGAAACCCCTCCCGGAGCGGGCGTTCGGATCGGCGCCGGCAGCGAGCAGCCGTTCGACCGCCGCCACCTGATTCTGCGCGGTGGCCCACATCAGGGCGGTCTGGCCCCGCCACGCCTCGACCGCGTCCACTTCGGCGCCATGCGCCAGCAGGGCGTCGATGGCGTCCCCGTTCCCGGTCCGCGCCGCGGTCATCAGCGGCGTCTCCCCCTCGGGGTTGGCGCGGTTCGGGTCGGCCCCCGCCTCGAGCAGGCGGGTGATCATCGGCGTGCTGCCGTTGAGCGAAGCAAGCGCGAGCGGTACGACATCGTAGCGATTCGTCGCATCGACCCCTGCCCCGGCATCCAGCAACAGTTGGGCGATCTCGAGATCGTCGTGATGGGCGGCCCAGTGGAGCGCCGTCGTTTCGTCGGCCTCCGCCTCGCTGACCGCGACGCCGTCCGCGAGCAGCGTCCGCACCGCCTCGGCGTCGCCCGCCTTGACCGCGTCGATGAGCGGCGTGTCGGCGGCGCGGGCCGCGGACGCCCCGGCCGCCCCGGCCGCCCCGGCCGCGGAGGCCAGCGTGAGGGCAAGGATACCGAGGGCGACGATTGTGATTCGCATCGACGACCTGCCGGCGTGGACGCCGGCGCACCCAACCATCCCGGCCCACCAACCGGCAGCCATGTCAGATGTCCGCGAGGGTTTCCGTCGGCAGACGGCCGGTGCTGTCGCCCAGTTCGTCGACCGGGATG
The DNA here is from genome assembly GCA_965263055.1 of Vicinamibacterales bacterium. Taxonomy (GTDB): domain Bacteria; phylum Acidobacteriota; class Vicinamibacteria; order Vicinamibacterales; family UBA8438; genus VXRJ01. The sequence continues at coordinate 2,289,568 of OZ253581.1, read as the reverse complement.
CCCGCCTTGTCGAGCACGCTGACCAGCAGGTTGGTCATCGGGACTTCGCCCTCGTACTTCAGGTGGCGGCCTCCCTTCAGCGTGCCGGCGCCTCCGCCGGCCAGGATCAGCGGCAGGTCCAGGTGCGAGTGCTGATCGCCGTCGCTGATGCCGCCGCCGTAGAGGATCATCGACTGATCGAGCAGCGTGCCGTCGCCGTCCGGCGTCGCGGCCAGCTTCTCGAGGAAGTCAGCCAGCAGGCTCACCTGGTAGGTGTTGATCATGGCGTACTTCTCGAGCCGCTCGACGTCCATCTGGTGATGCGACATCGCGTGATGCGGATCCGGCACGCCGATCTCCGGGAAGCTCTGCGACGTCTGCTCCCGGCCGATCAGGAAGGTGAAGACCCGAGTGACGTCGGCCTGGAACGCGAGCGCCTGCAGGTCGAACATCAGCTTCGCATGCTCGTCGAACGACTCCGGGATGCCGACCGGGCGCTCCAGAACTTCCGGCAGCGCGGCGTCCGACTGGGCCTCCGAGCGGGAGATGCGGCGCTCGATCTCGCGCACCGCCTCGAGGTACTGCGTGACGCGTGAGCGGTCGGCGGCGCCGAGGCTCCGATCCAGCCGCACCATGTCCTCGCGCACCGCGTCGAGGATGCTCCGGTCGTCCTGCAGGCGGGCGACACGCTGCTCCTCGGTCCCGCCTTCGCCGAACAGGCGCTCGAAGACGACGCGCGGATTGTGCTCCATCGGGAGCGGCGTGGTGGGCGTCCGCCACGAGAAGGTGTTGGTGTAGACGCAGGAGTAACCGTTGTCACAGTTGCCGACGACAAAGCTGTTCTCGAGCGCCAGCTCGAGCGACGGCAGCGGCGTCTCCTGGCCGAGCGTGGCGGCGGCAATCTGGTCCGCCGTCGTGCCCGCGCGGACATCCGCACCCTCGGTCCGCCTCGGGTGGATGCCGTTCAGCCAGACCGCGCTCGCGCGCGAGTGCTCGCCGTTGCCGTCACCCCACGCCTCCGCCTGCCGGTGATCCAGGCCGGTCGGAATGACGACGTGGTCACGCACGTTGGCGAGCGGCTGCAGGCAGCGGGACAGCTCAAGCCGGCCGCTGTCGCCCGGCGGTGTCCACTCCGCCATGTTGGCGCCGTTCGGGATGTAGATGAAGCCGAGGCGCGGCGTCGGCTTCGCGGCCGTCTGCGCCAGCGCGGTGCCGGCCGGCACCATCGCGTCGAGGAGCGGAAGCGCCAGCGTCGCACCCACCCCGCGGAGGAAGGTCCGGCGGGGCAGCGACGTCTTCGACATGATCATGACGGCGTTCTCCTCATCCGGAACGGCGCGCTCCGGACGATCCCCCGGATGAGCGTCGACAGACGATAGTCGTCGGCCGCGGCGTCCCGGACAATCGCCCGTATCGTAGGGGCGTCATAGTACTCGACCCCACGGCCGAGGGCGTAGGTGAGCAGTTTCTCGGTGGCAGTCGTAACGAATCGGTCGGGGTGCCGCAGAAGCACCGCCTTCAACTCGGCCGGCCCGCCGAACGTGGAGCCGTCGGGCAGTTCACCCGAGGCGTCGATCGGCTGCTTCGTCTCACTCCGGTCGCGCCAGCGTCCGATCGCGTCGAAGTTCTCCAGCGACAGACCGACCGGGTCCATCAGCCGGTGGCAACTCGCGCAGACCGGGTTGGCGCGGTGCTGGGCCATCGCCTCGCGCATCGACAGGGCCCGCCCTCCCTCGGCGGTTTCCAGCTCCGGCACGTTGGGCGGCGGGGGCGGCGGCGGCGTTCCGAGAATGTTCTCGAGCACCCATTTGCCGCGGTTCACCGGCGAGGTGCGGTTGGCGTACGAGGTGACGGTCAGGATGCTGCCGTGGCCCAGCAGTCCGCCGCGCGCCGGGTCGTCGAGCGCGACGCGGCGGAAGTGGCTGCCGCGCACTCCCGGAATGCCGTAGTGCCGTGCGAGCCGCTCGTTGACGAACGTGTAGTCCGCGGCGAGCAGGTCGAGAACACTCCGGTTCTCGCGCAGCACGCTGTCGAAGAGCAGCTCGGTCTCGCGGCGGAACGCCCGGCGGAGCCCCTCGCCGAAATCGGGAAAGATGTCTTCGTCCGGCTGCACCGCGGCGGCGTTCCGCAGCGTCAGCCACTGGCCGGCGAAGTTGCTCGTGAGCGCGTCCGAGCGCGGGTCGGCCAGCATCCGCTCCACCTGCGTGTCGAAGGTGGCCGCGTCGCTCAACTCGCCCCGCTCGGCCAGGTCGATGAGCTCGTCGTCCGGGATGCTGCTCCAGAGGAAGAACGACAGGCGTGACGCCAGCTCGAGGTCGCCGATGCGGTAGTTCGTGGCCGCCGCCGCGCCCTCCGGGTCGCGCTCGACGCGGAAGAGGAATTCCGGGCTGACCAGCAGCCGGCGGAGCGCCATCTCGATGCCGGTGTCGAAGCCGGTGTCGAAGCCGGCGCCGTCGCGGCCCCGCTCGTAGAAGTCGAACAGGCGGTCGACATCCTCCTTGTCGGCCGGGCGTCGGAACGCGCGCCGGGCGAGGGTCGACAGGATCTCCCGCGCGCACGCGTTCTCGTCGCCGGCCGTCGCATCGGCGGCGGGACGGCACGTGAAGATCCGCTCCCGGCTCGGGGTCTCGTCGACCGGGCGCGCACCGCTCGACTCGTATGGCCCGGCAATCGTTACGCTCTCGACGTACGGCTGGTAGCGGGAATCGCCGCCGGATCCCTCCCCGGTGAACGGCCGGAGGTACAGCTTGCGGATTCCTTCCGGCTCGGCAGACGTCTTGCGGAGGAACGCGACGCCCACCTCGTGCGGCCCCGCGGTGACCGGGACGCGCACCTCGAGCGTTTCGATCTCCGGGATGTAGAGGCCGCGCGGGTCGTTCGCGTCGGGCCGCCTGCCGACGGTCAGCAGCTCGATCCGTTCGCCGTCGATCGTGATCTCCAGGTCGTGCGGCTCAATCCGCAGCGGACCGTCCGGCAGCACTTCGATGACGTACTCGGCGTCTTCCGGGAAGTTGTACTCGACCAGCATCCCGCCACGCGTGCCGAACGGGAGGCCTTCCATCCGGGCGTCCTGCCCCAGGTCGGAAGCGATCCGGAAGGTCTCGGCGGTGGGCGACGGCACGGGTGACGCCACCGCCAGGCGGCTCACCTTGCGCGCGGCGGACAGGTAGCGATCCATCAGCGTCGGCGAGACGCCCAGCACGCCGGCGATGTTGTCGAAGCCGTAGCTGGTGTCGTCCGCCGGAAGCAACTCGTCTACGTTCGCATCGAGCGCCAGCAGGTCGCGTACGGCGTTGCGGTACTCGGTGCGGCTGAGCCGGTGGAATGTCTCGGTCCGCCCCGGGTTCGGATCGGCGGCGGCCACGGCGTCCAGCTCGCCTTCGAGCCAGGCGCGAAAGGCGTTGTAGGTCGCATCGTCCGGGCGCGGCCGGGGACGGGGTGGCATCGCCCCGGCCAGCAGCTTTCGAACCACCTTCTCCCACTGCTCGGGATGCGCTGCCACATCGGCGACGTCGACGGAGCCGAGCGAGAAGCCGCCGGTCTCCAGACGGTCGTTGTGACAGGTGACGCAGTAGCGGTCGAGGAGGGCCTGCTGATCGAGCGCGCCGGCGGCGGCGGGTTCACCCGCGGCCTGCGGGGAGGCAGCGGCGAGTGCAGCCGCCGCCAGGAGGACGGCGACGCCACCGGTCGCCTCCACAAATGCGAAGCGCGCACTTTTCGACATTCGATGCGCCGGACGAGGCCTCACGACAGCGCGCAGACCCCGACCCCATTGGGAAATCGAACCAATTCTGAATCGAAGCGCGGAGTGTGTCAATCGGTAAGCGGGTGCGGTAGCATGGGCCGAAACAAGGGCTTCAGGAGGGATTTCCATGGCTCCGACCAGACGACGGTTCCTGACGACGATGGGGGTGGCGGCGGCCGGCGCGGGAATGGCGCGGAGCGCGAAGGCGGTCGAGGCGCTGCAGTCCGACGCCCGGATGCCGAGCCAGGCGGAAATGGAAGCGGTCTACGCCGATCGCCGCAACTGGGGGCGCTGGGGCGACGGCGATCAGAAGGGCGCCATCAACCTGGTGACGGCGGAGAAGAGCGCCGCGGCCGCCCGGCTGGTCCGAAACGGCCGGCGGGTGTCGATGAGTCGGGTCTTCGAGCCGGAGCAGCACTTCATCCGGAAGAACCCGCGCCCGAACGGCGCCGGCTCCTGCGTCGATTACCTCGGCTTCATCTACCACGGCCAGACCGTCACCCACATCGACGCGCTCTGCCACATGTGGGACGTCGACGGGATGTGGGGCGGGCGCGACCCGGACGAGGGGGTGACGACGCAGGGGGCGCAGTGGGGCGCGATCGGCGCCTGGAAGGAAGGCATCGTCACGAAGGGCGTCCTGCTCGACGTGCCGCGACACCGGGACGAGCAGTACGTCGAGCCCGACCGCCCGGTGCAGGGCTGGGAGCTGGAGGAGATCGCCGAGTCGGAGGGGGTGACTGTCGAGCCGGGCGATGCGCTGCTCGTCTACAGCGGAAAGGACCCGTTCGTCCGGGCGGGCGGCGATTACGGCGGGGGCGACCGTCCCGGGCTGAGCGCCACCTGCGCGAAGTTCGTCCGCGACCATGACGTCTGCCTGCTCGGGTGGGACATGATGGACGCGCGGCCCGATCCCTACAACCTCGCGTTCCCGATGCATGGCGTGCTGTTCAACTTCGGCGTCGCCCTGCTCGACAACGCGCTGCTCGAGCCGCTCGCCGGCGCGTGCGCCGAAGAAGGCCGATACGAGTTCATGTTCATGGGCCTGCCGCTCAACGTCGCGCGCGGCACCGGCAGCCCCGCGAACCCGATTGCGATGTTTTAGGAATCCGTGGCCGCCGCCGGACGGCCGGATGAGTGACCGGATCCGGTGCGCGGCCAATCGACGAGGAGAAGACCCATGAAGCGCATGTTCACCACCGCCCTGATCGCGTTCGTCGCCGCTGCGGTTGGCGCAGGCATCGACGCCGGCACGCGGGTGGCCGCCGTCGGCGGCGCCGGCACCGCTGGCCTGGTTGCAGCGCAGTCCGCTGCCTGCGCGGACCTGATGTCGCTGTCGCTGCCGAACACGGAGATCACCGGCGCGGAGGCGGTCGCGGCGGGCGCGTTCACGCCGCCCGGCGGTGGTGGGCGCGGCGCCGAGATGTACGCCGCACTGCCGGCCTTCTGCCGCGTCCTGGCAACCCGCACGCCGTCGTCCGATTCCGACATCAAGGTGGAGATCTGGCTCCCCGCTGGCGCCGATGACTGGAACGGCAAGTACCAGGCGGTCGGGAACGGCGCGTTCACCGGATCGATCCGCCACAACTCGCTGGCCCAGGCGCTCGCGCGCGGTTACGCGGGCAGCTCCACCGATACCGGCCACGAGGGGAACACGGCCAGCTTCGGCATCGGCCATCCGGAGAAGGTGATCGACTTCGGCTGGCGCGCGGTGCACGAGATGTCGGACGTCTCGAAGGCGCTGATCGAGGCGTACTACGACGAGGCGCCCCGCTACTCGTACTGGGTCGGGTGCTCGGCCGGCGGCCGGCAGGCCATGAAGGCGGCCCAGCGCTTCCCGGAGGACTTCGACGGGATCATCGCCGGCGCGCCGGGTAACGCCTGGACCGACCGCGCCGGGGCGGCCCTCCGCGTGGCGAAGCCGCTCGAAGCGGACCCGGCGATGCAGTTGCCGGAAGCGACGCGCCAACTCGTCCACAACGCGGTGCTGGAGGCGTGCGACGCCAACGACGGCGTTGCCGATGGCGTGGTGGGCGACCCGGAGCGGTGCGACTTCGATCCGGCGGCGCTCGCATGTCAGGGCTCGGACAGCGAAGGATGTCTCACGCCGCCGCAGGTGAGCGCGGTGCGGATGCTCTACTCGTCGCCCGAGAATCCGGCCACCGGGCGGCCGATCACCGGACTGTTGCCCGGCAGCGAACTCGGCTGGACCGACCTGGGCTGGACCAACTCGGCCCGTTCCACCGGTCTGGAGCAGTTCCGCTACCTGACGTTCGCCGACCCGGAGTGGACCATCGATCAGTTCAACTTCGAGACCGACATCGTCCGGGCCGAGGAGGTGGACAACGACACCCTGAACGCGATCGACCCGAACCTGCAGCCCTTCTTCGACGGCGGCGGCAAGCTGATCGCCTACCACGGCTGGAGCGACCCGCAGATCTCGCCGGCGAACGCGACGCAGTACTACAACCGCGTCCTCGACACGCTCGGCGGGCGCGACGCCGTCCATGACAACTACCGCCTCTTCATGGCCCCCGGCATGGGCCATTGCGGTGGGGGCAACGGCCCGAGCAGCTTCGACATGCTGACCGCCCTCGAAGCCTGGGTGGAGGAGGGCGCCGCGCCCAACTCCGTCCTCGCCGAACGGCAGCGCGACGGCCGCGTCGATCGCACCCGACCGCTCTGCCCCTACCCGGAGCAGGCGGCCTACAACGGCAGCGGCAGCGCGGACGACGCAGCCAACTTCTCCTGCCGGATGCCGTCGGAGTAGTCAGCCTCGTCAACGGGATCAGCGCAACTTGCTGATCCCGTTGACGTTGCGCCGCACCGCACGGCTAGAGAAAGGCGACTTTCTCTAGTCACCCTCCGGGCTTGGCGCTGGCAAGGCGCAGAACCCTTATTAATAGTTACGGCCATCTATTGCATTATGGGAAGTCATTCCGGACTCCCATGTTAACCATTACTGCCTATTAATTTAATTACGTCCCAGCCGCTCCTGCGGCGGCGTTGGCAAAGAGGGGATGGGCTTCCCGCCGTGACCACAGTTTCCCATGACATGGTCATGTCAGTTGACCTAGAATATGACCTGTGCGGAGGATCAATCTCGCGGACGCCAAGGCGCACCTGTCCCAGTACATCGACAGCGTCGAACGCGGAGAGACCATCGTGCTCTGCCGCCGGAACGTTCCGGTCGCGGAGATCCGTCCCCTGCCGCAGCCGCTGAACGAACCGCGGCCGGTCGGTATCTACCCCGGCCTGGTCATTCCCGACAGCTTCTTCGAACCGCTCCCCGAGGATCTGCTCCAGGCCTTCGAGGGCGGCGGCGACGAGGCGGCCACCGCAGGATCGGTGAGGCCGCAAGGTGCCAAGGTCTACGAGGAAATGCGCCGCCAGTGGGACACCAGGCTGAAGACCTTCTTCGAACAGAAGCATCGCCAGCCTCGGCGCCGCGATGTATCCCTGAATCTGAGGGCCGTGATCCCGTCCCTCCAGTCGCCGCACGCCACCGAGCGCGAAGCTGCCCTTAAGGCGGTCGAGCAGATCCCCATAGCGGCGCAGGGGCGGAGGATCCTCCGCTGAATGCAATGAACCAGACGCTGACCGATTGCAGGCTGAGTCGCGCCGGTTGGGGCGAGAGTTCGCTCGATCTGGATGTTTCGCGCATCGAGGTCGCCGGTGACCTCGAGGGGTTGCCGAACCTGCTGCGGGTCAGGATGCCGCCGGACGAACTCGCCCACATGCTGTCGTGGACCGACCGATCCGGCTGCGCCGTCCAGTGTCAGTTCGCGTTCGAGCCGGCCGGCCGGCCGGGATACGGGACGCTGAAGACGGCGGAGGCGGTCAGGAGGACCGTTACGGCGACGGCGACCGAGATTGAACTGGTCGATGGATGGCGGGGCGAGCCATTCTACTGGGGCAACCGCGACGTGCAGGAGGAGGAGGTCGAGGCCGCCGTCCACGGACTGGCCATCGATGACGACCTCCATCTCCTGAGTGATCCCAACGAGCGAGATGCCGACGGCGTACCGAGGGCGGTGATTCTGCGGTCCGAGCAGGACCAGGCGGTGCTCTTCATCGCGCACTCGCTTCCCGAGTCGACGATCCTGTCCGGCGTGGTCCGGCGGCTGCAGGAAACAGGGATCCTGGTGCAGACCGGGGCCGAGCAACCTCCCGCCGCCGGCGCTTGGCTCGCGCGCACCCCATATCGGCGCGCGGACAAGGAAGCCCCGCGCGTCACCCGATGTCTGGGCGGTCACGGCACCCGCGCGCAGCAGGCCTTCGAGCAGCGGACCGGTGGCCCGTGGCCGGTTGTCCGGCGCTGGCAGGGCGCACAGCCGTGACCTTGCTGCTAGACACTTGCACGTTCCTCTGGCTGGTCGCCGACGATCCGCGGTTGCCGCTGCACACCCGCACCGAGTGCCGTTCCCCCGGCAACCTCGTGTATCTGAGCGCGCTCTCGGCGTTGGAAATCGCCATCAAGTATCGGTTGGGACGGTTGGCACTTCCGGAGCCTCCGGAGCGCTTCATCACCCGCGCGCGTGAGCGGTTGCGGATCGAGCCGTTGCCGTACGACGAGCGGGACGCGGCGCACGACGCGGTCCTGCCGTCGCATCACCGCGATCCGTTCGACCGCGGCCTGGTCTCGCAGGCGATCCTGCGCGGAATGACGATCGTGACCCCCGACGCAACGATTGCCAGGTATCCGGCGCCGGTCCTCTGGCTTTAGGAGCCCGTGGTGAAACCCCCACTACATTCGAGCGGCGATGCATCCCGCCTGAACGGCGTTGCTCCTCGGTCGCCTATGGCCAATATGCTCCCTCGTCGCGCCTTGTCAGGCGGGCGCCTCACCGCTCTCGGTGCTACGCGGGGTTTCACCACGGGCTCCTAGCCGATCCAAGGGCTCAGGGAGCGCAGCCGCTCCCGCCACACTCCCTTCCGCCGGCCAGTCGCCTCATCCGGGTCCCCCACCCGTGTCGTCCGCTACGCGCCAACCTTCCGGTGAGTCCGGCGATTCCTTTCGATCGGGGCTCGATCCGGCAACCTCCGAACCGATCGTCTCGCGGAGCGGAATCTCGTCCAGCATGAACGCAAGGACGACGCCGACGATCGTGATCGGAACGGCGACCATGAAGATCGTCTGAATCGAGACCTCCAGGGCGGAGGCGACGGCGGCCGCGACTTCCGGCGGCAGCGCCCGGATGGCGGTTGGGCTCTGGAGCAGCCGCGTCACTTCACCCCCCACCTCGGCGACCGTCGCCGCGGGGAGGCGCGCGGGCAGCTCAGTCGCGAGGCGGACGTTCATGATCGCGCCGAAGATGGCAACGCCGAAAGAGCCGCCCATCAGGCGAAAGAACTGCGCCGACGACGTGGCGACGCCCAGGTGCCGGTGCTCGACGGCATTCTGCACGGCGAGCAGCGACGTCTGCAGGAGCATGCCGAAGCCGAGACCGGCCACCAGCATCGTGCCGGAGATCACGACGCGGGAGGTGCCGTTGCTCATGACGCTCAGCAAGGCCATGCCGATCACCGTGCAGATGCTGCCGGCGATTGGATAAATCCGGTAGCGCCCGGTGGCCGCGATGAGACGTCCCGAGCCGGCCGATCCCGCCACGATGCCCCCGGTCAGCGGCAGCAGCAGCAGGCCGGAGTTGGTGGCCGACAGACCGGTCACCACCTGGAGGAAGAGCGGCAGGAAGACTACCGTCCCGAAGAACGCGCTGCCCGTCGCCAGACTGATGCCGGAGCAGACCGAGAAGATGCGGACGCGGAACAGCCGGAGCGGGAGCAGCGGTTCTTCGGCGACCGTCTCCCACCAGACGAACCCGGCGAGCAGCGCTACGCCGGCGCCGGCGGATCCGAAGAACGCCGCGTTTCGCCACGCGGCCAGTCCGCCCTGCTCGATCTGCACGAGCGCGAGGAGGACCAGGCTGACGCCTGCCGTCAACAGCATCGCGCCCGCGACGTCCAGTCGGGCGGGTCGGTGGGTCGCCGGCAGCTTCAGCACAACCCCAATCACCGCGAGCACCATGGCGCCGATCGGCAGGTTGATCAGGAATACCCAGCGCCAGGAGACCGTGTCGACGATGAAGCCGCCCGTCAGCGGACCGACCACGCTGGCAACGGCCCAGACGGACCCCAGGTAGCCGATGTAGCGCCCGCGCTGCCGCGCCGGGACGACGTCACCGATGATCGCGAACGTCAGCGTCATCACGCCGCCGGCGCCGACGCCCTGCACGCCGCGCGCCAGCACCAGTTCCATCATCCCGGAGGCGAGGCCCGCCATCAGGGATCCGAGCAGGAAAATCGCCACCGCCACCTGAAAGGTGATCCGCCGGCCGTAGATGTCACCCAGCTTGCCGAAGATCGGCGGCGTGATGGTTCCGGCGAGGAGATACGCGGTGACCACCCAGGAGTAGTAGTCGAGGCCGCCCAGCTCCCCGACGATGGTGGGGAGCGCGGTCGAGACGATCATCTGATCGAGCGCCGCCAGGAACATCCCGGCCATCAGGCCGGAGTAGATGATGAGGATCTGCCGGTGCGTAAAGGGGGCGGGAGCCGCAGTCATCATCCAGGAGGCCGTCGTGAAGGCCGGAGCCGGCGCGCGACGGACGATCGCCTAGTTGGCGAGCTGAATCGGGACGGTGGCAAACTGGTTGTCCCAGTAGACGTACATCTCACCGCCCCGCTGGTTCATGTTGCGGAACCCGATGATCAGTTGATCGGCGCGATCGCTCACGGTTTCGACCCTCATCGCGGTCCGCATCACGTCCTTGCTGTCGTCGTAGCCGTAGGCGCCCCAGAGCGCGTTGGGGTTGTCCTCGCGGAAGTCCTGCTTGACGCCCCAGGTGGCAAAGATCAGCGTCCACTCTGTCGGATCCGCCAGATCGGCGAACATCGTGTACTCGCCTGCCGCGAGACGCTGCCCGCCGATCAGGAGATCCGCTTCGGTGGTGAAAGTGGTCGTCTGATCCGCACCCACACGCCAGATCGGCGCGCCGGCATAGATGCCCTGGCCGTACTCGTCGCCCTCGCCGAAGATGCCGTCCCGCCCGCGCAGGATCGGACGCCCGTAGTGGATGTCGATCCAACTCCCGCCTTCGTAGGCTCCCTCGCCGTTGTAGGCGCCCCCGAGCTGCGTGGCCGTGTGTCCCCGCGTGCTGAGCGGCCGGTCCTGTGCCTCGACCAGGCTTGCCATCATGCCTGCCGCGACAACCGCCGCGCCGACGCCAAGGATCTTCACCGCCCGCGCGCTCTCTTCCCGCCGAGAGTTGGACCGAACGGCTGTGTCAGTTACCGAGATTGAGATCGGCGATGTGCACATTCAGCAGGTGGGTCACCCGCAGTCCGGCCATGCCGTCGGAATCGACCGCTGACCGCGGCTGCGTCGCCACTTCCGTGCCGTTGACGAGAAAGCGCACCGTGTCACTCCCGACTTCCACCGCGAGCGTGTTCGTCGACCGGCCCTCCGCGTCCAGATCGTTGACGGCGTCGTTCGCGGTCCAGTCGACGAGAGTCGGCAGGTCGTCGCCCATCCGCTTCTTGATCAGGTACTCGCCGCCCTGGCGCAGCATGAAGTACGAGTACTGCTGGTTGTCGGCCTGCAGGTTGGAGCCGCCCCAGAACAGCCCGTAGGCGTTCGCGTGACCCGAACGCTCCACCTGCGTGAACGTCGCGCTCACGGTGAAGTCCCCGGACGACATGTCCCCCGGACGATAGAAGATGGCGAATCCGCGACCGCTGGTAGTCGCGTGCACCCCATCGCCCATCGTTCGGAAATGGAGCACGTCGTTGATGTCGCCCTCCTGATCAGGCCTGGCTTCCCAGCCGTCAGCTTCGTTGCCACCCTCCTGGGCGTCGACGACAGGAACCGCCATCGCCGCCAAGCCCGCCACCGCCACTCCGATCAGTACTTTCCGCATGATTGCCTCCCTCGGTAATTGTGAAACGGTCCGCCGCGAACCTTCTAGTCTGGATCGAACGTCGCTACCGGATCAACGTCGCCGGCTTTTGTTCAAGCAGTTGGGCGTAGAAATCGTTGCCCTTGTCATCTGTGACGATGAAGGCGGGAAAGTCATTGACCTCGATCTTCCAGATCGCCTCCATGCCGAGCTCGGGATACTCCAGAACGTCGACCTTCCGGATGCTGTGGTCGGCGAGCCGCGCCGCCGGACCGCCGATGGAGCCGAGGTAGAAGCCCCCGTGCCGCTTGCACGCCTCGGCTACCTGGGCCGAGCGGTTGCCCTTGGCCAGCATCACCCTGCTGCCGCCATGGGACTGGAAGAGGTCGACGTAGGAATCCATGCGCCCCGCGGTGGTCGGACCGAACGATCCCGACGCGCGGCCTTCCGGCCTCTTGGCCGGGCCGGCGTAGTACACCATGTAGTCCCGGGTGTACGCGGGCAACTCCTCGCCGGCATCGAGCCGCTCCTTGAGCTTGGCGTGGGCGATGTCCCGCGCGACGATCATCGGTCCCGACAGCGACAGCCGTGTCGCCACCGGGTACTTGGACAGCTCGGCCAGGATCTCCGGCATCGACCGGTTCAGGTCGACCTGGACGACGTCGCCGGGCAGCTCCCCTTCGGTCACGTCGGGCAGGTACTTGGCCGGGTTCTCCTCGAGCTGCTCGAGGAAGATGCCATCCCGCGTAACCTTCGCGAGCGCCTGCCGATCGGCTGAGCAGGAGACCCCGAGGCCGACCGGACACGACGCGCCGTGGCGCGGCAGACGGACTACCCGAACATCGTGCGCGAAGTACTTCCCGCCGAACTGTGCACCGACACCGATCTGGCGCGCGATCTCGAACACCTGCCGCTCCATGTCGACGTCACGAAACGCGCGGCCGTAAGCGTTGCCGCTGGTCGGCAGGCGGTCGAGATACTTCGTGGTCGCCAGCTTCAGCGTCTTGAGCGTGAACTCGGCGGACGTGCCGCCGATGACGAGTCCCAGGTGGTACGGCGGGCAGGCGGACGTGCCGATCGTCTTCAGTTTCTCCTCGACGAACCTGAGCATCGACGCGGGATTCAGCAACGCCTTCGTTTCCTGGTAGAGGAAGCTCTTGTTGGCCGAGCCGCCTCCCTTGGCGATGAACAGCAACTCGTACTCGTCGCCCGGCTCGGCGTAGATCTCGATCTGCGCCGGCAGGTTGGAGCCGGTGTTCTCCTCCGTGTACATGTCGAGCGGCGCCAACTGCGAGTAGCGAAGGTTGCGCTCGTTGTAGGCGTCGTAGATGCCGCGGGAGAGCGCGACGCTGTCGTCGCCGAAGGTGAGCACCTGCTCCCCCTTGTGCCCCATGACGATCGCCGTTCCGGTGTCCTGGCAGCCGGGCAGCACCCGACCCGCGGCGATGTTGGCGTTGCGCAGCAACTCGAGCGCCACGAACTTGTCGTTCCCCGACGCTTCGGGGTCATCGATAATCGAGCGAAGTTGCGCCAGATGCCCCGGCCTGAGCAGGTGCGCAACGTCGTCGAACGCCTGCCGCGTCACGTTACGCAGCACGTCGGCTTCGACGGTCAGCATCTCGCGACCGTTCAAAGTGAGTGTTGACACACCGTCCGTGCCCAGGTGCCTGTACGGCGTCTCGTCCGGCCCCAACTCGAAGATGGGTTGATAATGGAAGCTGGCCATCCTGGAGATCATACTGTCTGTCCCGGTGCGCCAGCCTCCAGGGTTGGTGCGCCGGCGGTGCGCCGGCCTCCAGGCCGGCAAGAGATAAAATGAACACCTTCGCCGTCATCATCCTCGCCGCCCTGGTGGGCGATTACCTGCTCCGCCTCACCGTCGGCGTCCTGAACGCGCGCGCCTTCTCGCCGGCAGTGCCGGACGAGTTCACCGGCGTGTTCGACGACGCGAAGTACGGGCGAGCGCAGCGCTACAGCCTGACGCGGACGCGCTTCGGCCTGATCCGGGGCGCGTTCGACCTGGCGGTGGTGCTGCTGTTCTGGTTCGCCGGCGGCTTCGAATGGCTTGATCAGGCGCTGCGCGGGCTGGACCGCGGTCCGGTCGTCACCGGGCTCCTGTACATCGGGGGGCTTGGCCTGGCATCAACGCTGCTCGGCCTGCCGTTCCGCATCTATTCCACCTTCGCCATAGAAGCGGGGTACGGGTTCAACCGCACGACCGTGGGGACATTCGTGGCCGATCTCTTCAAGGGAGGCGTGCTGGCCATCCTGCTGGGCGGCGCCCTCCTGGCCATCATCCTCGCCTTTTTCGAGTCGGCGGGACCGCTCGCCTGGCTCTGGTGCTGGATTGCCGCCACCGCGTTCATGCTGGCGGTTCAGTTCATCGCGCCGACCTGGATCATGCCGCTGTTCAACAAGTTCACGCCGCTCGAGACCGGCGATCTGCACGACGCCATCCTGCAGTACGCCCGTTCCGCCCGGTTTCCCCTCCGGGGCATCTTCGTCGTCGACGGATCGCGCCGTTCGTCCAAGGCGAACGCCTTCTTCACCGGCTTCGGCCGGCACAAGCGGATCGGCCTGTTCGACACGCTGGTCGAGCAGTACACGGTTCCGGAACTGGTCGCGGTGGTCGCGCACGAGGTGGGCCACTACAAGAAGCGGCACCTCTGGCAGGGGATGGCGCTGTCGATCACCCACCTGGGGGCGATGCTCTGGATCCTGTCGCTCTTCCTGGAGCAGGAGGGGCTGTTCGCCGCGTTCTACGTCACCGAGCCGTCGGTCTACGCCGGGCTCCTTTTCTTCGGCCTTCTCTTCACGCCGGTCGAGCTGATCCTGTCGGTTCTCGTCAACCTCTTCTCCCGCCGCAACGAGTTCCAGGCGGACCGGTTCGCGGCCGAAACCACCGGCAGCGGCGAACCGCTCATCGACGCCCTCAAGAAGCTGTCCGCCGACAATCTCACCAATCTCACGCCGCACCCGTTCGCCGTCTTCCTCGGGTACTCGCACCCGCCGGTGCTGCAGCGGATCGCCGCACTGCGGCGATCGGCCGCAGGTTGATACGGCGGCCCATCGCGTGCCGCGGATCGAACGGTGCCGCCGGGGTCAACGCACACGGTCCGTGAACTTCGACAGTAACGCCGCGCGGTCCACCGGCACGCCACGCAGATAGACGCTGTCGATCCGCCGCGTGTTGACGATGTCGTCCAGCGGATTCGCGTCGAGCACCACGAACGACGCGCGCTTGCCCGCCTCCACCGTGCCGAGATCGTCGAGCCCCAGGATCTCGGCGTTGACGCGCGTCGCGGCCTCGATCACCTCCATCGGCGTCAGCCCGCAGCCCGCCATGTCGCGCAACTCGGTGTGGGTGGTCCAGGCGACGCTGACACCCGAGTCGGTGCCCATCCCGATGATCATCCCGGCCTCGCGGTTGCGCGCGAGGTTGCGGCACTGCAGCTCGAACGACTCGCCGGGTCCTTCTGCTTCCAGCCGCTCCGCCTGCGCGCGCAGGTTCTCGACCTCGAACGGCGGCAGCGTCTCGCTCAGCCAGGGCAGATCGTCGAGCGTCACCGGCGAGCCGGGCAGGTTCGGAATCGTCCAGACGTCCGGGTACTCGCGCACCAGCGCCAGGTACTCCTCGTCGATGTCGCGGTCGCGCACGGTGTGGGCGAAGCCGTCAACTCCCGCCCGCAGCAGGTCCTTGGCGTCGGCCAGGCCGGTGGTGCCGCCGAGATGCGACGTCACCCGCATGCCGCGGGAGTGCGCCTCGTCGATGATCGCCCGGTAGACCTCGGGCGCCAGCTTCCGCACCGTACCCCCCCGATCGTCGACCCAGATCTTGATGATGCCGACGCCGTGTCCGTGCAGCTCCTCGACCGCCGCGCGTCCCTCCGCCTCGGTCTGCGCCCCGCGCGGGATCCCGAGGCGGTAATCCTGCTGCGGGCCGGCCATCGGCGTGGCGGCGATTCCGCGGCCCGACGTCAGAAAGCGCGCCGCGTTCAGAAATGCGGTGTTCCGCAACTCGAACGCCAGCGCCTCGTCGAATTCCAGGCCCAGGCTCATCGTGGCGGCGACGCCGTGATAGGCGGAACGCTCCAGGTGTTCGATCAGGTTGGCCCGCGTGTAGTTGTCCTTGCTGTGCGTGCCGCCCTTCACGTTGGTCAGGCCGATGTGCTGGTGGGCGTCGATCAGCGCCGGGATCACCGTCTTTCCCGTCAGGTCCACGCGCGCGGCGCCCTCGGGAGCCTCCCTCTCGCCCTGCGCCCCGACCCAGGTGACCATGCCGTCCTCGACGAGGAAGGCCGACCTCTCGACGGGCGCGCCTCCGTTACCGTCGATCAGCGTGGCGCCCTCGAACCAGGTCGCGTCACGTGGCTGCGGCTCCTGCGCGGCGCCGCACCCTCCGGCGAGCAGCAAGTAGGCGCAGATCACCACCCAGCCGGGTAGCGCGGGCCACCACCGTGACATGGCTGACGATTCCGAAGCCGGCATTTGTGAACCTCCATTCGTCGGATGCGTCCAGCGCCAGACACCCGAGAAAAAGCCTCGGCGCACGCGCCCAACCCTCGCCATCCTATCCGCATCGGCGCGTTTCCTGACCCGCCGGCCAGGACTAGCTCAAGCCGGGTTCACCACGGGCCACTGCAACGTGGACCTAGAATGGCGGGCTGACCCATCAACACGGCGTCAGAACCGGACACCTCCCCGTGACCCAGCCCTCGCGCGTCTCACTCGTGGCCGCCTTCGCCGCCGTCTACGTCATCTGGGGCTCGACCTACCTCGCCATCCGCTGGGGCGTGGCGGAGATCCCACCGTTCCTGATGGCTGGCGGGCGCTTTCTGAGCGCGGGAACCGTCTTCGTCGCGTTGGCCGTATACCAGGGCGCAGCGCGGCCCACTGCCTACCACTGGCTGACCACCGGCTTGGTCGGCCTGCTGATGGCGGCCGGCGGCAACGGCCTGGTCAGTTGGGCGCTGCAGCGGATCCCCTCCGGGCTCGGCGCGCTGCTCATCTCGATGGTGCCGTTCTGGGTGGCGCTGGCCGACTGGCTGCGCCCCCGAGGCGCCCGCCCGCCGGGACAGGTGATCCTCGGGCTTGCGATCGGGTTCACGGGAGTCGCGCTGCTCGTCAATCCGTCCGACCTCGCTGGTGGGCGCTCACTCGATGCGGTCGGCGCGGGCACGGTCATCGTCGCCAGCCTCCTGTGGGCGGCCGGCTCCGTCTATTCGCGCTACGCCCCGCAGCCCTCGTCGCACTGGCTGTCGGCGGGCATGCAGATGCTGGGCGGCGGCGCGGTTCTGATGGCAATATCGGCAGTGTCCGGCGAGTTCGTCGGGCTCGACTGGTCCGCCGTGTCTACAACCGCTTTCGGGGCGTGGATCTATGTCGCGGCGTTCGGATCGGTGGCCTACGGCTCCTACCTGTGGCTGCTGAAGACGTCGACTCCGACCAAGGCGGCCACCTACGCCTACGTGAACCCGGTCATCGCGCTCATCCTGGGGTACCTGCTCGCGGGCGAGACGCTGACGCTCTGGTCCCTCGGCTGCTCCGCCGTCGTCGTCGCCGGGGTGTTGCTGGTCGTGTCGCGGTAGCGCGGCCGTCGCTGCGGCTACCGCAGCCATCTCCCGCTAGGGAGGCGCCGCCGGGCGCGGTTGCCTTTGACACGCTCCGCCAACGAGCGTAAGAGTTGAAGCAACTCGCTGTGGCGCCGGCTTGACAAGCGCCTTGATGATGTAGCGGTTCGGGCACATGCGGAGAGCCCGCGCCTGGCGGTCAACCGACTCGGGCAGGTTCGCCGGCAGAGCGCACGGTGGCGCTCATGACGAATAGAATACAAACCTATTCTTCTTCCCGTGTCAGGACCAGCGTCGCAAAGGGCACCTCCCGCACGTCCTCGGGAAGCGCCTCGATCGGACCTATCGGCTCGTGCGGGGTGACGTCGGCGTCCACGGCGGTATACGTGGCACCGCTGTCCGTTCCCGCGTCATAGCCCATCAGCTCCATCTCGATGCGAGGCAGCCAGCACCCGCCTTGCTGGAGGCCGATACCGTCGACGCCGACGAACCAGTCCGGGCTGGGCGCGATCATGGACACCAGGGTCAGGAACGGGAACCGCTCGTCGACGTCGAATGCCAGCGTCACCGTACCCGGTGAAGGAAAGGAGGCCTCCTGTCCCCGGATGCAGTCGCCCGCCCGTCCCCGGTCGGCCTCGGCCTGCACCTCGTCGCACAGGGCGGTGACGCTGCCGGTTTCCGCCATGTTCTCGATGCCCTGCGTGGCAATGGCGCCGCTGCTCCAGAACGAGGCCTGCTCGAGGTGGGTGGCGCCGACTATTCGGGAAAAATGCGCACCCGACGGAAAGGGTGGCGAGCTGCCGTGAGACGTAGCGTTCCACGTCGCCGTGAACGTCACGCCGTACGTCGCCGAAGCGGAACAACCGTCCGATGGGGACGCCGGCGCTCCATCGCCGCCGCAGCCGGCCGGACAGACGGCGACGAGCGTTGCGAGCAGCAGTCTCCTTCTCACGCGGTTGCCTCCGCGACGGCACGAGCCGGCGGACCACGCCGTCGCGCTTGTTGAGCAGGAAGATCTGGCCGTCGGGACCGGTGCCGAAGTGTAGGTCCGCGTGCCCGGTCGGATCGCGCCCCTGGGCGAGGTTCTTCTCCTGAATAAACTCACATGAGTAAGCCACCGCCTATGGCGGTGAGACGCACGGAGGTTCGACCATTGTAGGGGTTTTCGAAGAACATGCGACGGTCTCCAATCTTGAACTCCCCAGTTCAGATCGGCGATGATCTCGCCGTCCCTGTCGTCTTCGTGAAAGGCGTCGAAACCGCCCAAGCCAAGCAGTCGAATCCGGTGGGTCGGCCCCACGTCGAGAGTCGCCATGCCCTGCACGTTGCTGTATTGGGGGACGACGACGCCGGTGCCAGTAGTCGGGGTTGACCTCGACGACCTCACGCACCCCGACCGCCTCGTCAAGCGCGACGGCCACGGTCGTAATGCGGTTCGAGCGCACCACGACATCGTGCAGAATTGCCGGCTCGTAGCCGGCCAGCACGACCTGCAGGCGATGCAGCCCCACCGGCACGCCGGCAACGACGAAACGGCCGCGATCCCCGGTGACGGTGTCGAGGCCGCGATCAAGAACGACGATGGCCGCGCCCGGTGCCGGTTGCCGGGTTGCTGCGTCGATCACGCTCCCGTGAACGCTCCCGTGAACGCTGCCGGCACGCACCGCGTCCTGCGCATGCGCGGAGCAGAGGACTCCCGCGCCGAGCACGACAGTAGCGACTCCGGCGCCGAGGACGATCGCGCGCACTACGTCGGCATGTCTCCTCCTACTCATGGCTTCCTATACAACCCCGAAAGCCCAGCGTGTGCCCGCCGACGATCCCCCTCCGATCTCGCCACCCCGACAGTTGCCAGTGGTGAGCCTCGAGCGCGCGCCCCGCCGTGCGCTGCCGGTCCACCGTCCGGACTCGTCCCGTACCGTCCAGAGATAAGGCACGGTCGGGTCCGGGGCCAACGGTGCTTGGCTCGCCGCCGTTCAGCGCCAGCAAACTCGCGCAGCACCTCGTCGTCGGACATGTCTACGGGCCAACCGTACGCCCGGCCACAGCGGCGTCAAGGCTTCGTACGCATCGACGAGCCACCGCGGGCGGCGGCTGGGGTCGAGAGCTCCCGCCGTGCGGTTCGGCCACGCGTGGACGGCGGGGCCGGCTCAGAAGTCGACGGTGATGCCGATTTGCATGTCGAACAACGTGGCCAGTGACCGCGTCGGCTCGAACGTTACCCCGGTCTCATCGCGCTGGAGTTCTCCCCGCGTCAAGTAGTCGACCTCGCCGCCGGTGAGATACCGGAGCCCGATGTCGAGACCCAGCCGAGCGTCGCTCAACGACGCAAGCGCGATCGTGACGCCGCCTCCCGCACCGAAGCTCGGCGCGAAGTCGCCCAGATGCGTGGTCGCCCCACCACTTCCATCACCCAGGGCAACAGACGTTCGCGTATACACGTAACTGAACCCGAGGAGCCCCTCTGCGTACGGCCGCACCCGGCCGGCGGCAGGCTGGACCCGCACCAGCGCATGGGTCCGAATGAGGTTGTTGGTGGTGCCGACGTCGGTGAGCACCTCGGGGACGGCCGGAAACAACGCGAGGCGGCGGGTCTCTGTGCCGTAGAGCAGGTAGTCGAAGGCCGCTCCCACGGAGACGGGGGTCTGGCCTACGCGGGCCGTGAAGTCGACGGCCGCCCCCGGGCTCGCGCCGACCTTCTTCCCGAATGGCCCGACCGGGATCCCGGTCACGAACTTCGGGACGAATTGGAAGCGCAGCAGTTCCGGGACCTCGACCACGGATGATTCCGGCCGAGGAAGCTGCGCGGGCGGCGAGGCCGGTGAGCTGGCGGACGCCGTCTGCGCAGCGGCAGTTGCTGTGCCTGCGAGCCACAATCCACACGCGAAGGCGATGGCTCCGCGACTGACAACTCGTCTCTGCATCATTGTCTTCCTCCGTAGTCGAATGGACGCACTACCTGATCATCAGATGCGGCAGTCTGTAGGCAAACCTCGTGCCGGCCTCGCGAGAGGCATCCAAGTCGTTTATGGAGAGTGGATTGCGTTCCGGAGGCACGCATTGACGGTGCCGTGGCGTCGACCTGATAGGTAGACACTAGTGGACTGTTTTGGAGACGCGCTGTCCATGCTGCCGGGCGTTTCCATAGCACTTGCCGGTGCGAATCAGCGACGATTCGATCCGTGCCTCGAAGAGGCCGAGCTGGTCGCGCACCGGTGTCGGATCGACATGGTGAACGTTCCCTCGAGACCCTCACTCACGCGCGGATCCTGACCATTTTGGCTTTTGTACGTGCCGGTAGCGCTTCCAGACTTATGGCTTCGCGGTGCCAGACACGATCTCAGCGGTGTCATCCGAGTGGAGGCCAAGCCTTCACGAGCGGTGCATTAAGCACCGCCAGCAACTCGCGACAAGCGGAATCGTAGAGCACAGCCTCGAAGTGCGCGCGGATCTTAGGCCAGTCGGCGTCCAGCATGGCGAACCACGCGGTGTCCCGGTTCCGACCCCGCACGATTCGATGCTGCCTGAAGATTGCCTCGAAGCTGAAGCCGAGACGCACCGCGGCGCGCATCGACCGCACGTTGAGCACGTCGCACTTCCATTCGACGCGGCGGTATCCCAATCGATCGAAGCTCTCTCGGAGCATAAGGTAGATGGTCTCCGTATTCACGACGGTCCTTTGCGCGGCGCGGGTGTACCAGATGTCGCCCAGCTCGATCCGGCGGTCGGCTGGAGCCACGTTCATGAAAGCGGCCATGCCGACCGGGGCGGATGACGGCAGGTCCCGCACGAGCCACCATTGGGGATCTTTCGATGCCGCCATGCGGTCGATCAACGCGCACATGGTGTCCGCGTTTTCGAACGGGCCGTACATCATGTAGGTCCACTGGCCCGGGTCTGCCCCGTCGCCATGCGTCGCCTCGAACAGGCGCGCGCCGTCGCGGGCGCCGTTGGGTCGTTCCAGACGCACGGGTTGTCAATGTATGAAGTCCGGCGATGTTCTGTGTGGTCCGTAGAGAGCCTTAAGTGACTGTGTAAAAGGCTATTACTACTCATCCGTGCCCGCCTGCCCGCCCTTGAACGTCCCGCGAAATCCAGCCCATACCGCGATATAATGAGGGTATGTACGATGGCACGCAGCGCGCCGGCATACCGCGGAAACTCAAGCCCCGCGGCCAACATCCCGACAAGCGACTCTCGGCCGCGTTCGTCCGCAACGCGCCGGTCGGAAGGCACTGTGACGGGAACGGACTCTACCTCGTCGTCAAGCCCACCGGCACCCGCAGCTGGATCCAGCGCATCGCGATCCGCGGCCGGCGGCGCGACATCGGACTCGGCAGCGTCCGGTTGGTCCCGCTCGCCGAGGCCCGCGAGAAGGCCGTCGTCAACCGCAAGCTCGCCCGCGACGGCGGAGACCCGCTCGCCGACCGCCGCCGCGCCAAGCGCATACCCCTGTTCGCCGCCGCCGCCGAACGCGTCTGGAACCAGCTGCGGCAGGGCTGGCGCCACCCGCGGCACGCCCGCGACTGGTGGCGGAGCTTCGAGAACTATGTCCTCCCCCGCATCGGCCAACGGCCCGTCTCCGAGGTGACGGCCGCCGACGTGCTGGAGATCCTCGAGCCCATCTGGCACAGCAAGCCGAAGACCGCGCGGCGGTTGCGCCAGCGCATCCGCGCCGTGCTGGAGTGGGCCGTGGCGCTGGAGCATCGTGCGGATAACCCTTGCGACCGGCTCGGGCCGGTTCTCGGCCCGCACGATCTGGCCGTTCGCCACTTCCGGGCGCTGCCCCACGCCGAGGCCGCGGCGGCGGTCGCGGCGGTGCACGGCTCGCGGACGCTGCCGGCCCTCAAGCTGGCGTTCGAGTTCCTCGTGTTGACGGCTGGGCGCTCGGGCGAGGTGCGCGGGGCGCTGTGGGCCGAGGTGGACACGTCAGCCCACGTGTGGACCGTGCCGGCCACGCGGATGAAGGCGAAGCGGGAGCACCGGGTCCCGCTCTGCGGCCGGGCGGTCGAGATTCTCGACGCCGCGCGGACGCTCGGCGACGGCGACAGCCCGCTCGTGTTCCCCGGCCCGCGCGGCAGGCCCCTGTCCCACACGCCGCTCTACACCGTCTTCAAGGAGCACGGAATCGCCGCCGTGCCACATGGCTTCCGATCCAGCTTCCGGGACTGGGCGGCCGAGAAGACCGACCACCCGCGCGAGGTCGTCGAGGCGGCTCTGGCCCATGTGGTGCAGAACCAGGTCGAGGCGGCCTACGCCCGTTCGGACCTGTTCGAGCGGCGGCGGATTCTGATGAACGACTGGGAAGCCTATCTCGCCGACACACACCCTCATCGCCCGACCGTGGAACCAGCGGAACACGAACTCGCCGGAACCGCAGCATCTTGACCACGAGTGAACCCGATCCGATCCTGCTCCTCTGCTCGACCACACACCGCCCCCAACAAGTCAGTCGGGCAGTGATCTTGCCTGAGTTTCGTGGACACCGAAGAAGGCGCGAGAATGCGCCAGGGGGTGTTCATGGGCAAACGGCAGCGACGACGGTTCACCGAGGCGTTCAAGCAGGAGGCGGTCCGGCTCTGCCTGCGGCACGACCGCAGCATCGGGCAGGTCGCTCGGGAGCTCGACCTGACCGAGTCGGCCCTGCGCAGGTGGGTGCAGCAGTATGAGGTCGACCACGGCCCGAATCCCAGCGGTGCGCTCACCACGGAGGAGAAGACGGAACTACGCACGCTCCGGCGTGAGGTGCGGGTGTTGCGCGAGGAGCGCGAGATCCTAAAAAAAGCGGCGGCCTTCTTCGCGAAAGAAAACGCATGAGGTTCGCGTTTGTTCACGGGGAGAAGGCCCACCACGCCGTGCGGCGCTTGTGCAGCGTGCAACAGGTGACGCCCAGCGGTTACTACGCCTGGGCGCATCGGGGCCCGAGCGCGCAACAACGGGACAACGACCGGTTGAAGGTACGCATCCGGGCGATCCATACCGCCAGCCGCGGAACGTACGGCAGCCCGCGGATCCACGAGCAGCTCAGGCAGGACGGGGTCCCAGTTGGCCGGGCGCGGGTCGCCCGACTGCTGCAGGACATGGGGCTGATCGGCCTGCCCCTCAAGCGGCACCGGTGCACGACGGACAGTGACCACCAGCGTCCGGTGGCGCCCAACGTCCTCGCCCGCGCCTTCGACGCTGCACACCCCAACGAGCGCTGGAGCACCGACATCACGTACGTCTGGACGTGGGAGGGCTGGCTGTATCTGGCCGTGGTGCTAGACCTGTTCTCGCGGCGCGTGGTGGGCTGGGCTATCCAGCCGCACCTGCGGGTCGAGTTGGCGCTCGAGGCGCTGCACATGGCGCTGGGGCGCCGAGTCCCGGAGGCCGGCTTGCTACATCACTCGGATCGGGGCTGCCAGTATGCGGCCGACGCGTATCAGCGCGTGCTGCGCGACCACGGGATCGTCTGCTCCATGAGTCGGAAGGGCGACTGCTGGGACAACGCCATCACGGAGAGCTTCTTCGCGACGCTCAAGACCGAGCTCATTCACCGGCAGCCGTGGCCGACGCGGCGCGGGGCCAAAGACGCCGTGGCGGAGTACATCGAAGGCTTCTACAATCCCTACCGGCTGCACTCGTCGCTGGGGTATGTCAGCCCCAATAACTGTGAAAGGAGGCACGCTCGGCAGGCTCAGCGTGCAGCATAATCAACCTGTCCACTTTTCCCAGGCAAGATCACAGAGATCGCGAACGGGCATCAGGTGCAGTACGGATCGGGCGGAGAAGGACATCGAGCGGGACGACGAACATGAGAAGATCCCGGAGAGCGACGAAGGCGAGCCGGCCGGCGGGGAGCAAGAGTCGGACGGCACGATCAGAAGACACAGAACTGGCTCCTGTCATCCGTTAGATGGCAGGAGCCAGCATACCCCTTGTGTACACAAGGGCTGGCGAGGGTGAGTTGCCTCCCCCTTCGAACCCCCACTGCCGCGTCGCCTGAGTCCGGCTCGCGGGAGAGCGGGCGGCGTCGCCCCCGCTCCATCCTCCCGGTGCGCTGATGGCTGATCGCCGCACCGTGAGAGTCCACGCCCGCGTGTCGCCGGCGGAGCTGGCCGACTGGCCAGGGCGGCCGGCGTTGCCTGTGCGCGGCCGTGGCTTGGCCTGAGACGTCGCTTCCGGCCGCGGTGGCGCGGTCGTTCCAGTGGCCGACGCGACCACCGTCTTGCCGCTGCTATCATTTCTCCGCGCCGGTCGTCGCCGGGCGACGACGCCCGCACTTGGCGCCTACCGGAGCACCCCTCTTACGAACAGGACAAACAGCGACACAAGGCAGCATGACGAAAGCGGAGCTTGTCGAGACGGTGGCGCGGGTCGCCGACCTCCCGAAGAAACACGCGGAAATCGTCGTCGATACCGTATTCCGCAACATCGTGAAGACGCTGCACCGGGGCGAGAAGGTCGAGTTGCGCGGTTTTGGCAGCTTCCGCCTCCGGCGCCGCGAGCCGCGCAGGGGCCGCAACCCGAAGACCGGCGACCGGGTTGACGTGCCGTCGAAGCGCGTCCCCTACTTCAAACCCGGCAAGGAGCTGAAGGAGATGATCAACCGCGATCCGGCGCAGGCCAGCCCGCCGCCGTTGTCCAAGTAGACCAGCGTTGAACGCGCTTGGTCTACGCGGTGGCGGCGCGATCGACCACGACCCACCGCGCCCGCCTTCAGCGCGAGGATCTCGAATGCCAGCTTGATGCCGGCCTGCCGCAGCAGCGCCGATTGCGGCAGGCGGGCGGCACGGGGTTCGAGGGGGGCGCAGCGTCCCCTCGCCAGTCGCAATGTGGCACATTGCGTGGGCTGGCTCTGGCCAGCTTCTCCTTCCCGTCGAACTGTTTCCGTGTCGTGGTCTTCGTCGTCGTGGGCTGCCTGTTCCGGGTCTGGTGAGTGAGTTCGGATCCTCAAGTGCGAATCGGCTCGCCGTGGCGGGCGTCGGTCATCATCGGCTACGCTGAATGCGCCCATGACGCCGCACGAGTTCATCGCCAAGTGGCGGGCCTCCACGCTGAAGGAGAGCTCGGCATCACAGGAGCACTTCATCGACCTGTGCCGGCTTCTGGGCGAGCCGACACCGGCCGAGGCAGACCCGACCGGCGAGGCGTACTGCTTCGAGCGCGGCGCGCGCAAGGACACCGGCGGCGACGGCTGGGCCGATGTCTGGAAGCGCCGCCACTTCGCCTGGGAGTACAAGGGCAAGCGGGCCGACCTCGACGCCGCGTTTGGTCAGTTGCGGCTGTACGCGCTGGCTCTGGAGAACCCGCCGCTGCTGATCGTCTCCGACATGCTGCGGTTCCGGATCCGCACCAACTGGACGAACAGCATCAGCAAGACCTACGAGTTCGATCTGGACGACCTGGCCGACGCCGCGGCGCGCGACAGGCTCAAGTGGGCGTTCTCGGACCCTGAGCGGCTTCGGCCGGGCGAGACCCGGCAGTCTCTCACCGAGCAGGCGGCACAGTCCTTCGCGACCGTGGCGCAGTCGTTGCGGGAGCGGGGCGACGACCCGCAGGCGGTCGCGCACTTCGTCAACCGGCTGGTCTTCTGCATGTTCGCCGACGACGTGGGGCTGCTGCCCGGCCACATGTTCACGCGAATGCTGGAGCAGGCGCGGCGAGTCCCGGACCGCTTCACCGACCTCGCCGGGGCGCTCTTTCAAGGCATGGCCAAGGGCGGCTTGGTCGGTTTCGAGACGGTCGACTGGTTCAACGGCGGACTGTTCGACGACGCCACAGCGCTGCCGCTGGAGAAGCCCGATCTCGACGCTGTGCTGGCGGCTTCGAACCTCGACTGGTCGGAGATCGACCCGTCGATCCTCGGCACATTATTCGAACGCGGGCTGGACCCGGACAAGCGCGCCCAGCTTGGGGCGCACTACACCGATCGCGACAAGATCATGCTGCTCGTCGAGCCGGTAGTGATCCGTCCGTGGCTCGCCGAGTGGGCCGCGGAGAAGGCCGAGATCGCCGCCGAACTGGAGCGTGCGGAAGCCGCGAAGTCGACGGCCACCCGCACGAAGCGGCGAAACGATGCCGAACGGCGGTACCGGACGTTCCTCAACCGGCTGCGAGCGTTCACGGTGCTTGACCCAGCGTGCGGCTCGGGCAACTTCCTTTACCTTGCCCTCCAGGCGCTCAAGGACCTGGAGCACCGCGTGCAGTTTGAGGCCGAGGCGCTCGGCTTCCAGCGCGCGTTCCCGGTGATCGGCCCCGCGAACGTCAAAGGGATTGAGATCAACCCGTATGCGGCAGAGTTGGCACGCGTGTCGGTCTGGATCGGCGAGATCCAGTGGATGCGGCGCAACGGCTTCGCGGAGGCGCGCGACCCGATCCTGAAGCCGCTCGACACCATCGAGTGCCGCGACGCGATCCTGACGCCGGACGGTGCGGAACCGGACTGGCCCGAAGCGGACGTGGTGATCGGCAACCCGCCGTTTCTCGGCGGCTGGCGTCTGATCGCGCACCTCGGCGAGGACTATGTGTCGCGGATGTCGCCGGTCTACGCCGGTCGTGTATCTGGAGCAGCGGATCTTGTCTGCTACTGGTTCGAGAAGGCGGGTCAACAGATCGCACTAGGGAAGGCAAGACGGGCCGGGCTTGTAGCGACGAATTCGATTCGTGGTGGTGCGAACCGGAAGGCTCTTCAGACGGCGACAGCAACGCGCCGGATCTTCGAGGCGTGGAGTGACGAGCCGTGGGTGATCGACGGCGCGGCCGTCAGAGTGTCACTGGTCTGCTTCGGACGTACCGACGACACGTCGGTATCCGAGACTCGGCTTGACGGCCAGTGCGTGGACGAAATCTACGCGGACTTGACGGCGCGGCGCGGCGGTATCGGGATTGATCTCACGGCGGTCCGGCGTCTCCAGGACAACGTCGGCGTCGCCTTCAGAGGTGACGAGAAGGGCGGCCCTTTTGACGTTGAGGGCGACCAAGCGCGGGAGTGGCTCCGCCTCCCAGCGAATCCGAACGGGCGCGCGAATGCGGACGTGCTGAGACCGTGGATGAATGGCATGGACATGACCCGCCGACCGGCCGGGAAGTGGGTGGTCGACTTCGGGTGGACGATGTCCGAGAGAGACGCTGCGCTCTACGAGGAGCCCTTCCGGTGGGTCCGGCATCGCGTCTACCAAGTCTACATGGATACGCCGCGCGGACAGCGAAGCAAGCCCCGTCGCGAGCACTGGTGGCGCCACGCCCGTCCATATCCCAAGATGCGGAAGGTGCTCGACGAGCGTTCGCGGTACATTGCGACGGCTCGGCTTGCCAAGCACCGACTATTCGTGTGGTGCGACGCTCGGATTCTGCCAGATTGCCAACTGATCGCCATCGCTCGCGACGACGACACGGCGTTCGGGATCCTGCACAGCCGGTTCCATGAAGTCTGGTCGCTCCGGCTTGGGACGAGCCTGGAAGACCGGCCCCGCTACACGCCGAGCACCACGTTCGAGACGTTCCCGTTCCCGCCCGGCCTGTCGCCGAACCTCCCGGCTGCCGACTACGCTGCTGACCCGCGAGCCATGGCTGTAGCCCTGGAAGCCCAACGGCTGGTCGAGTTGCGCGACCGCTGGCTCAACCCGCCGGAATGGGTCGAGTGGGTGGACGAGCCGGTTCCCGGCTATCCGAAGCGTGCGGTTCCCCGCGACGAGGACGCGGCGAAGGCGCTCAAGAAGCGCACGCTGACGAACCTCTACAATGCCCGCCCGCAGTGGCTCGGCGACGCACACGACGCCCTTGACGCCGCCGTGGCTGCCGCGTACGGTTGGCCTGCCGATATCTCCGATGACGACGTTCTCCGCGAGCTGCTGGCGCTGAACGGCACCGGTACGGCAAATGGTTGACTTGTGGTGGATCTCTGGCCTGTCTTGCTCTTCTGGCCGGCGGTGGCGCTGAGCGTGCTGGCGGCCTTGTTCGGACTGGCCCGCAGACGTCCAAGGCCGCTGCTGGTGGCCGCGGCCCTGGTCGGGCCGACTTCGGCGTACCTCGCGTTGACACCGGGCTTCTTCGTGTGGGGGTTGTTTCCGGTCGGCGTGTATCTCGTGGCCGCGGTCGCGACCCGACGAAACCACATTAAGTTGGGTACGGCGCTGGTTGCCGCGAATACCACGTTCTTTGTGTTGCTGGCTTTCACGATATTTGGCTGAGTCCGGTTCGCGGACGGCTTGGATGGTCTCGTGGATTCCCGTTCAGGAAGAGGGGTACAACGAGGGAATCATGATCGGAAAGCCAAGTGTAAATATATAAATAAGAATGACTTACATGAATTCCACTAAGGTCGCACGGTCCTTCCTTCCAGCCGGCGGCCGCCAGGAAACTCGGCCGGGGACGAGTCGACAACCCGTGGTCCAACCTGGAACTGCGTTTCCAACACCATTCTCCTAACCCTTGGGCGAGCGGAAACGTAACGATAATTCACAGGCGGCAGCGAGGCACGAGACGCCGGCTACCACGATGCGCGTGCCGCGCATCACGGCGGCGTCACTGGAGCGGGACAGCCTTCGCGGGTTGCCGTTCGAGGTAGGCCGCCCAATCGTCCATGAGCCGCCGTCTCCGTTCGAACAGGTCCGACCGCGCGTAGGCGGCCTCGTGTGTGGACGTGTGTGGACGCCTCCACAAATGCAAGCTTTTCTTTGGCTTGGTTCAATGTATGCGGTCAGGTGCTGTCGTGTGTCCGGCCTCATTGATTGCGGCATGTCATCCGCCGCGGGCCTGTATGGAGATACGCGGGTCGGGTCCAACATCGACCTTCCGTGCTCGAAGGCGCTTCGAGGCAGCCTGGTTTTCCCGACCCCGTCTCGTTGACCGTTTGCCCTTACCCTCTTCCGACCTGCTCGCATTCCCAGCGTCACCGCGCCGACTCCGGTCTTCTCAGGCGGTGACGGTCCGAGCCCGGTAGTGTTCGTTCTTCGTCATCAACGCCCAAACGCTGCGTGCTATACGGTTGGCCAGTGCCACCGCGACCAGCATCCGCGGCTTGCGCGCCAGCATCCGGGCCAGCCAGGGGTCCTTCGTGGCGCCACGCCGTACCGCCCAGTTCACCCTCGTCATCGCGCCGACCACCAACAGCCGCCTGAGGTCGCGCTGGCCCATCTTGGATATCTTGCCGAGCCTCGGCTTCCCGCCGGTTGAGTGCTGCCGGGGAACCAGGCCAAGCCAGGCCGAGAAGTCCCGGCCCCGCCGGAAGCTCTCCATCGGCGGCGCGAAGGCTTGGATCGCCATCGCGGTGAGCGGACCGATTCCCGGGACACTCATCAGCCGTACCGTCTGTTCGTCCTCGCGCGCCCGCTCACGCAGTGCCTGCTCCAATCCCGCGATCTTCTCGTCGAGCTCGGCGACCTGACCGAGCAGCAGCGCCCCCAGCTCGCGGACCGGTGCCGGCAGCCCCGACTCCGCATCTTCAATCGCCCCCGCCAGCCTCCCGACATGAGCCGGTCCCCGCGGAGCCACGACGCCGAACTCCGCCAAGTGTCCCCGTAGCGCGTTGATCGTCTGCGTGCGCTGACGAACCAGCAGCTCGCGTGCGGAACAGCATGCCCCGAGCCTGTTGCTCCTGTGTCTTCACCGCCACGAAGCGCATCGTCGGCCGAGAAACCGCCTCGCAGATCGCCTCCACGTCCGCCGCGTCGTTCTTCTGCCGTTTCACGAACGGCTTCACGTAGATCGGCGGGACCAGTTTGACGTCCTGACCCAGCTTCCCGATCTCGCGGCCCCAATGGTGCGCACTCGCGCAGGCCTCCATCGCGACGACGCCTCGCGGCTGCGACGCTATGAAGCCCAACACCCTTTCCCGGCTCAGCTTCTTGCGGAACGCAATCGATCCGTCCGCCCGGGCGCCATGGAGCTGAAAACTGCGCTTCGCCAAGTCGATGCCGATGATGGTAGCGTGTTCCATTGGATGCCTCCTCCTTCAGGTGAGTTGTGTCACGGCACATCCACCTTGGCACATTGCGATGCCGTCGGGTGGAGGCGTCCACCCCATCAACCTTGTTCTGGACCACGTGCGCCAGCGCCGCTTCGATCAGCTCCCGCGGGTGATCCGTCTCCTCGGCCGCCCAGTCTCGGAACGACGACCGGAAGCCGTGTGGCACGGCCGAGGTCTGGAGCGTCTGGATAAATCGGTATCAATGCCAACCGAAAACTTCCCTTTCGTGGCAAGTGAAGATTGAAGACTTTGTGCGAGGCGACGGGGGTGGAAGGGAGAGCCGTGCGCGGAGGAGCTCTGGGGATCCGGGGTCGGAATTAGGGAGCGGAGCGACCGGAGGCCGTCGCCGGACGGGCGACGAGGCTATCTGGGATGGTGTCACGACATCGCCTACCGGCGGCGTTGGTCGGACGCGGCCCGCGGCAGATAACGGATCGGACGGACAAGCGGATGGTCACGAAAGGTTGCTGAGAGAGGAAGATGGGAAGACTTGACTCTTCGAAGACTCGAGTGGCTCCAGTGTTCGACAGACTCTGCCACTGTGATCCGACGGGAACTGTTTGGCTCGACCGTCTGATCCGTCTTGGCTCGAGGGCGAGTGAGGTCGACTTACCCAGCCAAGTTGGCGAACTCGTACCGGGCCATCCTCGATCGTGGGGAGAGGACGAGCGGCCTCTCTCACCACCCCGGGGACTGTTGGAGTGGCTGGTGCAGAATATATCGGCCGAGACGGTAGCGAAGTCTGGTGCCAGTGAGGAAACCGTCCAGAAGCGACTGGCGCTAGCTCGCAGTGATCACGATGTATTGCAGGATGCGCTCACCCGGCTCCGTGCCGGAAAGAGGGGAAAGAAGTGGTTCGTTCTCGAAGGTCCGTCCTCTCCGGACGCCTATCTCGAGACCGACAGTATCGTTGTAGTCGTGGAAGGGAAACGCACCGAACCAACCACCACTAGCCACACGACTTTCATGCCGAAGCGAAGTCAGTTGATCCGCCACATGGATGCTGCGTTGGAAGTGGCAGATGGTCGAAGGGTGCTAGGGCTGCTCCTAGTGGAGGGAGAGAGCCCTGATCCGATGTTGGTACCGGAGCGATGGTCGTCAGCCTCAGATGAACAACTCCGTCCTGCATTACTGGTGCCTAGTCTCCCTCATCGGACAGTCGAAGAGCGAGATGCCATTGCGGGGGGTGTCCTCGGGGCGGCTACTTGGCAAAGGATCTGCGAGGAGTTCAGCATCGACTGGCCGCCGGTCGAAGATCCGAGCGAGTTCACGGACGGCTGATCGAAGTCGTCGCTGTCGGCCTGGGTCTCGCCCTTCTCGTACGCGGCGTCGGCCCATTCACGGGTGAATTTGGCGGCGCGGGCGCGGATCTCGTTCCAAGAAAGCCTCCTGCACGCCGCCCGCCGGTTGCGTCAATTCCAGCAGGCGCAGCATCGCGAGCACGCCGCCGAGGATCGCGAGAGTCTGCGCGAGGATCGTGCCGACGAAACGCCAACGGCAGTCAGGCCGGCTGCGACCGTCAAGCTCTGATCCAGGAAGACGCGGAATCAGAACGAACAGCCCGCTTTCCATCAACGCCGCGTCTAGACCGCGCAGGTCGAACCTCTGAGTACGGGAACCCCCTATCATCGACGCCCGCACCAATAACCGCGAATGGTCTAGCAGCCTGTGGCGAAAGTCGGTTTTGCCGGGATCGACAGGACCGATCCTCTGTACTAGACTGAGGCCCATGGCGATGGGCACGACCCGCGACGACGGGTTCCAACAGGCGATGTGGGTGGCGACGGCGGACCTGCCCCAGGGCGGCGGGCATCCCTTCTACGAGCGGCTGAACCAGATTCTGAACGCGGCCGGCTTCGATGCCTTCGTTGAGCAGCTGTGCGCGCCGTTCTATGCGCGGATGGGGCGGCCGAGTCTGGCGCCGGGCCGGTATTTTCCGGCTGCTGCTGGTCGGGTATTTCGAAGGCCTCGACTCGGAGCGGGCGATTGCGTGGCGTGCGGCCGATTCGTTGAGTCTGCGGTCGTTCCTGCGTCTGGCGCCGCCGTCGGCGCCGCCCGACCACTCGACGATCTCGCGGACGCGGCGGTTGCTGAGCGTCGAGACCCATGAGGCGGTGTTCACCTGGGTGCTGCAGCAGCTTGCCGACGCGGGCTTGGTGCGGGGAAGACGGTGGGCATCGACGCGACGACGCTGGAGGCGAATGCGGCGTTGCGCAGCATCGTCCGCTGCGAGACGGGCGAGGACTACACGACGTTCCTGACGCGGCTGGCCGAGGCGTCGGGCATTGCGACGCCGACGCGGGCCGAGCTGGCGCGGTTCGACCGATCCCGCAAGAAGAAGACGTCGAACGCCGAATGGACCCATCCGCACGATCCGGATGCGCGGGTCACGAAGATGAAAGACGGGCGGAAGCACCTGGCCCACAAGGCCGAGCATACGGTGGACCTGGAGACCGGCGCGGTGGTGGGCGTAACGGTGCAGGGCGCCGACACGGGCGACACGGCGTCGATGGTTGAGACGCTGATCGCGGCGGCCGAGCAGGTGGAGTCGGTGCTCCCGGCGGCCTGCCCGACTCCACGAGACTACCCCGTGAAGTCCTTCGGAAAGGTACAGGGCTATCACAGCAACGAGACGATGGCGGCGGTGGGTCTGCGCAGCTACATCTCGGAGCCGGACCGGGGGCGCCGGTGCTGGAAGGAGCAGCAGGCGGCTCGCGACGCCGTGTATGCCAACCGGCGCTGGATCCGCGGGGAGCGAGGCCGTCGGCTCCTGCGGTGTCGCGGGGAGGTGCTGGAGCGGCCGTTCGCGCACGTGTGCGAGACGGGCGGGATGCGACGGGTCCATCTTCGAGGACATCCCAACATCTTGAAACGGCTGCTCGTGCATGTCGCCGGCTGCAACCTCGGGCTGCTAGCGGAAGGAGGATTCGCCCCTCGAGGGCGCTCAATCAGCGGGATTGAGCATTGCTGTGGTGGAGATGATCGTCAGCGACCTGGCGCCACGGGTGAGCGCGACGTAGAGTTCCTTGCGGGAAAGGGACGTGGCATCGAGAACGATGGCGTGATCGAATTCGAGGCCCTTGACGAGGAGGGTCGTGCCGATGAGACGGCGGCGGCCCACGGGTCGGCCCCTGTAACGGAACTCAGAGTGGTACCGCTCGGCGGCGTCTCGAAGCGTGAGATCCGGATGCAGCAGGCGCTTCTTCAGGACACCCGTCATGCGGTTGAACAGATCGGCCCGGATAACCTTGACGTCTGGAAGCGCGTTCAGGGCGTTGAGAAAGCCAGCCATACTGGCGCTGGATGGATCGGCAAGGTACGCATTCGCAGCCGCCGCAACTGCCGGGTTTCTCGTTTTGCTGCGGATCTGCGCGGCCTCTCCACGGGAGGTGGCCGCTGGCAGATTGTCGCCGACTGACGTCATACAGTCCTTGGCGAAGGCGACGAGCTTCTTGAGGCGCATCTGATTGGTCCGCGCGCGCTCGACTTGGTTGATGAACGAAAAGAGGTCCCTTCCTTCGATCTCTTCGATAGAGGAAAAACGTCCGCCGATGTTCCTGGCCAGACGGTGGCATTTCGCCTTGTAGCGCTGATGGCCCTTATGTATGGCAATCACCCGATGCCGCGGGTCGCAGTCGAAGTACCGGCAGGCGTTTCCCTGGGCGATCAGAAGGGCATTCTCATTCTCCGCCTGCCTGATAGTGACGCCGTCTGCGCGCTGCGTGAGATCAAGAGGCCGGCCCTCTTCAAGGGTTGAGCGCGCGGTCTGCAGCCAAGCCCCGAGCGCAGGCTGACGCGCCCGGACCCAACGATGCGGGGTATCGAGCTGGCCAAGGCGCTCAAAGTTGGGCGGGATTTCACCATCCCAGTCGACCGGACTCTCATCCTCAAAGTCGAAGATGGCCTGCAAGGGATCACCCAGGATGCGGCACGGTAGGTCGCGCGCTAGCCTGAGAACGACCTGATGCTGGGCAGTCGAGCAGTCCTGGTATTCATCCACGTATAGGCCACCGTAGGACGCCTTGAGGATGCGCCGCATGAACGGGTGGTCGAGCAGCGCGCCGCAGGCACGGTAGAGCATGGTCCACTGCTCTCCTGCCGGCCGCCGGACAGTCCAATCCGACGCACCGGCATATGAGAGACACAACCTGAGCGCCCAGCTCGCGACGGTATCAACGCGGCAGGCGCTGCTCGGGACTCTCAGCTCGCGCAATTTTCCGCGAAGCGCATTCACGCCAGCATATGTGTGGGTCAGGACGAGTTGCCGCGCCGTGGCGAGGCCAACTGCGTCGGCGATGAGATGCGTCTTGCCATAGCCCGCAGGGGCGACCACGTAACCGGGACCGGCGTGTGCTGCCAGAATCTCGGGCAACTCAGGCATCGTCGATCCAGGTACGCAGCACGGCAAGCTTGCGCATCAGGTCCGAGTTCTGGATGGAGGCGTCGTCCAGATGCTGCTCAATCGCGGCCACCCATTCCTGGCCGCGGTCCTGACGCTTGTACCAGCCACTCGCCTTGGCCGCCTTGCCCAGGGCAGCGCGCAGGGTTGGCGTATCGGTCCACTGTGCGGGGTCGCGCGGAAATCCTGCGCCATACTGGCTCTGAACCTGGTTAATCAGCCGCTCCCGGTCGCCACGCATGGCACACGCTGCCTCGAACGAGGCGACAACCCCCGCCCAGGGAAGATCGGCGAAGACACGCTCCTCTATCGACATGCCGCCGTCCCAGACCGTGACGGCAACACCTGCCGTTGCAAGAGCCCGGGCGTCCGCGTCCGAAAACTGATCGGGGTTGTCCGAGTCTGCCAGGACAGCGACTGAATAGGAGAGCTGGTTGAGACTGTCCGCGACGGGCCGCACATTGGCGGCGCCAACAGCGTCAAATAGAGCGACTCCTTGATAGGCGAACGAACTCAGGCCCTTGGCGATCCAGTAGTCATCAAGTCCGCGCAGGAAACCGGCTTCGGTCGCCCCTTCGCAGGCAACGATCTTGGGCGCGAGAAAGGCTTCTGCACCGGCGCGGATCTTGCCCTGAACGCATTCGGCGATCGCAGGCCTGTTCGCAGCGACAATCTGTGTTCTGCCGTCCCGGCAATGCACGATGTGGAGATCATCAACGGTCAACTCGCGCAGGACGACCGGTGAATGGGTGGTGAGGAAATACTGGCCTGTCGTGTCCGTCTTCAGGTGTTGGACTAGGCGGGCGATACGATGTGGTTCCAGGCCAATTTCGACTTCATCGAAGAGTGTTACGTGCGGGGTGCGCAGGGCCTGCGAC
The DNA here is from genome assembly GCA_965263055.1 of Vicinamibacterales bacterium. Classification (GTDB taxonomy): domain Bacteria; phylum Acidobacteriota; class Vicinamibacteria; order Vicinamibacterales; family UBA8438; genus VXRJ01. The sequence goes on along the minus strand of OZ253581.1, from coordinate 2,254,150 downwards.
TGAAGGCCCGTGGTGAGCATGCGCTTGGAGCCCAGACCAAGCTGCCTCAAGGGCATTTCCCCGTCATGCAGCGCCAAGCCGCCGCGATGGACGCTGATGGCGTCCGCGTCAAGATGGGCCTTGTAAGCCATTGCGACGTTGACGCCCAGGGAGCGCGCCGTCGCTTCAGCCGTCTGGGCGATGCCATCGAACTGGGAGAGGCTCTGCGCGCGATGGCCTTCCAGAGCAGCTCTCGCGGCCCTTCCGGCTTCGGCGAGGGACAGGGAGAGGCTCTCCGCTTCTGTCAGACGGCTCAATAGCGACCCACGTGACCAAGTCAGGTGCCGGTCCGACAGGGCGCCGATGAGGCTCACCGAAACCCTCGCCCGGTCAACGGTCTTGAAGGAGATGCCCTCATCGTCGTCACCACGGATCACGCGCCAGGACGGCTCGAGGTCGTTGCCGACGGCAAGACGAACGCGCAGCGCGTCTTCGAGCCCGTCACCCGGCTCGTCATGTCGGGTCAGGGTCTGCGGATTCCAACCGCAGAGATGGTACCCGTAACTCTCCAGATCGCGAAACTGGTCCGGGATATCGCCGAGGATGACGTCAATGCAGATGGCGTTCGCCGGTGCGCACTGGAAGAAGTCCGCATCGTCAAAGGGAACGTTCCACTGGGGATAGAAAGCTCGCCGCAGAGCCTCGAGAATCGTTGACTTTGTTGAGTCGCCGCGGCCAATGAGGCAAAGGAGCGAGTTGTCGGGGACGTTCCAGTAGAGCTCGCGGATACCCCGGAAGTTACTGATGCTCATGTGTCGTATCCGCATGTCTGCCGTCCTCTTGTGATCTATGCCTTCACGACTCCGATGTCGACTGAACGCGGTGTAACGCCCCCGATTTACTAGACTCCAAACCCAACATAAACACGATCATGGTGCCGGCTCAAGCGCGAACCGCTGTCGGACCTGTGTGCACGTCTGCATCGACGACCACTCCCGCGTCGGCTTCGCCCAGATCTATCCTGACGAGACCGGCGCGCACAGTCACCGTCTTCCTCCGCGCCGCCGTCGCGTACTTCCGCGACCTCGGCGTCCACGTCACCGGAGTGATGACCGACAACGGCGGGGGATACGGCTCGCGCGTGTTCCGGCGGTGCTCCGCACGCCTCGGGCTGCGTCACCTCTACACGCGACCTTATACCCTACGCACTAACGGGAAGGCGGAACGCTTCATCCAAACCGCCCTCCGCGAATGGGCCTACGCCCGCGCCTACCGCACGTCACGCCAGCGCCCCGCTCACCTGACGCCGTGGCTCCATCGATACAATTGGCATCGACCGCATGGCAGTCTCAACCATCAGTCCCCCATTAGCCGACTGGGGCTCTCGAGGGACAACCTGTTGAGGTACCCCAACTAGCCTGCTTGACGGCGATGTCGGCTATCGCGGAACGCATAGGCACGCTCGCAGCGGCGCGAACGCGAGGCTCAAGCGGTCGCAAGACGTTGTGCATCGTCCTGCATGTTCGCAGGGCTCCAGCGATGTCGTCCTTATCGGCTTGCGCTTCAGCGATGCTGGCCAGCGTGAGCATCCTCCATGCTGTTCGCGATTCTCGGGCCTCCGACAACATCGCCACCCTCGGCCAGTGCCTGCGCAATGTCGCCCAACGCGCTGGCGCGAATGTCACCAATGCTCGACGCAATTCTCAGAGCGCCCTCTAGTCTAGGCCCGCGCCCGCGTCACCCTGCGGGGCAATCGTGTCCATGTAGGGCATGGGCGGGACCTTGCCGCGGAGTCGCGCGTAGACGGTCAGCGCTCCGCGGTGATGGGCGGTGTGGTCCGTGATGGCTCCGAAGATCGCCGAGCGCGGTTGTCCGCCCAGAATCGGACCTTCCGGCAACAGTGTGGCCCATTCCTCGTCCGACCGCGCATCGATCGTACGACGGGCGCGTGCTACCGCCGAATCGAACCAGGTCCGGGCCGCTGGCAGGGACGCCACCTCTCGCACCTGCGCGTCCGCGGCGGCGAAGTCCATGTTGAAGCCGCTGGGACTGAACGCACCCTCGACGAACCAATCGATCGTCTGCGCCGCATGCGCCACGTGCTGGGCTACGGTGAAGACCCCATCGACGGGTGCGAAAGCGGAATCGTCCTCGGTCAGCGCCCCTGTACTGCGGGCGAAGTACTCGGCGTCGGCATTCAGTTGTCCCAACAGGTGCGCCCTCATGTGATGCTCTCCTCCCGTGCTAACGCTATCCGTTGCCGCCGACGCCGCGGCGTGGCCAGCTCCGGCGCGGACCGGTCGCCGTGCCGATCAGAACGACCGGGTGTATCCCACCTGAACGCTGACCTCTCGCAAGGCGAACGCGTGATCGATACGAGGCATCGCGATCGCCAACCCGTCCCCTCCGGTGCGGAACTCCAGATCAGCTGCAGCGTACCGGACCTCCACCCCGACGCGGTTCGCGCGGCTCCCCCATTCCACGCCCGCCCCGGCAACCCACGGCCGCAACGTGTGATCGGCCACATTCCTGATGGACTCGGTGCCGATGTCGGAGCCCCGCCGTACGGTCGCCCGCAGCCAGTGCACGCCGGTGACGAAATAGACGGATCCTCCCTCCCCCAGAACCCCCCCGGGCGCGTACCCCAGCCGGACGTTCGCGCCAAAGGCGTGGTTCTTCTCGACGCTCCAGGGACCCGGCCAGACGTCTCGGTTTCCGAGACCGGTGCCTTCCCGCAGGTATCCCGCCGCACCGTCGCTCCGGAGCCGTTCCGTCGCAACCGGGAACTCCCTGTGCCGTGAACCGCGTCGATCATAGTCGACGGCGCTGCGGCTTTGGCATGTTCCCCGCGCCGCCGAGTCACGACCCGCCGCCATTGAGCGTCAGCAACTCGCCGAGAACGTCGTCGTCGGAGATATCCGCCGACCAACCGTATGCGGCAGCCACAGCGGCGTTAGACGGCATTCCCATTCCCGAATCGGTAAAGAAGCACAAGGAAACAGCTTATCCCTGGGGATCGAGAGGCTTATCCTCTCCGCGGCAAACTCGTGGACCCCAACTGGCCGTTTCGATACTAGGGTTTTCAGGCGCCATCGCGGCGGCTGGATGCGTCTCCCGTAGAATGGGCCGATGATCCTGCTCTTCAGCGCGCTCGGGCTGCTGGCCGCCATCGTGGCGTACGATCTCGCGCAGCGCCAGCACGCGATTCTCAGGAACTTTCCGATCGTGGGGCACTTTCGCTATTGGCTTGAAGCCGTCGGCCCCGAGTTGCGTCAATACATCGTGACGAGCAACAACGAGGAGCGGCCGTTCAGCCGCGACCAGCGGCGCTGGGTGTACGCGTCTTCGAAGCGGGAGAACAACTACTTCGGGTTCGGCTCCGACCAGGACATGGAGTTGCAGCCCAATTTCCTCGTCATCAAGCACAACACGTTTCCGCTGCCGACGCCCGCTCCCGGTGACCCGGCCTACGACCCCTCGTTCACGATCGCGTGCGCGAAAGTGCTTGGCGCAGCGCGCAGGCGCGCGAAGGCGTTCCGCCCGCAATCGATCGTCAACGTCTCGGGCATGAGCTTCGGATCGTTGAGTGGCCCGGCGGTCGAGGCGCTCAACGGCGGGTCGAGGATCGCTGGCTGCCTGCACAACACCGGCGAAGGAGGCGTCTCACCGTATCACCTGCAAGGCGGGGATCTCGTCTGGCAGCTTGGCACCGGGTACTTTGGCTGCCGTGACGCCGACGGCCGCTTCAGCATGACGCGGCTGAAAGAGACCGTCGAGCGGTGTCCTCAGATTCGGGCGATCGAGATCAAACTGAGTCAGGGTGCGAAACCGGGCGTCGGCGGTCTGCTGCCGCAGGCGAAGATCAGTGCGGAGATCGCGGAGACCCGCGGCATTCCGCGCGATCGCGATTGCGCCAGCCCAAACGCGCACAGCGCCTTCGGGAACGCGGACGAGCTGCTCGATTTCGTCGAGTCCCTCGCGGCGGCAACCGGGTTGCCGGTCGGTATCAAGTCAGCGGTCGGCGAATCGACCTTCTGGACCGACCTCGCGCGACTCATGTCGACGGGTACCCGCGGTGTCGACTTCATCACGATCGACGGGGGCGAAGGCGGTACGGGCGCCGGGCCGCTCGTGTTCACCGACCACGTGGCGCTGCCGTTCAAGATCGGATTCAGCCGCGTGCAGAAGATCTTTCACGAGGAAGGGCTCCACCAACAGGTGGTGTTCGCCGGGTCAGGAAGGCTCGGCTTCCCGGAGGCCGCCGTCTTTGCGTTCGCGCTCGGCTGCGATCTGATCAACGTGGGGCGGGAAGCGCTGCTCGCCATCGGCTGCATCCAGGCCCAGCGGTGTCACACGAACCACTGTCCCACCGGCATTACGACCCAGCATCCCTGGCTGATTCGCGGCCTCGACCCGACCCTCAAGGCGTCGCGGCTCGCCAACTACGTCGTGGCGCTCAGAAAAGACGTGCTCTCGTTGAGCCACGCGTGCGGCGTGCCGCATCCCGCCCTCGTGACGGCCGATCACCTCGAGCTGGTCGACAACCGCTTCGGATCGAAGACGGTGGCGAAGCTGTTCGGCTATGGACGCGGATTCGGCCTGCCGTCCGACGTGGATGCCGAGGAAGTCCGCCGCTTGATGTCGGATCAACCCGATCGCCCCACGGAATCAGGCTCGGGAATGGCTGCCAGCGGTCGGGAACCGAGCGACGCGAGCACCGGGCCGTTTCCGCCGGGGTAGTGGCGGCGGCACGTGTGGAAGGCGGGGAGGGACGTAACACGGGAAGCCCTTGCCGGTGGCGAACACCCTCCAGAGGATTCGGATCGCAGGCGGGTGTTGGATGTGCCCCTCGGAGCGGGTCGTGGCAAAGGCCTCGGCTCGACCAACGCCGGCCGCGGTCAGCAACTTGGCTCCGCACACACCGGCATCGCAGACAGCTCGCAGGGGCCAGACCATGCTCCGGCCGCAACGGTTCCCGCCGCGCCATAAATTTGTTGGCCTCGCGCCACTCATCGCCGACGGACTTGCCGAACGTCTCATTGACCTTCGCCTCGACTCCGACGAAAAGGCTCCTCTCCGAGGCTGTTTTCCCACAAATCCCGAGGTCATGGACGCGACCTTTCCCATATTGGTCGAACCTGACCTCAGATTCAGGAACCGAGGCCGACGCGGATGGCGTTCTTTGGAGTAGATCGCTTCGGGCTGGGCGTCGGTGAGGCGCGGGATGGCTTGGACGCTCTTGGTGTTGGTGGCAACTGTAAATTTCCCATTCGTGGCAACCGAAAACCGCACACTTTAGTGGTTGGTGGGTGCTGCCCTGCGTTCCACGCTGTTGGCGACGTCAACAGCGAGGGAGCAGGGCGGAGATGCACGGATGGGAGACGAGGATGTTGCTGAAGCACTACCTGGAACGGGGCGTCTCGAAGGCAGCGTTGTCGAGACGCTTCGGCGTGAGTCGCCGGACGATCCACGCGTGGGTCGAGACGGGTCAGTTGGACCGAAGGAGGGCTCCTGACGCCGAACGGGGCCGTTAGGCGTCAGGAGCCAGCCCACGAATGTGTGCACATTGCGTCTGGCGAGGGGGACGTCTTGCTCGGGCAGCGAGGCTAGCGGACGGTCATGCAGACCGTGTTTGCGCCACCCGCACACCGTCTCCGCACCCGTCGCATCGGCACCGGACAATGAGGCGGCGGAGCGCCAGTTTTCGGTTCGAGGGCGAGTCCATAACGCCGGTTGCCATGGCGGCCACGATAATGGACGCAGGAGGGACGTGCGGGATGCAGGAGGCGCGATTCAAAGTCTGGCTGGGCGTCGAGCGAGAACTGAACGCCCGGACCGTCGGCAGTCGAATCAGCAACTGCAGGCGGGTCGAGCACTATGAGGGCGATCTGGACGCCCATTACGATGCGGACGGGCTGGCCGGCCTTATGGACCGCCTGAACCCAAGAGGACCGGAGCACAAAATCCCGATCAACGGCAACATCTACAACGGCACGGCAACGTTGAAGAGCGCGGTTAGCCTCTATCGCGACTTCCGGAATGCGGGCTGCGGAACGGCCGGTTCGACGGGGGCTCCGGCGAAGCCGTGGCCGCGAGAGCGGCAGACCCGGCGACTGGGAGCGCACTGGCCGGTCTGGCCGCAGCCGAACGACGAGGAACTCCTCACGCTTGCCCGGGTGATGGCGCCGTTCGTGCGGTTCCTCGATCCCGGCATAGTCGGCGCGGTCGCCGAAGACAATCGGCGCCTTGGGGCCGAGTGGTCTTCCCGGCTGGAAGCTCTCGGCATCGATCCCGCCATCTATCTCTGGGAAGGCTCGCCCTGCTCTTTTCCGGGGGTTCGACGTTATGCCGGAAGCACGGAGATCGCGGTGTTCCGGCAACGGGTCGCGCCGGATGAAGCTCCTTCGCAATGCCTTGCGCTCGACGACAACGACTACCCGAAGCATCTGTGGGCGTTCGTCTTTACCGGCAAGCCGTTCCGCAAGCAAGGGCCGGACAGCTACCAGCTCGCGCACCTCTTCGACCATAAGGAGCACGGGAACCGCTGGCGGGACGAGCTGGACCTCCCGCCGGACGTGGACGAGCCGGCACCACTATACGGGTTGTTCACCAGCGCGGCGAACTCGGTCTATGCGCCGGGCGCCTTCCTGAGGCCCACGGACTTTTCGCCCAAGCTGCGGAGCCTCATCCAGAGGCGGGCGCTGCAGCTCTACGGCAACATATGCCGCGTCGTGCCGCCGCCCCTGGCGGTAAAGCCCTGCGAAGACCCGAACTGGGTTCTGGACGACTTCCGGTGGAGCGCGCCCGTCGGCGGCATGGACCGCGTACCTGATTTTCTGGAATTCCGCCGCGAGCGCATAGGCGAACTCATTGACAAACGGTATGCGGCCCTGCGGACCGGTGGGACCGCGTGAGGCACTGGAAACGACACAGTGGTGGGGATCGCTTCGACGATGGGACCGGCAGAACCGGCGAGAGACGACGGATACCGACACTTGGCGTACCGTTGTCGGCCCCCTGCTCGTCCTGGCCGCCGTCCTCGCCGTGCGGAGCCGTGCGGGAATGCCCGCCTCCGATCGTCGTGAACCTCGGTCAGAGACCAAGTCGGCCCTTCTCGCTATCGGAGAGAACGGTACTAAGCTGATCGACCGAAGGCTTGTAGTTTCGTACGTCGCGTCGGATCGACCGCGCGAGACCGAATCCGCCAAGCCCGAACAGCCGATGCCCCAAACTGCCAGCGGCGTCTGACGTGCACCGGAGCGCGTGCAGTGTTTCCCAGACCCTACGTCGTGGTTCACGCCATTCGTCTCGCAACTCGCCCACGGCGTCAACAATTCTGTCGCGCCTGCCCCCGGCACGCTTGATGACTGTTGCAAGGAACGGCGGCACAACCAGATGGCGAGGCGGCCTACGCGGATCGGGCCAGTGTCTCCTCGTCACGGGTCGCGCCGGTCAGCCGGGCCACCATCATGGTCCTCCGGTTAGCCCCCCGTGGCCGGCGCAGTCATCATTGGCTTGGGCCAACAAGCCAGTCGCGGTACTCGCACCTGAACAGCCGCTTTCGCTCCGTGCGATCCGTGATGCCCGGATGCCAATTGGGATGCATGCGGAGCCACTCGATGTGGGCGTCCCACCCGCCGCGCGAACCGTGGAAGACCTTCGCGCACCCCGGAATCGGACACCGGTATGCCACGCTCGCGGGCGCGCCACTCTGCCCGGCGCCCGTGCCGGGTGCGTGCGGTTGAGCGCGAGAGCTTCTCAAAACGGCCGCGCTCGCGCCAGACCTCAGAAGCGGCGTGGCCGGGCGCAGTGCCCTGGGACCGAGCTGATCGGCCAAGGCGCCGGATAATCTCCCGACCAATGTGGTCAGGTTCGTCTCCCGCGCGGACGGATCAACCGGGCCGGCGAGGAGCATCGATCCCTCTGCCGTGGGGTCAATCCATGGTTGTTCAGCTAGGTCTCTGCCTTCGACGGAACAGCGCAGCACGCCGGCGGCTGTGAAATGTGCATCGAAGTCATCTTCATTCGCTCGCACCCGGTCGAGGTCGCCAAGATCGACTGCGTTGTCGGTGATCCACTTGGCGCGCCGCAGGTGATCGCACGCGAGGATGCGGTTGTCCGACGCCCCCTTGGCCACGCGGATCCGCCTAGCCGGGAGGTGGGCTGCCAGTGCGGCGCCATAGGCGAGCCTCGGATAGGTTTCCGCGAGAACCATCCCGCGCTCCGCAAGCAAGTCAGGCAGATCGCCGTCGAAGGGCCACACGCCAAAATCCCGGTCAGCGTCGGCGAGCAAGGGGACGAGCGACTGCCAGCAATCGCGTGTCGCTGCCCCCACTGTCCCAGGAATTCCACTGACCGCAAAGAGCGGGTTGCCACCGGTGGCCCGATCGATCGTGCGTAGAAACTCGTCTGGAACCTGTCCGGTGAACGCTCGCCTGCCACCCTTCCCGGGCAGGACACGGAACCACGGCGTATCTACGCACCAGCGCCTCGGATCCGTCGTGATGCCGAAAAACCGATCCGGATCCACGTCGCGCAACCAGTCGAGGAAAGACCGCGGCTGCGGGTCGACCAGATCCCAGTACCCGCGCGACACGCCCAATGCCGCGTCGATGCCGACGAGCACGGCTCCGGCGTCGGTGAGTCGACGGCAGTGCGCGAGCAGCGCGGAGAGCGTCCACGCCGTGTCCGTGGTCGCGTGGCGGATCTGGTACCGCGTCAGATCCGCGACGTAGACGGCCCGCTTGCGCGCGGCCGTGCTCCAGTCAGCCGACACGAAGAACGCTGGCGTCATAGCCACGAACGTCTGTGCGGTCCAACGGGCCTCACCGATTGCGCCGCGGGTGGCCGGCTAGCAGGCTGTGGCAGAACGGCTACCCTGTAGCGTGAGCGGAACGAGTTGATGGCGCTGCGTGGCGGGGGCAATCCACGACGAATCGCGCGGATCAAACGGGCGATCCGATCCGGAAAGCGCTACAAGTGGGGACGCTCGAGGCGTTCCCCACGCTGCCGCAGCAGGCGCCGCCCGCGCCGCAGGCTTTCCCCGCCAGCGGCGCCGCCCCCGGTCCGGCTCCGACACGTAACTGCGGATTCCCAACTCGGCCAACGCAACCAGGGTCTCGTTGCTGGGATATCCCTTATCGCCGACCACCTCGGTGAGGCCGGTCACGGCTGGCAGGACCGCCTCGACCTGCTCGGCCGCGGTGATCAACGTCTCGACCATCGTCTTCGTGTCGCCGGCATCGGCATCCTGCACGGTGATGCCGACGACCGCGCCGGTCTCCAGATCGACCGCGTGCTCGGCCTTGTGTGCCAAGTGGGTGCGGCCGTCCTTCATGCGGGTGATCTTCGCGTCCGGGTCCTGCGGATGCGTCCAATCGTCGTTCGACCCCTTCTTCGGGCGCGTGCGGTCGAAGCGGGCGTCGTCGCATCGATGCCCACCGTCTTGCCTCGGACCAGACCGGCGTCGGCCAGCCGCTGCAGCACCCACGTGAAGACCGCCTGGTGCGTCTTCAGGTCGATCCGCCGTCGCGTTCGCGATACCGTCGAATGGTCCGGCGCCGCCTCGTGCAGCGCGATGTCCAGGAACTGCCGCAGGCTCAACGAATCGGCCGCCCGCCACGCGATCGCCCGTTCCGAGTCCAGGCCCTCGAAGTAGCCGAGCAACAGCATCCGGACGTAGCGGCCCGGCGCCAGACTCGGCGGGCCCACCCCGTCGGCGTAGAACCTCGCGCACTCGCGCTCGACGAAGGCGTCGAAACCCGCCTCGTCGAGGACACCATTCAATCGTTCGTAGAACGGGTGACCTCCGCCTCGCGGCAGGTCAGTGCTGGCCACCCACATCGACGGCTGCCGCGCGCGGCGGCGGCCTTTGCCCATTGCCATGGGCCGGAGTGAAGTACGCGGGATCGGTCTTGTCGATCCCTATCCGCGACTTTCGCCACAGGCTGCCAGGCGATGCGCGAGAATGCCGCGGCCGAAATGTACGAGATGAAGTAGTGCGAGTTGTGGGACCAGAGTGACCCGGTCAGGGACCGACCGTTTGCTGCCACCGGTGCGCCGGTTCACTTCTCGACCTCTTCATTCGGGCCATGTTTCCAGGCCTTCGGCCGTAGCTGCTTCGCGCAACTGGTTGTCAAAGCATGCGAACACGATCTCGTCGCCCGTGCCTTCGGTAGTCTCTCGCCACGCGAGCGCCGCTCAGCTTCATGAGCCTCGTCCTGGTCCATCCGCTGCGCCCGCACGGCCATTGCCAGGGCGGCCGCTACCTCCACCCGCGTGATCCAGCACGGTTCCGACAGTTGACGCCTCTTCCATCCTCGCCAGTACCGCCTCCGACTCGTCCTCCTCTACGTAGCGCTTGAATAGGGCACTCGTGTCAGCGTAGAGCAACGTCACCTACGGTTCTCCCTGACGATATCGGCCATGCTGCCGCCCCCCCGCAGGCGCGCCTTCGGCTTCGTTTTCTTCAGCGGTCGCCCGGTCCAGGCGATTGCCGGGGCGTTCTTCGAGTCGCTCGCTCCCGGCTCTGGGATGAGGCGTGCAACCCGATGCCCTCCGTCCGTCAGGAGGAGCGTCGTGCCGCTCCTGACCTCTTCCAGGCACCCGCTCGGGTTCGTCTCAAGTTCTTGAATCCTGATGCATCGCTCTCGCAACTCTTCCCCCTGTGCCGCTACTCTAGCTGAAGTCTGGCCCATCTCGCCCACGATTCTCGCATCGTCGGACCGCGGTCGCGTTGGCCACACCTGCGGGGCCGCAGAACGCAGTTTCGCGGTGGGTCGCTCCCCTTCTTGCGCATTCCGGTGAAATCGATCGCCCGTTCCGGTGGCAAGTCGATCACATGTTCCGGCGCAAATCGATCACCTGTCAGAGCGAAGCGACACGGGACGAAATCATGAGTTTCGGTTTTCCGTTCGCGCCGCCGGCCGGCCTCTCTTTCGCATGGAGTCTCCTTTCAGTTCGAGCTTGTAGGCATTGTGGACGAGACGGTCGAGAATCGCGTCGGCGAGGGTCGGGCCGCCGACGACGTCATGCCACTTGTCGACGGGAAGCTGGCTGGTGACGACCGTAGAGCGCACGGCGTGGCGGTCCTCGAGGAGCTCAAGCAGGTCGGCGGCCCAGGCTCGGTACTGCTCGCAGAACCAGCTGTACTGCAGCCCTTCCGGGTGGAGCGCCTTGTACTCCTGCCACAGCAACGACAGCGTCACACCCTTCCGCCCCAACTCCCGGTGCACCTCGCTCCACTCCGGCAGCGGACGCGACGGGCTGCTCGGCGGCAAAGCCGGAAACAGTCGCCGTTCCAGCCAGGCGTCGTCGACCGCCTCGGGTACCGGCCAACTCAGCCCGGACCCCTCGGCACGGCGCAGGTAATCGGCCACCGTCGATGGCGACGTCCCCACGCTGCGAGCAATCGCCCGGATGCTCAACGCCGCGGCGAAGTACAGCTGCAGCACCTCTCGAATCTTGCGCATCGACAACCTCCTGTTCGCCAGTGTTCGTCCCTCCTGCAAAAGCACGAAGGGTCTCACAGCCGGCAGGTTGTCCCGCGCCGCTCAGTGCCAACTCGGGTGATCGCTTTGGACCGGAATCAGTGATCGTTTTCGGCCGGAATACGCAGGAGTCTTGCGCTCGCGTGGCGTGCCGGCGAGGTACGGCCGACGCACCGTCCTCGCAAGCGACCGCCACGACACTGGCGCACCCGGCGGGACCCGTTCGAGACGACCTGGCCCCGCGTCGTGCAGTGGCTGGAAGCCGAACCGCATCGGACGGCGAAGGAGCTGTTCGAGCGTCTGCGACGGGAGCACCCAGGGATGTTCGCGCCGGGCCAGCTTCGGACTCTGCAACGCCGCGTCAAGGACTGGCGCCGGGTGGCAGCTCGTCGTCTCCTCTTCAACGATCCGAGCGGAGCGTTCCAGGGCGCTGCTGCGTCGGTGACCACCGTACCCGAACTTCACCCCCGCGAGGCACGGCAGGTAACATTCTGAAATGAGGCAACACGAGCGGCAGAAGTACTTGACGCCAAACAGCGTCTCCTGGTTCCTGACGGATGACGCCTTCATCAGCTTCCGTCCGGCGGCCCGGAGGCCGGAGTGCCCATGGCCGAACTGAAGACCAGACAGAACGATGCAGATGTCGGGGCGTTTCTCGACGGTATCGAGGACGAGAGGCGCCGGAAGGACTGTCGCGCCGTCGTTGAGCTGATGGCCGACGTCACCGGGGAACGCCCGGCGATGTGGGGCGACAGCATCATCGGCTTCGGCAGCTATCACTACCGGTACCCCACCGGCCGCGAAGGCAACTGGATGGCGACCGGCGTCGCTCCGCGCAAGCAGAGTCTGACGGTCTACATCATGACCGGCTTCCACCGCCATGCGGCGTTGATGGAGAAGCTCGGCCGCTACACGACGGGGAAGTCGTGCCTCTACATCAAGCGGCTCGAGGACGTGGACGTCGACGTGCTGCGCGAGCTGGTCCGGGATTCGTTCGCGCGGGTGTCGAAGGGAGAGTACGGCTGGGCCCGCGAGCCCGACCGCCAAAGGCAAGGCACGGCGTAGAGTTGATGTTACGCGGCCGAGCGGCCAGACTGGCGCACGACCTTGAGCTCGAGCCGCATCCCGAGGGCGGCTATTTCCGAGAGGTGTTCCGCTCGCGAGTGCAGGTGAGCCCGGCCGACGGACGTGGGCGGCGGGCGGCGCTCACGACGATCGAGTTCCTGCTGCCGGAGGCGGCTGTGAGCCGGTGGCACCAGGTAGATTCCGACGAGGTCTGGCACTTCTACGAGGGTGCGCCGCTCGAGTTGTGGATGCTGTCGCCTGATCTCGCGGGCCTACGCCGGCATCTGCTAGGCCCGTCCGAGATCGGCGGACACTACCACCAGACCGTGCCAGCTGGCTGGTGGCAAGGGGCACGCGGTACGGGCGACTACTCGCTCGTGGGGTGCACCGTTGGCCCCGGATTCGACTTTGCGGACTTTCGGCTCGCCGCCGATGTTCCCGCGGTGGCCGAACGGATGCGGCAGCGCCATCCGGCGGCGGCGGTGCTCCTGTGAATCCGCCGTAGGTGGCACGCACCCTGTGGTGGAGCTGGACCCGGCGTTTGTCGGCCAGCGTGTATCCGCCGGACCGCGCGAGCTTGCGGTTGGCGAGCGCCTCCTCGCGAGCGTCGGCGAGCGAGACAAGCGCCGCGCACCGCGAGGGACTATTCCCGCTCCGGCAGCGTGAGTCGCCGGATTTCCGTAACCTATTCATAAACAATAAGTTGCTGGCGGTAAACGAACCGCCATTCCCCCGTCGATTCCCACTTTCCGGGCAGGAATCCACGGGACCATCCGAGCCGTCTGCGAACCGCCTCGCATCGCGCCCTGCTCACTGCCCGCCGCCGTCTAAACGCCAGCAACTCGCCGAGGACATCCGTCAGTAGACGAAGCCTCCCTCGCCCCTGCACAACACCGTCGTCTCGGTTTCGCCATCGTAGCTGCCAGCGGGGTAGGTGTCTGTGGCCCGGTAGATCTCCTCTAGCCCGACCGGATTATGGATGTGCAGAACGACCTCTCTGGTCGTGCCCTTGTCAGCATAGGTCGGCTTCCAGAGGGGAGGAACGGCGCCGCACCACGTCCAGTTACTGACGGGCGCGTCGCCGGTCAGTTTCCGCGCGCGGTCCTCCCCATCCTGGCCGTCCGCCTGCCGCGGGGCCTTGGATAGAATCGTCTGGTCGCTCCAGACGCAGCCGTGCCAGATTGCCCCGAATTCCGCGGCCTCGCGGCGCAGGATCGATGCAGACAGGTACGACCAGGGACTGCCGTCGCCCTCGATTGCTTGCATGAGCGGGACGCCCCCCGGCGGCTGCGGGGGCTGCAACCACGTGTCTTCGAGCCTGGGACAATCGTCCGCCGCAACCGGCGGCGCATCGGCCGGAACGGCCCAGATGATCCCGTTGCCGTTGGCGCCTTCCCGATACACAAGGGCCCGCAGCGCGAATCCTGCCTTGAGGCGAAGCGCATCGAAGACGCGTATCAGGTCGTTGGCCCCGTCACTGACGGACCATCTGCCAGAGAATGGGCTCGTCTCCGCCAACGGATCGGGAGCCGCGGCGAGCTGCCTGGCCTTCTCGGCGGCCCGCCGCAAGCGATTGACCCGTCGGATGGAAAACGAGACGGACTTCATCGTTTCTCTATAGACGACGGTTCATCGTCCGAGCGATCAACCTCAATACGCCGCGAGCCCGAGGCCAGGCCCGGCAGCGCCAACAACCTCGCGGAGCGGCGTCTTGCCGACGCCCTCGGCGACATCCAGCCGCAGGGTGTCCATCTCGCGGGGCTCTACGCCATCATGTAGCTCCGGCCGTCAGCGGACCTCAGTGGCCTCGGATGACGTCTCAGACGAGTCCTCTTCGAGTTGACGGTCGAGTCCCCTGACGTACGGGTCGAACACGCGCTTCATCTCGGCCGAAGCCCGGTTGAGTTCGAGCATCTTGGTCCTGTCGGGCTCGTCCTGGTAGTTAAGGTCTACCCGGTAGCGGATCACCCAGCGGCCCGCGGTCACCTCCTCCGTCCACTCGAGTGGCTGCGGTACATCGGCCACCGCGAAGGCTTCATCGATCCTCTGTCGGTTCTCAAGCAACACGGCCAGCGCCCCCGTCCATCGGCCTTTCTTGTTGGTGAGGACGACACGGGACTCGCGGCGGTTGACCGCGACGCGGTACACCAGCCCCGCACTTCTTGCAGGTGTGTCCTGCAACCCAATGTAGTCCGGCTTGAGGTTCTTGAATGGCGACTCGATCCCTTCATCCCGCGCTTGCGCGAACAGGGCGGCCATGAAGTCACGCTTCTGACGCTGCACCGGTGTGAGATCCGACTCCGTCCCTTCCCTGGTCATCGCGTCTTCGGACGGCTCGACGACGACCGTGAACAGCGGGGCTGGTACAGAGTTATCGATCTTGATTGCTCGCACCGTGACCATCCAGATCTGCCCCACGCCGCGATCGTTCAAGGTCTTCACAGCCTTGACGTGCTCCGGCCTTGCCTCTTCTACGATCCAGATCGCTCGTTGAACCTCTCGGTGCGAGAGATAGGTTACGAGCTGCCCCAAGTGCCGATGGTCGCTCTTGCCGAACTGGTTCTCGATGACGACATCGCCGAAGTTGGTCTCCGCCACCAAGTCGATGCTGAACGCACCGGCGCCGACCTCACGTTGGGGATCGCTCAGTCCAAGCCCTAGCACCTTGTCGAGTTCGCAGATGTGCGACTGGAGCCACGGCGTAAAGCGGGCATTCTCGGTCGGCCAGACCTCGCGGATGGCCACGGTCTTGATGCATCCGACTCTCGATGGCATGTAGTGGTCCAGGACCAGGTACCCGCTCCGGCAGCACACTGTACATCGCGCCGCCCTCCTCGTACGTAGCAACGACGTGGCCGTGTTCGCCGCCGTCCAGTTCGTCAAGCCGCGCGAGTGCGGCTCCACTCGGATCGCGAGCTATCCGCCTAGCCGCCGCTCCATGGCATCGAGGAACGACGGGGCGTAGTACTCATCGACATGGTTGTTGTTCCAGAGGCCGGAGCGGCGAACGCGGTCTCGGTCGCTGAAACGGCCGAGCCAGTTAGCCGACGGCGGATCCCGCGCCGGTTCGCGATACCCGCTCAGAAGCCCGATGGCGTTGCGCTCGATCGTTCCGCGCTCACTTCTCGGACCGGGTTCGTCTCCAACCTCCAGCCACAGGAACGGCATCGCACGGATGTGGCGGCTGACTCTCGCTTCGAGTTCCGCTTCCTCCCGCTTGACACCGCCCCGGTCGAGACCGACCCGCCTTGCCGCCGCGCCAGCGTCGGCACCGACGCCCCAGGACGGCGGCAACTCGATGCCATGCCGCTGGGCCAGCGCAATGCCGACGAGCAGGCGGAATATCGAGCCCCGATGGTTCCCGCCGCTGGCGCGAGCCGGGCCACGATGCTGCGAGAGCCGTGACCACAACGTGCTCCGGCTCCCGGCTTTCAGTCCATGGGTTCCGACACGCACGACGCGTAATCCGGCACCGGACCCCGAGCGCGCTTCCCCGGTTTCGCAGAAGAAATAGACACCGCGGTTCGGCCAGTTCTTGCCGCCGACGCAGTCGGCCAGCATGCGTCTCCCTCCGATGCGGTCTTCTAGCCGGTTGAGGAGGTCGTAGAAGCGCCGTGTGTCGGCGAGCCGGTCAGCCACCACGAAGACAGTCGGCGAGCCACGCCAGTTGCTCGCCCTGACGCAGGCCGCTCATCGGGACGCACACCGCAAGACCCTGTTTCCGCAATGCCGGTTCGAGAAACTCCCGATACCGTCGGCCAGCAAGAAGAACGACCATATCAACGCCATCGAGGCACGGCCCGAGCCCGGCGAGTACACGGTCCGCCCACACACGCCGTTCCTCGACGCGCATTGTGTTCAGAGTCTTCTCGTAAGGCCCGATTTCTTCTTCCGGATGAACCAGGCCGTACTGCGCCGACAGGATGCGCCATGGGCAACCCGTCTTCTCCACGCAGGCCCTCGCCTTTTGGAACCAGTTGGAGGTGTAGAGGTCCATCGCCTCCGCGGGCATCGCCCGTTTGGTCTTCACGCAGGAGACCAGAAACAGCCGCCTTCCAGCAACGCTCATCGACGTGCCGCTTGCCGCGAGTCTCGAACTCCGGTTTCACCCACCAACCAGAGGGTCAGTGACAGCCGATCACAGACGCAAGTGGGGATCTTGGCCATCTGGCGCTCCCACGACGGGGTGTCGGGAACGGCGAGTCCGTAACGAATGTCCCCGTTTACCCTCATCAGCAGCACGGTTTGCCCGAGCGCCGAGTAGAGCGCCTGCTCCTTCTGGCGGGACGACTCACCCTCGACCTCCACGACGACAGTTGCGACGCCAGGTTTCGCCGCTACGAGGTCAGCTCGCCCGAAGTCGGGGTGGGTACCGATTCTGGCTCCCGCGTTCGCGAGCCACTCCTCGGCGCGCCGGGCGCGTTCCCGCTTACCAGGCGGATGTTGTCCGCCCGTAGCCCGCTCCATCGGATCCACATCGATGGTGACCTCCCAGCCATCGGTCGGGGAGAACTGGTGCTCGACCAGATAGCGCTTCACCTCAAGCTGGTACATTGGTCTCTGAGCCACGCACAGTCCGTTCGACGGCCGGAAG
Source organism: Vicinamibacterales bacterium (assembly GCA_965263055.1). Lineage (GTDB taxonomy): Bacteria > Acidobacteriota > Vicinamibacteria > Vicinamibacterales > UBA8438 > VXRJ01. The sequence goes on along the minus strand of OZ253581.1, from coordinate 2,237,023 downwards.
CGGAGCTACCGCATAGCAGCCACCCCATCGTAGCAGGCCGGCACGCCACCCTGAAAAAGGCCGGATCCACGTGGAGGAGCCGCGCTCGGCGCGGCTTGTCGCGCCGCACGACGGGATGCGTTCTCCGCCGCGGCACGGTGTCAGCGCCGCGGGCTTGCTCACGGCCCCGGCCGCTGAGCGCCTCGAGCCCGCCGAGTTCCGTGCGACTCAAAACGGAAGCGCAATGTCCTCGCGCGGCCTCAAGCCAGCAATCTCGGCGGCGAGATCGATGATCTTCCGCTTCTGACTATTGCTGATATTCGTGCCGACTACCCACCCACCGGGTAGCTTCACGTGCAAGTCACGAAGATCGTCGCGATCTGGATACAGCTCTTCCGGCGTTCGGGCGATGTAGCGGCGCTTGCGGCCGCGAGCGCCAGGATGCTGAACACACCGTTCGAGAAACGATGGATCCGAGGCAGCCAGCGTGCTTAGAACCGTGACCATCGCGTCCACCGCGCGTACGATCTGGGCCCTGCTGGCCCATGACCGGGAGTACGAACCGAACTTCGCTGGCCAGCCCGCCTGAGGACGGGCGGGACAGGAGCACGAACCTCAAACCCGAAGGAGGTGGCCGCTGAGAGGTTGCGCAACGTAACGACAAGGTGTGATGGCAAACAGGTCAGACCGCGACCCGCCAAGCCTGGATGTGTGCAGAGTGGGCTTGATCCGATTATGCGGAGCTCCGCATAACCGGATTTATGCAGAGTTCAGGATTATGCGGAGTCAGTTCGGCGGGCCGCGTGGGCGTAGGGGATCGGGTGGACCAGTACTCCGCATAATCAGAGCGCTTCCAGGAAGTCGAGGAGGCGGTCGGTGGCCGTGAAGCGGAGTGGCTGAGGTGCGGGATCCGCCACGCACCGCAGTGCAGCCTCCTTCATGGCCAGGTCGGCTTCGACGTAGTGGTGGGTGGTGGCCGTGTCCTCGTGGCCGAGCCAGAGGGCAATGACGGTGATGTCGACTCCGGACTGGAGCAGATGCATCGCTGTCGTGTGGCGCAGCGTGTGGGGCGAGATCCGTCGCGTCGCGAGGGAGGGGTGGCGCTCGGAGGCCTTTCGACAGGCGACGCGCAGTTGGTGCTCGACGCCGGAGCGCGACAAGGGCTGGCCTGCTCTGTTGGGAAAGACGGGGGCGTCGGGACTTCGATCGATTCGGGGGAGCCAGGCGCGGAGCTGCGCCAAGGTGCTCTTCCAGAGCGGGACGACACGCTCCTTGCGTCCCTTCCCGTGCAGCAGCACGGAGGACGCCCGATCGAGAAGTACGTCTGCGATGTGTAGGCGGGTGATCTCGGAGACGCGGGCGCCGGTGTTGTACATCACGGCGAAGAGGACGGTGTCGCGTTGTCCGCTCCAAGTGGCCCGGTCAGGCGCGTCGATGATCGCCGTGATCTCCTCGCGGGACAGGTAGCCGAGAACGGGCCGGTCGAACCGTTTGACGGGAATCGCGAGGACGCGTTGCGCGACGGCTAGCAGGGTTGGCTCGCGCAGCGAGGCGTACCGCATGAAGGACCGGATGGCGGCGAGACGGAGGTTGCGCGTGCGCGGGGAATTGCCACGCTGTGTCTCGAGGTGGTCGAGGAAGTCGAGGACCATGGGTGCGTCGAGGTCCTCAAGGGTCAATGCCGAGGGCGTCCGTCCGGTGCGCTCTGCGGCGTACCCGAGAAACAACGTGAAGGTGTCGCGGTAGCTGGCGATCGTGTGGGCGCTGGCGCCGCGTTGTGCAACGAGGCGCCGGTGAAAGAAATCCTGCAGGAGTGCGGGAAACGCGCGTTCGACGGCCGTCATGACGGGCGCTCCGAGGCTCGGTGGGTGAAGCGTTCGAAACGCTGCGCGGTGCTGGCGAGCAACTCTGGAACGGCGGTGCAGTACCAGTAGGTGTCGGTGACCTTGGCGTGGCCGAGGTAGGTCGCGAGGGCCAGGATCTTGTGATCGACATCGGCGCCGTTTTGATACCAGCCCAGCAGCCGTCGCGTGACGAAGGTGTGTCGCAGGTCGTGAATGCGGGGCTGGCGCGTGCGCCCGTGTCCGGTCCAGTCCAGACGCTGCCTGATCCGGCCGAACGTCTTCTCCACGGCGTCGCGCCCGAGCCGGGGTGAATGCTCGGTGCGGAAGAAGTACTCGGACCGAGGTGCGGCGCGACACGCGTCGCGGCGATTGGCGTAGCGGGCCAGTGCCTGGGTCGTGGTCGGATGGAGCGGTACGAGCCGCGATTTCCGGAATTTCGTCTGGCGGATGGTGAGGATGCCGTTGACGAGGTCGACGTCGTCGGTCGTCAGGCGGCAGGCCTCGGAGAGCCGCAGGCCGGTCGAGACCAGCAGCGCAAAGTACGCGACGTAGGTGGCGGGTCGCAGCCCGTGTCGCGGCAACAAGCGGCTTGCCTGCTGCAGGAGCGCAGCCACTTCCGACTCGGAATAGATGTGGGGCGGTGGGCGACGCGAGATGCGTCCCAGGAATCCGACCGGTGGAACTTCGGTGGTCGGGTCGATGAGCGCGCGGTGTCGCGCGAACTGTCGCACGACCACAAGCCGGCGCGCGGCCTGCGCCGGATTGCTCGATCGTGAGGACTGCGCCCACTGGACCGCGAGCTCGATCGTCACGGGCCCGCTGTGTCCGATCCGGTCTGCATGGCTGGCGAAGTCCCGCAGCAGCCATTCCGGCGATTTGAGGTCGAAGCCGAGTCCGCGGCGTAGGGTCAGGTACTCGTCGACCAGACGGTGGAAGCTCGGGGGCGTCATCGGAGCACCTCCGGCCAAGGGAGCGCGACCTCACGCAACCTCGGCAGATCGAGCTTGGCGTAGATCGTCGTGGTGTCGAGGCTGCGATGGCCGAGCACGTCAGCGACCTCCTTGAGGCTGGCTCCTTGCTGCACCATGCGGCTGGCCACGGTGTGCCGGAAGACGTAGGCACCGGCGAGCGGCGCGTCGACGGCCGCCCGGCGAAGCGCACGGGCCACGACACCGGAGACGGCAGTGCTCGAGATCGGTTTGCCGCGACGTGCTCCCAGGTGCTGCACAAACACTCGGCGCTCGTCGGTCGCCGGGCGTTCCCCGCTCAGATAGTCGACAAACGCCTGCCCCACGACGCGAGGCAGCGGCAGTACGGCGCCTCGGCGGTTCTTCCGGGTGCGCACCTCGAGAGTGCCGCCCCGCCAGTCGATGTCGTCCAGGCACAGGTCGGCCACCTCGCCGGGTCGGAGTCCCAAGGTCGCCAGGCACTGCACGACCGCATGGTCCCGTTGTCGGCACGGGCGGGGAACGTCGAACGACGCCAGCACCTGCTCGACCTGCTGATCGGTCAGGGAACGAGGCAGAGTCGCACGCCGCCAGTAGGCAACTGCTGGGAGGGCAGCCTCAAGCTCGTCGCCACAGAATCCCTGGAAGCGCAGGAACCGGAAGAACGACCGCAGCGTCGATCGCACAGTCCGCATCGACCCAGGGGAGAACCGGCCCTGTAACGACGTGATGAACACCACCACATCGGCCGGCGCAAGGCGGGCGGGCTCGACCGGGTCCGTGCCAAGCGCGGCCCTGATGAGGATCCGGACAAGCCGGGCGCGGTCACGCAACGTCTGCGGACGCAGCCCGCGCGTACGTCGTTGGTGCTGGGTATACGCCTCGACCAGACGGTCGAGGGTCCACGAGCCGTGAACGGTCATGGAACGCTCCTTTCCGGCCAATCAGGCCGGACAGAGCATCCCGCGATTATGCGGAGTCTCGAAAACCGATCAACTGACGTAAGCTCCTGGTTTCACGGGCACTTGAGGCGGGGGCCCTGGATCACCTCCGCATAATCCCGAACTCTGCATAAATCCGATTATGCGGAGCTCCGCATAACCGGATCAAGGCCAGGCTCTCCGCTCCTGGCGCATATGGTGCTCGTGCTGCTCGGCTACGCGTTGACCGCCCTGGGCATGTACGTCCTCGTCAGGAACTGGACCGGGGACTTTCGCGCCGGCCTTTTGTCGGGTGCGTTGTTCGCATTCACCACGGCGCTCTTGACGCGGTCAGCGCATATACAAGGGATACACATCTACTGGCTGCCGTTGGCGTTTCTTGCGTTCCAACGGTTGACGGAGCATCGTCGCCCGCGGGACGCGGCCTGGCTGGGGCTCTGCGTGATCGATACTGCGCTGACGTCCGGCTACCTCGTGGTCTTCGTGTTCTTCGCACTATGCGCGGCTGCGCTTGCGCGGGCGAACGCGTTCCGGGGGCACCAAGGAGCTCGCCTGTTGCAGCAATTGGGGTTAGCGGCGGTGGGGACCATCGCGATTCTGCTTGTCGTGCTGTGGCCCTACCTGCAGGCGGGACACGAACGACCTCCCGTTGCCGAGGCGGCCGACCTCGCGACGGCGCTGGGAAGCTACTTGGCGTCGGGCGCCGTTTTTCACTACGAAAGCTGGAGCGCCGACTACAACCGCTCGTCGCCCGGTACATTGTTTCCGGGTGTCGTGACGCTTGTGCTGGCAACCGTCGCTGTCTGTCAGCGGCGTCGCATGGCGCCCCTGGGGGCTCGCCGTATGCTCCTGGCGGCCGCTGCCATCGGCTTGGTTCTGTCGTTAGGGTCGCTCACGCCGGTCTACACCTGGGCGTACGAGTGGGTCCCGCCGCTACGAGGTCTGCGGGCGGTCAATCGTTTCGGTATTCTCGCGATCTTCGCGCTCGCGGCGCTGGCAGGCATCGGCCTGAGTGGACTCAGGTGGCCGGTGTCGCCGCCGCGGCGGTCGCTGCTTGCCGTCGTCGTGCTCCTGTTGGCCACGGGGGAGAGTTTCCACGGTTGGGGTTCCGATCCGTGGAGAGACACTTCCGGGCGCATCCATCGGTTCCTGGCGACGTCGCCGTGGCCCGGCGCCGTTGTCGAGTTGCCGATTTACCAGCGGCGCTACGGGTTTCACAGGAACGCCCGGTATCTGCTGGCGTCAACTGTCCATTGGCGACCACTCGTGAATGGCTTTGGTGGCTTCGCGCCGCCGGATTTCGACGATAACGCCCACGTGGCCAGCGGATTCCCTTCGGTGCTGACCGTGAAATGGCTTCAGGAAATCGGCGTCGGTTATGTCGTCATAGACCTGAACCAATACGGCAACCGGATGCGGCGGAAGCTGCGCGAACTGGAGCGACGACGGGATCTGGCGCTCGAGGCCGTAGAGGGGGAGACTCGGCTGTATCGGGTCCAGCCCGAAACGTCACGGGCGATTCAGGCGCTGGAACCCATGCCGAGTCTCTCGGAACTCCGCTTCGTGGGCGGTCCTGCGGAGGGAAGCACGCTACGGGCGGCGCATGGACTCCGCCAAGCCTTCGGATTTCAGTCGCCGGTGCGCTTCATCGGATACGTCGAGTCGACACGCCTCGATTCCCACCTGATGCTGCGATTTCCGGTGTCGATGTCCGGACGGTTTCTCGAGGCGGCTACTGGAGAAGCGTTGCAGGAGGTGTTGGTTCGGGCCAGCACGGCTGCCGATCCGCCGGTAAGGGTCTACCCGCCTGCTGGCCACGCGGGCGTTCTTCTCGACCTGCACGCGCGGACGTCCGAACCATGACCATGCCGCCCGGGCCAGTCCGACGACGCGGCAGGCGCGACGGACCGAGAGCCGATGCTCCGTCGTCAAGACCTCGATGGCATCGTGACGCGCGACGGGCGTTACGGCCTTCTGCTCGGCAGATCCTCGATGGCGGCGTCCTCCAGGGCCAGCTCCGCTTGATCCGGCGCAAGCTCCAGTCCGCCTGACGACGCCCCAGCCCGAACGGCGTCACTCGACCTCGACGAAGATCGGGTTCGAGTAGAACCAGAGATCGTGCCAGGGGTTCTCCTCGGGGCCGTCCATCGGAGGCTCGAGGTCGTCGGTGCTCGTCCCGCGCACCCGGACGTAGAGGTCGCGGTCCACCGCGGGCAGCACTGCCTCGACGGTGTAGCGGTCTCCGTCACGGTCCAGCGCGTCGCGCGTGAAGCGGGCGAAGACGCGCGTCGTCGGGTTGCGATCGTTCGCCGGATCGGAGGCAGGTCCCTGCACCTCGCCCACTATCACATCGACCCGCCGGACGGCAGGGTTCTCGCCCGCCGCATTCGCGGTCTCCGGATCCCGTAACCGGACGGTCGCCGTGACCCGCGTCCCCGGCGCGACACGCAGCGTGCCACCGAGCCCGGCCTCGTGCCGGCCGCTCGCCAGGCTGACCTCGAGCTCGGTCACCAGGTCCCCCGCCACCGCGAACATACGGCCGCGCCGCAGGCCGTCGAGCACGTCGGCGTAGGTCGGGCGCGCGTGGACCCAGGTCTTGTGGAACTCGCCGGGCCAGAAATCGCTTCCGGCCCGGACCGGCTCGGCGTAGTGGAAGTGCGAGTCGGACGAGGCGACGATCCAGAATCGGCGCCCCTCGCCGAGGAGGGCGTCCCACAGGCCGCCGACGATGGCCGTCATCTGGTCGAAGCCGCCCAGGGTCTGGGCCCCGGGGTTCCGGTAGGCGCCGCGGTGCCCGCTGCCGTTCTCGTTGAGGGCGGCGGCCTGGTGGCCGGGCGCGCCTTCCATCCCACGGTACACGTCCGGCGCGATGTCGTTGTTTTCCCGGAGCTCCCACGGTTCGTCGCGACCGTAGACCCCGATTGCTTCCGCCGACCGGGAGGGATGGTTTGCAAACAGGATCGGCAGCCTGTCCAGCTCCTGCATGTGCGCCAGCGCCTGTTGTCTGAGCCCCGCCGACTGCCGGCGCGGGTCGCGGGGCCGAGCCCAGTCCTCGTTGGCGTCGAATCGGCTTTCGATCTCGTTCAGCACCGAAGCCTCGTCCTCGGCGCGGGGGATGATCAGCGTGTGGTGGTCCATGCCCGGCATGTTGAGTTCCATCCCGTAGAACTGCAGCACCTCGGGAACGAGTTCGCGCGACAGGGTCAGTTCGCGGTAGGCCTGCTCCAGATTCACCTTGGAGTGGGCGGGGCCGCCGTGATCGGTCGTCACCATCCAGCGCAGGCCGAACCGCCGCGCCATCGCGGCGTTGCGCGGCGTCGAGTAGAGGGCATCCCGTCCCTTGATGGGGGTCGGCGGGACGGTTCGGTAGTCGTAGCCGGTGCTCCAGTGGCTGTGGATGTGCGAATCGCCGGGCAACCATTCCCGGTCGGCGGCGGGCTGGGCCAGTGCGAGGGTGGCCGCCGCGCACAGGACGCAGAGCCAGACGAGACGCGGAGCACGAGCGCGTGGCTGCCAGCGGAGCTCGTCTTGCGACTGACCCATGAACATCTGGCCACCTCGTTCGTCGCCACGACCGTCAGTCGGCCGATGGCTCCGACGTGTCCTCTTCAAGCTCTGGATCGAGTTGCTCGAGGTGCGGGGCAAAGACGCGCTTCATCTCGGCGGAAGCCCGATTGAGTTCGAGCATCTTGGCCATGTCGGGCTCGTTCCGGTAGTTGACGTCTACCCCGTAGCGAATCACCCAGCGGCCCGCGGTCACCTCCTCCGACCATTTGAGGCGCTCCGGCAGGTCGCCCTCCGCGAAGGCCGCGTCGATCTTCTGTCGGTTCTCAAGCAACACGGCCAGCGCGCCCGTCCATCGGCCCCGCTTGTTGGTGAGGACGACCCGGGCCTCGTGGCGGTTAACCGCAACGCGGTACACCAGCCCCGACCCTCTGGCAGGTGTGTCCTGCAGCCCAATGTAGTCCGGCTTGAGATTCCTGAACGGCGAGTCGATCCCTTCATCCCGCGCTTGCGTGAAAAGAGCGGCCATGAAGTCACGCTTCTTGATCTGGATCGGCGTGAGTTCCATCGGCCCGACGGGTTTCTCGATGTCGGACGGCTCGGCGACGACCGTGAACAGCGGGGCCGGCGCGGAATCGCCGATCCGGACAGGTCGCACCGTGATCATCCAGATCTGCCCGACGCCGCGTTCATTAAGAGTCTCCACGGCCTTGACGTGTTCCGGCCTCCCGTCCTCAACGATCCAGATCGCCCGTTGAACGTCCCGGTGCGAGAGATAGGTCACCAACTGGCCGAGGTGGCGGTGGTCGCTCCGTCCGAACTGGTTCTCGATGACGACATCGCCGAAGTTGGTCTCCGCCACCAGGTCGATGCTGAAGTCACCGGCTCCGACCTCCCTCTGAGGGTTGGTCAATCCGAGTCCGAGGGCCTGGTCAAGCTCGCCGATGTGCGACTGAAGCCAAGGTGTAAAGTCGGCATCCTCCCTCGGCCAGACATCGCGGATCGGCACGGTCTCGATGACTCCGACTTCCAGTGGCATGCGAATAGGTCGAGGGCGGGGTGCCGCTTCTAGCATTGACTGTATGTAGCGCCGCCGACAATCGTCAATGCCCACCGCCGGCCTCGACGCCTGACTGCTACGGGTGATCCGGTACGCACGGGACTCAAATAGCTCACCAGCGAGGTCCGGCTGCGCTTGCCTCGTTGCTACTCCGGCCGGTGGGGCAGCAACTCCCAGTAGAGGTGCCCGCCGGCCATCACGCCGTCCTCGTTTGTGCTGGGCCGGCCTCCGAGTCGCAGGACGTCGCCGTCGAGCTGATAGAGGCGTTCGGCGTCGGTCACCTCGCTGACGGGCCGCGCCCGTCCTTCCTGGTGGTGGACGACGTACTGCGGATCCGCGTCCTCGTGCACGGTGAAGCGGCCGAAGTAACCGCCGTAGGTCCGGTATGCAGCCAGGGATTCCTCCGGCGTGGGCGTGTCGCCGGCGTACGGCATACGTCCTTCGCGCGCCATCAGGTGGACCATCATGTGGCCGGTCGGCGTGTAGATGATGTATGAGCCGGCGCGGTCTACGTTCCGCTCCCCACTCTCGACGGGCACGCCGTCCTGCACCGTGTAGCGGTCGGTGTAGAGGAGCTGACGGAAGCCCACGAAGCGTCGCGCTTCCTCCGACAGCGCCGCGTCGGGCAGCCGCTCCCAGACGACCTGCCGCGTGGCGTCGTGCTTCATTCCGGTGGCGGACGCGGGGGTGAGGATCAGCCGGTCACCGTCGAGGTCGTAGTAGCGCTTCGCGTCCACCTCGCCGCCAGGGTCGATCTGTCCGATCCGGTGGTGGATCAGGAATCCGCCGTCCTCATCCTCTGCGACGGAGAAAGGGCCGTAGTACCCGGTATAGCCCTGGAGCGCCGTGTGCACCTCCTCCGCCGTCGGCTCGCTGTCGTCGGCGAACGGCTCGCGGTCGCGCGGCATGACGTTCACGGCCATGTAGCCGCTGTCGCTGTAGGTGATGTAGCCGAGGGAGTTGAAGTCGTCGGTCGGTACCCAGGCGCCGCTCTCGTCCTTGACGTTACGTCCGACGAGTTGGTACGTGCCGACGATCGGATCGCGCACGCTCTCGACGGACACGTCCTCCATCGCCGCTTCCGGCGCCTCCCCGGAGCAGCCGGCGAGCGCGAAGGGTAGACCGACGGACACCGCGAGGGCGAGGGCGAATCTCTTTCCGCGCATCATGTTCCTCCTTCGTTGGGACAGTCATCGTTACTACGACGCCTAGCGTTCAGGCAGGGCAAACACCCAGACCACGCCGCTCCCTTGCGGCAACGTGATGTCGGTCAGCCGCGCGTACGAAGTGGTCTGGCCGATGCGTCCGCCGGCGCCGACGGCGAGATACTGGCGGCCATCGATCTCGAAGGTTACCGGCGCTCCCGAGATGTCGCCATTGAGGCGCGTCTCCCAGAGCACGTCGCCGTTGTCGGCGTCGAGCGCGAAGAACCGGCGGTCGGCGGTGCCGCCGAAGACGACGCCGCCGGCGGTGGCGAGCGCCGAGGCGGTCATCGCCGCGCCGCTCTCCGGGCGGTACTCCCAGGCCCGTTGACCGGTGACCGGATTGAACGCCACGAACTCCCCGATGTAGTCGTAGTCGGGAGCCATCTTGGCCCGGCTGCCGATCCCGCGAAAGACGCGGCCCGGCTCGAATTCCTCCGAGATGAACGTCACGTCCATGCAACTGTTGTTAACGCCGAGGTAGTAGAGGCCGGTCTCGGGGCTGTAGCTGGGGGAATTCAGGTTCCGCGCGCCATGCAGGTGGGGACACACCTCGAATATCCGATCCGAATCGACGTCGTCCATCGTCGGAATCTGCGCCGGATTGAAGATGGGGCTGCCGGTGTCGGTCCAGCCGGTGATGATGTTGTCGTAGCCGGTCCGGAATGCGTTGATGAAGCGGCCGGTCTCCCGGTCGAGCACAACGCCCCAGCCGATCTTGCTCGTCTCGATCAGCGCCTTGCGCTCGACGCCGCGGATAACGAGGTCGACCAGCATGCTCTCGTGGGTGGCATCGAGGTCCCAGTTGTCCGACGGCACGACCTGGAAGTACCACTCGATCTCGCCGGTGTCGATGTCCAGGGCGAGGATGCAGTTGGTGTAGAGGGCATCGCCCGGTCCCCGCAGCGTGGACGCCCAGGGCGTCGGCTGCCCCGTGCCGAGATAGATCAGGCCGAGCTCGGGGTCGTAGCTGATGGTGTTCCAGGTCAACCCGCCCAGGGGCGGAATCTCGCGCTCGGTCCAGGTCTCGTAGCCCGGCTCGCCCGGCGCCGGCACCGTGTAGGTGGTCCAGAGATGGTCGCCGGTCTCGGCGTCGTGCGCCACCACCGCGCCGCGCGCGCTCCGGTCGCCCCCGGCGAAGCCGAGCACCACCTTCCCGTCGGCGATCAGCGCCGGATGGGCATGCCCCAGGCCGGTTGTGTAGTCGCCGGTGCTCACCTCCCAGCGCTGTTCCCCGCTCAGGGCATCCAGTGCAACCAGCGCGGCGTCGGCCGTCCCCCAATAGATGGTGTCGCCGTAGACCGAGACACCGCGGTGCCGGCCAAATGCCTGGGACTTCTCGATGTCCTCCGGGTAGCTTCGCGTGTGCAGCCAGGCGACATCCCCCGACACCACGTCGAAGGCGATCACGCGGCCGCTCCCCTCGGAGACGTACATCAGCCCGTTGGCCACGATCGGAGTCGGCACCCAGCGGCTGTTGTCCCGCACCGACCAGGCCCAGACCATGCGCAGGTCCCCGACGTTGCCGCGGTTGATCTGGTCGAGCGGGCTGAAACCCGTCACGTCGTAGGTCCGCCGGTAGCTCATCCAGTCGCCGTCTTCCGGGTTGAGCAGCCGCTCCTCGGTGATCGGCTCCCAGACCTGATCCTGCGACTGCCCGCGCGCGGCGCCCGCCTGGATCAGGAGCAAACCCGCCATGCACACCAGCACGAATCGCCCGCTTCCACCCTCTCGCATCGGTTGTCTCCTCCAGTCCGCGGCTCGTCTCATCCGGGCTTGCGAACTCTCGCGCATCATCGCCGCTGCGCGCGATCAGCGCAACCGCGGGATCCACGGCTGGCAGTAACTACGGGGCGTCGAGCACCAGCCTGAAGCGACGGTTTCGTTTGGCGCGATAGGTCAGGAAGCCTCGCCTGTCCAGCGTCAGCACATCGAACACGTCGAGTGCGTCCGCCAGTCGGACGAGCGTGCCGTCGGCATAGTCCATCGGCGTATCACGGTACCGCTCCATCAGCGTTACGACCTCATCGAGCTCCGGCGCGGTGCTCAGGTCGTACACGACTGTCGCCGTCGCGTTCAGAAAATCGGCCAGCCTCCGCGGTCCCGTAGGTGCGGAACACACAAAGTGCATTGCCTCGGTGACGACGGCGCTCGACGTTGCGAGCTGGCCGGTGAAGTCGCCCAGGCATCCAGCCACCGCTTCGTGCGCTCGGTCCCGGGCATCAAGGTAGGCCACCAGAGGACCCGTGTCGATGAGCCACGTCGTCACGGCCGCCTGTTCCGGTCGCGGAGACGGCGCCGCCATGGGTCGCCGTCCGTCGTGGGCAGCTCAAGGGCGCCCCGCAGGTGCCCCGCGCGCGACTTCAACGGGCGATCATGGACCGCCTGCTCCAGGACGTCACGCACGAAAGCGGACACCGTCTTGCCCTGCGCGGCGGCCCGCTCCACGATGGCGTCCCGCAATGACGCATCCGCGCGGATCGCGATTGTCTGACGCATGCAAACAGCGTACTACAACCAGTGCCATGTCGGCTGAAGATGACGGGGTGGCCGCGCGCTCGTCCGCCGAAGCTCAGGGCAACCTGAGCGCTGCCAGCGACCCCGGCATCCCCGATCCGCCCACCTGGACCACGATGTACTGTTGGCCCTCGTGCAGGTAGCCCATCATCCCGTACTGGCCGGACGCGGGCAGCGCCACGGTGCCGAGCCGCTCGCCGGTCCGCTTGTCGAGCGCATGCAGGCGGGGCGTCCCGCCGGTTCCCTCGGCCGTGATCAGTAGCGTCATCGTGACCATCGTGACCGGATGCGACCTCCGTCCGGTGTTGGGCAGATCGACACCCTGCAGGGCCGGATGGTTGCGGATGTTCTCCGGAGTGTCGCCGTTCGGCGTCTCCCAGAGATGCTCCCCGGTGCTCATGTCGATGGCGACGATGCGGCTGTAGGGCGGCTTGAAGATGGGCAGCCCCTGCGGCCCACGAAAGTCGCCGCGATTGACGACCGCGAAGTCTGCGAGGGTCCGGCCGGTTGTCTTGATGTCGTCCGGTTCGTCGATCAGTTCCCCCGGCACGATGTTCTCCGAGCGGCAGCCGCGCCGCGTCGAGACGTAGAGGATCCCGGTCTCGGGGTCCGCCGATGCCGGCCCGAAGATGTTCGTCGCCCCGCTCGGGCAACTGACGAACGATCGCAGGCCCGACGGATGGCCCCGCTGGATCGGCGGGTTGAAGATGGGGCCGAGCCGGTAGTTCCGGGCGATCTCGAGCGCTTCGGCGCGCAGCTCCGGCGTGAAGTCGATCAGGTCGTCCTCGGTGAGGCCCTGCATCTCGTACGCCGCCGGACGGGTCGGCATCGGCTGGGTCGGCGAGAGCTGCTCGCCCGGCACCTCGGATGGGGGCGCGGGCCGCTCCTCGATCGGCCAGATCGGCTCGCCGGTGACCCGGTCGAACGTGAATGCCCAGCCCTGCTTGGTGGTCTGGACGACGATCTGCCGCGGCCGGCCGTCCACGGTGACGTCGAGCGCCACCGGCGCGGTCGGATTGTCGAAGTTCCAGATGTCGTGGTGCACCGTCTGGAAATGCCAGGCCCGCTCGCCGGTCTCGACGTCGAGGGCGATGACGCTCGTGCCGAACAGCCCGTCGCCCGGACGGAAGCCGCCGTAGAAGTCAATCGTCGGCGGATTGGTCGGCACGTAGACGAGCCCCCGTTCCGGGTCGGCGGAGATGGGCGCCCAGGACGAGACGTCGCCCGTCCACTGCCACGCGTCGTTCTCCCACGTCTCGTGCCCGAACTCGCCGGGGCGCGGAATGACGTGGAATTTCCACTTGTGCTCGCCGGTCCGCGCGTCGTAGCCGAGGATGTCGCCCGGCACGTTCTCGACGCGGGTCTGGTTGTAGCCCTGCTCGGCCGAGTTGCCGACCACCACGACGCCGTTCACCACGATCGGAGGCGACGAGCTGGTGATGTAGCCCAGCTCGCGCGGGATGCCGAAGTCGGGATCGTAGGCGCCGTCCCAGCTCTCCCAGGGTCCCCAGTCGGCGATCAGGTCAGGCAGCATGTCGACGACACCGGCCTGCGGGAAACCAGGGAGCGGCACCGGGCTGCCCCAGTTCTCCAGCGGCCGGCCGGTCTTCGCGTCGAGCGCGTGGAGGAAGAAGGCAGGACTGATGATGTAGATGACGCCGCGGCCGTCCACCTCCGCGTAGGCCACACCCTTCCCGTAGCCGTTGCGCATCCCGCGGTCGAAGCGGGTGGTGTGCGGCTCGCGGTGGGTCCAGAGCGTCTCGCCGGTGGCCGGATCGATCGCCACCACGTTGCGGCGCTCGCCGGCAACGGTATAGAGGACGCCGTCGACGTAGATCGGAGTCGAGCGCGACACGCCGAGCACGCCCGGGCCGTAGTTGTCGCCACGCCAGACCCACGCCACCTCGAGGTCCTCGAAGTTGCCCGCGGTGATCTGATCCAGGCCCGAGTAGCGGGTGTGCCCGGCGTCGCCGCCGATGTAGCGCCATTCGCCGGCCGGCGCTTCATCCCCCTGCGCGCCGGCCGAGGCCGACACCAGCAGCACAATGCCGGCGGCGCCGACCGCAACCGTGGCCGCGGCCGCGGCCGCGGCGAGAAAACCGAACGGATTCCGGACGCTTGCAAACCGTTTCATGGCGCCTCCACGATCTCCATTCCGCGCAGCTCCCGCAGACTGGCCGGCAGTTCCGCCTCGCCGGCCGGATAGTCGTTCAATTGCAGCAGATAGGCCACCACCGCTGCGTATTCCGCCGGGCGGAGGCTTCCCGGATCACCTTCCGGCATGAGGGTCGAGATGATGTCGAACAGGTCGCCGGCGGTCTGGCCCACCCAGGTCAGGCGGAACCGTCCACCCGAGAATTCACCGGTGTCGTGGCAGGCGGCACAGACCTGCCGGAACGTCTGCTCGCCGCGCGACGCCTGGGCGTCGCTGAAGACGCCGTCGGCCACCGAGCCGCCCGACTGCCAGCCCGACGCGCCGCGCGCCGCGGCTTCCGACGCGGCTTCCGACGGACGCCCTCCCGGCTCCGCCGCGGGCACGGACACCCATGCCGCACAAACGAGGCCGATGATAAACGCCGCCTCGACGGCCGGGATGCGGCGTCCCCCGCGGCCTTGCGCAGTCACCAAACCCTCCCTGCCGTGCCTGCCCCTGCCGGCGCGCCCCTACCGCGCCGGGAAGCGTCCTATCCGGTTTCCTTCCGCGACCTGGCCAACCCAGATCTCGTTGCCCACCTGGATGGCGGCGGTGCCGAGGATCAGGTAGTCGTTCGACGGATAGTTGACGATCTCCTCCGCCGTGTTGTCGTCCAGGTTGATCCGGGCGACGCGCGACGACACGCCGTCGCACTGCCCGCTCCGGATGCAGAGGCCGATCGCCTCGCGGGTCGGACCGACGTGGCCGGCGGCGAGCAACGTATTGCCCGGACCCCAGCGGACGTTGTCGATGTGGAAGCCGACCGGGATCGGATGCTTCTCGGGTGGCGTGCGATTGCGCGAGAGACGGATCAGCGCCTGATCGCCGTAACCGCCGACGTAGTACCACTCACCGTCGGGCGACAGCTCGATGCCGTTCGGTCCGATCTCCTCGCTGCCCGGAACGCGGGTCCAGCCATCGCCCGACTGCCATTCCCAGATGTCCAGCGTCCGGGGGCTGGTCGCCGTAAAGCCGCCGTCGGGAAGCGCGACGACCGAGTTGAGCCCCACCGGCTCCGGAGCGACGGCGCAGCCGACCCAGGTGAGCGCCGGCTGCGATCCCGTCGCGTCCAGCTCGAACACCTCGATCGACTCGCGCGCCCCATGGCCGACGACATACAGCGTGTGGCGGCCGCCGCTGCCGGGACGGAGGTTCAAGCCGTGCGGACGGATATTGGCCGTCACCGGACCGGGGCAGTCGCCGTACATCGCCTGGTCATGCCGCGCGGCGGCGGTGGCCGGGAAGATGGTGACCACGCTGTTGTCGCGGGTGTCGACCGCCTGAATCGCTCCGTTGTCCACCATGTTGGGGACGATGACCCAGGGGGAATCGGGCACCGGCGCGAAGTCCTCCGGGCTGACGGGCCCGCAGATGAACTCCACGTCGCCGTCCGGCGCGCACTCCTGCGCCGCGGCGGGCAGCGGCGTGCCGAACACCAGGATGAAGGCGGACGCGGCGCCGATGAAGGTCAGTTTGCTCATGATGCACCTCGTTTCGAGTCCCGATGATTATGGCACCGGCGACTCCTGCGCGGGGGTGTCGGAAAGAGGCCGTACCTAGGCATCGGACAGATCGCGAACGTGGGGGAGTCGTCCATGACGATGAACGAACGGTGGCGGTTGCCGGCCGCGGCGGCGGTCGGCGTCATCATGCTCTCCACGGCGCTGCCGGCGGGGGCGCAGCGGCGGGACCAGCCGCAGGGCGACCCCGAGAGCGACGAGGCGCCGCAGTTCACCGAGGAGGTCACGGTCAGGGTCACCGCCCGCAAGCGCGAGGAAAACCTGCAGTCGGTTCCCTTCTCGATGGTCGCGCCGACACAGCAGGTGCTGCGGAACCGGGGCGCCGAGAGCATCGAGGACATCTCGGTGAACGTCGCGGGTTTCTCCGTCCAGAACCTCGGCCCCGGCCAGAGCCAGATCGCCATGCGCGGAGTCTCGGCCGGACAGATCGTCCGCGACCAGCCGGGCGTCAAGGAGCAGGTGGGCGTCTATCTCGACGAGTCGGTCATCTCGCTTTCCCTCTTCACGCCGGACATCGACCTGTTCGACATGGCGCGCATCGAAGTGCTGCGCGGCCCGCAGGGGACGCTGTTCGGATCGGGCTCGCTCTCCGGCACGGTGCGCTACATCACGCGTCAGCCCGAACTCGGCGTGCTGGAAGGGACGGGTGAGCTCGGCTTCGACGCGCTGAGCGCCGGCGGGTTTGGCAACAACACGAAGCTCGCGGTCAACATTCCGCTCGGCGAGGCCGCCGCGGCCCGCGTCACCGCCTACAACACGGCGTGAACTGGGTCGGCGGCCTGTTCTACAGCAACGCCGAGCGGCGCTACGGCCAGAGCCTGCCGATCACCGGCTTCGAGGCTGCCTCGGGCTTCCCGACGATGCGCGAGCACGCCGCGCGCGACGAGCTGTTCTTCTCCGACCTGAACTACGACTTCAACCAGGTCGCGCTGTTCGGCGAGGTTTCGGTGGCGGTCACGGAGCGGTTCAACCTGACCGGCGGCCTGCGCTGGTACGATTTCGACGAGCAGCGCATCCAGACGTTCGACGGATTCTACGCCGACCCTGGCACCACCACGGGAGAAACGACGGCGACCGGCGCGGCGCCGCGCTTCATTGCCAGCTACGACTTGACCGAAAGCACCCAGATCAACGCCCAGGTCTCGCAGGGATTCCGCCTCGGCGGCATCAACGACCCGCTCAACACGCCGATATGCACGCCGCGCGATCTCGAGACGTTCGGCAACCGCGGGCACCAACCCACCGCGGCGCGTCGGTATCGCCACGCGCTCCCAGGACGTCAGAACGAGACGGTGGCGGTCATCGAGATCGTCCGCGGGGCGCCGAGCCACGCGGCGTTCTCCGTGATGGCGGAGAGGTAGGGCTTGTCGAGCAGGTTGTTCGCCACGATCGAGAATTCCGTCGACCGCAGCAGGTCGCTCAACGCCTCGCCGGAGAAGCTGACGTAGGCGTCCACCAACCAGTAGGCGTCCGCGTACCAATCCGACCCCAGGCTGACGCGCCGCGACGACGTGTACTTGGCGCTCAGCCCCATGCCGAGCGGACCGCTCCGATCAAGCGAGAGGACCCACAGCCGGTCCGGCACGCCGGTAACATCCGTCCCCGCCACGACACCCTGGTTGGCGTCGACGAGCGGATCGCCGCTCCCGATGTACTGCGAGTCGTTGAACGTGTAGGCGGTGTAGAACGACGTCTGGCCCGGCATTTGCACCGTCGCGGAGAGCTCGATGCCGCTCGTGTCGATGCCGCCCGCGTTGAAGTAGGCGCCGCCGCCCGGGATGAGATAGTTGGGACCGGCCGGCGTCTGCGGACCGAGGTAGAAGATCCGGTTCTGGAAATCGATGGTGTACCAGGTGGCGCCCAGCGCGACCCGATCTCCCGAATACTGCAGCCCGACATCGATGTTGGATGCCGTTTCCGGCTCGAGGAGGTCGAGGCTTCGCCCCGGCACCTCGAGGAGGGTGGCGCTGATCGCCTTGAAATTCTCGGAATAGCCGGCGAACAGGTCGAGGCCCTCGACCGGCGTCTCGTACGTCACGCCGCCGGAGACGAGCAGCTTCGAATCGGAATCGACCGCCAATTCCGGGTCAACCCCAAACCGATCGTCGCGCGACACGCCGACCAGGAACTGCTTGACGCCGCCGCTCAGGGCGAACCGTCCGGCGTAGAGCGTCTCCTCCACGTACCACTTGAAGACGTGCTGCGGGAAATCCCACTCGTACTGGTGCCAGTAGGCCTGCTCGTTCCACTTGAAGTTGAGCGTCGGATCCAGCATCTGATGCCAGTCCCGGCCCAGGTCCCGCCGCGAGTCCTCATACCAGATGCCGGCGCGGAGCGTGCTGCCGGCGGCGCCGACGGTGGTGAACCACTCCTCGTCCAGCGTCACGCCGACGCGGTCCTTGCCGTAGTGGCTGTGGCGGTACGACTGCACCGCCGTGGCCCCCGGGTGGCACGCCGGGTCGACCGCCGGGCCGCCCGAGCCGTAATAGTTGAAGATGTAGGACGACGTGCACCCGGGCGTCGGTCCGACGGCGGCGCCGTCCCGGTTCACGAAGCGGATCAGCCCGAGCTGCGCGCCGCCCTGCGCCGGTGTCCCGCCCATCAGTTCGGATTCCGGTCCGCCGCCGTCGTCGTTGACGTCGGCGATGTAGGGCGGCAGCCAGTCGCCGCGGCCCCGGTTGCGATGGAAATAGAAGCCGGCGCTCAGCGAGGTGACGTCGCTGAACGACCAGTCCGCCTTCAGGTAGGCGAACGTGTTGGTGCGCCGGGTCTGCCAGCCGGGCCGGTAGAACTGGTTCAGATACGGGACGCCGGGCCAGTCGCCAACCAGACGATCCCAACGCGGGTTGGCCCGGAAGTTGGCATCGCCGTAGAGCCGCTGGTAGGTGTCCTCGTGGATGTTGTCGTACGAGAGGTAGCTCGTGAGATCGAGGCGTCCGTGCGACGAGACCAGCTTGGCGGCGACGTGCTCCCGCTCGTTCCGCGCCGAACCCTCCACCCAGTCGGTCGCCTCCTGGCGGACGGCGGCGATCCAGGCGCGGGTCTCGCGGCCGAACAGCGGCCCGGTGTCCACCCGCATCGAGAGCCGCTGGCCGTCGTTCTCGCCGAGGGTGGACGAGGCGGTGTAGGTCCGTTCGGCCGCCGGGTCGTCCGTCAGGTAGTTGAAGGTGCCGCCCAGCGCCTCGACCGACCGGGAGGCGATGTCCGCCGTCCCCTGTGACACCTCGACGCCCCCCAGGTTCATCGGGTCGATGAACCGGTTCGCCTTGGCGCCGCTGAAGTAGTCGGACGTGCCGTTCGGGAACCCGTCTATGGTGGTGCCAATCTGCGCCTCGCTGATGGTCACCTGGAAGCCGCGCACCGCAACATTGCTCGACCAGTCGTCGAAACCGTACGCGTCCCCCTCCTGGATGGATACTCCGGGGAGGTTATCCACCACCGACGTCACGCTCGTAATGTTCGACTGCTGCAACAGCATCGGTTCGGCGACGACGTTGCTCGCGAAGATGCGGGGCTCCTCGGCGACGACGCTGACCGTTTCGAGCAGGCGCGAGATCTGCAGCGTGATCGGGACCGATTCGGTGGCCCCCGCCCGGACGGAGACCGGGGCCTCCGCCGACTCGAAACCTGGCAGCACCGCCGTGACGATATAGTCGCCCGCCGCCAGACCGGCGGCGGCGTAGGCGCCGTCCGCGCCGGTCACACTCTCCTGGCGCACGCCGAGACCGGTCACCGCTACCACGACGCCCGGCAGCGGGCTGCCGTTCGCGTCCACGACGACGCCTTCGATCGATCCGGCTGTCTGGGCGGCCGGCGTCGCCGTAGCCGACAAGGACAACAGCAGGACAGCAATGGCGAGTCGACCAGGGTTGCATGCGTGCGGTGTCATGACTTTCATGCGGGCAGTTTCCTCTCCGAACTTGTTTACGGGACGAAGTATTGCGAAGTGTGTGCAATACCGGGGAAGCGAGTCAGAACAACTCCGTCCGATAGACTGCACGGAGCCTCGCCCTGGTGCTGATGGCCATGCCTACCTCCATCTTGCTGCCGGACTCAACATGCCACCATGGTACTCCCACTGGAACGACACACCCGAGAGTCCCTTGTGCGTTCCGGCTTGATGTCACCGGCGGGCTTGACAAAGCCACGCGGACGCCCACAATGGGAGGTTCGGGCTGGAGGATGTCACCCATGCCGACTCGACACCACCGTGCCGCCGTGGTCGCCGTCGCCGCGCTGGCGCTTGTTGTCAGCAGCCACGCCGCGGTGGCCAACGCCCAGGACTGGGATCCGGGACCCGCTTCCTGGAAGGGCGACCTGACCGCCATCACCGCGGCGGACTGGAGCTACGACCGCGCCGAGCACCTGCTGGGTCGTGCGGGCTTCAGCGGCACGCCGGAGGAGATCCGGAAGCTGGCGGCGATGACGCCCGAGGCGGCGGTCCGCGCGCTGGTCGACTACGACGACATCCCGAACGACCACCTGCCGCCGTTCGAGCACTCGGGCTTCTGGGACGAGACGCTGATGCAGTTCCCGCCCAGCCGGCCCGCCGCGACCGACCGCGCCATGGTGCGCGGCGGGAGCATGGGCATCCGGGTGAAGCCGGAGTTCGTCAACCGCCACATGCAACCGATCTCCGACCGGTTCTTCTACTGGCTGCGCGCGACCGGGCTGGAGACTCGTCGCGTCGGCTACTGGTGGGCGGAGCGGATGCTCGACACCCCCCGGCCCCTCGAGGAGAAGATGGCGCTGCTCTGGCACGGGCATTTCGCCACCGCCCAGAACAAGGTCCGCGACTACCGGAAGATGCTCCTGCAGATCGAGACGTTCGAGCGTCACGCGACCGGGAACTTCGGCGAGCTGCTGGTCGCGGTCGCCCAGGACCCGGGGATGCTCTACTACCTCGACGCGGGCGTGAACGTGAAGGGAGCGGCCAACGAGAACTTCGCCCGCGAGGTGATGGAGCTGTTCTCGATGGGCGTGGGCAACTACATCGAGCAGGACGTCCGGGAGGCGGCGCGGGCGTTCACGGGCTGGAACTTCGTGAACCTCGACTTCGTCGTCAACGCGGACCAGCACGACGACGGCCCCAAGACCTTCCTGGGCCGCACCGGCAACTTCGACGGCGTGGACGTACTCCACATCATCCTTGAACAGCCGGTCACCGCCGAGTACATCGCGGCCAAGATCTACCGCTTCTTCGTCCGCGAGGATCCGTCGCCGGCCTTGCAGGCCGAGCTCGGCGCCATCCTGCGGGACAACCAGTACGAACTCAAGCCGCTCCTGCGGACGATCTTCCTGTCCCGCGACTTCTACGGCGAGGCCAGCTACGGCGCCCACATCAAGGGGCCGGTCGAGCATGTGATCGCGATGCTGAAGCAGCTCGGCGCCTCGGACGTGCCGGGCGTGCCGGACTTCAACAGGACGACCATCGCCCTGGGCCAGCACCTGCTGAACCCGCCGTCGGTCGCGGGCTGGGCGCAGGGCCGGTCGTGGATAACGCCGGCTCTTCTGCAGGGGCGGGGCAACGTCGCCCTCGAGTACCTGTTCCCGAACGTCATCGACTTCAAGGATCCGAACTTCCTCTCCCCGGGCGGGGACGGGCTGGTGGGCGAGCGCCTGCGGCGCGGCTTCGACATCGGCGCCGCCATCGCCATCGACGGCGACCCGAGCCGGATGACCGCGTTCGACCTGTCCGCCCTGGAGCGGGACGAGTTGTTCAACACCCGCGTTTCCGGCTATCGGGCGTCGGCCGAGGCGTTTCGCAAGCTGATTCCGACCCCGCGCGGCGCGGCCCGCTTCGACATGACCCGGATGGTGCTGGACGCCGGCGCGGCGACCGCGGCCGAGGCCGTCGACCACCTGCTCGGGCGGTTCCTGCGAGTGCCCGTGGCGGCGGATATGCGCGACGGACTCGTGGAACTCCTGGAGGAGGAGCTCGGGACCTCGGATCTCGACCGCGCCCGGACCTACCTGGAGGATCCGCTGCGCATGGTGACCCACGTCATCATGAGCACGCCGGAGTATCAGATCGACTGACCCGTCCGGATAGAAGAGGTGCACGACCATGACCCTGACAAGTCGCGGCAAGAAGTTATGTGATGCGAGCGGGGTGTCCCGCCGGCAGGCGCTCAAGATCGGCGCCCGCGGCATTGGCCTCGGCCTGCTTGGCAGCGGGCTCGGACCCCTGCCGCCGCTGTTCGGTGCGACATCGGAGGCGCTGGCCGCCACCGAGGGCAAGATCCTGGTGGTGTTCGAGTGGTTCGGCGGCTACGACGGCCTGAGCACGTTCGTGCCGTACGGCGACGACGAACTCTACCGGCACCGCCCGACCATCGGCGTCCGGGAGCCCGACGTGATCAAGGTCGACGAGCACTTCGGCTTCCAGAAGTCGATGGTGGGCATGCACCGCCTCTGGGAGGACGGCAACTGCGCCGTCATTCACGGGGCGGGTTACGACCAACCCTCGTTCTCCCACTTCGCCTCCAGCTCGTTCTGGCACACCGGCGCCCCCAACAGCGGGGAGGCCTACGGCTGGTACGGCCGGACCGCCGACGCCCTTGATCCGTCCGGCACTCCCAACTTCCTGGTGAACGTCTCGTCGGCGCAGTCGCTGGCCGTGCGGGCGCACGAGCACGTCCCGGTGGTCTTCCAGGACCCGGGAGGGTTCAGGCGCGACCTGTTCCACTCGCAGAGCCCGTACATCGAGAAGCTGGGGAACGGACAGGCCGCCCGCGGCGACGTCCACAAGTTCCTGCTCGACGTCAACCAGAGCGCCCGCGAGGCCTCAGCCCTCGTGAGCGAGGCCTGGGCAAACTACAACCAGGGCCGCAACACGGAACTGCGGTTGCTGGACCTCGACAAGGTCGTGGCGCTCATCGAGAACGACTTCCCGGCGCGGCTCTACTACGTGCGGCTGCGCAACAGCCTCTTCGACACCCACGTCAACCAGGAGAGCCCCCACAACCGCCAGGTGCAGTACTGCTCCGACGCGGTCTGGGGCTTCTTCGAGGAAATGAAGCGCCTCGGCAAGCAGGACGAGGTGTGCATCTTCATCCACAGCGAGTTCGGCCGGCGCGTGCCGGAGAACACCAACCTCGGCACCGACCACGGAACCGCCAATGTCTCGTTCGTGCTCGGCGGGGGCGTCCAGGGCGGCCAGTACAGCGCGCCTCCCAGCCTGACCGACCTCGTGCACGGGGACAACCTGCAGTACACGACCGACTTCCGGCGCGTGTACGCCTCGCTCATCGAGGGGTACCTCGGCTACTCCAAGTCGGAGAACGTGCTGGGGAGCAGGTTCGAGACGCTGGGGATGTTCACGTAGCGGGTGACTTCGAGGCTCATCCTCGTTCTTCTCGCTATCGGCGGCCTTGCGGGGGGAGGCGCCCAGGTACGCGCCCAAGACCTGCCGACGGCAATTCCGGAATCGGTTGGGCTGTCGTCCGAACGGCTGCACGAAGTCACACGTCGTCTGCAGTCTCATGTAGGCGCCCGAGACATCGCCGGCGTCGTGGCCGCCGTCGTCAGGCACGGTCGGCTGGTGTACCTCGAAGCCCTCGGCGAGCTGGACCGCGAGCGCGGTCTGGCGATGCGCGACGATGCCCTGTTCCGCCTGTACTCCATGACGCGCCCCATCACCAGCCTTGCCACGATGATCCTCTGGGAGGAGGACCGCTTCGAGCTCGACGATCCCGTTTCCATGTATCTGCCCGAGTTCGCAGATCAGCGCGTCTTCGTCGACGCGTCCAACCCCGACATGACCGCGACCCGGCCGCGGCGCACCGAGATGACGGTTGAGCACCTCCTGCTGCATACCTCCGGATTGGGCAGCCGAAGCTCGACCATCTACCGCGCCGAGCAGGTCCGACTGCGCTCGATCACGCTGTCCCAGATTGTGAGCAACGCCGCCCGCGTGCCGCTCTTCGAGGATCCGGGGACGCGCTGGCGCTACGGCATCTCCACCACCATCCTCGGCCGGCTCGTCGAGATCTGGTCCGGTATGCCGTTCAACGAATTCCTCCAGGAGCGGGTTTTCGAGCCGCTCGGCATGACCGATACCGTGTTTCGGGTCGATTCCTCCCGAACCGACCGCTTCGGACTGGTGTACCGTCCCGGACCCGACGGCGAGCTACGGCCGCACGCCATGGAGGTAGTGCCATTCACCGAGCAGCCGGCTCTGATGGAGGGCGGCGTCGGTCTGGTCTCTACCGTCCGCGACTACCTCCGCTTCGCCCAGATGTTCCTCAACGCCGGCGAGCTCGACCGTGTGCGTGTCCTTCAGCCCGATACCGTCGCTCTGATGACCATCAACCGTGTCCCCGACGCCCTCCTGCCGATCGGCTTCGGCACTCCACAGCCCGGCCGCGGATGGACCCTCGGGTTCTGCGTCGTGATGGACGCCGACACGTCCCCTCACCCGGTCCGCGAGGGCACCTTCTGGTGGGATGGCTCCTCTGGCACCCGTTTCTTCATCGACCCGGTGGAGGACATGGTGACCGTCGTCATGGCCGCTGCGTCGCCGGCATCCGGGAACGGTTTCCGGGAGACATTCACCGAGGCGGTGTACGACGCGCTGATCGACTGACCTGAGCGCTCAGGCTACTCCTGCCTGGCCAGGCAGAGTCGTCCGGACTTCGTCAAGGTCCATCTGCTTTACAGCGAGGCGTACTTGACACGCTTGACCGATCCCGAGACAACCGGTTGGCGAGGACTTGATCCGGCACTCGTCCCGGAGCTTGTGGGGGTGTTAGGCATGTGTGGACCACGCCGTTCTCGTCCGAGCCGACAACCCCCGAAGCCCAGCGTGTCCAACTCCGGCCGTGTGCTAGCATCAGAAGTCAAGCACCCCCGTTGCTGGCACGTTGACGGAACAAGCCAAGTGGACGTCAAAGGAGCCGCGCAGGTCGCCAAGGCGTACATCATCGATCTCTTCGCTGATGAGCACATCCAGCACGTCGGCCTGGAGGAAGTCAAGTTCAACCAGGGTGCCAAAGTCTGGGACATCACAATCGGATTCTCCCGCCCGTGGGATCGAAGCACATTGGGGCCAATCATCCCCAACCCCGCGCATCGCTCCTACAAGATGGTTCGCATCAATGACAAAGATGGTGAAGTCATGTCGGTGGCCCATCGCGCTCTGACCACCACGGATTGAGCCGATGCCAGCGAGCCGGTTCCTCATCGACGCAAATCTGCTCGTTCTGTTCGTTGTGGGCAGGACGGACCGGCAGCTGATAGCCAAACACCGCCGACTGCGCGAATTCTCCGTGGACGACTACGATCGACTGGTCGGGATACTCCGCATGGTGGACCAATTGGTCGTGACGCCAAATACGCTCACCGAAACATCCAATCTCCTCGCTCAGCACACCGAACCAGAGCGTTCTCGATTTCTTGATGTGCTTCGATACATCATCGAGAACAGTCAGGAGATCACGGTCGCCAGTGTGGACGCCGCTCGCAGCCGTGTGTTTCGGCGGCTCGGGCTCACCGATGCCGCGGTTCTGGACATCGTTTCGGCGGAGACGCCCGTGCTCACGGTTGACCTGGATCTGTTCATTGCCGCGTCGAACAAGGACCCGAACGCTGCGGTAAACTTCCGGCATCTTAGGTGACTCGCGGAGTTGCACCCGCGACGCTGCGCGCGACGCTGCGCCGAGGTTCGACCGTGCAGCAGGCCGGATGTCAGTGTCTACCGTTGAGCGCCAGCAGCTTCTCTGGGTGCCTTCGTCCGGGGCCAACAGGGACGCCTCGGCCCCCTTCCGTGCGGTGATCGAGTGAGCGCCCGACTCCGATGTTGCGTTGCGCCGCGGACCTGGTGACCATCGATGGCCGCGTCACCGGTGGCGCAGCCAACCGGGCGCGCGTCGCCGTAACCACCGGTCGCGATCACAGACCCGAGCACCAGAGACGGTCGATCCGGAGGTGTGATCTGCCGTTGGAGCGACGATGACGACCACTCACCGCGCAGTCGCCGACGAACCTGGTGTCGTACCTGAACCGCCGGCCGAGCCGCTCAGCCTGACGCAAGTCCTCCGTTCGCTGCGCGATAACCAACTCGCCGTGTACAACCGCGAATCGTTCGTCAACGACTTCGGCGAAGCGCGGTTTTTCTTCGGCAACTTCGTTCTCGTCAACGAACCCGATTTCATCAAGCACATCCTCGTCACGAACCACCAGAACTATGTCAAGGGGCGCCTCTCTCGCCAGATGCTGCAACCGGCTCTGGGCAACAGCCTGCTGATCAGCGAGGGTGACTTCTGGCGCCGCCAGCGCCGCATCATAGCCCCCGCCTTCCATCGCCGGCACCTGGCGAAGGCAGCCGCCGTGATGGTGCGTCGCACCCGGCAGCGCATCGGACGCTGGCGCGCGCCGTGTGAGAGGGGGGTGGTAGTGGTCTAGTTTGAAAACTAGACCACTACCGAGAGGGGGAACACCTCGACATCGACCAGGAAATGATGTCGCTCACGATGGAGATCGTCACCGAGGCGTTGTTCTCGAGCGACATTGCCAACTCAATCGACGAGCTGGGCCGGGCGATCACTACGCTCATTGCGTCTTTAGTTAGGCACCCCGAATCCGCTCGACATCCTTGGCTTCCCGGAGTGGTTTCCACGATGGCGCTCGCCCGGCTCGACGGGACGATTTACGACATCATCGCCACACGACGCGCCACCCAGGGAGTGTCTGAAGACCTACTGGCTTGCTCCTCTCCGCCCGCGACGAGGAGACCGGCGAAGGGATGACCGACACGCAGCTCCGTGACGAGGTGATCACTTTCTTCGCCGCGGGGCACGAGACATCGGCGCTCGCGGACGATGAGGTCGGGGGGCACCCGATTCGTGCCGGCAGCGTGGTCACGATCAGCCCCTACGTTACCCACCGAAATCCGCGGCTGTGGAAGGATCCGCTACGCTTTGATCCCGAGTGGTTTACAACCGATCGGGTCAATGCGCGTCATCGTTACGCGTACTTGCCCTTCGGCGGCGGCCCGCGCATCTGTATCGGTAGGGGCTCTGCCATGACGGAGGCGTGCCTGGTGCTCGCGACGATTGCCCGCGTTTATCGCCTGCGGGTGGTGCCCGGACACCGGGTCGAGGCACACGGTCGGATCACCCTTCGCCCACGCTACGGTCTTCGCATGACGCTCGAGCGGCGCTGATTCGAGCTGGGGCTACATCGCGGGCGGAGCGGACGTTCTCCCGTTGCTGCCTACCGGGCGTTTTCCACCGGACTGCCAGCCCGCAGCTCACTCGATCGTGCGCACCTGGATGGCGTTCGAGTAGCCGTTGCTGGTGGTGACGTTCGCGACGATCACCACGGTCTCGCCGCTCTCCAGTCGATCGTGCGCTTTCAGAAGTTCGAGGGCATGGAGCACCGCCTGTTCCGGCTCCTCCGTCAGGTCGAGGGTGAACGGCACTACGGATCGCGAGAGCCAGAGCCGGCGGCGGACGATGTCCGTGATCGCGAAGGCGTAGATGATGGCGCGCCCCGCGCCTGGCAGGGGTGCGCTCTTGTAGCCCAGCCGTTTCTGGATGTTGCGCAGCTCAGCGATATCCAGCAGATCCTGTGGTCTGCCGGCGCGCTGTTTCATGGAGATGAGGTCGTCCGGGCCCTGCGAAGCAAGGTCAGGTCACGGACGCGCTCGCTGAGCATCCGCAGCCGTGCGGGGAAAGATCGACTGTCGAGTGGCCCGATGGGGGAGTCGTCGGGGCGGACACCGGTCCAATCGACGCCGTGATTCTTCGGCGGTTGCATCACAGGCATTCTACTCATGCCTGGCCAGCCACCCGCGGAGGCGCGCGGCTTCCTCGGTTGCGGACGGGTCGAACTCGGCCTGGTAGAGCCGGGAGCGAACCACGAAAAGGTCCATGTCATCCGGCGGCGTCTCCTGATCGAGGATTTCCCGAACCCTGCGCAGGAAGAAGCTGCACCAATCCGGCCGGCGTCCGTCGAGGTCCGTGAAGCCGTACTCCTTCGCCAGTCCCCAGCTCGAGAACAGCCGGCCGCTCTTCTGCCCGACAGCGGGGTCCGCGGCCAGCGCCGCCACAGCTCGGCCGACGTAGCCCGGCGTCTCCGACTCGACGAAGTACGGGTCCTTCTCGATGGCATCCCGCCAGTTCGCCTCGGTGACGCCGAAGTGGTCGAGTACGTGCTCGGAACGCAGAAACCCCGGCGTGACCGCGAGGGCGGTCACGCGGTGGGCGTGCAGATCCCCCGCCATCGCGTAGGCGAGCCGGATGACGGCGTTCTTGGCCAGGTCGTAGAAGAGGTTGCCGCGATACCCGAACGTGTCGCCGTCGGTCACCTCGACGATGAGTCCGGCATCTCGCTCGATCATCAGCGGCGCCCCGTACCGGCTGGTGATGATGTGGCTGTGGACGGCCCGCTCGAGCAATGCCTGCCCCTGGGCGGTGGAAAGGCTCCAGAAGGGCGATCCCCACTCCGTCAGCGCGTCGCCGCCCCAGACGTCGTTGACCAGCACGTCCAGCCGGTTCTCCTCGGCACGGACGCGGTCGAACAGCCGTTCGACTTCCGACTCCACGGTGTGGTCCGTCCGGACGGCGATGCCGCGGCCACCCTCCGCGGTAACCATCTCCGCGGTCTCCTCGATCGTCTCGGGCCGCCCGGCGGTCGCGGGTTTGCTCCGCACGCTTCGTCCCGTGCAGTAGACGGTGGCGCCCGCCGCACCCAGCATGCGAGCGATGCCGCGGCCGGCGCCGCGCGTGGCGCCGGCAACAACGGCCACCTGGCCATGAAGGGGCTGGTCCGACATCGTACGCTGACGAGGGTTGCAAGCACCGCACCAGCGAGGCGCGGCATCGAGCGAGCCCCTTGACAGCCTACCTGTAGCCGGCGCGAGCGTCGAATCACCCGCAGGGCCGACAGCATCTGCGCGTCCCGCACTGGACTTCGCACGGAATGAGCCGTATTCCGACGCGATTTCGCACTTCCGAGTGACGGCGGGCTGCTAATCCAGCCGGTCGTTCAAGCCGTGGTGTCCTTCCAACATGAGAGGAGTGTCGCAACCTCGCTGACGGTCGAGACCCAAAGCGGCGACAGGAGCCTTGCAACCTCCGCGATCCGTCGGATCGAGCTTCAGGACTCGATAGCGAACGGCATCTGGATCGGGCTCGGCCTGGCCGTTGCCGGATCCCGCGCCTCCTGCTACGCAGAGTCCCGATCCGCGGGCGGCGACTTCTGCTATGGGACGTTCTACGCCTTCCTGCCCGCACTGGGCGTGGGTGCGTGGGTCGGCGCCGAGGTCGATGCCGCCCGGCACAAGACGCTCTACGAGGCTGCCGGCGCCAAGCGGGTGACGGTGGCCCCCGCCGTATCGCGCTCAGGACTCAGCGTGCGGGCATCCATCGAGTGGTGAGCCTCCACCTGCGTTACTCTCCGCATGACTCTGGACGCCCGGCAGGGTGTCAAGGCAGAGGGAGGCGACGGGCGAGACCGAAAGGATGGCAAGTCTGTTCGACAGCACGAAGGGTCTGGAGGACATCGGCGAAATCTACCGCCGAATGGCGGCCAATTGCCCGAACCCGGCGTCAACTTCCAAACGGCTCTGGGAACTCCGACGAGCAACCGACATTAGCCCCGAGAACCGCTCCGACGAAGTGATGCTCGAGAAAGCCGTCGTCATGCTCACCGGGAAGGGACACATGCACGGATGGTCCAATCAGTGTCCCACCGCATCGGGGATCGGCGACTCTTCCAAGGACAGGCGCAGGAACGTCGATCTCGTGCACTGGAGCGCACCCAACCGGCACGCTCGCTTGGTCGAACTGAAATGGCGGAGCAACGATCCCTCTGAGGCAGTGCAGCAGGTCCTTGGCTATGGTGCAGCGTATGTCTTCTGCCGGGTGCACAGGGACAAGCTACCGCTCCGACGTCGTCCGGTGATGGATGCTCGCCATATTTCGCTTCTGGTCGTGGCGCCGGCCCACTACTGCAGAGCGATCGACCTGCCGGGTTGCCTGGCCCGAGCACGCCAAGGCCTGAAGCGGTTCGACATCGGATCCCGGATAGACGGACTGTCGATATCTCTCGATGTACTTACCTTTCCCGATTGGTTCGATCGACTGCCGTTCGCAAACGGCGACGACGTCCGGGCCAACTGCCTGCGTGCCGAATTGACTCGTTCGGGGCAGAAGATTCGCGATGCCTTCGAGGAGTTGAACTCCGTATTACCGGACCGGGAAGGAACTCAGGAATGACCGGAAGGTTCCTGCCTGGAGTTCCGGGTCCGGAAATCGAGGCCATCTTCGAGGCTGCCCCTGGCAACGAAATCGCCACCGGGAAGTTCGACAGCCCGGCATCCTCGGCTGCCCTCGCTGCCAACGCATTTGGCTTCTTCCTCAACCGGGTTTCGGACTTGCCGGTTCTGCCGGGCTGCGAGGGCGAATCCTGGCCGGCCCGTTCATTCGTCCTCGAAGCCGAAGTCCGCCTCCCGTGGAGCGGCGGGCGCCATCCGGTGCTCGATTGTCTGGTAGAGACGCCATCGGCGCTGATCGGCATCGAATCCAAGCGGTTCGAGCCCTATAGACCCAAGTCTCGCTCACGGTTGAGTGATGCCTATTGGCGTCCGTTCTGGGGCGAGAACATGGCAGGGTATGAAAGGATTCGCGACGGTCTGCGCAGCGACCCCAGCCTCTACGCTCATCTGGATGCACGGCAGCTCTTCAAACATGCTTTCGCGCTCCGGACCGAGGTGCAGCGCCCGAGAAGGCATCGCGGTCTGACACCTATCCTCTTCTATCTGTATGCGGAGCCAGAACATTGGCCTGCAAACCAAAGACCGGTCGACGAACGCGCAAAGGCCCGGCATCGAGAAGAAATCCAACGGTTCGCAGCAACCGTGGCTGGTGACGAAACGCTGTTTCTTCCGTGTCCGTACCGGCGTCTCATCGACGCATGGACGGACAGCAAGAACGGCGACATTCGCGCCCATGCAGATGCCGTGGACTCACGTTTTTCACCCTGATGCATCAAACCTTGCCGCGGCCCGGGCGTCAGCGAAAGAATCCTCTCCAGACCGTATCCACCAGGGTGTGCAACGCTGCCGGTGCCATCAGATTGCGGGTCTTGAGGTAGGCATGGCCATAGAACCACCCCGCGAGGGTTGCCAGCCCAACGTAGCGCCAGTCCGGACGCGGACCATTGTTGAGATGGGCCAATCCGAAGACGACGGCGGTCACCCCCAACGCCCACTGGCGATGGCCGATGGCCTTCTCCAGAATGTTCTGGAGTATGCCGCGGAAGAGGAGCTCCTCAGGCAGAGCAATGACGAGAAAGATGCCGAGGGTCATCAACGCCAGTGGACCGGGCGCCATGAAGGTTTCGGCAACCTCGAGAAACCCACTTGCAAGGCCAAAGAGAATCGCCATGGGCGCAAAGATCAAGAACAGTCGTCCTCCGACGCGCCAGTCCATCGCCTGGAGGCGCCACTTGTAGCCCACTTGATCCAGGCCGCGCACACAGACCACGGAGAACACGCCCACACAGATGCCGACCAACACCGTCAGCGCCGACAGTGGCGGTTCCGGCCAGACGCCGGTCAGCCATCCAAATTCCAAGGGGAGCCACAACAGCAGGGCGACGACGAGTTCCTGCCAATACCGTGGATTGGGAAGCCTCCGGGTCACCAAGCACACCAGCGGCGGGAGGAGCACGTAGAGGAACAACGTTCGGGACGGCAGCCCCGCCAGGGAGCCAGTTGCTCCGGCGTACAGCCCGTAGGGGCTCCAGAGCGCCAGGACACCGACAAGCACACCCGCCACGCCCCGCGCACACCACGTCCTGACCGCGTGCTGGACCTCGGTGTGACCGAGGAGGAGCAGAAGGCAGAGGTAGATGTTCGCGCAGAGCATCACCGGACCCGATCCGATGGCGATCGGGGCTCCTGATCCCAGGACGAGGAGGTTGGCTGCCGCGAGAACGAGGGCGACCGTCAGGACGACGCGTTGCATTGTCTAGCGATCCAGGATGGCGCCGAACACCTGCCGCAGCAGATCGGGACGCTGGCCGAGCAGGTCGAACAGCTCTTCACGGTCGATCCTGAGCACCACGCTCGGCATCGTCGCCACCAGGAAGACCTGTTTGGCGCCGGCCAGCGTTTCGTGCAACCCCACGACGTCGCCCGGCAGCGCCCGCGCCGCTGTCCTCTCGCCGCTGGTGGTCCGCAACCCGAGCTCGCCGGCGAGAACGATGGCGAGCGACGGCCGAGAACCTGCATCGGAGAACGATTCGTTCGCAGCGAGCCGCACCGGCTCGGCGATGGCGGCGACGTGGAGTATCTCTACCCCGGTGACCTTCGCGAACAGCGGAATCCGACGCAGAGCCATTCCCTTCTCCACGGCGCTCATGTCCAGGTCGTCGTCGGGGCTCAGCCCTACACTGCCGACGTCGTGGCTGAGGTCCTGTCCGGCCCGCCGGGGGACGGCTAGCAAGCTGGCTCGCGTGCCCGCCAGGTCGACCAGCGTTCGGAACTCCCCGCGGGCGCGGTGCCATCTGGAACTGGCGCGGGTCAGTTCGGCGAGCGTGCGGAACAGCCCGCGGACCAGGTCCGTATTGTCGGCCAACAGCGTCCGGAGCCCGTCGTCATCAACCACAAGGGTCACCGCCCGGCCGGTCGTTCGGATGGTCTCCGCCATGCGGCTTCCCCTCAGCGCTTCTTCGAAGCCGGGTGCGGACGGCGCGGCAATCTCCCGCGGCGCGCCATCGCCGACGGCTGTTGCCGCACCCTCCAGCAGTACTTGCAGCCCGTTGGGTTTCGTCCCGGTCTCGAACAAGCTGGCGTCCGCCGCGTGCTCCACCTGGCGACCCGCCGCCGCAATCCGGAACAGCTCGTCGATACTCACCGACGCAAACAGCGGAAGCTTGCGCAGCCGGTCGACCACCGCGACCGCCGGCAGCGCACCAGCCCACTTGCCGTCCGTCCGACGGCCGCCGCGCAACGCCACCGACCAGGCGGCGGCGTCCGTGACGATCCGATCCGCGTCACCGTCGACGGCCAACCGATCAACCTCGATCTCGAGGGTCCGGATACCGTGTGCGCCGACAAGATCGACGGCCGCGGCCGCTACGACCGGGTCGTGGTCGGCGATCAGCGCACGCAGCGTCGCGTCGACATCGCGCGGCCGACTCTTGAGCAGCGCGTCACCCCGCTTGATCCGGTCCTCGATCGGCAGGGATTCGAGCACCGGGATCAACCAGGTGCGCAGCTTGCCGGCGAGGACGTTGTCGAGGTACTCCACTGCGCCGGCGCGCGCACGCGCATCGCCGTTCGCGATGGCCCACCGGGCCGCCGCAATGTCCTTCCACGCGTGCAGCAGGCCGAGCAGTCGGTAAATCCGGTCGACGGAGAAATCGAGCTTCTCGCTGAGCTCCCTGGCGAGGATCGTGTCGGTCGGCAGCCTCCCCTTGACGAACAGGTTGTAGTAGCTCCCGAGACGGGAGTAGTAGACGCTCCCCTCTGCAAGGGCGAGCCGTTCGACAGGCTCCCGGGCGATCGTCAGTTCGGGATGGTCACGATGCAGCTTCTCGATGGCGGCAATCGCCTTGAATCGCAGAAACCGGTCGTTTGTCTGCAACGTAGCGACCAGGATGTCCATCGACGCCCGGCCGGGGATCCGCGCCAGCGTGGCGGGGATGTGGCGCCGCACCCAGCGGTCCTCCACCGGGTTCTCCAGGCAGTACTTGAGCATGTCGACCACCGATTGGCCGTACCGCACCAGCGTGTCTCGCGCGCTGTTCTTCAACTGTCGATCGCCGAGCAGCGACACCAGGCGTGGCGCGAAACCGGGGTCCGGCTCGTCGAACGCGCGGATGCTCCGCATCGCCTCCTCCGCAACCTCCGGGTGCGGGTCGTCGAGCAGCAGGACCAGCAGATCGCGGGCTCGGGGAGTCGCCGCCCGGCCGGCGGCGGCGGCCAGGTCACGCCTGACACCGGCCGATTCGGCGCGCGTGTCACTGGTGAACACGGTGAGCGTGCGTTCGACGACGCGTTGATCGGCTTCGTCGCCGCTCTTCGAGAGAATCACGGCGGCGGTGGCGACGATGTGCGGGTTGTCGTCATGGATCAGGACCCGGGCATTCGCGAGCGCGTCTTCGTGGCTCAGGCCGACGAGGGCGCCGATCGCCGCTGTCCGGGTCTCCGGCTCCGGATCGGCAATGAGCCGCTCGATCTCCGGCGCCCACAGACCGGCGACGTCGGGCCGGACGGCGTCGATCGCGCCAAGCACCCGCGCCCGGACGCGGCTCGATCGGTGGCGCAGCAGGAGTGGAGTGATCAGGTGCCGTTTGTCGAAGGACTCCAACAGGTCAATCGCGTAGAGCACCCGCCGCTCGTCCGGATGCGCCAGCAACTCGACGAGGGTCTCGACCGTGGACGGGTCGGCCGCCTCGATCCGCACCTCCGCCGGTCGGACGCGCCCCCGGGCGATCGACGCCCGAAACGTGGCAAGGTACTGCCGGTGCGCCATGACCGCACCGATGATCCAGAAGCCGGTGATCGTCAGACTGACCCAACTCAACTGGGGCCACGACAGCCCTAGCCCCCAGGGCTGAATCAGCGCCAACGTCAGCGCCGCGCCGATCCCCTTGGCGAACCGGTCGACCGTGACGTCGACGAATGGTTTGGCCCGCCGCCGCAAGTCCTGAGGCAGCGGCAGGAAGAGGATTTCGCGTGTCGTCTTGTCCACCGTGTACCGCAGCCCCGCATCGACGACACGCCCGGCCGCCGCCGCCCAAAGAGCTCCGGTCACCAGAATCAGGCCGCCGGTGGCGCCAAGGCCGATCGGCAGGATCAGGATGGCGAAGCCGACCCCGAGGTAGCGGTGGATCCGACTCGTGAGCCAGACCTGAACAACGAGACCGGCGATCGACAGATACAACTGCACCTGGCCGAGAAAGGCCGCGATGCTGTCCGCACCTCCCGCCCCCGCTGCTTCCTCGACCGCCATGTTCAGTTGCTGGTCGAGCAGGCCGGCGCCAATCGCCGCAAAGCCGATGACGAGGGCAATGAGCTGCAGGTGACGTGACTGGCGCAGCAGCCGGATCGCCTCGCGCCCACCCACGCCCGACTCGTCTCCCGCGGATACGTTTACGGTCGCGCCGGGCGACTGCCGCAGGACGGCGGTGACGACGGCGGCCCCGACAAACAGTATCGCCGCGCTGACGAGCAACAGGTTGTTCGTACCCACCTGCCCGACCGTGAAGACGACCAGGGCCGACGCCGTCATCCCGCCGAGGCTCGCACCGCCGCCAATGAAGCCGAACAGGCGCTTCGCCTGCCGCGCGTCATAGATGTCATTCGCCAGCGTCCAGAACTGGCTGATGAGGAGGACGCCGAGGATCTGGCCGCTGAAGTAGAAGAGAACCGAGGTGCCCGGTACGCCCACACGGAACAGGGCCCAGAACACGATCAGCAGCAGCGCGACGCCGATCTGCGTTGCCGCCTGCACCCCCCTCGGAGGCAACCGCGACACCGCCAGGCTGTAGAGCTGCATGACGAACCCCACCAGCACCCCGGAGACGACCAGCACCCACGGCAGGTTCTCCGCCCCCAGTTCCTGGATGAACTGCGCCCTCGTCAGCGGCTTGACGATGTTGTACGCCGACATTGCCAGGAAGGACTGGCAGAACATCAACAGCGCGGCGCCGGCTTCATCCCGGCGAACATCGACGATCGGGGCCAGCAGGCGCTGGATGACGGACGTGGAAGAGGCCGGCGGCGTCATGGGCAAGATGATGGCGCATTCCGGGACGGCGACCGGGCGCGCCGGCGCCGCGACGTCCTACATTCCGATCGTAGCGGGATCGGACTCCCGCTCGATGCCGACCACCTCGAACGTTTCACCCGCCGCCCGAAGATAGACGCCGACGCGGCGGTTCCAGCGAGGATGGTCGTCGTGCCGGGTATGGATCTCGGCCAGCAGGAAGTGGTTGGCTCCCGCCTGGCCCACGGCCGCCGGCGGAAGCGGCACCTCGGGCTCGGTCCACTCCCGTGGTGCGCCGAGCGCCTGCGCGCGGTCGGACCCGTTGTCGTACAGCGACCAATGCACGCGATAGACGGCGCCCGGCGCGGCGAAACCGTAGCGTTCCGACAGATTCGCGAACCGGAGATGGCCGTCCGCCACCTGGAACTCGTCGACCGGATTCATCCGGTTCAGGTATTCGCTGGCGGTCTTGCGCTGGCGCTCGACAAGCACGTCGAAAAAATACTCCGCGTGGCGCGGGTCGCTGAACTCGCCTGTTGCAACGATGGCGCGGAGCTCCTCCGGCGTGAACCGCATGATGATCTTCGCCGCCCAGAACCCGTCACGGTCGGTCATCCGCACGAACGCCGGGTTCGGGTAGTCGCTGCGCCAGGTGGCCGGATCGTAGGCCTTCGCTTCCCAGCGGCCGACCGCGCCGTACTCGGGAAAGTTCGGCCAGTCCACCTTGCGATACGCTGGCGTTCGCAGGCCGAAGCTCAGGGCGTTCCGCTTCACCTCGTCGAGGTCCAGCCAGTACTGGAAGCCGAGGTCGGGTGGCTGCACATCGAAGCCGGCGCTGCCGAACGCGGATCCGAAGTCGATCAGGTAGTGGCGGACGAACCGGAGCCCGCCCACCTCCACCCAACTGTCCTGCGTGTTCTGGGCGCGCGTATCGTCGTGGTTCGTCCAGGCCGCGAACAACCGGAGCCCGCGCAACTCGCGGCGGTGCTCGTGCGGAACGACGTCGTTCGGATCGTCGCTCCGGGTGCCGTAGTACCGGAATGGCCCGAGCAGTTGCCCCTCCAGGTACTTGCTTGCCGCAATGCGGATGCGCCCGTCGGGCAGTCGAGGGAAACGCCGGAGCAACCGGCGAAGCAGCTCCGGCGTCAGCGGCACCTCGTCGTCGAACTCGTCCGCCATCATCGTGCCCGGCTCGATGGCGAGCCCGGTTTCCGGATCGACCGTGACGACGTAGTTCTCCGGCGTGTGATAGCCGATTGCATGGAACAGCTTCGTTCCGATGATCTCGGCTGCGCTGCTGAGCTCCGGGCTTCCGGGCGGGTCGAACTTGATGATGTACCGGTCGCCCCGGCCGTCGATCATCTGGAACCCGGGCGTCACGCCGCCGATCTTGCTGCGGAAGATGCGCCACGGTGTGCCCATGTCGGGACCGTCGCCGGTGTTCGGCCCGCGCCGCAGATCGGCCAGGGAGAGGCGTTCGGCGCCGTGGCGGTTCGTGAACCAGGCGCTGCCCGGCACCTCGTCCAGGGTGTTGGCGCTCTGTGCCTCGGTCGGCTCCTTCGCGCCGAGATCGACGAGTATGTTTCCAAACCGGTCGAAGAGGTCGCTCAGCTCGATTTCCGCCGGGCGAGCCTCGACATCGAGCTGGTCATCGTCGATCCGGACCGGATCGTCCGGGAAGAACTTCGGGTGCTGCGCGGCGGCCGCCACGGCCAGACACGCGGCAACCGCCGAACCCGCAACCATCCGCCTGTACGTCGTCATCGCGATTACCTCGATTCAGAAGCTCGGTCCGGAGCCGACGTGCAACTTGAACCCTTCTTCGCTCCAGGCGAAGTCGAACCGCATCACCATTCCGCCTGGGGCATGCCCGCGGATTCCGAAGCCGTAGCCCGACTTCAGGTCGCGGAAGCTCATGCCGCCCGCGTCCGGAAAGACCTTCCCGAAATCGCCAAAGAGCGCGAAGTCCAAGTACGTCCACACCTCCCACCGGTACTCCACGTTGAACAGCAGGTTGCGCGCGTCGCGGAATCGGTATTCGCGAAAGCCGCGCAGGGTGTCGGCGCCGCCGAGCGTCTCCATCAGGTAGAACGGCGGCGCGCCGCCGTTGCGGCCCACGGCGTGCGACGCTCGCGCGCGCAACGCCAGGATCCGGTTTCTGTGCCCGATGGGCACGTGGATCTGCACTTCGCCGACCGTGCGCGTGAAGTCGAACCCATTACCCGTTCGGTCGTCGTAACGCTGGGCGGCGGCGGTCAGTGCAACGCCCACATGCGGAACCACTTCCCGGTTCCGCAGCGTCAAGGCGACCTGTCCGCCGTAGACGGCGTAGTTCGTGGTCGTACCGAAACCGGGCGTTTCCCGGGGACCGAAGCGGGTCTCCAGACTCGCGCCGCGTCTGCCGGGACCGGCCTCGGCGGTCAGCCATCGGAGGTCGCCCTCGAGTCGGACGAAACGGCCCAGCCTGGCGCCGGCCGCCGCTTCGAGCGCGCGCTCCCGGAGCCGATAGAAGGTCCGGTCGGCGCGGCGGGTGTCGCCGCCGAGGCCGAAGTGCCACAGCGATCCGAAATCACTGACACGGGCGCTGAGGCGGCCGGTGACGGGCCGAGCACTATGTTCCTCCGGAAACAACCGCACGCTTGCATCGTACGCAGCGTAGCGCCGCGTGGAGTAACGGGCGTCCGCCGTCGCCTGCAGGATATCGCTCGTTGCACCGGCGATGTAGCCCGCGCCCGCAACGAGCCCGGATCCGGGCGGCATTCCCCCCAGGACCGGCCGGAACCCCGCGAAGCCCTTCGCGAAGAGCCGCCGGGGGAGGCGCCAGGTTTCCAGGCGCCGGGACAACCGCTCCTCACGTGAGACGACATAGGGAGTCAACTGCGTCTGCTTCGACTCGCGGAGGCGACGGAGGATGTCCTGGCGACTGCGCGGTTCCCCGGAGTCCACGGCCGCACCGCTCGCCGGCTCCTGGGATTCGGCGGCAGACTGGGGCGTCGCGGACTCTGCGCGGGAACCGGCCGCGCGCTGCGCCTCGGCGGGAGTCGGCGGCGCGTGCGCGAGGCCGGCGACCGGGCAGACGGCGACGAATGCGGCGAGCAGCACGACGCGCGTCGAGTCGTAAGCGAAGCACACGCGTCGAACCATGAATGGGTTGATAGTATTCAATGTAAGCCCAAGCCGCGCCAGGTAGACCCAAACCGCGCCAGCGGTCCCGCCGTTCCGAGGAGGATGAAGTGCGACTACGAACGCACGCCGGCGCCATGGCCGGGCACTGCGGCGCGGTAGTGCTTGGGGCCGCCGCGGTGCTGGCCGCGGCTGCCGCACTTGCCGTCCCGACGACGGGGGCCGGCGCCCCGGGTTCGTCGGCCGAAGCGCGGCTGCTGTTCGTCGGGGACACCGGCTCGGGCGACCGGCGCGCCCGGGCGGTCCGAGACGCCATCGTGGCAACGGTCACGGAAGCGGGAGCATCGCACCTTTTCCTGCTGGGCGACAACGTCTACGAAGACGGCGAGGCGCGGCAGATCGCGCCGCGATTCGTCGACCTCTTCCGGCCCGTCATGCGTCTCGGCGTCACCGTTCACGCCGCGCTCGGTAACCACGACGTTCGGAAGTGCAAGGGGACGGCGATGCGGCCGGTGCCCCGTGATGCGTCCGCCTACGTGGCGGGCCGGGAGTGCTGGGCGGCCGATCACCTGGCCACGCCGGAGTTCGGCTACGCCGACGGCGCCCGCTATTACACGGTCACGATTCCTGGCGGTGCGGAACCACTGGTCGATGTGTTCGTCCTCGACTCGAACACGCTGGGCGAGGATCAGGTCCGGATCGATACAGGGGCCGACGACGCGCAAGCCGCATGGCTCGACGCGGGGCTTTCAGCGTCTGCCGCTCGCTGGCGAGTGATTGCCCTGCACCATCCAATCTACTCGCCCG
This sequence comes from Vicinamibacterales bacterium, assembly GCA_965263055.1. Taxonomy (GTDB): domain Bacteria; phylum Acidobacteriota; class Vicinamibacteria; order Vicinamibacterales; family UBA8438; genus VXRJ01. Next base: position 2,197,661 of record OZ253581.1, on the reverse strand, counting down.
GCCGCCGCCGGTTCTGGATCTTCGGACGGCGCGGGACCGATCCGCGGTTGAGGGCGCAGCTCGAGCCGCTACTGGTCCGTCATGGCGTCGACATCGTCTTTCAAGGTCACCAGCACCTGTACGCCCGCCTGCGGCCACAACGGGGCGTGCGTTACATCGTTGCCGGCGGGGGCAGCCGGAGGCCCGACGCGTTCGAACCCGATGACCACACCACGCCGCGAAGCGACCGCGGCAGGTTCAACCACTTCGTCTACGTGCACGCGACCGGCGACCGTTTCGAGTACTGCGCGATTGACGACGAACAGGTGGTTCGTGATGGCGGCTGGTTTGCGTCTGGCGATGCCACCGATACGCTGTTCCCAGCGGGAAGTTGCCCCGCCCTCGAGTGACCGGCCGGATCGATCGGCGCAGGCTCCCCGCGGAGCATCGCGGTCAGAAACCCAGCGACACGGCAACGCCCTGGCGGTCGCGGGAGATCAGCGGCGCGACGGAGACGCGCCGCGAGGAGCCCCGCGTGTCGTAGACGACGCGTGAGCCGACGTGCGCGCTATCCACGCCCGCGCCGATGCCTGCCCCGAGGCCTCCATAAACTCCGATAGCGGCCAGCACACCGGTGGGGTGGAAACTGCATCCCGAGCTTAGCATCAGGCCCGATATAATGGCTGCGCCCGCCATGAACCCCCATAGTGCCCCGTCCTTGAGCGAGTCCGGACGCCGCTGCCTGACCGCGGCAATGTCGGTTTCCTGCAAGTCGTAGCGCGTATCGTCCACCAGCACCGAGAGAGCCCCGACGGGGAGAGGTCGATGAGTTCCCCCTGCAGCTCCCGCCCTGTGTCGTCGGTCACCGTCATGCGGTCTCCCAGACTCAGCAGCAGCGGCAACTCGTGGAAGGCGGCCGTCGGCGTCTCGGACGGTGCCTGTGCCGCAGACAGCGACGGCATCGCGATAGTCACCGCGATAGCGGCGACCATGGCCAGCCGCACCGTGTACCCGCTCGATTCCCGTTGAGATCCCGTACCGTGTGTGGTTCGCATCATCGCCCGGTCCTCCCTGTGCTTACGCATCCAGAACCTGCGAGAACCCGCCGTTGGCCGACTGGCTCGTTCCCGCGCATCTGCCAGGTAATGCGTCGAGCGGCTGGGAATCGGCTCACGGCACCAGGTCACCGTGCGGTACCGGCGTGCGTTGTCGCGAGCGACTGAGGCGCACTTCGGCTTCGGGCCTGGTTGGGCCAGGAGTCCGACGCCGTTGAGCGGCAGCAACCAGTGGCCCGCCAATCAGACCGAGGCAGTCGCGATTGCCGCCAGGATGACCAGCGGCCCGCCAATCAGCACGACCTTCGCTTGGATCGAGTGTCCGCGCAGGTAGAACGGCTGGATCGCGAGGTGCCAGACGCCCGGGAGCATCACGAGCGCGTAGGTCTCGAACACGGGGTCCTCCCAGACAGCCAGCATCGCCACGACGACCAGCGAGCCACCGATCGTCAACGCCGCCGACAGCAGTCTGTCTTTCAGGCTCAGCCGTGCGGTGGTGCGCAGACACATCAGACGACGGACCATGTTCGTTCCTCCAGCTTCGGCGGTCGCTGAGACTTCCATTCGTCGTGCGACCGCTTGCGGTTTCCAGTGGGCATCGACGGCTCCAGCGAGGAGATCGATGGTGAGTTGAAACGACCGCGGCTGAGAGGCCAGGAGCTCTTCGACCTCGGCGCCGTACCGCCGCCGCCACGCTCGCGGGTAGAGCTTGAGCAGCCAGCTCATGCGCGCACCAGCCGTTCGGATCCGATTCGAGTGACGGCGGCGAGGCTGGCCAGCCGCGCGCGCAGCGAGCGCTCGCCCTTCGCGGTGAGCCTGTAAGGGTTGCGACGGTCGTCACGCTCGAGCGCCTCGATGAGCCCGTGCGACTCCAGCCGGGCGATCGCCCCGTACAGCGTCCCCGGACCCAGCCGCACCCGCGCCACGTCGGCGATATCCTCGATCATGGCGTAGCCGTGCTTCGGGCCGTCCGCCAGACTGATCAAGATCAGCAACGCGGGCTCCGAAAAGCGACCGAAGTTCGAGAGACCAGCGTCTCGCCCCTTGTCCTTCATAGTACGTGCACCGTAATACTACGTTGTGTGTAATACTACGCTAAACGTACTACCACGTCAAGGGATTCGGTCGGCCTACGGGCGGAGACCCTGGGGCACCGCACGATTGAGACGAACAGGTTGTTTGCCGGCGCTCGGGCGCAACTCCGGCGTCAGCTCCATGATTCACTTCCCGTGTTGCTAGCGATCTGATCGAAGAAACCCGACGAACTCGTCCAACACGCGCCGCTCTTCTTTCGTCAATTTCGCAAACGAGTTGGATTGTGCCGCAAATCGTGCCGCGTGTTGTCGCAAGTCCTCTGGAACCTCACGGATTGCACCAGCGAGAACTGCCAGTTTCCGGTCAGGCACCTCAAAGAACTCGCTCAAGCGATGTAGCGTTAACGGCGATGGGCGATACGCAGGATTTCGCTCAAGAGCCACTAGCTCGGTGCGATCGATCTTGGATTTCGCTGCAAGGTCGTCGATCGTCAGCCCACGAGACCGTCGAAGCATCTGGACCACTTGGTGAAACGCCTCACGAACCTCTTGCTCCTCCGGCTCGCGCGCGGTCATGACCACTGTGAGCTTATGGTTCAGCGCGGTTGCGATCCGTTCGAGCGTCGAAAGGGACCGCCCCTCGTAGTCGGCGTCTTCGAGACGGCTGATCACGGACTGGGTTGTCTCGATCAGTTCGGCGAGTTGCCGCTGTGAAAGGCCCGCCGAAGTCCTCATGTCGTAAATCAGCCGGGCCACTTCAGCATTGACTCGTTCCTCTTGAAGCGAAGCTTTGCGCTCTGGATCATCCTTCACGTACCGACCGTGAAGGATCTTGACCGCGTGCTGCGTCCTTTCCCTCTTGGTCATGCTTCTGGACGCCTCATTTCGTGTCCGCGTTCCGCGAGCCGTTCAATGCGAACCGTGCATTTGTCTTGAGCCTTGACATGCAGACCGTCCAGCCACGCCAGCAACGGGGATGAACCATCCGCGGCGGCAAAGATCACAACCTCCGTTTGCGGCAATCGGCATCTCCTAGCCACCCAGTATCGCATTTATGCGATTGACGTTTCAACTCATTTTTGCGATTATCCCAGCCGGGCTGGAGGGGGGGAGCGCGCGACCAGACCATCTGAGGGTCGGCGACGTTGTCTCGATTGACCTGATCGAGCGGGCTATCGCCTCAGCCCATCGAGCGTCCGGCGCCACAACAGCCGGGGCGCGGCTCCCGCAGCTCCGCGTCGGCGACCGGCCCAATGCAGGCATGACGCCCTCCTCTTGTTTCGGAGTCCCGTTGAAGATGGCACGGGCGGGACGCGTTCCCGCATTCGAGCCCGAGGTCACGCTCCTTCAGGAGCTGGTCAACGCCTGATAGGATGAGCCGCGTGAACGCGTGCGTATCCGTCGCCGGAAGCGGTGACCGATCCAGAAAGGAAACAGTCATGAGAGTAGCTCTTCTCGCCCTCGTCATCAGCCTCGGTTTCGGCGGCCAGGCATACGCGCAGGACGATCCAGCGCCCTGCGGTCCGGCCGGCGGCCTCGCAATGGAATTCGCCAAGAACGTCGCGCCGGATTCCCGGTGCTTCGAGATCCGCATGTACACCGCCGAGCCGGAGCAGAACGGCATGGGCGGCATCGACAATCTGCACCGGCGCTTCCGCGAGGGCGAAGTGGAGTTGTTCGAAAAGCACGGCGCCGTAATCGTGGGGACCTGGCAGAGCCTCGAGAATCCGAACACGCTTGTCTGGATGCTGGCCTACCGCGACCGGGCCCACCGCGAGGAGGTATTTGCCAACTTCCGCGACGACCCGGACTGGCAGGAGCTCCTCGCGAAGTACCAGGTGCCGATCGAGATTCAGGCGTTCATGATGAGCGCATCCGACTACTCCAACATGAAGTAGCCGGACGCACGGCCGCGCCGGGGTCCCCGGGCGGACGTGGCAACGGTCGCGGCGCGCCTCGAACCGCACCGCAATCATGGGGAAGTACCGCAACTCGCGGCTCGCCAGCGTCCTCGGTCTCGCCGGGTAGTCGTGATCGACACGCCGACGGCGCTCGCCGGTCTGGCCGCGCGCATCGCCGCGACCGATCGCGTGGGCGTCGATACCGAGGCCGACAGCCTGCACTGCTACCGGGAGAAGGTCTGCCTGGTCCAGGTCGGGCTCGGCGACGCCGACGAGCTGGTCGATCCGCTGGCCGACCTCGACCTCGAGGCGTTGCTCGACGCGCTCTCGCGCGTCGAGATCGTCATGCACGGCGCCGACTTCGATCTGCGCATGCTGTACCGCCTCGGTTTCCGCGCACCGTCCGCCGTCTTCGACACGATGATCGCGGCCCGCCTGACCGGCGCCGCCCGCTACGGCTACGCGGCGCTCGTCGCCGAGCACTTCGACGTCACCCTCGCCAAGGGCGCGCAGACCGCCAACTGGGCCCTCCGACCGCTGGGTCCCCGTCTCGCCGAGTATGCGCGCAACGACACGCGCTACCTGCTGCCGCTCGCGGAGCGGCTCGGCCGGCGGCTCGACGAGCTCGGACGCCGGCCGTGGCTGGAGCAGTCGTGCCGGCGCGTGGTGGCCGCGGCGCGCGTCGTGCGCGAGCGCGACCCGGAGACCGAGTGGCGGGTGCGCGACAGCCACGTGCTCCTCCCGCGCGCCGCCGCCGTCCTGCGCGCGCTGTGGCATTGGCGCGAGCGGGAGGCGGAGGCCGCCGACCGGCCTCCGTTCCATGTTCTCTTGAACGCGGACCTGGTGAGCGCGGCCGAGCGCGCGGACCGGGGCGAGAGGGTTCAGCCCCGCGGGCTGCGGGGAGGGCGTCTTGCTCGCTTCGACCGCGCCGCGGACGAGGCCTTGCGGCTCGAAGAGGCGGAGTGGCCGGCGCGCCCCCCGATCAAGGCGCGCCCGCACTTCACCAAGGTCCAGGACCGGCGATTGGCCGCCCTCCGGCGCCAGCGGGACCGGGCCGCGAAGGAGCTGGCCATCGATGCGGACCTGATCGCGCCGCGGGCGGCGCTGGAACGAGTCGCGGTCGAAGGCGACGGCGCGCTGGCCTCGCTGTTGCCCTGGCAGCAGGCGCTGCTCGGCGGCTGACCGGCGGCGATCGACCGGCGGCAACGAAGCCAACAAGATCCTGGGGACGTTCAGCCGGCTTCACGTGTGAGCCTGGCTGTCGGGTAGTCGTTGATTCCAAGTTCATCGCGCAGATCAACGGTCAGGGCGACCAACTCATAGTCCAGCGGTATTCCGGTGCCGTCCGCAATGCGCACCATGCGCTGAAAGTTGGCGATGACGCCCGCCGCGTCGACCATCGAACGCTCGCCCAGTTCCTCCCACACCCGTTGCCGGGCATCGGCGATCGCCGCGGCATCGTCGCCGAGACCCGTTTCCGAAAAAGCGAGCAGGGCTTTCTCGCCGGGAATGCCGGTGGGGACCGCTTCACCGGCGACGATGCCCCCAAGGTCGACATCGTCCCCGCTGATCTGTGCGCTCACACGGAGCTCCATCGCATGGGTGGTCGTTCAATAGAAGCAGCCACTCAACGCTGAAACCCGGCCCGCAAGCAACTCGATCTGACATCGCGAAATGGCCCGGTCCGCATTGTCGTTGGGTGTGCGAACGCTCTCCGGCGGCAAGTAATGGACGGCGCAGAGCCGGTGCAGCATGCGCACCGAATCGGGAACCAGGCTCATCGCCGAAATGACGTAGCCGGGGCGCCGGCCCGGATAGAGATCGGCTTCCTGTTCACGCACATCTTCCCACTGCACGGTGGGAACCCAGGCCCCGGCATACGCGACGCCCGAAGGCCGGTACCCGCTCGGATCGCCGGCTGCCGGCGGTGGCAACGGCTCAAGGGGCAGCCCCAGCGCCCGATGGAAGGCATCGATGCTGATCGCCGCCACCACTACACCGAGCAGTTCGACGTACTGCTCATCGGTCACCCCCTCGGCATTGATCCCTTCGAGCCAGCCCTTCGACAATCGGGCCGGATCGGTGGTGAGCCGGTGAACGACATCAACGACCACGTCGGTCAGATGCGTTGTCCTGCTGTGCGGACCACGGTCCGCGTTCGGAGACGAGGCCACCCTGCGCTGTGCGCAGGCCTCGCAGGAACGCGCATTGCGCGCCTCCTGGACGAAGGCGATACGGTCTGCTCCCCGCCACCAGCATCCGGGTTCGCGAATCTTCCCCCAGATCTCGCGATGCGCGACGGGAATGTCGTCGCGTATGGCATAGGCGCTTCGGGCGTAGTCGAAACTCATCGCAATCGGAACCCGTAGCGGTGACTATCCCGCACCGGATCCAACCCTCGCCTTGTCCCCGTTCAAACATGGATACTAATCGGATGCAAGGCAACCGCGGACATTGGGGCTCGAATGGCGGCTTCATTCTGGCCGCCACAGGCAGCGCGATCGGCCTGGGGAACCTCTGGCGCTTCCCCTACATCACGTGGGAGAACAACGGGGGTGCCTTCGTCCTGATCTATCTGATCTGCGTAGTCGTGGTCGGGATGCCGATCATGATGGCGGAGCTGCTGATCGGCCGGCGGAGCCAGAAGAGCACCGTCGGCGCGCTCCGCGAGTGCGCCGGCCGCTGGTGGGGCGTCGCCGGGGCGTGGGGCGTCCTCTGCTGCTTCCTGCTGCTGAGCTACTACACGGTCATTGCGGGCTGGTCGCTGTACTACCTCGCCCGGACCTCGGCCTGGTCGGTGGGCGGGTATCCCACGGGGCTCGCGACCGGCGACGTCTTCAACGCTCAGGTGGGTAGTGCCGGCCTGCAGCTCTTCCTGTCGCTCGGGTTCAGCCTGGCCACGATCGCCGTAGTCTAGTTCGGGGTCTGCAACGGCATCGAGCGGCTCGCCCGCGTATCACTCCCGATCCTGTTCGGCATCCTCCTCCTGCTGCTCATGAGCGCGCTCGGGATGAGCGGATCGGGCCAGGCGCTCCGCTTCCTCTTCCAGGCCAACTTCGCGGAACTGGAGGCCGGCTCGATGCTCGGAGCCCTCGGCCACTCGTTCTTCTCGCTCTCCGTCGGCATGGGGACGATGGCCACCTACGGATCGTACCTCTCGCCGAAGCAGTCGATCGTGAAGGCGTCCGCGGCGATCGTCGCCCTCGACACGCTGATCGCGGTCATCGCGTCGATCATCATGTTCTCGGTGATCTTCTCGGTGGCGGGGATGACGGAGCAGGTCGGAGCCTCACCGGTCGGGATGCTCTTCATTTCGCTCCCCGAGCTCTTCTACACCGAGGTGCCGTTCGGGGTCCTACTCGCTCCCCTGTTCTACGTCCTGGTCGCAGTGGCGGCTCTGACGTCCACCATCTCGCTGCTGGAGGTCGTGACCAGCTACCTGATCGACGAGCATGCGCTGGAGCGGCGCCAGGCAACGCTTCTGGCCGGCGGCGCCGTCTTCGCCTTCACGGTCTTCGCCGCGCTGCCGTTCTCGGGCACGCCGTTCTTCTCATCGGTTGCTGTCTTCACGAACAAGTCGGGCTGGTTCGAGACCGTCGACCACTTCGTGTCGAACATCATGCTCCCGACAGGCGGGCTGGCGATAACCCTCGCCACGGGCTGGTTCGTCAGCCGGCGCGTAAGCCGCGCGGAGCTGGTGGACGGCAACCAGCCCGGATGGTTCCGCTACGGGATATGGCTGGTCTTCATCCGTTTCGTGGCCCCGGCGGCGGTGCTGGCGATCATCATCGCCGTGCTGTTCGGGACGGACTTCAGCTAGTGTTCCCCGCGGAGCATCGCGGTCAGAAACCCAGCGACACGGCAACGCCCTTGCGGTCGCGGGAGATCAGCGGCGCGACGGAGACGCGCCGCGAGGAGCCCCGCGTGTCGTAGACGACGCGCGAGTCAACCTGCGCGCTATCCACGCCTGCGCCGATGGCTGCCCCGAGGCCTCCATAAACTCCGATAGCGGCCAGCACACCGGTGGGGTGGAAACTGCATCCCGAGCTTAGCATCAGGTCTCCCAGACTCACCAGCAGCGGCAACTCGTCGAAGGCCGCCGCCGGCGTATCGGACGGTGCCTGTGCCGCAGACAGCGACGGCATCGCGATAGTCACCGCGATAGCGGCGACCATGGCCAGCCGCACCGTGTGCCCGCTCGATTCCCGTTGAGATCCCGTGCCGTGTGTGGTTCGCATCATCGCCCGGCCCTCCCTGTGCTTACGCATCCAGAACCTGCGAGAACCCGCCGTTGGTCGACTGGCTCGTTCCCGCCCATCTGCCAGGTAATGCGTCGAGCGGCCGGACATCGGCTCAAGGAAGCGAAGGCGTTGCAAGCTGGCCGGTCACGCCTTGCTCGGCGGAAGCAGGCCGCTTGCCGGCTGAATCCCGTGATTCCTTATGCGATCGCGAGGCCCGCGGACGCGAGCCGTCCGAAATCTGCTTCATTCGCCGTGGCGACGAGCGCACCGTCCGCAAGAGCGGCTGCGCCGATCATGCAATCGATGATCATCCCGCGGCGCCGTCCCGACTCGTTGAACAGGCGTGCGGCGACCACGGCCTGGTCCGCTGTGAAGTCTTGCCGGCGTTCAACGAATCGTTCGGCCAACTCCAGATCGCCAACGTCGAGGGGACCGCACAGGAATTCGGCCCACGCGACCGAACTCATGATGAGCGTTCTTCCTTCCGCGACCCACCCTCTCAGCTTCGCGTCCTCCGGCGTTCCCGGGATCAGGGCGCGAACGAGAAAGCTCGTATCGAGGTGAATCATCGCGGTTCCGAGCCAAGCCGCCGACCGGCTACCTGCCGCTCGGACTCCACGTCCAGCGCCCACTGCTCCAGGTCAACATTGCGCGAACGCAGTGACGCCTGAAGCTGGTCGAGCGCCGCCAACGCCTCCCCGCCTTTGCCGGCTTGCCGGCTTGCCTCGCTCCGGATGGCCCGCCGTAGCGCCGCCGACTTCGACACCCCCCAGCGACGAGCCAGGTTCTCAAGCGCCCGCACGGACTCTACGTCCAGCGCATACGTCGACTTGATGGTGATGGCGACCATACTGAATTATGGCCATACCCATCGTATCCATCAAGTGCACCCTTCTGGCGGCACATCAGCGAGCCATCCCCTGGTTGCACAAAATGAAAGTTCTACTTTCAATGTGACGCACCGCCGCCGTATCCTTCTTCTGTGATCGAGCGCACAATCGCGCCGCGCCTGCACTTGGCGACTACGTCGAGACCTATGTCGAGCGCGATGTGCGCCGCATGCTGGAAGTGCGGAATCTGACCGCATTCCAGCGCTTCGTGCGTCTGTGCGCGGGCCGTGTCGGGCAACTGCTCAATCTCTCTGCGCTCGGTGCGGATGCGGGCGTGACGCATGTGACCGCGAGGCACTGGCTCTCCGTGCTGGAAGCCAGCTACATCGTCTTTCGCCTGCCGCCTTACCACGGCAACGTGAACAAGCGTCTGGTCAAGTCGCCCAAGCTCTATTTCCACGACGTGGGACTCGCGAGCTGGCTGCTCGGCATCGAGAGCGCGCGACAACTTCAGACGCACCCACTACGCGGCGCATTATTCGAGAATGCGGTCGTCACGGAAGTGCTGAAGCACGCATACAATCGCGGGCGCCGGCCGGAACTCTTCTTCTTCCGGGACAGCCGCGGCCTCGAATGCGACCTGCTCTATCCCTCCGAAGGGCGGATTCTGGTGATCGAGGCCAAGTCAGGCGCCACCATCGCGTCGGACTGGTTCACCGGAATGGAGCGCGTGACCTCGCTCGTGCCCGGGTGCGCGGCCGCCGTGGTCGTCCACGGCGGCGACGCCCATCAGACGCGAAAGCTCGGTGACGCCCTACCCCTGAACGAGCTCGGCGACCGGCTGGAACGCTTCGACGGAGAACGGTAGGCGTCGCGCCGACGCGGGTGAGACGGACCGGACTCGCGGCCGCACCTCGACGCTACCACCTACCTCGGGCGCTGCGCCTCACGGATGGCGCGGAACTCGCTTGTCTCGCTCCACGCCGGCCATTCATCGCCGTTGGCAAGCAGGGCGCCCATTTCGTACATGAACCTCAGGTCCTCGACCGCCCCCGACAGGTCCCAATCGGGCTTCACTTCGTCCGAGACCTTGTGGTAGTCGTTCGCGGTGTACTCGCTCCGCTTCTCCAGTCCGTAGCCGGGCGCCTTGCCGATGTACTCGACACCCGGATCGCCGTAGAACGCCGGGATGCCGACCCGGGCGAACGAGAAGTGATCCGACCGGAAATAGAAGCCCTTTTCCGGTTCCGGGTCGGGTGCGAGCGTCCGGTTGAGGCGCGCGGCGACATTGGCGGCGACATCATCCAGCTCCGACTGCCCGTAGCCGACGACGGTCAGGTCGCGCGTCCTGCCCCACTGGTTGAGCACATCCATGTTGATCGCGGCGACCGTCTGCGCCGCCGGGTAGAGCGGATTCTCGCCGTAGTGGCGCGAGCCGAGCAGCCCCTGCTCCTCCGCCGTCACCCCGAGGAACAGCACCGTGCGCCGCGGCGGCTCCGGCGCCGCCAGGAACGCCCGCGCGATCTCCATCAGGCCCGCCGTCCCGGTCGCGTTGTCAGCGGCGCCGTTGTAGATCTGATCTCCGTCGAGGCTCGCGTCGCGCCCCAGGTGATCCCAGTGCGCGCAGTAGATCACCACGTCGTCCGGCGCTTCGGTCCCGGTGATCCTCGCGACGAAGTTCTGCGAGGCGATCCGGCGCAGCTCGTTCCGGATCCGGAGGCTGCCGGTGACGCCCAGCGGGACCGGTGCGAACTCACGGGTCGCGGCCTGCGCCTTCGCCGCCTCGAAGTCGAGCCCCGCCATCTGGAAGAGCGACTCGGCGGTGGCGCGCTGCACCCATCCCTCGAATGTGGCGCGGCCCAGATTGTCGTCGGCGGCCACCAGATCGAACGACTCGCTGAACGGCGAACTCCCCACCACCTCCCACGGGTAGCCGGCCGGCCCGACTTCGTGGATGACGAGCGACCCGGCCGCGCCCAGCTCGGCCGCGATCTCGTGCTTGTAGGTCCAGCGGCCGTAATAGGTCATCGCGTTGCCGCCGAAGATGTCGTCGAGGGGCGGGTCGTTCACCAGGAAGAGGAGGATCTTCCCGCTGAGGTCGGCGTCCCCGAAGTCGTCCCAGTCGTACTCCGGCGCGCGTGCGCCGTAGCCGACGAAGACGAACTCGGCATCGCTCACTTCCACCTCGTCGACGACGTGCTTCGTCGCGGCGACGTAGTCGGCCGCCGGCTCGAGCGTCCGCGTCTCGCCGTTCGCGGTGACGGCCAGTTGGTCGCCCGGCTGCGGGGTGATGCCAACCAGCGGGACGTCCTGCACCCACGTGCCGTCCGGGTTGCCCGGTTCGGCGCCGAGCGCCTGGAACTGCTCCGTCAGATAGGCGAGGGTCAGCTCCTCGCCGGGCGATCCGGGCGCGCGCCCCTCGAACTCGTCGGAGGCAAGCCGCTCGGTCGCCGCCATCAGCGTCTCGACCGAGATCCCGTCGGCAATGACCGCTGGCGGCGCCTCGGTTGCCGCCGAGTCGTCCGCCGCCGGCTCGTCCGACATCGCCCCGCCGCCGCACGCGCCGGCCGTTGCCGCCATCGCCATCATCACCACCCACATCCGGATGCAACGCACCGTCATCCCATCCCCCCTGCCGCGTTCCCGCGGGCTATTCCCGTCCCACCTGCCAGAGCAGGAAGCTGATCGTGTCGACCATTTCGTCGATCTGCTGGCTGACCGGCTGGCCGCCGGAGTGGCCGGCCTGCGTGTGGTAGCGGAGCAGAATCGGGTTGTTCGATCCGTTCCTGGCCTGCATCAACGCCGTCATCTTCCGCGCATGCAGCGGCGCGACGCGCGTATCGCCGTCGCCGGACAGATAGAGCGTCGCCGGGTAGCTGCCGCCGTCCATCACATTGTGGTACGGCGAGTAGGCCCGCAACCACTCGAACTGCTCGGCATCGTCACTCGAACCGTACTCGGGCACCCAGAAGCTGGCGACGAGGAACTGGTGGTAGCGGATCATGTCCAGCAGGGGATAGGTGCAGACGACCGCGCCGAACAGGTCGGGACGCTGGTTCGAGACGGCGCCCACCAGCAGGCCGCCGTTGCTGCCGCCCCGGATCGCCAGGTGCTGGCTGCTCGTATAGCCCTCGGCGATCAGGTGCTCGGCCGCGGCAATGAAGTCATCGTAGACGTTCTGCTTGTTGCCGAGCATTCCCGCCTCGTGCCACGCCTCGCCGAACTCGCTGCCGCCGCGGATGTTGGCGAGAGCGAAGATGCCGCCCGATTCGAGCCACGTCGTCGCGAGGGCGGAGAACAGCGGTGTCATCGCGTTGTTGAAGCCGCCGTAGCCGGTCAGGAGCGTCGGGTTCGCGCCGTCGAGCGCAACGCCGGGCGGGGCGACGATAAACATCGGCACGCGCGTCCCGTCTCTCGACTGGAACCACTGCTGCGTCACTTCGTAGGCGGCCGGGTCGACCGGCGTTTCCGGCGCGGCCCACACGGACTGCTCGCCGGTGGCCATGTCGTAGCGATAGATGGTCCGCGGGACGTGGAAGGTCTGGAAGGTGAAGAACGCTTCGTCGCTCGTCCAGCGGCCTGCCCCGCCGCCGACCGATCCGACCGTGTCGAATGCGAGATCCCGGACATGCGTGCCGTCCATCTCGTGGATCGCGACGCGCGGCTGGACATCCTGCAGATGCAACACGGCCAGCTTCCCGCCAAGCGGACGCGCCCCCTCCACGACGACGCCGTCCCGTTCCGGGATCACCTCGCGCCACTGATCGGCCGCCGGGTTCGCCGGATCGGCCGCCACCACCCGCTTGTTCGGCGCATCGAGGTTCGTGACGATGACGAACTGATCGCCGGCGAACTCGCCCCAGGATTCCGAGACCCCGTCGGCGATGGCGGTCACGAACGGCGTGTCGTTGGCCAGGTCCTTGATGTGGATCTCGGTCGGCCCGGACGATCCCTCGATCACGTGCACCGCCATCCATCGGCCGTCGTCGGAGATCACCGTCGACGGGATGTGATGGCGCTCGTAGCCGTCGCCGAAGAGCTGCACATCCTCAGCCAGCGGCGATCCGAAGTCGTGGAACATGACGCGCGGGGTCACATCGCCGTAGCGCTCGTAGTAGAGGCCGCTGCCGTCGGGCGCCAGCAGCACCGATCCGTAACGCGCGGGCGGCAGCACGTCGGGCAGATCCTCGCCCGTATCGACGGCGCGCACATGGATCGCCACCTCGTCGACGCCCCCCTCGCGCACCGCGTAGACCGCCATCGTCCCGTCGTCCGACAGGTCCCGCAGTTCGACCGTCGTCGTGTGGTCGAGGCTCATCGGGTGCGGATCGATCAGCACCTGATCGGCGCCGTCGATTCCGTCGCGCCAGTACAGGACGGCCAGATCCTGATCGGCCCGGCGGAGGCTGAAGAAGTAGCGACCGCCCCGCTCGTTCGGCAAGCCGATCGCGTCACGTTCCAGCACCGCCGCGGCCCGGGCGCGCAGCGCGTCCCGGCCCGGCAGGCCGCCCAGCAGGCTGTCCGTGTAGGCGTTCTGGGCGTCGATCCAGGTCCGCGTCTCCGCTGCATCCTGATCCTCCAGCCAGCGGTACGGGTCGGCGATCTCGACGCCGTGGAGCGTATCGACTACGTCGCGCATGTCTGTCGGCGGTGGCGGCGGCACTTCGATGCCGCGATCGGTCACGGTTTCCCCAACGGCGCAGGCGGCCAGCAACGCCGCGGCGGCTACCCAGACGCCCTGTCGCAATCCGGCCATGTTCTCCTCCGAACCTCGAAGCGCTCAGCCTAGCGCATTTTCGAAACCGGTTCGGGGCTTGGACCAGGGCTTCGCGAGGTTCGCCGGCCTCCGCCGGCGCCGTCGTCGACTGCGGTAAACTCGGGGGAACCAGAGCGAGGGACATCATGCGGGGATTGCACATCTACAGCCGTCGTCAATGGTTGACCACCGTCGGCGCCGCGACCGGCGCGGCGGTGCTGATGCCGTCCCTGTCCTTGCGGGCGGCCGCCGCCAAGCCGATGCGGGGGGCGTTCATGATTCTGAGCACCCCCTACACCGACGCCAACGAGGTGGACTACGAGGATCTGGCCAACCAGGTGGACTTCTGCGAGCGCTGCGGCGTTCACGGTCTGGTCTGGCCGCAGAACTCGAGCGAGCAGCGCCATCTTTCCAGGCAGGAACGGCTGCGCGGCTTCGACGTGCTGGCCGAGGCGGCCAAGGGAAGGCAGCCCGCTCTCGTCTTCGGCGTACAGGGCGACGACACAGAGGGCATGCTGGAGTACGCGCGGCATGCGGAGGCGCTCGCGCCCGATGGCATGATTGCCATACCGCCGACCGCGGCGACGACCCTTCAGGAGTTCCGCGACTACTACGCCGCGCTCTGCGGCGTAACCGACCGCCCCGTCTTCTTCCAGACCAGCGGCGGCGCGCCCGATGTGGTGCCGACGGTCGAGTTCATGGTGGAGATGGCCCGGGAGTTCCCGAACCTCGCCTACGTCAAGGAAGAGCGCGAGCCGGTCCACGAGCGGATGCTCGCGCTGAAACCGCACCGCCCCGACACCATCAAGTCGATATTCGGCGCCGCCTTCGGCCGTCAGTGGCTCTACGAAATGCGGCTCGGCATGGACGGCGTGATGACCGGCGGCGCGATGTACGCCGACATCTACGCCCGGCTCTGGGAGCTGCACGAGGCGGGCAAGGACGACGAACTGCGAGATCTGTTCAGCCGGCTGCTGCTGATGCTGAACCTCGATGCGTCCATCCCGGGCGTCCGCCTCTATGTCCTGAAGAAGCGCGGCATCTTCAAGACGATGAAGTCGCGGCGCGGCGACTACAGCTTCACGCCGGATCAGACGGCGGAGATCGACTACCGCCTGGAAGCGCTCAAGCCCTACTTCCGCGCGTAGCCGCAATCGCCGGCGGCGGCCGACGCGGCATCTACGCCGCCATGGACGCGGCGCCAAGGATGCCGAGGATAGTAGCGACGCCGAGCAGCAACAGCAGGCCCCCGAGCAGAAAGAACGGCAACCAGGCCAGCAGGAGCGCCAGAATGGCGAAGCCCGCCGATATTCGCGCGACGCGAGAAATGGCGGCAACCTGGGCCGCCGCACAGTAGAGGGGCGCAACGACCCACCCCACGAGCGGTACGAGACCGATCGCGAGCGGCGCCTGGGCGAAGCCGATAGCGCGATACCACTCAACGAAGGAGGCGGCACGGCCACCGAACAGCCGCGTAATCATCATCACCAGGAACGCGTGAACCGCGACGAAGAAGAGAGCCCCCGGCACGACGAAAATGAAAAGAAAGAGGGTCGTCAGGCTGCCGCTGAGCATCGCAGCGACGGCGATGACGATAACCGCCTGGGGCGTGGCGGGCGCGGCGGCAACTTCCTCGTAGACGCTCGTGTCAAAAGAGAAAACGCGGCCGATCCGGGCCCCGAAACCGGTACCCGAGCCGGGCGCGGACCCGGTTGAAGGCGAAGCGGCGCCCGAATCGACGTCATGGTCGGTGCTCATGGGATATCCCTTTCTCCATCGAGTTCCGCCGGACCTCCCAACATACGGTATGCGCGCGGTGCAGGTTCACTGATCCCGCGCCAGTACCCGCGCCAGCCACGCCCCGATGTCCCGCACCTCCTCCGTACAGACGGTGTGCGCCATCGGGTACTCGTGGTACTCCACCCGGTAGCCCGTGGACGTCAACAGATCCCGCGTCCCCTGCGCCAGCTCCACCCCTACCATCGGATCGTCCGTCCCATGACCCTGAAAAACCGGCACGTCCCGGTTCGCCTCCGACGCCTCCGCCTCCAGCGTCTCGTGGACCACCAGGTACCCCGACAGGCACATCACGCCCGCCAGTCGCGCCGGATGGCGCAACCCGGTGAACAGCGCCATCGCCCCTCCCTGCGAGAATCCAGCCAGCACGATGCGCTCCTCCGGCACGCCCCGATCCACCTCGCGGGCGATCAGGCGGCCGATCCGCTCCGCCGACGCCCGGATCCCGGTCTCGTCCTGATCCCGCGGCCCGAAGCCGCGCACGTCGTACCACGCCGGCATCACCCATCCCTGATTGATGGTCACCGGCATCCGGGGCGCATTCGGAAAGACGTAGCGGATATTGAGCTCGGCCGGCAGCCCCAGCTCCGGGGGGATGCCGTAGAAGTCGCGCGCATCCGCCCCGAGGCCATGCATCCAGATGATGGAAGCGCCGGCCGGACCAGGCGGGTCGATCTCAAGCGTGTCGAGGAACGGCGTGGCAGGCAGCGGGTCCGTCCGTCAGGTCGTCAGATGAGGGCCGCTAGTTCGTCATCGCGTGAACAACGGTGTTGATCCCGACCGCGTACGCCTTCACCGAGAAGCGGTAGAAGAACTCGTAGTCCTCCCCCTCCCGTTCCCAGCCGTCGGCGATGTCGGTGTTGTGGCTCATCAGCACCATCAGCCGGCCGTTGGCGTCGGCGATGCCGCGGAAGTGCACCTCGTCGCTACTCACACCCCGTTCCGATGTCACGCCGCCGCTCCGCCGCCAGTGCTGAATGGAGGGAATCTGCGGGATGTCGTCCACGTCGTACTGCACGCTGTGGATCGGATGGTCGTCGGGGATGTCGAAGATCGGGTAGCTGCCGGGCGGCAGCACCTTGCCGATCTCACCGATCCACTGCTCCCAGGCGTAGGGTCCCCAGAAGTCGTCCACCCAGAGGAAGCCTCCCTTCACCAGGTAGTTCCGCAGCCGATCCACTTCGAGCGCGCTCAGGTAGATGGTGCCGACGTCCGACATGAAGATGAACGGGTAGTTGAACAGTTCGTCGTCAGTCAGCCGAACGACCACATGATCCGGCTCGTTGTACTTATCGAAACCGACGGGCGTCGTCGTCATTTCCGACAGCCGGATCATCAGATTCTGATCCGCCGACGGGTAGTCGGTATGCCAGCCTTGGCCGCCCGGCTCGCGACGGTCGCTGTCATACAGGACGCGCGAGAAGGTGAAGCCGCGGTGGGGAGGCGCAGCCGCGGGGAATTTCGGCGGCATCCGGTAATATCCGCCCCGCCAGCCACGCTGCGCGAGGGCGTCCGGTCCGCCGGCAACTGCGAGCGCGATCGCCCCGAGCCCCAATGCCGCCGCCAGCCTCCAGCGCATATGGCGTCCCTCCGTCGCAATCCGCATCATACCCCAGCACCGTCTTGATCAGCGCTCCGCCGTCACGCTGTCGAGATAGCGACGCCCGGACGCCCCCGACGTCCGCGCCACGACGCGGTAGCCTGCATCGGGCGTCTCCGCCGCCACCTCTTCCGACTCCGCTTCCGCCACCCCCTCCGGCCCGGCGCGGAACGCTTCGGTCAGCGCCCGGCCGGTCATGGCCGTCCCGACAGGGAGGCCAAGCAGGGAGAGAATCGTCGGCGCGAAGTCGACGTTGGACGACGGTAGCGACACCTCGACGCCCGACTTCAGGTCCGGACCGGCGGCGATCAGCGTGTTGTGGATGTCGAACGGGCTGGTGCTGCCATGTCCCGCCGTGCCGTACGAGGCGGCGGTCCCGCGATAGCCGTACTCGTTCTCCGCGTCGGTCCACGCGGGGGAGAAGAGGATGTCGGCCGCGCGCGGATGGTCCCACCGCGCGACTTCGAACGACAGCGTCCCCGGCACCCGCCCGCCGCGCGTGAAGACCGCTCCGACCCGCTCCGACGATTGCAGCGCCTCGACGATCGCGGCCACCGTGCCGGCGTCCCCGTCGCGGACGTAGATCGCGTCCGCCCCCGCGACGATGCGCGGTGATCCGTCCGCCAGCGTCCCGGCGAACGGCTCGATCAGCGCGCGCAGGTCGACGTACCCGGTGTGGGTCGAGAACCCGTGGTCCGACGTCACCCAGATGTTGAAGTCGTCGAGGCGCCCGGACGCCTCCAGCGCGCCTAGCAGCCGCCCCAGCTCCGCGTCGACGGCGCGAATCGACTCCATCGACGTCGGGTGCCCGACGCCATGCACATGGGCGGTCGTGTCGGGATCCGTGAGCCACATGAAGGTGACCGCCGGATCGACGGCGTCGAGCCCCACCTCGAGGAACGCGTCGACGATGTACCGGTTGCGTTCGCCGGCCGGCGACTCGAGCGTCGGTGGCGGCCCGAGCTGCTGCGCCATCCGCTCGGCCAGCGACTCAGGCAGCACGTACTCGTAGTGGATGATCCCGCCGCCCGCGACGGTGTGGTTCAGCAGGAACGACGATCCGCTCGACCCGGCGCTCACCGCCAGCAGCCGCTCGCCGGCATCCCGCAGGACCTCCCCAAGCGTCGGCGCCGTCAGCAGCCGTCCGCCTTCCGCCTCCTCGATCCGCAGCAGGTTCGGCCGCTCCGATGTGCTGAGGAACCGTGTTGCGTCCACCTCCGGAAAGAAGACCGCGTTGCCCATCAACCCGTGGGTTTCCGGGTATGCGCCGGTCGAGATCGACGCAGCGTTCACGCGCGTCACCGTCGGATAGACCGCATGGTGATCCGCGAAGACGACACCTCGCGCGCCGAGCCCGTACAGGTTCGGCATCGTCTCCGGCGTCACGTAGTCCGGCCGGAGCCCGTCGAGGACAATCAACAGGTGGCGGCGCTCGGCGGCCTGGGTCGAAGGCTGATCGGATTCGGCCGGATCAGGGTCGGCGCCGCTCGGAGGCGGCTGGCCGCAGCCGACGAGGAATGCGGCGAACAGGCAGACGGTGGCGGTGCGCTGCAATGGCATCTCCCTTCGCGTCGAGGAATCATAGCGAGATCCAAGGTCCGGCCGCCGGTGGGGAACCTTGACGCGGCGCCGCGCATCCAGGGCGCACACTCCACCTCGAAACCCGGAACGGGTCCATCCGTCTGATGGCGACCGAGTGACGCGGCCGGGACTACTGAGTCTCTGACAGCGAACGGAAGTATTCCTCGACGAGATCGCGGAAGCTGTCCGGCATTTCCTCGTTGCCGGCCAGGAACAGTTCCTCGTTCTCCTCGGTGATCTCCCGGCGGAGGCGGTACTCGAAACGCTTCAGCTCCTCGAGGACGAACGCCTGAAGCGTCGCGATCGTTTCGGGATCCTGATAGCGGCGCAGGTCGTCCAGCTCTCGCATCCGCTGGATGATCTGATCCAGATCGCCCACCTCGAACTGCTCCTCGTCCAGCAGGCGGCGCAACGACTCCATTTCACCAGCGCGCTGCGTGTACTCGCGGCTCCACTGGCGGATGTCGCCCGGTTCCCAGACGGTCGTGCCCGGCCGGCGGTCGCCCCAGCCGTAGCCGCCCAAGACGCCGCCGTAGGTGTTTCCGACACCCGGCTGGCCATCGGCACGGCCTGCCTGCGAGCCCGGGTTGTCACCCTGGCCCGGCTGGCCGCCCTGCTGGCCCTGCTGGCCGCCCTGCTGGCCCGACTGGCCCTGCTGCGCCTGCTGGCCCTGCTGACCTTCCTGGCCTTCTCCCGGCTGTCCCTGCTGGCCGTCCTGGGACTCCTGGCCTTCCTGCCACATCCGGTGGTCGAGCGACTCCAGGCTGCGCATCAGGTCGCGCGTCTGCTCCAGCGCTTGCGTCACCCGGTCGCCTTCGGAGCGGCCGACGGCAGCGGCCGCCTCTTCGAGCATCTCCGCGAGCTCCTCGAGGTCGCCGCCGATCTCCGACTCGAAGGCGTTCGCGGTCTCACCCGGACGGCTCCGGACCAGGCCCCGCGAGTAGCGGATTTTCTCCTTCAGCTTGTTGTCGCGGATACTGGCCGCCGCTTCCTGCAGCTCGCGGGACGCGTCTCGCTCCTCGCGGCGGAATTCGGCCGAGGTGGAATCGATCGACCGCTCCAGGTCGGCCACCTCCTCCTCCATCGCCGTCTTCTGCTCCAGCATGCCCAGAAGGGCGCCGGCACGATCTTCGTCCGGCAGGCCGGGGAACTCCGCTACCTCCGACCGCATCTCGCGCTGCTCATCGCCGAGGCGGTTCGCCCGCTGCAACTGCTCCTGAATGTCCCGCTCCAGCCGGCCCCGCTGCTCGGCGCCGAGCCGCTCCTCGACCTCGCGCAGGCGGTCGAGCGCGGTGCCCGCTTCGGAGAAGCCGAGGTTGTCATCGTTGGCGGCGGCCCGCCGCATGGCGTCGGCCGCTTCCTGGAGGCGGCGCGCCGTGTCCATCATCTGCGGTGAGTTCTGCTCGCGTGCGAGCCGCTCGAGCCGCCGTGCGGCCTCCTCCGCCTCCTCGGCCAGAGCGCGCTGGCCGCCTCCGCCGCCCTGCGTCGACTGCTGCCCGCGAGCGCGGCGGCGCTGGCGCTCCGCTTCACGCTCCTGCCGGCGGGCCAGCTCGCGGAGCCGTTCCATCAGCTCGTCGATCGTCTCGTCCGCCTGCTCCTGCTGTCCGCGCTGCAGCGTCTCGTACTGGTTGCGCATCTTGTCGAGCTCGAGCTCGAACAGGTCGGCGAGATCCTCGGCAGCCTGGGTGCCGCCGCCACCGCCGCCGCCGCCGCCGCCGCCACCCATGGTGACCATCACCTCTTCGTACGCTTCTTCCGCGCGCTGCAGGAACTGCAGTGAGCGCTGCTCGTGCGGCAACGCGCCGTCGGCATCCTGCTCCTGCAGCTCATCCTCCGCCTCGCCCATCGCTTCGGCCGCCTGCGGCAGGATCTCCGAAATGGTGCGGAACGCCGGATCGGCCGGCATGACGCGGCTGTTCATCCGGCGGATAAGAGTTTCCACCTGCTCGCGCAGCCGTCCCTGCGCCAGCGTCAGAAAGACCACGTTCTCCTGGAACTCCTCGTCGGTGTAGCCCTCCTGGTCGCGGATCAGATTGAAGGTGGCGGAGATGATCTCCCGCTGCGCCTTCGACAGCTCGCGCGCGTCGGCGCCGCCTCCCCCCCCTCCTCCGCCGCCGCCCTGCGACTGCTGCTGGCGGAAGTCGGAGCTGTAGCGGCGGATCTGGATGAAGTAGAGGTCCGACTTGACGTCGTCGTTCTCCTGCAGCAGGTTCCGGTCGGTTGCCCGCGCGTAGTAGCTGACGAAATCGCCCGGCTCAAGCTCCAGCTCCTCGAGGAAGAACGTATGACCGGCGGAGACTTCCTTCAGCGCGTTGTCGCCCGCTCCGCCGCTGTTGAACAGGCTGACCGACTCCTCCGCCCCGCCGTTCACCGAGTAGACCAGATCGAGCGAGTGGAGGCCGAAGTCGTCATCGGCGCGCGCCTCGACGAACACTTCCTCGATGGCGCTGGCGGTGGTGTCGCGGCCCGGCCGGATGAACATGGCCGACGGCGGCTGATCCGTCAGGACGTCGATCGTGTACTGCGGGGATGCGGTGACCAGATCCCCGGCGGGCGCGGCGAGGTCGACCCGGTAGAAGCCTTCCTCCTCCACCATGAAGCTGCCCGTGAGCGAACCATCCTCCGCAAGCGTCAGGTCCATCGCCTTCGCGTCGTCGTCATCGAAGATCAGCAAACCGCCCGTCGTCCCCATGGTCGGGATGGCGCGCAGGCGCACTTCGGTCCCCTGCAGGACCGCGATGTCGCCCCCCTGCTCCACCAGGCGCGGCTCGAGACCGGTGTAGGCAGGGAAGTGGTACTCCAGCTCCAGCCGCTCGACGTACGGCAAATCGAGAACATCGAGCGTGTAGGTGGACGACTCGACCCCGGTCGATTCGACCAGGTAGTCGACTGCTTCCTGCAGATCGAACAGCAGGACCTCGTACGTCCCGGCGACCATCTCGCCCGCGTCGTTCTCCACGGGGATCAGCGGCAGGCGCTCGAGGGTGTCGCCGGCGCCTGCGGTACGCATCAGGAGGTTGACTTCTTCCGCCTCGAAGCCGATCAGGCGCGCCGTAACGGTCTGATCCGCGCCGCGCGCGATGGTGGCATCGCCCGGCAGCACTTCGATCTGGTACGGGCTGGAAGCCTCGACGTCCGCCATCGGAGTCAGGAGCGCCGACAGCCCGTGGCGCAGGTAGGCCGGGCCGAAGACAAACAGCAACACCGCCGCGAGGCCGGCGGCGACCAGCATGCCGGAGGACCGCTGCAACTGCTGCTGTTCGACCGAGCGGCCCATGTCGACGTCGCGGACCCGCTCGGCCGCGGTTTCGATCAGCCGGTGGACCAGCTCCGGCGAGTGATCCGCGGCGCGCTCCCGCTTCCCCTTGCGAGCCTCTTCGACCGCGCTCAACACCGCTGCCTGCAAGGACGGCTCGTGCTCCTCGAGATAGAGGGCCACCTGCTCATCGGAGACGCGACGCGAGATCGGACGGATGAAGAACCACCAGCCGGCGGCCAGCAGGGCGACGTAGGTGACGACACGGAAGCCGATGATGGCGGCCGGCGAGAACTTCAACAGCTCCAGGCCGTACGACGATGCGAGCAGCGTGCCGAGCGTGGCCGCCACGAGCACCGCGACGCTCCGCAGTCCGACTCGAAGACGCCACCGGCTCCGCACATGCCGGATAGCCCGCAGGAGTTCATCCCGTTCGCCGGTCAGCAGTGGCTCGTTGAACATCGTCTTCGCCTTCCGTTCTCAGCCGGGCCGCGTGTCCGTCCGGATCCATAGACCCGGAAGATTCCATATTACTCCCGTTTCGGTCAAGCGCTACCCCGCGCTCAGTTGCGTCCGGGACAGCCGGTTCGAGACCAACGTCTCGCCCAGAAACAGCAACGCCGCCGCCAGCAGCAGATACCACCAGATGGACTGCTGCCGCTCCAGGTCCTCCGCCGCAATAACCCGCTCAGGGTCCGGCGATCCGTCCGCCCGGCTGCCGCCGGCGCGCCCGGTCACCATGCTCGCCAGTTCCTCCGGATCGACCGGGGTAAGGTCCGACTCGGCGAGGTCGACGTTCACCGCCAGCGACAGTGGAAGCGTGTCGGTCGTGTTCGCGTCGTGCACCTCGTAGAGCCCCTGCTCCGACACACCGATGTAGCCGGCCCGCCCGCCGACGTTGACCGGCATCCGCTGGCCGGAGGGAGACATCACGACATAGTCGACCGCGCCGGCACCCCTGTCGCCGAGCGAGACATCCTGCTCCGCGAGGTTCAGCACCTGACCGGCGGAGTACCACGGCGTCGGCGGGGCATAGTCCGCCAGATGCTCGATCACGCGATGCACCCACGGCAGGTAGACCGGCTTCTTCGCGAAGTCGTTCCAGAAGGTGTCGATGGTCGACGCCCAGAGCAGCACCGCGCCGTTGCCGATGCGCCGCTCGACCAGAGCCGGACTGCCGTCGTCGAAGCGAGCCAGGACGGCGGCGTCCTCAGTCGGCTCTACCGGGCGGTACCGGAAGAATCGTGTCGTCGTCACGTCGCCACTCCGTGGCGCGCTGAACACCTCGAAAATCCGGTGGCTGTAGTCGACGAAGCCGAGCGAGCCGCCGCGGCCGGCGCGGTCCGCAGGCGGGCCAAGCGCGCCCGGCAACAGGTCGGGCGCGCCGGCGGGCCACGCGCTCCGCTCGCCCGAGACAACGAACAGCCCGCCTCCGTTTTCGACGAATGTCGAGAGTGCCGTACCGACCGCGCCCGACGGCGGACGCGTATCGTCGAGGATCACCACCTGGCGATCCTCGAAGTCGGATGCGGTGAGCGCATCGATCGTGACGGTCCGGACGTCGAACGCCGGCTCCGACCCGATACCGAGCGCGCGCGTCAGAAAGAGGTGCGCTTCGTCGCCGGCGAGCCCATTGCCCACGACGAGCACCCTCACCACCTGGCCCGGCGAGACGACGAACCAGAAAACATCGTCCGCCGGCAGCGCGTCGGCCGCAATGCGCACGGCGCCGGTCATCGGCTCGTCGCCCAGCGTGACCGGGGCGAAGTCGACTGTCGCCGACCCGCTCTCCGGAAGGTCGGCGGACAGCGATTCCACCGGCCTCCCTTCCACTTCGAGCGTCACTTCCAGGCCGCTCACCGGCGCGACGTTCCGGTTGGTCAACCGCGCCGCCACCTGAATTCGTTCGCGGCCGGAGAAATACTCGCGCTGGAACAGCACCCCGGCAACGCTGACGTTCGTCAGGTTCTCCTCGTCGCCCCCCACCTGAACAGGCGTCAGCACCGTTCCCGGCGGAAAGCGCACCCCGGAGGCACTCTCGACGCCGCTCCGCTGAAAGTCGCTGATCAGCACCGCTTCGAGCCGAGGTAGATCCGACGCCTCGAAGATCCCCTCGGACAGCTTCAGGGCCGGGCCGTAGCGGGTGACACTCGATCCCACCTCGGCGTTCGTCACGAGACTCCGCAGGCTTGCGCGTTCGATCGTGGAGCGCGGACCCGACTCGGCGCCGCCGTCGAACAGGATTACGGTCGCCCGATCGTCCGCCGCCAAGTCATCCAGCACTTCGACCGCCGCCGCCTGGGCGGCCGCCCAGCGGTTGCCGTACCCCATGCTCCAGGAACGGTCGACCAGCACCACCACTTCGCGCGCGCCGTCGGTGACCGCGGCAATCGCGGCGGCCCGGAAGAAGGGACGCGTAAAGGCGAAGAGCAGCAGCAGCAACGCTGCGCAGCGGAGCAGCAGCAGGAACCAGTGGCGGATCCGCTGGCGCCGGAACGAGTGGAACGGAATCTTCCGGACGAACATCAGGGAGGGGAACTCCACCTCTTCCTTCCGCTCGCGCTGAATCATGTGGATGATGATCGGCACGGCGATCGTCACCGCCCCGAGCAGGAACAACGGCGCCAGCAAGCCCATTCAGTCCACCCCTTGTTCGCGCCTACCGGACTCGGTTCAGCTTCTCGCGCATCGCGAGGAACCTGAACAGCCCGTGATCCATCGGCTGGGACGTATCGAAGAAGGCATAGTCGATCCGGTTCTCGGCACAGAGCTTCGAAAGCGCGGCGATGTGCTCCTGTACCAGCACGCGGTACTGTTCGCGCAGCTTTTCCGGCACCACCGGCATCCGGCGCCCCGTCTCGATGTCCTTGAAGTTCGTGGCGTCGTCGTACGGGAAGTTCACCTCGGCCGGGTCGAGCACGTGGAAGACCATCAGGTCGTTGCCGCCGTATGTCAGCGGCTTCAGCCCGTTCACGATTGCCTCCGGCTCGTCGTAGAAATCCGAGATCACCAGCAGGATGCCGCGACGCTTGAAGAACTCGGTTGCACGGAAGAGAGGCTTCGCGAACGAGCCGGGGTTGCCCGCCTCGATCCGGTCGAGGGTGTGGAGCACGATGTCGAGATGCTTCGCCGACGGCGGGACGCGGACGACGATGTCGTCGTCGAACGTGACAATGCCAACACGATCGCGCTGGGTCGTCGCGAAGTAGGTGAGGCACGCCGCGAGATAGCGCCCGTAATCCAGCTTCGAGATGCTGCCGCTCGCGAAGCTCATCGATTTCGAGATGTCGAACAGCACCGAGAAGTTGGCGTTGGTATCCGCCTCGAACTGCTTCACGTAGAAGCGGTCGGTCCGGGCGAACACCCGCCAGTCCATGAAACGGATGTCATCCCCCGGCATGTAGCCCCGATGCTCGGCGAAGTCGACCGACACGCCGAGGTACGGCGCCTTGTGCAGCCCGTTGATGAAGCCGTCCACGACGTTTCGCGCCAACAGCTTCAGGTTGCCGATCCGGGCAAGCACCTGCGGATCGACGAACCGGGCGCCGGGAGCAAGCGGGCTGGTCGTGGTCGGCACGCGTGGCTGCCTCTTCCTCTACGGGTGTCTAGCCGAATCCCGCATCGCGCCGCTACATCCGCGACGCCGGCACCGGCACCGCCTCGATGAGCTGATCGACGATCTGATCCGAGGTGACCCCCTCCGACTCCGCGTGGAAGTTCAGGAGCACGCGGTGCCGCAGGACCGGGCGGGCAAGCGCGTGTATGTCGTCGAAATTGACGTGGTAGCGCCCCTGCGTCAGCGCGCGCGCCTTGCCCCCCAGGATCAGATATTGCGCCGCGCGGACGCTGGCGCCGTACTGGACCCACTTCTTGACGAACTCCGGCCCGGCGCCATCCTTCGGCCGGCTGGTCCGCACCAGGTCAAGCGTGTAGCGCATCAGCAGCTCGGAGACCGGCACCTTCCGGACCAGTTCCTGGAACGCGACGAGGTCCGCCCCGGTCACCGCGTGGTTGTACGTCGGGTTGTTGGTAATCGTCGTGGTCCGGACCACCTCGAGCTCCTCGTGCTCGGGCGGATGCTCGATGACGATGTGGAACATGAACCGGTCGAGCTGCGCCTCCGGCAGCGGATACGTTCCTTCGAGCTCGATCGGGTTCTGCGTCGCGAAGACGTAGAACGGCTCCTGCAACTGGTAGGTCCGCCCCTGCACCGTCACACGGTGTTCCTGCATCGCCTCGAGCAGTGCCGACTGCGTCTTCGGCGGCGTCCGGTTGATCTCGTCCGCCAGCAGGATGTTGGTGAAGACAGGGCCGGGCGCGAAGACCATCTTCCGTCCGCCGGTCTCCGGATCGTCCTGAATGATGTCGGTCCCGGTGATGTCGGAGGGCATCAGGTCGGGCGTGAACTGAATCCGTGCGAACTTGAGATCGAGCACCTGCGCCATCGTCTGGATCAGCAGCGTCTTGGCCAGGCCGGGCACGCCGACGACAAGGCTGTTGCCACCGACAAAGAGCGTCAGCAGCACCTGGTTGATGATCTCCTCCTGGCCGATGATTTTCTTCCGCAGCTCGATGAGGATCTGCTCGCGGCCCGCCTTCATCTTGTCGGCCAGCGCGATGTCGTCGGGCGACTCCAGGTCGCCCGGCGCCAGGATGTCCGGCTCGGGGCCGGCGGGCGCAATCACCCCGGTGGTGGCTGTCTGCCCGGTGCCCGACTGCCCTTCGTCACCCGGGTCGGGTCCGCCGCTGATATTGAGTGGCACGGATCAATCCTTCCAGTGGTCAGGTGCGTCAGCGTCAATGCGTCAGCGCGTACATCACATAGTTGACGCCGAACCGGTAGGCCTCGTTTGTCACGTCGACCGCGAACCAGCCGGTGTCGGAGTATTCCCAGTACTCCCCGATGTCGTTCTCGTAGTTGATGATCCCCATCATCCGCCCGTTCGGGTCGTTGTCCTCGAAGATCCCCCAGAAGGTGGGGGGCGGGCCGTACATCGGTTCCATCTCGAGCGTGTCGATCTCGAAGAACGAGTGGAAGATGGGATGCTCCGCGGTCAACTCGATCGGGATGAGTCCCGGGATCGCCAGGTCGAGCTGCCGGACCAGGTTGTACCAGTGGTCGCCCGTGAAGTCGTCGAAGATGATGAAGCCGCCCTTGCGGAGGTAGTTGCCGAGCGCTTCGAGATCTGCCTCCGACGGCCGCCAGAAGCCAGGCTCCGCCATGTAGGCCATCGGGTAGCGGGTCAGCATCGGGTCGTCGAGCGGCAGGACGTTGCCGCCGTTCGGCGGCAGCACGACATCAAGGCCGCTGATCTCCTCGACGATCCGCCCGAAGTTCTGCTCAGCGCGGGGATAGTCGTGCGCCCACTTGACGTCGCCGAGGAACGCACCGGTCTGCAGGCCAAAGTACATCTCGTAGCTGATCCGGACGAAGGTGAACCGGCCGTCGTAGGGGACGTTTCCGGGCCGGACATCCGCCCCGTCCACCGCTCCGCCCGTGTAGGCGAAGCCGGCGATCCCGGCGGCCGAAACCGCCAGCAGGAGCGACGCCGCCACGACGGTCCGCACGGTCATCGCGGATCCGTGGCGTCGGCCGCGCCTTCCCTTGCTGCCTCGAGCTGGCGGATCTCGCGGCTCTTGAGGGCAAGCTCGATCAGCAGACGTTCCAGTTCCGCCTCGTACGCCGCCTGATCGGCGCCGCTCCGCAGGATCCGCAGCTCGTCGATGCGCCGTTCAAGCTCGGTCCGTTCTGCGTAGAGCGGGGCCAGCTCGGGGTCGTCGGGGAACGGCATCCGCTCGGCCGCCAGCACCTCGCCCGCCGTCAGGAACGCGGTCCGCGCCAGCATCCCGTCTCCTTCGAGCGGGTCCGGCTCCTCGGTGCCCTCTCCGTCGCCGTTGTCGTCCAGCAGCGCGTGCTCGGTGCGGAGAATCCCTTCGGTTTCGTACTCAGCGAGCACCTTGAGGCGCGCGTAGGTGAACGCCTCCAGCATCGAGACGCGCGAGTCGCGATCCTGATCCGCCTCGTCCCCGCCTTCACCGAACGCCTCGACGAAGTAGCCTCCGAAGCGCGTGGCGTTCCGCTCGCGGCCGTTGCGCGTCGCGGTCATGACGACGCGGCTCTCGCCCGAAAGCGTCTCGACGAATGGTCCGCTCGCGCTTGCGGTGTTGATGAACGTGACGCGGCGCCGGCCGAGCCGGTCAAGCATCGGCGCGAAATCCTCCGGCGACGGGTCGCGTCCCGGCAGGTTGAACTTCGGGCCGTCGGTGAAGGTGCCGTGGCCGAACAACACGATCGCGACATGGTCGGTCGGTCCGGCGCGCTCGGCAATCGTCTCGATTGCGGCGTCGACATTCTCGCGCGTAGAGCGGTCGTCGATCCGCTCCGGATCGATATCGACGTTCTCACCCAGGTAGGTGATGTTGTCCGCCGTCACACCGTAGTTCTCCATCGCGGCGTCGATCAGCGACGTCGCCCAGCCGTGGAACTGTTCGGTGTACAGGGGTTCCCCGCCCAGGCCGACCACCAGCAGCAGGTGCGTCTGCTGCGCGGCCGCCGGCGGCGCGGCTGAAAGGGCGAACGACAACGCCGCGGCGATGGCTGCGGTTCGAGCCACCGGGCGCATCAGGCCAGCCCCCGGAAGCGCCGGAAACCCCACTCGCCCAGCACGAGTGCGGCGAGGAGGAGAAGGAGCGCCGGCATATCCCATAGGTCGTGTTCCTCGACGACGGTCACGCCGCCGCCGACGTACTGAATGTCGTCCGCGAGCGTGCCGACGGTCTCCGGCGTGTAGAACCGCCCGCCCGTATCCTCGGCGATCCTCTCAAGCAACGGCGCCCGCATCGTCGAGTCGTAGAACTCGGCGTCGCTCGGCGCCACCTGCACGTGGGCGACGGCCTCGCCCAGCGGCTCGTCACCCAGCATCGCCTCGACCCGCACTTCGTAGAATCCCTCGGCGGACGGGGTGAACGACGTGCGGTACTCGCCGTCACGCTGCGCGGTCCACTCCATCGGCAGGTCGGTGAAGTCGCCGTCGGGATGGGTGATCGTCGCCAGCACGAGGCTGTTGTTCAGCTCTTCGAAGTTGCCGTCACCTACCGCCGCCAGGATCTCCACCGTTTCCTCCGGCTGCACGCGGTCGGCGGGCAGGTCGATCGACACCTGATCCGGCACGCCGTCCACCAGCCAGCGGAGCAGCCGCCGCCAGTAGGTTTCGTGCGTCATGTCGTCGACATCGATGTCGGCGTGCATCTGCCAGGTCCACGAATCCTGGACCGGGAAGGCAAGCGACTTGCCCGCGCCGTAGCGCTGGAACGCCAGCAGCACCAGGTCGCCGCCCGGACCGGTCAGGAGTGTGGTGGCGCCCGGCTTCACCTCGGTAATCGGGTTGACCACGGTGATCGGGGGCAGTTCCCGCCACCGCGCCTCGGAGGCCTCCTCCGTATCGGCGATCTGCGTGGCGACGTGCGTCGCTCCGACGCGGGTGGTCTCGACCGCGATCTCGGTGAAGAAGCTCTCGTCGCCGTCGCCCGCCGCGTCGTCCAGCACGACCGGCAGGACGTCAGCCACCGGTGTCCCGGCGTAACCGCCCTCGGCGAACGCCCGGCGGCCGCCGAGCATCAGCAGGCCACCCCCCCGGTGGTTGACGAAGTCGCTGATCATCCGGAGCTGATCCGGGGTGAAGTAGTTCGCCTCGATGCTGCCGAGGACCAGGCCGCTGTAGTCGTACAGCTCGCCGCGCGTGGTAGGGAACCCCCCCACCAGATCGTCCGGTCCATCAACGTTGAACCGCATGAACTTGTTCTCCGCGGTCCGCTGCAGGATGACCACCTGCAGGTTCTCGTCGTCCTCGACCGCGCGGCGGAGGAACTTGACTTCGAAGCGGGGCTCCCCTTCGAAATAGAGGATCTTCTCGCGCCGGTCGTCGACCACGATCAGCGAATCGCGGACGTTGTTCTGCGTCACCATCTCGCCCGGCTGGGGGGTGACCCGGAAGCTGAACAGCCGCGGCCCCTCCTCCCCGGCGGTAAAGCGGAGACGGACGGTCTGCAGGTCGTCGTCGTCGCCGAGCGTGACATCCTCGGAGCCGACGATGCGTCCCTCGTCCTCCACCTGCACGGTCACCCTCTCGCCCTCGTAACCGCGATGCGAAACGACGACATCCGTGACGAGCGAGGCGCCGCGAAGAACGCGACGTGGAGTATCGACGCGGCCCAACTGGATGTCGCGGTCGAACTCCTCGCGCCCGAGGCCGACGGTGAAGACGGGGACGCCCGCCGCCTGCACCGGCAGCAACGACTCGGCGAGGCCTTCGGCCGCGTTGTCGGCGCCATCGGTCACCACGACCAGCCCGGAGAGCGGGACGTCGGACAGCTCGTCGTGCGCCCGCCCGAGGGCCTGCCCCAAGTGCGTGCGCGTCCCGTCGTAGGTCAGTTCGTTCACCACGTCGAGACGATCCGTCTCGCTGGCGAAACCGAAGAAGCGGAGCGAGAAGCGCTCGTTCAGCGCGGCGCGCAGCGGCGCGTCCGTGGAGGCCAACTGCTCCTGCACGAACTGCAGGCGCGGCGTCTCGTCGGTGTCCGCAATCCGCATGCTGCGCGACTCGTCGATCAGGACGCCGAGGAAGTTCTGCTGCGGCACCACGGACGACAGGATCAGCACCGGCTGCATCAGGCAGAACGCGAGCACCGCGAACGCCGCGAGACGAACGACCGTCAGGATGAGCCGGTGGATCGGCTGGCTGTTGCCTCGCACCTGCGTGTACGACCGCCAGGTGACCACGCTGGCCGCGATCGCCGCCAGTGCCGCGAGGCCGCCGAGCCAGGACGCACGAAAGGCGAAATCGCCCTGCTCGAACATGAGAGGCCGGAACTTGAAGAAGAACTCGAAGATCGCGTCGAACATGGCGCCGAGGGCCAAGGACCCCTAGTGACTCATCGCGTAGACGATGAAGTTGATACCCATTTCCACTGCGAAGGTGGAGAACCGCAGCGGGTACTCCGGACGCTCCGCCCACTCCCACGCATCGCCCAGATCGGTGTTCCAATTGATCAGCACCATCAGCCGGCCCTTCTCGTCGAAGATGCCGCGGACGTGCGCCTCATAGCCATCCTGCTCCCAGGTCCGGCCGCCGTAGAAGTTGCCGATCGCCGGCACCTGCAGGATCTCGTCGATCCGATACACGGCGTTGAAGACAGGATGCTCGAGCGGGACTTCGATGATCGGGTACTCGGGGAATACCTCGCGGATCTGCTGCTCGAAAGCGGCCCACTGCCACGATCCCCAGAAGTCGTCAATCACCAGGAAGCCGCCCGCCAGCAGGTAGTTGCGCAGTCCCTCGATCTCGGCCCGGCTCAATGCGATGTCCCCCACCTCGAGCGCGTAGAGGAAGGGAAAGTTCCGGATGTTCGGGTCGTCCAGACGGATCGCGTTCTCATACGGCGAGCCGTCGATGTCGATCAGGCGGTTCACGACCGTCATGAACTGCCGGTCCGCCTTCGGATAGTCGACCGCCCAGCGGGAACCGCCCCAGCCGCTGCTATAGATGGCGCGCGTGAAATAGAACTCGTGCGGCCCGAGGGGGCGGTTGAACCCCCCCCGCCCGCGACTCAGCAGCTCGCGCGGATCGAACGGCTGCTGTCCCCGCTGTTCGGCGTGGAGACCGTCGCCGGTCTGCCCGCCGGCAACTGCACCGGCGGCCGGGGGCTGGTCCGGCGCCCCTGGCGCCGGACCGGTGTCGGCCGGACGAACCGCCACTGCCACGGCAATCAATGCCGACAGAACGACCGCGAGCCGTGCAATAAGTGACGGACGCATCGGCTGCTCAATAGAGAGGCTCGGCCTGAATCGCAGCATAGCACAGCAGTTCGGCAGTTTGCCGGGGACCGTTGTCCAGCACCTCCGGGGGATGGTACGGTGCTTGTGCCTGTTCATTCCATGCGTGCCTACCCAATAGCCCGGGGTCGTTGCGTTCGTCTCGCCCTCGCGGCCACCGTGGCCGCCGCCGGCCTGCTTGCCGCGCCCGGCGCCGCCGCCGCGGCCGGGGAGGAGCGGCAGCCCGACTTCACCTTCGGCTGGCCCCGCTGGTCGGTCGCCATCCGCGCCATCGGACACCTCGCGCGGGCCGAAGGAGACTTCTACGACTTCGTTCAGGAGCATTTGTTCGCGCGGCAGTCCCCGATCGACGACCCGACGGACCCTGCGGCCGGCCGCTTCAACTTCAATGCAACCGGTATCGCCCTCCACGCGGGCTACGCCGTTGCGCCCAGGCTGGACGTCCGGGTCGGCGTCGACTACGTCCAGGCTTTCCAGCCGTCCGAGCTGCGCCACCTGGTCGGCTCGGACAGCCTGCCGATCGAGCAGGAGACGACGCTCGCCCAGACCGAACTGAGCGGCAGCATTACGTTCGCGCTCCTGCCGCGCGGCCAGGCAATAGGGAGCTACGTCTGGATACCCGGCCGGGTGGTGCCGTACGTCGGCGTCGGGGCCGGCCTGACGAGGTACCGGCTGACACAGCTCGGCGAATTCGTCGACGCGGTCGACGGCACCCTGTTCGCCGCGGAGCTTGTCTCAAGCGGCTGGGCGGGAAGTACGCACCTGATCGCAGGCGCCGATGTCCGGTTGACTACCAGCGTCGCGGCGACGGTGGAGGCGCACTACGTCCGCGGATCCGCGGATCTGACGGACGACTTCGCCGGCTTCGAGCCGATCGATCTGGCCGGCCTCCGGGTTGGCGCTGGCATTCGCCTTGCGTTTTGACGCATAGTGGACGGTGGTATCGGCTCGGCG
Source organism: Vicinamibacterales bacterium (assembly GCA_965263055.1). Classification (GTDB taxonomy): domain Bacteria; phylum Acidobacteriota; class Vicinamibacteria; order Vicinamibacterales; family UBA8438; genus VXRJ01. The sequence goes on along the minus strand of OZ253581.1, from coordinate 2,164,845 downwards.
CCACCGGTGCGCTGAGCCGACTGAATGACGTGGCGCGCAGAGAGGGAAGAACGATGCGGATCATGCAGCAGACGGTGCTCGCGACACTCGCCGCCAGCCTGATGCTGGCATCGCCATCCGCCGCGCAGGATCGGACCGTCGCGGCGGCGGTCGCCGCCGGCCGGACAGCAGTGGTGGCCGCCGACACGGATGCGGGCTGGCTGCCCTGGTTCGGCTGCTGGCAGCTCTGGGAAGAGCAGGTGGAACGTGCCGGCGGCAACGGCTCCGAGTTTCCGGAGCGAACCGTCGTCTGCATGACCCCCACCGCAACCGCCGACGGCGCCGGAGCCCACCTCGCCGCCCGCGGCGGCGGCAACATGCTCGTGGAGCGAACGCTGGTCGCCGACGGAATCCGCCGCAACGTTGTCGACGGCGACTGCAGCGGCTGGGAGCAGCGCACCTGGTCGAACGACGGATTCCGCCTCTACACGCACGCCGAGTTGCGTTGCGGCGACGATGCCCCGGCCCGCCAGACGAGTGGCGTCAGTCTGATGTCCGGGCGCTCCACCTGGGTTGACCTTCAGCTCGTCACGGTCGGCGAGCGGCAGCATATGGAGATCCGTCGCTACACGCCCGCGTCCAGCGGCGGCGAGCTGGATGAAGACGCGCTCCCCGCGTCACGCGAGGAGATCCGCCAAGCGCGCGTGCGGGCCGGGTCGTCGCTGACGCTCCGGGGAATCCGCAATGCCGCGGTCAGCGTCGATCCCCGCGTCGTCGAGGCAATGCTGACCGAGACCGAGCCGCGGCTCGACCTGAACGCCGCCGCTCTGATGGAACTGGACGCCGCCGGCATCAACGGCAGCGTCATCGACCTGCTGGTCGCCCTCGCCTACCCGGAACGCTTCATGGTGCAACGCCGGAACCGCGGCAGCAGCGGAGGCGGCGCCTGGAGCAACTGGACCGGTGGCGGATCAGGGTGGACCGGCGGCACGTACGATCCGATCTGGTACAGCGACCTCTATCCGTACTACCTCGCGCCGCTTGGCTACGGCGCCTGGGGACGCGGCTACAACCCGTACCTCTACAACTACGGCACCAACCCCTTCATCAGCATCCGGGATGCGGCCATCTCCGCGGCGCGGGAGACGACGCCACGCGCCGTCAACCGTCTCGGCTACACGCAGGTACACGAGCGGAGCGGCGTCACCCGCGGCACCGCGACCGGCGCGGGAAGCGAGGGGAACGGATCCGGTAGCGGAGTCACGACCCGGACCGGAGGCACCTCATCCGGCGGCCGAGTCACCACCGGCGGTTACACCCGCGGCGGTGGAGGTGGCGACGGGGGCCGCACCGGCGGCGGGGGCGGACGAACCGCCGTCCCGCGCCGTTAGCACCTGACCTGACGACTACTCGAACGTCACTTCGAACATCGCCGGCCAGAGCTTGCCGGTGATGTAGAAGGTTTCCGCCTCCGGGTCGTACGCGATCCCGTTCAGCACGTCGGTCCCGCGCCGTTCCTCGCGCGTCAGCAGGCCGGTCGCGTCGATGTACTGGTTGACGCGGCCGGTCGCCGGATCGATCCGCACCAGGAACTCCTGCTGATAGACGTTCGCGTAGACCTCGCCGCCAACGCATTCCAGCTCGTTGATCTGCATCAGCGGCAAGCCGCGCAGCGTCACCGCCACCTCGCCAACCGGCTCGAACGTCTCCCGGTCGCGGAACGTAAGGCGATCCGAGCCGTTGCTCATGATCAGGCGCGCGCCGTCGTCGCAAAGCCCCCACCCTTCGCCCCGGTACCTACGGGTTCCGGAAGGCGCGAAGGTGTCGAACTCGAAGACGAAGGCGCGCTGCGCCTTCCAGGTGAGCATGATCAGCCGGTCGCCGACGCGCGCGAGCCCCTCGCCGAAGTAGGCGGGGGAGATGGCGATGCGGTGCTCTACCTCGCCCGTCCGCGGGTCGACGCGCCGGAGCGTCGAGGCGCCGTACTGGCCGGTGCTCTCGTACAGCCTGTCTTCCGACCAGATCAGCCCCTGCGTGTAGGCGGACGCGTCGTGCGCGAACCGCCGGAGGACGTTGACGCCCAGCGATTCTGCGTCACCGGCGGACGACTGGCCGGCGGCGGTCTCAGCGGTGGTGACGCCCACTCCGGCCGACCGGATGACGCCGATGCTCGCCGCCGCCGCAATCAGCAGCAGCACCAGGACCGGTCCGAGCAGCGAGCTGCTAATCCGCGCTCCTGTCCCGGTGCCGGCCACCCCGCGCGTCCGCGGCGCCTGCCTCGGGCGGCTGTGCGACGACCGCTTCCTTCTGTTGGCGCCCACTGCCTTCACAGTCCGCCGCCATTCTGTCACAGAGGTCGGTGCAACCGGTCCGACCTGCCACTAGCTAGATCCTCAACAGGACGCCGGTGGCAGGCTCGCCGGTGGCCCGCGCGATCATCTCGGCGTAGAGGGCAACCTGCCGTCGATAGATGTCGAGGGCGTCGTCGGTATCGCCCAGCTCGCGGTCGGTCTTGTAGTCGATGACGACCCAGGCGCCGTCCTGGCGGAAGGCGACGTCGACGACGCCCTCAATCAACACGCCGTCGTCGTCGCGCAGGCTGACCGGAACCTCGCGTCGGCACTCGCCCCGGGCTAGCGCGTCGCGGGCGCGGGCCATCAGCGGATGCGCCAGCGTCCGGCTCGCCACGTCGGCGGCCGCCAGCACCTCATCGTCGCTCGCGCCCAGCACCCGGCCGTGCAGGCGCGCCAGCTCGTCAACCGGGACGCGGGCGCCGCCGGGACGGTCGAACGGGACGGTCGAGAGCAGGACATGGACGAGTGACCCGAAGCGCTTACCGGCCGGCCGGCCGGCGGCGCGATCGACTTCGATTACCTCGATGTCGTCCGGGGCGACCGATCCGTTGCCGCCGTCCCGTGCAGCGGCGTCAGCCGCGTCCCCGTCACCTTCCGCGCTCTCCGCTGCCGCCCGCGCCCGCGCCGTCGCGGTCGTCAGCTCCAGGCTGCGGCGGGCTCCCTGCTCCAACGTGTCATCGTGCCGCCGCCGCCACTCGCGGTATCGACGCAGGTCTTCCTCCACCACTCTGTCCGGGGCCTTCTTCGAGAGCAGTTCCTCCTGGCGGATCCCGAACGGCGTCTCGACATCCAGGCCGAGGACGCACGGATCCCACCACACCACCTCCCACCGGGCGGAGGGCCGGCGCGATCCTTCGGCCCCAGCGCCCGTCCGCTCGTTCAGGCCGGGGAACGGCAGGATCTCCGCGCCCGGCTCGTCGGGCGTCCGCGCGCCGTCACCCTCGTCGTCGCGCGAGTCACGGGGGCGGCCGCCGATGTCGGCCAGCACTCCTTGACGCGCGAGACCCCACCGGTGCAGGCCGGGTGAGACGGTGTCGCTGGTGGCGCCGGTGTCGTCCGGCCGCTCCAGCACCGAATCGCGCCCGAACCGCGGACAGCCGAGTGCCTCAGTCGCGTCCCTGCGCCGTCCCATCGGGGGATAGATCGCAGGATAGAGCGGGCTCGTCCAGACGCCCTGCAGCGGGTAGCTCTTCCAGCCCGCGGTCTTCGTAGTCCAGGAACCCGGTTCCGGCGCATCGCCCACCGCCGGCACCACCAGCAGATCGCGGGCGCGCGTCGCCGCGACGTAGGCGAGACGGATCCCTTCCTCCCGGTCGCGTGCGATCTCCTCCTCCTCGTGCTCGATAAGGTCTATCGGCGACCAGCCCCCGAGGCGAATCGCGCAGAGGCCCGTCGCCGAGTCGATGAACCGGCTCGCGCTCGACGCATGCAGCCGGGCGGTCGGGTCCGCCAGGATCACGACGGGAAACTCCAGTCCCTTCGCCGCGTGGACGGTCATGATGCGGACACCGTCGCTGGTCGCCTCGAGAATCGGAGCCTCGCCCGAGTCGTGCTCTGCCGCCTCGTCCGCGAGGTGATCGATGAAGCCGCGGAACGACAGCCCTCCCCGCTCCTCGTAGCGCCGCGCCAGTTCGCCGATCTGCAGGACGTTCGCGAGCACCTGCTCCCCGGCGGGGCGCATGGCGAATCCGGCGTGCGCGCGCGTGACCTCGAGCAGCATCCCGATGGTGCGGGCGATCGGCACGTCGTTGCGTCGCAGGCTGAGCTGGCGCAGGAGCGCGAGCGCGTCGGCCACGGGACGGAAGCGCTCCCGGTCCGTCGTCGAGAGGCCGTCGCCCTGGTCCCCGCCGGCGCCATCGCCCTCCGCGTCCGGCCGTAGCGCGCGCGGGATGCGGAAGGGATGAAGGCGGCGGAAGTGGTACCGCCAGGCGAAGAGCGTTTCGTCGTCGAACGCGAAGAGCGCGCCGCGCAGCGTTGCGAGCACCGACAGCTCGTCGTCCGGCCATTCGATCGCCGCGAGCGCCGCGCGCACCGTCGCCACTTCCTCGCGGTCGTGGAACGAGCGGCCGCCTACGAGTAGATGGGGCAGGCCACGCGCCTCGAGCGCGTCGACGTAGGGCCGCGTCTTGTCGTCCCGGTAGCTGACGAACCGCCGGAAGAGCAGAGCGATGTGCCGGGCGTCGATCGGCACGCGCGCGATCTCCCCGCCCGGCTGCCGCTCGGTGACGGTCCAGTTGCTCTCGTGAACCAGCCAGTCCACAAACGCGCCGGTTGCATCAGGCAGCGACGCCTCGATCTTCCCCTTCGTGACGTTGCGGAAGCTATACGGCCTCGGCACCGGCAGCGCGACAACGGCCGGCTGCGAAGGCGCGTCGTCGCGGTACGGCGCGAGCGGCACGTAGCCCGATCGCCGGCCCTCATCCGGGCCCGCCACGGGCGCCGGCAGAGTGCTCATCAGCGGCTCGAACGCCGCGTTCACGAGGCGCTGAATCATCGGTACGGCGCGGAAGCTGGTCGAGAGCGTCACCGCCGCCACGCCGGCGCGCGCCAACTGCTCGGTCACCTGCCGGTAGACCCCGACGTCGGCGCGGCGGAAGCGGTAGATAGACTGCTTCGGGTCGCCGACGATGAAGAGCTTGCCGGCGGCCGGCGTCACCTCGCGCCAGTCGCGCTGATCGGGGTCGCCGGCGGCAAGCAGCAGCAGGATCTCCGCCTGCAGCGGGTCCGTGTCCTGGAACTCGTCGACGAAGATCCGTGCATAGCGTTCCTGCATGTCACGGCGGACGTCATCGTCGTCATGGATCAGGTCGCGCGCCTTCAGCAGCAGATCGACAAAATCAACCGATCCGGCTTCGGCCTTCAGCCTTCCGTAGCGCTCGATCGGCTCGCTCAACTCGGTCTGCAGGCGCGCGGCAAGGTCGGCATTGGCGATGCGCCGGAACTGCTCGAGGACATCAACGATCTTGTCGTGCTGCCCCAGGACCCGCTCCCGCTCAATGTCAACGCCGTACATGGCCCGGCGTCCCTTGGCCTGCGGACGGATCACGTAGCGGTCGCCGGCGAGCTGCACCAGCATCGCCTCGATGCCGTCGTAGTCGCGGCGGCGCGGTCCGATCGCGTCGGTCTCGCGGATCTGCTGCACGACGGCGCGCACCGGCTGCATCGCCTGGTAGAGCGGATCGTTGCGGTACTCCGCCCGATCGGTCAGATCGGCGAACTCCATCAGGTGGGCCGTCACCTGATCGACCATCGACTCGCGCGGGAAGTTCTCTCGGCGCCACGGCCGGGTGAAGTCGCGCCAGTCGGCCAGATCCCAGGCGGCGCGCGCAATGCGGTCGGTCGGGCTGTCGTCCCTCGTATCCGGGTCGTTGAAACTCGACCAGTCCTTCTTGCGGCGGAGCGCGCGGCGGACCCCCTCGGGCGGATCGTCGAGCGCCGCCTGCAGCCAGTCCTGGAACGCCTCCAGGAAGAGCTGGTGCGCCTGCGATTCGTCCAGCACCGCGAACTGCGGATCGACCCGCGCCTCGACCGGCCGCTCGCGCAACAGGTCGGCGCAGAAGCCGTGGATCGTCGAGACCTGCGCCTCTTCGAGATGTGCGATTGCCTCGTCCAGGTTGCGGGCGCGCTCCGCCGGGTCTGCCGCCGGAGCGGCGGCGGCAACGGCCTCATCGTCGCCGTCCGACTGCCGCGCGCGCTCGAGTTCCTCGCGCAGACGCAGCTTCAGTTCGCCCGCCGCCTTCTCGGTGAACGTGACGGCCAGGATCTGGTCGACCGTCGCTCGGCCGCGCTCGAGCACCGCGACGATGCGCCCCACCAGTTCGCTCGTCTTCCCCGTCCCCGCCGCCGCCTCGACGACGAGCGACTCGTCGAGCGAATGCCGGATCCGGTGGCGCGCCTCCGCGTCGGCGAGCTGCGGACGCGTGGCCGGGCCGCTGTCGCTCATGCCCGGGACCTCAGTTCGAGCAGGTCGCTCAGGGGCCGCCTGTCCTTCTTCCCTATGCGACGTTCCTCCCAAGGGCCGCAGACCGGCTGGAAGTCGCACCACTCGCAGGCTCTCTCGCGCGGCGCCGGCACCAGCATGCCCGTCTCGATCGCGCGGTCGATCACTTCGAGCACTTCGATCCCTTGCCGCCGCTCCTCTTCACCCAGCCGCACCACCCGGTGCTGGTAGCGGCCGGCCGCCGTGGCGAAAAAGAGCTGCGACTCGCTGACCGGCCGTCCTAGCGCCTGCTCGACCGCGAGGCCGTAGAGGACCGGCTGCAGCGTCTCACCGCCATTGACCACCATGCCCGGCTTCGTCCGATTCTTCCCGGTCTTGTGGTCGGTGACGCGCAACTCGCCCTTCTCGCTCGGTCGCGCGAGCGCTTCGACCTGATCCACGACGCCGTGGAGCAGCCACCGTCCGTTCAGGGTCGCCGGCTCCGGCACGCTCTTGGGGTCGAAGCCGGGACGGGGCGGGAAGCCGAAGGCAAACTCGGCGTGGAGCGGGATCCATTTCCCTCCCTCGTCGGCGACGTGGCGCAGCCATCCCTTCAAGTCGGTCCGCATCGCTTCGATCTCGTCGTGCCAGACCCGCTCGATCGCCGGGACCAGCTCGTCCTTCCTGCGTGCCGCGACGTCGTCGAGGATCCGGTCGATCTCCTGCTCGGCCTGTGCGATCCGCGCACGCGTCACGGGCAACGCCTTCTGCTCCTGGAGCGCGCGCGTGAACTCCGCCTGCACCTCATGGAAGATGCTGCCCCGGGTCAGCGGGTCGAGCTGCTCGATCGGCGTCGGGATCTCGTCGAGCTGATGAATGCGCGCGACCGATCCGAGGAAGAACTGGTACGGACAGACGGCGAAGCGCTGCAGACCGGAACACGAGTACGCGCGCCGGCCGAGCCGCTGGTCCGCCAGCATCGCGCGCGTCGCGTCGCTCACGCCGTACAGGCCGTCATGCCTTGACCAGCCTCTTTGCCACCGGGCCCATCGCACGATGAGCGAGCGGTGCAGGCCGTCGTTCAGGTGGAACAGGTAGCGCGCGCGGCCGGTGATCTCGTCCGTCGGCTGCTTGAACAGATCGTGCAGCACCGCAAGGTCATGTTCCGTATCGTCGATCGCGAGATCGGGCTCGGGCGGCGCCGGCCAGGCGAGCCGCGCGGTCACCTGCTCGGACGCTTTCCGTTCCACCTCGCGGAAATCGGGGATGCGGCCGGTGCGCGCCCGCTCGATGTCGAGCGCGTAGAACGACGGAACGCGCGGACGCGCCTTGCTCGCTTCCAGGCGGGGATACGAGACCCAGATCCTCTCGGTGGCGGCGCCGATGGCGACCTGCAGCAGCAGCTTTTCCCGCTGATTCAGATCATGGCGGCTCGGGAGGCCGATGCGCGACGTGCCGCCGCTCGCCTCTGCAACGTTGAGCGCGGCGCGGTGACGGTCGAGCAGCAGCGGATCCTGCCGGTGCCTGTACGGAAACACTCGCTCGGCGAGGCCCGGGACGAAGATGACGCGGAACCGTCGGCCCCGCAACTGATCCGGCCCTCCGACGAAGACGCGGCCGTACCGGCGGCGCGGCGGGTTGCGCTGCAGGTCGGTCAGTCGCTCGGTCAGCACGTCGCGCACGTCGGCGAGCGGCGTCAGCCCGACGCTCGCCATCGGCCGCAAGTCGCCCAGCACCGCGAGTACGTCGTCCGGATCCTTCAGCACCCTCGGCGCCAGCGCCTCGAGGTGGTCGAGCCATTCGCCCCAGGGCGCCTTCTGCGGGAGCGCCGCCAGGCGGTCGATCACGGGAAGGGCAAACTGCCGGAGGTGCGCCAGGTTCCGAATCTGATGCTCGATGCGGCGGATGCGCGGCGATTCGACATCGTCGCTCCGAAGTTCCGCCAGCCGGGCGGCCAAATCCGCGGCCAGGCCGTCAAGGCGCCGTTCCCACCGGTCGCGTCCGCCAACGACGGCCGAGTCGACGAGCAGCTCGTCCCAGCGGTACGGCGCGCGGAGCGTGCCACCCACGACCGGTGTCTCGTCGCTGTCCGTAGTCTCCCGACCCGCATCGCCACCTTCGCCGGCGGCGTGCGCCGTATCGGCGTCGATCAGCGGCGGCTCGGACAGCGTCGGCTGCATCTCCGGCGTGCTGTCGGGCGGCGTCCAACGCTCGCCGGCGGCGGGCCGCCCGCCGGCGGGGTCGAGCGGCGGCACCTGGCCAAGCGAGAGGTATTCGGAGAAGCGGCGGGCCGACAGGTTCTCGAGCGCGCACGTGAGCAGGGCGAGAAATGCCCTGCCGGCCGGATGCGGGACGCGCGTGCCTCGGGAGAAGTAGGCGTCCACTCCGGCGCGGGCGAGCGCGGTCTCCACCGGGCCGGCGTAGACGCCGGGCGAGCGGATCACGACCGCCATCTCGTCGAACCGCACGCCGCGCGCCGCTTCCCTGACGATTGCGCGCGCAATCTCGACCGCCTCACGGCTCTCGCCCGGGGCGGAGAAGAAGGTGAGGGTGTCGGCGTCGGGTGCGTCGTCGCCTGCCGGCGGCGGATCCTCAGTCGCGAAGAGGTAGCGCCGGACGCGCTCGAGCGGATCGCGCGCCGCTGCCCCACGGTTGGCCTCTTCCGCGGCGTCCGCCGCGTCGATCGTCTTTGCGCCCGGCAGGCGCCCGAGTGCGTCAAGCGTACGGTCGTCGCCGGCCGGGACGGTCGCGAGCACCGACGCGGCGCGGCCGGCGATGGCCGAAACCAAGTCGTAGGTCGCCTGGTCCGGTACGGCGACATCAAGTAGCAGCAGCGCGCCGCCCAGGGGGAACCCGGTCATCGCCGCTTCTTCGCCCCGCGCGACGCCGGCCGCCACCCGGAAGAGGGCCGCCTCGTCCACCAGACCGGCGGCATCCATCAGCGCGTCGTACCGGCCAGCGAGCCGGGCGACGTCCGGACCGCTTCCGCCCGCTTCCTGGGCGGCGGCGGCATCGACGCCGGCGTGGCGCAGATCGCGGAGCGTCGCGGCGAGGGTACGACCGAACGTGCGGAACCTGGCGATCGGATGGAGATAGTTGAGCCGCTGGCCGGTGAGCTCCTCGAAGGCGGCATGCGTGGCCACTGCCTCCGCCGCGAGCGGACTGGCCGGCGCCAACCCGCGGCGCGCCAGCTCGACTGCCGCCACGCGCCACGCAAGCTGCCGGAGGCCGAATCGATGCAGCCCGAACGTGGCCCCCGCTTCCATCGCCAGGCCGCGCGCCAGCTCGTCCGACGCCTCGCGCGTCTGCCCGACCAGCAGCACCTCGGCCGCCGTGGAGCCCTGCAGGTTGCGGCGCAGGTAGTCGGCCGCCGCGTCAAGCCGCGTGCCAGCCGCGGAGCCCGTCAGGATCGTGATGCGCGAGGCAGGTGCCAACGGGCAGGCATCGTACCACGCCCCCCCGGTCCGTCGCGCCGCCGGCGTATCCGGCGGGACAGGCCGCGGCGCCAACCCAACCGTGCCGGCCGTGCCTCTACCCGAACAGATTCATCAGGCGGATGAACCGATCACTCAGGATCATGGTGATCATCGTGATCCCCGGCGGGAGGATCACCAGCGGCAGCACCGCGATCATCGCCTTCGCCGTGGTGAGCCGGCACACCTCGCGCACTGTGGCGACCAGGAGCGCGATGAACCAGACGATCGCGACCGCGGCGCCCACGATCGGCTCCAGCATCAGGATTAACGGCGCGAACGCGAACCCGAAGACGCGGAACAGGCGGACGAAGCGGGGAGGCTCCGCCGCGAACAGCCGCGACGACAGGGTCAGCAGTCCTGTCAGGACGACCCACGCGAGCATGCCAAACAGCAACCCGCCGCCGATCGTGACCAGAAGACCGAACACTCCCGGTCCACCCCCCGCCAGCAGCGCCGGCAGCAGCATGTGCACCAGCGCGGGCAATCCGGCCACCACCGCGACGACACCGAGCGCGGGCAACGTCGCCTGATCGTCGTCTGCAATCTCGGCGAACACACCCGCACGGAATGTCACCACGCGGCGCAGTCGATCGAGGATCACTTGTCTCTCCCTCGTGGCAGGCTCTCTTCCTACCCTACTATGAGGCCGAATGGAGACGGATCGCTTCGACCCGGACGGCACGACGGACGCACGGCGGATCGGCCGGGCGCTCCTCGTCGTGGGTCTCGCCGGAACTGCCGTCCTCGCCGCCGGCCTCGCCTGGTGGTTCACCGCGGACGATCCGCCGGCCCCGCCCGCCGCCAGGCGCGCGCTGTCCGTCCTCGTGCCGGACGATCTCGAACTGCTCGACATAGCCATCTCCCCCGACGGGCAGCGGCTGGCGTACACCGCCATCCGCGACGGCCGCGCGCGGCTGTACGTCAGGCCGCTCGATCGCTTCGAGGCGATGGAACTTCCGGATACCGCCGGTGCGGAACAGCCCTTCTTTTCGCCCGACGGTTCCGCGATCGGATTCTTCGCCGGGCCGCACCTCAAGCGGTCGGCGGTTCCGGCCGCCTCGGATCCGCCGCCGCAGGCGCCGGCGGTCGTGGCCGAGCTGACCGGTATCCCGGCGGGAGGCTACTGGCGTCACGACAGCACGATCGTCCTCGGCGGCCCCGGCGCCGCGGGCCTGCTCGCCGTGCCGGCCGGCGGCGGCACGGCGATGTCGATCACCACCGTCGACACCGTGTCGGGCGAGACGGCCCATGGCTGGCCGCAGCGCTTCAACGACGACCACCTCCTCTTCACCATCGGGCGCCAGGGTCGCGATCCTCGCCTCGCGCTGCTGCACGTTGAGACCGGGCGCATTCGCCCGCTGCTTCTGGCCGACGGCGGCGGCTTCCTGGTCGAGCCGAACACGATCGTCGTCGCGCGCCGCGGCGAGATCTTTGCGGCCACGCTCGACCAGGATCTGCTGGACGACCTCGACGATTCGTCCGCCACGCCCGCCGATCGCCCATCCGACATCGCGGTCGCGCTAGGCGCCCCGGCCGACGACGGGATGGATGGCGCCGCGCTGGCACTGTCGCCGCGTCCCGTCCTGCGGGGGGTTGCCAGCAGTAGCGTCGGCTTCCGCGGCCTCGGCCGGGCGCGCCTCGCCGCCGCGCGTGACGGCACGCTCGTCTTCGTCCCGCCGGCCGTGACCGCCGGCAACAGCCGGCTTGTCCTTGTGGATCGCGAGGGCCGAGCCGAGCCGATCGACAACGTCGTCGCGCAGCACCAGACGCCGCGCCTGTCGCCCGACGGCCGGCGCGTCGCGTTCGGCGCCACGACGACGATCCTGCAGCGCGATCTCTGGCTGCTCGACCTTGCCGACGACTCACGCCGGCGCCTGACCGAAGACGCCGGCGACAACCACTCTCCCCTCTGGTCACGCGACGGCCGGTCGATTACGTTCGCCTCGTCCCGCACCGGCCTGCAGCAGGTGTTCCGCCTCCGCCTGCCGGAGTTCGAGACGGCCGGTCCAATTCTCGCCGGCGATCTCCGGACACCCGGATCGTGGTCGCCCGACGGCCGGCGCCTCGCGTTCCACGAACCGCACCCGGACCGCCGCCGCGACATCTGGACCTGGCGCGACGGCGGCGATGACGGCCCCGAACCGTGGCTCGCCACCGACGCGAACGAGCGCGCGCCGGCCTACTCACCGGACGGCCGCTGGATCGCGTATGTGTCGGACGGTGAGACCGGCGACGATGATCAGGTGTATGTCCGCGCCGCCGCGGGCAACGCGACTGTGGAGCCGTTGCGTGTCTCCGTCGCCGGCGGGACCGAACCGGTCTGGGCACGCACCGGCAGCCTGCTGTTCTTTCGGCGCGGGCGCAGCCTGTACGAGGCGCGGATGCGCGCGGACCCCGACGGCCGTCCGGCCGCAGACGCGCCGGCACTGCTCTTCGAGGGGCCGTTGCTGACCGATACGCTCGGCAACCTCCCGGCGTACGACGTCACGTTCGAAGGTCAATTCGTCATGATGGAACTTGCGAGCCGCCCGAACGTCGTACAGATCGTGACCGGCTGGCGCACGGCGGTGTTCCCGCCTTCACCGGACTGAAACTAGAATCGCGAGAGCGGGAGAGAGAAAGCACGACGTGACGAGAGCGCATCAGGAAGAGAGGAAGCCCGGATGACCAATCAGCAGACGACCGGCGGCACGGCCCCAACGAAGCATCTGCGGCGGTCCCTCGTCGACCGGCGCATCGCCGGCGTGTGCGGCGGCATCGCGCGCTATGTCGACACCGACCCGGCGTTTATCCGTGCCCTGTGGCTCGTCCTCACGGTGGCGGGCCTCGTGGGACTCGGAATCGGCATCTTCCTCGGCATCTTCGGCTACATCGTCTGCTGGTTGATCGTCCCGGAAGCGGAGGAAGGGTCGGAGCCGATTATCCAGGGCGCGAAACGGCTGGAACGATCCGCCACCAACACGCAACTGGCCGGCGTGTGCGGCGGTATCGCCGAGTACTTCTCCGTCGATTCAAGCGCCGTCCGCGTGCTGTGGGTGCTGCTCACGCTCTGCACCCTCCTGATCGGCGGGTTGCTGGTCTACCTGGCCGCCTGGATCATCCTGCCGGCCCCCGCCGTGCCGATGGCGGCCGCCGCTCCGCCGGCGGCTGACCCCTCGCCGCCCCCGACGGAGGCCACTGATTCACCGGCTGACGCCGCCGCGCCGGCGGCGGACTCCACTGCGTCAACGACTGGCACCGCCGCGGAGGAATCGCAGTCGTAGGCAGGCTCAGCCGACGACGCGCGCGCCGGCCCCGTTGACCCGTCCGACGTAGCGGTCGCTGGTGACGCCGGCATGGGCGAACGCCCCTTCCATCGCCGTCGCGACGGCATCGGCGGCCGCATCCGAGTCGGCGAACGCGAGCACGCTGGGACCGGATCCGGAAATCGAACAGCCGAGTGCGCCGGCGTCGAGCGCGGCTTCCTTTACCTCCGCGAACGCCGGCACCAGCGGCGCCCGGATCGGTTCCACCAGGGCGTCGCTGATGCTCCGCCCCAGCATCGCCAGGTCGCCCTGATGCAGCGCCGCCACCAGCGCTGCGACGTTCCCCAGGTTGGCGACCGCCTGGCCGATGGAGAACCGCTGCTCGACTACCAGACGGCGCGCTTCGGCGGTCAATACCTCCGCGTGCGGATGCACCAGCACGACGCGCAGGGCATCGGGCACCGGCAGCGGGATCAGATCGAGCGGATCGGACGCCCGGATCAGGACGATTCCGCCAAGCACGCACGGCGCCACGTTGTCGGCGTGGGCCGTCCCTGACGCTGCCGCCTCCCCCCGTAGCGCGCACGCCACCAGGTCGTCCGCCGTCAGCGCGCCTCCGAACAGGGCGTTCACCGCCACCGCCCCCGCCACGCTGCTGGCCGCGGAACTCCCCAGACCGCTCCCGAGCGGCATCTGCTTGTGCAGCCAGAGCCGAACTCCCGCCGCGCCGTCCAGGCGTTCGAGGGCCGCTGCCGCCGCGATCCCGACCACGTTCTCGCCGGGATCCGTACTCAACGAATCGGCCCCCGTCACCTCGACGATCTCGACCCCCGGCTGATCCCGCCGCTCCGCCTCGACCAGATCGCCCGGCCGCTCCAGCGCCAGTCCCAGCACGTCAAAGCCCGGCCCGAGGTTCGAAGCGGTAGCCGGCGCGAACACCCGCACTCGATCAGCCATGCGGGAATTATCGCCCACGCGCCGGCCATCGCCGGCACCGTCGCGGTACCCGAGCCTGCCGACGCCGGCTTCGGCCTTCGGCCAGGCCTCGCCGGGAGTAGCAGGTATAAACTGTCGCGTACGCGTGCCGTGCCCGGTCGCGAGAACTGAGGATGTTGTGATGACTCCACGCCCTGCCGTTGCAGGAATCATCGTCGCCGCGGTTTCGGTCGCTTCGGTTGCCTGCGGGCCGCCCCCGGCGCCGGATCCGCCGTTGCCGGAGATCATCGACAAGGCGATCGCCTACCACGGCGGGGATCTGTACGAACGGTCGCGGATGACCATGACCATCACGTCGCTTTCGGGTAGTTTCCAGATCGAGGCGACGCGGAACGGCGGCGCGTATGACTTCGTCGTGATCAACCCCGCGCAGGGCGAGCGGCCGGAGCGGCGGGTGCAGTTGACGAACGAAGGCGTCACCGAGTGGCGGGACGGCGTCGAGTCGGAACTCGACGAAGAGGGCGCGCGGCGCGCCATGGCGTTCGTCAACGCGCGTGTCTTTTTCCCGTTGCTGCCGTACACGCTGAAGGGAAGCGACGTGCTGTTCGAGGACCGGGGCATCGAGCGGTGGGAAGGACGCGACCTCCATCGAGTCAAGGTGACCTTCAGCCCCGGCTCGAGCAACGATGCGGATGACGCCTACACTTTCTGGTTCGATCCCGAGACCGGCCGCGTCGAGCAGTTCGGTTACGACTTCGACAACGGGCTCCGCTACCGCCGGGCCATCTCGTTCGAGCGCGTGAACGGCGTGCTCTTCTCGGATCAGGACAACTACGCCATCGACGGCGGCAAGGTGCCGGTCGACACGCTTTCGCCCGACTACGTCGCCGCCACCATGAGCTTGCTGTCGACGGTGCGGATCTCCGACGTCACCGTCGAGCCGCTGTAGTCGAGCCGCTGTAGTTGTGGGGCCGGCCTGGAGGCCGGCGCACCAAGCCGGCGCACGAAGTCAGTCGAAGATGCCGAGTTGCAGCTTGGCCGCGTCCGACATCCGGTCCTTGTCCCAGGGGGGCTCCCAGACCAGGTCGACGCGGGCCTTGGTTACGCCTTCGATGGACTTCACCTTCCCCTGCACCTCCGCCGGCAGGGTGACGGCCGCGGGACAGCCGGGAGCCGTGAGCGTCATCTCAATCACGGCAACGCCGTCCTTGCTGACTGCGATGTCGTAGATGAGGCCCAACTCGTAGATGTTGACCGGGATCTCCGGGTCGTAGACGGTGGCGAGTTGCTCGACGATCTGCGGCTTCAGCTCGAGCGTCCGGACAGGGTCGGCCGCCACCGCGGCCACCGCCTCGGACGGCGGCTCGGGCTCCGCTCCGGAGGAAGCAGCCGGGCCGGGATCGGTCAGCGCGCTGGTGTCGAAGAGGGACGATTCCGCCTGCGGCGCCTGGGGCGGCGGCGCGGATCCGTCGACGTGCGAAGGAATGACGGTGCCGGTCGCGGTTGTCTTGGTGGCCGCGGTGGGGGCCGGCCTGGAGGCCGGCGCACCGGGCGCACCATCCGGCGCATCGTCGAACGGCGGCGGCACGTCACTAAGATTCAGGATGCCCATGGTCTACTCCGTTGTCACCGTTTCGTGGCGGTCCGCTACCGCGGCGCGCAGCGTATGCCAGGCGAGGCTGGCGCACTTGACGCGCGTCGGGTAGTCGCGCACACCGGCGAAAACCGCCAGCTTGCCGAGCGCAGCGCCGTCGACGTCCGCGACGTCGTCGGTCACGAGGTTCAGGAACTGCTCGAAGAGCTGCCGCGCCTCGTTCAGTGTCTTGCCGCTGACCGCGTCGGTCATCAGCGACGCGGACGCTTTCGAGATGGCGCAGCCGGTCCCGATGAAACTGATGTCGGCTATCGTCTCTCCATCAAGATTGACGTAGACCGCCAGGCGGTCGCCGCAGAGCGGGTTGTAGCCGTCGGCATGGCGGTCGGCGCCGTCCAGTTCGCGGAAGTTGTGCGGGTGCCGGTTGTGGTCCAGGATCACTTCCTGGTACAGCTCGCGCAGATCGCTCATACAGGAAACATCTCCCGCACCAGTTCGAGCGCGCGGACGAGTGCATCGATCTCCGCGCGCGTGGTGTACATCGCGACCGACGCGCGCGCCGTCGCGGGCACTCCGAAGCGATCCATGATCGGCTGCGTGCAGTGGTGGCCGGTCCGAATCGCCACTCCCTCGGTGTCGACGAGGGTGCCGACATCGTGCGGATGCGCCCCCTTCATCACGAAGGCCAGGATGCTCGCCTTCTCCGGGGCAGTGCCGATGAGCCGCAGGCCCTTGACCTCGGACAGCGCCGCGGTGCCGTAGGCGAGCAGCTCCGCCTCGTGCGGCGCAATCGCGTCGAAGCCGACGTCGGTCAGGTAGTCGAGCGCGACGCCCAGGCCGACGACGCCCGCGATGTTCGGCGTCCCGGCCTCGAACTTGTTAGGCAGGTCGGCGTACGTGGTCTTCTCGAACGTCACCGACCGGATCATGTCGCCACCCCCCTGATAGGGAGGCATCGCGTCGAGCAGCGCCTCGCGCCCGTAGAGGACACCGATGCCGGTCGGTCCGTACGTCTTGTGCCCGGTGAAACAGAGGAAGTCGCAGTCCAGCGCCTGAACGTCGACCGGCATGTGGTAGACCGACTGCGACGCGTCGATCAGCACCGGCACGCCGTGGCGGTGCGCCAGCTCGACGATATCGCGGACCGGGTTGATCGTGCCGAGAGAATTGGACAGGTGCACGACGGAGATCATCCGTGTGCGCGGCGTGATGAGGCGCTCGAACTCGTCCATCCGCAGCACGCCGCGGTCGTCGATCGGCGCGACCCGCAGGCGGGCGTCCATCTGCTCGCACAGAAGCTGCCACGGGACGATGTTCGAGTGGTGCTCCATGTGGGTAATCAGCACTTCGTCGCCCGGCCCCACCTGACGCCGTCCGAAGCTCTGCGCCACCAGGTTGATGCTCTCGGTCGAGTTGCGGGTGAAGATGATCTCGCGGGGGGTGCGCGCGTTCAGGAAGCGCTGCACCGTGACGCGCGCGGCGTCGTAGGCGGCGGTCGCTTCCTCGCTCAGCAGGTAGACGCCCCGGTGGATATTCGCGTTCCCGTGGGCGTAGTAACGGGTTATCGCGTCGAGTACGGCGCGCGGCTTCTGTGTCGTCGCGGCGTTGTCGAGATAGACGAGGGGGTGCTCGCGGATCTGCCGGCAGAGGATCGGGAAGTCGGCCCGGATCCGTTCGACGTCAAACACCGGCGCGGGCGCCGCCGCCGTCACGGTCTCAGGCAGTGACATGAAACGACTCTCCGCCGGAGCCGGGCAACTGCGCGAGGAGGAGCTCGTCGAGCTGATCCCGGATCGGCTCAACCCGGATCCGGTTCAGCAGGTCGCCGGCGAAAGCGTGGATCAGTACGCCGCGCGCCTGCTCGAGGCCGAGCCCGCGGGCGCGCAGGTAGAATATCGCGTCCTCGTCGAGCTGCCCCACCGTCGCGCCGTGCGTGCACTTGACGTCGTCCGCGAAGATCTCCAGCTCCGGCTTCGTGTTGATCTGCGCGTCCTCCGACAGCAGCAACGCCTTGTTCGTCTGCTTGGCGTCGGTCTTCTGCGCGTCGATAGCCACGATGATCTTGCCGTTGAAGACCGCGCGCGCCTGGCCGGCGAGGATTCCCTTGTACAGCTCGTGGCTGTTGCAGTGCGGCTTCGCGTGACGAATGATGGTGTGGTTGTCGATCAGCCGCTGACCGTCCGCCAGATACAGGCCGTTCAGCGTGCATTCGACGCCTTCGCCGTCGAGCAGCGCTTGCGTGTCGTTCCGGACGATGGCGCCGCCCAGCGTCACCGCGTGCGACGAGAACGACGCGGACCGCTCGCAGCGGACATGCATCGATCCGATGTGGTACGCGGCGGGGCTCTCGCGCACCACCTTGTAGTGATCGACAACGGCGTTCGGTCCGGCGACCACTTCGGTCACGGCGTTCGAGAAGTACGGCGCGCCGTCACCGCCGCCGTAGCTCTCGATCACGCGGACCTGGGCGTTTTCCCCGACGAGCAGCAGGACGCGCGGATGCGTCATCACGGGCGCCCCGCCCGACGGCGGCACGGTGACGAACAGCAGTTGAATCGGCTCCTCGACCACCGTGTTCGCGGGGACGCGGACGATGGCGGCGTCCCGCAGCAGCGCGGTGTTGAGCGCCGTCAACGCCTCGCCGTCGATCGACGCGTCCGACCCGAGATGCGTCTCTACCGCGGCCAGCGTTCCCTCGCCGTTCGACGCGACCGCATCCGCCAGGCTTCGCACTTCGACACCGGGCGGCAGGCCGTCAAGGTGCGACGCGGGGGCGACGTACTGCCCGTTGATGAAGGTGATCCCGTTCGGCACCACGCCATGAGGCCCGGCGGTGTCGATGGCGGCGTCGCGATCCGCCTCGGCCGCCAGTGTGAACGCCGTCCCGGCGATCGGCGCGATGTTCGTGAAGCGCCACCGCTCCAGCTTCGTCGTCGGCAGGCCGAGGGCAGTGAAGCGTTCGAAGGCACGCCGTCGCAGATCGACCACGGCGGCGGGCGCGGGAGCCGTTCGGCGCACCGCCTCGAAGGCGTCGGCGTAGGCTTCCGCGGGAGCGAGGGGCGTCATCGTCTCGGTCACGATGTCAGGCCCCCGCGGCCGCCCCGGCGGCCGCGCCGGCCGCCGCGCCGTCGCCGATCCAGCCATAGCCCTTCTCTTCCAGTTCGAGGGCAAGCTCCTTGCCGCCCGACTTGACGATCCGGCCGTCCGACAGCACGTGCACCACGTCGGGGACGATGTAGTTGAGCAGCCGCTGATAGTGGGTGACGACGACGATCGCCCGCTCCGCGCTCCGCATCGCGTTCACGCCCGCCGACACCGTCTTGAGCGCGTCGATGTCGAGCCCGGAGTCGGTCTCGTCCATGATGGCGAGCCTCGGTTCGAGCACCGCCATCTGGAAGATCTCGTTCCGCTTCTTCTCGCCGCCGGAGAACCCGTCGTTGACCGGCCGGTTCAGCAGGCTCTGATCGATGTGGAGGATGTTCATCCGCTCCTTGACGAGCGCCATGAAGTCGATGGCGTCCAGCTCCGGCTCGCCGCGGTGCTTGCGCACCTCGTTCAAGGCCGCCTTCAGCAGGTAGGCGTTGTTCACGCCCGGGATCTCCACCGGGTACTGAAAGGCGAGGAAGAGGCCTTCCCGCGCCCGATCCTCCGGCTCCATGTCCAGCAGATCCTGGCCCCGGTAGGTGACCAATCCGGCGGACACCTCGTAGTCTTCCCGTCCCGCGAGCACCGCCGCGAGCGTGCTCTTCCCGGAGCCGTTCGGCCCCATGATGGCGTGCACCTCGCCCGCCCGCACCGACAGGTTGATCCCCTTCAGGATCTTGCGCCCCGCGACCGAGGCGTGCAGATTCGTGACTTCCAGCATGGCTATCCGACACTTCCTTCCAGACTGATACCGAGCAGCTTCTGCGCCTCGACCGCGAACTCCATCGGCAGTTCGCGGAAGACCTCCTTGCAGAAGCCGTTGACGATGATGTTGACGGCGTCCTCGGTGCTCAGCCCGCGCTGGCGGCAGTAGAAGATCTGGTCCTCGTCGATCTTGGCCGTCGACGCTTCGTGCTCGACCCGCGACGAGGTGTTGCGCACTTCCAGGTACGGGAAGGTGTGGGCGCCGCACTTGTCGCCGATCAGCAGCGAGTCGCACTGCGAGAAGTTGCGCGCGCCCTTCGCGTTCTTCCCGATGCGAACCAGGCCGCGGTAGGTGTTCTGCCCCTGCCCGGCCGAGATCCCCTTCGACACGATGGTGCTGCGGGTGTTCTTCCCGAGGTGCAGCATCTTCGTCCCGGTATCCGCCTGCTGATGGTTGTTCGTGACGGCAACCGAGTAGAACTCGCCCACCGAGTTGTCCCCCTGCAGGATGCAGCTCGGGTACTTCCAGGTGATGGCCGAGCCGGTCTCCACCTGTGTCCAGGTGATCTTCGCGTTCGTGAACGCCTTGCCCCGCTTGGTGACGAAGTTGTAGATGCCGCCCTTGCCGTTCTTGTCGCCGGGGTACCAGTTCTGCACGGTGGAGTACTTGATGGTGGCGTCGTCGAGTGCGACCAGCTCGACCACCGCGGCGTGGAGCTGGTTCTCGTCGCGCATCGGGGCGGTGCAGCCCTCCAGATAGCTGACCGTCGCGCCCTCGTCGGCGACGAGCAGCGTCCGCTCGAACTGGCCGGTCTGCGCCGCGTTGATCCGGAAGTAGGTGGAGAGCTCCATCGGGCACCTCACCCCCTTCGGGATGTAGGCGAACGACCCGTCGGAGAAGACCGCGGAGTTGAGCGCGGCGTAGAAGTTGTCCGAGGACGGAACGACCGATCCGAGGTACTTGCGGACCAGGTCGGGATGCTCCCGCACCGCCTCGGAGAACGAGCAGAAGATGATCCCCAGCTCGGCCAGCTTGTCCTTGAACGTGGTGGCGACCGAGACCGAGTCGAACACCGCGTCGACCGCGACGCCGGCCATCACCTTCTGTTCCTCGAGCGGGATCCCCAGCTTGTCGAACGTCGCCTTGATCTCCGGATCCATGTCATCGAGGCTCTCGAGCTTCGGCTTCTGCTTCGGCGCCGAGTAGTAGATGATCGACTGGAAGTCGACCGGCGGGAAGTGGACGTTGTGCCACTTCGGCTCGGCCATCTGGCGCCAGACGCGGAACGCGTTCAGCCGCCATTCGAGCAGCCAGTCCGGCTCGCCCTTCTTCGCCGAGATGATCCGGACGATCTCCTCGCTCAGCCCGGGCGGAATCGCGTCGGCGTCGACGTCGGTGACGAATCCGTACTTGTAGTCCTGAGTCGCCAGTTGTTCGATGTTGTCGGTCGCTGTCGCCATCACCCGTCTCCTGCAAAGGTCTCGACGCCTGGGCACGCCAGCCGCCGCACCTGACATCAATCCAAACCCCGACCGGAATAGTCGGGTATCACAATTCTATCGAACCCCGCAGCGAAGGCGCAAGGGGAAGGCGCCGCCGCTGTTCACATCTCCCGCCTCCCGTGCGTTGTACCCAATGAGAGCCGCAATGAAGCGGCCGACGCGGCAAGGAGCGCCACCATGGAAGAGATCGTCGTTCCGTTCGTTTTCTTCGCCTTCGTCGGCTTCGTGGTCTGGGTCGCGATATCGCATCAGACCCGGCGCGCCGCCCTCCGGGCCGACATGCAGAAGCAATTGCTCGATCGGTTCAGCTCGGGCCAGGAACTCGCGGTGTTTCTCGAAACCGAGGCCGGAAAGAAGTTCCTTGAGCGCAATTCCGAAGACAAGCGGCCACGCCACAGGTGGCTGGGTATGGCTCAGGGCGCGATCGTGGTCATCTTTCTCAGCCTCGGCTTCCTGGCGGCGTCCGGCGGGGATGACGACATGCTGATGCCGGGCACGATCCTGTTGGCCCTTGGCCTCGGCCTGCTCGCCGCGGCCGGCCTCGCGTGGTACGCGGGGCGCTCGCAGACCGACGGCGACCGCCCTGATGACCAACTCCCTTCACGTCCCATAGAGTGAACGTGTGAGCTACGCGCCGGTGTGGGGCACGACGCTGGATCGGGAAGCAGCCTTGGCGGAGGACGCCGGCCGGGACGAACGCGAGGATCATGGCCTCGCTCTCGACCGGCCGGGGTTCGAGCTGTTCTACAACCGGACCGAGCGACCGCTCCGGGCGTACCTTCATCGACTGACGGGCAGCTCGAGCCTGGCCGATGACCTGGCGCACGAAGCGTATCTCCGGCTCCTCAGGAGCACGCCGCCAACGGCGGAACCCGCGGCGCTCCGCTCCTACCTGTTTCGCGTGGCGACCAACCTCTACCGCGATCACTACCGGCGGGTCGGCCGGCGCGAGACGGAGATGATCGAGCCCGACGAACAAAGATCGATGGAACCTGACACCGCCTTGCGGGCCGACATGAGCCAGGCGCTCGGCCGCATTCGGCCCCGGCAGCGCGCGCTGCTGTGGCTGACGTATGTCGAAGGCCTCACGCACCGCGAGGTGGCGACGGTGCTCGGCCTGCGCCCGATCAGCGTCGGGCCGTTGTTGTGGCGGGCGCGGCGCAGTCTCGCCAAGGTGCTGCAAGCCCGCGGAATGGAGTTGAAGCCATGATCGGCATGTGCCGGCACGACCCGGCTGTCCACGAGGCAATCCGAACCGGGGAGTGGACGCCCGCGCTGCATCAGCACGTCTCCGGCTGCACGCGATGCGCCGAGGCGGTCGCGATCAGCCGCCTCCTGAACGCCATCCCGTCCCCGACACCCTCGGCGCGGACGGCGGAGGTCATGTGGTGGCAGGCGCGGCTGCTGACCCGCAACCATCGCGTTGAACGCGTCAACCGGACGCTTGCGGTGATGGAGACCGTCGCCGTCACCGTAGCGGGCGCACTGGGACTCGGCGCCCTGGCATGGGCATTGCAGTCGGCCCTCCCCGACCTGACGATCCTGCGGACCGTGTTTACCACTCTCGCGATTCCACCGGTCGGGCTTCCCGAGGTGGGCGCGATTCCCGACGCCGCATGGGTCGGCGCCGGGCTGCTCGTGTCGCTTGCCGCCCTCGTTGCGAACCGGGTCTGGGGCGACGTGTAGCCTCCTGCGCCCCCCTTTACTCCTCCGTCGGTTCGTGCTCGGCCTCGCCTTCCATCAACGCCGCCTTGATCGTGGACGCCCAGATCTGCGTGCCCTTCTCGTTCAGGTGCAGGCCGTCGTCGATGAAGATGTCGTCCATCACGTTGCCGTTCGCCTGCAGGAAGGGAGTGGCGACGTCGATGTAGGAGACGAGGTCGTTGCTGTCCGCGAGGCGCTGGTAGAGCACGTTGGTCTCCTGCGCCTTGTCCCACACCGCCACGCGCGCGAGGCTCGGCTTGACGGACATCACGTAGACACGGGTTTGCGGGAGCTCGGCGTGAATCCGGTCGACGATGGACTCGAGCCGGCCGACGATCTCTTCCGGCGCGACGCCGTATGCGCCCGTGTCGTTGTCGCCCTCGTAGATGACGACGGCGCGCGGCTTGTACTTGATGACGATGCGATCCAGGAAGTACTCGACGTCCTGCATCGCGCTGCCGCCGAACCCGCGCGGGATCACGGTGAGCGGCGCGAGGTCCTGCTTCAGGCTGGGATGCCAGCGGCGGATGCTCGAGCTGCCGGTTACGACGATGGCCCCCTCAGGCGGCATCATGGCGCCGTCTTCGGATTCGAACGCTTGGATGGCCTCTTCGAACCGGGTTGGATCGATAGTCCGGGTCTGCGCGGCGGCCAGCGTCGCAAGACCGAGCGCGACCACCAGCAGGACGGCTATGCGCGTGTAGCGGGTCTTCATGTCAACCTCCCGGTCATTCGGTGCGGGGACGAGTCGGTCCTCACGCAGTGGGCGCCATTATAGAAGGTCCACCGACGGACGAGCGTCAGCGCGCCGCGGCCGGTTGCCACGCATCGGCGAGCCGCCGGCTCTCGCGCAGATCCTCGTCGGTCATCGACTCCGCTAGCGCCTCGCGTTGCGCGGTGTAGAGCTGCCGGGTGAAGTCGTTCTCGGCGCCACGCCCGGCGAGCTCCAGCCACATGTAGGCACGGACTTGGTCTTCTTCCACACCTGCTCCGTAGGTGTACATGTAGCCGAGTCCCGCCTGGGCCGGAGGGTAGCCCTGCTCGGCCGCCGCCTGGTACCAGCGTGCCGCCTCGGCGTCGTTACCGGCGACGCCGCGGTTCCGGAAGTGGAGCAGGCCCAGGTTGTACTGCGCCGGCGCGAAGCCCTGCTCGGCCGAGAGTCGGATCCAGCGCGCCGCCTCGGCGTCGTCGCGCTCCACGCCGCGACCCGCGTAGTAGCGGCTGCCGACCTCGTTCTGCGCGGCGGCGTCGCCCTGTTCCGCCCGTTCCAGCAACCCCGGGGGCAATTGCCCGGCATGGGCCGGCTGCAACGCGCCCGCCGCAGTCGCGGCCGCGATCAGCCCCGCGGCCAGGGTCAGGCAACGCGACCGCATCTTCTGGTACCTCTGGCGCGGCCTGAGCGGCGGTCGTCTTCCTCAGCGGTAGTCGTCTACGCCCAGTGACACTCGGATGACTTCCTCGTCGTTCCGGAGCACGACGTGGCTCATCACCGAGTGGAGCCCTTCTCCGTATGGGGAGAAGGTAGCACGGCATGGTGCGTCGCCGTTGTGGCTCGCCGAACGCCATGGTACGCTCAAGTCGCTACGCGGGGCGGTGGACAATACAGCCGAGTGAAACGACTCCTGCGTCTCGAGTGGGACATCATCGCCGGGATCGCCGCGGCGGTCGTCGCGGTCGTCGCTCACCTTCTGCACATCGTAGAGATCGATGTCCTTATTACGATCGTCCTCGTACTGCTGGCCCTCCTCCTTCTTCGTGACCTGCGGCGCGAGAGCCAGGACGACCGTCTGGCTGCGTCCGTCCAGCAGATCAAGGCAACCGCTGAGGACGTTCAGGCAGCTCTGACACCGCCGGATGCGATTCTCGTGGTACCTCGTCCCCAAGATTCGGGCCTGCGACGGCCGGGGCACCGTGGCGGAACCCCGATGGCGCTCACTTCCGGAAACGCTCTCGTTCGTACTCGCCGACGTTGAACCTCACGGCCGCACCGAAGCGCTACTCAGCTTCTGGGGTGAACCGTTCATGTCACGCGCGACCAACCGGCAGGCGCCGCGCTACATCTTCCGTATCCAGAGCCACTCCGATCTGATCGCTCGTCTGGTCGAGCTGGAACGTGAGCACCGCCTTGGGCGCTAGATCTTTACAGATCCGCAAGAACTGTTACGGTATTAATAATATAGCCTAATGTATTTAATATATGCGCGCACAGCCTGGTTCCATGTTGTAACTATGTCGGATAACTATTAATAAGAGTCGCAGGCACCGCGATGCTACCGTCCAGCAATCTACGCTCCTGGCACGGTCCACGGGTTCAGGACCTCAATGTCGAACGATGCGAAGTCCTCGACGTTGCGTGTAGCGAGCACGAGGTCGTTTGCCACCGCGGTGCCTGCGATCAGCGCGTCCGCGACTTGCACCGTCCGGCCGGCTCGACGTGCGTGAGCACGGAGCCGGGCGGCATGCCCTGCCTCCTCGCGACCAACCGGCAGAAGGCGACGGCGATAGCGTGCGGCCAGCTCCATCAACCAGGCCCGTACTGCGTCACGGCGACGTCCAGTCGGCATCAGGCCTGCGCCGTACTCCAACTCGCAGAGCACGATCACGGCTTCCGGTCGAAGGCCTCTCAGTCATCGTCGGTCCAGTCGGCGAATGGCACAGGGCGTTCACGCTCTTCGTGACGGGGTGGAACCTCGATTCTCCCAAGGCGCGGCATGTTCTCGATCAGCCACTGCCCAAGTGGCTGGCGCGGTTTGGTCTGCTCGTACCAGACACGGGCCGGCACGACCACGAACTGCTTTCGTGTCCCGATCTGCTGCGGACCCTCTTCCTCCGATCGGCGCAGCACCTCTGACAGGCGGGCTCTCGCTTCGGCAACGGTCCACACCCGAAGTGGCTTGCGTTCGTCGGTGATCATCTGCGCCCTCGTGACCCCGGTTTCTCGAAACCACGTGCTCGCGGATTCAACACGATCTAGTCGAGACTAGACCCTCTTTGCCAACCACGCTCTCGGTCGGGCGAAGAAGTCCGATGTCCTGATGCCGCGCCTTTACGTTGCTGACCGCTGCCGCAGCTCGGCCTTGTAGACGTGTGCAGTCAGATCCACGTGTGATTTGAGGGGAGGTTTCAGACGGAAGGCGTGTGGCTCCTTCCAAAAGTCGTACACACGGACAAGCCGAAACTTGCCCTGCTCCCGCCGAGAGACGCGCTCCTCGTTGGCTGTCAGGAAAAAGGGAGTAGTAGCTTGCCCGTTGGTCGTCTTGACCTCGAGCCAGCGCTGCGCGCCGCTCAGGCTGAAAGACAAAATGTCGAAGCCCACGCCGTCGTCCTCCTTGGCAATCCACTTGACCTTCCTTGACAAGTCCCGTTGACCCAGATCCTGCAGGCGCCGTTGCTCGAACTCGAACACCAACCCTTCGCCCGCCGTTCCCAACTCCCGGTTGCGGGCATCGCGTTGGGCCGGATCGAATCTACGGATGACTCGCGCAACCCGATCGGGTAACTCCTCGACTGTTGGAGGATCACAGAGAACCAGTTCACGCGATCCTGGAACCTGGTTCCTGCCCTCCAACAACTCCAGCAGGTCTTTGCGACGGTTCAATCCCGCTTCGACCGCTTCAAAGAGCAACGCTTGGTAGTGCTCGGCCGGCAAGTATCCCGAGACGTGGGGTAAGCCCAACTCCACCATGACGGTGCTGATGTTCCGATGCTTCCACTCGATCGCACTGTCCGACCGACGGATGCGCCGTTTGAGACGCCCCCGCCTTTCAGTCTTGCTGTATTCCTCGCCCACCTGCTCCAGTCGGAGCATCTCGAAGTAATCGCGAACTATCGCGTCGACCTCTTCGGCGCTCCAGTTGCTGCTCATGACATCCGGCCGCAATATCGGGCGCTTGAACACCCGAATGCTAGGCGTGCCCGGCGAGAGGCACAAGCGTACTACCCTGAACGTTGACACCCGACAACGTCCATACCAGGATCGCCGGCGTGACGGTGCAGGAGCCCACGAAGTCCGTCACGGAACTAGCGAAATGGTGGCGGAGCCGCCTGCCGTCCGCCTCCCTGTTCGCCAAGCGACTGTCGGGACAGGACACCCTCGCCAGCGGCCGCCGGTGGGGCTTGTACGGAACGAACATCCCGAAGTCTGTCCTTGCGGAGAGCTTTCCGGCGCTCGATGTCCGCGATCGGAACGCAGCGTTCAACCTCGTCATCGACTCCCACGATGAGCCCACCAACCGCTGCCGAGCCCGTGTCGTTTGGCACAACTCGCGATCGCGGAGCGAGGCGCGCCTTGCGGATCTCGGGGACGGCGCGGCGCTCCTCGACCCCGAGAACACCGCCGCGCTGGCATTCTTCGCGTTCGGGGCCGCCGCAAGCGGCGAACCGACCTGTCACGTCTGGATCTGCCGAAACCTCACCGAGGAGGAGTTGGTTGAGGATCTGTTCGGCCCGGTGGAGCCGGACTTCCCACTCTACGCGGACAATGGGCGCCGAGCTGCCGATGACAAGCGCAACATGACGTCGTTCCTCTGCGCGCCTCGCTGACGAAACCTGGGGCGCTCAACGCGGACCCGCGAGACCGATGAGCCGCGCTCCCGTTTCCGCCTCCCGGTAGTCGAAGAACTCCTGGGTGATCGATCCCTGGAACCTGCCGAGCGCGGTTGTGACGCGTCCGGTCACCGTCGTCCGCGCCGGCATCCAGACGTCGCCAACCGGCGTCATCTCCGCCGATGCCCCGAAGCCCTCCACCCGCGCGAGCCACCGCAGCGGCAGAAAGTCCATTCCGGCGTTGTCGAAGGAGTACTTCGCGATCTGCTCCGCCTCCGGATCGACCCAGAACGTAACGAGCGATGTCTTGTTGAACCCCTGACTGAGTCGGGGATTGGACGCCTCGTCGTCCGGGCCGGTCGGGTAGTACTCGATGCGGACGACCTCGCGACCGGCGACGGTGTCGTGGCCTGCAAAGTAGTAGGCGCCCGGCTCGAACGGGAACTCCGTGCCGTAGAACGCGTCGCTGATGAAGCGCGGCGCGAGGTCCTGCGGGTCGCCGTGGGCGCGCCGGCGGCCCTCGCTACGCCGCCAATCGTCCTCCGAATCGCGGCGCTCGCCGGAGTCGATGTCGATGCCGTCGACCCGCTCCGGGCTGCGGACGGCCACGCCGTCGAGCACATACCACTCGTGCTCGCGCCGCAGACGCGAGTACGGAACCTCCAGCGGTGCCTCGAGGTCGACGGCGATGATGTTGCGCAGGGTGAAGTCTCCCAGCTCCTGCCATGACGTGTAACGGTTGTCGAGCACCCGCTTCGTCGGCAGGATGCAAGTTGCGTGCCGTCAGGAACTTGTGACCGACGCGCCCGTACGAACGCGCTGGTTCGGGTCGCCGGCCGTCAGGCGCGCGAGCAGATCGGGATCGACCGACCGCTTGACCGTGCGCCGGTCGAGATCCAGTCGGCGTGCCGTCTCCTGGTAGCTTCCGGTTGTCGCGTAGACACGCGTGCAGTACCGCCGGAGGAGCTCCTTGGCCGGCAGACCGCCGTCGCGCCATGCCGCCACAACGCCGTCGGCCGCATTCGGCGTCTCCGGAGCCGTCCTCGGGTGGTAGCGCTTGTGCACCAGCACGTTGCAGACGCACTGCTCGAGCTCCCTCACGTTGCCGGGCCACGCATAGTCGGCGCCGACATCCCGCTCGATGCAGGCCAGCACCTCATCGGCCAGGTCCGGCGCCTCGTCGGCACCGACGACCCGCCCGCTGACGAACAACACCAGGTTGCGGAGCTCGTCCGGCGAGTCGCGTAACTGATCGCGGAGCGATGGCGTTTCGATGAGATCCGCGCACAGCCGGTAGTACAGGTCTTCCCGGAAGCGACCGGCGCGCATCTCGGCGTCGAGATCACGATTGGTCGCGGCGATCAGTTTGCCCTTGAACTCGCGAGGCGTCGTCTCGCCAATCCGTTGAAACTCGCGGGTCTGCAGGACGCGGAGCAGCTTGACCTGAATCGACGCGTCGAGCTCGCCGATTTCGTCGAGCAGCACCGCGCCGAGTGGCGGGCACGATTCGAGCCAGCCGACGCGATCCTCCAGCGCTCCGGTGAAGGCGCCCTTCCGGTGCCCGAACAGCTCCGATTCGATGAGGGTCGGCGACAGCGCCGACAGATTGAGGGCTTGAAACGCCCCCTCGAGGTTCGTCACGAACATTTCCCGTTGGGGGTCGAACGGGATGTACCGAGAGAGCCCGATGGCCCGGGCGACCAGCTCCTTGCCGGTCCCGGACGGTCCGGTTACGAGCGTCGTGACGTCGTGCATCCGGCGGTAGAGCGAGCGCCGGTAGCGACGCATGTCGTGCGTGAAGATCGATTGCCAGACGTCCCCTCGCAACTTCGCAGCGGGCTTCGACGTGCCGATGATGTTTCGGAAGATGAGGTCGAACGCGCGGCGGGCCTGGAAGAAGCAGGCGAACAGGTGCGGCGGCTCCACGCTCCACGGGAACTGGATTCCATCGAGCGCCAGGAAGTGCTGTACGTCCCCACAGAATCGCTGGTAACACGCCGGCAGCCGACGGCGGCCGCGCCCGGGATCGACGTGGACCTGGTGAAGGTCGTCCTCGTACCGCCAGTAGAGCACCTGGGCGACGACGTAGGCGTACAGCGCGAGCTCCTCCGTCGTCGCGGATCTCGACCCGAGCAGGCTTTCTCTGGCGTTCCGCGCCACGCGCTCGGAGACGGGCACCAACTGCTCGAGG
Source organism: Vicinamibacterales bacterium (assembly GCA_965263055.1). Classification (GTDB taxonomy): domain Bacteria; phylum Acidobacteriota; class Vicinamibacteria; order Vicinamibacterales; family UBA8438; genus VXRJ01. The sequence goes on along the minus strand of OZ253581.1, from coordinate 2,135,550 downwards.
GCCGGATTCCCCTGGTAGCCTGCCTCGAGACTCCACACCAACCCGTGCGGGACATAGTCGGCGCCGAGAACCGTGCGTTCGATCTCGACAAACTCGGAGCCGAACGGATTGGTGTAGGCCAGCCGCGCCAGCGCCTCGACGGTCCGACGCTCTGTCCCCCGAAAGAGTGGCAAGACAAAAAATGTATGCCGGTGTGTATTCCATGTCAACGGGCCGCGCGGCACTTCGCCGGCACCACCGACCGCAGGGGCTGGCTACGGCCACCATGAGACACCGACGCTGAGACGGGCCGACTCGGCATCGAGATGAAGCGCACCGCCGTGCCTGCTCGTTCCGCCAGTTGGGATGTTGCCTGCCGGAACATCCCTGAACCTACCCTTGGCCGCCTTGAAGTTCACATCGAGGGCCAACGATTCGGACAGGTAGATGGCGAGCCCGGCCCCGACGCTGACGGTCGGCATGCTCGTGAAGTCGGGGGTCCGTTCGCCGTTCCGGAGGACATCCGTCACCGGCCAGAAGGTCAGGGCAACGTCGCCATAGGGAACCCACCGGCGACGGGCATCGTCAAGGTGCAGCCTCACGCCGAGGTCGAGGTGGGCGAATGTCACGTTGTCGACGGCCTCGAGCCCGTGGCTCTCGATGTCGGCGTACGCCCCGCCCAGGTAGGGGGTGACGATCCTGTTGAGGCCATAGCCGAGCCGGAGGTCCACGAGTACCGCTCCGTCGCCCGGCCCGTTCCCGAAGGAGGCGTTCGCCCCGCCGAAGCCCAGGCCGATTAGCCACCCTTGCGTCCTGGCCGACTGCGCGCTGCCCTCGGTAACGGACGCGAGGCAGAACAGGATCGCGAACAGGATGCGGCGGCATCGCGAGCGGCTGGACAGCCCCGCGGTCACCCTCCGCCCGACGATGCCGGCGGACGTCACCGGCTGCGGTCCGGCTCGGCCCGAAGCGGGAAGCAGTGGCGGCCCGCCTCGTGTCGGGAGAACGGCCGCCCGCGGCGGAACTCGCGCTCCCCGGTGGCCCGGTCGAACGTGGCGCACAGCTCGTAGGCCGTACCTTCCCCGGCCTCGTAGCCGTACGGCTCGCGCGTCACCGGATCCGTGATGGCGACCTGCACGTCGGAGCTGCGCTGCAACTCGTCAAGGGTCGCTGGGAGCCGCTCGTGCGTTGCCTCATGGCGATCGATGGCCCGCGAGATGCCGTCGAGGTCCTGCGCGCGCCGTGCGTCCAGCCGCTCCAGGCGTTGGTCCGCCGGCGAGCCGAGCGCCACCAGACCCGCCACCACCGCTACCGCCGCCGCCGCGGCGCCCAGGGCCGGAAGGGGATCGCGACGGCGCGGCGCCCGCGCCTCCCGCGGGTTCCGCTCCGCCTCCCGCAGATCCCGGAGGTAGTAGCCGAACGCCCCGCCCGCAATCGCAGTCACGGTCAGAGACTTCAGGACGAAGCGTGCCGTCAGCTCGCCGCCGAGAAAGCTGTAGAGGAGGGCGGTGACGGCGCCCACCAGCACGCACGAAGCGATGAAGAGCGTCAGGTAAGTGAGCTGCTGGCGGATGCGCGACCTGCGGGAGCTGGGCTGGGCCTCGACGCCGCGTCGAATGACCCTGGTGACGAAGGCGAACACCGGACTCGCCACGACGAGGGCCGCCACCGACAACCGGAGCAGCTCGCGGATCACCTCCAGAGGCATGCCGGCCGGGTCGGGCAGAGCGAGATCGATCAGCCCGAACACCACCGCCCCCAGGGCGTAGGCGCTGACGAACAGCGCCATGAACATCACGACATGCAGGAACGCCTCGCGCGGCCGGGTCGAGACGGCCGGCCGCGGGACCGGGATCGGGGACTCGACGTCGGCAAATCCGGCCAGTGCCCGCCGAACCTGGTCCGCCGGCCACCCCGCGCGGATCAGGATGTCCGCGATCTGCTCCCGCGGGATCCCCCGGTCGAGGCCCTCCCTGACGAAACTGACCAGTTCCGGGCTGAGCGCCATCCTCGTTCCTCCTTCCGCACGGCAGCACGCGTCCCCTCGCGACCGCGCGGGGCTGCGGCGCTGCTTCTTGACTCTGAACAGAGCAAGCGCCATGCCAGCCGGCTGGTGTTCTCACAAGTGCTTCTATCGCAATCGGTTAGGTCGATGAGAAGGCGGTCCACACACGGCACTTGGCCGACGGCACAGGACACGCAATGTCATCCCCATGTGCACAGCATGTACTGCTCCCGATCGCTATCATGGGGGAATGGACAGCCTCAGGATTCCGGTGCTGATTCTGGCGACGTTGCACGCCGTCTTCTCGGCATTCACGGCCATGGTTGGAGCATTCGCCAACGGTGGAGACGTGTGGCAACGGCTGCTGCTGGTCGTCCTTCACCCGCTTGGCGCCGCGGGAGTGCTCTTGCTCGTATTGGCGCCCCGCCTCTCCACCACGAAGATCCTCGCCACAGTGGCGCTCCTGACGGCGAACGTGATCGGCGACCTGCTCGCTGCACGGTTGATTGCCACGGGCGTGGTGCGGGGCGATTGGGAGCTTGCGGTGGCGTTCTCGGTGGTTCCGGCCATTGGGATTGTCTACGCGCTGGCGCTGCTCCGAACCGGCCGTGCACCTCGTATCCAGCACCGGCAAGGCGACTAACCCGCCGGCTGGCGCAGCGCGCTGATCCCGCCGATGGCACAGACCGCAACCACCCCCACGAGGTTGTGCCACATGAACGAGACGTCGGGGAAGAACGTGGCGACGGCGGCGACGGACGCCATGCCGCCGATGAGGCCCCAGAAGGCGCCGGCCGAGGTGGCGCGCCGCATGCCGACGGCGAGGACGAAGACGCCCAGCAGCGATCCATAGAAGAAGGAACCGAAGCGGTTCACCACCTCGATCAGCGAGCCGAGGTTGGCGGCGTAGAGGGCGGTGACCGACGCGAAGACGCCCCAAAAGGCGGTCGCGATCTTCGAGAACCTGAGGTAGTGGGCGTCCGACGCCTCACGCCGGATGTGGCGGCGGTAGAAGTCGATGGTGCTGGCGGCGGAGAGCGCATTGAGCTCCGCCGCGATGCTCGACATGGCCGCGGCGAAGATCGCGGCGATGAGCAGCCCGACCAGGCCGATGGGGAGCTGGGTCGTGATGAATGTCGGGAAGACGTAGTTGACGTCGGTGTAGGCGGCGTCGCCGGTAACGTCGCGCACCAGGTCGCGCGCCCGTGCGCGGACCTCGACAACGTGCTGATCGCTCGCTTCGAACGCCGCGGTGGCCGATTGGACCGCTACGTCGTCACCCGCCCGCCGCGACGCGATGACGGCGGTCGCGTCGTCCCGCCGTGCCGCGTGCGCCGCGCGGAACTCGTCGTCGAGGGCCCGGTATTCACTCGCCCGCTCGCTCGCTTCGACCGCGGGCTGGTGCGCGTCGTTGAACAGCATCGGCGGCTCGGTGAAGAGGTAGAAGCAGAAGACCAGCACACCCATCGTCAGGATGAGCACCTGGAGCGGGATCTTGGCGAAGGCGCTCATCATCAGCGAGTGGCGCCCGGCGTCGACCGACTTGGCGGTGAGGTAGCGCTGCACCTGGCTCTGGTCGCAGCCGAAGTAGCCCAGCATCAGGAACAGTCCGCCCAGCAGTCCCGACCAGAAGGTGTAGGTCTCGTTCAGGTCGAACGTGAAGTCGATCGCCTGCAGCCGGCCGGTCGCGCCCGCCACGTGCAGCGCCGGCTCCAGCGAGACATCGTCCGGCAAACCGATGATGAGCGCGGCGACCGCCGCGGTGACACCCACCATGATCACCACCATCTGCTTGACGTCGGCCCACGTCACCGCCTGCACGCCGCCGAACATCGTGTAGAGCGTTGTCGGCACGCCGATGGCGAGCACCGTGAGCGGCAGGCTCCACCCGAGAACGATGGAGAGGATCACGGCCGGCGCCGCGATGATCACCCCGGCGCTCAGCCCGCGCGACATCAGGAAGAGGAAGCTCGCCAGCACGCGCGTCCGGGCATCGAAGCGCCGCTCCAGGTACTCGTACGCCGTGAAGACGCGGGCCCTGTGGAAGAAGGGAACCAGCGTGACGGACAGGATGATCATCGCCAGCGGCAGCCCGAAGTAGAACTGCACGAAGCGGAGCCCGTCGTCGTACCCCTGCCCGGTCGTCCCGACGAGGGTGATGGCGCTCATCTGCGTCGCCATCACCGACAATCCCACCGCCCACCACGGCAGCGACCGTGACGCCAGGAAGTAGCCCTCGATCGCCCCGGTGCCCTTCGCCCGCTTTATCCCGTCGTACAGGACCCACGCGAGGTACGCGACGATGATCGTCCAGTCGACGGGGTGCACGGCCCCGGAGTCTGGCCGACGCCCGAACCGGCGTCAAGCGAGCCGCCTCCCCCGCACCGGGAGGGTCCGCGGACACGTTCCACTAGACTGGTTGTATGGCGGACGTTGAAGGGACGGCGGCGAACACCCGGAAACCGCTCCCCATCGGGCGGGTGCTGTTCGGGATCGTGGCGATTGTCGCGCTGGTTGCTCTGGGACGGACGTTCGGCGTGTACCTGGACCGGTTCGTGACGTGGGTCGACGGGTTGGGCGCGCTGGGTCCGATGGTGTTCATCCTCGGCTACATCGGCGCGACCGTGGCGTTCATTCCGGGCTCGGTGCTGTCGCTCGCCGCGGGGGCGATCTTCGGCCTCGGGGAAGGCGTCGTCTACGTGATGACCGGGGCGACGCTCGGCGCCTCCCTGGCGTTTCTGCTGGCCCGGTACGTCGCCCGCGAGGCGGTGGAGCAGCGGATTGCGGGGAACGCGAAGTTTGCGGCGGTGGATCGGGCGGTGGGGCGCGAAGGCTTCAAGATCGTCCTGCTGCTGCGACTGTCGCCGGTCTTTCCGTTCAATCTGCTGAACTACGGACTGGGACTGACGCAGGTCCGGTTCCGCGACTACGTGCTGGCGTCCATCGGGATGCTGCCCGGATCCTTCCTCTATACCTACTCCGGCTTCCTGGTGGGTGACGTCATCCGCTTGGCGGGGGGCGTCGGGCCGGAGCGGGGACCGCTCTACTACGTGGTTGTCGGGATCGGGTTGATGGCCGCCGTCGGGGTGACGCTGCTCGTCACGAAGACGGCGCGCCGGGCGATTACGGAGGCGACAGGATAGCAATCATCAGGGGAGCGTGTCGCGCGGCGGGAGCATCAGCATGCTGCCGGGCGGACGCTGCACGTCGAACGCCTTGAGCGTGTAGTTCACGATCGTGTAGTGGCCGATCAGGCCGGCCAGGTCCATGATGCCTTCGTTGCCGAGCAGGCGCTGCGCCGCCGCGAAAGTCTCGTCGCTCAGCTTCGGCGCGCGGATCAGTTCACGAACGGCGCGGATGATCGTCCGTTCGGTCTCGCCCAGCCCCGGCAGGTCGCCCGCATCGGCGAGCGGACGGTCGAAGCGGATCAGGTCGATGATCTCGTCCTCCAGGCCGGCGTTCCGGCCGGACCCCTCGTGGGCCGACCACTCGTATTGGCTGTCCAGCGCTCGCGCGGCGGTCAGGATTGCCAGCTCCGTCAGCCGCTGATCGCGGTTGCCGTCGGCACCGTAGCGCAGGTAGGTGCTGGCCGGGAAGAGATGCTCGGCCATGCGGGGGCTGTACATCCACATGCCGATCGGCCCGCGCAGGCCGTCCGCGTACCGGCTGTCGGGATGGACGATGACGTCGTAGGCCCGCTGGCCGTCCGCGTCGAGCGACTCGCGCGTGATCCGCGGCAGCCGCGCCCAAGAATCCTCCTGGATGCCGGGCGGGATGTCCGCAGCCGTCACTTCGCGCGGCGTGAACGTCTCGCTGGCGGCCGGCGCCGCACCAGGCGCCAGGGCCTCGACCGCAGCCGCCGCACCGGCTTCGGGATCGGCTGCGTCGGGTGCACCGCACGCCGCCAGGGCAATGACCGCCACCGCCAGGACCGCTTGCTTCAACTTCACGGGTGACCTCCCTTTCCTGAACTGCAATCTGCAGACCCAATGCGCCCCGCGAGGGGCGCGAACTCGCGAGAGTTCGTGCGGAAACGCCGCACGGCGCCTCAGAAGCGATGCTTCAGCCCGAGCGTCACCGCCCAGTACTCCAGGCCGTCCAAGGTCACATCGCCCGAGAACGGCGTCACACCGTCCGCCCGCACCGGCGCATGGCTGCGGACGAACGTCCACGTGACCCCCTGGGTCAGCTCGCCGAAACGCGCCCAGTGCGCGCCGAGCCCAATCGAGGTTCCCTCCCCGACGGCGTAGTCGACGCCGGCCAGCATCTGGAATCCGAACACCGTGCCGGTGACCGTAGGCTCCAGCAGGCTCAAGGTGCCAGCGGCCGCGGCCGGGCGGTCGGCAACGGTGAGCGGCGGATCCACGTCCTGGTACCCCTCCCCGATCGTCTTGCGGAGCAGACGCCGGCTGTACTGGAGGCTGGTCCGGGCCATGCCGGCGCCCACGCCCACCGAGGGCGTCCACCGGGAATCGTTCGTGAAGTCGTGGTGGACGTTCGCAAAGAGCTGGTGGGCGCCGTAGTCGGTGAGTGCCTCCGTTGGCGGGTACACCGTGCTCCATTCGCTGGACTTGCTGACCACGGCCTGGTTGGTGGTCGACTCGATGAGCGGCGACTCGTCGGGTCCGTGCGTCCGCGCGCGGTATTCCAGCTCGACGCGCAGCGGATCGACGGCGTAGCCGGCGCGGAAGCCGCCCGTGAATCCGGGGCCCGGCGAAAAGCCGGTGGAGGAAAGCGCCTTCGGAGTCGTGTCCGTGCACTCCGGCAGACCGTTCGGCGCCATGGCCGGATCGGCATATAGCAATCTGTCGCACTTCGTCGGGGTGGTGACCGCGACGACGGTCGAGCCCAGCCCCGCGGCCTGGGTGAGACCGAAGTCGACCTCCACGTAGAAGCCACGCCCGCGCTGCTGCGCGGCAGCCGCGTCCGCGCTGAGCATGAGGGCCATCGAAGCCGCGGCGACGAGTCCCTGGCCGGATGGGTGACTTGACATGAGGCAGGCTCGAGACCGGGATTATCGCATGCGCCGCGAGCGTCCCGACAGGTAGCCCGGGCCGTTTCGGGCTATCATCCGACCCTCGGCCGAGCCGGTATGGCGGTAGGGCGGTGGAGCCGAGAGTGCCAGTGCACTAAACACGGGGTCGATGGGAGGGATGCCATGTCGTCACGATTTCTGATGTCCACGTTGTTGGCCTGCGGCGCCCTCGTACTTGGCGGGTGCGCGACCGAGTCCGAGACACCGACCGAAACAGCCCCGGCTCCGGCAGCGGCACCGGGCAACACGATCACGGGTGAGGGTCTGCCGAACCCGACCTCGACCGTGATGGCGAACTGGGGCGACCTGCCCGAAGGCCGCGAGTGGGGCTCGACCGCCGGCATCGATGTCGACCCGAACGACGGCCAGATCTGGGCATACGAGCGTTGCGGCGCCGGTTCCTTCGGGAGCGGCGTCCCAATCAACTGCGACTCCAACCCCGTCGACCCGATTTTCAAGTTCGACCGCAACACCGGGGAGGTGCTGGCGAACTTCGGCGGCGGCGTCATGGTCACGCCGCACGGCATCCACGTGGATGCCGACGGCAACGTATGGGTGACCGACTTCGCGGGGAACGAGGAGGGGACCAAGGGGCATCAGGTCCACAAGTTCAGCGCCACCGGCGAGCTGCTGATGAGCCTCGGCACGGCAGGCCAGCCGGGAAGCGGCCCGAACCAGTTCAACCAGCCGAACGACGTGATCACCGGGCCGGACGGCAGCATCTATGTCGCCGACGGACACGGCGGCCAGGGCATGACCAACGCACGGGCGATAGCGGAGGGGCGTGAGTCGGGCGCCACCGGCCGCATCCTGAAGTTCGCCCCCGACGGCACGTTCATCACGGAGTGGGGACAGATCGGCACGCTGCACGGCGAGTTCCGCACACCCCACGCGTTGGCGTTCGATTCGCAGGGCCGCCTCTTCGTCGCGGATCGCGGCAACCACCGCATCGAGATCTTCGACCAGGACGGCAACTATCTCGACTCCCGCTACTCCTATGGGCGCATCAGCGGCATCTTCATCACCGGGGACGACATGCTGTACGCGATCGACTCCGAGTCGAGCCCGACCAGCCATCCGAACTGGGTGAACGGCGTGCGCATCGGGCATGTGGACGAGGACCGCGTGACGGGCTACATCCCGCCGTTCGAAGCGGACACGCGGCCGTACCAGGGCGCTGCCGGTGAAGGTGTCACGGTGGACGCGGACGGCAACGTGTTCGCTGCCGAGGGACCGAACTCACTCCGCTTCGCGGGTGGAGCGTTCACGAAGTACGCGGTCGCTCAATAGCGGGGAGTGGAGCCCCTCGAGGGCGCGCCCTGCGCGCGGTCAAAGGAGTTGACGATGATCCGCACTGCCGTCGCCTGCGCCGCCGTAGGGTGGGTGTTCGCCGGGAGCCAGACCGCCGCCCAGGAGGTGCAGCGGTCGGCCTATCACGATTTTCGCGCCGTGACCGTGGCTGACGGTCTCGACGTCCCCTGGTCCGTCGCGTGGCTGCCTGACGGCGACCTGCTGGTCACCGAACGCCCGGGACGTCTGCGCATTGTCCGCGACGGAACGTTGCTGCCTGACCCGGTTGCGGGTGTGCCGGAGGTGTTCGCGGAGGGGCAGGGCGGACTGTTCGACGTGCTCCCACACCCCGACTTCGCGACCAACCGTCTGCTGTATCTGAGCTACGCGCGGCCGAAGGGGGAGGGCTCGACGACCGCGGTCGTCAGAGGCCGGTTCGAGGACGATCGATTCACCGGCGTCGTAGACGTCTTCGAGGCGCAGTCCGAGGGCCGCGGTCACTACGGGGGGCGGCTGGCCTGGAACCGCGACGGATACCTCTTCATCTCGGTGGGCGAGCGGATGGCGCGCGCGGCGGGCGATCTGTCGGCGCACCCCGCGCAGGACTTGTCGAACCATCACGGGGTTACGGTTCGTCTCCATGACGACGGCCGGGTGCCGGACGACAATCCGTTCGTCGGGCACGACGGCGCCCTGCCCGAGATCTGGAGCTACGGACACCGGAATCCGCAGGGGCTGCTCGTGCACCCGGAGACCGGCGACCTGTGGGCCGACGAGCATGGACCGCAAGGCGGCGACGAGCTCAACCTGATTCAGCCCGGCCGCAATTACGGCTGGCCGGTGATCGGCTACGGCGTGAACTACGGGAGCGGAACGGCGATCCACACCGGGACGCGCGGCGAGGACATCGAATCGCCGGTGCACTTCTGGGTCCCCTCGATCGCCACGTCCGGTCTGATGGTGTACACGGGCGACCGGTTCCCGGCATGGAAGGGCAGCTTCTTCGTGGGCGGGATGGCCGGACAGCAGCTCGCGCGCCTCACCCCGAGCGTTGACCGGCCGGGACGGATCGAGCAGGAAGAGACGCTGGCCTACGGGATCGGCAGGGTGCGGGACGTCCGGCAGGGACCGGACGGCTACATCTACCTGGCAGTCGAGCATCGTGGCGGGCCGGGTCAGGTTGTGCGGCTCGAACCTGTAGCGCGTCGGTAGCGTCGACGCCGCGATTCGCCCCGAATCGTCGGGCCGTCCTATCGGGCGGCCGTGGCAGCCCGAGCCGCGTCGGCAGCGCGGCAAGCCCCGCGTTCGGGAAGTTCCCAGCGAGGTGGCGTCGTGAGGTCGGCGGCGCTGAGCCCTCCGCCGCGGGCCGTGAGCCAACTGGCGACGGCCTCCCGGACGAGCGGCGCCGACGCCGGGGCGGCCTCCGGTGGCGCGACGATGGAGTCGCGTGCGGCGCGCGCGGCGAAGAAGTCCGTGGTCGCCACGACAAGCGTTTCGTCCGGGCTGATCGGTACTCCCGATGGGCGGACGATCTCGAGTTGCCGGCGAACCCCTGCGCACGCCACCCGCACGCGGACACCCGACACGCTGGGGATCCCTCGCCGGCTGCGGGCCAGCTCGCTCGTCAACTCGCGAGCCAGGGCTCGCTGCACCTGTGCCCCGGTCATTACCGACTCGACGATGCGATTGTCGAAGGGAAACACGTCGTAGAGCGCCCCGCGCGTGAGAGTCCCGGCTGGCAGATCCGTGCGCAGCCCGCCACGCCTGGCGCCCATTCCGATCGCGACGTCCGCGCCCGGTACGGCGGCCAGGAGTGCATCCGCGAAGAGGTTGCCGAGCGGCGATTCGGCGCCGTCCCGGCTCCGCGGGACAGGTGTTCCCAGGGTCACGCCGAGGGGCTCGGCGCGCCAGCGATTCACGCGCTCGAGCTCCGGTTGCATCGCGGCGACGATCGACGCGTCGGGCCGGACCGGCGCAGCCTCGTAGGTCGCCGTCGTGGCGCCGCCGCCGGTCGCACAGGACCAACCGTCCGGGGCGACGGCGGCACAGACCGCCTGGGGCGGGAAGAGTCGTGCCGCCACGACCCCGGCGCCGCGCTCCACGGTCAGATCGAGGCGCGAGAACGCTCTCCCCAGCGAAAGGGCCTGGACAATCGGGATGCCGGCCACGTCGTGCGCCACCGCCCGGTGGGTGTGTCCGGCGACGATCGCATCGACGAGACCGGGCGGTAGCCGCCGGGCCAGTCTGAAGATCTCGGCATCGTCGTCGCACGACGACAAGTCGGTGGGATCGTCGAACCGTGCGCAGGCGCCGCCGGCGTGCGCGAGAACCAGCACCAGATCGGCGCCGCGCCGCCGTAGGCGCCGGGCCTCGTTCTCGACGGCGGGTGCAAGCGCCGCCGTGTCGAGCCCCTGGACGTTGGCGGCGAGCGTCCTCGTGAGCCCGTCGCGAGTCATGACCCCGACGATGCCCACCCGGAGACCCGCGGCGTCGACGAGGGTGGACGGCCGGACGTTGGACCACTCCACCCGGCGTCCCGTCGCCGTGTCGATCAGGTTCGCCGCGAGAAACGGAAACCGTGCGCGCGCGGCCGCCGCCTTGAGCGCGCCGCGCATGTCGGGCGTCCCGCCGTCCCCGGACGCGGTCTCGATCGCCCCGTACTCGAACTCGTGGTTGCCGATGGCGAGCGCGTCGTAGCCGAGCGCGTTGTAGGCGTCGACGACAAGTGCTCCTTCCGAGATATCGGAGGCGATCCCGCCCTGGAACGTGTCGCCGGCGTCCAGAAGCAGCACCGCGCCGCCGTCGGCCGCTCTCGCCTCGCGCAGATTGCGGAGATACCCGCCCAGCAGCGCGAGGCCTCCCCGCCCATCGTCGGGGAAGACGCGGCCGTGCAGGTCGGTGGTACCGACGATCGAAAGTGTGACGCGCCCGGTCGCGCCGCCCGGAGCGGCTGCGGGGCGTTGCCTCGCCCACGCCGACCCCAGGAGCGGAACGGAAGCCGCAACGAGGGCAGCCGAGCAGATCATCCACAGGCACAGGCGCGTCATGGTCGTCATGTCTACCGCCTCGAGCCCGTCACCTCTGTCCGGGCGCAGCCATCCTGGTGACGCGGCCGACGCTCGTGTCGCCCACATACAGATTGTCGTGCCTGTCCATGGCTGGCCGTGCGAGTCGAACTACAGCGCGCACACGAGGCTTCTCATCTGCAGCGTCCTGAGGAACATGCCGTCGGCCGATTAGACCACGATACGGTAGTCCTCGCGGTCGCCGATCCAGACATCGCCGTTCGTGGGATCGACGGCGAGCCCGTGGGCCGAATTGAATTTCCCCGGCCCGACCTCGTTCCCGAACCACTGGTTGAGGCATCGGTGTCGTCACGGCGCGATTCCCGACGGTGGCTGCAGCTTCGCGCGCGCCGGATCGCCGCGGTGCGCCCTCAATTCGAGCACCACCAGCATCGGCCACCCCAGGTAGCGCTCCGCCCTCGGATAGCGTTGGACGAATTCCGGTTCATGCAGGTCATGGACAATGACGTGCACATCCGTGTCCGTGACCTTCCGCCTTGCCCGTTCGAGCATCTTGTCCGAGAAATCCACCGCCGTGACGCGGGCGCCCGGAGCCGGCAGCCGGCCGTTCGGCGGGTCGACGAGCATTGTGGAACGCGACGGCGCGGCTGGACGCTCCCGATCTGCATCACGATATAACGGCGCCCGACATGCACGCGGCTCAATCATGCCGAACTGGCGGGCGCGCCGGCCAAGTGCATCACTGGTTACGCTAGGATCCGGTGGTGAAACGCCGCGTAGCACCGAGGGCGGAGAGGCTCTCGGGTGGCACGGCGCCCACGAAAGAGCGTCGGTCCCGGCGCTGAAGGGAGTCATCTCATGCGGTGTCTGCTGTTTGGTCTCGCACTCGTTCTCGTCGTGTCCGCGCCGGCGTTCGCCCAGCGTCCGGCGGCGACGATTGACGACCTCGCGTGGATGACCGGCCACTACAAGGGCAACACCGGCAACGGAACGCTCGAGGAGAATTGGGCGGAGCCGGTCGGCGGTTCCATTGCGTCTCTCGTCCGGTCGACGTCGGGTGGCGCCACCAACATGATCGAGCTCATCGTCGTGGAAGAGGAGGGCGACTCGCTCACGCTGCGCCTCAAGCAGTGGAACCCGGGCATGGAGCCGCGGGCAGACGGCTTCCAGGTGATGGAGCTGATGGAGATCGGCGACAACAGGGTAGTGTTCAGGAGCACTGCGGAGGGCGGAATTCAGCAGCTCGGCTACAGCGTCGTCGGCGACCAGTTCACCATCTCGGTCACGACGGCCGGGGGCGCATTCGACATTCCCCTGACGCGCACTTCCCACTGACGAGAGGAACACGACCCATGCGACAGCTCCCTCGACCCCTCCCCGGCGTGATCGCGGCGTGCCTGCTGCTCGCGGGAGCGTTCGTCTCGGCACAGTCTCCCGTCGACAACTACACCCCGGTGACCGAGCAGATGCTTGTCGATCCGCCGGCTGGCGACTGGCTCATGTGGCGGCATAGCTACAACCACTGGGGCCACAGCCCCCTCGATCAGATCGACACGACCAACGTAGGGGACCTGACTTTCGCCTGGGCGTGGACCATGGCCCAAGGCTTGCAGGAGACCACGCCCCTCGTTCACGACGGCATCATGTTTTTGGTGCAGGCGTGCGACTACGTGGAGGCGCTCGACGTTCGCGACGGCACCCGCCTGTGGGAGTATCGCCGGCCGCGGGTCGAGCACGCCGCGACGCTGGCCTGCGCGAACCGCAACGGGACCCTCTACCAGGACAAGCTGCTCATCGGCACCCACGACGCCCACCTGGTGGCGCTCGACGCGCGTACGGGTGAGGTGGTGTGGGACCAGACGGTCGGCGACTGGGAGGTCGGGCAGCATTACTCCGGCGGGCCGCAGGTCATCAAGGGCCGGGTGGTGGCCGGGATGTCAGGCTGCTACTACCTCAATTCGCGCTGCTGGATCTCGGCCCACGACGTCGAGACCGGGGAGGAGGTGTGGCGCACCTACACGATTCCCCGCGCCGGGGAGTTCGGCTACGACACCTGGGGTGACATCCCCGACGAGATGCGGCGCGGCGGCTCCTCGTGGAATGCGCCGAGCTACGACCCGGAGCTGAATCTGATCTACGCCGGCGTCGGGGTGCCGATTCCGTGGGGCTCGGTGCAGCGCGGTACCGGCGACGGCGACGTCCTCTACACGAACTCCACCCTCGCGCTTGACGCCGACACGGGCGAAATCGTGTGGTATTTCCAGCACACCCCGAACGACGAATGGGACCTCGACCATCCGTACGCCCGGCTCGTGGTCGAGACCGAGGTGTCGCCGGACCCCGACGCGGTCGAATGGTTGAACGGTGGGATCACCCCCGGCTCGCGGCGCAAGATCATTACCGGCATCCCGGGCAAGACCGGCATCGTCTGGGCGCTCGATGCCGCCACCGGCGCGTTTCTCTGGGCCGAGCCGACGAACCGCCAGAACGTGGTCGCCGACGTCGACGCCGAGAGCCGCCGCGTCATCCTCAACGAGGCGATCCAGTTTCCGCAGGTCGGCGAGCCGGTCTACGTCTGTCCGAGCCTGACCGGCGGCATCAACTGGAACGCGACCGCCTACCACCCGGGCACCAACGCCCTGTACGCGCCGACCAACAACGTCTGCATGAACCTGACCCTCAACGAGTTCCGCGACCGCACGGGCTTCCACCATGGGTCGGCGCGAGCCACACGGGAGGTGGCGCCGGACGTCGACGGGCAGGTCGGCATGCTCACCGCGATGGACATGGCGACCGGTGGGACGCTCTGGGTTCATCGCCAGCGGGCCGGCATCGGCGGTTCCGTGCTGACCACCGGCGGCGGCCTGGTGTTCGTGACCGACGACGCGCGCCGTTTTCGTGCGTTCGACGCGACGACGGGCGCGATCCTGTGGGAGCAGATCCTGAACTCGAGCGCCGGCGGCTTTCCGGTGAGCTACATGCACGACGGCGTGCAGTACATCGCCATCGCGGCCGGGGGCGGCGTCAACTACCGGATGGTCACGCCGGAAATCCAGCAAGCGCCGCGCGGCAACATACTCTGGGTCTTCCGACTGCGCTGAGACAGGCGGCTACGGCAGCGCGTACGCCACGAGCGAGCCGGGAAAGCCGGTCTGGATGCTGCCGATCTGCACGACGATGTACTGCTTGCCCTCGTGCAGGTAGGTCATCATGCCGTACTGCCCGGGGGCCGGGAGCTCGACGCTTCCGAGGATCTCGCCGGTGTACTTGTCGCGGCCATGCAGCAGCAGCGGGGCGTCCGGCACGATCTGCCGCGTCCCCTCGCTGAGCGAGCGGGTCTGCACCAGCAGGTCGCCCGTCACCATCTGAATCGAGAAGCCGGCGCCCCCGGCGTTCGGGATGTCGATGCCGGCCAGCCGCGGATGCTCCCGGATCGTCTCGGCCGTCTCCCCGACCGGCAGTGACCAGGCCTTCTCGCCGCTGTTCATCCGGTACGCGGTGAGCTGGTTGTCCATCGGCTTGTAGACCCGCAGGCCGGCGGTCCTCGGCAGGCCGGTCACCGAGACGAACGGTTCCTGCTCGGGGGTGGGCCGACGGAAGCCGCCCGGCAGCCACGCGGCGACCGTCGTGCCGGTCGTGGGGGTCGAATTGGGCGTCGCGCCGCCCGGGCCGGGCCGTGCGTAGTCCGGACTGTCCTCGTCAACGCCGCCCGTCGGCCGCATGAACGACGGCGCGTTGCAGCTCCGCCGGT
Organism: Vicinamibacterales bacterium; assembly: GCA_965263055.1. Taxonomy (GTDB): domain Bacteria; phylum Acidobacteriota; class Vicinamibacteria; order Vicinamibacterales; family UBA8438; genus VXRJ01. The sequence goes on along the minus strand of OZ253581.1, from coordinate 2,120,464 downwards.
GCGAGTTGAACATCATCCCGGTGCTCGGGTCGGCGACCGGCGGGTGCGGAATGACGTTGCCGCCGCCGAGGCAGCCGACGTTGTTGTAGAAGTCGTTCGTGTGGTTCTCCGGCAGCGCGGGCACATACAGGCCTCCGACGCGGTAGTGCTCCAGGATCGCCAGCGCTTCCTGCTTCAGCTCCGGCGTGTAGTCGATGACGAACTCCTCCGTCAGGCCGTCGAGCACGATCGGGTCGACCGGCTCCGGCCGGGTCGGGTACGGCTGCATCGGCGACGTGTAGTTGCCCGGCACCTCGGTCTGGATCACCGCCCGGTCCTCGATCGGCCAGATCGGCTCGCCCGTCTCCCGGTTGAAGGCGAAGATCAATCCCTGCTTCGTGTTCTGGATCAGCGCCGGAATGGTCTCGCCATCCACGTTCAGGTCCATCAGGATCGGCGCGGTTGGCAGGTCGTAGTTCCACTGATCGCTCCGGTGGATCTGGAAGTGCCACTTCCGTTCGCCAGTCCGGACGTCGAGGGCGAGGACGCAGCCGCCGAACAGGTTGTCGCCCGGCCGGTGCCCGGAGTAGCTCTGCACCGTCGACGCGTTGGTCACCAGGTAGACGAGCCCCAGCTCCGGGTCGGCCGACGCCGGCGCCCAGCTCGACATGTCGCCTGACCACTGCCACGCGTCGTTGTGCCACGTCTCGTGGCCGAACTCGCCGGGGCGCGGGATCATGTGGAACTTCCAGAGCACCTCGCCGCTCGCCGCATCGACCCCCATCACGTCGCCCGGAACGTTTTCGATCCGCGTCTGGCCGTAGCTCGGCTGATGCCCGACCAGCACCACCACGACGCCGTTCACCACGATCGGGGGCGAGGAGCTGGTCACCATCCCCAGCTCGCGCGGAATGCCGTAGCCCGGGTCGTAGCTGGCGGAGCGGTCCTGCCAGCGCCCCCAGTCCTCGACGAGCGGCGGGATCAGGTCGAGGCCGCCGGACGGGGGAAAGCCTTCCAGCGGTATCTGCCTCCCCCAGTTCTCGAGCGGGCGACCCGTCTCGGCGTCGAGCGCCCAGAGGAAGAAGGCGGGGCTCGTAACGAAGATCACGCCGCGGCCATTCACCTCCGCGTAGGCCAACCCCTTGCCGTACGCCTGCCGGGGCGAGCGGAGATGGCGGACGGTCTCCGGCTCGCGGAACGTCCAGAACGTCTCGCCGGTCGCCGGATCGATGGCCACCACCTGCCGGCGAGGCGAGGCGACCGTGTAGAGGACGCCGTCGACATAGATCGGCGTGGCGCGGTTGAAGTAGTCGAGGTTGGGACCGAAGTTGTCTCCCCGCCAGATCCACGCCACCTCCAGATCCGAGAAGTTGCTGCCGTTGATCTGGTCCAGGCTCGAGGAGCGCGTGTGTCCGGCGTCGCCGCCGAGGTAGCGCCACTCACCGTTCTCGGTCCCGGGCAGGCGTTGCGCCCGCGCGGCGGCCACGGTCAGCAGCGCGGCGGCGAAGACTACGGCGAGGACGACGACGTGGAAGGGAATCCGCGATCTGAAGAATCCAGGCATGATGGGTCCATTCTAGACACCGGGGACCACCGCCCCGTGGTGAATCCATGGTAGGTACAATCAAACGATATCTCGTCCATCAGGACGTCTCTCACCGGAGGTGGCAGATGCGCAAGACCTGCTTCACGACGTTCGTCGGTCCCGCCATCGTGCTCACGTTCACAGCCTGGCCAGCCATGGCCCAGTCGGCCGGGGGCGATATGCCGCTGCGAACGCCCGACGGGCATCCGGATATTTCCGGCGTCTTCACCTTCCGGACGTTGACACCGATGCAGCGGCCGGCCCAGTTCGAGGGAAGGGAGACGCTGAACCTCGAGGAGGCCGCGGCGTTCGAGGCGTCGGAGCGGACGCGTCAGAACCGTGATCTCTTCGACCCCGAAAGCGGCGCGCCGAACGCGGGATACCAGTCGCGCGCCGACGGCGGGGTGCTTTCCTACAACGAGTTCTGGTACGAGCGGGGCGTCGAGTTGACCTCGGACAAGCGGACATCGCTCATCATCGATCCGCCCAACGGGCGGTACCCTCCGCGGACCGACGCCGCCGTCGAGGCGGACCGGGAGCGGGCCGCCCACCGGCGGGAGCATATGTACGACTCGTACGAGAACCGGAGCCTGGGCGACCGCTGCATCATGTTCGGCAAGTCGGGCCCGCCTATCCGGCCCGGGGCGTACAACAACAATCTGATGATCTTCCAGACGGCCGACCATGTCGTGATTCTCACCGAGCAGGCGCGGCAGGCGCGGATCATCCCGCTCGACGACACGGAGAAGCCGCGGTTCGACCAGCTCGCCGGGGTATCACGCGGCCGCTGGGAGGGGGAGACGCTGGTCATCGAGACCACGCGGTTCCGCGATTGGGGGAACGGAAGGACCGGCCCCAACGCGCACCTGGTCGAACGGCTGACCCGGCTCGATGCCGATACGGTTGCCTACGATTACACCGTGACCGACCCGTCGACGTACACCGCACCCTACACGGTCATGTTGCCATTCCGGCGGACCGATGGCCCGATCTTCGAGTACGCCTGTCACGAGGGCAACATCGGCCTGTACGGCATCCTGGCCGGCGCGCGAAAACTCGAGAGCGACGGACGCGAACTGCGTCCCTGACCACGCCCGTCGGTTCCGCGTGATGGAGCTGGAGCGAAGGAGTCAGCGAGGAGTCGTCCTTCTCGTGCACCTGATTCAGCAGAGGGCTCTGCCACTGACAAGGCGGGCGGCCGCTGTCTGTCTCGGCAGCGGAAAGTTGGTGCACCGAACCGCGCGCATCGTAGGCGTGTGCTCCAGCGCGTCGGCCGGGATCGACGGACCGCGCAGCTTGAGGTGGGCGAAGATCCGCCGGCTGCCCGGGAGGGGACGGAGAACGCCGTCGGGGCCAGCGGTCGCCGGCAGCAGCTTCAGGCTCACCGCACCGCGCACGTTGCCGCCGATGGCGAGGATCCGGCGGCGGGAAGGATCTACCCTCACGACGATGTCGCAGTGGGTCCGGGCGCCAACCCCCAACTGCCGCCGCCGCTCGGCGATCGACCGGTAGGCCGGCCGGCGCGCACTGCATAGCAGATCGCCCGGCACGACCGGAGCCTCGCCCAGATCATGGGCCGCGAACGCCGCGGCCGGTGCCTCGGCACCGCGGGCCCGGATGGCCTGGTCGATGTAGACATGATGCGCCACGGCACGCTGGAAGCGCGACGTCTCGCCGAGACCTCCCTCGCACATCACCCACGACACGAAGGCCGCCGACCAGGGGTAGCGCCAGCGCGAGCCGGCGACGTCCCGCCCACGCCAGGCGGCGTTCTGGGCGTCGAGGATCCAGCCGCCCTCGGGAGTGACTGTCCAGTAGCCGGCGATTGAGCCGGCGACGCGGGCCGACTCGGCCGGGCTCAGTCGCCGCGAGCGGCGCCGGGGGGGCCGGTCTTGTCCGGACGCCTGCACGATCGTCTGGTCCACGACGCTGAACCCGAAGAACGCCCACTCCTGCACCGCCAGGTCGACGATCCGCTGTCGGACCTCGCTCATCGGCGCCGTGCTGCACGAAGTCTGGCGGATCTTCATCGCGCCGGGCGCGCCCGTGATGCGCGCCGACGGCGCCACGACGTCGAGGACGTCGGGCGGCAGCCGGTCGAATGCGACCTGCTGCGCCGCAGCGGTCGAGGCGGACGCCATGGCGAGCACCAGCATGAACGGCTTAATCGGCATCAGCACCCCTGCGGAATATCGACGTCCGCGTCGCGGATCGACGGTAATCCCGTAAGGATTCTAGACCAAGGTGCCGGTCTCCACCAGGTTGGTCTCGCGCCCACGAATCGATGGGGCGGTCTGCTCATGGCGGCGACTTCCTGGGGTTCGCGGCGGGCCGTTTCGACGCGGGAATCGGCGGGTGTGGCAGGTCGCCGGCGTGTCTTGTCCCGCCGCACTTGCGCGCGGTTGCGTCGACGGTGCGGGCCGGATAGAATCCGCGCGGGCCGTTTGGTTTCGCGCGAGTGGTTTCCCGCGACCCGCAGACGCGGGTCGCGGGATGGCCCTTCAGGCCTTGAATGTGAGCGACCCGGCTGCGCAGGGATTCCAGCGAGACTGGAGCCGGCCGGGACTGACGTGACAGCGCGCGAAAGGAGCGAGGACGTTGGCTGACGTGACGACGACGAAGGAAACCACCGCCCCCGCGGCCGGCGCGGGTGAAGGACACGACGCTGCCCACGGGCACGACGAACACGGACATCACGAGCTCGGCTTCTGGCAGACCTACGTCTTCTCGGTCGACCACAAGGTGATCGGCATCCAGTATGCCGTCACCGGCCTGCTCTTCCTGCTGTTCGGCTTCACCCTGATGATGGTGATGCGGTGGCAGATCGCCTACCCGGGCGAACCGATTCCGCTGATCGGCTCCTGGCTGGGCGACGAGCGGGCGCCGGACGGGATCATGCTGCCGGAGTTCTACAACCAGTTGGGCGCCATGCACGGCACCATCATGGTGTTCCTGGGCGTCGTTCCTCTCGCCGTCGGCGGCTTCGGCAACTTCGTCCTGCCGCTCCAGATCGGCGCGCCCGACATGGCCTTCCCGAAGCTCAACATGGCGAGCTACTGGTCCTTCTTCATCGGCGGCGTCGTCATGTTCGCCAGCTTCTTCGTGCCGGGCGGGGCGGCCAACTCGGGCTGGACCTCGTATGCGCCGCTGTCAGTCCTCGCCACGACGGGACAGACGCTGTGGCTCGTCGGGATGATCTTCCTGATCACCTCGTCACTGCTCGGTTCGGTCAACTTCATCGTCACCACGATCCAGTTGCGCGCGCCGGGGCTGTCGTTCATGCGGCTGCCGTTCTTCGTCTGGGCGCAACTCGTCACGGCGTTCCTGCTCCTGCTCGCCTTTCCGCCGCTCGAGGCGGCGGGCGTGCTGCAGTTGATGGACCGCGTGGCCGGCACCAGCTTCTTCCTGCCGAGCGGCCTGGTATACGCCGACTCCCCGGTAGAGGTTAGCGGCGGCGGCAGCGTGCTGCTGTGGCAGCACCTCTTCTGGTTCCTCGCGCATCCGGAGGTGTACGTCCTGATCCTCCCGGCGCTCGGCATCGTCGCCGACATCGTCGCCAACAACACGCGCAAGCCGCTCTGGGGCTACCGCGTGCTGGTCTACTCGGTCATCTTCCTCGGCTTCATGTCGTTCATCGTCTGGGCGCATCACATGTTCCTGACCGGCATGGGCACGACGATGAGCGCGTTCTTCCAGACGACCACGATGATCATCTCGATCCCGTCGGTCGTCATCCTGTCGGCGCTCTTTCTCTCGCTCTACGGCGGGTCGATCCGGTTCACCGTGCCGATGCTGTTCGCCCTGGCGTTCCTGCCGATGTTCGGGATCGGCGGGCTCACCGGGCTGCCGCTGGGCCTCTCGGCGCCGGACATCCACCTGCACGACACCTACTACGTCATCGGCCACTTCCACTACGTCGTGGCGCCTGGCACGCTGCTGGCGCTTTTCGGCGGCATCTATTACTGGTTCCCGAAGGCAACCGGCCGAAAGATGAACGACTTCCTCGGCCGCATCCACTTCTGGGGATCGTTCATCGCCATCAACGTCGTCTTCATGCCGATGTTCATCCAGGGACTCTCGGGGATGAACCGCCGGATGTACGACGGCGGCGAGCAGTACGTGATGAACGCCGACGTTCTGATCTGGAACGAGGTGATCAGCATCGGCGCCTGGGCGCTCGGTTTCTTCCAGCTCTTCTTCATCTACAACTTCTTCAACAGCATCAAGCGCGGGGAGAGGGTAGACGACAATCCGTGGCAGGCGACCACGCTCGAGTGGGCGGCGCCGTCGCCGCCGCCGCACGGGAACTTTGCCACGCCACCGCAGGCGTACCGCGGCCCGTACGAGTACAGCGTGCCTGGCATGGCGCGCGACTACGTCATGCAGGGCGAGCGGGATCCGTCCGGCTCGGGAAGACGGGCAACCGAACCGGCGGGCGCCTGACGCGCGGGAAAACAATCGGACGAACGAACGACAGGGCATAGCGTCGACACATGGAAATCCCGTACATCGTTGATGAACGGCCGGATACCGGGCTGACGAACGTCAAGCTGGGGATCTGGCTCTTTCTCGCGTCGGAGGTGATGCTCTTCGGCGCGCTCTTCTCTTCCTACGTCCTGCTGCGGCTGATGGCGCCGGAAGGGACGTGGCCGTTCGGCGTGGACGTGCTGAACGTTCCGCTCGGGACATTCAACACGGCGGTGCTGATCGGGTCGAGCGTCACGATGGTGATGGCCTTCGCGTCGCTCAAGATGGACGATCTGGCGGGCTACAAGAAGTGGATGGCGTCCACGATCGGCCTGTCGCTCGTCTTCATGGTCGTGAAGGCGTTCGAGTACAGCCACGAGTTCGACATCGGCAACTTTCCCTGGACGAGCACCTACCTCGCCATCTACTTCACGATGACCGGCCTGCATGCGCTGCACATCATCGGCGGGGTGATCGTCAACACCTACTTCCTGCTGCCCGGCTCGAAGATGTGGGAGACGAACAAGGTGCAGTTCGTCAACCGGATCGAGGCGGCGGGACTCTACTGGCACTTCGTCGACCTGGTGTGGATCTTCCTGTTCCCGGTGCTCTACCTGTTGTAGGCGGCCGCGCAGAACAACGAGCGAACCAATGAGTGAAGACGTTCATTCGCACATTCGGACCTATATGAAGGTGGCCGGCGCGCTCGCCGTGCTGACCACGGTCACCGTGGCGGTGTCGTACATCGACTTCTGGGGCGTGCCGATCGCGGTCATCGTGGCGCTGATCATCGCGGCGACCAAGGGCTCGCTGGTGGCCAGCTTCTTCATGCACCTCATCGGCGAGCAGAAGATGATCTACTGGGCGCTGATGCTGACGGTGGTCTTCTTCCTCGCGCTCATCTTCCTGCCGCTGCTCGGCCACGCCGACCGGCAGGGCGAGTACTACACCGTGCCAAACGCCAGTGCGCCGGCGCCTGCCGCGCCGGCGCACTGAGGACGCGAACGCAGAGAGACGGAGACCGGCATGTCGCTCCGATCCATTCATCTCGTCTTCATCGTCGCCTCCATCCTGCTGGCGGCACTCATTACCTGGTGGGGCGTGGCGATGTTCATGACGGGGCGGGGCGGCAGCGGATACCTGGCGTTCGCCGGAGGGTCGCTGGGGGCGGCGATCGGAATGACGGTTTACGCGGTGCTGTTCGTACGAAAGACGCGCGCGATCGGGATGCGCTGACAGTTGCGGAGGGTTTTGCCATGACCAGGATCTCGACAGCTACGGTGGCGGCGGCGGTGGTCACGCTCGCGCCCGCAGTGGCGTGGGCCTGTCCGATCTGCTTCGGCGGCGACCCCGACTCCGCGGAAGCGCAGAGCCTGAACTGGGCCGTCTTCACGCTCCTCGGCGTCACCGGAGGCGTGCTGAGCGGCTTTGTCGGCTTCATCTTTCATTTGTTGAAACGGTCCCGGCAGGCGCTCGGGAACGACGACGCATTCGATGCCACGGACGACCGTGGCGACGCGGGAGGAATTTCGTAGATGGGCGAGTTGCTCGGACTGCCGATTCAGGCGTCGGCTCACGCCGGCGAGATCGATCAGATGATCATCCTCATCCACTACATGATGGCCGTGCTGTTTGTCGGGTGGGGAGCCTTTTACGTCTATACGTTGATCCGGTTCCGCGCGAGCGCGAACCCGACCGCCGACTACACCGGCGTCACCAGCCACACCTCCACCTACCTGGAGTGGGCGGTCGCGGCCATCGAGGCGGTCCTGCTGGTCGGCTTCGCCATCCCGGCGTGGGCGCACCGCGTGAACGACATCCCGCCGGAGGGGGAAGCGACCGTCGTCAACCTGATCGGGAAGCAGTTCGAATGGATCTCGCACTACCCTGGCGCCGACGGCCGGTTCGGGTCGCGCGACCTCAGCCTCATCACGCCCACCAACGTCATCGGCCTCGACCGGACCAGTCCGAACGCCGCCGACGACATCGTCACCATCAATCAGTTGAACATGCCGGTCGACAAGCCGATGATCGTCTATCTCTCGTCGCAGGACGTCATCCACAGCTTTGGCATCGCCGAGATGCGCGTGAAGCAGGATGCCATCCCGGGCATCCAGGTGCCGGTCTGGTGGTTGCCGACCGAGGTGGGAGATTACGAGGTGAATTGTTCGCAGCTCTGCGGGCTGGGCCACTACCGCATGCGTGGCTTTTCCAGCGTGATGACTCAGTCCGACTACGAGGCCTGGCTCGCCGAAGAAGCGTTGTTCCTCACCGGTAACTGACCGCTCACCGGTAACTGACTGCCGTCGTCCGCGGGCCCGCTACTTCCGCGAGACCTCCAGCATCGCCCTCAAGTCTGCCACGACCTCTTCCAGTTGATCGGCGGCGGCGGCGAAGTCGGTCGGGACGGCCCGCCGCGCGGCGCTGATCCGATCCTGGAAAGGCCCGATAGGGAGTTCGCGCCGCGCGGCTTCGATCATCAACTGAAGCGCTTCCACGCTGAGGCGCTGATAGCGGCTGGTGTCACCCTCCTCGCCCGGGCTGGCAGTGACCGCGGGAGGCTTCGGCGAGAACTCCGTCGGGGCTGGCGCCTCCTGCGTGGCGCCGGCAGGTTCTTCGGTCGTGCCGCACGCGGCTGCGGCAAGGGCGGCAGCCAATGCCACGGCTCGCATGACGGCGGCCGCGGTCATGACGCTACCGCCCGGCGGCGGCGATCTCTTCACGCACGATCTCCGAGAACGTCTCGTACGGAGCGGCGCCGAGAACCGCGCGGCCGTTGAGGAACAGAGTCGGCGTCGACGACACGCCGTAGCCGTCGGCGATCTCCATGTCGCGCTCGACCGTGGCGGTGTGGCGGCCGCTGTCGAGGCACTCGGCGAAGGCCTCGGTATCCAGTCCGAGGTTCTCCGCATACGCATGCAGTTCCTCGACGCCGAGCCCGCCCTGGTTAGCGAACATCGTGTCGTGCAGCTCCCAGAAGCGTTCCTGCTCGTGCGCGCAGTTGCCTGCCTCCGCCGCCTTGAATGCGTTCGGGTGGCTCGGCAGCGGGTAGTCCTTGTAGACGAAACGGATCTGGCCGGCGAACTCCTCGAGCAGCCGGGCGACCGTCTCGGTCGCGCGCTGACAGAAGGGGCAATCGAAGTCGGAGAACTCGACAATTTCCACCGGTGCGGCGGCCGGGCCGCGCGCCGGATCGTCCGGGAGCGTTTCGATCGACTGTCGCGGCGGGTCGAGCAGCACGACGATGTCGCCCGCCGCCTCACGCAGCTCGCTCGTGTAGGCGTTCAGGGCCTGCATCGGACGCTGCTGCTCGATGGCGGCAATGATGTCCGGCCGGAATTCCTCGATCGTCTGGTCCGGGAAACGATCCTTGTTCCGGTCCCAGATCAACTGGATCTCTTCCTCGGTCACTTCCAGCGTCCGGCTGGGTAGCTCGGCGATGAGGAGTTCCTCCCGTGTCAGGCCGCGGGTGGCCGCTTCACGCTCGATCAGCCGGTCGCCGAGGAGGATGTCGAGGGAGCGGCGCCGCGTCTCGTACACCTCCTGCAGCATCTGGAGGCGCGACGCGGCGTCGTTCTCGCGCCACGTCGCCTCCAGCTCGGCGAAAGTCACCTCGATGTCGCCAACGCGCGCCACGACGTCGTCGTCCGCCTGCTGGGCGGAAGCCGCGGCGCTGTCCAACGCCAGCAGCAGCGCCGCCGTCATCACGACCGTGAACGCCGGCGCGGACGGGCGCTGCGTCAGCCGCCGAAATGCACTGGCCATGCCGCCGACTCTACACCCCGGCCGCTCGTGCGTCCATGCGGGATAATGCCGGCCCAATGCCTTCTCAGCGGATCAGGGCGCGGGCGGCGCGGGGCCGGGCGGGCGAGACGGCGATCCAGACGGACACCGCGCTGGTTGCCGCGTACCTCGAGGACGCGGCGCACTTCCCGGGCGGGCACGCGGCGGGCGTGGCACGGCCCTCCACGGAGGCGGACGTGTCGGCGCTCGTCGCCAGCGGGGCGCGGATCCTGCCGGTCGGCGCGCAGTCGTCGCTCACCGGCGGGGCAACGCCCATGGGTGAAGTAGTCATCGACATGCAGCGGTTCGACCGAATCGGCCGGATCGCCGCCGACGAAGTCGGCGTCGAGGCGGGGGTACCGATCGCGACGCTGCAGGCGGCACTCGCACGGAGCGATGCATTCTATCCGCCGGGGCCGACATTCGACGGCGCGTTCGCGGGCGGTGTCGTCTCGACCAATGCGGCAGGCGCGGCCACGTTCAAGTACGGCGCGACACGGGACTGGGTGCGCCGGCTGACCGTCGTCCTCGCGTCGGGTGAAGTGCTCGACATCACACGAGGCGAGACGGTTGCGCATCCGGACGGCTGGTTCGAGGTGGAGACGGCGGGCGGCGTTCGGCGCGTGCCGGCGCCGACGTACCGCATGCCGGACGTGGTGAAGTGCTCGGCTGGGTACTTCGCCGAGCCGGAGATGGACCTGATCGATCTCTTCATCGGCGCGGAGGGAACGCTGGGCGTCGTCACCGAGATCACGTTTGCGGTCGTCACGCCCGCGCCGCAAACTGCGATGGTCTGGATCCCGCTGCCGAGTGAGGCAGCAGCCGTGGCCCTGGCGGGGAAACTGCGCGAGGCGGCCCTCGACTGCTGGCGCACGGACGGCGCATCAGGCGTAGACATCGCGGCAATCGAACATCTCGACGCACGCAGCCTGCAGATCGTCCGGGAGGATGGCGCGGCGCGGCGGCAGGGCATCGCGTTGCCGGACGGTACGGAGGCGGCGCTGCTCGCGCAGATGGAGCTGCCAGCCGGCAGCGCCGCCGCGCCTGATCCGGCAGCAGCGTACGCCGAGATCGCCGGAGCGCTGGCGGACGACGCCCCCGATCTGCCCCTTGTGCGCCTCTGCCGCCTGTTGGCGGATGCCGGCGTTCTCGACCGCGCGGAGATCGCGCTCCCCTCCGACACCCGGAGGCAGACGCAACTGATCGCCCTGCGCGAAGCGGCGCCCGAAGGAGTCAACCGCCGCGTCGGCGAAGCGAAGCGGCGCACCGGCGCGGCGATCGCCAAGACCGCGGCCGACATGATCGTGCCGTTCGACCGTTTCGCGGACAGTCTCGCTCTGTTTCGGGAGACGTTCGACGCGCGCCGCCTCGACTACGCCATCTGGGGGCATATCTCCGACGGCAACGTGCATCCGAACGTGATCCCACGTACGATCGATGACGTGAGGCGCGGCCGCCAGGCGATACTCGAATGCGGGCCCGCGATCGTCCGTTTCGGCGGGTCGCCGCTGGCCGAACATGGCGTCGGACGGAACAGGGTAAAGCAGGCGCTGCTGCAACAGTTGTACGGGGTCGACGGTATCAACGAGATGCGCGCCGTCAAGGCGGCACTCGATCCGGACGGCGTGCTGGCGCCGGGAGTCCTCTTCCGATGAAGTGGTTCGCCATCCACTGGCTGACGACCGGTGTCGCGCTCGGCACGGCAGCCTGGATCCTGCCGGGCGTCACCATTACGTCGATGACGGCGCTTGCCGTCGCCGCGCTGGTGCTCGGCCTGGTGAACACCGTCATCAAGCCGGTGCTGATCATCCTCACGCTGCCGCTGACGGTTATGACGCTCGGCGTCTTCTATTTTGTCGTGACCGGCATCACCTTCGGGTTGGCCGCCTGGATCGTCCCCGGCTTCGAAGTAGCGTCGTTCTTATGGGCCATGGCCGGGGCCGCGCTGGTGAGCCTGATGTCAATGTTCATCGGCAGCTTCCGGCCCCGCGAGCACGACCGTTTCCGCGCGTAGGCCGGCGCTCTCGCGTTACAACGAGACGCGGCGCAGGCGAAGGGCGTTCCCGATCACCGAGAGCGAGCTCATGGTCATCGCCGCGCTCGCCCAGATCGGGCTGATGAGCAACCCGAACACCGGATAGAGCGCGCCCGCCGCCACCGGCACCCCGACGCCGTTGTAGACGAACGCGAGGAACAGGTTCTGCCGGATGTTGCGCATCGTCGCGCGGCTCAGCCGGCGCGCCCTCACGATGCCGCGCAGATCGCCCCGCACCAGCGTGACGCCCGCACTCTCCATCGCGACATCGGTCCCGGTTCCCATCGCGATCCCGACCGCCGCCTCGGCCAGGGCCGGCGCGTCGTTGATGCCGTCCCCCGCCATCGCCACCACGCGCCCCGCCGCCGCCTCATCCGCTACGATCCGGCGCTTGTCCGCCGGCAGCGCGTCGGCATGGACATCGTCCGCGCCGATCCCGACCCGTGCCGCCACCGCCCCGGCCGTGACACGATTGTCTCCCGTCGCCATGACGACGCGGATGCCCTCCGCGCGCAGCATGGACACCGCTTCGGCCGCCGTGTCCCTCACCGGATCGACCACCCCGATGATCCCCGCCGCCTGGCCGTCCACCGCCACGAACACGACGGTCTCGCCACGGCCACGCGCCCGGTCGGCATCGTCGGCCAGCGCTGCAACCTCGGCGCCGCGCTCAGCCAGGAACGCCTCCGTCCCGATCGCCACCTGCCTGCCATCCACCCGCCCGGCAACGCCCTGTCCCGGCCGGTACTCGAAATCCGTGGCCGCCGCCGCCACGGCGCCACGTTGCTCGGCCGCCTCGACGATGGCCGACGCGAGCGGATGCTCGCTCGCCCGCTCCAGACCCGCCGCCAGCCGCAACAGCTCGCCCGCCTCCAGCAGTCCGGCGACCGTCTCCACCCGCGGCTGTCCCTCCGTCAGCGTGCCGGTCTTGTCGACGATCAGCGTGTCGACCTGCTCGAGCGTCTCGAGCGCCTCGGCGTCGCGGATCAGCACGCCGCCGGTGGCGCCGCGGCCCGTGCCGACCATGATGGCCATCGGTGTGGCGAGGCCGAGCGCACAGGGGCACGCGATGATCAGGACGGCGACTGCGCTCAGCAGCGCGAGGGCAAGACGCGGTTCGGGACCGACGAGTGACCAGGCGATGAACGCGAGGACCGCAACCGTCACCACCGCCGGAACGAAGACGCCGGCCACCCGGTCGGCGACCCGCTGAATCGGCGCGCGGCTGCGCTGCGCGTCCGACACCATCTGGACGATGCGGGCCAGCAGGGTGTCGTTGCCCACCCGTTCGGCGCGCATCAGCAGGCTGCCCGTGCCGTTCACGGTGGCGCCCACCACCGGTGAGCCGACTTCCTTCTCGACCGGGATCGGTTCGCCGCTGATCATCGATTCATCGACGGCACTGCGCCCGTCGGTGACGACGCCATCCACCGGGATCCGGTCGCCCGGCCGCACGCGCAGGATGTCGCCCACCTGGATGTCGGCCAGCGGCACTTCCTCTTCGCCGCCGGGCGTGACGCGGCGCGCACCGGGCGGCGCGAGGTCAAGCAGCGCCCGGAGCGCCCCGCCGGTCCGATGACGCGCGCGCAGTTCGAGCACCTGACCCAGCAGCACGAGGACCACGATCACCACCGCGGTGTCGAAGTACGGCTCGACGGCGCCGTTCATCCGGAAGCCGTCCGGGAAGGCGCCGGGGGCGATGGTGGCGGCCGCGCTGTAGATGAACGCGGCGCCCACCCCCAGGGCAATCAACGTGAACATGTTCGGACTGCGGTTCACCACCGACGTCCAGGCACGCTCGAAGAAGGGGCGGCCGGCCCACACGACGACAGGGGCCGCGCAGGCGAGCTGCAGCCAGTTCGAGACCGTCCGCGAAATCGGCAGCCCGCCGGCACCCACCACCATCTCGGTCATCGCCAGCGCGAAGACCGGGAACCCGATCGCCGCCGCGATCCAGAAGCGGCGCGTCATGTCGATCAGTTCGAGATTCGGTCCCTCGTCCGACGTCACCGTGAGCGGCTGGAGCGCCATGCCGCAACTGGGACACGGCCCCGGTTCGGTCTCGCGGACATCCGGACACATCGGGCAGACGTAAACGGTGCCCGCCGGGACTGCCGCCATAACGTCCGTGGCCGCTGGCGCATCCTCCGCCGGCGCCGGCGCGTCGGTCGCCGCGGCATCGTGGCCATGCATCATGACGGCACCGGACACGGCATCGCCGGCGGCCTTCAGGAACGCTTCGGGATCCTGCTGGAACCCGGCGTGGCAGCCTCCGCAGCAGAAGTGATACGTCGTGCCGCGGTAATCGAACGAGAACCGGGACTTCTCCGGATCCACCGTCATGCCGCAGACCGGGTCGCGTGCCTCGACGGGCATGACGCGATGATAGCCGCAGCTTGCGGACTACGTGCCGGCGCCGAGCGCCTGCGCGACGAACTGCGCTTCGGGGAGCGCGCCGACGATCTCGATGGCGTCGTCCACCACCGTCTTCGGCACGCCGGTGACACGGTACTGCTGCGCGAGGTCGGGGAACTCGGTCGCCTGGATCACCGATGCGGTGATGCGCGGACTCGCGACCGCCAGACGCATGGCCAGGCTGACCGCCTGGGGACAGAACCGTCAGGTGGGTGTAACGAAGACACGCAGATTGACGTCGCGATCGAGCGCATCGACGGTGTCGAGCGTCTCGTCGCTCAGCGCCGACTTGCCGGCCACCACCGCGGCCGCGCCCCCGGCGGCGACCAGTTCAATCGCCTCGACGATCGATTCCATTTCGAAGCCGGCCGGCACGCCGTAATAGCGAATGCCCGGATCTCCCGCGCCGCCGTCCGCGCCGCCGCCCACGACCGCCAGCGCCGGTGCCCGATCGACGCCGTACGCCGCCGCTTCGTCCTTGTCGAGCACGAGGTTGTGCTCCACGACCGTCACCTGATCGGACGCCGCAGCGATTCGGTCGACCACCTGCCGGGCCGTCAGGCAACTGTCACAACCGAACGTCTGCGTGAAGAAGACCAGACGCACCGGCGCCCCGACGGCCGCCAGTCGTGACTCCAGACGGGTTGACGCGCTCGCGAAATCCATTACTTGAACAGGTCGTCGAACGCCTGCCGGGCGCTCGCCGCGCCGGGCGACGGCTCCGCCGACGACGTTGCCGTTGAAGGTCGGGCATCCTCGGCCGCCGCGGGAGCAGGCGCGGTCCGGGAATGCGTTTCCCGTTCTACCGTGACGCGCGCTTCGAAGTATGTGCAGTCGTTCCGCGCATCCTTGGGCGATACACGCCTCGTGATCGGCTGGGCGCATTCCAGCGTCCGACTGTTGTCGAACCAGGTGCATTGCGCGCAACTGTGCAGTGCAGCGCCGCACTGCTCGCACTGCGTGTCGAAGCGGATGTAGGCGGAGTCGAGCGCTTGCCCGCAGCGGGCGCACTTCATCACTTCGCGGAACGCGGGCATATTCATGGCGCGCGGCTCCCGCGATCCATAACCGCGTCGCGGGCGACCGTCACCCTTCGGGCGTTGATCGCGATCGAACACACGGTCCGGACGATCGCGCTCGTCCTCCTGATACCCGGGCTGTCGGTATTTTGTCGACATGGAGTCGGACGGTGGATCTTCCTTAACTATCTCATGTTGCCGCGGTTTGTCCACACCGGCCCGCCTTGCACCGTTGCGCCGAAGTCGACGCCGACCGCCCCGCGACCGGGCGGCACCGCGCAACAGCTACCACTCTTCCTTGTCGGTGTCGACCCCCGCCTCCCCTGCCGCTGCCTCGATGTCCGCCATTCCCTGCGGGTTGCCGCAGGTGAGCAACATCGTCCTCCCGGGCGGCACCCAAGGACATGGCGGAGGACGTTGTTGGCGCGGCCGACGCCGACAGGGCCGGCGTTCCGGTCTCGCGCTGCCGGCCGGCTGACGGTCGGCAGATACATGAAATCGAACGCGCGCGCCCGTTCGATTTCGAACAGCTCCACATGGTACGCCAACTCGTCATTCGTCCGGTTTGCATGGATCAAGGTGAATCGCCGATCGTCGCGACGCCCGGCCACTGCGTCCTCTTGCAGTTGCTTCACCATCGAGACGAAAGGCGACAACCCGGTTCCCGTCCCGACCATTACCACGTGGGCGTAGCCGGCGGTCCGCTCGGCCAAAGTGAAGGTTCCCGCGATCCGATCGACGTACTGCAGTTCCCGGTCATTGTCCGTGTCCATCCGCAGCAGCTGGGAGCTTAGCCGTCCCGACAGTCCATCGCGGCTGATCACGAGAACGACATAGAACTCCAGGTAACCATGAGCTTCCTGTTCCCACGGTGCGGACGCGATGGTGTACGCGCGAACCGCGCGCCCGGTCCGCGGCGCTCCGGCTTCGTCGATGTCCGGAACGTACCTCGGCCGCCCGTCCGGCCACTCTCCGGCCCGCTTCGTGAGCGGAACATCGCCGCGCCCCAGCGCGATGTACTGGCCCGCTATCGACGGCGGAAACGTGTGCCCCGCCTCCGGCGCGACGCGAAATATCGTGAGGATGGGCGACAGGTTGCGCTTGTAGACTATCGTTCCGGTCCGCCGCATCGCCATGCCTCCATTATGTCCCCAGCCACCCGAATCCGCGCCGGAACCGTCTGATACGATGCGAACGGGAACCCATGGCTTCGCTGGACGAACTGAAGATTGACCGGTCCCGGCGCCGGTATGCCTGGATCGCTCCGTTGATGGGTACGATCGGAGCAATCGCCATCATTGGCGCCGGCGGACTTGCGGCGTGGCGATGGTGGGACGCGTCGCAGGTCCCGACGGTGCGAGCGGTCGCGGTGCGGCAGACTGTCGCCGGGGATGAGCAGCCGACCGTGCTGAATGCGTCGGGATATGTGACGGCGCGGCTGCAATCCACCGTTTCCTCCAAGGTGACCGGACGGATTACCGAAGTGCTGGTCGAAGAGGGGATGGAGGTGCGCGAGGGACAGGTGCTCGCGCGGCTGGACGATTCGACGGAGCGAGCGCGCATGGCGCTGACCGAAGCGCAACTGCAGGCCCAGCAGGGCGCGCTGGCCGAGATGGAAGTGCGTTCCGACGAAGCGATGCTTGACCTCGCACGACAGGAACGGCTGCTTGAAGAAGGCCTTGTCGGGCAAGCCGAATTCGATACCGCCAAGGCGGAAGCGGATTCCCTGCGGGCACGGATCGCGAATCAGCGGGAACAGATCGTCGTCGCGGAACGTCAAATCCATCTGCAGCGGACCGTGATCGACGACATGGTGATCCGTGCCCCGTTCAGCGGTGTCGCGATCTCCAAGGACGCCCAGCCCGGAGAGATGATCTCGCCGGTAAGCGCTGGCGGCGGCTTCACACGGACCGGGATCTGCACGCTCGTCGACATGTCCTCGCTCGAGATCGAAGTGGACGTGAACGAGAGCTATATTGGCCGCGTCGAGCCGGGACAGCGGGTGGTGGCAAATCTGGACGCCTACCCGGAATGGGACATCCCGGCGTCGGTAATCACTACCATTCCGGCGGCCGACCGGCAGCGGGCCACAGTGCTGGTGCGGATTGCGTTCAACGAGCTGGGCGATGCGCGCATCCTGCCGGACATGGGAGTCAACGTCGCGTTCCTCGAGGCGGGAGCTCCCGCAGCAGTGGTCGATCCGGACGCGAAACCGCGCCTCTGGATACCACTGGATGCGGTGCGGGACGAGGGGGGGACGACGGCAATCTTCCTCCTGCGCGGTGACGTTGTGGACCGGCGGGCGGTGACGCTCGGGATTGAGGATGGGGATGACATCGAAGTGCTCTCGGGGGTGACACCGGGCGACCAGGTCGTAGTCGAACCGCCGCCGGAGCTGGCCGACGGAGATCGGGTCGTGCCGGATTAGACGCGAACGGCGGCCATCCGGGGCAGCGTCCACGCCAGCCGCCTCGCCGCCCTGGGGAAAACGCGTATGAACGAGAACGGAGCGTTGGTCGAGGTGCGGAACCTGCACAAGGAGTTCCGGCGGGGATCGGAACGGATTGACGTGCTGCAGGGCGTGACCCTCGACATGCCGCAGGGGGACTACCTGGCGCTGATGGGGCCGTCGGGTTCCGGGAAGACCACGCTGCTCAATCTTCTGGGCGGTCTCGACCGGCCGACCGAGGGAGCGATCACCGTTGGCGGCAACCGCATCGACAGTATGTCCGGCGGCAAGCTCGCCCACTGGCGCGCCCGGCACATCGGCTTCGTCTTCCAGCTCTACAACCTGCTGCCGGTGCTGACGGCGGAACGGAACGTCGAGCTGCCGCTGCTGCTGACGCCGCTCTCGCGCGCCGAGCGGAAGAAGCATGTGGCGACGGCGCTCGAAGTGGTCGGGCTCTCGGACCGGGCGCAGCACTACCCCCGGCAGCTCTCGGGCGGGCAGGAACAGCGGGTCGGCATCGCAAGGGCCATCGTCACCGATCCGACGCTGCTGCTCTGCGACGAGCCGACCGGCGATCTCGATCGGAAGTCCGGCGACGAGATTCTCGACCTGCTCGACGCCCTGAATCGCGAGCACGGCAAGACGATAGTCATGGTGACGCACGACGCGCATGCCGCCGCCCGCGCGCGGCGGACACTCCACCTGAACAAGGGAGCGCTCTCGACGGAGCCGGTCACATGAAGTACCTGCCGCTCATCTGGAAGAACCTCTTCCGGCGAAAGACGCGCACTTTCTTCACCATCGGGTCGATCGCCGTCGCGTTCATCCTCTTCACGTTCCTGATGGCGTTGCGCCAGTCGTTCAGCTTGGGCGTCACCGTCGCGGGTGCCGATCGCCTGCTGGTGAGTCACAAGGTGTCGCTGATTCAGCCGCTGCCCGAAGGCTACCTGGGACGGATTGCATCGGTCGACGGCGTCGCCGACATCAGCTTCTCGCAGTGGTTCGGCGGCATCTATCAGGACCCCCGCAACTTCTTCGCTCAGTTGGCTGTCGATCCGGAAAGCTACCTTCGCCTCTATCCAGAGATCGTCCTGACCGAAGAAGAACGCAACGCCTGGATCCGCAACCGGACCGGCGCCATCGTCGGCCGCACTCTCGCTGACCGGTTCGGCTGGGAGGTGGGCGATCGGATCCCGCTGCAGGGGACGATCTTCCGGACCGCCAATGACGCGCCGTGGGAGTTGACGATCGACGGCATCTATGAGGCGGGGGAGGACGGCTACGACACGTCGGTGATGTTCCTGCACTACGAGTACCTCGCCGAAGGGAACTCGCTGGGACAGCGCATGATCGGCCAGTTCGTCATCCGCGTGGAAGATCCGGCCAACGCGGATGCGGTCGCGGCCGCGGTGGATGCCCGCTTTGCCAACTCGCCGGCCGAGACGAAGACCTCGACCGAATCGGCTTTCATGCAGGCATTCGCCAACCAGGTGGGCAACCTCGGGGCCATCATCACTGCCGTCCTCGCTGCCGTTTTCTTCACCATCCTGGTCATTGCCGGCAACACGATGGCGCAGGCGATCCGGGAACGGACGAGCGAGCTGGCGGTGCTGAAGACGCTCGGGTTCACCGACCGGAAGGTGTTGATGCTGGTGCTGCTAGAATCGTTCGCCCTGATGGCGGCGGGCGGCGGCCTCGGGCTTGGGCTGGGCTATCTGCTCATCCGGGCGGGAGATCCGACTGGCGGGTTTCTCCAGGGCTTCAACGTCCAGCCCGCCGGCTGGGCGCTCGGCATCGCGCTGGCGGCGGGCCTGGGGCTCCTGACCGGCATCCTGCCCGGCGTGCAGGCGACACGGCTCCAGATCGTGAACGCCCTCCGAAAGATGTAAACCACCGCCGACGCGGACCCGATGCGCTTTCTCACACAGATCTTCACCGTCACGGCGCTGACACTCCGCACGATTCCGGAGCGTGCCGGATCGTCCGCCGTCGCCGTCGTCGGCGTGACCGGCGTCGTGATTGTTTTCGTCGCGGTGCTGTCGATCGCCGAGGGGTTCCGCGCCGCGATGGTGGGCGCGGGGTCGCCGGACACGGCGATCGTGATGCGGGGAGGAAGCGATACCGAGTTGAGCAGCGTGCTCGACCTGGCCAGCGCCCGGATTGTGAAGGACGCGGCGGGGGTGCAGCGGACCGACGGCGGGCCGGTGGCCTCCGCCGAGCTGTTCGTCGTCGTCGACGTCCCGAAACGGACCACCGGGACCGCAGCGAACGTGCCGCTGCGCGGCGTCGAACCCGCGGCGTTCGACATCCGCGACGAGCTGCGGATCGTCGAGGGGCGCGCGTTCCGTCCCGGCACCAACGAGATCATCGTCGGCCGCAGCGCCACGTTGCAGTTCGTCGGCCTGGAGCTGGGCTCGACGCAGCGCTGGGGCGAGAGCACCTGGGAAGTAGTGGGGATCTTCGACGCGGACGGGACGATCGCGGAATCGGAAATCTGGTGCGACGCGCGCATTCTGGGCCCCGCGTACCGGCGGGGCGACACGGTGCAGTCGGTCTTCGCGAAGCTCGAATCGGCCGCGACGTTCGACAACTTCCGCGACGCCCTGACAACCGACCCTCGGCTCGACGTGATGGTGGAGCGCGAGACCGACTACTACGCCGGCCAGTCCGAGCTGATGACCGGCATCATCCGGGGTGTCGGCACGTTCATCGCCGTACTTATGGGGATCGGCGCCGTCTTCGGGGCGATCAACACGATGTACAACGCCGTCGCCACACGGACACGCGAGATCGCGACGCTGCGCGCGCTCGGCTTCTCCGGGCTGCCGGTCGTTATCTCGGTGATGCTGGAATCAATCCTGCTCAGCATCACGGGGGGCGTTATCGGCGGGTCGCTCGCCTACCTCGCCTTCAACGGCTACCAGGCCGCGACGCTGAATTTCCAGACCTTCAGCCAGGTGGCGTTCGCCTTCCTGGTGACGCCGGCGCTGACCGTTCAGGGGATCGTCATCGCCGTCATGATGGGCTTCTTCGGTGGCCTCTTCCCCGCCATCCGGGCCGCCCGCCTGCCGGTGGCGACTGCGCTTCGCGAACTCTGATCCGCCCGCGGCTACTCTTACGCCCGCCTTGCACGCAGTGACCGGGTCAACTAACCTTCGGGCTGATGCGCGTCAAGCTGTCGCTCGCACTCGTCGCGTTGGTGCTCTTCGTGATGCTGCCGTCGCTGGCGGAGCTGTACACGGAGTGGCTCTGGTTTGGCGAAGTGGGCTATCAGGGCGTCTTCCTCAAGAGCCTGACCGCGAGGGGGCTGGTCGGCATCGCAGCGTTCCTGGTTGCTTTCGCGTTCCTCTTCAGCAACCTGCGCCTGGCCGTGCGTCGCGTGCGCCGCCCGTTCGTCATCTTCACCGGCGGCGGCGACCTGCAGCCGATCATCCTCGAACGGCATCACCTCGGTTTCGTGGCGCTGGCAATCGCGGCGCTGGTGTCGCTGTTCGTCGCCGGGGTGGCGTCGAGCCGCTGGATTACGGTCCTGCAGTACCTGGAGGCAACGCCATTCGGCAATGCGGACGTGCTGTTCGGACGCGATGCCGGTTTCTACATCTTTACGCTCCCGTTCCTCGATCTGCTCCGCATCGGCCTGCAGTCGATCGTGATGCTCGCGCTCGCAGGGGCAGCCGGCGCGTACATCGTGGCGGGCGAGATCGCGTTCGATCAGGCCGGCTTCCGTGTCGCCTCGGCCGCGCGCCAGCATCTGCTGCTGCTGACCGCCGCGATATTCGTCCTGTTTGCCTGGGGTGCGTACCTCGACATGCCGCGCCTGCTGACGACACCGGCCGGAATTGTGCACGGCGCCTCGTATGTGGACGTGATGGTCCGTCTGCCGGTTCTCCGCATCATGATGGCGGTTTCTGTCCTTGCGGCGGGGGCGGCGCTCTACGGCGCGTTTGCCTCGAATGCATGGCCCGTCGCGGCCGCAGTGGGCGTCTACGCGCTCGCCTGGGTTGGCGGGGGGGCCGCCGCCGGGCTGATGCAGCAACTGGTCGTGACGCCTGACGAGCAAGAGAAGGAGGCGCCCTACATCGCGCACAACATCGCCGCGACACGCACCGCGTTCGACCTTGACGCAGTGGAGGTGCGGCAGGTCTCAGGCGACGCAACGCTGACGCTGGACGACATCGAGAACAACGCCGAAACCATCAACAACATCCGGCTCTGGGACCACCAGCCGCTACTCGACACCTTCGGGCAAATCCAGGAGATCCGGACCTACTACGAGTTCGCCTCGGTCGACAACGACCGTTACATGATCGACGGCCAGTACCGACAGACGATGCTGTCGGGCCGCGAGCTCAACTCGGACAGCCTGCCGAACCGGTCGTGGGTGAACGAGCGGCTGCAGTACACGCACGGCTTCGGAGTCGCGCTTGGCCCGGTGAACCAGGTGACGCCGGAGGGCCTCCCGGTGCTCCTCATCCAGGACCTGCCGCCGAGGTCGGACACCGACCTCCAGGTGGTTCAGCCGAGCATCTACTTCGGCGAACTGTCTAACAACTATGTACTGGTCAATACCAACACCGACGAGTTCCACTACCCGGAGGGGGACGACAACGTCTCGTCGCGCTACGACGGCACCGGCGGCATCATGCTCGGGAACGTCTTCCGCCGCCTGCTCTTCAGCCTGCACTTCCGGTCGTACGAGACCCTGGTGAGCGGACAGGTCAACGCCGACAGCCGCATCATCTACCACCGGAACATCTCGGAGCGGGTAGCGAACATCGCGCCGTTTCTCCGGTACGACGCGGATCCGTACCTGGTGATCGCCGACGGCCGGCTGTACTGGATGCGCGACGCCTACACGGCGACCGGCAACTATCCGTACTCGACGCCAGTGACGGACGGCATCAACTACATCCGCAACTCGGTGAAGATCATCATCGACGCGTACAACGGCGACACCACCTTCTACCTTGCGGAGCCGGACGATCCGATCGCGGTCACGCTCGGGAAGGTCTTCCCGGGCTGGCTGCAGCCGCTCGACGCGATGCCGGAATCGCTGCGCGACCACATCCGCTACCCGGAGGGCATCTTCTCGCTGCAGACGGCGATCTACTCCACCTTCCACATGAGCAACCCATCGGTCTTCTACAACCGCGAGGACCAGTGGGAGGTACCGGTGATCGACAACGAGCAGATGGAGCCTTACTACACCATCATGCGGCTGCCGGGGGAGGAGCGGGCGGAGTTCATTCAGATGCTCCCCTTTACGCCGCGCGGCAAGAACAATCTGGCCGCCTGGATGGTCGCGCGCAGCGACGGCGAGAACTACGGCAGGATGTTCGTCTTCCAGTTCCCGAAGCAGAAGCTGATATTCGGCCCGTCGCAGATCGTCGCCCGAATCAACCAGGACCAGGTGATCTCGCCGCAGATCACGTTGTGGAACCAGCAGGGCTCCGAAGTGATTCAGGGGACGCTGCTGGTCATCCCGATCGAGGAGGCGTTGCTCTACGTCCGGCCGATGTACCTGCGCGCCTCGGGCGGGCGGATCCCGCAGCTGACTCGCGTGATCGTCGCCTATCAGAATCAGATCGTGATGGAGGAAACACTCGACCGTGCGCTCGAACGACTGTTCAGCGACGCACCACCGGGGTTGGGACCCCCCACGACCAATCTGCTGCTGACCGACGCCGCGCAGGGCGTCGACCCCGTCGCCGGCGGGGACCTGTCCGCGCTGGCGGCCGCGGCCGCCTCCTCCTCCTTGGCCACCCAGGCCCGGGATCGCTACACCAGCGCCCTGCAGGCGCAGCGTGAAGGCAACTGGGCGCTCTACGGCGACGAAATAGAGCGCCTCGGTGAGATCCTCGAGGAGCTGCAGGACAACGAGAACTGAGGAGCGGTACGAAATGACCGGACTGCGCGGGCAGGCACGAGTTGGAGCGATGGCCGCGGCGGCCCTTGCCGTCGCGGCGCTGACGGTAGCGGCGTGCGGACCGAGCGAGCCGGAAGTGGTGGAGCCTACTCCCGGGCTGCTCGCCTTCACCGGCGCGAAGCTGATAACCGGCGAAGGCGGAGCCATCGACAACGGGACGATGGTGGTGCGCGACGGGATGATCGAGGCAGTCGGCGCCGCCGACGCCGTCGAGATCCCGGCCGACGCGGCGACCATCGATCTCACCGGCCGGGTCGTCACCCCGGGGCTGATCAACGCGCACGGTCACGTTAACAACGTCCGCGGCCTCGAGGCGGATCCCTCCTTCTACACCGAGGAACACATTGAGCATCAGTTGGGGCTCTATGCCCGCTACGGAATCACGACGGTGGCGAGTCTGGGCGGAGGCGGCCCCGCGGGCGTCGCGGTGCGCAACCGCGAGGATGCCGGCCCCACGCACGCACGGCTCCGTCTCTCCGGTCCGGTGATCGTCGGTGACGACCCGGAAGCAGTGGCCGCGAGGGTGAATGAAGTGGCCGACATGGGTGTCGATTTCATCAAGCTCCGGGTCGACGACAACCTGGGCAACTCGCAGAAGATGATGCCGGACGTGTACAAGGCGGTCATCGACGCGGCGCATGCCCGCGGTTTGAAGCTGACGTCGCACCTTTACTACCTCGAGGACGCGAAGGGCCTGCTCCAGGCGGGAAGCGACTTCCTCGGCCACAGCGTGCGTGACGTCGACGTGGATGACGAGTTGATCGCCCTGCTGCAGGAAACCGGCGTCTGCTACTGCCCCACGCTGATGCGCGAGGTGTCGACCTACGTCTACGAGGAACGGCCGGACTGGTTCGACGATGCCTTCTTCCTGCGTGATGCGGACCCGGCGGTGATGGCTGCCCTCCAGGAACCGGAGCGGATGGAACGCGTGCGCAACAGCTCGAGCGCGCAGACCTACAAGGCCCAGTTCCCAACCGCGATGCAGAACCTGAAGGCGCTCCACGACGCCGGAGTCCCGATCGCGATGGGAACCGACACCGGCCCCGCCGGCCGCTTCCAGGGCTACTTCGAGCATGGCGAGCTGGAGTTGATGGTGGAGGCGGGAATGACGCCGATGGAGACGATCGTTGCCTCTACGAGCGCCGCCGCCGACTGCCTCGGCATCGAGGGCGTCGGCCGCCTGGCGCCGGGCAACCATGGCGACTTCGTCGTCTACGCCGCAGACCCGTCGGTCGACATCACGAACAGCAAGACGATCGAGTCGGTCTGGATCGCCGGCAACGAGGTGCCCGGCAGCAGCGGCAACTGACGCCGGCCGGCTGCACGCCCGAATCCCAATCCCGCGACGTGCCGACCCGCAAGACGCTCTACCTGGCGAACCCGTACGGTTTCTCCGCCCAGTTGAAGGCCGAGCCGCTTCAGGCGCTGGTCGCCTCACTGGACGCCGTCGGCGCTGAGGTTTGGGAACCGTTCGCACGTAACAATCAAGTCGACACGCGGGGCGGGGGATGGGCGTACCGGATTGGCCAGGCGGACGTCCGCGATGTGCGGGAGGCGGACGGGATCTTCGCCGTGGTTAACGGGTGCCCCCCCGACGAAGGGGTGATGGTTGAACTGGGCCTGGCCATTGCCTGGGGCAAACCGACGTTCCTCTTTCGCGATGACTTCCGGCGGTGCACCGACAGCGAGGCGTACCCGCTTAACCTGATGCTCTTCACCGGAATGCCCGAGACCGGGTGGGAACGCTACTGGTACACGTCGCTCGACGAGATCGCCAATCCCGACAAGGCGCTTGTCCGTTGGCTCCGTGGCGACCCACCGCCGGGGGCCTGAGAGGCTCTATGGCGCGGTGACGCCCTGCTTCTTCCAGTAGCGGGCAAGACCGAGCCAGCACTGATCGAGCGGGGCGGGGGCGGTGTAGTAAGCCTCCTCTTCTTTCGGTAGATTGTCGGCGATGTAGGCGTTCGTCCTGGCGATGAAGCGGAACGCCTGTGCGACGTCGTCGCCGCCCGCTTCGATCGCGGCGCGGGCGATATTGGTCACGGCCCGGAGATGTTCGATCGCCGCATCCAGGTGAGGGGCGACATCCGCGTGCGGACCGAAGTGGGTGATCAGCAGTCTGGAGGGATTCCAGGCCCGGATCAGCTCGATGCTGTCAACCCACGTGTCGAGGTCGATGTCCGGCGGGGGGGTCGGCGGCATGACGAAGGTCGCCTGGCTGGTCCGCACGCCGGCGACATCACCGACGAACGCGATGCCGCTGTTCCGTTCGAAAAAGCTGACATGGTGCCAGGCATGGCCCGGCGTGTAGGCCACGTCGAAGCGCCGACCCGACGCCTCGATCCGCTCGCCGCCAGTCAGGACACGGACGCTAGCCTCCGGGACCGGCAGGAACGCCCCCCAAAGAATGTTCATCTGCTCGCCATAGAGCCGGGCGGCGCTCGCGAGCAGCTTCTCCGGATCGATCATGTGCGGCGCGCCCCGCTCATGGACGTAAACCGTGATGGCCGGATTCTCGCGCAGCAGCGTTCCGGTGGCGCCGGCATGGTCGAGGTGGATGTGGGTCAGAAGGATCGTCCGGATGTCCGCAATCGCCATGCCGGCCTCGCCGAGCGCCTCACGCAAGGCGCCGAGGCATGACGCCGGGCCGGGGTCGATCAGCGTGACGCCGCCGTCCCCCTCCACGACGGTCGCCGCGATCACCCGGCGGCGGCCGAGATGGGTCAGATCGACGTAGCTGATACCGGGCTCGAGCGCTTGCACGGCGGCGATTCTACCGTGCTTGACCCGGCGAAAGTGCTATCGGTACGCTGATGATGTACCGATGGCGGACCTCGACACCAATCGACAGACCGGCGACGAAGTACTTGAACGGGCCGACGATAAGACCGTCACGCCGAAGATGTACCGCGTCCTGTTGCTGAACGACGATTACACGACGATGGATTTCGTCGTCTCGATCCTCGAGGATGTGTTCCAGAAGACGCCGGCCGAAGCGTTTCGCCTGATGATGCTGGTCCATAACCAGGGTCAGGCGGTCTGCGGCGCCTACCCGTACGAGATCGCGGAGACGAAGGTGGATATGGTGCGCGAGCTCGCCGCAGGCGAGGGATTTCCGCTGCAGGCAACTATGGAAGAAGGGGACGCGTAGGCGGGCCGCTATGTTCAGCACGTCGCTCGAGTTCATTCTGAACGTCGCCTACCGCGAGGCGATGTCGCGCCGGCATACGCACCTGACGCTGGAACACCTGCTGTACGCGCTGGCGCACGACGCGGAGGCGGAGCGGATTCTCGCGGCGTGCGGCGCCGACCTGCCGGGGCTGCGGAGCACGCTCGACGAGTTTCTCTCGACACTGGAGACGGCCGGACGCCGCGAGCGGACAACCGAGCCTGCACAGACGCTCAGCTTTCGACGCGTGTTGCAGACCGCGGTGCTGCAGGTCCAGAGCGCCGGGAAGGACGAGGTCCGTTCGGGCGACGTGCTCGCCGCCATCCTGCAGCAGCCGAGAGCGTACGCCGCGCAGCTGCTCGATCAGCAGGGTGTGACGCGTCTCGACATCCTCAACTACATCTCGCACGGCATCACGAAGGTGCCGGCCGAGAAGGCAGACGGGGCGCGACACGGCGCGGAGGCGGGCGCCGAGACCGAAGATCGAGCCGGGGCGCGCGATCCGCTCGCCACCTATACGGTCAACCTGACGGAGCGTGCTCGCGGCGGCAAGCTTGATCCCCTGATTGGACGGAAGCCCGAGCTGCAGCGCACGCTGCAGATCCTCTGCCGGCGCCGTAAGAACAACCCGGTCTTTGTCGGCGACGCGGGCGTCGGCAAGACGGCGCTGGCCGAGGGACTGGCCGCGCGCCTTACCCAGGACGACATCCCGGCGCGGCTCGCCGGCGCGGAGGTCTTGTCGCTGGACACGGCGGCGCTCCTTGCGGGCACGCGCTACCGCGGCGACTTCGAGGAGCGGTTCAAGGCGGTGGTGAACGCACTGGAGGATCACCCGCTGCCGATCCTCTTCATCGATGAAGTCCACGCAACGGTGGGGGCGGGCGCCACGACGGGCGGAACCATGGATCTGGCGACGCTGATCAAGCCGTTGCTGTCCGCCGGGGACCTGCGCGTGATCGGATCCACGACCTTCGAGGAGTTCAAGCACATCGAGAAGGACCGTGCGCTCGCCCGGCGGCTTCAGAAGATCGTGATAGAGGAGCCGAGCGTTGACGAGACGTCGAAGATCCTCGAGGGGCTTCAGTCCCGCTACGAGGAACACCACGGCGTGACGTTCGCACCGGAGACCGTGCCGGCGGCGGCGCGGCTGGCCAAGCGGCACCTGCGCGAGTCAAGGCTGCCCGATGCGGCGATTGACATCATCGACGAAGCGGGGGCGACGATCGGGATGCGGCGGACGGTGAGCGGGGGTGGCGAACCGGGTGAGTCTGCCGCCGGGACGTCCGATGCCGGGGCACTCGGGAGCGAGCCGCCGCAAGTGACCGTGGAGGACATCGAGCGGGTGGTTGCGCGGATGGCGCGCATCCCGGACAAGCAGGCCACCTCCTCCGACAAGGAACGGCTCCGGACGCTCGACGAAGCGCTCGAGCGGGTGGTCTTCGGCCAGTCGGAGGCGGTGGGTACGGTTGTGGCGGCGATCAAGCGTTCGCGCGCGGGCGTGGGGATCCCCGACCGTCCCGCCGGCTCCTTCCTCTTCACCGGCCCGACCGGCGTCGGGAAGACGGAGCTGGCCCGCCAGCTCGCCATTCACCTGGGCAACGAGTTCGTCCGCTACGACATGAGCGAGTACATGGAGAAGCACTCGGTGGCGCGGTTGATTGGCGCACCGCCCGGCTACGTCGGCTTCGAGCAGGGCGGGCTCCTGGTCGACGCCGTGCGAACCCATCCCTACAGCGTCGTCCTGCTCGACGAGATCGAGAAGGCGCATCCTGACATCTACAACATCCTGCTGCAGGTGATGGACCACGCGACGCTGACGGACAATGGCGGCCGGAAGGCGGACTTCCGCCACGTCATCCTGATCCTCACGTCCAACGCCGGATCACGCGAGGCAAGCGCGGGCGCCATCGGCTTTGGCGACGATCGCACCACCACGGCCCAGGGACGGACGAAGGCGGCGATCGAGCGGATCTTCAGCCCGGAGTTCCGGAACCGCCTCGACGGGATCATTCCTTTCGATGCGCTCACTCCGGCGACGATGGAGACAATCGTCGAGAAGTTCATCCTGCAGCTTGAGTCGCAACTGTCCGAGCGTCGTATCGCGATCACGCTGGAGCCGGCGGCGTGCGTCTGGCTGGCCGCGAAGGGCTACGACCCGGCTTACGGCGCGCGCCCCCTCGCCCGCGTCGTGCAGACCGAGGTGCGGACCCCGCTGACCGACGAGATCCTGTTCGGAAAGCTCGAACATGGCGGGACGGTCCGGATCGGTCTGATGGACGACGCGTTGACGCTCGACGTGGAGGCATCTCCCGCAAGCGCGGCGGTGGACGACCATGGCGGCACGGCGGGGCCGCCGGAGCATGCTCCGGAGACGGTCGACTAGATGCGCCTTTACGTCGAACCGATGGACGCCGTTCTGGTGGAATTCGACACCGACGGACGGGTCCGCTTCGACGGCGAGGAGTGGAGCACCCCCTCGCTGCAGGAGACCCGCGCCATCCTGTACGCCGCCGACACGGAACGGGCAGCCCTCGAAGAGCTGACCGACGCACTGGAAGCGGCCGTCGCGCCGTCCGGTCCGGCGCGCCGCGCGCCGGAATCGCGCGACTGAGCGCGGCAGGTGGCGCGCGACTTGTCCAGCCAGTCCAGCACCTACGGCCCGGCGGCGCGGTTGCTGCGTCAGCCACGACCGCAAAGGCGGGGACACCCGGTCAGATGCCTGTCGCGGTGGCAGCGCGTTGGGCGTCCTCGACGCCAACTACAACGCCCGCAGTCGGATGTCCCTCCGTCGTGGTGGCGTAGACGTACTCGACGTTGACGCCGGCCCCGGCCAGAAGGCGGGCGGCGTCCGCGAGGGCGCCCGGCCCATTGGGCAGCTCCAGGAACAGTACGTCGCGCTGCTCCGCCCGGTAGTCCGCCTCCTCGAGCGCGCCGGCCGCGCGGAGCGGATTGTCCACCACCATCCGGAGCGTGCCGGTCGCCTCGACGCTGAGGGCCACGATATTCACCCCCGCGTCGCCCAGCACCCGGCAGAGGCGATCAAGGGCGCCGGGGCTGTTCGGGAGCCGGAGACACAGTTCGGTACGCGCCGCCATGCGCGGAGCTTAGCGCCGGGGGTGGAGTATCATCAACACGTATGACGGTTCAGGCGCCGCTCGCCATCGGGGTGGCGCACCGGAGTGCGGCTTTCGACTACGCAATCCGAAGCATTGTCGCAGAGGCGCGCAGGGTCGAAGCGGCCGGTCAGCACATCGAATACCTCAATATCGGCGATCCGATCCTGTTCGGGTTCCAGACCCCGCCGCACCTGATTGAAGCGGTGGAGCGGGCGATGCGGGACGGCCAGAACGGCTACACGCCGGCAGCCGGGGTAATCGAGGCGCGTGAAGCGGTGGCGGCCGACTTCGCCGCACGCGGCCTGGCCGTCTCGCCCGAACGCGTCCTGCTGACCGCCGGGGCATCGGAGGGAATCGACCTTGCGCTCAGCGTCCTGGTCGACCGGGGCGACGAGGTGCTGGTGTCGGTCCCGACCTATCCCCTCTACACCGGAGTGCTCGCCAAGCTGGGTGCGCAAGCCGTCTACTACCGAACCGATCCCGCGAACGGCTGGCAGCCCGATCTCGACCACATCATCAGCCTGATCACGCCGCGAACGCGTGCGCTGGTAGTGATCGATCCGAACAACCCGACCGGGGCCGTCTACAGCCCCGAATGCCGCCGCGCGTTGATCGACGTGGCGGAACGTTACAACTTCGTGCTGATCTCCGACGAGGGCTATACGGACCTCGCATACGACGGGCCGGTGCCGCCGCTTGGGTCATACAACCCGGACGCACCGATCATTTCGTTCTCGTCGCTGTCGAAGGCGTACCTTGCGCCCGGCTGGCGCGCCGGCTGGATGGCGGTGGGAAACAGCCCTCGTCTCGACGCCGTGCTGCAAGCGATCAAGGACATGGCGGACGGGCGAATCTGCAGCGTCGGCCCGATGCAGTTCGCGGTGGCGGCGGCACTGAACGGGGACCGGTCGCACCAGGCGGCGTTTCTCGTTGCGCTGCGGGAGCGGGCCGCGATTACGTCGGAGCGGCTCAACGCCATCGAAGGCATCTCCTGCGTCCCGCCGGCAGCGGCGTTCTACGCAATGCCGAAAGTGGAATTGCCCCCGGGCCGCAGCGACAGGGACTTCGTTCTCGGTTTGCTGGGTGACACCGGCCTGCTCTGCGTATACGGTTCGGGTTTCGGGACTGACCCGGCGGACGGCTATTTCCGGGTCGTCTACCTGGCGCAACCCGCCGTGTTGCACCGGTACTACGACGCCATCGAGACGTACACCGCGCGGTTTCTGGGGGATAGCAAATGATCAAGCGCGGCGCCATTCCGGTTCTGGTTTTTCTTGTACCGTGCTTGCTGGCCATCGCGGCCACGGCGTCGGCCCAGTCGGAGACGACGCCGCCATCGATCGATGAACTCGATCCCCTCGTCGCCCAAATAGAGGCGGCGCTCCTCGCCAGCAACCCGGGCGGCTTCCTGGCCCTGCTGTCGGACGATGCGAACGTGGACGCGGCGCGCGCTTTCGCCGATGACGTGTTTCTGCCGGCGGTCGACGCAGCCGTAGCACGGCCCCGCTTTCTCCGGCCGATCATCGAAGACGACGCGGAAACGGAAACCGACACCGGCGACTCGGAAGGCGACCGCTACGAACTGACGGTCGAAGTCTTCACCGAGCGGGGGATGGCAGGCATGCTTCGCACCTGGAGGCTCGAAGTGACGCCCGATCCCGCCGCGCCGATCGCCTGGCGCATCGCGGATCTGGAAGAACTCGACGTTCTCTCCGGCCTCCTCCACCTCTCGCTCCGGCCGGATATCGCGTACGACGCCACCAACCTGGTGGTGGCGGGCGAGGACATGACGCTCCGGATGAACAACGGCATCGCCTTCGTTGCACAGACGCAAGCGGGAAAGACGACGGCGATGCTGCTACTGGGCGATGGCGTGCTCACTTTCTCGCCGGAGCCGGAGGCGGAGCGGGGTCAGGTGCGGATACTCACCGGCCGGGACACGCTCGAAGCGGATCTGTCGGCTGCCTACGTCCGGCTCAACCCGCTGTCGTTCGACCGCCGCGTGTCGCCCTCGGCGCTGGCCGAACGCGCGGTGCCGAGGAGCGACTTCGAGCAGGCGCAGGAACTGTTCAGCGAGTTCGTGCCGCGGTCGTTTGCGGTCGACCTTAGCGAACTGAGCGAACGGACCTGGTCGCTGACACCGGGCCAAGGTGATCTCGTCTCGGAGATCGTCACGGAGCGGTACGGCACCCTGACCTACGCCCATGCGGCGGGGCTTCCGGAAGATGTCTCGCTGTACGAGCGGGAGACACAGACCGTCATATCGCTTTATCCGTCCGCAGAGAAACGGGCGACAAGCGACCGCTACTTCAGCGACGACGACACCCGGGCGTACGATGTGCGCGACTACCGGATCGCCGCGTCGTTCCAACCGCAGGGTCTCGCTCGGGAGAGCCTGAGCGCGCGGCCCACGCTGGTGGGATGTTTCATCCAGGGACGCGCCCAGCTCATCGTGCGGACGACAGACCCGAACCTGACATCACTGACTCTTCGCCTGTCCGACGACCTCGACATCCACTCGGTCCTGTCGGATCGGTTCGGCCCGCTCCTCTTCTTCCGGCTGCCGGAGCGCAACAACTTCGTGGTGAGTCTCCCGCCCGGCTCAACCCCCGTCGGCACGGAGTTCGTTCTCGACGTACAGTACTCCGGCTTGCTCCGGCCGCAGGGACTCGATGAAAACTGGCTCGGCCGGCAGCAGATCATCATCGACGCCACGGTGCCGTTCGGCTTCCAGGAGCCGCGCTACATTTACAGCAACAACAGCTACTGGTATCCGCAGGCGCCGGTCTCGGACTACGCGACCGCCACGTTGGACCTGTCGGTGCCGTCCGGTTACGCCATCGTGGCGAGCGGCGCGCCGGATGAAGCTGCGCCAGCCGCCGCTGACGAGCCGGACGACGACTGGCAGAGCTTCCGGTTCGTCACGCTGCAGCCGGCGCGGTACCTCTCCGCGGTAATCAGCCGCTTTGCGCCGGCTGACGCGCCCTCGGACGACGCGGTCGCCACCGCGCCCCGCGACATCCCGGTCGAGTCGCCGGCCACCGTTCCGCCGCCGGAAGCTCCCGGTGACCGCGGCGGCGTCTCGTACGACGGCGTCCGACTCGCCGTTGTCTCCAATGAACGAACTCTCGACCGGGTCGGGGACTATTACACCCAAGCAGAAGCGATCCTTCGCTTTTACGGATCGATCCTCGGGGATCTACCCTATCCCACCTTCACGCTGCTGCTGAGTGACGCGTTCCTGCCCGGTGGCCACAGTCCCGCCTATTTCGCGGTTCTGAACCAGCCGCTGCCCCGGTCGGCGGGCAACCTCCTCTCGTGGCGGACCGACCCGGTGGCATTCAGCAACTACCCCTCCTTCTTCGTAGCGCACGAGCTCGCACACCAGTGGTGGGGACAGGCAGTCGGCTGGAAGAACTACCACGAGCACTGGCTGAGCGAGGGACTTTCCCAGTACTTCGCGGCGCTCTACGCCGAGCACGAAAACGGCGCGGAGACGTTCGAAGAAGTGATCGCCCAGATGCAGGAGTGGAGCCTCCGCCACTCGGATCAGGGACCGGTCTACCTGGGCAATCGCCTCGGTCGGATCGAGGGCGAGCCGCGCGTCTTCCGCGCGCTCGTTTACAACAAGGGCGCCTTGGTGCTCCACATGCTGCGGCGAACCGTGGGCGACGACGCCTTCTTCGCAGGCCTGCGGCGCTTCTACTACGAGATGCGCTTTCGGAAGGCAGGAACAGACGACCTTGTCCGAGCGTTCGAGACGGCGTCAGGGCGCTCGCTTCAGGAGTTCTTCGAACGCTGGATCCATGAAGCCGAGGTCCCTGACCTCACGTTCAGTTACCGTACCGAGGCAGGCTCCGGGAACGAGAACGTAGCGGTACTCCGGTTCGAGCAACAGGGGAAACTCTTCGAGTTGCCGGTAACCGTGACACTGCAGTACCGCGGAGCGCCCGACGAGACGATCGTCGCACAAGTCGCCGGCGAGGTGACCGAACTGCGCGTCCCGCTTCGGGGCGATCTGCGTGACGTGGAAGTGAACGGCGACCGGGCGGCGCTAGTCAATATTGATTAGCGCGACGATGCTTGATGGGATCGCCACCGCGTCAATGAGAGGCCCGTTGTCCGGACGATGGGGGCGGGCCTGCAGTCCGCTCCAGGCGGTTCTGCTTGTACTCGCGCTGGGCGGCGCCGCGCCGGCATCCGCGCAGCCGACGCGAATCTCGATCGATCTCGAGACGGTGGGCGAGACCGACATCGCGCTCGCCGGGTCGACCTACCGCGCGGCGCTCGACGCGACGCTGTCGCCGTCCGGACGGGGCCTCCACGTCAACTCGGAGGCGCCGCTCGAGGACTTCCTGATCCCGACCGTGCTGACGCTTGATCCTCCGGAGGGAATCGAGCTCGACGGCGTTGCCTGGCCCGAGCCGATCCTGCTGGAACAGCAGGGGGCGGAGAAGCCGCTCGCGGTTTTCGAAGAGGAGTTCGTGATCGGTGCGTCGTTCGCCCTGGCCGGGAATCTTGCGCCGGGCGACTATGTGGTGCCCGGGGCGCTCCGTTACCAGGCGTGCGACGAGCGGATGTGCTACATCCCGGCCACCGTGGAGGTGAGCTTCCCGGTGCGGGTCGCAGCGGCGGACGCCTCCGCGGTGCCGACGGCCCACGCGCCGCTCTTCGCCTCGATGACCTTCGCCGATCCGCCTGAAGCGCCGGCCCCTGAAGCCGCTCCGCCTGCGCCGTCAGGAGTCGACGGCATCGCGGTGGACGGCGAGGTGGCGCTTGCGCGATTCGGCCGATTCGACGTGCTGGCGACCGCCGGTGGCTACCTGAACGAAGAGCAGTTCCTCGAGTTCATTCAACGGTCGGAAACGGGTGAAGCGGAGCGCGGCTGGTTCGAGGGACGAGGCCCGCTCGCGATACTGGCGCTGATCCTGCTGGGGGGACTGGCCCTCAATCTCACACCCTGCGTCCTGCCGATGATTCCGATCAACCTCGCAATCATCGGCGCCGGTGCGCGCGCCTCGTCGCGTTGGCGCGGCTTTGCGCTCGGGAGCGCGTACGGGGCAGCAATGGCGATTGTCTACGGCGGACTCGGGCTCGCCGTGATCCTGACGGCAGGCACCTTCGGGACGATCAACGCTTCCCCCTGGTTCAACCTCGGCATTGCGTTGCTGTTCGTCGTGCTGGGGTTGGCGATGTTCGACGTCGTGACGATCGATTTCTCCAGCCTGCAGAACCGGTTGCCAGGAGGGGGATCGGGACAGGGAACGTTTCTGCTGGCGTTCGGCATGGGCGCCGTCGCGGCGCTGCTCGCGGGCGCGTGCGTCGCCCCGGTTGTCATCCAGGTGATCGTCTTCTCGAGCAACCTCTACGGCACCGGTGTCACGCTGGCGCTCGCGCTGCCATTCATCCTGGGGGTCGGCATGGCGATCCCCTGGCCGGTCGCCGGCGCGGGGCTGACCGCGCTGCCGAAGCCGGGCCCCTGGATGGTACGGGTCAAGCAGGCGTTCGGCGTCTTCATTCTCGGGACGGCGGTCTACTACGGCTTCCTGTCATACGGTCTGTTCAGTCAGCGCTGGGTGGATCCCGACCTGGTAGCCGAGAGCGTGCAAGAGCTGATCGCGGAGGGCTGGTACCCCTCCCTGGACCCGGGACTGGCGGCGGCCGAGGCCGAGGAGAAGCCGGTACTGCTGGACATCTGGGCCACGTGGTGCAAGAACTGCCTGACGATGGATCGCACCACCCTCCAGGCCGAGGGTGTTCAGAACGCGCTCGACGGCTATGTCAAGGTGAAGTTTCAGGCGGAAGACCTGAGCGCCTCTCCCGCGCGCGAGGTGATGGAACGGCTTGAAGCGATCGGCCTGCCGGCGTACGCCATCCTCAGGCCCGGCTCGCTGCCGGCACCCGCACCCGCAGCGACGAACGATTGACGCTGACGTCGACGCGGTCGCCGCGCGCGGCGTACACCTCGCCGTCGACGTGAAACGCCAGCGGACCGTTCCCCGCGATCTCGATCGCCGATACCGGCAGGTGCCGTACGCCCGGCACCCGGTCGGCCCGGCCGGTGAGCAGGTAGGGCAAGTGCCAGAGCAGCCAGGGGAGCGACCGCTCCGGCACGACGACCAGATCGAGCAGGCCGTCGTCCGCGCGCGCGCCCGGCGCGATCGTCATGCCGGCTCCGTAGGTCGGGCAGTTCGCGATCGTCAGCAGGTGGGCCGGCCCGTCGAACGACGCGCTCGGCGTCCGCACCGTGTAGCGCTCGGCGCGGTAGCGGTGCAGGGCGCGGAGACCGGCGCGGAAATAGGCAACAGGGCCGCGAGTCTCCAGCCGGTTGAAGACGGCGGCGAGATGCGCATCGAAGCCGATGCCGGCGATGTTGACGAAGAGTCGTCCGTCGATGGTTCCGGTATCGATCATGCGCTCCCTTCCGGTCAACGCAGTCTGAAGAGCTTCCGCCGGCCGCCGGCCGAGACCGAGACCCTGCGCGAAGCCGTTGCCCGACCCGCCCGGGACGACGCCCAGGGCCGCCCCGGCCACTATCACCTCGGACGCCACTTCATTGATGGTGCCGTCACCCCCCCACGCGATGATCACGCCGGCTCCCGCGTCGAGCATCGAGCGGGCCAGTGTGCGGGCACTTCCCCGCCGCTCGGTCAGGCAGACCTCCCCCTCGAAGCCATAACGGACGAGCGCCGCTTCGGCCTGCCGCCGATGCGCTTCAGCCCGCCGGAAGCCGCTCCGCCCCGCCGCCGGATTGATGATGATCCCAGCCTGCATGCCGATACGGACGAACCCTCTCTGTCCTATCGGCCGATCCCGCGCCAACGCAACCCCCATCATCTTCCGGTGCCGGAACGCCGGCACCACAAGATGTGCGGGTCTGGTATGATTGGAATCTTAGATGCGCCGGGTTTGGCTGAGAGTGGGCCTCGTTGTCGCCATGCTTGGTGCCGTTGGCGCGTCGTCCTACCAGATCTTCCTTGCCGAACAGCGGATAGCCGGCCATCAGCGGGCGGAGCAGGCCTTTGTCTCGGACACCTGGATGCTCGAAGTCGCGTTGGGCGATCTCCGCGCCGCCCAGCACGCGTACGTCTCTGCCGGACAGGACGACAACTACTGGATGGTGGACGTTTCACGTCGGTTCGAAGGGGTGGCTGCTCAGCTGGCGGCGCTGGCCCGTGACGCGACCGCGGCCGGGGCCGCGCTCGACGAAGCGGAGGCGCTGCTCGCTTCCCTGAAACGGTTGGACGTTCAGATTCGGGAGCATGTGCTGGCGGAGCGCCCGCTGATGGCATCCGACCTGATCTTCACCGATACCGGCGAGTTGACGAGCCTGGTTGCGGACCAGATCGACCGGGCTCGGACTGTGGAGCGGGCTACACATCAGGCAGCCGCGGCGGCGGGGCGGAGGACCGAAGGGGTCTTGCTGGCGGGCGGGGCGAGTGCGATCCTGTTGGCAATTCTTCTGCTGCTGCCACCCGCCGGTGCTGCGCGGCCTGCCGAGGATGAGGAAACCGACGGGGCCGGGACTGCCCGGCAGTTGCTCGGCCTCAAGGAGACGAGCGGTGGACGGCCCACAGCCCTGCCGGCGGCGGAGGTAACACCGGCAGCCGAGGAAGGACCGGAGGTAACGGGGGCGGCGCAGGCAGAGCCACGCGAACCAACCCCCGACCTGCAGCGGGCGGCTGACCTCTGCACCGATCTGGTCCGTTCGACCAGCCCTGCCGACTTACCAGCGCTGCTCGCCAGAGCGGCACAGGTGCTGAATGCGAGCGGCGTCATCGTCTGGGTCCTCGACGGAAGCGGCGATGCACTTCGCCCCGCGATCGGTCACGGCTACTCCGCCGCGGCGCTTGCCAGGATCGGTCAATTGCCGTGCGACGGCGACAACGCCACGGCCGCTGCGTGGCGCGACGGCCTGATGCATGTCGTCGCGTCCAATGGCTACGGCGCGTACGGTGCGATCGTCGCACCGCTCACCTCGCCCGGCCGTTGCAGCGGCGTATTGTCGCTGGAGTTGAACGACGGTTGGGAACGAAGCGAGGCGGTGCAGTCGACGGTGGAAATCATCGCAGCGCAACTGGCGACGCTAGTCTCCGCGGACCCCGGAGTAGAGACCGCACACCGCGCCCGCGCCCGCGCCCGCGCCCGCGGCTGAGCCCCGGCCCCGCCCCCGACGCTTCCGCTCTTCCGTCACCTGTAGAGGTCAAAGACCGTAATCCAGAATGGAAGCGCACGCCTTCGACTGGTGACCCCCAGGTTGCGCCGATGGAGCGGATGACGCGGAACACCCCGGAATATCGCGTCAACCGCGTTCTTCGCGGAGGGTCGCTCATCCTTGGCACGGAACTTGCGACTTGTTTAGCAACCGTGCCGGGGTCCTGACGGGATGCACCAACTCAGGCAGGCGCTGGCAAAGAAGCATCCCGCACCCGTTCGAACACTGGACCCCGGCGCGGCTATCCGTCCGACTGGGCGGACTGCATCAGCCGCGGCGCAGGAACGATATACTCTGCGCCGTGACCGACTATCTGACACTGCCCCTTGACAACGCCGCCATCGAACGGATCCTGCCGCACCGCTATCCCTTTCTCCTGGTCGATCGGATCACCGAGTTCGAGCAGGACAAGCGGATCGTCGGCGTCAAGAACGTCTCGCTGAACGAACGGTACCTCTCCACTCTCCCTGGCGGCGCCCCGGTCCTCCCCCCGACGATCCTGACCGAGGCGGTCGCGCAAGTGGGCGCGATTCTGATCCTTGCCAAGCCGGAGAACCGGCAAAAACTCCCCTTTTTCACCGGCATCGAGCGGGTTCGCTACCATCGACCGGTCCACCCCGGCGACGTCGTGGTGATCGAGGCGGAGGTAGTCCGGCTCCGGAGCCGCATGGGGCGCCTGAAGGGCTTCGCCCGCGTCGGCGACGAGGTGGTGATCGACGGGACGATGACCTTCGCGCTGGGTCCGAAGGTACGCGGACTCAACGGAGGGAACGGCAGCCCGTGATAAAATGCTGCCATGGCAGGCAAGAGGAAGTCCCGGAGCCGCGGATCGTTGGCGCCGTCTCCTGAGCGGGCGGTCGAGAACAAGGGTGGCCCCCCCTGGATCCTGATCGGCGGCGCGGTCGCCGCGCTCGCGCTGATCGCCTTTCTGGGGCTGAACGCCGGCAGCGATGCGCCGGCGACGCCAGAGGGCGAAACCGCCGCCAACGTGTCGGACGAGATGCCAGAGCGGCCTCCTGCCCCGCCGACGCCGCGTCCCGAGGAACGGACGCCCACCCCGCCGGCTGACGCGGCGATGCCGCCGCTTCCGCTGCAGGCCAATCTGATCCCGCGTGACCCTGAGGTAATCCGCGACGTGTACATGTTCGCGGCGCGCCACCCCGAGGTGCTCGAGTACGTTCCCTGCTTCTGCGGCTGCGAGACTCGCGGCCACAGGCGGAACGCCGACTGTTTCGTCCGCGAGCGGAGCGCCGACGGCAACGTGCTCGAGTGGGAAGAGCACGGAATGGCCTGCATCGCCTGCGTTGATGTCGGCCGGACCGCGATGCAGATGTATGCATCGGGCGCACGGGTGACCGACATCCGCGACGAGATCGAACGGCTGTACGCCGGTTCGCCGCTGCACACGCCGACACCCGCCCCTCCGGCCAACGCAAACTAGCGGCGAGGACGAACAGGGCCGTGCCGCCCGACGCCTACCGGCACGCAGGATCCGAGGCGCCGTCCCTCGCGGGCCCGCGTGACCCACTCGCGCGGCTGTTCGACTCGGTGCATACCGGCATGTACGTCGGTCTGCTCCCCCGCAACGGCACGGGTACGACCATCGCCGCCAATCCGTACCTGAAGTTGATGTTCGGCTTCGAGCCGGACGCCGCGGACAAGGAGGTGCGTCCCTTCGAAGCGGATCGCTTCGTGGACGCCGCAGCGCACCGCGCACTGGTTGGCCAGTTGCTGCGCGACGGTGCGGTGACCGACCACCTGGTACGTCTGCGACGGGTCGACGAGAGGTCGATCTGGGTGGAGGTGACGGCACACGCGGCCCGGATCGGCGACAACGATACCGCGCACGTCGAGGCGGTGCTGCGCGACGTGAGTGAACGGCGCGCGCTGGAGGATCAGGGTCGCGACATTTACCACCAGTTGCTGCAGGCGGAGAAGCTGGCTGCGCTCGGCCAGACCGTGTCGGGCGTAGCACACGAACTGAACAACCCGCTTGCAACCATACTCACCTGGGCGGAACGGCTTGCCGGGCTCTCCCACGATGACCTGACAAAGCGGGGGATCAAGACGATTCTGGGCGAGTCGGAGCGCGCCGCGAGGATCGTCCGCAACCTGCTCGACTTCTCGCGCAAGCGCCACACGACTCGCGCCATGGTCGATTTGAACCAGGTCGCGCGCGAGACCTTGTCGCTCCGCGCGTACGATCAGCGGGTCTCGAACGTCACCACCATCGATGCGCTGGCGACCGGACTGCCGCCGGTCTTCGCCGACGCGCACCATCTGAAACAGGTGCTGCTGAACCTGGTGATCAACGCCGAGCAGGCGATGCTGGCGAGCAACGGCCGAGGAACGCTAATCGCACGATCGTGGCACGATGTCGATCACCGCCTGGTTGTGCTGGAGATTCACGACGACGGTCCCGGGGTTCCGCCGGACGTGCAGGAGAGAATCTTCGATCCGTTCTTCACCACCAAGTCGCCCGGCAAGGGGACTGGCCTCGGCCTGACCGTCGCCCATGCAATCGTGCGCGACCATGGCGGACGGATGACGGTCAGATCAACACCGCGCGAGGGGGCGTCGTTCTTGGTGGAGTTGCCTGCCGCCGGCTAGCGTCAACCTCGGACGTCAACCGGGCCGCAAATCCACCCGGACACCCCGCCCGCCCGCAGAACGGCGCGCGGGGATGTCCGGGTCGGCGGCGCGGGGAGGCTACCGCGCCGCCACACGCACAGCGACAGCGGGCCGCGACGACGCGAGACCCGCCTTGGCCATCGGCAACCGTTTCTTCAACCCAGGGCTTGGCGGTGCCTGGGTCAGCGCATCCGCGAGCATCTCCGGCGCCAGGTCGGGCGCCAGCAGGCTGCGGAGCCGCCCGATGGCACGGGCGCGAAGCTGCGACACGCGCGATTCGTTGACGCCGATCTCGGTGCCGATCTCCTTCATCGTGACGTCGCCGTAGTAGTAGAGGGTCACAATCTTCCGCTCCCGTTCCGGCAACGCGGCGATTGCAGCGCGTATGCGGTCCTGGACCTCGACCCGTTCACACGCTTCGTCCGGGGCCGGCGGTGAGCTGGGAGACATGACCGGCGGCAGGTCAGCCGCCTCTACCATTTCGCTCGTCGCGAGCGGCGATGTCGCCTCGATGACGCCGATCCGGCGGAGGGTCCGGGCGAGCTTGCGCTCGTCCATCCGGAGATGACGCGCGATGTCAGCCGTGCCCGGCTCTCCACCCAGTTCGGCGCGGAGCTTCTCACGTGCCTCGTTCACCTCGCGGCGCACGCGCCGGATGCCGCGCGGCCAGGCTCCTCGGCGTAACGCGTCAATCATCGCTCCGCGGACACGACGCTCCGCGAACGTCTCGAACTTGATGCCGCGGGCGGAATCGAACCGGTCGGCGGCGTCGATCAGGCCAATCATCCCATCCTGCATCAGGTCGCCGACATCGATCGAATGAGGCATCTGCGCCGCCATCCGCCGCGCGAGCGTGTTGACGAACTGCACGCTCGCATCGATCCGTTCCTGCCGCGTTTGGGGTCGACTTTGTTGCTCCATGGCCCGAGAGACCGCAAGATCTGTGCCAACCCGAGCAGATCGGGGCACGCCGGCCGGCGGCAAGGTCGCGCAGAAACCTGCAAACCACTTTGTTTGAATAAGTTACGGCGGCGCGAAAACGTGTGCGGGAATGAGCAGGAGCAGGCAGTGATCAGCATTGGTGAGCCAGAATGTGCGTCAACGGTCTGACGGTCGACACTCCGACCGTCATGTTCTTGACGATCCTGGCTTCGTATTTTCGGGGGAGGGGACGGACGGAGTGGGCTAACGTATCGGAGACGGTGCCGGGGGCGCTAATGGGCAGAGGAATCGGTCAGAGGACGCCGGGCCGAGGTGGCATCCGGCTGGCGCCAGAGCGTGTCGGCAAAGATCCGCACCGATCCCCCGGCGGTTCGGACGTAATCCACCTTACCGCTGGCGATCCAGTTGTAGATGGTGCGCCGGCTGACGCCCACCAGCTCGCAGGCCTTCACGATCGAGACGGTCTTTCGGTCCACGTTCATGTCTCTGTTCTCCGATCCGATGACACAACCGCGGGAGGACGCCGTACCCGGCGGCGCCCTCTCCTGTCACGAACGGGGTATCGGCAGGGGGGTGCGCCAACTGTAGCCCCCTGGTCCTTTCAATGGTGCCCGCGCCTTGACCCCTTTCCGATCGGAGCGTCAAAATGCTGACACTCCCGGCTCTTCTACGCGCAAGTGCCTGAAAACGAGACGCACCTACTACTTGTCGAGGACGAGGCGCCGCTACGCGAGTCGTGGGCGGAGCGTCTGACCGAACACGGCTATCGGGTCGCGCAGGCGGAGAGTGGCGAAGCTGCACGCGAGCGGCTGGCGGAGTTCGCGTTCGACGTGGTCATCACCGACCTACGCCTGCCTGGCATCGACGGTACGGCTGTCGTCGAGGCTGCGCTGGAACGCTATCCCGAGATCGTCGCGGTGGTAGTGACCGGGTACGCCACGGTCGAGACCGCAGTCACGCTGATCAAGCAGGGCGTGGCGGACTTCATCGAGAAGCCCTGCCCCTTCGACCGCCTGCTGCACACACTCGCGACGGCCCTTGAGCGCCGGCGGCTCCGCTCCGAGAACGAGTACCTCCGCTCACAGCTCCAGCAGCGCTACCGCCTTGAGGGGATCGTCGGCGAGAGCCAGCCGATGCACACGTTGCGCACGTTGCTCAAGACGGTGGCCGCCGCGACCAGCACCGTACTGATCACCGGCGAGACCGGCACCGGGAAGGAACTCGTGGCGCGCGCGATCCACCACAACAGCCCGCGTCGCCACGAGCACTTCGTCGCCCTCAACTGCAGCGCCATCCCGGAGACACTGCTCGAGGCGGAACTGTTCGGCCACGTCCGCGGCGCGTTCACCGGAGCGGTTGCCAACCGGAAGGGCCGCTTCGAACAGGCGCACCGCGGCACGCTCTTTCTCGACGAGGTCTCCACCATGAGCACCAATCTGCAGGCGAAGCTGTTGCGGGCGCTGCAGGAGCGGGAGTTCGAACGGGTCGGAACAAACGATCCGATCAAGATGGACGTGCGGGTGATCGCCGCGACCAACGCCGACCTGGCAGCCCAGATCGAGACACGCGAGTTCCGGGAGGACCTCTACTACCGGCTGAATGTCATCCCGATCCAACTGCCGCCGCTGCGCGAGCGGCGCGAGGACATCCCGCTGCTCGTTCGGACGTTCGTCGCGCGGATCG
This sequence comes from Vicinamibacterales bacterium, assembly GCA_965263055.1. Lineage (GTDB taxonomy): Bacteria > Acidobacteriota > Vicinamibacteria > Vicinamibacterales > UBA8438 > VXRJ01. The sequence continues at coordinate 2,077,050 of OZ253581.1, read as the reverse complement.
GGGCAGCCCAGACGCCGCCGCGGGACGCTGTCGCCGTCTCGCAGGAGGCGATGCGCCAGATGATGATGTACCGCTGGCCGGGGAACGTCCGCCAGCTCGAGAACGTGATAGAGCGGGCGCTGGCGCTCAACCCGGGCCGCGACCGGATCGAGGCGGACGACCTGCCCGAGGAGATCCGGAGAGGCGGTGGCGGCGCCGACGCCAAGCCGGCCCTGCCCGACGCCGGAATGGACCTCCCTGCCTACCTGCAACAGGTGGAAGCCGGACTGATCCGCACCGCGCTCGAACGGACCAGTGGCAACAAGCAGCAGGCGGCCCGCCTGCTCAACATCAAGCGCACGACGCTCGTCGAGAAGGCGAAGCGGATCGACCACTGATCAGCGGTACAGACGAACGCCCCGGATTGTCACTACGCGAACATGCCCATCGCGTCGAACGACCCCTTCAGCACCTGCGGGGAGTCGTCGAACCGGAGCCACTCCTCGATCATCGTGGCGTAGACCCGGCGGAAGTCCGTCGTCTTCATCAGGTTCCCGTCGTCCAGTTCGGTCAGGCTCGGCGGCTCGCCGTAGAAACCGCCCTTGACATGGTTGCCGACGACGAACATCGGCGTCGCCGTGCCGTGGTCGGTGCCGAGACTGCCGTTCTCTTCCACGCGTCGGCCGAACTCGGTGAAGACCATCATGGCGATGTCATCGCCGCGGCCGATCCGGTCGATGTCGGTCATGAAGCCGCGGATCGCGTCGGCGGTGTAGGCGAGCAGCCGCGCGTGCGGATCCATCTGATGCACGTGCGTGTCGAACGAGTTGCCCTGGTAGACGACGTAGTACAGGCGCGTCGGCATTTCGGCGTCAATCAGCGCCGCCACCTGCCGCAGCGGGCCTGAAAGGCCGCCGATGCCGTAGTCGACCGTCGTCTGGTAGGCGGCCGATGCCTGCCGGACGAAATCGGAGCTCTCGGCGGCGTTCTTCGCCGTGCCCGCGAGGAACTCGAGCGCCGGGTTCGCCGCCGCGCCCGACGACGTCAGCCGGGCGATCGCCGCCTTCTCACTATCGGCCCCCTCGCGCCGGAACGTCCGCGGGTCGTTGAAGACCAGCGGCGAGTGGTGCTGGGCCCGGACCGCGAGCGACTGCCGCGTGCCGATGTTGACGATCGTGTTCCCCTGGGCGTCGTGGTCGTAGGCGCCGTCCGCCAGCCGGCCGAGCCAGCCGAGCGACTCGCCGCCGTTCGGCACACCGGTGTGCCAGAAGCCCATCGACGAGAAGTGCGACAGACTCGGGTTGTCGTACCCGCAGCCATGCACCACCGCCATTTGGCCATCCTTGTAGAGGCGCTCGAAGCCGACCATCGACGGGTGGAACCCGAAGTGGTCGTCAAGCTTGATCACCTCCGACTTCGGGATGCCGATCGTCGGCCGCACCCGGTAGTACTCGTCATCGCCGTACGGCACGACAGTGTTCAGTCCGTCGTTGCCGCCGGAGAGCTCCACCACCACCAGAATCCGCTCCGGGTTGTTCTCCCTGCTGGTGCCCTGCAACGCCTCCGCCGCGAGCGCCGCCGAGGTGCGGTTCAGCAGCATCGGGAGCGCCGCGCCGACCCCCAGGCCGTACATCCCCTTGGTCAGGAAGTCCCGCCGCGAACATCCGCAGGTAAATCGGGCCATCGTTTTTCTCCTCCAACCCTTCGTTCAGGCTAGTTGGTACTCCGGCGTACTCACGATCAGGTACAGCAGCGCGCGCAGCGCCGATTCGGTCTGGGGCGTGGCGTCCTCGACGCGATCGACGCCCAGTTCGTCACGCAGGAAGTTGACCAGCACGCCGCGGTCGGCTTCACTCAGCTCGACGCGCAGGAACCGGTGCAACAGGTGGTCGACGGCATCCTCCACCGATGAGGCTCCGGCGTCCCCGAGAAGCTTCACCAAGTCGAGGTCGGCTACGCGGCGCGGGATCGGAACAAGACGCTCGAACGCGATCACATAGCCCATGTAGCCGCCGTACCGCGTGTTGTAGTCCTCGTCACGATCTGCCAGCATGCTCGACTCGGCATCGCCCTCCTGGGTGGCGGCGGTGATGTTCATCCCTTGCGCCAGCCGTTCCTCGACCTGCTGGTAGATGCCGGGCACCACTCGGTCGGGCGCCCAGAAGCCGTCGGTATCCGGATAGAGGACGTCACGGAACAGGTTGCCGCGGTCAAGCAGGGTCGCCGGCGTTACCCAGGTCCGGCCGCCCGCCCAGCCGGCAACGTTCGGCGGATTGAAGAGCCTCTGGCCCAGCCCGGCGATCAGCCGGTTGAAGTCGGGGATGGTCGGCAGCTCCGTCAGCCCCAGCTTCCGGTAGGTGGAGACCACCAGGTGGACCGGGCTCTTGATCTGCGTCGCGTACGACGCGGGGCTGTAGAAGTCGCGCGACAGGAAGATGCGCCGGAGCATCGGGCGGAGCGCGTAGTCGGCCTCACGGAACGTTGCCGCCAGATCGGCGCGCACGGCTTCGTCGACCTCCTCGCGGACGAAAAAGCGGTACAGCTTCCCGCTCATGAATTCCGCGGCGGCGTCCTGCTCGAGGATGATGTCGATGATGTCGCCGCCGTCGAAATCGCCGGTCCGGCCCAGGAAGGTCTTCTCGCCGACGTCATGCTGCTCGGCGTCGAACTTGAACTCCAGGACGTCGTTCGTCCAGCCCGTGAAGGCGCGCGCCGCCTCGCGGATGTCGGTCTCGGTGTAGTTCCCGACCCCGAGCGAGAAGAGCTCGAGCAGCTCGCGGCCGAAGTTCTCGTTCGGGTGATCCTTCACGTTCTCGCCGTTGTCGAGATAGACGAGCATGGCCGGGTCGGTCAGGATGCCGAACAGCAGATCCTGGAAGTTGCCGTTCGCGTTGGCGCGCAGCATCTCGATCTGCTGATGCATCATCCGCGTGTCGCGCACCTTGGTGTTGCCGGTGGCGAAGTGCCCGTGCCAGAAGAGGGTCAGCTTCTCCTCGAGGGGGCGCTGGGTGACCAGCATCCGCTCGCCCCACCAGGTGGCGAGCCGCTGCGTCTCGACGGCGTTGGAGCGGAGGCCGTAGAAGAACTTGTTGACTACCGGCTGGAGCCGGCGCGACTGCCCCTCCGGGAGCAGTTCGACCCCCATCGAGACGCCTGTCTCGCGCGCGATCCGCACCGCGTCGGCACGGCTCTTCGGGAACGGGTCCATGCCCGGATCCCAGATGGGGGAGGGCTCGAACGCCGGGGCGGTGTCAAGCTGGCCCTGATAGTTGACCAGCATATCGACCGCCTCGGCCGGCGTCATCCTCGCCAGGCGCTCGATTTCTTCGGGAGTGCCGCCGAAACCGGCCCGTTCCAACAGGTGCGCCGCCCCATCGTAGTCCCAGTCGGCGGCGGTGATCGGCGTCAGGTCGTTCGTCCAGCCCTCCGGCCCGGGCGCGCTCGTCGCTTCGCCGCCAGCGCCGCTGAGCGACGTAGCGCCCACCAGAAGCAGGATCGCGGCCGCCGGCACGAACAGGGCCTTCACCCAGCGCCAGCACGGACAGACAGCGTTGTCGGAATCGTCGAATCTTGTGCGCGCCACGTCTCCTCCGATCGCCGGGTCAACCTGCCCGACCCGCGGCAAACAGATGTCCGAACCCGCATCATACGCCACAGGGAGTCCACCGCCAAACCGCGGATGGGGACGGACCAGGCGCATTCAGGGAAGGATGTCGAGGGTGTAATCCAGCATCCGATCCCCATCGAAAATCCAGCGGCCGGCGAAGCGGCGGCCAGCGACCACCAGGGGAAGCCAGTGGCGGTCGTCCTCCCACATCTCGTCGAACGGAATGGCGTCGACGTCGACCCAGTGCGGGGTCGCCTCGTCGGTCTCCGCCGGCTCCCCATCAAAGCCGTCGGCCCGGAAGACATGGACGTAGGTGGAGTAGCCGTCGATGAACTGAAACCGGTGGATCCCCACCCGCTCGGGGCTGAGCGGCGTGACCCGGAGCTCTTCCTGCATCTCCCGGACGGCGCAGTCGGCGAACGACTCACCCGGCTCGCGGCGGCCGCCGGGACCGTTGATCTTGCCCGCGCCCAGCCCGCGCTTCTTGCGGATCAGGAGCATTCGTCCCTGCCTGATCACAAAGACCAACGTTGCGGGATCGACCGCCCGCCACGCCGTCCAGTCGATCTCGCGCACGCGCCGCGCTGTCATGCGCTCAACGCTACCGCGGCATCCATCGGGGCATCGTCCGATTCACAATAGTGCCCGCGGACAATCCCACGGAGTTCGTCGATGGATCCGGCTCGGTTGATCGCCGTCCGGAGCTGCGACCCGCCGCGCTCACCCTTGGTGTACCAGGAGCCGAGTGCGCGCAGCTTGTTGATCACCCATCGTTCGCGGCTCTGCCGGGTACGCGATGGGCGCCCCCGCGCAGCGCCCTCGCCCGGCGCGACATGGCGGAAGCCGGCTGCCTCGTCCTCGCCCTCGCGCAGCAGCAGGTCGATGTAGTCGAGCAGGAACCGGCCGCGTTCGGCGCGCGCCACCTCGGGCGGGTCGCCACCTTCGGCAAGTGCCGCCGCCTGCTGGAAGATCCACGGATTGCGGAGGGCGCCCCGGCCGATCAGGACGCCTGCAACGTGCATCGCACCGGTCCACGCGACCGCCTGTCCCGGCGTAACGCAGTCGCCGCTGCCGAAGACGGGCACGGAGACGGTCGCCGCCACGCGTTGAATCAACTCCCAGTCGGAGGCGCCGGTGTACGACTGCCGCGCGGTCCGTCCGTGAACCGCGACCGCGGCGGCGCCAGCATCCTCCATCCGTTGCGCCATCTCCGGCGCGTTAATCGTCTTCTCGTCCCAGCCGGCGCGCATCTTGACGGTGACGGGAATCGAGACAGCATCGGTCATCGCGCGCACGACCGACGCCGCGTGCGACGGCTCGCGCATCAGGCTGCACCCGGCGTTGTGCTTCGCAATCTTCCGGACCGGACAGCCCATGTTGACGTCGACGATGTCGGCGCCCATCCCCTCGACCACCTGCGCGGCGGCCGCCATCTTGCCAGGATCGCCACCGAAGATCTGAATCGAGACCGGGCGTTCTTCCTCGGTGTATTCGGCGTACTCCAACGTGCGGTCGATGCCGCGGACGAGGCCCTCGGAACTGACCATCTCGGTCACCACCAGGCCGCAACCACCGCGGGTCTTCACGAGGCGGCGGAACGCCGTATCGGTCATCCCCGCCATCGGCGCGAGGGCGTACGGGTGATCGAGCGCGACCGTGCCGATCCGCGTCTCGCGCGTATTAATCCCGGCCATCTTCTGGCGCCGGCGCCGCGGGGGGCGTTGCTCTATTGGCCGTCGGCGAGCCGCTGAGTGCGGTCCGGCTCGTACGACTCGTACGCCACGCGGAGCCCTTCGTCCTTCCACTCGATGTCCGCTTCCGCGCGCAACTCGTTCAGGAAACGGCCGTACTCCTCGCTGCGACGATCGTTGAATACGGTGTTGGCGATCAGGTCCTCCACCGCCTCGAAGGGCTGAGGCTCCGGCCGCGTTCGCGCCTCGAGCTGCAGGATCTGGTAGCCGATCGGCGTCCGGATCGGTTCGCTCAGTTCGCCCAACTCGAGCTCGTCCAGCGCTTCGGCGACCTGTTCGCTGACCACTGCCACGTCTAGCGGCCCAATCAGACCACCGTTCGCCTTCGACGCGGCGTCCGAGACGGATATCGCCACGGTGGCAAAGTCCTCCCCCGCCAGCACCCGCTGACGCGCTTCCATCGCCCTTGCGAATGCGGCGGAGTCGGCCGCCTCCGCCAGCAGGCCGTTCGCGCTTTCGGGTATCCGGACCAGGATCTCGCGCATCGTCACGGTGCCCGGTTCGGTGAACGCCGCAAGGTTCGCGTCGTAGTACTCGCGCGCTTCCACCTCGGTCAGCGTCACCTTGCTCAACACTTCCACCTGCTGCACCTGGCTGATCAGCATCTGCTGCTCAAACAGCTCCCGCAGGTCAACGAGAGTCATCCCTTCCCGGGCGAGGGCCATGTTGAACGCTTCGTCCGAGGTGAAGTTGTTCTCCTGCCTGATCCCCTCGACCATATCGTCGAACTGCTCATCGGTCAGGGTGTAGCCCAGCTCGCGCCCCCGCTGCGTCAGCAACAGTTCGTCGACCGCCCCCGAAATCAACCCCGGTGTGACCTCCTGGAGCAGTCGCGCGAGTTCCGCGTCGGTTGCCGGCTGAACTCCCCGGTTGCGGATCGCCTGGATCTGGCGGTTCTCCAGTTCAGTCTGCGTGACGATGTCGCCGTTGACCTTCACGAGTACCCGCTGCACCACCTCGCCGACCGCAGTGTCCGGGCTGGTACCGCCCAGTTGCGCCGCAGTCTGCGCCGGCGCGAACGCCAAAGCGCCCACCAGCCAGACTCCGGCCCAGAGCAGCCAACGGACCGCTACGATCTTCGTCTGTCGCGTCAGTCTCACCATGTGAATCCGGCTCCTTCTCCCTACTATCCCAAGTGTAGCGCCGATAGTCCATCGAGCAAGTGGTTGACCCGGGACAGCAAGGCGAGGTCGCGCTGTGTCGCCGGCCCGGCTGCCGGCGGCTGCGGCCCCTCGGCGGACGGGACGGACACTGGTGCGCCCCGCAGGTCGAGGCGTAGCAGGCCGTTCGGCGAAAAGGCAATTCCCGGTTGCGAGCCGACGAACTCTACCATCCGCGCAGGGTCGAGCGGCGCATCGTCGCGGAACCGGATCATCAACTGCCATCCCTCCCGGTCGATCGCCTCTACGCCGATCCGATCCGCCTTGATCCGCGCCCGGCCATAGGCAGCAAGCCGATCGATCGTCGGGTGGATCGGGCCGTAGCGGTCTCCGACTTCGTCAAGCGCCGAAGCGAGCGCCGGCTCGCCCGTGGCCGCGGCCACTTTCCGGTAGACCGCCAGACGCTGATCCGACTCCGGAATGTACCGCTCGTCAATCCTCAAATCGACACCCAGGTGGACCCGCGCAAGACGCTCCTCGGCAACCTTCTCGCCCCTCAACTCGCGGACCGTCCGCTCGAGGAGCTTCACGTAGAGATCGAAGCCGATCGCCTCGATATGGCCGGTCTGCTCCGCACCCAGCAGGTTGCCGGCGCCGCGGATTTCCAGATCGAGTGCGGCAATCCGGAAGCCGCTCCCGAGCTCGCTGAACTCGCGGATGGCCGCGAGGCGCTTGCGCGCCACCGGCGAGAGCGCATCCTTGGGCGGCACCAGCAGGTACGCGTACGCGCGGCGGTCGGACCGGCCCACGCGGCCGCGCAACTGGTAGAGCTGAGCGAGACCGTACCGCTCGGCATGGTTGATGATGATGGTGTTGACGTTCGGGATGTCAATCCCGTTCTCGATAATCGTTGTCGCGATCAGGACGTCGTAGCGGTGGGCGACGAAGTCAATCATCACCTGCTCCAGCGTCGCCTCGCGGGTCTGGCCGTGCGCCACCGCAAGGCGCGCCTCCGGCACCAGGCGGCGTACCCGGTCCGCGACTGCGGCGATCGACTCGACCCGGTTATGCACCAGGTAGACCTGCCCGGCACGCGCCAGCTCGGTCCGGATGGCGCGCGCGATCAGGTCGCTGTCGAACCGCACGACGTTCGTCTGGATCGCCAGGCGGTCCTTCGGTGGCGTCTCGATGACCGACAGATCGCGTATGCCCGCCAGCGACATATTCAGCGTCCGCGGAATCGGCGTCGCCGTCAGCGTCAGGACGTCGACGCGGTGCCGCAACTGCTTGATCCGTTCCTTGTGCGCCACGCCGAACCGCTGCTCCTCGTCGACGATCAGCAGACCGAACTCGCGGAACTGCACGTCCTTCGAGAGCAGCCGGTGCGTACCGACCACGAAGTCCACCTTGCCTGCGGCCAGATCGGCCAGGATCTGCTTCTGCTCCGCCCGACCGACGAACCGGCTGAGCATCGCTATCCGGACAGGAAACGCGGCAAACCGTTCGCGAATCGTCTCCATGTGCTGGAACGCAAGAACGGTGGTGGCGGTGAGCAGCGCTGCCTGCTTGCCATCCATCAGCGCCTTGAACGCGGCGCGGAGCGCGACCTCGGTCTTGCCGTAGCCGACGTCGCCGCAGAGCAGCCGGTCCATGGTTCCGGGTGCTTCCATGTCCCGCTTGATGTCAGCGAGGGCTGATTGCTGATCGGGCGTCAACGCGTATTCGAATGCCGCCTCGAACTCCCGCTGCCAGTGTGTGTCCGGGCTGAACGCATGGCCCGGCAGCGCCTTGCGCGCCGCGTACAGCTTCAGCAGTTCCTGCGCCATGTCGCGCATCGACTTGCGGACGCGCTTCTTCGCCTTCTGCCAGCTCGTCCCCCCCAGCTTGTCGAGCGACGCCTTGGCGGCGCCGGTGAACTTCTGCAGCAGGTCGAGCTGCTCGACGGGCACGAACAGCTTGTCACCGGCGGCGTAGCGCAACTCGACGAATTCCTGGGGCGCCCGTCCCGCCTCGGTACCGAGGTGGCGGAGACCGACGAACGCGCCGACGCCGTGATCGACGTGGACGACCGGGTCGCCCGCCTTCAGGTCGCGGAAATCGGAGAGGAACGCACGGGCAGCCGACTTCTTCTGGTGGCGGATCAGGTGCTCGTCCTCGAACAGATCCGACTCCGCATAGATCTGCAGTCGGGCCCCGGGCAAACGGAAGCCGCGCGACAGCCGCCCCGTTGCGACGAGAACAGCCGCGGGGGCGGTCGTCTCCGCCCTTTCGACCTTCACGCCGACCAGGTCATGTTCGGCCAGCAACTCGACAATCCGCTCGGCGCGGCCAGCCGTCTCGGCGACAAACAGCAGTCGGTCGCCCCGCTCACGTCCGCGGCGGACATCGTCCAGCCATTCGTGCAGATGGTTCCGGAAGCCAAGCGCCGGCTGGCAGGCGACGTGCCGGGAGGCGGCATCGACCTCGAGCGGATCGATCGTTGCCGCGCCGTCGAACCAGCCGTTCGCTTCCTCGTCGTCCACGGCGAGGGCTTCGTGGGGCGGTGCCGGATCGCCCCGTTCCTCGGCCCTGATCCGCGCGGCCCGTAACTGCGCCACGCTCTCGCGCAGTCGGTCCGCCGTCTCCTGCGGCCCGGTGACGACGAAGCGGGCGCCCGCCGCGCGGACATACTCCGCAAACGTGGCCGATCGATCGGGCGTGGACGCAACTTCGCCGTCCATAGCGATCACGTCCCCATCTCCATCCAACTGATCGATCAGCGGGCGGATCGCCACCTGATCGAGCGTCGCCACCGAACGCTGCGTCGAGGGATCGAACCGGCGGATGGATTCGACACTGTCGCCGGCGAACTCCGCGCGGATCGGGTACTCCTCTCCCGCCGGAAAAATGTCGACGACGCCGCCCCGTCCGCAAAACTCGCCATGCGCCTCGACTGGGTCCGCCGGCGCAAATCCCGCCTCGGCAAGCTGATCCGCCAGCTCTATCGGATCGCACGGACCTCCCACCCGCAACTCGACCGCCGCGTGCAACAGCCGCGCCGGCGGACTGAGCCGCGGGAGCAAGGCCGGAGCCGAGGCGACCACCACGCGAGCGTCGCGGCGGGCCAGCGCCACCAGGGCCCGCGCCCGGGAAGAAGCGACGCCGAGGTGAGGGGCGATGCCGCGATACGGGTCGACCTCGGGCGAAGGAAACGGCAGGACGGCGTGCCCTGCCTCCTCCTGCGTAAGGCCATCAAGCGCCGCGAGGAAGAACCGCGCGTCGCCGGTCATTGGTTCGACGTCCCGGTCCCGCGGCACCACCAGCACGAGCGGTCCGGCGCCGGCGAAGACCGCCGCCGCGAAAGCCTGCGCGGACGGTGTCAGGCCGGAGACGGACGCGCCGGCGGACGCACCACGCCCCACGGCGGCACCGTCCGCCGCCTTCCGAAACAGGGCACGCAACGTCAGCGACACGTTCTGATCCGGCGCCAGCCGGTACGCCGAACCGTAGAGTTTATCTTGGTGCGCGCATCCCGGCTTGCCAGCCGCGCGAGCCGTCCCAAGCCGGGCACCCGGACAGCCCGGGTCCGGGAAGTCGCGGACGCGATCACACGCGAGAAGGGTCGCCAGGCAACGCCTGGACAGGAACCGGCGGGGACAGGACCACAACACGGTCTTCCGGTTCCGACAGGTGCTTCTCCGCCCAGGCCCGCACGTCGTTCTCGTGCGTGAAGAGGATCACCTGCGCCTCCCGGCTAATCGCCTGCAGCACCGTCAGCATCGCTTCCTTGCGGCCGGCATCGCACGCGGCGACGGCGTCGTCGAGGATCATCGGGCAGTTCTCATCGGGCGCCGTCAGGTGCCGCGCGAGCGCGAGGCGAAGCAGCAGGTAGACCTGTTCAGCCGTGCCGCGCGATAGATACGACGCGGAGCGCCATGGACCGGTCCCGCCGCGGACATCCACCACGAGGGATTCGGGATCCACCTTGCACTCGTCGTAACGCCCGCCGGTTACCTCCGGCAGCCACTCGAGCACCGTCCGCTTGAGGATCGGTGCGATGTCCCGGTGGACCCGTTCCTCGGCCCGCTGCAGGAACTCGATGGCCGTTTTCAGTGTGCCGTCCAGTTGCCGGAGATGCGCCAGTTCGCATTCGGCCGCGGCCACTTCCTCTTCGGCGTCGACGACGCTTGGAAGGTCCGCCTCGCGCTGGGCCATCTCGCCGCGCAGCGTGTCGGACGCAGCACGCGCGGCGCGGGCGTCCTCCTCGAAGCGGTCGAGTTGATCCGCGGCGAGCGCTTCGTTGCGGGTTTCGGCCATCAAGGCAGCGTCGACGGTCACCGCCCGCACCTCCGCGTCCGCGCGCAGCCGCGCCGCCAGGGCGCGCAGTTCACCGACCGTCCGTCTGCCGAGCACCTGCTGGAGCTCGTCCCACTGCGCGCCCAGGCGAGCCTGGTCGCCCAGGCGCTGCTGCCGTGACCGCTGCCACTCAGTGAGGGCCTCTACCCGCGCCGCCGGTCCGGCCGCCGTCAAGCCCGCCGCCCCGGCCGCCTCGCCGAGTGCCGTTGCCGCCGCCGCGTGCCGTTCCTTCGCCACCGCATACCGCCGATCCGCCGCACGGCGTTCCTCGATCCGGTTCTCGATCAACTCGAGGCGCCCCTTGACCAACGCCTCGATCGCGGCGGCGTCCGGATAGGACGGCGTTGGTCGCCGCCTCGACAGCCCCCACCACACGAGCAGACCGGCACCGCCCACGAGTGCGACGATGCCGGGGAGCTGCAGATCGGACAGGAGCAGGGCGACGCCTGCAGCGATGCCGACAAGACCCAGGGCAAGGAGCGGCGTAGCCCCGCGGGGCGGCTCCGGCTCCGGTGTTGCCGCAGCCGGCCGGTCCGCCACGTTCGCCGCCTCCCGTTCGAGTTCTTCCAGCGACTGCCCGCCGGGCGGAGTCGCGTCGGGACGCGCTCGCCACCGGGCAAGCGCATCCGCCACCTGGCTGATCAGGTGATCGTCCTCCATCGTGGGACGCGGGGAACCGTCCGGGAAACGGGACTGCAGGCCCGACGCGCGTTCGGCGCGCCGCTCCGCGTCCGCAGCCGCCTGTTCCGCGATGAGGACACGAAGCGCCACCACCCGTTGCTCGCGCAACTCTGCCTCCCGGGCGAGCGACTCCAGCCGCGCCTGACACTGCACAAGGTCTTGGTATTGGCGCCGTGCCTCCGCGAGGGCGGCGACCGCCGCGTCCTTGCGCGCGGCCGCGAGGGGCAACGGCTTCTTCGTTGCACGCGCCGAGCCGACCCGCTCGCGCAAGCATTCCCGCAGGAGATCGAGCGCGCGGGCGGCGGTCGCGTGCGCGCCCGCGGTGGCGGCGGCGCGCTGCAGATCCTCCTGCAGCGCCTCGGGATCATCGAGCACGCCGAGCACGTCCGCCTGCCTCACGCACGCGGCGCAGCGAAACGTGCTGCGGTTCAGCCCAAGGAAGCGCGAGCCGTCAGGCGACCCCTCGTGCAGGACCTCGTGCGCGTAGTCCCGGCCGGCGAGGTCGGCATCCGTCGCGCTGCAGTTCGCCCGGTTGGCCAGATCCTGCAACAGTTCGACACGGCGCCCGTCCACCAGGGCGACCGTCGCGGTGACCCTCCAGTCGTCACCCTCGTCGTCCCACGGCCGGTGGCGATCCTGGAAGTCCCGATCCGACCGGGCCGCCCCTTTGCCACGCCGCATCCCGCACAGCCCGACGTACAGCGCGGCGTGCCACGACGATTTGCCGGCCTCGTTCGGGCCGTAGATGACGGTCATCCGGGGAGCAAGATGGAGTATCTCTTCCTCGAACGGCCCGAAGGGATGCGCGCGGACTGATTCGAAGCGCATCTTCAGAGCACCTCCAGGTCGGAGCGATCCTCGAAAGCGCGAAGGCCGGTCGTCAGCACGCGCCGCTTTTCGTCCTCCGCCAGTTCCGCCTCGAGCACATCGCGGACGAACTGGCCGCGCACGGTCTGCTCGGTGCGGATCGCGTCGATGTCGTACCCGGATCGGAGATCGGCAGCCCGAACCTGCACGGCGTCGAACGTATCGAGCAGCGCTGATCGGAGATCCTCCTCGTGCAGGTCGATCTCCCCGCTCAGCTCGCCCCGGACAGTGACCCGAGCGACGCCTCTGCGTCCCCTGACGATCTCCGCGAGACGGTCCAGCACCTCACGTTGCGACCCGCACCCGCTGACGTCGAGCGCGAGATCATGCGCCCCGGTGACCGCGACGACGCGCCAGTCGCGTTCCACGCATCCGTCCGCGCCGATCGTCGCCACCACCGCGCCTCGCTCTCCCTCTTCGCCAAACGCCAGCGGGTCGGGATTGCCCGGATAGGTGTGGCGCGAGGCCGCTTTCGGCTGGTGGTAGTGACCCATGAACGCGTGAGCGATGCCGGCCTGCTCGATGTCCACCGCGTCGAACGGCGCGTGCGGCCGCTTGCCCTCCTCCTCCTGCGCGTCCAGCCAGGAACGTTCCGCCGCATGACAGAGCGCGACATGGACGCCCGCGCCCTCCGCCCTGAAGTCTTCGAAGAAGTTGCCGGTGTTCGCCGGCTGGCAGTGCGCCGCGCCCCAGAGTGTCACGCCCTCGCCCAATGGAACCGATTGCAGCCGCGCTTCGCGGAAGATGTGGACGTTGGCGCTCCACGTGACGCTGGCGTAGAGACTCTCCGGGCCGTACCAATCGTGGTTGCCGGGAGCGATGTACACGGGCACTGGCGCCAGGTCCTCGAACGTCCTGCGGAGGAACTGCGCCGTATCGCGCGTTACCCTGTCGTGTTCGTACAGATCGCCGCCGCAGAACAGCGCATCGGCATTGACCTCCTGCGCCAGCGCGGTGATCCGGACCAGCGCCCGCTGCAGCCCCCGGCGGCGCTTGCGGGCCTCCCTGCCGTCCGCGCCTGCCCACGCGAACGCGGAATCCAGATGCAGGTCGGCAAAGTGGACAATCGTCATTGGAACCGTACGTTCGGCGTGAAGGTCCACCGGTGGCGCGGGCGGTAGATCCCGGTGTCCCCGACATCGGACTTCACGCGGAACGTGTAGAGCAGCCGGTGGTAATCGTACTGCAGCCCGGTCATGCTGTGAACTGCGACGTCCAGCTTGTAGGTGCCGGGCACCAGGTCGAGATGGTCGATCGTGAAGACCACCTCGCCGTCTCCCGACAGCTTGAGCGGCTGGAAACGCTCGATGTCGGTGTTCGTGCCGTAGCAGCAGACCCCTTCCGGGTTGAAGATGCTGATGCCGAAGACGAAGTCGCGCAACGGTTCAGGCGTACTGTACGCGAGGCGGATGGTCATCCGGTCGCCGCTCTCGAAGAGATGGGCTTCCTTGCCGTCCCGCTCCATCGTCACCCGGTCGATCCGGACGGGACCGGACCCCCAGCGTCCCTCCGCCGCGCGCGACATGTCCTGTGGCCCACGGTCGTCGTGCCCCGCGGCCTCGTCCGGCAGCGCGCCCGCTGTCTCCAGCACTCTCCGTTCCGTCGAGGCAATCACCTGTTCCTCGCCGTGCGCGACGTCCGTCCGGTAGGCGTGGACGATGCGGCGCGAGTCTCCACGTTCGCGGAGACGGCCGGCGTCGAGCCAGGCCGCTTCGTCGCAGAAGCGTTCCACCATGCCGAGGCCGTGCGTCACCAGCAGGATCGTCTTGCCGCGGCGCTTGAACTCGGCGAACTTGTCGAGGCACTTCAGGCTGAAACCCTCGTCGCCGACCGCGAGCACCTCGTCCACGAGCAGGATGTCGGGATCGACGTTGACCGCGACGGCGAAACCGAGGCGGATGTACATGCCGGACGAGTAGGTCTTGACCGGTGAGTCGATCACGTCGCCCAGCTCGGCGAACTCCACGATCTCGTCGAACCGCCGTGTGATCTCCCGTTTCGTCATCCCGAGCATGACGCCGTTGATGAAGATGTTCTCGCGGCCGGAGATCTCCGGGTGAAAGCCGGCGCCCAGTTCGATCAGCGCGGAGATCCGTCCGTTGACCCGTACCGTACCGGTGGTCGGCTTCGCAATGCCCGCGATCATCTTGAGCAGTGTGCTCTTGCCCGATCCGTTCCGTCCGATCAGGCCGAAGGTCGCGCCGGGGGGGATCTCGAGCGACACGCCGTCCACCGCACGCAGCACCTCCTCCGGCCGGAGCTCGGCGGCGAGGCTGCCGCTCAGCAGCGCGCTCTTCAGCGTCTGGAACTGCCGCTGATGTGCGTAGCGAAGGTACAGCTTCGTGACGTCGCGGAGCGCGATGGCGGCGTCGGTCACAGTTCCTCCGCAAACGAGTCGCGCAGCCGGTCGAACAGCGCGTAGCCGGCGGCGAAGACGACCACCGACACGGCGCCGAGGGCAAGCAGCCACTTCCAGTGTCCGAACGGGCCGTCATAAAACAGGATCTCCTGGTACGAGATCGCCAGGTGCGCGAACGGGTTCAGGTCCATCAACACCTTGCCGAGCGGCGGCAGGCTGCCGAACCGCGGCCCCCGTTCCGCGACGAGCGCCATCGGGTAGATGATCGGCGTCGCGAAGAACCAGAGCGTCAGGAGGTTCGCCAGGAGATCGCGGATGTCGCGGAAGTGGACCGTCAGCGCGGCGAGGAACAACCCGAGACCGAGCGTCAGGAGGAACTGTACGGCGACGACGGCGGGAAACCAGAGGAGTTCGATCGGGCTCGGCACGCTGGCCGCGAAGAAGGCCAGGCCGAGCAGCAGGATAGGGAGCGCCAGCAGGAAGTGGACCATGTTGGCGACCACTGCCACCACCGGCAGCACCTCCGCCGGAAACAGCACCTTCTTGAGCAGGTTGCCGTTGGCGAGCAGCACATTCGACGAATCGGTCAGCGCGGTCGAAAACCAGGTCCACGGGAGGAGCCCGCAGAAGAGGAAGAGCGCGTACGGCTCGATGTCGACCGGCCGGAACCCGGCGAGCACCACCGAGAAGACGAACGTGTAGACCAGCAGCAGGAGCAGGGGGTTGGCGAACGACCAGAAGAAGCCGAGGATCGAGCCGCGGTACCGCGCCTTCAACTCACGGGTGACGAGAATCTGAATCAGCGTCCGGTGCCGGAGCAGCCGCTGCAGGCTATCGATCATTCACGTCCACCACGACGACGGTGATGTTGTCCGGACCACCTGCGGCGTTGGCTGCCTCGATCAGTGCCGCCACGATGTCGTCCGGCCGCCGATCCGCACCGAGCAGATCGTTGATCCGTTCGTCCGAGAGTGCCACCGGCAGGCCGTCGGAGCAGAGAAGCAGCCGGTCACCCGCCGCGAGTTCGACCTTGGCGACCTCGACATCGAGGTCATCCTCACCCATCAGGGCCCGCGTTACAACATGGCGCCAGTGATGGCGTCGCGCTTCGTCGTCGGTCAGGCGGCCGGCGCGAACCTGATCTTCCACCCAGGAATGGTCGTGGGTCAGCCGCTCGAGCCGACCGGCGCGCCGCCGGTAGGCGCGGCTGTCTCCGACATGCGCGATCGCGGCGTGCGCATCCCGGGCCAGGAACGCGACGGCGGTGGTCGCCATCCCCTCAAGTGTCGAATCGTCCGCCATTACGTCGGCCAGGCGGCGGTTGGCCGCGTGAAGCCCGTCGCGCAGGCGGCTGCTGTCGGGGTCAGGTGGTGGGTCGTCGTCCGTCGGCTGCGATCTTCCGGCCGCCGGGCTGGTCGTGCCGGCAACGAATCGCTCCAGCTCCTCGACCACCAGGCCGGCCGCGACCTCGCCCGCGACGTGGCCTCCCATCCCATCAGCGACGACACAGAAGTCGAGATCTTCGCGGACCCGCACCGCGTCCTCGTTTCCGCCCCGTCGAAGACCGGGGTCGGTGCGGGCAGCGTAGTTGAGTCTCACCGCACCGGGGCGCGGCGGCGGCGCATCCGCTCGGCCACCTGCAGGCGGGCGAGTGACTTGAGCAGCGCGATCCGCGCCCGCTGGAAGTCGACTTCGACTGACGAGGCAAGCCGCTGCCGCGCACGCTCCGCCGCGGCTCTTGCCCGTTCGATGTCGATCTCGTCAGCGCGCTCCGCCGTGCGAGCCAGAATCCGGATCCGATCCGGCAGGATTTCGGCAAAGCCGAAGGCAACATGCAGATACGTCGTCTCCTCGCCCCGCCGGAACCAGACTTCGCCCACGTTCAGCGTTACCAGCAGCGCCGTGTGCCCGGGGAGCACACCGAGGTAGCCCTCGGCACCCGGGATTTGCGCCTCGTCCACCGTCTCATGGACGATCGCCCGGTCCGGCGTGACAATCTCGATCGTCAGGTGGTGCGGAAGCGGCATCGGTGCGGTTTTCCGGCGTCAGCCTAGGCGGCCGACCCCTGTTGCTCTGCGTTGGCCACCACTTCTTCGATCGTGCCCACCATGTAGAACGCCTGCTCCGGCAGGTGATCGTGCTTCCCGTCGACGATCTCCCTGAAGCCGCGCACGGTGTCGGCGATTGGGACGTACTTTCCTTCCTTGCCGGTGAACTGCTGGGCGACGAAGAAGGGCTGCGAAAGGAACTTCTCTATCTTCCGCGCGCGGGTGACCGCCAGCTTGTCGTCCTCGGACAACTCGTCGATCCCCAGGATGGCAATGATGTCCTGCAGGTCCTTGTAGCGCTGCAGCACCTGCTTCACCGAGCGCGCGACGGTGTAGTGCTCTTCGCCGATGACGCGCGGGTCGAGGATGCGCGACGTCGACGCGAGCGGGTCGACGGCCGGATAGATGCCCAACTCGACAATCCGCCGCGACAGGTTCGTCGTCGCGTCGAGGTGCGCGAACGTCGTCGCCGGCGCCGGGTCGGTGTAGTCGTCCGCCGGCACGTAGATGGCCTGCACCGACGTGATCGACCCCTTGCGCGTCGACGTTATTCGTTCCTGCAGCGCGCCCATCTCGGTCAGCAGCGTCGGCTGGTAGCCGACCGCCGACGGCATCCGGCCGAGCAGCGCGGAGACCTCGGATCCCGCTTGCGTGAACCGGAAGATGTTGTCGATGAACAGCAGGACGTCCTTCCCCTCGGCGTCCCGAAAGTACTCCGCTACGGTCAGCGCGCTCAGTCCCACACGCAGGCGTGCGCCGGGCGGCTCTGTCATCTGGCCATAGATCAGCGCGGCGCGCGACTTGTCCGGATCCTCAATGTTGATGACGCCGCTCTCCTGGAACTCCAGCCAGAGGTCGTTGCCCTCGCGCGTTCGCTCGCCGACGCCGCCGAAGACCGACACACCGCCGTGTTTCACCGCGATGTTGTGGATCAGCTCCTGGATAATGACCGTCTTGCCGACCCCGGCGCCGCCGAAGAGGCCGATCTTGCCCCCCTGCAGGTACGGCTCGAGCAGGTCGATCACCTTGATGCCGGTCTCGAACATTCTCAGTTCGGTCGACTGATCCTCCAGCGACGGGGCCGGACGGTGGATTGACCAGCGCTCGGCCGCCTCGACCGGCTGGTCCGGGAAGTCGACCGGCTCGCCCAGCACATTGAGCACCCGGCCGAGCGTCTTCGGCCCCACCGGCATCGAGATCGGGGCGCCGGTGTCGACCGCTTCCATGCCGCGCTGCATCCCATCGGTGGGCTTCATCGCGACGGTGCGGACGCGGCTCTCCCCGAGGTGCTGTTCCACCTCGCAGATCACGTCGATCGGGTCGATCCCATCGACGTCCGCCTTGATTCGCAGCGCGTTGTAGATCGGCGGCAGGTGCCCGGCCTCGAACTCGATGTCGACCACCGGGCCAATCACCTGCACCACGCGCCCAACCTTGTTTTCCGCATCCGCCATGGTCTCTTCTGCTCCTGCTCAGTGTCGTTCCACGTTCCGCGCGACGCTACAGCGCCCCGGCGCCCGAAACCACCTCGATCAGTTCGCGCGTGATCGCCGCTTGGCGCACCTTGTTCATATGGAGCGTCAGGCCGTCGATCATCTCGCCCGCGTTCCGCGTCGCCGCGTCCATCGCCGTCATGCGCGCGGCGTGCTCCGCCGCCGCCGACTCCAGCAGCACGCGGAAACACTGCGTCTCGACATGGTGCGGCAGCAGGTCGGCAAAGATCTGCTCGGCCGCCGGTTCAAACAGGTATCCCGCTTCCGCCAGATCGCCGGACACGTCGGCCAGGCCCTCGGCGGGGTCGCTGCGCACCTCCCTGATCGTCGGGATCGGCAGCAACCGATCAATCACCACCTTCTGCTGCAAGACGCTCTTGAACTCGTTGTAGAGGATGACGACGCGCGAAACCTCGCCGCTGGTGTACTGCGCGGTCGCGATCCTCGCGATCTCTTCGGCATGCGCGTAGGTCAATTTGCTGAACAGGTTGACCATCTCGAAGCGGATCTCAATGCCGCGGCGGCCGAAGTAGTCGCGTCCCTTCCGCCCCACCAAGCCCAGCACCACCGGACGGCCGGCGTTCACGATGAAGCTGGACGCCTCGCGGGTGAGGTGGGAATTGAAGCTACCGCAAAGCCCTTTGTCAGCCGTTACGACGAACAGCAGCACCGGCGCCTCCGGCGCGAGCGGCGGCGCCAGCAGCGGGTGCAGCGGCGCGTCGGCGTTCCGTTCCGCGAGGCCGGACAGCACCTGCCGCATCAGGCTGGCGAACGGCCGAGCGTTGACGATCCGATCCTGCGCGCGCCGCAGCTTCGACGCGGCGACCGTCTTCATCGCCTTAGTGATCTGTTCCGTCGACTTGACGGCCCGGATCCGGCGGCGGAGGTCGATGAGGGAGGGCATCGGTCCTCAGGCCGCCGCGCCCTTGCGCGCCGCGACAAACTGGTGGGAGAACTCGCGGACCACCTCATCGAGGGCGGCGGCGAGCTCGTCGCTCAGCTTCTTTTCCTCCGCCAGCCGGGACATCAGCTCGGGGTGGCGGGTCTCCATCAAGCGGTCCAGTTCCGTCTCGTACATCGCAACATCGCTCTCCGCCACCTCGTCCAGGAAACCCTTCGTTCCGGCGAAGATGATCATCACCTGGCGCTCGACGGGCAACGGCGCGTACTGCGATTGCTTCAGCACCTCGACCAGGCGCGCGCCGCGGTTGAGTTGACGCTGCGTCGCCTTGTCGAGGTCGCTTCCGAACTGCGCGAACGCCTGAAGCTCGCGGTACTGCGCCAGGTCCAGCCGGAGCGTCCCCGCCACCTGCCGCATCGCCCGGATCTGCGCCGATCCACCGACACGCGAGACCGAGTTGCCGACGTTGATGGCCGGCCGAATCCCCTGATGGAACAGATCCGACTCGAGGAAGATCTGCCCGTCGGTAATCGAGATGACGTTGGTCGGGATGTAGGCGGAGAGGTCGCCCGCCTGGGTCTCGATGATCGGCAGCGCCGTGAGCGAGCCGCCGCCCAGCTCGTTGTTCATCTTCGCCGCCCGCTCGAGCAGGCGGGAGTGGAGATAGAAAACGTCTCCCGGGAACGCCTCGCGGCCCGGCGGCCGCCGCAGGAGCAGGGAGATCTCGCGGTAGGCCTGCGCGTGCTTCGACAGGTCGTCATAGATGCAGACCGCGTGCCGGCCGCTGTCGCGGAAGAACTCGCCGAGCGTGCACGCGGTGTACGGACTGATGTAGAGGAGTGGCGCCGGCTCGGAGGCGGCGGCAGCGACGACGATGGTGTAGTCCATAGCGCCCTCGTCCTCGAGGGTCCGGACCACCTGCGCGATGGTCGACTGCTTCTGCCCGATGGCGTTGTAGATGCAGACGACGTCGAGCCCCTTCTGGTTGATGATCGTGTCGATGGCGACCGCCGTCTTGCCGGTCTGCCGGTCGCCGATGATCAGCTCGCGCTGGCCGCGGCCGATCGGGATCATTGCGTCGACCGCCTTCAGCCCGGTCTGGAGCGGCTCCCTTACCGGTTGCCGGTCGACGACGCCGGGCGCGATCCGTTCAATCGGCGACTGCTGCGTCGTGGCGATCGGTCCCTTGCCGTCGATCGGCTGGCCGAGCGGGTTCACCACGCGGCCCAGCATCGCGTCGCCCACCGGCACCGACATCACCCGCCCGGTCCGCTTGACGGTGTCGCCCTCGCCGATTTCCGTCGTCGCGCCCAGCAGCACGGCGCCGACTCCGTCTTCCTCCAGATTCAGGGCGATGCCGAAGATGCCGTGCGGGAACTCCAGCATCTCGGTCGCCATCGCCCGGTCGATCCCGTGCAGGCGCGCGATGCCATCGCCAACGGAGACGACGGTGCCCACTTCCGCGACGTCGACGTCCAGTGAGTAGTCGCCAAGCTGTTCCTTGATGATTCGGGAGATTTCGTCTGCTTTGATCGTCATCAGTCTCTGTCGCTTGCTATCCGTTCGTTGATCGTGATCGTTCTGCGTCGCGCGGGCCGTGAGCGATCCGGCTTCCGCCGTGCCGCCGTCACGCCGTCATGAACCGCTGGCGAAGCCGTGCGAGGTGATGCGCGACGCTGCCGTCGAACACCGTTCCGCCAATCCGCGTCACCATCCCTCCCACGAGTTCTGCATCGACGGCGGTTTCCACCTGCACTTCCCGCCCCGTTGCCACCTCGAGGGTCCGCCTGAGGGCCGCCACGCGACCCACATCGAGCGGCTCGGCCGTCGTCACGCGGGCGCGCACGATGCGGCGGTGCTCCAGCAGTTGGTCGTGGAACACGTCACGCACGGCGGGCAACAGCGCGAGCCGATCGCGTTCGGTCAGCATCAGGACCAGCCGTTTCACGACGGTCGCGCAGTCAGGTAGCCTCGCAAGCACCGCCTCGACCACCGCGCGCTTCCGGGACGGCGGGACCACCGGATTGAGCAGCGTACGTGACAACAGTGCGTGTTCGTCGAGCAGCGCCGCGAACGCGGCGAGATCCTGGTCCGTGCGAGACGCGTCGCCGCTGTCGAGACTCACCTCGAACAGGGCGCGCGCATACCGAGCTGCCGCCGCGTAATCGGTCATCCTGAATCCGTCCCCAACCGGGAGGGGAGCAGGCGAGCCACTCCCACGTAGGCCAAACGGGGTTTTATACCACTACGCCGCAACACGGGCAAGCCGGAGTCTCTTCCAACGACAGCTGAGCCTGTAGGGCAGGCGGGCGGTGGATCATCGGAGGATGATCGTGACGCTCCCGCAGAACGGGCTACGGACCCTGCACCTTGCCGAACCCGACCGGCTCCACGGCACGTTGTCCGGGTCAGGCCCGGACTACGACCGCGTCAGTTGCTCGTAGATACGCTGGAGTTCGTCGAGCGACTTGAAGGCGATTTCAATCCGGCCCGCCTTGCCCTGCTGAACAATCCGGACCGGCGTGCCGAGCGCGCGGCGCAGTTTCGTCTCCGCCGCGCTGACGTGGACATCGCGGGCCGCCGGCTTCGACGGACGAGTGCGCGAGGACGCGGAGGCCTGCCGGACCAGCGTTTCGGTCTCACGAACCGAGAGATCGCCCTTGACGATGTCCCCCGCCACCCGGCGCTGGACGGCGGCATCCGTCAGAGAGGCGAGGGCGCGCGCATGTCCCATGGTGAGCCGGCCGTCCGCCACGTCGGTCCGCACCTCCTTCGGCAGGCCGAGCAGCCTGAGGTAATTCGCGACCGTCGCGCGGTCCTTTCCGACAGAGTCCGCTATCTGCTGTTGCGTCATTCCGAAGTCCGCGGCCAGGCGGGCGTAGGCGGCCGCTTCGTCCATCGGGTTCAGGTTCTCGCGCTGAATGTTCTCTATGAGCGCCAATTCCAGGCGTTGGGTCTCCGGGACGTCCCGGATCACGACCGGGACGCGTAGAAGGCCGGCGCGTTGCGCCGCGCGCCACCGGCGCTCGCCCGCGATGATCTCGTACCCCTCGCTCCGATCCTGATGACGCGCAATGACGATCGGTTGAATTATGCCGTGCGCCTTTATCGACTGCGCCAGCTCGTTGAGGGCCGCTCCCTCCACCGCGCGCCTCGGCTGATCCGGGTTGGGCCGGAGCAGATCGAGATCGACTTCCCGCACCGGCGGAGTCTCGCGGTCCGGATCGAGCGCCGGAAGGTCCGGGATGAGGGCGTGCAGTCCACGCCCGAGTGCCTTGCGTGTCTCAGCCACGATGGGTCGTCCCTTCTGCCGCTGCTGCGGCGCCCCGAGTGCGGGCCAGGAATTCCGTCGCCATCGCCTGGTAGGCCTCCGCCCCTCTCGACCTGACGTCGTACAGAATCACCGGCAGTCCATGACTCGGCGCCTCGGCGAGGCGGATGTTGCGTGGAATGGTGGTCTCGAAGACGGCCTCGCCGAACACGTCCCGCACATCCGCCGCCACCTGTTGCGCGAGATTGGTTCGCAGATCGGCCATCGTAAAGACGACGCCGGCGACCCCCAGGTGCGGATTGAACGTCGCCTGCACGCGGCGGAGCGTCGCCATCAGGGTGGCGAGACCTTCGAGTGCGTAGTACTCGCAGGTCATCGGAATAAGCACTGCCTCGGCCGCAATCAGCGCGTTCACCGTCAATAGACCGAGCGAGGGCGGCGTGTCGATAAGCACATAGTCGAACCGCTGGCGCGCCTGCTCAAGCAGCGGACGCAGCCGCCGCTCTCGTCGCTCGAGGCCGACCAGCTCCAGCTCGGCGCCGGCCAGGCTGTTGTCGGCCGCAACGAGGGAGAGCCCGGCAACGGGGGTGGGCAACAGGTAGTCGTCCAGAACGGGCGGCGCCTCGTTTGTCAGCGCGTCGTAGACCGTGAGCGGCCGCGGAGCGTCCGCCGTCGCGCGGCGGCCGTCCAGCGTCTGACCCAGGCCGCTCGTCAGGTTGGCCTGGGGGTCCAGATCGACAGCCAGGACCGCCTGATCGGCGAGAGCCAGCGCCGCAGCGAGATTGATGGTGGTGGTCGTCTTTCCGACGCCACCCTTTTGATTCGCCACGGCGAGCACGCGCGCCTGCACCGTTTCGCCCCCTCGTAGGTCACACGACCTAACCCCAGTGGCGCCGTCACTGGCGCTCGTGGGAAACGGCCGCTGCCGCACGTCCTGTTCCACGTGGAACATTGCCGGCGGCCTGTCTTCAGTGGTCGACGCGCACCATGATAAGCCGACTGCGAAGCGACGCGATCAGCGGGTACGCTCCCTCCCACACCAGCGGGCGCCGGAGTTCCACTTCGTCTGCCTCCGGTCCCTCACCCCGCCCACCGGCAAAGAGGCAGATCCGTCCGCCGGAGCGAACGAAGCGTCGCAGGCGCCCGAGTACTCCGGTGTTCCAGGCGACGCCGCGCAGGGTGAGGACATCGTGCGCCTCATGCAGGTCGGCCCGTGTCAGCAACGCTTCGTAGCGGTCGTTCTCAACGACCACACCTTCCAACTGCAGTTGCCGGATTGCTTCCCGCAGAAAGACGCCCTTGCGCATCTTCGATTCGACCAGACGAACCGGCCCGAGATCAGGCCGAGCGATCCGCAGGGGGATCGCGGGCGAACCGTTCCCGGATCCGATATCGATCAGCGACGCGCCGAACGGCACGCGTGACGCGGCGGCCAGTGGCTCGACAATCAGTCGATCCGTTGCCTTGTCGGGATCCTCGAGCGCCGTCAGGTTCATCCGCGCGTTCCAGCGGTACACGAGCGCGAGGTAGGCGGCAAGCGGTTCCGCGGTCGCGGCATCGAGGGCGACATCGGCGCGGGAGGCCCGGTCCAGCAGATGCGCTAGCCGCGTGGTGCTGTTTTCCTGCCCGGCCACGGTCTATCTGCTCAGGCGGCAGGCGATCAGCTCTACGGCGGCTGGCGTCACACCTGGAATCCTCGACGCCTGGCCAAGGGTTTCCGGCCGGACAACCCGCAGTCGTTCCACCGCTTCGGTCGAGAGTCCCGGCATTCCTTCGTATCGAATTCCCGCGGGAATGCGGCGCGATTCCAAGCGGCGCCATCGCGCGATGGTTTCCCGCTGGCGCTCCAGGTAGCCGCTGTACTTGCAGGCGGTCTCGACGCTCCAGCAATCGGTGGCTTCTTCCCCGGGCGCCAGATCCAGGCTCAGCGCACCCGACGCGCTGAGCTCGGCGAGCGTGGTGCCGGGTCGGCGCAACAACTGCGCAGCGGGTGCGCGTAATCCGTCATCGCGCTTCACGCGCGTCCTCGACACGGATTCCATGTTCCGTTCGAACCGCCCGCGCCTCGCCTCGAAGCGACGCCAGCGCGCATCGTCGACCAGGCCGATGGCGCGGCCCCGCTCGGTCAGTCGCAAATCCGCATTGTCGATCCGCAGGTGCAGCCGGTGCTCCGCCCGCGACGTGAACATGCGGTACGGCTCCACACAGCCGCGGGTCGTCAGGTCGTCGGCCAGGACACCCAGATACCCCTCGTCCCGCCGCAGGACGAATGCATCCTCTTCCCTGACGCGCCGCGCTGCGTTGATACCGGCCAGAATCCCCTGCGCGGCCGCTTCCTCGTAGCCCGACGTTCCATTCACCTGGCCGGCGAGGAACAGGCCTGCGACCGCACGCGTTTCATACGTTCGCGACAGTTCCGTGGGCTGCACGAAGTCGTACTCGACCGCATAGCCGGGGCGCCGCATCACTGCCCGTTCCAGTCCCGGCAGCGCGTGGATCAGCGCTTCCTGTACGCCAGCCGGCAGGCTCATCGAATAGCCATTCACGTAGATCTCGTCGCTCGCGAGGCCCTCCGGCTCCAGCAGGACATGATGGCGTTCCCGGTCGGGGAAGCGCATCACCTTGTCCTCGAGCGACGGACAATAGCGGGGGCCAATACCGGTGATCTGACCGTTGTAGAGGGGCGATTCCGCGATATGCGTCCGGACCAGGTCGTGCACCGCGGCCGTCGTGTGCAGGTGGTGGCAGACAATCTGGGGCCGGTCGATGCTGCCGGTCAGGAAAGAGAATGGAACCGGCGGATCGTCGCCGCGTGCCTCGTCGAAGCGGCTGAAGTCGATGCTGCCGCGGTCGAGGCGCGGCGGGGTGCCGGTCTTCAGGCGCCCCCAGCGCAGCCCCAGCGCCTTGAGGGACTCCGCCAGGAGGCGGGACGGCGGTTCTCCTGCACGTCCAGCCGGACGCCGCTCCGGCCCGAGGTGTATCAGGCCGTTCAGGAACGTGCCGGCGGTTACGACGACCGCCCCGGCGCGGAGAGGCGTTCCGCCGTCGGTCTCCTCCAGCCCGACGCCGGCGATGCGACCCCGCTCCACTATGAGGCGGCCGACACGTCCGATAATCCACTCAATTCGGGGCTCCCGGCGCAGTGCCGCCGCCATCCACCGGCCGTACTCGCGCTTGTCAGCCTGCGCGCGGGGGGAGCGGACCGCCGGGCCACGACTCCGATTCAGCAGCTTGAACTGAATGCCGGTCGCGTCGATCGCCAGTCCCATCAGGCCGCCCAGCGCATCGATCTCCCGGACCAGGTGTCCCTTCGCGGTGCCGCCGATCGCCGGATTGCACGGCATATGCGCGACGGTCGCCCCTGACAGCGTGCAGAGACCGACGCGGCATCCGAGGCGCGCCGCCGCCCACGCCGCCTCGATGCCGGCGTGCCCCGCGCCAATCACGATCACGTCGAACGACCGGTCCCTGCTCATCGGCTGCGTTCCGTTGCTCCTATTTTCCAATGCAGAACGACGCGAAGATTCGATCGATAACCGCGTCCGGCGCACGCCGGCCGGCAATCTCTTCGAGCGCGCTCCGCACCTCCTGAAGGTCGGCCAGTAGCAGTTCTTCCGCTGCGCCCTGCTCCGCCGCCTCCGCGGTACGCCGAAAAGCCTCCCGAGCGGTCTCCAGCAACTGCACATGGCGGATGTTAGAGATCGCCGGGGGATCCTGGGCGGTATCCGGCGTGCCGCTTCCGAGCGAACTTACCAGCGCCGACCGAATCGCCAGCGCCGCCCCGTCCGCCTCCGTCAGCAGACACGCCTCGACGGCTGGCGTTCCCGGCGCAAGCGCGTCCAGCTCGTCGAGCCGCCAGGCCGGGGGTAAATCGCGCTTGCTCACCACGAACAGCCGTTTCCGACCCGCTGTCTCGTCCAGCAGCGCACGGTCGTCCGCCTCCAGGGGCCGCGAACCGTCCAGAACGATGACGACCGCCGTCGCAACACGGAGCGCGCCCCGCGCCCGGCGGACGCCTTCGGCTTCTACCACGTCGTCCGAGGTTCGCAGGCCCGCCGTATCGACCAGCGTCACCGCGATTCCATGCAGATCAACTCTGTCCGTCAGCAGGTCCCGCGTCGTTCCTTCGACCTCCGTCACAATCGCGCGGGGCGCGCCGCAGAGCAGGTTGAACAGCGTCGACTTGCCGACGTTGGGCCGCCCGAGAATCGCGACTTGGCATCCTTCGCGGATCAGCCGCCCCACCGCCGCGTTGGCCAGCAGTTGATCGATCCGCGACGCCAGCACTGTCGCTTCCCTTCCTGCCGCCGCCTTGTCGACGAAGTGGTATCCCTCCTCCGGAAAGTCGAGCGAGGCTTCCAGCCGTGCCACCAGCCCGAAGAGCGACTGATCGAGGTCCTTGATCGCGGCGGTGAGCGTCCCTTCCAGTTGATCAAAGGCAACGCGCGCCTGCAGCGGCGTCACCGCGGCGACAAGGTCGCCCACCGCTTCGGCCTGCGGCAGGTCTATCCGGCCGTGCAGGTACGCCCGGAAGGTGAACTCGCCCGGTTCGGCAAGGCGCGCCCCTGCCCGCATGGCGGCCGCGACGATCTGACCCAGCACCACCGGGCTGCCATGCGCGCTCACTTCCATGACATCTTCTCCGGTGTAGGACGCGGGAGCGGGAAACCAGGTGGCGAGAACCTGGTCAATCGACCGGGAATCCCCGGGATTGATGACCTCGGTCAGCGTGGCTCGGCGTGGCTCGAGACGGGGCGGCCCCGTCAGGATCGCCTTGCCGATATCCGCCGCGCGGCCACCGCTCAGCCGAACGATGCCGACACCACCCGGTCCGGGTGGTGTCGCGACCGCCACGATCGTGTCGTCGGTGGCAAACATCTCACCCGCTACGGGGCCGTTCGCGGATCAGTCGTCCGCCGCAATCAGAATCGTCTTGACGAACGCATCGCCTATGCTCTCGGACGACGCGCCCGGCACGTCGACGACCGCGAGGTGGACGATGCGGCGCGCGTACGGGTTGAGCGGCCCTATCTCCTGCGTCTCGCCGGTCTCGACTGCACGCGCCGCCAGCAGGCCAGCCGTCTGGCGCAGCTCCTCGTCCTGGCCCTTGCGGAAGTCGAGGCAGTCGACGACTAGGTGCCCCTCCGGATGGTCGCGCCGGAACGCAGCGTTCACCACATGCTGCAGCGCATCGAGGCCCGCCCCCTTCTCTTGCAGAAAGATCTCGCAGCCGCCGCCCGCCACCGTGATGCGCGTGCCGTCGTCGAGCCGTTCGGCGTTCACGTCGAGGGACAACCCCATCGCTGCGCCCAAATTCCTCACGAACTCCGTTATCCGGATCTGGCTTTCGTCAGCCACGTTTCTGTCTCCTCTTCGATCGCCGCGATGCCCGCGGCGGCGACGCCGGCGCCCCCTCCGGTTCGGCTGCAGGCGCTTCCCTTGTTGCGTTGCCCGTGTCGCCCCCGCCGCTACTCGCCTGCCTCACGATCCGCTCCGCGGCCGGACGCACCTTGTGCACTGGAGGCGGGCCGATGATCCGGTTCGTCGCGAGGGTCTGACCGATTCCGAAGGCGTTGCTCGTGAGCCAGTAGATCACGAGGCCACTCGGCATCCGGAGAAACATGAACGTAAAGATCACCGGCATCAGCATCATGATCTTCTGCTGCATCGGCTCGGCCTGCGTCGGCGTCAGCCTCTGCTGCCAGACCATCGACGCGCCCATTACGATCGGCGTGATGTAGTACGGATCGTGCTGCGTCAAGTCGGTGATCCACCCCATGAACGGCTCGCCCCGGATTTCGACGGCCGCGCGCAGCAAACTGAAGAAGGCGAACAGCACCGGGAACGTGAGCACCATGGGAAGGCAACCGCTGACCGGGTTCGCTCCCCGGTCGCGATAGAGCTGCATGATCTCCTGGTTCATCTTCCCCTTGTCGGGATCGGTCGCCTTCAGGTGCGCGTAGCGCTCCTGGATGGCTTTCATCTCCGGCTGCAGTTCCTGCATCTTGCGCATGGAGACGACGCTCTTGTGGCGCAGCGGCAGGATGATGATGTTCACCAGGAGAGTCAGGACGATAATCGACCAGCCCCAGTTGCCGACGTAGCTCTGAATCCAGGTTAGTGACCGGTGGAGCGGCACCACCAGCCAGCCGAGCCAGCCGAAGTCGACCGCCTGGACGAGGGACGGGCTCGCCGCCTCAAGCACGTCGAACGCCTTTGGCCCGAGGAAGAACGGCAGGTCCGCAAGCGCGTCCTCCGGCACCCGCAGCGTAAAGGCGATCAGTTCCCGCGGCGGACCGTCCGGCACCAGGGCAGGCAGCGGGACGCTGCGATATTCGACCTCCGCCTCGCCGTTCGCCGTCAGCGCGGCCGCCAGAAAATAGTGGTTGTCGACCCCGACAAAACTGAACTGGCCATCGTAGATGGGACGCGCCGCGACGTCACCCGCCTCCTGGCGCCACACATCCGCCTCCGTCAGCGCGCCACCTTCAAGCAGACGACCCACCACCAAGCCGCGCGGCCCCGACCGGTAGGCAATACCCGAACTGGACGACTCGATGCCGCCAAGCGCCGGACCCCAGGCGATCGCAGGCGCCAGCCGCGCACCCGCGAGCGTCGCGTCGACCCCCAGCCGGACCACGTAGCCGTTCGCCGACGGATCAAAGCGGAACTCCTTTCGGATGCGGAAACCGCTCGAATCCTCGTAGTCGAACGTAAGCGTCGCGGGGCTGCCGGCGAGCACGAGGCGATCCGTGCTCGGCCGGAAAAGCGCCTCGCGCGCACGAGCGGTGAGCTCGGAATCCTCAAACAGCAGCGTGAAGGGCGCGTCCTCGGTGTCCGGCAGGTCGCCCGGAACGAGGTCAATCGGCATG
Source organism: Vicinamibacterales bacterium (assembly GCA_965263055.1). Lineage (GTDB taxonomy): Bacteria > Acidobacteriota > Vicinamibacteria > Vicinamibacterales > UBA8438 > VXRJ01. Next base: position 2,047,786 of record OZ253581.1, on the reverse strand, counting down.
CCCGTCTCCGGATCCACCTGCCGCTTCATCCGCCAGCTCGCCAACACGGCGCCTCGGTTGCTGAACGCTGCTCCCACCAGCTCGCTGTCGACCACGGTCTCCCGCTCCGTGGTGTCAACCACGGTGCTCACGATCTCCGGGGAAGGGGCAACCGCCGGCGCTTGGGCGCCGCCCGCCAGCAACCGGGTCGCGGCGGACGGCGACGTACCGCCCGTTGCCCCAGGGTCCGGCAACGCGCCAGCCGCATCCGGAACTGTCGGGGCACCGGCGCCTGGCCTCTCTTCAGGCGGCACGGCCGAAGGAACGAAGACGCTCTGGTACACGAGCAGCACCAGGATCGACAGCGCCAACGCGAGCAGGACCCGTCGTTCCATCATTCTGCGACCGGTGGGATCCGGCTGCCTCCCGGATCCGGTACCGGATCGAGGCCGCCCCGGCAGAACGGCTGACAGCGCGCGATGCGGGTCAGCGCGAGCCAGCTTCCCCGGATCGCGCCATGGCGGGCGACGGCCTCCGCCGAGTACGCGGAGCAGGACGGAACGAACCGGCAGCATCCCGCGAACATGGGTGCCAGCAGGAGTTGATAGGCCCTGATGGCCACAAGGAGCAGCCGCGCGGCAGGCGAGGGGCGACCGCCCCTGCCACCGTCTGGCAGATCAGGCGCGACCACGGGCGATCCGTCCAAGTGTGGCGCGATAGTCCGCGGCGAGTTCGGAATACGGAACATCGTGAAAGCCAGGGCGCAGCAGGATGACGATATCGAGACCACCCGGCCCCTTGTTGTGCCGGAACACTTCCCGCGTCAACCGCTTGGCCCGGTTCCTGCACACGGCCCCGCCGAGGCGCCGGGTCGCAATGATGCCGAGCCGATTGCAATCGAGGCCGTTGATGCGACTGAACAGCGTCAGGAACCGGCCCTTCGTCCGCCGCCCCCGCTGCTGAACGGCCAGGAATTCCGGACGCCGCCGGATCCGCTCGGGTTGAGTCAGCCTCCGATCCACAGGCCTGCGCGCCGAATACAACAACTCAGGACGTTACGGTCAGCCGCTTCCGTCCCTTGCGGCGCCCGTTCCTGAGAACCCGCCGTCCACCCTTGGTCTTCATCCGGGCACGGAACCCATGGGTCTTCCTACGGCGGCGGTTCTTCGGCTGATAGGTCCGTTTCATGGCACCTTAACTCCCGGACGCGAAACAGGCATGGTAGTCAACCCTGCGGCGCATTGTCAAACGCGCGGTCGGCGTCGAAACATCCCTGTATCGAAGCCGGTTGCAGATACCCGGGGGGTGTGGTACTGTGCCGTCACCGCCGCCGCAGGGATCCCAAAGCCGTCACCACCTTGGTTTTCCACACTTGTTCAACATTGTGTGGAAATTCCGGTGGTGCCCTGGTGGGCTCTCCGTTGCCGTCTTGCGGCCATCGCTAACATGTCTAAAGACGCTTGGCGTGCGCTGGTAGAGCGCATTGAGACGAAAGTCACCCGCGACGCCTTCTACCAGTGGTTCAAGCCGACCATCCTGCTGGAGGACACGGGCGATCGGTTGACGGTCCGGGTGCCGAACGAACAGTTCCGGACTTGGCTGACCAAGCACTACGCGGCGGTGATTGATGAGGCGGCGGTCGAGGTCGAGCGCCCCGGAGTCAGAGTGTCGTTCGTGATCGATACCGTTGCGGGCGAGCCCTCCGCCGTGGGAAGCCTGGCGTCATCGAGCACGCTCGCCGGCTCGCTCAATCCCCGGTACACGTTCGATAGCTTCGTGGTCGGGCCGTCGAATCAGTTTGCCCAGGCCGCGGCGGTCGCCGTCGCCGAGGCGCCATCCCTCGCCTACAACCCGCTGTACCTGTACGGCGGTGTTGGCTTGGGCAAGACGCATTTGATGCACGCGATTGGACACACCCTCCTGCAGAGCTCGCCCAACCTCAAGCTGACCTACGTCACGTCCGAACGGTTCATGAACGAGATGATCAACGCGGTCCGGTACGACCGGATCCTTGACTTCCGGGAGCGTTACCGCGCCGTCGACGTGATCATGGTGGACGACGTCCAGTTCATGGCAGGAAAGGACGGCACCCAGAACGAGTTCTTCCACACCTTCAACGCCTTGCACGAATCGCAGAAACAGATTGTTATCAGCAGCGACTGCCCGCCCCAGGAGATTTCCTCACTCGAGGATCGACTGCGATCACGATTCCTTTGGGGACTGATCGCCGACATCCAGCCGCCCGATCTCGAAACGAAGATAGCGATCCTCCAGAAGAAGGCCGATGCCGAGTGCGTTCCGTTGCCCGACGATGTAGCCCTCTACATCGCCAACCGGATCAAGTCCAACGTCCGGGAACTCGAGGGCTCGCTGATCCGGTTGCTTGCCTACGCGTCACTGAAGGGCGAGATCATCTCGCTCTCGCTGGCGCAGGATGTTCTTCAGGACATCCTGAGAGCGGAGGACCAGCCGATTACGCTCGACACGGTGCTCAAGTTCGTCGCGAACTACTACTCGTTGAGACCGGCCGAACTGAAGGCGAAGAACAACTCCCGGGCGATTACCGGACCGCGCCAGATCGCCATGTACCTCTGCAAGCACCTCACCAACGCTTCCCTCAAGCAGATTGGCAACGCGTTCGGCGGGAAGCACCACACGACCGTGCTCCACTCGATCAACAAGGTCGCTGACCGGCGTCGCTCGGATCGCTCTTTCCACAACCTGATCCACAGCTTCCTCGAGACGTTCCGGTAGCCCTTTCCGCCCCTTCCGGACATCCATCGACCCGTGGTTTCCACACCCATCCACGCCGCTGCTCTCCGAGCACTGTGGATACCCGGACCGTCCACACACCAGCCCATCTCCAAGGCTTTCCGATCAACAGTCTATGCACGCTACAAGTAACTGAAAAAAAGAGGTTTAAAATGGTCTGCCACACTTTCCACAAGCCTCTTCATCTTGTATACTTAAAGAGATCTTTCTCTGATCACGACACGATAGTGATCGGTCAGATTTCGGTCTCCAATTCGAGGTCACGGATTCCATGGAACTGAGCGTCCGCAAGAGTCATCTTCTGCACGAGCTCCAGCTCTGTCAGGGGATCGTCGAGCGCAAGAACACGATACCGATCCTGTCGAACGTTCTCCTGGAGACGGACGGCGACGATGGCGTCAACTTGCTCGCGACCGACCTCGACGTGACTCTTCGCACTCGCTGCGACGCGTCGATCGGCCGCGCCGGGTCGGTGACGGTGCCGGCGAAGAAACTGTTCGAGATCGTGCGCAATCTACCGGAGACCGACATCCTGATTCGCGAGGAAGCGAAGGGATCGGTGACTGTCGAGGCGGAGAGCTTCCACTCGAAGCTGCAGACGTTGCCGCGCGAGGACTTCCCGACGCTGCCGGAAGTGGGTGACGCGGGGGTGGTGACGATCGATCGAGCCGCGTTGCGCGGCATGGTCACCAAGACGTCGTTCGCGATAACCGGGGAGGATACGCGGTTCTATCTCAACGGCGCGCTGTTCGTCGTGAAGAACGAGGCGATGAGCCTGATCGCGACGGATGGACACCGCTTGGCCCTGGCAAGTGTCGTCCGCGAGGGCGCGGCGCCGCCGGGTGGCGACTTGAGTGTGATCCTCCCCAAGAAGACACTGAACGAGGTTAGCCGTCTACTGGCTGACGGCGAGGGCGACATCCAGTACAGCATCGGGGAGAATCACTTGTTCTTCCAGGTCGACGGCCGGCTGTTGATCTCGCGAAACATTGACGCGACATTCCCGACCTACGAGCGCGTAATCCCGACGGGCAACGACAAGACCGTCGAGATCGAGCGCGACCGCCTGACGAGCGCCATCCGTAGAGTGGCTCTGCTGTCGAATGAACGATCGCACGCGATGAAGTTCAGCATGACGGCCAAGCCGCGATCGGACGCGGGAGACGGAGCACCGGACGGTCCGTCGGCCGAGGTGAGCGCTGAGAGCCCGGAGCATGGCAGGGCGAACGAAATCATTCCGATCGACTACGAGGGCCCCGATCTCCGGATCTGCTTCAACGCACAGTATGTGCTGGACTTTCTGGGAGTGGTGGAGACTGACGCCGTCACGCTGGAGTTGAAGGACGAAACCAGCCAGGCGGTCATGCACCCGACGGGCGACGAGTCGACCTATACATACGTGATCATGCCGATGCGTGTTTGATGCCTGTTCCGCCCGCCACTGAAGACTCGTCCGCCGCTGGCGAACCGGCCGGGTCGTCCCCGGGCTCAATGAGCGCCATCGAACCCGGCGCCTACGGAGCGGACCAGATCAAGGTGCTCGAGGGTCTCGAAGCGGTCCGGAAGCGCCCGGCGATGTACATCGGGTCCACCGGGCCGGACGGCCTCCACCACCTCGTCTACGAGGTCGTAGACAACTCGATCGACGAAGCGCTGGCAGGGCACTGTGATGCGATCGACGTCACGATCCATATCGACCACTCGGTCACCGTCGTCGACAACGGCCGCGGCATCCCGGTGGACCGACACGAGAGTGGTACGTCGGCGGCCGAGGTGGTGCTGACGATGCTCCATGCGGGCGGCAAGTTCGACAACAAGAGCTACCAGGTGTCGGGCGGCCTCCATGGTGTCGGCGTCTCTGTGGTTAACGCGCTGTCGGAGTGGCTTGATCTGGAGATCTGGCGTGACGGGCGCGTTTACCGCCAGCGCTATGGACGGGGTGGGCCACAGGCGCCAATCGAGGTCACCGGCACCACGAGGCGGCGCGGTACCAAGATCACTTTCAAGCCGGATCCGGATGTGTTCGAGACCGTCGAGTTCAGCTACGACACACTCGCCCACCGGCTCCGCGAGCTGGCATTCCTGAATGCCGGCGTCAAGGTCACCCTGAACGACGACCGGAGCGGCAAAAAGCGGCAGTTCGAGTACGGCGGCGGCATCCGGTCGTTCGTCCAGTTCCTCAACAAGAACAAGTCGCTGGTGAACGACACGCCGATCTACATACAGGGAGAGCGTGACGGCGTGAACGTCGAACTGGCGATGCAATGGAACGACGGGTACGCCGAGGCGCTCTACGCGTTCGCCAACAACATCAACACCCGCGAGGGGGGGACACACCTCTCCGGCTTCCGGGGAGCGCTCACCCGCACCGTCAACGCCTACGCGAACCGGAACAACCTGGCGAAGGACCTGACCGACAGCATCGGCGGCGACGACATCCGCGAAGGGCTGGTCGTCGTCATCAGCGTGAAGATCCCGCAGCCGCAGTTCGAGGGTCAGACCAAGACGAAGCTGGGCAACACCGAGGTGCGCGGCATCGTCGAGGCGATCGTCAACGACAGGCTGGGCGCTTTCCTCGAGGAGAACCCGTCCATCGCGAAGCGCATCGTCAGCAAGGGCATCGATGCGGCACGTGCGCGGGAGGCGGCACGGAAGGCGCGGGATCTGGTCCGCCGCAAGGGGGCGCTAGACAGCGGTTCGCTCCCCGGAAAGCTGGCCGATTGCCAAGAGCGCGACCCCACGAAGAGCGAGATCTGCATCGTCGAGGGAGAGTCGGCCGGCGGCTCGGCGAAGCAGGCTCGCGACCGGCGGTTCCAGGCGGTCTTGCCGATCAAGGGCAAGATCCTGAACGTCGAGAAGGCACGTTTCGACAAGATGCTCGGGAGCGATGAGATCAGGACGATGATCGCGGCGCTCGGCTGCGGCATTGGCAGCGAGGACTTCGACATCACGAAGTTGCGCTACCACCGGATCATCATCATGACCGACGCGGACATCGACGGATCACACATCCGCACCCTGCTGCTTACCTTCTTCTATCGCCAGATGCGCGAGCTTATCGAGGCGGGGCACGTCTGCATTGCCCAGCCGCCCCTCTATCGCGCCAAGCGCGGCCGGTCGGAGCATTACATCAAGGACGACCACGAGCTCGAGTCGTTCCTGATCAAGCGGGCGAGCGAGGCACGGACGCTTCGGTTGATCGAGTCGGGCGAATCGCTGTCGGGGGAGCGCCTGGAAGCGACACTCCACCGCCTGATCAGCTTCCGTCGGTTGCTCGGCGTTGTCGAGCGGCTGGGCCCGAGTCGCGAAGTGGTGCTTGCGCTGCTCGAGCATGGCGCCCGGAGCCGGTCGTTCTTCGCTGACGCAGCGCGCGTGGAGGAACTCGCCAGGGCGCTGACGGTGCCGACGCGCAGCGCCAGCGTCACCGCGGACGAGGAACACGGGTGCCGAATGCTCGTGATCGAGGAGCGGACCAACGGCTACGCGCGCACGTTCACGATCGGCCTCGACTTCATCGAGGGGGCGGAGTTCCGAACACTGCTGTCTCATTATCGTGGCATTGGCAACCTGCGCGGGCCGATGGTGATTGCCTCGTCGGAGGCCTCGGGGAATGGACCGCACGCCGACCACGCGATCGGATCCCTCGACGAGTTGATCCACTATTTCATCTCCGCCGGCAAGCGCGGGCTTGCCATCAATCGCTACAAGGGCCTCGGCGAGATGAATCCGGAACAGCTCTGGGCCACCACGATGGATCCGGAGCACCGCACGCTCCTGCAGGTGCACGCCGAGGATCACGCCGAGGCGGATCAGATGTTCACGACCCTGATGGGCGAGCAGGTGGAGCCACGAAGGAAGTTCATTCAGGATCACGCGCTCGACGTCCAGAACCTCGACGTCTAGGAGCCCGTGGTGAAACCCCCACTACATTCGAGCGGCGATGCATCCCGCCTGAACGGCGTTGCTCCTCGGTCGCCTATGGCCAATATGCTCCCTCGTCGCGCCTTGTCAGGCGGGCGCCTCACCGCTCTCGGTGCTACGCGGGGTTTCACCACGGGCTCCTAGCCGTCACGCCTTCCCTTCGCGAACCCTAGATGTCCGACATCGACCAGCCGACCCGGCAGAACGTCCCGGTCGCCATCGAGGACGAAATGCGCCGGTCGTACATGGATTACGCCATGAGCGTGATCATCGGCCGCGCGCTGCCCGACGTTCGTGACGGACTGAAGCCGGCTCATCGCCGCGTCATCTATGGCATGCGGACGATGGGGCTTGCCTCGAACCGCGCCTACCGCAAGTGCGCGAAGATCGTGGGCGAAGTGATGGGGAACTTCCATCCCCATGGCGACAGCTCGATCTACGACACGCTGGTTCGTCTCGCGCAGCCCTTCAACATGCGCTGTCCCCTGGTGGACGGGCAGGGCAATTTCGGTTCGGTAGACGGTGACCCGCCCGCGGCCATGCGCTACACCGAGGCGCGGCTCGAGGCGCTCGCTGACGACCTGATGGCGGATATCGACCGCGACACGGTCGACTTCGTCCCGAACTACGACGAGACCACTGAGGAACCGACGGTCCTGCCGGCGCCTTTCCCGAACCTGTTGGTGAACGGCTCTGACGGGATAGCGGTCGGGATGGCGACGAAGATACCGCCGCACAGTCTGCGCGAGGTGATCGACGGCATCGTCTGGGCGGTCGAGCATCCCGACGCGCCGCCCGAGACCCGCGAGCAGGAGCTCTTGCGCCTGATTCCGGGCCCCGACTTTCCGACCGGCGGCATCATCATCGGCCGCGCCGGAATCCGTCACGGCTACCGGACCGGCCGCGGCTCGGTCGTTGTCCGCGCGCGAACCAGCGTGGAGCCGGCGACGCGCAAGAAGAACAAGGACGTGATCGTCGTCACCGAGATTCCCTATCAGGTGAACAAGTCGCGCCTTCTGGAGAAGATCGCCGAGCTGGTTCAGGACAAGACGATCGACGGCGTTTCGGACATCCGCGACGAGTCCGACCGCTCCGGCATGCGGATCGTGATCGAGTTGCGCCGCGGGGAAGTTCCGGAGGTGGTGCTCAACAATCTCTACAAGCACACGCCGCTACAGACGACATTCGGCATCAATGCAGTCGCGATCGTGGCCGGACGCCCGCGGACGCTGGCCCTCGTCGAGTTAATCGATCAATTCGTCGAGTTCCGGCGCGACGTCGTCAGCCGACGGACCGCGCACGATCTCCGGAAGGCCGAGGCGCGCACGCACGTGCTGGAGGGCCTTCAGACCGCGCTCGACCACCTGGACGCAATCATCACGTTGATCCGTGCTGCCGCGAGTCCCGCCGAGGCGAAGGCGGAACTGATCGCGCAGCATGACCTGACGGAGATCCAGGCGCAGGCGATCCTCGACATGCAGCTCCAGCGGTTGACCGGCCTGGAGCGGCAGAAGATTCAGGAAGAACTCGCGGAGCTGCGGGAGAAGATCAAGCAACTGCGTGCGATCCTCGACAACGAGGCCTTGCTGCTGGAGCTGGTAATCCGCGAGCTCCGCGAGGTGCAGGGAAAGTATGGCGACGACCGCCGCACCGAGATCGCCGACGACATCGACGGCGAGTTCACCATCGAGGACCTGATCGCCGACGAAGATGTCGTCATTACGGTGAGCAACACCGGCTACGTAAAGCGCACGGCGGTCACCGAGTATCGGAGCCAGCGGCGGGGGGGCAAGGGGAGCATCGGGATGCGGATGCGCAACGAGGACTTCCTGACTCACCTGTTCGTGGCCTCGACGCATGCCTACCTGATGATTTTTTCCGACCGCGGCCGCGTCTACCCGCTCAAGGTGCATAAAATCCCGGAAGTGGGACGCGACGGCCGCGGCAAGTCGATCGCCAACCTGGTGCCGCTCGCCGAAGGGGAACGTGTCGCGGCCCTCGAGACGCTCCGGGACTTCCCGACCGAACCAGGCGAGCGCTTCGTCGTCATGGGGACGCGCCTCGGTGTAGCCAAGCGGATCGACCTGAGCGCGTTCCGCCACGCGCGCCCGGCTGGCGTGATCGGGATGCGGGTGGACGAGGACGACGCGGTGGTGGGAGCCGAGCTGACCGACGGGCAAGGAGAAATCTTCATCGGCACGCGCAACGGCATGGCCATCCGTTTCGCGCAGGACGATCTGCGACCCATGGGGCGTGCCGCCGCCGGCGTACGGGGGATCAAGCTCCGGGACGACGACGAAGTGGTCGCGATGGCGCTGGTCCACCCGGGTGGAACCCTGCTCGGCGTCACCGAGAACGGCTATGGCAAGCGGACACCGCTTGAAGAATACCGGGTGCAATCCAGAGGCGGAGTCGGTATTATTGGGATCCGGGCGAGTGACCGGAACGGTCGGGTCGTCGGAGTCGCCTTCGTGGACAGTCCGGACGATGCCGTCCTGCTGATTACCCAGCAGGGGAAGGTACTCCGGATGCGTGCCGAGGACGCGCGGTTGATTGGCCGAACGACGCAGGGCGTCCGGCTGATTGGCATTGGTTTGGAGGATCGGGTCGTCTCGATCGCCAAGCTCGTCAATCGGGCCGGCGTCGATTCGGTTGACGTCGACGAGTCTGCGGACGCTGCCGACGGCGTAGCGGCGGAGGTGGAACCGGAGAAGTCGGAGAAGTCGACCAACGGTGGCGATTAGCACATCGCAGCAGCGGCGGACGGCGCTGGTGCAAGACGAAAGGAGGCAGCAGATGTCTCGTATCATCACGCACGCACTCATCATTACTTTGGCCCTGGTGGCTGGCGGAGGGTTGCTGGCCGCGTGTGGAGTCGGCGGCGAGGAGTTGACCCTCGTTCGTGGCTTCCTCACGGCGGCGCGATACGAAGACCGGACCACCCTGGGCAACATATCGATGGTGTTCTTCAATCCGCAGGAGGACGGCATCGCATCGAGCCCGAGCGTGGATGCCGTCACGGAAGTGGACCGCCGTCCGCTCCGGCTGCAGGAGCTGCAGCAGGCACTGGAGGAGATCCAGGCGGCAGAGACCAACTTCCGCGCCGAGAAGTTGATGTATCAGGATGAGAACGAGGAGGCGATCGGGCGCGTCATCGAAGTCCAGCGTGAGGGCGAGGAAGTCGCCACCAGCGACGAAGAGGTGCGCGATTCGTGGGCGCAGTGGGTGAACGACGAGCGTGGGTTCGCCCGCAAGGTCTCAGATGCTCAGAACGCGCTGAACGAGGAGAGCCGCATCGCGGCCGCGAGCACCTATGACCCGTCGAACCCGATCAATGTGGTCGACCACACGGGCGACTTGCTGACCAAGGACGTCACGGTGACCGCCGACATAACGCTCGATGGATCGGAGTCCGAGCGGACGATGGTCTTCACGATGCAGAAAGTGGAGCTGCAGGGTGAAGCAGGGCTCATCGACGGCCGCTGGATCATTACCAACATCGAGTAACCGCCGGGGAGATCTCCGCTCGCGTTCAGGGCAGCCCGACCACCCCGTCGAGCAGGTCGAGGATCAGGCTCGGCCAGAGTCCGAGGAGCGCTGAAACCGCAGCGACGGCAACCAGCGGCGCCGTCATCGTCCAGGCAGGATCGCGCAGGTCGCGTCCCTCCAGCGCCGGACTGAGCGGCCCGAAGAAGATCCGGCGCGCGGCGCCGAACGTGTAGGCGACCGTCAGCAGGATCGCCGCGACGCCGCCAACACCGATTGCGATCGTCGCGGGCCCGGCTGCCGCTCCCCGCTCGAAGACCCCGGTGAAGAGGATCCACTCCGCGGTGAAGCTGCTGAACGGGGGGAACCCTGAGAGCATCATCGCGCCGACGATCCAGAGCCCGGCTGTCAAGGGCATCTTTGCGGCCAGTCCGCCAAGTTCCCGAATGTCGCGAATGCCAGTGACGTAGACAACGATGCCGGCAGTGGAGAAGAAGATCGTCTTGCCCATGATGTGACTCAGGAAGAAGAACATTCCTCCCTCCACGCCAGCGGCGTTGAGCGCGCCGACGCCCAGCACGGAGTAGGCGATTTGGCTGATTGTGGAGCAGGCGGCGAGCCGCTTGATGTCGGTCTGGGCCAGGGTGAGGAGCGAGCCGTAAACCATCGTTACCAGCGCGGTTGCCATCAGCGGCGGTCCGAACGGCGCCATGTCGTCGCCCAGCGGCAGCACCAGCACGCGCACGACGACGTAAAGTGCCAGGTTCGCGTAGACCGCGAGCAGTCCTGCAATGCATGTCGGATGCTCGGCATGGACCATTGGCATCCAGACATGGAACGGGATGATCGCCAGCTTCATGGCGAGCCCGGCTAGCAGCAGCGTGATGGCGACCGCCGCGGCCGGGTCGCTCGCCAGCCGCCCGATGTCGGCAATCTCCAGGCTGCCGCACCGGTTGTAGATGATGAGCGCGCCGGCCAGGAAGAGCAGCGCGCCGAGGATCCCCCACGCGAGGCTGACGAACGCCACCCGCACCCGTTCCCGGTAACCGTAGAAGGCCATCAGGAAGAACAGGGTGATCGTGAGCGCTTCCATGAAGAAGTAGAGCGAAACCAGGTTGGTGCTCAGGATCGTGCCGATGAAGCCGAACGGGAAGAAGGGGAGCAATATGAAGAAGCGCCGGTAGTGCGATGCCTGCACCGTTGCAGGCGCATCTCCGTACAGCACTTCCACACGGTGCTCGATGTACCGGATCGAATAGCAGCAGAGGGCGATGCAAAGCAGCACCACGATCGCCAGCGTCGGGTAGCTCAACCCGTCCGCCAGCAAGCCGAGCCGGACGCCCGGCGCAATTACAAGGTACGACTCGGTGATCGTCCGCCCGCCCAGAACCGTGGGGCCCGCCATGACGACCAGGACGCCGGTGGCGGCCAGGCCGGCGGTCGCAGTCCAGCCGGCGCGTCTTCCGCCCGGCACCGTGTGGCCGTCATTCGACCCGCGCGTGGCGCTGCCGCGGCCGGCCATCAGCACCGCGGCTACCGTCGCCAGGGGCGAGACCAAAATGAACAGGAGCAGGCTGTCGGCCATCAGCCGCCCCCTCCACCGGTCCACATCAGCACCGCCGCCAGCAGGAGTGCGAAGAGAACCAGAACGTACGAGATGTTGTCGGCCAGCGTCTCGCTGTCGGCGCGCAGCCGAATCAGCAGGCCATGCGACCGCTCGAGCACGAGCTGGGGGAGCCAGACGTGGACGGCGTGGTCCCACCGACGCTCGACCCGATCCGCAACGGTGTTCGCCATCCGCGTCGCGCCGCCGACTGCGATTCGGGAATAGGCGCGGTCGATCCCCCACCGGTTCCAGAAGAATCGGTAGAGCGCGGCAACCGCGCCGTTCGCGGCCAGGATCGCATCCGGCGAGCGGCGCCGCGCCAGATAGATCCACCCGCCTGCACCCGCCCCGGCTGCGACTGCCAGAAGCGACAGCACCATCACCAGCAGATGCGGATCCGCGGCGCCCGCATCGGCCGTGGCGGCACCGTCGAGGCCGCCCGGCACCTGGGCGTTGAGACCGACCTCGAATCCGTGGTGCAGCACCGTTTCGATCGTGAAGGCGCCGATGCCGGCGGCGAGAATCATCACCGCCAGTACGCCGGACGCGAAGCGCATGGAGCGCGCGCCGTCGTCCAGGTGGGCATCATGCGCGTGCGCTGCCGCCAGGTGCCCGCTCTCGGGCCCGTGGAATACCAGCGCAACGAACCGGACAGTGTAGAAGGCGGTGATCACCGCAGTCAGCAATCCGAGTGCGAAGAGCGGAGTGCTTGCCTGATAGGTCACAAGCAGCACCGCGTCCTTGCTCCAGAAGCCGGGAAACGGCGGCGCGCCCATCAGGGCCAGCGCCGCCACCACCATGAAGCCCCAGGTGAGCGGCAGGTATCGCCGCAGTCCCCCCATCTCGGTGACGTAGATCGAGTGGACCGCATGGATCACCGTCCCGGCGCAGAGGAAGAGGCACGCCTTGAAGAGCGCGTGGCTCACCAGGTGGAACAGCCCCGCGGTGTAGCCGTCAACCAGCAGCCCGGGCGCGAGGCCCGCCGCGCCGAGGCCGAGCATCATGTAGCCGATCTGGCTCACCGTGGAGTAGGCCAGCACCTTCTTGAGTTCGAGCGCCACCAGCCCCTGCGTTGCCGCAAGAAGGGCCGTGAATGCACCGATCCAGGCGACCGTGTGGAAGAAGAGCGCCGCACCGTCGATCCCGGCTACATGGACGCCGATCCAGAAGATCGGCAGGAGGCGCGCCACCAGGTAGACACCGCTCTTCACCATCGTGGCCGCATGGATCAGCGCCGAGACCGGGCCCGGACCCGCCATCGCTTCCGGGAGCCATTCCTGGAAGGGAAATTGCGCCGACTTACCCGCCGGACCCGCGATCAGCAGCAGGATCACCAGCGTCAGGAGGCCCGGCGACTCGGCCAGCCGCGGGAGCCAGACGGGCGCGCCAGCGTACAGCTCAAGGAAGTTCAACGTGCCGCTGTAGGCGTACAGCAGCAGGATGCCGGCGAGCATCAGCATGTCGCCCGCCCCCGTCGTGACGAGCGCCTTGAGCGCGGCGGCCGACGGCGTCACGTACGGCGTCGGCGCCGGGCCGCCGATCCAGTACTCCCGTTGATCGGCGTAGTAGTAGCCGATCAGTCCGTAGCTGCAGACGCCGACCAGCTTCCAGCCCACGAAGAGCCACAACAGGTTGTCCGCGAGCACCAGCAGGAGCATGCTGCCGATGAAGCCGTTCATCCAGGTCCAGAAGCGGGTGGCGCCCGGATCGCCCCGCATGTAGCCAACGCAGTAGATCATGATGAGGAAGCTGATTACTGCGACGACGTTCGCGAGGACGATGGAGAGGGGATCGATCAGCAGCCCGAAGCCAATCCGGACCGGCGCGTCGATCCAGGCAAGGCTGCTTTCGACCGGCAGCCGCTCCGGTTCGAGCAGCGCCGGCGCGAGGGTTACGGCGCCGGCGGCCGCCAGGAAGGAGGCGGCGAGCGCCGTCGCGGCCCGGGCCGCGGCGCCGTAACGCGCGGCGAGCGGCGTCAGGAGCGCCCCGGCGAACGGCGCGGCCACCGCGATCCAGGCGGCCATTGCGAGCGCGTCGGCGGATCGGTCGCTCATTGCAGGAACGCCGGTGGCATGGCGGGCTCCACGAACAGGGAAACGACGATGCCGTTGAAGACACCCAGCAGGACGATGCCGGCCGCAAGCACGAGCATCGGGATGAGCATCGACGCCGGCGGATCCGCCGCCGCCCGCCGGCCGCCTGCGGTTGCCGCCGGCGGCGCGTCCGGCGTGGGGGCGCCAGCGAAGTAGAGGGCCCGGATCGCGTTTCCGAAGTACGCCACCGCCAGCAGGCTGCTCACGAGGATCACCGCGACAAAGACCCACTGCCCCGCGTCGATGGCGCCGAGCAGCAGGTACAGCTTGCTGAAGAAGCCGCCGGTCGGCGGAATGCCGATCATTCCGAACGCCGCCAGGACGAACGTTGCGGCGGTCACGGGCATTGTCCGGCCCAGGCCGTGGAGGTCGTTGATTTGCCGCGCGCCGGTGCGGTAAAGGATCACGCCCGCCACCAGGAAGAGGCAGCACTTCATGAAGGCATGGTTCACCATGTGGAGGACGGCGCCGGTGAAGCCGTCCGGGTTCGCCAGCCCGACGCCCAGCACGATGTAGCCGACCTGGGCAACCGACGAGTACGCCAGCATTCGCTTCAGGTCCGACTGGGCGATTGCCATCACTGATCCGACCACCATGCCGACCGCCGCTGCCCAGGCAAGAAACGTCGTGACCGGGATCACGTCGATCGAGACGCGCGGCTCGAAGACGAAGAAGAGGGCACGGATCAGGACGTACGCGGCTACCTTGGACGCCGTCGCCGCGATCAGCGCGCTCACCGCCGACGGTGCGTTCGCGTACGCGCGCGGCACCCACGCGTGCATGGGGTAGAGTCCCATCTTGAGCGCCATTCCGGTGACGAGGAAGGCGACGCTCACGAGCACCGTGCTCGACCCGGAGAGCTCCGGCAGCAACCGCGCCAGGTCGGTCATGTTGAGCGTGCCCGTAACGCTGTAGAGGTAGGCGACCGCCAGCAGGTAGAACGCCGCGCCGATCGTGCCAAGGACGACGTAGCGAAAAGCGGAGACTACCGCGGCTCCGCCGCCGAGGGACACGAGCGCGTAGCCGGCGATCGACGTGATCTCCAGGAAGACGTACAGATTGAACATGTCGGCGGTCGACACCAGGCCGGCCAGTCCGCCCGCCAACAGCAGGTAAACGCTGTAGAAGGGCGCGTCCCGCTCCGGCAGTTCCGCTCCGACGCTCCGCCGTGCGTAGACCGCGACCACCAGCGGGATGAACGTGACGAGCAGAAGCATCAGCGCGCCGAGCGCATCGACGCGGAACGCGATCCCCCACGGCGGCGGCCAGCCCCCGAGGTTGTACTCCACGGCGCCGTCCGCCAGCACCGCCCGCGCCGTCGCCACGGCCGAGACGAAGGAGGCGGCGAGCGCCGCCAGCGTCAGCGGGTAGACCGCCGCGCGCCACAGCCAGGCCACCACCGGCAGAGCGAACGCCGCGATCAGCGGTGAGATGACCGCGAGGAGCGGGGGAGCGTACTGCGCCGCCGTCATCGGTCGCTGCCGGCCGGGCGGTGCGCCGCCTGGAGTTGCTCGAGCACCTCGTCCTCTTCCAGCGTCCCGTAGCGCCCGTGGATCCGGAGCAGCAGCGCCAGCGCGACGCCAGTGGTGGCGACGCCGACGACGATCGCAGTCAGCATCAGGACATGCGGCAGCGGGTTGACGTAGTGGGCCGCCTCAAGCACCAGCGGGTCGCCGGTCACGACGTCATGGCCGGCTTCGACAATCGGGATCGTCGCTCCCCGCTTTGCGCCGAGTGAAACCACGAACAGGATGACCGACCATTGGAAGATGTTCATGCCGACCACCTTCTTCGCCAGGTTGGTCTTGTTCAGCATCGCGTACAGGCCGACGGTGATCAGTGCGATGTAGGCGACGACGTTGGCGTGTCCGATCAGGAAGTCGAGATTGACCATGGAGCTACCGGTCCCGCGGGTCCTGTTCGAAGGCAACCAGGTCGAGGAAGATCGATACCATCGCTGCCATCACCGTGATGCCGACGCCTATCTCGATCACCAGCATGCCGACGCTTCGCGCGTTGGCGATGGGGAGCGCGCCGTAGTCGAGATAGTTCGCCCCGAGCAGCAGGCAGACGAGGCCGAGTCCACTGTAGAGCAGGACGCCGGCGCTGGTCGCAACGCTGAGCGCGGTCAGCGTCACCCGGCGCCGCACCTCCTCGACGCCGAACGCGACGGCCAGCAGGATGGCGCTCGCGCCGAGGATGACGCCTCCCTGGAAGCCGCCGCCCGGGCTCGAGTGGCCGTGCATGATCACGTAGAGCCCGAAGAGTTGCACGAAGGGCAAGAGGATCCTGGCCAGGGTGCGGACGATCAGGCTTTCCGGTCCGGTCAGCACTCGACTACGCTTCCTCGTCCCTGCGCGGCGGCGCAGGGCCACCCCGGAGGATCAACAGCACCGCGAGGGCACCCGTAAAGACCACCGTCACCTCCCCCAGGGTGTCGAAGCTCCGGTAGTCGGCCAACACGCTGGTGACCATGTTTGGAACGTTGGTTTCCCTGAACCCGTCCTCGATGTAGCGGGGCGAGACATGGAGGCTCGGCGGCGACGCCGCGTCGCCGATAGGCGGCATCTCGAGCGAGGCGGAGAGCAGCAGCAGGCCGGTGGCGCCCGCCGCTGCGAGATGCAGCAGCTTCGCAATCAATCCTTGGCCCCCCGCTCCGTCTTGAAGACGGTGATGACGAACAGGACGGTGGTAATTCCGGCGCCGACGGCCGCCTCGGTGAACGCGACGTCGACCGCGCCGAGGCTCACCCACAGCAGGCACATGAAGAGGCTGAAGACACCGAGCAGCACAACCGAGGCGAGCAGGTCGCGCACCTGCACGGCGGCGATTGCGCTGATCAGCGCGAGCGCGACCAGGATGAGGTCGAGCTGCCAGATCATCGACTTCTCTCCGGCCCGCGCGGTCCTTCTTCCTGCAGGTAGGCGGCCTGGGCGATTGCGTGCGTCGCCGTCGGGCTGGTCAGGAAGATGAACACGGCGATCCCCAGGATCTTGGCGCTGGCGAACGTCAGGCCGCCGTAGCAGACCAGCCCGACGAGCAACAGCAGGCTGCCGAGCGTGTCGCACTTGCCGGCGGCATGCATCCTCGCCCAGAAGTCGGAAAAGCGGAACAGCCCGACCGCCCCCATCGCGAGGAAGAAGACGCCGAGCGCGATCAGCACCATCGCAAGAATGGTCATGCCGACGTTTTCCTCTCCTCGTGGCGCAGCCCTTTTCGCTCGAGGTAGCGCGACAGCGCCAGTGTCCCGATGAAGTTGATCAGCGCGTAGACGATCGCGATGTCGACGAAGAATTCCACCCGCCCGAAAATCTGTCCGGCCAGCAGGATCACCACGATCGTCTTCGTCCCGACCACGTTTGCGCCGATGATTCGGTCAACAATTTCCGGCCCGGTCACCACGCGGTGGACGGCCAGTAGTACCGATACCAGAATGACCATCGCCGCGCCGAGGAAGAAGGTTTCCATCACGCCGCCGGGTCGGTGATCGTCTCGCCGTACACCCACGCGACGCGGCGTTCCATCTCGCCGTCACGCAAGTCGCGCGCCGTCTTGTCGCTCAGGGCATGGACCGCGAACTGGTCGCCTTCAAGCTGCATGGTGATCGTTCCGGGTGTCAGGGTGATCGAGTTAGCGAACGTCACCTTGGCGAGATCGCTTCGGAGGCTCGTCCGGAAACGGACCACTTGGGGGCGGACAGCCGACGGCCGGAGGATCAGGTAGACCACGTGCAGGCTGGCCAGCAGCACCTCCCAGAGCAGCCAGGGGATGTAGGCGAACATGCGGAACACCGTGGACGGCGTCACCGGCGTCGCGGTCGGGGGAAGCAGCAGGTCGTACGACACCGCGGCGACCAGCGCCGCACAGACGACGCCATAAGTCAGATGCACCGCGTCGAGGTGACCCGAGAAGAGCACCCACGCGCCGAACAGGAGCACGAACGCCTCGACCCGCCGACGGTTGTTGCTGCTCGGTGCCGCCATACGATGATTCTATCGTCCCACGCGCTCCAGGTTGGCGAAGCGTGCGAGCAGCTTTTTCTGCCCAACCGTTGCGAAGCGGACAGTGAGCTTCAAGTCGCCCTCCACCGGTTCGACGTGAATCACTTCGCCGCGCCCGAACGTCGCGTGCCGCACCCGCGCCCCACGCGAGATCCCGGTGGCGGACTGGTCCTCGTCCGCATCGTTCCACGGCTCCGGCGGTGCCGCCGCGTCGCCGTACGCCGCCGTGGAGGGCCGACGCGGCCCGCGCCCGCGCGGCGACCACCCGTTCCGGCCGCCGCCGCCGTAGGGCCGCGCGGTGAACGCCGGCTCGATCACCTCCACCAACTCATTCGGTATCTCGGTCAGAAACCGCGATGGCTCCGTCGCCTGGTATTCGCCGAATACGCGCCGCCGCGCCGCGCTGGTCAGCACCAGGTACGATTCGGCCCGCGTCATCCCGACGTAGCACAGGCGGCGCTCCTCCTCGACGGCGACGTCGTTGTCCGTCTCGATCGATCGCGCGTGCGGAAGCAGCCCGTCCTCGAGCCCGGCCAGCACCACGAGCGGGAACTCCAGCCCCTTGGCGAGGTGCAGGGTCATCAGCCAGACACGGGCGTTCGACGCGCCTTTCACCTCGTCCGCCTCCGAGAGGAGCGACAGGCGGTCGACGAAGCCGGACAGGCTCGGATCGTCTTCCCGCATCTCGTAGTCCGCAGCCGCCGACACCAGCTCCTTCAGGTTCTGGAGCCGCGCTTCCGACTCCTCCTTCCGTGCGTCGCGCAACGCCTGGATGTAGCCGCTGTCGGTCAGCATCCGCGACACCATCTCGGAGGACGACATGCCCGACGCCAGCGCTTCCCGGAGCGACACGATCAAGGTTCGGAACGACGCCAGCGCCTTCTCGGCGCGGTTCGGCAGCCGGTCGCTGTCTACCGCGCGCCCGATTCGCGCCCAGAGCGAGTGGGGCGATCCGCCCCCGCCCCCGTCGTCATCCAGAAGCCCCTCGAACAGCGGCGCCGTGCTGGCCGGCGCCGGAGCGACCGACTCCAGGCGCTCCATCACGCCCGGGCCGATGCCGCGGGCCGGGACGTTGAGGATGCGCCGCAGGCTGACGGCGTCGTCCGGGTTGAGGATCAGCTTCAGATAGGCGAGTGCGTCCTTCACTTCCTTTCGCTCATAGAAGCGGACGCTTCCGACGATCTGGTAGGGAAGGCCGTCGCGCATCAGCGCTTCCTCGATGGCGCGTGACTGCGCGTTGGTCCGGTACAGCACCGCGGCCCGGTCGACGTCGGCGGCGAGCGCGGCGCGCAGCCGTTGCCGGATGAAGTCCGCTTCCTCGAGTTCGTCCCCCGCCTGGTAGTAGACGATCCGCGCGCCGCCGGTCCGCTCGGCGACCAGACGCTTGTCTTCGCGCCCGCGATTCCGGCCGATGACTCCGGTCGCGGCATCGAGGATCACCTGCGTCGAACGGTAGTTCCGCTCCAGGTAGACGACTTTCGCATCGGGGAAGTCCGTCTTGAAGTCCAGGATGTTGCGGATGTCGGCGCCGCGCCACGCATAGATGGACTGATCGGGGTCGCCGACGACGCACAGGTTGCGATGCTCCGCGGCGAGATGCCGCACCAGCAGGTACTGCGGGCGGTTGGTGTCCTGGTACTCGTCGATCATCACCTGCCGGAACCGGCGCGTGTAGTGGGCGCGCGTCTCCGCCGATTCGTCGAAGAGCCTCACCGTCCGGAGCAGCAGATCGTCGAAGTCGAGGGCGTGATTCGATTCCAGCATCCGCGTGTAACGCTCGAAAACGTCGGCCAGCCGCTCGTCGGCGAAGCCGGCCGCCTCGCGCCGGACGTCAGCAGCGCTCGCCAGGCGGTTCTTCGCCTCGCTGATTCGCGCCAGCAGCGAGCGGGCGGGTTTCACCTTCGGATCGAGGCGCAGCTCTTCCATCGCCTGGCGGATGACGCTGCGCTGATCGACGGTGTCGTAGATGACGAAGTCGCGCGACAGCTTGATGCGCGGCCCGTGGCGCCGCAGCACCCGGGCGCAGAAGCTGTGAAACGTCGACACCCAGAGTTTGGGCGCTTCCGAGGCGAGCAGCGCCGGGACGCGCTCGCGCATCTCCCCCGCCGCCTTGTTGGTGAACGTGACAGCGAGCACCTCGTCGGGCGCGGCGTATCCGTTGCCGATCAGGTAGGCGAGGCGGTAGCAGATGACGCGCGTCTTGCCGGATCCGGCGCCCGCCACGATCAGCAGCGGTCCGTCGCGATGCAAGACGGCGGTTCGCTGCTCCGGGTTGAGCTGATCGAGGAAGTCCACTGCCGCTACTCCACCGTCACGCTCTTCGCGAGGTTGCGCGGCTGATCGACGTCGCACCCGCGGAGGACGGCGATGTGGTAGGCGAGCAACTGCAGCGGCGCCACCATCGGAATCGGCATCAGCAACGGATGCGTCGCCGGCACTTGAATGAATGCGTCGTGCTCCGGGTCGAGCATGTCGCGGAATGCCTCGTGCGGCGCATCGCTCAGCGCGATGACCGATGCCCCCCGCGCCTTCGCCTCCTGCACGTTCGCCTGCATCTTCTCGAAGACGCGGTCCTGCGGGATCAGCGCCACCACCGGCAGGTGCTCGTCAATCAGCGCAATCGGGCCGTGCTTCATCTCGCCCGCCGGGTAGCCCTCGGCATGGATGTACGAGATCTCCTTCAGCTTCAATGCGCCCTCGAGCGCAATCGGGTAGTTGATGCCGCGGCCGATGTAGAGGAAGTCGGTCCACCGGTAGAAGCGCTTCGCGATCTCCTCGATCGCGCCATTCGCCTGAAGCGCATCCCCGACGAGGGCCGGCACGCGCGCGAGCGCCTCGACATGCGCCCGCTCCGTCTCGGCGTCTATCGTGCCGCGCGCCTGCGCCAGGTGCAGCGCGAGGAGGTTGAGCGCGATCAGTTGCGCGCTGAACGCTTTCGTCGACGCGACGCCGATCTCCGGGCCGGCGTGGGTGTAGACCGTGCCGTCCGCCTCGCGCGCCGCCATGCTGCCGACGACGTTGCAGATGGCGATGCTGTGGGCACCCGCTGCCTTCGCCTCGCGGAGTGCCGCCAGGGTGTCGGCGGTCTCGCCCGACTGCGTAATTACCACCGCGAGTGTCTGCCGCCCCGCGATCGGTCCGCGGTAGCGGTACTCCGATCCGTAGTCCACCTCGACACGCACCCGTGCGAGCTGCTCGATCAGGAACTTGCCCACCAGCGCCGCGTGCCACGACGTGCCGCAGGCGAGCAGCACGACATGGTCGATTGTGCGCAGCACCGCCTCCGGGATCTCAAGCTCACCCAGAAAGACGCGCCCCTGCTCCTCGGAGAGGCGGCCCACCACCGTCTCCTGCAGCGCCATCGGCTGCTCGAGGATTTCCTTCAGCATGAAGTGCTTGTGTCCCGACTTCTCCGCCATCACCGGATCCCAGTGGATCCGCTGCGTCGCCTTCGACACCGCGGCGCCGGCGAAGTCGGTGAACTCGACGCCGCCATGCGTCACCACCGCCATCTCCTCGTCGCCCAGGAAGACGACGTCGCGCGTGTGGTTCAGGATGGCGGTGACGTCGGAGGCGACCAGGAACTCGCCCTCGCCGATGCCGACGACGAGCGGCGGCCCGTTGCGCACTGCGACGATCTTGTTGGGGTCGTCGGCGTGCACCAGGACCATGCCGAACAGGCCGCGCAGCTTCGAGAGGGCGCGGCGGACGGCCCGATCGATCCCGTCGCCCCGCAGTTCGCTCTCCACGAGGTGGGCGACCACCTCGGTGTCGGTTTCGGTCGCGAACGTGTGCCCCGCCGCTTCGAGTTCGCGCTTCAACTCCAGGTGGTTCTCGATGATTCCGTTGTGGACCACCACCAGCTTGCCGGTGCAGTCGCGGTGCGGGTGGGCGTTCTCTTCCGTCGGACGGCCGTGCGTCGCCCAGCGGGTGTGGCCGACGCCGTAGTCGCCGTCGACCGGCTCTCGGGCGATCGTCTCTTCCAGTCGTGCCAGCTTGCCGGCGCTCCGGCGCACGTCGACGTGGCCCGGGCGGGCGAGTGCGATGCCGGCGGAGTCATAACCGCGGTACTCGAGCCGGCGCAACGCGTCGATGAGAACCGGGACCACCGGCTTGCCGCCGAGGTATCCCACGATGCCGCACATGATGGTCGGTGAACCGATCGCCGATTCCGCCCGCCGCGTTACTCCCCGTCCGCCGCGCCGGCGCCGGCCCTTCTCCGGATCTTATCCGAGCCGCCCGGCTTGGTGACCTGCCGCCCCCGCGCGATGGCGAGCGCCCCGGGCGGGACGTCCTCCGTGATGACGGATCCCGCACCGACGTAGGCGCCCTTGCCGACGGTGACTGGCGCAACGAGCTGCGTGCCGCTGCCGACGAAGACGCTCTCTTCGATCGTCGTCCGGTGTTTCTGCTGGCCGTCGTAGTTGCAGGTGATCGTGCCGGCGCCGACGTTCGCGTCGTCGCCCACCGAGGCATCGCCTACGTAGCTGAGATGCCCCGCCTTGGCGCCGGCGCCGAGCGACGCTTCCTTCAGTTCGACGAAATTGCCGACCCGGGCGCGCGCGCCGATCACCGTGCCGTGCCGCAGATGCGCGAACGGGCCGATCTTCGCGTCGTCCGCAACGGTGGCGCGCAGGATGAGCGAATGGTCCAGCACGATGACGCCTTCGCCGAGTGTGGAGTCGGCAATCCGGACGCCGGCGTGCAGATCGCACCGCGCCCCGATGCGCGTCCGCCCCTCCAGGATCACGTTTGGATGAATCACCGTGTCGGCGCCCACTTCCACATCCACCTCGATGTAGGTGGTTGCCGGATCGATGATCGTGACGCCCGCCGCCATCAGTTCCTCATTCTTGCGCTGTCGCATCACGATCCCTGCTTCCGCCAGTTGGGACTGGCTGTTGATGCCGCTGACTTCCCCCGGGTCCACGGCCACCGTCTCGACCTCCAGCCCCTCCGCGCGGTACGCCGGCAGGATGGCCGGCAGGTACCGTTCGCGTTTCGGGCCCGCCGGGTCGATCCGGCGGAGCGTGGCGAAGAGCGGTCCGACGTCGAACACGTAGACGCCGCCATTGACCTCGTGGATTGCCCGCTGCGCGTCGGTGGCGTCTGCCTCCTCCACGACGCGTTCGAACCTGCCGCCGTGCCGGACGATGCGACCGTAGCCGTAGGGCCGCTCGACCTCGGCGGTCAGCACCGTGGCGGCCGAACCCGCGCGCTCGTGGGCTTCGACCGCCGCCGCGACCGTCCGGGAATGGATAAGCGGCGCATCACCCGAGAGGACGACGACGCAGCCTCGCGCACCGCGCAATGCCGTCTCTGCCTGGAGCAGCGCGTGCGCGGTTCCGAGCTGCGGTTCCTGGCGGACGAACCGGAGCCCGTTGCGGGAGCCGTTGAGCGCCGCCCCCACCGCTTCGGCGCCGTGGCCCACGACCAGTATCGTCGAGGCCGCTTCCAGTGGGTCGGCCGCGCGCAGCACATGCTCAATCAGCGTACAGCCGGCGAGCCGGTGCAACACTTTCGGCCGCACCGACTTCATCCGTGTCCCGCGCCCCGCTGCGAGAACGACGACGTGCCGGTCCGCCGGATCGATGGCCGTCATCCTTCCCCGTCAGGATGATACCCGCGCGCCGCTTCGAGTGCCCCATAGACTGCGCGCCCGGAAACACCGTAGCGGGTCGCCAGCGTCCGGACCGCTTCCCGCCGGCCCAGCCCGTCTGTGTCGGTCAACTGCCCAAACTCTGTGACCAGCGTGGAGCCGGCGGGCAGCCCCGAAGGCGCCGGGCGTGGCTCGGACGGAGCGACGATCAACGTGTATTCGCCACGCGGTCGCCCCAGTGCGGTCTTCAGCGCTTCAGAAATAGGGCACATCACATAATCTTCGTGCAACTTCGTCATTTCACGGCAGATCGCGATGGTGCGGTCGCCTAGAGACAACTGCAGATCCGTCAACGACGCTCGGATCCGGTGGGGCGCCTCGAAGAACACGATCGGCCGGGCTTCGCCTTCCAGCCGGGCGAACCACTTCTTGCGGGCAGTTGACCTATTCGGTGGGAATCCTGCAAACGTGAAGCTGTCCGCCGCCAGCCCGCTGGCCACCAGCGCGGTCAGAATCGCGCTCGGTCCCGGGATCGCCTCCACCCGAAGGCCCGCGTCGAGCGCGGCGCGAACCAGCCGCCGCCCCGGGTCGGAGATGAGGGGCGTGCCGGCATCGCTCACGAGGGCGACCCGCTCGCCCCGCTCGAGACGGCCGATCAGCGCGCCGCTCTTCCTCGCTTCGTTGTGCTCATGGAAGCTGGTACAGCGGGTGCTGATGCCGTAGTGCGCGAGCAGCTTGGCGGTTCGGCGCGTATCTTCCGCGGCGATGAGGTCGGCCTCACCAAGTGTCCGGACCGCGCGGTAGGTGATGTCTTCCAGGTTGCCGATCGGCGTCGCGACGACGTGAAGCGTGCCGGGGGGCGGCGCAGAGGGCACGGAACTGCAGGGTGGCGTGCGCGCTTGGATGCCGGCGTCGCGCCCGCCGCACGCACCGGCCACAACAGCGTGGCGTTCGTATTGTACCATCAGGAAGAAGCGCGGTCGCCTCCCCGTTTCACCCGGCACGCGCGACGGACGGCATACCGCTCTTTACTGACCGACTACGTGCGATGACCCGCCCGAGCATGCCCGACCCGTCGGAACCGCTGGCTCACTTCGTCGAGGACTGTCTCGACTGGCTGCACGAGAGTCACCCCACCGAGGCGGCGGCCGACGGGATCCACGCGCACGACGATCTGCTCGAGGATCTGGGGCGCGATGCCATCGACGCACGTATCCGGGACCTGGGAGGCTGGGCGCGCCGCCTGGAAGGGATTGGCGGGCACGGGCTGACGCGAACCGAAGCGCTCGAACGCCGGATGCTCGGCGATCGAATCCGGGCGCGGCTGTTCGACCTCGAAGTTGTCCGCGACTGGGAACGCAATCCGCTTGTCTATGCGGACACGCTTGCGACCAGTCTCGCCGGGCAGGTGCTCTTCGCGTACACCAACTTGCCGAACCGCGCGCGACGTGTCGGATCGAAACTGCGTCAGGTGCCACGGCTCGTGGCGGCACTGGAACGGAACGTTCAGGAAGCGCCCGGGCTGTTCATCAAGACCGGGATCGAGTCGCTGCGGGGGCTGATCCGCTTCATCGACCACGATCTCCCGCGCGCGTTCCGTGACCTGGACGACCTGCATCTCCTGGGCGATCTGGCGGACGCGTCGACCGAGGCGACGGCAGCGCTCGGCGGTTGCCTCGAGACGTTGCGCGCGCGAGCGCCGCAGAGCCGCGCGTCGTTCCGCCTGGGCCGGGAGCAGTTCGAACAGAAGCTTCTGCTCGACGAGGGGATAGACGTGCCCGCCGAACGGCTGCTGCAGGTCGCCCGGCGCGAACTTGCCGCCACGCAGGAGGAGTTCGCCCGCGTTGCGTCGAAGATCGCCAAGGACCCGCGCGAGGCCTGGCGGCAGACGAAGATGCGGCATCCGTCGGCGGACGAGTTGATCCCCAGGGCGGCCGAACAGGTGGAAATGCTTCGGACGTTCCTCGAGCGGAAGCGGATCGTCACCATCCCGCCGCATGCCGGCGTGGTGGTCCGGCCAACACCCGACTTCTACCGCCGGACGTTCGCCAGTCTCTGGACGCCCGGTCCCTTCGAGCCGTCACCGCCGCCGGCGTACTACTACCTGACCAACGTCGACACGGCGTGGGACGACGCGCGGCAGCAGGCGCACCTGCGTGATCTGAACCATGCCGCGCTCTGGTCGATCTCGACACACGAGGTGTTCCCGGGTCATTACCTGCACTTCGAGCATCTGCGCCACATCGCCGCGCCGCTCCGGAAGTCCAACTTCTTCGCCGCGACGTCATTCGTCGAAGGCTGGGCGCACTATGCCGAGCAAATGGTGCTGGAGGAAGGCTTCGAGCGCGGCGACCCGGAGATCCGCCTCGGCCAGTTGGCCGAAGCGCTGGTTCGTCTTGCGCGCACCGTCGTCGGAATTCAGTTGCACACCGAAGACCTGTCGGTTGAGCAGGGGGTGCGTTTCTTCCGTGACGCGGCGTACCTCGAGGCGGAAAGCGCAAGAACCGAAGCGGAGCGGGGTACCTACGATCCGTCGTACGTCCTTTACGCGCTCGGCAAGCAGATGCTCCTGAAGCTCCGGACGGACGTCGCCGACCGGGAGGGTGACGACTTCACCCTGCAGCGCTTCCACGACACGCTGCTGGCCCAGGGCAGCATGCCTTTCTGGATGCACCGGGCTCTGATGACCGCCGACGGCGCGCTGATCGAATAGAGGAGACTCAAGCGATGCCGCTTTATGAGTACGCATGCGAGCGCTGCTCTCACCGCTTCGAGCGGATTCAGAAGTTCTCGGATCCGCCGTGTGAGAGCTGCCCGGAGTGCGACGGCCCGGTCCACAAGCTCCTCTCGTCCCCCGCGATCCACTTCAAGGGCTCCGGCTGGTACATCACCGACTACGCCCGAAAGCCAGCGGGTGGTCAGGCGGCCGAGACGTCGAAGGAGGAAGCCGCGTCGGGTGGCAAGGATTCCGCGGACGGAACGTCGGACTCGAAGAAGTCGGACACGAAGACCTCCGACACGAGCAAGACCGGCAGCAGCACGGCCGATGCCAAGCCGGCGGCCGCGACGACGACTTAGGGCGGTCCTCAGTCGCCGGTGCGGATCGCGTCCGCCAGCCACTCCCGTAGTTCCGGCGCCAGATCGGGCCGTCGCAGGGCGACATGCACGGCTGCCTTCATGTATCCGAGCGGGTTCCCCGCATCGTGGCGCGTACCGCGCAACTCGCACGCGTAGATTGGCCGCTTGTCCGCCAGCCGCCGCAAGGCGTCCGTCAACTGAATCTCCCCGCCCGCACCGGGCTCCGTCGCCTCCAGCTCGTCGAACAGGTCAGGTGTCAGCACGTACCGCCCGATAATCCCCAGGTTGGACGGCGCGTGCTCCGGCGCCGGCTTCTCCACGAGATCGGTCACGCGCCACACGCCCTCGCCCACCGACGCCGCGGCGATGATCCCGTACTGCTGCACGGTCGCATGGGGAACCCGCTCCACCAGCAGCACCGGCCCGCCCGTCTCGCGGAACACATGCAGCATCTGTGCCAGCGCGGGCGGTTCCGCGTCGAGGAGGTCGTCCGGCAGCAACACGGCGAAGGGCGCATCGCCCACCGCTTCGCGCCCGCAGAGCACCGCGTGCCCGAGCCCGCGCGGCGCTTCCTGCGGTATCGCCGACACGTCCGCCATTGACGAGAGGGAGCGCACCATCGCCAGCAGCGCGGTCTTCCCCCGCCGATCGAGTTCCGCCTCGAGCCCGGGCGCCGGCGCGAAGTGGGATACCGACAGCGTGTTTCCCGGGTTGGTCACCAGCACGACGCGGTGAATGCCGGCCGCCGCCGCTTCCTCCACGCCGTACTGAAGGATTGGCCGGTCAACCAGGGGCAGCATTTCCTTCGGGATCGCGCGGGTCGCGGGCAGCATGCGCGTCCCGAGACCTGCGACCGGCACGATCAGCGTGGAGACGTCAGTGGAAGGGGTCGGCACGGCGCCCGGATCGTAGCAGAGGGCCCTCCGGGCGCACGGTACAATGACCGCCGATGATCGACCCGGCGCTGCTCCGTGACCGTCCCGACGATGTCCGGACCCGGCTCCGGACGCGCGGCGATGAGTTCGACGGCGAAATAGACCGCGTTATCCGGCTCGACGCCGAGCGCCGCGCCATCCTCCCGGTCCTCGAAGGGGCGCGTCACGCGCGCAAGCGCATCGGCGAACAGATCGGCGCGGCGAAGCAGGCTGGGGAACCGGCCGACCACCTGGTTACTGATGGCCAGGAGCGGCGCGCGCTGATCGAAGAGCAGGAAGCGAAGCTGAAGGGCGTGGAACACGCACTCCGCGGCGCGTCACTGTCGCTCCCCAACCTGCCGCACGACACCGTCCCCGAAGGCGAAACGGAAAAGGACAACCTGGAGATCCGCCGCCACGGCGAGCCGACCGTCTTCGATTTCGAGCCGCAGCCGCACTGGGACCTCGGCCCGGCGCTCGGCATCCTCGACTTCGAGCGCGCCGCGCGCATCGCCGGCGCGCGCTTCGCCGTGCTCTCCGGCGCGGGCGCCCGCCTGGCGCGCGCGCTGATCAACTTCATGCTCGACCTTCACACGACCGAGCATGGCTACACCGAGGTGGAGCCGCCGTTCCTCGCGAGCGCCGACGCGCTGACCGGGACGGGAAACCTCCCGAAGTTCGAGGCGGATCTGTTCAGAATCGCGGGCGACTGGGATCTGTACCTGATCCCGACCGCCGAGGTGCCGCTCTGCAACCTCCACCGCGGCGAGATCCTCGACGGCCGCGATCTCCCCGTGCGCTACGTCGCCTACACACCCTGCTTCCGCAGCGAGGCGGGCGCCTACGGCAAGGACGTCCGGGGCCTGATCCGCCAGCACCAGTTCGACAAGGTGGAGCTGGTCGCCTACGCCGCGCCGGACCAGTCGTGGGACGTCCACGAGGAACTGACGCTGCACGCGGAGGAAGTCCTCAAGCGCCTCGGTCTCCCCTACCGCACCGTCCTCCTCTGCTCCGGCGACATGGGGTTCGCCGCGTCAAAGACCTACGACCTGGAGGTGTGGCTCCCGAGCCAGCAGACGTACCGCGAGATCTCGAGCTGCAGCAACACCGAGGCGTTCCAGGCCCGCCGGGCCGGTATCCGCTTCCGGCGCGACGGCAAGGGCAAACCGGAGCATGTCCACACGCTCAACGGATCCGGTGTCGCCGTCGGCCGCGCCCTGGTGGCGATCCTCGAGAACTTCCAGCAGCGGGACGGAACGGTGGCGGTGCCGGACGTGCTCCACTCCTACATGGGCGGCACGACCGTCATTCATCCCGGTTAGCCGCTCAACCCCCGAAGCGCCACGTCAGCGCCATCTTCAACCGGCGCCCCTTGGGGTCGTGCGTGAAGCCGTCGTAGGACTGCTCGACGTTCGCCCACGGCGGACGCTGGCCGGTGAGGTTCAGAGCGTAGAGCGTCAGGTCCATTCCGCTGTCGGGGAAGCGCCAGACGAAGCTCGTGTCCCAGGTCAGGAACGGGTCGATGATCGGCACGACCCCGTTTCCGCCGCGGTCTTCGTAGGACGAGAGATAGCTGACGTAACTCGAGAGGGTGTACGCGCGCAAGGCGTAGCTGGCCGACCAGCGGCTCTTCCAGCGCGGCAGCGGCACGGCGATCGGGTGAGCAAAGTTCAGATAGCCCGCTGCCTCCCGCTCGGCATACAGGGTCAGGTCTGTCCCTTCCAGCAGCAGGGTCTTCGTGTCGTATCCGAGGGTATAGGTGGAGTCCCAACTGGCCACGAACTGTCCCGGTCCCGCGTCGGCCCGCACCGCGAGGTGCGTGTCGACCCCCTGGGTCGTGAGCCCGGGCCAGTTGACCAGGTCGAGCTGGAGCCGCTGCAGGTTCCTGGCCGCGCAGCGATCGGCGGGCAGCAGTTCGGACGCCCGCCCGCCGGGACAGATAATGAAGGGCGCCACGGCTTCCTGCGCGGCCGCACCCCCGTTTTTGTAGAGGTTGGTGACGGCGTCGTAGGGCATCGAGCCGATGACGTTCTCGAAATCGTAGTGCCAGTAGTCGACGGTCGCTTCGAGCCCACCGGCCAGGAACAGCACGGCGCCTGCGTTATAGGTAAATGCCCGCTCCGGCTCCAGGTCCGGCCGCCCGAAGCGGTCGACCGCCTGGTAGGCGCCGGTTTCCGAGATCCACTCCAGGGTCGTCAGCGGACTCGTGTTCAAGTCGTCGAGTGACGGTGTCCGGAAGGTGGTTTGCACCGAGCCGCGCAGCGACAGCGAGTAGTTCAGGTTCTCCGCCACCTGAATGCGCCACCCCACCTTCGGATCGAAGCTGTCCACGGTGCGGCCCGCGATGTTGTAGAACTCGTAGTTCGCGGCGAGCTGCATATCGACGCGGGGGCCGATACCCAGGGCGAGCTCGCCGAAGAGGCGCTGCACCTGCTGATCCGCCGCGTAGGGCCGGTGGACGTTGGTAAAAAGATAGGGTCCGAACCGGACGCCCGCCGCGCAGCCAAGGTCCCCCGCCACCGTGCAGGGGTTCACCGTCACGTCGCCCGGGTCGTTCGGGTTGCCGTCGGCATTCATCCCCCGGTACTGGTACCCGACGGCGAAGTCGGCCACGTTCTCGACCAGGTTGCCGCTCAACGTCGCGTCGGCGACGAAGAGGTCAGTCGTGCTGAACAGGTCCACTTCCTCGTTCAGCCACAACCGCAACGCCTCCGGGTTCGCCAGGCCGGCGGCGTAGTCGGGGTTCGGGCTGCTCGCAAAGGGCGAGCCGGGCTGATCGGAGTACTGAATGGCGTTGCTGAAGGGGTTGAAGTACATGCAGGGCCCCTGCCCCGCGACCGCGCCGCCGAGCGGCCCGAGCACCATCCCCGCGGAAGAACTCGGGTCCGCCATCACCCCGACGCCGCAATCCGAGCCGCCGAAGCCGCGGAACGCCCGGAAGATCCGATCGGTGTAGACCGCTGGCAGGTTGAGGTTGCCCCTGGCGCGCGAATAGCTGATGCCGACATCCCAATGGGTGCTCCCGCCCGCCACGAAGTCGCCGTCGAGGGAGGCGGCGACACGCAGAGTGCGCGATTCGCGGCGCAGGCGGCGGCCAGGACCCGAATTACCGAACGGGCGGCCGTTGAAGTACCACGGGGCGTCGTCCGCGCAGGCGCTGTTCGGATCCGCCTTCGCGTCGCCCGCGTAGGTAGAGCAGAAGGCCTGCCGGCCCGGGTGGCCGGCCGCCACCTCCATGTTGGTGGTGCTAATCAGCGGGAAGGGCGGATACGACGGCGTCGTGTACCAGTTCGGGATCACGGCATCGGCCCACAGTCCTTCGACGTGGTAGTTGGTCCGGTTGTTCACCGGGCCGTTGAGTTCCGCGAAGATCCGCGTCTGATCCTGCTCGTCGATCAGGTTGTCGTACGGCGCATAGCGGAACCGGCACGTCCAGCCTTCATCCAGGCCGCCGAAGTCCGTGCAGCGGGGGTCGAAGACGGGGGCGGTATAGGGCGCGGGCGCCCCGACCGCGAACGTGCCGGGGTTGCCGATGCTCGACCATCCGCCGCGAGTCCCCGATGGGTACGCGCTCAGGCGGTCCAGCGTCCACGGACGGTCCGCCATCTGCAGCTCCTGGCGACCTACCCGCTCTGCCGCGAGCACGGCCCTCGACGATCCGATCCGGCCGCCCCAGATGCCGGAGACGGTCGTATCCCCCGCGCCGCTGAACCAGTCGTGCGTGACGTTGAACTCGAAGCCGCGGAAATCGTTGCGGGTGACGAAGTTGGCGACGCCCCCGACCGCATCGGAGCCGTAGGTGGCCGCCGCGCCCTCCTTCAGCACCTCGAGCCGGCCGATGGCGATGGCCGGAATCGTGTTCACGTCGACGAAGCGCCCGCCGATGAGGCGCGCCGGCACCGGCACGTGGCGCCGGCCGTTGATCAGCACGAGCGTCCGCGAGGCGCCCAGGCCGCGCAGATTGACGTTCGCCACGTTCTCGGTCAGTGTGGCCGGCTGGTTCGAGTTGTACCAACTGTTCCGCTCGCCGACGACGCCGTGGCTGACGTTCAGGCTCCGGAAGAGGTCGACGAGCTGCGTCGCCCCCTGCTGCTGCAGGACCTCCCGGCTGACCACGGTGACCGCGTGGGGCATGTTGATGGCGGGCGCCGCGATGGCGGTGCCGGTCACGGAGACGGTCACCTCCTCGAAGAGGCCGCCGACGCGCAGGTCGACATCGAGCATCGCGGGGAGACCGGCCGTCAGCTCCACGTCGCGCTGCGCCCGCTCGAAGCCGGGCAGGCTGAACGTGACGACATAGCTGCCGGCGCCCAACTCCGTGAGGGCGTAGCGGCCGTCGGCGTCGGTCACCGCTACTCGCGGACCCGCGGGCAGGGCGTCGGCTGACGCCTCGACGGTCACTCCCGGCAGGACGCCGCCCGTGTCGTCGGCGACCGTTCCGGAGATCTCCCCATCCTGTGCCGCCGCGACGCACGGCACGGCAAGCAGCCAAACTGCGACAAGAATCTTCTTCATTGCGGCCTTCCTTCCTGGAGGTGTCGGGCGCGCTTTCGGAAGGTTTCCGGTGCGGACCGTCGGCCGGGCGCCGATGCCGCCAGTCATGCAAAAACCTATGATATTGCTGACTCTATCCCAGCCGGACGCAGGGAATATCGCGGGATCTGGCCCATCAGGCGATCGTCAACTACAACGCGTGCCGGATACGCCACTGGCTCGCTGCGGGGCAAGGGAAAGGGCAGGGGTCAGCGGTCCTCCCGGATCGCCTCCCGCGCGTCGAGAATGTCCCGGACGAGCTGCTCGACATCCTGCTCGTCGATGAACGGGGAGAGGATGAAGCTCTTGAGGCCGACCATTGGCTCGCCGTAGTCGGTTTGACGATAGCAGTCGGTCATCGAGATGTGGACCCCTTCGCCTCGCATCGCCCGGTCGTAGAGGTAGCGGTACAGCCGCCGGTTGTAGTCGTTGTGGCGCAGCAGCTCTTCCCGCGCGGCAGGGTCGGTGCGCTCCCGGTCCTTGATCGTCCAGGTGTCGACGCCGTCGGGATAGACCCGGAAAACGGTCACCGTCCCGACGCCGTCGTGGTTGAGCACCGTGGTGGAGTCGTGTCCTTCCAGGTGCTCACGCAGCGTCTCGGCCATCTCGACGAGGTGGCCGAGGAGGACACGGAGGCCGACCCGTCCGAAGAGCTGCAGGTTGGCGTAGGCGGCGAGCACCCCCGAGCCGCCGCGTGACGTCTCCAGCGTGTAGACACCGGGATGCCGCTCGCCGCTCTGGAACAGATAGGGCATCTGTTCCCGGCCGCGCACCAGAAGCTGCATGTCGTCGCGGTTGCGGACCAGGAACAGGCTCGAGATGTACGGCGCGAAGCCGGTCTTGTGGAAGTCGAAACCGATCGAGTCGGCCCGGTGCAGCTTCGAGATGCGCCGGCGGGCGGAGGCGAGGGCCCGCACCGTGCGGGGACGGAACCCGAGCGGGTTCTCCTCGAAGTTGTAGTCGTTGAAGACCGACCACGCCCAGCCGATCACGGCGTCGGCATGGATGTGCGGCGTGTAGTCGAGGCCGTAGTCCTCGACCAGCCGGTCGCGCAGATCGGCGATCGCGTCGAGATCGTCGATGCCGAACGCGTCGGTGGTGCCCATCGTCGCCACCAGGGCCACGATGCGCCGTCCCTGATCGAGCAGGTCCCGGGCGGCCTTCTCCAGAAGATCGATCCGGATGTCGTTCGTCAGATGTGTCGGCACCGCGATCACGTTCTCCTCGCCCAGGCCCAGCCACCCCGCTACGTTCAGGCGGCAGTAGTGGCTCTGGCCCGACGCCAGGATCACGCCGCCGGACGGCACGCCGGTGGCCATCGCGTCCGGAAACGCCTTCTCGATGCCGAGCTTCGCACCGTAGAGCACGGTCCCGGTCCCCCCGAACGTGAAGACGCCGGCCGCCTGCTCCGGGTCGTAGCCGACGAGCCGGGATGACATGGCCACGACCGCGGCCTCCGTCAGCATGAGGCCGAACGACGTGTCGTCGGACACGAGGTTCGGGTTGTAGATGGCGGGCAACAGCGAGCCGATGACGCTCGGGATCGACGGTGGCGGAACGACGTTGATCTGGGTCCGCGGATGCCCCCAGATCGGCATTCCCTCCAGTTGGTCGACCAGCAGGCGCGCCACCTCTTCGACGCTGCGGCCCTCCTCGGCCAGTTCGGCCCGCTCGGCCGGCCCGTACTCCAGCGCCCGCGGGCGGCCGAGCAGCGGGACCTCGGACTTCAGGTCGTCCACCGCGTCGAGCGCGCGCAGGATCGAGAAGACGAAATACGCGTCGTGCTTCCGGTCCGAGATCGGAGCGGGGAAGGTGTCCCGGATCCGGGTCAGATGGTCGCGGTAGCGGGGCTCCTGCACACCGGGCGTCCTAATCCCATTCTAGTCCCGAGGAAAAGACCAGTTGCGGCCCACCGGGCAGCTCCCGTCAGGCGGCGAAGTGGAGGGAAAGAAACAAGAGGGCAGCGAGCACGAAAACCTCGACGACGACGACCGCAACGTAGGTGCGCTGCACGAGGCGAGTATATCCGCCGCGCCGCCGTCCAGCCGTCAGCACTCGATGATGCTGACCGGCACGCTGACGACATGCATCGCCAGCCCGCCGCGGGAGGTTTCCTTGTACTTCTCCTGCATGTCGCGACCGGTGTCGCGCATCGTCCGGATCACCTTGTCGAGCGAGACGAAATGCCGCCCGGTGCCGCGCAGCGCCAGGCGCGAGGCATTGATCGCTTCCACCGACGCCATGGCGTTGCGCTCGATGCACGGGATCTGCACCAGCCCGCCCACCGGGTCGCAGGTCAGGCCGAGGTTGTGCTCCATCCCGATCTCCGCCGCGTTCTCCACCTGGGCGGCTGAACCGCCGAGCACCTCCGTCAGCCCGGCGGCGGCCATCGAGCAGGCCGACCCCACCTCGCCCTGGCAGCCCACCTCGGCCCCGCTGATCGACGCATTCGCCTTGAACAGCAGGCCGATCGCCCCGGCCGTCAGGAGGAACCGAATCACGCCGTCCGCGTTCGCTCCCTTGCAGAACCGGGCGTAGTAATGCAGCACGGCCGGGATGATGCCGGCCGCGCCGTTGGTCGGAGCGGTCACAACGCGCCCGCCCATGGCGTTCTCCTCGTTCACCGCGAGGGCGAACAGGTTCACCCAGTCGATGACGGTGAGCGGATCGTGTTCCGCGGCATCCGGCTGGCTCCGCAGTTGCCGATACAGCTTGGCGGCGCGCCGCTCCAGCTTCAGCCCGGGCAACTGTCCCTCGTTCGCGCAGCCCCGCCGGACGCACTGCTGCATCGCCTCCCAGATCCGCAGCAGCCCGGCGCGCACCTCCGCTTCCGGCCGCCAGGCGCATTCGTTGCGCAGCATCACGTCGCTGATCGGCAGCCCGTGGTGGTCGCACAGCGCCAGCAGTTCCCGGCCGGTGCTGAACGGCAGCGGTAGCGGCGTATCGCGCTCGATCAGCACTGCCTGCCCTGCATCGTCGGCAGTGGCCACGAAACCGCCGCCGACGGAGTAGTAGATGCGTTCCTCGACGACATCGTGGCCCGCCAGCGCGACGAACCGCATGCCGTTCGGATGGCCGGGGAGGCTCCCCCGGCGTTCGAAGACGAGGTCCTTGTCGGGGTCGAAGCCGATCGCGTGGCGACCGAGCAGATTCAGGCGCTGCCCCTCCGTGATGGCGGCGACCCGAGCCGGTATCCGGTCGACGTCGGTCTCTTCCGCCGTCTCCCCTTCCAGCCCGAGCATCAGCGCCTTGTGGCTGCCATGACCGCGGCCGGTCGCGGCCAGCGACCCGTACAGATGCACCCGGACCCGCGTGACACGATCGAGGCTGCCGGCCGCCTGCAACTCCAGCGCGAACTGCCGCGCCGCCCGCATCGGGCCGACCGTATGGGAGCTCGACGGGCCGATGCCGATCGTGAAGAGATCGAAGACGCTGACAGCCATCAGAACCTCACGCTCAGCCCCACCTGACCGCGCCGCGTATCACCCAGGCCGCTGCCAGGTGCGGCGGATGTTCACCTGAGCTGTCGGCCCGTTCGAATCGAACCGACGATTCTGGCAGCCGGGCGGAAGTTGAGAACTTCAAGTCGCGGCACAACCGGAGCTACGACAAGTCACCCGGCACCCCGGGTCGCTTGCAACACGAGGCCGATTGCGGCAACAAGCACCCCGAGAAGAAGCAATAGGGCGCGGATCGCAAATTGCCTGTACTCGCGGATCTGCTGCGCCCTCTTCGCGTTGAGGTCGTCTCTGCTTGCGTCGAACACTCGCATGGTCTCACGCACCGCCCGGAACTCGTCCATGTACGCGGCGACGTGTTCGCCTACAGACGTGCGTCCAGACCGTCCCTTGACGACGAGATCCAACGCCGTCTGCACTCTCGCCAGTCTGCTGGGGTAGTCGGCGATCACCTCGCTGATCACGAGGTCGCGGTAGGTTTTTCGGAAGTCCTTCATGGAATCCAGGCAGAACATGATTCCGGCTTCGGCAGCCTCGTACATGGCTCGTTGGCAGTGGCTCTTCGCACTGGCGAGGACTTCAATATCGACTGCTCCGTCGTCTGTGATGGCCTGCAGAGCGTGGTGTCCGGCGTACCGGAGCTCGTTGATGGCGGGGATCTGCACCTCGGACCGCAACTCTCCTACCTCACGCGCGAGACTGTCGGCTTCGTCATACAGCCGCCGGATCTCAACGATGCGCGGATCCGGCATCGTTGAACTTGTACGACTTCACGCGTTCGTACTGTCGGTCGAGGTCTTCCTTGGTCACGAAGTCGCCGAGCTGCAAGCGGACGTTACCAGATGCGGCGCGCCGCACCACACCCTTGGCAATCGTCCGCTTCGACTCCTCTGTCGAAGACTGGATCGGCTTCGGTGCACGAAATGCTGCGATCAAGCTCCTCAGCATGGCGCTTCCATCCGCCTCCCCCGGAACCGGGGAGGGGTGATCCGAGTTACGGAGAAGTAAACGCAGGCAGGCGCTGGGAGCTGCTTCACTGCGCTGGTGGGTAGTTCTTCTGCGGACTTCTACGTGTCCTCGGCTGAGAGAGTAGTGACGTGAAGCGTGCGGTGTCAAGACGCTGACAGCCATCAGAACCTCACGCTCAGCCCCACCTGACCGCGCCGTGTATTGCCCAGGCCGCTGCGCAGGGAGCCGTCGAAGTTGAACAGCAGGGATCCGACCGCGCTGTCGAGGTAGTTGTCGGCGTTGGTCAGGTTGAACACCTCGACCATCGGCTCGACGACCGCGCCGTTGGGGAGGGCGAAACGCCGCGAGAACCGGAGGTCCCAGGTGAAGAACGCATTGTCGCGCCGCAGCGTGTTGCGCGTGAGGCTCGCGCCGTCCGCGCAGATGCGGTCCGACGGCTGCGCCGCCCGCATGCCCGGGTCGGCGCACGACTCCGACGCGGGCGAGGCGGACAAGTAGCGGACGACGTTGTTCAGATGCAGGGCCCCCGGGAGGGCGATCAGTACATAGCCGCTCACCTGGTGGCGCCGGTCGCGGTCCGACCAGCCGTACTCCGGTGCGAGGTTGCCGGCGTCAGCGTAGCGCAGCGTGAACGGGTCGCGTTCGTTGTCGTCGTCCGAGCGGTCGAAGGCGAGCGTGTAGTGGGTCTCGAAGATGATCGGCCGGCTGCGCACCGCGCCCCGCCCGCGCAGCCCAAGGGTGAGGGCGGAGTACCGGGAGCGGGCGCTGCTCTCGGCGACGGTCAGCGCGTTGATGCCGCCCCCGGACGGATGGGTGCCGATGCCGAACGGCGAGCCCAAGGCCGGATCGTTCCGGTTGACGAAGCGGAAGAGGTGATCCGTCCGCGCGTGGACGAACGTGGCGCTGGCCGCCACGCCGCGCCCCAGGTCCCGGTCGAGGCCGGTGCTGAACGACCAGGTGCGCGGCAGCTCCAGGTTGCGGTCGGCGACCTGGATGTCCGGCAGAAACGGCGGCGCGGCCGACCCGTCGATCAGGCGGTCGATGGGAGGCACCGGGCCGAGGGTTGGGGCGTCGACGCTGCTGCGGAACAGGATCTGCTGGAACGCGCCGTTGGTCGATCGGTGTTGGGCAAAGACGAGCATCGGGATCCGCGCCACGTACGACCCGGCGTTGGCGCGCACCACCGTGCGGCTGTCGCCGGCGACGTCCCAGGCGAGGCCGGCGCGCGGCTGGAAGTTGTCGAGGTCGTCCGGAATCCGGCCGTTCGAGGGGAACCGGGGGTCGTCGAGGTACGGCGCGAA
Source organism: Vicinamibacterales bacterium (assembly GCA_965263055.1). Lineage (GTDB taxonomy): Bacteria > Acidobacteriota > Vicinamibacteria > Vicinamibacterales > UBA8438 > VXRJ01. The sequence goes on along the minus strand of OZ253581.1, from coordinate 2,010,076 downwards.
GAACGTGTCCTCCGGCTCGACGAAGACCTCCGGGTGCCAGGTCCCTTCCCAGCGGAGTCCGAGATCCAGCGTGACGCGATCGTGCGGGCGCCAGGTGTCCTGCAGGAACGCGCCCAGCTCGTGCGTCTCGAGCTGCTGGACGCCGAGTTGTTCGGCGGGAACGCCCGGGACGGTCGCCGCCTGCAGGTAGAGGAGCACCGGGCCGGCGACCTCTGCGTCCGGCGGACAGATTCCAAGAGGGCTGGACGATCCGTCGGAACAGGTCACGTAGCGGTTTCCGTGGGTGACGAACCCCATGAACCCGTCGACCGAATCGAAGACGTACCGGCCGTTCGCCAAGCCGACGAACTGCTGCTCGGCGCGCGTGCGGTTGTACTCCACGCCCGCCTTGAACAGGTGGGCGCCGGTCGCGAACGACACGTTGTCGACGAGCTGGAACCGCGTGTCGAACGACGGATCGATCGGGAGAAAAAACGGCAGCCCGATCCGGAAGCCGTCCGCGAAGTCCATCGAGATGTCGGGAAACGGCCGCCCGCCCAGCCGGTCGAACTGCGGCGGGCCGGGCGTGCGCGCCCCGGGCAGCAGCGGCCCGTCGTACCAGCGTGGCCGGTCCTCGCGTGCCCACTGGACGCGCAGCTCGTTGGAGAGCGCGTTGGTGAGCAGGGAGCGGAGGCTGCCGTTGAACGCGTGCGACTCGTCTCCCTCGATCCCGTTGGCCGACGCCCCCCAGGCGTCGACATCGAAGGTGCCATTCACCTGCTCCGCCCAGGTGTAGTTGTATTTGACCGAGGCCTGGTGCCGGCCGTCCAGGTTCAGGTCCACCTTGGCGATCAGGGACCGCGCGTTGTCGGTCCGCTGGATCGGCCCGAACTCGCCGTCGAACAACCCCGGCCAGCGCGCCCGCAGGAACTGATCGAGCCGCTCCAGGTTCGCCCGGTCGACGACGTGACGGATCCCTTGCTTGGTCTCGTCGGACACCTGATGGTCGTAGGCGAGGAAGAAGAAGGCCCGGTCGCGGACAAGCGGACCGCCCAGTGTGGCGCCCGCCTGGTTGCGGCCGAAGTCCGACTTCCCGCCGCCGCGCGCGTCCGGAAAGGGCGCTGCGATCTCGTCCCACTGGCCGTAGTAGTGGGCCGAACCGCTCAGCTCGTTCGTCCCCGACCGCGTGATCACGTTGACGAACCCGCCCGCGGAACGGCCGTACTCCGCGGTGGCGCCCTGGTTCACCACCACCAGATCCTCGATGGCGTCCTGATTGAACGTGAACGCGGGCCGCTGCCCGCCCCGCTGCTCTCCGAAGAAGGGGCTGTTGAAGTCGGCGCCATCGACGATGAAGTTGTTGAAGATGCCGCGCTGCCCGGCGATGTTCAGCTCGTCGCCGTCGGGGCCCTGCGAGATGGACACGCCCGGCGTGAGCAGCGTCAGGTTCAGGAAGTTGCGGCCGTTGCTCGGCAGGCCGTCCACCACGTCCTCCTGAATGCGCTGCGAGCGCGTGACGTCCGACGTGTCGATGGGCGACGGCAGCTCGCTGACGACCGTCACCGTCTCGGACGCCACCACCCGCAGCGCGACGTCCAGATCGAGCGTATCGCCCACGCGCAGGACGGCGCCCTCGATGCGCTCGGTGCCGAATCCGGCGGTTGCCGGCGCCACCGTCAGGTCGTAGGCCCCCGGCGGCAGGAGGGTGCGGACGAACATCCCCGACGCGGACGTCTCCACCGTTGTCACCAGATCGGTCTCGCGGTGCTGGATGACGATGACCGCGGCGGGCACCGGCTCGCCCGCCGGATCGCGGACCGTGCCGCGGATGATTCCGGTCGTCGTTCCCGCCTGGGCGGCCAGGTCCACCCCGCTCAGGCCGAGGAGCGCCGCCAGCAGCACCGTCGCGGCCAGACTCCGCGCGGCGCGGCGGCTACAGGTGGCCCGCCGGACGCGGCTCGTCCGCGGGCTTCGGGATGTCTTCAATCGCGTCTGCCTCTACGGGTCGAAGGGACGGTCCTGCACCCGGACCGGGACTCGACAATTTCAGTATCCACCCCGGTTCGTGTCCGCCGCAACTCGCGAGTCGAGTGGTGCAATCATGCGCCGCTCGGCGGACGGTGCGCTGCTCCCGACCGGCCACTCAGACCAGGATCTCGCCGTTCCACAAGCGCTTCAGGAAATCGAGCACCGGCAGGACCCGTACGTCGTCCCAGAGAGCCGCGCGCTGTCCCAGATAGACGCCGTAGTACGTGGTTTCTCGCGGGTCGAGATGTTGCCGGACACGGTGGAGACCTCGGTTGAAGCGCCGGTCCCAGCGTGCCGCCGCCTTGATCTCGATCGCCACGAATCCTGCGGATGTCTCGCAGAGGACGTCTACCTCCGCGCCGTCGTAGCTCCGCCAGTAGTGAGGACGGTAGTGACGGCCCGAGTAGCTCAGAAACGCCCGGAGCTCGTTCAGGATGAACGTCTCCATCAAGGGCCCCCGCTCTTCCTGGGTCGGCGGGTAGGGCAGGCGGCCCGACAGCGCCCGGACGACTCCTCCGTCGAAGAAATAGAACTTGCTCTGCTGCACCTGCCGGGTCGCGGGCTTCAGCTTCCAGGCCGGCAGCCAGTACCCGATCAGCGTGTCGGCCAGGATCGCGAAGTGGCTCTGTACGGTCCTGCGGTCGATCCCGGCGTCGCGGGCGATGGACGTAGCATTGGTGGCCTGCGCGTTCTGGCGGGCGGCGATCTCGAGAAACCGCGCGAAGGCGCCGAGGTTGCGGGTCAGTGCTTCGGCCTGCACTTCCTGCACCAGGTAGGTTTCGGCATACGTACGCAGGTAGTCCGGCGGGTTGTCGCCGGTCAGGGCCATCGGTAGCGTGCCCTCCGAGAGCGCTCGCTCGACGTCGAGCTCGAAATCGAGCTCGGCGGAGACCAGCGGGAACATCGTCGTCGTGACTGCCCGTCCCGCAAGCAGATTGACGCCGCGCTGGCGCAGCTTGCGGGCACTGGAACCGGAAAGCAGGAACCGCAGGCCGTGGGTCTCGATGAGGCGATGCACTTCGTTCAAGAGGTCGGGGACTTTCTGCACTTCGTCGATGACCGCCCAGGATCCCGGGGGCAGCGTCGCGAGTTCCCGGTACAGGTCGCCGGGGGCCTTGCTCAGCCGCAACGCCTCGCGCGTGTCGAGCAGATCGTACGTGGCAGCAGTCGGAAACCGGTCACGGATCCAGGTGGTCTTGCCCGTGCCCCTGGGACCGAAGAGGAAGACCGAACCTGTGGGAGTTGGGAGTAATCTGGCGTACACTACGTACTATTTTACGCGACAAACGTGCATGGCGTAGTGCTATTGTGCGGTCGCGGCCACGGTGTCAGCGCGGCGGTCGGGCTTGGTGGATTGCCGCGGAATATCCGCCCGCCCGCCCCGTTCGGAGATGCGCTAACATGCTTAATTGTCCATCGGTGGGGATCCCGCCGGTCGGGCCGGCGGTAGTACGCCGGAATACGATGAGACGGACCATATCGCTCGCGGTCACGTTCGCCGCGGCCATCACGCTGGGCACCGCCGAGCTGGCGGCGCAACGGTCGTCGGAGCGGCGGGTGGCCAATCCGGGCGAGACGCAGTTCGATGTCCAGTTGCTGCGGTCGGCGGGTGGTCCCGTGGTGCCCATCTTCGAGGGGTGGTACCGGAATCCCGACGGCACGTTCGAGCTGTCGTTCGGCTACTTCAACGTGAACACCGAGGAAACCCTGGAGATCCCGCTGGGGCCCGACAACTTCATCGAGCCCTCCGAGTTCGACGGGCGCCAGCCGACGCGGTTCGAGCCGGTCCCCGAGAGCGACCGGCGCCACTGGGGCGCCTTCACCGTGACGGTGCCGGCGGACTTCGGCAACCGCGACGTGGTCTGGACGCTGCACGTGCGGGGGCAGACGCTGTCGGTGCCGGGGCGTTTGACCAGCCCCGCCTACGAGCTGGCCGGGTGGGAGTTTCCGGGACGGTCGAGCGTGTCGCCGCTGCTGCGTTTGGCGTCGGACGGGCCGGCCGGGCGGGGACCGAGAGGGATCACCGGCGAGGGGCGCCAGGCGAAGGCGGGGGTGCCGCTCGATTTCGGCGCCTGGGTGGCCCGCGACGCGGACGCCGCCGAGGACGAGCGTCCGATCAACGTCAAGTGGTTCAAGCACCAGGGGCCCGGCGACGTCACGTTCGCCGAGCGGACGGCCGCCATCGAGCCGGATGCCTGGGCACAGGAGGGCGGGGCGAAAGTGACCACCGCGGTCACCTTCTCGGAGCCCGGCGACTATCTGCTGCGGGTGCTCGCGTTCAACGTGATACGGGAGTTCGAGTTCCAGTGCTGCTGGACCAACGGGTTCGTACCGGTTACGGTGGCTCCGTGATCGCCGATCGGAGCCGGCAGGGGGAGAAGACGAACATGGCCAAGTCGGACAGGCTGATTGGCAACCGGTGGAGTCTCGCGGCAGGCGTCGGGCTGGCCGCTGTGCTGCTGCTGGCGGGTGCAGGCGGGGCCCTTGCGCAGTCCGGCATCCCGGGCGCGCCCGAGTCGGCCGACACCGCGCCCACGTTCAGCCGCGACGTCGCGCCGATCCTGCAACGGTCGTGTCAGCACTGTCACCAGCCCACCGGCATCGGGCCGATGTCGCTGCTCACCTATCGGGAGGCGCGTCCCTGGGCGCGGAGCATCAGGGATCGCGTGGAACGGCGCCTCATGCCCCCCTGGCACCTCGACCCGACCGTGGGCATTCAGGACTACAAGAACGACATCTCGCTGACGCCGGACGAGATCGACACCATCGTCCGGTGGGTGGATGCGGGTGCGCCGGAGGGCGACCCGGCCGATCTTCCCGAGCCGCTGGAGTTCCCCCGCGCCGACGTCTGGGAAGTGGAGGCGATGCTTGGCCGGCCGCCCGACTTCATCGTCCGCTCGAAGCCCTATGCCGTAGCGGCGAACGGACAGGATCAGTGGTGGGAGCCGGAGATCGAGTTCGAGGGCTTCGACGTGCCCCGGTACATTCGCGCGGCCGAGTTCAAGCCGTCCTACCCGGTCGGGATCAAGGTCACACATCACGGGCACGCCACGCTGCGGGGCAAGGAGCCGGCGGAGGGCGAGGAGCGGCCACCGACGGCGCGACTGGCCAGCATGGGCATCGGCAAGCGGTGGGATGTGATGGCCGAGGGCATCGGCAAGCTGCTGCCGCCGGGCCCGGGCACCGTCCGCTTCAGCCTCCATTACTTCCCGGTGGGCGAAGAGGTGACGGAGGTGGCCGAGGTCGGGGTGTGGCTCTATCCCGAGGGCGAGGTGCCGCAGAAGGTGACTGCCGGCGAGCGGCAGTTCTACATCGACGGCACCCATCGCGAGCGGCTGCGGGCGAGCGACATCCTGATTCCGCCGCACGGGCACCTGGTGCTCGAGGACCAGTACGTCCTGGAGCAGCCGGCGCTGATCCAGAGCTTCCGGCCCCACATGCACATGCGGGGCACCGAGATGTCGATGACGGCGCTCTATCCGGACGGTCGCCGCGAGCTGTTCAGCAGCGTCAACCGCTACGACCACACCTGGCAGATCGCGTATGTCTACGACGACGAGGCGCAGCCGCTGCTGCCCAAGGGGACCGTGCTGATGCTGCGCTCGAAGTTCGACAACACCGCGGCGAACCGGATCAACCCCGACCCGGACCAGTGGGTGGTGTTCGGGGCGCGGGGCGTCGACGAGATGTCCCACGCCTGGGTCGGCATCACCTATCTCGACGACGCCGAGTACGAGGAGCTGGCCGCGGCCCGCGTCGCCGCCGACGCCGGGGACGAGGAGTCGCAGTAGATCATGCGGCGCTCGATGCCTCTTGCGTTGACCGTCGGCATGCTGGCTGCGGCGCTGCTCGCGGCGGGGGCCGCGCCTGCGCGCGCACAGCTCCAGGACCAGACCCGGGTGGCGCCGACAAACGACCTGCCCAACCCCTACGCCCGCGTGCACCCGTGGGGCGAGCTGCCGGATTCGTATGTGCCCGGCGCTTACAACGACCGGGCGTCGTTCATCGGCGCCGACGAGGGACCCGACGGCAACATCTACCTGCTGAGCCGCTGTCTCCAGAACTCCTGCACCGGACGGACCGAGCCGTCGCTGCTGAAGCTCGACCCGTCGGGCCGGCTGCTCCTGAGCTGGGGTTCGGGGCTGTTCGACTTTCCGCACGGCCTGGACCTCGACGACGAGGGCAACGTCTGGGTGGCCGATCAGCGCGGGCACCGGGTGGTGAAGTTCGATGCCCAGGGCAACCAGCTCCTGACCATCGGCGAGCGCGGCACGGCTGGAGATCCGCCGCTGCTCAGCGAGCCGACCGATGTCGTGGTCGCCCCGGGCGGTGAGATCTTCATCACCGAGGGGCACAGCTTCGCACCAGGCGCCAACCGGGTGTCCAGGTTTGCGGCCGACGGCACGTTCCTGATGTCCTGGGGAAGCACCGGCTCGGGGCCCGGCGAGTTCAACGTGCCACACACGATCGCGCTCGACTCCCAGGGCCGCGTGTTCGTTGGCGACCGGGCCAACAACCGGATCCAGATCTTCGACCAGCAGGGCACGCTGCTCGACGTCTGGTACCAGTTCGGTCGTCCCAGTGGCATCGCCATCGGCGCCGACGACCGGATCTACGTGGCCGACTCCGAGTCCTACGGCAGCGACAACCCGGGGTGGAAGAAGGGGATCCGGGTGGGGAGCGCGCGCGACGGGTCTGTCCAGTACCTGATCGAGGACCTGGAGCCGACCGCGATCGAGCACAGCGGCGCCGAAGGCGTGGGCGTCGACTCGGCCGGGAACGTCTATGGCGCGGTCGTCCGCCGCCGGATGCTGGAGAAGCACGTGCCGAACGGTGACGCCACCGCGCTCCCCGGCGAGACCGCGCCGGCCCACCTGGGGCACGTCGCCTACGGATTCCCCGGCGCGCCCGGGGGACGGAGCCTGGCCGCCGCCGCCTCGGCCGAGACCGGCACGATGCTGCTCCACGCCAACTTCGCGGGCGGCGACCTGAGCGACTTCGGCGCGATGCGGCGGCACGCCGGGCACGTGCTGCACTTGCTGGAGCCGGCTGACGGCGCGGCTGGCCCCGGCCTCGGGTTCGGCGTGATACCCGCCGTCGAGGCGCTGGTCAACCATCTGGATCGGGCGGCCAGCGAGTCGGGGGCCTCGGGCAACCTGCAGACCCACGCCGGGCACGTCTCCCAGATCGCGGCCGGCCTGCTCGCCAACGCGCGGCAGGCTGCCGAGGTTGCCCGGCAGCTCGGCGCCGCCACCTCGATCCGACGCGCGGCGCCGCTCGTGGCCCGTCTTCGCGCCTTGGCCTATCAGATCACCGAAGGCTTCGACGTCGACGGTGACCGGCAACTGGCGTTCGACGGCGAGGCGGGCATGCAACAGCTCGAGGCGCACCTCTACCTGTTGCTGGAAGGCGAGTCGCTGCCGCGCGAGTTACGGTAGAGCCGCCGGTGATGCACCACCGCGGGGGTGGCGACTTTCGGTGATCCGGCCGAGGAGGTGAGCCTTCAGCTCCTCGACACCGGCCCCGGTGCGGGCGGAGACAACCAGGCCGCCCTTCGCGTCTCCGACCGCCGCGCCACAGCGGTCAATCTTGTTGAAGACGCGGAAGACTCGACGCTGATCGACCCCGATGTCCGCCAGCACCGCCTCGCCCACCTCCATGTGCTCGCGCCACTGCGCATGGCTGGCGTCGACGAGGTGAACGATGACGTCGGCCTGGAGGATCTCTTCGAGTGTGCTGCGAAACGATGCGACAAGATGATGCGGGAGCTTACGGATGAAGCCAACGGTGTCGACGAAGACCGCGGTCGCCTCACCGCCGAGGGAACCCTGCCGAAGCTTGGAATCGAGGGTCGCGAAGAGCTTCCCTTCGGTCCGGACACCGGCACGCGTCAGGCGGTTGAAGAGGGTCGATTTGCCGGCGTTGGTGTAGCCGGCGAGCGAGACGACCGGGGTGCTCCGCCGCCCTCGACGATGGAGCTCCCGCGTCCGTTCGATCTTGGAGAGCTCCCGCTTCAGGTGCTTGAGGCGTGTGCGTATCATGCGCCGGTCGACCTCGAGCTGGGTCTCGCCCTCCCCGCCACGCACCCCGATACCGCCAACCTGACGAGACAGGTGGGTCCAGCGACGGGTCAGACGCGGCAACTGATACTCGAGCCGCGCCATCTCGACCTGGGTACGAGCCTCGCGCGTCCGCGCCCGCCGAACGAAGAGGTCGAGGATCAAGTCGCTCCGATCGATGACGGCACACTCGACGACTTGTTCGAGGTTCCTGACCTGGCGGGGCGTCAGGTCGTCGTCGAAGATCACCACGTCGGCCTCCGACTCGGCCGCGACGCGTGCGAGCTCACCCGCTTTGCCCCGGCCAATGAGCGTTCTCGCGTCCCGCGCTCGTCGGTTCTGCAGACTCCTTCCAACCACCTCCATTCCGGTGCTTCGGGCGAGCTCCGCCAGCTCGTCGAGGTGCTCTTCGACGACGAAGCCAGGCTGACCCGGCAACGACAGGCCCATGAGGAAGGCGCGCGACGCGGAACGTTCGGATGGCATCGTCGGGTCAGGATACAGAAGCATGCCCACCCCCGCCACGCCCGTTCGGATTTGACGATCGCCCCTCGTGTCGATATCGTGCGTTAAGCTCGGCGCACCGCGGCCTCCGGGGGTGAATCCGCGTGAGGACAACCGGCAATCCGCCCTGTTCGAGGCAGCGGCGTGCGGGGTTCCAAAGGGGGCAGCATGACCGGAAGGCTCGCTAATATGGACGATCATCCGCGAATCTGGCTGGCCCGTCATGCGCTCGCTCGGTCTCGCCGTCTCGTAGGGGGCGCCGGCGTCCTGACCGGCCTGCTCCTGGCCGGGTGCGGTCCGAGTCCGAACTTCGAGAGCGCCGGGATCGGCCAGACCGGCGTGACTGGAGCGGGGGAGGTGTCGATCCCGGTGCCGCCAGGGGTGAACGAGAGTGGGGATCTCCTCGTGGCGATCCTCGGCGTTCCGGGGAATCCGAATACCTCCGGGCCCGAGGGATGGACGGCGGTGCCCGGCTTCGGTGGCTTCAACGGCGCCAGGTGTCAGTCGGATGGACAGGGGACCGCGTGTCAACTGGCCGTCTTCTACAGAATCGCCGACGGATCGGAGTCCACCGCCTCCTTTTCGTGGAGCGGCAGGCGGCAGGCGGCAGCTGCCGTGCTGCGGTTCTCGAACGTCGATGTGAACGATCCGATCGGCGCGGCGAACCAGCGGCGCGGGTCGTCGGATACGCCGAGCGCGCCGGTGATCGTGACCACCCGGGACGGGTCCCGCGCACTGCGGATCGCCGTCGGTGAGCTGGACGAAGCGGGCCGGTTCCTCCGCGGGGCGGTGGCGCTGGCCGACGAACCTCCCTTGTCACGGCTGAGCATCGTCTCGTTTCCTGCCGCCGCAGACGATCCGACGAACGGCTGTGGCCCGCCGTTGTCCGCGTGCGACCAGATCGAGAGCGCCGTGGGGCTGGCGGTGTCGGACACGCGCCACGCGTCGGCCGGTCCCTCCGGTCCCGTCTCGTGGGAGCTCGGCGGCGGCGACCAATGGCTCGCCGCCACGATAGAGATCAAGCGGCCGCCCGGGTAGGGGTGCCGACGCAAGATGCCGCTCGAGACATCGCCGGTCCTGCCAGGCCCGGTGCGGTCCAAAGGAGCACGACTGATGAGAGTTACCACTCGGCGGTCGCACGTTGCCGTAACGCTTGCCCTGAGCCTGGCCGCCTGCGCCGGGGCGGCGGATCCTCCCTCCCTGCAGGGGCAGTGGGACGCCACCGTCGTCGTCAACGAGCTCGAGATCCCGTTCCTGTTCGAGATCGCCGACGACGGCGAACGGGTGCAGGGGACGTTCTTCAACGGCCCGCTCCGGATCACGTCGACTGATGGGCGGTTCGAGAACGGTACCCTCTCGCTGGCCTTCGACCAGTATGCCTCGGCCATCGAGGCGACCTACGTGGACGGACGCCTCGAGGGACAGTATGTGCGCGGCAGGCGAGGCGCCTATCCCTTCACGGCCCAGCCCGCGAGCACGGACGAGCCGGCGGCGGCAGACGCGCCCTCCATCGCCGGGGTCTGGACGATTCCCACCGAGAGCAGCAAGGGAGAGCGGGCCTGGCGTTTCATCGTCAGGCAGACCGGGGCAGAGGTCTCCGGAGCGATCCTCCGGGTGGATGGCGACACGGGAAATCTCACCGGCGCGTATCGTGATGGCAAGTTCGTCATGAGCCACTTCGCGGGCGCGCGCCCGCTGTTGCTCGAGGTGACGCTCGAGGACGACGGCTCGCTCCGGCTGCTTCAGAACCGGCAAGGGGAGCTGACGGCCGTCCGGTCGGACAGCGCGGCGGCGGCTGCGTTACCCAAGCCTACCGATCCGTCCCTCCACACCACCGTCGCCGATCCGGATGAGGCGTTTCGCTTCAGCTTCCCGGACCTCGAGGGGCGGATGGTGACGAACGAGGATGCAAGGTTCGCCGGGAAGGTCGTGGTGGTGAACATCACCGGGAGCTGGTGTCCCAACTGCCACGACGAGGCGCCGTTCCTGGCGGAGCTGTACGACACCTACCGCGAGCTGGGCCTGGAGATGGTGGGGCTGGCGTTCGAAGAGGCGGGCCAACTGGAGGATCCGGCCCGGCTGCGGGCCTTCATCGAGGAGTACGGCCTCGGGTACACGTTCCTGCTCGCCGGTGTACCGGACGACCTGAACGAGAAGATCCCTCAGGCGGTCAATCTCAATGCGTTCCCGACGACGTTCATCCTGGGGCGGGACGGCCGCGTGCGCGGTGTGCACGCCGGCTTCCCGAGTCCGGCCAGCGGGAGCTTCTACACCGAGGCGCGGGACGAGGTGACGACGCTGGTCGAGGCGCTGCTCGCCGAGTCGTGACCGAGAACCGGCGGGGGGGCGGAGGGCGGTGGCGCCCGGTTCACGACCGTGCCAGAATGCCCGCCTGGAACCATGCACCTGAGAATGCTGTGAGGAGATTCCGATGCCATCGATGAAGCGAGCGTTCCTGACGTTGCTCACCGCCGTCAGCCTGGCCGGTGTCGCCGCGTGCACGGCCTCCACCACGGACCGAGCCGACACCATGGCCCCTGCCGACTCGTGCGCCGGCCTGACGGCGCTCGACTTGATCGACATGCGCATCGACGGCGCCGAATCGGTCGAGGCCACCGACGCCGCGCCGGCGCATTGTCGGGTGACCGGTGTGATCGAGACCGAGATCGGGTTCGAGCTGCTGTTGCCGGAGCCCGACGCGTGGACCGGACGGTTCCTGATGGGTGGCGGCGGCGGGTTCGTGGGCAGCGTGCAGAACCAGGCGCGGGGTCTCTATGCCTACGGTGGCGGCCCCCTCGAGCGCGGCTACGCGACCATCGGGACCGACACCGGACACACGGGGAACGGCATCGACGCGTCCTGGGCGCTGAATCATCCCGAGCGCCAGGAGAACTTCGGACACCGGGCCGTGCACCTCACGGCCGAGGCCGCGAAGTCGATCATCGGGCACTACTACGACCGCGGCCCCGACTACTCCTATTTCGTCGGCTGTAGCCGTGGCGGCGGACAGGCGATGATGGAGTCGCAGCGGTATCCCGACGACTTCGATGGCATCGTCGCCGCGGCCCCCGCCTATCACTGGACCGGGATCACGGCCGGGTTCGTGCAGAACCAGCAGGCGATCTACCCCACGGGCGACGTCGACTCGCCCGTCCTGACACCTGACACGCTGGAGTTGCTCGGCTCGCGCATCCTCGCCGCGTGCGACGACGACGACGGTGTCGTCGACGGCGCGATGACGGATCCGCGCCGGTGTGAGTTCACGCCTGCGGATCTGTCGCGCTGCCCCAATGATGAGGCGGCGGCCGGCTGCGTGACAGCGGCGCAGCTCGCGGCCATCGAGCGCGTGTACGAGGGCCCGACCTCGAACGGCGCTCCGATCTATCACGGCTTCAACTACGGTGGTGAGAACGACCCCGGCGGGTGGGACTCGTGGGCAGTGGCCACCGAAGCGCGTCGCGCCACGGGTGTCCCGAACGCCCAGTACGGGTTCGGGACGGAGCTGTTCAAGTACTTCGTCTTCAGCGACCCGGAGTGGGACTACACGGAGTACGACTTCTCCACCTGGGCCGAGGACACCGCGTCCACGGCAGCCATCCTGGACGCGACCAGCACCGACCTGAGCGCCTTCCGCGACCGCAACGGGAAGATCATCTACTGGACCGGCTGGTCGGATCTGGCGCTCGCGCCCGAGGGAACCATCGACTACTACGAGCAGCTCGAGGCGGGCGATGCTTCCGCCCGCGACTACGCCCGTCTCTACATGCTGCCGGGGGTGCTGCACTGCTCCCGGGGTCCGGGGCCCGATCGCGTCGACTGGGTGGAGGCGGTCCGAGCCTGGGTCGAGGAAGACCGCGCCCCGGAGCGCCTGGTGGCCTCCAGGCTCGACCCGGAGGGCCATGTGACGCTCACCCGTCCGATCTGTCCGTACCCGCAGGTAGCGGAGTACGACGGCAGCGGTGACGTGAATGACGAGCAGAGCTTTCGTTGCGAGACGGCCCCGTGACGCGGGTCCGTTCCGGCTACCCGGCGGTCACGCTCGCCCCGGGTTCGGCCGCGGGTTCCCCGACTCCGTTGATCTCGCGAGCCGCTTCCAGGAACGCCTGCACGGCGTAGGCCTGTTCTCCCGAGCGTCGGTAGACGAGCTGCACGCGTCTCGGCAGTCGCAGTCCCGCCACCTTCACCGCGATGAGCCGACCGCTCGCGATCTCCGACAGCGCGCACCGCCGGGGCAGCAGGGCGACACCGAGGCCCATCGCGACGGCGTGCTTGATGCCGTCGAGACTCGGAAGCGCAATCAGGATGTTGATGGTGGCGTGGCGTTCTTCGTAGATCCGAAGCACGCGTTCCCGTGCCGGGGAGGGATCGTTGTGCGCGATGACCGGCTCCGTGCGGAACTCTTCCATGGTGACTCGCTTGCGGGCCGCGAGAGGGTGGGTGGGAGGCACCAGCATAACCAGCTCGTCCCGACCGAGCGCGATAGCGCCCAAGCCGCGCTCGCGCGGCGAAAAGGTTACGACTCCCAGGTCGAGCGTGCGATTCAGCACCTCCTCACCCACCTGGCGCGCCTGTCGTCGCGTGACCTCGACGTGCGCTTGGGGGTGCTGCTGTCGAAACCGCTGGATGATCGGAAGCAGCGAGTGGATGGCCGCCTCGTTCGCACCGATGAGCACGTGCCCGCGCCGGAGGTCCTGCAACTCGCGCAGCGCCTCCTGCGCCTTCTCGGACAGGCGCTCGAGCCGCTTGGCGTAGTCGTAGAGAATCACGCCCGCCTGCGTGAGCTGACCCCCCTTCGACGATCGGTCGAAGAGCCGCTCGTCGAGCGACGACTCGAGACGGGCGATCGCCTGGCTCACGGCGGGTTGGGTACGATGCAGGCGGGCGGCGGCCCGCGAGAAGCTGCGCTCGTTCGCGACCGTGAGAAATACCTGCAACTCCGACAGGTTCAGTGATGTCATCGGCCCGACCCGGCCCGGCTGGCGACCGCCAGCTCAGGGCGGGTGGCGGATGTCTGCAACTGCTTGCCGATGAGGATTCGCAGAATCTGGCTGGTGCCTTCTCCAATCGTCAGGAGCTTGGCGTCGCGGGAGTACTTCTCGGCCGGATAGTCCTTCACGAAACCGTAGCCGCCGTGGATCTGGATCCCGTCATCCGCGACCTTGACGGCGACTTCGCTGGCGAAGAGCTTGGCCATCGACGCGTGCAGGGTGGCGGGGCCCCCGTCCTCGACCGTGCGTGCCGCTCGGTAGGTGAGCAGCCGGGCGGCCTCGATCCGGGTGGCCGCGTCAGCGAGCATGAACTGAATCGCCTGGAACGCTGAGATCGGCTCGCCAAAGGCGATCCGCTCGCTCGCATACCGGAGGGCCGCCTCGTGCGCACCCTGGGCCAACCCGACCGAGAGGGCGGCGATGCCCACCCGGCCTCCGTCGAGGATCGCCATCGTCTGGGTGAAGCCCCGCCCCTCCTCGCCGATCAGGTGATCTGCCGGAATGGCGCAGTCCTCGAAGATCAGCTCGCTGGTCTCGCTGGCGCGCATGCCGAGCTTGTTCTCCTTCTTGCCGACCCGGAGACCCGGCGTGTTCTTCTCGACGATGAAGGCCGAGATGCCCTTCGACCGCCGTGACCGGTCGGTGACCGCCATCACGACCACCACGTTGCTGACCTGGCCATTGGTGATGAACACCTTCGAGCCGTTCAGCACCCAGCGTCCGTTGTCGCGGGTGGCCGTGGTGCGCATGTTCGCCGCGTCGCTTCCTGAAGACGGCTCGGTCAGGGCCCAGGCGCCGATGTGTTCCCCGCTGGCGAGCCGGGGCAGGAAGCGGCGGCGTTGCTGGTCACTGCCGAACCGGGCGATGTGGGCGACGCACAGGCCGTTGTGCGCCGCCACCGACAGGGCGATCGCGGGGCAGACGCGGGCCAGCTCCTCGAGGCAGATGCAGTGGTCGAGCTTCGTCATCCCGGCTCCACCGAGCGCTTCCGGCACCTCGATGCCCAGCAGTCCCAACTCTCCGAGCGCCGGCACCAGCTCCGTCGGAAAGCGCTGCTCTTCGTCCCAGGCCAGTGCGTGCGGTCGGACCTCCTGTTCGGCGAATTCCCGGATCGATTGACGCAGGAACTGCCGATCGTCGGACTCGTCAGGATACATGGCGGTGTTCCTCTAGAAAGTTATTATATCATCAGAATATCTTATTGGCGTGGAAGCACGTGCGGCCCCCTTCCGTACTATCTATAGTTGGGCAGTAACCTGGAGGAGCACGATGACGCTATACCGTACGACTGGCGGCGCCTTGGCCGTAATGGCCTGCCTGCTCGGGGTGGCTTCCCCGGCTGCCGCGCAGCTTCCAGGGGTCGAGGACGGCCAGTGGCGCTACCTGGGCGGCGACGCCGGCCACACCCGCTCGAACCCCTGGCTCACCCAGATCGACGCCGCCAACTTCGCCGACCTCGAGGTCGCCTGGATCTGGCGCGCCAACAACTTCGGGCCCGGCGTCGAGTACACGGCGCGGGCCACGCCGGTGTTCGCCGACGGCGTGCTCTACACCGTCGCCGGCCAGCGACGGCAGGTGGTGGCGATTGACGCCGCCACCGGCGAGACGCTCTGGACCTTCCGCGAGCCGGAGACGATGCGCTACCGCCGTTCGCCGCGCACCGACTTCGGCAAGGGAGTCGCCTACGCGGAGGTCGACGGCCGGGGCGTCGTCTTCATCACGTCGCCCGCCTTCTTTCTCTGGGCGTTGGACGCCCGGACCGGGCGACCGCTCGAGGGCTGGGGCGAGCCGGTCGAGATCGACACCCTCTCGCCGAACGGTGTCGTCGACCTCATTCCGCCCCTGGTGGCCGACTGGGATCCGTGGCTGGCCTGGGACGGCCCCTATGACCCGGACCATGGCATTCCCAGGCAACTGGGGATGGTCACCGCCTCCTCTCCCCCGATTGTGGTCAACGGGGTGGTGGTTGTGCTTGTGGGTCATGAGCCGAGCTACGACCAGACCCGCATCGAGAACGTGCCGGGGGACATCATGGGTATCGATGCCCGCACCGGCGCGGTGCTGTGGAAGTTCCACGTGATCCCCCGGCCCGGCGAGTACGGCCACGAGACCTGGGAGAACGACGCCTGGAGCTGGTCGGGTGACATGTCCACCTGGGCGCCGGCCTCGGCCGACCCGGAGCTCGGGCTCGTCTACCTGGTGACCAATGCCTCGACCGTCCAGTCCTACACGGGCCACCGGCCGGGTCACAACCTGTTCGGTGGGAGTGTGCTGGCGCTCGACGTGGCGACCGGGGAGCGGCGGTGGCACTTCCAGATCCACCACAGCGACCAGTGGAACTACGACCTGGCGGCCGCGCCGATCCTGATGGACCTGACGGTCGACGGCACGCGGGTGCCGGCGCTCATCCAGAACACCAAGCAGGGGCTGGTCTTCGCGTTCAACCGGGCCACCGGCGAGCCGCTCTGGCCGATCGAGGAGCGCCCGGTGATGCAGACCCAGGTGCCGGGCAACTACACGGCCCCCACCCAGCCGTATCCGACCTGGCCCGAACCGCTCGACCCGATCGTGGTCGATGGGCTGACCGAGGACTACGTGCTCGACTTCACGCCGGAGTTGAAGCGCGAGGCGCTCGAGATCCTGAGCGAGTTCCGGGTCGGGGGCCTGTACATGCCCCCGCTGCCTTATCCGCACGACAACGACTACCGGAACGTGATCGGCTGCATGGGCGGGCTCAACATCTACAAACCGGCCGTGGCCGACCCGACGACCGGGATCATGTACGCGTCCCACAACCGGACGTGCAGCGCGCCGCGCTTCCTGGTGCCCACCAATGGCGTCGACGAGGAGCGCGGGTTGCCGGGTCTCTCGGCCGAGGCCTGGCGGGGCCGGGAGCGCCACACTCCCACGACGGGCACGACGGTGGCCGCCTGGGCTCCGGGCGGGCCGGCCGAGTTTCCGGCCCAGATCGACGGGTTGCCGGTGTATCGGCCGCTCTTCCAGGCACTGGCCGCCTACGACATGAACACCGGGGAGCGGTTGTGGGACATCCCGATCGGAGAGACCCCCGAGCGGTTCCGGAACCACCCCCGCCTGGCCGGTGTCGACCTGCCGAACCTGGGCGGTTCAGGACACTCCATCCAGATGGTCGTGGGCGACCTGTTGGTGCAGACCACCGAGGACCTGCGGGGCGAGGCGGAACTCAGCGACAACGGGCTGCCGCTGCTGCGGGCCCGTGACAAGCGGTCGGGCGAGATCCTGGCCAGCGTCGAGGTGCCGATTCCGGGTCAGTACGGCATGATGACCTACCTCGATGACGGTGTGCAGTACATCCTCATGCAGGCGGGTAGCGCGCGACGCGGGCACCCCGGAGCGCTTGTGGCGCTGCGGCTGCCGGACGACGCGATCCAGTAACAAGCGCCGTCCTCGGTGGGCGCGCCGCGGGTGTCGTGGCACGACAGGTCCCGCTGCCGCGCGAACGCAACCGGTTACTGGAGGCGCTCGACAGGGTTGTTCGCTGAGGGTTTGATCTTGATGAAAATCAACTATGCTCGGACAGGTTCGTTCAGCCGTTCTGATGACGGTCGGCTTTCCGGAGGTAACACATGACTCAGAGACGCTTTACCATGCCGCTCGCCGTGCTCCTGACGGTGCTGCTCGCTCCCGGCGTGTCGGACGCACAGCAATCAGCCTCGGTCGCCGACACCCCACCGTTGCGGACGGCGTGGGGCGATCCGGATCTGCAGGGTGTGTGGAATCACGGCACCGCGACGTCGCTCCAGCGCCCGGAAGAGTACGCGGACAGGGAGCTCCTGACAGAGGAGGAAATCGCCCAGGCCAACCTGGATGCCACGACCTTCGCTGAGTCGAGTCGCAGGAGCGAGCTCACGCCCCAGCGAGACGTCTCGCTCGCGTACGACCAGGTGTGGTGGGACCGTGGACTCTCCGACGGCCGGACGGCGCTGATCATCGATCCTCCGGATGGACGCCTCCCGCCGCGGTCGCCGGAGGGCGAGGCGCGTTTGGGACCAACACCGGCTGGCGGCGGGGGCGGCAGGGGCGGCCGCAGGGGCGGCCGCGCTCGCACCTCGAACGGCCCCGAGGACCGGAATCTCTGGGAGCGCTGCTTGACGCGCGTTCTGCCACGACTCGGGGGTGCCTACAACAACAACTTCCAGCTGTTCCAGACCCCGACGCACGTGGCGATTCTGCACGAAATGGTGCATGAGTCCCGGATCATCCCGCTCGAGGGCAATCCACATCTCGACTCACGCGTCAGGCAGTGGATGGGCGATTCGCGTGGGCGATGGGAGGGCGACACGCTCGTCGTCGAGACCACCAACTTCAGTGACAGGACACCCTATCAAGGGTCGACCTCCAACGTGCGGCTGGTCGAACGCTTCACGCGTCTCGACAACGGCAAGCTGCGCTATGAGGTGACGGTTGAAGATCCGGCGACCTGGACGCGTCCCTGGACGGCGGCGCTGGACCTGCCCAGGACCGAAGGCGTCATGTACGAGTACGCGTGCCACGAAGGAAACTACGGGATGGTGAACCTTCTCAGGGGTGCCCGCGTAGAGGAAGGGTCAATTCCGCCCGGCGAAGCGCCGAACCCCTAGCGACCCGGCGGTGCCGCCATCCGCGGCGGCACCGCCGCTTCAGAACTCGTATCCGGTTCGCACCTGCACGCCGGCCCCAGGTAGAAAGCCCCCGCCGATCCGGTCACCGCGTTCCTTCGGCTTCCTGCCGCTCGATGTTGCGGTAGACCTCCTGGATGTGCCGGAGGTCGTGATTCCCCTCGTGGCAGGCGTACTCGTACATCGGCCCCTCGGTGGTCATCATCGGGATCTCGGCGCTCCACGTCCGGTCCCAGGTGGCCGGGTCCTCCACCGTGAACGTGAAGTGGATCCGGTCGTCGGCCACTCGGGTGAACCGCTCCACCACCTTGAGGTCGCGGCTCGAGCCCTGCCACGCGGACTTGTCGTTGAAGTGGGTACTCTCGACGACCAGAGTGTCGCCCTCCCAGTGCCCACGCGAGTCACCCGGCCACTGGCGGATCTTCTCCGAGATGGGCAGTCGTCCGTCGATCGGGATGATCCGCGGCGGGTTGTTGTTTTGCTCGGTGAAGATCACGACGTGCGTCGGCGTCTGGAAGATCTGGTGGATGTCGTTGTACGAGGGCGGCTGCAGCGGCGGCCCGTTGTAGCCGTAGTAGATGCAGCGCTCGCTGTACGGGCGCAACTCGTAGCCGTCGAACTGCCCCCGGTCGCCGCGCGCCGCGCGCCGCTCCGCCGCCCGCGCCTGGGCCTGCTCGTTGCGCGGGGGGATCCGGCCGTTCGGCGGATCGGTGATCAGCGAGGTGCGCCGGGTCGACAACCCCTTGGGCACCGTGGTGCCGAGCCAGATGGCGTTGTCGTAGTGGACGTAGGTCTCGTCGCGGTGGGTTTGGTCGAGTACTCGCCCGCGTTCATCGGGGTCGGCAATGTCGATGACGAAGCGGGCCAGCGGGTCGGCCCCGTCGACCGTCAACTGCGACTGGAGCTGCGCGAACTCCTCCTCGGAGTAGGACGCCTGGTCGCCGAGATGCTCGGGGCGCTCCAACGGCGTGAAGGTCTGGGTGGTCCAGTAGCCCTGCAGGTCGGGTTGGCCGTCCGGCAGGCGAGGCATCTGCCAGTCCGGATCCGCGTTCGGGGCGCGCTCGGACTGGCTTTGGGCGAACGCCGGCCCGAAGGCCAGCAGAGCGACCGTAAGTACGGTGGCGACCGTTCGAAGAAACTGGTCCATCTCGAACCCTCCTTGGGAGGCTGCCGTTACCCGGAACGCGTCTATGATCGCGCATGTTCCCGCCGTTCGCAAGCCCTCCGGGAGAACACCCGACCCCGACCCCGCGCGCGCCTCGGTCCGATTAGAATCGGGACAACCCGGAGCGATGGAGGAATACCAATGACCATCGAACACCCCACCCCGTCCGCGCGCGTCGCGCTGACACTCGCGGCCGTGCTGGTCCTCGTGCTGCCGGGTGCGGTCTCGGGGCAGTCCCATCAGCCGCCATCCGAGCCGCCCGCCGATTGGGGGCCGATCTCGATCAACCTGGAGGAGTTCGAGTATCCGCATCCGGTCGAGTTCATGAACTTCCAGGTCTACGGCCAGGACGTGCGGATCGCCTACATGGACGTCGCGCCGGTGGGGCCCGCGAACGGCCGCGCCGTCGTTTTCCATCATGGGGGCAGCTACTACGGCTGGTACTGGAAGAGCCAGATCGAGGCCCTCGCCAACGCGGGCTACCGGGTTGTCGCAAAGGACCGGCTCGGCTGGGGGAAGTCGTCCAAGCCGATCCTCCCGTACAGCATGAGCCTCCACGCCTCCAACACGGCCCGGCTCATGGAGCACCTCGGCATCGCCGAGGCCGCCATCGTCGGACACTCGATCGGCGGGCAGATGGCGACCCGGTTCGCCTTCCTCTATCCGGAGAAGACGACGCATCTGGTCACCATTAACCAGATCGGGCTGACCGACGGCCGCGCGGGGCGCGGCTTCAATCCGTTCGACGGCGAGATCGACGCCGACCCGGACCTGGCGCGCGCCTACGAGGCGGACGTGCGCACTGACACGCGGCGCTATGTCGAGTGGAAGCCGGAGTTCCTGGAGCACCTCCGGATCCGCCACGGCCAGCGGTTGAGCGGCGACTGGCCGCGGCTGGCGTATGTGCGCCGTCTCGGCGGCAACCTGCGGTCGATGGACACGGTGGTCAACGACTGGCCCCATATCCAGACGAAGACGCTGATCCTCGGTGGCGAGATCGACGGGCCGGACTTCCCCGCGAACGCGCGGCGGGCCGCCGAGATCCTTCCCAACGGAGAGGTCTTTCTCATCCCCAACGTTGGCCACAACCCCCATGAGGAGGTGCCGGACATCGTCAACGCCGAGCTGATCCGCTTTCTCGGCACCGATCCGGTCGACCCGGCGGGAGAGGGGGAACGCTAGCGGCTAGCGTTTCGAGACGACGGACTTCGACGGGCCTGACAGGCTATATCTGGATTTATATAGTAGCTATATCGTCAGTGATATAGCTACATGAGTCTCGATCACATCCTCCTCGGCCTGCTGCGCAACCCGGCCACCGGGTACGACCTCAAGAACGCGTTCAGCGAACACGCCCGGCATTTCTGGTCCGCCGAGCTGAGCCAGATCTATCCCACCCTGAAGCGCCTCGAGCAGCGCGGGCTTCTCCGCAGCCGCGTCGAGCCGTCTCCGAAGGGACCGAACCGGAAGGTCTACTCGCTGACGGAGGATGGCCGGTCGGAGCTGCTGCGTTGGCTGCACACGGACCCCGCGGTCGGCGCGGAGCGGTTCGCGTACCTTGCCCAGCTCTACTTCATGGACGCGATCGGCGACATCCACGAGACCCGCGCGTTCATGATCGCTCTCCGGGACCGCCTGGCCCACTGGCTGGAGCAGCTCCGGGCGGTCGAACGCGACGTGGTCACGACCTGCGGCGGCGCCCCGGAGCGTTACAGCGAAGGCGGCTTCCACCGCTTCGCAGCGCTGCGGATGGGCATTCACTCCGTCGGCTCGAAGGTCGCCTGGTGCGACGAGACGCTGGCCGCCATCGACCGGCGCCGGGAGAACCCTTCATCATGACCGTCGCAAGCCTGCTGTTCGACATCGTCATCGGGATCCACGTCGCCACCGGATTCGTCGGCCTCGCAGCGTTCTGGGTTCCGATCTTCGCCCGCAAGGGCGGCCGGTTGCACGTGCGGGCCGGCCGCGTCTACGCGTACTGCGCCTACGTCGTGACGGTGTCGGCGGTCACGGTGGCAGCCGGACGGATCGTCTCCTACCAGGTCCAGGGCATCGGTCTCACGGACCGGCCCGACCTCTACGGCTTCGCGCTGTTCCTCGGCTACCTCGGGGTGATGACGTTCGCCACCGTTCGCCAGGCAGTGCGGGTCGTGGAGACGCGCCGGACGCCGGAGAAGCTGCGCACGCCCTTCCACGAAGGGCTTGCGTGGGCGGTCGATCGCCGGCAGCGTCACCGTCGTCGTCTATGCGCTGGCGGTGTGGTCCGAGCTCTCGCCGATCCTGCTGGGGCTCAGTCCGATCGGCCTCTTCACCGGGCCGAGCATGCTGCGGTTGATGCGCAACCCGGGAGCGCGCGACAGGGGCTGGTTCTACAGCCACCTCGGATCGATGCTCGACCCGGAACCGCCACCTGCTCGAAGTACACCTCGCGGTCCGGGCCGTACTGCACCCGCCAATCGCGGACCCGCCGCTGTAGCGTCCGTAGCTGCCCCGCCTGAAAGCGACCCGGATGCCGCCGGCACAGCACTTTGAACAGCGTCAGCACCTGCAGCCGGCCGTCGGTATCGGCCACCAGCTGCGGCACGACCTCCGACTGCCACACATCGGCGAACGGGTCCTCCCGCGTCCGCCACGTCCGCGGCGCCTTCGCCGTCGACGGCAACGCCCCGCGCTGCCACGTGCGCGCCGTCCGCTCGCTCATCCCGGCCGCCGCGGCCGCTGCCGCCAATGTCTTCCCCGACATCCGTTTCTCGCGCAATCGCCGCACCTGGGCATCCCTGATCAACCCGTCCTCCACAAGGAAAACGGGCAGTCTCACACGACTCTCGCTGGGTCCACGAACCGGCCGATCGCGTCCTCGGCAACCGGCAAGAATAATTGTCGTTGATCAGTGCGCCGCGAGAAGGCGCCAGTCCCCAGCGGGTGCGAATCCCGCCCGGCAACTGTCGCTCCAGCCGGTAACAGTCGGAGCGGATGATGGAGGTAACGACATCGTCTGAAGCACTTCGATGGCAAGGGTCGCCTCGGGCGGCTCAGTGACCCTGCGGGCCGCAAGATTCTGAACGCCGTGCAGGCCTCGAAACCAATAACGCGGAAGCCGACCCGCCTGATCAACGGGGAAGGCTGCCACGGGTCGGGAAGCGGGCGACGCTGGCACCGACCCGCTCCGCCGGGGTAGTGGCGGCGGCACGCATGGAAGGGGGGAGTGAGCGCAACGCGGGAAGCCCTGCCGGCGGCGAGGTACGCGTCAACCGACAGCCCGTGAGGGTCAGGTCGGGCCGAGCAGGGTGGCGGAGAGGTCCGTAGTACCGGGGAAACCGGGTAATGCCGGCAGAGGGAAGGGGCTTCAGGTGGAAGGGATGGCGAAAAGGAGCAGGCTCCGGGAGTGGCTGAAAGGCCTATTACCCCGATGAACGAGCAGCAATGCCGGACGTCACCACATGCATAAGCGAAGGGGACGACCCGTGCGGTCGCCGTCGTCAGGGCGTCAGCAGGCCTGGCGACGTACCGGCCGGCCAGCGCAAGGGTGCGAGCTTGGTGCCACGGCTCGCGATACCCGACCGCTCGCCGCGACTGGGAAGCCCGTGTGCGAGTCGCATGATTCCACTGGAGAGCCCGGTGCCGGAAATCGGCCCGCCGGGTTCGGAGAGCGGGGGGAGGAAACGTGCCTACGGGACTCGGACTGCGGCCCGGCGCGAAAGCGCCGGATGAGCCACCGAACCCTACCGGTTACGCGCCTCCCCTCGACTCTACCGCGCGTTCCGACCGACCGGTGATGGTAGGCTACGGGCGGCGATGACCTCCACGCTGCTTCGTGATGCGTCCGCGACACCTCGGACCCAACCTCCTCCACCCGAGCGCCGCTTCCTTGTCGGCGACCGTCGAGCTGAGTGGCGGGGCAGTCGCCGTGATGAAGACTGGGTACAGCACTTCAACGAGGAATCGTCGGACCGCCGCCGAACAACCGAGACCTGGGCGGGTTCGAGGATCTGACCCAGCGGGTGCCGGTTCCGTAGACAAGGAAAAGTCCAGCTGAGGAGACAAGATGGCCGAGCATTTCAAGGTCGCCAACGTCGCCGACCTGCCGCCAGGCGAAGCCACGCTGGTGACAGCTGGGGAAAAGCGCGTGGCCCTCTTCAACGTCGGGGGCACCTGCCATGCGCTCGACGACACGTGTACGCATCGCGGAGGCCCCCTCTCGGAAGGCACCGTCGACGGCGATGTCGTGACCTGCCCGTGGCACGGGGCTCGCTTCTGCGTGCGTGATGGTCACGCCCAGGGCCCCCCGGCTCCCGGCAACGTCACGGCGTACCCGGTGCGGGTCACCGACGGCAGCATCGAGATCGAGGTCTGAGGCTGTTCGTCAGCGGGCCATGACGGACCCCCTCGACGCACCCCGCTCTCGGGCCGAGCAGGAACAAGCCGAGTCCGCCCAGTTGTATCGGCTTGCCGCCGAGCAAGGGGTGGCGGGCGCCCAGTGCCGACTCGGTGTGATGTACGCTGACGGCCAGGGTGTGCCACGGGACGATGCCGAGGCCGTGCGGTGGTTTCGGCTGGCGGCTGACCAAGGCGATGCTGAGGCCCAAGGTGGCCTGGGGTTCGCCTACGGCACCGGGCGTGGTGTCGAGCAAGACTTCGCGACGTCGTACATGTGGCTGACGCTGGCGATCGCGACCCTCACCGGCCCCACACGACACGGGGCGATGAAGTTCCGCGACACGATCGCGGCCGCGATGACCTCGGCCCAAGTCGCCGAAGCGCAACGCCTCGCTCGCGAGTGGACACCCGTCTCGGAGCGGTCGGGGGCACCCTGACCCTTCGGGGACTCCTGGCTGTGCCCCAGCCGTTGCGGCCTTGTGCTGGCCGTCCCATCAAACAAGTGTTTTTCGCGCACCTCGCCGATGGCGCACTTTCAGCGAGCCGGCCGCGGATACGCGATGTCGACGACCAGCTTGAACAACTCTCCTGCGGCCTCCTCATCCACCGAAGGAGAGCCGGACCCCGCTGCGAGGAGCCGACGACCCAATCCAGTCACCCGGCGATATTGATCGTCCGGTAGCAGGTCACGCAGTCGGGCATCGAAAGAGGCCGCGCGGTCGCCGAAGGCGGTCCCCAGTTCGTCCGTGGTGGCGATGAGCGCCCCCAGCTTATTGCGGAGCCAAAACCAGAGGGCGGCGGGCCACTCTAGACCAGCCTCTGCGGTCTCGTAGTCGCGGTTCTCCGAGGCCCGCCCTTGGATGTCGTGGTAATGGCCGAGTCGGTCAGCAGCGAATGCTGGGTAGTCTTGCTGTAAGTGTTTCTCGGCCATGACCTCGTGGGGGAACAAATACAAACCTCGCGCAAGCTGGATGCGTTGGGTCTCAAACGCCTGCTCGGACCTCGTCGTGCCTTGGAAGTGACCCTGAGATAAATCGTCGGCCTGTTGGAGGCGTTTCCCCGTGAGTTCCAGGCTCATACGGATCGTTTCATGAAGGAGTGTCACCATCTGGCTGGATGGAGTGAGCCGAAAGAACTGTGCTGAAAGCCGCAGAATCAGGTGGGGGTCACCTGGGAGGTCTTGGACCGCCTCGGCCTCAGTCATAGCGTCGGCTGGCGGTTCAGGAGCCTGCGCCCAGTAGATGTCCGTGACCTCCACCGGCGGCGGTTGGACCTGTTCCACAAAGCGCTGCCAGGCTTCCTCGGCCCGTTTGAGAAAGGACTCGTCTGGGTAGTAGACAACCAGCTTCACAGTCTGGACATTCTAACGGGTGCGGCACCGACGTTTTCTCAGGAGTTGAGGCTGGGCTGGCACAGTTGCCGAATGCCTCGAAGGCGGGCTCGGAAGCTCGGGCCAGAGCTTCCATTGAATAAACGGGGATCCGCTAGAAGAACGCCTGGCAGCCTGTGGCAAAAGTCGGCGATTCTGGCTCGACCAGATCGATCGAGTTTCGTACACGTGACAGCCATGGCGATGGGCAAGAGACCGGCGGCGCGACAGGCGTCGCCGATGTGGGTGGACACCGCGGACCTTCCGACGAGTGACGGGCATCCTTTCTTCGAGCGTCTGAACCGGGCCCTGGAAGAGGCAGGCTTCGACGCCTTCGTCGAGGGACTGTGCGCGGCGTTCTACGCGGCGCGGATGGGCCGCCGGAGTCTACGGCCGGGACGGTATTTCCGTCTGTTGTTCATCGGCTATTTCGAAGGGGTGTCCTCCGAGGGGGGGATTGCGTGGCGGGTGGCCGATTCGCTGAGTCTGCGGTCGTTTCTGGACCTGGACGTGACCGAGGCGGCGCCGGACCACTCGACGTTGTCGCGCACGCGGCGGCTGATCGACGTCGAGACGCACGTGGCGGTGTTCACGTGGGTGTTGGAGCGGCTCGCCGACGCGGGGCTGGTGCGGGGGAAGACGGTCGGCATCGATGCGACGACGCTGGAAGCGAACGCGGCGATGCGGAGCATCGAGCGGCGGGACACGGGCGAATCCTACGAGGCGTTCGTGCGGAGTTTGGCGGAGGCGTCGGGGGTGGAGACACCGACGCGGGCGGATCTGGCTCGTTTCGACCGGTCCCGGAAGAACAAGAAGACGTCGAACAAGGAGTGGACATCGCCCCAGGACCCGGACGCGAAGATTGCGAAGATGAAGGACGGTCGGACGCACTTGGCCCACAAGGCTGAGCACGGGGTCGACATGGACACGGGAGCCATTGTCTCGGTGACGGTGCAGGATGCATCGGACGGTGATTCGGCAACGCTGCCGGTGACGCTGATCATGGCGGCCGAGCAGGTGGAGTTGGTGCCGCCGGACGGTCCGGGGGTCGAAGAGGTGGTCGCCGACAAGGAGTACCACAGCGACGAGACGCTGGTGGCGCTCGGTGCAGTAGGGGTTCGGAGTCACGTATCGGAACCGGAGCGCGGCCGGCGCCGCTGGCAGGACAAGAAGACGGGAGAGACGCCGCCGGAGAAGCGTGCTGCGCAGAAGGCGTTGTATGCGAACCGCCGGCGTGTCCGCGGGCGGCGGGGTCGTCGCCTGCAACGCTGCCGGGGCGAGGTGGTGGAGCGTTCGTTCGCGCACATGTATGAGACGGGCGGTATGCGTCAGGTGTGGGTGCGCGGTCACGAGAATGTCCGCAAGCGCGTGCTGATCCAGGCGGCCGCCTGCAACATCGGGCTGCTCCTGCGTCGCCTGACCGGCGTCGGCACGCCCCGGAGCCTGCAGGGGCGGGCTGTTTCGGCGATTTGCCGCCTGATCGGGCGTTTGATCTACCGCTGGGAGCGTCTGACGCGCGCCTGGGGGTTCAAATGGACACCGACGGCGCTCGTCGGCTCAATCGCTCATCGCCAAGCCCGCTGAACAGCGGGGCTCAGCGAACAGACTTCTTCCACGGGCTGTTATCCCCCGCTGGCGCTCCTGGCGGGGTTAGGGCTTGGCGGCGTGGCTTCCGACCCCCGCACCCCCCCCGGCGCCCCGCCCCCCCGTGCGGCGCGGGCGTTTCCCCCCTCCCGTGTCCGATACCCGACCGGGACTCTCGACGCGCTCCCGCCCGGCGCCCCGGACGCCGGGGCCGATGGCGGCGACGGTGACATCTGGTAGCAGACTATGATCCGCCCGTTGAAGATGCGCTTGATATTGACCTGCGCGGCCGCCGTTTTCCTGCTCGCGGTCACGCCAGCCGGTGCCCAGGAGTAACGAAGCGACACGGCACGCGGCTGAACAGGGTGACGCCGACGCCCAGTACAACCTCGGGGTCATGTACGCCACCGGTCTGGGCGTGCCGCAGGACGACGCGGAAGCCGTCCGGTGGCTCCGCCTGGCCGCCGAGCAGGGTAACGCCCGCGCACAGACCAACCTCGGGGTCATGTACGCCGACGGTCTGGGCGTGCCGGAGGACGCCGCGGAAGCCGTCCGGTGGTTCCGCCTGGCCGCCGAGCAGGGTGACGCCCGCGCCCAGGTCAACCTCGGGGTCAGGTACGCCAACGGTCGGGGCGTACCGCGGGACGCCGCGGAAGCCGTCCGGTGGTACCGCCTGGCCGCCAAGCAGGGTGACGCCCGCGCACAGACCAACCTCGGGGTCATGTACGACAAGGGTCGGGGCGTACCGCGGGACGCCGCGGAAGCCGTCCGGTGGTACCGCCTGGCCGCCGAGCAGGGTGACGCCCGCGCCCAGTACAACCTCGGGTTCATGTACGGCAACGGTGAGGGCGTGCCGCGGGACGCCGCGGAAGCCGTCCGGTGGTACCGCCTGGCCGCCGAGCAGGGTAACGCCCTCGCCCAGTACAACCTCGGGGTTATGTACGCCAACGGTCGGGGCGTACCGCGGGACGCCGCGGAAGCCGTCCGGTGGTACCGCCTGGCAGCCGAACAGGGTGACGCCGACGCCCAGTACAACCTCGGGGTTATGTACGCCAACGGTCGGGGCGTACCGGAGGACGCCGCGGAAGCCGTCCGGTGGTACCGCCTGGCAGCCGAACAGGGTGACGCCCGCGCCCAGGTCAACCTCGGGGTTATGTACGCCAACGGTCGGGGCGTACCGGAGGCCGCCGCGGAAGCCGGCCGGTGGTTCCGCCTGGCAGCCGAACAGGGTGACGCCCGCGCCCAGGTCAACCTCGGGTTCATGTACGACAACGGTCGGGGCGTACCGCGGGACGACGCGGAAGCCGTCCGGTGGTACCGCCTGGCCGCCGAGCAGGGTGACGCCTTCGCCCAGTCCAACCTCGGGTTCATGTACGCCGCCGGTCGGGGCGTGCCGCAGGACGACGCGGAAGCCGGCCGGTGGTTCCGCCTGGCCGCCGAGCAGGGTAACGCCCTCGCCCAGCACAACCTCGGGCTCATGTACGCCGCCGGTCGGGGCGTACCGCAGGACTTCTTATCCGCGCACATGTGGCTAAACCTTGCCGCCGCGACCGGCGACGAGGAGGCCCGCAAGGCCCGCGAGCTTGTCGCCGCCGGCATGACGCGCGAACAGATCACCGAGGCGCAAGCGCGGGCACGGGAATGGGCTAACCGATAGCCTCACGCCTGTCGCAGCTCGGAGTAGACGAAAAATACACCCGCCCCCCTGGCACGTGGCACCCGTCGCGGTCGCACACGCCCCCCTTGATGGAATATTCGGGGGGTTTTTCCGATGTTGAGAAATGTTGACTTTTGCTAAGGTTCGCGGCGGTTGACGAAACCTGACAAATCCTGACTTTTGCGAAGGTCGCCCGGCGGCGCTGAGGCTGCCCGCGAGGGCTGCCCCGCGCCCCGCTCGCGGTCCGCGAAACCCCACCCCCACCCCTTGACGGTAGGCCGCGTGTTTGGCGTCAAGTACTTCTGCCGCTCAACGTCAACTATTCTTGCCGGTTCGGACGGCTGCTCGTTCGACGACGCACCGTTCGGTGGGCGTTACTGCGGGTTCTGAAGACGCAGAAGACCAAACGGCGTGAACGTCCGCTTGGGGACGTTCACGGAGTGCGGTAGCCGAGCGCGCGGCTTCCGAAGGGAGGGGCTGGTGGTTGCTCGTCCGCCACGTCCGCGGCGCCTTCGCCGTCGACGGCAACGCCCCGCGCTGCCACGTGCGCGCCGTCCGCTCGCTCATGCCCGCCGCCGCCGCTGCTGCCGCCAATGTCTTTCCGGACATCCGTTTCTCGCGCAATCGCCGAACCTGTGCATTCGTGACCAACCCGTCCTCCGCAAGGAAAACGGGCAGTCTCACACGCTGCCGCCATCACCCATGAACCGGCCAATCCCGTCCTCGGCGACCGGCAAAAATAATTGTCGCTGATCAGCCGCGGCCCGGTTGGTTGTGCTGAGGTGTTATCAGGTGTGACTCTCCGCCCTAGCTAGTTCTGAGGCGGTGTTGAGCGGCGGGCCGAAGCGGGCGACGGCGACGGACCCGGTAGAGGCGTTTGATCCCAGGCAGCACCCCCGGACCCGCGCGGCGGGGCTGGGGAAATGCGTGGGGAACCATAGATAGACAACCTACACACCCCTATAAAACCGGGCGTGGTCGCCGCGTGGCGATGCGCGGTGGCGGCATCGCCTTCCATACCGCGTTCATCGTCACCGGGGCGCAGCGGATGATCGGCTACGAGATCGACGGGCCGTTCGCCATCGTCCCGTGGATCCTGCCGACGGTCATCGGCATTCCGGCCATCATCGTCTGGACCCGGTACTACCGCAGCAAGTTCAGACCGGCGGCGCCGGCGGCGGCGTAAGGGCCGGGCTCGGCAGACCGCCCAGTCGCTCCCGCAACTCCGTGATCTGGATCGCGAGCTGGCGGTAGATGTCCGCGCGCCGGGGCCTGCCGCGGCTCCGCAAAAAGTGTTCGTTCATCAGGAAGTAAAGTTACCGAACACTTTCGTTCGATTGGAGCCAAGCGAGAACGCCTCCGCGCGCGAACTGGCGCTACGCGTGGCGCGGTGGGATCGCAGTCCCCGCTGCGTGGGGCGATGTCTAGGCGTACGGGCCACGGACCTGCCTGGTGGGGCTGATCCTGGCCGGACCGAAACCGGAAGCTTCCGGACTATCAGAGCGCGCGGTCGAACAGGGCGAGCAGACGATCCCACGCCCGCTCCGCCTGGGCCTCGTGGTAGACCTGCGTGTCCGGCGGGCACCAGCCGTGCAGCGCACCCTCGTACACCTCGACCTCGGCCGGCAGGCCTGCCGCCTCGAAGGTGTCGCGCAGGACGTCCTTCGCCTCGGGCTGGTTCTCGTCGTCGTTTGCGGCGATCGCGAACAGGTAGTGGGCCGTCATCTGCGGCACCAGCAGATGCGGGCTGTCCGGCTGATCGGTCACGAGGCCGCCGCCGTGGAACGAGGCGCCGGCGCCGATGCGGTCGGGCACCGCGGCCGCCGTGCGCATGGTGATGGGGCCGCCCATGCAGTAGCCCATCGTCCCCATCTTCCGGTTGCCATCCACCGACGACTGGCTGTCGAGGAAGCTCACGAACGCCCGCGCATCGCGCATGTGGGTATCCGCGTTCAGGGTCCCCATCAGCGGCATGAGCGTCTCGCGCGCCGCGCCGAAGTCCGTCGAGTCGACGATGGGCGCCCGCTGCGACCGGTAGTACTGATTGACCACCAGGACCGAGTAACCCGATTCCGCGAGCCGCTTGGCCATCTGCCGCTTTGCCGGCCGCAGGCCGAAGGCGTCGGGCCAAATCAGGACGCCGGGATGGGCCCCGCTGGAGGGGTGCACGAAGTAGCTGTCGCACACGCCGTCCGGGGTCGTCACGTCGATCTCGGATTCAGTGACGTCCTGGGCGTTCACCGGCCGAGGCAGCAGCATCGCCAGCCCAGCTCCAGCCGATACGGCCCCGAACTCCCGCCGCGTCAGCCGCTTTGCGCGCAAGTATCTGGTGGTGTCGGCGTCGGTTCTCACGTCACACATATCGGTCTCCTTGCTTCAACCGTCACTCGGGGGCCGCGGGTGCCTCCTGCAGCCGCCCTGATATTACGCGACTCCGCGAGCGGAGCTAAGGCTCCCGGCGCCAGAAGGGGCGGATGAAGCGGTCCTGACGCCGTGCCCGCGTCAGCAGGACAAGGCTCGCCAGCAGGCACACGCCAATGGCGAACACGGAGCCTTCCACGCCGAGAGAGCCGCCGGAGAGCGGATCGGGTCCGCTCAATCGGGACTGGAGCAGGCTTCCGACCTCGACGCCCGAGAGATTCGGCCCGAAGACACCCGCCTGCATGAAGTTCCATCCGAAGTGGACGCCGATCGCCAGCCAGAGCCGCCGGGTCAGGACGTAGGCGGCTCCGAGCAGCACGCCGGCTTCGATTCCGATTGCCGCGGCGCCGTAGAGGGTCGCGTTCGGATTGTCCAGGTGCGCGAGTCCGAAGAGCGCCACCGTGAGGGTGAGCGTCAGCCAGGTTCCGAGTGCTTCCTCCGCGATCCGGAAGATCACGCCGCGGAAGATCACCTCCTCGAGGTAGCTGGAAGTCGCGGCGATGCCGAAGGCGGTGACAACGGCCGTCCAGGCCCTGAATCCCTCCACCTCGTAGTAGCCGAGCGCAGCGACGAGCGCCACGGTGACCGTCAGACAGCCGGCGCCTATCAGCGCGCCGGTCGCGGTCTCGCGCGCTGCGCCGTCAAGGGCGAGTTCCGCTACGGACCGCCGCTCGATGAGACGCACGATGCCGCGATACGTGAAGTGAACGACGAGAATTGGCAGCACGACCATCACGACGGCGCGCGTCCACCCGGTTCCGAGAACCTCGGAGAGGCCGACGGCCAACGGTTGCAGCAGCGCGAGCACGGCGCCGATGCCGCCGATGAACAGGAAGATCCGGACCAGCGGAAAGTGGGCGATCCGGCGTAGCCAGTGGGTCGGTGATTTCCGGTCCGGGGCTGTGGTTTCGTCCATCGGCCGGTTGTACTCTAGCCCCTGGAGCAGCGCAACTCCCCACCACCGCCGCCGCTGCGGTGCCCGGCAGTGACGTTGAAACGGCCAGCGGTTCTGGGGAGTGATGGGGTGCAGGGCGGGTTCGAGGCGCTCTTCGGCTGCATCGGTTGCGCCGGTCCCCGGGGAGATGCACATGGTCAAACGGCGCTTGGCGGTAACGGTGGCGGTGTGCGGCTTGGCCGTGCTGGCTACGTCGTGCGGACCGGCAGGTGACGCGGATCCGTCGGCCGGCGCCGCAGTCTCGGACGCGGCCGCCGACGCGGGCGAGTCCGCGAACGACATCGCCCTGACGCAGATCGACGTCGGCGATTTCACGTTCGACGTACGGATGGCCGGTCCGGATGACGGCGAGGTGGTGATCCTGCTCCACGGCTTCCCGCAGACGTCCTACGAGTGGCGCCACCAGATCCGCGAGCTCTCCGCCGCGGGGTTCCGCGCCGTAGCGCCCGATCAGCGCGGCTACTCGCCTGGGGCGCGCCCGCCGGACGTCGCCGACTACGTGCTGCCGCTCCTGATCGAAGATGTCCTCGGCCTCGCCGACGCCATCGGCGCCGACCGGTTTCACATCGTCGGTCATGACTGGGGCGCGGCCGTTGCCTGGGTGGTTGCGGTGGTCGCCCCGGAGCGCGTGATCACGGCGAATCCGGTGTCGGTCCCGCATCCGGATGCGTTCGCCGCGGTGCTGGACGACCCGACGTCATGCCAGTTCGCCGCGTCCGCCTACTTCGATCTGTTCGTCCAGCCGGATTCGGAGGACGCCTTTCTTGCCGCCGGCCACGCGGTGCTGCGCGGCCTCTTCGCCGGCATCGACGACGAGGCCGTCGAGGAGTACGTGCGCGTGCTCGGGTCGAAGGCGGCGCTCGGCGCCGCCCTCAACTGGTACCGCGCGAACATCGGCGACCGTGGTCTGCGGGGACCGGCCGCCGGCAGCGTCACGGTGCCGACCATGTTCACGTGGAGCGACGGCGATACCGCGCTCTGCGTCGACGGCGCGGTGCTCACCGAGCAGTACGTCGAGGCGCCGTACCGCTTCGAGGTCCTCGAAGGCGTGAGCCACTGGATTCCCGACCTCGCGCCGGAAGCGATGTCGTCGCTGCTCGTCGAGCACGTTACGGAGTACTCTGAGCGCTGATGGGTGTCTGTCGGTCGCCGGGTCACCGGCCGATAGACCTCAATGGCACCAACCTGGTTCTGCGATGGGCTCGTTACCGACGTCTCCCGCACGCGGCGTTTCAAGCGAACCTGGCGCGTCAAGCGAACCTGGCGCGACCCGCCACCAGTACTCGAGGACGGCCCGGTCGGCTCTCGCAGGGGCAGCTTGCCTGATGGCCGTCGGCGCCGTCATCTCTCTCGCCGCGCAGTCCGCGTCGACCCTGGAGCGTCTGCTGACCGAGCAGATGGATTTCTCGGCCGACGACTTGCGGGCTCTGGACGGCGGCGACGTAGTGATCACCAGCTTCGACACGCGAGTCTCTCAGGAGCTTGCTCACGTCGGCGTGGTATACCTCGACGCGTCCCCCGCCGACTTCCTCGATCGCTTCCGCGACATCGAGGAGTTCGAGAGCGGCCCCGGCATCCCGCAGATCGGCCGATTCAGCAGTCCCCCCCGGATCGAGGACCTGCAGGGGCTGACGCTGCCCGAAAGGGACCTCGAGGCGCTGCCGTCTTGCCGTCCAGGCGACTGCGCGCTGAAACTCTCGGCGGACGGGATGAAGCGATTCCGGAACGAGGTGGACTGGTCGTCGCCAACCGCGGCGCAGCAGGCCAACGAGATCGCCCGTGAGATGATCCTCGAGCTGGTCTTTGCGTACCAGGCGGAGGGCAACGGGGCGCTCGGTTCCTACGCGGACAGCGATGAGCCGATGCCGGTGGCCGAGCAGTTCCGCGGCCTGCTCACCAACCGCGACCCGCTACCCAACCCGGTGCCCGCGTTGCTCACGTATCTGGAGCACTACCCGCTGGGTTTTCCCCCGGGCGCAGACGAGTTCTTCTACTGGACGGTGGTCGACTTCGGCCTCAAGCACACCATCCGGGTGAATCACGTCACGATCTACCCGCTGGTTGACGGATCGCCGCCGGGCGACGCCTACGCCATCGCCATCAAGCAGCTCTACGCGAGCCACTATTTCCATACGACGCTCGAGCTGCGCTTCGTGACCGCCCACCCGCCCGCGTCCGGCCGGGACGGCTCGTCCCTGATTTCGATCACGCGGTCGCGCACCGACGGGATGACCGGCTTCAAGGGATGGTTCCTGCGGCCGATCATCAGAGGCCGTTCGCGCGATGCCGTGCGCGGCTATCTTGAGCACGTCCAGCGGCAGGCCGAACATCCCGTTCCGAAGGACTCCTGGGGCGTGTCGCGGCCGTCCGTGCCTTGAGCCATCGCATGGCCATCGCCGGGCGGACTGACTACGAGCTCGGTCAGGACAACGTCCGGTTCCTCGGTCTCGACGTCCACAATCCGGTCTTCGCCGTTTCAAGCCTCACGATCATCGCGTTCGTCGCCGGGGTGCTGGCGTTCCGGGACGCGGCCGCCGGCGTCTTCGACGCGCTGTACATCTGGCTGACGTCGACGTTCGACTGGGTGTTCATGGGTGCCGGCAACGTCTTCCTCCTCTTCTGCCTGATGCTCCTGGTGACGCCGCTCGGCCGCATCCGCCTCGGCGGTCCCGACGCCAGGCCCGACTACTCCGCCTGGTCGTGGTTCGCCATGCTGTTCGCAGCCGGCATCGGCATCGGCCTGATGTTCTTCGGTGTGGCCGAGCCGATCGACCATTTCCTGAATCCGCCGCTCGGTCTCGATCCGGCCGACACCGCCGCCGCGCACCGGGCGGCGATCGCCTCCGCCATCTTCCACTGGGGCGTGCATCCATGGGCGATGTTCGCCGTGGTCGCGCTCGCACTCGCCTTCGCCACGTACAACCTCGGGTTGCCGCTGACGCTGCGATCGGGGTTCTACCCGATTCTGGGCGAAGCGGTGTGGGGCCCGGTCGGCCACGTCATCGACACCCTCGCCGTGTTCGCGACGCTCTTCGGGTTGGCGACGTCGCTCGGCCTCGGAGCCGAGCAGACGGCGGCGGGCCTGGCCCACCTGTTCGGCATCCCGGCCACCGATACGACCAAGGTGCTGCTGATCGCCGGCATCACGGCCATCGCGCTGACGTCGGTGATTGCGGGGATGGACCGGGGTGTCAAGCGCCTGAGCCAGGCCAACCTGCTTCTGGCCCTGCTGCTGCTCGCGTTCGTGCTGGCCGTCGGGCCCACCGTCGACCTGCTCACCGGATTCATCGCCAGCATCGGCCACTATGCCGCGGCGATCGGACCGCTCAGTTACTGGGTCGGACGGGACGATACCGACTTCCTGCACGGGTGGACCGCCTTCTTCTGGGCGTGGTGGCTCTCGTGGTCGCCGTTCGTCGGCATGTTCATCGCCCGGGTCTCTCGCGGCCGCACGGTGCGCGCTCTCGTCGGCTGCATGCTGGTTGTGCCGATGCTCGTCTCGGCGCTCTGGATGAACGTTTTCGGGGCGACCGCGCTGTCGCACTATCTCGACGGGGGCCAAACCGCCGTGGTCGAGGCGGTGCAGGCGCAGCAGCCGGAGCTGGCCCTGTTCAGGATGCTGGAGGTGCTGCCGCTCGCCGGCGTCTCGTCGGGCATCGCCATCGTCCTGGTGATCGTCTTCTTCGTCACCTCGTCCGATTCCGGCTCGCTGGTCATCGACACCATCACCGCCGGCGGCAAGCTCGACGCGCCGGTCGCCCAGCGTGTCTTCTGGTGCGCGTTCGAAGGGATCGTCGCCATCACCCTGCTGCTCGGCGGCGGGCTCGTGGCGCTGCAAACCGCGGCGCTCGCCACCGGCTTCCCGTTCGCCCTGGTGCTGTTAGCGATGTGCTACAGCATCTGGAAGGGGTTGCGCACGTACGCGGCCCGAGTTGACAGCCGTCGTGGTGAGTAGTGTTCGCAGGTGCGATGCCGTCGCCTGCGTCAACCGGCGCGGTCTGCGCGCGGCCCGTTCGGCTCGACTCGCGGATGTGGTTCTGTCATTCTGACGGAACTGGCCGGGACAACCACGGGAGCCCACAGGGACAAGCCTTTGCGTCACTTGTCACACCTCACGCGCCGCGAGGCGCTCGGCATCCTCGGCACCGGAGCCGGGGCCGGCCTGGCGTTTGCCGCGGGCTGCGGTGGCGGCAGCGCCCCGCCGGCGGAGTCGGGCAGCGGCGGGATGGAAGAAGCGGCCGGTGCGATGCCGGACGCCGCCTTCCCTGACGGCGCCGTCATCCGGACCGTTCTCGCTGACGTCAATCCCGCGACGCTCGCGGGCGGCGCCACCCTCTTTCATGAGCACCTCGACATCAATCAGGCCTACGCCGTGCCGCCTCGGAACGAGCGGCGCAGCCGCGACAACCCGCTTGCCGGCGACGAGGCGGAGGCGTTCGTCGAGCTGGTCTCCGAAGAGCTGCGCATGGCCGCCGCCGACGGCCTTGGCTGCATTGTCGACGCGGCCATCTATCGGCGGACCGAGCAGGAGCTGGAGTTCCTGCGGCAGATGGCGACCCGCTCCGGCGTGGCGGTGGTCGCGGCCGGCGCCTACTGGCGCGCGCCCTTCCCGGAGAACATCGCGGCGATGAACGTGGACGAGCTGACCCAGCACCTGATCACCGATGCGCGCGGACAGAACTGGGGAGCGTTCGGCGAGGTGGGCACCTTGATGGAGATGCACGAGACGGAGCGCACCTTCCTGCACGCGGTCAGCCGGGCGCATCACGCCACCAACCTCCCGATCCTGACGCACACCGAGCATCAGGGCTGCCCGCCCTGCGGTCTCGAGCAGCTCGACGTGCTCGAGGAGGAGAACGTCGACTTCAGCCGCGTCTGCATCGGCCACCTCTCCGACATCACCACCGAGCAGGATCCGGGCTGGACGACTCACCTGGAAATCGGCCGCCGGGGGGCCTACATCGGCTTCGACACCGTGGGCCGGCCGCTCAGGTCGAATGCGTTCGACGATATTCCGGAAGCGGACAAGGTCCGCATGGTACTGAACGTCCTGGAGGCGGGCTACGAGGATCAGGTGCTGCTGTCGGCCGACTTCGCGAGCTCGATTGATCTCAAGTCGAACTGGGGGACCGGATTCGCCACCACCATCGTGCAGTTCGTGCCGAAGCTGCGGCACGCCGGCGTGGACGAGGCGACGCTCCACAAGATCACCGTCGACAACCCGCGCCGGTTCCTGGCGTTCGTCCCGACGGAGGCGTAGTCATGCGGACGAACAGGCTCGGCATCGCGGTGGCCGGCGTGGCACTGCTCGCCGCGCTCAACGCCGGCGCGGCGAGCGCGCAGGCGCTGCCCGACCCGCCGCGGGCCGATCGCCAGCCGGTCGGCCTTTCGGCGCCGCGCATCGCGCCGCTCCCGGAGTCGCAGTGGACCGACGAGCACCGCCGCCTCGTGGAGAGGTATGCGGCTGACGGCAGGGCCGACAACCAGCTCCACACGCTGCTCAACGTGCCGGCCATCGTGGAAGGGCTGATGCCGTTCACCGTCTATCTCACGGAGGAGTCGACGCTGTCGCCGCGCCACCGAGCGCTGCTGATCCTCCGGGCCGCCTGGCTGTGCGGCAACCAGCCGATCTGGGCCACGAACGCGGCCCGTGCGCGTGACGGCGGGATGACGGACGACGAGGTCCGCCGCATCGCGGAGGGGCCGGACGCGGCTGGATGGGACCCGTTAGAGCGGACGCTGCTGCAATTGGCGGACCAGTCGTTTCTGAACTCGTCGGTGACCGACGCCACCTGGAACGCCCTTGCGGCCCGCTACAGCGAGCACAACGTGATCGACGCGGTCGAGACGGCGAACCACTTCATCGTGCTGTCGATGATCTACAACGCGTTCGGCGTTCAGCCGGACAGCGAGACACCGGACCGGCTCCCCCCCGACGTGCCGTACCGGATCACGGTGCCCGAGCCCGAGCCGAGGCTGACGGTGGCGCGCGTCGATCCGCTCGACGGACCGGGCATCGCGGTCGGGCGGACGTTCGCACGGCATCCCGCGCTGGCCGAGGCGCGCGGCCCCCGGGCGGGCTACATCAACCGCGTGTCGCCGCTCACGCCGCACGACCGGGAGATCCTGATCCTGCGCATCGGGTGGAACTGCCAGGCGGTGTACGAATGGGCCAAGCACGTCGGCACGGTCGGCCGCGCGCGCGACCACGGCGTGGACCCGCGCGCGGTGGCCCTCGGACCTGACGCACCGGGCGCGGGCGACCGGGAAGCGCTGCTGCTGCGGCTGGTCGACGAGCTGTACCAGAACGCCGTTGTCTCGGACGAGACCTGGCGCGCCCTCACCGCGGCTTACGACACCGTCGAGGCGATGAGCGCGGTCTACACGCCCAGCTCCTACCGGGCGACGTCGATGTCGCTCAATGCCTACGGCGTGCAGCTCGAACCGGGCGACGAGGGCTTTCCTGACGTGCCGTTGCGCTGAACCGCCGGCTCAGGCTCAGTCCGGCAGCCTGAGTCGCCTAATCCCCGCAACTCAATAATTACTACGTGAGTTATTATTGGTTCTCAACTCGCGATTCCCTCGACGTTTGCTTGCGTTCGGCCGCTCGGTCTAGACAGCGCCGGCATCTGGTGGCCAGATCACCCCGGACGAGCACAGCTCGGGGTTCCTTGCCGCAAGCGCGACACAACCCCTCAGCGAGCCGGCTCCGTCTCAACTCGGCCGCCCTCCTTCGCGCAGAGTCGAGACACACCCTGCACCGTTGCGGCTTCCACCCTGATGGGAGGCTCGCGGTGCAATTCACGCACCGGCGTTCACCGGCGAGTCGCTGCCGGCGCTTGATGTTCAGCTCCCGATGGCCTACCTGGCATCTTTCACAGATCGTCAGACCGGCCGCAGCCGGGCGCCTCAGACACGACTGACAGAACCCCCTTGCGCGTGCTGTTGCGCGGTACTCCCGAAGACGCGCTCGGTTGCGCAACCGGATGCAGCGTCGGCAGATGCGTCGCTTGTCGAAGTCACGAAGGGGCCGCCGGCGCCAGCAGTGGAGGCAGATCTTCGACGGGGTCGGTGGTGGCAGTGGCCGGTGGACCAATTCGTCTCGGCCGTTCCAGACGGATTCGTAGTCGTCCACGCGTTCCGATGACACTCCGCCGTCCCCGCTCACAATTCCGGCAACAACCCGCTAAATCCACTGGAATCCTTAGCAACGCATAGTTACTTGTCAATAGCATCCGTACTGTGCCTCAGCCGTAATGTAGTTATGTCACTTTCCCACGCCTGGGAGAAACGAGAGACGATGACGACTACCTTTGCGCGCGCGGTTCGAGTGATTGCCACTCTCATGGCCACATCGTTCAGCCGAGGTTCTCGAATACTTTCACCCCAAGCGTGTGTCGTAGCGGCGTCAGCTCGTTTGGAAAAGAGCCCCCCAGAGCCAACACCGCTTCACAGTCCTGCTGACTACCCGCCACACGGGCCTGGGCGTCCAGCACAGCCTCATATTTGACACATTGGAAGAGGCCACGAATCACCTCACTGACCGGCGCGCTTGCACCCTTGACCTCCACCGCAATTCGTCTGTTGCTGTCAAAGAACGCACTGAGATCCGTCGTCTCGACGACCGCCTCTGCGCGGTCGACCTCGCCGTCAAGCCGGATCAGCCTGCGGAATAGAAGTCCAATCACGAAGGAATACCATCTTCACCCCGCACAAGCATCAGCAGCCGCTTGAACTCCTCGTTGTCACTGTCGCTCTTCCAGAAGTTGACGAACTGACAGACGATCTGGAGATTGCCGTGCTCGTACGAGTACGGCTGGAGCCGGCCGGACGACCCGGCGCGGGCCAGGGCGCAGCAGCCCGGCCATCGCGCCTACCTCGAAGCGGCGTTGCTGCGGGCGGGCCTCGAGCAGGAAGCCGACCCGCGCGAGTTGATCCGCGACTACCTGGAGCAGCGCGTCGAGCACGGCGCAGTGCCCAGCCGCGCCGACGTCGTCTCCGCGCTCGAAGAGGCGGGCCTTGAAGTGCCGCGCCAAGGCAAGAGCTACATGACCGCCCGGGATCCGGACAGCGGGAAGCGGTCGAGGTTGAAGGGAGCGCTGTACGAGCATGACTTCGAACCCGAACGACGTGACCTCCCGGCTGCGCCGCCGGCTGGAGGCCGAGCGCGAGCAGATCGAGGAGACAGCCGCGAGCGAGCTGCGGCGGCTCGGCGAGAGCTTGAACGGCGTCGCGAACGACGCGCTGCGTACCATCGAAGCCGATACGGCGTTAGCCACTGGACGGTTGAGCGCGATGCTGATGCGCGCCTGGATCCTGCCCCCGGGTGGTCGGCCTGAGCCTGTTTCTCGGTATCTGCGGCGGGAGCTGGGCGACGATGCACTGGTTGTCGACGAGCATCCAGCGCCGGATCGAGACCCTGGCGGCCGTGAACGTGCGCATCGAGCAGGCCCGCGAGAGCCTGGCCGAGATCGAGGAGACGACGTGGGGGGTGACGCTACGGGAGATCGACGGGGAGCGGTACGCGGTGCTGCCGGCCGGCTCGCTGGACTATCCGCCCTGGACCGTGGGCGGGTGGCCTGCCGTGAAGCTATCGAGAAAGTGAAGGAGCTGTATGACCGAGTTGGAACGGCAGTTGACGGCAGCCTTGGAGAGGTTGTCCGCGCAGTACGAGACGGAACAGCAGCGGCACTCCGAGCAGCTCTCCGGGCAAGTGACATGCTTGGACGCGGACTACAGGACGCTCGCCGCAACGTTGCGCGCGCGCTGGAACTGATTCGCCAGCAGGACCCGGAGCGCGGACCGGAGAGGGACCACGGTCCGGCCCGCTAGGCACGCGGGCCATTGACAACTGTGCCGCGGTTCAGCAAGAATCAGGGTGCGGTTGGGAGGGCTGCCTCGGCGGTCCGTTGAGCTTCTGGCTCACCCGGCTGCACTTTTCGTGTACGGCCCGCCTATCTCCTCGCTGCCCGATGCATCTCCTGTACCTCGACGATTCCGGCGCCGTCGGCAACGCCAACGAACAATACTTGGTTCTTGGCGGAGTCTCCGGCGAGGGCCTGCTCGCGGGCGTCGGCGAGCGAGACGAGCGTGGCGGCGCCGAGTCCGAGTTCGCGGCGTCGTCCGCGGACGACGAGCCGCTGGATCCAGCTGGCGGGATGCCGGCCTCGGCGCTTGGTTCCCGGCGGCGCGGCAGGGATTTCGATTACAGCATCCATCATGAATGTGGACGCTAGTGGAGAACTGTTGGGTATTAAGGCAGCCGGAACACGATCAGCCCAGGCACCTCGCCGCCGACGGTCAGGGCGATGTGCTGCCTGCCGTCGAGCAGGTAGGTCATCGGCGCGCCCAGCGCCCCGCCCGGCAGATCGAGGGACGCGATTTCGGCGCCGGTCGCCTTGTCGTAGGCCACCAGCCGCGGACCGTCGTTCGTGCCCCCTGCCACCAGCGCGTGAAACAGCAGCGTCCGGGTCAGCAGCGGTCCGCTGCGGCCGGCGTCGCCCCCGACCGGCGGCAGGTCGAGGTCGCGCAGCATCGGGTGACGGCGTATCCGGTCGCCGTTCCCGGTCGGAATCATCCAGGCGTGCTCGCCCGTGTTCAGGTCTATCGCCGTCATCCGCGTGTACGGCGGCTTCCAGAGCGGCAGGCCGCGCGGCATCGTCGGGCCGCCCGTGATGGATCGCCGGATGTAGCGTAGCGTCGACGGCTCGTTCGGCTCCGGTTCACCGAGCTGAATCACCGAGTGGGCGTTCCGCGACGGCACGTACAGGTACCCCGTCTCCGGATCGACCGCCGCGCCCGACCAGTTCGCGCCGCCCCCCACGGACGGGCGCATGAGGGTGCCGCCCAGCATCTGCGGCGTGAAGATCGGACCCAGGCGGAGCCCTTCGACCGCCTCCACCGCCATCTGCCGGATCTCCGGCGTGAAGTCCACCAGGTCATCGATCGACGTTCCCTGATACTCGAACGGCGCGGGCTTCGTCGGGAACGGCTGCGTCGGCGACACGACCTCGCCTTCCAGGTCGGTGTCCGTCGGCACCGCCCGCTCCTCGATCGGCCAGACCGGCTCGCCGGTCACGCGGTCGAAGACATAGACGAAGCCCTGCTTGCTGACCTGCGCCACCGCCTTGATCTGCCGCCCGTCCACCGTGATGTCGAGCAGGTTCGGCGCCGCCGGCAGGTCCCAGTCCCACAGTCCGTGGTGGATCATCTGGAAGTGCCACTGGCGCTGGCCGGTCTCCACGTCCACCGCCACGAGGCTCTCGGCGAACAGGTTGTCGCCCAGCCGGTGCCCGCCGTAGTAGTCGCTCGTCGGGGTGCCGATCGGCAGGTACACCCAGCCCAGCTCCTCGTCGCCGCTCATGAACGACCAGATGTTGGTGTTGCCGCTGTAGCGCCACGACTCGTTCAGCCAGGTGTCCGCGCCGTACTCGTCGGAACTCTGCGGCACGGTGTGGAAGTCCCACCTGTGACGGCCCGTCCGCACGTCGTAGGCGCGGGCGAACCCGGGCGTCGCCTCCCTGGTGATCGTGCGGTCGTTGATGGTCGAGCCGACGACGATGGTGTCGCGGATGATCAGCGGCGGCGACTGCGAAGTGATGGTCAGCAGGTTCAGGATGTCCCGCCGCCCGCGCTCGGAGCGCGGCACGCCGGCGGTCAGGTCCACGCGCCCGTTGTCGCCGAACTCGGGGTCGGGCAGTCCGGTCTTCGCATCCACCGCCACCAGGTAGCCGTCACCGGTGCCCCAGACGATGCGCGCCTCGCCGTCGTTCTCCCAGTACGCCACGCCGCGGTGCCGCCATTCCGCGACGGCCGGCGTCCCAGATTCGTAGGCGCGCGGATCGTGCACCCACAGCGTCTCGCCGGTGCGGGCATCGACGGCCACCGCGCGGTAGAGCGGCGTGCTCAGGTAGAGGACGCCGTCCGCCATGAGAGGCGTCGCCACCAGCGCGCTGATGGAGGGACGGGAGCGCCGCTGCGTCCTGCCGTCCCAGGTGGTCCAGCGGTCGGGCTCTTCCTCCTGCAGGATGTCGAACAGCGCCGCGGCCGCGACCAACGAATCGCCGGCCGGGGTCGAGTGAACGAGGTGGGTGTCGACCGACCGCCAGTGCCACAGCACCTCCAGGTCCCCGACGTTCTCCGCCGTTATCTGGTCGAGTGGCGAGTACTTCGTGCTGCCGGTGTCCCCGGCGTAGCTGCGCCACTCTCCGTCGGCCGGCGCCCCGTACTGTGCGGTGGCCGGGCTGGCCGCCAGGCATGCCGATGTTGCAACCGCTGCCGCCGTCAACCCCTTGAGCGATCGCATGGCGCTGCCTCCTGAGACGTCAGAAAACGGATGCAGCAAGCCTACCCGGCGCTAGTCCTCGGCGATCTTGTACAGGTAACGGTAGCCGCGCAGATACAACTCGTCGTCCACCAGGGCGGGGGAAGCGTCGAACCCGTCGTCGAGCTCGTTCACGGCGAGCATCTCGTAGCTTGGGCCCTGCCGGATCACCAGGATCGCGCCGTCGCGGCCCGTGATGTAGACCCGCCCTGCCGCACCGACCGGCGAGGCGAAGACGTTCGGTGTCTCCCGCAGGCGCTGAAGCGCATAGTGCGGCTCGCCGGTCGCCGGATCGAACGCCGACAGGATGCCGTCGTTGCTCTTGATGATGTACAACACGTCGTCGTAGAGCAGCGGCGACGGCACGTAGGGGGTGTCGCGGTCGAGCTGCCAGACGATGGCGTCGGTGCCGGCGATGTCCCCGCGGGCATCGGCCAGCCGGATCGCCTGCAGGTTGTTGCCGCGGTAGCCGCTCGTGACGTACACCATCCCGTCGGCGTGCACCGGGGACGGGATCGCGTTCATCGTGGTGCCACGGCTCCGCCAGACCGTCTCGCCAGTCTCGAGGTCGTAGCTGTAGACCTGCTCCATGGCCGGGGTGACCACCTGCGCGCGGCCGTCGTGCTCGACGACGAGCGGCGTGGCCCAGGTGTCGATCTCCTCCCGGTTCGACCGCCACCGCTCCTCTCCGGTGCGCGCGTCGAGCGCCGCGACGAACGACTGGCCGCCGATGTGATCCCAGGTCACGACCAGCGTGTCGCCGTAGAGAGCCGGCGTCGTCCCCTCCCCGAACGCGTTGCGCATGTACCGCGTGCCGA
Source organism: Vicinamibacterales bacterium (assembly GCA_965263055.1). Classification (GTDB taxonomy): domain Bacteria; phylum Acidobacteriota; class Vicinamibacteria; order Vicinamibacterales; family UBA8438; genus VXRJ01. The sequence continues at coordinate 1,966,212 of OZ253581.1, read as the reverse complement.
GGTCGGCCTCCCACAGCAGATCGCCGTCCAGATCGTAGGCGTAGAGCCCCCATGATCCGAAGAACGCGTAGAGGCGCTCGCCGTCGGTTACCGCCGACCCAGAGGCGTAGGTGCCGTTCGGCAATTGGTGGCCCTCGTGCGGCAGCGCCTCGCGGGCTACCCGCTCCCACACGACGTCGCCGGTCTCGCGGTCGAAGGCGAGCACCATGAACCGGTGCGCCTGAACCTCTTGCGAACCTCTACGGCCACCGCCGCCACCCCGGCCTCCGCCACCACCGGGGGCACCACGACCGCCGCCCCGTCCCGGCTGCGCCTGGGGTTGCGGAGCATCCGGCGCAGCCAGCGTCACCGGGTCTCCCACCGGGACCGCTGTGAGCAGGAAGACCTTGTCGCCCCACACGATCGGCGACGCCGACCCGCGTCCGGGGACCTCCACCTTCCAGGCGACGTGCTCGGTCTCGCTCCAGGTGAGCGGTGGATCGGCGTGGCGGGCTACGCCGTTGGCTTCCGGTCCCCGCCACTGCCCCCAGTAGCGGTCGGCGTCAGCGGGCTGCGCACCGGCGGGCAGCGTCCAGCCGAGCACGAGCCACAGGGTCACCGCTACTCTCCATGTTCTGCGTTGCCTCATCGAATTCGATCCCCATTCAGTCTGCGGACACCCGGACGCCCGCTTCCTTGCCGGCACTCGTCACGATCCACTTGGCCGGCCATACTACTTCAACCCTTGGCGCCCTGAAGGCACGGACTACAATGCGCTGGACGACCGAGGCTTGTCGATGACAGTACAGTCAATGACCAGAGTCACTGCATTCTTGATTACCGCCGTCGTGCTGGCCGCCTGCGCGACCGAGCCTCCGCCCGCGGCTACCCGCAGCGCGCCGGCGGACGGTGACACCATGCCGGCGCCGCTCCTAATGGTCCGCGTCTGGTTCAACGAGGCGACCGACCCCGGGGAAAGCGCGCTCACGCTCGACGGTCCCGACGGCAGCATTCCGTTGGTCGGAGTGCATTCGATGGGCGAGGGCGACTTGATGGCGTCCGTCGACGGCCCGGCACCCCCGGGCGATTACGAGCTCACCTGGACCGCCGCCGGCGCCGGCGGCATGATGGAGACGGGGGTGGTCCGCTTCACGGTGCTGCCCGTGTCTCCCGACTGATCGAGCCTGTCGGCGAGGCGTTGTTGCACGAATAGTGACTGGCCCGCACGATGCCCACCGACAGGATCCTCACTGGCCGATGCGATATGACACTGGTCGGCCGAGTTCGGTCATCCGATTGAGGATCTCACAGCCGAGGACGACCTCACTCCCCTGCCCAGCTGGACTCCGGGCGCGCAGGCCATCGCCGATGATGGACTTGTAGCGGAAGAACGTGTTCTCCACCCGGCTCTGACGATGGTATCCTGACGCCTTCTTCCACTGGCGCCGTCCGAGCGTCTTCACCAACGTGATCGTCCGATCCCGCGCGGGCGACCGCGGGCCGTGCCCAGAGACGTTCGCCGTCCTGGCCGGTGGGACGACGACTGTCGCCCCCCGCGCCCCCGCCGTTTCGTAGACGGCGACCGTGTCATAGGCGGCGTCAGCAGTGACGCGCACGAGAGGGCCCTCGACCGCAGTGAGCAGATCGAGGGCGGTGGTCGCATCATCACCCGTCTCCTCGGTCAACGTGTGGACACGATGGTAGAGGAGTCGCAGGGTCAGGGCGGCCTCGATGGCGAGATCCGAGTAGCGCCGCTGCCCACCCCGCCGGCCGCTCCGGCGGGGCGTCCAGCCAGCGATCGCCTCCGCGGACAACCACACCGTCACATCGCCGCGTCGAACGAGTGCGCGGTTGTAGGCCGCCCAGTTCGCAACGCGGTACTTTGTCTTGTACCGGGGATGGACCTTCGACTTCATCCCTGTAGTGTGGCCCCTGCGGAGGGTCCCGAGAAGTGCGCCCCCCCCCGCAGGGGCTTCATGCAACAACGCCACGCAACAGCGTGGCGGACCGCTCCACGAGCTTGTGAGGGCGCTGGAGTCGATGGGGGCCGACGTGTGGGAGCCGTTCGCCCGCAACAACTAGATCGACCGGGCGAGTGCGGGCTGGGCGCATCGGATCGGGCAGGCCGATCTGCGGAACGTGCGCGAGGCCGATGGACTGTTCGCGGTGGTCAACGGCTGTCCGCCGGATGAGGGCGTCATGGTGGAGCTGGGCCTGGCGATTGACCTCGTAACGGGACCAACGTCATTGGCCGGAGCAGTCTACCCTCAGGTGTCAGTCGATCGGGGAAGCTTACGCGTTGTAGTGTGCATGCTCAAGGTCTTCGAGCCGCGGCCGGCGCGCTTTCACAGTGCCTCTCATTCCCGTATCTTCGAGATATGGTGCGCCCAACCCCGATTAGGGATTCCCAAGCGTTCGCCGACCTCGTCCGACTAGCTAAACCGAGAAGACTTGAGGCGGCGGTTGACTGAGCGTGTTCGGGCTACAGTCAGTCTGCCAGCGCAACCCATGAAGGGGCAGTCGTGATGGTATTGACGCCCCTATATGTCAAGACACTCCTTCAGGCGGCCTGGATGTTCTCTTGACGACCGCGGAAGTCGGTCATGACTCACTGGTAGATCTCTCGCGCGAGGAAGCGTTTCAGGCAGCGGATGATGTCGCGTTTGGTCCGGCCAGCGGCGATGCGTCGGGCGACGTAGTCGCGGGTCGGTTGGTGGAATCGCATCCGGACGATGACGGCTCGATAGAGGGCCGCGTTGGCGTGTCGGTGGCCGCCTCGATTGAGGCGGTGCCGACCGGTGGTCATCCCAGACGAGGCCGGGATCGGGCAGGCGCCGCAGCGCTTCGCGAAGGCGGCCTCCGAACGAATTCGGTCGGGGTTATCGCCGAAGATGATCAACAGCTCAGCCGCGGTGTGGGCACCCACCCCGAAGCCCTCGCGGAGGGTCGGTGATGTCGCGGTGGTGAGACGCGCGAGGTGCTGGTCGTGCAGCGCGATTTCCTCGGCGAGAGCCATCCACCGACGGGCGAGCGACCGGAGGGTGTGCTTGGCGGACGCGATGGGCGTGTCGATGGGGCCCGGTCGGAGTCCGGCGCAGCGTGTGAGCAGGCCGTGATCGGTGAGATCGTGGAGGGCTTCTCGCAGGACGGGCGGGGCCTGCACGATGATCTACTTCAGCGTGTTCATCGCCGTGGTGCGCGCTTTCATGGCGGTATCCCGTGTGATCTTGAGCTGGCGGATCATCTCGACGGCGCCGTCCGCGGTCTTGGGGATGGCCGTCGACTGCCCCGTGAGCAGGGACCGCGCTGCCACCTCGGCATCGATGGTGTCGGCCTTGCCGGCGGCGCGGCGTGTACGGTGGTCGCCCCGATTCACTTCCACGACATGATGCCCGGCTCGGCGGACGGCCCGTGCCAGGCCCGCGCCGTAGCTCCCGGTGCCTTCGATCCCGAACGCCTCAATCCGCCCGTGTGTCTCGGCCCACGTGACCAGAGCCTCGTAGCCACCCGAGTCCGCCACGAACGCATGATCGCCCAGACGGATCCCCCAGCTGTCGATTGCCACCGCGACGTGGACATACTTATGCGTATCAACACCGACGATCACCGTCCGCGCTTCGGGCGGCGTAGGTATGCGGTTGGTCACGGACTGGCCTCCTCGGATTGTGGCCCCGAGCTGGTCCGGGTGGGCGGACAGGACTGTGACGGGCCGTGGGTACAGCAGGCCCCTATTGGGTCACGGCCCATCCGGTCAGCTGGTTGCCGTACGAGTTGCCAGCGGGCACTGACCGACAGGTCAGTAGCCAGGACCGTAGGTCAGTCAAGTTGAGGGTCAGGCCATCACTCACCGGCACCCACCGGTGTCACAAGTAACCCCGTCAGGCAGGGAGATCATGCTCACAGTCAAGTTGAGGCTGACGGCCGGTTTTGATGCCCAGCATGGTGGGTTCGCGACGAGCTAGGACTCAGTATCTTGGGGGTCGATCGACTAGCTTTTCGTCAACTTGACAATACCGAGCCGAGGGCTGCACGTCCCACAGATGTGCAAGAAGCTCGGGGTCAGCGAGCAGACCTACTATCGATGGCGGAAAGAGTATGGCGGGCTACGGCTCGACCAGGCCAAGCGACTCAAGGAGCTCGAGCGAGAGAACACGCAGCTCAAGAAGCTGGTGGCAGACCAGGCGCTCGATAACGCGCTTCTCAAAGAGGTGGCCTCGGGAAACTTCTAAGCCCGCCCCGACGCCCGTGAGTGGCCTGATCATGAGTCCAGCTCTTTCATAAGAACTGGCTCAACCCTGGGGGGCAGGTCAGGAACACCTGAAAAACTATGAACGAAACACACATGAAGCGGGCGGTGGCGCTTTCCAAGAGCGGCATGGAGTTGGGGCACGGCGGGCCGTTCGGCGCCGTGATCGTCCGGGACGGCACAATCGTCGGCGAGGGCTGGAACGAGGTGCTGAGTTTGAATGACCCCACCGCCCATGCCGAAGTCGTGGCTATCAGGAACGCGTGCCGCGAGCGGGGGACGTACGACCTGTCGGGCTGCGAGATCTACTCCAGTTGCGAGCCATGCCCCATGTGCCTGAGCGCCATCTACTGGTCACGCATCGGTAGGGTGTAATTCTCCCTCGGCCGGCATGACGCGGCCGGCATCGAGTTTCGCGACGAGTTCATCTACGAGGAACTGGCGAAGCCGTTCGAGAAGCGGGCGTTGCCGATGGAACGCGTCCCGTGCGAAGGGGCGCTGGACGTCTTCACCAGCTGGACGCACCTGGCTGGTCACACCACCTACTGAGGTATTGTCAAGTTGAGGCCGACGGCCATTCTTGATGCCCAGCATGGCGGGTTCACGGCTGGCTTGAGCCCAGTATCTTGGGGGTCGATCGACTAGCTTTTCGTCAACTTGACAATACCTGCGCTACAGTTCCTCGTTCTCACGTTCGCTGGCTGGGTGAACCGCCACCAAGACGATCTGATCGCGTATCTCCGGGAGGAGAATCGGGTCCTCCGGGAGCACCTGGGCCCTCGGCCGCTTCGCCTGACCGATGCCCAACGCCGTCGACTCGCCGTGCGCGGCCAGAAACTCGGACGGCGCGTCTTGATGCAGGTCGCCGGCATCGTCACGCCTGACACGATTCTCCGCTGGTACCGGAGATTGATCGCCCAGACATGCGACGGCAGCGCCCGCCGCGGTCGAGGCCGGCCGATGACGCGACGTGACGTGGCCGCGCTCGTGGTCCGGATGGCGGTCGAGAATCCCCAGTGGGGGTACACACGGATCCGCGGGGCGCTCTCGAACCTCGGCCACGAGAGCGCTCGGACCACGGTGAAGCGGATCCTGCACGACCACGGGATCGACCCGGCTCCCGAGCGGAGCCGGCGCATGCCCTGGAAGACGTTCCTGCAGGCGCACTGGGAGGGCCTCACGGCCTGCGATCTATTCACCGTCGAGGTGCTCACGCTGGCCGGGCTCCAGCGGTACCTGGTCTTCTTCGTGATCGCGCTGCAGTCCCGCCGCGTGACCATCGCCGGGATCCATCCGCAGCCGTACGGCACGTGGATGGAGCAGATGGCCCGCAATTTGACGGACCCGGTCGATGGCTGCTTGCGACGCGCCCGCTATCTGATGCACGACCGCGACCCGCTCTACACGCGGGGTTTTGGCGAGATCCTGGAGGGCGGGCGACCGAGAGCGCAGCGCCTGCGTTGCGGACCAGCAAGGTTGCTGAAGCCCGTCAGAATGCGTGCGAACGCTTTGTCGAGCCGGTACGCCGATTACTGCAACAGGTTCGAGTTAGCCACTGTGAGAGGAGTACCAACCGGCCCGTCTTGTGGTTCGGCGTCGAGTAGGATCTACCACATCCATTCCCGCCCCAAGGAGGGCCACGCCTCTTGTCAACCTCTGTCCGACTCGGCGGTCGGGTCACCTGCCGTGTACTGACCGCGCTTGCCCTACTGACCGGAACCGCCTACGGCGGCCAGGACAGCCTCGAGAGGGTCGGGATCGTGACGTTCGTCAACGTCTCGGGCGAAGACCGGGACCGCTGGATCGGCGCTGGTATTGCGGAGACCCTGGCGTCGGATCTCCCGGTGCTGCCGCTGCATCGCGTGGCGGCGCTCGACGGCGAGGTCGTTGACGAAATCGTCGCCCGTCGCGTGCTTCGCGAGCAGGGTATCGAGTGGCTTATTGCAGGAAGCTATCAACGCGTCGGCGACAACCTTCGAATCGTCGCCTGGTTGCTCGACACGGAAACCGGCGTTGTAGCCCAGACGGTCACGGCGGATGGCCCGTTCGGAGAGCTCTTTGTGCTGCAGGACCGGCTAGTTGCCGAGCTGAGTGCTCTCCTGCCGACACAACCGGCACCATCCGGGTCGACCGGAGCAGCACCCACCGATGGCGCGTCCTCCAGCTTCACTCTCTCGACGGCCGCCGGGTTGACTCGCCCAGGTGAGGTGTTCGAAGGGCCGCCGCCCCCGGTTCCGCCCGCGCTGGTGTCACGGGATGCGGCAGGCCGTGCGACGGTTCGGGCTGTACGGCTCACGGCACCGCTCCGGCTCGATGGCACCCTCGACGAGCGCGTCTACACTGATCTGCAAGCCTTGTCCGACTTCATTCAGCAGGAGCCGGTCGAAGGGGCGCGCGCCACCGAGAAGACAGAAGCGTGGGTGCTGTTCGACGACGACAACATCTATGTGAGTGCCCGAGCCTGGGATTCGGCGCCCGAGTCGCAGTGGATCGCCAATGAAATGCGCCGCGACAGCACCAACATCCTTTATAACGAGGGCATCCACTTCACTTTCGACACGTTCCACGACCGCCGCAATGGGGTTATCTTCAACGTGAACGCGATTGGCGGCCGACTGGACGGTCAGACCACCCTGGAACGCAACTGGAACGGAGACTGGAATCCGGTCTGGGACGTCCGGACCGGCCGGTTCGAGGGTGGGTGGACGATGGAGGCGGCGATCCCGTTCAAGTCGCTGCGCTACCGACCGGGCCGGGCCCAAACCTGGGGCTTCAACATCCGCCGGGTGGTGCAATGGAAGAACGAGATGTCGTCGCTCACGCCTCTTCCCGCGGCGCGGGGTCTTCCAGCCCAATTCATGATGTCCCTGTCTGCGACCCTGGTCGGTCTCGAAGTGCCGACCGGCGGCAGGGGGACCATTGAGCTCAAGCCGTATGCGATCTCCGAAGTGGCCGGGACCCGAAGCGGAGCATCGGAACTGCTGAACGACGTCGTTGGGGACCTGGGATTCGATGTGAAGTACGGCGTCACCCAGAATCTGGTGGCCGACGTGACGGTGAACACCGATTTTGCCCAGGTTGAGGCAGACGAGCAGCAGGTGAATCTGACGAGGTTCAGTCTGTTCTTCCCGGAGAAGCGCGAGTTCTTTCTCGAGAACCAGGGGACCTTCGCGTTCGGCGGCGCTCAGAGTTCGGGCAGCCGCGGTGGCGGGACCGATACGCCGGTGTTGTTTTACAGTCGCGGGATCGGTCTCGACAAAGGACGGGAGGTCCCGATAGACGTGGGCGGACGGACCACCGGGCGCCTTGGGAAGTTCAGCGTCGGCTTCATGAACATCCAGACCGGTGACGTGCCGGACATCGGGACCCGTGGTACCAACTTCACCGTGGCTCGGGTACGACGAGACCTGCTGCGCCGGAGCAACCTCGGATTCCTCTTTACCGGTCGGTCGGTGTCGAAGTCGGGTGCAGGGTCGAGCGAAACGTATGGGATCGACGGGGTATTCTCGTTTTTCGACAACTTGAATATCAACACCTACTGGGCCAGGACTGTCGTGGCGGGGCCGAGCGACGACGACGTAAGCTATCGGGCGCAGCTCGACTACAACGGCGACCGGTACGGCGTGCAAGCGGAGCGCCTCGTGGTGGGCGGGGACTTCGATCCAGAGGTTGGGTTCATTCGACGGGATGATTTCGACCGTCGCTTTGGATCGTTTCGGTTCAGTCCGAGACCGGCTGTGATCGACGCGGTGCGCAAGTTTACATTCCAGGGGCAGGTCGCGTACGTCCTGGACCGTGCCGGGTTGCTCGAGACCCGTGAGAACCAGGGCCAGTTCGGCATCGAGTTCGAGAACAGCGATATGTTCACGCTGACCTACACGGAGAGCTACGAATTCCTGAAGCAACCCTTTCCGATCGCCCCGGACGTTACGTTGCCGGTCGGCAGCTACAGTTTTCAGGATACCGAGGCATCGTTCGCGCTTGGGCCTCAGCGGAAGCTGGCGGGCACGGTTTCTGTACAGCGCGGACGATTTTTCAGCGGAAACAAGACGACGGTCGGCTTCAGCCGAGGTCGTCTGGAGCTCACTCCGCAGCTATCGTTCGAGCCGAGCGTGTCGTACAATCGAGTCGATCTCCCCGAAGGCCGGTTCACGACCAACCTCGTGACGACTCGCGCGGTTTACAGCATGACACCGCTCATGTTCGTGAGTGCGCTGTTGCAATACAACTCAAGCAACGACTCCTTGGCAACGAATGTCCGGCTACGCTGGGAGTATCGGCCGGGCAGCGAGCTCTTTGTCGTCTACAACGAGGAACGCGACGCGCTGGCACCCACACGAATCCCTCAACTGGAAAATCGAGCGTTCATCGTGAAGATCAATCGCCTATTCAGATTCTGACGGCTCGCGGTGTCCGCGACAATAAAACAGTGACCGGATGCCGACCAACTGACAAATCGCCTCGCGTCGGTCTGGGAGCGTCCCGAACATGAAGCTCAACATCAAGGCGGCGTCGCTGACTGTGAGTTTGGTGTGGGGCCTTCTCGGCGCGTTCGCCACGGGCTTCGGCAACTTCCTCGTACCGGGGTATGGTCAGGGGCTCCTGGACGTGATGGCCTCGATCTACCCTGGTTACAGCGCGACACCGAGTTTCGGTCAGGTCATCATCGGCACCCTCTACGCCATGCTTGACGGAGCCATCGTGGGGGCCGCGTCCGCCTGGCTCTACAACACCATCGCCGCTCGTCTCGGGCACTGAAGGCGCGGGTGCCGACGCCCTGACCACTCTTCAGCCGGATTCCCTCTCCGCTCAGGTCGCGTGAGTCAACGTCTAGTACCGGCGGTGCCGATGCGCCCTCGCGTGTTCGCGCTCTAAAGCGAATTGCACTTGTACGTAGTACGCGGTCGTGGTACTCCTGTGGCGCAGGAGGTAGCTATGGCCGCGTACTCGATGGATCTACGACTCCGGGTGCTGCGCGATGCGGACGCGGGGTTACCGTCGGACGAACTCGCCGAGAAGTACTCCGTCAGTCGCGCGTGGGTCGATCGGCTGAAGCAGCGTCGACGCGAAACCGGCGAGGGGCGTTGTTGCACGAATAGTGACTGGCCCGCACGATGCCCACCGACAGGATCCTCACTGGCCGATGCGATATGACACTGGTCGGCCGAGTTCGGTCATCCGATTGAGGATCTCACAGCCGAGGACGACCTCACTCCCCTGCCCAGCTGGACTCCGGGCGCGCAGGCCATCGCCGATGATGGACTTGTAGCGGAAGAACGTGTTCTCCACCCGGCTCTGACGATGGTATCCTGACGCCTTCTTCCACTGGCGCCGTCCGAGCGTCTTCACCAACGTGATCGTCCGATCCCGCGCGGGCGACCGCGGGCCGTGCCCAGAGACGTTCGCCGTCCTGGCCGGTGGGACGACGACTGTCGCCCCCCGCGCCCCCGCCGTTTCGTAGACGGCGACCGTGTCATAGGCGGCGTCAGCAGTGACGCGCACGAGAGGGCCCTCGACCGCAGTGAGCAGATCGAGGGCGGTGGTCGCATCATCACCCGTCTCCTCGGTCAACGTGTGGACACGGATCACGCCTGACTGATCGACGCCAAGGTGGAGTTTCCGCCAGCCACGCCTGCCGCGGCCACCGTGTTTCGCGGCAGCCCACTCACCCTCCCCGACGATGGACAGACCTGTGCTGTCAAGCACCAGATGGATGCCCTCGTCGGTCGGGACCGGCCGCAGACGGCGCCTCAGATGCTGACTGCGCCGGGAGAGCGTCGTATAGTCGGGGGCGGAGAGGTCGAGGCGCATCATCCCGAACAGTGCGTGCAGGAACCCTTCGGCTTGGCGCAGCGGGAGATGGTAGAGGAGTCGCAGGGTCAGGGCGGCCTCGATGGCGAGATCCGAGTAGCGCCGCTGCCCACCCCGCCGGCCGCTCCGGCGGGGCGTCCAGCCAGCGATCGCCTCCGCGGACAACCACACCGTCACATCGCCGCGTCGAACGAGTGCGCGGTTGTAGGCCGCCCAGTTCGCAACGCGGTACTTTGTCTTGTACCGGGGATGGACCTTCGACTTCATCCCTGTAGTGTGGCCCCTGCGGAGGGTCCCGAGAAGTGCGCCCCCCCCCGCAGGGGCTTCATGCAACAACGCCGCAGTCGGGTAGCGCGCACCGCACCGCGCCAGGACGCTCCGCTTACCTTCGGTCCCTGTCACGTCCGTTGCCACGGCGCTCCTGTTCCTCCTGCCACCGCTCCCGCACGGCCTCCTGTCCAGGTCGCTCATCCCCTTCCGCCAGCTCTCCGTGAGCGGAAGGGCAATCACGCCCACAACGGACAGGAGAAACGAAATGGCAAACAACACCAACGGCAAGCCCGTCGCGGAGATCCGAGTCGGCAGGATAATCGCCGCCATCTGGCAGAACACCCCCACGGACGAAGGCGTGTTCTACAGCGTCCACATCACCCGCCTTTTCCGCCGCGGGTTGAACTGGGACCGCACTCCCGCATTCGGCCGCGATGACCTTCTGACGGTCGCGAAGGTCGCGGACCTCGCCAACACGCGGATCTACGAGTTGCAGAACGCAATCGAATTCCGCAACCCGCAGGACGACGCCGCCGAGGCCGGCGCCGCCTAACGCACGAAACGCCGCGGCGGGACCGCTTGATCAACGACAATTATTTTTGCCGGTTGCCGAGGACGGGATTGGCCGGTTCATGGGTGATGGCGGCAGCGTGTGAGACTGTCCGTTTTCCTTGCGGAGGACGGGTTGGTCACGAATGCACAGGTTCGGCGATTGCGTGAGAAACGGATGTCCGGAAAGACATTGGCGGCAGCGGCGGCGGCGGCCGGGATGAGCGAGCGGACGGCGCGCACGTGGCAGCGCGGGGCGTTGCCGTCGACGGCGAAGGCGCCGCGGACGTGGCGGACGCGGGAGGACCCGTTCGCCGATGTGTGGCAGTCGGAGGTCGTGCCGCAGCTGGTGGCCGATACCGACGGCCGGCTGCAGGCGCTGACGCTGTTCAAAGTGCTGTGCCGGCGGCATCCGGGTCGCTTTCAGGCGGGGCAGCTACGGACGCTACAGCGGCGGGTCCGCGATTGGCGGGTGCAGTACGGCCCGGACCGCGAGGTGTACTTCGAGCAGGTGGCGGTTCCGGGTCGGGAAGCGGCGTTCGACTTCACCGACGCGAGCGACCTGGGGGTGACGATACGGGGCGTGGCGTTCCCGCATCTGCTGTTCGAGTGGGTGCTGAGCTACAGCAAGTGGACGTATGTGGGGCTGGCGCTGAGCGAGACGTTCGAGGCGTTGGTGTCGGGCCTGCAGGGCGCGTTGTGGATGCTGGGCGCGGTCCCGGCAGTGCTGCGACACGACAACCTGTCGGCGGCGACGCACGAGCTGAAGCGTAGCGGTGGGCGCCAGCTGACGGCGCGGTTTCAGCAGGTGATGGACCACTACGGGCTGCGCTCGTCGCGGATCCAGCCGGGGAAACCGCACGAGAACGGCGTGGCCGAGCAGGCACACGTCCGGACGAAGACGGCCATCGAGCAAGCGTTGCTGCTGCGGGGCGACAGAGATTTTGCGGACGAGTCGGCGTACCTGCGCTTCGTGCGGGCGGTCCTCGACGAGGAGCGGAATAGGCCGGCGGCGGCACGGTTGGCCGAGGAGCGTTTGTATCTGCAGCCGTTGCCGACGGCTCGCATCCCCGAGTACACGACGTTCCAGTGCCGGGTGCTGTGCACGATGCCGCGGCTGCGGGGTGCGGCGGACCACCGGATCGATTACCGCCACATCATCGGTAGCCTGGTCCGCAAGCCGGGCGCGTTTGCCCGGTATCGCTTCCGGGAAGAGCTGTTCCCGTCGCTGACGTTCCGGGCCGCCTATGACGCGCTGGGGCGAACGCACGGCGAGCGGGCCGACGTCGAGTACGTGCGCCTGCTGCACTTGGCGGCGACGACCAGTGAGCGTCAGGTCGAGGCGACGCTTCGGGCTCGGCTCGATGCTGGCGACACGTGCGCGTACGCCAGCGTCCAGGCCGAAGTGCGGCCACCAGTCCCGACCGTGCCGGTAGTACATATACCCCGCCCGGATCTGGCGCAGTACGACGCTTTGTTGACCGGAGGTCTCCACGGATGACGGTGCCGAGCACGCAGGTGACGACGCTGCTGACGCAGTTCAACCTGACGACGGCGTCCGAAGAGCTGGTGCCGCGATTGACGCAGGCCGGCCACCACGACGCGCTGCCGGTGTTGCTGGAAGTCTTCGAGGCCGAAGCCGAGGCGCGCCGCCAGCGCCGGATTGCCCGGCTGCGACGGGCTTCGCGTCTGCCGCCCGGCAAGACGTTCGAGACGCTCGACACGGGTCGGTTGCCGGGCCCGCTGGTGCAGCAGTTGAAGACGCTTGCCAGCGGGGCGTTCCTCGAGACGGCGACCAATGTGCTCGCCTTCGGTCTGCCCGGCGTGGGCAAAAGCCACGGGTTGTGCGCCGTCGGGCACGCCCTGGTCGAGGCCGGCCGCAGCGTGTTGTGCGTCCCGGCCTACGCCCTGGTGCAGGAATTGCTCGGCGCCAAACGTGACCTCGACCTGCCGCGGGCCCTCCGCAAGCTCGACCTCTTCGAGGTGATCTTGCTCGACGATCTGGGCTACGTGCAGCAGAGCCCCGACGAAGCCGAGGTGCTGTTCACGCTGCTCGCCGAGCGCTATGAGCGTCGCTCGATGATGGTGACCAGCAATCTGGTCTTCAGCCAGTGGGACCGGATCTTCCGCGACCAGATGGCCACGGCCGCGGCGATCGACCGCCTGGTGCACCACGCCGTGGTGCTCGAGTTCGACGTGCCGAGCTTTCGAACGGATCCGTCGCGCCCAACGTCGCCGCCATCGCCACCGCCCGTGCCTCGCGGCCGGCCGCCGGGGCCGCTGTTGCCGCGGCGTCGCCGACCTGCGAGCTCCTGAGCGTCTCCGGTCCGGAAGCGATCACGGCTTCGACCGAGACGTTCACGGCGCACATCTTCTCGCGGGCTCGCGTAGCAACCGCCAGCCCCTCCCTTCGGAAGCCGCGCGCTCGGCTACCGCACTCCGTGAACGTCCCCAAGCGGACGTTCACGCCGTTTGGTCTTCTGCGTCTTCAGAACCCGCAGCAACGCCCACCGAACGGTGCGTCGTCGAACGAGCAGCCGTCCGAAACCGGCAAGAATAGTTGACGTTGAGCGGCAGAAGTACTTGACGCCAAACACCGCTCCCCGCCGCGGCCTTCTCTGTACATGCGAGCGCCGGCCGGCGGCACGCTGGAGGATCGTCTGCAGGACGGGCCGCTCGCCCCCGCGCAGGCGGCGTCTGTCGTGGCCCGGCTGGCCGACGCTCCGGCGGCCCTCCGCGAGAAGAACTGCCTGCACGGGGCCGTCAAGCCCAGCATTCGCCCGTCTCTCCGCGTAATCGGTGTCCGTCTCCAGGACGTTGCAGGTCGCGGCTCCCGAGATCGCCAACCGCACCGCGCCGTGCAGGCTCCACGCCGTCGACCTCGAGGAGCAACTGCGCACGTGCAGTGGCGTCAGCGTCGGCGCCAGCAGCAGCATGAGCGATAGAACGCCGACGGGACAGGACGGAACGACGTATGCCGAATTCTACGTTGCTGGTGTTCCCCAATAACGCTGCTGAAGCGGGCCGAAACCCCGATACTCTGGCAGGTGAACGTCCTGCCGACCGCCGCGCTTGTCGTTCTTCCGGATGTGCAGCGGACGCACCGCCCGGCGGCGGCGGCCGAGGAATGACGAACACCCGGGGGGCAGGGAGTCGAACCCATTCGAGCGTGTTTCGGTAACTGACTGACGACGCGTAGTTTGTGGTCTAACACGTTCAACGTCAAGCGTTTGTCGGCAGCCGCCGCGTCTACTCGTGTCCACGTGAGTCCCCTCGAATCGACCCGGTTCGTGGAGAAATAGTGGAGGCGTCGTCCACTGTACCCCAATGATCCCAGGTATTCCCATGGTGTCCCACCAGGCTCATGTAAAATACTTCAGTAAAATAGGTTAGGTCCATGCTGTCGTCTTGACATGGCCCCACTGCGTCCCGTATATTCCACAAATAATATGTATAGCTCACTGTATAGTCACAAGAGCAAGAATCGATCGATGGTTGCCACGCCCCCGCGGTCGCCGCGCCGCCTCACGCACCGCTTGAGCGCCGCGTTTGTGCGTACCGCCGAGCCCGGGTTCTATTGCGATGGCCACGGGCTGAACTTGCGCGTGGATCCGTCCGGGGCGCGGCAGTGGGTGCAACGGCTGGTCATTCGAGGCCGGCCCCGAATGCTCGGGCTCGGCGGCTACCCGCTGGTGTCGCTGGCCGAGGCGCGCAACGTGGCGTTCGCGAACCGCCAGCGGGCCAGAGCGGGCGGGGACCCGCTGGCCGAGAAGCGCCACGACCAGGGCGTGCCCACGGTCGAGGAGGCCGCCGCCCTAGTGCTGGAGCAGCAGCGCCCCGGCTGGCGCAATGCCAAGCACGCGCGGGATTGGCCGCGCAGTCTGCACGCCTATGCGTTCCCGCGCATCGGGGCGCTGCCCGTGTCCGAGGTGACCACCGCCGACGTCTTGGCAGTCCTCAATCCGATCTGGCACGACAAGCCCGAGACCGCGCGGCGGGTGCGCCAGCGGATCGGTGCCGTGATGAAGTGGGCGGTCGCGATGGGCTACCGGCCGGACAACCCGGCGGGCGATGCCCTTGGGCAGGCCCTCGGGCGGCAGCAGGCCATCGTCCAGCACATGCGGGCGCTGCCCCACGGCGCGGTGGCGGACGCCCTCGCGACGGTGCGAGCTTCCCAGGCCTCGGTGACCACGAAGCGGGCGTTCGAGTTCCTGGTGCTGACGGCGGCGCGGTCCGGCGAAGTGCGCCTGGCGACGTGGGACGAAATGGACCTGGGCGCGGGCGTCTGGACCATCCCCGCCGCACGCATGAAGGCGAAGCGAGATCACCGTGTCCCGCTCTCGGGGCGGGCGCTCGCGATCCTGCACGACGTGCAGAGACTGAGCGATGGCACCGGCCTGGTGTTCCGCAGTCCCCACGGGAATCCACTTTCCAACATGACGCTCTCGAAATTGATCAAGGAACTCGGCATCGCCGCCGTGCCGCATGGGTTCCGATCGAGCTTTCGGGACTGGGCGGCGGAGCAGACAAACACGCCCCGCGAAGTGGTCGAGGCCGCGCTCGCCCATACGGTGCGCAACCCGACAGAGGCGGCCTATGCGCGCAGTGATCTCTTTGATCGCCGGCGACGCCTAATGGACGAGTGGGCGGGCTACCTCAGTGGGACACGCGGGCACGTGGTGGCAGGACGTCTGTGACCGCATGTCGCCGTAGACGATACGTGAGTGCTCCGCTGCACCTATCAGTCGTGCTCCATCGACCGTCACGAGCGCCAGGGCGTTGACCGTCGTTCGCCAACGACGGGAGCCGTGCACCAGACGGGCAGCACCGGCCCGAAGGCTACGGGCGGCGAGTCCGGTCTTCGGATAGACTGCAAAGCGGCATGGGTAGAGTAGCGGTAAGCCCCGACCTTCTTCGCTGGGCGCGCGAGCGGTCTGGGAAGGATCCTGAAGGGCTACGTCAGCGGTTCCCGAAGCTCTCGGAGTGGGAATCCGAGGAGATGAGCCCCACGCTCAAGCAGCTTGAGGCCTACGCGAAAGCCACGTACACGCCGCTCGGTTACCTGTTCCTGAAACAGCCACCAGAAGATCGTCTTCCAATCCCGTTCTTTCGAACGGGCAACGCTCAGCGCGGTCGTGCACCCAGCCTCAACCTGCTCGACACCATCCAAGCGATGCAGAGACGGCAGGACTGGCTCCGCGAGAGTCTCGCGCAGGCCGGGGAACCTATTTTGGATTTCGTTGGTTCGGCACGCATTGAGGAACCAGCGCGCGGCATCGCTACGCGCATGCGACAATCGCTAGGGCTGGAGCGGAACTGGGCCCAGACTCAGCAGACATGGACCGCCGCGCTGGACACTCTTCGGAACGCAATCGATGCTGTCGGCGTAGTCGTAGTCACGAATGGTGTGGTCGGCAATAACACCCACCGCAAGTTGGACCCTGGAGAGTTTCGTGGCTTCGTGCTCGTTGATCAGCACGCACCCTTGGTTTTTGTGAACGGCGCCGACTCCAAGGCCGCTCAAATGTTCACTCTCGTTCACGAGCTGGCCCACCTGTGGTTCGGGCAAAGCGCCGTGTTCGACCTTCACGAGTTGCGGCCCTCCGCGGATCGAACAGAGACGGCATGCAACTCCGTGGCCGCAGAGTTCCTGGTGGCTGAGGAAGAACTGCGTGCAGCTTGGGCCAGGGTGCAGAACCAGGGCGACCCGTTCAACCTCCTCGCGCGCCAGTTCAAAGTGAGCGCGATCGTCGCGGCGCGACGTGCCCTAGATCTTCAGTTCATACCGCTCACGGACTTCCTGACGTTTTTCCGCGACCATCTCGCTGAGACTGCTCGCCGCAAGAAAACGAAGCCAGACGGAGGTGACTTCTATCGAACGCAGAACGTGCGCCTCGGTAGGCGGTTTGCGGTCGCCTTAGTCCACGCTGTTCAAGAGGGCCGCCTAGCCTACCGTGAGGCATACGGTCTCACAGGACTCTGGGGGCGGACCTTCGATAAGTACTTTGCAAGCCTTCAGGGGCAACGCCGTACATGATGGCAATCGCCACGGCGAGCAGTCAGACTACCGATGTCATGTTCGTGCTCGACGCCAATATCTTCATCGAGGCGAAGCGTCGCTACTATGCGTTCGACGTTTGTCCGGGATTCTGGGACGCCTTGGTCTGGCTCCATAGTCAGGGACGAGTAGTTAGCATCGACCGCGTGAAAAACGAGCTTAAGGATGGCGACGACGATCTAAAGGCCTGGGCTATCGGGACCATGCCGGCGGAGTGCTTCTTCGACACAGATATGGAAGAAGTACTGCAGACGTACGCCGAGGCCATGGCCTGGGTGATGGCCCAGGCACAGTTCACGGATGCGGCCAAGGCAGAGTTCGCGGAAGCGGACAATGCGGATGCGTGGGTGATCGCCTTCGCGAAGGTGGCCGGAGCAACGGTGGTCACACACGAGCGTGCCGATGCCAATGTGCGGCGCCGTGTACCCATTCCGAACGTGTGTGAGGCGGTCGGTGTCCCCTACGTCGACACTTTCGATATGCTCCGAGCGCTCTCGACCCAATTCTCCTGGCAAGTTCCCTAGAGCTGGATAAGGCGTGGATTACCACGACCCACGCTGGCCCCCTGGTCGTCCCGCTGGACGAGCGCGCGCTCGTACGCCGGCCAATTTCCGACTGGTACCTCGTCTTGGACGTCGGATGCACTCGCGACTTCATGCCGACGATCGTGTCCCCTCGGACCTCAAGACTCTAAACATGTCGCCAGCACCTCCTGGAGGAGCAGTATTCGCGCACCAACGCCATTCGGCACCCGCTCCGTCGCCGAGACGGTGATTAGGCGTCCGACTGGCGCCCGCTGCAGACGACGGATCGCCCGGTGTCGACCCGGTAGCCGCCGTGTCGGGAACCCCACCCGCCGCTCCAGACAAAGAGCGCTGCACAGAAGGCCAGCGACATTCAATGATGGAGCCAGTCCGTGAACGACTCTCGGGTTAGCGGCGTTCGCATCCACGATGTGTCTGGCAACGGAAGTTGCATGGCCTGATCAACAGTAAGCCATCCACTCGGAAGAGCCATCGTGGCATAGCGTCCTTTTGCAGTCACCCATTCGATGTTACCGCGTTCCTCGGCTGCACGAGCCACGGCGAACGTGGTCCGGCAGTCACCAGCGACGTAGTCCAGAACGTCCGACTGGTGACCGCTCGCCCACAACATCGGCGCCTTACTCCCACTCATGCCAGAGGGCTTCCCGGGAAGTCCCATCCCTTGCGCGACCTTGTCCAAGGCAAGAGGGAACCCGCGACTGCACATGATGTGAAACATCATGTCGACATGGGCCAACGCCAAGCCCGCACACTCGACCTGTAGTCCTGACTCTTCGGCAAGAATGTTGAAATCAAATCCCACGCCGTTCCATGTCATCAGCGTGTAGCCGTCTTCTACGAATCCAACCAGGTCGTGAACCAGTCTTTGAGCCTCCGCTCGTGACATCTGGGCAGCAAACGTCCCCGACTCCATTCCGTACCAGAGCTTCTCGTGCTGGCTTTCTATGTCAACGGCCGCGGCGCACGCGATGCCGAGCGGTCGATGAGAGAGTAGATCCGGCAAGTCTGCGGGCAGGAGCTTCGCCGTTTCAATATCGAATGCCAGAAGGCGTTGCTTCATGTGGTAGTGACTCCAACGCTGGGACGCTGATGTGCAGGATTCGGATCAGTCTGGTGTCCGCACATGCTCGACGCGTCCTGAGCTCATGAACACGATCAACCCTCGCCTCGCACCCGTAGCCGCCAGATAGTCGAGGACTTGACCACGGTAGATATCGATCTGGGCGGGCACCGGATCGACGTCACTTTTCCAGTCAACGACCGCGTCGATGCGCCCCCTCTCGTTGGTGACGATCGCATCGGCGACGCCAGCGGTCAACTCCACCATACATAAATGGTCCCACGTATTCCCATGGTGTTCAATCATGTTCATGTCAAATACGTTAGTAAAACGTGTTAATCGCGGGCCGGCGTCTTGACGTGGTGCCACGACATCCCGAATGTTCCTAGAATAATATGATAGGTAACTGTAGAGCTACAAGCGCGAGATCGATCATGACGACACCCCCTCCACGGCCGCGGCGCCGCCTCACGCAGCGCTTGAGCGCCGCGTTTGTGCGCACCGCCCAGCCTGGATTCTACTGTGACGGCCACGGGCTGAACTTGCGCGTGGATCCGTCCGGGGCGCGGCAGTGGGTACAACGGCTGGTCATTCGGGGCCGGCCCCGGATGTTCGGGCTCGGCGGCTACTCGCTGGTGTCACTGGCCGAGGCGCGCACGGCTAGCAGGCGGTGGTGAAAGTCGCGGATAGGGATCGACAAGACCGATCCCGCGTAATACACTCCTGTTCATGGCCATGGGCAAACGCCGCAGTCACGCGGCGCAGCCGTCGATGTGGGTGGCCAGTACGGACCTGCCGCGGAGTGCGGGCCACCGGCCCATCGCAGGCACTCTACGGTCGACGCGTGAGAGAGCCAAGCGGAGCGGGGACGTTGATTGATTTCACAGGAATGATTAACTGGGTGTAGTCATGCCCTACGTGTTCTACGACACCGAGACGACAGGTATCGAAACAACCTTCGACCAAATCCTCCAGTTCGCTGCGATCAGAACGGATGACGATCTGAACGAGCTGGAGAGTTTCAACATCAGGTGCCGGTTACTCCCGCACATCATCCCGTCGCCCATCGCGCTCCAGGTTACCCACGTCACCCCGGCGATGCTGACCGATTTGGCCCTCCCGTCCCATTACGAAATGATCCGACAGATTCGCGATACGCTGCTCGCGTGGTCGCCCGCCACATTCATCGGTTTCAATTCGATGTCATTCGACGAAAACCTCCTGCGTCAGGCTCTCTTTCAGACTCTGCATCCGCCTTATCTCACGAACACGAACGGAAACGCGCGATCCGATGCCTTGCGCGTGGCGCACGCGGTCAGCGTCTACGCACCAGACGCGATGGCGGTCCCGATCGGTGATCACGGGCGGCAGGTGTTCAAACTCGACCGTCTCGCGCATGCCAATGGTTACAACCGCGACGACGCACACGAGGCGATGGCCGATGTAGAGATGACGATTTTTATGGTCCGCCTGATCCGGGACCGTGCGTCGGACGTCTGGAAGGCTATGGATCGCGCGACCACCAAGAACGCCGTCAAAGACTATGTGGCCACAGAATCGCCGTTCTCGCTGACCGAACGCTATTTCGGGCGGACCCATTCCTGGCTTGTCACGCCCTGCGGCCAGAATCCCAAGGATGCCGGGCAGCTCTCGGTGTTCGACCTGTCTTTCGATCCCGACGGTTATCGGTTTCTCTCCGCCGAGGATCTGGTCCCGATTCTGAACGCCAGTCCTAAAGTAATCCGGTCTCTACGAGCCAATCGCCAGCCAATCATGATGCCGGCAGACGCCGCACCGGACAGCACAAGAGCCCTCCAGATTCCGCCGGGTGAACGTCGCCGGCGCGTCGAGGTCATTCAGGGCGATCATGATTTTCAGGCACGGGTCGGTCAAGCTCAGGCCCTCCGCTTGGTGGACAAGGACCCGCCGGCACACGTCGAACAGCGCATCTATGACGGCTTTCCGAGTGCAGCGGATGAGGCGCTCATGGAACAGTTTCACCAGGCTGACTGGGGCGAGCGATCCGCTCTCGCCTCGCAGATCGACGACCCGCGTCTCAGCGAGTTTGCCCGTCGTCTGACCTATTTCGAACGCCCGGAGATGCTGTCGCGCGCACACTCCACCGAACTCGGCACTTGGATGGCCAACCGCGTGTTGACCGACGATGAAAGCGTTCCATGGTTGACTGTCAGGAAGGCCCTACGCGAAACCGACATCCTGCTGCGAAACGCGAGTGGCGAAGAAGCAGATCTACTCCGCGAGGTTCAGGAGTTTCTCTACGACCGAGCGGAGACAGTGGCAGCTGGCGGGTAAAGGCATCCATCATGATGTACTTGAACTTTGTCAGTAGACATTTGAGGGTAGACAGCACGTCCCTTGGGAATGGTCCGCACTCTCAGTAGGCCGTGGCAGAACGGCCACTTTGTAACGTGAGCGAAATGAGTCGAGTACGCCGGGTGGCGGGAGTAATCCACGACGAATCGGGCGGTTCAACCGGACGATCCGCTCCGGAAGGCGCTACAAGGCCCCAACGGCGTCTGAGAGCGCGGATCAGGGCGTCAAAGAGTGCCGTAGCACGGCCCTGGAGGCTGCGCGGCGTCCCGACGCCGGTCAGTGCCCGCATGAGCAGGCCGAGATCCCCCCCGCAGCCCTGCACGAGCACTCGCTTGAGCACGTTGGCGTGTCCGCGTAGATGCACGCGGCGCAATGTTTGATATTTCAATATCCGAACATGTAACGCGCAAACGGTATGGTGAGACGCGAGTGGCAGTAGAGGTCCTGAGCTGCGGGCACAGAATTGTCATATTTGGCACACCCAATGTGACGACCAAGTAGTTCTGAGCTGAAGACAGGTCAAAGAGTTTTCGTCGTCGTTGTCAGACTAATGAGGTCCGCAAAACCCGCGGGTAAGCTCTTAAACTCCCTCTCATCCTCAGCGCAATTGTTTTGGTGAGCCTTTAACGTGGCCAACGGCAGTTTAATGAGTTGAGCATTCGGTAGCTTTTGGCCAGAGTGTCTGTAGATAGTCCGTCGGGACGGTTCACGGAATGGACTCACAGCAAGAGATCCCCCATACACTCCACAGTTGCACACTACGACGTTGCAGAAAACCATCCGGGCAAGTGCTTCTGCCAAGTGACCAAACGATGTTGTGTCGCGATTGTACGCGAGAATAAACAGCGTTTGAATCTTCTTCCTGTAGAGAACGATCCGGTCCAAATCCATAAAATCATAACACACAGCAACGCCGAAGTTTCCGAGAGTAGGGCTTTCGAAAATCCATATCGTGGGGCTCGGCATAAATGCCACGCCATCACCACTAACACTCTGAAGCCTTTTCTTCTCAGCAGGTGAAGGGTAGGTTTTTCCCACTCGGCGCATCTCGGTTCGTCGCGCAATTCTCCTCCCATTCAGCTTCCTCGGAACGATAATGACAGCCTCGTTGGATACAGTCGGAACCGGCTCAGCTGCTTCGATCTGGTAATCCAGCCCTGCGATAATAATCGCCTCCAATGTCTCGGCCGCCCGCCTGAGCTGTTGCTCGAAACCAATAGGCACCGCTAGTTCCGGTAACAACACAATATCGGCGCGGCGGTCCAAGCCCTGCAGCGATGCAAGGTAGTGGCGGATTTCCCTTTTGGCGCGTAGTTCTTCGAGAGGCGATATGCGTACGCAGTCCTGCCAGATACCATGTGTCTCATCGACCCACGCCGCTTCGTAGTCGAGTGAGGTTTGTATGACACCGACATAAATGACCTCATTGAGCATCGACACCATCGCTCTCGTCGTCGTCGGGTCCAGTCGCGAAGTCCTTCAGACGAAATGGGATCAGCTGTCGCGGCTGGTTCATTGCAACAGCGAGTTGATTGTCTCTAAGCACTTGTTGAGCTGATTCGATAGCCTTCAACAATTCGTCCGCTCCCAACAGCATCGGAGGGTCAAATGTCACATCATTAATATCCATGCCGTCTTTCCAGCCAAACAAATCCGCGTTCCGATAGATGGCACGTGTCTCGGCACTCCGTCCACTGAGACAACCCTCCACTAGCACCAGAGTCGGAGTCAAGATCGCCAGAGACCTGAACAACTGTGCGCGCGGAAGCGCGACGACCTCCTCGTTGCGGCGGATGTTCCACAGTCTTGGACTGCCATGGTCGAAACGCAAAAGGCCAAGAAGCAGACGCCCGACGGAAAGTAGTCGTCGTTCCCAGTCATCCAGTGTTCGCCCAGTATGCGTAGTGGAGAAGTAGCGGTAGTCCCTAACGGACGATGCCGGGCTTCGAAGTATTACAGTACTAACACTTCCTGTCCTCCATTCCACATGGTCAATCCACTCCTTCCAACTCACGCCAGCACGTCCTGGATCTATTGGAAAGCGGTTCTTCCACGACTCTGCAAGGAGGATGTTATTCGGATGAAGACCGTCGAGCCATGTTTCCGGGACGGAAAGCGTGTTGACGGCTGGGAGCACAATCTGGCGGACAATCTCTAGGGCTGTCCACTCGCTCCCGCGCGGGTCAAATGGGCTACATTGGGACGAAACACACTCTGTCCATTTCAATAGCGTCATCCGCCCGTTGCCCGGCGGATCGCAGGAACGGGCGGCCCGTGTAAACGCCCTCCTCTTAGACGAACGAGCATCTGTGATCCGCGTTGGACGATCGTGCATAACGTCCCGGAGCCACCCAGAGTCTGTTTCATTCAGTGCTCTCGGGGATTGAAGAAAGTAGTGCCATCCAGTGTCGGACAACAATTCCGGATAGCGGCGTGCGGAGAGGCGGTCGACGACGTTCGAGTAAGTGAAACACGCCGCGAACAATTTCCAGACAGATGACGGGCGATCGTCAATGCTCAGATGGTTTTCAATTCGGTGGGCCCAGACGCCTGGGAGTCTGCCAGTCTCAGCCACCCAGTCCTGTTTGTCTGTCGCAAAACGTACTCCTATACATTTCATAGCCACTACATTGAGCTGCTCAGCCAGTCGAACATCGCCTACGTCTTCACGAACCAGATCGCTGACCGACACAAGGGCCACACCGAGGCTTTTGCGTGCAACTTTATGAAACCACGCTTCGCGTCTACGTGGGATGAGAAAAGCGGCAGTGTCCAACGACCCTACATCGTTGAGATAATGCACTGCCGCCTCTCTATCTGACCGTAGTGCGTCGACCAAAGTGAGTGTGCGAGCGGCAACAAGAACACCGACAGCGAGCAACTGGAGCGACAAACCAGCATAGTAGTCGGCCCAGACAACGTGTCCTCGCTCTCGCGTCTCGTTAATCCATTCAGCGATCCTGGATAGCCCTTTGTGCCCGGTAAGTCGGCAATATTGGTGCAGCCGGTAGAACAGACGTGCCTTCGTTGGATACTCGCGAAACGCTTGGAACAACAGACCGAAGCAATGTTCCAAACGTCGCCGTTGTTCCCGCGATTGTACCACCAACAATTCGTTAACGTGTTCAGATGCCTTTTGGAGTTGGTGGTTGCTCGCGAGCGTGTCACTGTCCTGATCGGTTGTCCTTACCGCTCTGAGAATGCGACCTTTGAGAGAAGCGAGGGCACGTGCTGTGTCGATCAGGTCATCTGTCTCCTGAATCAAGAGCGGCGCCAGGATCGCGATCTGGCCAGCCGCGAATGCGGCACGGGTATCTGGACGTATCTCACGCTCGGGAATATCAGCTAATAGCAACCATTCGAGGAGTCTTAGTCGGTCCTCAAGATCGTTATCATCCAAAATATCAGGAGTTGTGGCGGCGAGCGCCGACACCTGTCCGAGAGTCTTAGTCAGCAACTTAGTGGGATTAGCACCATCCAACTGTGTATCACGGAGGGCAGCCTCCTTGCGAGCTTTTTTCTCTTCAATCTCACCCGTAGAATGAGATGTGTGTGATGGCGCCATCTCCTCGCGAACGTTCATCCATCGATTGAGGCTGGGTGGATCGTATTTGTCGTTGTTTACTACCACACCGATATCGTGCTGGACGAGCAGCTGTTTGTAGTAGGAAATCCAATTGCAAAGGTCGTCGAAATCGTAAGCCAGAATCGTATGGTCATCGACAAAACGGAAATGTGCGATAGACCGCAAGTTATGGATGCGCCGGTCGACCTCGTTATCGATTGCCAACATGGCTACATTAGCCAAAAAGCCAGAGACAAATAGGCCGGTTGGAATGCCGTTGACATGCTCGTCGTCATAGTTAGGCTCGACGTCCTCTAATATAGCAGCCGTCGTGTCGGCCTTGTCGAGCCGGAAGCGGAGCATATCCGCCAACAACGTGTCCATGGGATCGTTGGCTTCACCAGCGTCTCTCGTCATGCCAAGTCCGCGTATCACAGCTGCCGGCCGGATGCTTGGATAGAAGTGCTTCAGATCGATGGACGCATGGTAAAGATCGGTGTCTACCACGTTGTTCGCGGGGCGCGCCCAGAAGTCTGCTCGCAGGTAAGGTAACCTGTCTCTGTGGGCGGACGCTACGGCCAGCTGATCGGCTTCGTCGAGATCGTCCTTGGCAAAAGGCGTGCCCCGGACCATTGCCCTAGCGGTGAGCGCGACATGCCGTCGAAAAAGAGGCCAGCTATGCTGAAACCGCCGATATAGATGACCACTTTCATGGCGATACGGCCCGATCTCCAACTGTGATCTGTTGTCTTCATCGTCTTCATACCAAGCGGGACGATATAGCCGGTAGCTGTAGCTCCAAGGAGGCATCAACTGGTCGAGTTCGGGCCCAAGGGCGTTGGCA
Source organism: Vicinamibacterales bacterium (assembly GCA_965263055.1). Lineage (GTDB taxonomy): Bacteria > Acidobacteriota > Vicinamibacteria > Vicinamibacterales > UBA8438 > VXRJ01. The sequence goes on along the minus strand of OZ253581.1, from coordinate 1,940,951 downwards.
GCTGCGATCCAAGCAACTTGATCATCTATCGCTACATGGAAATACTGACGATTGGTCGGCCCGTCATCTGTGAGCGCCTTAGGACGCGGCAGAGGGCGTAGCTTACTCAGCCGATAGTGGCCGGCCTTAAAGGAGTTCTGTATTCGTTTCAGGCGGCGTTCTAGATCAAGTTCGAACTCGGCTATCTCTCCGTGGTCGACGTATCCATCGGCCGTGCGATAGAGAGTCTTGGCTTTTCGCCACGCATAGTTCAAATTTTCAGGCAACAAAAGGCGCTCGTGAGCAGTCATCACCGCTTGCTTAGTTCCACAAGATATTCGTTGAGGTCGTGCGCCGTGGGTGACGGGCGAGTCTTTCGAGTTGATACGATGCCGAACCGGCGCATTTCACGTTTCAACTCCGCAGACTTGATGTCTCCTGGTCGGTCCCAGTCCAATAAAATGTTAACCTGCCGTCCACGGAGTCGGATCCATTGTTCTGTCGATAGCGTGAATCCTATTCCCATCAGGCCTATTGCTCTGCGGCCGAGTTCAATGGCAGACAATGTGTCTACAACTCCCTCGCAGATATCGAGAGTGCTCGCCGTAGAATCGGTCAAGGTGTCCACGTTGTAGATGCGAGGGGTACGGCGATTGAGATTTCGCCATTTCCTCGTGGAATCGGAGCTGTTGATCGCTCTGGCCTGCAGGTACGCAACTCTACCATGTTCAAAAAATGGGAACAAAAGGCTTTCAGGCAGAAAAAGGAAGTGTGTATCACGGGGAGATGAACGTTTGGTTAGCAACCCTGCTTTGTTGAGACGTGCGAAGCCGTAAATGTCAAGCAATGTCTTAAGGATCGCATACGGATCTGTCACTTGGCCGATGCCGAATGTGGCGACCGTCGTACTCGAGATACATCTCTCCATCAGATATTGGCGGCCACTTGGTTGCAACACAGCTAGTTGAAGCAGCTGTTCGTATACGTCATGATCAGGCGGAGCCTCGGAAGGATAGTCTGTTTTGTACGGCTTTATAGGTGTCCTTGGAATGTTGGTTCGTGGTCTGGGTGCAGCAGAAGGGCCGATCCCGGCGTGACCGGCAAGCCAACGCTTGGCTTCCAAAAAGCTCAGTGCTTTGTAGGTCTTGACGAAATCAATCGATCCGCCACCTCGGTCGCATCCATAACATCTCCAGCGAGTGCCGGGCGTCTTCACCTGAAAGGATGGCGTGTTGTCATCATGATCATCAAAGGGGCAGCGCACCGTTCCACGCAACGGAAGTTGTAGTCCTAACCATCTAGCAACGGTCTGAATCGTTATGTCATTCAGAGTGGTGGTAGCTTCTTGGAAATCCATAGTGGCGTAACGGCGTGGTCGGAGTTTTACGTAGGGGCTTTGGAGTGCCGAAAGCGTCGCACGGTTTGAACACGCAGCGAGAGCGGCCGGCCATCTACTTGGAGCAAGCGCAGCGAACTGCTGATATCGTGCGTGAGCGACATTGGCCCACGATCATTGCATCCTTTGGACGTGCGGTGCCGATCCATCGGGAGCGGGCCTTGTGGTTCCGCGAGCGGCAATGAATCGTCCCACGTCGGGCGGCCCACCTTCTCCCAATGGGCGGGGGGTCGAGTAGCGAGTTGTTCTGGCCCGAAGCAACTGCTCGGGTGGGATCGGTGGGCGACCAGTCTTCGCGTACACGCCGGTGAAACGTAGCTGAACATATGGTGTGTTCATCCTGTCCGCGCACGTCGTTCAAGTTTACACAGAGGCCGGGCCTCCGTCACGGAGGGATCGGACTTTAAGTCGAGAAAAGAGCCAGGTGCTGACATCCGCCGTGGCATGGGAGGGCATGACCGGATCCTTGATCAGTGGCTCAACATCGCCCGCAGGTCCTTCATGAGCAAGAACAGGTGATAGGGATCCGTGGGGCTCGGCTCGAACTCCAAGGCCTCGTACCAGCCCCGCGCCTCGTCGTCCTTGGATGGACACGAGAAGTGCCCGAATGCCGGCGATGTCGGTGGCTGCGGCGGTTCTGAGCAGTGCGTCCTTGACGAGCGCGGTGCCGGGCAGCCCCTTGCCGACCCGGAGAGGTGCGTCGGCATGTTCGACCGCTCCCGGGGCAAGGCTGTAGTAGGCGAGCACCGGCAATCCCCGGCAGGCGACATAGGTCCGGACGCTGTCGACCTTCTGGTTCGCCAGCGCGAAACGCTTCAGAAGGCGATCGAGTGGCTCTTTCCCGCACGCGAAGGAATCGACATCGTGCGTTGCGTCGAGCCTCTGGACTGGAGACAACCCCTCCTGTTCCGGCGTCACTCCAGGACGCTCTTCGCCGCAAGCAATCGCGTCAAGCGGGGCTTGTCGGCGACCGGGCGGTCGAGGATCGCCCGGAAGGCCTGCCACTGGCGATCGTCGAGCCGGAACATCCGCCGGTCGACCAGGGCGTCCTCAGCGGCGTTGATCCCTGCCTCGAGCAGAAACTCCGTGATGTTCTTGTGTGACGAGGCCGCAGCCCGCCGAAGCAACGCCTTCATGTTCGAGGTCGTCCGAACCTCAATGCGTTCCGACTTGTTTTCGGCGATGGCCATGAGTGTTCCTCCGATTGGAGCCACCAACATTCTGTCATACGGATAGTGTACGGACGAGAACGCATCGACAGGACCCCACAGTGCCTCACCTCATCCTGACGGACCACGGCACGGTGCCGACGACGTGGGCCCTCATCGGCAAGGCCAGGCATCGGGCTCCCAAGCTAGGTTGGTGGAGATCAGCCGCAACCGAGGCGCCTCGTCGCCTGCGCAATGTCTCGACGCTCTTGACCGCCAAGCTACCGCCCACAGTACGGCCATCTCCTCGGTGCCCCGGCCCGCTCATCCGGTCGTCACGCTCCCAGACAACGACTGGAATCAGGCGATCCGTCGAGTGCGGAGGTCGCAAAAAAAGTTGCGCGGAAAGTTTGCGCGCAACTCGACGGCTCTATCCCTCTTATTTCAGAGGGGTTACGTCTACCCTCAATTGAGCGCCGACCGAAAGTCGCCGCGCGCCCTGCTCGCCGAGGCCCGTATTCATTGATCTTTTTTGGCACAGGGGGTTGCCGGTCCCCCCTGTTCGCGCACAACGCGCACAGCTACGGTCGTGGAAGTTCGTTTGCACAGTCAGCAGGGTGACGATGCCGCACACGATGTTGAGATTTCCGACCGTCAAGGCCCGGACGGGTCTGTCGCGCAGCACGATCTATCTCCGTATTTCCCGCGGCACGTTTCCCGCCCCCGTGTCCCTCGGGGGCCGTGCCGTGGGCTGGATCGAGGCCGAGGTGAACGCGTGGCTCACCGATCGGATCGCACAACGCCGGCTGATTCGCGCTCGCGGAGCGGGAATTCCAGCCACGACCCGGCTCAGGATGGCGGGCCGTCGATGACGCCGCGTCACACGACGCCGGCGGCGGTGGCGCACGGCGCCGTTCGTGCCCTGGCCCACGGGCGGGGGTGCGGGCGGATCGCTGCCGAGCAGACGGCAGGCGCGCCGCGGCAGGAGCGGAGGACATCGGCGGCGAAGGACGGTTTCCGGGCGCGGGGACGCACACCCCGTCCCGCAGAGAAAGGGTGGTCGACATGATCCGGAACATCACCGTGGATGGCGAGGAGGCGCTTGCCGTGGACACGGCCGAGGAATTGGGCCGCGCCCTCTTGACCGGCCGGTACGTCGTCGCGTCCGACGCGGTGCGCGCGGAGTACGGGCTGACGGATACCGACAACTCCGACACGCAGGACATCGTGGACGAGTCGGACTGGCGCGACGACGCGTGGCGCGCGGAGGGGGGAAACTTGTGATGGCGTGGGGCCGAAAGACCACCGCGGCGCAGAAACCCGCGTGGAGCCAGGACGACTACCACAAAGAGTTTGCCGGCAAGCTCAAAGAGCAGATCGAGCAGGGCGTCGCTCCGTGGCAGAAACCGTGTCCACCATGTGGATTCAGCGTGAGTCGTCCAATAACGTCCCATGTCGTCTATAACTGTGTTATTTATAGATAGTTATGACAGTTTGTCTTGGTTTGACACGAGCCAGAGCGACCTATAACATCCACTATGTTCCACCACATAACGGTGGAAATACCGGTGGAAAGGATGCTGCCGACTCACCCCCCCACGCGCCAGCCCGAACACGCCCTCTCGACCGCCTTCGTCCGCACCGTCGCCGCGGCCGGCCGGTATTGCGACGGCCAGGGCTTGTACCTCGACGTCCAGCCGTCCGGCAGCCGGAGTTGGGTCCAGCGGATCGCCATCCGCGGACGCCGCCGCGAACTCGGGCTCGGCGGCTTCCCGCTCGTCTCGCTCAAGGAGGCCCGCGCGCTCGCCTTCGCCAACCGCAAGCTCGCCCGCGCCGGTGGCGACCCGCTCGCCGAGAAGCGCCGTCTCCAGCGCACGCCGACCTTCGCCGCCGCCGCCGAGCAGGTCTGGACCCAGATGCAGCCCGGCTGGCGCAATCCGAAGTACGGCAAGGATTGGATGTCGAGCATGACGCGGTTCGCGTTCCCGCTCATTGGTCAGCTGCCGGTCTCGGAGGTGACGAGCGCCGACGTGATCGAGACGCTGCGGCCCGTCTGGCATGTCCGCCCGGCGACGGCGCGGCGGGTGCGCGAACGCATCAGCACGGTGATGGAATGGGCCGTGGCGATGGACCTGCGAGCCGACAACCCATGCGACCGCATCGGGCCGGTCCTGGGCCCGCAGCAGCATCTGGTCCAGCACATGCGGGCGCTGCCGCATCGCGACGTGGCGGCGGCCATCGGCGCGGTGCAGGCGTCGGGGGCTCCGCCCGTGGTGAAGCTCGCCTTCGAGTTCCTCGTGCTCACGGCGGCGCGATCCGGTGAGGTCCGCGGGGCGCAGTGGGCCGAGGTCGACGCGGAGAACCACGTCTGGACCATCCCGGCGACGCGCACGAAGGCCAAGCGGGAACACCGGGTTCCCCTGTGCCGGCGTGCCGCACAGATCCTCGACGCGGCGCGCGCGCTCGGCGACGGCCATGCGCTGGTGTTCCCGAGCGGGCGCGGGACGCGGCTGGCCGATATGGCGCTGTCGGGGCTGCTCAAGGACCTGGCGATCGGCGGCGTCCCGCACGGCTTTCGTTCGAGCTTCCGGGACTGGACGGCCGAGGAGACCAATCACCCGCGCGAGGTCGTCGAGGCGGCGCTCGCGCACGTGGTCCAGAATAAGGTCGAGGCCGCGTACGCGAGGTCGGATCTGTTCGAGCGGCGGCGCCGGCTGATGGACGATTGGGCGGCCTATCTCAGTGGAACACACGGAGCCCGCCCTACTCCCGCTGCCATCGGGAGTACGTCTGCTCACTGACCCCGAGCGTCTGTTCACACCTGGGAGTTCCGTTGCACGGCAGGAGGGTGACGATGCCGCACACGATCGTGGGACTGCCGACCGTCAACGCCCGCACCGGTGGCGGCGCGGACGTGGGCCGCGACCGCTGGACGCGCTCACTCCACGTCACGTTCTTCGAGACGGTCGATCCCGAGCTGATGATCGTGCATCCGATGGGGATTCTCATCACGTACGTGCGCGGGGATCGCGCGCTGGTGACCGGATGACGACGAGCCCCGCCTCGGAGACACCGCGCCCCGTCACGGTCCCGACGTTGCAGGACCGCGCGCGTGTGCTTGCACCCCTCGGATGGAGCGGCCGAGCGGCCGAATGGATCGCGCTGGTCGCCCTGCATACCGGCGTCTTTACGCGCTCGCAATGGTGTCATTTTTTCGATCACGCGAACCGCGAAGCGGCGCGCGTCTTCGTGCGCGCGCTCATCGACAAGCAGCTCGCCATCGAGGACGAGCGGGCCATCTTCCCCGGCGGCGCGCGCGCCGTCCTCCTCACCGGCAAAGCGCTCTATCGGGCGCTGGGCATCCCCGACGTGCGCCATCGGCGCGGCAAGGACGCGACGACGCACGTACTCATGCGGCGCGTGCTCTCGCTCGATTACCTCATCGAGCGGCCGACCCTCGGATGGTTGCCGACGGAGGACGACAAAGTACGACGGTTCGAGGCGTTCGGTATCGACCGGCGAACCTTCCCGTACCGGAAGTACGGGCAACCCGGAATCCCGCGCTATTTTGCGTTCAAGTTACCGATCGCGGTAGACGAGCGAACGGCGACGTTCGTGTACGTGGACGCCGGCCAGTCCACCGATAGCGAGCTGCGCGCGTGGGGCGTGGCCCACGCGCCGCTCTGGGCCGCGCTCCGGGCGCGGACTTTCGCCGTGCACGTGGTCGCCGTCGGCACGGGTGTTGACGCCGCGGAACGCGCCGCGCCCGTGCTGAAACGCTGGACCCAGAACGGCGACCGCCAGGGCGCGGCGGACCCGGCCGGGCCGACCAAGGCCGACCCGGACATCCGCCAGGAAATCGCCCGGCTTGAGAAGGCGATTACCGCCGGCAATCGTGAACTCTTGCGCGCGGCGGGCGGGTTCGACAAGGCGGCCGATCGTCTCGTCTTCTTGCAACAACTCCCCGACGGCACGCCCACCAAGGCGACGGCGCGAGGGGCGATTGACCGCTTCACGATCTGGCCCACCGTCCGGCTGACGACCCCCGAGGTGGCTATCTGATGGTGCCCCCGTTCCGTGGCAACGCGCAGGGCAACGCGCAGGGCAATCAAAACCTGACGCGGACACAGGGGGGGGTGTCCCAAAAACAGCAGGGGGAGTGTCCCATCCCACCCTTCCATTTGTCGCTGTCGTTGTTCGGCTTTTCGTCCTACGACCGGCCGACCCGAACCGCGCCAGCGGTGAGGGACGTGACGGGAGCGACCCCCCCTTTTGTGCCGCTGGCGCGGCACGGCGAAGGGTTGGTGTCAGGCACGGTGTCAGGCACCGTGTCAGACCCCCTCCCCGCCTTCTGGGGGGTCGCTCCCGTCCGTATGTATCCCTGCGGGAAGGCTCCCCGGCCCGCGCGCGGGCCGGACGATCAGGCACACCGAGCGGCCCGATACGTGACGCACTCCTCCGCGCCGTCCTTGTCATCGGCGGCATCAGCGCCGTATGCGCCTGGACGTGGCCGGGCGTGTTCCCCAAGGCCGGGCCGCCATCCCGACAAGGCCCTCTCGACCGCCTTCGTCCGTACCGCCCCGCCAGGTCGGCACTGCGACGGTCAGGGACTCTACCTCCTCGTCCAGCCGTCCGGGACCCGGAGCTGGATTCAGAGGCTCATCGTCCGAGGACGACGCCGCGAACTCGGTCTCGGCAGCATCCCTTTGGTGTCGCTCGCCGAGGCCCGCGAGAAGGCTATCGCCAACCGCAAGGTCGCCCGCGAGGGCGGCGATCCGCTCGCCGACAAGCGCCGCGTCCGGGCCATGCCCACCTTCGCCGAGGCAGCCGAGCGCGTGCTGGAGCAGAAACAGCCCGGCTGGCGCAGTCCGAAGCACGGCCAGCAGTGGTGGTCGACCGTGTCGCGCTTCGCCTTCCCCGACCTCGCCAAGCTGCCCGTGGGCGACGTGACGAGCGCCGACGTGCTCCAGACGTTGCAGCGCATTTGGCACTCCCAGCCAGACACGGCGCGGCGGCTACGCCAGCGCATCAGCACGGTGATGGAGTGGGCCATCGCCATGCAGTATCGCGCGGACAATCCGTGCGACCGGCTCGCGCCGGTCCTCGGCCCACAGAAGGCCGTCGTGCGGCACATGCGGGCGCTGCCGCATGACGAGGTGGCCGCCGCGGTGGCGGCCGTGCGGGCCTCGTCGGTCCGGCCGGTCGTCAAGCTGGTGTTCGAGTTCCTGGTGCTCACGGCCGCGCGTTCGGGTGAGGTGCGCGGGGCGCGGTGGGACGAGATCGACATCGAGGATCGCGTGTGGACCGTCCCGGCCCCGCGCATGAAGGGGATGCGCGAGCACCGGGTCCCGCTGTGCCGACGGGCGGTGGAGATCCTCGACGCGGCGCGGACGCTCGGTGACGGCTCCGGCGGGTTAGTGTTCCCTACCGCACGCGGCAAGGTGTTGACCGACATGGCCCTGTCGAGGGTGTTCACGGAGTTGAAGATCGCCGCCGTGCCGCATGGATTCCGGTCGTCATTCCGGGACTGGACGGCTGAGATGACCGATCACCCGCGCGAAGTGGTCGAGGCGGCGCTGGCGCACGTCGTCCGCGACAAGGTGGAGGCGGCGTACGCAAGGTCAGACCTGTTCGAGCGCCGGCGTCGGCTCATGAACGATTGGGAGGCGTACCTTACCGGCACACACCGTCAGCAGCCTCCGATCGCGGAACCGGCGGAACACGAGGTCGTCGGAAGCGCAGCACCGTGACCACGACCTGACCTGCCTCCCCCGGTCGATCACATCGTCCCCGCAGACCGGTCAGGCGCGAACGAGAGCACCGACGGACATCCGGCGCGGGACACGGATCGAGCGCGGGACGACATCGAGGGAGCGCCGGAGCAGGAGAAGATCCAGGCGGGCGACGACGAAGTTCCGGGCGGTGGAGAGAGACTGACGGGCGGCAGATCAGGAGACACGGAGGCTGGCTATGACACCCGTTATGTGTCATAGCCAGCCTACCCAATGTGCGTACATTGGGCTGACGAGGGGCGCCGCCCCCTCGACCCCCTGCACAGAGATACGGCGCCGTTGCGCCGGTTCAGACCCGCCGCCGATGCGGCCGTCGTCTGATCGCGTGCGGGCCGGACCTGACGGTCCGGCGCTGCGCGAGCAGGAGGCCGCTGGAGAGCGATGCCACTCCGCCGTCCGGCTCGTCAAGCCGCGCCGAGCGCGGCTCCTTCACGTTCGTTCCGGCCCTCGCGGGTGACGAGCCGGCCGCCGGGGCGGACAGTGGCACTTGCTGCCGAACGCAGACGTTCGGCCCGAGAACGGACCGGTACGGCCACAAAACCCACGTCGGCCGCTCCCCCGCCAGCCCGGCCACGCCGAACACGCGAGCCTCGTCGACGCGGATCCGGAAGACAGGGAGAATCACGAAACCGAAGAGCCACAGGGACCAGAACATCATAGGCGCGGAGAGGAACGAATCGAGGCAGGCAGGAGGGCGTGAGCACCGGGACCGCGACGAGAAGAGCACACCGAACAGAGGATCGAGCGATTCCGGGAATCAAGGGGCGAAGTTACATGCGCCGATCCTCGACCGGGGCCACGGCAACCTGTGACAACCCTCCACGTGACGAATCACAGCCCCAGTCACACTTTTCTCTCTCCGAACTCTTGATTTCATTGACCGAACCGGACGCCTACGATCCGCTGCCGGGGTCAGGGTAAGAGCCAGAATGGAATGGACGCCTCCCAGCTGCTGACGGTCGCGTGAGAGCCCGCCGTGCGTCCGGTCGTCGTGGAATTTCTGGGCTACCGACAGGGCACGCTCCTTGACCCGAGCCACGCCAGCCCTAGCGGCAGGGGCAGTTGAGCGCGGACGATTTCCGCCGAGGTTCGCTGGGGGTGCGCAACGACCGTGTTGCCGGCTACAATTATCCGTAGTTGCTGCTCCAACCGCCCAGCCAATCCGAGATCATGCCCCACGATGCGAAGACGCTCGGCGCGTACTTCACCCCGGAGACCGTGGCGGATGCTCTGGTGCGATGGGCTGTTCGAGAACCGGGCGACCTCCTGCTCGACCCGTCTAGTGGCGATGGCCGCTTCGTAGCGCGTCATCGAAATAGCGTCGGCATCGAACGGGATCCAGCATCGGTCGTCGAAGCATCGGATCGTGCGCCGCATGCCACGGTAGTTCACGGTGACTTCTTCGCATGGGCGTCCGCTGACCGCCGCCGATTCGATTGCGCCGTCGGTAACCCGCCGTTCATTCGGTATCAGCGGTTCTGCGGCGCGACCCGGCAGGTCGCACTCGATTACTGCCGCCGCGTGGGCGTCATCTTCAGCGGTCTCGCGTCATCGTGGGCACCGTTCATTGTGGCGGCGGCCAGCAAGCTCCGCGCGGGTGGCCGGATTGCATTCGTCGTGCCGGCGGAGATCGGTCATGCTCCATACGCGACGCCGCTCATGGAGTATCTCGTCGCTAACTTCGAGTCCGTACACGTGGTCGCCATCAGGGAGAAGATATTCCCGCGGCTCGCAGAGGACTGCTGGCTGCTGTTCGCCGAGAACGCAGGCTGCCGCGCGGACGGCATCCAGTTGTCGAAGCTCGAACGATTCACCTCGAGCGAAATGCCGCCCACCGCGCCGGAGCTGATATCCGTCGAGGAGTGGCGTGTCCGGTGGGGCGGCAGGCTGCGACCGCTCCTGCTGCCGCCGCGCGTCAGGGGTCTCTACACACGCATGGCGACCGATCCTGCCTCAGTCCGGCTTGGCCAGATCGCGCAGATAGGCATTGGGTACGTGAGCGGCGCCAACGACTTCTTTCACTTGCGCCCTTCCGACGTGCAGCGATTCGGGATACCCGACGAGTTCCTCCTGCCGTCCATCAGGAGTAGCCGGTATGTAACTGGTGACGCGATAAACGACGTTGACATCGAACGCTGGATCGCGAAGGACGAACCCGTGTTCCTTTTGCGGATTCCACCGCGGGCGCGGGTGCCGGCGGCCGTTCAGGTGTATCTCGATACGGCGGAGGGCCATCGCGCCAGGGCTTCCTACAAGTGCCGCAACCGCAATCCGTGGTACACCGTTCCGGACGTGCGGCGACCCGCATTCGTGCTCACGTACATGAGTGGAAAGTCGCCGGCGCTGGCCGTGAATGGAGTTGGATGCACGTGCACGAACGCGCTCCTGGCGGTCGACCCTCGATCCGGGATGTTTCAGAATGGCGACGGTTTCTGCGGTCGACGACTGCCGGCAGGGTGGGACTCACCCGTCGGCCGGCTGAGCTGTGAGATCGAAGGGCACCCGCTCGGCGGCGGGATGCTCAAGCTAGAGCCCGGCGAGGCGCGCAACGTGGTTCTGGCTCCCGACACCTTGCTCGACCAGCATGACGGGGCCTTGATGGAGGAAGGCGTCGAAGTGATGCGCCGGTGGAGACACGTCGCGTGAGTGCCTGCGAGTGGATGTCGCTGAGGTCGGCGCTAGCCCACTTCGTGGAGTTCCGCGGGGCCACGCAGAGCCAGGAGCACATCAAGCCACTCCATTGGTACGTTGCGTGCCGACTCGTGGTCGAAGGCGGGTTCAGCCCCGACGAGGTCATGCCGCGTCCGCCGTTCAGTGCGGGTAAGCACAAAGGGCGGCCCGCGTTGGCGCACGAGCCGGGCTCGGGAGGTGCTGGTGAGCGCACGGTTTACGGCGGTCTCAAGACGAAGAACGTTGACGTTGTCGTGACGAAGGAGGGAATCGGGCCGGTCCTCGCCGTTTCCTGCAGGGGCTCGACTGGCGCGTTCAGGAATCTCACGAATCGGATGGAGGAAGCCGTCGGCGACTGCACCAATCTTCACATCGCCTACCCGCCGCTCGTCTACGGCTACCTTGTCGTCCTGCGTGCGAACCGCGCCGAGGAAGTCGGCCGGGTTCCTGAGCAGCCGGATTCGGAGCGAGAGCAGTCCAGCCGACGTCTTGCGAACAACGACGTGGCGATCGACAGGCAGGGTCGAGCGGTCGCACCAGTGCGACGTTACCGCGCGGCGCTTCGCGAACTGGCCAACAGACGTGGCGTTCGGAACGACCTCAGTCGATACGAGGCGATCGCTCTCGCGCTGGCTTCGACCCGGCCGAGACAAACGGGAAAGATCGTCGAGGAGTTTCCCGAAGTCGACAGCCCGCTACGGTTCGAGCGTTTCTTTGACACGCTGTATCGCCAGTATGACGAGCGGTTCGTCTACGGTGCGCCGGACCTCCGAAACGTAACAGCCCGGAAGCAATGGGCCAGCGCTTCTGCGGCCTTCAGTGCGCCGCAAATGGCCGACCTGGACTACGAACCCAGAGTCGATGGCTCATGACGGAGGCCGGCCGGGGCGAGGGCGGTTCCGGCGTGATGACAGATGAGGAGTGTGCCTGTCGGCTGCTGGCGGAACATCTGGCTGGACACGGACAATCTCGATTCAGGTGTACTGTGAATCTGTGCGACCCGCCGGATCTGGTAGTAACGTGGGACGATGGTTCTCAATGGGGTGTAGAGGTCACCAGAACCTACCTGCAGGTGGCAGACCCTCGCGGCCTCGCCGCCCGGCGGCGCGCGACAGGCGATTCCAAGTCCCCCGCTCGACGGCAGGCCGCGTCCGGGAAGACCTCGCCGTCGCGGGATACGGTTTCCTCAGCGAACATTATCGAACCGCTGCGCGCCTTCGCGGAACAACTCGGGGAAGCAACGAGGAACATTCGTACGCGCGACTATACGTTATCTTTGGGGCCGTCTCCGGTCGATAGTCTGAGCGGCCAGCCGACGGATTTTGGCAAACAGTGGCAAACAGACACCAAGAAAGCAATTTTGAAACACATTCAGGACAACCGGACGGACATCCTAAAACGCCCCGGCGTGTGGCTCAAGCCGGGTGGTTCGGGACGCCGTTGGACGATTGCAGCTAATCCCGGCGTGCATGAGATCGAGCCAGCCGTCCTGGCCATGCTGAGGCGGACTTTAGGAGAGAAGGTCGAGGATCTACCAGATTGGAATGGACATTTCGCGCGCCGATGGCTGCTACTGTTAAACCACTATCCTCTTGTGTCCAACGTGAGCGAAGTGGAATTCGCAGTAGAGCAACTAATTCGGACCAACGCGGATTGTCGGGGATTCGATGGCATCTTCTGGAACGAGTGCTCCGATTGCTCACTCGTGTCGATACCAGTCTCGGCAGGGCGCGTCGCCAGCCACAACGGGTCGTGACGACCGAGCCTGAGCCCGCCCGGCGAAGCACGGCCCAGGCCCGAGCGGATGCTCGCGCTTCGGAGTTGATCCGGGATCGCGTACTCGTGGTCCACGATCCCGATCCGTCCATCAACGGTGCTTTCCGCCCACTGACATCCGGTCGGTAACGAGGGACAGGTTGAGGGGAAGTGATCGAAGTGGAAGCCGTAAGTTATTGTCCTAAAACAGGTTACACTTTTTAAAGCGCCGACGCCCAATCGTCCATGAGCCGCCGCCGACGCGCGAACAGGTCTGATCTCGCATAGGCCGCCTCGACCTTGTTCTGGACCACGTGCGCGAGCGCCGCCTCAATGACCTCACGCGGGTGATCGGTCTCCTCGGCCGCCCAGTCCCGGAACGACGAGCGGAAGCCGTGGGCCACGGCCGCGATCCGGTGGTACTGGAGCATCTTCGGCAGCGTCGACGCCGATATCGGCTTCCCGCTCCGCATGGGGAACACGAGCGGATTGCCGTCGCCGAGCACGCGCGCGGCTTCGAGGATCTCCAGCGCCCGCCCGCACAGCAGGACCCGGTGCTCGCGCTTCGCCTTCATCCGCATAGCCGAAATGGTCCACACGCCGTCCGTCGTGTTGATCTCGGTCCACGTGGCGAGTCTGACTTCCGCCGACCGCGCCGCGCTCAGGACCAGAAACTCGAACGCCAGCTTGACGGCGGGCTGCCCGGACCCCGACGCCCGCACCGTCTCGATGGCCGCGGCCACGTCCTCGTGGGGCAGCGCCAGCCGGTGCGTCACGATGTCGTTCTGGGGACCGAGCACCGGCAGGACGCGATCGCAGGGGTTGTCGTTCCGCAGGTCCACGGACCGCCACGATTATTAGATAACCTGTTGGTATTCAATATCTTAAGAGACGCCTCCTGCTCCTGTTCCCCGTGCTGTACCCCTCAATATGAACGGGACTGCACTACACTACAAGAGCCCGCTACGGACGAATCGGCTGCCCCCAGCGTCGCGTACCAGGTCCGTTCCTCTCGGGACGACCCCCGGACGGACCGCGGTACGGTGGTGACGCGCAACATCTCTCTGCCCCTACCGGATATCATTTGGGGGCAAGCTGCCGAGTACGATGGTGACCACGGCGCTGGCCCGCCGAGTCGGCAGCGTCGGGGCGTAGCCTGACTCCCGTCGATGAGCACTATCGATTCCCGTGAGCGGGCTCTTTGGCCAGCGGCTGTCTGGTTCATTCCGGCGATCATGCTACTCATGGCCCTCGGCGACCTCCCGTACCGCTTCTATTCGTTGCTGCCGTGGGTCGTGTGCGGCGCGAGCCTGCTGCTCGTCTTCCACGAGTGCGAGCTTCGCGGCAAGGCGTCGGTTTGGATGGCCTTCCTCACTGGGCTGGCTGTTCTCTTCAATCCGGTGTTCCAGGTGAGCCTCTCGCGGCGGGAATGGATGCCAATCGATGTGGCCTCTTCGATTCTCTTGATGATCCACTACCTCATCTGCGAGAGATTGGCAACGACCGACACGTCAACGGAGACTGACCAGACGTGGCCGCCGGAAGCCGCTCACGCGCACCGGACGGCGAGGGAGTGGGCGGCGCTTCTTGATCGGGAGGACGTGCTCATTCTTGATACGGAGGCACGCGGATCGCGAGAGGCCCGTACGGCAGAGGTGCGCGAAGTAGCGGTGATCGACACGACGGGGGCAGAGCGATTCACGGCAGAGGTAGCTCCTCGTCTTCAGCTGCGGATTCATGGAAAGACGGTGTCGCCGTCTGGTTCTCGTTGGCCAGATGTCCATGCCAAGCTTGCTGCAATACTGGATAGGGCACAACTCGTGCTGGCATACAACGCTGATCATGATCGAGAGGTGCTCGAGCAAACAGTCGAACGGTACAACCTCACACTGCCACCCGTAGTCTGGCGCGATGCCATGCGGGACTACGCTGAGTTCAGGGGCGAACCCTGGTGGAACGGCGAGGTGAAGTGGATCAGCCTGGACGACGCAGGCAAACAGGAGAGTGTCCTTCAGGAGCCACGGCGTCGTCCTCACAGGGCGCTGAAGGACACCCAGATACTCCTAGAAGTAATGCGGGCCGTGGTTAACCAACCGACGACGGCCAGTACGCCGCGCGCCGAAGTTCCGCCGTTGACCGAGGACGAGATACCTTTTTGACGGCACGACCCGAGAAGCCCCTGCCATGTCGTACTGCCGGACGGCCAACGGGCGCGATGGCGTCCGGCGCGCGCCGGGTGACGGTGATGCCTTCCCGCAGGGACATCTTCGCAAGGGGGGAGCGACCCGCCCCGGCAGGTGCAACGCAGGCGCACCTGCCGGGGCCGGAAACCGGCAGGTTTCCGATGGGTCGCTCCCCTACCTCCCCCCATGTACCTTTTTCTGTTCGTGGGGTGTTGTGTTGTGTTGGGATCTGGTTGATATTAAATGACTTATCTGGTACAGGGGTGTAAGTTAAACTGTGACTGGGGGTGTAAGTTGAGGCTCCGGGTCTGCTTACACCTCCCGTCCGGCACTGCTGGTTTAAGTTCGGGCCTCTGTCTTGTTGTGATCGGGCGACAGGGTAGATCACACTCTCACCCCGTTCCCTGTCTTCGTCCCGGTCGCGCTCCGTGACCTCGACTCCCATCCCGCGCCTGATCTCCGTCACGTTCGCCACCTTCTGATTCCCGTTGACGCCGTGACCGCCGCCCTCCCAATCAGGATCTGTGGCACGAGTCTTGGTGTCGATGTCCGTTCTGCTGCCCTGGATCCGGTGTTGCTGGATCTTCTGTACCCGGCTCGGGGCTGCCGTGGTTCGGCGGCGGTTCGGGGCCGGTTCGAGGACGTGGTGGGGCTCCGGTCCGTTCGAGGGCCGGTCGCTTGCCCGTAGTCCCGCGCGATCTTCTCCGTCACTCGAATCCGCCGATCTGTCCGCCCTCCGATTCCGGCGCCTGCTCCCGTCCCGGCTGTCTGAGTGATCGACCCGTTGTTGTTGTCAGGCGTGCTCGTCGTCCGGGGTGGGTGCGGCTGGCGGGGTTGCCGTCGATCTTGGTTCCGTTCAGGGACGGAACCTGGCTTCCGTCCACAATCGCGCCCTGACCATCGCGGCGGGCGGCGGGCCACCCGACAGGGCCGAAACGAAGTGGAGGACCCGCGCCAGCGGGTTGACGCGCCGACCGACGGGATGGTTCTCGTCACCGTGACTTCCTGCTCGGCGCTACGATACCGTAGCGCCAAACTGACGCTGGCTCGTGCGTGGATCCAGACACGTCGGTTGCCATCCCCTGCGTCGTCAACATTCCCCCTGAGCGGGACGCGGGGACAGACGGCATCGTCGGCCAGCGCACTCTCCGCGCGTGCTCACCGGCGTCAAGACCCTGCGCTGCCGCTCCGCGGCACCGGAACCTCGACGGGGAACGATCCCGGCGTTCCGGTCGATCACGTCGGCCACGAACGGGGGTCAGGCGCGAATCGAGAGCACGGCATCAAGCGCATGATGGAACATCGAGCGCCAGAGACATCGAACGAGAGCGCCGGGATGTGAGTATCCGGGCGGTGGACTGAGAGACGGGCGGGCGGAAGATCAGAGATACCAGATCGGGGTGAGGATCTCCAGCACGTCGGCCGTGTTGACCTCGGAGACCGGCCGGGTGCCGATGCGCGGGAAGGCGTACCGTTCGAGGCTCCGCCTCCAGTTCTGCGCGTGCCACCGGCCTCGCCAGCCGCCGCGCTTCTGTTCGAGCACGCGCCGGGCGGCATCGGCGAAGGTGGGAACGCCCTGGACGCGGCGCTTGTCGGCCAGCGTATTATAGGCCGTAACCAATTTATTAACAATAACTTATAGACACCCCAGTGGTTGCGTTCCCTCAAGCTGTCCCTCGTTCTGGACCGGATTGCAGAGCGCCGTGGCGGCCGGCGATAGACAAGCGCGGATTGGGATCCGTCGTCGCGCCCCGACCGCACTGCTGGGGCGCCGCCGATTTGAATAGGGCTGTCTCGATGGTGGGTCCGTTCAGGGCCGGACGCTTGCGTTCGGCCATAACCAGCCTGAAGCCGGCGCGAGCGGCGTGTCACCCTTGGGCCGCAGCGCCAGCGGAGGGGGCGCGCAGCGCCTTGACACGCCGCTCGCAGAGGCTATCCACGCGCGTTCGGTTCGGGAAGCTCGGGTAGGATCAGGGATTCATGGCAATAGGTCGTGTCGCGCGCAGTGCTTGGGGCCTCACGACTTCGGCCGCGAGCACGAAGGAGGCGGCGTGACGGAGGTATACGGTTGGGCGTTCTGGTTCCGGGAACTCGCCGTGAAGATCGCGGAAGGAGGCGAGGATGGGCTGATCCAGAAGGCCAGGCTGGTGGATTGGGGCAGGGAACCCGAACTGCTCAAGCATGGCGACCAGGGCGTTGACCCGTTCTCGTTCTTGTACTCGCTGGCTCAAAGGAACACCACGAACCAGCGGCCGAAGATCTATCCCAGTGTCACGAAGTGTTTCGGCCTGGAGTCACCCCTAGCCGATCTCGGCAACGAGGACTTCTACATCTTCCCCACTCCCCCCCCACACGGTGCCGCTTGCTTCCACGACAGCAGCGACTTCAGCCCGAAGCTGCTGTGGAAGCTGTTCAGGCAGGTGGTCGAGCACGAGCCGCAAGTCGATCCGACCACATTACGGGAAGTCTTGGAGATCAAATTTGTCGCACCCGTGAAGCTGACTCACACGCTGTGTCTCATCAATCCCGACTACTTCGTACCCACGGATGCGCTGCAACACGTCCCAGCGAACAAGGGGATGGACCCAAAAAAGTGTGACCACGACGGCTACATGGCGGCCATGGACAAGGCCAAGCAAACGTTTCGGAAATGCCGTGCGTACGAGATCAACACGTTCCTGTTCTTCCAGTACATGTCGAAATCCCCGCTGCTGACCACCGAATCCCAGTTCTTCCAAGTCAGCACGAGGGCATACGAGGGCGATTGCTGGGACGATTTCGACCGGAGCCACGCCGTGTACACCGATGCCCCCCGAGGAGGGGAGCCACGGGCGTCATGGGACGAAAGGTCAACTGGCGACGACGGACGGGCTGCCCCGTATCCCCTGACGGAGCCCCGACGAGGCGACGTTATCCTGATCCGCACCGGGTTCCAGGGACGCGCGATCGGTGTCGTCCACGGCAACGACTACGCCAAACCCAAGGGATTGAATAAGCGCAGCAGGATCCACGTGTACTGGATCAACAAGGCATCGGCCAGCTTTTCAGGTGCCACCGACCAGAAGGCCTTTGCGCGAACCTCGCCGGATAGCTCTACCTACACGGCGTTCGCGACGACGGCCGCGTACGAACCAACGTTCGCTCTGATCAACAAGGCGAGAGGACCGAACGGACCGCCGCCGCCGCCGCCGTCCACCGTCCATCCCCTGAATCAGATCCTCTACGGTCCGCCTGGCACCGGCAAGACGTGGCACACCGTCGCACGCGCCGTGGCGATCATGGAGAACCGGAACGTGCGCGAAGTAGCGCAGGAGGACCGCGCCGCGGTCAAGCGCCGGTTCGACGAGCATCGAGGTGCCGGACGGATCGAGATGGTGACGTTTCACCAAAACACTACCTATGAAGACTTCGTCGAAGGCATCCGGCCCGTCCTGGCAGACCGCGCGAGCGCCGGCGCGGAGACCTTGGCCGAACGCGGAGATGTCGGAGAGGTCCGGTATGAGCTGTCCCGCGGCGTGTTCCGGCGCATTGCGGAGCGCGCCGCGCTGGACTCGAACCGGCGCTACGTGCTCATTATCGACGAGATCAACCGCGGCAACATCGCCCGGATCTTCGGCGAGTTGATCACTCTGATCGAGGACTCGAAGCGGATCGGCCAGGACGACGAGGCGCGGGTGACGCTGCCCGGCTCGAAGACGGACTTCGGCGTGCCAGAAAACCTGCACGTCCTCGGCACGATGAACACCGCCGACCGCTCCATCGCCCTACTGGACACTGCGCTGCGCCGACGGTTCGTGTTCGAGGAGATGATGCCGGATCCGTCCCATCCCCGCGTCAGCAAGGACGTGGACGGCGTCGATTGCGGCAAGCTCCTCGCCGCGATGAATCATCGCATCGCCGTCTTGCTGGACCGGGAACACCAGATCGGGCACACCTACTTCCTGCGGGTCAACACCCTGGAGTTGCTCTCCAGCACGTTCCGGACCCGAATCATGCCGTTGCTGCAGGAGTACTTCTACGACGACTGGGAGAAGATCCGCGCGGTTCTGAACGACAACGGGTTCGTCCGGAGGTCGGATCCGCCGGAGGAACTGGTCGGATCGGATCTGGTGGATGTGAGCCGGGGCGTGTACGACCTGCCGCCCGCAGACGACAGCCGGTGGGCCGCCTCGACTGCGTACCGGGCGATCTACGAAACGAAGACGCCGACGGAAGACGCCAGCGCGGCACGGGGCGACTGACCATGCCGATTCTGAGCGCACACAACTAGCGGGCCGGCCTCGTGAGCCAAGCGCGCGATACTCACCCGGAAGCAGAACCCCGCCCGCGAGCGGGCGTGTCTCCCTCGACCGACGCGCCCACGGGGCATCCGCGCCGCACCGCGCGGCGCGCGCTGGTCGTTCGAGAGCACGAGCCACTAACCGGATTGCGTGAGGACGAACAGCATGATCTGGAGAAATTCGCGCTCACGCAAGCGACCGGCGAGTCGAGTCAGCGCCGGCCCGTCCTCGGGCTCCGGAATGGTCGCCTCCACGCACAGAACTACGTCGGGATTATCGAGACGCGCCGAGGAACGATGATCGAAATCCTGCCGAAAGTCGATCTCTCGAACCAGAGGGACGGAACGAAGAGGACCAGCACAGACGCCAGCGAGCAACCGGACGGCCATCCGGATTCCATGACCCGCGAGGTCGAAGACACTCGGCAGGTCTTCCTGACCATGCTGCGGGATTGGCGCGGTCTCCGGCAAGCGCAGCTTGACGACGCCAGCATCCGCTCGATCCGCCGTTTCGACATGTTCGAGGCGTTCGTCCATCTGTTCCTGACGAGCGTCGTCCTACTGACCCGGCGTGGCCTCGCCCGGGCGTACCTGACGCAAGAGGCGAATCTCCCCTGCCTGCGTGGGCGGATCCTGTTCCCGCAGCACGTCCGCGAGAATCTCGTCGACCGCTCCCGGTTCTACGTCGGTTACGATGAGTTCACCGCGGACCGACCCGCGAACCGTCTGATCCACCTCGCGTTGCAACGGCTCATGGGTATCGTGCGTCATCCCGCGAACCGACAGCGGGTTCACCAGTTGCGCATCGTCTTCTGCGATGTGCCCCCTTCGACGAACCTGGACGACGACTGGGCGCGGCATCGCGTGGACCGTTCGATGCGGCACTACGACACCGTGATGCCGTGGGTTGGGCTGTTCCTTTTCGGCCACGGTCTCACCACGTTCGCTGGCCCGCACGTCAGCCGTGCGCTGCTGTTTCCGATGGAGGATGTGTTCGAGGACTTCGTCACGGCGGCCGTCCGCCGACACCAGCGGTGCTTCACGGTGCGCGCCCAAGGGCCGATGTGGCATCTAGCGACGGACGGTGCCGGCAAACCCGCCTTTCGGTTGAAGCCTGATGTCGTCTTGAGCGAGCGCGGGCAGATCCGATTCATCCTGGATGCGAAGTGGAAACACCTCGACCCCGCCGCACCGAACCACGGCGTCAGTCAGGACGACGCGTACCAACTCTTCGCCTACGGGAAGAGATACGGCTGCCGGCGCGTGGTCCTGGTTTATCCAAGGACGACGGTGTTTCACGAGACGCTCAACTTCCGATTCGCCGATGATCACGATCTGGAGATGGCCTGCTTCCCGTTCAACGTGGCCGACTCGGCAGAAACCATCAGCGCAATGATGCGGGATCTGCTGCGCTGACCGCCGTTGGCTCGGCTCACGTGCCCCACGGCTCCGGAGCAGCGTGAGTTCCCATCGTGGTCGATACCGGTCCGTTCCCGGCCGGACGCCGGCGTCCGGCCATAGGTGCACGCGTCCGCCCCGCCGGCCGGCTCGTCACCCGTCAGGCCGAAACGCCAGTGGAGGAGCCGCGCTAGCCCGACGCGCTGTGGGCGGCGTGGCTGACGCTGGACGACCCCCAGCGCCACGCGATGGACGCCACGTTCCAGGACATCACGGCGCTGAGTGGCCTCGCGGCACTCGTCGTCAAGGTCCGCGTCTTGCGGACAGGGCGAGCTCCGCTGGCACGGTGTGCAAGACGATCCGGGTACGGTCGAACTGCGCGCTAGTCTGCCGACGCCGCCGGCCGGCGAGCGGCACATCCTCGTTCACGATGCGGACCGACGTCGCCGCGTCGGATCCGCCGTCCGACTCCGCCCGGTCGTCGCGCAGACGGCCCATCCGAGGTGCCCGTGGGGAACCCCACCTGTTGCGGTCTCCGATCCCAATTCATTCCAGGACGGTGCACTGGGTCCGCTGGAATCCGATGCAGAACGAGGGATGGAGCGAGGGGAACAAGAACCAAGGAATGCTTTAAGGTGTATATGTATCAATGACTTACAAGACATTCACATCGGAAACCGTGGAAGCCCGGCGAGGAACGACTCCCGAAGAACATCCAGACCGACAAGCGGTACCGGGGCGGGAATTCGGTCTACCTCAGCGTGACCCAAACCGCGAAGGGCTACAGCGATAACCGCTGGGCGACCTACAAGCAGATCAAGGACATGGGCGGTCAGGTCCGCAAGGGCGAGAAGGCCACCCACGTGCTGTTCTACAAGTTTGACGACGAGAAGCAGAAGGCGCAGGACCAGCCCGACCGCCCGACCACCGAGGGGAAGACCGAGCGGGAACACACGCGCCCGCCGATGGTGCGCTGCTATGCCGTGTTCAACGTCGCACAGGCGGACGGCCTGAAGCTGGAACGCCAGGGCGACGACCGGGAGCACGCGCCCGAGTGGAAGGCCCATCAGACGGCCGAGCGGGTGATCCAGGAGAGCGGGATCCACGTCGCCCATGTTCGCGGCGACCGCGCGTTTTACAACCTCCAGTCCGACACGGTGACGCTCCCGGAACGTGAGCAGTTCGCCACGGCGAACGGCTACTACCAGACCGCCTTACACGAACTCGGCCACGCCACCGGCCACCCCGAGCGGATGGACCGCGACACCCTGAAGCAAGGCGCGGGGCACTTCGGCAGCGTGGAGTACGCCCGCGAAGAACTCCGCGCGGAAATGTCCGCGATGATGACCGGCGAGCAATGCGGCGTCGGCCACGACGGCAGCCGAGGCGCGGCGTACGTCAAGGGCTGGTTGAAGGCGCTGGAACAAGACCCGAAGGAGATGTACAAGGCGGCAGCCGACGCACAGAAAATCTCCGATTACCTGATGCGTCCCATCCGCGAACGCGAGCAGACGACGGACAAGGAACATGGGGAGCTGGCCGAGAAATACTCGGCCGCGCGCAGCCCGCAGATCAGCCCGACCCCACCTCCGGCACAGCACGCCCACGGGCGGGAGGCCGGCATCAGCCGCTAGGCACTCCCCATGTTGGACCGTTCCGATCTTCTCTGGCGAGACGACGACCCGATGCCGGCCACCAAGCCGGCACGGGACGATCACGCGAAGGATGACCAGGCGCGCCAGGTCACAGAACGACCCGGCGCGCCCGGTCACACCCGCGCCACCGCCGAGGAGCCGGCGCGCGATGGTGAGGACCGGCCGCAGGAACCCGCCGGCCCGCGCGAGCATCCCGAGTGGACCCCGCAGACACGCACCACGGGCCATCGGCGGGAACACGACGCCCGCGCGCAAGACCCCGAGGCGCGCCACCGGCCGCGCCGCAGCAGGACCGAACGCACGCGCGATGCGGTGGCCGACGTGGGGCTCTATCGCGCCGTGTCCTACACAGACCTGTCCGACCAACATTTTGACGGCCACCCCTACGCCACCCGGCGCAGCGTCAATCACCTGATCCGCGCCGGGCTGATCGAGGAACACGAGGCGACCGGGCCGCACGGCCGGAGCTTCACAGTGCTCACCGCGACCGAACGCGGGCGAGACGCCGCCCAGCGCGCGGCGGTCGACGCCGGCCACGTCCCCGAGCAGCAGACGTGGAGCGGCATGGTGAAGCCCGCCGAGCTGTCGCATGACACGGCCGTGTACCGCGCCGCGCTGGACGAGCGGGCGCGCATCGAGGCCGAGGGCGGGCGCGTGACCCGCGTCCGGCTCGATGCCGAACTCAAACAGATGGTCGCCACCGCGACCGAGAAGGCGCGCGCCGAAGGCGGCGACCGCGAGGCGCACGAGACGAAGCTCGCAGCCGCGCACGACCTCGGGTTGCACGTCGTCAACGAGGACCACGTGTTGTATCCCGACGCACAGCTCGACATCGAGGACGCCGATGGTGTGAGCGGCCGGGTGAACGTGGAGATTGTGTCCGACCACTACCACGCGGCGGCGATCGCGGCGAAAGCCGGCGCCGGCTTTGCCCTGCACGGCAGCAGTCGATCCGCCACCCGGACGATCGCCCGCGCGCTCGCCCGCGAAAGCGACGCCGGCCGCGGCGGCGGACTCTCGCAGCCCGGCCGCGATGGATCGGTGGAGCTGTAGACGATGCAACCCATCGCTGTCGGCGTCGGGTTGACCGTCACGATCCTGGCCCTCACGGCGCTGCTCGCCGGCCCGCACGTCGCGTACCTCGCCCCTCACACCCGCGTCGTTCTCGCGGCGTACTGGCCGAGCCTCACGGCGTACAGCACGCTCGCCGTGCTGACGTTGATCGTCGCGCTCTACGCGACGGCCCGCGCGGCCGGGCTCGCGGACCTCGGGCGGAAAGTGGATCTCGTCGAACGGTCGATCCGGCGCGGCGCGGGCGGCGATCCGGAGCTGGCCGAACAGATGCAGCAGCAGGACCGGGGAGATTTTGACGAATGACGAACGGGCACGAGGAAGCCACCGGACGCGGCTCGAGACCATGTCTTGAGCCCGCGCCCGCCCATCACCACAAGGAGACGACCATGCACCCGCACCGCTCACACTGGATCACCGCACTTGCGGCCCTGTTCGCCGTGGGGCTTATCGAGGCTCCCGTATTCGCCCAGGGCGTCAGCCCGTGGCTGAACGCCGTCGACGTGCTGCAACAGGCGTTCACCGGCCCCCTCGCGCGCGGCTTGTCGCTCATCGCGATTGTCATCGGCGGGCTGATGTTCGCCTTCGGGGAAGGCGGCAGCAAGAAGGCGCTCGCGGGGATCATCTTCGGCTTGGGGATGGCGATGGGCGCGGCGAACTTCCTGACGTGGCTGTTTTCATGAGCATCGGCCAGGGCGCGCGCCCGTGGGCCGCCTACCCGGCGCTGTCGGCCCCCCTCACCATGATGGGGGTCGAACGGCGCTGGTTCCTCTTGTCCGCCACGATCGGCATGGCGATGTGGAACGCGATCAACTCGACGCTCATAGGCGCGGCGACCTTTTGCCTCCTGTACGCCGTGGGCTGGTGGGCCTGGCGCGTGGACCCGCACATGCTCACCATTCTGCGTGAATCCGTCCGATTCAAGACGCGCTACGACCCGGCGAAGTGGGCCGAGCAGCCGTGGTACATCCTCATCACCCCGGCCCGCCGGTTGCCCCGATCATGACGACGACCGATCGCGACGTGGCCGACCACCACGCCGCCGGCTCCCTGGCCGACGAGCTGCCCTATTGGGGCTGGCTCCCCGACGACCGGACGTGTCTCACCCGGCGCGGCGAGCTGGTGACACTCGCCCGCTTGACGCCGACGGTGGTGGACGGTCACACCCCGGCGCAGCTGGACGCCGTGCTGAATCGCTGGACCCGGATGCTGTCAGGCATCGACTCCCGCACGCGGATCTATTTCTACCTGCTCCGCCGACCGGCGATCTTCCCGGACGCCGATACCGGCTTGTCGGCGGTCGCGGACCTCGGGCAACGGAAGCGGCGCGCGTTCCTCGGATCGCGCATCCAACAGATCGACACCTATCTCGCCTGGTGCTACGACCCGCGCCTCTCGACGGCGGCGCACGGCCGCAACCATCAGCCGTGGTGGAAGCACTACGTGCAGACGTGGATGACGCGGCGGCGGACTCCCAACGAAGCGATCTACTTCCGCGAGCAGATCGAGGACGCGGCCGGGCGCTTTCGGCAACAGGTCGATGCCAGCCGTACGCTGGTCGCCGATCTGACGCCGCTCGACATCCTGACGGCACACGAAGGCTCCCGCCTCCTCGCCGAGCTGGTGAACAAGCCCGGTCGTCCGCCGTGGGACGGGGCGACCGGCAGCGGCTTGAACTGGCGACTGGCCTACTCCGAGCTAGAAGCCGAACGCCGGCATCTTCGACTGGACGGCGAGCCCGTGATTCTCTACTCGCTCTTGTCCCCGCCAGCCAGGGCGACCGCGAACCTCTTGAACGACCTGTACCGGCTCGACAGCGTGATGACCGTGGCGCTCGAATGGCGCCCGTGGGATCTGGACGCCGCGCGGCGGAAGATCCGCGGCGCGCAGCGCCACTACTTTTCCAAACGCTATTCGATGATGGCCCACGTACAGGAGACGGAAGGCACGGCGACCGCGATGGTGGACAGCGCGGCAGCGGCATTCAGGACGTCGCGGTGACGGCGCTGCGCCTCGCCTCGCGGGTGACGACGGGAGACCGCCTCACGCTCGTTGACGATGGTGACATCGAGGCTGAATCCTCTCGGAGGACACGGTGATCCTCCGCTGCGCGAGGAGATCGCACTTGGCAGGACACAGCCACCTCTCAAGTCCCTGGTGTTCCGGCCATAAATTGTGACTGAAAACGCACACGCATACTAACTGGTTGTAGGTAACGTGTTTATAATGAACATGTTACATAATAAATGTGGCGGAGGGACAGGGATTCGAACCCTGGAGCGAGTTTCCCCGCTAACGGTTTTCAAGACCGCCGCCTTCGACCGCTCGGCCATCCCTCCGCAGGGTCGGCCTGACGACAGATCGCTACTGTACCACCACCCCCTGTGCCGAAACCGCATACGGAGCGATGCCGGGACCGCACGAGGCACCGACGCCGCGATTCGCGCGCCGAGGTCGACTGCGCGTCAACGGCAACGGATTCGAGTTTGGCTGCAGGAGGTGACGCGCGAGGACCTCTTCCTCGCGTGTGGCGAAGGCGTCTACACCTGGCGCGAGCCCACCTGGACACGACACTTCTCGGCTAGAGCTAGAGATTGCCAGGAGAACCTCATGGTCACCCGCCGGTGGTGAAGTCTAGTTCCTCAATGAACTCGTAGGTGTTGCAAGGACGTACGCCGAGATCCCTACAAACGTCGGGGAGGTGGCGGTTCGCGCGCGGATAGTAGTCGCGGTTCGCGTCGATGAGGACGTTGGCGTCGAGCAGGTAGAGCAAGCACGATCTCCCTACCGCGCCTGCAGAGTTCGGAACATTCTCCCCACGTTCGCAGGCTTGACACCGAGAATCTTGGCCGCCTTGGTTGTAGACAGCGCTCCGGAATTCATCATGCGTCGGGCGAAAGTGAGCAAGGCTCGTCCGACCCGGTGCCGACGCACGACGTAATAGTCGACGCCGCCGTCTCCTTCGCGGGCCTTCGCGCGCTGTCGGTCGCGTTGTTGCCGCCACCGTTCGCCAAAGACCGCACGCAGACGGTCGAAGGTCGGCCAATCGATGCGGTCGGAACGCAACAGGCGGTACGCAACCATGGTCCGACTCAGGTTGCGTTCGGCGGCGAACTCGTCGATGCGATGTTGCTGTTCGGTCGAATCGTGATGCCGTTCGATCCGGATGTCATCGAGTATCTGCGTGGGCAGCAGCCATTCGGCCGCGACGTTGTTGCAGAACTGTTCGATGTCAGCATCGGAATAACCGCCGCTGATGCCGGTCTGGCCGAGCAGCAGGTGAGTCAATTCGTGCAGGAGTGTGAATGACCACGCGGCCCTCGAGTCGTTGTCGTTGATGACCACGAAAGGAGCGACGTCGTCGGCGATGGCGAAACCCCGGAAGGCGTCCACGCCGATCGCCGTCTGGTAGCTGCCCAGATCGCCCTTCAGCAGGACGAACACCCCCGCACGCTCGATCCCCGAACGAAGCAGCGTAAACGCCTCGTCGGCTGAGGGCTGCGCGTAGTACGTGATGACCGTCAGGTCATCTCGAAGCACTTCGTTCAGAGCCTGCGCCGCATGCTCCGACAATCGGGCGGCCTCCGTCCTGCGTCGGAGGACGTTCCGCAGCGACTCCATCCCCGCCCCTGCACCCAGGTTCCTCGACAGGGTGCCAACGAACGGAAGGGGCTCGGCTTCGTCTTCAGCTTCCAGCGCGGCCCGAAGCATGTTCTGGCGGCTGCGCACGTCGCGGACCAGCGCGTCCACGAGCGCGTCGGTCTCGGGGGAACGTGTACCAGACAGCGTGCGGAAATCGGCACCGCGGTCGCCCCTTGGCGGCGGCGCGGTCAGGTAGAAAGCGAGCAGCGGGCGACGATACTGCTTGGCCATCTTGACCAGGACCGGTCGCGTCGGTTCATCATCGCCACGTTCCAGCGCCGCAAGTCGGTCGACGGCCGCCACGCCTCGGGCGGCTCCGATACCAACCCTTGCGGCGGCATCGTGAAGCGTCAGGCCAGCGGTCTCGCGTGCCCAGACGAGAATCTCGGGATTGACCGCTGGCATCGCCTCCTTCGTAGCGTAGCACCCTGACTCGGTCTGCCGCCGAAGCTTCAGGACACCTGTGGACCGATTCACGCCTGTTGGTTGGGTAGCAGCGCGATAGGGGTTTCGAACCCTGTACCATCACGCCCTATGGCGGGGATGACGGGACAGGACCGGTTGATCGTCGCGCTGGATGTCGACAGCATCGAGCGCGCCGCGGCGCTGGTGGATCAGCTTCAGCGCGTTCGGATGTTCAAGCTGGGCTGGCGCCTGTTGATGGCGGGGCTGCGGACGCGCGGGCTGGCGGAGCTGTGGCAGGCGATTACGGGGACTGGCCGCGAGATCTTCGTGGATCTGAAGGTGCCGGACATCGGGAACACGGTGGCGGACGTCGTGGGCGACCTGGCACGCGACCCCCAGGTGCGGTTTCTGACGCTGCACGAGAGCATGCAGGCGCGAGACATCGAGCGGGCGCGGGCGGCGCGGGGGGACAGCTCGACGCCGCAACTGTTAATGGTGCCGTTCGTATCGAGCCTGTCGGCGGAGGACTTTCCGAAGGTCGCGCCGGCGGCCGCCGAGCGCGGGATGACGATGGACGAGTGGATCCTGGAACGGGCGGAGTCGGCGCTCGATCGCGGGTGCGAAGGGATCATCGCGTCGGGCGATGCGATTGCCCTCTGCCGGAATCGCTGGCCGCGTGATGGGGCCCGCGACGTGGTGATCGTGAGCCCCGGCATCCGGCCGACGGGCTCGGGCGCGGACGACCACAAACGGCTGACGACGCCGACGGACGCGATCCGGGCCGGTGCGGACTATCTGGTGGTGGGACGGCCGATTCTGCACGCGCCGGATCCCGCCGTCGCGGCCGACGCGATCATCGCGGAAGTGGACGCGGCGCTTTCACACGGTGCAGAGGGAGAGAAGGACACTGGATGACAACGCAACCTGAAGCCTGGCTCCGCGGCCCCGTGGAAGGCTTCGAGCCGCTGCTCATGCCCGCCGTGCACTCCCTGCTGCAGGCACGCGAGGATATCGAGGGCCTGGTCGCGTCCGTACCGGCCGAGCACGTTTGGCAGCGTCCGGGCGGCGCGGCATCGGTCGCGTTTCACGTGCGCCACCTGGGAGGGGCGCTCGATCGCCTGCTGACCTACGCGCGGGGCGAGATGCTGTCCGACGCCCAGAAGGCCGCCGCGCGCGCCGAAGGGGAGCCCGGTGATCCTGCCCAATCGCTGGACGAGGCCGCGGCCGGCGCCTACGCGTCGATCGAGCGCGCGCTGGACCAGTTGCGGGCCACCTCACGAGAGGATCTGCTTGCGCCGAAGAAGGTGGGTCGCGCCGGCCTGCCGAGTACGACGCTGGGCCTGATCTTCCACGCCGCGGAGCACTGCACGCGGCATGCCGGGCAGGCGATCTCGACGGCGAAGATTCTGCGCGGCGCGAGCGATTCGTAACCGCCGGTTACGCCGCCACCGCGGTGACGAGCGTCCGCCTCACCCGCCGTCCCGCCAGCACTAGTAGATGGCGAACGCGAAGAGCCGTTCATTGACGGCGATCAGCAGATGCTGTTTGCCATCCACCAGGTAGGTCTGCGGCGCGTTCGAGATGTTCCCGATGCGGGTGTGCCATAGGAGGTCGCCGGTCGCCGCGTCGAACGCGACGAAGTTCCCGCTCCCGTCGCCCGTGAAGACCAGCCCGCCCGCCGTGGTCAGAACGCCCGCGCCACCGCCGCCGCCGACCGGCCAGGGATGCCGCCAGACGGTCTCGCCGGTCCGGTAGTCGATGGCCGAGAACGCGTCTCCGCCGGAGCCGACGTCGATCCGGTCCTTCCCGCCCAGGCCCATCGACCCCCGCGGGTCGGGGTCGGTCAGGTAGAGCAAGTTGAAGCCGTTGTTTTCCTGCGTATAGAAGAGGCCGGTATCCGGATTGAACGCCGGCGGCTGCCAGTTGACCACGCCCCCTTCGATCGGGGAGACCAGCGCGCCCGGGATGATCGCTTCCTTCTCCGGCGCCGGCTCAGGCTCACCGGTCTCCCGGATGTGGCTGGCCCAGTTTGCCGTCGCGCCGTAGCGGCTGGTCGCAATGTGATCGCCGGTGACGCGGTCGACGGTGAAGAAGTAGCCGTTGCGGGCCGCGGTCGAGACCAGCTTGCGCGGGACGCCGTCGATCACCCCGTCGATAAGGACTGGCGTCTGGGCCGAGTCCCAGTCGTGCGTGTCGTGCGGCGAGGTCTGGAAGTACCACGCCATCTCGCCCGTCGCGACGTCGACGGCGACAAGCGTGCAGGTGAACAGGTTGTCGCCCGGCCGGGCGACCCCGGTATAGCCGGGCGTCGGATTGCCGGTGCCGAAGATGTAGTAGTTCGTCTCCGGGTCGTAGACGCCCGGCACCCAGACCTGGCCGCCGCCGTGGCGCGCCGCGTCGAGGCTCGGCCAGGTGTCGATGCCGGGGGAATCGAGCGTCATCGGCACGGTGTAGAAGATCCACTGCCGGTCGCCCGTTTCCGGATCGAACGACTGCAGGAAGCCGGGCGCATCCAGGTCGTTGCCGGTGCCGACCAGCACATGGTCGCCCACCACGATGGGCGCCATCGTCGAGAAGTACTGCTCCTCGAAGCCGGCGATCTCGACATGCCACCGCTCCTCGCCGGTCCGCCGGTCGAGCGAAACCAGGTAGTTGTCGGGCGTCTCGAAGAAGAGCGCGTTCCGCCAGATCGCGGCGCCCCGGTTGCCGATGTGAATGCTGCCGCGCGTCTTCCAGAAGTAGTGCCAGATCTCGTCGCCGGTGCGTACATCGAGGGCCCAGACATGGTCCGGCGCGGTGACATAGAGGACATCGTCGACGTACAGAATCGCCCCCTTCAGCCGCTGGCTGCCGATGACGAAGTCGCCCGTGCCCTCGCCGCCGACGACGTCGGGCGCGCCCGGCCCTTCGAGCCGGTTGGGCATCCCGGTGTCGAGTTCGCGCGTCCAGGCCAGCGTTGTCTGATGGACGGTCTCGGTGTTCACCTGGGTCAGCGTGCTGTAGCGCCGGCCGCTGTAGTCTCCCGAATAGGTGGGCCACGTCGCCTCGAGCGGCTCGAGCAACGCTGCCGGATCGAGCCCGCCGTCGTCCTGGGCCGTCGGAACCGCGACCGCCAGCAGGGTGATCATCGCCAACGGAAGCACGAAACGCTTCACCATGCCCTCGACCTCCCTATCGCAGCGTCGCCAGGTACGCCGTGACGTCGTGAATGTCGGTGTCGGTGTAGATCGGCAGCAGCTCGGTGTGCCGCCCCACCGGGTTGTCCAGCTCGATACGCGGGTCGTTGCCGCGCCGACTGAACGAGCGGCGCTCGCCGTCGGCGGTCGCCAACGATACGAAGAAGTCGTCGTATCGGTCGAGCGTCCCGACGACGCGCTCGCCCGACGACAGCGTCACCGTGACCGCCACCGGCGGCCGTTCGGCGCCGCGCCGTCGCCCGCGCACCCAGGTGGTCTGCAGCTCCTGCGGTTCGGTGATCACCGACGCGATCCCCGCCAGATCGCCGGTCGGGGAATGACATGACGCGCAGTTCGCCTCGAAGTACGCGCGTCCCGCGTCGGCGTCGCCGACCAGGATGTTCAGCGCGACCTCCGGTCCCTCGGGCGGACCGCCCTGCCGCGTCGCGGACGCCAGGACGCCGTGCATGTAGGCGGACACCGCGAGCGCGTCGTCCTCGGAGAGCGGCTGCGCCGGCATCGACGACCCGCCCGGCGTCGACTGCCCGTCACGGATGACGGGCCAGATCAGCTCGCCCTCCCGGTCGCTCAGCACCAGTTGCGACCGCAAGAGATTAGGGCCGCCCAGGTCGCCGCCGCGCAGGTCGATGCCGTGGCAGGCGCGGCAGTGGAGCCCGTAGAGATCCTGGCCGCGCTGAATCACCTCGGGGTCGCCCGGCGGCCGCTGGAACGCGTCGTACGGCTCCTGCGTCCGGTCGCGCTGTAGCGTCTGGGCCGTCCGCGCCGAGAGGACGAGCGTCGTGCCCGCCAGCAGGACCGTCGCGACACCGATCGTCCAAGTGACGCGCCGGGATACGTGCATGGACACGATTATGGTGCGGTGGCGCCCACTCCGCAATGCCGTGTGCGATCCGCCAACACTCCCCCCGACGCGTATGATTGAGCCGTATCGCCACAGAGGATCCCCAATGCGCCGATGGCAGCGGTCGCTCCGAGCCCCCGCGCTGGCTGCCCTCGCGGCTACCGGGCTGGCGACGGCTCTGCTCGCCCTCGCGGCTACGGCGACGGCCACGCAGCCTCTCTTCCGTGGCCTCGGCGACTGGGGCAGCAGGGGCCTTCCGTACCGGGGCGAGTTCACCTTCGTCCGCCTCCGCTGGGACCGCGGCGAGCCGGGCGCGCAGGTCTACGGCCGCGGCCCCAACTTCTGGCTGCACGAGTTCCCGCGGGCCGAACAGTACCTGATGACGCTGCTGAGCGACTTCACCACGGTGGACACCAACGCCACCGGCAGCCTCATCCTGACCCTGGACGACCCGACGCTCTTCCGCCACCCGATTGCACTGATGCAGGAGCCTGGCTTCTGGCTGATGACCGACACCGAGGCGGCGCAACTCCGCGCCTACCTCCGGAAGGGCGGCTTCGTCATCTTCAACGACTTCGAGGGCCGGCAGTGGGAGAACTTCGAGGGCCAGATGCGGCGCGTCCTCCCCGACGCCCGCTGGCTTCCGCTGGACCCCGGCCACGGCATCTTCGACAGTTTCTTCCGGGTGACGGAGCTGCAGCTTCCCAATCCCTTCAATCACCACCTGGCCGGACTCATCCCCGAGTACTTCGGCCTTTTCGAGGACAACGACCCCACCGGGCGCCTGATGGCCATCGCCAACTACAACACCAACCTGGCCGAGTACTGGCAGTCCGGCGGGACCGGCTTCTTCCCCATCGAGCCGATGAACAACGGCTTCGAGCTAGGGATCAACTACCTGATCTACGGCATGACGCACTGAGCGTCCGCCGCGGGCGTCAGGATCGGGATGCCCTGGAACGGCGAGAGCACCAGGAGATCCGCGTCGCCGGTCACCAGGCTGTCCGCCTCCCCTTGCAAGGCGGTCTCGAGAAACTTGTCGTCGTTGTGGTCGCGGCATCCCAGGGTGGCGCCGACAATCGACACCCACGCCGAGACCGCCTCAAGTTGCGCGAGGAAGACGGCCCGTGCATCGGAACGGACGTAACGATCGAACTTCGGCAGCAGGATCCGCGTGCGCAGTTCTTCGAACGTCTCGTCGGAGAAGAGGAGGATGCCGTCGCTCGCGCGGAGGGCGTCGAGGATCGCCCGGGGCGATCCGGAGGGTCGGAGTGCCGCGGTGATCAACACGTTGGTGTCGACCACCAACCGTTCAGTCGTCATCCGCCAGGAGCGCATTCAGCCGGGCTTCGGTCAGTCCGCGCGCCACGGCTTCGGTCCCACAATGGCTCCACAAGGATCCGGCCGTGCCGTCGACCTCGATGATCTACGTCAACCGGCGCCAGACTGGCGTCAGCGCCAGGCCAAGTGCGACGAGTCCGAGCTGCCACGCGCCAGCGGAGGGAACCCATCCCGGCGCGGGACTGCCCACCATCCAGGATCCGATGCCCACGAGCAGGCAGAAGAGCGACAACGCGCACACTCCCGCCGCGGCTACGGCCCGCGCCAGCCGCGCTGGGCCGTCATCCACCGCGCCGCCGCCCGGACTGCCCCTGCCGCCCGGGTCCCGCGAGTCATCCGCGGCGGCCGCGTCCCGGGCCACCGGTCCCCAGAAACCGACCGGCCGCACCTTCCGGTAGAACGCCACCAGCCGCTCCCGCTCTTCGGGTCCCGCCACGGCCACCGCTACCAGCGCCGCCGCCGTCGCCACGACCGCAACGACGAGCAGCCGCACGGCATGCTGATCGTCCGGAACGGCGGCCATCAACACCGGCGCCGCCACCACTGACGCCGCAATCGCCGCAATCTCTCCCCACGCGTTCATCCGCCACCAGATCCACCGCAGGATCAGCACCACGCCAATCCCCGCGCCGAGCAGCAGGCTCACCTGCCACGCTTCGTTGATCGACGTCAGGCGGGTCATGATGCCGAGCGCGATGATCGTCAGGCCGACGTTCGACGCGCGCGCGACCCGGACCAGCGACCGCGCCGACGGCTCGCGCCCGAGCCAGAGTTGACAGACGAACCGCCGGTAGATGTCGTTGGCCCAGTACGACGCGCCCCAGTTCAGATGCGTGTCGACCGTCGAGGCGAGCGCCGCCAGCATCCCGGTCACCATCAGTCCGCGCAGGCCGGCCGGCAGCAGTTCCGCCATACCGCGGACGTAGGTCGCCTCGCGCTCCGCCTGCAGCAGCGCCGGATCAAGCGCCGCCGCGCCTGCTCCGCTCGCTGCCTCGGCTCCCGCGAGCATGGCGACGTCCGGCGGGAACAGCACCAGCAACCCGAGGGCGAGCGGGATCCACAGCAGGCTCCGCAGCAGCACCTGCGTGAACGTGAAGACGATTGCCGCCGTCCGTGCGTCCGCGTCGCTCCGGCACGCCATTGACCGCTGCGCCAGGTAGCCGGTGCCGTCCGCGTTGATCTGAATCAGCCACTGCAGGCCGAACAGCGCCAGCACGGCGGCGGATGCCTCGTGCGCTCCTCCCGGCGTGAACGCCAGGATCTCGTCCGGCCGGATGCCGCCCGGTCCGCCCGCCGCGAACAACTCGCCGATGCGCACCGGCAGCGCCGCCAACCCGCCCGCCTCGCGCACCGCGATCCAGGCGAACGCCGCCGTCCCGACAAACATCACCCCAAGCTGCACCATGTCCGTTGCGACGACGCTGCGCAGCCCGCCGGTCATCGAATAGAAGGCAGCGACCGTCAGGATCAGCACGAGCGAGATCAGGTTCGAGGCCGTCCGCACCCAGACCGCCGGATCGTCCGGCGCCCCGATCGTGAGCGGCGCCCCCACCCATTCGACCAGCCCCACTACCGGCTGGAACAGCGCCTCGGGCAGCCAGACATCCCACAGCAGGAACGGCTCCGCAATCTTCGCCGCCGCGAAGAAGACGAACGCCAGGACGACGCAGTTGAACACCGTTCCGAGCCAGAACGCCTTCACCCCGCGCAGCACCACCGCGGCGCGTCCCCCGTACCGCACTTCGGTCAGCTCCGCGTCGGTCACCACGCCCGCCCGCCGCCACCCCGGCGCGAGCAGGAAGCCCATCACCAGGAACGCCAGCGCGTAGATCCACAACTGCCACAGCGCGAAGATCCCGGCCGTCGCCACCAGCCCGGTCACCAGCAGCGGCGTGTCCGCCGCGAACTGCGTCGCCGCCATCGAGAGTCCGGCCTTCCACCCCGGCAGCGACCGGTCGGCCAGGAAGTACGCCTCGAGATCGCGCGACGCCGCGCGCCGGTTCCGCAGTCCGGAGGCGATCGCGTAGAGGATGAAGAGCGCGACGATCAGCAGATCAACAGGGGCCATCCGGGCTGCCAGATCTCGATCGAGAGCCGGCCTGGAGGCCGACGCACCAGGGCCGGCGCAACCACGGCGCCAGGCAGGCGCGCCACCGGCAACTACTGCTCGTCGAGTGAGGTGACTTTCTGCGTGTTCTTGTTCCGCGCGCCCGCCAGGATGCCGGTCAGGCCGTAGTTGCCTTCGTGGCAGGCGTACTCGTAGAGGACGCCGTCAGTGCGCCGGAAGGGAATGATCGTGGTCCAGGGGCGCGTGTAGTTGTTCGGATCCTCGATCGTGAACTCGTACATCACGGTGTCGGCGTCGACACGGGTGAACTTTTCGATCAGGTACGTGTCCCTCGAGCTGCCGGAGAAGTTGGTCTCGCGGAGGAAGTTCTTCGTTTCGACCACCAGCGTCTCGCCTTCCCAGCGGCCGCGCGAGCTGCCCACCCACTGGGGGATGTCGAGGTGCGGCTGAGCGATTGGGATGATCCGGACGTTGTGGATGTGCTCGTTCAGCAGCGCGACATAACCGGGTGCCTGGAAGATGTGGACGTTGTTGTTGTACGAGCCGGGGCGCATCGGCGGGCCGGAGTTCGAGCCCATGATGCAGCGGTCGCCGAGGCTGCGGTCGGTGTAGTGGTCGGCGAAGCCGTTCCGCAGGTTGAGCTGGCGGACCCGCTGCTCGCGGGCGAACTCCCCGGTGTACGGAATCCGGCCGTCGGGCGGATCGACCACGAGCGAGGTCCGCTTGTCGCTGGTCAGCTCGACCCCCCGCTCGTACCAGAACTCGTTGTACGAGAGCACGCCACCTTCGGAGCGGGACTGGTAGCCGGCGCTCGGCGCACCGGTCTCGGGGTCGAAAAGGTCGCGGTTCAACCGCACCCGCTCGGATGCTTCGAACTGGGCCGCCTCCTCCGGGTCGAGCGTCTCCTTCTCCGCGAGGGCGTTGGGACGCTGCAGAGGCGTGAGCGTGCGGAATGTATAGATGCCGGAGATGTCGGGCTGGCCGTCGGGCGTGCGCATCGGCATCGACGGCGCGGTGTCGTCCGACGACTGGGCGACGGCCGGCGGCGCGGCGAGGCTGGCAGCGGCGGCAATGATCGCGAGGGCGATAGCGATTCGGCGGGTCTGCATGTCGATCTCCTTCGCTTCGAGGGTCCGATCCTACCCCGAGAGGGACCGGAATTACCTAGAAGCGGAACAGCCGGTTGAACTTCACGACGAACGCCCGGTTCACGAGGCCGGGGAAGCGGCGCAGGGTGGTGTTGCGCTGCTCGTTGAAGACGATGAACAGCTCGCTGCCCGGCTGGTACTCCCAGCGGAAGCGGACGTTGGCCGAAACCGCGTCGTTGGCCGAGTTGAACTGAAGGAGCGCGCTAGCGAACATCAGCGGCGTCACGGTGTAGGTGATCCGCGATCCAATGAGGTTCGTCGTGAACGAGCCCTCCACCAGATCGATCCGGTTGATCGACCAGGTCGGCTCCACCGAGAACTGACTCGTGAAGCTGGCACGCCCCTGGCTGACCGTGAAGGCGGTCTTCGTGCCGCTGTAGAACGTGCCGTGCTCCACCATGACAGTGCCGCCGAGCCGCCGCTGCGACCCGAACTGGTAGCTCACCTGCGTGTTGGTGAAGTCGTAGCCGGCGACCGGGAGCGTCACACCCTTGGCGATCGCAAACGGCTTCGGTAGGAACTCGTACGACTTCATGGCGTTCACCGTGAACTGATCGCTGTTGTTCAGTTCGATCGTGAAGATGCCAGTCGCCTCGCGCGTCTCCACGTGGCCGCCGAGATTCTCGATGTAGGCGAACGATCCGCTCCAAAGGAAGCGGCGGACCCAGCCGATGTTCCGCGGGCGCGGGCTGAAGCGGAACAGCCCGTAGTTGCGGCGCATGTCACGCCGGCGGACGAAGCCGATGTCCGGATTGAAGGCATCCCCGACGAGCAGATGTTCAAGCTCGGCTCCGTACCGGTCGCCCCGGTAATCGAGCTGCGCGCGATAGCTGGTGCTATTGCCGGCCCGGCCCGGTGTCCACGTCTTCGCCCAATGCGTGTTGATCGTCACGTCGTCGTAGAAGCCGAAGACGGCGTCGGCGCCGAACGCCTCGTTCGAACCGAAGACGGCGTCGGCGCCGAACGCGTCGTTCGAACCGTCGTCGATCCGGCTCTGGGTGCGGCCGGTGAAGAGCAGGCCGACGGTGCTCCGCCGCAGGATGTCCCGTTTCGCACGGAGCACCGTGAAGTTGCCCCCGGGGACCAGCGGCGCCGTGGCTTCCGATGCGCCGGGGGTCAGGCTGGTTGAGGCCGGCGTGTCGGCGAACAGGTCTCCCGACTGGATGTTGATGGCCCCGAGCGTGAACGCACCGGCCCGTCCGGTCAGCCGGCCGCCCGTGCGGAGCGGCGCCTCGCGCCTCCCCTCCAGGCCGATCCGCCGGCTGTAGAAGAGAATCGGCATGTCGCTCCCGCCGGCGGCCCGGCCGCTGGTCGCACCGCCGCCGAAGCTGAAGATTCCCTGGTTCTCGAGGAAGAACTCCCGCTTCTCGGGAAAGAACAGGTTGAAGCGCGTCAGGTTGATCTGCTGCTCGTCCGCCTCCACCTGGGCGAAGTCGGGGTTGTAGGTGAAGTCCGCAGTGAGTCCCTCGGTGACGCCTACCTTGGCGTCGATGCCGAAGTCGCCGTCCGGGACGTTCGACAGCCGCGCGGCCGGGTCGTTCGGCGCAAGGTTCGTCGTCACGTCGCCGATGACGTACGGTTTCACCTCGAACAGCCGCGACGCCGGCGGCGCGTCAATCCCGACAGCGGTCGCGGCGAGCGATGCACGGAAGTGGCCGCGCAGTCCCTGGGCAGCCGAAAGCGGGGTTAGGTACGACGACTCATTCTTCCAGCGGTTCACGCGCCGCGCCTGGAATCCCCACACCTGCGGCCCGCCGGCGCGGTAGCGGAGCGACTTGAACGGAAGCGCCGCCTCCAGCGTCCAGCCCCCTTCGAACCGCCCCACCGAGAAGTCCCAGATCGGGTTCCAGTCCATGTTGACCTGCGACTCGTTGGTGGTCTGCGCGTCGATCCGGCCGCCCACCGCCGACACCTCGAACATGATCACGTTGCGCCGGTCGTAGAAGGTGTCGAACGACCAGGCGAAGTTGTCGTCGCGCACGACCCGGCGGTTGTCGCGCCGCATCTCGTTCGCGATCATCCGGTCGGGCCGCGTCTCCCAGCAGCGGGCGACGACGTAGACGTTCTCATCGTCGAACAGCAGCCACACCTCGGTCCGCTCCGTCGCCGGCGCCCCCTCGTCCGGATCGTTCTGGATGAAGTCGGACATCGACTGCACCTGCTCGTAGACCTCCTCGTCGAGGTCACCGTCGATGTCAATCCGCTGGCGAATGCGCGTCGCGCGCACGGTCACGCCGCCGGCGTCGCGCACGATCACGGCGGGCGGCACGGGCGGCGCCGGTCCGAAGATTTCGCTCGGCGCAACCGGCGCGGACTGCGCCGAGGACTCCGGTGCGGAGGGATCCTGCTGCGCCGCCGCTTCCGGGGGAAGTGCGGATACCAGTGTCACCGCGAGAACGACAACAAGCAATCGCGGCGCCATCAGCCTCTCGCCGCCTCCTTCTCTTCCTCTTTCCATCGCGATCCTACCGCCGATTGACGACCCTGTGGCGGCGAGTGTTGCGCGGGTTGGAACCGTGTCGGGTTTCGGCTAGGATCGGGCTTTGCGAACGAGTGTAGACAACCGGCCCCAAAGGAGAGCACACCATGATGGACTATCGATTCGCAATCAAGCGGGGCGCGATGCGGTTCGCCTTGGTGGCATTCGCGGCGGCGGCCGCCTGCGGCGGCGGCGCGGACATGGCGCCGGCGGACGAGGAGGCAATGGCCGAGCCGATGGGTAACGCCGACCTCGTTCAGCGGAACCTGCCGAACCCGACGAGTGAAGTGATCACGCAGTGGGCCGCCCTGCCGGACGGCCGCACCTGGGGATCGACGGCCGGCATTGACATCGATCCCACCGACGGCCATGTCTGGGTGTACGACCGCTGCGGCGCCAACGCGCTGGGCGGCGGCTGCGCGGACAACCCGGAGGTCGACCCGGTTCTGAAGTACGACCGGAACACCGGCGAGATGCTCGCCAGCTTCGGCGCGGGGCTGTTCGTCCTGCCGCACGGCCTGCACGTCGACGATGACGGCAACGTCTGGGTAACCGACTCGCAGGGGAACGAGGAGATCGGGCACCGGGTGATCAAGTTCAGCCCGGAGGGTGAAGTGCTCATGACCCTCGGCGTGGCGGGCGAGCCGGGCAGCGATCCGGAAGGGCGCTACCTGAACGAGCCGTGCGACGTCATCACCTGGGGGCCGACGGGGGAGATCTTCGTCTCCGACGGCCACAGCGGCCAAAGCCCGGATCCGCCCGAGGGACGGACCGGCCGGATCCTGAAGTACGACGCGGAGGGGAACTTCATCATGCAGTGGGGCGAGATCGGCTTCCGGCCGGGGCAGTTCCGCACGCCGCACGCGCTGGAGTTCGACTCTCAGGGACGGCTGTTCGTTGCCGACCGGGGCAACCACCGGATTCAGATCTTCAGTCGCGAGGGCGAGCTGCTCGACACCTACGTCCAGTACAGCCGCATCAGCGGGCTGTTCATCACCGCGGATGACACACTCTACGCCATCGACTCCGAGTCGTCCGAGGGGAACCACTACGGCTGGCTGACTGGCGTGCGGATCGGACCGGCTGGCGAGGATCGCGTCGCCGCCTTCATCCCGCCCCACGTCCCGGCCGAGGGGCGGACGCTGCAGGGGCTCGCGGGCGAGGGCATCGCGGTGGACGAGGATGGCAACGTCTTCGTCGCCGAGGGTCCCGGCTCGCGGCCGTTCGCGGGCGGCGGCCTGACGAAGTACGTGGCCGCGAACTAAGCCGGCCACGCCGGGATATCAGCGGCTATCGGGGTCCCCGCGACGCACACCGCGTCGCGGGGACTGCCCTCAGTAGATGACGAGGAACCGGCCGTCCGGTTCCGTGACGACGGCGGCGAGGCTTCCCTCCGGGATTTCGGGTCCGGTCCCGCGGTCGTCAGCCGTCTTCCCGCTGCCGAAGAGCTGCCAGTGGAGGGTCCCACCCGACTGCCAGCCCGGGCCGTCGCCCCAGACGAGCAGCGTCTCGTGGCGATCGTTGACGCCTAGCGCCGGATTCTTCCGCCGCGCCAGCGTGTCGCCCGCCGGCGAACTGGGCGGATCCGCCGCGTCGATTTTCTGGAAGAAGACCTGCCCTTCAGTCTCCCAGGCCACCGTGATGCCGTCGGACCCGTTGGCGATGCTCGTCGTGGAGATCGGACAGGCGTTGATTTCCCAGGGATCGAGTTCGCGGTGGCCGAACGTCCGGCCGCCGTCGTCCGAAATCAGCAGGCGCTGGCTGCGGCGGATGTTGTCCCCGGCACTGCGGTAAGAGACGTACAGCTCGCCCTTCGACGGCCCGGACGCGCCAACCAGAGCCCGCAGTCCGCAGCAGTCGCATGCACCCTCGGCGGCGGGGCCGGCCGGTTCGGGGGCCAGGAAAGTCCGCCCCTCGTCGTGTGAGGCGACCATGACGACGGAGCGATCGGCATCGGGCGGCTCCCCGGTGTGCCAGAAGATGTAGACGTTCCCCGACGGGTCGGCGGCGACGGAGGGTCCCGCCTCCACACCTTCTCCCCCTGCGAGCGCGAACTGCGGCTCGAACCTTGTGCCCGCGTCGTTGGTCCGGGTGTAGAGGAACTCGGTCCTGTTGAGCTTGAACCAGACGACGTGCATCCGGCCCTCCCGGCCAAGGGCGATCTGCCCACCGTCGATCGGACCCATTCCGACCACCGTGCCTCGCTGCGAGTTCACGTGCTGCGGCTCCGACCAGGAGGACGCCCCCGGTGTCCGCTTTACGTAGCGCAGGTCGCCGGCGCGCGGCGCGCCCTCGAAGTAGACGACATGGACGATGCCTTGCTCGTCCGTGACCGCCTGCGGAAGACGTCCTCCTTCCGGCAACCGAAGCAGCGAAATCTGATCGTGGAGCGCGATCAGTCCGCCGGGACTGCCGCTGCAACTCGCGGCCAGCAGCATGAAGGCGGCGGCGGCCAGGGGTCTCTTGATCGGCATGACGACAACGATACCCCAGTCGGAATCTCAGGCGCCCTTGTCAACCCCCTATGGTTGCGGCGCGCGGCGGCCGATAGATATGCATATAATCGCGCGAAGATGCGCGGGAAGGCAGTCCTGATGCAGTCTCTCGGCCAACGGCCGGGCACGGTGCTCGGCCCGCTCGTCGCCGTTGTGCTTGCCGGCTTGATGCTGGCGGGCTTCGCGGACGAAACCAGTTCGGTTGTCGTCCGGGCGCAGACGGCTGCAGAAGTGGGGCCGCCGGTGCCGGCCGAGCTCGCGGAAGTGCCCGACGGCCCGATGGCGGCGGCGTTCGGCCATGTGCAGGCGCGCTACGCCGCCGACCTTACCGCATTACGGATCCACCGCCCCGCGTACTCCTTCTGGCAGCACATCTTCACGATCCCGGACGGCGACATCGTCTACGGGAGCGCCGCCGACGGCCATCTGATAGCGTCGTTCCCGCAGCGGGGCAACTGGGCCCGCGATGGCGAGTGGGTCGACCCGGCGCACGCGCGCGTGCTGCAGGGGGAGTCACTGCCGCGCCGGCTGAGCGATCGGCGCGATCGGGTAGCGGAGTTGCTCGAGCCGGTCGTGGGGGAAGTGCTCGACAATGCGACCCGCGGCCGGTTTCTCTCGCCGCATGCGGCGCGCCACGGCGACTTCCTGGAGGAGTGGAGCCGCATCTACGAGCGGTTCGGTGTGCCCGCAGAGATCGGCCTG
Source organism: Vicinamibacterales bacterium (assembly GCA_965263055.1). Lineage (GTDB taxonomy): Bacteria > Acidobacteriota > Vicinamibacteria > Vicinamibacterales > UBA8438 > VXRJ01. The sequence goes on along the minus strand of OZ253581.1, from coordinate 1,899,307 downwards.
GCGCAGGCGATCGTCGAGTCGGGGCTGAACGGCCGGGCTCGCTCGCGGGCGCGCGCGCTGGGCTTCTGCCAGTGGATGCCGCGCAACTGGAGCCTGCTGAAGAGACTCTCCCCGTACGTCATCGAGGGCTACAACCAAACGACGCAGGCGCCTTTCTGTGCCGCGTACCTCTCAATCCTGGCGACGATGTACGGCAGCTTCATCCCGGCGCTGTCGGAACATCACGCGGGCGGCGTCAACGTCGGCCGAACGGTGATCAACGGCGAGCGGTTGGGCGCGACCGACAAGCGCGAGAAGTACCTGCGCGGTTCGGAGTTCGCGAAGGCACTGCGGCAGGTATCGATTCGCCGCTACCGGCAGCTCTTCCGCACGTACGGACCGCGTTCCGCGCTCTATGCGGAGATGGTGTTCGGGAACGTCTACAACGTGCGCCGGCTGACGCTCGAGACGCCGCAGTCCGAAGTCTTCGCGATGCGCGCTCCGCGGAACCTCGCCATCAGCGCCATTGCGGAGGCGACCGGCCTGTCGCCCAACGAGTTGAAGCGGTACAACCCCGCCCTCGTCCGCCAAGTGCCGCGCGGGGCGAACGTCTACCTCCCGATGCACGTCGAGGAGTTCGGGCCCGACGTGTCGTTCTGGCATCGGCCCGCGACGCCCGAGTACGCGGCCATCCTGGACGAGTTTCTGGGGCTCGAGGCTGCCCTTGAGGAGTGGCACTCGCGCGCGTTCGCCGAGCGGCTCGAAGCGTTCGCCCGCCGCTTCGCCGACACCGGGACCGAGGAAGGGACGGTCATGGCGACGACTATCCGCTTCGCGATCGACAGCCTTGTCAACAACCGCCGCAGCGCCATCCTCGAAGAGTTCCGCACGAGCGACCGGATCCTGGGTCTCTTCGAACGGGGCCGCCAGGAACTGGCCGCCCAGGCCGGCTCGTAACGCTACGGCGCATCCGCCGGTGCACCGGTCTCCAGACCGGCGAAGGCCAGGACCAGGTCAGGTCATCACGGCTTGGGAGCGTCCTGTCCCCCCCCGTACGTCCCTCCAGTGCGCCTGCATCTCGAAGAACGTGTAGGACGCCGTCCACGCAATCAAGACCAACCCCGTCACCGCTTCCGTCACCGCAAGCACCTGGCCTCCCCGAACCGGGACGATGTCGCCGAATCCGAGCGACGTATAGACCTCGCCCGAGAAATAGAAAACATCGATCATGGACGGCTCGAAGACCTCCATCTCGAAGTGCGCCAGTTCCACCTCCCCGGTCAGGATCAGCAGGTACCATCCGATCGCGTAGACCGCTACCTCCGCGATCTGCGCCCCCAGCGCCAGCGTCACGGCGAGCGCGACCCCGATCCGCTTCGATCCCGACACTCGTAGGACGAAGCCAAAGATCGTCACGACCGGGGCACCCTACCCGATTTCCGTCCGCCCGTGTGAGAATACGGACTGCATGCCACGACAACTGGCGCCACTGACCGTCGCCGCCTTCCTGTGCACCATGATGGTTGCCCCCGCGCGCCTTGTTGCTGCCGGCCAGGCGAGCGCCGCCCGGCCGGACGGCGCCGTCAGGGCGGCCGCCCAGGCGGAACGTGAGCCAATGATCGAGACGATGCGCGATCTGGTCTCGATCGAATCGGGCAGCCGCGACCCGGAGGGCCTCCGGGAGATTGCGGCGCTCGTCGCGGACCGCCTGCGCGACCTGGGGGGCGAGGTGGAGCTGGTGTCGCACGACGACCCCTACGTCATGGTCGATACCCCGGCCGAGATCGGCCAGAGCGTTGTCGCCCGGTTCCGCGGCGCCGGCACGGGGCGCATCCTGCTGCTGGCGCACATGGACACGGTCTACCGGCGCGGCCAGCTCGCTGACCAGCCCTTCCGCGTAACCGACGGCCGCGCGTACGGCCTCGGCATAGCCGACGACAAGCAGGGGGTCGCGCTGATCCTGCACGTCATGTCCGTGCTGCGCGGACTCGACTTCGACGACTACGAGCTCATCACGGTGCTGATCAACGCCGACGAGGAAGTGAGCTCCGCCGGCTCGCGCCATCTGATCACCCAGCTCGGCGCGGAGCATGATTTCGTCTTCTCGTGCGAGGGAGGCGGCTCGTCGGATCGCCTCGCGCTTACCACCGCGGGGATCGGCGCGGCGCTGCTGAAAGTAACCGGCCGCGCGTCACACGCGGGCGGCGCGCCGGAGCGCGGGCGTAACGCCCTGTACGAACTGGCGCACCAGGTGCTGCAGATGAGCGACCTGAGCGATCCGGCGGCGGGGATCAAGTTGAACTGGACGATCGCCTCGGCCGGCGCGACGCGTAACGTCATTCCGGCCGAGGCGAGCGCGACCGCCGACTTCCGCGTGTTGCGCGTCGAGTCGTACGACGAGGTGGAACGCCGCGTGCGCGAGCGGATCCGGGAGCAGTTGATCCCTGACACCACGGTCGAGGTGAGCTTCGAACGCCGCCGTCCGCCGCTGGAGGTGACGAACGGCGCGCGCCGGCTGGCGGCGCACGCCCAGTCGATCTACCGCGAACTGGACCGCGAGCTGGGCGCTGTCGATCAGGCGGCGGGCGGCGGGACCGATGCCGCCTTCGCCGCATTGGAGAGCGACGCTCCCGTCATCGAGGGCTTCGGCCTGGTGGGCTTCGGAGCCCACTCCGACGCGAACGAGTACGTGGAACTCTCGTCCGTCGAACCCCGCATCTACCTCCTCAGCCGCCTCATCATGGACGTGGCGACCGGCGCGGCGCCCTAGGAGCGACGAGGCCCCCTGCTCGGCGCACTCGTCGATGGCGCCATACACAAGACCCTGTACAAGGCGTCCGGATCGACCCGCGTTACGGTGTCGCCGATGCTGCCGAACGGCGGATTGGGCGCCCGAATGTCAGTGGCGTGGTGAGCCGCCCGGGCCTGACGATCGTTACCGCCGCTCACACAGAAGCAGACCGATGCGCCCGGAGGAAGGAACGTATCTGGCGCACCACCAGGGGAATCCGCTCCCTGGGCTCCTTCCACGGGTACATGCTCACTTCGGCCTGCGGCGCGAGCATCGCCATTTCCATGGCGACGGCATACGAGTGCGCCGCCGTGTCGTCCGGCAGGACCAGTACGGGCGTCTGGCAATTGCGCGCGAAATCGCGTGTCACGGTGAAGACGAAGTCGGGGTCGGTGCGGAACATCCCGGTCAGAAATCTTTCGACCATCTCCATCGTGATCTCGGGCCGGCGCTCGACCAATTCCGGACCCCAGCGGGTCATGCCGCTGTCGTACATCACGGTGGGCATCTCCGGCCGGAACCCGACCGGCTGCGCCGGCACGGCCGCGACGACACGATCCGGCGCCCGCTTCAAGAGGTTCCAGATGAAGGGGCCGGCAATGCAAAAGCCCAGCACCATGAACTTGTCGATGCCCAGATGATCCATCAGACCGAGATGGTCATCGGTATAGGAATCCCACGGCCGGTCGATCTCGAGCGGGCCGGACGACTGGCCGTCATTGGCGTTGCGCAGGTCCGCGTAGATGCAGCGGTACTCTCCCTTGAATTCCTCGATCGGGTTGAAGGGGCTGCTGATCAAGCGGGACATCGTCGAGTTCAATCCCCCGCCAGCGATGAGCAACAGCGGGAAACCGGACCCGGCCTCCTCGTAGCGGATGCGAACGGGGCCATTCTCGTAGAAGGACATGGCGGCGCCTCCTTGTTCAGGCTGCTGAGTAAACACGCGCGGCGCTGCGGCCATCGCCGTCGCCGCGGCGCCCGTTATCAGTATCTTGCGTCGCATCGGATCCATAACCGTCCTCCTCCTTGAGCATCGCTGTCGCCCAAGCCGCCTTCGCCACGCTACAAGGCCCCTACCGTGGTCCGGCAGTTCCAGTCCCGGAGCACCGCCCGCGGCCGGATCGCCCGTTTTGCCGCGTTCTTCGGCCGCGACGCACGGGCCGCCGCCGGGAAGCTTACGCTGAGTTGACCGTCGATGCCACGCTGGTATTGATCCAGGCCCTGGTTCCGCTGGGTTGATGCACATCATGGGAAAGCGGTCGCCCCTCACCTCGTACAGGTAGTACCCGGGTCAAGGGAACAGCCTGGTCTCAACGGTCCGGTCCCGAGGACGGGCGTATCGAGCGGTGACCGATGCCGCTGGAGTCATTGACAGAATGGCTCGTCTGAGTGTAATTAGCATTCACAGATCTTTTGCACGCAAGGCACCCCTTTTTGGTCTTGGGAGGTATGGAGATGAGGCGAAGACTGCTCGAAGTGCTCGGAGTGGCGACCGTGTTCGCAGCCGTGGTCGTGGTCTTGCAGCTCACGACGGCCCAACTGGCGGGGCAGGCTCCGAGCACGACTGCGGGGGGGCATCCAGACCTCGGGGGGATCTGGGTCGATGTTTACGCCACCCCATTTGAACGGGCGCCAGAGCTTGGGGATCGCGAGTTTGCGACCGCTGAGGAGCGGGCCGCACGGGATCTGGCCGCCATGGGGAACGCGGGCCGCGACCGGCGCGAGGGCATCGGGACGGCGCAGGACGTTTCTGGGGCGTATAACGCCGTCTATACCTCCGTGAAGCCGGCGGGGCCGCGCACGTCGCTCGTCGTGGACCCACCGAACGGGAGGCTTCCTGATCTGACGGCAGAGGCCGCGCAGAGGGAGCAGGTGCAGCTTGAGTGGCGTCAAGCCCTCATGCGGAACACCCCGACCTGCCAACAGGGCGCACGCGGCTGCGAAGGTGGGGAATACGGGCCGCCATCGCCGCGTCGGTTCGACACTCCGCCCTTCTACAACACGGCCCGGATGAACCGCCACGACGGCCCTGAGGATCAGAGTTTGAGTGATCGGTGCATGGGAGGGACTACCCCGGACTTCAATGGGTTCCGCCGTATCGTGCAGGGTGAGGAGTCGATCGCGATAGGTTTTGATACCGGGCAGGGGCAGGGATTCCAGCGCATCGTCAACTTGCACGGGAACCATCCGCCGAGCCAAGTCCGTTTGCGCCACGGTGACTCGCGAGGGCGATGGGAGGGCGACACCCTGATCATCGAGACGACGAATTTCTCCCCGAAGTTCCCGTTTCGCGGCTCAACTGAGAACCTTAAGCTCACGGAGCGATACAGACTTGCCGACGCCGACACGCTCGAGTACGAAGTGCTGGTCGAGGACCCTCATGTGTGGGTCTCGCCCTGGACGGTTCGGCAAGAGCTGAAGCGTCAGAGCAATCAGGAAAACCGCATCTACTATGAGCCGCGGTGTTCAGATGGTAACTACGGTCTGTCGGCGATGTTCATCGGCACGCGGGAGAAGGAACGCGAGTTCGCCGCAGGGACGGGACCTGATCCGTTCTCATTGGATACAACCACGGGCGGTGGTGGTGCGCGGTAGTGTGTGGCGTCAGCCCGATGTGGACCACGTAGGGTCGTGAAGTAAGAGACACTTTCCTGCCAGCGGAAAACTGGTGGTTGTTAAGGCAACCTGAACGCGATCAGCTCCGCCTGGTACGTCCGCCCACCCACGGCGAGGACGATGTACTGCCGCCCCTCGAGCATGTAGGTCATCGGCGATCCGGTCTGCGCCGCCGGTGTCCGCACGGCGCCCAGCTCCTCCCCGGTCGCCTTGTCGTAGGCCCGAAGCATCGCGCCGCGGGTTCCGTCTTCCCGCGTGATCGCTCCGCCTTCGCCGCTGATGACGAGCGTCTTCGTCGTCAGCGTTCCGATCCCTCCGGAGCTTCCGCCGGCGCCGCCCGTCCTCCCGGTCCGCGGAATGTCGAGACCGCGCAGCGCCGGATGATTCCGGACCCGGTCGGGCGTCTCCCCGTGGGCGACCTGCCAGACGATCTCTCCCTGGTCCAGATCGATCGCCGTAATCCGCCCCCACGGCGGCTTGAGCAACGGCAGGCCCTGCACCGTCAACGACCCCGCCCGCCCGTTGATGTAGTCCATGTCGGACCGCGCCGGATCGTTTACCAGGCCGAGCGCGCGCATCAGCGTGTGCGAGTAGAGGTAGAGCATGCCGGTTTCCGGATCGAACGATCCGCCCGGCCAGTTCGCGCCGTTCGGGACGAAGAGCGTCGCGCGCTTGCCGCCGTCCCCCTGCACGATGGGCGGTGTGTAGACCGGCCCCACCTTGAACTGCGAGATGAACTCCAGCGCCTCGGCATGCAGCTCCGGAGTGAAGTCGATCAGCTCCTCCACCGGAAAGCCCTGCCGCTCGAACGCCGGCGGCTTCGTAGGGAACGGCTGCGTCGGTGAGTACCACTCGCCCGGGACGCTTCCCTGCTCGACCGGACGCTCCTCGATCGGCCAGACCGGCTCGCCCGTCACTCTGTCGAAGACGAACACCCAGCCCTGCTTCGTCGGCTGCGCGACCGCCGCGATCTCGCGCCCGTCGACGGTGATGTCCACCAGGATCGGCGGGCAGGGCACGTCGTAATCCCAGACCGGATGGTGGACGAACTGGAAGTGCCACTTCCGCTCGCCCGTCTCCAGATCGACCGCCACCAGGCTCTCAGCGAAGAGGTTGTCGCCCGGGCGGTGGCCGCCGTAGTAGTCGCCGGTCGGGATCTCGATCGGGAGATACGCGATGCCCAGTTCCTCGTCCACCGTGAGGTTGGTCCAGACGCCGGTGTTGCCGGTGTAGACGGCCGAATCGTTCAGCCAGGTGTCGCGCCCGAACTCGTTCGCGGTCGGGATGGTGTGGAAGATCCACTTCCGTTCGCCGGTCCGCGCGTCGAAGCCGCGGATGTAGCCCTTGATGTTCTCGCGGCTGGGCGGCCCGCTGCCGCCGCGGTGCGACGCGCCGACGACCACCGTGTCGCGCGCGACGATCGGTGCGCTGTTCCAGCCGATCTCGCCGGTGAGCGGATCGATCACCTGATCGTTGTGCTGCTTCAGGTCGACGATGCCGTTCTCGCCGAACGTCGGCACCGGGATGCCGGTCTTCGCGTCGAGCGCGACGAGCTGGTAGCCGATCGTCACCAGGTAGACCCGTTCGTCCCCCTGCCCGTCCGTCCAGTAGGCGACGCCGCGCCCCGACATCCGGCGGAGCGCGTTGGCCGCCCGTTCGCCCTCGTCAAGGCGGTATATCCAGAGAAGCTCGCCCGTCGCCGCGTCGATCGCTACCGCGTTCCGCCGGCTGCCCGCCGTGGCGTACAGGACGCCGTCTACCATCAGCGGCGTCGTCTGATAGTTGAAGTCGGGGCCGGGGCCGAGGTTCGCCGTCCTGAAGCGCCAGGCCACCTCCAGATCGTTGAAGTTCGACCCGTCGATCTGATCGAGCGGCGCATAGCGCGTGCTGCCGAGGTCGCCGCCGTACGTGCGCCATTCACCGTCCACTGCGCCGTGCTGCGCGGCCACGACGGCCGGCGCCAATATCAAGACGATCCCGGCGATGATCGCGATTACTTCCCTTCGCATCGGAACCTCCTGCCCGGCGAGTCTCGCACAGTCGGCCCGGAACGCCAACCACTTGCGGTCCAGCCTCCGGCGTGGTTGGATCGGCATCGATGGAGATTGTCGGATTCCGTGGTGCGTCGGCCTTCCGTGGTGCGCCGGGGTCCAAGCCGGCAAGTCGGGGTGTGCCGGCGTTCACGCCGGCATTCCGATGCTTCGCGGCGGCGCTGGCGGTTGTCGCGGTGACAGTTCCCGGCCGTGCCGCGGCCCAGGAACTGACCGTCTGGGACGGCGTCTACACCGAGGCGCAGGCCCGGCGTGGAGAACCGGTCTACGAGGCCGAGTGTTCCGAGTGCCACGGTCCCGCCATGGAAGGAATCGACATGGCCCCCGGCTTGGCGGGTGGCGATTTCGTCTGGAACTGGGACGGACTGCCCTTGGGGGACCTTTTCGAGCGGATACGGATCTCGATGCCGCAGGCTGACCCCACCAGCGTCACCCGCGCCCAGAAGACCGACATCCTCGCCTACATGCTCGAAATGAGCGGCTACCCTGCCGGTGACACCGAGCTCTCCACCCGCGCCCGCGATCTCAACCGCGTCACGTTCCACGCCCTCCAGCCCTGACCGCGGGGGCCGCGTGATACCCTCACCCCGCCATGCCCATCCCTCCGGGCCGACCCGCCCCCAACCTCGCTGTCTCGGACTGGGTTCAGGGTGATCCGACGAACCTCGATCAGCACCGGGGCAGCGTCGTCCTGATTGAAGTCTTTCAGGTCAACTGTCCCGGCTGCTTCTTTACCGCCATCCCCGAAGCGATCAAGGTCCACGACCACTTCGCCGGTCAGCCCGTCGCCGTCCTCGGCATAGCCACTGCCTTCGAGGACTGGGACAAGAACACACTCGACAATCTCAAGCGACTCGCTGAAACCGGCGAAGTGATCGGCGAGACCCGCCGCGTGCTCAAGCAGGCGCGGATGCTCGACAACGGCAGGCTCCGGTACCGCATCCCTTTCCCGCTCGCCATGGACGAACTGGTCCCCGTCACCGGCGAACCAACCCGGGACCACGCGCTCGCCGCCATCCGCCCCCAGGTTCCCCAGTTCGATGTTCTGCCGCCCGATCAGCAGTCCCAACTGATCGAGCGTGTCACCGCGTACCTCGGCACCCGCCAGTACGCTCCGACGACGTTCGACACCTACGCCCTCCACGGCACCCCGTCGACCATCTTCATCGACAGGAACGGCAAGCTCCGGGAATCTACTTTCGGCCAGACCGGCGATCTTGCTCCCAAGATTCAGACTCTCCTCGACGAGTAACGGGCGGACGCCGACGCGCCCAAAAAAAGAGCGCGGGCCGATCCGGATGGGATCGACCCGCGCTCTGGAGTTGTCCGACGTCCGCAGCGCGACTGGCGGCTGTCGCCGCTGGCACTATTCCGTTGGCAACCGCAGCGCCGCGAGCGAACCAGGGAGGGTGCCCCCCTGGCCGATCTGGACGATGATGTACTGCTGACCGTCGTGCAGGTAGGTCATCATGCCGTACTGGCCGGGGGCGGGGAGCTCGACGGTGCCGAGCTTCTCGCCGGTCCGCTTGTCGTGGGCGTTGAGTACCGGCGGTCCACCCGTGCCCTCCGTAGCGAGCAGCAGGCGGCTGGTGGTCATGAGGATCGCGCGGCCGCGCTCGGCTCCTACGCCCGAAAGGTCGACGCCCTGCAGCGCGGGGTGATTCTGCATCCGATCGGAAGGCTCCCCGACCGGGATAGCGAAGACGTGCTCGCCGGTGTTCATGTCGATCGCGGTGATCTTGCTGAACGGCGGCTTGTACATGGGCAGGCCCTGCGGTCCGCTGAAGCCGATGCCGCCGCCCTGAACCCAGTCGGAGAGGGTCACGCCGGTCGTCGTGCACTCGCCCGAGTCTGACGTGCAGTTGTGCAGATCGCTGTCGACGTCGGCGCCCGGCTGCACGGTGCGGCCCGAACAACCCTGCCCATTCGCCTGATACAGGTAGCCGGTTTCCGGATCGAGGGTCGCCGGGTGGGTGATGTTGACCCCACCGGCGCCGCAGGCAACCCAGCCGCTGACGCTCTCGGTGTGATTGTTCGGCAGGGGCGGTATGTAGGGGCCGCCGACGCGGAAGTCGCTCAGAATATCGAGCGCTTCCTGCTTCAGTTCCGGCGTCAGGTCGATGACGTCATCCGCCGTGAGTCCCAGCGGGTTCAGCGACGCGGGCCTGGTCGGGAACGGCTGGGTCTCCGAGAGCTGCTCGCCCGGCACGATAGACACCGGCACCGGACGCTCCTCGATCGGCCAGACCGGCTCACCCGTCTCGCGATTGAACGCGAACGTCATCCCCTGCTTCGTGACCTGGATCACCATCGGCACTTCCTGGCCGTCGACGGTGACGTCAGCCAGGATCGGGACATTCGGCAGGTCGTAGTTCCAGATCGGATGGTGCACCGTCTGGAAGTGCCAGACCCGTTGTCCGGTCTCGACGTCAAGCGCGATGGTACTGGTGCCGAACAGATTGTCCCCTGGCCGGAATCCTCCGAAGTAATCGATGGTGGGTGCGTTCGTGGGGATATAGACGATGCCCCGTTCGAGGTCGGCCGACAGCGGCGCCCACGACGAAACGTCGCCGGTCCAATCCCACGCGTCGTTCTCCCACGTCTCGAAGCCGAACTCGCTCTCCGACTGCGGGATGACGTTGAACTTCCACTTGTGCTGGCCGGTCCGCGCGTCGTAGCCCAGAATGTCGCCCGGAATGTTTTCGATGCGGGTCTGGCTGTAGCCCTGCTCGTGCGAGTTGCCCACCACCACGGTGCCGTTCACCACGATCGGCGGCGACGAGCTGGTGATGTAGCCGACGCTCATCGGGATCCCCTCATAGGCGTCGTACGGGTGGCCAAGGTCCTTCAGCAGGTCGACGACACCGGTCCGCGGGAAGCCCTCGATCGGCACCGGCTCGCCGAAACCCTCAAGGTGCTCGCCCGTCTTGGCGTCGAGCGCGTGCAGGAAGAACGCCGGCGTGATCATGTAGATGACGCCGCGGCCGTCCACCTCTCCGTAGCCGACGCCTTTGCCGTAACTGGCGCGCATCGACTCCTGCCAGCGTCGCGTCTCCGGCTCGCGGTAGGTCCAGAGCGTCTCGCCGTTTGCTGGATCGATGGCGACGATCGTCCGCCGATAGCCGGCGACGGAGTAAAGGACGCCGTCGATGTAGCTCGGCGTCGAGCGCGACAGGTAGTAGGGGTGCGGGCTGAAGTTGTCGCCGCGCCAGACCCACGCCACCTCAAGGTCTTCGAAGTTGTCGGCGTTGATCTGATCGAGGGGCGAATAGCGCGTGCCCCAGGCGTCGCCGCTCTGGTAGCGCCACTCGCCGTACGGATTGCCCCTGGCCGCTTCCTGTGCCTCGGCGGGCGCCATCAGCATCGCCGCGCCGGTGGCGAGCGCGAGGACCAGGCCGAGCATCCCGGCCCGGCGCCATCCCGATCTGCTGATTCTCATCATCGTTCCTCCAAAATGGTCCGCCGAAGTGGTCCGGTAGATTGCCTAGTCTATCGCAGCCCGGCCCAGTAGAATAGTGGATTGTGCCTGTCGTGTACGTGGACGAACGCGGGGTCGAGTACGTTTCGGTGCCGCTGCCGACTCACGAGGTGACCGACGCGGTCCCGATCGACGCCAACCGCCGCCGTACGGCGAAGGAACGGGTGCCGATCTACGCCGGCACCGACGGCGCGGAACTCGTCGCGCAACCGCGCGCGCACCGGAAGTACTGGACCGACGAGCAGTGGGTGGCGTTCGGTGAGTTCCGCCAGCTCGAATCGGAACTGGCTAGCGAGGACGAGCCGGTGGCGGCCGCAATGGTCGTCAAGATGTCATAGCTCGCACCGCGCGCCGCCTCGCGCAACGAGGAGAAAAGCATGGAGTTCGTCGTCTGGGGACACGATCCCTGGCAGCGTCCCCTCCTGCAGCACCTGAACTGGGATCCGCTTTGGGTCAGTATCTTCTGCGTCATCATGTTCGTGCTGGCCCATGCCGCCTACACCATACTGTCGGCCGGACACCGCCGTACGGCCGTGGAAGCGGATGCGATGGAAGCGAAGCACATCTCCGTTCCCGCGCGCATCCTTCGCCACTCGCTCACGGCGCGGCTCTTCCACTGGTCAATGTCAGCCACGATGTTCGTCTTGCTGCTGACCGCCTTCTTTCCGATTCTCGGCCTGCAGTTCGACTGGGTGCCATGGCACTACTGGGCCGGGATGATCTTCACCGGCGTCATCGTCTGGCACATCGTCCACACCACTGTCTGGCTCGACTTCTGGTCGATCTGGGCCGGGCCGAAGGACATCCCCGCGTTCAAGGCGCTGATGCTGCGCGAGGCGGGGAAGATCAAGGCGGCGCCGAGGCCGGCGAAGTATCCGCTCGGCAATCAGCTTTACCACTGGATCCTCACCATCGTCGGCGTGACGGTGATCACCACCGGCATCCTGATGATGTTCCGGATTCCAACCCCCTTCTTCCAGCCGAACCAGTACCTCGTCAGTGAACAGACGTGGGGCTGGGTGTACGTCATCCATGGCCTGGTGGGGGTCTCGCTTGTCGGCCTCGTGGTGGCGCACATCTACTTTGCGCTCCGGCCGGATCACTGGTGGCTGACGAAGGCGATGATCTTTGGATGGGTCACGCGGCGGCAGTACCTGGAGCACCACGAGCCGTCGCGCTGGCGCGTCAGCGAAGAAAAGCCCTGGTAGCTGGCGCTGGCTGTCGCGGCGCGGAGCCCGCGGTCTGACGACGTCCGCTTATGGCCGGCGCCGTCCACTCAGGCGGGTCCGCACAAACATCACGGCAGCCGTGACGATCATCTGCAGCGCGGTCGCCAGCGCGTCGAGCGTCACGCTCCAGCGGCTGATTGCCCGCAGCAGCGGTACCGCGCCGACCGCGCCCACGAGGAAGGCGACCATCGTCCAGGTGGTGGCCGGGCCGGGCGTGCCGGGGAGCGGCGCGCCGCCGAAGCCGGCCAGTGCGGCGACGTAGAACCCGGCGCCGGTGAACGTCTCGGCGCGGAATAGAATCCAGCCTGACGTCACCGCGGCGATCACCCAGGTGTGACGGGCGGCGGTGGGCAGCCGCTGGAGGCGGGTGCCACACCACCGGGTCCGTTCCAGCCAGACGAGCCCCCCCTGCAGTGCGCCCCACGCGAGCAGCGTCGGTGCCGCGCCGTGCCAGGCGGCGACGGCAACGAAGGCAAGGAGCGGCGGCACGCGCAGGTAGGTCCGGGACCAGGTGTTGAGGGTTACGTTCCAGCCGCGCCAGAACCGGTCGAGCGAATCGGCGGCGTAGGGCCAGTCGAAGTTTTCCGGCAACCGGAAACCGAGCATCCGCCCCACTCCGAGCGCGATGTCGGAGATACCCGACAGGTCGTAGTACACCTGCAGGCCGAAACAGGCGAGTCCCGCCCACGCAAGGGTCGCGCTCAACTCGTCCGGGGCCGCCCGGAACGCCGCGTCGGCCGGCGCCGCCAGTGTGCGGCCGATCAGCCACACTTTGGCGATGCCGATGGTGATCCGTCGCGCGCCGTACGCCGCCGCCGCCATGCTCGGCTCCCGGGTGGCGAGCGGCGCGTACAGATCGCGGTAACGGAGCGTCGGTCCGGCGAAGAGAGACGGAAAGAAGAAGAGGTAGGCGAGCGTTTGCCCCGGGTCGCGGCCGGCGGTCGCCTCGCCCCGGTAGAGGTCCGCGATGTACGAGAGCGCATGCCAGACGAAGACGGAGAGGCCGAACGTCGCCAGCAGTCCCGGCACCGCGAACGGTGCGCCGTCGAACGGATCGGGCCACTCCGCCAGACCGGCGCCGTCCGCGAGATCAACGAACGGGACGGAGATCGGGAAGCGGTAGAAGACGAAGAGCGCGAGGCAGAGCGTTATCGCGAAAGCGAAGCAGAGCTCGGGGACGGCGCTTACCCGGTCGGGGCGGTTCGCCGCGCTGACGCCGCGCCCGAGCAGATGGAGCAGAAAGGCGAGCGCGGCAGCGATGCCCGCAAAGCGGGGGTCGGCAGCCGCGAGGAGCAGCAAGCCGCCCGCGGCGATTCCCCAGTTGGCCACGGGCGGTAAGTCTAGCGCCGGCGCGCCGAGGGCGCGCTAGCGCCAGGGCGCACGCGCCGGCCCGCGTCCATCCGGACCTCGCCCGCCCGGCGGGCCGCGCCTTCCCGGTCCGGTGCGGCGCCGCCGTTCGTCATCCAACCGCACGATCTCGGCGTTGAACGTCTCCAGCTGTTCCGGAGTCAGGATGTCGGCAATCTCGGTCCGGAACGTTTCCTTTTCCGTCTCGATCCGGCTCCGAATTGCTTCCCGCTCGGCGCGAAGTCGTTCCCGCCGCGCCTCGAAAACCTGCTCCAGGCTCTCCGTCTGCTGTTCGGTCAGATCGAGCCGTTCGGAGACCCGCTCCATCAGGCGGCCGCGCCCCAGTGCCGCTGGCACGACCGGTCCGCCGAAGGCCGACGGACCGGGCCGCTGGCCGAACCACCCGAAAGGCGACCAGCGGGTCACGATAATTCCCGTCGCCAGCCCGGTCACGAAGATCACGAGGACAAACAGCGCGACCCACAGCTCTCGTTTCATCGCGGTCATCCTTCCTCACTGTCCGGCAACAAGCAGATCCAGCAACAAGTCGTCGCCCACGTCGCCCGTCTCGTTCTGCCACAACCGTGTCACGGCGTCGGTCGTGCCTTCGTCGGTTGCCCACGCTGCGGCGAGGTCGGTGAAGGCAATGGCCTCGTCAGTTTCGTCCGTGCCGTTCGTTGCCGAGCCGAAGCCGAGCGCGGCGGCGAGTACCAGCGTGGCGGCGACCGGGGCCAGCCGGATCGTCCAGGCTCGCCAGTTCAGCAGGTTGAGCCAGTCGCCGCCCCCGAAGGCGGTGGTGTCGAGCGCACCGCCCGGATCCTGGGCCGGCAGGTTGGCCATGACGCGCGTGGCGAAGCCGGGCCGCACCGCCGCATCGGGACGCGCCCCAAGCAGAGCACGAGCCGACCGCTGCACGTCCATCGCCTCGCGGCACGCCGCGCACGTGGCGAGGTGCCGATCCATCTCCGCCCGCCGGTCGGCATCGAGCGTTCCATCGGCGGCCCGCACGAGCAACGATTCGGCCTGTTCGCAAGTCATCATCCTGCTCCCGTCTGTCATCGCGTCGTCGTTCACGGCGTCCGCTACCTTCCCGCCACCGGTTGCAGCAGCGGCCGCAGCCGCCGCCGCGCGCGGAAGATGCGCGACTCGACCGTGCCGATCGGCGCGCCGGTCACCTCTGCGATCTCCTTGTAGTCGAGTCCCTCGACGTCGCGCAGCACTACGGCCACCCGCCATTCTTCCGGCAACTGCGCGAGCGCGACGTCAATCGCCTCGCGGACGGCCAACGTCCTCTCGAGATCGGTCGCGCCCGACGGCACGTCGTCCGCGTGGAGCGCCGCCTCGTCGTCGTCCAGACTCTCGCTTCCGAAGCGTGCCTGCCGGCCGCGCTGTTGGAGGTGCGTCCGCGCCGCATTGGAGGCGACCTTGTACAGCCAGGTCTTGAACGCGCTGTCGCCCCGGAAATTCCGCAGGCCCTTCCAGGCGCGAATGAAGGTCTCCTGCGCCACATCCTCCGCTGCGCCCGCGTCGTGCACGAGGGCTGCCGCGTAACTGACGATTCGCGTCTGGTAACGGAGGACGAGCGCCTCGAACGCGCCGGCGTCGCCGGATCGTGCCGCCTCCACGTCGGCGCGATCCGGATCCGCCCGCTCGGCGTCGGAAGGATCGACCACCGAAACTGCCTCTTCAGTCGCCGCCGGGGCTCGATCGCGCCGGCCCGCACCGGGCCAGGCGCTCGCCGCCGCCAGGCTTGACGCGACCGTCCATCGTTCGCTCTCGGCCCCGTTCATCGTCATCGTCAGCCAAGGTCCCTTTGCCGCTGGTGTCCTTCATAGACCGCGTCGCCCTCCTCGTTATTTCCGGAGATTCCCGGGAAGAATCGCCCTCCAGGCGCCGGTCAATAAGCACAGGACGCACGACAACACGGAAGGAGACACACGATGCGAATCCACGTTACACGAAGGCGGGTCCTGGGCGCGGTGGTTGCTCTGGGGCTCGCGACGGTCGTCGCGCAGGGCGCGGTCGCGCTCTTCGGCGCCCCCGCGCACGCGGAAGAAGGAGCGGTGGCGGCAATCGAAACGCAGCCACGCGGCTTTGTACGTCAGTCCGGACGCGGCGGCCCCGGCGCGGGGGGACTGCTCCCCCTCCGGAGGCTCGACCTGAGCGAGGCCCAGCGGACAGAGATCGATGGGGTTCGCGACGCGGCGCGCGAGGCTTCCGCAGCGACCCGCGATCAGTTGCGGGAGGTCCGACAGGCGCTGAACGCAGCGGTCCGGAGCGACGTGGTGGACGAAGGCCGCATCCGGTCGCTTGCGGCGACGCTCGCTGCACTCGAAGCGGATGAGCTGGTCCGTGGGGCCCAGGCCTACGCCGACATCTGGCAGATTCTGACGCCGGAGCAACAGGAACTGGTGCAGTCGATGGCCGAGCGGCGCGTCGAGCAGCGCGAGAGACAGGTCGAGCGATTCCGCAATCGTCGCAATCGCTAGCTGCGGCAACCGACGGGCCTGCGGGCGCCCCCTCCTGTCCGCAGAGCCCTTTCGCGCGGGCGTCCCATGACAGGCGCATGGGACGCCCGCCGTTTTTTTGTACGCGTGGCCGACAGTGGCACGCACGCAACCCCAACGGGTGATTCGTCGAACAGTCAGTGGGCGATTCGTCTGGGGATGCGGCTGGAAGATAGACTGGCACGCGACACCGCGAGATTGCCCATGCACGGATTTGTCTCGATGATGGCTTCCAGCCTGCTGCTTGCGGCCGCGGTCGCGCCGGCGCAGATTGCGGCCCCGAACGACGCAGGCGTGGCGATGGGACATCTGCACTACGTCGTGCGCGATGTCGAGGCGAACGCCGCGTTCTGGGTTGCACTGGGCGGCGAGGCGGATCGGGTCGGGGACACGGTCGTGGTGGCGTTCCCGGACGTTCTGGTGATGCTCGACGAGGGCGAATCGTCGGGCGGCACCGAGGGTTCGATCCTGAACCACATGGCCTTCCGCGTGCAGTCGCTGGCCACGGTCGCGGCGGCCGGCTTCGAGTTCGAGGACCGCGGATCGGGCATCACCAACATCTTCACGCCGGAGGACGAGCGGATCGAGCTGTTCGACGACACGGCGACGAACCTGACGTTCACGCGTGGCGACGGTGCGACGGATACGGTCGTCCAGCGGCACAACCAGCCGCTGGAAGGTCCCATCCGCGCGCACCACCTGCACCTCTATCTGGTGGATGACGCCGTGGAGGAGGCGCAGCGTTGGTACGCGACGATGTTCGGGGGCGTCCCGGGCATGCGCTGGCGCTACGATGCGGTCGACCTGCCCGGCATCAACTTCAACTTTTCCCACAATCCCGATGCCGGTGGAGCGCCCACCAAGGGGCGCATGCTCGATCACATCGGCTTCGAGGTGGAGAACCTCGAGCAGTTCTGCCGCGACCTGGAAGCGCGGGGCGTAACGTTCGACGTGCCGTACCGCCAGAGCTCCGAGGGCATCGGGTATGCGTTCCTGACCGATCCGTGGGGCGTTTCGATCGCGCTGACGGAGGGCCTGCGCGGGCTCTAGAGCGGCGTTCGCGCCGGCGGCCGTCATCGCGGGCAACGTGACCCTGGGCGTCCCGGCTATCCTGAGAGTGATGGCCCGCGAGACGCACGGATTGCAAGTGTCACTCCGGCTGCGCCTCCGCGGGATTCCGATCCGCTGGACCGGCCGGATCTCGGCCTGGGAGCCGCCGCACCGCTTCCTGGACGAACAGGATCGGGATCCCTACGTGACGTGGCATCACGAACACCGCTTTCGAGTACCGCTGCGCCCGCCTCCGAGAGCTCTTCGACACCCCGGCCGACGCCCGCGACTTCGTCCGGGTCGAGTGACCCGATGGCGCCCTACGCGGCGGCCTGGGAATGCACGTTGAAATCCATGGAATATGCCATTTTGCGTTTGGACAAAGCCGGACTGGCCACGGACGGCTCGACTATGATCGACCCCATGACTGATACATCGACCGACTGGAAGAGCCTGAACCGACGTCTCGTGGCGGCGCTGAAGCCGACTGGCGCACCCGTGGCGATCTTGTTTCACGCGCCGGGAGAGACGCCTTCGGCGGAGCGGGTGACACCGGACTATCCGGACCCGAACGAACGGGGACGGACGGGACAGGTCCCGGCCGGCTGCGTCTTCTGGATTCACGGTGCGGAACGGACGTTCGCGACCGAAGCGGCGGACCACGCCAACTGCAGCGTCGGCAGCTACACGCATGGCTTCCTGACGCTGGAGGAGGCCGCCTCGAAGGACGACGTCGAGGCGGTGCTCGCGGCGGGCTGGGTCGATCAGGCGGCGGTGATGGGCCTGCCGCATGTCGCCGAGGCGCCCGGCTCGGTGGTCTACGGCCCGCTGGCCGACACGCCCGTCGCGCCCGATGTCGTGTTGCTGCGGATCAACGGTTTCGCAATGATGACGCTGAAGAGCGCCTGCCCGGAGATGGCGCTCGAAGGGAAGCCGCAGTGCCACATCGTGGCGATGGCGAAGGAGCAGGGCGCGGTCGCCGCCAGCGTCGGCTGCGCGCTGAGCCGTGCACGGACCGGGATGCGGCCGGAAGAGATGACCTGCGTCATTCCGGGCGCCCGGCTGTCGGAAGTCGTCGATAAGCTCGAGGCGACCGTCAACCTCGACCGGATGATGGCGCACTACGCGGCGGTCGACGCGCAGCGGTTCGACACGGGGTCGTAGCCGGAGCCGGCGTGGACGCCGGCGCACCGCACCGGGGCGTTCAGGGCGACAGCAGGCCGTCCTCCAGCAGCAGGCCGTCGATCAGGATGGCGGCGCGCCACGCTCGGGCGCGAGCATCGAGATACATCTCGCGAGCGGTGTAGAGGCGCTGCCGGGCGGTGAGGACGTCCGCGTATTCCGCCATCATCTGCTGGTAGCGCTCCATGCGGAGGCGATGCGCCTCGCCGGCGCGCGGGATGATCTCGTCGCGATATGCCCGGACGTCGTCCGCGGCGGCGGCGTACGACCGGTACTCCTCGGCGAACCGTGCCCGCAGGTCCAGTTCGACACGCGACACCTCGGCGCGGGCGCGCGCCAGCTCCGCTTCGGCTGCCGCGATGCCGTCGCGGTTGCGGTCCCAGAGCGGGATGCTGACGCCGACATCGGCGAACGCCTCCCAGCCGACCGGCCGCGGGCCCGGATCGAGCAGCTCGCGGTTGTAGCGCGGGCCGGCGCGCACCACCAGGTCGGGATTCGATTCCTTCCGCGCCCGCACGACCGACGCGGCTGTCCGCGTCACTGCCGCTTCGGCCGCCCGCAGCTCCGGGCTGTCGCGCAGCAGGGCGGCGAGCGCCATCGCCGCGTCGAGGGGTGGCGGCAGCGCGTCCGGATCGGCAGCCAGGGGCGAGGGTGCGAGCGACGGGTCGCCCACCACCGCGCCCAACTGGCGCCAGATGCGCCGCTCGTCGTGCCGCGCCGCTTCCACCGCCACCTGCGCGGCATGCGCGTCGGCTTCGGCCTCCAGCAGGTCCGGTCGGTCGACGACACCGATGTTGGCAAGCTGCCGCGTCGTCGTCACTACGTCGGCCGCGTGCCGCGCCAGTTCGTCGCGGATCGCAACCCGCTCGGCAGCGATGAGCGCGTCGCGGTATCGCAACCGGACCATCGTCACGACGCGCTGCCGCTGCGCCGCCTCGTGGGCGCGCGCCTCGTCCGCCACGCCTCTTCGCACCGCCCGGTCGGCGCCGAGGCGGCCGCTGATCGGAAAGACCTGCTCCACGAAGACGCCGTGCTCGCCCCAGCGGATGGTCGGGCTGTCGCTCACCTCCTCGGCGGTATAGCCGATCGAGGGGTTGGGCCAGCGGCCCGCCTGCCGGGCGCGCGCGTCCGCCGCCGTGACGTCCGCCGCCGCCTGGGCGAGCGTGGGGTTCCGCGCGAGCGCCATCTGCTCGAGCGCCTCGAGCGTGAGCGGCTCGCCGGAAGGCTGCGCCAGCGCGGCAGGCGGCGCCGACGCGGCGACGAGCACCACAAGGGCTACGACGATGGGGGCGATCCCGGGGCGCGGCATCACGCCACCTCCCCGTTCCGGCGAGCGGCGATCTCCGCCTGAATCGCGTCGTAGGCGTCGTTCTCCAGGACGCGCACCAGCGTCATCATCCCCATCATCCCGCCGGTCCAGGTGGGACGCAGGCCGCGCGTTTCCGGCTTCTCCACCATCGCGTCCATCGCCATGAACATGTCCTGCGGGAAGCCCGGCACCCGCGGCGCGGCGTCGGAGGTGCCGCGGCGCATCTGCATCGGGCCGACCATCGCCACCATGTGGTTCATCATGTGATGCGGCAGGTGGCAGTGGAGCACCCAGTCGCCCGGGTACGTCGCGTCGAACTCGATGTCGCGCGCCTGCGCCACGCCCACCAGCACGGTGTTGCCCGGCTGCCACGCCGAGGGCGGAATGCGGCCCCCTTCGGTCGCGACCGTCTGGAAGGTGTTGCCATGCAGGTGGATCGGGTGATGGTCCATCCCCATGTTGACCATCCGGATCCGCACCCGCTCGCCCCGCCTCACGAGCAGCGGAGTTGCCGATGGCCCGGCGCGCCCGTTGATGGTGAACCAGTTGAAGTCCATCACCAGCGTGTTTGGCACATCGCTGTTCGGCCGGAGCGCCCACTCCTGGAAGATGAGGCCGAAGTCGCGGTCGACGCGCGGCGCGTACGCCTCGCGCGGATGCATGATGAAGAGGCCGATCATCCCCAGCATCTCCTGCATCGCCATGTGCGAGTGATAGAAGAACGTGCCGTGCTGATGCAGTGTGAACTCGTAGGTGAACGTCTCGCCCGGCGCGATCGGGTCCTGCGTCAACCCCGGCACGCCGTCCATCGCAATCGGAATCTCGAAGCCGTGCCAGTGCATCGCAAAGAGCTCCGGCAGGCGGTTCTCCACCACGAGGCGGACGCGGTCCCCCTGGGTCACCTCGATCGTCGGACCCGGCATGGTGCCGTTGAAGCCCCAGCAGTCGACCGGACGCCCCGGCAGGAAGTCGCGCCGGACGGGCTCGGCCACGAGGTGAAACTCCTTCACACCGTCCGCGTCGATGCGGCGTGGCTGCAGCGTCGGCAGGTCCGGGGTGACCACCGGCGTCGGTGCAGCGGCATCGTCCGCGGGCGCCCCGGCCGGGGCGATGGCGGGGCCTGCCGTCGGCCCTTCCGCCGCCGCTGCCGCGCCGACGCCGGCAAGCGTCGCGCCGAGAAACTGTCGTCGATTGGTTCTCATCTGCCTGCTCCCTGGCGTCCGGGCCGCATTGCCCGTACGCGCGTCATCGGTCGAGTCGAATGAACGAAACCGAACGGGAACGGACGGAGAGATCAGCAGCGAAGCGGCGACAGGAATCCGCCGGGGTCCACTGAAGGCGCGGGCGTGCGATCCGCGATGACCGGCCGGACGAACGGAACGACGGCAACATGCGGCGTTACCGCCGCGACAGCCGCGAGTGTGTCTACGCGGTCCGGTCCGATCTTCGCGGCCGGCCGTGCGCGCGACACGTCGTCATGGTCGCACCCGGTCTCGGAACCGGGCGCATGGGGGAGGTGCGGCGTCGGGTCGTCACCATGCGCGCCATGGCACGCGGGCTCCTCGGTGCGCGACGGCTCCGCGGGCAACTCCAGGCAACTGTCGACGCAGAGGGCGCGCACCCCCGGCAGGAGCGCGATCAGGACCACGACCGCGATGTGGAGGGCGGCGCGTGCCATCACACCGACTGTATCACTGCGCGGCGACCGTGAACCGCACGGACGCCATCCTGGTGCCCCACATCAGCGCGAGGCGGCCGCCGTCGGCGGTCATGTCGAGGAACTGCCAGGAGAGCTGCTCGAAGGCGACTGGCAGGGTCTCGAGTTCCATGGGGGTGCGCAGCACGTCGCGGTCGTCGGTGTACTCGAACGCGCCGAAGAGCGCATCCTTGTTCTCGGCGTCGTAGGGCTGCTGCGCCGGCCAGGTCGAGACAATGAAGGTCCAGCCGTCGTCCGCCAGGTCGATGAACAGCGTGTACTCGCCTGGCTCGACCCGCGTGCCGCCGATGATAAGCGGCGCTTCCGTGACGAGGCGCGTCGACTGGTTGGCGCCCGCGCGCCACACGGGAGCGCCGTCGTTGAGCATTTCCGCCCAGTCCGGCGGACCGAACAGATCGCGCCCGCGCTTGAGGGGTTGCCCGTAGTACACGTCAATCCAGGGACCGTGGAGATAGCCGTACTGCACGGGGTCGAACGTGCCGCCCACCTGGGTGGCCGAGTGGCCGGGCGGACTGAGGGGGCGCCGCTCCTGCGCAAGGGTGGAATGCGGCGCTACCGTCAACGCTGCGCCGGCCGCGCAGGCCAGCGCGGCGATGCAGATGACCCTGGACACGGGGCGAGTGCCGGTCATGGTCTTCTCCTTTTTGAGTCAGGTCCGAGGCTGTGCCGCGGGCCGATACGTGGTGGCTGATCTTACGAAACACTGAAATATGTGCGATGACCGCTCATATTTCAATGTCACGCGTGAGCTGTTTCGCCTGCGGTTTGCGCTGGCGCGTCCGGGCGGCGTCACCTCGGGGCGGCGACGGCGACGCCGTGCTCGTAGACGAGACGCCCGCCCCGCTCGGCGGTCTGGTAGAGGAGGAGTAGCCCCGCGAGGCTGGCGGCGGCGATCGGGAGCCAGACGGCGCGGGCGGCGATCCGGCCGGTCCACTCGAGGGCGGCGCGGACGAGGGCGACGGCGCCCGTGTAGATCGTGGTCCGGAGCGCCCAGTCCCAGTGCTGGTCCACCAGCGCATGCGCCGAACCGGGGATGCGGACCAGCTCGGCGTCGTTCCGGCCGGTGAGATACGTGGCGACGAGCGTCGCCGCGCCCGCGAGATAGAGGCCGGTCGCGACGCGCCGCAACGTCGAGCCCCGCGCCGTTCCGAGCGCGACGAGATCGATCAGGACCGCCGTCATGAGCAACGCGATCGGGAAATGGACGATCTGCGGATGGAGCGGCATCGCGTTACCGGATGCCGGCGTGGCCGCCGGCGCACCACCAGGTCATGGCGCGACCCGCCAGGGGGAGACCTGCGGCCAGTCGCGCAGCGCCTCGAGCGCCCACTCGTTCGTCTCCTCCGCGTGCGTGTGGCACGACGTGCACGCGTTCGGGATGCCGTAACTGATGGTGTCCGCGGGCGAGACGAACCGGAACGTGTGGCTGCTGACGTTGACGTCGGCGATGGTGCGCGCGATCCGCGGCATATGGCAGGCGATGCACGAGCTCCCCTCGCCCTCGGGATCGTGCTGCGTGTGGTACTCGAGCGATCCGACCGGTCCCGGCTGCAGGTGCGGCTGGTGGCACGATGTGCAGACCGCGTTCCCCGGCTCCAGGAGGTCCGCATCGTGCTCGGTGCCATGGACGTCGTGGCAGTCCGAGCAGGTGACGCCCCTCACGTACATCTGGCTGCCGACGTAGTCGTTCCCCTGCATCCGATTCTTGTGCGCGGAGCCTTCCGGCCAGTGGGTCACCGTTTCCTCGCCCAGGTGCGAGGCGTCGAGTTCCCAGACGTCACTCAGGCGCTCGCCCGGCCGAAAGCCGACCGGCCAGTCGACATACTCCCCGCCGATCGGGTTGCCGTGCGGCTGGCCCTGCGAGTGGCACTGGATGCAGATGTCGGTGGCGCGGACCGGGTCGAGGTTCGCCGGGTTGACGATCGTGTCTGCCACCGGGTCGAACAGATGCTCGCGCCCGGGCCCGTGACACGCTTCGCAGCCGACGTTCCACTCGGTGACGCTCCGCGTCTCGAGGTCGTAGTTGACCGAATGGCAGCCGTCGCAGAGCGGGCCGGTCGGCCGCTCCATCTGATCCTCCGGGTAGTGCGCCACCCACCACTCGGTCCGCGGCCCGTAGCGCCGCCACTCGCCGTTCTGCACGTCCCACTGGGCGGGCAGGACGAACAGATCGTCGTCGCGCTGCGTGAAGTAGCGCTGCTTCCACTTGCTGCCGTAGGTGAACGTCACGTCGTCGGGCCCGAACGTCACCAGGGGATGCGGCGTGTCGAAGTCGCCCAGGATCACGTCGGGACGCTCACGCGGATCGACGAGGACGTTCGCCATCAGCGTCTCGCTCCACGTGTCGTGGATCTCCAGGTGACAGTCGCGGCACGCGGCCGAGCCGGTGTACTCGTCCGGATAGTCGGCCGGGTCGGGGGGCGGTGGCGACGGGCCGCCGCAGCCGCCCGCCAGCGCGGCGGCAAGGGCGAGAGCAGGAGCGAGGAAGCCTCGGCGCGTGGCAATCATTTGACTGTCAGTGTAAGACTATCGGCAGGATGTGGACGAGACGTATCGGCGGCGCGGTGATCGTGGGAGCAGTCGCGGCGCCAATCCTGGCCGGCTGGGCGGCGCCGGCGCTGGCGCAGGAGGACGAGCCGCCCTGCCGCGTCTTCTGCGCACCCGACTTCAAGTTGGAGCCGACGTTTACCTTCGAGCCGCTCGGCCGCGGCGGGCGCGTCGAGGAGCTCGACGCTGCGGGCAACGCCGTGGGCCCGCCCGGCCGCGAGGCGACGGAGCTGGTGCCGGAGCTGATCCTCGCCTTCGGCATCCCGACCGAGATCCCGCGCGTCGGCTTCACGCTGGAGACGATATTCACACCGGCCGGCGAGACGGGCACCCATCCCTTCACCGGCGCGGGTGGGACGTTCCGCGACAACGGCATCGAGTTCGAGTTCGAGTTGAATCTCGACTGGCTGACCGGCGATCAGACCGGCGGCTGGGTCGAGAGCCACTTCGACATCGTCGACAAGTTCAGCCCGGGCGAGCGGCCGACCGACCGGAGCGTTTACACGCACAAGCTGAACTTCGAGCTCGACACCGCCTTTCTCCTTTTCAACTGGCTGCCGGAGGGGAACTGGCTGAAGGAGGTGGAGCTGGAGGGCTCGCTCGACTACGTCGCAACCGGCCTGCCGCGCGCGGGCGACGTCATCGGCAACGAACGCTGGCTCGACGACGCGTCGCCCTGGGGCTTCTCCATCGTCCTGGTCCTCCCGATGGCGCCGCTCGTGCCCTAGGAGCCCGTGGTGAAACCCCCACTCCATTCGAGCGGCGATGCATCCCACCTGAACGGCGTTGCTCCTCGGTCGCATATGGCCAATGTGCTCCCTCGTCGCGCCTTGTCAGGCGGGCGCCTCACCGCTCTCGGTGCTACGCGGGGTTTCACCACGGGCTCCTAGGGCCATGCCAAATGCACGCGCTCGCCTCGCCGCACTGGCAATTGGCTGCGCCGTTACCGGCCTGACCGCCGTGCTCCAGGCGGAGGACTGGCCGCAGTGGCGCGGCGTCAACCGCGACGCGGTGTGGCGCGACACCGGCATCATCGAACGCTTTCCGGAGGGCGGCCTGCGCGCCACTTGGCGGGTGCCGATCCGGGGCGGGTTCGCCGGACCGGCGGTGGCGGACGGCCGGGTCTTCGTCCTCGATTATCAGGAGACGCCCGGCAGCCGGACAATGGACGGCCACGAGCGGCTGCTGGTGCTCGACGAGGAGACCGGCGCCGAGCTCTGGCAGGCGGAGTGGCCCGCCCCCTACCGGAACATCCACATAAAGTTCGCGAACGGACCGCGCATTACGCCGACAGTACTTGGCGACCACGTGTACATCCTGGGCGCGGCCGGGATGCTGTCGTGCTTCGACGTGGCGACCGGCGATCTGATCTGGCGCCTCAACACCGCCGCCGACTACAACGTAATTGTTCCCGCCTTCGGCGTCTCGCAGGCGCCGCTGGTCGAAGGCGATCTGCTGATCGCCCTGCTCGGCGGCGAACCGGACGCCATGGTGGTGGCGTTCGACCGGACGACCGGCGAGGAACGGTGGCGCGCGATCGAGACGACGGTCGAGCCGGGTTACTCGTCGCCGATCGTCATCGACGCGGGCGGCGTCCGGCAGTTGATCGTCTGGCACACCGGGGGCGTCGCCTCGCTCAATCCGGCCACCGGCGAAGCCTGGTGGGAGTACGACTTCGTCGTGCCGAGCGGCCTGACCATCAGCACGCCGGTTCGGAGCGAACGCTACCTGCTGGTGTCGCAGATCGAGAACGGTGGCCTGATGCTGGCCCTCAATCCCGACCGGCCGGCGGCGCGTCCGCTCTGGGAAGGGGCCAACCCCGACCGGACCGATCACCCGCCGCAGGGGGCGACGCTCGGCACCGCGGTGATGGCTGGCGGCGTGATGTACGGCCTGAGCGGGTACGGGGAGTTCCGCGGCGTCGATGCGGCGACCGGCGAGCACCTCTGGTCCACCTGGGACATGACGCCGCTGGAGCGGTGGGGGAATTCGTACCTCGTCCAGCACGAAGACCGCTGGTTCGTCATCAACGAGACGGGCGAGCTGCTGATCGCGCGGTTCACTCCGGCCGGCTACGAGGAGATCGACCGGACGCTGCTGATGACACCGAACATGCAGACGCGCGGGGGCGCCACCGGCCGCTGGGACGACCGCCCGGTCCTCTGGGCGCACCCGGCGTTCGCGAACCGGCACGTCGTGGTCCGGAACGAAACGGAGGTGGCCCGCCTGTCACTGGCGGCGAGCGACTACGAGTAGGAGCTCGCAGAAGGGCGACCGCGACGCTGTTAAACATTACGCCGTAGTCCTTAATAAGCAAGGGTGGTTTAAACACTTTGTATTAACGTTTTAGGTATTAAGTGTTAGCATGCACTGTGGAATGAGTCAGAAGACCATGAAATCGATGACGACCGGCACGCTGCTGCTGGCGCTTGCCCTGTTGCTGATTCCCGGCGCCGCCGCCCAGGAGGGGGACGCGTGGCGCAAGTGGGGCGGGCCGAGCGGCGACTTCATCATCGCGGAAGCGCCGCGCCTGGCTGCAGCCTGGCCGGAGGCCGGCCCGCCGGAGATCTGGAGCCGCCGGCTCGGCGCCGGCCACTCGGCCGTCATCGCGGGCGACGGCCGGCTGTTCACGATGTACCGCGTTGCCTACGGCGACGGGGGCGAAGCGCCCTGGAGCCGCGAGGAAACGGTCATTGCCCTCGATGCGGCGACCGGCGAGACGCTGTGGGAGCACTCGTATCCCTCCGACGTGCAGGACTTCGGCCAGGGCGCGGGGCCGCATGCGACGCCGCTGCTCGAGAACGGCCGGCTCTTCACCATCGGGACGAACAAGGAGCTGCACGTCTTCGATGCGGCGACCGGCGAGCTGCTCTGGTCGCGGAACTTCGTCACCGACTTCGGCGCGCCGCCGCTGTTGATCCGGTCGATGATCAAGTCGGGCTACGGCGCGAGCCCACTGGCCTACGGCGACACCATCATCATGCAGGTGGGGGGACCGGGGCAGTCGGTGATGGCGCTCCGGCAGTCGGACGGCGAGGTGGTCTGGCGGAGCGGCAGCTTCCTCGTTTCCGAGGCGCCGGCCGGCCTGATCACGGTCGACGGCGAGGAGCAGATGGTGGTCTTCGCCGGCCAGGCGGTGGTCGGCATGAACCCGGCGAACGGCGACGTCCTCTGGGCGCATCCCCACGACGCGGGAAACGACTTCAACTTCCAGGTGCCGCTCTGGAACGACGACGACGACATCCTGTTTCTCTCGTCGGGCTACATCGCGGGGAGCCGCGCGATCCGGCTGGTCCGCGCCGGCGGCGTCACGCGGACCGAGGAGCTCTGGTACGACCCGCGGCTCCGGTTCACGTTCCTGAACACGCTGCGGCTGGGCGATTTCGTCTACGGCACGAGTGGTCAGGGCGCGGCGGCGATCATGACGGCGACACAGGTGGAGACGGGCGAGACCGCCTGGCGCGAGCGTGGTTTCAGCCGGGCCAGCCTGCTGCATGCGGACGGCAAGGTGATCATCCTTGAGGAAGATGGCGACCTGGCGCTCGCGGAGATGACGCCGTCCGGAATGACGACGCTGACACGCGCGCCGATCTTCAACACGCGTTCCTGGACCGTCCCGACGCTGGTAGGAACCACGCTCTACGGTCGCGACCGGGAACGGATCGTCGCCCTCGACCTGGGGCGCTAGCGCTGCTGGTCGGTAAAGTCCTTGCAGGGCATCGCCCAGGTGTCGCACGTCCCGACCGGCTGATC
Source organism: Vicinamibacterales bacterium (assembly GCA_965263055.1). GTDB lineage: Bacteria > Acidobacteriota > Vicinamibacteria > Vicinamibacterales > UBA8438 > VXRJ01. The sequence goes on along the minus strand of OZ253581.1, from coordinate 1,871,751 downwards.
CTTCAGGTAGACGAGGCGGTTCACCGTCTCCCCCTCCGGCGTGGTGGTCGTCACCTCGATGGTCAGGCGCTGTCCGCCTGCTTCGAGCGCCATCACCTCGTGCATCCGCATCTCGCCCCGCGTTCCCTCTGCGACGAGGCGGTCGCCCTCCCAGCGGGTCGACGCGCGCATCGTCGTGTCGCGCCCGACCGGGATCGTCCCCTCGGCGCCGGGGGTCCACGACCATGCCTTCAGCCCATTCGTCTCGGTCCCGACGATCAGCGTGCCGTTCGCCGCGTGCGTGATGAACAGCCGATCGATCGAGGCGCCGCCGCGTCCGCCGCTGAACGCCGGCGGCGTGATCCGGCTTGCCTCCCGGTCCAGCCTCCAGTAGCCGGAAAAGTCGGGCGTCTGGGCCGAGACGACAGCCGGGCCGGCGGCGGCGAGGATGAGCGTGACAGCGAGTGCGAGGGCGCTCCGCATCGGGCGGTACTCTACCCGATCGATGGTCACGGAGCGGCGGCGATCGGCACCCGGGTCAGGTGCGCGTCGATCGCCGCGACGGTGGCGCCTGGCAGGCCGAGATGGGCCTTCTCTGCGGTCCAGGCGACACGAAACCGTTCGACGGTTTCGCGCGCGGTCTTGAGGACAATGGTGTGGGGCAGGAAGGCCTTGTCCGCGAGACTGTGCAGTTCGTCCATCGAGAAGCGGGAGAACTCCTTCGACTGGACACACTTCAATGCCATGGAATCGTCGGCGAGGTACGCAATCGTCGAGACGTAGTCGTACGCCGGCGCGAGCGCCGCTGTCCGGCCGTCCGGGTACAGCAGCGACCAGTTCTTCAGATGCATGTCCGCGTTGCCGATCAGCGCGTTGAAGACCAGCCGTCGAATGAACTCGGTGATACCCGGTTCGCCCGTTTCGGTCCATATCACCTCGCAGATGTTCCGATAACTGGCGCGTCCGTACTTGTCTTCCGGGTAGAGATTGAATACCTGGGCGAAGTCTTCCGCGTGGACCGCGCTGCCGTCGTCCGCCCGGTCGAAACGTCGGACCGCGAACGCCGTATCTCCGAACCTGCCGATTCCCTCCGGGAGGTTGGCGATATCCCTAACGGGGAGCAGGCGGGTTTCCGGAACGTCGATCCCGATACGCCGGGCGAGCGTCATCATCGCCTGTTCGTTCTCCGGAAGCCGATCGAAGGTCGGCGATGGCAGCTTGACAATCCAGGAACCCCCGACGCCACGGACCGGAATCGTCAGTCCGCCCGCCGTCTCGGTGACGGCGGAGAACTTCAACTGCACGCCGGCGAGGGAAAAGCGGAACGGCCGGTCGTCGCGCGGTTGGTCGCCGGAGGGTTGGTCGACCCGCTCCGTGGCCTGCCCCGGGATCGGCCGGCCAGGCGCCGGGCGGACCTTCACCGCGCCGGGCAGGTCGTCGCCTAGCGCCCAGAGCAGGAAGAACTCGCGCTGCGACTTGACGCCGGCGCGGCGCGCCAGATAGTCGCGCAAGGCGCCTTCCGGCAACAGGTTCGAGAAGTACGGGAGAAGACGCGGACGTGTCGGCGGATGGTCGGTAAGCAGGCCCCCCAGGTCGTCCTTGAATGCGAGGCTCAGCGTGTCGCGTCCGGGATCATCGATATAGTCGCGGCTGAACGCGAAGGCGACCCGGTCGTCGCTGAGGCGGTTCAGGGTGCCGATTGGCTTTCCGTGGAGGCGCACCTCCAGCAGGTCAACGTCGGCCACCGGCGGCATCCTCGTCGTCATCCAGACGGTAGGCTGGCCTCGGCCCGGGGAGTGCTGCGGCCCGGCCGTCGGTCGACCCGATGATGTTGCGGACAGCCGGAGCAAGCGGGCGTGGGACGAGCATCATTTCGAGGTCGAGGACGCGGGCCAGCTCAATCAGGTTGGGCAGACGGATGTCGACCGCGGCGTTCTCGATCCTCGAGATGTGCGCCTGCGTCAGCCCGGTCCGGGCGCTCAGTTCGCGCTGGCTCAGGCCCTTGGCGAGCCTTGCCGCCTTGAGTGTTTTCGCCGTTCGCGCCATCGACTCGCCCATGCATATATATGTTGCAATATTATATGGTTGAAATGATACAGTTTATAGTATCACAAAGGGCCGCGGAGTCAATGACGCGGAGGTCGTGTGGCGGCAGTCTCGTGGGTCGACTTCACGCTGTGTCCTCCTCGGTGACCGCGTGGGAGCGGCCGGTCGCGTCGCAGCCACGCATCGTGGAGGAGACTGGCGCCGCGCGCCAAGTGCCGTGGCCCTCCCTACCGGGCCGGTCCGGCTGGGATAGACTCTGCGCGGCCCATGCGGGACTTCTGCACTCGTTCTGTCGTTGCACTCGTCCTTGGGCTCCTCGTCGCCGGCGGCGCTGCGGCGCAGTCGGTGGAGGAGGCGACCGCAGCAGCCTCGTTCAGACCGAACCGGGCACTCGTGGACGATACCCAGCCGCCGTCGCGCGATCCGGACTACGGCGCCCTGGCCGACCGGCCGCGTGTCCGCGTGCCGCGGATTGACACGCCGCCCGAGATCGACGGCCGGCTGAACGACGAGGCGTGGCTCGAGGCGGCGCTCCTGACCGACTTCGTGCAGCAGGCGCCGCTCGACGGCCCGCCGGCGACGGAGCGGACCGAGATCTACATCGCCTACGACAGCAATCACATCTACTTCGGGTTCTACCTGCACTACGAGGATCCCGGCATCCTGCGGGCCAGCCGGGTCGACCGCGACACGGCGTTTCAGGACGACCTGATGACGATCTACTTCGACACGTTCATGGATCAGCAACGCTCCTACGACTTCGATGTGAACGCCTACAACGTGCAGGGTGACGGCGTCATCAACGCGTCTAACCTGCGTGGCGGGCCGATCCCGCCCGCCGACCGATCGTGGGACGCGCTCTTCCACAGCGACGCTGAGATCGTTGACGACGGCTACACGGCGGAGATGGCCATCCCCTTCAAGAGCCTCCGCTACCCGCAGCGGCCGCCCGGCGTGGAGCACCGCTGGGGGTTCCAGATCGCCCGCGAAGTGAAGGGGAAGGATCGGGAGAACATCGTCTGGGCGCCGATGTCGCGCGACGTGCAGAGCTTCATGGCGCAGATGGGCGTTCTCGAGGGGATGACCGACCTGTCAACAAGCCGGAACCTCGAGATCCTTCCGACGTTCACCGCGATCCAGTACGGCGAGCTCGACGACGACTCGGGGGCCTGGGTGGGGCAGGGAACCAGCCCGGAGGGGGGCGTCAACGTCAAGTACGGGATCACGTCGAACCTCACCGCTGACTTCACCGCGAATCCCGACTTCTCGCAGGTCGAATCGGACCGGGCGCAGATCGAGGTCAACCAACGCTTCCCGCTCTTCTTTCCGGAACTGCGTCCCTTCTTTCTGGAGGGCCAGGACATCTTCGAGTTCACCTCGCCGGTGCAGCTGATCCACACGCGGACGATCGTCGACCCGAATCTGGGTGGAAAGCTGACCGGCAAGGTCGGACGGACAACGATGGGGATCCTGGTGGCGGACGACCAGGCGCCCGGCAAGCGGGACCCTTCGGATCCGGCGTACGGGCGCAACGCGCAGTTCCTGGTGGGGCGGGCGCGGTACGACCTGTACCGCGAATCGCACCTCGGCGTGGTCGTGACCGACCGCGAGTTCCAGGACAGCTACAGTCGTGTCGGCGGAATCGACGGCCAGTTCCGTCTGGGGCAGTCGAGCCGTTTCAATTTCGTTGCCGTTCAGTCCACGCACCGGGACGAGGAAGGCGCCACCGAGAGCGGGCCGATGCTGGGGGCGCTCTTCCGGCACGACGGCCGCAACCTGCAGGCGTCCGGCTACACGTCGCACGTCTATCCCGGTTTCCACACCGACGTGGGGTTCGTCCGGCGGTTCGATCAGCGGGTGGTCGGGGGCGAGGTGGGCTACCGCTGGTGGCCGGAGCACTGGATCATCGACTGGGGGCCGAGTGTCGACTACATGCTTGGCTATAACCATGCGGGGATCCGCGAAGATCAGGCCACCGGCGTCGGGCTCGACCTGCAGTTCGCGCGCAACATCAGCCTGAATGCCTCGGGCAGCCGCGCGTTCGAGCGGTACGAGGGCGTCGGCTTCAAGCGGAACAACTACAGCCTGCGGACGAACTTCAACACCAGCCGCCTCTTCTCGCTCGGCGGCGGCTTCAACTGGGGCGACGAGGTCCTCTACGACAAGGACAACCCGTACCTCGGCCGCGGATCGAGCGTGCGAGTGTCCGCCACGGTTCGTCCCGACCCGCGGCTGACGTCGCGGATCAACCTCAACACCAGCGGTTTCACCGACATCCGGCCCGGACCGAACGCCGGCAAGGTGTTCAACGTGAAGATCTTCCGGGCGCTCAGCACGTTCACCTTCACCGACCGCCTGCTGATCCGGAATATCACGGAGTACAACTCGTTCCACGGCACGCTGGCGCTGAACCTGCTGGCGACCTACCGGATCAACGCGCTGACCGTCTTCTACGTCGGCTACGATGACCACTATCAGCAGGCGGATCTGATCGACGAGGAGCGTTACCCGTTCCGTTCGCTGAAGCGGAGGAACCGCGCGCTGTTTACCAAGCTGCGGGTGCTGTTCCGCTACTGACGGGCGGTTCGGCAGCGCGTACGGAGCAGGCAGGGAGCTGACGATGGACGAGCGGAAGACGGCGAGCGAGGCGCCGGAGGAGGCGGAGATCACGCCGATCGAGAAGGCGGCCGCCGAGTGGCAGGCGCTGCTGCCGGCCGATTCCTACCGGGTGCTGTTCCGGGAAGCGACCGAGCCGGCCGGCACGAGCGAGCTGAACCACGAGAAGCGCGAGGGCACGTTCATCTGCGCGGCGTGCCACCTGCCGCTGTTCGAGTCGTCCGCAAAATACGAGAGCGGCACCGGCTGGCCCAGTTTCTTCGACCCCATCCCGGGCCGGCTGGGCACGAAGGTCGACTTCAAGCTCATCCTCCCGCGCACCGAGTACCACTGCTCCCGGTGCGGCGGCCACCAGGGGCACGTCTTCAAGGATGGCCCGCCGCCGACCGGCCAGCGCTATTGCAACAACGGCGTCGCCCTCAGTTTCGTCCCGGCGGGCGAGGCGCTGCCCCCGCTCCGCACCTGATCACGCCGGCTCGGCCCGGCGACCCGATCCCATGGGTTGTGATAGGTTGTACTTCACGCAACCACGGGTGGATAGACATGGCGATGGCGGTCGGAGTGAAGCTGGACGACGAAACGCGCGCGCGCCTCAAGGAGCTGGGGTACGCCAAGCGGCGCTCGACCCACTGGATGGTGAAGGAGGCGGTCGCCCGTTATCTCGACACCGAGGAGGGTTATGAGCGGGAGAAGGCCGAGGACCTGGACCGCTGGCAGCGCTACGTGGAATCCGGCGATGCGGTGTCTCACGAGACCGTCATGGCGTGGTTGGACGATCTGGCGGTCGAGGCCGACCGCCGCACGCGCCGCCGGTGACAGTCCGCTGGCTTGCGCCCGCGTTGGATGACATCAGGCGTCTCTACGAGTTCCTGCTGGAGAAAGACCCGGTGGCGGCCGGACGCGCCGTGCGCGCGATTCGAGTCGGATCGGCGAGGCTCGTCGATACGCCCGAGATCGGTCGCCCGCTCGCGGACGGCACCGGTCGCCGCGAGTTTTTCATCCCGTTCGGCGGAGGCGCGTACGTCCTGCGTTACCGGATTCACGACGATACGATCGTCGTTGTTCGGGTCTGGCACAGCCGAGAGGCCCGGCGCTAGCGCGAGCGGACGCTGACGGAAACCGGTAGCGACATCATGATGGCGTGGTACAGGGTGAGCAGGATGGTTGGCGCCGTGCAGTGGGTGGTCTCAGCGGGGCTGGTGCTGGCGGTTGGCCCGCTGGTGTGGGCTCAGGAGTGGGCCGGGTGGCGCGGACCCGGACGCGACGGCGTTGCACCGGCCGCGCAGTCGCTGGAAGTCTGGCCCGAGGCGTTCGTCCGCGCCTGGCAGGTCGAGATTGGCGCGGGCTATTCCTCACCGGTGGTCTCCGGCGGGCGGGTCTTCGTTCACAGTCGGCGCGGCGAGGCGGAGATCGTGACCGCGCTCGATCTCGCGAGCGGTGCGCGGCTGTGGCGACAGGACTACCCGGCGCGCTTCATTCAGAACACCATCGCCCCACCCGAGCTGCAGGGCCCGTTCGCGACGCCCGCCGTCGACGGCGGGCGCGTGTTCACCCTGGGGGCCGGCGGGATCCTGTCGAGCTGGGACGCGGCGTCCGGCGCCCTGGAGTGGCGGAACGACTATTCGGCGTCGGTGCGCGTGACGGGCCTGTTCAGCGGCACGGCCGCCTCGCCGCTCCTCGCCGGCGGCACGCTCGTCGTCCAGATCGGGAGCGACGCCGCGGGAGGCCGAGTGCTTGCGCTGGATCCGGCGACGGGCCGCGAGATCTGGACGTGGAGCGGTGCGGGCCCGGGGTATGCCTCGCCGATCGCGATCGACGTCGAGGGCCAGCGCCAGGTGGTGACGCTGACCGAATCGTCGCTCGTCGGGCTCGACGCGGCGAACGGCGCGCTGCTGTGGAGCGTGCCGTTCATCGACGAATGGCACGAGAACATCGTGACGCCGGTCTGGACCGGCACGCACCTGGTGGTCTCCGGCCCCCGGGAGGGGACCCACGCGTTCGCACTCCGCCGTCAGGACGACGCCTGGCAGGTGGCTCCCGCCTGGAGCAACGCGGGTGTGACGATGTACATGAGCTCACCGGTGCTCGCCGGCAGCACGCTCTACGGACATTCATCGACCCGGAGCGGCCAGTTCGTGGCGCTCGACGCGGCGACCGGCGCCGTGAGATGGGCGAGCGAGGGACGCGAAGGGGACCATGCGTCCGTTCTGATCGCAGGGGATGATCTCCTCCTGCTTACGAGCGACGCCGAACTGTTCGTGGTGACGCCGGACGCCGCGGCGTTTGCCGTCGTGCGCCACTACGACGTCGCGGATGGCGCCACCTGGGCGATGCCGGTCCCGTTGCCCGACGGCCTGCTCATCCGCGACGCAACCAGCCTTGCGCGCCTCGTTCCGGCCAGTCAGCCTCCCGGGTGATCGGTCACTGTTCCGCCATCCGTCAGGCCGCCAGCCGCCCATGATGACCACCAGCCGGCGCATCGCCCTCGGCTTCTGGCTGGCCCTGACGGTCGGACTCAGCGTGCTCTACGTCACGCGGCCGGACCTCATCGAGCCGGCGAATCTCGTCGGCCTGCTCCGGCAGTCGGGTTCGCTGGTGCTGCTCGGCTACATCGTCGTGAGCCTCCTGCGTCCCGTAACCCTGATTCCCAGCACGGTGCTGATCGTCGCCGGCACGCTGCTCTTCCCGGACCGTTACTGGACCGTGTTCGCCATCTCGCTCGGCGGTGTCGTCGCGTCGTCCGGGCTGGTCTACTGGTTCTTCGACTTCCTCGGCCTCGCGGAACTGTTCGAGCGGAAGCACGCCGCGCGCGTCCGCCGGCTCGAGGCGCAGATCGCGCGCCGCGGGTTCTGGGTGGTCACCGCCTGGTCGGTCTTCCCGTTCGTCCCGACCGACGTGATCTGCTACGTGGCGGGGTCGCTCCGGATGCCCTTCGGCCGCTTCCTGCTGGCGGTCGCGGTGGGGGAGTTGCCAATCGTCGCCTTCTACGTCACCGGCGGCACCTGGCTGTTTGCCTGACCTACGGCGAAACCGTGACGGCGACGTAGCCGTTCGTCCAGCAGCACTGATCGCCGGTGGTGCTGTCGACCGGATTGAAGTTGTCCGCGCGGACCCGGACCAGGTAGTCGCCAGGCTCGCTGAACGTCACGCTCGTCGTGGCTCTGCCATCGGCATCCGGCTCGAGCGGCTGTTCGCCGAAGGTGGCAAGCGCCGGCCCGCGGTGCGTGAACCACCGGGCGCCCCCGGCGACTGGCTCGCGCTCCGCATCCGGGTCGATCCGGTCGGCAACCCGGACAGTCAACGCCAGGGGCGTCCCGACCGTGGCAGTCATCCGTAGCGGGTTGGTGACGCTGCCCGGCGGGTTCTGGCCGCTCGCCCAGGTCGACGCCTCGCGCGCGTCGCCGGCGAGCGTCATCGGTCCCCACAGCTCCGGCCCGTCCTCCTGCAGCTTCAGCATCGGCGGCAGCGATCCCATTGCCATCGGGATGTAGTGCAGCCGGTACGCCTCGACGCCGGCGCGCCCCGGCACCGAGTGCGGTTCGTCGTGGCCGGGGGTGTGCAGGGTCCAGACGACCCGCCCGTCGTCGCGCGCGTAATCGCCCGGGATGGTGACGGTGAAGATGCCGGTGTCGCGACGCGGGGCGAACAGTGTCGGCTGCCGCCCGTCATACTCCGCCGGCTCGATGAAGTTGGCGGGCCCCTGCGGTATGTGCAGCACCTCCTCGGTGTTGCGGTTGAAGAAGCCGAACGACAGCGTGTAGCTGCCGTCCGGGTTCTCGTACCAGCCCTCGAAGAAGGGCGACACGGTGAGCCCCGTGCCCACGCCGCCCCGTTCGCGGGGAGCGGACGGCCACGACCGGTCAATCGGCGGCTGCGCCGCGAGCGGCGCCACGCCGCACACGATCAGCGCGGCCGCGAGGCCGGCGACGGGCCACGTACGCCACATCGCTGCTGCCGGCTCCTACTGCCCGCCGTCGTCGCCCGCGAGCGTCTCGGCCTGCTTCGCTTCCCGCTCCGCCTTGATCCGCTGGTAGCCCGCTTCATCGAGATGCGTGACCGCGATCCAGGCGTGGGACATCTCGTCGGTCGTCCGACCGCCGCGGTAGACCCACTGCTCCGGGTCCGGGTTGTTCGGATTGTCCGGGCTGTTGTCGTACCAGTGGGTCAGGATCATCACCGACCCGGCCGGCATCAGCGGCGCCACATCCTCGTCGTAGAGGTGGCTGTGCTGCCACCAGGTGGTCCAGTCGGAGACCATGCTCACCACTTCCCGCTCGCCGGTGGAGGGGTGGAAGATCTCGAGCGACGCGCCGCGCAGCCGCAGATGGCCGTGGGGCTGGAAGCTGTCGATCCGGACCGGGTGGTCGAAGGTGTGGAAGCCCTGGAGGATCTGCGAGCCGTGCGGCGGGATCGCCAGGTCGCCCACCAGGCTGTAGCGGCCCAGATCCTGGAGGTAGTTCGGCTCATAGCCCTTCGGATGGAACCAGAAGGCGAGCTCCGTCACCTCGTTCTCCACCACTTCGCCCATCGGGTAGTAATGGATGCTCCAGCGGACCAGCGAGTTCGCCGGCAAGAGCCGGCCGGCGCCCTCCGGGACGATCTCGCCCAGCTTGCCGCTGGCGTACTCCGTGAACCGCCCCCGGCCCTGCTGCTCCAACTCGCCGTTCGCGTTCCGGAGATAAAGGCTGGTGTTGGCGTGATGGACGACGTGGCGACCCTGGGCCGACGGTTTGACTTCGATCGCCTTGATGTAGCGGTCCTCTTCGAGCGGGATCTCGACGAGGGGTTCCCACCAGAGGTCCGATCCCTCGGCCGGGACGGTGTACGGCTTCGCGGGCACCACCACGTCGGGCTGGCCGTACTCTTCCGCCAGGCGCCACTCGCCCCGCGGCGGCCACTCGACCGGCGGCGGCATGTCCGCCGGATCGCCCTCGACGGTGCCGCCGTCCACCCAGGCGACAAGGGTCGCGATCTCCTCGACCGAGAGGCGCGGGTCGTACTGCAGCGCCTGAATGCCGACGTCGAGGTCGTACTGGTACGGCGGCATTTCGCGGTCGACCACCTTCTGGCGGATCGACCGGCCCCACGGCCGGACGTCGCTGTAACTCATGAGCGACATCGGCCCGATCTCGCCCGGCCGGTGGCACACCTGGCAGTTCTCCTGCAGGATTGGCGCCACGTGCTTCGTGAAGGTCACCGTGTTGTCCTGGGCGAACGCCGCCGCCGGGAACGCCACGGCGACAGCGGCCACGGCTGCCAGCATGCCGAGCTGCCTATCAAGTCTGATCGTTCTCATCGTGCTCGCCTCCATAAACGTCGACTCTGGAGGTCCATCGGGCCGGCGGTCAAGCCGCCCCGGGTCCAACCCGCATCTTATGGCAATCCCCCCCGGGGCACAAACCCGCGGCGCGGGCTTCCCGGCCCGGCATTCCGGGCGCCCGTCGTGCCCTCGGCGGGTCCGTCATCCTTGCCGCAGAGGCACCCAGGCCGTCGTCCGTCCGCCGATCGTCACGTGCTCGATCGGCTCGCCGCGCGACGTGCGTGCATCGTCGCGTTTGCCCCACCGCCGGTGGAACAGCCATGTGCGGGGATACAGCGAGTCGTCCGCGTTCGCGTCCACCGCGCACCTGACAATGGCGCGGAGCCTGGCGCGCAGCCGGCGCGCCTCGGCGTCCGTGAGCGAGGACGCCCGCCGCCGGGGATCGATCCCGGCCTGGAAGAGCGCCTCGTCGGCAATCCAGTTGCCCACGCCAGCCGCGAACGACTGATCGAGCAGCAGGGACTTCACGTTGCCGCCGCGCGCCCGCACCAGCGCGGAGAACCGGGCCGGCGACGGCATCGCGAGCAGCGGATCGAAGCCGAGCTTCGAGACCGGCGGCTCGTGCTCCGGATCCTCACGCAGCAGGAGGCGTCCCAGCCGCCGGCCGTCGGTCATGGCAAGCTCGCCGCCGTCGTCGAAGCGCAGCCGTATCTTCATGAAGCGCGGCGGCCAGACCGAGGTGTCCTCGCGCGGTCCTGACTTGAGCTGCAGCGGGACGGACGCCGGCGCCTTGAATCCGCCCGCCATCCCGAAGTGGAAGAGCGGATGCGGCGGCGCGTACAGCTCGAACCAGAGCTGCTTGCCCCACCGCCGAGCCGCCACGACGCGCTTGCCTTCGAGCGCCCGGCGCCACTGCTCGGGCCCGACCCCGGCGAAGACGATCGGGTCGTCGGCGCACGCCGCCTCTTCGATGTGGCGCCCGACCGCCACCGCTTCCGCGAGTCTGCGTCCCCGCTCGACCTCCGGCAGCTCCGGCACGTTCCCTACTGCGTGCGGTACAGCTCCGACGGGCGGTGCGGGACGTAGCGGACGAGGCGGCGGCGGCTCACTTCGCCAGCGTAGATGTTGCCGTCGAAGTCGACGCCGAGGAACTCGATGCCGGCGCCCACGTCCTCGTCATGCTGCGGGATGAAGTGGGTGACCCACGCCTGCTCGGTCTTCAGGTCGCCGATCCGGATCCCTTTCTCCCATCCCAGGTTGCTGCGCCAGTTGTCGGGCGGACCGGTGCGCACCATGCCTGACAGCCCGTCGCCCGCGTAGAGGATGTCGTTGCGGTCGATGAACAAGCCGCTCGGCTTGCCGTAGTGGGTCCAGATGTAGAGCAGCTCGCCCTCCTGGTTGAACACCTGGATCCGGTTGTTGCCCCGGTCCGCGACGTAGACGCGGCCCTGCGAGTCCATCTTGATGTCGTGCGGATCGGAGAAGCGGGCCGCTTCCTTGCTCTCCGATCCGACGCCGCTTCCCACTTCCAGGATGAAGGCGCCGTCGGCCGAGAACTTCACGATCCGGTTGTTGCCGCCCCGGTGGCCGTCCGAGACCCAGATGTCGCCGTTGGGGGCAACCACCACACCGGACGGTCCGTTGAAGTGATTCGGGCCGTCGCCCCAGACGCCTGCCTCGCCCAGGCGCATCACGACGTCTCCCTGTTGATTCAGTTTCAGGACCTGGTGTCCTATTCCCATCGCTTCGCCCGCCACGGCGCGTGAATCGCCGTGCGAGCCCCCCTCGGACACCCAGAGGAATCCCTCGTGGTCGAGGAAGAAGCCGTGCGGGAACGCGAAGAGACCGGCGCCGAAGCTATCGACCAGGTTCCCCTCGAGGTCGAACTTCAGGATCGGGTCGAGATCGGTGCCGGCGCACTCGTTCGCGCCGCAGCGGTCGAGGATCCAGAGGTGGCGGCCGTCCGGGTCGGGGAAGACGCCGCTCACCGTACCGAGCACTCGTCCGGCCGGCAGTTGCTCCCAACCGAACGTGGCGCGGTACGGATTCGTAGTCGACGATTGCGTCGCGACAGTCACGTCAGCCGCGACGAACCACACGAGGCAGCCAAGCGTGAGCGCCGTGGCGAGGCGAAGAACCAACTGCATCGGACCCTCCTGCGAACCTGCCAACAGGTGACAAGTCTACCTGCCTCGCGGGGCATCTGGCCGTTGCGGGTCTGCTCGCGAGCGTCAGGAACGCGGTCGCTACGCGTCTTTGATCGACGCGATCAGGTCCAGCACCGCCTGCTTGCCGTCGCCGAAGAACATCAGCGTGTTGTCGGAAGCGAAGAGCGGGTTGGGGACGCCCGCGAAGCCGGGGGAGAGGCTCCGCTTGATGATGACGACCGTGCGCGACTGATCCACGTTCAGAATCGGCATGCCGGCGATTGGGCTCTTCGGGTCGGTTCGGGCGTCCGGATTGACGATGTCGTTCGCGCCGATCACGAGGCTGACGTCGGTCTGTTCGAACGACGGGTTGATGACGTCCATCTCCTTCAGCTTGTCGTAGTCGACGTCCGCCTCGGCCAGCAGCACGTTCATGTGGCCGGGCATCCGGCCGGCCACCGGATGGATGGCGTATTCCACCTCGATGCCCCGCTCCTCGAGCAGGTTGGCGAGGTCGCGCACCTGGTGCTGCGCCTGCGACACCGCGAGGCCGTAGCCCGGGACAATCACGACGCGCCGGGCGCCGTCGAACAGCATCGCCACCTCTTCGGCGGAGGTGCTCTTGATCCGCCCGGCGTACATCGCGTCGGCGTCGGCGGCGGACGTCTCCCCCTCGGCGATGGCCCCGACCAGAACGTTCACGAGCGAGCGGTTCATCGCCTTGCACATGATCCGGGTCAGGATGAGCCCGGAAGCGCCGACGAGCGAGCCGGTGATGATCAGGATGTTGTTGTTCAGGACGAAGCCGGTCGAGGCGGCGGCGAGGCCGGAGTAGGAATTGAGCAGCGCGATGGCGACCGGCATGTCGGCGCCGCCGATCGAAATCGTCAGCAACACGCCCAGAAGCGAGGCGACGCCGACCAGTGCGGCGTACCAGCCGACCGGCCCGAGGCCGCCAATCCCGGCGTCGATGACCACCAGCGCGCCGCAACCGAGGGCGACGAGGCCGAGCGCGGCGTTCACCATCTGCTGGCCGGGAAAGACCACCGGCCGGTCGGGTAGCAGCAGGCCACGCAGCTTGTCGAAGGCGACCAGGCTCCCCCAGAAGGTCACCGAGCCGATCAGGCCGGAGGCCACCGTGGCGACCGTCGTCTGCGCCGCCGGATCCGACTCGGCTACCAGCACTGCGCCGGCGACCAGCGCGGAAGCGCCGCCGCCGAACGCGTTCAGCAGCGCCACCATTTCCGGCATCGCCGTCATCGCGATCCGGAGCGCGAGCGTCGCGCCGATGGCGGCTCCCAGGCCGACGCCCGCCACGATCCAGACGACCGCGTCGGTGCCGGCGCCGAAGATCTGCCGGTCCAGTAAGGTCGCGACCACGGCGAGCAGCATCCCGGTGGCGCCGAGCAGATTGCCGCGGACCGCGGTGCGCGGATGGGTCAGCCCGCGGATCCCCAGGATGAAGAGGACCGAGGCGACGAGGTAGATCAGGTTGATGAAGGTGCTGTCCACGGTGTTCTGGTTCCGGGCCGTCAGTCCTTCTTGCGGAACATGCTGAGCATCCGGTTGGTCACCAGGAAGCCGCCGACGACGTTGATCGTGGCGATCACGAGTGCCACGAAGCCGAGAATCCGCGCCGTCTCGTTGTCGGAGGCGACCGACAGCAGCGCGCCGATGATCGTGATGCCGGAGATCGCGTTGCTGCCCGACATCAGCGGCGTGTGGAGCAGCGGCGGCACCTTCGTGATGATCTCGAAGCCGACGAAGACCGCCAGCATCAAGATGGTGAGAAGTGGAATGAGAACGTCCATGATTACTCTCCGGACGGTGCTGGCATGCCGAGCAGGTCGCGGATGCGCGGGTGCACGACAGCTCCGTCGCGCGCCACGAGCGTGCCGGCGGTGATCTCGTCGTCCATGTCGACCGCGAGCGCGCCCTCCTTCACCAGGTGCAGCAACAGCGTCGAGATGTTCTTCGCGTACATCTGCGACGCGTGGTACGGCACCGTGGACGGCAGGTTGGTCGGGCCGAGGATCGTGACGCCGCTATCGGTCACGATGGTCTCGTCCGCCTGCGTCAGCTCGCAGTTGCCGCCCCGCTCGGCCGCCAGGTCCACCACCACCGAGCCGGGCGACATCCCTGCCACGGCTTCCGCGGTCACCAGGATCGGCGCCGTCTTGCCCGGGATCAGGGCGGTCGTGATCACGACGTCACTCGCCGCGACGACGCGCGCCATCGTTTCCCGCTGCCGCTGATAGAACGACTCGTCCTGCGCCTTTGCGTAGCCGCCGGCGTCCTCGGCGCCCTCGGTCTCGAGGGGCAGCTCGACGAATGACGCGCCGAGACTCTCGACCTGTTCCTTGACGGCGGGGCGGACGTCGTACGCTTCGACTCGTGCCCCGAGCCGGCGGGCCGAGGCGATGGCCTGGAGTCCCGCGACGCCGGCCCCGACGACGAATACCTTGGCGGGGGTAATGGTGCCGGCGGCTGTCATCATCATCGGGAACATCCGGGGGAGCGCCGCGGCGGCGAGCAGCACCGCCTTGTAGCCGGCGATGCTCGCCATCGACGAAAGGACGTCCATGCTTTGCGCGCGCGTGATACGCGGGATCAACTCCATCGAAAACGCGGCGACGCCCCGCTCCGCCACCGCCTGCGCGGCGCCGGGCTCGCCGAGCGGGTCCGACAGTCCGATGATCGCCTGGCCGGCGCGGAGCAGTTCGAGGTCGGCGCGCCCGGCGTCATCCGCGGCGCCTGGACTGCGCACCTGCAACACGACGTCGGCTTCGGCGAAGAGTTCCGCTCGCGATGCGGCGAGCCGCGCGCCGACGCCGCTGTAGGCGGCGTCCGGGAAGCCGGCTTCGGAGCCGGCGGACGGTTCGATCAGGACATCGAGCGACGCCTTCGCGAGCGCCGCGACGACGCCTGGCACTAGTGCAACGCGCCGTTCGCCCGGGAAGGTCTCCTTGGGAACGCCGACGGTCATGGCAGGGCGTACGCGATCAACTCGCCACCGTAGCCGCCACCGCTCACCGCGACGACGACGTACTGCTTCCCGTCGATCGCGTAGGTCATCGGAGAGCCGGTCTGCCGCGCCGGCATCCAGACCTGTCCCAACTCATCGCCGGTCGCCTTGTCGTAGGAGCGGAGCATCGCGCCCGTCTCACCGTCCGCGTTCGTCCACGAGCCGCCGTCGCCGGCGATCACCAGCGTCCTGGTCACCAGCGTGCCGACCCGGCCGGGCCGTCCGGTGCGCGGGACGTCCACCCCTTCGAGCAGCCGGTGGTTCCGGATGTTATCGGCGGTCTCCCCGTGCGCCACCTGCCAGAGGATCTCACCCGTGTTCAGGTCGATCGCGCTGATGCGGCCCCACGGCGGCTTGATGATCGGGATCCCCTCGACGTTGAGCGCCGCGTCGCGGGCGTTCACGCCTTCCGGCCGGCCGCGGATGAAGTTCATGTCGGACCGCTCCGGATCGTTCACCAGGCCAAGGTTCGAGACCTCGGTCTTCGTGAACTGGTAGAAGATGCCGGTCTCCGGATCGAACGAGCCTCCCGGCCAGTTCACGCCGCCGGTCGAGGCGGGCACCTGCAGCGTGCCGAGCGTTCCGTCGGCCGTCCCGACCGACGGCGGCGTGTACAGGGACGGCCCGTAGCGGTAGCGGCTCAAGACCTCGAGCGCGCGTTCGCGCAGCTCCGGCGTCCAGTCGATCAAATCGTCGGGACCGATCCCCTGCTGATCGACGGCGGGTGGCTTCGTGGGGTGCGGCTGGGTCGGCGCGAGCCGCTCGCCGGGGATGTCGGACGGCGGCACCGGCTGTTCCTCGATCGGCCAGACCGGCTCGCCCGTCTCGCGGTCGAAGACGAAGAGCCACGACTGCTTGGTCGGCAGCGCCACTGCCCTGATGTCACGGCCGTCGACCGTGATGTCGACCAGGACCGGTGCCGCCGGGAGGTCCCAGTCCCAGACGTCGTGGTGCGTGATCTGGAAATGCCACTTCCGCTCCCCAGTCTCCAGGTCGATCGCCACGAGGCTGTCCGAGAAGAGATTGTCGCCGAGCCGGTGGCCACCGTAATAGTCGTTCGTCGGCATCTCGATCGGCATGTAGACCATGTTCAGTTCCGGGTCGATCGTCATCTGGCCCCAGACGCCGGCGTTGCCGGTGTAGCGCCACGAATCCCCTTCCCAGGTGTCGTTGCCGAATTCGTCCCCCTGCGGAATGGTGTGGAAAATCCACTTCCGGTCGCCCGTGCTCGTGTCGTAACCGCGGATGAACCCCTTGACGTTGCGCATCGACCTCGGCGCGCCGCCCGGGAGGTGAGCGGCGCCGATGACGATCGTGTCGCCGACGGCGATCGGCGCCGCGTGCAGGCCGATCTCGCCGGTCACGAGGTCGATGTCCTGATCGAGTTGCGTCTTGAGGTCGACGATGCCGTCGGTCCCGAAGTCGGCGAGGCGCCGGCCGGTCTTCGCGTTCAGCCCGATCAGGTGGTATCCGGGCGTGACGTAGAAGATCTTGCCGTCGCCGCCGTCATCCGCATAGGTGAGGCCTCGCCCCGACAGCCGCCGCGGCGCCGCCTCGCCCCGTTCCCCTTCGTCGTAGCGGTGGAACCAGAGCAGCTCGCCGGTCGCCGCATCGAGCGCCACCGCGGCGCGCCGCGTACCGACCGTGGCGTAGAGCATGCCGTCCACCATGAGCGGCGTGGCTTGCAGGCTGTTTTCCGGCTGCGGCCCGAAGTTGTCGGTGCGGAACGACCACACTGCTTCGAGGTCGTTGAAGTTGCCGCCGTCGATCTGATCGAGCGGTGAGTACCGCGTATGGGCGAGGTCGCCGCCGTAGCTCGGCCACTCCCCGTTCCGGGTCCCTTCCTCCTGGGCAACCAGCCCGATGGAGGCGCAGAGGAGCCCGGCCAGAAGGCCTGGCACCCAGCTCGCCCGGGCGTCGGATCGGTTGCGGTCGTGTCGCATCAGGAACCTCCATCGTGACGCAAAGAGGAAAGCATACAGCCAGCCCCGGCCGGTTCGCCAGACCCCGCCCGCCAGCGTCCGTTGCATTGCGCTGGGCCCGCGTCGATCCGGGTTAGCATGGGTGCCCGTGGCGTCGGCGCACTCGGCGACCTGAGAGGGCGGGAGGAAGAGGATGCTGAGACGGCAATTCGTGCGGCGGACGGCGGCGGGGCTCCTGTTCGTTCTCGCGGCGACGGTCGGCGCGGCGACTGCCGCGGAGCGCGAGCTCCAGACGGTCGAGTTCTACAGTCCGGCGGTAGACCGGACCATGAAGTACAACATCCTGCTGCCGGACGACTACGCGGCGTCGACCGAGCGCTACCCGGTGCTGTACCTGCTGCATGGCCTGACGCAGAACTACACGGCGTGGGGCGTCGCCAACGGGGCACCCTTCTACGCTGGCCTCTACGAAGACCTGATCATCGTCATGCCGGACGTGGGGAACTCCTGGTACGTCAACTGGGCCGACAACGACGGAGGCCAGAAGAACAACTGGGAGGACCATGTCATTCAGGACGTCATCAGCCATGTCGACTGGAACTTCCGGACGATCGCGCGTCGCGAGGGGCGGGCGATCACCGGACTGTCGATGGGAGGTTACGGCGCGATCACGATGGGTCTGCGCCACGCCGAGATGTTCATCTCGATCGGCAGCACCAGCGGCGCCCTCGAGTACGGCCGTCAGGCGGCGGCCAGGATGCGCGGCGAGATGCCCGTGCGCGAGCCGCGCCAGTTGACGCCGGAGCAGGAAGCACGGCGCCGCGAGCCGAACCCGCTCATCGGCAGTGAACGCTTCAGCAGCCAGGCGGAGCGTACGCCGCAGGGGACGATGTTTTCCACCCCGGAGCAGGCGGACGCCTACGATCCCTTCAAGCTGATCGTCCAGGTGCCGCGCGAGAACCTCCCGCACGTCTATCTCGACTGCGGCACGGAAGACCGGCTGATCAGCGGGGCCCGCGAGCTGGCGCGCTACATGATGGACGAGGACATCCCCTTCGATTACATGCAGCAACCCGGAGCCCACAACGCGGCCTACTGGATCGAGTCGATCGGTCGCATCACGGGCGTGCAGTACGAGGTGATGCAGCGCGCCCTCGGACAGCGTCCGACCGGCCGCCGTCGGCCGTCGAACTGAGTCGCGGCGGCCTCGGTACGTTTTCTCGATCGACACGTAGCCGGCATCCTCGAGCTTGCGCAGGTGCGTGCCGAGGCTGGTCAAGCATCAGGCAAACGGGTCGACGACATCGACGATGTCCTCGCCCGCTGAGCTATCCTATGCGGTGCGCCGGATGCGGTGGCGCATCCGGGAGCGCACCCGGCTACGCACCGGCCAGACACTCCAACCTGCCTTCATGAGCCAGGAGGATTGATGCGTCGTTACCGCCCGGCACTTCGGATTATCGCCGTCGTAACAGTCGTTCGGGCCGCCGCCGCGCCGGCCGCCGCCCAGGATCCCGATGGCGAGGCGCTCTTCGAAGAACACTGCGCCGCGTGCCATCTCGGTAACGTCGTGCCGCGTGTGCTGGCCATCGACAATATGCGGGCTGTGCCGCCGGCCGCCATCGTCGGCGCCCTCACCGACGGGATCATGCAGCAGCAGGGCGCGGAGTTGAGTCTGGAGGAGCGACGCGCCGTCGCGGAATTCATCACGGGGCGCAGCGTTGTGGAGGACGCCGATACCGCCGCCGGCCTCTGCACCACCTCCCCCGCCGCCGACTGGTCGGGGCTGGACGGAGGCGCGCAGTGGAACGGCTGGGGCGTCGACGTCAGGAATACCCGCTTCCAACCGGCCGTGCACGCGGCGTTGCCTGCCGCGGATGTCCCGCGTCTGCAGCTCAAGTGGGCGTTCGGATACCCCGACGCGGCATCCGCACAGTCACAACCGACGGTTGTCGGAGGGCGTCTGTTCATTGCAAGCGAGCGCAGCACCGTCTTCTCGCTCGATGCGCAGACCGGCTGCACGTACTGGGCCTACGCGCCGCAGAGCGGCGTCCGGAGCGCCATGACGGTCGGCCGGCTGGCGGATGGCCAGAACGCCCTCTTCTTCGGTGATTTCAACGCAAACGTCTACGCACTCGACGCCGCGACGGGCGCCGAGATCTGGCGGAGGGACGTCGAGGACCACCCGGGCGCCCGGATCACGGGAGCGCCGGTGCTGCATGAAGATCGGCTGTACGTGCCGGTTTCGTCGCTGGAAGAAGTGCTGGCGGCCGACCCGGAGTACGTCTGCTGCACGTTCCGGGGGAGTGTCGTAGCGCTCGACACCGCCACCGGTGACGTGGCTTGGCAGACTTACACCATTTCCGAGACGCCGGCGCCGCGAGGGCGCAATCCGGAGGGCGCCTTCCTCATGGGGCCGTCGGGGGCCGCTGTCTGGTCGGCGCCGACCGTCGATGCCGAACGGGGGCTTCTGTACGCGGCGACCGGCAACGCCTACACGGAGCCGGCCCCCGCCACGAGCGACGCGATCATCGCGTTCGACCTCGACACGGGGGCGATTCGGTGGACGAGCCAGTTCACCCAGGACGACGCATTCATCCTCAACTGCCGCGGCGCCAACCCGAACTGCCCGGACGAGAGCGGCCCCGACTTCGACTTCGGGGCCTCGCCCGTCCTCATCACGATGAGCGACGGTCGCGATCTGCTCGTTGTCGGTCAGAAGTCCGGCGTCGTCTTCGGCCTCGACCCGGATCGGGATGGCGCCGTCGCCTGGCGGTACCAGGTCGGACCGGGGAGTGCGCTGGGCGGCATCGAGTGGGGCTTCACAGTCGACGCCGAGAAGGCGTACTTTGCCAACTCGGGCTTCCTGACGTCGGAGCCGGGCGGACTGGCGGCGGTGCGCCTCCGAACCGGCGAGCTGGTTTGGTACGGCGAGCCGCATGAGCCAGTCTGCGACGGGTGCAGCCCGGCGCTCCTCGCCGCGATCACCTCTATTCCGGGCGTCGTCTTCTCCGGCGCCCTCGATGGCCTGTTCCGAGCCTACGACGCCGAGGATGGGTCGGTCCTCTGGGAGTTCGATACGAATGGCGACTACGACACCGTGAACGGCGTCCCGGCCAGCGGCGGGTCCATCAACGGTCCCGGTGCCGTGGTGGTCGGCGGCATGGTCTACGTCAACTCCGGCTACGCCGCGTTCGGCGGGCGGCCCGGTAACGTCCTGTTGGCGTTCGGCGTCGATTGATTCCACGTAGAATTGACTTGCCCACGACGTCGTCACAGGCAGTTCCAGATGCAGGGACATTGACCATACCTAAACCGACAGCCCTCCAGTCCACTCTCGCAGAACCGCAGGATTCCCTTCCGGACGTCTCGATAGACGAGTTATCCGACCGCCTCCGGACGGCGGTGAGCCATCCGGGCTGGACCTCGCTGATGCCTGTACAGGCGCGCGCGATCCCGTACCTGCTTGCAGGGCGCGACCTGGTGATTCAGGCGCGGACCGGAAGCGGCAAGACCGCGGCGTTCCTGCTGCCGATGCTGGAACGGCTCGACGCCTCGCGCGATCGAACGCAGGCACTCGTCCTGGTACCGACGCGCGAGCTGGCCCGGCAGGTGCAGTCGGACGCGGAGACGCTCTGGGCGGGGAGCGGTCTTCGTTCCGCCGCGGTGTATGGCGGCGTCGGCTACGAGCCGCAGATCAAGGCGCTCCGCGACGGGGTGCAGTTGGTCGTCGCGACGCCGGGGCGCGCACTCGATCACCTGCTGCGCGGCGCCTTCTCGCTGCAGGACCTCACGACGCTGGTCTTCGACGAGGCGGACCGCATGCTCTCGATGGGGTTCTATCCCGACATGAAGCAGGTGCAGGCCTATCTGCCGGATCGGTCGATCCACATCACCATGTTCTCCGCGACGTTTCCGGCGTCGGTCATGCGGACGGCGCGCGAGTTTATCCCCGAGCCGGAGTTCCTGACCCTCAGCCGCGACCACGTTCACGTCACCGACACCGAGCACGTCTTCCATTCCGTGGCGCCGATGGAGAAGGACCGCGCACTGGTCCGGATCATCGAAACGGAAAACCCGTCATCGGCGTTCATCTTCTGCAACACGAAACAGAGCGTCCACTACGTCACCGTCGTACTGCAGCGGTTCGGTTACGACGCGGACGAGTTGAGCGCGGATCGGTCGCAGTCGGACCGCGAGCGGATCCTGAAGCAGGTGCGCGAGAGGAAGCTCCGTTTTCTCGTCGCGACCGATGTCGCGTCGCGCGGCCTCGACATCCCGGAGCTGTCCCACGTCATCCAGTACGAGCCGCCGGAGGACGTCGAAGACTACGTCCACCGCGCCGGCCGGACCGGACGCGCCGGCGCGTCCGGCACCGCGATTTCGCTCGTGACCGAGGCCGAGAGGCTGGCCATCGATCAGATCGCGAAGCGGTACGGGATCGCGTTCGAGGCCCGCCCACTCCCGACCGACGACGATGTCGCGGCGGTCGTGGCGGAGCGGCTGACGGCGCTGCTCGAGGCGCGGCTCCGGGAGCGGGACCGGTTGCGTACCGAACGGAGCCAGCGCTTCGTCCCACTCGCACGGCAGTTGGCCGAGAACCAGGACGAGTCGCGGATCATCGCGATGCTGCTGGACGACTATTATCAGGAGACGCTGCACACGCCACCCGCCGATCCGGGCGTCGAGCGCCCCGATTCAATGCGGCTGCCGCCAAGGAAGCGGGGATCGGATCCGTCGGGGTCGTCCGACGGTCGGCCGCGCCGCCGCTCACGCAGTGGTGGACGGTCACGGCGTTAGGCGGACGGCAGCGATAGAAAACGGAAGAACGACGAGGAGAATGGTTCAGATGACGACCATGGCGATAGATGCCGAACTCACACACCCCTTCGAGGCGGCGGCCGCCTCGGGCCGCGTCCCGTTCAAGGTAGCGGACCTCGGTCTGGCCGAGCGGGGCCGCAACGAGATCCGCCTCGCCGAGCAGGAGATGCCCGGGCTGATGGCGCTCCAGCGCGAGTATGCGGGTGAACGCCCGCTCGCCGGCGCGAAGGTGATGGGGAGCCTGCACATGACGGTGCAGACCGCCGTACTGATCGAAACGCTCGCCCAACTGGGAGCGGACGTCCGTTGGGCGTCGTGCAACATCTTCTCGACGCAGGACCACGCCGCCGCCGCGGTTGCGGTGGGGCGCCCCGAGACGGGCGGCACGGCCGAGGCGCCGCGCGGGATTCCGGTCTTCGCCTGGAAGGGGGAGACCCTTTCCGAGTACTGGTGGTGCACGAACGAGGCGGTCGTCTGGCCCGACGGGAGTGGCCCGAGCCTCGTCGTCGACGATGGCGGCGACGCGACGCTGCTGATTCACAAGGGCTACGAGTTCGAGCAGGCGGGCGCAATCCCGGCCTTCGATCCGTCGTCGGAACCGGAGGAATGGGGCGTCATCCTCGACCTGCTGCGCCGGGTCGCCGCGCGCGACCCGGGGCGGTGGCGCCGCATCGGTCCCGCCATCGGGGGCGTCAGCGAGGAGACGACGACCGGCGTGCACCGTCTGTACGAGATGATGCGCGACGGGACGCTGCTCTTCCCGGCCATCAACGTCAACGATTCCGTCACCAAGAGCAAGTTCGACAACATCTACGGCTGCCGACACTCGCTGCCCGACGGCCTCGCGCGCGCCACCGACGTCATGCTGGGCGGCAAGGTGGCGGTGGTCTGCGGCTACGGCGAAGTGGGCAAGGGTTGCGCTCAGTCGCTCCGCGGCCAGGGGTGCCGCGTGGTCATCACCGAGATCGACCCGATCTGCGCGCTGCAGGCGGCGATGGAGGGCTACCAGGTGGCGACGCTCGAGGACATGCTCGAGACCGCCGACATCTTCATCACCGCCACCGGCAACCGCGACATCATCAGCGCTGCGCAGATGGGCCGGATGAAGGACAAGGCGATAGTCGGCAACATCGGGCACTTCGACAACGAGATCGACATGGCCGGGCTGAAGGCGTTCCCCGGTATCGAGCGGATCCCGATCAAGCCGCAGTACGACGAATGGCGCTTCCCGGACAGCCACAGCGTCCTGGTCCTCGCCGAAGGGCGGCTCCTGAACCTCGGCTGCGCCACCGGGCATCCCAGCTTCGTCATGTCGGCTTCGTTCACCAACCAGGTGCTCGCGCAGATCGCCCTGCACCGGAACGAGGGCGAGTACGAGAAGCAGGTCTACATGCTGCCGAAGCGGCTTGACGAGAAGGTGGCTCGCCTTCACCTCGACGCCCTCGGTGTGCACCTCACGGAGATGACGCCCGAGCAGGCCGCCTATCTGGGCGTACCGGTAGACGGCCCCTACAAGTCCGACCATTACCGCTACTGACGGCTGATTTGTTGATCTGACGGTCAGCGGCCCGTCGCTTCAGACGGCCCGCCAATCCTGCGGGCGGCGGGCGTAAATCTCGAGCAGCCGTTCCTGAGCGTTGATCGGTTCGGCGCCGGGGTCAACGGCGACGTGATGGTAAGAGCCGTCGGTCTCGAGTTCCATCGTGCGGTCGGTGTCGGAGAGCATGGTCGCGAGAACCACATCACGGAGGTGGTTGCGAACGCCCGGGTTGCGGACGTAGCAGAGGGTCTCCACGCGGCGGTCGAGGTTCCTTTCCATCAGGTCGGCGCTGCCGATCAGCACTTCGGGCTGGCCGCCGTTGATGAAGTAGTAGAGGCGCGAGTGCTCCAGGAAACGGCCGACGACGGATCGGACGCGGATCGTCTCGCTGACGCCAGGGATGCCGGGGCGGAGACAGCAGACGCCTCGGACGATCATGTCGATCGGCACGCCGGCCTGTGACGCGCGGTACAGGACGCGGATCATTTCCGGATCGGCGACCGAGTTGTTCTTGATGATCATCCCGGCTTCGCGGCCGGCGCGCGCATGCGCCGCCTCGCGCTCCACCAGCGCCTCGAATGCCTTGCGCAGGTGGTGCGGCGCGACCAGCAGCTCGCGGTAGTCCCATTTACTCGAGTAGCCGGTCAAGTAGTTGAAGACCTCGGTGACTTCGTCCACGACTGCGGGACGCGCCGTGAACAGGCCGAAGTCGGTGTAGAGCTGCGACGTCACCCGGTTGTAGTTGCCGGTGCCGACGTGCGCGTAGCGGACGATGCCGTCCACTTCCTCGCGAACCACCAGGCAGAGCTTGCAGTGCGTCTTCAGGTTCGCCATGCCGTAGACGACATGTACGCCGGCCGACTCCAGCCGGTTCGCCCACACGATGTTGTTCCGCTCGTCGAAGCGCGCCTTCAGCTCCACCAGCGCCGCCACCTGTTTGCCCGCATCGGCGGCGCGGATCAGCAGGTCGAGCAGCGGCGAGTTGGGTCCGATGCGATACAGCGTGATCTTGATGGCAATGACGTTCGGGTCGTCCACGGCCACGCGGAGAAACGCCTCTACCGCTGAGAACGACTCGAACGGATGGTGGACCAGGTGGTCGCGCTCCTGGATTGCGTCGAAGATCCCCTCGTCATCCCCGGCCCAGATGGTGCCGGGAGAGAAGGGAGCATCTTTCAACTGCGGAAGATGCAGGCGGGTCAGCGCGTTCCAGTCGCCATAGCCCATCCGCCCTTCGGTCCGCGTCACGATGTCTTCATCGATCTCGAAGTTCTCGATCAGGATGTTAAGAACGCGAGCCGGCATAGACGACTCGACCAGCAGTTGCGACAGATCGCCGTAACGAAGTTCCTTGAGCGTCCGGTCGACGGATTCGAGCAGGTCGTCCGCCTCGTCTTCCTGAATCACCATGTCGGTGTCGCGGATGATGCGGAAGAGGTGCGCGCTCCGTACGTCGATGCCGGGGAAGAGCAAGGCGACGTTCAGCTTCACGACGTCCTCGAGCAGCGCGAACGTGTGGCCCTTATCTCCCACGACGGATGCCGGCACCGGTACGAAGCGCGCAAGAACGTCGGGCAGCTTGACGCGGGCGAAGCGGGTGCGACCGTTCTGCTCGACGACCACCGCCAGGTTCATGCTCAGGTTCGAGATGAACGGGAACGGATGTCCCGGGTCGAACGCGAGCGGCGTCAGCACAGGGTGGATGTTCCGCTGGTAGTAGTCGTGCAGATATTGCTCTACGGCTGGCGTGTAGTCTGCCGGGTCGAGAATCTGAATCCTCTCGGCGGCGAGCAGTGGG
The DNA here is from genome assembly GCA_965263055.1 of Vicinamibacterales bacterium. Lineage (GTDB taxonomy): Bacteria > Acidobacteriota > Vicinamibacteria > Vicinamibacterales > UBA8438 > VXRJ01. The sequence continues at coordinate 1,846,597 of OZ253581.1, read as the reverse complement.
CGGAGCGTGTGGGACCAGCAGCGCTCTATGTCGACCCTCATCCGGTTGGAGCGGACGCGGATGGCGTCAAGCTGTTGCTCGGTGCTCAAACCGTCGGGCGAAATCGCCTCGATGTCGTTCCGGAACTTCCGGAGTAACGTCGCCACCCGAACCATGAAGAACTCATCCAGATTGCTGGCGACGATGGAAACGAACTTCACCCGCTCGAGCAGCGGATGGCGCTCGTCCACCGCCTGCAACAGAACCCTCTGGTTGAACTCCAGCCAGCTCAACTCGCGGTTGATGTAGAGGGCCGGATTCTCAAGATCCGTCGGATCCAACTCCGTACCGGCGGCCGCGCCGGCGAGTTGCCCGGTGGCGTCGGTCGTGTCGTGCATCGGTGACAGCCAGAATCATATCAGTCGGATGAGCTCCCGCCTTGCTACGATCGGCGACCACCGATGACTGATACCCTCCGTGCCGCCACCATCGTCCTGGCCCTGCTGCTGATGGCGGCGGTGGACGCCCTCCCGGAACCGTCGCCGATCGTACGCGCAGGCGAACAGATTGCTCTTACGCCGGACGGAAAGGCGTGCCTCGCCATACTGACTTTCGCCATTACGCTCTGGGTGACCGAGGCGGTCCCGTTCGCGGTTACCGCGCTCGCCGTCCTGTTGCTGATCCCGATCCTGGGAATTGCCCCCTATCCGGAGGTGGTGGCGGCCGGTTTCGGCAACCCGCTCGTCACTTTCTTCATCGGCGTCCTGTTTCTCTCGACCGGATTCACCCACTCCGGGCTCGGCGCGCGGCTGGTGCTGCACATGCTGCGCCTGGTCGGCACGCGGACCGACCGGGTGCTGCTCGGCTTCCTGGTGCTGGGCGCGCTGCTCTCGATGTGGATTACCGACATGGCGGTGGCGGCGCTGCTGATGCCGCTCGGCGTCGGAGTGCTGCGCGACGCGAAGCTCGAGCCGCTCCGAAGCAATTTCGGGCGTGCGCTGATGATCTCATGCGCGTTCGGCCCGCTCATCGGCGGCATCGGGACTCCCGCCGGAGCCGGCGCCAACCTGGCGGCAGTCGGCTACCTGCGTGAGCTGGCGGATGTCGACATCTCGTTTGCGCGCTGGATGGCGTACGGCGTGCCGGCGTCACTGCTGATGATCCCGTGCGGCTGGCGGCTGCTGCTCCGCGCGTTCCCACCGGAGCTCGACCGACTGCCGATCGGGGACACGGAGATCCAGGAGCGTATCGCCGCGCTGGGCTCGCCGAGCAGACTGGAGATCTGGACGTTGGCGGTGTTCGCCGGGACGATCGCCGTCTGGCTCTCGACGCCCCTTCTCGCTGCCTGGACCGGCGGGCGCATCGACCCGCCGGCACAGGCAGTGGCTCTGGGCGGCGGGCTGCTGCTGTTCCTGCCAGGCTTGAGCGTCCTCCGCTGGAAGGAGGCGCAGCGGGACATGGATTGGGGTGGCGTCATCCTGATCGTCGCCGGACTGTCCCTCGGCGTCATGGTGTTCGACACCGGCGCGGCGCGCTGGCTGGCGCAGGTGCTGTTGGGGCGCCTGCCCGACGTGCCGGGGCTGCTGCAGCCGTTCATCATCGTCCTGGTCGTGGCAGCGCTGCACATGGCTTTCTCGAGCAACACGGTGACCGGCGCGATCATCATGCCAATCCTGATCGCTCTCGCGCAGGACTTCCGGCTTGACGTCTGGGCCATCGCGGCTCCCGCGGCGTTCACCTCGACGCTCGCCTTCATTCTCGTGACCGAGAGTCCGACCAACGTCGTGCCGTACTCCGCCGGCTACTTCACGATCCGGGACATGGCGAGAGTGGGGATTGCCATGACCTTGGCGGCGGCCGTATGCGTGACGGTCGCGATCGCCGCGATGCAGTTGCTCGGCGCCTGACTCAGGACGGGTGACGCCCGGGATCGTAGTACGGGGCGTCCCCGGCAATGGTCACGCGGTAACCGTGGCGGGTCTCCGGGTAGTAGTCCCAGATCGCCAGGTGCTGCGTGCAGCGGTTGTCCCACATCGCGACCGAATTGGCCTGCCACTGGAACCGGCAGTGGTAGTCGGGCCGCGCGCAGTGCCGGAAGAGAAACGCCAGGAGGGCGTCACTCTCGGCAATCGGCAGCTGCCGGATCCGCGTCGTAAAGCCTTCGTTCACATAGAGCGCGGGCTTGCCGGTAACCGGATGGGTCCGGAGCACCGGATGCTCGGCCGAGGGGTAATCGTCGTCACGCAACGTCCCGGCACCGTACCGGCCGCGGTAGTAATGCTCGCCCTCGTGCAGGGCGGTCAGTCCGGCGAGCAATCGCTGCATTCGAGAGGAGAGCCCTTCGTACGCAGCGTACATGTTGGCGAAGAGGGTATCGCCGCCGCAGGAAGGCACCTGTTCAATCCGGAGGATGCTGCCCATCGGCGGCAGCCGGTCGCACGAAACGTCCGAATGCCAGAGGCTCCCGGCGACGAACTCCACCTTGTCGTCACCATGGACGACCAGAATCTCGGGATGCTCGGCGCCCTTTGGGGCCGCGGGATGAATGTGCAGCTCGCCGAAGCGGCGGCCGAGCGCCTTGTGCTGATCGAAAGTCAGCGGCTGATCGCGAAAGAAGAGGACCAGGTGCTTCGCCCAGGCCGCCTGCAGCCAGGCGAATGTTGCCTCGTCGATCGGCCGCGCGAGATCGATGCCGGAGACTTCCGCGCCGATCACCGGCGTCAGCGGCGCTAGCGTCGGTGTCGCGCCGCCTGCGGCGCCGGGCAGTGCGGGGGTGGCGATCGGACCTGCCTGTGACACCCCACATGCCTCCGCGAGAGTCTGTTGTGAACCTCCCGCCTAGAAATCGGGCGGGGCTTCGTCGGCCGACGGGCCGTAGAGCGGCGGCACCGCGATGTCATTCAGGCGGAGATAGACGCAAAGTTGCGCCCGGTGATGCACCATGTGGTTCATGACGAATGACCGGAGCACAGCGATTCTCGGGAGCGTCATAACCTGCTTGCCATTCTGGAGCAGCGTCCACGTTTTCATCAGCGTGTCATCGCTCGCGCCGGCAATGGCCGTGCGGGCGGCGGCCGCATGCCTGTCGAACGTGGCGAGCAGGTCGGCGTTGTTCGCTGGTGCCGGCGGCGGGTCCATCGGCTTGCCGTTGGGCATCAGGTCCAGTTCGGCCTGGCCGATCGTGAGCGGCGCCCAAGAGGGAAGGTTGGCGAGGTGCCCTGCCAGCCAGATCATCGATCCCGACTTCGGATGCGGCTTCCAGTCGTACTTGTTTTCGGGCACGCGCTCGAGTGTCGTACGCGCCCCGGCGAACTCCTGATCCAGTTCCGGCAGCAGACTCTCACCAATCGTCATGGAAGACTCCTCGATACTTACTCCGGCACCGGCGGGCCATTCTATCCCGATTTGCACGTTTCTTCTCCCAGATGCCCGAAGATGGCCGATCTTGCGCGATCTTGCTTGGGAAATGGCCGTTTTACTGTAGCGATCCCGGGTCGGATTCGATATTATGAACAGGTTTGGCTGAAACCCTCCGCCCTTGGAGGGCGTCCTGACTTAGAAGGGGCTCGCGAATCGGCCCGGAACCGGACCGCAAGGCACGCCGAGCCGTCGCGTTTGTTTCGTCGGACTGCGGGAGAGTTGACAGCTTGCTGACACAGGAACGCCAGGAAATCGTCAAGGATCTAGTGAACCTCGGCCAGGATCGGGGATACGTCTCGCTCGATCAGGTGCTGGAGCATGCGCCGTCGGATCTGGAAGATCACGACCTCTCCGCCATCGTGCAGGAGCTTGAGAAGGAGGGGATCGAAGTAGATGACGGCGACGCCAAGCGGCGCGCCGGTTCGCGGCCGGCGCCGGCTGTTCCGCCGGAACCGATCCCGCACGAAGAGGATCAGGGGCAGGATCTTGTCCGCACCTACCTCCGCCAGATGAGCCGCGTGCCGCTGCTGACTCGCGCGGGCGAGGTGGCGATCGCGAAGCGGATCGAGCGGGGGGAGACCCGCATCACCCGTGGGATGTCGCGCAGCATGATCGTGGCGCGTCACGTTGGTGTGATCGCACAGGAAGTGGTGGACGGCGTCCGTTCGCTCCGGGAGACCGTCCTCCTGCCGGACACCGAGCTGACCGAACGGACCATCTGGGACGGGACGACGAAGCTGCTCGCCGGCGCCGAAGACGTGGCCGCCGCGCTCAAGAACGTAGAACGGATTGAGCAGCGGGCGGAACAGGGACGCAGGCAGCGCCAGAAGCTCCAGCCGAAGAATGAGGCCCACGCTTCGGAGGTTCACAGGCGGCGGCAGCGAGCCGACATCCACAAGAAGCGGCAGATCGGGCGGGCACACGTCGCCCTGTCGCGGGCGGTTCGGCGACTGGAGTCGACGCCTGCCGTCCGCCGTGAACTAATTGAGATGGTGGAGCGGGCGGTCGCCGAGTACGCGCAGGGACGGCGCCGGGTCAGGCGGTTGAGGGATCGGAGTCTCGAGGACGAGCGGCTGAAGGCGGCGCAGAATGAACTCGACGCCATCCGGAAGAGGCTGCAGGCTCAGCACGAGCATCCTGAAGCACTGAAGGCGATTCAGAAGGCGCTTCGCCGCGGCGTGGTAGAGGGAGACCAGGCGCGCAAGGAACTGACCGAGGCGAACCTTCGCTTGGTCGTTTCGGTGGCCAAGAAATATGTGAACCGCGGTCTGGCGTTTCTCGACCTGATTCAGGAGGGGAACATCGGTCTAATGCGGGCGGTCGACAAGTTCGACTACCGCCGCGGTTTCAAGTTCTCGACATACGCCACCTGGTGGATCCGCCAGGCGATCACCCGGGCAATCGCCGATCAGGCGCGCACGATCCGGATCCCGGTCCACATGATTGAGACCCTCAACAAGTTGAACCGCGCCAACCAGACGCTGGCGCGAGATTTGGGCCGGGAGCCGACGCAGGCGGAACTGGCGGAGCGGGCGGACTTGCCGATCTCCGTCGTCCGCAAGGCGCGGAAGATCGCGCAGACGGTCGTCTCGCTCGATGCACCGATCGGCGACAGCGACGAGAGCCAGTTCGGCGACTTCATCGAGGATCGGCAGGCGGTGAACCCGTCGGATGCGACGGTCGCTTTCGACCTGCGCCGCCAGACCGAATCGGTGCTCGACACGCTGAGCCCGAAGGAGCGCGAGGTGATCCGGATGCGCTTCGGCCTGAACGACGGCGCCGAGCCGACGCTGGCGGAACTGGGCGAGAAGTTCTCGCTGACACGCGAGCGGATTCGCCAAATCGAAGCGGCCGCGCTCCGGAAGCTGCGTGACCCGCAACTCAGCGAGCGTCTCAGCTCGTTCGTCGAGCCGCGCCAGCCCGGGCGGAGCCGCCACCGCCGCAACGAGCCACCGCCGTCGGCGGCCTCTTCCGCCGAAGAGCAGGGCGTCGCCTGACGCCGGCGCGAAGGTGCGCCGGCGTCCACGCCGGCCCCGCTCGCCATCTGGTTTGCTTCCCGCGCATGCCAGAATGACGTGGTGGACGTCTTTCTGATCGACGGGACCTACGAGCTGTTCCGCCACTTCTACGGGGTGCCGTCATCCACCGACGCCGACGGCAACGAAGTGGGTGCGGTCCGCGGCGTCATCGGCTCGATGATCGCGCTGCTCGAGGACGGCGCAACCCACGTCGGTGTTGCGACGGACCATGTCATCGAGTCGTTCCGGAATGACTTGTGGCCCGGTTACAAGACGGGCGAGGGAATCGACCCGGCGCTCTTCGGCCAGTTCCACCCGCTCGAGGAGGCGCTCGAATCACTCGGCGTCATCGTCTGGAAGACCGTGAAACACGAGGCGGACGACGCGCTCGCGTCCGCGGCGAAACGTGCCGCTACCGACACGCGGGTCCAGCAGGTATTCATCTGCACGCCCGACAAGGATCTCGCGCAGATGGTTGACGGACGCCGCATCGTGCAGTTCGACCGCCGCGCCGGGAAGGTGAGCGACGCCGACGACATCCGGGAGAAGTTCGGCGTCCCGCCGGAGTCGATCCCTGACTATCTGGCGCTGGTGGGCGACTCGGCCGACGGCTTTCCCGGCGTCCCCGGGTGGGGCGCCAAGTCGGCCGCTACCGTTCTCGCGCACTACCCGCACGTCGACGACATCCCGGCGGACGCCGCCTCCTGGAGAGTGAAAGTGCGCGGCGCCGAGCGCCTCGCTGCCGCCCTGGCCGACACACGCGACGACGCCGGGCTCTTCAGGGACCTCGCGACGCTCCGCACAAACCTGCCCGTCTTCAAGGACATTGAAGAGCTCCGCTGGACCGGTCCCGCCCCCGCGTTCTTCGACCTCTGCGCCCACATCAACGCCAGCGGCCTCTTCAGGCGCGCCCAGCGCCTCGCCGAAGACCGAAACTAGATAGAGTCGGCCAGCTTGCCGTCGAAGAGGTGGATCTCGCGCTTGGCGTGGTCGGCGTAGCGCGGGTCGTGCGTCACCATGCAGATGGTCGAGCCCTCGTCGTGGAGCGTCTGCAGCAGCCCCATCACCGCCTCGCCGTTCTTCGAGTCGAGATTGCCCGTCGGCTCGTCGGCAAGCAGGATCGACGGCTGCCCCGCGACCGCCCGCGCCACCGCCACCCGCTGCTGCTGCCCGCCCGAAAGCTGGCTCGGAAGGTGCTTCGCCCGGTGCGCCATCTCCACCTTCCCGAGCGCCGCCGTCGCCCGCTCGCGCCGCTCCGCCGGCGCCATCCCCCGATAGGTGAGGGGAAGCTCGACGTTCTCATACACCGTCAGGTCCCCGATCAGGTTGAAGCTCTGGAAGATGAAGCCGATCTCCCGGTTGCGCGTCCGCGCCCGTTCCGCCTGGCTGAGTTGCGACACCCCCTGCCCGTTCAGCATGTAGGCGCCCGCCGTCGGCGTGTCGAGCAGGCCGAGAATCGACAGCAGCGTCGACTTCCCGCAGCCCGACGGGCCGGAGACCGCGACATACTCGCCCGGGTGGATGTCGAGCGTCACCCCGTCGAGGGCGTGTGTCTCCACCTCGTCGGTGTAGAAGACCTTTGAGACCGCTTCAAGGAAAATCAGCGGTTGCAGGTCGTTCTCGGGCATCGTCATTCAATCCGAACGCGGTCAAACTGATCCCAGGCCGACATGTCCGACAGCACGACGCGGTCGCCCGGCTGCAGCCCGTTCCGCACCTCGATCGCGCTGACCGACGCGCGTCCCAGCGTGACCGGCGTCCGGGCGGCATGGGCGCCGTCCGCCTCCACCCGGAACAGACTCACCACGCTATCCTCCTGGCCGAAGACCGGACGGCCGACGAAGATGACGTCCTCCAGTCGCTCGAGCTCGATCGTCCCGTCCACCGTCAGGTCGGGACGCGCGCCCCGCGGCAGCGCGCCGTCCAGCGCCACGTCCACCGTCACCGTCCCGTTCTCCACCGCCGGGTCGATACGCGTCACGTGCCCCGGGATCACCCCGTTCCGGGTGTCCACCGACGCCCGCTGACCGATCTGCACGTCCTTCGCCTGCGTTTCCGCGATCCGAAGCTCCGCCTTCAGCACCGTCGGGTCGCCCACCCGCGCCAGGTTCGTGCCGGTCGTCACCCGCTGCCCCTCGTCGAGCGGAACCTGCTGCAGCACGCCGTGCATCCCCGCCCGCACCCGCAGCGCGTTCACCTGCTGCACCCGCAGCGCGTGCAGCGTCCCCAGGCGGTCCACCTCCGCCTGCTCCACCGCCAACTGATCGTCGACCGTCTCGGTCGCCATCTGCAGCCGTTCCTGCTCCAGCTTCAGCCGGGTGTCGTGCTCCCGTTCCGCCGCTTCCGACTGCCGGAGCTGAATCGTCGAGACCAGTCCCTGCTGCGCCAGTTCCCGGTCCGCCTCCGCCTGCAGGCGCGCCGAGATGAGTTGCGCCTCGGTCGAGGCGAGCGCCGAGCGTTGCTCCAGCAGCGACCGCTCCACCTCCACCCGCCGCGTGGTGAACCGCGCCTCGGCGGCATCGAGGTTCAGCGACGCTTCCAGCGCCTCCTGCTCGAGTACCGGGTTGCTCAGCTCCAGGATTACCGTGTCGGGTTCGATCGTGGCGCCGGGACGGATCACGATCTGCTCGACCGTGCCGTCGGTCACCGCCGGGATCCAGCGGATGGTCTCCGGCACCAGCGTGCCCGTGCCGCGCACCTCGCGGACCATCGGGCCGCGCTGCACGGTGTCGACGAAAACGGTGTCCGCGTCGATGCGGGGAGCGGCGGGCTGAAGTTGCGAAACCCCGACGGTGATCAGGATGGCCACCACTGCTGCCGAGCCGGCGTAGAGCCCCTGTCGGAGCTTCTTCTTCCGCGCGAGGTCGGGTCTGGCGATGTCCATCGGTCGCTCGGGACGACAGATCGATTCTACGCGGAAGCAAGGGGCGACCCAGCGCACGCCCGCTCGGGCCGTTATCGAACGATCGTGAAGTCAGCCGTCCACTCGTGGGGGCCCCAATGGACCAGCAGACGGCCCTGGTCAGCTCCAGTCGGGATCAGCGTCGCACCGAGCGGCCGGAACGACCGGTCGCCCCACGCATACTCGACTGCGACCGCAGCGGCGTCAAACTCCGGATCGTGCGTTGTTCCCCACGAATCGGGCTCGTTGTTGAAGACGAACTCCCAGTCCTCGCCGGCCCGGCGGAGCCAGATGGCATAGGCACCGGCGAAGCCGGGCGCAAGGTTTCCGGTGGGGACATCGGTCCCGCCGAAGCGGAGCCGGACGTCACTCTTGATCCGGAGGGGCGCGGCGCGAACCAGCTCGACGACGTCACCGTCAGCAGTGTTCTCGAAGCGGCCGTAGTCCTCGTCCTCGACGTCGGTCCCCTGCCAGAAGAGGACGGAGATGCGGACGCCGTCCGGCAGCACCAGGGCTGACTCGTTCCGCTCGGCGAGCGTTACCCCGCGCGACAAGGGGCTTGTGTCCGTCGAGGCTTCGCGCTCCGTGCCGCGTCCCGAGACGCGCGGCCGGGGCGGTCTCTGCGGCAGCTCATCGAACCGGAAGTCGGCACTCCACGCATGCCGGCCCCAACGGAGCGCAAGCTGGCCCTCCTCGGTGTTCGTCATCGCGACCGACGCGGTCAACACCGGCGCGGTTTCGGCCGTCTCACGGTGGCTCAGCGGGACGGCGCGGATCTCGCCGTCTCCGTCATCGCCGTAACCGACTACTTCCAGACGCCATCCGTACGCCTCGCGCGCGAGCCACAGTTCAGGGAGTGTCTCTTCTGTCTCCTCTTCAGCCTCGGCGTCGTCTGCGTCGGTCTCGTCCGCGTCGTCTTCGTTTGTGTCATCTTCCTCGTCCGGCTCGTTCGATTCGCGGGCCGCCGCTCGGGCTGCCGCTGCCCGGAGAGCCGCCGCCAGCGCCTCCAGGTCCGGCGCCAGCTCGCCGATCCGCAACGCCCGATGGCCTTCGACAGTGCCGATGCTGACGCGGGCTCCGACCGTGCCGTCGAGCAGCGCCCGGTGCGCCGCATCGTCTGCTCCAAGGTCTGGCCGATACGCGACGTCGATTTCCTGCGCTTCGAGTGTCAGCGTGGCATGGAGCCGGCCGTCCCCTTCCTCGCTCGGCTCGGGTGTCTGCGCGCCGGCCGGTGCACCGGCGGTCACGCCGGTGGCCAGAAGCAGGACCGGAAAAAGACGAATCGCACGCATCAGGAAATCCTCTCAGACAAGAAAGAGGGCGGGGCAATGCCGGCCCCGCCCTCGAAGCGTCACGACGAACCGGCGGCCTTCAGTCCGCTGCCGGTCAGTTGTTGTTGTTTGTCGTCGGCATCGCCTCCGCGTCTTCAATCTTCGCGTAGCCGATGAAGCCGAGCGACATCTCGTCGACCGTCCGCGGGCCATAGCCGACGAACCGGTTCGGGTTGAACTTCTTGCGCTCCGCCCGCTCCGGTGTGTTGTCGTACCAGAAGTCGACGTCGAGCCGCGTCCCCTTCGGCAGCAGCTTCGGCTCCTTGTACTTGTAGGTCACCTGCCACCCCTGATCGTAGCGGGGCACGTCGAGCAGCAGCTCTTCCGTCCCGTCCGGATAAATGGCGGTGTAGCGCGAGGCGATCGCACGCGTGTGGGCGTGCGGCCAGAGGGTGAGCACATAGGTGTCCGCATCGAGGACGCGCGACGAGCCGACCCGGTAGTTCGGGTGGTTCGGCGGAATCTCGAACCCGCGGTTGGAGAGCGAGTCGTTGATTACCTTGTACTTCGGCTCCTCGTCGGCGAGGAAGAAGCCCACCTGGGCGTTGCTCCAGACGGCAGAGCCTTCCGCCGGCTCCTTGTGGTAGTGCATACCGAAGGAGACGCTCGACCCCTTCTTGATCAGCATGCCGAAGCCTTCCGGCAGCATTCCCGACTCGCCTCCCTCGGCGACGCAGCTCAACAGGCGTCTGTCGCGCGTGTCGGCCCCTTCGTCCTCGACCGGCCCGTCCGGCAGGTAGGCGTCGGGCGCGAGGACGGACGAGCACATGTGGTGGGTGACCTTGCTATCGCCCACGCGGAACTCCCAGCCGCGGACCCAGGCATCCTCCGGCAGCAACTCCTCCGAGATCTTCGTGTAGAAGGAGATGTTCAGGTCGTAGATGTCGTCCTCGATCAGGTACGGTTCCGGCATCGCCACGACGAAGTCGGGCGTGCCGAACGTCCAGCCGTCATTGGCGTCCTCGGTCCACTGCCGCGACGGCGGCGCATTGGCCGCATCGCCGGCGGGTGCGCCCGCCTCGACCCAGCGGACGATGGTGTCGATCTCATCGTCGGTCAGACCCCGCTCGTTCTCGAAGACGCCCTTCGGCGCCGACGCGAACCAGGGGGGCATCTCGCGCGCTTCCACCTTGCGGGCGATAGAGCGGGCCCAGGGGCGCGTCTCGGCGTAGTCCATGAACGACATCGGCGCGATCAGGCCGCTGATGTTGTGGCCGGACGGCCGATGGCAGGTCTGGCAGTTCGCCTGCATGATCGGCATCACGTCCTTGTAGTACGTCACCTCGGCTTCAGCCTCTTTCTCTGTGGCGAAGCCCGGCGCGGCGACGATGGCTACGACGCCGCATACGAACAGAGCGATGAATGCACGCTGAAACGGCATGAGATCTCTCCTGCTCTGAAAAAACGACAAAGTTATGCACTGTTTCTATCACAGTCGCCGAACCGCCGCAAGCAGCAATCCTTCCGCCCTTGGCGGCAGGAGGTTTTAAAACAGACAAATGTATGCTACAGTTCGCGTTTCCCATGGGAAGGACACCACAGGGGGAGACACGCGAGCAGGTCTTCGCGTTCGTGCGGGACCGGCTGCTGGCCGGCCGGCCGCCGACGGTGCGCGAAGTGCAGGCGGCGTTCGGCTTCCGGGCGGTGCAGACCGCGCGGGCGCACCTCGAGCGGCTGGTCGAGCAGGGCCGCCTGGCCGTTGACCGCGGCCGGTCGCGCGGCTACCGGCTGCCAGGGGAGGCAGGCGGCGGGCCGCCACGGACCCGGCTGGTGCCGCTCCTGGGCCGCGTGCCGGCCGGCGTGCTCGACGAGGCGGTGGAGGATCCGGACGGCTACCTCCCGGTCGACGCGCGTGGCGCGGTGTCGGACGAACTGTTCGCGCTCCGGGTGCGGGGCGAGAGCATGGTTGGCGCCGGCATCCTTCCGGGTGACACGGTCATTGTCCGCCGGCAGCCGACCGCGCGGACCGGCGACATCGTCGTGGCACTGGTGGATCACGACGCGACGGTGAAGACCTTCGTGTCGCACGGCGGCGGCCGCGTGACACTCCGTCCCGAGAACCCGGCATTCGATCCGATCGAGATGGACGCCGACGCGGTCGTCATCCTCGGCAGGGTGATCGAAGTGCGACGGACATTGTGATGCGTGTGACAAACACAAGGACTGCAGCGAACCTGCGCGCCATCGCCAGCGTTTCGAACGCCTGGGCGCAGCGCAGTCGGATGCCGTCGCCCGCGCCCGGCCGGTGGACCCGCGCCGCGCTGGGCAGTTGCCTGGCGGAGCTCTCGGGCGCCGACGGCGGGCCGTCGCTCACACTGGCGTGCAGCCTGGTGCGCGAGGTGCAGCAGCAGGGGGAGCCGGTCGCCTGGGTGACGCGTCCCGGCAGCACCTTCTATCCGCCCGACGTGGCGGACGGGGGCATCGACCTGGCGGCGTTGCCGGTCATCCGGCTCGACGATGTGCGCGACCGGCTGCTCGCCGCCGATCAACTCACCCGCTCCGGCGCGTTCGGCCTGCTGGTGCTTGACCTGGTGGAGGATGGCCCCGGCCTGCCGCTCGCCGTGCAGAGCCGGCTGTCGGAGCAGGCGATCGCGCATGGTGCTCTGGTGCTCTGCCTGACGGCAAAGACCGAACGGCAGCCGTCGCTTGGATCGCTTGTGACGGTTCGCGGCCAGGCGCGGCGCATCCGGCGGGGCAACGGCCGGTACGCCTGCCGGGTGGAGGTCCTCAAGGACAAGCGGCGCGGTCCCGGTTGGACCGACGAGGAGGATCGGCGTGGACCGGATGGCGTGCGTTGATGTACGGGGCGCCGGCGCGCGCGCGGACGCTGCCGCCGCGATCGCCGAGCGGCTGCGCCAGTTCAGCCCCGACGTCGAGCCGTCGCGCGGCGAACCGGGCGTTTTCTGGGTGAACGCCTCCGGACTGTCGCACCTCTATCGATCCCCGCGCCATTGGGCGGAGCGGATCGCCGCCGCGCTCCGGGCGGACGGATGCCGCGAGACGACGGTCGCCGTCGGCTTCACCCCCTTCGGCACCTACGCGATCGCCCAGCGCCTGGCGGCGACCGATCGGCGGATCGCCGTGATCCGCGATCGCGCCAGCGAGCGGGCGCTCGCAGGCAAGGCGTCGCTCGATCGCCTCGGCCTCGACAGGGCGCTGATCGACAGCCTCGAGAAGCTGGGTATCCGAACGGTGCGCGCGTTCCTGGAGCTGCCGGCCGAAGGCGTCCGCCGCCGCTTCGGACGTGCCGCGCACGATCTGCACCGGCGCGCGTCGGGCGATCTCGATCCGCCGCTGCAGCCGGTGCGTCCACCGGAACCGCTGCTCGCGCGGCACGATTTCGATCAACCGGAGACTGACGTCACCCGCTTGCTGTTTGTCGCCAAGCGTCTGCTGGATCGCCTGCTCGCCGCCACTGCCGAGCGGCGCGAGATGCTGGCCGAACTGACGCTGCACCTGCGGCTAGACCTGGCGAGCGGAGTGCGGACCGAGGTGATCCGTCCCGCTGCGCCGACACTCGATATCGCGCAACTGATGACGCTGGTCCGGTTGCGTTTTGAGTCGGTCGCGCTCGAGAGGGGTGTTGTCGACCTCCGTGTCGCCGGACGATCCGTCCGAACCGTCGCCGTGCAGGAGGGGCTCTTCACCGAGCGTCCGCCGCGTGACCTTTCGGCGGCGAACCACGCACTCGCCCGCGTCCGCGCCCGGTTTGGCGACACCGCCGTCGCGCGGGCGCGCCTTGCTGAAGGTCACCTGCCGGAAGCACGTTTCGCCTGGGAGCCGGTCGACACCATTCCACTGCCCGCCGGTGTCATGGTGCGCCGGCGTTCCGCCGGCACCAGGGACGATGACGCCCCGCCGGCGACGGCGAAGGCTGCCGTCAGACGGGACGGCCCGATGGTGCGGCGGATCTACGCCAATCCGCACCCACTCCCCGCCGGGCACGCGGCGGAGCGCGCCGGGCCGTACCGCGTAGCCGGCGGCTGGTGGCGGGTCCTGGTCAGCCGCGACTACTACTTCGCCCGGATGCGGAACGGTGACTTCCTCTGGATTTACTACGACCGTGCGCGCCGCCGGTGGTGCTGCCAGGGACGAGTGGAATAGCAGCCGGGTGGAACGTCGGAAAGGTCGCGAATAGGTGCGGGGTCATGGCCTACGTCCCGCTCTGGTGCAAGAGCAACTACTCGTTTCTCGAAGGGGCGAGCCATCCCGAGGAACTGATCGAGCAGGCCCACGCCTTCGGTCTGCCCGCCATCGCGCTGACCGACTGCGACGGCGTGCACGGTGTCGTCCGCGCTCATATAAAGGCACAGGAGCTTGGCGTCCACCTCATCATCGGCGCCGAGCTCACGGTCAGTGCGCTAAGTGGTGCGCCGGTCTCCATACCGGCATCAACCGTCTCGCCCTCGTCTCGCCCCACGTCCGCCTGTGTCCTCCTCGCCACGACCCGCGCCGGCTACGCCAACCTCTGCCGCCTGATCACCACCGGCCGCCGCCGCTGCCCGAAAGGATCGTCCGTCGTTACCTGGCGGGAACTGTGCGAGCACGCTCCAGGCCTGATCGCGCTCTGGGGCGGTGACCGCAGCCTGCTGGTCCACGACGGCGACCCGCACACCGCCACCGTCGCCGGTATGCTCCGCGACGCGTTCGGCGAGCGTCTCTACGTAGTGCTCCCACGCCACCGTCGCCCGGAGGAGGTACGCCAGGAAGCGTGCGCGCGCCGCCATGCCGAGCGTGCCCGCCTCCCGCTCGTTGCCGCGACCGAAGTGCTGTACCACACGCCGGCACGGCGCGATCTGCAGGATGTCCTCACCTGCATCCGGCACGGCGTCACGCTCGCCACTTCCGGCCGCCTGACGAAGCCGAACGCCGAGCATGGCCTGAAGTCGCCCGACGCGATGACGCGTCTCTTCGCTGACGCGCCGGCGCTCGTCGAACGGACCCTCGAGGTAGCGGCGCGCTGCACGTTCTCGCTCACCGAGCTCCGCTACCGCTACCCGGCAGAGCGGTTGCCCGACGGCCGGTCCGCCTCCGCCTGGCTGCGAGAGCTGACGCTCCACGGAGCACGCGAACGTTTCGGCGCGGGTGGGCGCGGAGGCGGCGGCGTGAACGGCACGGGCGATGTCGGCGGCGCACCGCGCGCGATCCGCGAACAGATCGATCGCGAGCTTGCGTTGATCGACGAGCTGGACTACGGCGGCTACTTCCTGACGATGTGGGAGATCGTGCAGTTCTGCCGCCGCGAGGGGATCCTTTGCCAGGGGCGCGGCTCGGCGGCGAACTCGGTCGTCTGCTACTGCCTCGGGATCACCGCGGTCGATCCGACACGCGTCGAGCTGCTGTTCGAGCGCTTTCTCTCTCGCGAGCGGCGCGAGCCGCCCGATATCGACCTCGACATCATGCACGCGCGCCGCGAGGAGGTGATTCAGCATGTTTACCGGACGTATGGCCGCGACTACGCGGCGCTGACGGCGAATGTCATCCGGTACCGCGGCCGCTCGGCGGTGCGCGACGTCGGCAAGGCGCTCGGTGTCGACGCCGGCACAACCGACCGCCTCGCGCGGCTGCTGTCGCACCATGACCGGCTCGATCTGACGCAGCTTGCGCGCGCCGGCTTCGACCCGGCGGATCCGGCGCCACGCCACCTGTTCCGCCTGGCGTCGGAGATTCAGGACATGCCGCGGCACCTGTCGATTCATCCTGGCGGCTTTCTCCTGGGGCACGAGCCGGTCCACACGCTGGTGCCGATCGAGAACGCCACGATGGCGGATCGGACCGTCATTCAGTGGGACAAGCAGGACCTGGAAGACCTCGGCCTCTTCAAGGTGGACCTGCTGGGTCTGGGCGCGCTGACGCAGCTCGATCTGGGCTTCCGTCTGCTCGATCGCCATTACGGCCAGACGCTCTCGCTCGACCGGATCCCGCAGGACGATCCCGCCACCTACGATCAGATCTGCCGGTCGGACACGGTCGGCGTCTTCCAGATCGAGAGCCGCGCCCAGATGGCGATGCTTCCGCGGCTCCGCCCGCGCTGCTACTACGACCTGGTGATCGAAATAAGCATTGTCCGTCCCGGACCGATCACCGGTGGCATGGTCCATCCGTTCCTGCGACGCCGGAACGGCGAGGAGCCGGTGGTCTATCCCCATGCGTCGCTCGAGCCGGTGCTGCGGAAGACGCTCGGCGTCCCGCTGTTCCAGGAGCAGGTGATGCGGTTGGCAATGGTGGCGGCCGACTACACGCCGGGCGAGGCGGATCAGTTGCGGCGCGACATGGGGGCGTGGCGGCAGCGCGGCCGCATCGAGCGGCACCGCGAACGACTCGTCTCGCGGATGACGGCAAAGGGGATCACGCCGGAGTTCGCCGAGCGGGTGTTCGATCAGATTCGGGGCTTCGGTGAGTACGGCTTCCCGGAAAGCCACGCCGCCAGCTTCGCGCTGATCGCCTACGGCGCCGCCTGGCTCCGCTGCCACTACCCGGACGTGTTCACCTGCGCGCTGCTCAACGCGCAGCCGATGGGCTTCTACACGCCGGCAACGATTGTCCACGACGCGATCCGCCACGGCGTCGAGGTACGCCCGATCGACGTCACCGCTAGCGACTGGGACTGCACGCTGGAGGCTGCGGCCTGTGGCCGCGCTGTTTGTGTTGCCGGCGTGGACGCCGGCGCACCTGTGGACGCCGGCGCACTCGGCGCGACGGCCCCTCGCTTCGCCGTGCGGATGGGTCTCCGCTATGTGAAGGGCTTCTCCGAGAAGCGCGACTTCGCACCGCTCGCCCAGGCGCGCGCCGCACGGCGGTTCCGATCGATGGCGGACGTCGCCCGTCGCGCGCGTCTCGACGAAGCCGCGCTCCGCCGCCTGGCCGAAGCGGGCGCCTTCGCCCCGTTCGAGAAAGCGCGCCGCGCCGCGCTCTGGGAGGCGCGCGGATTGGCCGCCACGCCTGAAACGCCGTTGCGGGTCGTCCCGAGTGAGCGGACGCCGGCATTTGATTCGCTCAACGAGCTCGAAACGATCGGCTGGGACTACGCCGCGAACGGCCACAGTACCGCCGGCCATCCGCTCGCGCCGTTGCGCGCCGCGCTCGCCGCGCAGCGGTTGCCCGATGCCCGAACCGTTGCCGCGATGAACGACGGCCGTGAGGTTCGCTACGCCGGCCTGGTGATCTGCCGGCAGCGCCCCGCCACCGCATCGGGCGTCACCTTCATGACGCTGGAGGACGAGACCGGCTTCGTCAACCTCGTCGTCTGGAAGCGGGTGTTCGAACGGCATGCTGTCCTGGCAAAGACCGCGACGTTCCTTGGCGTCACCGGCAGGCTGCAGGCAACCGACGGCGTCGTTCACATCGTCGCCGATACGCTCTGGGCGCCCTGTATAGAGGCCACGCCGGCGAGTGCCGGCAGCCGTGACTTCCACTAGCGGTCCTTTGGCGCTCTCGGTGTTGCGCGGGGTCCCCCCAACGGCTGCCTGTGCCCCGGCACCCCAATGTTAACTTTTGTTTACATTGCCGCAACGCTGTAGTAACTTGCTTCCTGTCGGCACCAGTGCCTGCCCGGGGCGGGCAGACATCACCGAACAGGAGGTGAAATCATGCGTCAGTTGCTACATTTTGCCCTCTGGATCGGCCTCGTAGCGGGGTTTGCGGCGCCGCTCGTGGCCGCGGAACCGATTGCGCTGCAGCAGCAGCCAATCATCACGCGGGTAGCCAAACCCGACGTAACACCGGCCCCGCTGGTGGTGCAGTCGCCCGGCACGATCGAGATCGAGATCAAGATCGAACCGACGGCCGACACCGAAGAGCTCCGCGTGACCGCCGAATCGGGCAATCACTACCGCAGCTCCACCATTTGGCTCACGGGCGAGGATTCCCAGAAGGTGCACACCTTCCAATGGCACGGGTTCCCCGCCGGCGAGTATGAGGTGGTGGGCGAGTTGATTGCCGCCTCCGGCCACCGCGAAGTGGTGGTTAGGGGAGCGCTGCTCGTCATCGAGTAGCCGCGCCCTTCCCGCACCGCCTCCTATCGGGCAGAATGGTCGGATGCGGCGTTGGACGATTCCCGCGCTCACGAACATTCTCGCGCTCATCGGCGCGCTGGTGATCGTCTGGGCCGGTGCCGCCCGTCTCTCGGCGCAGTCGGCCGACGGCAACCGGGACGATCAGGCCGAGGCCTACGCGCTGATGGAGAAGGCGATCGACCGCCTCACCTGGTATGCCGAAAACCAGGTCGTTGCCCGCTACCGCGCCCGGATGAGAAAGGAAGTAAACCGGTTCCACGGCAACGGCGACGTGGAGAGTGAGAGTGTTGGCGACTACGAGGTGATACCCGTCGCAGGGGAACAGTTCGAGCGCCTCTTCATGATCAACGGCCGTCTGCTCAGCGAGGAGGAGCAGGGCTGGGAGGCGGAACGCGAAGCGGCATTCCGCAAGGAGGTAATCGAGCGTCGCAAGACGGGCGCACCGCCGGAGGATGACGGGAGCGAGACCTCGATCATCTTCGACGGCGCGCTGATTGCCCGCTACAACTTCACGATCGAGGGAGAGGAGACGTTCCGCAACCGTCCCAGCTACAAGATCTCGTTCCGCCCCCGTCCCGGCCGGCTGCCCGTGGAACGCCGCATCGACTACGCTCTCAATAGCGCACGCGGCCTCATCTGGGTGGATCGCGCCACCTTCGAGCCGGCACGCGCCGAGTTTGAATTGATCCGCCCGGTCCGCCTCTGGTGGGGTCTGCTCGGCGTCATCAACCGCGCGCGCGGCTCGATCGACCGCCGGCCAATCCTGGGCGACAATGACCTCTGGGCCCGCATTCAGTTCGAGAGCTACAGCGACGCCCGCGCCCTTTTCAGCCGGACCCTTCGCCGGGAGTTCCGTTCGTGGCGCGACTTCGAGGCGGTTGAACCCTGACGGCGCGCCTCCGCTATTCTTCTTTGGCTAACGGAACGACGCCGGACACGATGCTGCCATCGGACGACACCTCGCTGGACCCGACACCGTCCCCTGAGATTGCCACGGTCGACGTGGAGCCGGACGCGGCCACTGCGCCGGCGATGATCGAGGCCCGGGGGCTCTCGAAGTACTACGGGCCGTTCGTCGCCGTCGAGGACATCTCGTTCGTCATTCCGCAGGGACAGATCGTGGCGTTCCTCGGGCCGAACGGCGCGGGGAAGACGACGATGATGCGGATGCTGACCGGCTACCTCGCCGCGAGCGCGGGATCGGCGGCCATTGCCGGACACGACGTGCGGCGCGACCGGATCGCCGCATCGCGCCACCTGGGATACCTGCCGGAAAACGGTCCGACCTATCCCGACATGACGCCGCTTGAACTGCTGCGCTTCTTCGGCGAAGCGCGCGAGTTGCCGGCGGATCACCTGAAGGCGCGCCTCGACGGGGTGATCGATCTCTGCGCGCTCGAGCTGGTGGTGGAGAAGCCAATCGGGAAACTGTCGCGCGGCTACCGGCAGCGGGTCGGGATGGCGCAGGCGTTGCTGCACGACCCGGACGTGCTGATCATGGACGAGCCGACCGCCGGGCTCGACCCCAATCAGATTCGTCAGTTCCGCGAGAACATTCAGCGGCTCGGCCGAACGAAGACGCTGCTCATTTCGACGCACATCCTCCACGAGGCGGAAGCAGTGGCGGACCGGGTGCTGCTGGTCAACGGCGGGCGGCTGCTCTTCGACGGGCCGGTCGACGACCTGGCGGAGGAAGGCTCGCTTGAGCAGCCGTTCTACCGGCTGACCGGTGGCGGTGACGAAGACCTGCCGGACGCCGGCGCACCAGCAGACGAGGAGGCACCGGGTTAACGATGCCACCCCGGGTGAACGTGGCGGTCGTGCGGGCGGTGGCGCGTCGCGACCTCCGGCTCTACTTCAGCAGTCCGAGCGGCTACGTCTTCATCACGCTCTTCATTTTCCTGAGTGCGGCGGCGGCGTTCTGGCAGGACCGCTTCTTCCTGCAGAACCTCGCGAACCTCGATCAGTTGAACAGCGTTTTCCCGTACCTCCTTCTCTTCTTCGTGCCCGCCCTCACGATGGGGGTCTGGTCGGAGGAGAGGAAGCAGGGGACCGACGAGCTGCTGCTGACGCTGCCGGCGACCGACCTGGAGGTGGTGCTCGGGAAGTACGCGGCCGTACTCGGCATCTACACGGTCTCGCTCGCGCTGTCGCTCAGCTACGTTCTGGTCCTCTTCTATCTCGGGAGCCCCGACCTGGGGCTGATGCTGAGCAACTACGCCGGCTACTGGTTCGCCGGCGCGGCACTGATCGCGGTCGGAATGCTGGCGTCGTTCCTGACGGGCAACGCGACGGTGGCGTTCATCGCGGGCGCGCTGTTCTGCGCGGCGCTGGTGACCGCGGGCGACGCCGTCGGCGCGGTGCTGCCGGCGCTCGAGCGGCCGGCCGACGCGCTCGGCGTCTTCTTCCACTTCGATGACTTCGCCAAGGGGATCGTCAGCCTGACCGCGATCCTGTACTTCGGCGCGGTCACCGCGTTCTTCCTCTATCTGAACGTCCTGCTGCTGAGCCGCCGGCACTGGGCGCCCGCGGCGGGGGGCTACCCGCTCTGGCTGCACCACGCCGTACGCGCCGCCGCGATAGCGATGGCGCTGGTGAGCGTCGGCGTCATCGTCGGCCGCGCCAGCGTCCGGCTCGATGTCACCGCGGAACAGCTCCATTCGCTCAGCGCCGAGACGCGCGCCCTGATCGACGATCTGCCGTCCGACCGGCCGGTCTTCATTCAGGCGTATGTCTCGCCCACGGCACCCGAGCCGTTCGTCCAGACCAGATCGAACATCATCAGCATTCTGGAGGAGATAGATGCCATCGCCGGCTCGCGCGTCGAGGTGATCATCCACGACACCGAGCCGTTCACCGACGCGGCGCGCGAGGCGCGCGAGACATTCGGCATCCTCCCCCGTCCGATCCGGAACGTCAGCTCCGCCCGTTCCGAAGTGGAGGAGCTGTTCCTGGGCCTCGCCTTCACCTGTGGGGCCGAGGAGCAGGTGATCGGCTTCTTCGACGTCGGCCTGCCGGCCGAGTACGAGATCATGCGGAGCATCCGTGTGGTCGCCCGGACCGAGCGGAAGCGGGTGGGTGTCGTCGCGACCATGGCCAACCTGTTCGGCGGCACCAACTTCCAGCAGAGTCAGTTCACGCCGCAGTGGTCGGTGATCGCCGAACTGCGAAAGCAGTACGACGTGGTGGAGATCAGCCCGGAGGCGGAGATCCGCCAGGAGGTGGACGCGCTGCTGGTGCCGCTCCCGTCGTCGCTCCAGACGGACGAGCAGGGGTTCGTCGCCGACTACATCCGGTCCGGCAAGCCGGCGTTGATCCTGGTCGATCCACTGCCGGCGGTGAACCCGACGATCTCGCCTACCGAGTGGGTGGGTGACGGCAACCCGTTCACCTACGACCAGTCCGGCGCGCGGCCGGGCCCGCGCGGCAATGTCCGCGAGTGGATCCGCGCCCTCGGCGTCGACTGGGAGCCGACCCGCGTCGTCTGGGACAGCTACAATCCGCACCCCGATCTGGCGCACATGCCGGAGGATGTGGTCTTCCTGGGTGCGGGGAACGAGAACGAGGCGACGTTCAACGCACAGGATCCGATGACGTCGCAACTGCAGGAGCTGGTCTTCCTCTATCCCGGGTTCCTCCACCCGGGCGACGAGACCGCGTGGACGTTCGAGCCACTGCTCCGGACCGGGATGATCTCCGGCACGAACGGTTACTTCTCGCTGGTGCGCGGCACGCCGTTCGGCCCGCAGGTGAACCCGAGCCCGCCGCGCGATCAGGACGACGACGACTACATCGTTGCCGCGCGCGTGCGGTCGGCCGGCAGCGACGAGGTGGACATCATCGTGGTCGCTGACCTCGACTTCATCAGCGAGCAGTTCTTCCAGATCCGCGAGCAGGCGCCGGGCGGGCTGAACTTCGACAACATCACGTTCTTCCTGAACGCAATGGACACGCTGCTCGAGGAAGACGCGTTCATCGACCTGCGCAGCCGCCGCGCTCGCCACAGGACGCTCGAGCGGGTGGAAGCGCAGACGGCGGAGTTCATCGAGCAGCGGACGGCCGAGGAGCAGCAGGCGGAGACGGATGCCGAGGCGGCGCTGACCGAAGCGCAACAGCGGCTGAACGACCGGGTGGCGGAGCTGCAGGCGCGGACCGACATCGACGCACAGACGAAGCAGATCATGGTGCGCAACCTCGAAGAGGTGGAGAACCGGCGGTTGGAGGTCCTCTCGACCAACATCAACACCGAGAAGGACACGCGGGTGCAGGCGAGCCGGGAGACGATGGAGTCGCAGATCCGCCGGATCCACACCACCATCAAGACCTTCGCGATCCTGCTGCCGCCGGTGCCGGTCGTGGCGCTCGGCGTCGTGATTTTCATGCGGCGCCGGCGGCGCGAGCGGGAGGGCGCCGTCGCCGCCCGGCGTCTGCGAGAATAGCGGGACGCAGGCGCCGGCTGCGCACACCCCCGCGGCGGTCAGGCGAAGCCCCGCGGCGGCCCGCGGAAGGAGCAGATGGCACAGACACTGTTGCAGAAGATCTGGGATCTCCACACCGTCCGAAGACTGCCCGACGGGCGGACGCAGCTCTTCATCGGTCTGCACCTGATCCACGAGGTGACGACCCCGCAGGCGTTCGATATGCTGCGCCAGCGTGGCATCGGTGTCGCCTTTCCGGAGCGGACCCACGCGACGGTCGACCACATCATCCCGACGCTCGATCAGCAGCGGCCGTTCGCCGACGAACTGGCCGAGCAGATGATGGCGGCGCTCGAGCGGAACTGCCGCGAGTTCAGCATTCCGTTCGCCGACCTGTCGAGCGATCGGCAGGGGATCGTGCATGTCATCGGGCCTGAGCTTGGCCTGACGCAGCCCGGCATGACGATTGCCTGCGGCGACAGCCACACGTCGACGCATGGTGCGTTCGGCGCCGTGGCGTTCGGCATCGGCACATCGCAAGTGCGCGACGTCCTCGCGTCGCAGTGCCTGGCGATCGATCCGATCAAGGTGCGGCGCATCGACGTGACCGGCGCGCTCGGTCCGGGCGTCTATGCGAAGGACGTGATCCTGGAGATCATCGCGGGGCTCGGCGTTCGGGGCGGCGTCGGCTACGCGTACGAGTACGGCGGCGCGGCCATCGACGCGATGACGATGGACGAGCGGATGACGATTTGCAACATGTCAATCGAGGGAGGCGCCCGGATCGGTTACGTGAACCCGGACGAGACGACGTTCGCGTACATCGAGGGCCGGCCGTACGCGCCGTCGGGCGACGCCTTCGAGCGCGCCCGCACGTGGTGGCGGTCGATGGCGTCGGACGCCGGCGCGCCGTACGACGATGTGGTGACGCTCGATGGCCACGCGATCGAACCCCGCGTCACCTGGGGGATCAACCCGGGCCAGTCGGTCGGCGTGACGGAGCGGATTCCCGATCCGGCCGCCGTTGCCGCCGATGCCGCCGCGGTGGGAGAGGCGCTCGAGTTCATGGGATTCTCGGCCGGCGCGCCGATCGCCGGGACGAAGGTGGATGTCGCGTTCGTCGGCTCGTGCACCAACTCGCGCCTGTCAGACCTGCGCGAGGCGGCGCGGATCGTCCGCGGCCGCAAGGTGGCCGCGCATGTCCGCGCGCTCGCGGTGCCGGGGTCGAAGCAGGTGCGGCAGGCGGCCGAGGCGGAAGGACTGCACGAAGTATTCACCGAGGCAGGCTTCGAGTGGCGCGGCGCCGGCTGTTCGATGTGCCTCGCGATGAACCCGGACCGGTTGAACGGCCGCGAGGTGTGCGCATCGTCCTCCAACCGAAACTTCAAGGGGCGCCAGGGAAGCCCGACGGGGCGGACACTGCTGATGAGCCCGGCGATGGTGGCGGCGGCCGCCGTCAGCGGAGAAGTGGCGGACGTACGGGACATGCTCCCATGAGCAACACGC
Organism: Vicinamibacterales bacterium; assembly: GCA_965263055.1. GTDB lineage: Bacteria > Acidobacteriota > Vicinamibacteria > Vicinamibacterales > UBA8438 > VXRJ01. Next base: position 1,823,008 of record OZ253581.1, on the reverse strand, counting down.
CCATCGACCGTATCGAGGGAACCGCCATCCCGCTCCGCGGCGACAACATCGACACCGACCGGATCATCCCCGCCCGCTACCTGAAGGCGATCACCTTCGACGGCCTCGGCGCCCACGCCTTCGAGGACGACCGCGCCTCGATGCCGGATCACCCGTTCGCGAACCCGGCGTACGACGGCGCGGCAATCCTGGTGGTGAACGACAACTTCGGTTCCGGCTCGTCGCGCGAGCATGCCCCGCAGGCGCTCAAGCGGCGCGGGATCGCCGCGTGCGTCGGCCAGTCGTTCTCGGAGATCTTCCTGGGGAACGCGACGACAATCGGGCTGGTCTGCGCCACGGCGGCGCCGGACGACATCGCGTTCCTGCAAATGGCGGCGGAGCGCGACCCGTCCGCGCGTATGGCGCTGAGCGTCGAGGTGCTCACTGTCGAGGCGGCAGGGCGGAACGTTCCGCTCGCAATCCCCGCCGCTGTCCGCGACGCACTGCTGACCGGCCAGTGGGACGCGACCGGCCTCCTGCTCGACAACTTCGACGACGTGCGCCGCATCGCCGGCTCGCTCCCCTACGCCACCGGCTTCTGAGCCGGTCCGGCGGCTGGCTCCTAAGGCAGGCGTTCGAGTATCGCCTGGGTCATGGCGCGGCAACCGAGGGGGGCGGCGCCGTTCGCAGCAGGGAGATCCGCGGTGCGGCAGCCCTCGGCAAGGGCGGCGCCGATGGCGGTTTCGATGGCATCCGCTTCCTTCTCCGCGTCCAGCGCGTGTCGGAGGAGCATGGCGGCGGAGGCGATGGCGCCAATCGGGTTCGCCCTGTCCTGTCCCGCGATGTCGGGGGCGGAGCCGTGGACCGGCTCGAACAGGCCGCCGCCGCCGCCGCCGATGCTGGCGGACGGGAGCAGTCCGAGGGAGCCGACAACCGCTCCCGCCTCGTCGGAGAGAATGTCGCCGAAGAGGTTGCCGGCGACCAGGACATCCATCGACCCGGGCTCGGTGACGAGGCGCATCGTGCACGAATCGACCAGTTGGTGCTCGAGCGTCACGTCGGGATAGTCGCCGGCAACCGTGGTCACCACTTCGCGCCACAGCCTCGAGCACTCCAGCACGTTCGCCTTGTCGACCGATGTGACGCGCCGCCGCCGGCTGCGTGCCGCCTCGAACGCCACGCGTGCGATCCGTTCTATCTCCCGCACGCTGTAGCGCATCGTGTCGAACGCCTCGGTCCGGTCGGCGTTCCGGCCGCGCGGCTCGCCGAAGTAGATGCCGCCGATCAATTCGCGGACAATCAGCAGATCGACACCCGCAATCCGATCCGGCCGGAGCGGACAGTCCTTCTCGAGTCCCGGCCAGATTCGTGCGGGCCGGAGGTTCGCCCAGACGTCGAGCGCCTTGCGCAGCTCGAGCAGTCCGGTTTCCGGACGCCGTTCGCGCGGGCCTTCTGAGAATTGGGGATCGCCGACGGCGCCCAGCAGCACCGCGTCGGCGGCACGGCACGCCTCGAGCGTCGCCGGCGGAAGCGGCGGGCCGCCGTCGCGCAGCGCCGCCGCCCCGAACGGCGAGCGGGTGAGGGTCAGGGTGTGGCCGTGACGGTCCGCGATCGCATCGAGGACCGCCGCGGCGGCATCGATTACCTCCGGGCCGATTCCGTCGCCCGGAAGCAGTGCGATGGTGGCGTGCATGACGGGCGGCCGGATCAGGCGCGGCCGCCCGCCTGGACAGCAGGCGCCGGCTCGTCAGCCAACGCCGCCCGGACACGCTCGACGATGGCGGTCACGTCCTCGTCCGACACTGACTTCCGCCGGTCCGCCAGCGCAATCACCTCGCGGTAGACGCGATCCAGTTCGAACCGGCTCAGCGCGTGGCCCAGATCCTCGCACCGCTTCTTGACGGCATGCCGGCCGGAGTGCTTGCCGAGAACGAGCGTCGATTGGACGCCGACGTCCTCCGGATTCATGATCTCGTAGGTTCGGCGATCCTTGATGACGCCGTCCTGGTGGATCCCCGCCTCGTGGGCGAACGCGTTGCGCCCGACGATAGCCTTGTTCGCCTGCACCGGCTGATCCGTCAGTTCGGAGAGCAGGCGGCTCGTACGGACCAGCTCGGTCGTCGTGATCCCGGTCTCGAACGGCAGGCGGTCCGGCTTCACCTTCGTCGCCATCACGATCTCCTCCAGCGACGCATTGCCTGCGCGCTCGCCGATGCCGTTGATGGTGCACTCCAGCTGCCGGCAGCCAGCGCGGAGCGCCGCCAGGGAGTTGGCCACCGCGAGCCCGAGGTCATCATGGCAGTGGGCGCTGAAGATCACGCGGTCGGCGTCCCGCACCTTGCCGCGTACCTCAGTGAAGAACTCTTCGATCTCCTCCGGGATGCAATAGCCGACCGTGTCCGGCAGGTTGATGGTGGTCGCGCCCGCGGCGATCGCGGCATCCACCACCCGGCAGAGAAAGTCGAGATCGCTCCGGGTTGCATCTTCCGCCGAGAACTCCACGTCGTCGGTGTAGCCGCATGCCTGGGTGACGCTGGCGGTCACCGCGGCAAGGCACTGCTCCCGGCTCATCCGCAGTTTCCGTTCGAGATGCAGGTCGGAGGTCGCGAGGAACGTATGGATTCGCGACCGCTCGGCCGGCGCGAGCGACTCGCCCGCCCGGTCGATGTCGGCCGGGTTGCAGCGGGCGAGCGCGGCGATCACCGGCCCCCGGATCTCGGTGGCGATGCGCGAGACGGCGTGCGCGTCGTCGTCGGATGCGATCGGAAAGCCCGCTTCGATGATGTCGGCGCCCAGCGTCGCGATCTGCCGTCCCAGCCGGATCTTCTCGTCCGTGTTCATCGAAAAGCCGGGCGACTGTTCGCCATCCCGCAGCGTCGTGTCAAAGATGATCAGTCGGTCTTGTGCCATCACGAGACTCCCGCGTGTTTGCCTGCTTTCTCTACTGTAGCTTCTCCGGATGGGTCTAAGTCAAAGTTATAGTAGTTACATTTGGATAACGTATAGTTATGAAAACGGGCGCGGCGGTGGCATTCACGCGGAGGCCGGCGCGCCGCGGCTGCAGTTTTACGTTGAATTTACGGCCTAGTCATGGCCCGGTTACACGGGGCCGATATCGTTCTCCTGCGTTGCGATGGAAGTGTGGGTCTACGCCCGCCGCCAGCGTGTTTCTTCTTGACATCTCGGAGGACTGAATCACATGCGCAGGATGGCCGCGGCCCTGTTTGCGTTGACGCTTCTCGCGTCGGCGTCGGCGTCGGCGTCGGCGTCGGCGCCGGCGTGGGCGCAGGGAACGGGCATCGTGGCCGGGGAAGTAAGCGATCAGAACCTGGCGATCACGCTGCCCGGAGTGCCAGTCGAGGTGGTCGGCACCACGGAAGTCGCCTACACCGATCTCGACGGACGGTTCCGCCTCGAGTTGCCGGTCGGCTCTCACCAGCTCCGCATCGTCATGGCGGGCTACGCGGAGCAGACCGTAGCGGTCGAGGTAGTGGACGGCCAGTTGACGCCGGTTGAAGTGGCGTTGACGTCGAACGTGTTCGCGGAAGAGGTGACGGTGAGCGCGGCGACGATCGAAGCTGATTCGTCGACTGCCGCCGCCCAGATGATGATGCGGATGCGGGCGCCGGCGGTGCAGGACAACATCGGCGCCATCGAGATGTCGGCGAACAACGACTCGAACGCCGCCGACGCGATGCAGCGCGTCACCGGCGTCTCGGTCGTCGAAGGGCAGTCGGTCTTCGTGCGCGGCCTCGGTGAGCGCTACAGCAACACGACGCTGGCGGGTGCCATGCTGCCGACGACCGAGCCCGACCGGCGCGTCGTGCCACTCGATCTCTTCCCGGCCGGCCTGATCGACAGCGTGCAGGTGAGCAAGACCTATACGCCCGACAAGCCGTCGCAGTTCGCCGGCGGCCTGGTCGAAATTGTGCCGATGAAGCTGCCGGACGCCACGTCGTTGGAGATCTCGACGGGCGGCGGTTGGAACAGCCTGACCACCGGCACGATGGGACTCGGCTATGCAGGCGGCACCACCGACTGGGCGGGCTACGACGACGGCGCCCGCGCCCTGCCGGCCGGTTTTCCCACCCGCAAGGTCACGCGCGCCGGGCGCTTCGCCCGCGGGCTCGGCTTCACGTCCGAGGATCTCGAGAGGCTGGGAGAGCAGTTCAGCAACGTCTGGGATCCGGTTCGGCAGGAACTGCCGCTGGATCAGTCATACAACGTGCTGTTCGGCGGCCGCTTCGGCGGGCTGGGCGTGGTCGCCACGCTGCGGCACTCCCAGAGCTCGCAGTACAGCACTGAAGAACAGTCCTTCTTCAAGGTGGGTGCGGGCGGCGAGATCGAGCGGTTCAACGGGCCGTACGACTTCGAGATCACCGAGCAGGCCGGCACGGTGGGCGGTGTCCTCAACGTCGCGTACCAGTTCACGCCGAATCAGCGGCTGTACGTCGACAACTTCCTGACCCACGTCGGGACCAACGAGACCCGGACCTTCGAGGGGTACAACGACGACGCCGGCAACGACATCCGCAACCAGCGCCTCTTCTGGGTGGAAGAGCAGATTCTGAGCCACCACATTGGCGGCGACCATCTCTTCCCGGCGCTGTCGAACAGCCGGGTGGACTGGAAGGTGGCGATCTCAGGCGCCAACCGGGACGAGCCGGACCTGCGCGAGGTGCTGTACGAATCCGACCCGGCGCGGCAGGCGTTCGTGCTGGCCGACGAATCCCAGAGCGGCCTCCGGCAGTTCAACGATCTGGTGGACGACACCGTCGAGGTGGCGCTCAACTGGAGCGCGCTGTTCCAGCAGTGGAACGGTTTCGCCTCGCAGGTGAAGTTCGGCGGTGGGCACATCGACCGGTCGCGGGATTTCCAGTCGCGGCGGCTGCGGTTCGTGCCGCGGACGCTGTCAGGCGGCTTCGGCGGTTTCTCGCTCGCCAATCCGCGCCTGCCGGCGCGACTCGGCGGGGTGCAGGAGAACGCGGGCGGGGTCGACCTGTCGCTGCCGGCCCAGCAGCTCTTCTCAGTGGAGAACATCGGCAATGCGTTCGAGCTGAAGGAGGAGACGCGCGGTACCGACCGGTACGACGCGTCGCAGGAGGTGACCTCGTTCTACGGCATGGTCGACCTGCCGCTCGCCGCCTCGTGGCGCCTCGTGACCGGCGCACGCATCGAGCAGTTCACGCAGGATGTCGCAACGCTCGACCCGTTCGCCGGCACGATCGATCAGCAGTCGGCCGATGTCCAGCGTGCGTCGCTTGACGAGACCGACATCTTTCCGGCGGTCAACCTGGTCTACGCCGTGCGGACTGACCAGAACGTCCGCGTTGGCTACAGCCAGACGGTCAACCGGCCGGAGTTCCGCGAGGTCTCTCCCTTCGAGTTCACCGACGTGGTGGGCGGCCGGGCGATCGTGGGCAACCCGAACCTGAACCAGTCGCTGATCCAGAACCTCGACCTGCGCTGGGAGTGGTTCCCGGGCGCCGAGGAAGTCTTCGCGGCGAGCTTCTTCTATAAGCAGTTCGACGACCCGATCGAGCGGACAGTCGAGCCGACCGCGCAGTTGCGGACGTCGTTCACCAACGCCGACACAGCGAAGAACGCCGGCCTCGAGCTCGAGGCGCGCAAGCGCTTCGGTTCGTACGTGCTCGGCGGCGTGAACTACACCTACGTCGATTCGGAGGTGACGCTGTCGCCTGCCGCCCGGCAAGTGCAGACGTCGCTCGTCCGGCCGCTCGCCGGCACGTCGGCGAACCTGTTCAACGCGATGCTGGAGGTGCGCGGCATGGGCTTTTCGGCCCGTTTCCTCTGGAACTGGTTCGACGACCGGATCAGCGACGTCGGCTCGCTCGGCCTGCCGGACATCATCGAGAAGGCCCGCCACTCGGTCGATCTCGTCATCTCGAAGCGGTTCGAGATGGCGAGCCTGAAGGTGGCGTTCACCAACCTGACCGATCAGGACTACGAGTACACGCAGGGCACCACCGGCCCGACGCAGCGGATCTACAACCTGGGGCGCGCCGTCAGCTTCGGCGTCACCTACCACCCGTAGACAACCAAGGGATCAGATGAGGACGAGGACGGCAACGCTGACGCGGAATTCACACGGAGAGGCGCAGAAGGCGGTGACTTCGAATTTCATGACGGGACGGCTGGCCCGTCACCTGGTGGTGGCGGTGCTGATTGCCGCGGCCGTCGCCTGGAGCGGCGACGCCGTCAACTCGCAGACGAACATCACCTGCGAGCAGAACCGGTGTCAGGTGAGCGGACGGATCACATCCGACGTCACCTTCACGGCGGACAACTTCTACCTGCTGAACGGCGCGGTCTTCATCGAGGCGCCAGCGCGGCTGACGATCGAAGCGGGCACGACGATCTTCGGGCAGTCGGAGACGAGCGGCACGCTGATCATCGCCCGGGGGGCGCAGATCCTGGCGAACGGCACGCGGGAGGCGCCCATCGTCATGACGAGCGACCAGAACATCGGTGAGCGGGCGCGGGCCGACTGGGGCGGGCTGATTATCAACGGCAACGCGCCGCTCAACGTTCCGGGCGGCGAGGGTACCGGCGAAGGCGGTACTGGCGTCTACGGGGGGAACGACCCCAACGACGACAGCGGGCACCTTTACTACGTGCGCGTCGAGTTCGCGGGCACCGAGTTCAGCCCGGACAACGAGCTGAACGGCATCGCGTTTCAGGGCGTCGGCCGCATGACCGAAGTGGATCACGTGATGGTCAAGTTCAACAAGGACGACGGTCTCGAGTTCTTCGGCGGCACGGTCGAAGTGAAGCACATCATCTGCTTCGGCATCGCGGACGACAGCTTCGACTGGACCGACGGCTGGCAGGGCAAGGGCCAGTACATGATGGCCATGCAGATGGGCGACGACGCGGACCAGGGGATCGAGGCGGACAACAACGGCGACGCGAACGACCTGACGCCGCGATCCAACCCGACCATCTACAACCTGACGCTGGTCGGCGACCCGTTCGACCTCCCAGGCGCGGAGAGCGACACCGGCATGCTGCTCCGCGAAGGGACCGCGGCGACGATCCGCAACTTCATCGTGACCGGCTTCAAGGAAGCGTCGATCGACGTCGATCACCCCGCGACCTTCCAGCAGGTCACCGGCGGCGCACTGACCCTCGCGAGCGGGATCATCAGCGAGAACTGCCGCGTCGAGGGCTGCGAAGGCGAGTTCCGTCCCGACAGCGATGACGCCGAAGCGCCGATCTCCACCGTCGACTTCGTGACCGACAGCCCGGACGTTCACCTCGGCATGGATCCGATGATCGGCGAGGCTCCCTCCATCGACTGCCCGTTCTGCCCGTTCTCGCTCCTCCATCCGGAGCGGAATTTCCGGCCGCGCGCCGGTTCGCCGGCCGCCACCGGCTACGTCCGGCCGTCGGTGCCGCCGAACGACGGCTTCTTCGATGCGACGGGCGGAACCTTCATCGGCGCGGTCGGGCCAATGGGCTCGGGCCAGGAAGACTGGTTCACGGGCTGGACCGACTGGGCGCTCAGGTAACGAGGTGCACCGACTGTTCGCAATACCGGCCCTGGTCGTGTCGCTGTTTGCTTCGGGTTGTGGCGGCAGCGCCGCGGTTGATGCCGGACCCTCGCCTCTGGGCCATACGTTCGCTTCGCCCGAGGCCGTCGCCGAGGCGGTGCTCGCGGCGGTTGCGGATCGCGACAGCGTCACGCTCGAGGCCCTCTCGCTTTCGGAGCTGGAGTTCCGGACCGTGGTCTGGCCGGAGTTGCCGTCCAGCCGCCCGGAGCGCGGGTTGCCCTTCGACTACGTCTGGGGCGACCTGCGCCAGAAGAGCACGAACGCGATGCGGCGGCTGATCAACCGGCATGCCGGCAAGCGTTATTCGCTCGCCGGCATCGAGTTCGAGGGCGAAACGACGCCGTACGAGACGTACCGCGTTCACCGCGAGACCATGCTCACCTTGCGCAACGAAGCAGGCGAGCAACTCCGGCTTCCGCTCTTCGGATCCATTCTGGAACGGGAGGGGGAGTTCAAGCTCTTCAGCTACGTCATCGACTGACCCCATCGAGGTCCGGTGATGGCGCGCGCCGCTGGCTCGGCCGGTAAACAACCGATCGCAACATCTCGTCTTCCGTAGTAGCGCCAAGGTGGCGTTCATCGACTTGGCTATGCAGCCGCCGTTCCGTTCGGGTAGCATTCCTGATACAAGGCCAACAACATTGCAGCTTTTGAAGAAGCGGTTCGCAGTCGTGGTGTCGCTGGCGCTTTTTGCGCCGGCTCTGGCGGGCGCGCAGGCGCCGAACGGGGTGCTGGTGGCGCCCTTCGTGAACATCTCCGGTGGGGCCGCCGATGACTGGATCGGCGCCGGCATCGCGGAGACGGTCCTGGCTGACTTCCAGCAGGTCGCCATGATCGCAGTGCTTCGGCCGGAGGCGGCGGGGCCAATTGCGGCGGGCGATGTGAGTGACGCGGCGCTCGCGGAAGGGCGGCGCGCCGGCGCGGCGTGGCTGGTGACAGGTGGCTACCAGCGGCTCGGCGAAGCGATGCGGATCACCGCGCGCCTGGTCAACACGGCGACTGGCGAAGTCGCGGCCGGGATCAAGGTTGACGGTGTAGCTGCCGATCTGTTCGCGTTACAGGATCAGTTGGCGGTGGAACTGAACGACGCGCTCTCGGACGCCGTGGGGCAGAGCCGCCTGGCGGATGGCTCGTCGCCCGGTTTGAGGCCGCCGGCGTCTGAAGGGTTCGGCACGGACGGTCTCACCGCCGCCGAGAGCGGCAACGGGAACGGCGTCTCACCGAATCGGCCGCGCGCGGACGGAGTCATCCTGCCGGAGCGCCGCGACCGTCCCGGCAATCTGGCGCGCCGTCCGCCAGCCGCTCTCGGAAGGGGCGCGGAGACGGCCGGGGCGCCGGCACCGCCGATTGGTGTCGAGGGAGAGATCGTGCTTGGGGACGGTCCCCGCAGCGCCGGCTTCGGTGTGGCGGAAGGCGCGGGCATCCTGACCGGACGTCCCACCATCCGCCCGCCCCGTGCGGCGGAGCCTCCGCGCATCGACGGTCAGTTGGACGATGCCATCTGGCGCGATGCGGTCCATATAACGGAGTTCGTGCAACAGAACCCGGTGGAAGGGGCGCCGGCGACCGAGGCGACCGATGTCTGGATCGCGTACGACAACCAGAACGTCTATTTCGCGTTTCATGCGCACTACAGCGATCCGGGCATGATGCGGGCGAACCGGGTCGACCGTGATCAGTCGTCCCGGGATGACAATGTTTCCGTCTATTTCGACACCTTCGTCGATCAGCAGCGCGCATTCCGCTTTTCCGTGAACGGCTACGGTGTGCAGGGTGACGGTATCGTCAACGCGCGCGGCGGCGGCGGCGGTGGCGGCCGCGGGCGTCGTGGCGGCGGCGGCCCCGGCCGCGGCCGCGGCGGCGTGCCGAGCGGCGACTCGTCGTGGGACACGCTGTTCGACAGCGGCGGCCAGATCGTGGACGACGGCTTCACCGCCGAGATGGCGATCCCGTTCAAGAGCCTTCGCTATCCGCAAAGGGACCGCGACATCCCGCACCGTTGGGGCTTCCAGGTGGTGCGCGAAGTACGGAGCAAGGACGAGTATCAGGTCTGGGCGCCGATGACGCGCAATGTCGCCGGGTTCCTGACGCAGATGGGCATCCTGGAGGGGATGACCAACCTGTCGCTCAGCCGTAACCTGGAGTTCTTCCCGACCTTCACGGCCGTTCAGCATGGATCGCTCGACGGCGCGGCGTACTCCACGCGCGACCCGCAACCGGAGGGCGGTCTGAGCCTGAAGTACGGCATCACGTCGAACCTCGTGGCCGACGCAACCTTCAACCCGGACTTCTCGCAGATCGAAACGGACCTGCCGCAGATCGAAGTCAATCAGCGGTTCGCCCTCCGGTACCCGGAACTTCGGCCCTTCTTCCTCGAGGGCGCTGAGATCTTCCAGGTGAGCGGCCCGATTACGTTCCTCCATACCCGGACAATCGTCGACCCCGAGTTCGGCGGGAAGGTGACGGGGAAGGTGGGCAACATGACGATCGGCGTGCTCGTCGCGAACGACGAGCAGCCGGGCCGCGTGGAAGAAGGGAACCCCGCCTTCGGACAGAAGGCGAACAACTTCGCCGGCCGCGTGCGCTACGACCTGTACGCCGAGTCGTACATCGGTGTGCTCTTCACGCACCGCGCGTTCATGGGGAGCCACAGCACCTTTGGCGGCGTCGACGCGAACTTCCGTCTGGGACAGATACAGTCGATCAGCGTGAAGGCGATGCAGACCGATCACGTCGACTTGGAACTCGTCAATCGTCCCGGCCACCTCTACGAAATGAACTGGCGACTCAACGGCCGGCACTTGAACGCGTTCGTCGCCGGGTACGGGCTGTCACCCGACTTCCGCCACGACCTCGGTTTTGTCCGCCGGCCCGATCAGCAGCGGGTCTCCTCGAACGTTTCCTACACGTTCCGGCCGGAGGGGACGGTCGTGAGCTGGGGGCCGAGCCTCTCCATGGGCTTCAACCGGAACTACGAGCATGTGCGCGAAGACGATAGCGTCCGCGCCGGCTTCAGAATGACGTTCGCGAGGAACATCAGCTTCAGCGTCGACTTCCAGGACGAGATGGAGCGGTACAGAGGCATCAACTTCAACAAGCGCGGGGTGTCGATCGGCGGGCAGATCAATACGAGCCGCCGGTTCTCGATCGGCGGGTACTACCGGCGGGGCGATGAAGTCAAGTACCCCGAAGAGAAAGGGGCGATCCCCTACCTCGGTTACGGGAGCTCCGGGCGCATCTTCGCGACGGTGCGGCCGTTCTCCCGCTTCCAGTCGGAGATCAACCTGAGCACGAGCGACTTCATCGATACGCGTACCGGCGATATTCTGATATTCGATGTCAAGATCCTGCGCGCGCTCAGCACGTACCAGTTTTCTGATCGGTTCCTGCTCCGGAACATCGCCGAGTACAACAACCACGACAGGACGCTGGGGATCAACATGCTGCTGACGTACCGCGTCAACGCCGGCACCGCGTTCTACATCGGCTACGACGATCACTACCAGCAGGCTGACCTGATCTACGACGACCTCGACGGCGACGGTTACGGGGACCAGGTCTTCCCGACAGTCAGGTCGCTGCAGCGGACGAACCGCGCGTTCTTCACGAAGTTCCAGTATCTGTTCCGGTACTGACGGCGCGGGTTCTCCGGTTCCGGCGACGGGGTCGACAAGCAGCGCGCCGGCGGTCGGTCCCGGTATGAAGTGAGGATTGCGTCATGACGTTTCGCACCGTGTCGATCCTGGGCGCCAGCTTTGTGCTGGGAGTCGGCCTCTTCGCGGCGGCGCAGGAAGGGGGCGGCGGGCCGCAACTCGATCGGCTGACGCTGCCGCCGGGCTTCTCGATCGAGGTGTACGCGGCAGACGTGCCGAACGCCCGGCAGATGGCGCTGAGTCCGAACGGCACGTTGTTCGTCAGCACGCGCCGGGCGGGGAGCGTCTATGCAGTGCTCGACGACGACGGCGATCAGTCGGCCGACCGGGTGCTGACGCTCGACTCGGGACTCAACATGCCGAACGGCGTCGCGTTCCGCGAGGGTGCGCTCTACGTGGCCGAGGTGAACCGGGTGCTTCGCTACGACGACATCGAGGCAAGACTCGAAACGCCTCCCGAGCCAGTAGTCGTCAACGATACGTTCCCGAGCGACCGCGCCCACGGCTGGAAGTTCATCGCTTTCGGCCCGGACGGCCGCCTCTACGTGCCGGTCGGCGCGCCTTGCAATGTCTGCGACCACGAGGAAACGACGCCGATCTACGCGACGATCACCAGCATGAATCCGGACGGGAGCGACCGGCAGATCTACGCCCGCGGCATCCGGAACTCGGTCGGCTTCGCGTGGCACCCCCAGACCGACGAGCTCTGGTTCACGAACAACGGCCGGGACCGCCTGGGCGATACGCAACCGGCCGACACGCTGCACCACGCACCGGAGCCGGGCTTCCACTTCGGCTTCCCGTTCTGCCACCAGGGCGAGATCCAGGATCCGGAGTTCAACACGCGTTCCTGCAGCGAGTTCCGTCCGCCGGCCCGGAAGCTGGGCCCGCACGTCGCCTCGCTCGGCATGCGGTTCTACACCGGCGACATGTTCCCGGCCGAGTACCGCAACCAGATCTTCATTGCCGAGCACGGCTCCTGGAACCGGACGCCGGAGGCTGGCCACATCGGTTACCGGATCACCGTCGCCACGCTCGACGGCGATCAGGTGACCGGCTATTCGATCTTCGCCGAGGGCTGGCTGGACACGTCGACCAACGACTCGTGGGGCCGCCCGGCCGACGTGCACGTGATGCCGGACGGCGCGCTGCTGGTAACCGACGATCAGGTGGGCGCCATCTACCGGATCACTTACGACGGCTAGCCGTTTACCATGCTCCGGACCGTTCCTGGTACGCCGGCACCTGGCCGGCAGTCATGGCGCGCCGGCCTGCTGACGGCCGGAGGCGCCACTGCAGCGGCCCTCCTGGCGGTGCTCGCGGCGGCGCCGGCCACCGCACAGGTATCGCCGGAGCTCGTCCGCGAACGGACCGAGCGGGAATGGACGGTCAAGGCGGAGAAGATGCGCGAGCATCTCCTCCCACTGATGCGCGCGCACCGGATCGACCTCTGGATCATCCTCAGCCGCGAGAACGCCCCCGACCCGGCGCTGGAACTATTCGGCGGCTACGGCGTTACCGGCTGGTACGGCCACCGCAACGCCTACCTCTTCCGCGACGCGGGCGAGCGCGGACTGGAGACGGCCGCCATCGGTACCCACCTGAGCGATCACCTCGCGCCGTTCTACGACGAGCGTCAGGTGTACGGCGAGGAGGGGCTTGCGCCGCACCTCGTGGAGTGGGTCGCGGCGCGTGATCCGCAGCGGATTGCCATCAATCAGTCGCGCACCATCAGCATGGCGGACGGCCTGACGGCCGAGCTGAAGGACTACCTGATCGACGCCCTCGGTGCGCCGTACCGCGATGGCCTGGTCTCGTCCGAGCCGTTGCTGGTCGAGTACGTCTCGACGCGTACGCCGGCCGAGGAGGCAATCGTCCGCGAGGCGAGCGCCGCGACGTTCGACATCCTGCGCCGAGCGCTCTCGAACGAGGTGATCACACCGGGCCGCACGACGCTGATGGACGTCCACTACTGGGTCACGGCCGAATGGAAGCGGCAGGGCTTCGAGTTCAACTTCCCGGCGTCGCTCGACCTGCAGCGGCACGGCGCCGACCCAATCGACGACAGCGCCGACCCGGTCATCGAGCGGGGCGACCTGCTGCATGTCGACTTCGGCGTTCGCAGTTCCGGCCTGGTGACCGATCAGCAGAAGATGGCCTACGTCCTCCGGGATGGCGAGACCGAGCCGCCCACCGGCCTGCGGCACGCCTTCGACGTCTCGAATCGCATGGCCGAGATCATCCTCGACGAATTCGAGGTGGGCCGTACCGGCATCCAGATCAAGACTGCCGCCGAGTCGCGGGCCGCCGACGAGGGGATCGAAACGCTCGTCTACTCGCACGCGCAGGGCAACTGGGTTCACGATGCCGGCGTCTGGATGATCTACGACTGGCCGGAACGCTACGGAGACCATCCGCGCTTCCCCCTCCGCGCCGGCGAGTGGATCTCCCTCGAGTTCGCGGTGACGGTCCCGGTCCCCGAGTGGGACAATCAACCGGTGGACATCATGCGCGAGGAGGACACCCTCGTTCACCCGGACGGCCGCGTGGAGTACCTGTCCGGGCCGCAGACGGAACTCTGGGTCATCCGGTGAGGGTGGAAACCGCCGGCGGAGTGCGATATCGTAGGAGTTCCTCGCTTGCGGTGAGGTGGCCGAGAGGCTGAAGGCGGCGGTTTGCTAAACCGTTGAGGGGGCTTTAACCTCCTCCCAGGGTTCGAATCCCTGCCTCACCGCCACATTTATCATGTAACATGTTTATTATAAACACTTTACAGACAACCATTTAGTATGCATATGCGTTGTCAGTCACAATTTATGGCCGGAACACCAGGGACTTGAGAGGTGGCTGTATCCTGCCAAGTGCGATCTCCTCGCGCAGCGGAGGATCACCGTGTCCTCCGAGAGGATTCAGCCTCGATGTCACCATCGTCAACGAGCGTGAGGCGGTCTCCCGTTGTCACCCGCGAGGCGAGGCGCAGCGCCGTCACCGCGACATCCTGAATGCCGCTGCCGCCGCCTCCACCATTTAACTCTCGTCTACATCGCCCTAGGGTTTTCTTGGACACTTGATTGCGAGAGAGTGCTCGCAGGAGGAGTGTCGAGATGAGGAAGCACGATCAGAGTTCGGTGGCGGCGGAGGGAAGCCCGGAGGGCGACTGGAGCGGCCGCCGCGCGTGACCGGAAGGGGCGGTTTTCGGCCCGGTGTAAACGCGCGACGGTGCTCCGCCTCCTGCGGGGTGAGGATCTCGAGTCGGTGTCGCGGGAGTTGGGCATCACGGCGGCGCGGGCCTCGCAGTGGCGCGACAGGTTTTTGGCGGCGGGCCAGGCCGGCTTGAAGAGGCGAGCGACCGAGGCGGTGGACGACGACCAGCGTCGGCTGCAGGCCAAGATCGGCGAACTCCTGATGGAGACCGAGTTGCTGTATGCGAAGGTAGACCAGTTGGAGGCCGGCCGCCCTTTGGCCCGCCGGAGGTCGACGCAATGAGTGGCGCCCAGTCGATCTCCACCCGTCGGGCGTATGGTGTGCAGCGCGTCTGCCGCGTGTGGGCACGGCCGCGGTCGAGTGTCTATGCGCGGCGGCAGGCACCGCGGGACTGCGCGCGCGCGCATCGCCGCGGGCCCGTCGGCGCGGCCCCGGACGAGGTCCTGGTGGGCCACATCCGCCGGGTGCTCGAAGCGTCGCCGTTTCATGGTGAGGGCTACCTCATTGACAGACTGCAACTTAGGGGATAAACTTACGGTGTGCATTCTTCTTTACGGGTCGTCTAGGCTTGGAGGTATTGTCATGCGAAGTGCCACACTCGGTGCAACCGTTTTTGCAGCGGTAATGCTGCTGTTATTTTCTCCTACTGCAGCGGTCGCTCAGGACGCTGACACCACGCCGACATTTGCCAAGGACATCGCTCCGATTTTTCAGAAGAACTGCCAGCAGTGCCACCGGCCCGGCTCGCTCGGCCCGATGTCGCTCACGAACTACCAGGAAGTGCGCCCCTGGGCCCGGTCGATCAAGAATCGCGTGGTGCTGGGCGAGATGCCGCCCTATCGGTACGACCGCCACGTCGGTATTCAGGAGCTGGAGGGCGACCTCCGGCTGAGCGAGTCGGAAATCGAGATGATAGCCCGCTGGGTGGACGGCGGCGTGCCCCTTGGCGACCCTGCCGATCTCCCAACGCCGATCGAGTGGCCGGATCTCAACGCGTGGACCTACGAGGATGAGTTCGGCCCGCCGGACTTGGTGGTCAAGACGAAGCCGTACACCCTGCCGGCCGAAGGGTCGGACGTCTGGTGGAAGTCGATCGTGCCGAGCGGCCTGACCGAGGATCGGTGCATGAAGGCGGTTCACGTCAGGGCGTCGGAATCGGGGCGCGGCGTCGCGCACCACGCCAACAGCCGGTTGCTCGACTTCGACGAGGAGAGCCAGGAGTGGGTCGATGTCGAGCGGCTCTCCGAGTACGCGCTCGGCAAGGTCGGCGAGGTTGTTCCGGAGGACGCCTGTCGTCTCCTCCCGGCTAACTCCATGGTCAGTTGGGACGTCCACTACTATCCGAACGGCGAGCGCGTCGAGAATGATGTGATCGAGATGGGCGTCTGGCTCTACCCGAAGGACCATCAGGCGAAGCACAAACAGGACCTCAAGAATTACTCCCTGCTGATGAAGGGCGCCGAGCTCGAGCTTCCACCGAACGGCACGGCGATGACCCAGGGGTTCCATTCCTTCGAGACCCCGGTGCGGATCGACAGCTTCCAGCCGCACGGTCACTTCCGTCTGGTGGGCAAGACCCTCGAGATCTTCGATCCGAAGACGGGCGATCTGGAGATGGTGAGCTCGGTATCTGACTGGACCAACGACTGGCACACCAGTCACATCTATGCAAAAGACGCCGCACCGCTCGTGCCGGCGGGATCCGTCCTGGTGATTACTGGCTACTACGACAACACGGCCGGGAACAAGCAGAACCCCGATCCGAATCAGTGGGTGGGGCGCGGCAGCCGTTCGGCGGACGAGATGTCGCATGCATGGATCGCCGTGACGCATCTCGACGACGAGAGCTACGAGCAACTGGTGGCCGAGCGGGAAGGTCGCAAGCAGACGGACAACGACGAGTAGCAGCACGGAGACGTACGGAATTGGTCTGTGGCGGAAGAGCCTCTCGACATCGAGGGACTCTTTCGCTTTTTCGGCAACGACGCGTTGATGGAGGCAACAGCAGTGTTCGGACGATTGCTCGTGGGCGGCCTCGCAGCCGCGATGCTCATCGGCTCCCCGTCGTTGGGGGCCCAGCTACAACGACCACTTACACCGCTGCCGCCGAACGGACTTCGGGTGGCCCCGTTCTTCGACGGCTGGTACCCGAATACGGATGGAACCGTCACCCTGTCGTTCGGCTACTCCAACCTCAACCTGACCGAGCTCGTGGAGATTCCCCTGGGTCCCGACAACTTCATCGCACCGGCGGAGTTCGACGGCCGGCAACCAACTTCCTTCCCGGCGCCCGGGGCACGTAACGAGGACGAGGACGACCCGCCCACGCGCCGGGAGCGGGAGCGGGGGGTGTTCACCGTGACCGTGCCGGCCGGCTTCCGCGACGACGTCGTCTGGACCCTGGTCAACCAGGAACGGTCCTTCTCCGTGCCCGGAAACGCCCAGAGCAGTGCCTACCAGCTCCAATGGCCGATGGCTCTGGGGTCGCAGCCCCCACTGGTCCGCTTCAGCCCCGACGGCCCTGCCGGCCGGGGTCCCACCGGGATCGACGCGGAGCCGATCAGCGCGTCGGTGGACACGCCGCTTCCCCTGACGGTCTGGATCCATGACGACAGCGTGCATTGGGAAGAACCGCTCGCGGTCAGACGGCGGCAGGACAACGACGCCGCGGCGCTAAACGTGACCTGGTTCAAGCACGCCGGTCCGGGCTCGGTCGTCTTCAGCCCACACACCGAGCCGATCGCCGAGACAGAGGGGATGGCGACCACGACAGCGACCTTCGAGCAGCCGGGCGAGTACGTGATCCGCGTGCGCGCCGACAGCTTCGGCCGGATGGACAGCTCCGCCGGCAACCAGTGCTGCTGGACCAATGGCTATGTGAAGGTCACTGTGACGTCGTAGCCCTCCGGAGCGCGGCCGCGACTAACCGACTACAACTCAGAGATGGCTGGAGCTTCGTGCTAGCCGTCGCAGATCTAACTCTTAATCTGCGGGTTCGGCGCGTGGACTTGCTCTGCGGAGCCCGGGATCCGTCTCCGTCAGCTCTCCACGACCGGGGTCGATTCGACGGGACTCAGGAAGACTGGTGGGGTGTTTGGCGTCAAGTACTTCTGCCGCTCAACGACAACTATTCTTGCCGGCTCGGACGGGTGCTCCCTGGACCACGCACGCGGGTGGCCGGACGGGTGGCCCCGCTGGCGTTCAGGCCGTTCGCTGGGCGTTGCGCTACGAGTTCTGAAGAAGCAGAAGACCAAACGGAGTGAACGTCCGCTTGGGGACGTTCACGTAGTGCGGTAGCCGAGCGCGCGGCTACCGAGGGATCGGCTGCTGGCCACTACGCGAGGAGCGGTGTGCCCGCCGAGGACGGCTGGACGGATCGTCGTCGGGGCCCGTGCCTGTATCCGTTGACGTTCGCCGGCGGCGTGGCGGGTCATGGCCGGGATGGCGATGACGCGCGAAAGAGCCTGCGGGAAGATGTGCGCCGTGAACGTCGCCGCCGAAGCGGTGATCGATTCCGGAGGGAAACGCTCAGGAGGTCGCAGGTCGGCGACGCCGCGGCAGCAACGGACCTGGTGGTCGTCCACGAGGCGCGGGCGGTGGTGACGGTGGCGGCGACGTCGGCCGCGACGGGTCCGTTCGAAAGCTCGGCACGTCGAACTCGAGCAGCACCGAGTGGTGCACCAGGCGGTCGATCGCCGCGGCGGTGGCCATCTGGTCGCGGAAGATCCGGTCCCACTGGCTGAAGACCAGGTTGCTGGTCACCATCACCGAGCGGCGCTCGTAGCGCTCGGCGAGCAGCGTGAACAACACCTCGGCTTCGTCGGGACTCTGCTGCACGTAGCCCAGATCATCGAGTAATGTTGAGCTCCACATTACTCGACTAATGGTGAGCGATCGGTAATGTGGAGAAGCCGCCTCTAGCTTCGACGACACCGAGAGATTCTCTCCAAGGACTCCACATTACCGATCGCCTTGCTCAGAGTGCTTCAAGCCATTCGAGTACGGACGCGTCTGTGCGCCACAGGGCCGGTCCCGCGGTGTCGAGGGCGGTGGGACGCGCCTTCGCGAGCGCCTTTCGTTTCATGTCGAGGTCGACGGTCGCGTACCGGTGCGTGGTCGTGACACTGGCGTGGCCGAGCCACTGACTGATCGTGACGATGTCGACGCCGGCGCGGAGCAGGTGGACAGCCGTGCTGTGCCGCATGCTGTGGGGATGGAGGCGCTTGGCGCGCAGGGCCGGCACGGTGGCCTGCGCGCGAGTGCAGTACTTCTGCAGCAGGTAGCGGACGCCGAATCGTGTCAGACGTGTCCCGCGGTGATTACGGAAGACCGGCTCGTCGGATTGCGGCTCGCGGCCGCGTTCGGCCAGCAGGGCACGGAGCAGGTCGGCGGTCTGGGGCCACAACGGGCAGACCCGTTCTTTGCGCCCCTTGCCGAGCAAGTGGACCTGCGCGGGTGTGTCCAACCGCAGGTCGGCGACGCACAGGACGACGATTTCCTGGACCCGCGCGCCGGTGTTGAACATGGTGGCGAGGAGCGCGTAGTCGCGGCGGCCGTCGACGGTGCGGCGATCGACGGCGCCCAGGATGGCTTCGATCTCCTCGTGCTCGAGGTACTCCACGGGGCGGTTGCCGGTGCGCTTGAACGGAACGGCGAGGACGCGTTGACAGTGTGCGAGTCGTGCGGGGTACTCCAGGGCGCAGTACCGGAAGAACGCGTGAATCGCGGCGAGGCGCACATTGCGCGTAGCGACGCTGTTGCGCCGGTCGAGCTCCAGGTACTGAAGAAACGCGAGGATCGGCTGGGGGCCGAGGTCGTCCAGGTCCAGCTGGATGACGGACCGGTGCGTCTGGGTTGCGACGAAGCGCAGCAAGAGCACCAGGCTGTCCCGATAGCTCTGGATGGTGTGGGGACTCGTCCCTCGCACTCGGGGCAGGTGATCGACGAAGAACGCCCGGAGGGCTCGCGCCAAGTCGTTCGGGCCGGCGGCGGTCATCGCGCACCTCCCGCACCGAGGGGGCCCGTGATAAGGGCGCCGCAGTGGTCGGCGAATCGCGCACTGGCTGCGACCGCGAGGGGTTCGACAAACTGGAGGTAGTACGCGGTCGAAACGATCGAGACGTGCCCCATGTAGGCGGCCAGGAAGGGCAGCCTCGACTGCACGTCCAGTCCGGCACGGTACCACCGGAGCAGCGCGGTCACGGCGAATCCGTGCCGGAAGTCATGCGTGCGTGGGAGGTGACCGGTCGCGGTCCGGACGCCGGCCCGCCGGAAGAGTGCTCGTACGGCACAGCTGAGGCCGCCGCCGCTGTAGCCGCCAGTGCGCGGACTGCGATGCCAGAGGAGCGGGCTGTCCGCCTCGGTCGGCAGTCGCCGCCGACCGCGAACCGCGATCAGGTGCTCGATCTCGCGGGCGGTATCCGCCGACACCGGGACGAGGCGCGACTTGTGGAACTTGGATTCCCGGATCGCCAGCGTGCGCTGCAGCGGGTCATAGTCTCCCACGGTCAGCCGCGTCAGCTCTCCGCGGCGCAGCCCGGTGGTGGACAGCACCACGATCGCGAGGCGCATATTCTCGGGACAGAGCGGCGAATTGGAGGTGCGGGCCAACATGCGCGCGGCGGCCAGCAACTGGAGGATCTGACTGTCCGTGAAGATATGCGGCCGGATGGCCTGGTGGACCGGCGGAAACAGCCGCTCGTCCGGGACGAAGCAGCCGGGCTCGCTACGTCGTCGATACAGACACAGGTTTCGCACGACCCGCATGCGGCCTCGACGCGTGCCGGAGGCCAAGTGCTCCAGGGTGAGACACCAGGCGGCGAACGTCTCGGCGATGAGATCGACGCGCCGGGCGGCGAGGAACCGATCCAGGTGCGCCAGCACCCATTCTTCCGCGGCGTACTGCCGGCCCAGCGCTCGCTTGAGCGTCAGGTGGCTTCGGATGGTGGCGGACAAGCCGGAGCTGAACGTCGTCATGACGCCACCCCCGGCGCACTGCGGTCAGCCGCCGCTGGCAGAGGCAACGCGACATCGCGGAGGTCATCAACCGCCAGGCGGAGATACACGCACGTGCTTTCCAGGGTGCGATGACCCAGGAGGTCGCCGATCGTCTTGAGCGACAGGCCGGACCGCAAGAGGTGCACCGCATACGAGTGCCGCACGCAATGGGCTCCCTGAAACGGAATGGCCAGGCCGCTTCGCTTCGACCAGGCTTGGAAGGCCTCGGTGACCGCCGTCGGTTTGAGGACGCCGGCCGGTGTACGGCAGCGGAGAAACAGCTCCCGAAAGGTGCGCGGCGGCGCGCCTCGGAACGGGACGCGTTGCCGGCGCACGTTCAGGGCGGCGCGTCCGTGCCGGAGGTAGTCGAGCAGCGCCGTTCCGACCTCGTCGGTGAGCGGCAGCCAGAGCGTGCCGCGTGTCTTCCGTTGCGGGATGCGCAGCCGTCTCGCCCGCCACTCCACATCGTCGAGCGTGAGCGTCACGACCTCGCACGCGCGCAGGCCGTAGGTGGCCATGAGGAGGAAGATCGCGTAGTCGCGGCGCCCCAGCGGACTCGTGCGCTCGATCGTCTGGAGGAGCGCCCGAACCGTGTCCCAGGGCAGCGCCCGTGGGAGCTGCTCGCCGCGATACACCCGAGGCGTGTCGATCTGCGTGTCGAGCCCGGTCGGGATCTCGCCGGCAGACGCCAGGAACCGGAGGAAGGCTCGGAGGTGGGCCACCACATGCTGGAGGGACGCACGCGACTGGCGGGGGCCGACGGCACACAGGAAGGTGTCGAGATCTTGGCGTTCCAGCGCGGCGAGCCGCGTCGGGTCCGCCTCGTAGCCGATGTGGGCCAGAAACTCGCCAGCCGTGCGGCCATGGTGCGCCAGGGTCCCAGGCGCGAACCCTCGGACCTGCTGCAGATAGGTCCTGTAGGTGGCGACTCGCTGCTCGATCCGGGTCAACGCCGGCGGCGGATACAGCGCCAGCTCGGACTCGCAATACCGCGCCAGCTGCCGCACCAGAACCGCCAGGTTGGGATCCTCCTGCGAATCGATGGGAGCACAGGCCCACAATCGCGTCCGCGTCAGGCTCGCCAGCGCCCCCACGCCTCGTTGCTGCAGACCGCGGACGAGGCGCGGCGCGGCCTGGACATGCTCGCGGGCGCGCTCGGCTGAGTAGCCCTGCTCCAAGAGCCACGTGCCGTATCCGTCCAAGATCGGACCGATGATCGCCAACGATGTGTACCGCCGGTGCACCTTGGGATACAGATCGACCAACATCGGGAACCTCCAAGAAGGCGGTGCCGGGATTGGCACGGTCCCGATGCTACGTGCGTAATGTGGAGTCCTTGGAGAGAATCTCTCGGTGTCGTCGAAGCTAGAGGCAGCTTTTCCACATTACCGATCGCTCACCATTAGTCGAGTAATGTTGAGCTCCACATTAGTCGACGAACTGGGCTATGTCCCGTTCGACAAGGCCGGCGCCGACCTGCTGTTCGGCTTCATCAGTCAGCGCTACGAGCGCCGCAGCCTCGTGGTGACCACGAATCTGCCGTTCGCTCGCTGGTCCGAGGTGTTTCTCGATGCCACGGCCGCCGCTGCGGTCATCGACCGGATCGTGCACCACGCCACCGTGCTGACGATCGCTGGCGACAGCTACCGGCTCAAAGTCGCCACACGCAACCACGCGTCCCGCGCGACACAGGAGGTGCCACGGCCATAGCGCTCGTCGCGACGTGGCCTCCCGTCGCTCCGCTCCGTCCGGCCACGTCGCGACGACCACCACAACTCAAAAATGGGGGTCCCTTTTCAAGTGGCCAAAAGGTCCCTTTTCTGCTTGCCATTCCCAAACAACGACGGCTGGAACATGGAGGGGGAGGTGTGATACCCCCCCTGCGTCCGGATCACAAAAGCCCTGCCACGCGGCCTGCCACGGAACGGGGCACGGCGAGGAGGCCACATCAGATGGCCGCCTCGGGGGTGGTCAACCGGACGGTGGGCCAGAGAGAGAAGCGGTCAATCGCCCCTCGCGCCGTCGCCTTGGTGGGCGTGCCGTCGGGGAGTTGTTGCAAGAGGACGAGACGATCGGCCGCCTTGTCGAACCCGCCGGCCGCGCGCAAGAGTTGACGATTGCCGCCACTGATCGCGGCCTCAAGCCGGGCGATTTCCTGGCGGATTTCCGGGTCGGCTTTGGTCGGCGTGTCGAGTTCCGGCGCGCCCTGGCCGTCGCCGTCCCGGGTCCAGTGTTTCAGCACGGGCGCGGCGCGGTCTGCTGCCTCTACGCCCGTGCCGACGGCGACGACGTGCACGGCGAAAGTTCGCGCCCGGAGCGCGGCCCAGAGGGGCGCGTGGGCCATGCCCCACGCGCGCAGCTCGCTATCGGTGGACTGGCCGGCGTCGACGTACACGAACGTCGCCGCCTGGTCGTCGACCGCGATCGGCAATTTGAAGGCGAAGTACCGCGGGACCTGCGGCTTCCCGTGCGGGCCGTACATGCGGTACGGGAAGGTGCCTCGGTCCAGGCCGAGCGCCTCGAATCGTTGCACTTTGTCGGCCTCAGTCGGTAGCCATCCGAGGGTCGGCCGCTCGATGAGGTAATCGAGCGAGAGTAAGCGGCGCATGAGGATCGGCGTCGCCGCATCCTTCCCGCGACGGTGCCGCACGTCGGGGATGCTAAGCGCCCGATAGGGGGCTTTGCCGGTGAGGAGGACGGCGCGCGCGCCGCCGGGGAAGATGGCCCGCTCGTCCTCGATGGCGAGCTGCTTGTCGAGGAGCGCGCGCACAAGCGCGGCGGCAGGTTTTCGGTTATCACCAGAGTGGACGTACGCGCCGTATTGCGACCGCGTAAAGACGCCGGTATGCAGGGCGACCAGCGCGATCCATTCGGCCTCGCGGCCGGTCCAGCCGAGGGCCGCGAGCGGGCCGGCGCGGTCTTCGAGCGTCGGGACCGTGACGGGGCTCGGTGTCTCCGGGGCCGGGCGCGTCGTCATCCTGTCACCAGCGCGCGATCGCCGCGCAAGTACGTGATGAGGAGGCCCATCGGGTTGACGATCATCAGCTCGGGATCAACCGTGTCCAGAAAGGTGAATTGGAGTGAGAGGGTCCAGCGGTCGCGGCCCACTTCGGCCCCGTTGACTAGGCGCACGAGATCGAAGTCCGCCGCCGCCGCGTGCGGGGGTCCGGGTTCGCCTGGATGCGAAGGATCACCCGTTCCACTTGCAGTTCGTCGCGGGCGGCGCCGGCTGCGAGCATGGCGACGTTATCGCCTTCGAGGCGGAACGCTTCATTCGCAAGGGTCGTGGTCAAAAAGCGGAGCGAGCGCGGCCACGCGGTTTCGAGACATTGCGCGGCGACCAGCCGCCTCGGTTGCGGCTGATCTCCACCAACCTAGCCTGCGAGCCTTATGTGGCCGTGGTGAAACGGGCTGCTAGCTACTGGGGAGATGGCCGAGTAAAAGGCGTGGATGGTTGTCCAGCGAGACCGGGCCGCAATGCTGAAGGTCCACCCCGCACGCGGGGGGCCACACCGATCGGCGTGCTGCTGCCCGTGCTGCCGATGCGTCCACACCGGGCGCGCGGGGAT
Organism: Vicinamibacterales bacterium; assembly: GCA_965263055.1. Taxonomy (GTDB): domain Bacteria; phylum Acidobacteriota; class Vicinamibacteria; order Vicinamibacterales; family UBA8438; genus VXRJ01. The sequence continues at coordinate 1,799,032 of OZ253581.1, read as the reverse complement.
AGACCAGCAGGTGTGGCCGAACGGGTTGATCGACGACTTCCCCGTCTCCCGTCCGCGGCCGGCGCCGCGCAGCTCAACAACCACCTGCACGCGGACCCGCCGCCTGATCGACGTGGAGACGCATCGGGCCGTCTTCACGTGGATCCTGCAGGTGTTGGCGACGGCGGCTCTGATCAAGGGCAACACCATTGGGATTGATGCCACGACGCTCGAGACCAATGCGGCCCTGCGGAGTATCGTGCGGCGGGATTCGGGCGAAACGTATCAGGAGTTTCTGACGCGGCTGGCGCAGGCCTCGAGCATCGAGACGCCGACGCGGGCGGATCTGGCGCGGTTGGATCGGACGCACCCGAAGAAGGGCCGCAACACGGACTGGCAGCATCCGCACGACCCCGACGCGCGCATCACGAAGATGAAGGACGGCCGCACGCACCTCGCGCACAAAGCCGAGCACGCGGTCGACATGGAGACCGGCGCCATGGTGGGCGTGACCGTCCAAGGGGCCGATCAGGGTGACACCACGACGATCGCGGAGACGCTCACGGCCGCGGCTGAGGACTTGGAGGCTGTGGCCGCGGTGACCGACGACGACACGGGGGGTGATTAACGAGGTCGTCGCGGACAAGGGGTACCACAGTAATCAGGTGCTCACGGATCTGGCGGCCCTCGACCTGCGGAGCTACATCGCGGAACCGGGTCGCGGCCGACGTAACTGGACGAAGAACGCCGTCGCCCGCGATGCGGTCTATGCGAATCGCCGATGCATCCGCGCTATACGGGGCGTGGCCTTGCTGCGGCGACGGAGCGAGCACCCCGAACGGCCGAACGCGCATCTGTACGACACCGGCGGCATGCGACGGACGCACCTGCGAGGGCATGCCAACATCCTCAAGCGACTGCTCGTCCACACGGGGGCGTTCAACTTGGGCCTGCTCATGCGAACGCTGATCGGGGTGGGCACGCTACGCGGCCTCCAGGGACGCGTGGTGGCGGTCCTGACGCTCGTCGTCGCGCTGTGGACACGTCTCATCGACTGCTGGCGCCCTTTAGACACGCCACTCATCGATCACACGTCCGTATGTCCCATTCACGCGAAAGAGGGCGACGCGGCCATGCTATTGTTCGAGCCGGTGCTTGCCCGCACATGACCAGCATTGATAGAGAAGAAGTTGACGGCCGGCGGTTGAATAGTCTGGGTTGACGACACACGAAAGGGTCATATTGGAGAAGCCGTGGGTCTCAGGCGCGCTTGAGTTGCTGGAACACGCTCATTCCCACATCGAGGGTAATTCTGCCTTCGACAAACGAATGGCCTTCATTGGTATCGACAACTGCGTGGAGGTCAGCATCCGCAGCTTCTTGGCGTTGCCGAGTTCGAAGTCCGGTATAGCTGTGTCGCGGGCGGAGCTCAACGCAATCAGTGGGAGCTTCCCGAAGCTTCTTGAACTGCTCGTGACGCGTGCACCAGACCGATTCTCTGGTCTTGATACCGTAGACATTGAGTACTATCACCGAATTCGCAATACCTTGTACCATGAAGGCACGGGCCTGAGTGTGGACGAGCAGTACTTGCTCGCCTCTAGAGGTATTGCCGCAATACTCATACAGAACCTGTTCGACGTCGCAATGAAACCACCAGCACCGCAGCCGTCACTGGAAATGCTGATTCGCAGTTGGAATCGCATCGAAAAGCTCGTCAAAACAACGTTGGACAATGCCGGATTCACATCGACGTTCAAATGGGAGGAAGCGTTCGCCGCTGGCCTACTGAGCCCGGCCGACGTTGCCAACCTGACAGAACTTCGGATAGCGCGGAACCGGCTGGTTCACTCAGATATGATCGATGCAGAGGAAGTTGCGTTCTGGATCAGAAAATCCGCTCAGATCCTCAAGAAACTAGAACAACTACCGACGGCGTAACGACGAGCATGGGATTGAGATGAACTACGGCGAAGATGTTCGTGGCTCGCGACCAGATGACGATGACGCGCGAGCAGTGATTGGGCAGCATGGTCTTCAGGACTGCGCGGGGCGTACGACGGGGAATGCCGTGGGACAGGCAGAGTGGTCTAAGAGCGCGCCAACGGGTGTCGACCCTGGAGGGTGGGCCAGTGGGACACCAGCCCACTACTGAATGTTCGGCTCGCGCGGATGTATCTCGTTCAGACGACGGAGAAACCGCGCGTCGGATGTCCCACGCTGTCACCGATTACAAAGGGATGAAAGCGATGATGCGAATCATACTAATCGGCGTGTCACTCGCGGTGCTCTCGGTTGGATGCCGACAGGACCCGTTGGCTGAGTTGCGAGAGGGGGCTCAGGGAATCCTGGACGACGCGCGAACGAGGGCAAACGACGTGCGCGAGCTGTCGGCAGCAGAGCTCCAGGCTCTCTGGGCCATCGAATACACGTCACTCGAGGTGGCCCACGCTGATCTGGGAGCCGTGGACGAACGGCTCAATGCGATGGGACGGGAGCGGTGGGAGTGCTATCACGTCAGTGAGCATGAGCAGGGACGGGTCTTCTACTTCAAGAGACGCACGTCGAACGCGGTCGCCTACCTGACCAATCTGCTGCGGGTCGGCGCGGTCGCGTTCTAGCGTGTGCAGCGTCAACGATGCGTGCCGGTGGGCGTCGACGGCGCGGTTCAGAGGACGAGAGCCCCGGCGGGACGTATCATGTCTCCATAACCAGCTTCCGGATGTCGGTGACGGTGCTCGCGGTGATGCACGCGCTCTTCGCCGGCTTCACGGCCCTGGTGGGCGCATTCGCGAACGGTGGGGACATCTGGCAGCGGCTGCTGGTAGTCCTGCTGCATCCGCTTGGCGCCGCGGGTGTGCTGGTGCTCGTGTTGCGGCCCCGCCTCGCCACGACGACGATCCTCGCCCTCGCGGCACTCCTGACAGCGAACGTGATCGCCGACCTGGGCCTTGCGCAGCTGATGGCTGCGGGCCGCGTGCGGGGCGATTGGGAGCTGGCGCTGGCTTTCTCAGTGGTTCCGGTCATCGGAGTGGTCTACGGGCTGGCGCTGCTGCGCACGGCCCGCGGAACGGCCGGGTAAGGCGCCGTCCGGAACTGGAGACGCGCTGGAGCCATGGGCGTAAGCCGTGCTCGATGGTCCAGGGCGCCGGACCGCTCCTGCGCCGCGTCAGCGGTGTGGCGAATCGCCGGTTCCGTGCTGTCCGTTCAGATAGGCGGTCCACTCGTCCATCAGCTCGCGCCGGCGCGCGAACAGGTCGGAGAAGGACTCGATTCCACAGGCTCTGTTGATCAAAGGTCACAACCCGCTGCGGCTGCTTCATTCCGCATGGCCGCGACGATGCCTACTCCCTCGAACAAGCGAGCAGTATTCGTGTTGTTCTTGCGGAGCTGTCGGAGCGGCTGGTTCAAGCCCTCAACGATGAGGCCAAATCAAATGGTTCCTCGCACAAATGTACGCACGATTTAGCCCGCAGCAGGTCGTCCACGCCGGGAGAAGAGGCTGCGGATGTGCTCGTGGCCGGTATTCAGCGGGGAAGTCGTCTGTCGCTCAGTCGACGGCCGCCTGCGCGGCCCCGCTCTTGGTGGGGGGCCTACTCGGCGGCAGCTAGCTCGACCGCAAGGTGCTGAGGCGCTGGCACTTACAGGGCGACGAACCATGAAAGCCCGTGGCGGCCTCGACTTTCGACGACGTTCGACCGCTGGGCCGAACTGTTGCCGACTGTTCAGCCCCTTTGGAACAGGCAGGCCCCTCGCCATTCCGCTGTCTGCTGTGGCCGGATTTTCAGGGGGCCTGCAACTCCTCTCCAGATACAGACGGTGTTCCCAGGCACGTAAGTCACTGATAATGCTTGGCTTATTAGCCATGAAGACCGGCCAAAGTTACACCGATCTCTGAGAAGAACCAATCAAATAGAGCGCTCTCGCATCTTCTAAACCGAACAGATAGTTAACCTCGGCCTGCTAGGCGCGCGCCGCACCCACTCGGCCAACGCCGACGGCGTCAGGTCTAACTCGCGGGCGACGGTGCCGACCGTCTTGCCCTCCTCGAGAACGAGTCGAATCGCCCCCGCTTTGAACTCGTCATTGAACTGCCGGCGTACGCGGCGCGCCGGCCTGGTCTGGGACATGCGGGACATCGTATCCACCTTTCGGAAGATGTCCACGAGATCGGATTTATGCAGAGTTCAGGATTATGCGGAGTCAGTTCGGCGGGCCGCGTGGGCGTAGGGGATCGGGTGGACCAGTACTCCGCATAATCAGAGCGCTTCCAGGAAGTCGAGGAGGCGGTCGGTGGCCGTGAAGCGGAGTGGCTGAGGTGCGGGATCCGCCACGCACCGCAGTGCAGCCTCCTTCATGGCCAGGTCGGCTTCGACGTAGTGGTGGGTGGTGGCCGTGTCCTCGTGGCCGAGCCAGAGGGCAATGACGGTGATGTCGACTCCGGACTGGAGCAGATGCATCGCTGTCGTGTGGCGCAGCGTGTGGGGCGAGATCCGTCGCGTCGCGAGGGAGGGGTGGCGCTCGGAGGCCTTTCGACAGGCGACGCGCAGTTGGTGCTCGACGCCGGAGCGCGACAAGGGCTGGCCTGCTCTGTTGGGAAAGACGGGGGCGTCGGGACTTCGATCGATTCGGGGGAGCCAGGCGCGGAGCTGCGCCAAGGTGCTCTTCCAGAGCGGGACGACACGCTCCTTGCGTCCCTTCCCGTGCAGCAGCACGGAGGACGCCCGATCGAGAAGTACGTCTGCGATGTGTAGGCGGGTGATCTCGGAGACGCGGGCGCCGGTGTTGTACATCACGGCGAAGAGGACGGTGTCGCGTTGTCCGCTCCAAGTGGCCCGGTCAGGCGCGTCGATGATCGCCGTGATCTCCTCGCGGGACAGGTAGCCGAGAACGGGCCGGTCGAACCGTTTGACGGGAATCGCGAGGACGCGTTGCGCGACGGCTAGCAGGGTTGGCTCGCGCAGCGAGGCGTACCGCATGAAGGACCGGATGGCGGCGAGACGGAGGTTGCGCGTGCGCGGGGAATTGCCACGCTGTGTCTCGAGGTGGTCGAGGAAGTCGAGGACCATGGGTGCGTCGAGGTCCTCAAGGGTCAATGCCGAGGGCGTCCGTCCGGTGCGCTCTGCGGCGTACCCGAGAAACAACGTGAAGGTGTCGCGGTAGCTGGCGATCGTGTGGGCGCTGGCGCCGCGTTGTGCAACGAGGCGCCGGTGAAAGAAATCCTGCAGGAGTGCGGGAAACGCGCGTTCGACGGCCGTCATGACGGGCGCTCCGAGGCTCGGTGGGTGAAGCGTTCGAAACGCTGCGCGGTGCTGGCGAGCAACTCTGGAACGGCGGTGCAGTACCAGTAGGTGTCGGTGACCTTGGCGTGGCCGAGGTAGGTCGCGAGGGCCAGGATCTTGTGATCGACATCGGCGCCGTTTTGATACCAGCCCAGCAGCCGTCGCGTGACGAAGGTGTGTCGCAGGTCGTGAATGCGGGGCTGGCGCGTGCGCCCGTGTCCGGTCCAGTCCAGACGCTGCCTGATCCGGCCGAACGTCTTCTCCACGGCGTCGCGCCCGAGCCGGGGTGAATGCTCGGTGCGGAAGAAGTACTCGGACCGAGGTGCGGCGCGACACGCGTCGCGGCGATTGGCGTAGCGGGCCAGTGCCTGGGTCGTGGTCGGATGGAGCGGTACGAGCCGCGATTTCCGGAATTTCGTCTGGCGGATGGTGAGGATGCCGTTGACGAGGTCGACGTCGTCGGTCGTCAGGCGGCAGGCCTCGGAGAGCCGCAGGCCGGTCGAGACCAGCAGCGCAAAGTACGCGACGTAGGTGGCGGGTCGCAGCCCGTGTCGCGGCAACAAGCGGCTTGCCTGCTGCAGGAGCGCAGCCACTTCCGACTCGGAATAGATGTGGGGCGGTGGGCGACGCGAGATGCGTCCCAGGAATCCGACCGGTGGAACTTCGGTGGTCGGGTCGATGAGCGCGCGGTGTCGCGCGAACTGTCGCACGACCACAAGCCGGCGCGCGGCCTGCGCCGGATTGCTCGATCGTGAGGACTGCGCCCACTGGACCGCGAGCTCGATCGTCACGGGCCCGCTGTGTCCGATCCGGTCTGCATGGCTGGCGAAGTCCCGCAGCAGCCATTCCGGCGATTTGAGGTCGAAGCCGAGTCCGCGGCGTAGGGTCAGGTACTCGTCGACCAGACGGTGGAAGCTCGGGGGCGTCATCGGAGCACCTCCGGCCAAGGGAGCGCGACCTCACGCAACCTCGGCAGATCGAGCTTGGCGTAGATCGTCGTGGTGTCGAGGCTGCGATGGCCGAGCACGTCAGCGACCTCCTTGAGGCTGGCTCCTTGCTGCACCATGCGGCTGGCCACGGTGTGCCGGAAGACGTAGGCACCGGCGAGCGGCGCGTCGACGGCCGCCCGGCGAAGCGCACGGGCCACGACACCGGAGACGGCAGTGCTCGAGATCGGTTTGCCGCGACGTGCTCCCAGGTGCTGCACAAACACTCGGCGCTCGTCGGTCGCCGGGCGTTCCCCGCTCAGATAGTCGACAAACGCCTGCCCCACGACGCGAGGCAGCGGCAGTACGGCGCCTCGGCGGTTCTTCCGGGTGCGCACCTCGAGAGTGCCGCCCCGCCAGTCGATGTCGTCCAGGCACAGGTCGGCCACCTCGCCGGGTCGGAGTCCCAAGGTCGCCAGGCACTGCACGACCGCATGGTCCCGTTGTCGGCACGGGCGGGGAACGTCGAACGACGCCAGCACCTGCTCGACCTGCTGATCGGTCAGGGAACGAGGCAGAGTCGCACGCCGCCAGTAGGCAACTGCTGGGAGGGCAGCCTCAAGCTCGTCGCCACAGAATCCCTGGAAGCGCAGGAACCGGAAGAACGACCGCAGCGTCGATCGCACAGTCCGCATCGACCCAGGGGAGAACCGGCCCTGTAACGACGTGATGAACACCACCACATCGGCCGGCGCAAGGCGGGCGGGCTCGACCGGGTCCGTGCCAAGCGCGGCCCTGATGAGGATCCGGACAAGCCGGGCGCGGTCACGCAACGTCTGCGGACGCAGCCCGCGCGTACGTCGTTGGTGCTGGGTATACGCCTCGACCAGACGGTCGAGGGTCCACGAGCCGTGAACGGTCATGGAACGCTCCTTTCCGGCCAATCAGGCCGGACAGAGCATCCCGCGATTATGCGGAGTCTCGAAAACCGATCAACTGACGTAAGCTCCTGGTTTCACGGGCACTTGAGGCGGGGGCCCTGGATCACCTCCGCATAATCCCGAACTCTGCATAAATCCGGTTATGCGGAGCTCCGCATAACCGGATCAAGCCCAGCCCGCCCCTACGAACGAGAAGTGCGTCCACTTCATCAAGTTGACAGGACCTCGTCCACGGATCGAGCGACCAAGTATCTGGCCGGATGCGCTCGGACAGCCAGGGCCCTGAAGTGTGCCTTGCCGCAGGCTATTTTTGCGCCCTCTTGGTCGCGCAGGTCATCGAGAAAGAGGCTGCTCTTGGTCTCGACCACGAGGTACAGCCGTTCGGTCCCATCCTTCTCTACCAGCACTGCCCAGTCAGGGTTGTACGTGCCAAGCGGAGTCGACACCTTAAACCAACCAGGCAGCTTCGCGTAGACCTTGATGGCGTCGCTCTTCTCGAGGGCGTCCGCGAACGAAGCCTCGGTACCCATGTCGTAGACCACCTGTTCGTAGACCGACTTCTTGGCATCGAGCATGTTCTTCAGGTAGCCGGTCAGTTCCTTCTGCTCGAACAGCTCCTGCGCGTAGTAATGGTCATCGCCGAGCCGCTGGTACCTGATGCCGTCCACGACGGCTAGGCGCTTGCGGCGTTTGATCGCTTCCCCGCTCAGCTCGATGAAAGCCTGAGGATTACGCTTGAAATCGTCGAGGCGTCCGCTACCGCTCAGGACGCGGTGGATGGTGCGACGGGTCAGCTGGGTTCGATCCTGGAGCTCGGTGAGTAGATCGGGCAGATCGATGTCGGCCTCGTCCAGCACGACCGTTTGCGCGCCTTGACGCTCCGTTGCCTCAACACCCGCCTTGCCGATGGCGATGTCGGCCTTGCGCCATTGCAGGCGGGTCCTCGGGATCGGCGGGGCATCACGCAGCGCCCGGATACAGCTCTCTACCAGCGCCTCGTTGTCGAACTGCACGCGGTTGAGGTGGTCCCGCTTTTTCGGACAGTCGGCTAAGGTGTATTCCAGAGCCTTGGGGAGGCACTGGGATGACGACGAAACGGCGGCGCCGGTTCACGGCGGCCTTCAAGAAGCGGGTGGTGCTCGAGGCGTTGCGGGGAGACCGCACGGTGCAGGAGATCGCGGCTCGACACGAGGTCCATCCGAACCAGGTGAGCACCTGGAAACGGCAGGCGGTCGACGGGTTGGACGAGATCTTCGCCAGTGGCGGAGCGTCCCGCCAGTCGGAACACGAGGCGACGATCCGGGACTTGCACGCGAAGATCGGCGAGTTGACGGTGGAACGGGATTTTTTTCTGCGCGGGTTCGAACGCTGAGCCGGGCCATGCGCTTGGAGATGGTCGAGCGGGACGGCACGCTGCGCATCAGCCGGCAGTGCGCGTTGCTGCGCATCAGCCGCTCGTCGGTGTACTACAAGCCGCGCGGGGAGAGCGCGGAGAACCTGGCGCTGATGCGGCAGATGGACGCCTTGTCCCTGCAGTACCCGTTCTACGGCAGCCGGCAGATGGCGCGCCACCTGCGGCGCGAGGGTGTGGTGGTGGGGCGCCGTCGGGTCCGGCGTCTGATGCGGCTGATGGGACTGGAAGCGATCTACCGCAAGCCGCGCACGAGCGTCGCGCAACGGGACCACCACGTCTACCCGTACTTGCTCGGCAGCCTGACGATCGACCGGCCGGACCAGGTGTGGTGCGCGGACATCACCTACATTCCGTTGTCGGCCGGCTTCCTGTACCTGGTCGCCGTCATGGACTGGGCCAGCCGCCACGTGTTGGCGTGGCGGCTGTCGAACACGATGGACACCGGCTTCTGCGTCGAGGCGCTGGAGGCGGCGCTTCAGACGGGCACGCCGGAGATCTTCAACACGGATCAGGGGGCGCAGTTTACGAGCGCGGTGTTTACCGAACGGGTCCAGGCGGCGGGCGCACAGTGCTCGATGGACGGCCGCGGGCGCTGTTTGGACAACGTGTTCATCGAGCGGCTCTGGCGGTCGCTGAAGTACGAGGCGGTGTATCTTCACGAGCTGGCCGACGGGTTCGCAGCCGAGCGGGTGATCGCGGCGTGGATGACGTTCTACAGCCACGAACGCCCGCACTCGGCGCTCGGCGGACGCACGCCGGCCGAAGTCTACGGCGAGGAGCGGGCGGCGTGAGTCCCCAAACAACGAGCCGTTCGGTCAGCTTCGTCATGGACCTCGATCATCGGAACACGATCCATGCGCGACCAGGGATCTTGTCGGCGTTGGCAGGACACGACGACCAAGAGGGCTTGACTTCGCAACCGGAATACACCTTACCGAAGCCCTCGACCTGTCCAAATGACCGGGACCACTTCACCTTGCGGTAGCCGCCGGGGACGTCTTCCCCATAGGTGAACGTCGCCTCGCGCACGAGCGTCGCATCACCCGCGCACGCATCCGGCCCGTGCTCGAGCGACGCACACTCGATGGCCTCTTCGAAGGCGCGCTCCGTCGACCAAGAGGCCATGGACGATCTAGCTATTCAGTCCCACAGATCGGCTCCTCCGGGTTCCCGTACGCCGAAAGACGCCGGGCAATGTGTCCTGCCCGGCGTCTGTCTTGAAGAGCGCCTAAAGCCCATAGCCCATAGCCTGGGCGCAGGCGTCGCTCTCCGCCGCCTGCGCCCTTACATAAACTCGCGAATCAGCTCCCCGCGGGTCTCGCTGTCGATCACGTAATCCTGCTGCACGAGCGGCTGGCCGCCCAGGGCGGGGTCGAGCGAATCGAGCGGCGGCCTCGGATCCGGGTTGCGGTAGAAGAGTCCGATCGGGATCTTCGGGTCCCACTCCAGCGCCTTATCCATGGCGGCGTGGAAGCTGCCGGTGTCGTGCTCTTCGTCCTCGAGCTTGTAGATCCGCTCCCTGAAGTATTGATAGGTGTTGAGCTTGTTGAAGGTCACGCACGGGCTGAACACGTCGATCAGCGCGAACCCCTTGTGCTGGATGCCAGCCTTGTACAGCGCCACCAGATGCTTTATCTGGCCGCTGAACCCGCGCGCCACAAAACCACACCCGGCGGCCAGGGCCAGCGCCATCGGGTTCAGCATCCCCTCCAGGTTGCCGTGCGGGCTGGTCTTGGTCTTCATGCCGGTCTCGCTGGTCGGCGAGACCTGCCCGGTCGTCAGCCCATAGATCTCGTTGTTCATCACGATGTAGGTCACATCGATGTTGCGACGCATGGCCTGGATGAAGTGGTTGAGACCGATGCCATACCCGTCACCGTCGCCGCCGGTGCCGATGATGGTCATCTCCTGGTTGGCCAGCTTGGCGCCGGTCGCGAACGGCAAAAGCCGCCCGTGGAGGGTGTGGGCACCATACGACCGGACGAAACCGGGCAGGTTGGACGAACACCCGATACCGGAGACCACCAGGAGATTGTGGGGCGGGATCTGCAACTGGGCGCAGGCCTGATAGAGCGCGGTGAGCACGCCAAAGTCGCCACAGCCCGGACACCAGTCCGAGTGCACCTCGGGTTTAAAATCTTTGACCTCTACGGCCGTTGCTGGAGCTGTCATCGTCGTATCCTCATGGCTTGCTGGGCACATCAGGCCGTGTGACCTGTGTCAACCCCTCCCACGGGCCACTCGTCCCGGTGGGATGATCGGTTCGGAAACCGGGCTCGGTCGACAGGACGTCGACAACCTCTTGACCGCCGATGATGTCGTTGACCGCGGACACGATGTGCTTCGGCTCGAACGGCTCGCCGTCGTACTTCCGGATGTGCCCGTGCGCCACGATGCCGGTCTCCGCCCGCAGATGCCGGGCGAACTGACCGCTCTGGTTGTTCTCGACGATGATGAGCCGCTGGCTCTTCTCAAGGACGGCGGCGATCTCGTCGCGATGCAACGGCATCATGGTCTTGATCTGGAGGTGATTCACCGAGACACCATCGGACGTGAGCCGCTCGGCCGCCTCCTTGATCACCCCCCACGTCGAGCCCCACCCGAGCAGGGTCGTCTCGGCGTCGGCCGGCCCCTCCAGGATCGGCGTCGGCAGGTCGTGGAGAATCGTCGACATCTTGCGGTGCCGCTTGTCGACCATCTTCTTGCGCCGGATCGGGTCGGTGAAAACGTCGCTCAACAGCACGCCATCTTCGTCGTGCTCGTCCGTGCCAGACACGTACAGGTGCCCCGGGAGACCGGGAATCACCCGTGGCGAAATACCCGACGGCGTGTCCTTGTATCGCAGATACGGCTCCTCGTGGGATCCGTCGGCCGTGGTGATCAGCTGGCCGCGGTCAATCGGGAACTCGACGTCCAGGATCTCGGTGGCGACCGTCTCGCTCCCTTCGCAGAGCAGCAGGTCCGCCAGGATCAGGACCGGGATCTGATACTTGTCCGCTACGTCGAACGCCACTGACGGAGTTACGAAACAGTCCCCCATGCTGATCGGGGCGAGCACGACGCGCTCGAAGTCGCCCTGGCTGGCGCCGAAAGCCTGGGTCAGGTCGGCCTGCTCGGTCTTGGTAGGCACACCGGTGGAGGGTCCAGCCCGCATGACGTTGATGATGACCACCGGGGTTTCGTAGATGGCCGCCATGCCGATCGCTTCGGTCATCAGCGCAAACCCCCCACCGGAGGTGGCGCACATCGCGCGCACCCCCATGTGGTTGGCCCCGATGCACATGCCGACGACCGAGATCTCGTCCTCGACCTGCCGGACACAGATGCCGAGCCGCTTTGCGTGGTTCGCGAACCACTCCAGGATGTGGGTCGCAGGGCTCATCGGGTAGGCCGCGTAGAACTTGCACCCGGCCAGAGCGGCGCCCATTGCCAGGAGGTCGTTGCCTGAGGACTGCGCCCACTTCTGGTCGGTCGGATGGAGCGGGGTGTCGAGCGGCTGGAAGTTCTTGGCGGCGTAGTCATAGCCATTCCGAGCCGCCTCGACGTTCTTCTGGACGACCGCCGGCTTCTTGGCGAAGGTCGTCTCGAACACGGATGCGAGCGTCTCGAACCCCAGACCCATCATCTGCACCGCCGCCCCGACGGCCACGGTGTTTTGCATGACGGGCAGCTTGACCGAGTCCGGCGCAAGGTCGGGCACCGGCAGCCCGCACAGTTGGACCCCGGCCGGCGGGTCGTAGCTGGGCTGGAATTTGGCGCCGTTATAGAGACAGACGCCGCCCGGCGGCAGCTCCTGCAGGTGCCGATCGAGCGAGTCCTGGTTGAGCGCGATCAGCACATTGACCTGGTCACCGTGGTTGAGTGGCTTTCTGGCCGAGAAACGCAGTCGCAGCCAGGAATGCCCGCCACGGATGACCGACTGGTAGCTGTTGTAGCTGTATCCGGCAATGCCTTGCCTAGCCATGGACAGCACCAGGGTATTGCCCGCGGAGGCCGTTCCGTCGCCGGCCGCGCCTCCGATGCCGACGATGACTTCTGGTTCTGACATATCACCCTCGAAGTTCACTCGGGCCAGCGGGATCAGCCCGCTGGCCCACTGCTCAGGGAACTTGACATTATAAACGGGATTGTCGAGGGAACCAATAATCGCCTTCGGATGATCGCCCGTCGAGCCTTCGGATTCCACTCGCCCGATGCGCTCATCTCGATGCGCTATCTGTGTTGCGGAGGCATTGAACCCGGGATTTCCATTTTGCCCGCCGGATCAGGGCCTTTATACACCAACACGCCTCTCCGCACGCCAGATTTCTTCAGCGCACGTTATTCCGCTCCCAACTCCCGTCAGCTGGGGCCGCGCTCGACGGGAAACCGACTGGAGCCCCCGCTTTCAGGGCATTCCTCAGACACCGCTCCATACTTATGCTCTTTCTTCGCCAGAGTTCAGCGGTCGCCCGCTATCCTCCCGGCACCGGCAGCGCCCAGATCCTCCGCAGCATGTCGCCGAACAGCCGCCCGGTCAGATGCCCTTCTGCCAGCAGGAGCCAGTAGTACCGCGCATGCTTCACCAGCCGGCCCCCGGTTTTGACCAGTCGCTGCTGGAGACTCGTGAGCGACCAGCGCTTGATCCGCGGCGGCAGGATCAGTCTCCGCCACAAGTTGCCCAGGTTGTAGGCCAGGACGCTAAGTTGCAGGCGCACTTTGAGGTGGTCCCGCTTTTTCGGACAGTCGGCTAAGGTGTATTCCAGAGCCTTGGGGAGGCACTGGGATGACGACGAAACGGCGGCGCCGGTTCACGGCGGCCTTCAAGAAGCGGGTGGTGCTCGAGGCGTTGCGGGGAGACCGCACGGTGCAGGAGATCGCGGCTCGACACGAGGTCCATCCGAACCAGGTGAGCACCTGGAAACGGCAGGCGGTCGACGAGTTGGACGAGATCTTCGCCAGTGGCGGAGCGTCCCGCCAGTCGGAACACGAGGCGACGATCCGGGACTTGCACGCGAAGATCGGCGAGTTGACGGTGGAACGGGATTTTTTTCTGCGCGGGTTCGAACGCTGAGCCGGGCCATGCGCTTGGAGATGGTCGAGCGGGACGGCACGCTGCGCATCAGCCGGCAGTGCGCGTTGCTGCGCATCAGCCGCTCGTCGGTGTACTACAAGCCGCGCGGGGAGAGCGCGGAGAACCTGGCGCTGATGCGGCAGATGGACGCCTTGTCCCTGCAGTACCCGTTCTACGGCAGCCGGCAGATGGCGCGCCACCTGCGGCGCGAGGGTGTGGTGGTGGGGCGCCGTCGGGTCCGGCGTCTGATGCGGCTGATGGGACTGGAAGCGATCTACCGCAAGCCGCGCACGAGCGTCGCGCAACGGGACCACCACGTCTACCCGTACTTGCTCGGCAGCCTGACGATCGACCGGCCGGACCAGGTGTGGTGCGCGGACATCACCTACATTCCGTTGTCGGCCGGCTTCCTGTACCTGGTCGCCGTCATGGACTGGGCCAGCCGCCACGTGTTGGCGTGGCGGCTGTCGAACACGATGGACACCGGCTTCTGCGTCGAGGCGCTGGAGGCGGCGCTTCAGACGGGCACGCCGGAGATCTTCAACACGGATCAGGGGGCGCAGTTTACGAGCGCGGTGTTTACCGAACGGGTCCAGGCGGCGGGCGCACAGTGCTCGATGGACGGCCGCGGGCGCTGTTTGGACAACGTGTTCATCGAGCGGCTCTGGCGGTCGCTGAAGTACGAGGCGGTGTATCTTCACGAGCTGGCCGACGGGTTCGCAGCCGAGCGGGTGATCGCGGCGTGGATGACGTTCTACAGCCACGAACGCCCGCACTCGGCGCTCGGCGGACGCACGCCGGCCGAAGTCTACGGCGAGGAGCGGGCGGCGTGAGTCCCCAAACAACGAGCCGTTCGGTCAGCTTCGTCATGGACCTCGATCATCGGAACACGATCCATGCGCGACCAGGGATCTTGTCGGCGTTGGCAGGACACGACGACCAAGAGGGCTTGACTTCGCAACCGGAATACACCTTACCGAAGCCCTCGACCTGTCCAAATGACCGGGACCACTTCAGCCTTAAGTCGCTACAACGATCACGGTCTGGGTGATTTCTCTCGACCCAAGTGACGATTTGGTTTAGGTCATTCATCATATCCAAGACCTCCACATTTCCGACGAACTGGGAGTAGTCTTCTGGCCGCTGTGTTAGCGGGGGGTGGTCAATCCACTCTGCTCCTCCCTGGGAATTAAAACCTTGCTGAGGATAATTTGTTTTCCATGTGTGAGTCAGGGCATTCTCTAGCACTCTAATAGCTTCTTCATCTCCCCTGGCAACCACCTTCCAAGAAAAACCATCGACGCCGTAGGCTCGGATGGCCTGGTGGAAGAATGTGTCATCGACCTCCTTCTTGGCGGGGCTTTCGTGCGTACTCCTACGGATACTCAGCGAGCCATTGGTGATGCCGACATATCGTCTCCCACTGTCATTATGTGTCGCCACGTAGCAGACCATTGAATCCTGATTTGTCATACTGTTACCACTGTCTAGCTAGGCACCTCCAAGCGGAGATCCAGGAGGCAACGTGATAGTCGCGGGGTCGGAAATGGTACGGACTAATTTTTCTTCCAGGAGTTCGTACGACTTTAGAGGACCGCGCTTGGATGCGGGTGTGGGGTAGTCAAAGATGTCGATGATCAGCACGAAGATGGTTTTGTTATTGTGTGTAAAGAACGGGATACCGGCATCCTGATCACGTGCGTGGACGGACAGGTCTTCAAGACACGTCTTGAAGATGACGAGATAACCGAAGGAGTCGTTGTAATCTTTGGTGTATTGATAGACTTGGCTGAAACCGGAATACAAATAGGACGTTCCCTTGCCTCTGTCGGGGTCGAAGATCTTGACGTCAGCAACGAGACGGCCCGGCCCCTCTTGAGCAGAGACCATATCGGCTTCTCCGGAAATCGACGACGGCTCAATCGAAAAGTCGAGGCCTTGGTCGTGCAGGTATGCGTAGAGGTCGCAAGCGAGTATCTTTTCGCCCTTCCGCGTATTGACCTGGAACTTGGCCCGTAGATCGTTGCGGCGAAACCACTCGACATGGCGCTTGTACTTTAGAAGTAGGCCGAGAACTGTGCGCCTGTCGTCGATCTGCTCGTCAATGTAGTCAAACAACGGCTCGATAAACATGTCGGTAAAGAACTGGGCTCCCTCAGAGTACTTGCTGCTGCCGGCGAAGCGACAACCGAGGCGGATTGCGGCGTGGGGGTTGTCACTCGCCACGATGCGCTTGAGCAGTGCGTAGGCGAGAGCGATGTGTTCAAGCTCGTTCTCTCCCGTCACGAGCTTTCCTTGCGAGAGGAGTTCGCTGTCCTTTTCGGCCGACGGAACACGTCTTTCTAGTTCGTCGAGAATGCCCTTGACCACCGAAAACTCTGAGAAAAAGAGGATCGTTTGGACGAGAATGCTGGGGTAGATCTGGTGGTCGGCTGCGTTGATCCGCTTCAGGCGCTTCTGAAGCTTGTACCGCAGGGTCTGGAGAAGGTTTGTGTCCATGACTACCCGCCACGAAATGCTGACAGTAGGTCTTCGACCGCCGCCCGGAGGCGACGGTCGGCTTTGCGGAGTGTTCCGAGATGGTCGACGAGTTGGATGTTGCCCTTGCAGCCACCGCAAACGACGACGTCGCACAGCCGGACCTGCCGCAGGCGTGCGCGCGTTGGAAAACGGCAACGGGGGCACTCAATGTCGATCCGGTGTCTGTCGAGGGTAAAGGCCATCTTCTTGATTAGGGGTCAATCTACATGATCAGGGGACTGTGCACGGAGTCGTGGCGATAGGGCTACACAGTCTGTAGGCGAAGGATGGCGTCACGTTGCTTGAGGAGCGTTGGCGCAGCGTAGACTCGCGTCGTAACTGGCACCCAACCCGAGCGGACCGCTGCGACAGTGCTGTTCCCGCTACGCGGGGAGGCTTGGGGCCGAGGGGGCGGCGCGGGCGGGAACCGCAGCAGAGTCGGGTTGGAGACGCGGTTGGCGCAAGTAAATGGCGGGAAGGCAAGGGATCCGCCTACGGCTGCCCGTTGAGGTACGCCGCCCAGTCGTCCATCAGGCGGCGCCGACGCTCGAAGAGATCGCTGCGGGCGTAGGCCGCCTCCGTCGGGTTGCGCACCGTATGGGCGAGCGCGGCTTCGAC
The DNA here is from genome assembly GCA_965263055.1 of Vicinamibacterales bacterium. Classification (GTDB taxonomy): domain Bacteria; phylum Acidobacteriota; class Vicinamibacteria; order Vicinamibacterales; family UBA8438; genus VXRJ01. Next base: position 1,782,299 of record OZ253581.1, on the reverse strand, counting down.
CACCTCCCGAGGCGTATTCGTTTGCTCCGCCGCCCAGTCCCTGAAGCTCGACCGGAACCCGTGCGGCACCGCAGGGAGGCCGAGTTCCTTGATCAACTTCGACAGCGTCATGTCGGAGAGGGGCTTCCCGCGCCGATTGGGAAACACGAGGCCGGCGCCGTCGCCCAGGCTCTGCGCGTCGCGGAGGATCGCGAGCGCTCGCCCGGAGAGCGGCACCCGGTGGTCGCGCTTCGCTTTCATGCGCGCGCCGGGGACCAGCCACACGGCCGCGTCGAGATCCATCTCGTCCCACGTCGCCAGACGCACCTCGCCGGACCTAGCCGCCGTCAACACCAGGAACTCGAAGGCTAGCTTCACGGGGGCCGAGGCCCTGGATGCTCGCACGGCCTGAACCGCTCCGGCCACCTCGCCATGGGGCAACGCCCGCTGGTGTTGCCGCACGACCGTGTGTCGGGGCAACGCCTGCGCCAGGGCGTCGCCCGCGGGATTGTCCTGTCGATAGCCCTTGGCGACGGCCCACTTCATCACCGCGCCGATGCGCTGCCGCACGCGGCGTGCGGTTTCGGGCTTGTCATGCCAGATCGCGGTGAGTGCCGTCAGCACGTCGGCCGTGGTCACCTCGGACACGGCGAGCGAGCCAAGATGCGGATGGGCGTACTCCTGCAGCGTAGCAGCCCATTGCGCGGCGTGCTTGGCGTTGCGCCAGCCGGGGCGGTGCAGCGCCAGGACCGTCGCGGTAGCCTCTTCGAAGGTCGGCATGCCCCGTGCGTGGCGGCGCTCGGCGAGGGGATCACCGCCGGCCCGCGCGAGCTTGCGGTTGCTCAAGGCTCTGTCCCGCGCTTCGGCCAACGAGACGACGGCGCAGCCGCCGAGCCCGAGCGTCCGGGAGGTGCCGCGGATGACGAGCCGTTGTACCCAACGCCGCGCGCCGGAGGGGTCGACCTGCAGATACAGGCCGTTGCCGTCGCTGTAGCGCCCGGCTTGCGCCACGGATCGGACGAACGCGGCGGAGAGAGCATTGTGCGGATGCCGGCCGCGGGGTTTGGTGCGTCGCGGTTGCTTCTGGTCTACAGCCACACCATATTCTACCTACAATTACTGTTGGGAACGACGCGAACGTCATGGACGCGTATGGGACGTGAGGAGCCGACGAGGTCCTTTTTATTAAGGATTATTACTCGACGATCGTTGGCTGCGCTAGGACCGTATGGGAAAGCGAAAGTCGGCGGACTGCCTCACCGCCATTCCTCCGCCTTGCTTCGGAATGTCGTTGAGGCAGGGATTCAGGCCTTCGCCGCCGCCCTTCCTTGCTCGCTGCGCTCGCGACGTCGGGCGCGTCTGCCGGCTCGAATCCCGACGTTTACAGGGCCATTCCTTCGCGGGTCCATTCCGGACACATTGGTTGCAGATCATTCTGGAGACATAGGTAACATCTTCGGGCCAAACCGATCCTCGATTGGTTCGAGCCGACAGGTCTGGTCATCGAAGTAGCCGAGATCCGGCCACAGCGCGGTGCCGCGGGCCCTGCAGCGGCGGCAGCGGGATACTCTCGCTTGAGGCGCACGACCAGCGTCTCGAGTTCCACTGCTGCACTCGAATTCGAGCACAAAGTGCTCTGGATATCCAGTGGGCCCGCGGCGGCCCAATCTCGATCATGGGCAGCACTCCGCCTCTGCCGCACCAGGTCCGCAAGCTGCGGCAGACACACAGGGCGGAGGACGACCGAGGCACGGGTGCCTCCTCGAATCGGGTCCGAGATCGCGATCCGCGCTTCACGTGCTGGCGTTGTGGTGGTCGCGTACAGAATGATCGCTGTGCGGCAGTCCGCCTGACTCAAGGCGTATACGCTGAGCCGGTACAGCATGCTCGGCAGAAGACTCTGTTCCCACAGGTCTCGGTACACGCCACCGATGTCTGCGTGTTGTAAAGTGCCAACTGTCTTGGTAGGTTTGCAGCGGTATCCACCGGGCCGGCGGGGGCTCGGCAGGGTGCGGCGAACGGAGAGTGGCGGGCGTTTGGCGCCGACATCGGCGCAACGTACGGATCTGGAACGGTTTCCTGATGAAGGGGGAGCGTCATGAGGAGTGAACGCAGCTTGAGGACGGTTCTCGCGGTCGTGGCTCTCGGCGTGTCGATCCCGGCTCTGCTGGGCGTCCGAGCCCCAGCCACGGCGGCGGCGCAAGAGTCGATGCGTGATCGGGAGAAGTTCGTAGGGACCTACCGGCTCATCACGACGGAGGTCAAGGACGAGCGCAGCGGAGAATGGGCCGAGACGCCAAACTTCAATCGAATCGGCTACATCATCTACGCCGACACCGGGCACATGGGCGTGCACATCATGCCTCGGAACCGGCCGCCCTTTTCGTCCAATCCGCCGACGGGGGCGGAGGCGCAGGTGGCCTTGCAGGGGTACACGGCGTACTTCGGGTCGTTCACGGTCGACGACCAGGAGCAGTTCGTCGTCCATCATCGCTTTGGCCAGCTCAACCCCGGGGGTGTCGTGGACGCGAAACGCTTCTACGATTTCGAGGGTGACCGTCTGACGCTGACGCCGGCTCCGGCCGATGGCGGTGGCAAGGCCGCCGCGACCCGCCGTCTGATCTGGGAACGGCTGCCGAACGCGCCGCTCTCAGCCGAAGAGCAGAAGTTCGTCGGGTTCCATCGGCTGTTGTACACCGACCGGTACCGGGAGAAGGACGGACAGCAGATCTTTCACGGAGAGCGCAACGAGGAACGCGCAGGCACCTCCTACATCATCTACACGCCGACCGGTCACATGATGGTCCACCTCATGCCCAAGGAAGGGCGCACGAAGTATGCGGGTCGGCTGCCGTCTCCCGAGGAGGCGCTAAAGGTCTTTCAGACCTACTCCGGCTACTTTGGGCGATTCACCACCTACGAGAACTACACGCCGCCGTTTCTCATGCATAATCAGCAGGGTCATTTGCGCCCCGCCAGGAACGTGGATGCCACGAAGCGTTTCTATGAGTTCACTGGCAACGTCTTGAGGCTCGGCGGGCCGCCGAGACTCAACGAGGCAGGCGAAATGGAGGGCGGCCACCTCTACTGGGAGCGGCAGTCGTCGATAGATTGATGAGTCCCGCTCAGCACGATGAGAACGAGACGACGAGGATGAGAAGAAGGGGGTGGAGTATGCCACGCCGATGGTTCGTATTGGTAGGTGGGTTGGCGGTCGTGGCGATGCTCGTAGGGGCGTTAGGGGACACCCTCGGTCAGGTGCACGCGCAAACGACCGTGGCGATGACGCCGTGGGGTGAACCGGATCTGCAAGGCATCTGGACCGACCCAACCGACACGAACTTGCAGCGCCGCCCCGGCCTTGGGGACCGAGAGTTCTATACGGAGGAAGAAGTCGCCGAGCTGGATCGCCAACGCATCGAAAGCGCCCCGCGCCCTCGCGCGGAGCGGGGGAGTATTGCGGACGTGGCGGGCGCCTATGACGGGTTGTATATCACGATGCTACCGACGGGACGGCGCACGTCGCTCATCGTCGATCCGCCGAACGGCCGCATCCCTCCCCTGACCCCAGAGGTCCAGCAGCGGCGCGCGGCCTCGCGCGAGTACTACCTCGCGCTCAAGCAGAACACCAGTACGTGTCGCGATGGCCTGGGTGACTGCGCCGATAGCAGCTACGGTCCGCCATCGCCTCGGCGCGACGAGCCCCCACCGTCCTACAACTTCTCCAACCTCAACCGCGCCAACGGTCCCGAAGATCGAGCTTCGGGGGAGCGGTGCATGGGTGCGCGGCTGCCTGTGATGAGCGGATACTGGCGGGTCGTGCAGGCTCCTGGCGTCGTCTCCGTTTACTACGACGTCGGTCAGGGGCAGGGCTTCCATCGCGTCATCCCAGTGACAGACCGACCGCATCTCCCGCCGCATGTCCGCGAGCCCTTCGGGGATTCGCGGGGCCGCTGGGAGGGTGACACCCTGGTCGTCGACGTGACCAATTTCGAGCCGTATCTCGAATTCCAGAATTCCCGCCAGAACCTGCATCTTGTCGAGCGCTGGACGCGTCGTGACGCCGACACGCTCGAGTACACAGTCACCATCGAGGATCCGACCACGTGGACCCGCGCCTGGACCGTGAAGCAGGATCTGAAGCCACAGGACGGCCAGGCGAATCGGATCTATTACGAGCCGCGGTGCCACGAAGGCAATCTGGGAATGGTCGGCCTCCTGCAAGGCAATCGCGCCGTGGACCGGGCCCATGCCGAGGGGCGGGGGCCGCATCCGGCCTCGTTGGACATCTCCTCGAACTCTAGCACCCTTGGGACCGGCGGCAATGATCCGAGGGACTAGCTAGCGATGAGATGACCGATAGATGGTGATCCGGGCGGGGTGAGATTCGACGCGCGGGCGGGGCGCCGAGAAGATGAGGGGAGTCGGCACAAAATGCGCGACAGGCTGATGCGGGGATCGATGGTGGTCGTGACGGGGGTGGCCCTGGTCGCCATGGTCGTGTTGTCCGGGGCGCGCCCGGCCAGCCAGGGCACGCGGGTCGACCGCATCGCCGGCCGGCCGAATTTCAGCGGGATTTGGCAAACCAACAACGAAGCGAATTGGGACCTGCAGGCCCACGAAGCCCGGGCGGGCGCGGTGATGCAGCCGGGGGTTTATCCCTATGAGTTTGCGCAGGTTCCGGCCGCCCCGTCGCTCCCGTTTGGTGCGGCGGGCGGCGTGCCCGGCTCGCTCGGAGTGGTGCAAGGCGACGGGCAGATTCCGTATACGCCGGACGCCCTGGCGCGGAAGCAGGACAACGCGGCGCATTGGCTGGACCGCGACCCGGAATTGAAGTGCCAGCTACCCGGCGTGCCGCGGGCCATGTATATGCCGTATCCGTATCAGATTGTGCAGAGCACCAACAAGATCCATATGTTCTTCGCGTTTTCCAACGCGGCGCGGGTCATTCATCTGGACGACGTGGCCCCCTCGCCCGTCCCGCAATCCATGGGGCATTCGGTCGGTCGGTGGGAGGGGGACACGTTGGTCGTCGAGGTCGATGATTTCAACGACCGGACGTGGTTTGATCGTGCGGGTAACTTCCACAGCGATGCACTTCGGGTGGTTGAACGTTATACGCTGCTCAGTCCGGACGCGATCCAGTATGAAGCCACGATCGAGGACCCGAACGTCTTCACGCGGCCGTGGACGATCGCGATGCCGCTCTATCGCCGCCTCGAACCCAACATGCAGGTGCTGCACTACCGCTGCACCCCGTTCGTGGAGGAATACCTTTTTGGACATCTGCGGAACGAGCCGCTGGTCACACGCTGGGAGGGGGCGACGATGACCGTGGAGATCACGCGACCCGCCGAGATTGATCCGGAGGTGAGCTATGAGCGGATCAGCGGATCATCTCGATGACGTGGCCCCGTCGCCGATCCCGAAGCGGCGGCCGATGATGATGAGGAGGATGATGGGCCGGCTGGTCGTAGCATTGCTGAGCGCCACGCTCTTGTCTGCGGTCATCGTTCGCGCTTCATTGGCCACCGCTTCGGGACAGAGTCCTGCGACAGGGCCGACAGATCCCGAACAGGCGTGTGCAGAATTGATGAGTCTGACCCTTGAAGGAAATACGACCGTCGTGGCGTCGACGACGGTCTCCACAGGGTCGCTGGTGATACCGACAGACGAGAGCCTGACTCGTCTTCCGGTGTTTTGCCGCGTGGTTGGCGTGAGCCGACCCACAAACGACTCGATGATCAACTTCGAAGTCTGGTTGCCGTCCGATTCGTGGAACGGAAAATTCGTCTCCTCGGGCGAAGGCGGCTTTGCGGGAAGGCTCAACTACACGCGCCGTGGACTGGACGGTGGTCTCGATGAATGGCTCAGGCGAGGATACGCCACGGCCTCGACCGATACCGGGCATCTCTCGACCGACGACAACTGGGCAATTGGTCACCCGGAACGGGTCATCGACTACGCCTATCGGTCGAAACATCTCGTGACCGTGGCGGCGAAGGGCCTGATCGAGGCCTACTACGGCCGGCCGGCCACCTATGCCTACTTCAATTCGTGCTCGAATGGCGGACGCCAGGGCCTCCAGGAAATCCAGCGGTATCCGGACGACTATGACGGGGTCGTGGTGGGAGCACCCTGGAACTATCAGTCGCGCTCGAACGCAGGATTTGTCTGGGACGCCCAGACACTCAGTGTGCCAGGGGCGGCGATACCAGCCTCCAAGCTGCCCGCAATCCATGCCGCGGCGGTCGCGGCCTGCGATGCGAACGACGGACTTGTCGATGGTGTGATCGAGCAGCCAGACACGTGCAGCTTCAAGCCCGACATGCTGCAGTGTGCCAGCGGGGACAGGGACGACTGCCTGACCGAGGCGCAGGTGACGTCGTTGGGAAAGCTCTACAGTGGTCCGAAGAATCCGCGGACCGGCGCCTCCATCTTTCCTGGGTGGGCGATTGGCAGTGAGCCTGGGTGGGAGAGATGGATTGTCGCTGACGGAGTGACGAACCTCGGGCAGGCCTACTTCTCGAACCTGGTGTTTGAAGATCCCGACTGGGACTACCGAACGTTCGATTTTGATTCCCACCTGGCCTTGGCCGAGTCGAAGGTCGGATCCCTTGCCGACGCCATCGATGCGGATCTCTCGGCGGCAAAGCGGCTAGGCGTCAAGATCATCCAATATCACGGGTGGAACGACCAGACGCTGCAACCTGGTTACAGCCCGAGCTATTACGAGCGCGTGACGGCGGCAATGGGTGGTCTGTCTGAGACTCAGGATTTCTATCGACTGTTCATGGTCCCGGGGATGGCGCACTGCTACCGCGGTCCAGGCGCGAACAGCTTCGGGGGTGTCGGCCAACAGATCCCTCCCCAACGTGACGCCTTGCACGACGTCCAGATCGCCCTTGAGGAGTGGGTAGAAAAAGGCGTGGCGCCGGACCAGTTGATTGCCACGAAGTATGTCGACGACGATGCGGACACGACGACCGTGGAGTTCACTCGCAAGCTGTGCCCGTATCCGTCCGTCGCGCGATACAGTCAATCCGGGGATCCCAGCGAGGCCGGGAGTTTCGTCTGCACAGTTCCGTGACACGGCGTGTCACGCGCGCGCCTTACGCGCGCGCCTGACGTGAGCCGGTGACTGCGTCGGGTGTCAGTTGCTGAGGAGGTGGCCTTCGAACCAGGCGACCTGCGCCTCCATGGCGAGTGCGGCGTTCTCCGGGTTCCGGAACACGTGCTCGGCGCCTTCGAGGACGCGCAACTCCGCCTCGACACCCTCGTCCTGCAGGAGCTGGATGATCTTCTGGCCGGCGTTCAGATCGACAATGGTGTCGGCATCGCCGTGGACTACCAAGGTCGGCGGGTCGTCCGGTGATGCGTGCAAGACCGGCGAAATGCTCGCCGCGACGCTCTCTTCAAGGTCGAGAGCAGGCCAGCGCTCGACGGACCGCTCCGCCTCAAGGCCGCCCGCGTAGAAGAACGACTCGGAGGTGAGCGGCGGAAAGTCCTCGCTCGTCATTTTTCTGGGGCGTAGATCGATCGGCGGATAGTACGCAACGACCGCTGCAAGTCGGCTGCTTTCTCTCAGAACTTCGTCCTCGGCGCTCGCATCACCGTCGTCGGCGCCAAGTGCAAGCATCAGCGACAGCTGCCCGCCTGCGCTCCCCCCCTGGACACCGAGGCGCTCAGCGTCGACTCCATAGGACTCGGCGTGAGAACGGATGAAACGGACTGCCCGCTGGACGTCGGCAAAGGCCTCCGCCGCGTTGAAGCGCGGACCGCTTCCGTGACGCACGACAAACACAGTGAAGCCCTTGCCCAACAGCGCGTCGTACGCCTCTTGCGACTGCTCTACCGCACGCCATCTGGAGTTCCAACCTCCACTCTGGATGGCCAGGACGGCCGCCCCATTTGGAGCCATCGATGGCTTGAGGACGTCGAATGTCAGGGCCATACCAGCCTTGTGGCCATAGACGACATCTGGAATCGCCATGCCGTCCCCCGCCATGGCGACGGGCGCCGCGGCCTCCTCTACCTCACCCGGCTGCTCCGCAGGTGCGCCGCACCCAAGTGCGAGCGTCGTCATCAGCATCAAGATCACCGACAGCTTGCTATTGACCACCATTTCCTCCTCAGTCCTCTCTTAGTACCACCGAGCGGCTATTAGTACCCCTGAGCAGCCCCAGGTGCAAGGGGCGGCTCCCCACGTCAGGCTCACGCCCACCGGAATCCGTGTGTGGAGAGAGGGAGCGATCGAACTCGTGTGCCCGTTGCCGCGAAGATCGCATTGCACACCGCCGGGAGAATGGGTGGCAATGCCGGTTCGCCAAGTCCCGTCGGCGAATTGTCGGTTCGTCTGAACGTGACGTCAATCTGCGGCGGCACCTGGTTGCAGCGGATGAGCGGGAACTGGTGGAAGTTGCTCTGCGTCGCTCGACCACCGTCGATCGTAATCTCCTGTCCCATGAGCTGACCCAGGCCATCGATGACCGCGCCCTGCACCACGTGCACCGCGGTGCTGGGGTTGATGACGTGGCTTCCGATATCGCCGGCCACCCAAACGCGCTCGACCCGAAGCCTGCTATCCGAATCGACGCTGATCTCGACCACTTCCGCGAAATACCCGCGGTGGCTGAAGTGGAACGCCACCCCCTTCGCGCTGCCTGCCGGTGCCCCGGCTTCCCAGCCGGACGTCTCCGCTACCTGCTCGAGCACGCCACGCATCCGCGCAGCATCGTAGCCCCCGCGCCCGCTCGGGCTCGCAACGAACCGTGGTTGCCCAAGGAGGTCGAGCTTGAACTGCAATGGGTCGGCGCCGGCGGCGTGCGCCAGCTCGTCGATGAACGACTGGAAGACGAAGGCCTGGCTGTTGCTGCGAGGCGCGCGGAGCGCGCCGGTCGGCACACCAAGCGGCATGACCGAGGTCTCCAGACCGTAGTTGGGAACGAACCCGGCCGGAAACTCGTCGGCCCCGATCTGTGCCATCGGAGAGAAGAGCTCGCCCTCGCCGAAGCTAACGAAGTGGCATGAGCGTAGACGGTTACATGATACACGTGTATCATGTAGGTTGTCGGTACATGATTCAGTCGTTCGCCGATGAGACTGCCGTCGACCTGTTCCGCGAACGCAACACGCGCCACGCTCGCCGCCTGCCGCGCGAATTGTGGCGTGTCGCGCAGCGCAAACTCAAGGCCCTGGACGTGGCGGCTCGACTCGACGACCTTCGAATCCTGGCCGGCAATCGATTGGAGCGCCTCAAGGGGACGCGCTCCGCGCAGCACAGCATTCGGATCAACGATCAGTATCGCGTGACGTTTCGGTGGGAGAACGGCCATGCCTACGACATCGGAATTGAAGACTATCACTAGAGATTCGGATTGGCCGGGACCCGCCATCTCCCCGGGCGAAATGCTCCTCGAGGAGTTCCTGAAGCCGCTCGGACTCCGGCAGGCCGACGCTGCGCAGCGGCTCGGCATTTCTGCGAACCGTCTCAACGAGGTCGTACTCGGCAAGCGACGAATCACCGCGGACACGGCCCTCCGATTGTCACGACTGCTGAAGACCTCGCCCCAGTTTTGGATGCGACTGCAGGCAGACTGGGATCTCCACCGAACGGCCCAACGAACCGCGTCGTACGCAATGGGGCGATGACACTGCAGTTCATCGACGGGTTTCCCAAGGCACCCGGCGGGACCGCTGGACGACTTCCGCATCCATCCCATGGAGGGTCCAGTGAGCCGAGGCGGTGTCGATGATCGCTTGAAAGCTGCATGCGACTCGCTCGCTGTGACTCGGCCCAGGGCGACCGCGCGGCGGTGGGCCTAGGAGCCCGTGGTGAAACCCCGCGTAGCACCGAGAGCGGTGAGGCGCCCGCCTGACAAGGCGCGACGAAGGAGCATATTGGCCATATGCGACCGAGGAGCAACGCCGTTCAGGCGGGATGCCTCGCCGCTCGAATGTAGTGGGGGTTTCACCACGGGCTCCTAGAGCACTCCAGGGATCACGGCCTTCCGCCCGGCCGGATAGTCTGCGAACCGTTCCTGGTACCACCGGTGGTGGCTGAGTGCTCTCGGAACGAGGTTGGCCGCTGTGTAGGTGAAGAACGCGAGTCCGCCCAGCGACCACGTTGCCACCGCCCACCCGGACCATTCCAGCAACTCCCCCAGATAGTTGGGGCAGGAGACGCACCGGAATGCCCCGCCGCGCGGGATGGAATAGCCGGTTCGGCCGGGTTTGCGCAGGCCGAGCAGGATGTTGTCGGAATGGACGTTCAGGGCCAAGCCGACCGCGAAGATGGCCAGCCCAGCCAGGAACCGCGGATCTCCCAGCCACTCGGCGCCGTATTCCGCAAACTCCGAGATGAAGCGCGCATTGACGTACGCGTTGACCGCGTTGAAGGCGAACCCGCTGCCCACGACCGTAATCGGCATTCTCTTGCCTGCGGTTCTCGTGCGAAGAGGGTAGACGAAGGTCCGGTTCAGGTAGTGGCATTGCCAGATTCCGAAAAGGACCAGCGGAACCGGCTCGCTTGCCGCCCCTCCCATGAAGTAGACGCCCGCGAAGAGGGCGGTTGCCGGAAGCTCCATGACCACCCACCCTGCCCGGTTCGACATCTCCGGGCCCCAGCCGCGCCCCGAATAGTGCCGTCCGTACGGCGCGTTGAGACGCATCAGGCTCGCGTAGGTCAGGGCCGCCATCGCGAACACGGCCCACACGAGCGCCCCGTGGAATGTCTGCTCAGTCACCGTCCAGGCGCACCAGCTCGGGCAGCACGGTGCCTATTTCGCCGTGCACCACCGCGTCCGCGATGGCGTCGAGGGGGGTCGGGTCGCGGTTGATGATAATCAGCCGTGCGCCGGCCTGCCGGGCTACGCGCGGGATCGACGCGGCCGGCTCGACCACCAGGGAGGAGCCGACCGCGATCAACAGGTCGCAGGTTTCCGCCGCGACCTTCGCCTGCGCCATGACGTCGTGCGGCATCGCCTGGCCGAAAGAGATTGTCGCCGGCTTGAGAAACCCGCCGCATTGCCGGCAGCGCGGCGCCTTCTCGCCGTCCTCGATGCGCCGGCACGCCTCGTCCGAGGTAGTGCGATCGCCGCATGTCAGGCAGACCGCCTCGGTGGTCGTGCCGTGCAGCTCGAGGACCTTGTCGGCCGGCAGTCCCGAGCGCTGATGCAGGCGCTCGATGTTCTGTGTGATCAGCGCGTCGAGCCGTCCCTGCCGGTGGAGTTCGACGAAGGCGTAGTGCCCGGCGTTCGGCCGCGCGTCGCGCATGGCAGGCCAGGCGGCGGCCTTCTGCCGCCAGTACTCGACGCGTCCCTCTTCGCTGGAGACGAACTCCTGGAAGTCGACGATGCGGTTCTGCGCCCACACACCGTGCGGGCTGCGGAAATCCGGCACGCCGGACTCGGTCGAGATACCCGCGCCGGTGAAGCCGACGATCCGCGCTGCACGCGCGACCAACCGTCGCGCGCCCTCCACTTCCATGCCGGGATTCTATGGGGAACCCCTGACGCCGAGCGCACGAGTTGTCGGGGTGCTTCGGGGTCCGCCCGGGACGGTCAGAAATCGAAGCGCGTGGCGATGCCGAACCGCCCGTGGCGAAACCCGCGTAGCACCGAGAGCGGCGAGGCGCTCGCCTGACAAGGTGCCGCACTTCTCAGGCCCGGCTACCAGGCGCGCCGGCGGCGCCGACGGTGGCGGGGACGTAGTCTGCGAAAGTCGTGGTTGCGAAAAGCGGTCATCACCGTGCCGCCGTTGCTGCAGACAACCTGAACTCCCTCCTCTGTGGTCAGGTCGATGCCCTCCATGCGGAACCGGGCAACCTCCTTGCGACCGACAGCGTAGATTGTGGCGCCTCGGGCATGGACCACTCGACCGTACTCGACCGCCCGCTGCACGGCGTTGAACGACAAGCGGCGGGCGGACATTCGTTTCATCGCATGCCGCGTCAGGTTGTGGCTACCAAGCAGATGGTCGACTTTGCGGGTGATGCTGTTCATGACTCCTCCCGGCATGCTGGCGGCAAGCGGATGAACGACCCCATGATGGCATCTATACCTCTCTTATCGGGTCTTCCGTGAAGAAAGCCGCGTGCACGACCGCCCCGTCGAGGGTCAGTGCCTGGCCGAGGAGTCGCTTGTCGGCCACGCGGCGCTCGACGCCGACTCCCACGCCGGGCGCCTCCTTTCCTGGTGCCGAAGCGAAGCGTCGCGCGAGTTCCAGCACGCGCGTGGCGGCCGCAGCGTCGGTGGACGATTCCACCTCGGCGCCGTGCAGCATCTCACCGACTTCGCGCCAGACCGCCGACTGGTCGCCTTCGCGAGAGCCTCGCTGTCCCATCGATCGGGCTACCCCGGCCTGTTGCGCTGCGCGGACCCGGTTCGGCGCGAACGCTTCGTCGCGCCGATAGGCCTGGCGGCGGCCCCAGCGACCCCGCTCGAGACACGACACCGGGATCTCCAGGTCGGCCTTGGCCGGCACCAGGACGGTCGCGTTGAGCGCACGGTTCTGCTTGCCGCCGATGAAGTGCTCGCCCTCGACGACGAGCACCGGCTTGTCGCCCGGGTTGCGTACCCGCAGCGTCTGCACCGACGCCTCGGGTGGTCACTGTCGCCTACTGGGCGATTTGCGCCGCTCTGCCGGATCTGCGCGCCGGCGGGGATGCGGCGTCCGCGATCCTGATGCCGGTGGAAGCGATCGAAGTCGGCAACGCTCGCCTCGCCTTCGATCACGAACGCATCGTGCAACGCTCGTGCCTTCCTTCCGCTCCCGCCGCGGACGGCGTGCGGCGCTCTGGTCGGTTCGTGAGTCGGCCGTCGCCATGGCCCCGCCTTCTGCTCCATTGGACCGAGCGCTCGCCAGACGACGGCGCCCGATGACTCCTCACGCATACGCCGCGTCGGCCCTTGCTTCGGGCCCGAGCGACGCGGACACGACTCCGGCGGAAGGCGAGGTCAGCTCGCAGCCGAAGAAGGACGATTAGGAATGACTGCGGACCGGGCCGTTTCCGTTGTCGACCGCAATGTGTGATGCTTTGACATCAATTCTTCGGGCATCTAGGATGCAAGGCGCGCCATGCGGACAACTCTGACCCTCGACGACGATCTGGCAGCGCTGCTCAAACAGCGGGCCGCCACCCTCGGAGTGTCGTTCAAGGAGATGGTGAACCAGGCGTTGCGCGCGGGGATTTCAAGAGAGATGACGCCGCGCCACGTCGAGACGCCAAAGACGATTCCGCATTCGTTCGGCTTTCGTCCGGGTGTCGATCTCGACAAGCTGAATCAACTCGCGGACGAACTGGAGGCCGAGGCTGCCGCGGAATCTCTCAAGCGGCCAGGATGATTCTGCCGGACGTCAACGTGCTGGTGCACGCGCACAACAGCGACTCCGCCGTTCGGATCACGACACACCCACGCGTGCTCGTTCGACCCCTGCCGGTCGCGGACGTGCTCGACCGTGTCGAGAGTTGGTTGCGGCTTCCGCACGTGCACATTCCGCAGCCCTCGAGCCAACACTTCCATGGACTGCGAGCCAACCTGGAGGCACTAGGCACGGCCGGCAACCTGACCACGGATGCCCATCTGGCGACACTCGCAATGCAGAGAGGCTACGTCCTCTATTCAACGGACGCGGACTTCATGCGCTTTCGCGGTCTGCGGTGGGTCAGCCCATGCCGCTGACGGGCTCTCAGTCGGTCGGCCGAATCACGCCGTGCGCCCGGCCAAACCAGTAGCTGAGCAGGTAGTCGAGGCCGTTCGTCTCGAAGGGCGCGGCCGCGAGCCGGTCGCCACCCCGGCGATACGGGTTGTGGACGAGAAAGCTCCAGGTTCTGCCGCGCTGCGCGATCGGCAAGGGCCCGTCGCGCTCCCGGGGAAGGACCGGGTCCGGCGTGAACGAGAACCCGAAGCGGCGCGAGTAGGCCGCGATGGTGTCGGGGTTCCACTTCATGTCGAGCGGCACCCCGCGCAGCGTGTCGAGTGCCGCCGCGTCGTACGACCCGTCGCCGGTCCAGTGCCGGTGGAGAAACGTAGCCAGGGGATTCGCCTCGACATCGATGCCCGGGTGGGTGCCGCCGTGGAACCAGCGCTCCGCCGCCCGCTCGTAGTGCCCGCGGACGGTGGAATCCTGCTCGAGCTCCAGCAGCGGGTAGAGGGCGAGGGCAATCAGCACGTCGTCCGAGTGGTTCGCCTCCGGCGGCGGTCGATCGAGTCTCGCCCCCTCGCCGATGCGGGCGTACCCCATGGCGAGCAGCCGCTCGTACACCCGGCCGAACCGCGGCAGGCCGGTCAGGGCCTCGGCAACCTTCACCATCTGCAGCATCAGCAGCGCGTTCATAGGCTCCTCGCTGGCGACGTAGGTCGGGTCGTAGCGCCCCCACCGGGTCGGCCGGTCGTCGTAGCCGATGATCCGCAGGCCGTTGCCGACGACCGCGTCGACCACCTCGGCGGCCGTGGCGCCGAGCGCCCTCCGCTCGGCGGCGTCGGCGATACGGGTTCCGTACACGTAAAGGCCGAACATCATGGCGTCGACCTGATCGGAGCTGACGTTGCCGCGCCAGCGGCGGCCGCCGTCCGCGCTCACCCGCCAGATCCCGTCGTCGAGCCACGGCTCGTCGACGGGCGCCGACGCCCGCGCCAGGAGGCCGGGACGCCCCGTCACCGCCACGAGATGGCGGAGGGCCGTACCGGCCGCCCGCGCCCGCGCAGCCGCCTCCGGCTCGCCGGTGGCGAGGTAGCGCCACGTCTGGGCCGCACAGTACAGACCGGTCATGTATGCCGTATCGGCCATGTTGTAGGTGACGTGCGGGTGATCGGCCGTGGGCAGCCGTCGCCGCACCCGCACCTGGCCGTCCGCGGCCAGGAACCGCTCGGCGAGGTCCACCTCGAAGAGTCGGGCTTTCGCGGCCAGCGTCAGATCGTCGCTCGCGTGCAGCAGGGCCAGGGCGCAGACTGCAGCCGGAACGGCCAGCAGGCCGTAGCGAAACGCCGCGCATGCAGCGGGGCTCCTGGCGCCGTTTCTTCGGCTCCAGCGGCCCAAGGTGATCACTGGCTGCCGCCGGTAGCTGCCGGTTCCATCGGCACATGAACGATGCGCTCCCCGCGGTACAGGCCGCCGCGCCGCCCGCCTTCCGGCATGCCGCGCGCGACGACGCGGCCCTCGTGGCGGTAACCGTGGAAGTGGAACGGGACGCCTTCTCCGAAGTAGGGGCGGGTCGAGTCCTGCAGGTGCAGGTGGACGTGCGGCTCGCTGCTGTTGCCGGAGTTGCCGACGCGCCCGAGCAACTGGCCGGCGGTAACGCGCTCGCCGGCGGATACGGCGACCGACCCGGGCTGCAGGTGCCCGACGAAGAGGTACTCGCTCGGCGCGACTTCGATGCCGACGTGGTTGCCGAGGCCGGCCAGTCCCCAGCGCCGGGCGCCTATCAACACCTCCGGCTCGCCGTCGTGCGACGCGAAGGCGATCCCCGCTGCGGGCGCGTACACCGGCAGTCCGTAGGCGTGGTAGTCGTCGAGGGCCGCGCCGTCGGTCGCGAAGGTGCGTCCCTCCTGCGTGACCACCAGGTCGTACGCCCAGCGCTGATCGGGGAGAAACACGTGGTAGTTGACGTCGGAGGTCGCGCCGCCCCAGGCCACCGTCAGCGGTTCGTCGAGCGGCAGGCGGAACGCCACGCGGCTCGGCCGTTCGTCGTATGACGACGGGTACGGGTCGTACACGGGCAGCGTGAAGATGACGGCAAGCAGGACGCCGTAGGCGACCAGTTGCCAGATGTTGGCGCCATGCTTCCAGCGGTAGGCGGAGCGGAGGGAGGCGACCAGCAGGATGGCGGTCGCCAGCGCCAGGACGATCGGCCCCGCGTACCACAGCCAGATCGCTGGATGCCCCGGGCGGGCCCACAGTGTCACCAGCAGGAGCACGTGGGCCGCGAGCACGCCGGGCACGATGCGCACCCAGCCGTCGACCGCCCGCCGCTCGGCCGGGTCGGGCCGCGGTAGCGGACGCAGGGGGCGCCGGCGTCGAAACTGACGATCGGGCATCGATGTTCCGGCGCCTCTATGGTAAGTCGTGCGGAAGTCCTCTGCTAGGATGAGGCCCTCAGCCACGATCCAACACGACCAAGGGGAGGCACACGATGAAACGCAGCATTGTTCTGGCCGTCGTCATGGGTGTCGGCGCGTTCTCGCTCGCGGCCGTGGCCGCGCAGGACGAGCCGATGGTCATCGAGGTCGATCAGCTCGAAGACAACCTGTATGTCCTGCGGGGGCAGGGAGGCGGCGGGAACACGGCCGTCTTCGTCACGACCGACGGCGTCGTTGTCGTCGACAGCAAGAACCCCGGCTGGGGCCCGTCGATTCTCGAGGCGATCGGTGAGCTGACCGGCAACCCGGTGACCACGCTCATCAACACGCACAGCCATCACGACCACGTGAGCGGCAACGTCGCGTTTCCTGCCAACATCGATATCGTCACCCATGAGGTGACGAAAGCGAACATGGCCGTGATGCGGGCCTACAGCGGTCGGACGGAGCCGCCGGCGAACGTCTTTGCCGATTCGATGGGCCGCGGGTTGCCGACGATGACGTTCTCGGATCGGATGTCGCTCGGTAGCGGCGCCGATCAGGTCGATCTCTACCACTTCGGACGCGGGCACACCGGCGGCGACGCCTGGATCGTCTTCCCGGCGCTGCGGACGCTCCATTCCGGCGACATCTTCCCAGGCAAGAACCTCCCCTTCCTCGACGCGAACAACGGTGGGAGCGGCGTTGACATCGCGAACTCGCTGCAGAAGGCGCACGACACGATCCGCGACGTCGACACCATCATCACCGGCCACAGCACTCAGATGACGTGGGCGGACCTGCACGAGTACGCCGCCTTCAACCGTGGCTTCCTGGCGGTGGTGCGAGCGGGCCGCGCGGCCGGCCAGACCGTGGAACAGATCGCCGGCGGGTGGACGATGCCGGCCGGGTACGCCGGCTACCGAACGCCGCAGCCCGCCCAGCTCGGAGGCGCCATTCGAGTCATCGTCGACGAGCTCGAGGGGGACGGCGCGCAGTAACCACGCGGTTCAGTTCCGCGGTTCGCCCGCCGCCTGCTTCCGGATGCTGTAGAGCTTGGAGGCGGTGCGAATCAGCAGCCGGTCGCCGACGATGGCCGGCGACGCCATCGCCATCTCGTCGAGGGAGTTGACGCCGAGGACCTCGTACTCCTGACCCGCTTGTATCACGTAGGTGTCGCCCTGCTCGCTCAACGCGAAGATCTTCCCGTTGTAGGCCCACGGCGACGACGTGAAGCTGGCCCCCACCCGGACCCGTTGCCGCCCGTAGACCGGCTCACCGGTCAGCGCGTCGTAGGCTTCGAAGAACCCGCGGTCGAGCAGGCTGTAGTAGATGTCGCCGTGGATCAGCGGCGACGTGTTGTAGTTACCCGCCCGCGGCAGGTACCACGCGACGTAGTCGTTGGATGATTGACCGTCGGCGAGCGAGATGTCTCCGTTGGCGCCCGGCTGGATGGCGTACGCCGGCCGGTGATCGTCACCGAAGTAGCCGGAGTTGACGTAGACCCGGCCGTGGGCTGCGAACGGCGTCGGGATCGCGGCCCACGACATCCGCCCGTCCATCTCCCACAGCAGGTTGCCGTCGAGGTCATAGGAGCGGATGCGGTTCACGCCGGAGGTGACGATCTCGGTGCGCAGGTCGTTCTCCCAGACGAAGGGCGTGGCCCAGGTCGACACCTCGTCGCGGGGGGTGCGCCAGATCTCTTCGCCCGTCCGCTTGTCGAGCGCGGCGATCCACGATTCCTCCTCGTTGTCGTACACGATGAGCAGCATGTCGCCGTACACGACGGGGGAGGAGGCCGAGCCCCACTCGGACCGGGTGGGCTTGTAGGGAATCAGGACGCGCCACACCTCACGGCCGTCCATGTCGAAGGCGTACACGCCGAGGTCGCCGAAGCGGACGTAGACGTGCTCGCCGTCCGTTGCCGGGGTCTCGGATGCGTAGGTGCTCTTCATGTGCCGCGGGAAGGACGGAAGCCCGGTCGCGACCGACTGCTGCCACAGGATGCTCCCCGTTTCCAGGTCGAGGCAGTAGACCTGCCACTCGTGGTCGATCGGCGGCGGTTCCGGGCGTCCGCGCGGCGCGTAGAGTCCGGGCTTGGGGAGCTCGAAGTCCCCGATGGCCGTCACCGTCGTCAGAAAGACCCGGTTGCCCCAGACCACGGGGCTCGACCAGCCGAGGCCCGGGATCTCGGTCATCCACTCGACGTTCTCGGTCCGGCTCCACGTTTCGGGCAGGTTCGGGTTGTCGGCGACGACGGCGTTCATGGTGGGGCCGCGGAAGTGCGGCCAGTTGCCGCCGCCCGCGGCCGGCTGCGCCAGCGCCGCCGTGGAGGCCAGCGACACGAGCCCCAGGACGAGTGCGATCCGTTTCATCGGTTGTGACCTCCGTCAGAGCTCCGCGAGAGTCTGGACCATTATCACCGATACTTCCGGTAGTTGACCGGGACGTCGCGGCACACACATCATCTGACAGACGTTCAACAACCAGGGTGACTGCCCGGGACGAGGAGTCGACTCCGCATGTTGCAAATGACGCCGGAGACAATGCGCGAGCTTGCGCACCACCGCGCGGCGCGGCGGCGCTCGCGGGCATCGAGCGGGCGGACTCGGTCAACGTCGACCCGCACAAGTGGTTGTTTCAGCCGTACGAGGCCGGTTGCATCCTGGTCCGAGACGCCGGCACCCTTGAATGCGCCTTTTCGATTCAGCACGACGTGCTGCAGGATTCGGTGTGGGGCGCGAAGCACGCCAACCTGGCGGACCAGGGCATCCAACTGAGTCGCAGTTTCCGCGCGTTAAAGGTCTGGATGTCGATTCAGACGTTCGGGATGGCGGCGTTTCGTGCGGCTATCGAGAACGGGCTCGACTTGGCCGCCCAAGCCGCGGAGTACGCCAGACGGAGCCCGACCCTGGAGCTGCTGTCGGTGTCGCTTGGCATGGTGTGCTTCCGTGTCAACCCCGGCGGCGTCGGCGAGGACGCCCTGGCCAACTTGAACCGCAAGGTGCTGGCGCACGTGTTCTGGGGCGAGCAGGCGTTCCTGTCGTCCACCATGGTCAACAAGCAATTCGTCCTGCGGCTGTGCATCGTGAACTACACCACGACCTGGGACGACGTGCGGGAGACGCTTGAAGCAGTTGAGCGGTTTGCCACGGAGGTGAGCGATTAGTCCCGGCCCGTGTCCAGACGGACCGGTGCACCCGCCACGAGAACATAAGCCGCTTATGATAGGATGCGGTGGTGGGCGCACCGCGGTCGGTGAGAGCGTACTTCTCCCGGATCGGCAGGAAGGGCGGGGTTCGAAGTCGCCGCGAACTGTCTTCCGCCGAGGCGCGGAACATGGTGCGGATCCGCGAGGCGCGACGGGCGCTCCGCGAGTTTCACGCCCAGTGCTTCTGGTACTTGCGCCGCGACATGGCGGTCACGCTCGACGATCTCCCGGAGATCATCCGTGGACTGCGACGGAACGGTGGCCGGAGGGGATTCCTCGTCGCGGCGCGGCTGGCAGCCCACGGTGATACTCCTCGTGGCGCCGAGACCGGCGCGGCACCCGGTTGACGAGCAGCGCCCATGCCGTTGAGCACCGTCCAGGCGGATGTCCTGCGGCTCATCGCCGCCAATCGCAGCCCCGACAGCTACTCTCGATCTCTTTCACGATCTGGAGGACAGTGTTGCCCAAAGCGCGGAAACGGATGCGGCGACGCTCAGAGCCGCCGGCCATGATTTTTCGTGGCTGCTGCGCACGCCTGCCTTCCACCGCGCGGTGGTGCGGGTGGACACGCGGTCACTCAAGATCGAGTGGGCGCAGGACAGCGCGTTCAGGTTCTACCCGGTTCACGAAGACGCCCGGTTAGGCTACCGACTGCATGATGCGGACGCCGCGGTCAACAAGGTCCTGGCCCTGGCGGGCCGGAGCGAGATCCGCGACTTCGTCGATGTCCTCCATCTCGACGACACGTATCTATCGCTCGGGGCGCTGGCCTGGGCAGCATGCGGCAAGGACCCCGGCTTCACCCCGGAATTCCTGCTGGAGCACGCGGCGCGGCATGCGGCATACACGCAGCGCGATCTCGACCGACTGTCGCTCCGGGAGCCGCTCGATCTCGGGATCCTCAAGCGGCGCTGGCTCGCAACACTCGCGCAAGCCCGGATGCTGGTGGCGGCTCTTCCGCCCGACGAGGTCGGCTGTCTGTACCTGGATTCGGATCAGCGGCCGGCCACGCCGGATCCGTCTTCCGCTGCGTTCCGCGTGCTGGCGCGCCACCGGGGATCAGTCCGCGGCGCCTGGCCCACGGTCTCGCCCTACCGCCGCACGTAACGCCGGCGCATTTCGATGAACAAATCGACGCGCGTCTCGCTGCTGAGCGGTGCCGTCCTCGTGGCTGCGATTCTCTTCATCCTCAGCGAAGGGGATGGCGAGAGCGAAGTCGATCGTCTCGCAGGCTTGCTTGAGATTCAGCCGGGCGACGCGGTTGCCGACATCGGCGCCGGCAGCGGATGGTTGAGCATCGAGATTGCGGGACTGGTCGGTGAGGCCGGCCACGTGTTCGCGACCGAGCTGTCGCCGCAGCGTCGGGACGACATCCGGGAGGCCGTCGCCGCGGCAGGACTCGACAACGTCACCGTGGTCGAAGCCGGGGAACGGGAGACGAACCTGGCGCCGGCCTGCTGCGACGCGATCTTCATGCGCCGCGTCTACCACCATGTAGGAGATACGGCGGCGCTCAATGCCAGCATTCATGCCACGCTGAAACAGGGCGGCCGCTTCGTGGTCATCGAGCTGGAGTTCAGCGGCTTCCTGAGCCCCCTCAGAGGCTGGCCGCACTGGACCGATGACGAGCAGGTCGTGGCGGAGGTCACCGCGGCCGGGCTGACCCACGTCACGACCGTCGACTGGCCGATCGGCGCCCACTACGCGGCGATATTCCGCAAACCCTAGGAGCCGCGATCCGGGAACTTCTGCTGCGCGGCGATGTCCGCCAGGGCCTTCCGGGCATGCTGCTCGGTGTCCGGGTGCGGGTCGGAGTCGAACACCGCCACCAGGTGCTGGTAGGCGGCGGTCGGTTGGTGCCGCGCATGCAGTTGGACGAGGCCGGCGCCGAGGTGAGCTTCGCCGGCGTACGGGCCGAGCGGGAAGTCGCGCAGGTGGCGCTGGTAGACGACGAGCGCGGCGTCGGCGTGGCCATGGTTGGCGAGCCAGCCGCCGAAGCGGATTGAATCCTTCGGCATCAGCAGGCGCGCGGTTCGCGCGGAGCTCAAGGCGAAGTAGTGGGGCGCCGCCTCGGCGTAGTGTTCCTCGCCGATCGCCTGGCGGATGCCGCGGATCGATGCCGGATCGGCGTCGAAGGCGGGCGCTGCTTCGGTTTCCGCCTCGGAGTCCGCCTCGAACTCCAGCGGCGGGCGCTGCGACTCGCGCCGCTCACGCCACGAGGCGTAGGCGAGTCCGCCGATGAAGCCGCCGATATGCGCGCCGTACGCCACACCGCCCCCAGCCGCGCCGCGCGACGCGAGAAACGGAAGCAGGTTGTCCAGAATCAGGTAGATCCCGAGGACGAAGCGGGCCGGCGCGTAGATGATGTGGAAGAAGAGCGGCAGCAACAGCAGCAGCCGAACACGGTTCCGGGGGAACCAGACGAAGTAGAAGCCGAGCACGCCGGAGATCGCCCCCGAGGCGCCGACCGTGGGCAGGGCCGATCCAAGGTCGAGGAGGGCGTGCGACAGCGTGGCGACGACCCCGGTGCCGAGATAGGCGACGAGGTATGGCAGCGGGCCGAGACGGTGCTCGACGTTGTCGCCGTAGATCCAGAGGAAGAGCATGTTCCCGGCGAGGTGCATGAAGCCGCCGTGGAGGAACATCGCGGTGAAGAGTGAGAGTATGCCGGGGTCCGCCGGGCGGAAGCCCCACTGAAAGACGAACAGGTCGTAGGCCGAAGTCTGTTGCAGCAACTGCATCGCGTCCACGCTGCCGCCGAACTGTGACGTGATGGTGCGGAGATAGTCGGCGAGCGCCGGGTCGTCCATCGCCGGGCGGACGGCGCTGAGCGGCAGCGAAAGCAGCAGGAAGATCGCGACGTTGACCCCGATCAGGCTGTAGGTGACGATCGGGACGCCGGGCGGGTTCGGCTCGTCGCCAAGCGGAAGGAACATCGCTCAGAGCAGCTCCGGCTCCAGCATGTCGAGTCGGTGCGCGATCTCGTCGCGCACCGTGCGGAAACGCTCCAGCCGCTCCAGCTTCGTGCCGCCCGCGCCGGCCGGATCGGGCAACGGCCAGTGGAGCCGTCGCGCTTGGCCCAGGAATGCCGGGCAGACTTCGTCGGCGCAGAGCGTAACCACCAAGTCAACTGATGCCGCATCAATGGTCCCGACGCTCTTGGAGCGGTGCCCGCTGATGTCGATTCCGATTTCGTCGAGCGCCGCTATCGCCAGCGGATGGACCGACGCAGCGCTCGACCCGGCGCTGTTCACCTCCGCGCGCCCGGCGAACCGCGCGCGCGCGAGCCCCTCGGCCATCTGGCTCCGCGCCGAGTTGGCGACACAGAGAAAGAGGATCCGCGTCATTGGAAAGTACGCTACCACGAACCGATCGGCTAAGCTCCGAAAACGCTCCGGAGGTGCCCTGCATGTGTCGACGTCGCTTTGTTGCTCGCCGATTCCCGGTTGTGTTCGTCACGCTCCTGTCGATCGTCCTGATCGCCGGTTGCGGCGATGACAGCCCGACGTCGCCCAGTGTCGGGCTTGCGGTTCCGTTCAGCACGCAGGACCTGGTGGTCGGCACCGGCCCGGAGGCGATGAACGGCGACATGCTCAGCGTCAGGTACACCGGCTGGCTGTACGACCCGAACGCGTCCGAGAGCAAGGGGACGGAATTCGATTCCGGGACCTTTGAGTTCGTTCTCGGCGCCGGCACGGTCATCCAGGGCTGGGACCGCGGCCTCCTTGGCATGCGGGTCGGCGGCCGCCGAATCATCGTCATCCCGCCCGAACTGGGCTACGGTGCGGACGGCAGCCCGCCGCGGATTCCTGGTAACGCCACGCTCCTCTTCGAAGTGGAGCTCCTCAGCATCTCCTAGGACCGCCCGGGGTCCGGCATCGCGTGGGCCTCCTTCGGTGTCAGTGGTAGCCCGGAACCTCGATGTCCTGGGCGCCGTGTGGCACGCACTGAGCCGGTTCGTCGCCGGTTCGCGCATTTCCCAACAGACGAACTGGCCTGGCCCAGGAAAGGGGGATGACGATGAGAAAGCAATTTGAACGGACCGGAGGATGCGGAGCGCTCGCGCTCGTGCTCGTAATCGTGCTGTCGGGCCACCGCCGCGGCGTGGCCGTCTCGCTCGGCTTCTGACGCCGGACCTGCGGCGACTGGAGCCGCGCAGGATACTTCGCTGCCGGTTTCCGTGAGAGGGTAGGATTGGCTGGGAGGCAGGGATTCGAACCCCGATTCCACGGTCCAGAGCCGCGTGTCCTACCGTTGAACGACCTCCCAGCAGAGAAGCGCGGTAGGGACGGAACCATTCATTATATCGAATGCGTTCAGCGCCCCCTTCCTTCGCTCGTTCGCGGGCGCTGTTCCTTCGCCTGCTCGGTTTCGTCTACCTCGCTGCCTTCGCTTCACTGACCCCCCAGATTCTCGCCCTCGTCGGCGAGCAGGGCCTGCTGCCCGCCTCCGGCTACCTGGAACGCGCGTACGACCTGTTCGGGGCCGACGTCTACGGGCAACTGCCGACGCTGCTCTGGCTCTGGCCGTCGGACGGCATGCTGCTGACGCTCTGCTGGTCGGGACTGGGGTTGTCGGTGGCGGCGATGATGGGACTCGCGCCGATTCCGGTCTTTGCGCTCCTCTGGCTCTGCTACCTCTCGTTGACGATCGCAGGACAAGATTTTCTGTCGTTTCAGTGGGACATCCTGCTGCTCGAGACGGGGGTGCTGGCGGTGCTCTATTCGCCCGCGGTGTGGCGCGCCCCGCTCGGGCGGGGAGCATCCGAGCCGTCCGCCGCGGTGCGCTGGCTAGTCTGGGGGCTGGCGTTCAAGCTCACGTTCCTGTCGGGGGCGACGAAGCTGTTGAGCGACGATCCGACCTGGTGGGGACTGACGGCGCTGGCGTATCACTACGAGACGCAGCCGATACCGTCCTGGGTGAGCTGGTACGCGCACAACCTGCCCGCCTGGATTGGTACGGCGTCGGTCGTCGTGATGTTTGTCATCGAGTTGCTCGCGCCGTTCGCGATCCTGCTGCCGGCGCGGTTCCGGCGGGTGAGGACCATCGGCTTCGGGCTGCTCTGCGCCTTCCAGGTGCTGATCGCGGCGACGGGGAATTACGGGTTCTTCAACCTGCTGACCGTGGTGCTGTACGTATCGATGCTCGACGACGATGCACTGGCGCTTCGCTGGCGTACGCCCACCGTGGACAATGTGCCGCGCCCCGTTCCGAAACCTCGCCGACGCGGCGCCGGTGATTGGGCGCTGATCGGCGCCGCCGCGGCGCTCGCCCTGCTGAGTGCGCTCACGTTCGTCCGCGAGATGCGCCGGCCGGCGCCAATGTCGGCCTGGTCGAACACGCTGTTGGGCGCCGTCGCGCCGTTCCGGTCGGTGAGCGGCTACGGCCTGTTCCGATCGATGACCACCGAGCGGCCGGAGATCGTCATCGAAGGGTCGGCGGACGGGACGACCTGGCGGGAGTACCCGTTCCGGTGGAAGGCGGGCGATCTCTCTCTCTCGCCGCGGTTCGTGCAGCCGCACATGCCACGCCTCGACTGGCAGATGTGGTTCGCCGCGCTCGATCCGCAACGGCAGGCGCACTGGTTGCTGCCGCTCGCCCAACGCCTGCTGGAGAACGACCCGCTGGCACTCGGGTTGCTCGACGCGGCAGCCAATCCGTTCCCGGACGAGCCGCCGCGGTACGTGCGGCTGCTGCTGTACCGCTATCGCTTCACGACACCGGCTGACGCGTCGGACGACTGGTGGGCGCGCGAGCTGCTCGGGCCGCTTACCGAGCCTATCGCCCGGCAGTGACCTCGACGTCGGTCTCAAGGACGTGGGTGACGTCATCGCCCCGATAGGTACCGGTCACGGGGGCGGCGGCGGCTGGTTCGGCGGCAGCGGCGAGCGCGATATGGTGGT
The DNA here is from genome assembly GCA_965263055.1 of Vicinamibacterales bacterium. GTDB lineage: Bacteria > Acidobacteriota > Vicinamibacteria > Vicinamibacterales > UBA8438 > VXRJ01. The sequence continues at coordinate 1,757,148 of OZ253581.1, read as the reverse complement.
CGGCCACGGCGAGGCCCTGGCTCGGGTCATAGCCGCGCCATCCGCCCCCCCGGAGGAAGACTTCGCCCCACGCGTGAAGGTCGGCGCTGTGCGTCGTATCGCCGGTGTAGCAGTAGCCGCTGACGAATCTCGCCGCGAGCCCCATCGAACGGCAGCAGTCGACGAACAGCGTCGCGAGGTCGCGGCACGCCCCCTGGCCGGTCTCCAGCGTCTCCTCCGGTGATTGCGGCTGGTCATCCTCCCGCCACACGAGGGCCACACGCTGCTGAATCATGGCGGCGAGCACGCGCGAGTAGGTCGCTTGGTTCCGCTTCGATTCGTGCGCCGCCTCCAGCGCCAGCTCGCGCACCGACCTGGGCGCGGCGTCGGGGGGATGCCGGTACTGCTCGAGGCGCCGGGCGAACTCGGGTGCGTAGGCGTACGGCAGCGACCGATCCGGCTCCGCTATCAGGAACCGAAACGGATCGGTCACCAGCGTATCGACGACTGCGCGCGTTTCGATCGTCAGGTGGTCGGTCTTACCCTCGAACCACGCGTGGGTGATGACGTTACCCTCCGGATCGAGGTTGTCGGCCTGACACTGCGGCTTCGGGTCGATCGACAGCTCGTAGTCGACGAGCCGGATCGAGGCGTCGATTCGCGGATGCAGCCGGATGACGTGCGGTTCCAGGTGAACGAGCCCGGTGTAGCGGTACGACGTGCGGTGCTGAACGGTTAATCTCACGGGACAGGTTCCTGCGGCGCGGCGACTCCCGGCGGTTCCGGCGTGCCGTCCATTTCGTTGAACGCCTGATCGAACCACTCGCCAGGCCCTTCTTCCACGGCGCGGCGGAGACGTTCGTCCCACCAGCGCGAGATCGGTTCCAGGTGGTGCTTCTCGAACCGCCGCTCGATGATCCGGAACGAGTCGCGACGGTAGAGGACGACATCGATCGGAAAGTCGACGTCGGCGGCGCTGATCCGCGTCGAGTCGAACGAGAGCAGCGCCACCTTGAAGGCATGTCGCATCGAGTCGTCCACCGTCAGCGCGCGGTCAATGATCGGCTTGCCGTACCCGGTCGAGCCGATGACGTGGTAGGGCGTCAACCGCCCGGTGTCGACCCAGTTCCCCTCCGAATAGAGCAGGTAGAGTTTGTGCCTGCCATCCTTCGCCATCTGGCCGCCGATCAGCGCGTTGATGTTGAACTGCATCCCCGCCTCGGTCAGCGGCTTGCGATCCTCGCGCGCCACTTGGCGGACCTGCGCGGCGAACAGGTTCACCACTTCGTAGAGCCGCTCGAAGGGCTTGGCCTGATCCGACCGCTCCAGCAGCCGCTCCTCGAAGTAGGTGAGCGTCTTGTCACGCAGGGACCGGAGTCCGGACGTCATGACGAAGAAGGTGCCGTTCGGCGGCGAATAGACGGTCACCTTCCGGAGCGAGGTTACTTCTCGGCCGGACGTGATGAGGGTGTCGGCCAGCCCGACCAGTCCCTCGTCGATGTTCATGCTGACGCAGTACGTCATCCTTGGGCGTCCGTGCGCCGCCGCGGCGCAAAGAAGGTGTGCGTGATTTCGGATCCGACGCCGGCGAGCCTGTCCTGGATGCTGTCGAGAAAGTCGTGCAGGCCGGTCCGAATCACATCGGCGATGTCAGTATAGTCGAGGTCCGCGACCAACCGGCCGAGCGCCCGTTCGGGGCGGTTGGCGTAGCGGCGGAGGGGTGTTCCGGTCACCGCGTGCAGGGACGTCTGCGCCTCGATCAAGCAGTGGTGCACCGAGCGGGGAAATTCCCGGTTGAGCAGCAGGAAGCTGGCGACGGCCGAGGCCAGGACACCTCCGTGGGTTCGCCGGTACGCCTCGAACGCACTGGCCGAGCGGAGCAGTGCGGTCCACTGCAGGTCGTCGATCGGTTTGCCGACATGTCTCGGTGACGGCAGGAGCAGGTAGTACTTCGTGTCGAGGATGCGCGTCGTCTGGTCGCCGCGCTCGATGTACTGACCCATCCGGCTGAAGTGCCACCCCTCGCCGTGCTCCATCGTCTCGTTCTTCGCCCCCTCGATCTGGTAACTCGATCGCTGAACATGCTGGAAGAAGGCATGCGCGTCCGCCATGGCTCGCTGCCGTGCCCCGGGGGCCCGCAGGAACAGATAGAAGGTGTTGGTCGCTTCCCACATTTCGGACGAGATGATCTCGCGGACCGAGCGTGCGCTCTCGCGCGCCTGCGTCAGGCACGAGACGATCGAGTTGGGGTTGTTGGTGTCAAAGGTGAGGAATTCGATGACGCTGGCGCGCGTCGGCGCGTCGTGTGCCGCGCGGAACGCCGCGCCGTCGCCCGTTACCTGCACCATTGGATCCCACTGGTCCTCGGCCAGGCCAGGCATCTGGAGCTGTAACTGATTGTTCACCCCGACGACGCGCGCCACGTTCTCGGCGCGCGAGATGTAGCGGCTCATCCAGTAGATCGACTCGGCGACGCGGCTCAGCATGGTCGTTGTGGTGGCGGTGCGCCGGTCAGGGCTCGCCAGGCGGCGCGAGCACCCAGGTGTCCTTGCTGCCTCCCCCCTGTGATGAGTTGACGACGAGCGAGCCCTTCCGGAGCGCGACCCGCGTCAACCCGCCCGGCAGCACGTAGCAGTCGCGCCCGTAGAGGATGTAGGGCCGCAGATCGACGTGGCGTCCCTCGAAGTGCCTCCCGACGCGGGTCGGGACGCGCGAGAGCCCCAGCGTCGGCTGCGCGATGTAGTTGCGCGGCTCGGCCTCGATCCGCTGCGCGAAGTCGCGCAACTGCTCCTTCCGGGCGGCGGGACCGACCAGCAGGCCGTAGCCGCCCGATTCGTTGGCCGGCTTCACCACCAGCTCCGCCAGGTGGTCGAGCACGTAGCGCCGGTCGTCGGTCCGCCAGCAGAGGTACGTCGGCACGTTCGGAAGGATCGGATCCTGATCCAGGTAGTACCGGATCATCTCCGGGACGTAGGCGTACACCACCTTGTCGTCGGCGATGCCGGTGCCGGGCGCATTCACCAGCGTGACCCGGCCGCGCTGGTAGAGGTCCATCAGTCCGGGAACGCCAAGCAGTGAGTCGGACCGGAAACAGGTGGGGTCGAGAAAGTCGTCGTCGATCCGCCGGTACAGCACGTCGACCGGCTCGTAGCCGTGCGTCGTCCGCATCTGCAGGCGGTCGTCCACCACATCGAGGTCGCGTCCCTCGACCAGCTCGATTCCCATCTGCTGGGCCAGGAACGAATGCTCGAAGTAGGCCGAGTTAAAGACACCGGGCGTCAGCAGCGCGACGCTGGGCCGGTCGAACCGCTCCGGCGCCACCTCCTCGAGCATCGTCAGCAGCCGGCTCGGGTAGTCCTGCACCGGCCGGACCCCCAGTCCTTCGAAGACCACCGGGAACGTTTCGGTCATCACGGCGCGGTTCTCCAGAACGTACGACACCCCGGACGGACAGCGCAGGTTGTCCTCCAGAACGTAGATGGTCCCGTCCCGGTCGCGCACCAGGTCGGTGCCGGTGATGTGGCACCAGATACCGCGCGGCGGATTGAGCCCGATGCATTCAGCGCGATAGCCCTGCGACGACTCCACCACCTCGGCCGGCACGACGCCGTCCCGGACGATCTTCCGGTCGTGGTAGACATCGTTGATGAAGAGGTTGAGCGCTTCGACCCGTTGCGCCAGCCCCTGCTCGATCGGAGCCCAGGCGTCGTGCGAGATGATCCGGGGGACGACGTCGAACGGGAAGATCCGCTCGGTTCCCGCCTCGTCGCCGTAGACGGTGAAGGTAATGCCGGTGTTGAGCAGCGCCAGCTCCGCCGCGGTGTGCCGCCGGACTAACTCGCCTCCCGGCAGTCCCTCGATCCGCTCGACGAGCGCACGCGCCTCCGGCCGGGGAGTGCCGTCCGGCAGAAACATCTCGTCGTAGAAATCGCCGACGTCGTAACCGTCGAAGTTCATTTAAGGTCTTCGTCGGTCAGGATCCTATCGTGATTGCCCGCGCCGGATGGGAAGGCGGGGTCTGCACGCGTCAGGAACGCGGAACGCCGCGAAAGCCGTGACGGATGAAGTCCTGATCCAGCGTGAGAACATCGGTGATGCCGTGGCGGCGCATCAGTTCGAAGCTGGTGCAGTCGACCAGCGAGAGCTTGCGCCGGCCGGCGGTGAAGAGGGCGGCGGTGGCGGTCGTGTGGAGACCTTCGTCCACCCAAAGCACATGCATCAGGGGGACGAGGATGTCGCCCAGGGCGCGGGCGGCGTCCAGGCCGAGCCATCGCTGGACGAGGGCGAAGGCCTCTACCAGGACGTAGTTGGATGTGAAGAGGATGCCATCACCGTCGACAGCCTCGTTCCACACCTTGACGACGTCAGCGTGGCGGGGCTGGTCAGCGTCCAGAAACGCGATCAGGGCGGAGGTGTCGACGAAGAGCTTCATGAATCGAAGGCTTCGTCCAGATATCGGTCATGTTCTTCCGCCAAGTCCGGACATCCCGACCGGAAGCGGCCAGCGACTGCGCGCGCGCGCCGGGAGAGCACGGCGCGTTCCGCAATCGGACGGCGAGCCAGGTAGTCGGACACGCAGGCGCGCACCAGATCGGCCATCGATCGGTCCTCACGCCGGGCCTGCTCCTTCAGCGCACGCGCCAGGCCCTCGGGCAGTTGAACTTGCGTTCTGACCATGACGTCATGTTAGCTGATCTGATGGCATGATGCAGTCTGGCTGCGATCCCGTCGTGAGAGCACGCGGGGGAAGGGTCGTGCCGGTCCGGAGACCGGCGCACCGACCGGTCTACTCGAGCGAGGCGATCAGCTCGACGCCGCCGAGCAGCCGCATGTGCCGGCGGATCCAGGCCTGCCGCGCGCGGACGTAGGGCGACGGATCGTCGACGCGCAGCCGCGCCGGGTTGGGCAGAACGGCGGCCAGCAGCGACGCCTCGTCGGCAGTCAGCTCCGCCGGCGTCCTTCCGAAGAAACGTTCGCTCGCCGCGGTGATCCCGAACAGTCCGTCGCCGAACTCCGCGACGTTCAGGTACACTTCCACGATCCGCTGCTTGCTCCAGCAAAGCTCGATCAGCACCGTCAGGTACACCTCCAGCCCTTTCCGGACGAAGCTGCGTCCGGGCCAGAGGAAGAGATTCTTCGCCGTTTGTTGCGAAATGGTGCTTGCGCCGCGCAGCCTCCCGCCATCGCGCGCGTCGTCGAGCGCCATCTGGATCGCCTCGACGTCAAAGCCGTGGTGGTCGGGGAACTTCTGATCCTCGGCGGCGATTACCGCGAGCGCGGCGTGCGGGGCGATTGCGTCCCAGTCAGTCCAGCGGTAGGCGGCCGGCGCGGCACGGTTGGAATCTGCCGACGCCTCCACGGCGGTCCGGGCGAGCCACGCACTCTGGAGCATGAAGGCGGTGGTCGGCGGTGGCACCCAGCGGAAGGCGACTACCAAAGCCAACGGGAGACCAACGCCGAGTGCGGCGCACCAGAGGCTTGCGCGCCAGACTTGCGTTCGCCACCGCGAACCCGCGCCGCGCCGGCGGGCACGCCGGCTCCGGATGCGGGATGGCCGATTCGTTCCGGTCATGTCCAGTTGGCGTTCCGTCGTCTCACGTATCGGTCCGCGCGCCGATCTCCTCCACTGCTGCCCCGAGCGCCCGCAGAACCCGCGCCCGCTTCTCCGCGTTCGCCAAAAACGGCCCCCGCGACAGCTCTATCTGCACCCAGGGCATCTCTGCCGCGTGAGTCCGCGTGATGTGACCGCCGCGAAACGGATCGTTGTGGGTCACCTGCGGGCCGAACGCGTCACGGAAGCAGGCGACCAGCGTCTCCATCCACTCCGGCGGGCAGGTGCCGTCGGCGTTGCCCAGACAGACGTGCGGCCGTGGAAGCCCCGGTCCCGGACCGATCGGCGGCTCGACAGCGAGCATCGTGTGGCAGTCGACGGCGAGAAGCAGGCCCGGTTCCGGTTGTAGATGACTGCGATGCGCACGGCGGGTGATTTCGGGTCGGCCACCGGCGCCGCGCCGGTGGGGGCTGAAGCCGACCCTGCCGAGACCGTCTCTGGTAATCTAGCAGGTTCCCAGGGACCATGGATCTGACCTTACTGCTCGAGTCACTAGCTACGTCGGTGGACGGCGCGGTGCGGCCGCTGCTGACGGCGTGGCTGGTGCAAATCGGCGCGTTGCTTCCCCGCCTGCTGGTCGGGATCGTGATCGTGGTGGTGGGCCTGGTCGCCGGCCGGGTTGCCCGGAACGCCGTGACGGCCGGGGCGCGGGCGGGCCGCCTCGCCCGCGCGGACCTGCTTGGTCGGGCCGTGCAGTTTGTCGTGGTGACCTCCGCCGTCGTCACCGGTCTCGAGCAGGTGGGCGTCGACAGCCGGTTCCTGACCGCGGTTGTTGCCATCGTCCTCGGGAGCGCACTGGGCGGCACGGCTCTGGCATTTGCCTTCGGCGCCCGGACCGAGGTGGGCAACCTCGTAGCCATGCATTACATCCGTCAGGTGTACCGGCCCGGCCAGCTCATCCGCCTCGGTGACGTGCGCGGGCGGATCCGGGAGTTCACGAAGACGACGGTTATCGTGGCGATGGATGGCGGCGAGGCGCACCTGCCCGGGCGGCTGTTCAGCAATCAGGTGGCGCAGGTGCCGGCGGCGCGGACGGAGTCCGATCATTAGCCGTGCCCGAGCGGAGCAGCAGCGTGGAGGGCGACCGGCAGCTCACGGATGCCTTCTTCGATCACCATCCGACGGAGGCGGCCCGTGCCCTCGAGATGGCGCCGCCCGCCGAGATCGGCGCGTTGTTGTCGGAAATGGACGCCCAGCGTGTGGCGCGAGTTGATGAGCTATCCGACCAACACCGCGGGCGGATTGATGACGGTCCGTTTCGAGACCTTCCGTACGGACACCCGGGCGGAGGCGGTTATCGAGGAGTTACGTGAGGTTCGCGCCGCGTCGGGAGGCGCCTCCGCCGCCGACGTCGCCCTCGTTGATGCCGAGGGGCGCCTGGTGGGCATGGTAGGCGTGGCCGATCTCGCGGCGGCCGATCCGGCTACACCGGCGGCGCAACTCGCGCGCCGCGAGAATGTCGCCGTGCCGGCGGTGGTCGACGCCGCCGGGCGGCTGCTCGGCGTGGTCCGGCAGCGGCAGCTCGCGCACGCGATCGAGTCGGACGCGACCGCCGATCTGTTGACGATGGTGGGCGCCGGCGGTGAAGAACAGGCGCTTTCGCCCGTGGGCTATGCGGTTCGCAAGCGGCTGCCCTGGCTGCAGATCAACCTGGCGACGGCGTTTCTCGCGGCGTCGGTGGTGGGGCTCTTCGAAGCGACGATCGCCCAGGTGACGGCGCTTGCCGTGCTGCTGCCCGTGGTGGCGGGGCAATCGGGCAATGCCGGCTCGCAGGCTCTCGCGGTCACGATCCGGGGCCTCGCCCTCCGCGAAATCCGCGTGCGCCATTGGCGGGCGGTCGCCATGAAGGAAGGCGCGGTCGGGCTGATCAACAGCCTCGCGGTCGCCGCCACCACCTCGCTCGGAGTCTTCGTCTGGAGCCGCTCGGTGGGCCTGGCCGGCGTCATTGCCCTCTCCATGGTGGTGTCGATGTTCGTGGCGGGCCTGGCGGGTGCCATCATTCCGATGCTGCTCAGCGCGGCGCGTCAGGATCCGGCGCAATCGTCCAACATCATTCTCACCACGGTGACCGACATCGTCGGTTTCTTCAGTTTCCTCGGCATCGCGACGCTGCTGATGTCTACCCTCTAGTGCATTCATGACCTGGTCGCGCCTGCGCGCTGTATCGCTTGTCCTGCTCGCCGCGACCGCGCCCGCGGAAGTCGCGGGCGCAAGTGCTGCGATGGCGAACGCGCAGACGGCAGTCGCGGACGCGCTTACAGCGGTCCGGGTCAAGACGGCGATCGTCAACGACACGGACCTGGGCGAGCTGCCGATCGAGGTGCACGCCGTTGCGGGGGTCGTCACCCTCGAAGGGATCGTTCGCACCGCGGATCAGGCGGATCGCGTGGTGGCGCTGGCGGAAGCGGTACCGGGTGTGGCGCGGGTCGAGGCGGCGCTTGCGGTCGGAGATCCCGATCCGCTGGCGGAGCAAGGACGGCCGCGCCTTCCCGCGCTCGCCCCGCGGCCCGCCGAAGGCCCCCTGCGGCTGATAGGCGTCGGCGGTAATATGCGCCTGACACGCGCCTCCGACAGTCTTCTGGATCGGATCCGGACGATCCGCCCCGTCTTCCGGTTCCGGTCGAGCACCGGCTTCGGTCCGGCGGTGACGTTCTCCGGGGCATCGGCGGCACTGGAGCCAGCGGCCGCGACGCAACCGGCGCTTGCCGCAGTCCGCCTGCGGCCGGTGATGGCCGGCCTGGTGTACAGCGTCGTTAGCGGGCGGGTGACGTTCGGCGCGTCAGTCGTCGGCGGCTATTCGTTCAACAGCCTGAGCGTCGAAACCGCGCGAGCGGGGCCCGGGCGCGCCATCGCCGTCGCGAACTCCTTCGTCATGGAGCCCGGGGTAGACGTCTGGTTCGACGTGACGCGGCGCATCGGCGTCACGCTGCGAGCGGGCTATCTGGTCAGCCACCCGAAGGTGACGTTCGGGAGTGACGACACGGTGACCACCCAGCGGATCCGCGCGAACGCGGCGGTGATAAGCGCCGGCCTGGCGTACTGGATCTTCTGACGATGTTGCAGGCGTTTCGCGCGTTCGCCGTCTCCCACCTCGCCGGCGCGGGCGACGCGTCGCTGTTTGCCGGGCGCGCGCTGATCGCCGCCTGCCGTCCCCCTTTCGAGCTGAAGGAGACCGCGCGGCAGATCTACGAGATCGGCTGGCGGTCGCTGCCGCTAATCGCGACGTCCGGTTTCGCCGTCGGCATCGTATTGTCGATGCACACGAGGGCGTCGCTCGAACGGTTCGGGGCGGAGGCATTGATTCCGGCCGGGCTCGCACTCGCGCTGGTGCGCGAGACCGGGCCGCTCGTCACCGGCCTGCTGGTTGCCGGGCGGGTCGGCGCCGGTGTCGGCGCGGAGCTGGGCGCGATGAAGGTGACCGAGCAGATCGATGCGCTGGAGGCGGTGGCGGTCGACTCGTTCAAGTTCCTCGTCGTGACCCGCATGCTCGCCTGCATGGTGGCGATGCCGATCCTGACCGCGGTGATGAACTTCACCGGCATCGTCGGCGGGTGGGTGGCCGAGGCGCCCATCTCCGGCATGGATTTCCCCGTCTACTTCCGCGCCGCTTTCTCGTCGATTCAATTCACCGACTACATTCCGAGTGCGCTCAAGACGGTGGTCTTCGGCTTCATAATCGCAATCACCGCCGCGTATCTCGGCGTCAACACGCGCGGCGGCACCCAGGGGGTAGGCTACGCGGCGACCCGGGCCGTGGTGCTGGCCTCCATCCTGCTGATCGCCGCCAACGTCGTGCTGGTCCGGCTGATCTTCTTCCTCTTTCCCGAGGCGGCAGGGTGACGGACGGCGTTCCGGCCATCCGCCTCGAGCATGTCTCGAAGGCGTTCGGCTCCTTCCGGGTACTCGACGACGTCTCGCTTGCGATACCGCGGGGCGAGGCGACCGTGGTGCTCGGCCGAAGCGGCACCGGCAAGAGCGTCATGCTCAAACATGTGGTCGGCCTGCTCCAGCCCGATGCCGGCCAGGTGTTCGTCGGGGAGACGGACATCACGACGCTCTCGCCCGCCGAGCTCTCGGCGGTTCGCCGCCAGGTCGGTTTCCTCTTCCAGAATGCGGCGCTGTTCGATTCCATCACGGTGGGCGAGAATGTCGCCTTTCCGATGCGCCGCCACGGCGACTGGCCGGAGCAGACGGTGCGGGAGCGCGTCGCGCGGAAGTTGGCCTCGGTCGGCCTGGAGCATGCAGCGGACCTGATGCCGTCGGCCCTCTCCGGCGGCATGCGGAAACGGGCCGGTCTGGCGCGGGCGATGGCGCTCGATCCGATGGTCCTGCTGGTGGACGAGCCGAGCGCCGGACTCGATCCGATCACGTCGGACGAGATCGACACCCTGCTGGTGCGCGTGAAGGAGGATCTGGGAACGACGCTGATTGTCGTGACCCACAACATCCCGAGCGCCCGGCGGATTGGCGACACGTTGCTGTTCCTGCACCAGGGGCGAGTCCTGGCGCGAGGCACGGTGGCCGAACTGGACCGGAGCGAGAATCCGCTGGTGCGACAGTTCATGAGTTCGGAAGCAGGTGGCTAGGAGCCCGTGGTGAAACCCCGCGTAGCACCGAGAGCGGTGAGGCGCCCGCCTGACAAGGCGCGACGAGGGAGCATATTGGCCATATGCGACCGAGGAGCAACGCCGTTCAGGCGGGATGCCTCGCCGCTCGAATGTAGTGGGGGTTTCACCACGGGCTCCTAGCAGGCCATGTCTGCGGGCAAGACGGAGGAAGGAGATCAACGATGGGTTCCCCACGCCTGGCGCTGGTTGGCGCGTTCGTGATCGGTGGACTGCTGCTGTTCGCCGTCGGCCTGTTCATGATCGGTGACCGGAGGCTGCTCTTCACCGATCAGTTCGAGGTGGAGGCTGGCTTCGGCAGGGTGACCGGCGTCGGGGTCGGCACCAATGTGCGTCTGTCGGGACTGCCGGCGGGTGAGGTGATCGATATCACGCTGCCGTCGGCGCCGGACGGTGCGTTCCTGGTGCGGATGCGGATCCGCGAGGATCTGCACCCGCTCGTCCGGACCGACTCGGTGGCGGGGATCCTGACCGACGGCCTGCTCGGCGCGGCGTTCATTCAGATCGGCGCCGGCAGCGCCGCCGCCCCAGAAGTGGCGGATGGCGGCATCCTGGTGGGCCGTGACGCCGTGCAGGTCTCCGATCTGATCGAGGAGGGACGCGAAACGTTCCGCGTCGTCGCCGACGAGATGGTCGCGATGCAGGGCCGGGTGCAGGAGACCTTCGATGGCCTTGGCGAGACGGTCGAAGCGACGAACGGCCTGATCCGGGACGTTGGCGCCGACGTCCGGGAAGTAGGCAGCGCGAGCGTGCTGTTCGTCGATTCCGCGCGCGACGTGATGGACGAGGCGCAGCGCCTGGTGCAGGGCGTGGCCGAAGGCGAGGGGACCGCCGGCCGGCTGCTGACCGACGATGCGCTCTACACGCACCTGAGCGGCCTCGCGCGCGAGACCGAGGCGGCGATGCAGGCGATGCGCGGCAGCGCGGAGGAAGTCCAGGCGATGGTCAACCGCTGGAACCAGCCGGACAGCCCGACCCAGCAAGTGCTGGTCGATGCGGGCGACGTGGTCACCTACGCGCGCGATGCGATGGCGGACCTCGCCGAGAACACCGAGGCGATGAAGCGGAACTGGCTCTTCCGCGGGTTCTTCTCCGACCGCGGCTTCTACAACCTGGACGAGATGACGCGCGACGAGTACCGCGAGCTGCTGGTCGATGATCGGTACACGCCACTGCGGATCTGGCTGTCGGCCGACGTGCTGTTCGACGCGGACGACGAGAACACCGTGACGCTCGGCGATGGCGCCGACCGGCGGCTGGAGGAGGCGATGGGCGAGCTGCTCGACTATCCGCGCAACTCGCCGCTGGTGGTGGAGGGCTATGCCACGGCCGGTGGTCCCGGGCAACAGTTCCGGCAGGCACAGGAGCGCGCGTCGGCGGTGCAGGCATGGCTCGCGCGCGTATTCCGGCGCTCGGCGGAGCTGACCGGCACGATGCCGCTCGGCCCCGACGCCCCGGAGAGTCCGGCGGGCGACGGCCGCTGGGACGGCGTGGCCCTCACCCTGTTCGCGTCGACTGAAGAGCTGGAGACAGAGGAGTAACTGGTGCGCCGGTCTCCAGACCGGCAGCCCCGGCCCACCTGACGGATCGTACAGATAGGATCGCGGCACCATGCTCTCACCCTTGCGTGACTGGCTGATCGGCCAGGGACTCTCGCCTGCCGCCGCCACGCTCGCGATGCTGGCGGCCGACGTGGTGCTGGTCGCGGTGCTGGCGTATGTCGCCGACATCGTGACGCGGCGGTTTGTCGTGCGATACGTTCGCAGCTTGGCGAGCCGGTCGTTCACGCACTGGGACGACCATATCGGGCGCCACCACGTGCTGGCCCGCCTGGCGCACGTCGCCCCGGCGGTGGTGGTCTACTACCTCGCCCTCCCGGTGCTCGGCGACTATCCGGAGCTCCGGGCAGTGGTCCGGCAGCTTTCCCTCATCTACATGATCGCGATCGCGGCGCTTGCCCTGGACGGCGCCCTGAATGCCGTGGCCGATGTGGTGAAGGCGACGGAGAGGGCTCGTGGCTTGCCGGTCACCGGCGCGGCGCAGGTGGCGAAGCTGTTGCTCTACGGCGTCGCCGCCATCAGCGTGCTCTCACTCGTCCTCAACCGTTCCCCGCTCCTGATGCTGAGCGGTCTCGGCGCGGCGAGCGCGGTGATGATGCTGATTTTCCGCGACGCCATCCTGGGGTTCGTCGCCGGCATTCAGATCACCCTGAACGACATGGTGCAACGGGGCGACTGGATCGAGATGCCGTCGCACGGCGCGGACGGCGACGTGATCGAAGTCGGACTCACGACCGTCAAGGTGCAGAACTTCGACAAGACCATCTTGACCATCCCGACGTACACGCTCATCAGCGAGTCGTTCAAGAACTGGCGCGGCATGTCGGAATCGGGGGGGCGCCGCATCAAGCGGGCCATCAGCATCGACATGAACTCGGTGCGGTTCTGCACCGAGGAGATGCTGGCCCGCTACACGCGCATCCGCTACATCGCGGAGCACGTCGAGAGGAAGCGCGCCGAAGTGGAGAACTGGAACGCCGAGCAGGGCATCGATCGCGTGGATTACGCGAACGGCCGCCGCCTCACCAACCTCGGGACGTTCCGCGCCTACATCGTCGCCTATCTCCACGACCACCCGATGGTGCACGACGACATGACCTTCCTGGTCCGGCAGCTCGATCCGACCGAGCACGGCCTGCCGATAGAGATCTACGTCTTCAGCCGCGATCAGGACTGGGGGCGCTACGAGGCGATCCAGGCGGACATTTTCGACCACCTGCTGGCCATCGTCCCGGAGTTCGACCTCCGGGTGTTCCAGAACCCGTCGGGCGCGGCCATCGAGCGGGCCCTCGGCGCGGTGGTGCGGTCCGATCATCCGGATGCGGCAGCGGTCGCCGCGGCGGTCCGCTCACGCGAGTAACCGCCAGACCTGCGTCAACAGGAAGCAGACGGTCACCCCCATCGCGAGCGGCAGCAGCGCGGCGACCGTGGTCCAGCGCGCGCTCCGCGTCTCCTTCCAGATCGTGTAGATCGTGGTGGAGCAGGGGTTGTGGAGCAGGCTGAACAGCATCAGGTTGACCGCGGTTAGCAGGGTCCAGCCGCCGCCGCGAAGCAGCGCGCCGGTGGCGTCCGCGCTATCGAGCTCGAACATGACGCCGGTGCCCGCCCCCGCGTCGCCCGTGATGCCTGATGCCGTCAGCACGGTCAGCATCAACACGGTAGGGACGACGATCTCGTTCGCCGGGATCGCGACGACGTAGGCGAGCAGGATGACGCCGTTCAGGCCGATCAGCAGGCCGACCGGGTCGAGCCAGGCCACCGAGTGCTCGGCGATGCTGGCGCCCCCAAGGGTGATGTTTGCAATCAGCCAGATCGCGGCGCCGGCGGGCACCGCGAAAACCACGGCCCGCCAGAGCACGATCAACGTCCGGTCGATCACCGACGTGTAGAGCGTCTGCAGGATGCGGGGCGGCCGGTACGGCGGCAGCTCCAGGCTGAAGCTGGTCGCCTCACCCCGCAGCACCGTGCGCGAGAGAGCCCAGGACGTAACGAACATCATCGCGATGCCGAGCAGCGCGATGCCCACGACGGCACTGGCCGAGACCAGGCCGGCGAGGTGCGCCGGGGCGAGCGCGCCGATGAAGATGGACGCGATCAGGATCTGCGTCGGCCAGCGTCCGTTGCAGAGCGAGAAGTTGTTGGTGATGATGGCGATCAGTCGCTCGCGCGGCGAGTCGATGACGCGTGTCGCCACCACCCCCGCCGCGTTGCAGCCGAACCCCATGCTCATCGTGAGCGCCTGTTTGCCGTGCGCGCCGGCGCGGCGGAAGAGCGAGTCGAGGTTGAACGCGACGCGCGGCAGGTAGCCGAAGTCCTCGAGCAGCGTAAAGAGCGGAAAGAAGATCGCCATGGGCGGCAGCATCACCGCCACGACCCAGGCGGTCGCCAGGTAGACGCCGTCGAAGAGGAAGCCGCTCAGCCACCAGGGGAGACGAATCGCGTCGCCGAATTCCTTCAGGACAGGGTGCGTCTTGTCGATCAGAAGCGATGCCAGCAGGCTGGACGGAACGTTCGCTCCTTCGATCGTGATCCAGAAGACCGCGGCCAGGATCGCCAGCATCACCGGGAACCCGAGCCACCGGCTGGTGAGCAGCCGGTCGAGCCCTCTGTCGAGATCGAAGCCGGTCCTGCGCAGCCCCCGTAGCTGCGTGCGTTCGGCGATCTTCTGCGCCGCCCCGTAGATCTCTGCGGTCAGCGTATCGTGGAAGTCCGCCGGAAGATCCCACCGCAGGCGCTCCGCCGCCGCGAGCACGTGGTCCGGCCCCGTGGGCGCGTCCGTCCTGGTGCGCCGGGGTTCCGCCGGCAATTCCTCGCGGCGCTCGTCGTGCGTCGGCGTCTCGGGGCCGGCGACCTGTCCCAGCTCTCCCGATCGGACCGCCTGGACCACGGCGACGTCCGCATTCAGGAGCCGCTGCGCCACCCAGCGGCTGCTCCGCACTTCCGGGAAGGCATTCTCGACGACGCCGGCCAGCTCCGCGACCGCGCCCTCCACCTCCGGCGCCTGCTGCGCGATGCGGAACGGCGCCGTCTTCCGCTGTCCCGAGGCAACCGTATGTGCCGCCTCGATCAGTTCGTCGATGCCGATCTTCGACCGCGCGGCGCCCGCCACCACCGGCACGCCCAGCTTGCGTTCGAGCCGTGCCGGATCGACCGCGATCCCGTGCCGTTTCGCCTCGTCGATCAGGTTGAGGAAGACCACCACCTGCCCGGTGATCTCGAGGATCTGCAGCGCCAGGTTCAGATTGCGCTCGAGGCGCGTGGCGTCCACCACGACGACGGTGACGTCAGGCCGGCCGAACAGGATGAAGTCGCGCGCCACTTCCTCGTCGACGCTTCCCGCCTGCAGCGAGTAGGTTCCTGGCAGGTCGACGATCTTCACGCGCGACCCGCGGTGCGCGAAGACGCCTTCGGCGCGCGTGACCGTCTTGCCGGGCCAGTTGCCGGTGTGTTGGCGCAGACCGGTCAGCGCGTTGAAGACGGTACTCTTGCCGACGTTCGGGTTGCCGGCGAGGGCGATCAGCAGATCCCACCGGTCGGGGCTGAGTCCGAGGCGGAGAAGGTGTTCCTCCCGGCCGGCGGCTCCGCCGTGACAGGCCGGGGCAGAAAGTGGCACTACGTCGTCCTGGCGGCAGCTTCGGCGCCGTTGCCGGCCCGAATGTCGGCGGTCCCGACGGGGGTGTCCTGCGAAGCGATGTTGATCCAGCCTGCCTGCGACTTGCGCAGGGCGATCAGGGCGCCGCGGATGCGGTAGGCGACCGGATCCCCGCCGGCGCTCGTCAGCTCGCGGATGATCGGCGTGCCGCGGACCACCCCCAGATCGAGCAGGCGCCGCCGCTGCGCCCCCTGGCAGGCGCGCGAGATGTTCGCGACATGCACCGTCTCGCCCGGCTGGGCCTCGGCCAGCGTACGGCTGGGTGCGTCGCCGTGCTCGCCCGCCGGGAGGCGCCGCACCGTAACGTTTCCCGCCGCGATCGGATCGACGTCCCAGGTGCGGCCGCCCGCGTGTACCTGCACCGCACCGTCGGTCCGCCCCACGACATCGAGCCTGCCACCCAGAACGAAGCCGTCCGCGACCAGCGCGTCGTACAGCTCGCGCGGCTCGTCCTCCAGGTGCACCACTTCCACCGCGCGTCCCGGCTCGACCGCGGTCAGGCTGACGCCCCGATCGGGTGGCATGTCGCCGGTGGGAGTGGGGATCGGATCGCCATGCGGATCCCAGCGGGGATAACCGAGCCGCTCGTCGAGTGCGTCCACCTGCGCCGACGACAGGTCGTGCTCCACCCGTTCCGCTTCGTCGTGCCACTCGCCCGCCGGCACGCCGGTCCGGTCGGCGAGGTAGCGTTCCCACATCCGGTGTGTCCGGACCAGGCGAATCGCCGACTGGCGTCCCGCGCCGTTGAGTGTGATACCCGCCGCGTCCGACTGCGCCATACCCATCGCGGTCAACCGCGACAGCAGCCCCGCCGCGCGCGCGCGGGTGACGTTCAGCCGGCCGGCCAGCCCTTCGAGGGTTCCGGGACGTCCTCCGCGCTCGCAGGTGTAGAGATGCTTGATCGCATCCTCGATCAGGACGCGTTCACTCAGGCGGATCAGTTGCCGAAGGCGCGGAACTGCACCGAAACGCGGCCAGAACAGCAGGCCGCCGCCGGCAGCGACGAAACCGAAGACGACGAGAGCGAGTCCCGGGTCGGCCATAGCAGTTTTGGTACGTCAAAAATCTTATCTCTGTTAATCAAAGAAAGCAACAGGGTACGAGCGTGGTCGGCGCACGGATAGCGCACTGAGTACCGGCGTGGACGCCGGTGCACCAGACTTGAGGAGTAAAGACTAACGGACGGTAACGTCGACGAAGGTTGTGGTCCAGCAGCACTGATCGCCGCCGCCACCGTTGCCGGAGATGTCGTTCGCGGTCGCTATCAGCCGGTACTCGCCCGGCTCGCTGAAGGTGACCCCCGTGGAGGTGTCGCCGCCCGCCACGTCGAGGAATTCGTGGCGGCCGTTCTCCGGTTCCTCTTCCGCCCCGGTGTCGAACGTCACCTCGGCCGGACCGCGATAGAGCCGCCACGTGAGCGTCACCTGGGGACGGGGTGTTGCGTTGGCCCGCGCGCCGCCTCGCGGGGGCGGCGGATTGGTGAGCGGCACATCGCGTGCCGACGCTTTCAGTTCGAGCGGTTCGTCGACCGTGGCGTCGAGCGTCGCACTGACGCCGGTCACCGGAGGCCCCTGCAGTTCGTCGCCGTCGCCGACGCGCAGCGACGGCGGCATGTTGCCGTTTGCGCGGTTCAGGAACGGATCGACGAAGTAGGAAGGGTTCAACCAGAACGACACTTCCGACTGTTGATTGTTCACCGAGATGGTCCAGGTGAGCCTCTGATCGCCAAAGTCTTCCGGGACGACGATGGCGAACACACCCCAGCCGCGGCTCGGCAGAAAGTGGGTCGGCTGGCCCTGGTCCGGACCGCCCGGCTCGATCCGGTTGTCGGCGCCCACCGGAATGTCGACGGGGTGATCGTTCCGGTTGTAGTAGCCGAGCAGGATGGTGAAGGTGCCGTCCGCGTTGCGGTACCAGCCTTCAAACGCCGGGAAGATGGCTTCCCCCAGGGCGCCCGCCGGCTCCAGGGGAAACGGCGCGCGTGGGGGCTGCGCCGCGGCCCCGCCCGCCATCGCGAGCAGGGCCGCCGTCAGCACCAACAGTCTGATCGAAGACCGCATCGGGTCCCTATCGCCGGAAGGCGAGTCAGTTGTCGTTCGCCTCGCGTGCCGCCACTTCCGCTTCGTACTCCTCGTCGGTGAAGTACGTGACGTTGACCCAGGCGTGCGCCATCTCGTCGACCGTCCGGTCGCCGTAACCAACCCAGACGTTCGGCTCGGGGTTGGCGCGATTGGCAGCGGTGTTGTCGTGCCACGCCGTGATCTTCAGAAGGGTTCCCTTCGGCAGCAGCGGAGCGGCGTCGTCCGCGTAGACGTAGGCGTTGTGCCAGTTGAAGTTGAAGTCGCCCACGTGGCTCAGCACTTCACGCCGGCCGCTCGGCAGGATGGCCTCCATCGACATCGCCTTGCCGCGCAGGTGCATGTGCGGCTGGAAGCTCTCTACGCGACCCGCCCGTTTCATCGGGAAGAAGCCCTCGGTCACCGATACCGTGTTGGGCGGAATGTCGACGCGGCCGGCGCCCATCAGGTGGAGCACCTGCCGGTGCTGCGGCTCCTCCCCCTTCGGGTAGAAGTAGATGCCCAACTCGATCTGGTCGGTGATCTCTTCGCCCACGGCGGAGTAGTGCACGTCCCAGATGATCCGCGACCCCGGCAGCATCAGCTTGCCGCTTCCCGGACGCATCAGCTCGCCCTGCTTGCCGACCGCCCACTCCATGAACAGACCGGAGTTGGCAAGCGGATCGTCGTCGTCGGTCGCCGACGGGTTCTGCAGCAGCGGGTCGGTCTCGTCCTGCTCGAGCCGCGCGATGGCGTGATGCGTGATCCGGCGGCCGGCGGTCGTCGCGGGACGCAACTCGATGGCGCGCACCCAGCGCGGCTCGGTCAGGCCGGTCTCGGCGACGGGCTTCCACCAGGCATCGTTGGCTTCGGCCGGCATGGTGTACGGCTCGGACTTGACCACCAGATCGGGTGGCCCGCCGAACCGCTCGGCGAAGTACCACTTCGACTCGTCGGGCCACTCGACGGGCGCCGGCATGTCCTCCGGGTTGCCGCGCGGCGCGCCGCCGTCGACCCAGCGGACGATGATGTCAAGCTCTTCGTCGGTCAGCGACCGGTCGTTGCGGAAGTCGCTGATCCCGACCGCCCGGTCGATGTGCCAGGGCGGCATCTGCCGCGTCGAGACGCGGTCCCGGATGGAGCGGGCCCACGGGCGGGACTCCTCGTAGGTGACCAGCGACATCGGGGCGATGGAGTTGGGCCGATGGCACGCCTCGCACTTCGCCTGGAAGATCGGCGCCACGTCCTTGGAGAACGTCGGCACGCCGTCCTCGGCGGCGAGTGCGGTCACGGGCATCCACGCGAGGGTGGCGACAGCAGCTACCGCGAAGACCAAAAGCGTACGGTTCAGCATTCGTGGATCCTTTCGCGAGTTACACGAAGGTTCCCAATTATAATCGATGCGTAGCCATGTCCCGCAACCCATTTTCGCCACCCTTCCGGATGGTTTTCGCGGCGACGCTCCTGCTGGCTGCGCTGGCCGCCGCCACCGTCTCCGGCCAGCGTGGCGGAGCGTTCCGCGGACCGCGCGACCATCCCGCCATCCAGTACACCGACGGGCTGGTCGACAACGTCGTGGCCGGCTTGAACGCGCGCCTCGAAGCGGGCGAGCTCGACCTGCGCTGGGAGGGCCGGAGCGGCTACCTGCGTTCTGTGCTCGATGCGTTCGATCTGCCGGTGGAATCGCAGTTGCTGGTCTTCTCACCCACCAGTTTTCAGTCGGATTACATCGAGTTCGACAACCCCCGCGCCGTCTATTTCGCCGACGAGGTGTTGCTCGGCTGGGTGCGGGGGGCCGAGGTGCTCGAGATCGCCGCGTTCGACCGGCAGCAGGGGAGTGTCTTCTACAGCCTGGCGCAGACGCCGGAGGCGGAGCCTCGCTTCGAGCGGCGCGAGACGTGCCTCGCCTGCCACCTCTCCTGGGACACCCTCGGCGTTCCCGGGCTGCAGGTGATGAGCATGTTCCCGCTCCCGAAGGATCCGAACGCCTACGCGAGCGGCCACTTCGTCGATCACCGGAGCCGCCTCGAGGACCGATGGGGCGGCTGGTACGTCACCGGCACGCATGGCGACTCTGCGCACATGGGGAACGTCGAGGTGGAGGATGTCGACGATCCGGACGCGACGCTCGGCGTTGTCCCTCCGGCGATCGAGTCGGTGGAGGGCAGGTTCGACCTCGAAGGCTACGCGACACCCTACAGCGATGTCGTCGCGCTTCTGGTGCTCGACCATCAGGCCCACATGACGAACCTCATAACGCGGGTCGGCTGGGAGTCGCGCCGGATCGCCCACCGGGAGGCACAGGTCGCACCGGAGGACCGGGGCCGATCCACCGACGACGGCCGTTTCCGGGAGATCGTCGAAGAAGCGGCGGTAGAGCTGATCGACTACGTGCTGTTTGTCGACGAGGCGCCGCTGCCGGCTGGCATCGCCGGCGTGTCCGGTTTCGCGGAAGCGTTCTCGGCACGCGGCCCGTACGACAGCCAGGGACGGACGCTCCGGCAGATCAGCCTTGACGGCCGGCTGTTCCGGTATCCGTGCAGCTACATGATCTACACGGCCGCGTTCGACGCTCTGCCCGGCTTCGCGCTCGATGCGATCTACCGGCGGATGTGGGCTGTCCTGTCGGGCGAAGTGACCGGATCCCCCTACGACCGCCTCAGCCTGGCTGACCGCCGGGCAATCGTGGAAATCCTCCGCGAGACGAAGCCGGGGCTGCCCGACTACTTCACGCCGGTGACGCAGTAGGACGCGTGGTGCGCCGGACTGGTGCACCGCGTCGCAACCTGAACAGCTATACCGCGCCGTAGGCGACGAGCGCTTCCGCCACCTTGCGGAAGCCCGCGATGTTCGCGCCGCGGACGTAGTCGACATGGCCGTCGTCCCCGGTCCCTTCGGCGCAGCATTTCTGGTGGATCTCCTTCATGATCTTCTGCAAGTGCGTGTCCACCTCGTGGTGGTCCCAGGAGATCCGGAGCGCGTTCTGGCTCTGCTCGAGGCCCGAGACCGCGACCCCTCCGGCGTTCGCCGCCTTTCCCGGGCCGAACAGGATCTTCCGGGCACGGAAGGCATGGACCGCCTCGCGCGTCGAGGGCATGTTCGCGCCTTCCGACACGGCGATGCAGCCGTTGTCGAGCAGCGCCTTCGCCGCGTCGCCGTCCAGCTCGTTCTGCGTCGCGCACGGGAGCGCCAGATCGCAGGGGACGCGCCAAGGTGTCTGCCCCGCGTGGTAATCGCCGCCGAAGTGCTCGGCGTACTCATGGATCCTGCCGCGTCGCTTCTCCTTCAGATCCTTCAACCAGATGAGCTTCTCGGCGTCGATGCCTTCCGGATCGTGGATGAAGCCGTCCGAGTCCGACGCGGTTACCACCTTCGCCCTCAGTTCCACGAGCTTCTCGATGGCATAGAGGGCGACGTTGCCCGATCCGGAGACGACGGCGGTCTTCCCGCGGACATCGTCGTTACGTGTCGAGAGCATGTTCTGGAGGAAGTAGACGGCGCCATAGCCGGTCGCTTCGGTCCGGACCCGGCTCCCGCCGAACGCGAGCCCCTTGCCGGTGAGGACGCCGGTGAAACGGTTCGAGAGCCGCATGTACTGGCCGAACAGGTAGCCGATCTCGCGGGCGCCGACGCCGATGTCGCCGGCTGGTACGTCGGTGTCCTCGCCGATGTGGCGATGCAGTTCGCGCATCATCGACTGGCAGAAGCGCATCACCTCGCTGTCGCTCTTCCCGCGCGGATCGAAGTTGGCGCCGCCCTTCGCACCCCCCATCGGCAACCCGGTCAGGCTGTTCTTCAGGATCTGCTCGAAACCGAGGAACTTGAGGACGCTGCGCGTAACCCTCGGGTGGAAGCGGAGCCCGCCCTTGTAGGGGCCGATGGCATTGGAGAACTGCACGCGCCAGGCGCGGTCGGCGTTGATGGAGCCGTCGTCGCTCTGCCAGGTGACGCGGAACGTGATGATCCGATCCGGCTCGGTCAACCGCTCCAGGATCTTCAGCCGCTCGTACTCCGGGTGGTGCTCCTTGATGAACGGGATGACCGACTCCGCTACCTCCCGCACCGCCTGGTGGAACTCCGGTTCCGCCGGGTTGCGGCGGATGAGCCCCCGCATGAAGTTCTCAAGCGTGAGCGGTTTCGGTCGTTGATGGATCGGCATGGTTGCAGCTAGTGCTTCTTCTTCAGCATAGCCGCCAGATCGCGGATCTCTCCCGGCCGGCGGTCGTCACCGAGGGCGAGCATCCACATGGGGTAGGGACGGGGCCGCCCGCTCACCTCGTCGAGCGACGTCACTTCGTCGGCCGACAGCCTGACGTCGACCGCGCCCAGGTTGTCGCGCAACTGATCCATCCGTTTCGCCCCGATGATGACACTCGTCACCGTCGGCTTCGCGAGCAGCCAGGCGAGCGCCACCTGTGCCACCGAAGCGTCGCGCGTCTCGGCGATCGCCGCCATCACGTCGAGGACGTCGAATGCCTGGTCGCGGTCGACCGGCGGGAAGTCGAACACGGCGCGCCGTGCGTCGCGGTCGCGCGCGCCCTCGCGCGTGAACTTGCCGGTCAGGAAGCCTCCCGCGAGCGGACTCCAGACGAGCAGCGCGAGCCCCTGATCCTCAATCAGCGGGATCGTGTCGCCTTCCAGATCGCGTCCCGCGAGCGAGTAGTACGACTGCGTCGCGCAGAACCGTTCGATCCCGCGCCGCTCGGAGATGCCGAGCGCCTTCATCAGTTCCCACGCCGGCAGGTTCGAGCACCCGATGTAGCGGACCTTCCCGGCCCGCACCAGGTCAGCGAGGGCAGCGAGCGTCTCCTCGATGTCCGTGTCGGGGTCGCTCCGGTGGATCTGGTAGAGGTCGATGTAGTCCGTGCCGAGCCGCCGCAGGCTTGCTTCGCACGCCTGAATGATGTGGAGGCGTGAGAGCCCCACCTCGTTCGCGCCCGGCCCCATGCGCCCCCGCACCTTGGTGGCGATGACAACGTCCTGC
The DNA here is from genome assembly GCA_965263055.1 of Vicinamibacterales bacterium. Taxonomy (GTDB): domain Bacteria; phylum Acidobacteriota; class Vicinamibacteria; order Vicinamibacterales; family UBA8438; genus VXRJ01. The sequence continues at coordinate 1,734,681 of OZ253581.1, read as the reverse complement.
CGCTTCGACGCGAGCGCCTTACCGAGGATCGCTTCGGAGTCGCCGGTCGAGTAGACGTCCGCCGTATCGAAGAAATTCACCCCCGCGTCGATCGAAGTCCCCACCAGGGCGTCGGCGTCGGTCTGCCCCAGCGCCCCGATCGCTTCCCACTGCGTCCCGAACGTCATCGCTCCCAGGCAGAGCTCCGACACGTAGACACCCGTCCGACCCAGCCGTCGATATTTCATGGCGCGAATTCCAGCCGGGGCGCCGGCCTCAGCGATCGTTCCACCGGGCAACCATCCAGTCGCCAGCGGCCCGGAGCGGCTCGACGTAGCTGCCCATGTTGAAGTGACCGACGCCCTCCAGGGGAGTGAAGGCAACCGGGTGGCCGGCCGTTTCCAATTGGCGGAACGCTGCCTCGGCGGGGTCGAAGGGGACCACCTCGTCGGCGCGGCTGTGAATGATGTGGATAGGCATCGTGCCGAACGCGTCGGGTGCGAGGTCGTCCGGACGCCCGGCGATCGGGATGGCCCCGGTGAAAAAGTCGGGATGCTGCGCGGAGAAGAACCACGTCCCCGCGCCGCCCAGGCTGAAGCCGGTCACCAGGATGCGCGAGCGATCAATCGTGTAGCGGTCGAGGATCTCCTCGAGCAGCCCCATCACGCCGCGGTCGGCGACGTCGGAGTTCCAGCGGCGGGCAGGCACGTCCGGTGCGACCATCACCGCGCCGAGGGGGCGGAGTGCGGGCTCGAAGATCGTGCGCATGTACTGACTGCCATAGTACTGGCCGCTGATGCCGCCCGGGTGAAGAGCCAGGACAAGCGGCCGGGGATCGCCGTCCGGGTCGTAGCCGGCCGGAACCGAGACGGCGTACGGCATCTCGCCGTGGCCGTCGATGGTGAAAACAAGGTGCTCCATGGTGGGGCGCCCCTGTGCGAGCGCGTTGCCGGGAACGGCCAGCGCCGCAACGATGGCGGCGACGGTCAGGAGTCGGAATGGCACAACCGGCATAATACCTGGATCATGCACGTTCGGACCCGGTTCGCACCCAGCCCGACCGGATACCTGCACATCGGGGGGGTACGGACGGCGTTGTTCAACTGGCTCTTCGCGCGGCGCCACGGCGGGCAGTTCATCCTCCGGATTGACGACACCGACCGGGAGCGCAACGTCGCCGAGGCGCTGCAGCCGATCCTCGACGGCTTCCGGTGGCTCGGGATTGACTGGGACGAGGGGCCGGAGGTGGGCGGACCGCGCGGGCCGTACTTCCAGTCGGAGCGGGGCGATCGTTACCGCGGCGCTGTCGACGGGCTGCTCGCGCGTGGCTGCGCCTACCGGGACTATGCGACAGCGGACGAGACGACGGCGGAGCGCGACGCGGCGCAGCGCGAGAAGAAGCGCTTCATCTACAGCCGCCGCTGGATGGCGGAGACCGACGCCGACGCCGCGCGCTTCGAGTCCGAGGGACGCGCCGCGGTCGTCCGCCTCAGGATGCCACGCGATGGCGCCTGCGCGTTCGACGACTTGGTGCGCGGCCCAGTCGCGTTCGACTGGGCACTGGAGCAGGACCATGTGATTCAGCGGGCCGACGGCACGCCGCTCTATCACCTGGCGAGCGCCGTGGACGATCACGACTTCGACATCACGCACGTCATCCGCGCCGAGGAGCACCTGTCGAATACGCCGCGGCAGATCTTCATCATGCAGTCGCTCGGTTACGACCTGCCGCGCTATGCGCACCTGCCGTACGTCGCCGCGCCGGGCAGCAACGAGAAGCTGAGCAAGCGAAAGCTGGGGAAGTACCTGAAACAGGATGACTTCCGCAAGGCGTACGAACATGCGTCGGGCATCATGGCCGCGCTCGGCGAGCCGATAGACGAAGAAGCGTTCAACCCGGTGATGGTCGGCTTTTACCGCTCCGTCGGCTATCTCCCGGACGCGCTGCTGAACTACCTGCTGCTGCTCGGCTGGTCCCTCGACGACAGGACCGAGGACTTCACCCGCGAAGCGATGATCGACAGCTTCTCGCTCGACCGCGTCAACCGGTCGGCGGCCAGCTTCGATCCCCCGAAGCTGCTGGCGTTCCAGGAACGCCGCATGGCGCGGCTTCCCCTGGACGAGAAGGTCGAGATGGTCCGCTCCTACCTCGCCGCCGCGCTCGCGCAGGGTGCGCCGCCGTCCCCGCCGGCACCTCTCATCGCAGACGCCGCCCCTCGGCTCCGCGCCGTCGTCGCGGCCGCCGGCGACCGCATCAAGGTCGCGGGCGACATCGTTGACTACATCGCCTTCTTCCAAAATGACGATGAGGTCGCGTACGACGACAAGGCGCTGAGAAAGCGTCTGGGTTCTTCAGAAGCCAAAGATCAGCTAGTGAAGTGCTACCAGAACGTGCTCGAAGGCCTTCAACCCTTCAACGCTGCCGCCATTGCGGCGGCGCTCCATGAATTCGTGGAGACGGAAGGAATAAGGAAGGGGCAGATCGTCAACGCCGTCCGCGTCGCCGTTACCGGCAAGGCGGTAGGGTTCGGCCTCTACGAAGCGATGGAGATCCTCGGCCGGGACGAGTGTCTGGCTAGAATCAACCAGGCACTGCACAGAGCGGATTCCCCGAGAACGTCCGAACACCCGACCCGCCGCGCCACCGAGCCAGCACCGTGACCCCACCAGACGCCGCAACGCCCAGTCTCGACTTCATCCGCGAGATCGTCGCCGACGACAAGGCGCACAACCGCCGCAACGGCCGGATCCGCACCCGCTTCCCCCCCGAGCCGAACGGCTACCTCCATATCGGCCACGCGAAGGCGATCTGCCTCAATTTCGGCATCGCCCTCGAGTACGACGGCCTCTGCAACCTCCGGATGGACGACACCAACCCGGAGACCGAGAAGATGGAGTTCGTCCGCGCCATCGAGAAGGACGTCCGCTGGCTCGGTTTCGACTGGGACGACCGTGCGTTCTATGCGTCGGACTACTTCGAGAAGCTCTACGAGTGCGCGGTGACGCTAATCCGCAAGGGGCTCGCCTATGTCGACGACCTGCCGGGCGATCAGGTGAGCGCCTACCGCGGACGCTGGGACGATCCGGGTCGCGACAGTCCGTACCGCGACCGTTCCGTTGAGGAGAACCTCGACCTGTTCGCCCGCATGCGCGCCGGCGAGTTCGAGGACGGTGCGCGCACCCTCCGCGCGAAGATCGACATGGCGGCGCGGAACATGAACATGCGCGATCCGACCATCTACCGGATCCGCCGCCGCCCGCACTACCGCTCCGGCGACGACTGGATGATCTATCCAACCTACGACTTCACCCACCCGCTGTCGGACGCGTTCGAGGGGGTGACGCACTCGCTCTGCACCCTCGAGTTCGAGGATCACCGCCCGCTGTACGACTGGTACCTGCGGGCTCTCGACTTCGAGGACCCGCCGCGGCAGATCGAGTTCGCCCGACTCAACCTGACGCACACGGTCCTCAGCAAGCGGAAGCTGCTGGAGTTGGTGGAAGGGGGCCACGTCGCCGGCTGGGACGACCCGCGCATGCCGACGCTCACTGCGTTGCGCCGGCGCGGCTGTCCGCCCGCCGCCGTCCGCGACTTCTGCAACCGGATCGGCATCGCGAAGGCGAACTCCGTCGTGCAGGTGGCGCAGCTCGAGGACGCCGTCCGGCAGGAGCTCAACCGGACCGCGCCGCGCGTCATGGCGGTGCTCCGCCCCCTGAAGGTGGTGATCGAGAACTATCCGGAGGATGGGACCGAGCAGCTCGACGCCGTCAACAATCCGGAGGATGCGAGCGTCGGCACCCGTCCGGTTTCGTTCGCGCGCGAACTCTGGATCGAGCGCGACGACTTCATGGAGGATCCGCCGCGCAAGTTCTTCCGCCTCGCGCCGGGCCGCGAGGTGCGCCTGCGTTACGCCTACTTCCTGACCTGCCGCGACGTCGTCAAGGACGCCGCCGGCAACGTCGTCGAGCTCCGCTGCACCTACGACCCGGAGACGCGCGGCGGCTACGCGCCCGACGGGCGGAAGGTTCGCGGGACCATCCATTGGGTCTCCGCGCGCCATGCCGTCCGGGCGGAAGTGCGGCTCTACGATCACCTCTTCGCCGCGGAGTACCCGGAGGACCTGCCGGACGGCGCGAACTGGCTGGACGGCATCAACCCGGCGTCGCTCGAAACGCTCGATGCCTGCCACGTCGAGCCGGGCATCGCCGCCGCCCCCGCCGGGACGCGTTGCCAGTTCGAGCGTCTCGGCTACTTCTGCGTCGATCCCGACTCGACGCCCGCCCGTCCCGTCCTCAACCGCACCGTCACCCTGCGGGACACCTGGGCGCGGATCGCGAAGCGGCAGGCGTAGTACGCTGACCGCGGCGCAGGAGGCCCCCATGCCGTCCGATCAGCCACGCTCTTTCCTCGCGTCGTTCCTCATCGTCGGCGGGCTCGCCGCCGCGCTCGGCATCGGCGCCCTCTTCCTCGGCGAGGCGTACGAAGCGACCACGCCGACCGCCGTGGCGGTGCCCGGCGGCGAGGGAGGCGCGCTTGCGGAAGTCGATCTCGACACCGTCGACCCGGCTGCCGTCGGCCTGTCCGCCGAGCGTCTCGAACGCCTCGACGCCGGCCTGCAGGCGCTGGTGGACGATGGCAGGATTGCGGGCGTCGTCGCCCTGCTCGCCCGCCACGGCAAGATCGCGTTCACCGACGTCGCCGGCGCGCAGGATGTCGAGAGCGGCCGCCCGATGGCGCGCGACTCCATCTTCCGCATCTTCTCGATGACGAAGCCGATCACCGGCGTGGCGATGATGATGCTCTACGAGGAAGGGAAGTGGCGGCTGAACGATCCGGTCGCGCGCTACGTCCCGGAGTTCGCCGACCTGAAGGTGTATGCCGGCGAGAACCCTGACGGCTCGATGAAGCTGGAGGATCCGGACCACCCGGTCACGATGCGCGAGTTGATGACGCACACCGCCGGCCTCGGCTACGTGCTCAACCCGCGCCATCCGGTAAACCAGATCTTCCTGGAGCAGCGCGTCCTCAACCCGATGGAAGAGCTCCAGGTGATGATCGACAAGCTGGCCGGCATCCCGCTGCTGGAACAGCCGGGCCGGCGCTGGATCTACAGCGTCGCCGTCGACGTGCGCGGCTATATCGTCGAGAAGCTGTCGGGCCAGCCCTTCGAGCAGTTCCTGCAGGAGCGGATCTTCGACCCGCTCGGCATGGTCGACACGAAGTTCTACGTCGCGGCGTCGAACGTTGACCGCGTCGCGCGGCGCCACCGCAACGACGAGGGCGGCAACCTGGTGCTCGATTCACGCGGCGACCCGTTCACCTCGAACCCGGCCGGCCCGTCGGGCGGCGGCGGACTGTTCGGCACCGCCGACGACTACATCCGCTTTGCGCAGATGCTGCTGAACGGCGGCGAGTTCGATGGCCACCGACTGCTCGCGCCGCGCACCGTGGAGATGATCCGCACCAACCACATGTCAGCCGAGGCGACGGGGAACATGCGCGCCGGCATGGGCTTCGGCATGGACGTCATGATCTACCTGGATCCGGCCGCCGCCGGCGAGCCGCATGGCGCCGGCACCTTCTATTGGCTCGGCATCGACGGCACCTGGTTCTGGATCGACCCCGTCCACGATCTCGTCTTCGTCGGCATGCTCCAGCACCAGGGTCCCAACCAGGCGCTCACGCACGGCCTGAGCCGGAACTGGGTCTATCAGGCGATCCTGAACTGACACCGGGCGTCGTCGCTACTGCAGCGCTGTCTTCGTCGGCGCCCGCTCCCAGGGGAGCTCGCACATGGCCTGGCGGCGACCGACTTGGGTCCCCGGTCAGATCTCTGTTGACCGGCACGAACGGCTGGGTGTATTAATATCCACTTGGCGGCTGGTCCGTGATGGAGGAAGTGTCTACCATGAGACGACTACTACTGTCGTTCGGTTCGGCGACTGTTCTCGCCATCGTATTCGGGCTGGTCCAGGTGGCCGAAGTGCCGGTCGGGGGACAGTCCCTCGCCACCGCGTGGGGGCACCCGGACCTTGAGGGAATCTGGCTGGACGTGTACGACACACCGTTCGAGCGCAACCCTGAACTTGGCGCTCGAGAGGTCGCCACGGACGAAGAGCGCCAGGCTCGGGATCAGGCGCGGATGGTGAATCCCGGGCGCAACGAGCGCTCGGGTGCTGCGGCCCGTGACGTGGCTGGCGCCTACAACGCCGTCTATACGTCGGCGAAGCCGGCGGGGCCCCGCACCTCGCTCGTCGTCGATCCGCCTGACGGACGGATTCCCGCTCTGACCGCCGAAGCGGAGCAACGGAACGAGATGGAGCAGGAGTGGCGTCTCCTGCTGCTGCAGAACACCGAGACGTGCGAGGTGGGTGCTCCGGGTTGCCGTGGCGGAACCTACGCGCCGCCGTCGCCGCGCCGTTTCGACGTCACCCCGTACTACAACACCTCGCGGATGAATCGGCACGACGGCCCGGAGGATCAGAGCGCGGGCGATCGGTGCATGCGAGGGGTAACCCCGGATTTCAGGGGACACCGTCGGATCGTGCAGGGCGAGAGTTCGATCGCGTTGGGCTATGACTCCGGGCAGGGCCAGGGGTATCAGCGCATCGTCAACCTGGGCGGCGAGCATCCCGCGAGCCATATTCGACTCCGGCACGGTGACTCGCGCGGACATTGGGAAGGTGACACCCTGGTCATCGAGACCACGAATTTCTCACCCAAGCACCCGTTCCGGGGGTCGACCGAGACTCTCATGTTGACCGAACGGTACACACGGGTGGATGCCGACAGCATGACGTACGAGGTGACGGTTGAGGACCCGGCGGTCTGGACCGCCCCCTGGACGATTCGGCAGGACCTCAAGCGGCAGAACGAAGAGCAGAACCGGATCTACTACGAGCCGCGCTGCCACGAGGGCAACTATGGTCTGCCGGCGCTGTTGGTCGGGGCGAGAATGGATGAGCAACGGTTCGAGGAAGGGAAAGGGCCGGATCCTTTCTCGCTCGATACCGCAACGTGTGTCACCGGACTGGCCGACGAAGATCAGTAGGCGGAGGAACCGATCATGCGAAACAGTCTGAAAGGTTCGACGGTTGTTACGGCGCTGGTCGCTGCCGCGATTGGGGCCGCTATCGCCTTCATGGTGGCCGGCGGGGCCACCGAAGCTCAGCCGCAGACGTCCGCTCGGCCGGCCGAGACGCCTGATGGCCGGCCGAACTTCAACGGGGTCTGGCAGGCAGTGAACGAGGCGCATTGGGATCTCGAGGCGCACGAGGCGCTCCCGGCCTGGGTGACCCAGGAGGGAGTGTATCCCTATGAGTACGCCAGGGTGCCGGCGGCCCCGATGCTCGCGCTCGGGGCGGCGGCCGGTGTTCCCGGCTCGATGGGAGTCGTCGGTGGTGACGGGCGGATTCCTTATACGCCGGAGGCCCTCGCGATCAAGCAGGAGAACCGGGAAAACTGGATCGACCGGGATCCCGAACTCAAGTGCTATCTGCCGGGCATCCCGCGCGCCATGTACATGCCCTATCCGTTCCAGATCATACAGGGCGAGAACAAGATCCACATGACGTTCGGTTTTTCGAACGCCGCACGGGTCATCCATCTGGACGAGGTGGCGCGTCCTCCTGACTACACGTTCATGGGACATTCCGTCGGTCGATGGGACGGGAACACCCTCGTCGTCAATGTCGACTACTTCAACGGGAGGACCTGGCTGGACCGGGCGGGTAACCATCACAGCGAAGCGCTCGAGCTGGAAGAGCGTTTCACCCCCCTGTCGCCGGATGCCATCTGGTACGAGGTGACGCTGACCGACCCGAATACCTACACGGAGCCCTGGACCTTCGCGATGCCGCTGTATCGCCGCCTGGAGCCGAGCGCCACCGTGCTGGACTATCCCTGCATCGAGTTCTCCGAGGAGTTCATGTACGGCCACGTGCGCCGCGAGCAACTGGTCGAGCGGTGGGAAGGGGACACGATTATTGTCGAGATCACCCGCAAGGTTCCCGAGGGTGAGGCGTTCCATGAGTGGTATCGGCGGTAGCACTTGGGCGAAGAGTCCTCGGACACGATAGAGATTGGGCGGTGCATCTGGTTTCGATTCAGGAACGGACAAGGGAGGGCAAGGAAATGACAGCGAGACAGGTAGTCGGAATCGTGGCGGCGGTCGTAGCCGTTTTCCTCTTGCTGGCGAGCGTCGCGGTGCCGGTCGTGGCACATCACGCGTTCGCTGCCGAGTTCGATGCGGACCGGCCCGTGGAGTTCGCCGGGAAGGTTTCCAAGGTCGAGTGGGTCAACCCGCACGTGTGGATTCACATCGACGTCAATCTGGACACTGGCGCGACCGAGGAGTGGGCGTTCGAGGCAGGGACCCCGAACGTGCTGTTCCGGCGCGGCTTCACCAGGGATTCGCTCCTCCCCGGCACCGACGTGCGAGTGGACGGATACCAGGCCAAGGACGGGACGAATCGCGCCAACGGCCGCGATATCACGTTCGCTGATGGAACCAAGTTGTTCCTGGGCTCGTCCGGCACGGGTGCGCCGTATGAGCTGGCCCGCCCTGGCGTCGACACCGCGGACCCGCGTTAGTAGCGGGTAGAGCGGCAGTCGGGACCAGGTTTCGTAACGCGATCGGCCCGGATGGTCATCGGACGACCACCCGGGCCGGTGTATGTCTAGGAGCCCGTCGTGACACCCGGCCTGGCACCGAGAGGGGCGAGGCGCCTGCCTGCAACGGGCTCCTAGCCTCGGCGGCGCACTGATGACGCTCACGCCCGCGGCGGCCTTCGGCCTCGTGGCGGTCGTTGCGGGCGCCCTCATTGGGTTCGGTTTCCTCGACGTCGTCGGCTACGATCCCGCATTTCAGTGGTCGTTCTTTGCTCCGGGCGCCGCCTTGATCGCCTGGAGCACTCTTCTCTTCGGGACGGCGCAGCGCCGCGGGCGTACGTTCACCCTGCAAGTTTCCCTCCGTAAGCAACATTACATCCAGGCCTGCGCGCAACTGGCCGTCTTCGTGTACTGGGGTTGGTACTGGCGCACGGTCTACGATTCGGCTTTCCTCATCGCGGCACAGGTGGTGTTTGCGTACGCCTTCACCATGCTGCTCGACTGGTCGCGTCGAGATTCCTACACGCTGGGTTTCGGTCCGTTTCCCGTCATCTTCAGCATCAATCTGTTCCTCTGGTTCGGGGACCAGTGGTTCTATCTGCAATTCCTGCTGGTCGCGCTCGGCTTCCTGGCCAAGGAATTCATCCGCTGGGACAGGGACGGGCGCCGCGTCCATGTCTTCAATCCCTCGTCGTTTCCGCTGGCGGTCTTCTCGCTCGGACTGATCCTGACCGGGACGAGCGATCTGACATGGGGACAGGACATCGCCATTTCGCAGTTCTATCCGCCGCAGATCTATCTCGTGCTGTTCCTGGTGGCGCTCCCCGGGCAGTACCTCTTCGGTGTGGCGTCGATGACGATGTCGGCAGTCGCCGCCAGCTATCTATTCGGCCTGTTGTACTTTGCTTCAACCGGTGTGTACTTCTTCTACGACTCCTATATCCCAATCGCCGTGTTCCTCGGGATGCACCTCCTGTTCACCGACCCGTCAACCGCGCCGCGGACCGAGCTGGGTCGCGTATGTTTCGGAGTGCTCTACGGCCTGGGGACGGCGGTCCTGTATGTCGTGCTCGGACGCGCCGGCGTCCCGTCGTTCTACGACAAGCTGTTGCTGGTGCCAGTGCTGAACCTGTCGATTCAACTGCTCGACCACGTTGCCCGGTCGCGGTGGCTCGGCGGGTTCGATCGGGCGGTTCTGGCCCGGTGGCGTGAGCCGCGGCAGCGGAACCTCGCCTGGATGACGCTATGGGCCGGGCTCTTCCTGGTGATGAGCACCACCCAGGGAGTGGGCGACCGACATCCCGGCCAGTGGGTCCCGTTCTGGCAGCAAGCCTGCGCCGACGGGAAACCGTACGCCTGTCCCTACCTGGCCGACATGCAACTGAGGTTCTGTCGCAGCGGGTCGGCGTGGGCGTGCAACGAAGCGGGTGTCCTTCACGTCGCGCTCGCGCGCTCGGGGGAGGACACCCGGCGTCCGGATCCTCTGGACGCGACCGCACCACTTCAGCGCGGTTGCGATCTGGGCTTCGAACTGGCCTGCGACAACCTCGAAGCGCTCGCCGTCGGCCAGGGCTCGCTGGAGCGGGGCCCTCCCGCGCTGGAAGATTTCCCGATAATCCTGCGTGGCACCAAAGGCCCGATTACCGACCGTTCGCCCGCCTACCTCTATACCCGCGCCTGCAGCCAGGGCTGGGAAGGCACCTGCGGTCGAACCGGACGCGAATGATTTCCGGCCGCCGGCTTCGCGCCGATTGACTACCTCGAGTCTGTTGCGCCCGACGCGAGGGCCTTCTCGTCCGCGCGTGATCCCAGGAGGAGGTTCGTCATCCCGTAATTCCCCTCGTGGCACGCGTACTCGAACATCGGTGCTTCCGTCTTCGTCATCGGCACGACTGCCGTCCAAGGCTGGGTCCACTGCTCGGGATCCGTCACCGTGAACTCGTACAGCAGCGTATCGTCGTCCGCTCGCGTGAATCGCTCGACCAGGTGCAGGTTCCTGCTCGATCCTCTGAAGCTCGTTTCGCGGAGGAAGTTGGTCGTCTCGACGACCAGCGTGTCCCCATCCCAGTGGCCACGGGCGTCCCCAACCCATTGGCGCAGGTCGTCGGGCAGGTGGGCTCGCCCATCCAGCGGAACGACACGGGCATTGTGGACCATTTCGTTGAGGAGCACGACGAAGTCGGGACTCTGCAGCACTTGAACGTTGTTGTTGTATGCGCTCGGATTCATGGGCGGTCCGGAGTTGAAGCCGAGGATGCAGCGTTCCGCCAGACCTCGGTCCTCGGGACCGGCGGTGATGCGAGTGCCTCGTGTGTCGGTCCGCCGCGCAGCCCGTTCCGCCCGTTGGTCAAGGATCGCAGGGAGCCACGGAATTCTCCCGTTCGGCGGGTCGACGACCAGGGAAGTGCGGCGATCTTCCGTGAGCTGGTCCCCGTAGTCCCACCAGAACTGGTTGTAGGCGTTGGCAACGTCCTGCTGGGCCCCGATTCCATCCTCCGCGCGAAGGTCCTTGTCCCGTCGGTCCAGGGTCTCGTTGCGGAAGGCTGCCGCCTGTTCAGGGGTCAGCACGTCCAGGTCCGCAAACTCGCTGGGACGCTCCATGGGCGTGATGGTCCGAAAGTCCCAGATGCCCTGAAGGTCCGGCTGGCCGTCCGCCGTGCGGGGCACGGTCCAGTCGTTTGGTTCGCCTGACTGACCGGCGGCCGGCAGCGCCCCGCCGATTGCAAGGGCTGCGAACACGACGACGACTCCGGCACCTCTAATCTTCATCGGAAACCTCCCAAGGTGTAATCCCGCATTTTACTCCAATCCAGGTGGTCGCCGACGATCACTCTGGCCGGTCGACGAAGGACGTTGATCGGTCGGGCCGCCTGCTCACGGCCGAGTACCCCGAGGATCTGCCGGGAGGCGTCAACTGGCTCGAACGCATCAACCCGAGTCGCTCGAGACGGTCGACCCGTGCTACGTCGAGCCGGGCATCGCCGCCGCTACCGCTGGCACGCGCTGCCAGTTCGAGCGGCTGGGCGAATTCTGCGTCGACCCCGCTACGGTCGGCCTTTCTACCGAACGTCAGGCCCGTCTCGACGCCGGGCTGCTGGGACTGCTGGACGATGGCCGTACCGCAGCCCTCTTTCGCGCCCTGTTCCGGCTATTTCGCGACCTATGGGGCCTTCTGGGACGCCTCCGGCCGCTCTTCAAGCCACACCCGGCTCGGACGCCTTCCTCGCGGCGCGACCAGAGCATCCACTCCACTTCGTGAGTGTTGAGGACTTACGCCTCAGACTGCTAGCGCCACAGCGTGTGCTGACGCCATCCAGCGTCCATGCCCATTGATGCCAACGGGACGTCGGGGAACCTGTCGAACTGCGCGAACAGTCGGTCGCGCCATGCGCTCTGCGGCGCCACGCGATGGAGCAGGAAACGCAAGATCGTCAACACGACGAACATCCGGTTGGTGTCGATGGACTGCGGGCGATGCCACTCCGGGCCGTTCTTCACGTCCGGCACCGTCGGTCTGATCGCGAGCTCTCTGTTCCACAGCCGCGCATGATGCGCGCAGATGTTTCGAACGTAGTTCAACGTTTGCAGCCAGGAATACAGCACAGGGCCCGCGATGCCGTACTTTAGCGCGACGTTCTTCTGCACCTTCTTCGTGGACATCACGAACAACGTGAACATCGAGCCGAACGTCATCGTCTCCACTGCGGCCCAAATCGGCAGATCAGGGAACTCGTCGTACGTGGCTTTGAAATGATCGACAAACCGCTCTCGGCTACGTTGCGCCTCGTTTCGAAGTTCCTCGAGAAAGCGAGCATGACGCGCTGGATGGGCGCTCGGGAAGTTCTTCGGATCGACGTGCGCGAAGGCGCCGTTTCGCATCGCGAGCTCGGTGACGAGCGCGGTTCTGATGGCGACCTCCACGCGCTCGATGGCGTCCATCACAGCCAGCCGGAGCTGCCGGTCGAAGACGTAGCGGCTCCAGACTACGTCGAACGAAGTGCCCGGGACGAAGGAGCTGTCTGCCTGCTTGAACGGGTGCCAGTAGGCACAGAGGCGGTAGTAGCCCACCGCCTCGAGTTGCCGCATGAGGGCGTTGGGATCGGAGACGACGAGGCCACGCCCGATCAGCAGCGCCGCCTGATCGGCGTAGGAAAGGGGAGGCTTGGCGAACTCCAGGGTGGCGGAAAAAGAAAAACCCGCCAATTTGAGCATGGCCTTGCGGCCAGAGGCTTGGCGGGTATGCTACAAACATTATCGTAGCCCGAGCAGCCACGAAGCAAGCCCTCCTGACCGCCCTGAACCAACCTCAGCGCGCCGTGATAGTGGGGGCAGACCTCGAATATCCGATCCGAATCGACGTCGTCCATCGTCGGAATCTGCGCCGGATTGAAAATGGGACTGCCGGTGTCGGTCCAGCCGGTGATGATGTTGTCGTAGCCGGTCCGCTCTCAGCGTTGCGCCCCCGCGGCGATCACGGCGCTGCGCGCCGCCGCGTTCGCCGCCGTCAGGCCGCCGTTCGCGCCGCCGAAGTTGAAGATCCGGTAGCCCTGCTCCATCCGCAGGGCGGCGTTGGCCGGAGTGACCGTGCCTCCGCAGGCGAGGTCGCGCTCCCGACAGACCGCCAGGAGCCGCTCGAAGGCGGCCGCCACCTCGGGATCGTCGGGGCTCTCCGCACCGTAGGAGGAGCTGAGGTCGGCGCCCGCTCCCAGGTAGAAGCCCCCGACGCCGGGGACCTGCGCGATAGCGTCGGCGTTCTCCACTCCCTCCTTCGTCTCGATCATCGCCCAGAACAGCAGATCTCCCTGCGGATTGAGGGGCCAGAGGTCGGCGCGCCGCCGGCACTCGTCGCGCCCGATGCCCCAGAACGGGCACGTCACGGTGCCCCGCACACCCGGCGGATTCGGGATGGCCGACGATCGGAGCTGCCGGGGACGGATCGTCCGAACGATGTTCTCCGCCTGCTCGGGGGTTTCGACGTTGTTGATGAGGATGCCCATGAGACCGATGTCGAGCGCGTGCTTAACCATCCACAGCGTCTGCTCGCGCCCGTAGGGCGGAAAGCGCGCGAACACCGGCGGATGCGCCTGCGCGTTTCCCCGCGCGACGATGCCGGCCTTGTCGCCGGCCACCAGAAACGCCACGAAGTGCTCCAACTGGTCGAATCGCAGCGGGTTGTGCTCCATGTCGACGTACACGTAGTCGATGCTCGGATCGCTCGCCAGGGCTCGCGCGTTCTGGAGCGACAGATCGGCCGTGCTCACGCCGAACACGTGCCTGCCCTGCGCGAGCTTCTCGACCACGGGGTTCAGGTGCAAGTAGGCCTCCTGGGCCGACGGAACGGAGACGAACAGGACCGCGATGACGATGCCTGCCGCGAGCAGCGGCCCGGCGGGACGGTGAAGGAGTGGGGGCGCCATTGGAGACCTCCTGCTGGGAGTCTGCGCCGCAGAAGTGCTGGCGCAGACGACGCCGACCTGGCGGCTGGCCAGGCACCGGCACAAGCGCATCGGCATCGAAGGCCCGGCGGCCCTACCGCGCGCCGCCGCTCGCGTCCGGAAGCGCGAACACGTACAGGGCGTTGCCGGTCTGCGGGTGGTGAATGTCGGGCGCCAGCGCGCGCGGGGCCGCCCTCGGGCTGCCGCCCCCGAGACCGGTCGACACGGCTATGTACTGCTTGCCCCCGACGGCGAACGAGATCGGAAAGCCCTGCACCGACGTGCCCAGACGGGACTGCCACAGCACCTCGCCCGTCCGCACGTCGAACGCCCGGAACCTCCGATCGAGGTCGCCGGCGAAGGCGAGGTCGCCGGCCGTCGACAGCACGCCGGTCAGGAACGGCGCCCGCTGCTCGACGCTCCAGACCTCCTCGAGGGTCTCGGCATCGAACGCCGCGAGCTTGCCGAGTCGGCCCTCCGTGTCCGGCATCTCGAAGAAGGGACGGGCGCTCATTCCCACGCCGCCCGATCCCTCCTCGAAGGCGACCTCGCGTCCCGCCAGCTCCATGCAGGTCTGCGCGAGCGGGAGGATGAGCAGCCCCGATTCGGGGTGGTAGCTCATCGGGTGCCAGTTCTTGCCGCCGGCGGTGCTGGGACACGCCGGGACGAGCTGCTCGAGCTGCGCGTCGGCGATGTCCTGGCGGTAGGTGACGGCCCCGGTCCGCGGGTCGATCCGGTCGAAGACGTTCTGGAAGACGGTCTCCTTGTAGCCGAGGAACTCGCCGGTCTCGCGATCGAGCTTCCACAGAATGCCGTGCTTGCCGGCGCTGAAGACCACGCGGCGATCCTCCAGGTCGACCAGCACGCGCTCGAAGACCTCGTCGAGGTCGAGGGTCTCGCCGGGGACGTGTTGGAAGTGCCAGGCGAGCTCGCCGTCGCCCGGCCGCAGGGCCACCGTCGAGCTCGTGTAGAGGGCCGCGTCGCGCACCGTCATTCCCCGGCTGGCCGCCACCCAGGGCTTGGCCTGCGCCACGCCGAAATAGACCAGGTCGAGGACGGGATCGTAGCTGCCGGTAATCCAGGTCTCGCCGCCCCCGCGCAGGTAGTTGGGCAGGTTCGCCCAGGTGTTGCCCCCGGGCTCGTCCGAGCGGGCCACCGTATTGAACCGCCAGAGCTGCCGGCCGGTCGCCGCGTCGTAGGCGCTGATGAAGCAGCCTTCACGGGTGTACTGGCCGCAGCCCCCGAGACCCTGCACCACCTTGCCGCCGACGATGACCGGCCCGCTGGTGTTGCGGAAGCCCTGGGCGTCGTCGGCGATGCGCGTGGTCCAGACCTCCGCCCCGGTGCGCGCGTCGAGCGCGATCAACCGCGCGTCGGCCGTGGCCAGGAAGAGCTTGTCCTCGTAGATCGCGAGGTTCCGGCTGGAGCTGGAGAGCTGACCCGCCTCGACGCCCACCCGGTGCTCCCAGATCAGGTCGCCGGTGCGCGCGTCGAGCGCCTGCACCACGGGGCCGAACCCGGCGAGATAGAGCACGCCGTCGTGGGCGATCGGCGAGGGCGCATTCCGTCCTCCCTCGTTCATGGCCCACATCCACACCAGCTCGAGCCCTCCGACGTTGTCGCGCGTGATCTCGGTGAGCGGGCTGTGGCTCCAGGCCTGGTAGTTCCGCCGGACCATCAGCCAGTCGCCCGGATCCGGATTGCGCAACCGCTCGTCGGTGACCGGCGTGTAGCTCTCCACCTCGCCGGCGACCGTCAGCCCGCCCGGCACGGTCTCCGTCGCGGTCCGCGTGACGGGCGTCGCCGCCCGCCCCTGGGCCTGCGCCGTTATCTCCTGGGCTGGTGCCGCTCGTCCCGCCACCGTGCCGATCGGCACCGCCGCGTCCGCCGTCAGCGCCTCGTCCCCGGCCGGGGCGCCGTTCGCCTGCAGCAGGTACGCGACGATGTCCAGGTAGGCTTGGTCCCCGAGCCGGCCCGGCCGGTCGGGGGGCATCGAACCCCGGATGCGTTCGAGCAGCTCGCGCGGGGTGCGGTCGCCCCAGTAGTTCAGGAAGTTGGCGCCGGCCAGCGGCGGAGCCTCGAAGTTGCCTTGGAGATCGGTGCGATGACAGATGGCGCAGCTCCGGGTATAGACGGCGCGGCCGTTCTCGGCCTGATTCGCGGTATGGACGCCGATCCGAGCGGGCTGCTCGGCGGCGAACGTGCCCAGGCCGAGGAGACCGCCGGCAACGCCCAGAGTGGCCGTCGCCGCCGACAGGCGTCGGTGGAGGTGGTTCGCTGAGATCATCTCGCGCTCCCTCTTTGGGTCGGAATTCCCGTAGTCTACATGCCTGCCAGGAGTCTGCGCCGCAGGAGATACCGCGGCGTGAACTGGGTTGTCGGTCGACGACCTGAGTCATCGTGGCGGGGCGACGTTGGCAGTCGGTCGCCGTCGCGAGCCTCATTCCCCGGGTGTTACGCCGCCATCAGCGTGTGCAGGCGCTTGACCCAGCACGTGCTTGATCCAGCCGTGCGGAGCCTCCGGCAGCCACTTGCGTTCTGCATACGCCGCACGACCCTCCGGTTTCGACAACTTCTCGGCCATGCGATTCGTCGCGGGATACTGCTCCGGGTCGCGGGACCGCGCCTGCGTCCCCTTCCGGCCCAACGACTCGTACCCGTCGATGCGGCGGCTCGCCGACCGTCTCCGCCACCTCGTCGAGCAACATCGGCAGCCCGCCCTGGTCGCTCGCGTTCGCCGTCACCTCCGTCGCCACCACCAACTGGTGCTGATCAACGACAATTATTTTTGCCGGTTGCCGAGGACGCGATCGGCCGGTTCGTGGACCCACCCAGAGTTGGAACGAGAGCAAGAAGCAATTCTCGCGACGGCAGATCGAGACTGCCTTCCACGTGCTGTCGGAGAAAGGCTGGGTCGCCCCGGCCAGCCATTCTCGACCAGCACACGTCTGAGGCGTCCTCCGCAGCGCGCACGTCGCGCAGCGCCCGCTCAGGCCGTCGCCGTGTCGGGCGTCGGCGCGCCCGCGATCTTGCCGACGACCGCGCCCACCGTGACACACCACACGATCTCGAGGAGCGTCCAGGCCCAGGCGAGCGTGTAGGCGAAGTCGACTATAACGACGTTCAGAAACAGGTGGGTCGGGAAACCGATGAGCACGCCGGCGTAGAGACCGAAGGTCGCTCCTCCGGCGGCTCCGGCGCGGAAGCAGGAGCGAACGCGCTGATAAACCCAGACGAACACCGCTACCGAGACGAAGTCGCCCAGCGTGAGCGAGAGGGGAGAACTCTCGGTTCCGAACAGGGCGGTCTGCTGGACGTAGAAGGCGTTTCCCAGCAGGAAGCCGTGAACGAGGACGTCCAGGACGGTTGCGACGAGACCGCCGATCACAATAGAGAGCACAATCTGCTTCTTGGTCATGGTTCCTCCGGTGAGTACGTCCTCAGAGTGACTCCCGCTGCCCGAGAGTTATCTTATGAAATGCCGAGCGCATGAGACTTGACATGGGGATCCCCGCCGTTGAACCGCATTCGCACTCCCTCAGGGAGGCCGTCCGTGTAGACGATGCTGTCGGGCTTCACCCACGGCTTGACCAGCGGCGTGAGGGCGCATTGCCTCACAAGAGACGCTACCCGGCGGGCGTCGTTGCCTCACAATTCCTGCTACCCAAGGAGGGGCGATCTCGACCGCCAGGTGAGTGCCCGACGACGCCCCTGTCGGATAGCGACAGCCTGCGCGTGTACTCACCCGCCGTCAAGGCGCGTCAGCGTTGGAAGCATCAATGCGTGGGAACCTGACCTGTCCTCACCAGACCGTGCGGACCTGATCGTAGTCGCGAATCCGCTGGTCCTTCGTGACGAGCACGGCGCCGAGGGACCGGGCGGTGGCGATGATAATCCCGTCCGCCGGATCGTCGGCGAACGCGCCCGGCAATCGGCAACTCTCGACGAGGACGGCGCGCGTCGGCTCGGCGACCTGCACGCCAACCGGCACCGTGGCGAGGTCGAGCCAGTCGTCGAGCGGGCGGTCCAGAACAAGCTGATTCTTCTGTACTTTCTTCGCCACTTCCCAGATCGAGAACCCGGAGAGCCACAGCGTTCCTGCGGCGCTCGCTCGCTCGATGGCGCTGCGCGCCGAGTCCGACAACCGCGGGTCTTCGGTGACCCACCAGATCCACGCGTGGGTGTCAAGAACCGCCCGCATCGCGCTCCGCGTCCCAGTGCTCGCCGGTGCCGTATGGGTCGCCGGTTTCCCGGAGAATGCTCCCCGCCAGACTCCGAACCGGGTCCGGAGCGACGTACGGCACGAGTTGCGCGACCGGCTTGCCCCGCTTCGTGATGACGACGGGCGTGCGAGTGGCGGCCACTTGGTCCAGTATCTTCAGACAGACGTCCTTGAACCTGCCCGCTGCAATCAGGTGCATGGCGCCAACATAGCCATAGCCATATGGCCATGTCAAGATGCCGTCACCGAGCACGCTCGGCCTGTCGCCGCGTGGCCAGCCACGCCGAGGGAATGTGCGCGCCGGAGTCGTAGAGGTCGACGTCGACGCGCGCGACAAGTGGACGTCCGCGTGCGCCGTCCCAGGCGTACGGGTTTTCGACGCATGGGCGTGCGACTAGGCTATTCTCGACGCTGACGAAGGTTTTTCGACGTGAGGATGAAACTACCCACGCCCGCAACCTTCCAGGAGGTTGCACTTCCGGCCGCCACCCGTCTCGCCGGGGCCGCCGCCCTTGTCTACGAGCTCGGCCTTTCCGTCCCCGTGCGGCGCCTGGCCTGCGTGTCCCATCGGCACGTCAGCGGCAGCCGGCGCAGCGACGGCCCCTGGATCGTCTTCGACACGCGTTACTGGCCGGGCGACCAAGTCACCGACCACCTCACCTTCATGCTCAAGCACGAGGACGCCGACTTTCTGGCTCTGCGGCGCATCTTCGAGGCGATGCCGCAGACCGTCATCGAGGCGCATGTCCGCGCGGCCCCGACCGCCCGTCACACGCGCCGCATGTGGTTTCTCTACGAGACGCTCAGTGGCCGCATCCTCGACATCGCCGATGCACCGGGCGTTGCCGCGATCGACCTGCTCGACTCCAAGCTCTACTTCACCGGCAAGCCGCGCCTTTCAAAGCGCCATCGTGTGCGCGACAACCTGCTCGGCACCGGCAGTTTCTGCCCGGTCATCAAGCGCACGCCGTCGTTGGAGATGTTTCTCTCCCTCGATCTCGCTGCGCGCGCGCGCGCAGCCGTAGGCAACGCAGGCGGCCACCTTGTCGCCCGCGCCGCCAGCTTCATGCTCCTGGCCGACAGCCGCGCGAGCTTTCAGATCGAAGGCGAGCGCCCGCCGCGCAACCGTCTCGAGCGCTGGGGCCGCGCCGTGCTGCAGGCAGGAAAGAACAAGCTCACCCTCGATGAGATCATCCGTCTCCACAGCCTCCTTATCGAAGACACCCGCTTTGTACAGGCCGGTCTGCGCACCGACGGCGTCTTCATCGGCGACCGCGACCACGACGGCGACCCGCTCCCGGAGTTCATCGGCGCGCGCGCGCAGGATCTCGCCGGCCTGATGGCCGGCCTGCTCGAAGCCAACGACCGCATGCGCGACGACCGCATCGATCCGGTGCTGCAGGCCGCCGCCACCGCGTTCGCGTTTGTCTACGTTCACCCGTTCGAAGACGGCAACGGGCGTCTGCACCGTTGTTTCATTCACCACGTTCTGGCCGAGCGGCGCTTCACGCCGACCGGCATGGTCCTCCCTGTGTCATCCGTCATGCTCGATCGCATCGACGATTACCGGGACACGCTGCAAGCGCATTCCGGGCCCTTGATGCCATTCATCAAGTGGCGTCCAACGCCGGAGCGCAACGTGGAAGTGCTCAACGACACAGCCGACTTGTACCGGTACTTCGACTGCACGGAGGCCGCCGAGTTCCTCTATGCCTGTGTACGGCGCACCGTTGAAGCCGAGCTGCCCCGCGAGATCGACTACCTGCGCCGCCACGACGAGGCCATACAGCGCATCATGGAGGCCGTCGAGATCCCTGACCGCATCGCAGAAGAACTGATCATGTTCATCCGCCAGAACAACGGCGCGCTCCCCGGGAAACGGCGCGAAGGAACATTCAAGGAGCTAAGCGACGAGGAAGTGCGTCGGGTAGAGAGCATCGTCGTCGACGCCTTCGTCGGCTTCGAGGGCGCCGTCGGCTAGCCCGTCTGCGGCGAGGGCAGGCACCGGACGACGAACGGAGGGGAGTGCTGGTAGGAGGCGTTCCTGTTTCCCACAGCTTCGCCGTAGTTAAATAATTAGGCAACAACTTTACCAAGGGCATGCGTTCTGAAGGCCTCATATTAATGTTATTACGGCATATCGTTACTATGCTGGTTTCAGCCCTCTGCTATGGTCCTGTTGCGGTAGCGACGAAGCAATGATGCGCAGCCGGGGTTGAACGACGCGGCCTCGCACAAATTCGCTCGTTTCCTCAGGAACTGGTCGATTTGGGAAACCTGCTAGCATCGCCGCCAGCCGGTCGCGGGGCGCCGCGGCGGCCATCCACGAGCCGGAGCAGAACGACATGGAGATGACGTTGTTTCCGCTGTGCGAGTCGTGTGCGAGAGAGTTGGATCTCGACGGGACCATGGCGTGCGGTCTAGTGACGGAGCCGGGGACGGACTGCGTCCGCTGTTGGAGAACCTGCGACGAGACCACGCAACGCACAGGATCCACCGTCCCAGCGACGGATCACCGAGGCTCGCACTCTTGCCAAGGAGGCGAAGCACTACGCCGACTCCGTTGCGAGCGACGCGAACGAAGCCGCCGATCAAGCGCAGGAAGCGATCAATTCTCTCGACCAGGCGGCGGAGGCCCTCTCCACCATTATTGAGAGGGCGACCGACGAGAACGAGCGCAGGCGGCTGATGGAGTCTGGCGCTGCCCCGATCCTTCTCGACGACGGGTCAATTACGGCGCGGAGTCCGAGGACCTCGGCGTAGCGAACGGCGCCATAGTCGCCCGCTACTTCCGAAGGTACCGCTCGCCGGTCCATTCCGGCGCCTGCTGATTGTGCTTCAGGCGCAAGCGCTGAAGGGCGAGTCCGGCGTAATAGTCGTCCAGCCGGTCACTGCCGGGCGACACGCCGGGGAGGCTCGTGGCGGCCTCGACGGCGAAGCGGTCGCCAAGGACCTGGTTCGGTCCGGCGCGGTACGCCTCGTTCCACCAAACGAGGATGCGGTCCTCGGCCTGCCGCAGGATCCGGTCCCCTGGCAGGAGGTTGCGTTTCTCGCGTTGGTTGACCGGCCGGTGTGCCGGCATCAGGTTCCAGAGGTCGCCGCAGGGCCAGATCGCCCACGGAAAGCAGTGATCGATGTCGAGGCTGCTGCGGGTTAGCTTGCGACCAGTCCAGACGCAACGGAGTGGTCCCACCGTCAGGAGACGGTCCGCCTGTTCGCGGGCCAGCCGGACATCGCGTTCCGGTTCCAGCCATGCCATGGCGCGTGCAAGCGTTTGCTCGTCGAGCTGGCGTCCCTGGCGGTCAGCGTACGTCCGCATGAGCAGCTTCCACTCGGCAATGATCGCCGGCTCGATCCAGACGCTCAGGCGCCGGATCGCCATCCAGAGGTGTATCGGGACGCGCAGCGTGCCGAAGCTCGCGAGGTAACCGGCAGTCAGTCTGCCATCAGCCGAACGCGCGGGCCTTCTTGTAGTGCCTGAATGCCGGACAGGAAGAATCGGATCGCCGCTGTTCGGATAGGTCATGTAGCGAACCGGCATCCGGACAATCGTGGACGTGACATCGAGCAGTGACCGGTGCAAGGCGGCAAGATCGTCGCCGGAGAACCGCGCGCCCACCCGGAGATCATGGTGAGAAACGTCAAGCTGCTCGACCCCAGCGTGTGTGACGAATCCCAGTTTGTGGCCGCCGCGATCGTTGACGGGACTCTGGGGAATGTCCGCTTCGATTAGTGGTTTGTAGAGCCGGATCCACGTGAGGGCAACGAGTCCCATCGGGATCGAGACGTGGTCCTGGCCGTGTTCCTCGGCGAGGCCGAACGCGCCGTCTGCAATGCGGCAGAGGACGCGGAGCAGGCCGAGCTTGTAGGTTGAGCTCTTCGAATCGTTCAGGATGACGTTGCGCAGCAGCGGCAGGGCGTCTGTCCCATCGTCCGGGAGGCGGATCGCAATCTGCCGCCAGCGGACGTCGCCGCGGCCCATCTGATCGTCTTCCGACGACTCCCGCGCCACATAGGCGCCGTGGTCAGTTGCCAGGCGGCGGAGGTCGTCAACGGTGACGGGATGGAATCCGCGGTTGTCGTCGTCGGGGCCCTCGCGGATTGTGATGGCAAGGAGGCCGCCCGGCTTGAGGAGCGTGATCAGCTTGCGGAATGCGCGGGGGCGGTCGGTCGGGGCGAGGTGCATCCAGACGGCGCTGACGAGGATGACGTCGAAGGAGAGGCCGGTGGAGAAGGTGTCCTTCAGCGCCGGAAGCCGGTCGTCCCGCCAGTTGATGCGGGGGTCGTCGTGGCGGGCCCGGGCGAGCTCGCGCATGCGGGCGGAGGGCTCGACGGCGACGACGTCGTAGCCCAGGGCGGAGAGGTGGGCCGCATCGCGGCCACTGCCGGCGCCGACGTCGAGGATGGCGGCGGGCGGCTTCGGGAGCAGGTCGGCCAGCCAGCCGTGGACGCGCTCGAAGGTGACCGACTCGTAGCGGTCGGAGGCCATCTCGGCGTTGGCGTCGTACCACGCTACGGGTTCAGTCATCGCCCGCCCGCATTGTATGGCGGAGATCCGTGCCCTCGTGGGCGTGGGCGACGCGTTGCACGCGGACCTGGAAATTCCTAGGATCCCAGCATGACTTCGAACAGGTCCGCCGCATTGCTTGCGTTGCTCATCGCGTCCGCCGCCTGCGCGCCGGCGGAGGTCTCGGACGCGCCGCCTCCGGCACCGGAGGCGGCGGCTGACTCCGCGCCGCCCGCCGCCGAATCGCCGGCCGCCGGACTGCCGACGGCCAGCCCCGACGCGGTCGGGATGTCGGCGGACGGGCTCGCCCGTATCGACTCCGCCGTGCAGGCCTACATCGACGACGGGCGGGTGGCCGCCGTGATGACGATGGTGGCCCGGCGCGGCCATGTGGTGCACTGGGCCGCCACCGGCATGCGCGATCTCGACGCCGGCGATCCCCTCGAACCGGACGACATCTTCCGCATCTACTCGATGACGAAGCCAATCACGAGCGTCGCCGTGATGAACCTGGTCGAGAATGGCGCGATCGCGCTCGACGATCCGGTATCCAGGTTCATTCCGGCGTTCGCCGACGTGACGGTCCTGGACGACGAGGGCGAGCGCGTGGCGCCCGGCGGTCCGATCACCATCGAGCACCTCCTGACGCACACATCGGGGCTGACCTACGGCTTCTTCGGCGACTCCCCGGTCGACCGCCTCTACAACGAGTCGGGCTTCTTCGCGCAATCGGAGGGCCTCGACGACTTCGCGCGGCGCGTGGCGGCGCTCCCTCTGCTGGCGAGCCCGGGCGAGCGGTGGAACTACAGCGTATCGACCGACATCCTGGGCCGGATCGTCGAGGTGGCCTCCGGACAGTCGTTCGATGCGTTCCTGCAGGAACGGATCTTCGATCCGCTCGGCATGGACGACACCGCGTTCGTGGTGCCGGCAGAGAAGCGCAGCCGCTTCACCGCGAACTACGAGCGCTCGGACGACGCGCTCCAGATGATCGACTCACCGGAGGACGGCCAGTACACTCGGCCGCCGGCGTGGCTCTCGGGCGGCGGCGGGCTCGCCTCCACCGCATCCGACTACATCCGTTTCGCCCAGATGCTCCTGCAGGACGGCGCGCTCGGCGACGTGCGGATCCTGGCCCCCGAGACGGTCGCGATGATGCGCTCGAACCGGATCCCCGACGCGCTGGTCCCGATCCAGCTCGGGACCTATCTGAGCCCCGGCTACGGCTTCGGGCTCGGATTCGCAGTTGCGGTGGACGCCGAGGCCACCCCCGAGCCGGACAACAACGGCGTGTTCCGGTGGGCCGGCGCCGCGAACACCTTCTTCTGGATCGATCCGGAGGCGGAGCTGATCGGCATGGTCTGGACGCAGTTCCAACCGTTCACGGCCTACGACCTCGAACGGGAGTTTCAGACCCTCGTCTACGAGGCCATCGAGTGACCGGGACGGGCGGCTAGTCGATGCCGATCCTGAGGACGGTGAAGAGCAGCCAGCACGTGAAGCCGCCGATCACGGTCATCGAGAGCCCCCACGCCATCAGCTTGTTGAACAGCTTGCGAGTGTCCTCCTGAGCCGGCGCGGCGGCCATGCAAAGCGCGCCGAGCGTGGAGAGGGCCGAGACGTCCACCAGGTGCGCGCCGACGTTCATGGCGGAGGCGATGGCCAACGGGGTGACGCCGCCCACCTGTTCCGCGAGGCCGGGGACAGTCGGGAGAAACGCGGGGAGAACCACGCCCGACGTGCTGCTGTAGATGGAAATGAACCCGGTGGTGAACGCCATGACACCGGTGACGGTGTTGGCGGTGGAAACGCCGGCCAGCACGCGGGTGAAGAGTTCGAGGCCGCCGGTCTCGTCCAGGACGGAAATCAGGACGGTAACGCCGCAGACCATCATGATGACGCGCCACGGCATCAGCTTGACCGCTTCGTTCTCGTCGCCCGCCTTGAACAGCGCGAGGACGATCGCCCCCGCGAAGGCGCCGAGGCCGACGTGCAGGTTGAAGAAGATGACACCGACCAGCAAGGCGCCGATCACGCCGATGGTGATCCAGTGGCGTCGCTGGAAGGTGTCGCCGCCGCCGCCCGCTGCTTCACTGCCGTCTGCCGGCGGAGCCCCCGCCTCGCCGGAATTCGCGCCCGGGACGATCAGGGCGCCGTGGTAGTGGCGGCCGAGCAGGCGCCAGCCGCCCAGGAGGAAGTAGGCGGCGAAGGCGATGACCATGTGCGCCATCATGTTGTTCAGGTAGGTCTGCAGCTCGTTCCCGCCGAGGCCGATGTCGGCCATGACCCCGTTGACGATGACCCCGGTCGGCGCAATGGGAGAGAGCGAGCCGGCGTTGGCCCCGTTGCCAATCATGATCGCCATCAGGAAGGCGGGTATTCCCACCTGGCCGGCGACCGCCATTCCCATCGGCGCCATCAGCGCGGTGGACGAAATGTTGCCCGGACCGACCGACGCCAGGACGAACGAAAGCAGGAAGAACATCATCGGCATGACGCCGACGTTGCCGCGGCACAGACGGACCGCCCGTTGCGCGATCAGGTCGAGGGTGCCGTTTGCCTGCGCCTGCGAGAAGAGCAGCGTGACGCCGGCGAGGGTCAGGAACAGCCGCGTCGGGAATCCGGCCATCACGTCGTTGGCGCTCATGCCGGCCACGTAGACGCCGACCACCCACGCGAGCGCGATGGCGAGGAAGCCGACGTGGAGCCGGATGGTGCAACTGACGATGATGGCGATGGCGAGCGCGCAGAGCGAGAGGGTGGCGACGTCCATCAGGCGGGAGTATATGGGAACGGGGTGTTGGGGACGCGCGGCGCCGTACCCTTGCCGGCCTGGAGGCCGGCGCACCATAGGGATCGGCGCAACCGCTAGAATGATCTGATCGGGCGGCGGCTCAAGTGCATATCATCATCATCGGGGGCGGCGCCATCGGGTATCCGCTGGTCGACGCCTTCTCGGCCGGGCATGACGTCTTCCTCGTCGACCGCGACCCGCTCCTCGCGCACCGTTTCGCTCATCTCGACGTGGAGTTCGTCGCCGGCAGCGGCACCAGCCCCGACGTGTTGCGGAGAGCCGGCGTCGAGCATTGCGATCTGCTGATCGCCGCCACGCGGCTCGACGAGGTAAACATCGTTGCCTGCTCGTTAGGAAGCGGCCTCGGCGCGAAGCGGACCATCTGCTTCGTCACGAAGGCCGACCTTCTGGAGCAGCGCGGCGGCGACGACAGCCTGCAACGGAACTTCGGCATTGACGAGATCATCTGGCCGGAAGCGCAGCTAGCGGCGGAGATCGAGCGGATCATCATGGCGCCGGGCGCGGTCGACGCCGAGATGTTCGCCGGCGGGCGGATCGAGTTGCTCGAGTTCCGCCTCGACGCCGACGCGCCCGTCGTCGGGCGCGAGGTGGCGTCGCTCGCACTGCCGGCCGGCGTCGTCATCGTCGCGCTGAAGCACGAGCACTCCACCTCGATTCCGCGCGGGCAGACGGTGCTGGAGCCGGGCGACAAGGTGGTGCTGATGGGGACACGCGACGGGATGAAGAGCCTGCGTCCTATAATCGCCCCGGCGAGCGGCGACGCCGACAGCCAGATGGTCACCATCATCGGGGGCGGCGATGTCGGCTTCCGGCTTGCCCAGAACCTCGATCAGGCGGAGGGCATCCGCCTCATCGTGATCGAGCGCGAGCGCGAACGGGGCGAGCTGCTCGCCGCGACGCTCCGCAACGCGCTGATCCTGCGGGGCGACGGCACCGACCTCGAGCTACTCGAATCGGAGGAGATCGGCCGGAGCGACGTTCTCGTCTCGGTCATCGACAACGACGAGCGGAACCTGCTCGCGTCGCTGCTCGGCCACCAGCTCGGCGTCCGCAAGGTCATTACGCGCGTCAGCAAGCCGTCGAATCACAATCTCTTCGAGCGGGTCGGGATCGATGTGGCGCTGTCGGCGCGCGGCGCGGCGGTCACCTCTGTGATTCACGGGATTGACGGAGGCCGCGCCAGCCTGCTCGCCGTCCTCGAGGAGGGGCAGGCCCGCGTGCTCGAACTGGCGGTGCCGGGTGGGTTCGTGCCGACCGCGGTCCGCGACCTGAACCTGCCGCCGGATTCGATTATCGGATCGGTCCTGCGCGATGGGGCGGTGGTGGTGCCGCGCGGCGTTGACCGCGTCCAGGGAGGCGATCGCCTGCTGGTCTGCTGCACGGAGCCGGCGGTGCGGGGGGTGCGCGACCTGTTCGCCGGCACGTAGGACGTGGCAGGTAACA
This sequence comes from Vicinamibacterales bacterium, assembly GCA_965263055.1. GTDB lineage: Bacteria > Acidobacteriota > Vicinamibacteria > Vicinamibacterales > UBA8438 > VXRJ01. The sequence goes on along the minus strand of OZ253581.1, from coordinate 1,707,669 downwards.
GGTAGCGGATAGTCCGGCAGCCACTCGATGCGGGTCATCATCGTCGCCTCGATCGCCGGTCGCATCCTGCGGGTATTCGGCGCCACGTTTCTCGCACCCGCCGCTGTCGCAGCCTTCTACGGTGAGTGGAGTGACCTGCCCGGTTTCGTGATCGGCGGCCTGCTGTGCGTCGCGATCGGCGAAGCGATGGTCCGCGGATCGCGCGGGGCAGGGCGGGATCTGCGCCGCATCGAAGCGCTCGCGGTCGTCTCCAGCGTCTGGCTGATGCTCGCCCTGCTGTGCGCGGTGCCGTACCTGTGGGTCGGCCTGCAACCGATCGATGCGCTGTTCGAGGCGATGTCGGGCATCACGGCGACCGGCGCCACCATCCTGACCGATTTCGAGACGCCCGGGCGCGGCTTCTTCTTCTGGCGCGCGATGACGCAGTGGCTGGGGGGCATGGGTGTCATTGCGCTGGTGCTCGCGGTCCTGCCGCGGCTCGCGATCGGTGTCCGGCAGCTCTTCGTCGCCGAGGCGCCGGGTCCGACCGAGGAGAACCTGGCGCCGCAGATCCGGAAGACCGCCGGGACCCTCTGGCGTTTCTACGCCGGACTGACCGCGGCGGAGGTCGTCGCGCTGATGGTGGCGGGGATGCCGCTCTACGACGCGGTCTGCCATGCGTTCACCAACGTGGCGGCGGGCGGGTTTTCGCCGAATGCCGAGTCGATCGCCGGCTACAACAGCGTCGCCATCGAATGGATCGTCATCGTCTTCATGTTTCTCTCCGGGGCGAACTTCGCGCTGCAGTACCGCGCGCTGCTCGGTTACCCGGGCGCGCTGTTCCGTGACGACGAGTTCCGGGCGTATACCGGCATCGTCGGCGTGGCGGTGGTGGCACTTGCGCTCCTGCTGTGGCAGGTGGAAACGGCCGGCGCTCCGATCCGAACGGCGCTCTTCCAGGTGCTGTCGATCCTGACCACTACGGGCTACGCCAGCACCGACTTCGAGTTGTGGACGGACCAGACGAAAGTGGTGCTGCTCGCGGTGATGTTCATCGGCGGCTGCGCCGGCTCCGCCGCCGGCGGTCCGAAGGTGCTGCGGCACATGCTGATCGGCCGGTTCACCCTGACCGAGTTGCGCCGTACGCTGCACCTGCGCGGCGTCATGCCGGTGAAGCTGGGGGGCAAGGCGGTGCCGGAGGAGGTGATCCGCTCGGTGCTGGTCTTCTTCCTGTTCTATGTGCTGATGTTCGCCATCACCACCGCTGTCCTCATCGGCTTCGGCGCCGACATGGAGACCGCGGTGACCGCCACGACCGGCGCGCTCGGCAATATCGGTCCCGGCTTCGGCGAGGTGGGGCCCATGGCGAGCTATGGCGGGCTGCACCCCATCAGCAAGCTGATGCTGATCGCGGCGATGTGGATTGGCCGCCTCGAAGTGGTGACGGTTCTCGCCCTCCTCCGCCCGGAGGTTTGGCTGCGGGCCCACTGGCAGGGCATCACCCCTAACCGCTAGGCGCGCCCGCGTCCGTTGGTGCGCCGGCGTCTGGTGGTGCGCCGGCCTCCAGGCCGGCATTCCGTCGCGCCGGCCCTCACTGTAAGAGCGCGAGCTGCTCGTTCAGGACGTCCCAGGCTCGCCGGACGTGACGCTCCTCGGTCCGGATGTGACCGATGGCGAGCCGGAGGGCATACGCGCCGTTGATCTTCGTGTGCGACAGGAAGACGTCGCCGGTGGCGTTCACGGCGTCGAGCAGCCGTTCGTTCAGCAGGTCGAGATCTTCGTCACTCCCGTCGCCCTCTGGTTGCGCACGGAAACAGACGACGCTGAACGGCACGGGCGCCAGCCGCTCGAACAGCCCGCTCTCATCTACCCACCCCGCAAACAGTTGCGCAAGACGCAGGTGTTCGGCGAGACGTTCGCCGATGCCATCGGATCCGAAGTACCGCAGCACCGCCCACAGCTTCAGTGCGCGGAACCGGCGGCCGAGCTGGACGCCGGTATCCATCAGGTTGCGCACGCCGGCGTCGGCCTCCGGTGTCCGCAGATAGTCAGGCGTCAGCGAGAACGCCGCGCGCACCGCATCCATCCGCCGGCAGTAGAACGCGCTCAGATCGAACGGCGTAAACAGCCACTTGTGCGGGTTCACCACGACGGAGTCCGCCCGCCCGCAGCCGTCCATCACAGCGCGCATGCCGGGTGCGAGGGCGGCGGCCCCGGCATACGCCGCATCGACATGGAGCCAGATCCGCCCCTCCGCCTCCAGCAGATCCGCAATCGCTTCCACCGGGTCGACGCTGGTCGTCGATGTCGTCCCGACCGTCGCCACCACCGCCATCGGCATCGTCGCGGCCGCGCGGTCCGCCGCGATCGCCTGCCGCAACGCGTCCGTCCGCATCCGAAAACGGTCGTCCACCGGGATCTTCCGGATGGCATCCAACCCCAACCCGAGCGTCATCACCGCCTTGTCGACCGAGGAGTGCGCCTGCTCGGAGGCGTAGACGGCGAGCGGCGGCAGATCGTCGCGCCCCGCCATCCCGCGCGTCCGCGTGTCCGGCGCGGCCCGATGGCGCGCGGCGGCCAGCGCGTGCAGCGTCGAGATCGACGCCGTGTCGTAGATGACGCCTTCGAAGGGGTCAGGCAGTCCGAGGAGTTGCCGGAGCCAGCCGAGTGTCACCTCTTCCAGCTCCGTGGCGGCGGGCGACGTCCGCCACAACATCGCCTGCACGTTGAGGGCAGCGGAAAGAAACTCCGCCAGCACACCGGGCGCGCTGCCGGAGATGGCGAAATAGGCGAAGAAGCCGGGGTGGTTCCAGTGGGTGAGACCCGGGACGACTACCCGCTCGAAGTCACGGAAGATCTCGTCGAAGCCGACCCCCTCGCGGGGCGGCCGGTCGGGCAGTGTCCCTCGGATGTCGCCCGGGTCGGCGCGCGACAGCACCGGGTAGCGCTCCGACCCGTCGAGGTAAGCGGCAATCCACTCGACGAGCGCGTGCCCTTCGCGGCGAAACGCCTCCGGGTCCATGTCGCCGAGGCGTTTGCTGGACACGCGTTCACTCGCGCGGGCCGTGCGCCGGACAGATCGCGGGCCCATTCAGGAGCGCTTCAACGGCGCCAGGCGGTGAGGTCAGTTGCCGCCGACGTAGTCGAGCGCGAACATCTTCAGCGCCTCGCTCCGCAGGCCGATCGCTTCCGCCTCGACGGTCGCATCCTCGACCGAGTAGCCATCCTGCTTCACCCGCTTGATGAGCCACATCGCGCCCACCCGGTTGGCGGATCCGCAGTGGATGTACACCGGCTGATTCGCCGGCTCGGCCACCGCGTCAAGGAACTGCTCGACGAGCTCGGGCGTCGCCTCACGGAACGGGATATGGACGTAATTCAGTCCCACGGCTTCGGCCGCTTCCCGCGACGCCTCGACCCGCGCGTTCCGCTCGCCCGCAGTCCGGAAGTTGATGACCGCGTTGAATCCGCGCTCGCGGATGTCCGGCATCGCCTCCGGTCCGGTCGCCCCGGCGCACGCCACCGAGGCGTCCACCCGCGTGTAGTTCGGGACCCCTTCGGGGCCCTCTTCCTGCTGGAAGTTCTGCGCCTGCACGGCTACGACCGTTCCGGCCGCGACGAGCGCGAGCGCAGCGAAAGCCGCCACCGACGCCAACGAGGTTCTTGACTGCTGCATAGCCCGAAATTGTACCATCGGCGTCCACGCTTTGGTGCGCCGGCGTCCCAGCCGGCATCAACGAAGGAGCCACGGCATGCCAGACGTCGTCCATACCAGCCGCATGCGGATCGAACGGGTCAAGGGCCCCATCCGCGAGGCGTTTCTCGAGGGCTTCGACACGCCGATCCGCTTCGGCGTCCACGGCGGGATCAAGAAGTTCTACGGCGTCGAGCCCGAGGAGGAGGTTCCCGCGACGCTCGACTACATCGTCGGCTCGGTCGGCGGTTGACTGCTCGGCACCTTGGCACGCGCACTGGAAGTGCGCGACATTCCGGCGCCGCGCGACAAGATCTCGGCCCAGGTGGAGGGCGACATCGAAGCGATCGACAAGGTGCTGCGCATCACGCGTATCCGCGTTCGGTACGATCTCACCATTCCCAAGGGGATGAGGGAGGCGGCGGAGCGTGCCGTTGCGACGCACCCCAAGAGCTGCCCGGCAGCCAACAGCGTTTCCGGTTGCATCGACCTCGACATCGCTGCCAACATCACCGAGGAGTAGGTTCGCCGGCCGGTTGGCCGGCCGCGCCAAGGCTGTCGACGTGACAAGCTCCCTGCCGGGCGGCACCGCGCCTTCGAGCGTCGAGTGGCGTTCCTGGTCCGCCTCCACCTTCGGCGACGCCCGCGTTGCCGGCGCGCCGGTGCTGCTGTCGCTCGGGCCGTCGTGGTGCCGCGCCACCGCCTCGATGGCATCGGACACCTACGCGGACCCGGCCGTCGCCGCTCTCATTGCTGATCGGTTCATTCCGATCCGCGTCGATGCCGGCGCCCGTCCCGATATCGCGGACCGCTATAGCCTAGGCGGCTGGCCCACCACCGCCTTTCTGACGCCGGACGGCGATCTGCTGGGGGGCGAGACCTACATCACGCGTGAACGGATGCGCGACCTGCTGCCGCGGGTAGCCGACGCCTTCGCCGCACAGCGTGACGCGATCGCCGACCGGCGCGGGCCGCCGGCGGATGCACCCGTCCCGGCGGCGGCGCCCGACCAGACGATCGACGGTTGGTTCGCCTCCCACCTGCTCGATCAGTTCGACGCAATGCACGGTGGTTTCGGGGACGGGCCGAAGCGCGTCCATTCCGCGGCGCTCGAGTATGCGGCGCGCCGCGCCGCCGCGGGTGACGATCGGTTCGGCGAGGTCGTCGACCGGACGCTACGCGCCATCGGCTGGGGTGGGTTGTACGACTCGGTCAACGGCGGCGTATTTCGTTACTGCGCACGCTCGGACTGGACAGAACCCGCGACCGAGAAACTGCTTGGCGTGAATGCGGCGGTGCTGCGGCTCTTGCTGGAGCGCGACGGCGACGAGTACCGCGAGCGCGCGGCGCACCTGATCCGCTACGTCCGCCGCACGCTGCTCGGCCGCCCGGATGGCCGAGCCGTCTTCTTCGCGAGCCAGCGGGCGGATCCCGGCCACTACCGAGGCACCGACCGGCGCACCAGCGCCGCCGGCGCGCCGCCCGCGGTGGATCGCGCGCTGTACGCCGACCGGACCGCGCTGATGGTGCAGGGCTGGGCGCGCGCCGCGACCGTGCTGGGTGACGAGACGCTGCTGGAGGACGCGGTCGATGCGCTGGAACACGTCGTCGCCGGCACCTACGAGCGTGGCGGCGGCATCGCGCATCGGGCAGGCGAAGGCGCGGGCGAAGCCGGCCTGGTGCGCGGGTTGCTCGGCGATCAGGTTGCGGCCAGCGGGGCGCTCCTCGATTTTCATGTCGTGACGGAACGTGACGTCTATCTCGACATGGCGCAGGAGCTGATGCATTTCTGCATGCACCGCCTCTGGGACGACGCGGCGGGTGCCTTCCGTGACCGCGTCCACGCCGACGACGACATCGGCCTCCTTCGGGAACCGGTGTATCCCTTCGCTCTCAACTGCGACGCCGCCCGCGTCCTCCTCCGTCTCGCGCGCCTGACCGGGCAGCCGCGGTTCCACGACCGTGCCGTCTCGACGCTCGCCGCGCAGACCGGCGCCGCCCGCCCCCACGGCGCCGACGCCGCACCGTACGCACTCGCCCTCCAGGACCTCGCCGCTGCCCGCGACGCCGCTCCCCCGTGCTAGACTTCGCGCCGAAAGAGCCGTGCCGTCCGATCCGCCCACCATCACCGCTCTCCAACAGGTTGCTCTCCGCTTCCGCATCGCGTCCATCCGCGCGACGAGCAGGGCGGGCAGCGGCCATCCCTCGAGCTGCTGCTCCGCCGCCGATGTCGTCGCCGCGCTCTTCTTCGCGCAGATGCGCTTCGACCCGCGCAACCCGCAGCATGACGATAACGATCGCTTCGTCCTGTCGAAGGGCCACGCCGCGCCGCTGCTCTATGCGGCCTGGGCGGAAGCGGGCTACCTGCCGGTGGACGAGCTACTCAATCTCCGTGCGATCGATTCCGATCTCGAGGGTCACCCGACGCCGCGGTTGCCGTTTGTCGACGTCGCGACCGGCTCGCTCGGCCAGGGGATCTGCGCCGCCATCGGCATCGCGCTGAACGCGCGGCGGATCGGTTCCGACTACCGGACGTACGTCCTGATCGGCGACGGGGAGTCGGCGGAGGGCTCGGTCTGGGAAGCGGCGCAGGTGGCGCAGCGGTACGCGCTCGACAGCCTCTGCGCGGTGACCGACGTCAATGGCTACGGCCAGAGCCGCGCGACGCAGTGGGGGCACGACATGGACGCCTACCGGGTGCGGTGGGAGGCGTTCGGCTGGCACACGATCGTCGTCGACGGCCACGACATGCGGCAGATCGTCGACGCCCTCGACGAGGCCGCGCGCACCCGCGGACGCCCGACGATGATTCTGGCGCGCACGCTGAAGGGGAAGGGCGTCGCCCTCATCGAAGGAAAGGACGGCTGGCACGGCAAGCCGATCCCGCCGGGCGACCCACTTGACACCGCGCTCGCCGACCTCGACGCGCAGCGGGTCCCGGGAGCGGCGGCGCCGGAGATCCCGCCGCCGCCCGCGCGTGCGGATTCCATTTCGGCCGGGACGGAGCCGTCGGTCGCGCCGGCGCCGAACGGACCACCGCGGTTGCCAGCGCCTCCCCCGTATGGGCCGGGCGACAAGGTGGCGACGCGGGCCGCGTATGGCGTGGCCCTGGCGGCGCTCGGCAGCGCCGATGCGCGCATCGTCGCGCTCGACGCCGACGTCAGCAACTCCACCTTCAGCCAGGACTTCGAGGCGGTGCACGCCAACCGCTTCTACGAGACCTACATCGCCGAGCAGGTGATGGCCGGCATGGCGATGGGCCTGGCGAGCCGCGGCGCCATTCCGTTCCCGTCGACGTTCGCCGCGTTCCTGACCCGCGCCGCTGACTTCGTCCGGATGGCGGGCATCGGCGGGATGAACATCACCTTCGCCGGATCCCACGCCGGCGTTTCAATAGGCGAGGACGGCCCGTCGCAGATGGCGCTCGAGGATCTGGCGATGATGCGCACGGTGCCCGGCTGCGTGGTGTTGTATCCGAGCGACGGAGTGAGCGCGGCGCGCGTGGTCGAAGCGGCGGCGGGCTACGATGGCATGACGTACATTCGGACGACGCGTCCGGCGACGCCGGTCATCTACGAGCCGGACGAGCCGTTCCCGATCGGCGGCTCGAAGGTGGTGCGCGAGTCGCCGGACGACGTTGCGACGGTGGTCGCGGCCGGCATCACGCTGTTCGAGGCGCTGAAGGCGCACGACCTGCTCGCCGCGGAAGGAATCGCGCTGCGTATCATCGACGCCTACTCCGTTCAGCCGATCGACCGCGCCACGCTGCTCGATGCCGCGCGGCAGACCGGCAGCCGCCTGATCACCGTCGAGGACCACTACGCCGCCGGCGGCCTGGGCGACGCCGTCAGCGAGGCGGTGGGTCCCGAGGGCATCGCCGTCGAACGCCTCGCCGTCCGCGAAGTGCCCCGAAGCGGCCCTCCCGCTGATCTCCTGGATCGCTACGGGATCTCCGCCAGCCGTATCGCCGCCGCCGTCCGCCGGCAGGTCGCCGCCGCCAGCTCTATGCGGTAGCATGACGTCGGACTTCGCGAACGGGCAAGGATGGTGATCATGTCAAAAGGAACACTGGCGGTGGCGGCGATGCTGGGAATCACGCTGATCGGCTCCGACTTCCGAACGCAGATGCAGGCGCAGTCGCAGGACGCCCTCGGCCACGGCTACAGCCGGCCGGCCCGGAGCGTCCACGGCAGCCGTTCCGAGGTGATCGCCCCGAACGGGATGGTGGCGGCCAGCCAGCCGCTCGCGGCGCAGGTGGGTCTCGAGATCCTGAAGGCGGGCGGCAACGCAATCGACGCCGCGGTCGCCGTCAACGCGATGCTCGGCCTGGTCGAACCGCATATGAACGGGATCGGCGGCGACCTCTTCGCCATCCTCTGGGATGCCGAGACGGAGCAGCTCTACGCGCTGAACGGGACCGGCCGCGCCCCCTACGAGATTACCCGCGAGACGCTCGTCAACCAGGGCTACGAACGGATGCCGGGCAACGGCCCGCTCACCTGGACGGTCCCGGGCGCCGTCGATGCCTGGACCGAACTGCTCGAACGCTTCGGCACGATGGAGCTGGCTGACCTGTTGGAGCCGTCGATCGACTACGCGCGCAACGGCTTCCCGGTGAGCGAGATCATTCAGGGGCAGTGGGCGTCGTCGACGCCGTCGCTCCGGGAGTGGCCCACGTCGGCCGCGACGTACCTCCCGAACGGCCAGCCGCCGGCGGTGGGCGAGTCGTTCAAGAACCCGCAGCTCGCCGACACCTACGAGCAGATCGCGCAAGGCGGCCGTGACGCGTTCTACCGCGGCGAGATCGCGCGGAAGATCGTCGCGTTCAGCGAGGCGAACGGCGGCTACTTCACGATGGCGGACTTCGAGGATCACACCTCCGCGTGGGTCGAGCCGGTCGGCACGAACTACCGCGGCTACGACATCTGGGAGGTCCCCCCCAACAGCTCCGGCATCCTCGCCCTGATGATCCTGAACATCATGGAGGGCTACGACATCGCGTCGCTCGGCCACAACAGCGCGGAGGCGATTCACCTCTTCACCGAGGCGAAGAAGCTGGTCTGGGCGGACCGCAACACCTATGTGGCGGACGGGGACGCGAATGCGCTGCCGACGCGGCAGCTCATCTCGAAGCCGTACGCGGAGGCGCGCCGCCGCCTGATCGATCGCGCGCGCGCCGCGACCGAGGTGACCCCCGGCAATCCGTTCGAGTACAGCGACACCGTCTACCTGACGGTGGTTGACAAGGACCGGAACGCCATATCGCTCATCGAGAGCATCTTCGGCAGCTTCGGCTCGAAGATCGTGCCTGCCGACCTCGGCTTCGCTCTCCAGAACCGCGGCTCGGGCTTCACCCTCGAAGAGGGCCACCTCAACTCGCTCGAACCGCACAAGCGTTCGTTGCATACGAACATGCCCGCCTTCGTCACCAAGGACGGCAAACCGTTCATGCCCTTCGGCGTGATGGGTGGGCCGATGCAGCCGCAGGGCCACTGGCAGGTCCTGTCGAACATCATCGACCACGGCATGAACCTCCAGGAGGCGGGTGACGCGGCGCGCGTGCGCCACAGCCCGAGCAGCCGTCCGGGGGGCACGCTGGCCGTCGAACCGGGCATCTCGGACGAGGTGATTGCCGAGCTCCGGCGGCGCGGTCACCGTGTCGAACGGCGGGGCGGCGGCGGCATGGGCGGCTACCAGGCGATCATGATCCACCCGGAGACGGGCATGCTCCACGGCGGCACGGACCCCCGCAAGGACGGTCTGGTCGCGGGGTACTAGAAGGATTCGGACAGCCTGCTGATGCGGTCTGGCAGGTCGACCACATCCGCGACGGGGAGGACGGTGACGTTGCGGTCCGCCGGGTAGGCCCGGTCCGTCGGACAGACGACGAACAGGTGGTCGAGCCCGAGGGTGACCGCCACGTTGCGTAACTGGGCAGTTACGCGGGGCGCCTCGCTGAACTTCACTTCGAATCCGATACGGCGGCCGTGGTGCATTACGAGCAGGTCCAGCTCGCCGCCGCCGTGGGTCGCCCAGAACCAGGCGTGATCCGGATCCAGGGCCGACAGGATCTGTTCGATCACGAAGCCCTCCCACGATGGCCCGACACGCGGATGACCGAAGAGCTCGGCGTCGTTCCGAATCCCGAGCAACGCATGCAGCAGACCGGTGTCGCGGAGGTAGATCTTGGGCGCCTTCACCTGCCGCTTGGCGACGTTTTGGTACCAGGGCTGGAGCTGGCGAACCATGAAGGCCCCGGTCAGCAGGTCCACGTAGCCGCGGACCGTCTTGTCGGAGGCGCTCATCGAACGGCCCAGGCTGGAGGCGTTCCAGGTCTGGCCGTGCCAGTGCGCCAGCATCGTCCAGAACCGCTCCAGGGCGGCTGCCGGAACAGTGATGCCCAATTGCGGGATGTCGCGTTCCAGGAACGTGCGTACGAATGAACGGCGCCACGAGTGGCCGTCATCATCCGTCGGCGCGAGGTACGACCTCGGAAGTCCGCCACGCAGCCAGAGCGTCCGCCAGGCGTCGGTGCCTGTCTCCGAGAGGTCGAAGCCGGTCATGTCGATGAATTCGACGCGGCCCGCAAGGGACTCGGAAACACCCCGCACGATGCCGGGTGACGCGCTGCCCAGGATCAGAAAGCGTGTTCTTGCGCCGGGGCGGTCCGCCAGCACCCGCAGGACGTTGAAGAGCTGCGGCATCCGCTGGATTTCGTCCACCACCACCAGGCCGTCGAGCACGCCGAGAACCAACTCGGGATTGGCCAGGCGGCGAACGTCCTGATCGGATTCCAGATCGAAGAAGGTGGCGTTGCGCGTGGCAGCAAACTGCCGAGCGAGAGTCGTCTTGCCGCACTGCCGCGGTCCCAGCAGCGAAGTGACCGGCGTGCGGCGGGTTGCGGCGGCGAGCCGATCCAGGTAGCCGGAGCGAGTGACGAGAGTATCGGCCACGCCGGTATTTTAGCTTGAACACTCGGAACTACACTCCGAATATTCAACATTTCTTCGGCGCACCAGCATGGCGACCGTTGACGATGTGACGGACGTTGGCGCGACGCGGCGCCTTCCGGGAGCTGCCGCTACCGTTCCTGCGGGACGAAGACGTCTCTCGCGGGCATCGCCACCTGCGGAAGGCTCGTGGCGTTCATGGCGGCGTCCGGCCCGATGATGCCGTTCTCAGCAAGGAGCCAGGCGGTCAGCGCATAGACCTCGTCGTTCGCGAGGGTGCCGGGAGCGTTCGACGGCATCGCTCGCCGGATGTAGTCGAAGAGCGTCGTGGCGTAGGGCCAGTAGTTCCCCACGGTGAACGGGACATCCTCGCCGTCGCCGCGCCATTCCTCGTAGCGGGGACCGAAGGGGGGCGCCGTCCCCGGTTCGTAACCGACGAGCGGTTCGGCGCTGCCGCCCTCGCCGGTGCGGCCATGGCAACTGGCGCAGTGGCGCAGGTAGATCGGCGCGCCGTCCGCGTGGGTGCCTTCGCCCTCCGGGAGACCGGTGCCGTCCGGCATGACGTCGATGTCCCAAGCGGTGATCTCCTCGTGGGTGGCCTCGCGGCCGAAGCCGAAGCGTTCGGGATGGCCGGCGGGAGCGGTCGCGTTCGCGGGGTCGGCGTCGGTCATCGCCGGCGGCTCGGCGGCGGGCGGTTCGCTCCCCGGCCCCCCGCAACCGGCCGCGAGGAGTGCTACGGCGAGCGCCGGGAGCGTCAGGCGTCCCACGGCTCCTCCTCGCGATAGAAGACCTGCCCGTCGGGCTGGATGCGCCAGGCGGTGATCGGGTTGAAGTGGTAGCGCCGGGCCCGGCGGCCTCTTTGGGCGCGGAGTTGCGAGCGCGTCGGCTGGACGTAGCCGCTGTCGTCGGTCGCGCGGCTCATGATCTCGGTCTCGCTGCCGTCCCACTGCCAGAGATGGCGGAAACGGGTATGCGCCTGGCGGAGGACCGGCTCCTGCAGGCGCGCCGGTTGCCAGGTAACGCCGCCGTCGGTGCTGATGTCCACCTGCGCGATCGTGCCGCGGCCCGACCAGGCGATGCCGCGAATCTCGATCCAGCCCGGCTCGACCACGTCGGGATACGCCGGCGTCGTGATCAACGAGCGCGCGTCGAAGACGAAGCTGAACTGCCGCGCCGTGCCGTCGGCCATCGGGTCGGTGTACTTCGAGGTCTCTTCGCGCGTCATGAACGGCTGATCGGCCAGCTCGATCCGGCGCAGCCACTTGACGTTCGAGTTCCCCTCCCAGCCGGGGAGGAGCAGACGCGCCGGGTAGCCTTGCGACGGACGGACCGGTTCGCCGTTCTGGGCATAGGCGACCATCGCGTCGTCCCACGCCTTCTCCATCGGGACGCTGCGCGTCATTACCGCGGCATCCTGCCCCTCGGCGAGGAACCAGGTGGCGTCGAGGCTCGCTCCCACCTCGCGGAAGAGCGTCGCGAGCGTGACGCCGGTCCACTCGGTCGTCGCAGTCATGCCGGCGACGTTCTCCGGCTTCGTCTCGGGACCGGCCCCCGTCGGGTAGTTGCCGGAGCACTCGAGGAAGCAGATGCGCGACGTGGCGGGGAAGCGCTTCAGTTGGTCGAGCGTGAAGATCATCGGGCGGTCGACCATGCCGTGGATCAGCAACTGGTAGTCGTTCGGGTCGATCGACGGCACGCCAGCGTGGTGGCGTTCGAAATGAACGTCGGACGGCGTGATCATGCCGTGCAGATCCTGCAGCGGCGTCCGGGACGAACCGCCGGTCAGCGAGCCGCGGGCGAGTGGCGCGTGCGGCGAACGTTCGCCGAGGGGGCTGGGAGGAACGCCGGGGGCCTCGGTGGTGTCGGCGGACTGGGCGAGGGCGTTCCGGGTGGCGGGGAGGGTCGAGGCGGCCAGCGCGGTGGCGGCCGTCGTGATCAGATCGCGGCGGGTGATCCCTGGCTTGCGGTTGCGCGGCATCGCTTCCTCCTGTCGCAACGTTACGGGCAAACGCTGCGCGTCACGTCCGTGCCGAGGATTACGCAGCGGTCAACGCCCTGAGGGCGTCAATGACTTCCTGGGACTCCGGGAAGCGTTCCTCCTTGTGCTTGGAGAAGATCATCTCGCCGTCGGCGATGACGTCGAAGATGCCGTTGGTCCCTTCGATCAGCTCGGCGTCGATGTCGAACGCCTGCTTGATGTCGGCCGCCAGACTGGTGGCCCGGGGTCCGTACTTTCAACGGGTGCAATAGGAAATCGAAACGTGCATGGGTGGCGTGCTCCTTCCGTGGAATCCTACCCGGAAGTGGGGCACGCCGCACAACCCCGCTCAGGCGGATTCTGCACCACGCGCTCCGGACGGGCTCCTAGCGCGTCCAGGCGAAGAGGCGGGCAAGGAACGCTTTCTGGCCAGCGCTAAAGCGGGATCGGCGGAGCTGGTTCGCAGTCCTGCGCCAGGCCTCGGCCTGCGTGGGGTAGGGGTGGATCGCGGCGCCGATCGTCGACAGCCCGGCGCGCGCCTGCATCGCCACGGTAACCTCGCTGATCAGGTTGCCGGCGTCGGCGGCGACGATCGTCGCCCCCAGTATCCGATCGGTCCCTCGCTCCACCAGGACGCGCGCAAAACCGGCATCCTCGCCGTCAAGCACCGCCCGGTCCACTTCCGCCAGGGGCTGCGTGAACGTTTCGACCGCGACGTCCTTCGCGTTCGCGTCGGCCTCGTACATCCCGACGTGGGCAATCTCCGGCTCGGTGTACGTGCACCAGGGGATGATCAGGCTGTCGGTGGTCCGGCGCCCCAGGCCGAACGGGTGGGGGAAGAGTGCGTTCTGGATGACGATCTGAGCCATCGCGTCGGCGGTATGCGTGAACTTGAAGGGAAAGCAGATGTCGCCCGCGGCGTAGATGCGGGGGTTCGTGGTGCGCAGGTTGCGGTCCACGGTGACGCCGGCCCGGTCGAACGCGACGCCGGCCGCGTCGAGACCGAGGTGCTCGACGTTGGGGGCGCGCCCGACGCTGACGAGGATGGCGTCGGCGGTGAGGTCGCGGGCGTCTCCGCCCTCGGAGTAGCGAATGCGTTTCCGGCCGCCACCCTGCCCCGGATTGCCGGCGCTGACGCCTTCGCTGTTGCCGGCGCCGCCGCTGGCGGGCGCGGAATCGACCGACTCGACGGTAGTGTTGAAGAGGAAGCGGACGCCGTCGCGCGCCATGCGGTCCTGAACGACTTCGGCGGCATCCGGGTCTTCGCGGGGGAGTATGTGCCTCGTCTGTTCGAACACCGTCACCGCGCTGCCGAAGCGGGCGAACGCCTGTGCCATCTCGCAGCCGATCGGACCGGCGCCGATGACGGCGAGGCGCGGCGGCAACTCGGTGAGCGAGAAGACGGTTTCGTTGGTCAGGTAGCCCGCCTCGGCGAGGCCCGGGATCGGCGGCGCGGCGGCGCGCGCGCCGGTACAGATGGCGGCGCGGGCAAACTGCAGCGTCGCATCGCCCACCTGCAGCGTGTCGGGCCCGGCGAACTGTCCCTCCCCGAGATACACGTCGACGCCCAGGCCGCGGTACCGCTCGGCGGAATCGACATGGCTGATGGCCGCCCGGAGACGGCGCATCCGTTCCATCGCGACGCCGAAGTCGCGCTTGATGCCGCCAGGAAAGGTGAGGCCGAAGCTGGCGCCGTCGCGAGCCGACGCCCAGACGCGCGCCGCCCGGATCATCCCCTTCGACGGCACGCAGCCGACGTTCAGGCAGTCGCCTCCCAACAGGTGGCGTTCGATCAGCGCGACTCTCGCGCCGAGGCCCGCCGCCACCGAGGCACTGATCAGCCCGGCGGTCCCGGCGCCTACCACTACCAGGTTGTAGCGGCCCTCCGGCGTCGGGTTGCGCCAATCCGAGGGATGGACGTTGGCGGTGAGCAGGCGGTTGAAGCGGTCGTCCGGCTCCAGCCGCGATCGGGTCGCAGTCACGGCGGATCACTATATGCTGTAACGTTCCCCCGCCGCGTGTGACCGGCGGCGAAGGAGATAACGCCATGCTGTTCGCAAACCCGGCCAGCCTTCGCATTCCGGCCGCCGACTCGGCGCTGCCGGGCCGCGACGAGCCGATGCCGGTCCCGCGGCGGCATTTCGTGCACGGCCGGCCGATCGTCCCGCCGTTCCCCGGCGACACCGAGCAGGTGCTCATCGGGATGGGCTGCTTCTGGGGCGCCGAGAAGGCGTTCTGGAACGTGGAAGGTGTCTACACGACCGCCGTCGGCTACGCGGGCGGGCTGACGAAGAACCCCACTTACCGGGAGGTTTGCAGCGGCGGGACGGGCCACGCCGAAGTGGTCCTGGTGGTGTACGAACCGCAGGTGCTGCCGTTCGAGCGGCTCCTGTCGATCCTCTGGGAGCACCATGACCCGACACAGGGGATGCGGCAGGGGAACGACGTCGGGACGCAGTACCGCTCTACCATCTACGTTACGGGCGCCGAGCGGCTGCAGGCGGCCGCGGCGTCGCGGGACCGCTACGCGCCGCTCCTTGGCGAGGCGGGCCACGGGCCGATCACGACCGAGATCCGCGGGGCTCCTCCCTTCTACTACGCCGAGGAGTACCACCAGCAGTATCTCGCCAAGAACCCGTTCGGGTACTGCGGCCTGAGCGGGACCGGCGTCGCCTGTCCGGCTGGGGTCGTGAAGGAGACGCCAGCGCGTTGACCGGCGAACGGGGCGATTCCCTGTCCGAGCGTTCCCCATGATCGATTGGACGTCGTACGAGGCGGTGCTGTTCGACCTGGACGGAGTGTTGACAGCGACGGCGCGGCTGCATGCGGCGTGCTGGAAGCGGATGTTCAACCTGTTTCTGGCGGAACGGGCTGCGCCGTTTCGACCGTTCGACGACCGGGACTATGCGCGGTACGTGGATGGGCGGCCGCGGTATGACGGCGTGCGCGCGTTTCTGGCGTCGCGCGGAATTACCCTGCCGGACGGCGAGCTGTCGGACGCCCCGGGGCACGAGACGGTCTGCGCGCTGGGGAACGGGAAGAATGCACTGTTTCACGAGTTGCTGGCGACCGAGGGTGTCGAGACGTACGACGGGTCGCTGGCTGTTGTACGGCACCTGCGGACGCATGGCGTGCGGACGGCGGTCGTCTCGTCGAGCCGGGGATGCCGGGAGATACTCGATGCGGCCGGGATCGCGGATCGCTTCGAGTTGCGGGTCGACGGATTGACGGCGGAGGCCGAGGGGCTGGCCGGGAAACCGGCGCCCGACACGTTCGTGCACGCGGCGCGGACCATGGGGATAGCGCCGGACCGCGCGGCGGTCGTGGAAGATGCCATCGCCGGCGTGCGGGCGGCGCGCGCCGGCAGATTCGGTCTGATTGTCGCGATCGACCGGACCGGGGCGCCGGAAGAGTTGGCGGCGGCGGGGGCGGACGTGGTTGTGAGAGACCTGGCCGAGACGCTGGACTAATGGCGAATCATCGGCGGCATTCGCTCGACGACATCTACAAGTACGACGAGTGGCGTCTCATCGAGACCGCGTTCGATGAACGGCGCCTCGCCGCAGCCGAGTCCATCTTCGCCCTCGCCAACGGCTACGTCGGCATGCGGGGCACCTGCGACGAAGGCCAACCGGTCGCCTACAGCGGCACCTACGTCAACGGGTTTCACGAGACGTGGCCCATCGTCTACGGCGAGGAGGCATTCGGCTTCGCGAAGGTCGGGCAGACGATCGTCGACGTCCCGGACGCCAAGATCCTTCGGCTGCAGGTCGACGACGAACCGCTCTTCCTGCCCACCGCGACGCTCGACGAGTTCGAGCGGGTGCTTGACATGCGCGCCGGGACGCTCGACCGCCGGCTCGTCTGGCGCCACAGCTCGGGGCAGCGCGTCACGATCGCATCGCGCCGCCTCGTCTCGCTCGAGCATCGGCACCTCGCGGCGATCGTCTACGACGTAACGCTCGCAGACGATGCGCCCGTGGTGATCGAATCCGAGATCGCCGACTCGCGCCGCGCGGAACATCACAACGGCGACCCGCGCTGCAAGCAGGCGGGGTGCGAAGTGCTCAAGTCGCGCGTCAGCGAAACGCGCGGTCTCCGCATCGTCCGGGGCTACGGCGCCAGGTCGAGCGGAATGACGCTGTCGTGCTCGGTCGATCACACTGTCGAGACCGACTGCGCAGTCACCACCGAGACGCAGGCGGACGCCGCCGGCGGCCGCGTCGTCTTTTCGATCGACGGGAAGGCGAATACGCGCATCCGGATCGTCAAGTACATCGCCTACCACTCGTCATCGAGCCGCCGCGGCGCGGAGGAGCTCTGCCGCGAGGCGCGGCGCGTGCTCGACCGGGCGGTCAAGCGCGGCTTCCAGGATCTGCTCGACAGCCAACGCCGCTTCCTCGACGGGTTCTGGAGCCGCGCCGACGTTGTCGTCGGCAACCGGGATTGGCAGCGGACCATCCGCTTTAACCTCTTCCACATCTGTCAGGCGACGGCGCGCGCCGAAGGGGTGGGCGTTCCGGCGAAGGGGCTGACCGGTCCCGGGTACGAGGGCCACTATTTCTGGGACACCGAGATCTACCTGCTGCCGTTCCTCATCTACACGACGCCGCGCATTGCGCAGAACCTGCTGCGCGAGCGCCAGCGCTACCTCGACAACGCGCGCCGGCGCGCGCGCGAGGTGAACCAGAAGGGCGCGCTCTTCCCGTGGCGGACGATCAACGGCGACGAGGCGTCCGCCTACTACGCCGCCGGCACGGCGCAATACCACATCAACGCCGACATCGCCTACGCGCTGCACAAGTACGTCGACGTGACGGGTGACGACGAGTTCCTGGCGAACGTGGGCGCCGAGATCCTGGTGGAGACGGCGCGGCTCTGGGCGGACCTTGGATTCTACGCGCAGCGGCCGGGCCGTCCGGACGACGTCAGCTTCAAGATCAACGGTGTCACCGGTCCGGACGAATACAACACCGTCGTCAACAACAACCTCTACACGAACCTGATGGCGCGCGAGAACCTCTGGTACGCCGCGACCACGATCAGGCGGTTGCAGGAAACCGCTCCGGCGCAGTTCGCGGCACTGGTCCGCGATTCCGGGCTCGATCTGAGCGAGGTGGACGAATGGCAGCGCGCGGCGGGCCTGATGTATGTCCCGTACGACGAATCACGGCGCGTCCACCTCCAGGACGACTCGTTCAACGACAAGCAGGACTGGGACTTCGCGAACACGCCGCCCGAGAACTACCCGCTGCTGCTCCACTACCACCCGCTCGTCATCTACCGCCATCGGGTGGTCAAGCAGGCTGATGTGGTGCTGGCCATGTTCCTGCTGGGGGACGAGTTCTCGTTCGATCAGAAGCGGAACAACTTCAACCTGTACGACCCGCTGACCACGCGCGACTCGTCGCTTTCCTGCTCAATCGAGAGCATCGTCGCGTCCGAGGTGGGAGAGGCGGAGAAGGCGTTCCGGTATTCGACCGATGCCGGGCTGGTGGACCTGGCGGACGTGGCGGGGAACGTGCAGGACGGCTGCCATATCGCCTCGATGGGCGGTTTCTGGATGACGCTGATTTATGGCTTCGCCGGGATGCGCGATTTCCGGGGGGACATCAAGTTCTCGCCGCGGGTGCCGGAGGCCCTCGGCCGGCTCCGCTTTCCGCTCGAGATCCGCGGGCAGCGGCTGGATGTCGAGATGACGCCGGCCGAGGCGACCTACACGCTGACCGGGAACACCCCCCAGGTCATCGTGCACGAGGGAGACGTGATCGAACTGGTCCCCGGCGTGCCGGTGACCCGTCCTACGGCGTCTGCAACTCGTTCTCGACCCGCAGCACCCCTGGAGTCTGCGCCACGATCCGCTGCAGTTCGAGGAACTCTATCCGCCCCTGGACGTAGCCGACCAGCGTGACGATGCTGTTGTCGACGATGATGTGGAACGGCGGGTTCGGCATCGTCCCGAAACGCTGGAAGTGCTCGCTGCCGAAGACACGCTGCGCGATGGCCCTGCGCAGCCGATCGTCCGACCGCGAGGTGGGCAGCACGTCGAAGTTCACGTGCACGTCCTGCACGCCGTGAATCTTGGCGATCCGCTCGAACAGTTCGCCTTCCTTGTCCCGCTCCGGCGTCACCCGGCCGGACAGCGTGACCACTCCGTTGTTCAGGCGGCCGTCGATCACATCCCAGATCCGGAAGTGGGGGTATCGCTGCACCGCGCGGCCAACCTCGTCGGCAAGGCGTTGCGCGTCCTCTTCCGCCGGGACGACGATTTCGCTGACGACGAAGCTGATGCCATTGACGGCAAGGGCCCGCTCAATCGCGCGGTGCTTGTCCCAGAAGGTACTGACCCGTCCGGTGAGCGTCGCCTCGTCGCCGACGACCGTCACCTCGAGGTTCCGCGACTCGCCCTCGTCGCGCAACGTGTTCTCGACCCGCTGCTGTAGCTGATCGGGCGTCTGCTGCGCCGCGGCGGTGGCCGCGGCGGCGCCCGATGCGGCAACGGCGGCAGCGGCAACTGAGGCAGAAACAACGAAACGGGATATTGCAGTCATCATCATCTCCCGGCGCCGGCTCTCCTTAACGTTGTACCACACCCGCGAAGGACGCGCGCGGAGGAATCGTCCGCGGATGCTAGAGTTTACGCCCGGTGACCCGGACCACCCTCCGCGCTGACCTGCTCACCGCGCAACACGAACTCCGCAAGCGGGGCGCCGGTCCGGTGCTTGTCGTCCTTGCCGGTCCCGAGACCGCCGACCGGGGCGAGGCCGCCAACGAACTGAACGCCTGGATGGATCCCCGCTGGCTCAAGACGTGGGCCTGGGGCGAGGCGTCTGACGAAGAGCGGGAACGTCCCTGGTTCTGGCGCTACTGGCGCGCACTCCCGCCGCGCGGCCTGGTGGCGCTGTATCTCAGTGGCTGGTACGGCCCGGCGATCCAGGAACTCGCCGAGGAACGTTGCGGCAAGCCGGCGTTCGACCGGCGGATGCGACGCATCGCCCGGTTCGAGCGGGCGATGGTGGACGACGGCGCCGTCGTCGTGAAGATCTGGCTTCACGTCGACAGGAAAACGCAGCGCCAGCGGTTGAAGGCCTTCAAGGCGGATCCGCTTCGCCGCTGGCGCGCCAGCGCGGATCAATGGCGCCGCCTCCGGCGCCACGCCGCCGTCGTCAAGGTCTGGGAGCGCGCCGCCAGGCTGACCGACGTGCCGGGAGCCCCGTGGCTCGTCATCGACGACTCCGACGCAACGCCTCGGATGGAAAACGTCGCCACCACCGTGCGTGACGCGATCCGGCAGGCTCTGAACGGTGCGCCGGCGTCCCCTGACGCGTCGGCGTCCAAGCCCGCTTCTTCCGGTGGTGCGCCGACCGACGCGCCGGCCTCCGCGACTCCGGTAAAGGACCACCTGTCCGCCCTCGACCTCACCAGAACCATCCCGACGAAGCGCACCCTTGTCGATCTCGAGCGTCAGCAGGGCCGGCTCTACGAAGCCCAGCGCCTCGCCCGCGAACGCGGCATCTCCACCGTCGCCGTCTTCGAAGGGTGGGACGCGTCCGGCAAGGGGGGCGCAGTCCGCCGCTGCACCGCTGCCCTGGACGCGCGCTATTTCCGCATCGTCCCGATAGCCGCCCCGACCGACGAGGAACTGGCCCATCAGTACTTCTGGCGCTTCTGGCGCCACCTCGCGCGCGCCGGCCACGTCACGATCTTCGACCGGAGCTGGTACGGCCGCGTTCTGGTGGAGCGCGTCGAGCAGTTCGCGCGTCCCGACGAGTGGCAACGCGCCTACGACGAAATCAATCACTTCGAGGAGCAGCTCACCGACCATGGCGTGGTGTTGGTGAAGTTCTGGCTGCACATCAGCAAGGAAGAACAGCTCGAGCGGTTCCACCAGCGCCAGGGGGTCCCGCACAAGCAGTGGAAGATCACCGACGAGGACTGGCGCAACCGTGACAAGTGGGACGCCTACGCCGACGCCGTCAACGAGATGGTGGACCGCACGAGTACGCGCCGCGCGCCCTGGACGCTGGTCGAGGGGAACGACAAGCGCTACGCGCGCGTGAAGGTGGTCAAGACACTGGCGGATCGGATTCGCCGCGCCCTGAAGCGCACGTAGGAGCCCGTGGGGCGCGCGGCGGGGGGATGGCTACGCCGGTGGCGGCCCGATAGCCTCGGCGGCGGGGGAGTCGGGCCAGCGCGGCTCGGGTTTGGCCACGTAGGTGGCATGAGCGAGCCGCGACTGGAAGTAGGAGACCTGCGAGGCGTACGCGGCGAGCCTGGCGAACACACGGGCGGCGATGTAGAGCTGCCCGACGACGAAGACGCCCCAGACGGCGTTTCCGCTCGCGCCGGCGCCCGGGGCGACAATGGCGTAGGCCGTGTAGATCAGCGCGAGGAGAGCGCCGTTCAGCAGCCACAACCCGGCGACGCCCAAGGCATGCCGGCGCAGGAACCGCAGCGTGGCGAGGAGTGCGCCGATCATGCTGTGGCGGTCCTCCACCACGGCGCGGACCCGCGTGTAGTCGAACACCAGGTCGACGGCGGCCAGGAGCGCGCCGAAGATCAGATAGAGCCCGAACCGGGTCAGGGCCCAGGTGCGCTCGACCGTCACGTCGCGCGTGAACCATTCGTAAGCGTCGCCAAACAGCCAGGGACGGAACCACAGAAAGAGCGCGCCGTAGGCGATGGCCGCGATGACGCCGAGCCGTGCGAACCGCCAGACGAAACCGCCGCACGCCGAGAAAAACGCCGCACTCCCGATCGGCCGCTGCCGCGCCAGCCGATCGATCACGCCGCCGGCGAGAAAGATCCAGGCGAGGAACCAGACGACTGCCGGCAGCACCGCCGCCCCCGGCGCCTGTCCGTCGAGCAGGTTGGACAGGTTGAACAGGGCCGCCGCGAAGCCGATCACCCAGGGACCGAACGTTCCCTCGACGGCATTCGCGTCGGCGCGGAACTCGATCCACCACATCTCGTCCCAGCCCTCCGCCACCGCGCCGGCGGTGGCGGTCGACCCGAGGTCGCCGGCGATGCCGAGGAACAGCAGCAGTCCCAGCGGCAGCGCCGCGGCGAGCGTCGCCGCCCACAGGCCTGCCAGCAGCATCGGCGCGGCAGCGGCGCGGCGAAGCCCGTCAAGGAAGGCGGCGATCATGCGAGAAAGCCGGCGGTCAGCAGGAGATCCTGCAGCCAGACGATCCAGGCGAGCGTCCACTTGGTTGCCGCGGCGCCCGCGCGCGGCCGCGTAGTCCGGCTGTTGTTCGTGAAGTCGACGTCGAGCAGCAGGACGCGATCCGGGTCGACGATGGCGGTCACCGCGCGCGACGGGCGGACGAACCGGAAATTGGTCCACTGCGCGCGACCGTCCCAGCGGCGGCGTTCGGTGGCGCCGTCAGCGAACTCGACGACGACCTCGACGGGAAAAATGCCGTCGCCGTAGCGGCGGACGGCTACGAGCGATTCGTACCAGTCCGCCGGTCCCGCCGCTGTCGGGACATCCGCGCCAGTGGCGCCGCCCGACTCGTCCCGGTACCGGCCGTCGTCGAACCATCCCCGTCCGGCTGCATTGCGGCTGCTGAGGGCTGCGATACCGTAATCGAAGACGGCGGAGCTGCCGTGGACCTGATCGAAGAACCAGCCAAGGTCTTCTCCGGCCGCCCCGTTCATTGCGGCGAAGAAATCGTCCGGCGTCGGATGGCCGAACCTCCACTGCCGGTAGAACGCTGACATGCCTCGCCGCACCACGTCCCAGCCGAGATGCCGTTCGAGCGTGTGGAGGTAGAGCGCCGACTTGTTGTAGGTGATGGCGCCGCCGGAACCTGGCCAGTAGCGGTACGTCGGCGTCGCCTGCACGTCAGAGCGCGCCACCGCCCGGTACCCCGCGATCCGGTCGCCATGGATCACGCGATCCCACGGCACGTCCGGCTGCGGCCACGGGACGAAGCCGCCGAAGAGGCGGAGCTCGCGGGCGAAGGGGAACTCCGCTTCCATCACGCGCGCGGTGGCGTAGGTGTTCAGCCCCTCGTCGAGCCACGAGTGCTCCATCTCGTTGTTGCCGACGCCGCTCTGGAAGAACATGTGGCCCGCCTCGTGGACCGTCACCTCCTCGGGGCCGTCGATCGACGCGGGCGCCAGCCAGCGCGTGCCGGCGGTGATGAACATCGGGTATTCCATCCCTCCGGAGCTGCTCCGCCAAGCCGGATCGACGATGGTGATGTGGTCCCATGGGTACGCGCCGAACCATTCGCCGTAGAGGCGGAGCGTCTCGCGCGTCGCGCGGAAGTGTCGCTCTTCCTGGCCGACATGCTCCGGCTGCAGCAGCAGGCGCATGTCGACGGGCGGCAGGGTGGGATGTTCGAAGCGGTCCTCCACCACGAGGAAGTCGTTGCTGGTGGTCCAGGCAAACTCATGGACATCCTCGGCGTGGAAGGTGTGGGTTGCCGTGCCGTCCCCGTTGTCGGTCACTGCCTGCTCGCGTCCGGTGGCGCCGACCGCCCAGCCGGCCGGCGCGGTGATCCGGACGTCGTAGAGGCCGTAGTCGGCGAAAAACTCGGTCCCGGTGTGGAACTGGTGGCAGTTCCAGCCATCCGCTTCGAGCACGCCGATCTTCGGGAACCAGTGCGACAGGAAGAAGTAGTCGCCCACCGCGCCGGTCCGGGCGAACGGACGCGGAATACGGGTGGTCCACTCCATCTCGACGGCGATCGTTTGGCCGGGTGCGACCGGAGCGGGAAGCGGCACGCGGAGGACCGTCCGGTCGTCCGGGTTGCCGTCGTCGGGGGCAATGAAAGTCGCGTGGCGGTTCAGGTCGACGGCGCCGTTGCCATCGCCGTCGGCACCGTGCAGCCGAATGCTGGTTACGTCGATCCAGCCCCAGTCCGCTTCGGGGCGGTTGTGCAGCGCGGCGCCCCGGCCCAGGAGCCGTTCACGCATCCAGGTGGAACGGGTGTTCCGCCAGGCGTTGTAGTAGAGGTGGAACTGCAGCTCCGACGTGGCGTTCGGCGAGATGTTGCGCCAGGTCAGCGTCTCGCGGCCGGTCAGCGTCCGCGCCGACGGGTCAAGCGTGACGTCGATGTCGTAGCTCGCGTTGCGCGGCGAGGTCGGAGCCTGCGCGCCGCCCGGGGCAACGGCCAGACTCAGGAGCAACGTGACAGCGGCGGCATGTCTCCGGCGCATGCGCGGGATCGTATCGCGTCTCGCGCGCATGCGCGGGCGGGATCGTATCGAGACGCCAGGGTGGACGCCGGCGCACCATGGAGATCCGCGCACCCATGGACGCCGGCGCACCGGTCCGGCTAGTCGCTCAGGCCGAAGGTATAGACGACGTTGCCGGCCGCGATGGTGACGTACTGTTGTCCGTCCACCGCGTAGGTGATCGGCGCGGCGTGCACTCTCGCCCCGACCGCCATGTGCCACAGCTCCTCGCCGCTGACCGCGTCGACGGCGAAGAAGTAGCCGTCAATCGTCCCGCCGAAGACGAGGTCGCCGGCCGTTGACGTCAGCCCGGAGGTGGAGCGGGGCGCGATCGGGTATTCCCACCGCACGTCGCCCGTCGCCGGGTCGATGGCGCGCACCGCGCTTTGATAGGTGTCCTGCGGCGCCGCGTTCTGACCGCCGCCGCCGGTGTACCGCTCGCCCTCGACGTAATCTTCGTCGCGGATGAAGTAGATCTGCTCCCCGTCGTAGGCGTTGACGTAGAACAGCCCGGTGCGCGGGCTGAACGTCGGCGACCACCAGTTGGTGCCGCCGCCGACCGACGGCGCGACGAGCGTTCCTTCTATCGAAGGCTCCATGTTCGGCACGCGGATCGGTCGGCCGTTCTCGTCGAGTCCTTCGGCCCAGGTCTGCTTCGCGTACGGCTTGCCTACCAGGAACTCCCCCGTCTCCCGGTCGAGCGTGTAGTAGAAGGCGTTGCGGTTGGCCCACATCATCACCTTCCGCATCTCGCCCTCGTACATGATGTCGCCCAGGATCGGCACCTGGATGGCGTCCCAGTCGTGGATGTCGTGCGGCGTGAACTGGAAGTACCACTCCATCTCGCCCGTCTCGCCATTCAGGGCGAGCGCGGAGTCGCTGTAGAGGTTGTCGCCGAGGCGAACGTCACCGTTCCAGTCGGGTCCAGGGTTGCCGGTGCCCCAGTAAACCAGGTCGAGATCCGCGTCGTACGAGCCGGTGATCCAGGTGGGCGATCCACCTGTCCGCCACGATTCACCCGCCCACGTGTCGTTCCCCGGGTCGTCCGGCCCCGGGATCGTGTAGGTGCGCCAGTTGAGTGCGCCGCTCGCCGAGTCGTAGGAATCGAGGAAGCCGCGGATGCCGAACTCACCGCCCGCTATCCCGGTGACCACCTGATCCTTGACGATGAGCGGCGCGGCGGTTTTCGAGTAACCCGACTGGTAGCTGGCGGCCGCGGTCTCCCAGAGCAGGTTGCCGCTGCGCGCGTCGATGGCCACCAACTTCGCGTCGAGCGAGCTCATGTAGAGCGTCTCGTCCAGGATGGCGACGCCGCGGTTGTTCCGGCCGCAGCAGATCCGCAGATCGTCGGGCAGCTCCTGGTTGTAGCGCCAGTACTGCCGCCCCGTCGCGGCGTCGAGCGCGACGACGTTGCTCGGCGCCTCGGTGACGAACATGATGCCGTCGACAACCAGCGGCGTCGTCTCGGCACGGTCAATCTCCGGGATCTGGTAGGCCCACTTCAGCTCAAGGTTCTGCACGTTGCGGCTGTGGATCTGTTCCAGCCCGCTGTAGCGCTGGCCGTCGAGCGTGGCGTTGTACATCAGCCAGTTCTCCGGCTCGTCGGCCGCGTTCAGCAACCTTTCCCACGTAACCGGCCGGAGCGCCGGTGTTTCACCCGACTGGGCGCTGACGTCCAAGACGGCGACGCGATCCGCAACGACGAACGCCGCGGCGGCGATGGCGAGGCAGGTGACAAGCAGGGCAATCCGCTTCATGACTAGTTGTCCTCCTTGCGCAGGGAAAAGACATAGGCGACCAGGTCGTCGAACTCCGAGCCCGACACCGAAACAGCGGGCATGGTCGAGTCGGTCACCCGCTCGACCGAGCGGGCCTGGCTCTTGAGGAAATGCCAGAGCCGCTCGTCGTTGTCCATGATCCGGACCGAGAACGTGTCCTCGTCCATCCGGAGTCCCTCCACGCGCGAGCCGTCCTCGCGAACTATCCGCATCGTCCACCACCGAGGAGCGACGTCGGCGCTGGGGTCGGTCAGCGCGGTCTGGATCTCGTCGGGCGCCATCCGTCCGCCGATGTCCGTGAGATCCGGCCCGAGCCGCCCTCCCTCGCCTTCGACCATGTGGCACTGGGCGCAGTTCTGTGCCTCGTACACCTGGGCGCCGCGAGCGGCGTCGCCCGGCAGGTTGTAGTCGCTCGGGTCGAAGTTGAGGGAGTTAATGTAGGAGACGATCTGCCAGACCGCCTGATCCGACGCGCGGCTGGAAATGCCGATCATCGCGGTGTTGTCGATGCCGTTCCGGATCACGCCGAACATGCCGGCGTCGGTGCTCGCCCGTGAGAACTGGCCGGTCGTGAGGTCGGGCGCGCCGGTCTCATCGTTCCCCATGGCGTCGCGGCCATGACACCGGCCGCACTGCGCCCGGAACATCCGCTCGCCCATCCGCACGTCGATCGCCGCGGCAAAGGGGTTCTCCTCGGTTTCCTGGGCGGCGGCGGGAGCGGCGGCGATGCCGCCGGAGACAATCAGCCCGGCCGCCAGAAGGTTAAGAGCCGTCATGGAAATCCGCATGGTGCCACCTCACTCGGATACAAGTCTGCGGCGCAGTATACCACCGCGCCGTTCTCCCGATACCAATCCGGATCGCGGCGGGCGCGGACTTCGACCCGACGGGGAGGCGCGGCGCGTATCATGGAAGCGGCCACGCCATGAAGACTCTGCTTGTCCTGCGCCACGCCAAGTCAAGCTGGAGGGATCGCGAGAAATCGGACCACGGCCGCTCGCTCAACAAGCGGGGCAAGCGCGACGCCCCCCGAATGGGCCGCCTGGTGGCGGAACGCGATCTCTGTCCGGATCTGATTCTCAGTTCCACCGCCAAGCGCGCCCGGGTTACCGCGGAGGCGGTGGCCGCCCAGACCGGCTACGGCGCCGCGGTCCAGTTGGAGCGCCGGCTGTACCTTGCCAACCCCGCCGAGATCATCGAGGTCATCCGCGAATCGGCAGGCGAAGCGACCAGCATCATGGTGGTGGGCCACAACCCCGGCCTGGAGGAACTGGTCGCCCGCTTCGGCGGCGTCGGCGAGCCGCTACCGACCGCCGCGCTGGCCGAGATACACCTCCACATTGCCGCCTGGTCCGACCTGTTGTTGAGCAGCCCGGGGCGGTTGGCCAACGTTTGGCGCCCCCGGGAACTCCCCCCGGACGCGGGGTAACGCCGGGTAAGATGGCCACTTGTGGGAAGTTTCCGGCGACCACGCGTGGATCAGTCGGTGGTCATCGTGTCCGGGCTCCCGCGGTCCGGGACTTCGATGCTCATGGGCATGCTCGCCGCCGGCGGCATGGAGACGCTGGCCGACGGCGTACGCGAGCCGGATGAGGACAATCCGCGCGGCTACCACGAGCTCGAGCAGGTCAAGCAGCTCGACAACGGGGGCGACAGCGCGTGGGTTGCCGGCGCCCGCGGCAAGTGCGTCAAGGTGATCTCGTTCCTGCTCCGGCACCTTCCGGTCGGCGAGCACTACAAGATCGTGTTCGTGCGGCGGAACCTGCAGGAAGTGCTGGCGTCTCAGCGCCGGATGCTTCAGCGCCGCGGCGAGCACCCGGGCGACGTCGGCGACCCCCAGATGGAACAGATGTTCGCCGCCCACCTCAGCAGAGTCGAACGGGAACTGGCGGAACGAGACAACTGCGAGGTGCTCTACGTGGAGCATCGCACCGTCATCAACAGCCCGCGGACCGTGGCGGAGGAGGTGAGCCGGTTCCTCGATGGTCGCCCGGATGTCGACCGCATGGCCGAGGCGGTCGACCCGCGGCTCTACCGCAACCGCGCCGGGTCCGAATCCGGTCCCCCGCCGCAGGGGCATCCCGCGGGATGAGCGCCGTATGCAGGGACGGTCCGCGTTAGACGCACGGCTGCCGCAACTCGCGGCGGGCTTCCTCGCGGCGGCCGCGACTCTCGGCGTCGCGTCGCCGGCGTTTGCCTACGTGGGTCCGGGCGCCGGGTTTGCGTTCGTCTCCTCCCTGTTCATCGTGCTGATGACGATGGCCCTGGCGGTGATGACGTTGCTGACGTGGCCTATCCGCCTCGCCGTCCAGCGGTTTCGCGGCCGGCGCGCGCAGGCGTACTGGATTCCCGGCGTCGCGACGACGATGGTTATGACCAGAGACTGCGCGCGGCCAAGAAAGCGCGAGAAAGTCCCCGATTCAATCACCGTAGCCCTTCCAGTATTCCACGGGCGGCGTCGGCCTCCGGGGCGTCGGGGGCCAGACTCACGAAGCGTTCCAGATCCGCGACCGCGGCCGCCGTATCACCCAACTGCAGGTGGCATACGCCCCGGAAATAGTACGCGTCAGGGTACTCGGGAGAACGCGTGACCGCGCGGTCAAACCACGGCAGCGCCTCGGCCGCCGCCCCCTGATTCAGGACCGTGATACCGAGGTTGACGAGTACCGCGGGGTCGCTGATGCGATCCGCCTCGATGGACTCCAGCATCCGCCGGCCCTCCGCGGTGTCGCCCCGTTCGATCAGAATCCCGCCCAGCAGGACAATCACCGCGGCGTTCTCCGGGTCTGCGTCCAAGGCCGTCCGGAGATGCTCGATCGCCTCATCGATCAGACCGTCCCCATGATAGGCGCGGGCCACGAGCGGATGGATCGGGTGCGCCTCGGGATACTTGTCGAGCAGCTCCAGCCGGGTGACGTAATCGTCCTTCGTGAAGTCGAGCTCCCATTGCCCGCCCGCGAGAGCGCCGATCGCCCACTCGCCCTCTTCGTCCGTCGTGACCTCCATCCTCCCCTCTGCCGCCGGCAGGTACGCCCGGACGACGACCTCCGCAACCGGCTCGCCCTCGGCGTCGGTCACCGAGCCGTCCAGGCGGCCGAGCCCGCGCCACGCCTGCGCGGACGCCTCCACCGCGTCGAGCGCGACGACTGCCGCTACCAGCCCGATCGCCGCTGCGCGCCGCATGGTCACCTCCGCTGCGCCTCCCCCTCCGTTGCAGAAAAAAATGGAACCCGGACGTTCCGCCAGCCGCCCGGGTTCAGGGTCATGCGTCGTTGCGCCGAGCCGTTGGAACCCGAGCCGGAATCCGAGGCGCAGCAGACTTCGGCGGCGTCGGCGAGCCGTTGCCGACCGCCGCGCTGGCCGAGATACACCTCCACATCGCCGCCCGGTCCGACCTGTTGCTGAGCAGCCCGGGGCGCGGCGGGCCAACGCTTGGCGCCCCCCCGGGGAGCTCCCCCCGGACGGCAGCTGACGGCGCCTCGGGCTGCCGGCCGGCCGGATTTGCGCAGCCTAAACAATATGAATACGATGCTCACAGGCGGTTGGTTCCGCCTGAGGAGGATCGAACGGTGAAAAAAACATTCGCGATGGGGTTAAGCCTCGTGCTGGCCCTCACGGTCGCGGCCGACGCCTTCGGGCAGGGCCGTCAGACCGGCACCATCAGCGGCACCGCGGTCGATGCCCAGGGACTCTCGCTGCCCGGTGTGACGCTCACGTTCAGCTCGCCGTCCCTGCAGGGGACGCGCACGGTGGTCACCGACATCAATGGCAACTACTCGTTGCCGCAGCTCCCCCCGGGCGACTACCTGGTGGTCTTCACGCTCTCTGGCTTCGGCGACGTCGAGCTGGCGGCGACCGTCCCCCTCGGCGGCGAAGTGGGCGTGAACGCGGTCATGGCGCCCGGCGGCGTCACCGAGACGGTGGAGGTAGTCGGTGTCGTCCCGGCGGAGATCCAGACGACGGAGACCGCCTCGAACCTGACGGTCGACGAAGTGGAGGTGTTGCCGATTGGCCGGACGCCGTTCGCCATCGCCGCGACTCAGCCCGGGTTGAACACCAACACGCCGAACGCCGGGCAGCTTTCGATCAACGGCTCGTTCGCCTACGACAACGTCTACCTGGTGGATGGAGTCGACACGAACGACAACCTGTTCGGCACGTCGAACGCGCTCTACGTCGCGGACGCGATCGAGGAGACGCAGGTGCTCACCTCCGGGATCTCCGCCGAGTACGGGCGGTTCTCCGGCGGCGTCATCAACGTCATCACGAAGAGCGGGGGCAACACGTTCTCGGGCAGTTGGCGGACGAATCTCGACAAGCCGACCTGGGAGTCGCTCAACCCCTACGAGGTGGAGGAGAAGGTCAAGAGAGAGGACATCCTGAACCGGACGCACGAGGCGACGCTCGGCGGACCGATCGTGCGCGACCGCCTCTGGTTCTTCTATTCGTTCCGCCGCGCGCGCGTGACTGACAGCGACAGTTTCGCGCAGACCGGCATCTCGTACAACGAGACGGAGAACAACGACCGGAACCAGGTCAAGTTGACCGCGACGCTCGCGCCGGGCCACACGCTGTCCGGCCAGTACATGCGGAATCAGACGTCCCGCGGCACCCGCCCCACGTTCTCTTTCAGCATCACGCCGGATACGCAGAACGACGCGACGCGGCCGAACGATCTGTACGTGACGACCTACCGCGGCAGCCTGACCCAGAACGTCTTCGCCGAGGCGCAGGTGTCGCAGAAGCAGTTCGGCTTCCGGGGTGGCGGCGGCACCGAGACCGCCATCGGGTACTCGCCCTTCATCACGCGGACGCAGCAGTTGGGCCACTTCAACGCGCCCTACTTCGATGCGACCGACCCGGAAGACCGGAACAACCTGCAGCTGACCGGGAACGTCACCTGGTACCGGGGAACCGAGTCGCTCGGCTCGCACAGCGTCAAGGTGGGCTTCGAGAGTTACCGGTCGACGCGGACGGGGGGCAACTCGCAGTCGTCCACGGGGTACGTCTTCCGTGCGGACTACATGGTGGAGGCGAATGGCGATCCGGTCCTCGTCAACGACCGGGTGGCCCCGGTGTTCAGCACGTTCGGGTCGTTGCTGCAGACCTGGATCCCGTCGCGCGGCGCCCAGATCAACATCAACACGTCGTCGTTCTTCATCAACGACAACTGGGCCCTGAACGAGCACCTCTCGTTCAACCTGGGCGTGCGGGGCGAGTTCGTCTCGGGCGAGGCGACGCCGGGAGACATCACGACCGTCGACACCCAGGCGATTGTTCCGCGCCTGGCCGCGTCGTACGACCCGCTGGGTGACGGCCGCTACTCGATTCAGGCGACCTACAGCCACTATTCCGGGAAGTACAGCGAGGCGCAGTTCGCGGAGAACACGAACGTCGGCAACCCGAGTGTGCTGATCGGCGTCTACACCGGTCCGACGCACACGTGCCCAGGTCTGCCGAACGCCACCGCCGCCGACTGCCCCGGTCTCGACCCCAACAATTACTTCACGGTCTTCGGCAGCTTCCCGACGCAGAATGTGTTCGCCGACGAGCGGCTCAATTCGCCCATCACGCAGGAGTTCACGCTGTCGAGCGGCGCGACGCTCGGGGACCGCGGGTTCATCCAGGCGACCTACGTCCGCCGCCGCTCCGGCAGTTTCGTGGAGGACTATCTGGACCTGACGACGGGGTCAACGACGTTGATGGACGATGACGGCAACGAGTACGGCACGTTCACGAACCAGGTCTACGCGAACCCCGGCGACCTGGGTGACGACGCCGACGCCCTGCGGCGGAACTATGACGGGCTACAGTTCGAGACGCGCTACTCGGTGTTCGATGACCTGCTGCTGAACGGGTCCTGGACGATCCAGCTCAAGAACGAGGGGAACTTCGACGGCGAGAACACCAACCAGCCGGCCGTCCCGTCGGTCTATGGCGACTGGCCGGAGGTGACGCCGGCGGACCGGTTCCACCCGTGGGGCCGCCTCGACGACTTCCAGAAGCACCGCATGCGCGTCTGGGGGATCTACACGCTCGGCATGGGCGCCTTCGGCGATCTGGACATCGGCGGGTTCTGGCGGTACGACTCGGCCGAGAACTACACCCTCGCGTCGAGCAGTTTCGGGGTGACGGACGAGCAGCAGGCGATCCTCGATGAACTGGGCTACGTCGATGGTCCTACGCCGCGGACGCTGTACTACTCCGCGGGGCGCGGATCCGAGCTGTACAACGGCTCCGGCCGGTTCGACCTGTCGCTCCACTACGACGTTCCGGTCCGGGGGCGGTTGCGGCCGTGGGTGAAGATCGAGTGGTACAACCTGACGAACAACGGCAAGCTGATCTACTACAACACGACCATCCGGCATGACGCGACCGGGCCGACGGACGCGTTGGGGATCCCGACCACGTACACGGACGGACCCCGCTTCGGCGAAGCGACCTCCGCCGGCGACTACCGGGCCGCCCGGTCGTTCCTGATCTCCGCGGGCTTCCGCTTCTAGCCTGCCGGCAGGCGTATTTCAACGACCCCCGGGGCGCCGCCGCGGCGGCGCCCCGGGGGTCGTCTGTACGTTGAGAGCGGCTGACGCCGTCCGCGGACTACCGGAAGGACTGCAGTGATCGAATCGATGGATCTCTCGCGTTTTCTCGGCCGCGCGCAGGTTCTGGCCGTAACTTTCGTCGTCGCCGCACCGGGAATCCAGTATGCCTGCGGTCCCGCCGGCGGAACCACACAAACGCCCACGCCCGCGCCGACGACGCCCACGCAGCCGACCGCCGGGCAGCAGAATCCCTGCCCTGCGATGGCGTCGCAGTCATCTGTCGCGAGCGCCTTCGGTACGGCAACCGGGCTCGGAGGCGACAAACGGGCTTCTTCCGTCGACGGCCACGCGCGCCCGACGGTACTCGACGCGCTCTGGGCACACCGGATCGGGCTGGAGCGAGGATTCGTACTGCCCACGGGGAGGAGCGCGGTGACCGAGGACGTGGGTGACATCGCGGTGCTGCAGGACGAGGGCGATCTGATCCTGACCCCCAACCGTTTTGACCTGCGCGACATCACCCTGCGCTTCGAACCGAACAGCGCCGGCGGTTACGACGCCAGGCGCGTCGGCCCGGCCACGTACCGGTCACCGGTGGGGCAGCAGGTACCGCTCGGTGACGACGATACTGCCCCGCTGACGTTTCCCTTCGAGTTTCCGTACTACGACGGCGTCCACGGCAGCGCATTCGTCAACTCGGACGGCAATCTCACGTTCGTGGCGGGCGACGACGCCAGCACGGCGCGGGGCATCTCCCGCCTGCTGACGGGCCAGCCGCGCGTCGCGCCGTTTCTGGCCGATCTCGACCCGTCGGCCGGTGGCGCGGTATACGCACGCGCCGCCGCCGACACCGTCACCGTCACCTGGTGCGCGGTGCCGGAATTCGATAGAGAAACCAACGCCGTCACGGTGCAGGTGAGCCTGCTGCCGGACGGCAGCGTCGAGATGACCTTCGACCCGGAGATCAGGACCCGCGGCGCCGTTGTCGGGCTGTCCCCGGGCAGCACCTCCACGCTGGAGGCGGTCGACCTGAGTGACACCGGTCCCACGTCGGGCGGCGCCGCCGCCGTGGGTGAACGGTTTTCGATGGACCACGAGCTCGACGTGGTCGCGGTCGCGGTCAAGTTCGCCGCGTCCCATCCGGACATCTACGACCAGATCGTCATCTGGGCGAACCGGGGGGTCGTGTTCAACGCGTTCGCCTACCAGATCAGGATCGCGAACGCTATCCGGGGCATCGGGCAGCGGCTCCACGCCGCGCCGTTCGACTTCGAGAGCGACACGCTGGAGAGCTTGGTCGTGATGGGGTGGCTCGGCAAGTACTCGGTTGATCTCTCGGAGAAGATCAGCGGCGAAGCTACAACGATGAGTGTGCTGGGCCACGAGACCGGGCACCGGTGGCTGGCCTACCTGGAATTCAGCGATCACAATCGCGAGCGCTCCGAGGCCCTCTTGGGCCGGCAGCGGGCCCACTGGAGCTTTTTCGTGGACAGCGACGCCTCGGTGATGGAGGGAAACGACATCGAGGATCTCGGCGGGGGACAGTTCCGGACGGTGGCGGCGGAAGAGCGCTACAGCGCCCTCGATCGGTATGCGATGGGTCTGCGCCACGACTACGAGGTGCCGCCGTTCTTCTACGTCGAGTCGCCGACCAACGCGTCGCCGCCCGTGCGAAACACGTCGTCGCCGGAGATCGGCGTCACTTTCAATGGCACCCGGCGTGACGTGCTGATACAGCACATCATCGAGGTCGAGGGGCCGCGGGTCCCGAACGCCGACCAATCTCCCCGCGTCCACCGGCAGGCGTTCATCTACGTCGTCGGGAGAGGCAGCACGGCGGATCCGGACGAACTCGCCAAGCTCGAAACGATTCGAAGACAGTGGGAGCCCTGGTTCAGCGAAGCCACCGAGGGGCGGATGCGTGTGGAGACGCGGCTGAACCTCGGCGCCTCGGCGAGTCCGACGCCCTGACCCGGCAGCGGCAAGACCGCTGCTGCAGCCTTCAGTCCTTGGCTCAGTCCGCCGTCTTCACGTTCTCGTACATGAGGACGCCCTGCTCGTCGTAGAAGCGGAACGCCGCGGTCGGTGTCTCGCCCGGCGTGACGACGACGTTCAGGAAGCCGCCGGTCGGTTCGTCATACGTGTAGTACTGCATCACCAGCGCGTCCGGATCGTTGGAGTCGGGGTCGCCCGGTGGGCGCCCGACGCGGGAGTTGGCGTCGATCAGCGCGCCGGTCGAGAACTCCTCGAAGCCGGTCGGATCGAGCGAGTGGTACTGCCAGTGGCGGTCGCCGGTGACGATGTAGAGGTGCTTCTCGCGGAAGCCGTTCTCGATCAGCCAGTCAAACAGCGCATCCCGCTCGTTGCGGAAACCCATCGGGTTCGAGTGGTTGTCCCGCTTTAGCGGATCGTGCCCCTCGGCGACCGTCCCCGCCTGGTTGGCGTCGTCCGGGCCGATCATCGGCGTCGGCGAGATCAGGATCTTGAACGTCGCGTCGCTCGCGAGCAGCGTTTCCTTGAACCAGGCAAGCTGCTCGGCGCCCCAGAATGTCTTGTCGGGGCCCGGCTCCATCATGTTCGGGCTCCGGTAGTCGCGCCCCTCGGTCAGCCAGATCTGCAGATCCCGGCTGACCCGGTACGTCCGGTACGTCACCGGATCCGGGTCGTTCGGGTCGGCCACCGGCACCTGCTCCAGAAAGGTGCGCCGCCCGAGATCGGGTAGCGGCGCGGCATCGGTCGTGTTGTCGGAGTCGTTGTAGCGGTAGTCGTGGTCGTCTTTCTGCCAGTACGTCGGAGTGTCCGCAAAGAAGTCGATGAAGCGCTGCCGGCCGAGCTGCTCGTGCCACTTCTGGCGCATCGCCGGCGCGGTCGCGGCGCGGCCCGCGTACGGGACGTCGTAATAGACGTTGTCGCCGGTCGCGACGAAGAAGTCGGGTTCGAGGGCCAGCATCGATGCGAGGCCCGGATAGCCCAGCTCCCGGTCCGGCCCGGTATACATCCGGTTCGGGTTGTTGAAGAACTGGTGGTAGTTCATCCCGGTGACGACGGTGAAACTGATGCGCGCATCGGCGTCGGCCCCTGGGAGTGTGGCGAACGACCGAATCGGGCCGCTCTCGGTGTTGTCCCGGTTCGGGCCGTAGAGAACGCGGTAGAGGTACTCGGCGCCGGGCGTCAGGCCCTCCACCACCGCCTTGACGATGTGATCGTTCTCCGCCGTCGCCTCCAGCCAGGGGGTAACGCGTGGCCCCCGGAACTCGGGGTTGGTCGCAATCTCGAACCGCGCGACGCCGTCCATCCCGGGGAGGTCGCCGTCCACCCGGCCCGACTTGGCGGTGAGGCGCGTCTGCAGGATGACGGACGTGTCGGTCGCCTCGCCGGCGATCTCCCCCTGCCCGTTCGTCATCAGGATCTCCACCGGCTCCGGCGCGCTCGCGCACGCCGCCACCGCCAGCGCCGTCGCCGCAATCAGTTGTCTCTGCATCACCGCCATCGTGACCTCCTGAATGCCCAAGCGTAGTCCAACGGTGGGCCGTGCTTCGGACCCGACCGTGCGTGCCGGTGCACCGAAACCGCGCGCCTATAATCCCGAACGCATGCTGACAGTAGAGCGGCGGCGGCCGACGCGTGGGATCTTCAAGCGCCACGACCGTCCGGTGGACCTGGGCTGGCGCTTCCGGCTGCACGAGGTCATCTTCGAAGCGGACACGCGCGCCGGGAAGCTGTTCGACATCGCGCTGCTGGTTGCGATCGTCGCCAGCGTCGCGGTGGTGATGATCGAGAGCCTGCCGAGCGTCGGCCTGCAGTTCGGGCCGCTGTTGCTCCGCATCGAGTGGGCGTTCACCCTCCTGTTCACCGTCGAGTACTTCGCGCGCATCGCGGCGGTGCGGCATCCGTCGCGCTACATCTTCAGTTTCTTCGGGATGGTCGACCTGCTGGCGGTCCTCCCCACCTGGATCAGTCTGGTGCTGCCTGGCGGACAAGCGCTGATCGCGATCCGGGTGCTGCGGCTCATCCGCGTCTTCCGGGTCCTGAAGCTCGGGCACTATCTCGTAGGAGCCGAAGAGCTGACCGACGCGCTGCGCGAGAGCCGGCCGAAGATTGTCGTCTTCCTGGCCGCGGTCGCGTCGATTGCGGTGGTGATGGGGGCTCTGCTGTACCTCATCGAAGGGGAAGAGAGCGGCTTCACGTCCATCCCGCGAGGGGTGTACTGGGCGATCGTGACGATTACGACGGTCGGTTACGGCGACATCTCGCCGCAGACGACCGCCGGGCAGTTCGCGGCCGTGATCCTGATGCTGATTGGCTACGCGATCATCGCGGTGCCGACCGGAATTGTCTCGGCCGCCATCGCGCAGCGGGCGAGGGCCGCGGTGTCAACGCAGGCGTGCCTCTCCTGCAGCCGCGAGGGCCACGATCCCGACGCCGAGCACTGCAAGTACTGCGGCGCCGCTCTACGCCCGGAAGACTCGCCGGGATAGCCTCGACAAGGCGCCTGCCTCCAGGAAGCAACCGCGGGCGTCCCTGCCCGTCACCGCTTTACTTTCAGATCGCGGTCCAGCTCGACCACTGACGCCCCCAACGGAGAGAGGCGCCGCGCATACCGCGCGTCGGTGATCGTCACGCGGTAACCGCCGGCGGTCTCTTCCACGCCGTAGGCCGGATACCGAATCCACGTCAGCAGCCCCTGCACGTGCGGCGCCTCCCGCACGGCCTCGATGACCGCATCGACCTGCGAACCGCG
Organism: Vicinamibacterales bacterium; assembly: GCA_965263055.1. Lineage (GTDB taxonomy): Bacteria > Acidobacteriota > Vicinamibacteria > Vicinamibacterales > UBA8438 > VXRJ01. Next base: position 1,670,820 of record OZ253581.1, on the reverse strand, counting down.
CGGCCGCCGGTCGATCGCCCGCGCCGCCACGCGCGGCTCGGCACCGCGCAGCCAGTTGAGGTCAAGGAAGTGGTAATGCTCCGTGTCGGCGACGACGATGTCGCGTCGGAACGGGTTGCCGGGTGTGGGTGACGCCATTACCTCGATCGGCGTGCCGTCACCCTGTGCCGCCAGCCACGCCGCCACCTGTTGTTCGGCGAGACGCGAGGCGGCGACCATCACGACGACGTAGACCGCGATCGCCGAAAGGCAGATCGTCGCAAGCCGCGGCAACGTGCGGCGCCAGCGTCCGGTTGCGCGCAGCCAGATGATCGCCACCACGCCGGCGCACCAGAGCAGCCGCGTCGGGACCGGCGCACCCTCGAAGCCGGTGATGAGGGATGTCATGGCGACGCCCAGCACCACCCAGGCAGCGAGACCGGCGCGCGAGGCGCTCCGTGCAAGCACGACGGAGGTGCCGGCGAGCAGCCAGACCCAGGGGTCGACGACGAAGAGGGCGTCGCCGTAGTACCAGGTTCCCGAGAACGGCATCAGGAACCGCACCCCGTACGTATTCAGCCAGTCGAGGATTGGATGCGACCCGACGGCGATGGCGCACACCGCAATCAGCGCCGGCGGCCGCACCGGCGGGCCGTGCTGCCGGATCGGTCCGGCAAACCGCCGTCGGGCGCGGTCCACCAGAATCAGCAGGCCGGCCAGCACGAGGGGCAGGACGATCATCGCCAGCAGGCCATGCGTCCAGCCGCGGCGGAAGCCGAGTGAGACGTCGCGCGACACGAAGAGCGTGACGGCGTCGAGGTCGGGGGCGTTCGCGCCGAGGAGCAGCGCCGGCACGGCCATCGCCGTGACGCGGCGCAGGCGTGTCTCCGCCAGCGTCGCGCCGATCAGCGTGTGAGCGATGGGGTCCATTGGCGGGCCATTAGAATATGGCACGACCGGCGCGGCCCACGCGCCGGCGTCCGTCCACCCCGGGGGACCGCAGCGTGACAGACAACGTCGGGACAGCGGACGTACTGAAGAACGTGAACCTCGCCTTCATCGGCGCGGGCGCGATGGGCTCCGCGATGATCGGCGGCCTGGTTTCGCGTCATGGCGTCGAGCCGGACCACGTGACGGCGAGCGACCGGCATGACGAGCGGCTCGACGAGGTGCGGGCCCAGTTCGGCGTCGCGACGACGCACGACAACCGGGCGGCGGCGGAGTCCGCGCAGGTGGTGGTGCTGTCGGTGAAGCCGCAGGTGCTGCCGGGTGTGCTGGCCGAGCTGAGCGGCGCGATCGACCCGGACGCCCTGGTGCTGTCGATTGTCGCCGGGGCCATGATCGAGACGATGGCGAAGGGACTGGACCACGGCGCCATTGTCCGGACCATGCCGAACACGCCGGCCCAGGTGGGCGAGGGGATGACGGTCTGGTGCGCCACTGCGGAGGTATCCGAGGCGCAGCGGGCCCAGGCGGGCGCGATCGTCGGCGCCCTCGGGAAGCAGTTGTTTGTCGAGGACGAGGCGTTTCTCGACATGGCGACGGCGATCAGCGGCTCGGGGCCGGCCTACGTCTTCCTGATGATGGAGGCGCTGATCGACGCGGCGGTGCACCTTGGCTTCTCGCGCGACGCGGCGCGGGAGCTGGTGCTGCAGACGATCCGGGGGTCGGCGATCTACGCGCAGCAGCAGCCGGTGCATCCGGCGGAGCTGCGAAACCGCGTGACGTCGCCGGGGGGCACGAGCGCCGAGGCGCTCTACCAGCTCGAGAAGGGCAACTTCCGCACCGTTATATCGAAGGCGGTGGTGGCCGCTTACAACCGGAGCGTCGCGCTGGGCAAGGGCGGCGGCTGACTGGCGAGTCCGGTGCGCCAGCGGCGAGTGCGGCTGAGGCCGCCGGCTCCAGCGACTCCGGGGAGCCTGGCTACTCGCCGCGCGGTATGAGCCGCGACGGAAACGCGACGACGCTCTCGTTGCCGTCCGTCCCTACTGCGGCGACGCCAAACAGATAGTTGTCGATAACCAGATTCTCGAACGTGTACTCCGTCACCTTCCCGACGAACCGCGAGTGACTCCACTGCGGCGCGGTCGTCTCGCGCCAGTACACTCTGTAGCCCGCCAGGTACGCCGCGTCGACCGGATCCCACCGCAGCCTGGCCGACGCCTGTACCGCCCCGCCGATCGCGACGTTCGCCGGCGGCGCCGGCGCCCAGGCGAGCGCGGCGAGCGTCGCCACGTTCACGCCGGTCAGCTTCGCCGCGTAGTCGAAGTTCACGCCTTCGATGACGTCGCCGTACGCGATCCCGTTCTCCACGCGGATGTCCTGATGCTGCCGCGTGTAGTTCTCGTGCGTCTCCATGATCCGCACCGCCGGGAACCCGGCGTCGTTGAATGGCCGGTGGTGCCCGCCGCGGCCGAAGCGGTCGAGCCGGTAGATCATCGTGGCGTCGAGATTCGGGATATAGCGGTCGGTGATCCGCGCGACGTAGCGCGCCACCTGACGGGACACGCCGTCCACCTCGCCGCCGGCGAAGCGCCGCGCGCGCCGTTCCTCCTCCGTCTCGGTCACCGGTGTCGGCTCGGAGAAGACCCGGAACGTGTCGTTCCGGATCACGCCGTCCACCCCTGCGATGTTGCCGATCATGTCGTTGTTCAGCACCGCCTCGATGTTCCAGCCGTCGGTGACGGCCAGTTCCGCCATGTGGGCGCCGCCCAACAGGCCGTTCTCCTCGCCGGACAGCCCGACCAGCACAATGCTGGCGTTGAACGTGCCGGCGTAGCGGCTCAGCACCTGCGCCGCTTCGATCGCGCCCGCCATTCCGCTGGCGTTGTCGTTGGCGCCGGGGGAGTCGTCGGTGAAGTTGTTCGGATCGGAGATCCGGTTGTCGATGTCGCCCGACATGACGACGTAGCGGTTCGGATCGGTCGCACCGCGGATGACGGCGACGACGTTCACGATCTCGGTGTCGACCGGGATGCGCGTGTCCGGCTCGCCCGGCGCCACGGTTCGCTGGAACGACACCTCGAGGCAGCCGCCGCACGCCTCGCCGATCTCGAGGAAGCGCGAGCTGATCCAGCGGCGCCCGGCACCGATGCCGCGCGTCTCGCTTTCGGTCTCCGACAGCGTGTGGCGCGTGCCGAAGCCGACCAGGGTACGGATGTCGGATTCGATGCGGTCGGCGGACACCGCATCGATCAGCTCGTAGATGCGTGGGTCGCGCGGCGGCGGGGGTACAAGGGTCGACGTGTCCTGTGCAGTCATCAGCGTTCCCGGAAGCGCGACTACGGTGGCGACAATCAGTGCGAAGCCCGGCACCACTCTTGGCATCAGTGACCTCCGCGCGAATCATACTCACCTCGATTCCCGTAGGATCGGCGCACGTGCCGCCGGAGGATCGCCGCTACATCGTCACGCTGGCCGGCGCCGCAGCCGCGATTCTGGTGCTGGGCGTGCTACTGCGCCCCGGCCCGATTGCCGACGAGCCGCTCCCGTCGCCGCCATCGCAGGCGGAGCTGAGCCGGCTGACCCGAATCACGCAACGCCGCTCGCTCGAGGCGATGCAGGAGTACTTCGGCGCCGTCGCGACCGACGCCGACCGTTCCGTGGTTCGTCTCCGGATGCTGGGCAGGAGCGGGGTCGTCTGGGCCCTCGGCCAGGTGGTGACCGCGCGCCTGGAGCAGCGCTTCCCGCCGACCACGACGGTTAGCGGCGATGCGGGGGAGCTGGGCGTCCCGCTCGCCGCCGGCGGCCCGCATCTGCCGATCGCACTACTCGACGTTCCGGAGTCCGGCGAGTTCGTTCCGGTCCGCCGCCGCGCGATCGAGAGCCTGGACCCGGGCGCGTGGACGTTGTTCGTCACCGACCGCCACGGCGCCGGTTTCTCGCCCGCTACGTATATCGAGACCGCCGAAGTGCGGTGCCACGACCGCACGATGCGCGACGTCGTCACCAGCGTCGCCCTCGGCCCCGAGTTGGCAGGCGCCGGGCTGTTCGACCTCGACAACAACCTGCTTGCCGTCGTCCTGCCGTGCGAGAGTCGTTTCGTTGCCGTGACGGCGGAAGATGTCGCGGCGCTGGCCGCGGAGGCGGGGACCATCCGTTCGCGGATCGCGCAGCGCTATGGCATGACGCTCGACGCCGTCACGCCCGAGGAAAGCGTGCACCTCGGCGTCCCCTTCGGCCTCCTCGTGCGCGACGTCTGGAACGGCGAGCTGGCCGACGCCATCGGCCTCCGCCCGGGCGATGTCATCATTTCGATCAACGCCGAACTGATCCTTGACGTCGATCAGCTCGCGCCGCTGATGGACGCCGGCGCGCGTCCCGCGGGCGAGTCTGCGGCTGCCGACGATAGCGACGACGCAGCGAGCGACGACGCCGGCGAGAGCGACGATGCCGAGAGCGACGACGGCATCCCGGCGTATGAACTGGGGTTGGTGCGCGCCGGCGATACGGTGGTGCTGAACCTGCCCGCCGGTCCGCGGGCCTTCGATTTGCCGGACTCGGACGTTCCGGACGGCGGACTGGTCTGGGCGGACCCCGACCGCGGCTTCCGGCTGGACGATGTCCGTTCCGGCACCGCGGCAGCACTGGCTGGCCTCCGCCCGGGAGACCGACTCTTGCGCATCGACGGCGCCGCCCCCGCCACGCTTGACGCGGTCCGGACCGCGATTTCCGCCACGCGGGACACCCCGGTTCTCCTCGAACTTGAACGCGGCGCCCGCCGCACAGCGGTCCTTCTTCGGTGAACGGGGCATGGATGAGCTCACCTCCCTCGGCCTGATCCTTCTCCTGGCGCTCCTCGCGGGCCACCTGGTGAAGTTCGTCCGGATCCCGGAGGTGACCGGCTACATCATCGCGGGCATCGTGCTCGGGCCGTCGGTCCTCGGCTGGGTCTCCGCCGAGAACCTGATTGCCCTCCAGATCGTGAGCGAAGTGGCGCTCGGCCTGATCCTCTTCTCCATAGGATCGGTCTTCGAGTTCTCCCGATTCCGCCGGCGCGGGCCCCAGATTCTCGCCCTGACCCTGATCGAATCGGTGCTGGCGTCGGTCATCGTCACGTTCGGTGCGCTCATCGTCGGTCAGCCGTGGCAGGTGGCGTTCCTCCTCGGGGCCATCGCCATCGCCACGGCCCCGGCGTCGACGCTGATGGTGATCCGGGAATGCGACAGCGCCGGTCCGCTCACCGAGAATCTGCTCGGCATCATCGCGGTCAACAACCTCTTCTGCATAGTCGTGTTCAGCATCGTCGGATCGATGATCGACCTCGGTGAAGGGTTCGGTCCCGGCGGGATTCTCGACGGCTTCCACCGGGCGATCTTCCCGCTGTTCTGGCAGATAGTCGGTTCAGCCGCCCTCGGCTACCTGGTTGGTCTGATGCTCGCCGGCTGGTCGACGCGGGTGAAGGAGACAGGTGAGCTGCTGATCCTGCTGGCCGGGTCGATCCTGCTCTGCGTCGGGGTGGCACGCCTGCTCGACATGTCGCCGCTGGTGGCGAGCCTCGCGGTCGGCGCGACGATGGTGAACCTCTCGGCGCGGAGCGGCAGCCTCTTTGCTACGCTTTCCGGCACCGACCCGCCGTTCTACGCGATCTTCTTCGTCATCGCGGGCGCCGACCTCGATCTGTCGCTCCTTGCCTCGATGGGAGTCATCGGCGTCGTCTACGTGGTTGGCCGCGCCGTCGGCAAGTTCACCGGCGCCATCCTCGGGGCGCGGTGGCTCAGGCTGGAGCGTACGGTTCAGCAGTTTCTCGGCTTCAGCCTCCTGGCGCAGGCGGGATTGGCGGTCGGCCTGACCCTGGCGGTCAACCAACGCTTCGAAGCCTTTGCGCCGGTCGTTTCCACGGTCGTCCTTGCCGGTGTCGCCTTCTACGAGATGGTCGGTCCCATCAGTACCCGCTTTGCCCTGGTTCAGGCGGGCGAGTCCGGCCGGTTACAGGCGCCGCCAGCTCCCGCGGACGCACCGAAACTGTATTAACGAACTATGCCAATAACGTTAATAGAGGTGGTCGAAGGTGCCATAGGTAGTAACGATACATCCTAAAAAATTAATAAGGTATTTTGGGAATCAATAATTCTTGCAACGTTGCTTGGAGCGGCGCGCAGGCCGCAGGAGGCGCGCCGGCGAACGCGCGACGGCCGCTCCGCCTACGGCTGAACGACCTCGATCCGGACTCCGTCGGGGCCTTCCACGAAGGAGATCAGCATGTCCTCGCCCAACGGATTGGTGTAGGGGCGCGGCTCGAGGGTGAACTCGACTCCCTTGCCCTTGATTTCCTCCGCCGCGGCGCGCAGGTCGGGGAACTGCCAGCCGAGGTGATCGAAGGCGCGGCCCTGGGTCGGCGCGAGCGGTTCCCCTTCGTGCTGGGAGATGAGCAGCCAGACGGTGCCGTAGCGGAGGCCGGCGATGCGCCCCTTCAGGCGGTCGCGCTCGCCCCCGAAGATGTTCTCGTACCAGTCGTAGGCGGCGTCGCGGTCGGTCGAGCGCAGGTGCAGGTGGTGGAAGCCGAGCCACTCGTCGTCCTCAACCACCTCGATCTTGGTTCCCCAGGGGTCCTCGATGAACGCCAGCTTGAAGAGTCCCTCGACCTCGCGGATCGGTTCCAGGATCTTGACGCCGGCCGCCTCGAACGACTGCATCCTCGACTCCAGGTCGGGGAACGAGAAGCCGATGTGATCGACCCCGCTGCCGACGCTCGGACCGGTCGGCTCCCGCTCGGCAAAGATGATCAGCGCATCGTCGCCGGCGGCGCACGCGTTGTCGCGGCCGTAGTCGGTGCAGCCCATGTGGGTCATGTACCACTCCTTCGCCTCGGCGGCGGAGGTGGCGCCCAGATGGACGTGGTGGTAATCGGCGGCGGCAGCCGGGGCGGGCGAGCCCGCAGTGAGAGCGATCAGGGCGGTTACGGCGAGCACGGTGCGCATCGGTTTCTTCCTTTCGGGTGATTCCGCGATCCCGCAGTCTGCGATTCCGGTTCCGAATCGGATCACGCCACTATACCCGCGATTCCCCACGCGGCGAGGCCGAGGGCGAGGCCGAGCAGCGTATCGAGCAGGTAGTGGTAGCGGCCCAGAACGGTCGCGACGGTGATGCTCGCCGCGACAAAGGCAAACACCGCTCCCGGAATGGCGTGGCCGGTTGACGCGACGCCGAGCGCGGCGGCGGTGGCGGAGGCGGCGTGGCCGCTCGGAAAGGTGTTCCACTGCACGCTCATCCGTTGCAGCACGGCGGCGTTGAGGCGGCGGAGTCGGTGGTGCGGCGCGTAGAGCGGACGGTCAGTGGCGAGCGCGCGCGGCGGGCGGGTCTGAATCCAGGGGAGCATGCCGTAGCAGGCGAACGACGCGGCGAGCAGCGCCGTCCAGAACTGGTCGGCGCGGGCTCGTTCGCCCAGTGCGACAAGCGCGCCGAAGGCGCCCGGGACGAACGGATAGGCGAGGAGGTAGGCGAGCTCGAACCATGAGGCGACGACACCCGGCGCGCGGGTGAGAAGCGCCCGGAGGCGCGTTCGGTCGAACACCGCGGCGTCGAGGGCGAGCAACCATCGTTCGACGCGCGGCATCGGCGCGCGGAAGAAGAGGCCGCAGAGCCAGTAGCCCTCCATCAGGTAGAGGCCGGGGATCCACTCGCGGATGATCCGCAGCGCTGGGGAGGGACGGAGCTGCGCGATCAGGATCGGCGCGACAACGCAGAGGACGCTGACCAGCAGGATGCGCCGCCGCGCGCCGGAAGGGAGGGGGCGGAGAAGGCAGAGGGCAAGCAGGTACGTGAAGAATCCGATGACGATCCACTCGGCCGTCCAGAGGGCCGGGAGCGTCGCGGGCATGGATCCTATTGTCGCGCCTTCGGCGGCGCGAAGCGACGCCGCCTTATTCCCGATGTGCGGCGGTGCGATCCTCGCGCAGCAGGTTGCGGCAGGAGGGCCAGAGCCAGGCGACTGCGACCACGCGCCCGGTGAGGATGGCAGTAGTCGCGGCGACGACGCCGACGAAGTCGAACCGGTGGATGGCCAGCGCGAGAACGGTGCCGACCACGATGACTTCGGCGACGGTCGCCGTCGTGATCGGCCGGGTCCGGTGCGCGTGCACCAGTACGGCGCGCTGTGTGTGCAGCGTCACGGAGAGGATGGGAAACGGCGCCATGATCTGCGCCGGCAGCAGCGCGAACGCCGTGAGCGTGAGGCTCAGCCCGGAGACCGTCTGGAACCAGACTTCGGCGAGCGGCGTGAGCACGATCGCCGACAGGCCGCCGCACGCCCCCACCGCGAGGGCGGCGGCGAAGTTGCGGAGGCGGGCGAAGTGCTCCCGCCGGTCACCCAGCAGGGCGATCGCCACTTCCAGGTAGGAGAGCCCAATCGCCCGGAAGATGAACGTCAGGCCGTCGATCACTGGCAGGACGGCGAGCGACTCGAGCGGGAAACGCGCCTGGCCCATGAAGAACGTGACCATCGGTTGAATGGAGAGCGCCATCAGTGTCGTCAGGGCAAGCGGCGTGTAGAAACGCGTGATGGCGGACATCGACAACCCCGCCATCCGCTCCGGCGCGCGCGGGCGTCCGAGCAGCTCCGGCACCAGGCGATGCGTCATCATGCGGCTCGCCGCCGCTTCGCACACCACGCCGACCGAGAGCGCAAGCGCGCCGACATGGACCCCGGGCAGCGATGTGTAGCGGAACGCCGCCAACCCGGTGACTGACATCGACACGAGGCGGATCACCGTGCCGTAGGCGACGCGTCGCGTCTGGTGGTTCCTGATCAGCAGTCCCTGTCTGAACCGCCGGTACGCGATTGCGGCGGGCCACGGCAGCAGGATCAGCAACGCGCCATGCGTCAGGCGCGCGACGTTGTCCGGGAGGGTGAGGCCCCGCATTATCAGGTCGAATACGGGCGGCAGCAACAGGATGATTTGTCCCGCCGTCACGATGGCGGTCAGCCCGAGCGAGAAGCGGCGGAGCGCACGGTAGCTCGGCCCGTCCTCGACGAGCGCGGTCGACGCGCTCATCAGCATCATGATGGGCGACTCGATGATGATGGCGAACGCGAAGGAGACGCCGAATGCCGCCAGGTTGGGGGTGGGATCGGGCAGGCGCGCGATCACCGCCGCGAGGTACGGCCCTTCGACCGCCATCATCAGCCAGGCGCCGGCGAGGGGCAGCCAGAAGAAGAAGATCGACCGGTAGGCGAGCGGCGGAGCGCTCATGCGGGCGAGATCCGGCCTCGCGCCGGACCGACGTTTGCGCCCGTGTTTCGGGACATTCTCATGCCGATCTCATTTTCCCCTTGACTCCGACTTAAACGGTCGGATATTTTCTTTCCGCCAAATGAGATTGCATCTCTATTGGACACGGCTGCGGATTGCCGCCTCCCGAATCAAACGGCTCGTTCAGGGGGCGGAAAGAAGGTGGCCCGTCCGGTGCGGCAACACCGGACGAGCCGGCTCGACGCTCGGCCGCGGTTCCTGGGGAACAGGGTTGCACGGCGTCCGTCACGTTCAAGCCGTCCCATTCTAGGGGCGTGCCGGGTGCCACGCAACCGCTTCCGTGGACGGAGGTTGCGTGATGAGGGTAACGGCGGAACGGATGCGGCTGATGGTTATGGCGATCGTGGCGGTGGCGTGCCCCGCGGGGGTCGGCGTGGCGTTTGCGCAGGCAGGCGATCCGAACGCCGCCGCCGATCCGGTGACGGTGGAGACCGGGCCGCCCCAGGCGCCGGTCGAGAACGCCGAGGGACCCGAAGCGGCGGAGGAAGTGGAGGCCGAGACGGAGGCCGAGACGGAGGCAGAGGCGGAGACGGAGGCGGAACAGCAGCCCGACCTCGAGGAACTCGAGCGCCGCATCGAGTTGTTGTCGGAAGAGGTCGAACGCCTGCGGAGCGGCGAGCCGGATCGCGAAGTGACGATTGAACAGGCGCGGGCGCTCGGGCTGGCGCCCTCGGCCGCCGCGACCTATGGGCAGGAGACGGGCGTGTCGATCGCCGGGTACGGCGAGATGCTGTACGAGAACTTCGCGTCCGACAAGACGACGCAGTTCGACTACCTGCGCGCGATCCTGTACGCCGGCTACCGCTTCAACGACAAGTTCCTCTTCAACTCCGAGATAGAGGTGGAGCACGCGAAGGAGATCTTCGTGGAGTTCGCGTACGTCGATTACCGCGCTACCGAGAACTTCGGACTGCGTGCCGGCATGCTGCTGATCCCGATGGGGCTGGTGAACGAGTTCCACGAGCCGACCGTCTTCATCGGGGCCGAGCGGCCGGTGACCGAGCAGAGCATCATCCCGACGACGTGGCGGGAGAACGGCGGCGGCGTCTACTTTGCCCACGACCTGGTCTCGGCACGCGCCTATGTGGTTAACGGATTCAACGGCTCCGCGTTCTCGTCGAGCGGCGTGCGCGGCGGCCGGCAGAAGGGGGGCAAGGCGAAGGCGGACAACTTGGCGATCACCGGGCGGATCGACATCACGCCGACGCCGGGTGTCTTCTTCGGCGCCAGCTTCTACCGCGGCGGCTCGGGCCAGGGCGACATAGAGATCGACAACGTCAACTACCCGGTCACCACCAGCATCTTCGACCTGCATGGCCAGGCGCAGGTGCGGGGCTTCGACATTCGCGCGCTCTATGCGCAGGCGCAGCTCGACGACACCGCCCAGTTGAACCAGCTACTCGGCCTGACTGGCAGCAACGGCGTCGGTGAGACGATGCGGGGCGGCTACCTGCAGGTCGGCTACGACCTCCTGTCGCAGGTGCCGGAGGCAGGGGGAGTCGGGCTCACGCCGTATCTCCGCTACGAGAAAGTGGATACGCAGGCGGCGGTGGTGGCCGGCCTCACCCGCAATCCCGCGCGCAGCAACACCTACACGACGTTCGGCGTCGAGCTGAAGCCGGTCGCCGGCATCGTCGTGAAGGCGGATCACATGTGGGCGAGCAACGCGGTCGACAGCGGTGTGAACCAGTTCAACCTCAGCGTCGGCTACGCGTTCTGAAACAGACGACGACCATGACGCGACCGGTGGGCGAGGAACGGACGAGGCGGCGGCACGCGGCGAGCGCGTGCGCCGTGTGGTGCCTCCTCGCCGCCGGCGCGGCGTCGGCGCAGCCGGGCGTTGTTTCCCGCGAGGAAACGCTTGCCGCAGTCTTCCCCGGCGCGACGGTCGACGCGGACCGGGTCTACCTGACCGACGCGCAGGCGGCACGGATTGCCGAGCTGGCGCGCGGCGAGATGGAGACGAAGATCATTGCCCGCTACGTTGCGACGCAGGGCGGCCGGGTGGTGGGGCGGGCCTACGTTGACACGCACGTGGTGCGGACGAAGCGGGAGAGCCTGCTGATCTCGCTTGAGGCGGACGGTCGGGTGCGGCGGATCGACGTCACCGCGTTCCTCGAGCCGCCGGAGTATCTCGCACCGGAGCCGTGGATGCGCCAGTACCACGGGAAGCCGCTAGGCGACGACCTGGCGATTCAGCGGGCGATCCGTCCGATCGCGGGCGCGACGCTCACCGCCCACGCGGTGAACGAGGCGGTGCGCCGGATCCTCGCGCTCGACCGGGTGCTCGAAAGTGGCGCGGACGCCGCCGCCGGAGGGGTGTCACCGTGACCTGGTGGGAGCGCTGGTCGTTCAACACGCTGCACGTGGTGGTCGCGGCGACCGGCGTCGTCTACTTCTGGATGAAGCACCTGCTGGAGACCGACGATCCGTTCGCGGTGGTCAACCACCCGTGGGAGCCGGCGACGCTGACCGTGCATCTGATCGCCGCGCCGGTCTTCATCGCCTTCTTCGGGATGCTGTTTCGATCGCACACGCTCCAGAAGATCCTCTCGCCCAACCCGGCCAACCGGCGGAGCGGCTGGACATCCCTCATCAGCTTCTCCGCGATGGCGCTCTCCGGGTACCTGATCCAAGTGGTGGCGTCTCCGCTGCTGCTCAGCGTCGCCATATGGACGCATGTCGCGACCAGCGTCGTCTTCGTCCTTGGCTACACCAGCCATCTGGTGATCGGCTGGCGGATCAACCGGCTCCCGACCGACACGCCGGGCACCCTCCCCGGCCCCGCCCGCCTCTCGCCATGACCGCGCGCGCCGCGCGGCGCGTCCGGTGGTGGCTGCTGCCCGGCCTCCTGCTTGGTGCGGGCGGCGCGACGGTCGCCGCATCCGTCGCCGCGGTGCAGGTCGAGCGATCCGTCTACCTGATGGGAACGGTCGCGACATTCGCCGTCGACGCGGCGGACCGCGCCGCGGGGGTGGCGCAGCTCGAACGGATGGTGCGCGTCGTCGAAACGACCGAGACGGAGCTGAGCACGTGGCGCGCCGACAGCGTGCTGGGGCGGTTGAATCGACAGCCGGTCGGTGAGGCGATGCGCGCCCCCGCCGCGGTGTGCGACCTGCTGGAGCGCGTGGCAGGATGGCACGAGACAACTGGCGGCGCGTTCGACGCGGCGATTGGATCGCTGATCGAGGCGTGGGATTTGCGCGGCGGCGGCCGTCAGCCGAATGACGCCGTCCTGGCGGCGGCGCGCCGGAACGCGGGGTGGGAGCATCTGGCGGTCGACCGCGGCGGCCCGGCGGGATGCGCCATCACCCGCACCGCCGACGTGACGCTCGACGCGGGCGGGTTCGGCAAGGGGGAGGCCATCGACCGGGTGCGGCGCACGGAGGGCGGCGGCGACAGCGCGTGGATGATCGACTTCGGAGGGCAGGTGGCGGTGTCGGGCGCGAGTTGGCCGGTGACGATCGCGCATCCGGTGAGACGGAACGAGGCGGCGCTCGAGGTCACACTGTCGGAAGGATCGCTCGCGACGAGCGGCGGCTCCGAGCGCGACCTGACCTTGCCCGACGGTACGCGCATCGGTCACCTGGTCGACCCTCGCACCGGGCGCCCCGCGTCGGCCCCGCAACCGTTCAGCGTCAGCGTCTGGCACGAGCGGGCGCTCGACGCCGACATCCTCTCGACCGCGCTCTACGTCATGGGTCCGGCAGACGGCATCGCCTGGGCGGAGGCGCAGGGGATCGCGGCCTGCTTCCTCGTGGCGGATGCGGCGGACCGTGTGACTGTCCGCGCCACGTCCGCCTTCGACGCGCGCTTCTGACGGAGTGGCGGGCCGTTGCGCGCGATGTAGCGGGGAAAGATCCGTCCGTGCCTGCCGACCCGCGCGATCGCGGCGACCGCCGAAATCTGTTCCGGTGTCAGGATCCGCGATCCCGCGTCACCACCGCGCCGGGATAGGCGAGTTCGAGCGCTTCCATCGCTTCGCCGGACATCCGGAGCCGCCGCTTGCCGTAGTGGATGGCGAACAGGTGGAGAGAGTACCGGACCAGCGCCGGAACATCGAGGCACCGTTCGCGTAACGGTGAAATGTGTATGTGGACGATGTTCAGGCGGTAGAACAGGTTCTTCCGAAACCGCTGCTCCCGCACCCGCTGCGCTGGGAGCCCGTGGTGAAACCCCGCGTAGCACCGAGAGTGGTGAGGCGCCCGCCTGAGAAGGCGCGACGAGGGAGCATATTGGCCATAGGCGACCGAGGAGCAACGCCGTTCAGGCGGGATGCATCGCCGCTCGAATGTAGTGGGGGTTTCACCACGGGCTCCTAGGTCCGTGTTCGTGGTCGCAAGGATGCGAACGTCGACGACGGACGGGCGGGACTGCCCGACCGGATGCACCTCCCGGCTCGAGTAGGCGGTTCGAAACATGGAAGGCGAAGGGCGACGAAGAGGAAGCAGCGGTCCCCGAGCAGGGATAGGAGATAGTGGAATGCCTCGCTACGGACGACACCCCGGACGGACTCAGTTCATCACGGGCAGGCTGCGCCAGAAGGTGCAAGAGCGGATGCGCGAAAGACTCGCTCTGCACAGCCTGTCGCTGCCGGACCTGATGGAGATCGTGCTTCGGCACGCGACGGCCGGCGAGATGGAGGCATTGGCGGCGAAGAAGCCAAAGCTGCTCGTCGACCTCCCCGTCGGAAGGGGCTCGGACCACAGCCGCAGGGATGGTCCGCAGTTCGCCTTCAGGATCACGCCGATGGCCCAGGAACTGATGCGAGAGCGGCTCCGGGATCACGCCATCACGACTCCGGACCTCCTTGAGTTGGTGGTCCTGTATGGCACCGACCGGTGGTTCCGGTCGCTGATTTCGCGCGACGACCACGCTCGCGCCGATGCAGCGAAGAACGGTGGCCTTCGTATCGAAACGCGCGTCCGGAAGGACGGCGTGAAGTACCAGGCCGTCTCCTACGAGACGCCTGTTCCGCAACTTCCGGCAGGGCGAGATCGTGAGGCTCCGCGGCGGTGGCCGAAGAGCTGAGCATCGACCAGATCCGCCGGCATGCTGGTGCAGTTGTACGGCGCGAACAACTCGCGCGGGCGCCCGGAGTGGTGATGGATGACAAGGTGAGGAAGGCGCGCCGCGCGTGCCGCCTCCCCGGGCGCCGCTCGGCTCCTCACATTGCTCCGACCCGGGTTGACGTTCCCGGTGGGGCTCACAATCCGGGCGGGGTCCGAGCGAGCACCCACCCAGACTTATGATAATTAGTACTTATGGCCCGCAACTTCTAGTGTTGCGTCACACTGCGGTAGGATCTGCCACTGCCTTTTTCGCTGGCGGTATCCATGCCTCAACCCCAGTCGGCCAAGCGCCCCGACGTGCCGCTCCATCGGGCGCTGATTCCCGTCGCGCTGCTCATCGCCCTGCTCGGCGCTTCCGTCTACCTGTTCGGCGACGACTCGTCGTCCGGACCGAACTAGATCGCGCTCGTGCTGGGCACGGCCGTTGCGGCGGTCGTTGGTCTCGTGGGCGGTCAGCGCTGGAAGGAGCTTGAGCAGGCAATCAGCCAGGGCATCTCCACTTCGATGGGCGCGATCCTGATCTCGGACGGGTGGAGCTTTTCGACTCCGACCGGGAACAGCGCCTCTGTGCCGGCAATGTCCATCGGCAGCACCCAGGTGTCCGGGACGTCGAGGTATCGTGTCGCTCCCGCGAGCATCCTGCGCCGGCCGCGGTCGCGGCTGCGCGTCCCTTCACCAAAGACCAGAAGCGCTTCACTCTGGCGAAGCCTCTCTTGCGCGATGTCGATCGACAGGCGGGCGGCGCGGGCCACGTCACGCGGCGACATTACCGCGTCTTCCGTCGAGAGCCCGCTGCTCTGGGGGGTCTGGACGGTTCCGAAGCACAGGCTGGAGAAACGCCGCTTGAGCACCCGCTCGGCGAGCAGCTCGTGGATTCGACCTGCCAGCGAGTCCCTCGGGTAGTAGCTCCAGTCGGAGCCGACGCTGGCGAGTTGTTTGTTCAGCGTATGGAGGGCGTCGGGTCTGGCCCGGTCGACCTCGCGATTCAGCAATCGGCGAATGTCGTCGAGAGTCGATCAGCCGGTCACGGCTGACCAGAGGCTCGTCTTCGGGGGAACCCACAATGGCTCCTTGGCCAGTTGCCGATCAAGGACGGTCACCGGCGGGGCGTTCGTCGCGCTCGGCGACGGCCGCCCCGACGGGTGCCGATTCCGGCAGACGCGCGATCCCGATCTGCGCGAAGCCGTAGAAAGCCGCGACGAACGGGTTGATCAGATTGAAGAAGACGAACGGGGCGTAGGTAAGCGTCGAGACGCCAAGCGTTTGCGCCATGAACGCGCCGCAGGTGTTCCAGGGGATCAGGACCGAGGTGAGGGTTCCCGAATCCTCCAGCGTCCGCGACAGGTTCTTCGGATCGAGGCGGCGCCGTTCGTACTCGCTTCTGAACATTCGCCCCGGCAGCACGATCGCGATGTACTGATCCGACGCCAGGACATTCACGCTGAACGATGTGGCGAGCGTCGCGGTGATGAGCGACCCGGTGCTGCGGACCGAGCGCAGGATCCGTCCCGCGAGCGTCCGAAGAATGCCGGTCGCCTCCAGCACCGCGCCGTACATCATCGCGGTCATGATCAGCCAGACGGTGGTCAGCATGCTCGCCATCCCGCCACGCGACAGCAGGTCGTCGAGCGTGGGGTTGCCGGAGTCAAGCACGTACCCGCCGTAGAGCGCCTGCCACACCCCCTTGACGAGCGCTACGGGACGGGGCAGATCCGGCTCGCCGACGTAGCGGAGCACCGCTTCCGGCTGAAACAGCACGGCGAACAGGCCGCCAGTGAGCGCGCCGATCAGGAGCGCCGGAAATGCCGGCATCTTCCGGATCACCAGCAGAAGTACCACCGCAACCGGGATCAGCAGGTGCGGACCGATGACAAACGCCGAGTCGAGCGCGGCGAGCACCGCCGCCACGTCGCCGGTCCCCTCCGGCGTGCCGGCAACGGCGCCCGCCACGGTGAACAGCACCACGGCGATCGCGAAACTGGGCGCGGTCGTCCAGACCATGTGCCGGATGTGGGTGAAGAGCTCCGTGCCGCAGACGGCGGGCGCCAGGTTCGTCGTGTCCGACAGCGGCGACATCTTGTCGCCGAAGTAGGCGCCCGAGATGATCGCGCCGGCGGCCAGACCGAGGTTCAGGTCGTACGCCGTGGCGATGCCGACCAGCGCGATGCCCACCGTGCCGGCGGTGGTCCACGAGCTGCCGGTGGCGAGCGCCACGGCGGCGCAGACGACGCAGGCGGCGGCGTAGAAGACCGACGGCGCCAGGATCGAGAGCCCGTAGTAGATCATCGTCGGCACCACGCCCGCGAGGATCCACGTGCCGATCACCGATCCGACCGTCAGCAGGATCAGGATCGCGCCCATCGAAGTGGAGATGCCCTGGCTGATTGCCTGCTCAAGCTCCTTCCAGCGCTGACCGCCCACGAGACCAACGACCGCCGCAACGGCCGTGCCCAGCACGAGCGCGATCTGGTTCGGTCCGGACGACGAGTCGTCGCCGAACAGGTAGACGGAAGCGCCGAGCAGGGCGATGAGCAGCGCGACGGGGATCAGCGCCCGATGGAGCGGCACGTCGGGGCGCTCGGCCGACTGGGGTTGAGGCATGGATGCCGCCAGCGAAAAAGGCAGTGGCAGATCCTACCGCAGTGTGCTACAACACTATAACTTGCCTGTCATAAGTATTAGTTATCATGAGTCTGGGTGGGTGCTCGCTCGGACCCCGCCCGGATTGTGAGCCCCACCGGGAACGTCAACCCGCGTCGGAGCAATGTGAGGAGCCGAGCGGCGCCCGGGGAGGCGGCACGGGCGGCGCGCCTTTCTCACCTTGTCTGGGCCTCGGACGAGATGCGTCGCCTGACGAATCTGGCGCAGCGCGCGGCTCCAAGTGATCTGCCGGTTCTGATCACCGGGGAGACGGGTACCGGCAAGGAAGTGATCGCGCGCTTCATCCATCACCACTCCGGGCGCCCGCGCGAGTTGTTCGCGCCGTACAACTGCACCAGCATGCCGGCGGATCTGGTCGATGCTCAGCTCTTCGGCCACCGCCGCGGAGCCTTCACCGGCGCGCACGAACATGCGCTCGGCGTGGTCCGCAGCGTTGACGGCGGCTCGTTGCTGCTCGACGAAATCGGCGACATCGACCCGCGCGTACAACCCAAACTGCTCCGACTGGTAGAGAGCCGGGAGGTGCATCCGGTCGGGCAGTCCCGCCCGTCCCTCGTCGACGTTCGCATCCTTGCGACCACGAACGCGGATCTGGCGCAGCGGGTGCGGGAGCAGCGGTTTCGGAAGGACCTGTTCTACCGCCTGAACATCGTCCACATCCACATTCCACCGTTACGCGAACGGCGCCTCGATATTCCACCGCTGGTCCGGTACTTTCTCCACCTGTTCGCTATCCACTACGGCAAGCGGCGGCTCCGGATGTCCGGCGAAGTGATGGAAGCGCTGATGCACTACGCGTGGCCGGGCAACGTTCGCCAACTGGTGAACGAAGTGCAACGCCTGGTGGTGCTGGCTGCCGGTGGATCGCACGTGACGACGGAACGCCTCCCGCTTCTCGGCCGTTCCGATAGTGAGCCAGCGCTGCCGCTGGCTTCGCGTGAGACGGTGACGCTTTCGACGGACCAACCGTTGGCGACGGCGCGGGAGGAAGTGGAGCGGGCAATGATCGTCCGAGCGCTCAGTTCGGCCGACGGCCGTGTCACCGCCGCGGCGAACCGCCTGGGCATCTCGCTGAAGACTCTGCGGGCGAAGCGGCGGCGGCTGAAGATCGATCTGGCGCCGTGATGCCGGCACGAGCCAGGGACGGTAGCCGTTTCGATTCGATAAGATCGGTGAACTGAAACGGAGGACCAATCGATGGCTCGAGAACTTCGGACGACAGCCTTGGTGTTGATCGGCGCGGGGGTGCTCGCGGCCTGCGGCGGACCGGCCGCGGAACCGCCGGCGCCTGAACCCGAGCCGGCGGTGGACGCGTCACCGGTCCTTGAGGCGGCAGGAACCATCGATGGCCTCGAAGGCCTCGTCGCGCCCGAAGCGACGGTCGAGAAGGTGAGCGAGGGGTTTCAGTTCATCGAGGGACCGGTCTGGATTGGAGGCGCCGACGACGGCTCCCTTCTATTCAGCGACATCCCGGGCGACCGGGTCTACGAGTGGTCGGAGCGAGAGGGGTCGAGCGTCTTTCTCGATCCGGTCTTCCTGCCGGAGCTCGAGACTAACGGCCAGGGGGGATCGAACGGGCTGACCGTCGACAGCGAAGGCCGCGTCGTCCTGTCCGAGCACGGGAACCGCCGCATCGCGCGGATCGAACCGGACGGCACGCGCATCACGCTGGCGGATCGGTACGACGGCATGCGCCTCAACAGCCCGAACGACATCGTCTACCACTCGAGCGGCGCCGCATTCTTCACCGATCCGCCGTACGGGCTGGCGAGTCCGGAGGCGGCGGAGCTCGACTGGAACGGCATCTACCGGCTCGATGCGGACGGCACGCTGACGCTGGTGGCCGATGGCCAGACGCGGCCGAACGGCATCGGACTGTCGCCCGACGAGCAGACGCTCTACGTCGCCAACTCGGATCAGGAAGCGCGGATCTGGATGGCGTACCCCGTGAACGACGACCTGACGCTGGGCGAGGGACGCGTTCTGCTGGACCTGACCGACAGTGAGGATGCCGGCGTGCCGGATGGCTTCGCGGTCGACACGGTGGGCAACCTCTGGGCGAGCGGCCCGGGAGGCATCGTCGTGATCAGCCCCGACGGTGAACACCTCGGCACCCTCCGTCCCGATGAGCAGCCGGCGAACGCTGCGTTCGGAAACGACGGCCACACCCTCTACATGACGGCGCGGACCGGCCTTTACCGGGTGCGGACGGAGGTGGCGGGATTGATGCCGGGCCGGTAGTCGGCATTCCGGTGGCGATGATCAGACCAGTCACGGCCACGATCGTGATCGCCCTGGTGATCGTGGCGACGGCGACCGGGCAGGCACTCGCACAGAACGGCGTCCAGAGCGGCGTGATGACCCGCGCCGAAGCGCTCGAACTCGCCTACCCCGGCGCGGTGGTGACGCGGGATCGCGTGATCCTGACACCGGAACAGATCTCGGCGGTCGCCGCGATCGCGCGGGTCGGCATGCACGGACGGATCTTTCCCCGCTACATCGCGCGCAACGGCGACGAAGTAGTGGGGCGGGCCTACATCGACACCCACACTGCCAAGACCGAACGACAGAGCCTGCTGATCACGCTCGACACCGAGGGCCGGATCCGGCGCGTGGACGTCACGGTCTTCTTCGAGCCGGTCCAGTACATGGCGCCTTCCGAATTCCTCCGCCAGTTCGACGGCCAGGTGCTGCACGACGCCTTGTGGATCCGCCTTGCTATCCGACCCATCGCCGGCGCCTCGTTCACAGGCAGGGCGATCAGCGATGCCGTCCGGCGGGTGCTCGCCCTCGATCAGGTGCTCGAAGGCTACGGCGGCGCGAGCCAGTAGGTCGGCATGCGGACCTTCGCGCGAACAAGTAGTGCCGACGCGACGGCGCCATCGACGCCTCTTTCGTCCCGGCGTCTCAGCCAACGGTATGATCGCGAGCCGTGACGTTTGCGATCATCACGTTTGGGTGCCGCGTAAACCAGGCCGACTCGTTCGCGCTGGAGAGCCGGTTGCGCGCGGCGGGCGCGCATCCCGCACCGGTGGGGCGCGCGGACGTGGTCGTCGTGAACAGTTGCACGGTGACCGCCAACGCCGATCAGGGGACGCGGCAGGCGATCCGGCGGATTGCCCGGGGCAACCCGCGCGCGCAGGTGATCGCCACCGGCTGCTACGCGTCGCGAGATGCCGAGGCGATGGCGGCGCTGCCGGGCGTCGTCGCCGTAGTGCCCAACGCGGAGAAGGAGGCGCTGGCCGAGCGGATCCTGGCGGCGGCGGCTCCCACCACGGCGGTCCGGTTCGGTGGTGGGGACGGCGCGTGCGGCGCCCTCATCCCGCCGGGGGAACATGGCCGGACCGCCTGGACGCTGCGGGTGCAGACGGGCTGCGACGAGAAGTGCGCCTACTGCATCATCCCGTCGACCCGCGGCCGGGGGCGTAGCGTGCCGCTCGCCCGGGTGCTCGACGAGATGGACCGAGCGGTGGAGGCGGGCTACCGCGAACTGCAGTTGACCGGGGTGCACCTGGGGTCTTACGGCCGCGATCTCCATCCGCCGTCGTCGCTCGCCGGGCTGCTGCGCGCCCTCGACGCGCACCCCTCCGATCTGCTTGTCCGGATCAGCTCGCTCGAGCCGATGGACTGCACGCCGGACGTGGTGGAGCTGGTGACCGGCAGCCGGCGGTTCGCGCCGCACCTGCACCTGCCGCTGCAGCATGCGAGCGACGCGCTGCTGCGGCGGATGCGCCGGCCGTACACGCTGGTTGCATATCGCCGCGTGGTCGACGACGTTCGCTCGCGGCGCCCCGATGCCGCGATCGGGAGCGACCTCGTGGTCGGGTTCCCGGGCGAGACCGACGCCGACGCCGCGGTGACGCTGCGCTACATCGTCGAGAGTCCAATCACTTATCTCCATGTCTTTCCGTACTCGGACCGGCCCGGCACCGAGGCAACCGGGATGCCGGAGAAGGTGCCGGGTCCGGTGATCCGCGAGCGGGCGCGCGCGCTGCGCGATGCCGGCGCGGCCCTCTCGGCCCGGTTTCGCGCGTCGCAGGTGGGGGCAGTGCGGGACGGCCTGACCCTCGCGGGCGCCGACGCGGCGGGCGGGACGGGCGGCGGCACGACGGTCCTGACCGACAACTACCTCCGCGTGCACGTCCCGGCGCCGCTCGCCGGGAACGAGCGCGTCCGCGTCCGCCTGACCGGCGCGGGGGAGGCGATGACGGGGGAGCTGATCCCGCAGGGTGCGCAGGCGCCCGCGCCCGCCCTGGATGTGCGGACGCCCCCGTCCGCCTAGCTACGACAGCAACTCGGCGGCCCGCTGGCCGGCGGCGGGTCGCGTTCCGCCGACGATCAGTTGCCCGCAGGCGGCGCGGATGTCGCGGCCGCGGCTCTTCCGGACCGACACCGTGATGCCCCGTCCCGCGAGCGTGCGCGCGAAGCGATCCACCTGGGCGTCGGTCGGACGGCGGTACGGAATGCCGGGCGCCTCGTTCAGCGGGATGACGTTCACCTTCGACCGGATGCCGTGCAGCAGCCCGGCCAGGCGTCGGGCGTCGGCCGCGCTGTCGTTGACGCCCCGCAGCAGCACGTACTCGAATGTGATCCGGTCGCGCCGCTTCGTCGGGAAGCGGCGGCAGGCGGCGATGAGGTCGGCCAGTCCGTAGGCCCGGTTGACCGGCACGAGGCGGTCGCGCAGAGCCTCGGTGGTCGCATGGAGCGAGACCGCCAGGTTCGGCATCAGCGGCTCGTGCGCCAGGCGCTCGAGCGCCGGCAGCACGCCGACCGTCGAGAGCGTCACGCGGCGCGGGTGGACCGCCAGGCCGCAGTCGGCGGCCAGGATCCGGAGCGCCTTCATGGTTGCGTCGTAGTTGTGGAGCGGCTCGCCCATCCCCATCAGCACGATGTTGAAACGGCGGCCCGCCAGGCCGAGCGCATGCGCCACGAGCCGCACCTGCGCGGCAATCTCGCCGGCCGTCAGGTTTCGGAGCAATCCCATCTTCCCGGTCAGGCAGAAGCCGCACTGCATCGCGCAGCCCACCTGCGTCGAGACGCAGAAAGTCATCGCGGGAGTGTCCGGAATGAACACCGTCTCCACTTCCCGTCCGTCGTCAAAGCGAAGGTGGAACTTCACCGTGCCATCGGCGGAGTCATGCCGCGCGACCACCGTCGGGGTCGGGATGATGAACGCTTCGCCCAGTCTGGTGCGGAGGTCGCCGGACAGGTCGGTCATCTGGCTGAAGTCGGTGATCCCCCGGCGGTAGATCCATCGATAGATCTGCCGCGCATGGAACGCAGGGGCGTCAAGCGCGGCGAGTGCCGACGCCAACGCCTCCGGTTCAAGTTCGGTCAGGACCTCGCGCGTTGTCATGCCATCCCGGTGGGTGGATGGCACCAATCGTATACGCGCCGTTGCCGCGCGCGCGGCTGGCGTGATATGATCAGTGCCTCCGACTATTCCGTTAACCATAGCGTTTACAGACGTTTACGTGCCCTCAATGACTGGCCGCCCCGCCTCCGTGGCGACGGCGGCGGCAACCGCTCCCGGTCGGACCGACAGAGCGATCACGCGGCTCGTGCTGCCGAGCGGACTCCGCCTGCTGATCGACCCGATGCCGTCGGTCCGCTCCGTCAGTCTGGGGGTCTGGCTGGCGCGCGGATCGCGCCACGAGGATCCGGCGCAGGGCGGCATCGCACATTTCGTCGAGCACATGCTCTTCAAGGGGACCGTGGCGCGGACTGCGCAGCAGTTCGCGCAGGAGGTCGATAGCATCGGCGGCAATCTCGATGCGTACACCGCGCACGAGAGCGCCGGGTACGACATCCTCACCCTCGACGAGCATCTACCGCACGCCGTCGACCTGCTCAGCGATCTCCTCCTCCATCCCGCGTTCCCGGAAGCGGAGATCGTCCGGGAGCGAAACGTCGTGCTCGAAGAGATCAATCTCGTCGAGGACACGCCGGGAGACCTGGCCTACGAACTGTTCACCGAGGGGCTCTTTCCGGGTCATCCGCTGGGTCGGTCGATTCTCGGGACCGTCGCGACGGTGTCCGCATTCGATGCCCCCGCCCTGCGCGACTACTTCGGCCGGGCGTACCGGGCGGAGAATCTGATCGTGGCCGCCGCCGGGAATGTCGATCCGGACCATCTGGGCGCCCTTGTGGAAGAGGCGTTCTCGGCGGTACCGACAGGATGCGAGCCGTTGCAGGACGACCAACCGCAGACTGGGGTCCGGCTCGAAGTGCGCGACAAGGGGCTGGAGCAGGTGCACATCTGCCTGGGTACGCGCGGTTACCCGCAACGGCATCCGGACCGCTACGCGCTTGCCCTCCTGATCGACATGCTGGGGGGACCGACGAGCGCGCGCCTGTTCCAGCAGATCCGCGAGCAGCGAGGCCTCGCCTACTCCGTGGGGAGCGGCATGACGGCGTATCGGGATGCCGGCCTCGTGACCATTCACGCGGGCTGCGCGGAGGCGGCGGTAGGCGAGGTCGTGGATCTGATTGTCGAGGCGCTGCGCGCTTTCAGGACGACCCCGGTTCCGGAGGACGAGCTGCAGCGGGCGAAGGATCATGCGAAGAGCAACCTGCTGTTGGCGTTCGAGAGTCCCGGGGCCCGGATGGCGGAACTTGCCCATTCGGAGATGTACTACGCCCGCCACATGACGGTGGCGGAGGCGCTGGCCAGCTACGCGGCGGTGACGAGCGAGGATGTCCAGCGCGTCGCGAGCGACCTGTTCCGGAACGGCGCGCTCGGCGGTGCGCTGGTCGGTCCGGTCGCCGAACCGATCGAGCCGTCGCGGCTCGCCCTGGATTGATCGGACACCAGGAGGACCACGAGGCAGCGCCCGATGATTCCCCGCTACACGCCGGCCGCGATGGGGCGCCTCTGGACCGATCAGCGCCGCTACGGCACTTGGTTGAGCGTCGAAGTCGCCGCGGCCGAGACGATGGCCGAACATGGCCTGATCCCGCCGGAAGCGGCGAGCGACATTCGCGAGAAGGGCGCGGTCGACGCGGCGCGCGTCGCGGAGATAGAGGAGACGACGCAGCACGACGTCATCGCCTTCACGACGGCGGTGGCGGAAGCGGTGGGGCCCTCCGCGCGCTGGCTGCATTTTGGCATGACGTCGTCCGACGTGATCGACACGGCCCAGGCGCTGCAGATGCGCGAGGCATGCGACCTGCTGCTCGCGGACCTCGATGCCCTGCGCGACGCGGTGTGCGCGCAGGCGGATGCACACCGGCACACGCCGATGATTGGGAGGACGCACGGCGTCCATGCCGAGCCCATGACGTTCGGCGTCAAGCTGGCGTTGTGGTACGCCGAGCTCGGACGGGACCGCGCGAGGATTGTCCGGGCGCGGGAGGCGGTCAGTGTAGGCAAGCTGTCGGGCGCGGTCGGAACCTACGCGCATCTCGACCCGGCGATCGAGCAGGGCGTATGCGACCGCCTCGGGCTTGCCCCCGCGCCGGTTGCCTCGCAGGTGATTCAGCGCGACCGCCACGCCGAGCTGCTAGGTGCGCTCGCGATCACTGCGGCGTCCCTCGAGAAGTTCGCGGTAGAAGTGCGCGGCCTGCAGAAGAACGAGATCGGCGAAGTGGCCGAGCCGTTCGCGAAGGGGCAGAAGGGCTCGTCGGCGATGCCGCACAAGCGAAATCCGATCGGCTGCGAGCAGGTAACGGGACTGGCGCGCCTGGTGCGCGCGAACGCCATGGCGGCGCTCGAGAACATCGCGCTCTGGCACGAGCGCGACATTTCCCATTCCTCCGTCGAACGAGTGATTCTCCCCGACAGCTTCTGCGCGCTCGATCACATGATCCGCCGGTTCACCCGGATCGTCCGCGGCTTGGTGGTCTATCCCGACCGGATGCTGGAGAACCTGCACCGCTCGCGCGGCGTCGTCTTCTCCGGCACGGTGCTGCTGGAGCTGGCAAAGCGCGGGGTGTCGCGCGAGGACGCCTACCTCCTGGTGCAGCGGAACGCGATGCGGTCGCACGACGAACAGCGGGACTTCAAGACGCTGCTGCTCGATGACCCTGAGGTGACCGCCATCCTGCCGCCGGAGGCTATCGAGGAGGCGTTCGACCTCGACGTTCAACTCCGGCATGTCGACGCAATCATGGCGCGGGCGTTCGCCACGGGCGACGTGGACGGTCGAGGCGGCGTGGCCGAGGGCCGGGAGCCCGTCGGCGTCGGCGCGCGGGGGAACGCCTCGTGACGGTGAAGGTGTACGTCACGCTGAAGCGGTCGATACTGGATCCGCAGGGTAAGACGATCACCGGGGCGCTCGGATCGCTCGGCTACGGTGCGGTGCGCGACGTCCGCCAGGGAAAGTACTTCGAGCTGAACGTCGATGCGGCTTCGGCCGACGAGGCGCGCTCGCTTGCCACCGAGGTGGCCGACCGGTTGCTCGCCAATCCGGTGATCGAGAGCTACCGCGTGGAGGTGGCGGAGGAATGAAGGCGGCGGTGGTCGTGTTCCCTGGATCGAACTGCGACCACGACGCGTACCACGCGCTCGGGCCGGTGCTGGGCCACCAGGTGGAGCTCGTCTGGCACAAGACGGAGCATCTGGGCGGCGCCGACCTGGTGGTGCTGCCCGGCGGCTTTTCCTACGGCGACTATCTCCGGACCGGCGCCATCGCTCGGTTCTCGCCGATCATGCAGCGGGTCGTGGAGTTCGCGGCTGCCGGCGGGCCGGTAGTGGGCATCTGCAACGGCTTCCAGATCCTGCTCGAAGCGGGACTGTTGCCCGGCGGCATGCGGCGGAACCGCGAACTGAAGTTCATCTGCGAGCACGTCCATCTGCGCGTCGAGGCGACCGACACTCCGTTCACCCGCCTGGCGTCGGAGGGACAGGTGCTCCGGATTCCGATCGCGCACGGCGAAGGGAACTACTACGCTGACGAGGCCAGCCTGGCGGAACTGGAAAGGCATCGCCAGGTGATCTTCCGTTACACCGCGCCTGACGGGACGCTCGACGACCGGTGGAACCTCAACGGATCGATCAGCGCGATCGCCGGCATCGCGAACCGGGCGCGCAACGTGGTCGGCTTGATGCCGCATCCGGAGCGGGCTTGCGAGGCGGCGGTCGGCAGTACCGACGGCCGCGTCATCTTCGAATCGGTCGCCGCCGCCCTGGCGCGGGGCGGCGTGGCCGCTGCCGCACCGGACATCGCCGCTACGGCGGCCTACTCGGTGGGATGACGGCGCACGACGCGGAGCCCGGCGCGGTGCGGATCGATGACGAGGCCATTGCGGCGCACGGGCTGACCCGGGACGAGTACGACCGGATGGTCACCATCCTCGGCCGGCATCCGAACCTGCTGGAGCTGGGGATCTTCTCGGTGATGTGGTCGGAGCATTGCAGCTACAAGAGCTCGCGGATCCACCTCCGCACGCTCCCGACCACCGGGCCGCGCGTGGTGCAGGGGCCGGGCGAGAACGCAGGCGTGATCGACATCGGCGACGGCCTGGTGGCGGTCTTCAAGATAGAATCCCACAACCACCCGTCGTTCATCGAGCCCTACCAGGGGGCGGCGACCGGCGTGGGCGGGATCATCCGTGACATCTTCACGATGGGCGCGCGCCCGGTCGCCCTGCTCGACTCGCTCCGGTTCGGGCCACTCGAAGCAGGGCTGACGCGCCGCCTGATCGACAGCGTGGTCGCCGGAATCGCCGGCTACGGCAACAGCATCGGGGTGCCGACGGTTGGCGGCGAGGTCGCGTTCGACGAGAGCTACGCCGGCAACCCGCTGGTCAATGTCTTCTGTCTCGGCGTCGCGCCGGCGGACGGCGTGATCCGCGGCCGCGCGGAAGGCACGGGCAACGCGGTCTACTACGTCGGTGCGAAGACGGGCCGCGACGGCATTCATGGCGCGACGATGGCGTCCGCCGAGTTCGATGACGCTTCCGCCGAGAAGCGTCCCAACGTGCAAGTGGGCGATCCGTTCATGGAGAAGCTGTTGCTCGAGGCGTGCCTGGAGGTGCTGCGCACCGACGCGCTGGTCGGCCTGCAGGACATGGGGGCGGCGGGGCTCACCTGCTCGTCGTGCGAGATGGGCGCCCGGGGCGGCGCCGGCATCGACATCGACGTCGCGCACGTCCCGCAGCGTGAGTCGGAGATGACGCCATACGAGATCATGCTTTCCGAATCGCAGGAGCGGATGCTGTTCATCGTTCGGCAGGGTCGCGAAACGGAGGTGGACCGCATCTTCGAGAAGTGGGACCTCCACGCGGTCCGGATCGGCGAGGTGACGGGCGATGGCCTGTTGCGGGTTCGCGAAGGCGGGAAGGTGGTGGCGGAGATCCCGAATCGGCCTCTTGCCGACGAGGCGCCGCTCTACGACCGGCCAACGCGCGAGCCGGACGATCTGGCGGAACGGCAGACGCTCGACACCGCGGCGCTGGCAGCGGACGCCGTGACCAACGACACCTTCATGCGTCTCGTCGGGTCGCCCGGCGTCGCCAGCCGCCGCTGGATCTACCGTCAGTACGACCACATGGTCCGGACCAACACGATTGCTCCGGCGGGAACGGGCGCGGGGGTCGTGCGGGTCAAGGGAACGCGCCGCGCGCTGGCCTTCTCCGTCGACGGCAACGGGCGGTACTGCTGGCTCGATCCGTACCGCGGGGCGATGCTCGCCGTCGCGGAATCGGCCCGCAACGTCGCCTGCGTCGGAGCGCAGCCGGTCGGCGCGACGAACTGCCTCAACTTCGGCAACCCGGAGCGGCCGGAGATCATGTGGCAACTCGCCCGCGCGGTCGCCGGGATCGGCGATGCCTGCCGGGCGCTCGGGATTCCGATAACGGGCGGAAACGTCAGCCTCTACAACGAGACCGACGGCCAGGCCATCCTGCCTACCCCGGTGTTGGGCGTGGTTGGGATAGTGGATCAAGCAGAGCGTCGTGTGGGACGATCGTTCCGCGCGGCCGACGATGTCATCTTGCTGCTTGGGCAGCCGGGGGGAACGCTGGGCGGGAGCGAGTACCTGAAAGTGGTGCATGGCATCGTGCGGGGGGCGCCTCCGGCGATCGACCTGGCGGACGAACGGGCGCTGCAGCAACTGATTGCCCTGCTCGCGGCGGGGTCGCTGCTCCGCTCGGCGCACGACTGCAGCGACGGCGGCCTGGCGGTGACGCTGGCCGAATGCGCGTTCGACAGCGGCGGCATCGGCTGCGACGTGACATTGCCGGCTGCCGCGGCCGGCGCGGGCGGTCTGGCGGCGGCGCTCTTTGGCGAGGCGGCGTCGCAGATTGTCGTGTCGGCACGCGAAGCGGACGCCGACCGCGTGGCGGCGACGGCGGCGGCGGCGGGAGTGCCGGCCCGCGTCCTGGGGCGGACCGGCGGCGAGCGGTTGCGGTTCGCCATCGAGGGAGCGCCGGACGCGCCGGTCGGCGTTCCACTCGCGGAGGCGGAACGGGCGTGGTCGACCGGCCTGTCGCGTCACTTTGAGGAGACGGCCGCATGAGCGCAGACGAAGAGCACACATCGACGGTCGGGCGGGCACGGGACGTTACGACCCGGATGCGCGAGTCGCTGGACGACGACAAGTTCCACGACGAGTGCGGCGTCTTCGGCATCCATGGACACGCGGAAGCGTCTTCTCTCACCTACCTGGGCCTTTACGGGCTGCAGCACCGCGGGCAGGAGTCCGCCGGCATCGCGGCGGCGGACGGCGGCCGCGTGAAGCT
The DNA here is from genome assembly GCA_965263055.1 of Vicinamibacterales bacterium. Taxonomy (GTDB): domain Bacteria; phylum Acidobacteriota; class Vicinamibacteria; order Vicinamibacterales; family UBA8438; genus VXRJ01. The sequence goes on along the minus strand of OZ253581.1, from coordinate 1,642,175 downwards.
GTCGCGCGCCATGGGCTATGTCGGCGACACATTCAACGACAGCCTGCTCGCCAGCCTGCCGGGCGCATCGGCGATTGGCCATGTGCGGTACTCGACGTACGGCGACAGCCGGATCGTGAACGCGCAGCCGATCCTGATCGACTGCTCGCACGGCCAGATCGCGCTCTGCCACAACGGCAACCTGGTGAACGCGGCCGAGCTGCGCGAGCGGCTGGTGCGGGGAGGTTCGATCTTCCAGACCAACAGCGACACCGAGGTGGTGCTGCATCTCTATGCCAAGTCGACGGCCGCCACCCCGGAGGACGCCATCGTGGAATCGGTTTCCCAGGTGAGCGGAGCGTTCTCGCTGGTCCTGCTGACGCCGGAGAATCTGATCGCGGTGCGCGACCCGCACGGGTTTCGTCCCCTTGCGCTGGGCCGGATCGGCGAGGCGTACGTCGTCTGCTCCGAGACTTGCGCGATGGATCTGATCGGCGCCACCTACGAGCGGGAGATCGAGCCGGGCGAGGTGCTGGTGATGGGAAAGGATGGCGTTCGGTCGTACAAGCCGTTCCCGCCGACCCGCGTCTCGCACTGCGTTTTCGAACATGTCTACTTCGCGCGTCCCGACAGCTATGTCTTCGGCCAGAGCGTGAACATGGTACGGACGAACCTCGGCCGCCGCCTGGCGGAAGAAGCGGGCGTCGAAGCCGATGTCGTCGTGCCGATTCCGGACTCCGGTCTGGTAGCGGCGATCGGGTACGCCGAGAGCTCCGGGATCCCGCTCAAGATGGGGCTGATCCGGAACCACTACGTCGGCCGCACGTTCATTCAGCCGCACCAGTCGATTCGCGACCTCAAGTTGAAGGTGAAGCTGAACACGGTCCGGAGCGTGCTGGAGGGAAGGCGCGTGGTCCTGGTGGACGACTCGATCGTACGTGGCACCACCAGCCAGAGAATTGTCGCGATGATCAAGGCGGCGGGCGCGACCGAGGTCCATATGCGGATCAGTTGCCCGCCGACGGTGGCGCCCTGCTACTACGGTATCGACACGCCCCACCGCGACGGACTGATCGCGGCATCGCGCAGCGTCGACGAGATTCGCGACTTCATGGGGGCCGATACGCTCGCCTACCTGAGCATCGAAGGGCTGCGCGGCGCAGTTGGCGAGCGGAGCGGGGAGTACTGCACCGCCTGCTATACAGGCGAGTACCCGGTCCCCCCGCCGCAGGATTCCGATGCCTACATGCAGTTGGTGCTTAAGATGGCGCCCGAGGGAGGCAACGGAACACAGGACGAGCCGTGACGGGGCGCCATTTCCTGGTGGCGGCCGTGGCCGTCTGCGCCTGGGCGCTCGCCGGCGCCGTGGTGCGACGTGCGCCCGTCTACGCCCAGATGCCGCCTGAGCTTGCGCAGACGATCACCGCGCTGGGCGATTTCAGCTACGAGGTGCGGGCCGAGGCGTCGCGCGTCGTGCGGCGGACCGAACAGGCGGTCGTCGTGCCGGCCCTCCTCGACGCGGCCCGCACGCATCCCGACAGCTACGTGCAGTTTCGCGCTGCCGTGATCCTTTCCGGTTATCCCGACCCGCGAGTGGATGCGTACTTCCGCGAGGCGCTCGACTCGCTGAACGACCGGGTCCGCGCCGTGGCGTACGAAGCGGCGGCGTACCGTCCCGATCCGTCTCTGGCGCGCCGGCTGCTCGGGGCGCTCGAGCGGGAGAACTCCGAGTTCATCCGGCCGCAACTGATTCGGGCGCTCGCGGCGCACGCCGACGACCCGGTGGTGCAGGGGCAGTTGACGGCCGACATCAACCGGGGCGAGTCGGCATTTCGCTCGGCGGTGATCGAGGCGCTCGGCGATCAGCGCGCCGCCTGGGCGGTCGATCAACTGCTGCCCCTCGCTTCGGAGGAGGGGCCGTTGCGGGACGACGCGCTGATCGCGCTCGGCAAGATCGGCGACGATCGGGCGCTCCTGGCGCTCACCGGAACGGCGGTCGACCCGTACGATCCCGATCAACCGATCGTCTCGGCTACCACCTGCCTGCTCGGGGTCGATTGTCGAAGCCAGTTGAACTACGTAGTCGGCGCGCTGGAGTACGGCGCGAGAAGCTCCGGAGACGACCGGGAACTGCTGCGTGCGGCGTCGTCAGCCGCCGCCGCACTCGCGATGGCGGGTCACGCCGAGGCCCTTGCCGGACTGCTTGACGCTGGCGTCGACGCCGTCGATCCGGGGCGCGCGCCGATCGCGCTCGCGCTCGGGGCAGTCGCGCTACGGACGCCGGAGCTGGCTTTCGAGACGATCGCGACGCGCGACGATCTAGAAGGCGTGCTGCTGCTTCTACGCGACGCGTTCGACATGCTCGACGAGGATCTCGCAGAGGAGCGGTTCTACATCCTGATGCGGGAACTCTACTGGGCCGACGGGCAGTCGGACCGGGTACGGGCGACGGTAGAGACGGTGATGCAGGTGTTGGAGTTCTGACCGCGGACAGCGATTGACGACCGGCTACGGACGATGGACTACAAGACGTCGGGGGTAGACATAGACGCCGGTCAGACGGTGGTCGAGCGTGTGAAGCACCTCGCCCGAAGCACCTTCAGCGAAGGCGTGCTGAGCGACATCGGGACGTTCGGCGGATTGTTCCTCCCGGAACTGGGCGGGATGGACGAACCGGTGCTGGTGGCGAGTTGCGATGGCGTCGGGACGAAGCTGAAGGTCGCGTTCGCGGCCGGCGTCCACACGACAGTCGGTGTCGACCTGGTGAACCACTGCGTCAATGACATTCTGGTGCAGGGGGCGCGGCCGATCTTCTTTCTCGACTATCTGGCGACCGGCCGGTTGGCGCCGGAGGTCTCCTCCGAGGTGGTCGAAGGGGTGGCGACCGGCTGCCGGGAGAACCGTTGCGCGCTGCTCGGCGGAGAGACGGCGGAGATGCCGGGGTTCTACGCGGCTGACGAGTACGACCTCGCCGGTTTCGTCGTAGGCCTTGTCGACCGGGCGCGGATTCTCGACGGCCGCGCGATCAGTCCCGGCGATGCCCTGATTGGTTTGCCGTCGAGCGGGCTGCACACGAACGGCTACACGCTCGCCCGCGCGATCTTGTTCGACACCCTCGGCCTGGGCGTCGACTCGGAAGTAGAGGCGCTCGGCTGCACGGTGGGTGAAGAGCTGCTCCGAACGCATCGGTCGTATACGGCGACCGTCCGTCCCGCAATCGACATGGGCCGGACAAAGGGCATCGCGCACATTACGGGCGGCGGGTTGACTGACAATGTGCCGCGCATCCTGCCGGAGGGGTGCAAAGCCGTGATCGATCCGGACCGCTGGTCGCGCCTGCCGATCTTCGAGTTCCTCCAGGCGGCGGGAGGGGTGCCGGAAACGGAGATGTACCGGACGTTCAACATGGGGATCGGCTTGGTAATCGCCTGTGCGCCGGACGACGTTCACGACGTCGTGGCGAAGCTGATCACCTGCGGCGAGGTGGGTGCAGGAGTGATCGGGGAGATCCGCGCAGGTGAGCGCCGGGTGGAGTACGCCGCGATTGCCCAGACAGCATCCTACTGACGGACGGACCAGGGATTGATGACCGACGGCGCAGGTGGCGGTACGGCGGCGCACTCCGAAATCGGCAGCCGCCGGATCGGCGTATTGATCTCGGGCCGTGGCAGCAACCTGCAGGCAATCATCGACGCCATCGCGGACGGCCGGCTCGACGCGGGGCTGGCGGTAGTCATCTCCAACCGGCCGGCCGCGGCCGGCCTTGCGCGGGCGGCGAGAGCGGGTGTCGAGACGGTGGTGGTGCGCCACACCGACTATCCGTCGCGCGAGGCGTTCGACCTGGCAATGGTGAACGAGTTGCGGCGGTGCTCGGTCGACCTGGTCTGTCTTGCCGGATTCATGCGGTTGCTGAGCGCGGCGTTCGTCGAGGCGTTCCCGAACCGGATCCTCAACATCCATCCGTCGCTGCTCCCGGCGTTCCCCGGACTCGACGCGCAGCAGCAGGCGTGGACGCACGGCGTGGCGGTGAGCGGCGCGACGGTCCACATCGTCACACCTGAGCTGGACGACGGGCCGATCGTCCGGCAGGCGGCGGTACCGGTGGAGCCCGACGATACGCCGGAGACGCTCACCGCCCGTATTCTGGTGGAAGAGCATCGGATCTACCCGGAGGCGATAGGCGCGGTGCTGGCGGGAGGCTGGCGGATTGAGGGACGCCGCTTCATCGCGCCTGCGTGATCCGGGCGGGCCAATAGGATTAGCAGTTCAGATGACGCTTGACGAACAGATCGCGTACCTGACCAAGGGATGCGTCGACGTGGTGCGTGAGGCGGAGCTGCGCGCCAAGCTGACCCGGTCCGCCGAGACGGGCCGGCCGCTGACTGTCAAGGTGGGATTTGACCCGACTGCGCCCGACCTGCATCTGGGGCACACCGTCCTGGTCCGGAAGATGAAGCACTTTCAGGATCTCGGACATCGGGTGATCTTCCTGGTCGGTGACTTCACCGGCCTGATCGGGGACCCCACGGGCCGCTCGAAGACCCGCCCGGCCCTGACGCGCGAGGAGATCGACGCGAACGCCGAGACCTACCGACAGCAGATCTTCAAGCTGCTGGATCCCGAGGCTACGGTGATCGACTTCAACAGCGCCTGGCTCGGCGCACTCGGGAGCGAGGGGCTGATTCGCCTCGCGGCC